>NZ_JAJBBR010000014.1 GCF_020532555.1 Microvirga lenta | reverse complement strand
GGCCCACAACCGACGCCGCACACAGAAGACGGTCGTGAAAACGCTGGCGCGCATCCCGCAACAGACGCTGCTTGCGCGCCAGAGGCTGAAAACCAACACCCCTGTCAACCACAACCGAACGAGCGGCTCAATCAAGGCTGGACAAACAGACGTGGCTCGTCTCCCTTGTCTCCATCGCAAGCAAAGAGGTGCACGGTGGCGACGAACAATTCCTCCATCGACGACTATATCCGCCTCGCGCCCGTGATCCCCGTGGTGACGATCGAGGACGCCCGGGCCAGCATCGACCTGGCGCAGACACTCCTGCAGGCCGGCCTTCCCGTCATCGAGATCACCCTGAGAACGCCTGCGGCGCTTGACGCAATCAGTGCCATCGCCAAAGCCGTGCCGGAAGCCGTCGTGGCCGCAGGAACCATTCTGCACGCGAGTCAGATCAGTGAGGTCGTCGATGCGGGAGCCAAGTTCATCGTCACCCCAGGAACGCCACTGCTGCTCGCCGAACAGCTGCGGCAGGCTCCTATCCCGGTGATGCCAGGCTGCTCGACAGTTTCGGAGGCGATGACCCTCGCCAGCCTCGGGTTCGACCGGCTGAAGTTCTTTCCCGCTGCTGCATCCGGCGGAGCCGCCTGGCTGACGTCGGTACAGGGACCGCTCCCTGGAATTGCCTTCTGCCCGACCGGCGGCATCGATCAGGCGAATGCCGCATCCTATCTGAAGCTCCCCAACGTGGCCTGTGTCGGCGGCACATGGGTGACCCCTGCCGATGCCCTCAAGGCGTCCGACTTTGCCACGATCCGACGCCTCGCCTCCGAGGCTGCGGCTCTGCGCACGGCAGGCTGAACCATTCCTGGGCGCCTCCGTTGTGTACTTAGCTCAGCTTGAGGACCAACCGAGGAGGGCCCCATGGTCGATTACAGGAAACTTCTGGATGCCGTCGTCGGGGCATTGAGCCGTCCCGGTCAGCACCAGGGAGGGCAGGGTGGCCTCGCCGGGCTCGGAAGACAGGTCGAGACCGTCACCGGACAGTCCCCGGATCAGCTGCTGCAGAAGGCCAAGGACGTTGCGGCTCAGAATCCAGAGCTCACGCAGGCCGCCATCGTGGGCTTGGCGGGCCTCATGTTCACGAGGGGCCGGAAGAGCGGGTTGACCGGCAATCTGGCCAAGCTCGGCGGCTTGGCGCTGATCGGCGGGCTTGCTTATCGGGCCTATCAGAGCCGGCAGGCCGGCCAAGGGGCGCAGACGACGCCCGAGGGGGCGTCGGCCGGATCGACGGCAGCCGAGATATCCGCACCGCAGGACACCCTGGAACTGCCGGAAACCTCGCGCTTCCATCCCGTGTCGCAGACGGAGGACGATGCCCTTCTCTTCCTGCGCACCATGGTTGCGGCCGCTTCGGCGGACGGCCAGATCGACGAAACCGAGCGCGGGCGCATCGTCAAGGGCCTGACGGAAGCGGGAATCGACCCGCAGGCGACCCGCTGGCTCGAGAGCGAAATGACCTCGCCTGCGGATGTGGAAGAGCTTGCCGCCACGGTCGATGACCCGGAGAAGGCCGCGCAGGTCTATGCCGCGGCGCGGATTGCGATCGATCCCGACACGATTCAGGAGCGCGAGTTCCTGCATCAGCTGGCCGAGGCTCTGGATCTCGACCAGGCATTGAGGGCGCAGATCGACGATACCGCCAGCAGCATGCGCTAGAGATACCCGGGTTTTTCCGCACAGGCCCTATGCCCGGGCGTCGCGGGCCTCGATGCGCCGGCCTCCGAATTCCGCCAGCTCGACATTCTGTCCGCGCCGCCTTCTCGCGGACGGTTGATTTCCGTCGCGGCAAGGGGTCAAATCACGGCATGCGCATCAATCGGCAGTGAAAAGGACCGAAGAATGGCTGACAGGCCTCACCGTCGCACGCCCGAACAGCTCCGTTCCCGCCTGTGGTTCGACAATCCCGACAACCCGGGAATGACGGCGCTCTATCTGGAGCGCTACCTGAATTTCGGCCTGACGGGGAAGGAGCTCCAGGGCAAGAAGCCGATCATCGGAATCGCCCAGACCGGCTCCGATCTGTCGCCGTGCAACCGTCATCACCTCGATCTCGCCAAGCGGGTCCGGGACGGCATCACGGCAGCCGGCGGAGTCGCCTTCGAGTTCCCATGCCATCCGATCCAGGAAACGGGCAAGCGTCCGACAGCCTGCCTGGACCGCAACCTCGCCTACCTGTCTCTCGTCGAGGTGCTCTACGGCTATCCGCTCGACGGGGTCGTGCTGCTGACCGGGTGCGACAAGACCATGCCGGCCTGCATCATGGCCGCGGCCACGGTGAACATCCCCGCCATTTCCCTGAATGTCGGGCCCATGCTCAACGGATGGCACCACGGGGAGCGGACAGGATCCGGCACCGTCGTCTGGAAGGCCCGCGAACGCCACGCGGCGGGCGATATCGACTACCAGCAGTTCATGGATATCGTCGGCTCCTCCGCTCCCTCTGTCGGCCATTGCAACACCATGGGCACCGCCTCCACCATGAATGCGCTCGCCGAGGCGCTGGGGATGGCGCTGCCGGGCTCGGCCGCGATTCCCGCTCCCTACCGCGAGCGCGGGCAGGCGGCCTACGAAACGGGAAGGCGCATCGTCGACATGGTGTGGGAGGACCTGAAACCCTCCGACATCCTGACTCGGGAGGCCTTCGAGAACGCCATCGTGGCGAATGCGGCCATCGGCGGCTCCACCAACGCTCCCATCCACATCAATGCCATCGCCAAGCACATCGGCGTGCCGCTCGACTGTGACGATTGGGAGCGCATCGGCTTCGAGATCCCGCTGCTCGTGAACGTGCAGCCGGCCGGAGAATATCTTGGCGAGGAATACTTCCGGGCCGGCGGTCTGCCGGCGGTCCTGGCGGAGCTCATCGGCGCCGGCAAGATCCACGAGGATGCGCTCACCTGCACGGGCCAGACCATCGGCGAGAACTGCAGGGGCAAGCACACCTGGGATCGGGATGTGATCCGTTCCTACGACAATCCGCTGAAGGAAAAGGCAGGCTTCCTGAACCTCAAGGGCAACCTGTTCGATTCGGCGATCATGAAGACGAGCGTGATCAGCGAGGAGTTCCGCGAGAGATACCTTTCCAATCCCGAGGATCCGAATGCCTTCGAGGGGCGTGTCGTGGTGTTCGAGGGGCCCGAGGATTATCACCATCGGATCGACGATCCGTCCCTCGAGATCGACGAGAACACGCTGCTCATCATGCGGGGAGCCGGACCCGTCGGTTATCCGGGAGCGGCCGAGGTGGTCAACATGCAGCCGCCGGCAGCCCTCATCAAGAAAGGTGTGCTGTCCTTGCCCTGCATCGGCGACGGGCGGCAATCGGGCACCTCCGCGACGCCTTCGATCCTCAATGCCTCGCCGGAGGCCGCCGTAGGCGGCGGACTGGCCTTGTTGCAGACCGGAGACCGCGTGCGCATCGACCTGAACAAACGCCGCGCCGATATCATGATCACGGACGAGGAACTGCAGCGGCGGCGGGCCGATCTGAATGCACGCGGCGGCTTTCCCTATCCGGCGAGCCAGACGCCCTGGCAGGAGATCCAGCGGGCCATGGTCGATCAGCTCTCCGAGGGAATGACCTTGCGGCCCGCCGTGAAGTTCCAGAGCATCGCCCAGACCTTCGGCGTGCCGCGGGACAACCACTAAACATCCGGCAGGATTTCAGCGCGAGGAGCATCATGGCTGACCGGCTACAAGGCAAGACGGCCCTTATCACCGCCGCCGGGCAAGGCATCGGCCGGGCCATCGCCGAGGCATTCGTGCGCGAGGGCGCAAGGGTCTGGGCGACCGACCTCAACCCCGAGAAGCTCGAAGGTCTTGCCGGGGCGGAGCATCGCAGGCTCGATGTCCTCTCGGATCAGGACGTGGGAAGGCTCCTGGCCGAGACCGGGCCTCTCGACATCCTCGTCAACGCGGCGGGCTTCGTGCATCACGGCACGGTCCTCGATTGCTCGGACCGGGACTGGGATTTTTCGTTCGACCTTAACGTGAAATCCATGCACCGGACGATCAAGGCGGCGCTGCCGGGGATGCTGGACAGGGGAGGGGGCTCGATCGTCAACATCGCGTCCGGCGCTTCCTCCGTGCGGGGCATTCCGAACCGCTATGTCTATGGCGCCACGAAGGCGGCGGTCATCGGGCTCACCAAGGCGGTCGCGGCGGATTTCATCCGCCGCGGCGTCCGTGCCAATGCCATCTGCCCCGGCACCATCCAGTCGCCCTCCCTCGATGAGCGGATTCAGGCCCAGGCGGAGAGTTCAGGCCAGGGCCTCGATGCCGTGCGACAGGCTTTCATCGATCGCCAACCCATGGGGCGTCTCGGCACGGCGGAGGAGGTGGCCTGGCTCGCCGTCTACCTGGCCTCGGATGAATCCAGCTACACGACCGGGCAGGTTCACCTCGTCGACGGCGGATTTGCCCTTTGAGAAGAGGGCGGAGCCTCCCTCGGAAGGCTCCGCCCAGGAAGTTGAGTGGCCCGCACCGGGACGTTGTTCTTATATCCTCGCGAATGCGAATTGGTGCCGGGTCGGCCTGTCCCAGACCGAGAGTGGGCGGATCATTCCATTCTCCTCACCCTCGGCCTGAGAGGCCTGTCGACGGAGGGTGATCCTATGGGCTCGTTCTGCCCTATCGATCCATATGACCACCCACTCGTTGCGCCAATCGAGGCGCAAAACCTTGCTGAAGTCAGCAACAGCATTCTTATTGGCTCCTAGCAAGTAGAAGATCACTCCACGCAACAAAATGAATTTCGATTTTATTTCCTGCGCTAAAGGCGCGATATGGTGACGTATTATCTTAAAAATTGAATGGTTATAGAAATATCGCTGAAGAAAGTTAGAGAGGCGATTCTTTTCTCTTGATGCGGTCGCTGGTTTCATCTCTGCCTCCGAACAAAATTATTTCTCTTTCTTGTGCCGGTATTTCTCAGCGGTGAGCGTTGGTTGCTTGCTGCTGTGAGAAAAAATTTGACAGGATTGCTTGCTGGAAGAAATCGGAAAGCCGCACGTCTTGTCGGAAAAGCGTAAGAATAGTAGCGTCTCTACGTCGTAACGTAGCTGAGAAGGCGGCCGATATGGCGAGAGGTCAGTATTCGAGTCGCGGTGATAGTAGTTTCACTCCGTTATTACCATCTCAGATTACCGGTTTTTCTAAATGCAACCTAGAGACGTCTCCGCAGACCATTCCTGAAGAAACCCTAAGTTATATGATAACTATCAAGGGGTTCTCTCCGGCATTTCGCGGTGCTCGTTTCGAGGGCAGTCCCGACCCCATCCCGTCGATGCGTCTTCTGCCAGTGCGTGGAACACGTCGGGAAGCGGAGCTCGGTTTGGCGAGGATCGCCGCTCTTCATGGGAGCGCTTTCGGCAGAATACCGAAGCGCACCCTGCACAGGAGCGGCAATCGGGCGGCGGGCCCCGGTCCAAGGGATGTCGGCCATGGCCGGATCTAGACATTCGAATGGCGGCGGAGACGCCTCGTCTCCCGAGAGCAGCTTGATCGCCGAATACAATTTCAGAACGGCTCGGCTCGACGAGTTCGAGCATGTTCTGAAAAACACCGTGACCGAGCACAGGCTCAGCCCCTATTCCCGAGGTGTGACCGTCGACGGCGAGTTCGGGTTCAACGGCTGGAGCGACCTGAGCGTCTTTCATGTTCGCTTCGGCTGCAAACTGGAGGCGGAGCTCGCGCCGGAGGATTCGGATGACCGGATCGGCTTCGCGATGAACACGGAAGGCAGCGGCCAGTTGCTTCTGCGGGGCCGCGAATATCAAAACGTGGGGCAGATGGGCGTCGTCTTCACCTCCGGCCCCCCGCGGATCCTGCGCTTCAGCGAAGACTGCCATGGTTCGGGCGTCATGATGAGCCGGCACCGGATCGCGGAGTACTGCTCGAAGCTCCTGGGCCATGAGATCGACGGGCAAGTGGAGTTCGAGACTCAGTTTCGCCTCGACGACGCGGCTGGGCAGAGCTGGCTGCGGCTCGTGCAGTATACGACCGGCGAGCTCAGGGATCCCATGTCTCTCGCAAGACGCCTGCCGGCCGCGCGTCAGCAGCTGGAGCAGATGGTGGTGACGGGATTTCTGCTCGCGCATTCCCACAATTACTCGAACGAGCTTCTCCGCCCGCAATCTCCTGCTGTCCCGTACTACGTGAGGCGGGCGGAGGCCTATATCGAGGCGCATTTCTCCGAACCTCTGTCGCTTGCCGAGATCGCCGCTCAAGCTGGCGTAAGTGCGCGGAGCCTCCAGAACGGATTTCAGAACTTCCGCCACACGACGCCGATGGCTTTCCTCCGCCAGATGCGTCTCCAGCACGCTCACCGGGCGCTCCTGAAAGCAGCCCCGGCATTCGCTACCGTGACGGACATCGCCGTCAGTTGCGGTTTCGGCCATTTGGGCGAGTTCGCGACCCTCTACAAGCGAACGTTCGGCGAGACGCCGAGGCAGACTCTGCACCGCATCCGCTAAAGCCGAGAGGCAGCATCCATGGCAGCACACCATCGCCTGAATGGATTCAAGCCCGAGAGTGCTCTCGTGGACGACTGCGCCTTCAGGACACCCAGGCTCGACGAGTTCGAGGAGGTCGTCAGCAAAGCCATAATCGGCCACAAGCTGACCCCCTTGCATCGCGGCTCGGATTTCGACTGTGCCTTCGCGTTCAACGGGTGGAAGGAGCTCTGCATCTTCAGCATGAGTTTCGGACGCCCCCTCACGATC
This sequence comes from Microvirga lenta, assembly GCF_020532555.1. Lineage (GTDB taxonomy): Bacteria > Pseudomonadota > Alphaproteobacteria > Rhizobiales > Beijerinckiaceae > Microvirga > Microvirga lenta. The sequence continues at coordinate 138,983 of NZ_JAJBBR010000014.1, read as the reverse complement.
GAGCTCGATGCCGAGGAGGCCGATGACCGGATCGGCTTCTCCATGATATCGAAGGGGAGCTGCGACCTGCTGTGGAAGGGCCGACGCTACACGAATGACGGTTCGCGCGGTCTGACCTTTTCGTCAGGCCCGCCCAAGGCCCTGCTCTTCGGCGAGGAATGCGTAGGCCTCGGCATGGTCATGAGCCGTCACAGGATCGCAGAGATCGGCGCGAAGCTGATCGGATGCGACATCGGCGAGCCCATCGAATTCGAGCCCGAGCTTCGTCTCGACGACGGGTTGGGGCGGAGCTGGCTGCGCCTCGTGCAATACGCCGCGGGCGAAATAAGCAATCCGCACTCCTTCGTCCGGCAGATTCCAGCAGCCCGCCTGGAGCTGGAGCAGACGGTGCTGACCGGATTTCTCCTCACCCACACCCACACTTATTCGCGGCTGCTCCATCAGCCTCAGAGGGCCGCAGCACCGCATCACGTGAGGCGGGCGGAGGCCTATATCGAGACGCATTTTTCGGAGCCGCTCTCCCTGGCCGACATCGCGGCCGAGGCGGGCGTGAGCGCCAGGAGCCTGCAGAACGGCTTCCAAGACTTCCGCCAGATGTCGCCCATGGCTTTTCTGCGTGCGGTCCGTCTCCAGCATGCCCATCTGGCCTTGCTGAAGGCGGATCCGGCCCTCGCATCGATGGCTGAAATCGCCGTCGGAAACGGCTTCAACCATATGGGCGAGTTCTCGAGGCTCTATAAGCGCGCCTATGGGGTCGCCCCGCGCGAGACCCTTCTGAAAAAGCTGAGGGCCTGAGCGCTCAGCCGGCCGCTGCCGGGAGTTCCACGGCGGACCAGGGCGTCTCCGGCACAGGCGTGAGCGGTCCCTTGCCTTCGAACCACGAGATCAGATTGTCGACCACGAGCTGCCCCATGGCGCGTCGCGTATGCACGGAGGCGGAGGCGACGTGGGGAAGAAGAACCACGTTCTCCATGTCGATCAGCTCCTGGGGAACGCGCGGCTCGTCCTCGAACACGTCGAGGCCGGCGGCCAGGATCGTCTTGCTGCGCAGCGCCTCGATCAGGGCCCGCTCGTCCACGACGCTGCCGCGGGCCACGTTGATCAGCACGCCGTTGGGGCCCAGCGCCTTCAGGATCTCCGCATTGATGAGGTGCTTCGTCGAGGCGCCGCCAGGGGTGATGGCGATCAGCACGTCGCAGGCCTCGGCCATTCCCTTCAGGGTCGGATGATAGGCATAGGCGACGCCCTCCTGCCGTGTCCGGCCATGATAGGCGATGCTGACGTCGAAGCCTTCGAGCCGCCGGGCGATGGCCTTGCCGATGCGTCCCAAGCCGATGATGCCGACCTTCCGCTCCCGCAGGGTCGGCGACAGAGGGAATGGAGCCTTGAGCCATTGGCCCGCGCGAAGGTAGCGGTCGGCCTGGGGGATCTGCCTCAGCGTCGCGATCAGGAGGCCGATCGTCAGGTCGGCGACCTCCGCATTCAGCACATCGGGCGTGTTGGTCACCACGATGCCCCGCCTGGCCGCTTCCACCACGTCCACGTTGTCGTAGCCGACGCCGAAGCTCGCGATCACCTCGAGATTGGGAAGGTGGCCGAGCAGCGTCCCATCCGTGCGGCCCGCCACCGTGCTGGCCGCGAGCCCGCGGATCCGCGGGCCGACCTCGCGGAGGAAGGCCTCCCGATCGCTCTGCTCCCACAGGCGGTGCAGAACGAAATCCCGGTCGAGCGCCTCGATCACGCTCGGCATCATCGGTCCCGGCATCAAGATATCGGTCTTCGTCATCGTCCTGTCCTGTCTGGGGTCGCGGTCTGGTCTAGAGGCTGCAGCGGGAGGCTGCGCCCTTGAGAAGGGCTTCGTCGATCGTCCTCGCCTCCTGCTGAAGCGCGGACTTCACGGAAGGCGGCAGGTCGAGCCAATGGCAGCCCCGCAGGGCGGCCTCGATCCCGTAGAGGGCGTTGAGGCTGACGCGGCGCGGGAACATGAACTTGAGCCGCCGATAGGCATCGACGGATCCGACCGCCCGGAGCTCCGCAACGGTGCGGATGCCTGCCTCCTCCAGCCAGCCCTGGGTCACTGGCCCCACGCCGGGAAGGGTGCCGATGGGCGCGTCATTCATGCCGAACGCTCCGGTTCCTGATGCCTTACCCGCTCACGATAGAGCAAGTAGAGCCCGGAGGCGATGACGATCCCGGCTCCCGCGAAGGTCCAGGGATCGGGCCAGTCCCCGAACAGGATGTAGCCCAGGGCCAGCATCCAGATGATCTGGGAGTAGATGAAGGGCGACAGGATCGCGGCCGGAGCACGCGCGTGGGCGAGGATCAGGAGCCAGTGCCCCAGGCCGCCGAAGACGCCTGTCAGGGCCAGGAGAAGCCATGTCAGGGGCGAGGGGGGTGTCGTCCAGATCCAGGGCAGCAGCGGCGTCATGAGGACGATGCCGGCCAGGCCCGAATAGAACGTCGTCGTCGCAGTCGAGTCGTGGGAGGCGAGCATGCGGGTGGTGATGCCGTAGAACGCATAGGCGACCGCTCCGGCCACGGAGAGCAGCACGGCCGGGTGCATGGCGCCGAGGCCGGGGCGCGTGATGACCAGAATGCCGACGAAGCCGACCCCGATCGCCGCCATCCGCCGGGCGCCGACATATTCCCCCAGGATCGGACCGGCCAGAAGCGCCACGAGAAGGGGAGTCGAGAAGATGATCGACATGGTCTCGACGAGCTGCAGATACTGCAGGGCGACGAAATTGCACAGGGTCGACAGGAAGAGCAGGGTGGAGCGGACGAGCTGCAGGGGGAGATGGCGCGTCTTGAGGAGACCCGGCTGGGTCCAGGGATTGAGCACAGCCGCCGTCAGGAGGAACGCCGACATGTAGCGGGCCCAGACCGTCACGAGCGGATCGACGGAGCGGTTGACCCATTTGGCCGTCGCATCGAGGCAGGAGAAGCAGATCAGCGCCCCGCACATGAGGGCGATGCCGATCAGCCGCTGCCGGCGCAGGGAGCTCCTGGTCAGAAGCGGGTGTGTCGTCGTGTCTGCCATGCACAGGATGCTAGCGGCACGGCTCCGTTACGGCGAATGTCCATGACGCACGGCCCTCCTGCGCCCTGGACAGGGCTCGGGAGGCCACCACGCCTCAGGCGGTTGCCGCCAGGGGCTCCTCGACAGGGGGAAGCTCTTCCAGTTCGTCGTCGCCGTCGAAGCCGGTCTGATCCGCCCCTGACACCTTGGCGAGGTTCTTGGCGGCTCGGCGCAGGAGCTTCCTGAGGCGCTTGCGATCCTTGTTGTCGAAGCCGTCCAGCAACTCGGCCTCGACCTCGTCCCAAAGGGCATTGATGGACGCCGCCTTGCGCTTGCCGTCCTTCGTTAGCTTCACGCGGACGATGCGGGCATCGCCCGGTTCCGTATGGCGTTCGACGAGCTTCAGGGCCGAGAGCCGCGAGACCGTCTTGGAGGCCGTCGGGGGGCGCACCCGCAGGATGGCGGCCAATTCGCCCATCGTCATGGGGCCTGAATTCGCAAGGGCCTGAAGAACTTGTTCCTGTCCGGCGAAGAGGCCCAGATCGGAGAGTTTGTCGCCCGTGCGGCTCCGGTGAAGCCGCGAGGCCTGGACCAGAGCCCAACCGACGCTCTTCACGCCAGGATGCTTGACCTCGTTGTCCATGCCCATTTCCCCCGATGGTGCCAGCTATGGTTCCGCACTCTGAGCAGGATCTCGTGACAGTTCGATGACAGGCCGACACAATTCGAGGGAGCCGCTGACCAAGGGATATGGGGCACAGGAGGCTTGAATAAGAGTGCCGGAAGAGCGCCGAAGCTCCCGGCGGCCGAAGGGCCGTTCAGGAGGCCTGCCTCCCATGGCCGGGCGCCGGGCGATCTCCGGGCGCCTCCCGGGCAGCGAGCGGCAGGCCCGATACCATCTGCAGGCATGTGGCCTGATGGTGGAGGGAGCATACCAGCTGAACGAGCGGCTCCCGTTCGCGCCTGCGGCGCTTGGAGAGCTGCTCCAGACGCCAGTCCTTCCACGGCTGGGGATGGAGTGTTTCTTCGATGGCCGCCTTCTCCCAGTCGTACCGTCATTCGATCTCCCTGAGGGCCAGGAGCGCCCGGTCGAGCGCCTCCTCATAGGCGTTTGGGTCAAGGTCAGGGGCAGGGGCGCGCACGTTCCAGCGGCCTTCGTCGATCAGGGCAAGGCGCAGGTTCGACATGTCAGCATCCTTGGCTAGAACACCGATGAGGTTGCTTCGTAGGGGGAGCTCCAAGGCAGGTTGCGTTGCGCGTCGTCCCCGGTGCAGACGAGGCGCCTGTATTCGCCGCAGAGGATCCGGTGGCAGCCGCAGGCCTCGGCTTCGAGCTTCGGCCTGTCCAGGATCTCGACCCGCCCACGCCCCCGGCTCACGATGCCGGCCTCCTCCATCTGCCCCATGGCGATGGTCACGCTGGCCCGCCGAACGCCAAGGGCGCGGCTCAAGATCTCGTGCGTCAGCGGGAGCTCGTTCTCCCCCAGACGGGTGCTGGCGACGAGGAGCGACCGCGCAAGCCGCTGCTTCAGGTTGTGGCAGGAATTGCACACGGCGAGCTGCGCCGCTTCGGTCATGGCGGCCTGCGCATAGCCGAGCAGGAGACGGTGCAGGGCCGGGAACTCCGCAAGGGCATTCTCCAGGTCGTCGGCTTCGATCCGCAAGGCCGAGCCGGGTGCCTGGACCATGCACCGGCAGGGTGTGCGGCGGCTGTTCATGACGAGAGGTACGCCGACGAAATCGGAGCGTCCGAGGGTGCTGACCTCCATCACGCCCTCGTCTCCCGCCCGCAGGAGCAGCGACGCCGCACCTTGTTCCAGGAAATAGGCATGGGTCAGGGGGATGTGCCGTTCGTGGAGGATCTGGCGCCGCTTGAGCTCCACGCGCTCCAGGCGGGGGCGCAGGCCGTCGGCCACATCCTGCGGCAGCGCCTGAAGGAGCCTGTTCCGGAACGGAGCGTCGGATTTGTGCTGATCCCGCAGGAGGACCGGCGAGGGGCTGGAATGCGACGAGAGAATGAAACCTGGGCCGAGATTGGGCCTGGTTGGCATTGGCAACCTCCAACTTCGTGCGCGACCCGTGTTCGACACGAATCGCATTGCCCCGGATTCCCCTTCTGCTTGAGGTCTATGATGGAGGTTCGATGGCATCGTGCGTAGTCGGGCAAGACCGCATCCATGTCAGGAAATGCCTGACAGGTATGCGAACCGTCCGAGCGGAGCTGTACAGGATGATGACGTATCGTCAGGGTTGGTCGATATCCTCGAGCCAGCCCTGAGCCACGCCGTACCTGACGATCTCCGCACGGGTGCGCAGGCCAAGCTTCGCAGCCGCGCGCGCCTTGTAGGTTTCGACGGTCTTGATGCTGATCTCCAGGCGCAGCGCGATTTCCTTGTTGGTGAAGCCCTGCGCCGTCAGCTTGAGAACGTCTCCCTCACGGGCGCTCAGCTCCTCGGTGGAGGTTGCATTGGCCTCCTGGCCGTTCGGTTTCGTCGGATCCGCGAGCGCCCGCTCGGCGACGGAAGGGTCCAGGTAAATTCCGCCCGATGCGATGGCGCGGATGGCGCGAGCGAGATCGTCGGCGGCAGAACGCTTGAGCAGATAGCCGCGGGCGCCGGCCTGGAGCAGACGCTGCACGTAGGCCCGATCCTCGTGGACGGTGAGGGCGAGGAGCTTTACCTGCGGGCAGGCCTGCGCGAGCGTCTCGGCCAGGTCGAGGCCGTTGATGTCGGGCATGGAGATGTCGATCACCGCCACGTCCGGCTTGGTCGCAACGAAAAGGTCCAGCGCAGCCCGGCCCGAGACCGCTTCTCCGACCACTTCGAAATCGGGAGCCGCCTGCAGGAGGGCCTTCACGCCGGCCAGGACTACGGGATGGTCGTCTGCGAGGGCGATGCGAATGGGGCTCATATCGAGGGTCCGGGAGGTGGGGCAGGCACTTGGATGAAGACGGTGGTTCCGGAGCCTGGCGAGGATTCCAGGGTCAGGGTTCCGCCGAGGAGGGCCAGCCGCTCCCGCATGCCCGTGATGCCGAGGTGCATCCTCTTCTCGTCGGTTTCGGTCAGGGTTCCAGCTCCGTCGTTCGCCAGCATGTCCGGATCGAAGCCCCGGCCGTCATCCTCGACGAGCACCCGCAATTGCCTTGCCCGGTACTCCAGAACGATGCTGACGCTTCGTGCCTCGGCATGCTTGAGCACGTTCGTCAGGGCCTCCTGAACCACCCTGTAGGTTGCCGTTTCGATGGGAGCCGGCAAGCGGCGAACGTGGCCGATGGTCTGCAGGTCGACGTCGATCTGGGAAACCTTGCCCCATTCGGCCACATAGGCGGCCAGGGCCTTGTGGAGCCCCAGATCGTCGATGGCGCTCGGCCTCAGATCGGAGGCGGCGCGATGGATGTCGCGTCCGATTTCGTTCGCAAGGCCCTGCAGCCAGCGCAACTGCTCCCGTGTGGGGCTCGTGACCGTGCCGCTCTCCAGCGCGCGCTCAAGACTCTTCAGGCCGAGGGAAAGCCCCGTTACCGTCTGGCCCACCTGATCGTGCAGTTCGCGCGCGATGCGGCGCTGCTCGTTTTCCTGCGCTTCGGCCAAGCTTCTCAGGAGGCGCAGGCGCTCGGCCTCGGCGCGCTTCTGAGGCTCGATGTCCGAGACGACGCCATGAACGACCCGAGGGGCGCCTGAGGAGTCCATCGGACGGCGGCCGTTGAAGCGAACCCAGTGGGAGCGCCCATCCGATCGAATGGCGCGAACCTCGATATCGATGGGACTGTTCGCCTCGAGGCAGCGCGTGACTGCGTCCTGCATGCGGACTCGATCCTCCGGATGCAGGGCAGCGAGGACGCGTCCGACGGACCAAACCGCCTCCGGACCTTCGACCACGGAGGGGGGCAGGTCGAGAAGCATGCGCAGCCGCTCGGAGCCCATCACTTCCTGGCGCTCGGGATCCCAGCGCAGGGTCCCCAGGTCCGCGGCCTCCACCGCCACCGCGCCGCGCTCCTCGGAGACGCTCAGGGCCAGCATGCTCCGGGCCTCCTCCTCCCGGCGGCGCTGGGCGACGTCACGGGCGATGAGGAGAGCCAGCCCGCCACCGAGAGCCAGACTGGTGACGCCTCCGGCGACGAGGGCCGCAAGAGACCGCAGAACCGGCGTGTTGAGAGCCTCCGTGGGAATGCCGAAATGGACCGACCACCCGCCTATGCCGGGCATCTTGCGATAGACGGTTTCGACTTCCGTACCCTCCAGCGTCCGGCCGCCATAGAATCCTTCGGACCCGCGCCGGATCGCATCGCGTACCGAGATGCTCGCGGGCTGGCCGATCTCCGTGTTCTCCGCGAGCGTGCGGGCAATGACGTTGCCCCGCGCATCGACGATGACGCCGACCCACGATGCCGGAGCGCCCGCATCCCGGAGGATGGCGCTGATCTGGCTCGGAACGAGGCCGATGGTCAGGACGTAACGCAACTCGCCGTTCCTGTTGACCGGGACGCGCAGGGAGACCAGCCGTTTACCGGACAAGGGCCCGACGGGTCCGATGCCGCCGATGGCCGACTGGGCCCCTTGGACGATCTCGTCGAAGCTCTCCTGGTCCGGCGTCGGGCCGAGCGGCTCGCCCAACGGTCGCAGGATGTTGAGAACCTGGGTGCCGTCGGGCCTGATCAGGGAAACGGTCTCCCATAACGGTCGCGCAGCCGTGAGGCGCTGCGCCTCTTCGTAGAATGTCTCCAGATCGGTCCCGTCCAGGGCCGTCGTGCCGGCGAGCGCCTCGGCGACTTCGAGCTCTTTCGAGAGACTCTCGCTTACCCGTTCTGCAACGCGCGCCACCGTAGCCTGCGCCGCGCGGCGGGCTTCCGTTCTTTCCTGGTCGGCCGTCAGGTAAGCCATCCAGCCCCCGAACAGGAGTACGGGGATCGCAGCCGCGAGGATGTGCGAAACGATCAGGCGCTGCGAGCGGACGAGCGAACGGGCACCCGCCGGCATGCCGGCGATGCCCGATCTGCCGGGTTGAGGCAGTCCATCCTGTCGGTCCAAGGCGCTAGCCACCGGGCGGCATCCTCTCGCATAGGCTCAGGCCACGCTGAACGGAACATTCCGACTTTGCCGCTGCCGGTGCAAGTCTTCTGCCCTCTCGCGGCGGCTCCGCCCGCGCCTGGAAAACCCTGGGAGGCGCCGGAGCTTCCGAACAGCCGCCGATCTCGGCAAAGACAGTACGCTAATGAACCCTGTCACGAACAATTCACCTGTTCACGGGTTGGGCCCTTGTCGTATGGCAGAGGCTTCGCCATGGAATGAACAGGGGCTCTTCTGCGGCCTCTCCGGCCGGAACGAGGCGGAGGAGGAAATGGATCTGCATCAAAGGGTCGTTCGCACGACCGCTTTCCTCGGAGGCTGTCTGATTGGGGTGGCTGTGCTGGCCCATGAGGGCTTTGCATCCATGTCCCCGCCCGAAACCGCGCTGCTGCGGGAGGCCCGGCCTGCGAGCCCGCGCCCGGAAATCGGCCATTCGGGCCGCTCCATAGTCAGGGCGGCAACCGCCGTTTCCGCCAAGGACAGCGACTCCGAGCTCGAAGCCCAGATCCGCCAGACGACCTACAGGTCCCTGTTGAGGGAGAAGGGAATAAGGGCGATCAGGAACTGGCGGCGCGAGGGCGACGTCTACCGCGCCACGGCGGAATGGCACGGAGAGCCTGTCGAGCTGTACGTCGACGTTCACACGGGCGATCTCAAGCAGCCGCAGCGTCTCAAGAGTTCCCAGGTGGAAACGATGCTCAGGCGACAGGGCTGGGCGCGCGTCCAGGAGATCAAGCGCAGCGGCGATACCTTCAGCGTCCGCGCCCAGCGCGAAGACAAGCTGTACGAGCTGAAGATCGATGCCCGGTCCGGTCATATCCAGGACCAGGAAATCGTCCTGAGTCAGCCTTTTCGAGCGTAGATGGACGCGCTCCGGGAGCGCCTCTCGTCGGCAGGTGCGCCCCCTCAGACATGCACGTCGCCATAGATCATCTCACCCTTGCGGACCCGCTTGCGGAATGCCGCAAAGAGGATCCAGGCATAGAAGATCACGACCGCGATCACCACGATCCAGCCGGGGATCGGGCCGACCGCTGCGTTGCGCCACCATTCGTCGAGGGAATCGACGAGCTCGGCCTGAACCGCGCTCTCCGTCATGCTGATGAAGGTCGTCTTGACCAGCCATGCCATCAGCAGGATCAGAAACATCCAGCAATAGTTGCGGCGCAGGCGCCGGGAGATCGCCTGGTTCGTGCTGATGAGGAACAGGGGCTTTCGAAGGTCCGCCCCCAGGGCGTGGATCCACTCGTCGGTCGTGCCGGATTCCGGTGAGAAGATCTGCGCGAAGTAATTGCGCTCCATCCGTCGCACGCGACTGCGATAGACGTCGAAGAACCGGTAGCGCCTTGCCTCGATCACGAGGAGCAGGAGGACGAGAACCATCGCGAAGAGCAGCACGCCATGGTGGGCTGTCGGGGTGGACAACGACAGGGACAGCATGGCGGCCACCACCGTGATCGCCCAGTTCGTGGTGCGGTCGATGCGATCGCGCCAGCCGGCCATTCGGGCGATCTCGGCGCGATGGTAATGCGCCATGACATTGATGAATTCGGTGGATGTCGTCGGAAAGACCGGAGCCTGGATCAGCGGTTTGAGATGCAGGTCGGTGTTCTGCTGATTCTGCGAAAGCATCGGGTCCCCTCCATGGACGCCGGCACACGGAAACGAGGTGCCGGCGCAGAAAGTTCAATACACCATCATCCCGCGGGTCAGCCAGGAAGGGGGGACTCTCAAAGAAAGCCCCACCTGGCTGCCGGGAGCCAGATGGGGCTGCAGTAGAAGCATGGATCGCGCATTCAACGAACCGGAGCAGGAGCGGTGGCCAAGGAGCAGTCTGGGAGCAACGGCCCCGCGCCAGTTCACAGGGAGAATTCGGTCGAGGCCGCCGAGGTCCCGTCCCTGAAGGCCTTCCGTGCGCTATCGTACAGAGTTTGTCAGCCCAGGAACCGTGTCACCGCGTGGCCGACCATCTCGTCGGGGACGACGTGTCCGCCGCCGAACTCGCGGTAATCCACGTCGTAGCCGGCACGCTGCAGCAGCGGCGCGATGCGGCGGCTGCAGGCGCCGATGGGAAGGACCTCGTCCTGCTCTCCGTGGGAGATGAAGATCCGGGGGGCGTCGTCCTGCTGCGTGGGTGCCATGAAGCCGGGCGAGAAGGCGAGAATGTCGCTGAACAGGGTGCCGTTGGTCAGTCCCAGGGAGAGCGCATAGGATGCTCCGTCCGAGAAGCCTGCAACCGCAAGCCGCTCCGGATCGACCGCATGCTGCTGAAACACCATCTGCAGGGCCCTGTCGATGAACTCCACGTCAGGTCCGTATCCTCCTCGGATGACATCCCAGCTCGACGTACGCGATTCCGGCGCCAGGACGATGATGCCATGGGCCTCGGCATGTTTCGCGAAGAGATCGATCACCTGAGCGGCAACGCCGCCGGCCCCATGAAGCGCAAGGATCAGCGGCGCCGGTCGAGTCCTGTCGGCCGCGGAAGGCACGAGAACCTTTCCGTCCCGCCCTCTCCCGAGGCCCAGGTCCTGCAGGCCGGATGGGCCGCCTTTCGGCGGCTCGATGGACTGGGGCCTTGAGTGCAGAATTCCTGACTCGGCCCCGGGAGTCTGTTCTCCGGGTGCTTGCGGCATGTGATGAGGTTCCCGTTGGCTCGGAGCCAACATTGCGCATGCCTTGTTGTTCCCGAATCCGCTCGCGAGTCCGAGCCCGACGGAACGGTCGGCTCCGCGGTCAATCGTCGATGTGGATCAGGGGCAGGCCCGTTTCGGAATCCTCCTTCCGCCGCAGGTGCGCGGGAGCCTCCGTGACGATGACCTCCAGCGTCGGCCGGACACGCGCGTTCATCAGATGCCCGCCGATTGTCGAGCCGTCGCGGCGCCCGAGCACCGCGTGCAGATGAAGCTTCGGCCTACCGTGCTCGTCCAGCGCAATGTCGCCGTTGAGCGAAAGCACCTCGACCTGCTCGCGAACCGGAATCTCCTCGTATTTCCTGGTTTCCCAGACCCAGAATGCGAGGGTTGCCTCCTCGAAGGCGCCGATGGCGGTCACCTGGGCTGCGGAAAGCCGTTCCTTCTCGGCGAAGGTCTGCAACGCATGGCTGATTTCATCGCCGATCGCCAGCACGACGGCGTAGGTGCGCAGTCCCTGAGCGTCATGAATGAGTTTGGACTTCATGGAGGCGCCTCGTCCGTACGATGGGCTTGTTCCTCCCCGACAACGGACTTCTCTCCCGGCGCGTTCGGATATCCGGCGCAAATTGTACGATGGTGTACTGGGAATACGGACTTCCCGAAGCTCGGGCGGGAACGGGCCAGGGGGGTGATCGTTGGCCTTTTGATGACGGCGCTCTGCGGAACTGCCGCGGTTCGGCGTGCGGCCTCGCCGGCTTCGCCCCAAAGCAGATCCAGGAGACAATATCGGGAGAGGGATCATGGCTACCACTGCTGCCGACGTGCTCGTTGACACGCTGATCGACTGGGGAGTCGACACCATCTTCGGCATTCCGGGCGACGGCATCAACGGGATCATGGAGTCGTTGCGGCAGAGGAAGGATGCGATCCGCTTCGTCCAGGTTCGCCACGAGGAGGCGGCCGCCTTCATGGCCTGTGCCTACGCCAAGTACACGGGGCGCCTCGGGGTATGCCTCGCGACCTCCGGTCCGGGCGGCATTCATCTCCTCAACGGCCTCTACGACGCGAAGCTCGACGGGCAGCCGGTGCTCGCGATCACCGGGCTCCAGTTCCACGATCTCCTGCACACCTACACGCAGCAGGATGTGGAGCTCGACAAGCTGTTCATGGACGTGTCCGTCTACAACACCCGCATCATGGGGCCGACCCATGTGGAGAACGTGGTGGAGCTGGCCTGCCGGACGGCCCTTGCCTATCGCGGCGTCGCCCACATCACCATGTCGGTGGACCTGCAGTCCCAGCCGGTCTCGTCCGGAAAACGGTCCAAGCGCAACCTGCCCGACCACGTCTCCGACCTGATGGCGGAAAGCGCCCACATGCCGGACGAGGATCAGCTCGCGCGGGCGGCGGCAATTCTGAACGAGGGCCAGAAGATCGCGATCCTGGCGGGGCGCGGGGCGCTGCACGCCCGCGACCTGCTGATCGCCGTGGCCGAGCGGCTCGGGGCGCCGATCCTGAAGCCGCTTCTCGGCAAGGGTGCCGTGCCTGACGATCACCCTCTGACCACGGGAGGAACCGGTCTCCTCGGAACCCGTCCCTCGCAGGAGGCGCTCGAAGAGTGCGACACGCTTCTCATCGTCGGATCGAGCTTCCCCTATATCGAGTACTACCCTGAGCCCGGACAGGCGAAATGCGTCCAGATCGAGCTCGATCCGAAGCGCGTCTCCCTGCGCTATCCGGTCGATGCGGCGCTGGTCGGCGATTCCGCCCGGGTCCTGCAGATGCTCCTCCCGCGCCTCGACCACCATCAGGACCGGTCATTTCTCGAAAAGGCGCAAAAGGGCATGGAGGAGTGGCGGGAGCTCATGCATGAGCGCGGCACCCGCATGGACACGCCCATGAAGCCGCAGGTGGTGGCACACGAGCTCAACAAGCTCCTGTCCGACGATGCCATCCTGGCGACCGACTCCGGCACCATCACCACCTGGATCGCGCGGCACGTGGATATTCGCGGCAACATGATGTTCTCGTGCTCGGGCAATCTGGCCACCATGGCGTGCGGGTTGCCCTATGCGAATGCCGCGGCCGTCGCCTATCCGGGGCGCCAGGTCGTCGCCTTCGTGGGCGATGGCGGGCTCACCATGCTCTGCTGCGAGCTTGCCACAGCCGTGAAGTACAACCTCGACGTCAAGATCGTCGTCATCAAGAACAACACGCTGGGGCAGATCAAATGGGAGCAGATGGTCTTCCTCGGCAATCCGGAATACGGCTGCGAGCTTCAGCCGATCGACTTCGCGACGGTCGCGAGGGGGTTCGGCGTGCAGGGCTTCACCATCGACGATCCCGAGCGGTGCGGAGACATCCTCCGGCAGGCTCTCGCGACGCCGGGACCGGTCCTGATCGAGGCCGTGGTCGATCCGCACGAGCCGCCGATGCCGCCGAAGGTCGATGCGAAGCAGGCGGCGAAGCTGGCGCAGTCCCTCGCGAGCGGAACGCCGAACGCCTCGAAGATCGCGCTGACCGTGGCCTCCAATACGGTCCGCGAGATCATCTGAGGCGGGAGGCGCGCAATGCGCCGGGTCGAAGCACCGATCGAGGAGGTCGCCGCTCGGGCCTATCGCATACCGACCGATGCGCCCGAGGCGGACGGCACCTTCGCCTGGGAGCGCACGACCCTCGTCACGGTCGAGATCGCCGCCGGCGGAAGGACCGGGTTGGGCTATACCTACTCGACGCTCGCTGCCGTGCCTCTGATCGCCTCGACCCTGGCTCCTGTTCTCATGCAGGAGGACGCCTTTGCCATTCCGCGTCTCTGGCAGGCGATGGTGGCGCAGATGCGCAATCTGGGTTCGCGAGGGATCGCGGCGACGGCAATCTCCGCGGTCGATGTCGCTCTCTGGGATCTCAAGGCGCGCCTTCTGGGGATTCCCCTGGCGCAGCTGTTCGGTCAGGCGCGGGATGAGGTGCCGGTCTACGGAAGCGGCGGCTTCACGACCTATTCCCACGACCGCCTCAAGGAGCAGCTGGGTCGCTGGGTGCACGAGGATGGCTGCCGCTTCGTGAAGATGAAGATCGGCAGCGAGCCCAGGAAGGACATGGACCGCATGACGCTGGCAAAGGAGGCGATCGGCGATGCTGCCCTGATGATCGATGCCAATGGCGCCTTCGACCGCAAGGAGGCGTTGATGTTTGCCGAGCGCGCCGCCGACCTCGGCGTGATCTGGTTCGAGGAGCCGGTCTCCAGCGACGATCTCGACGGCCTGCGGCTCCTGCGGGACCGGGCTCCGGCCCCCATCGAGATTGCCGCCGGCGAATACGGATACGACTCGTTCTATTTCAAGCGGATGATGGATGCGGGCGCCGTCGACGTGCTCCAGGCGGATGCGACCCGGTGCTGCGGTTATACCGGGTTCCTGAAGGCCGCGGCCCTGGCCGATGCCCAGCCGCTGCCGCTGTCTGCGCATACCGCACCCGCGCTCCATCTCCCGGTCTGCTGTGCGGCCCCGCGGCTGCGTCATGTGGAGTGGTTCCACGATCACGCCCGCATCGAGCAGATGCTCTTCGAAGGAGCGCCGATAGCCAAGGACGGGTTCATCCGGCCGGATCTGTCGCGACCCGGCCACGGACTCACGTTCAAGCACGCGGATGCCGAACGCTTCGCGGTATGAGCCGCGATCGGAATGCGAGAGGAGGTGCCTCTTGGCGAATGTGCTGAAGACGGATTCCCGCCGCTCCCTACAGGAGCGTCGACGCCGGTGGACGCCGGGCGGTAGGATCAAGAGCGCCTCGATCCCCGCGCCCGATCCGGACGCCCTCGTGCACGAACTGAAAGCCGCCATCCAGGGCGAGGTGCGCTTCAGCAACGGCGACCGGGCGCTCTACGCCACCGATGCGTCCAATTACCGTCAGGTCCCGATCGGCGTCGTCGTGCCGAAGACGACCGAGGATGTGGTCAAGGCGGTGGAGGTCTGCCGCAGGCACGAGGCGCCGCTCGTGGCCCGAGGGGGCGGCACGAGTCTGGCAGGTCAGACCTGCAACACGGCCGTGGTGATCGACTTCTCGAAATACCTCAACCGCATTCTCGAGCTCGATCCGGAGCGGCGGCGGGCCAGGGTCGAACCGGGCTGCATTCTCGATGCCCTTCGGGACGCGGCCGAGCGCCACCATCTGACCTTCGGACCGGACCCCGCCACGCACAGCCACAACACCCTGGGAGGGATGATCGGCAACAATTCCTGCGGGGTGCATTCGGTCCAGGCGGGACGTACCGCCGACAATGTCGAGGCGCTGGACATCCTGACCTATGACGGCCTGCGCCTCAGCGTCGGCCCCACCAGCGATTCCGAACTGCGCTCCATCCTGGCGGCGGGTGGGCGGCGGGCGGAGATCTACCGGAGTCTCGACGCCTTCCGGCGCCGGTATGCCGACCTGATACGGGAGCGTTTCCCGAAAATTCCGAGACGGGTCTCGGGCTATGCCGATCTCGACAAGCTGCTGCCGGAGAACGGCTTCGATATCGCCAAGGCTCTCGTCGGAACGGAAGGCACCTGCGTCACCGTGCTCGGAGCGACGCTCGCGCTCGTTCCGAGCCCGCGCGAGCGCGTACTCGTGATCATCGGTTTTCCCGACATCTTCCAGGCTGCCGATATGGTGCCGCGCATCCTGGAGCACGAGCCGCTGGCCGTGGAGGGAATCGACCATTTCCTGGTAGACTCGATGCTGCGCAAGCACCTGCACGAGAGCGACATGAATCTTCTGCCGCAGGGCTGCGACTGGCTGGTGGTGGAGTTTGGCGGCGAGACCGAAGAGGAGGCCGCCGAGAAGGGGCGGCGGCTCGTCGCGCAGTTCGAGGCTCTGCCGCACGCGGAGGCCAAGTTGATCTGCCGGGACGAGGCGGAGGAGCGGATCTGGGCGGTGCGACGGGCGGGGCTTCCCGGCAGCGCCTATGTGCCGGACAGGCCCGAGACCTGGGAGGGGTGGGAGGACACCGCCGTGACGCCGGAAAGCCTCGGCGATTACCTGCGCGATCTGAAGGCTCTCTTCGACAAATACGGCTACATCTCGCCCATGTACGGCCATTTCGGCGATGGTCTGGTCCATTGCCGCGTCAGTTTCGATCTCGACAGCGAGGAGGGGATCGAGACCTGGCGTCGCTTTCTCGACGAAGCTGCCGATCTCGTGGTGCGTTACGGCGGATCCCTGTCGGGGGAACATGGCGATGGTCAGTCCCGCGCGGATCTGCTGGAAAAGATGTACGGGCCGGAGCTGATCCAGGCCTTCCGCGAGTTCAAGGCCATCTGGGATCCGCAGGGCAGGATGAATCCCGGCAAGATCGTGGATCCCTACCCGATCACGTCCAACCTGCGGCTCGGCCCGAGCTATCGGCCGCCGAAGCTCGACACCCACTTCCACTTCGAGGAGGAGGGCGGCTTCCAGGGTGCGGTCGAGCGCTGCGTCGGCGTCGGCAAGTGCCGCCGCCACGACAGCAAGGACCAGGTGATGTGCCCGAGCTACCTCGTGACCCACGAGGAAAAGAGTTCGACCCGTGGCCGGGCCCGCATGCTGTTCGAGATGCTGCACGGCGGGCCGCTGACGAAAGGCTGGCGCAGCGACGAGGTCGAGGATGCGCTCAAGCTCTGCCTGGCCTGCAAGGGCTGCAAGAGCGATTGTCCCGTCAACGTGGACATGGCGACCTACAAGGCCGAATTCCGCGCCCATTACTACAAGCGGCGGCTGCGTCCGCGCTCGGCCTACACGATGGGGTTGATCTATTGGTGGGCCCGGCTGGGCTCGAAGACGCCGCGACTCGCCAACCTCACCACCCAGATGCCGCTGCTGCGCAACGTCACCAAGGCATTGGGCGGCATCCATCAGCAGCGAACCATGCCTGCCTTCGCCCACCAGACCTTCACGGATTGGTTCAGACGTCGCCGCAACCCGCCGACGGATCGGCCCCGGGTTCTGCTCTGGCCCGACACCTTCAACAACTTCTTCCGCCCCGAGACGGCAATCGCCGCCACGCGGGTGCTGGAGGCTATGGGGTACGAGGTCACGATCCCCGACCGCCCCCTGTGCTGCGGTCGTCCGCTCTACGATCAGGGGATGCTGCCCACGGCGAAGCGGCTGTGGCGGCAGACCATGAGGACCCTTCATGTGGAGATCGAGGACGGCACCCCCATCGTCGGCCTCGAACCGGCCTGCGTCGCGGCCTTCAAGGATGAACTCACGGGCCTTTTCCCGGACGATCCCCGTGCCAGGCGATTGAAGGAGCAGACGGTCTTCTTCAGCGACTTTCTTTGCCAACAGGCCGAGGAGCTGAACGTCGCGAGAGGCGGCGGCAGGGCCTATGTGCAGATCCACTGCAACCAGCATGCCGTCATCAAGACCGAAGGCGAGCGCCACCTGCTCGACAGCCTCGGTCTCGACTACCGCTTCCTGCCGTCCGGCTGCTGCGGCATGGCAGGGGCCTTCGGGTTCGCGGCCGAGACCTATGATGTCGGTCTCGCGGCCGGTGAAAGGGTGCTGCTGCCGATGGTGCGGGAGGCGGATGAGGATGTGCTGATCCTGGCAAACGGGTTCAGCTGCCGAGAGCAGATCGAGCAGGGGACCGGTCGTCAGACGCTCCACGTCGCCGAACTGGTGGAGAAGTTCTGCGACCTGTGAGCCTTCGGACAAGGCCTATGCCTCGCGCGCCAAGGCGCTTTCATGCCATCGCCGCAGCAGGAAGTGGGCGAAGGCGGAGAGGAGAAGGAAGACGATCACGCCCGTCAGCGCCAGGAGCACGAGCGCCGCGAAGAGGCGCGGGATGTTGAGCCGGTACTGGCTCTCGATGATGCGGTAGGCGAGACCCGATCCCGCTCCCGCCGAGCCTGCCGCCATCTCGGCGACGACGGCGCCGATCAGGGAAAGGCCGCCGGCGATGCGCAGTCCGGTGAGGAAGGCGGGCAGGGCCGCCGGGCGGCGCAGGATCCAGAGCGCCCTGAGACGCGCGCGGAAGCGTGTCCAAGGGGTCTGCAGGGGCGAGGTGCCGTAGAGCTCGAAAAGCTCCAGCAGGTTCCTGTCGACGGAATGGAGGCCCAGCATCGTGTTCGACAGGATAGGGAAGAATGCCACCAGCCACGCGCAGGCGAGCACGGCCGCATCCTGCGGCATGTAGATCAGGAGCAGGGGTGCGATGGCGATGACCGGCGTGACCTGCAGCACCACGGCGAAGGGATAGAGCGAATATTCCACGATCCGCGACAGGCTCAAAAGAACCGCCAGAGCCACGCCGCCGACGACGGCCAGGATCAGGCCCAGGAGCGTGGTCTTGAGGGTGGTCAGCAGGGATGCCGACAGAAGCGGCCAATCCGCGACCATCGTCCACAGGATGAGGCTCGGGGCAGGCAGGATGTAGGGCGGCACGGCAGCGGCGCGGACATAGATCTCCCACGTCCCGACCGCGATGGCGAGGACGGCTGCCGGCAGCAGCAGCCTGAGGAAACCGCGTGGCGTGACATTCGCCGGTTTCATGACGATGCACCGGCAATGGGCGCTTCGAGCTGCCGCGAAATCCGCCGGCACAGCTCGGCATAGCGGGCGCTCGTACGGAAGTCCGTGCCGCGCTCGTTGCGCGCAGCGCCCTCGATTTCGGCGACGATCCGGCCCGGCCGCGGCGACATGATCGCGATGCGGTTGGAGAGATAGGCGCTCTCGTAAATGGAGTGGGTCACGAACACGACGGTGCAGCCCAACTCGCCCTGGAGCCGCAGGAGGTCGTCGTTCAGCCTGAACCGCGTGATCTCGTCGAGGGCTGCAAAGGGCTCGTCCATCAGCAGCAGGCGCGGCTTGAGGCTGAGGGCTCTCGCGATGGAGACGCGCATCTTCATGCCGCCGGAGAGTTCGCGAGGATAGGTTGCGGCGAAGCCTTCAAGGCCGACGAGGGCGAGAGCATCCGCAATGCTCCCGGCCGCATCGCGCCTCGAGACGCCGCGCAGGCGCAAGGGGAGCCATACATTGTCGGCCACGTTGGCCCAGGGCATCAGGGTCGGCTCCTGGAAGACGAAGCCGATCTCGCCCCGGTGGTCCTGCGCCGCGGCGCCCGGCCAGGCGACGGATCCGCTCGTCGGATGCGCGAGGCCGGCGATGATCCGCAGGGCCGTCGACTTGCCGCATCCCGAGGGGCCGAGCAGGGAGAGAAACTCGCCCGGCCGCACGTCCAGATCGAGATCGGACAGGGCGGTGACGCCGCTGGCGAAGACCTTGGTCACGCCTTGCAGGCAAACGAGGGGCGGGACGGCCTCGGTCATCGCTCGCGGCAGGGCCGCCACTCCTAGTGCCGCAGGTTCAGCCCGACGCCCTTGTTCACGAACCGGAGCGTATAGGCCTTCTTGTAGTCGAGATCAGCCTTGAACAGGCCCGCCTTCACCATCTTGTCGAAGAAGTCCTTCATGCGCGCATCCGTCATGGCGCCGATGCCGAGGGTCGCGGTGTCGCCGGAATCGACAATGCCGTGCTCCTTCATCTTGGCAACCGAATAGGCCAGGAGCTCGTCGGTCATCTCGGGATTGTCGCGCTTGATCAGCGCGTTCGCCTCGGCATTGTCGCCATAGAGATAATTGTACCAGCCGATCGTGGAGGCATCGACGAAGCGCTGCACCAGGTCGGGGTTCTTCTCCACCACCTCGCGCCGCGTCTCGACCGTCGTCGAGTAGGTGCTGAAGCCATGGTCGGCCAGGAGGAACACGTTGGGCTTGAAGCCCGCCGCCTTCTCGATGGTGAGCGGCTCGGATGTGACGTAACCCTGCTGGACGGCCTTCTTGTTGGCCATGAAGGGAGCCGGGTTGAAGCCGTAGGGCTTCACCTGCTCGTCCTTGAAGCCGAACTCCGCCTTCATCCATTGATAGAAGGTGGCGAAGCCGTCCTTCGAGAGGAGGATGTCGTTGGATTTCTTGAGGTCCGGAAACGTATCGAAACCCTGCCCCGGATGGCTCAGGAGCACCTGGGGCTCCTTCTGGAAATGCGCGGCGACAACGACCGTCGGGATGTCCTTTTCGACCGCCGAGAAGGCCTGGATCATGCTGCCGCCCATGTAGAAGTCGAGCTTGCCGACCGTCATGAGCATGCGGTTGTTGGCGCGCGGGCCGCCGGGCACGATGGTGACCTTAAGGCCGTACTTCTCGTAGGTCCCGTCCGCGACCGCTTGATAATAGCCGCCGTGCTCTCCTTGCGCGATCCAGTTCGTCCCGAAGGTCACCTCGGTCAATGGCTGCTGCGCCAGGGCGCGATCCGCGCCCCAGCCGAGACAAAGGGCCAACATTCCAGCCAGGCAAGCATTCGGCTTCATGCGCAGCAATCCCTCATCCGGCAGGAGATCCGCCGTTCATGCCAGCTTCTGCGCGCTCCGAATGTCCTTGGCAAGATCTCCGGCCGCCGGAACGATCAATCGACGGACCAGGGATAGGTCCAGGTTTCGGTCAGGGTCCGGTTCCCGGCCTTGAGGAATGCCCGCAGATCGGTGGACTGTCCCGGCTCGAGCTTCACGTCGATGGCGGCCCGGAAGCCCTTGGTGTGATCGTTGGGAACGATGAAGGTGTGGGTGATCGTCCCGGCCGAGGTGGAAGGGACGAGCTGCACCTGTCCCGGGTCGCCCAGGTAATAGGGCAGGTTCCCGCCCGCGAAGTCGATGATGAAGCGGCGGTGGGTCGGGTCGCTCGGGGCGTTCGTGCCGCTGGCGCGGGGAGGGGCCTGGAAGGTGTTGATGGCCTTGCCTCCCGGGTGCATCCCTCCGACCGCCGCCACGGCGCGGAGCCGGTAGGAAATGGCGATCTCCTGTCCCGGCTCGTATGGCTGGTTCGGCTGCCAATAGGCGACGATGTTGTCGTGGGTCTCGTCCGGCGTCGGGATCTCGACCAGTTCCACCTGGCCCTCGCCCCAGTCGCCCATGGGCTCGACCCAGTAGCCGGGCCGTTTGTGGTAATAGGCTTCGAGGTCCTGATAGTTCTCGAAGACCCGGTCGCGCTGCATCAGGCCGAAGCCGCGCGGGTTGTTGTCCTGGAACGACGAGATCGTCTTGCGCTCGGGGTTGCGCAGGGGGCGCCAGATCCATTCGCCGGCGCCCGACTGGATCAGGAGCCCGTCCGAATCATGGAGTTCGAGCCGGAAGTCGTCCGTCTGGTGCCGGTCGTTCTCACCCTCGAAGTACATGGAGGTGAGGGGGGCGAGACCCACATTCGGGATGCTCTGCCGGGGGAACAGCGTGGCGGTCACCTCGACGGTGGTTTCCTTCGAGGGGTAGATGTGGAAGCGGTAGGCCCCGGCCACGGAGGGGCTGTCGAGCAGGGCGAAGACCGTCGCCCGCTCGGCGTGGGGCTTGGGCATTTCGACCCAGAACTCGCGGAAATGCGGGAACTCCTCCGCCTCGCCGCCTTCCACGTTGATGGCCAGCCCCCGGGCGGAGATCCCATATTTCTGATCCATGCCGAGGAAGCGGAAATAGCTGGCGCCCAGGAAGGCGATCACCTCGTCGAGGACCTTCGGGTCGTTGAGCGGGTAATGGAGGCGGAAGCCTGCAAAGCCGAGGTTGACCGGCAGCGGGCGCTCGATGCGGTTGCGGCCGTAATTGAACAATTCCCGCTGATAGGGGACCGGCGTCGGCACCCCGTCCCGCAGCACGTTCACCGTGACAGGGCGGCGGTAGAGGAATCCGAGATGGAACAACTGCATCCGGAACGGTCCGCCCGCGCTTCCCAGGAGGGCCCGGTCGGGATTGAAGCGGATGTCCCGGTAATCGTCGAAGCTGAGCGCGTTGAGAGGCTCCGGAAGCTGGGCCGGAGGGGCCTCGTAGGGAGCCCTGGAGAGCTCGCGCGCCCGGCTGACCACATCCTCGTAGCGGAAGGGATTCGGGCCGGGAACGCCGTTCGGCTGGGCCAAGGCGGGCATGGCGGCGGTGGCCAGGAGACTTTGCAGCAGGGTCCTGCGGGAGAGAATCGTCATGGGCAGCGGAAACTGTTTCTTTTTGAGCTGGAACGGGCCGGCAGAGTCCCAATATAGGGCTTGAGCGGACGTCCTTGAGCCCCCGGCACTTAATGAAGGCTGAACGGCTCCTCTTAGGAAAGGATGCCGATCCTGCGGGCTAAAAAAACCTGAAAAAGGTCCCCAAAAGGACTTGTGGTCCGGGGGCATTAAGCTTATTTGAGTCTTGCCCAATTTCGCACGTGCCTGTGGTCGCGTGCCGGTTGGTGGGCATCCGGACAAGAGGCCGGACAGCCGCCCGAGAACGACCTAGTTCTCGATACCCCTAACCGGCAGCCGGAGGCGAAACCGGCGTACCTCGTTCTCAACGGGGGACGTGACTTAAAGCAACGACGAACGGGCTTTTTTGGTCTCGTTGGCCCTCCAAAGGTCAGCACCGAAGAGGCTTGTTTATCATTGCCGCGCGTGCGGACAGGGGACTCCCCCTTTCCAATCCAAGGCAGCATCGTCGGGTGAAGAACCCATTGCCTTATCGTGTCTCCATCGCACGAGAGCGCAATGTCGTCTTCCCTCGCTGACGCCGGACGGTTCGCCGTCTGAACTTCAATCCGAGGCCTGAAGAGCCTCCATTGAACCTTTGGTGGGGAGAGCGCCATGACTGAGCGCATTCGTGAATTTCTGCGCAACCGACGCGAGGATGGCCCGTGCGTGGTCGTCGATCTCGACATCGTGCGCGACAACTACTCGAAGTTTGCCCGTGCGCTGCCCGACACGCGTGTCTTCTACGCCGTGAAGGCCAATCCTGCGCCCGAGGTGCTGAGGGTCCTGGCCGAGATGGGCTCGTGCTTCGACACGGCCTCCGTCGTCGAGATCGAGCTCGCGCTCGCCGCCGGCGCCACGCCGGACCGGATCTCCTTCGGTAACACGATCAAGAAGGAGCGCGACATCGCCCGCGGTCTCGAGCTCGGCGTGCGCCTGTTCGCGGTCGATTGCGAGGCGGAGGTCGAGAAGATCGTCCGCGCCGCGGCTCTGGTGGGCGTGCCCTCCGGCGAGGTGAAGGTGTTCTGCCGCATCCTGTGCGACGGCGCCGGCGCCGAATGGCCGCTCTCGCGCAAGTTCGGCTGCGTGCCGGAGATGGCGGTCGACGTGCTGGAGCATGCCTACCGGAACGGGCTCGAGGCCTATGGCGTCTCGTTCCATGTCGGCTCGCAGCAGCGCAACACGGAAGCGTGGGATCAGGCCCTCGGCTCTGCCTCCACGATCTTCCGGGAATGCGCCGATCGCGGCATCCACCTGTCGATGGTCAACCTCGGCGGCGGGTTCCCGACGAAGTACCTGAAGACGGTCCCGATGGTCGAAGCCTATGGCGAGTCGATCTTCCGGGCGCTGTCCAAGCACTTCGGCAACCGTCTGCCCGAGACGATTATCGAGCCGGGCCGCGGCATGGTTGGCAACGCCGGCATCATCGAGGCTGAGGTCGTCCTCATCTCGAAGAAGAGCCAGGACGAGGACGAGGTGCGCTGGGTCTACCTCGACATCGGCAAGTTCGGCGGCCTCGCCGAGACGATGGACGAGTCGATCCGCTACCCGATCCGCAGCGAGCGCGACGGCGACCGCAAGGTTCCCTGCGTGCTCGCCGGCCCGACCTGCGACTCGGCCGACGTTCTCTACGAGAAGGAGCCCTATCCGCTCCCCATCTCGCTGGAGATCGGCGACAAGGTGCTGATCGAAGGCACGGGCGCCTACACGACCACCTACTCGGCGGTCGCGTTCAACGGCTTCCCGCCGCTGAAATCCTACGTGATCTAATTCACGTCCCGCCTGCCTCAGCCCTGAGGCAGGCACCAACCCCCAAAAGTTGTCCCGGACGGCCTGCCCGGCATGGGCAGGTGCGAGGGCTGTCGCTCACCCCACGCTTGGGAGGCCACGGCCATGATCACGATCCGCGAAGAAACCTTCCGCGATGTCGAAGCGCGCGAGGCGCTTCTCGATGCCTGCTTCGGACCGGAGCGGTTCCAGAAAACCTGCGAGCGCCTGCGCGAGGGCCGGCGCCCGGCGGAGGGCCTGTCCCTCGTCGTCGAGCAGAACGGCGCCCTGGTCGGCACCGTTCGCCTCTGGCACGTCTCCGCGGGGCCGAACCGTCCTGCCCTGATGCTCGGCCCGATCGCCGTCGATCCGTCCCTCCAGGGGCTGGGGCTCGGCGGCAAGCTTATGCGCGAGGCCTTGAAGGAGGCGGATGCCCGCGGCCATGGGGCGGTGCTGCTGGTGGGCGATGCGCCCTATTACGAGCGCTTCGGCTTCTCGACGGAGAAGACGCAGGCCCTGTGGATGCCTGGCCCCTACGAGCGCAGCCGCTTCCTGGCGCTGGAACTGAAGGCCGGCGCCCTCGACGGCGCGCGGGGCCTAGTCTCGGCGACCGGCGAGCCGGAGCAGAAGCCGGATCTCGCGGCTCTGGTCGCGGCGGCCGCGCAGAGCCTGTGGACCGGCATGCGCCCGGCGGCCTAGCGGGCCGATCCTTCCGAGGGCCGCAGAGGCTCGGCCCTCGGATTAGGAAGCGTGAAGGTGACGGCGGCGGCGGCGATCAGGTAGGCGGCGAAGCCCAGGGCCACCGCATCGATTCCGACACCGATATCGAAGAGGGGGCCGGCTACGACCGGCCCCGCGGCCGACGCGATCACCATGATGGCTCCGGCGAGCGCACGGATCTTGCCGAGATGCCGTGTGCCGTAGATCTCCGCCAGAACCGCCGCGATCACCACATTGGTGCAACCCGCCGTCAGGCCGATCAGGCTGAAGAACAGGAGCGGCACGAAGGGACCGCTGGCGGTGGCCAGCGTAACCGACGCGAGGATCATGCCGACGAGATAGAAGTGACTGAGCCGCACGGCCCCGAACCGGTCGACGAGTGTGCCCGCCGTCATGGTCACGGCGACGGAAACCAGCGCGAAAACGGTGATGCCGGTGGCCAGCAGTTCCAGGGGCCATCCCTTCGCCTCCGCGATGAAACGCTGATGAAAGAGATAAGCCGTCATGATCGCCGGATAGCCGACCATCGTGGGAATGAGAGCCAGGAAGCGCCAGTCGCGCAGGGTGTCGATCCAGCGGGGCCCTGCCTCGTGGGGCTCGCTCGCGCTCGACGCGTCCGGGAGACTCGAACTGCGGGCTTTGAGGAAAGGGCTGAGAGCCCAGCCGATGGCGAGGCATGCGAGCGCGACCAGCGCGGCGGTTCTCCAGGTGCCGGTCCATCCGAGGGAGGCGATCAGGGCGACCGCGATGGCGGGAAACACCGCTTCTCCTCCCGAGAAGCCGAGGGTCGCCACGCTGACGGCCCTGCCGCGGATGCCGGCGGGCAGGCGGGCCGTGCTCATGATGCCCGCATGGCTCAGCATTCCCTGTCCGAACAGGCGCAGGAAGAACAGGCTCAGGCCCAGCACGAGCAAGTTCGGAGCAACCGACAGGCTGGCGGCCGCCGCCGCAAGGCCCAGCAGGGCGACGGTCGCATAAAGGGGAATGCTGACGCGATCGATCAGGCTGCCGATCCAGATCATCAGGATGCCCGACGCAAGCGTGGCGAGCGAATAGATGAGCCCGAACCCTCCATGGGTAAGCCCGAAGGCATCGCGGATATTGGGGCCCGACAGCGAAATGAAGAAGGTCTGACCGAAGGAGGACACGAAGGTCAGTGCGAAGCCGAGGCCGATGGCGCGCCAGTGGTGTTTCAGAAGATCATGGAATGTCATCGGGTCGGGCCGGATTGGATGAGGTTGAACGCCGATCATGAAGCTTTGTTGCATGATGTCGAGGCGGATACGCGCATGGCAGGGCTGCTCCTGTCATCAGGTCTTCGCCATCCGCAGGGGAATTTGCCCTCCGGCGCATGTTGGAAGCCCCAGGCATTGACCCCGAGGGCTCGTCAATCCTAGATGCCGCCCACATCCGTTGTCCGGCGTTGAGCCGCCCCACTTCCTGCCGCAAGGAGACAGATTCGATGAGCGCTTGGCCCATCCATGCCCGTATTACCGGCCCCATCGTGATGATCGGCTTCGGATCGATCGGCAAGGGAATGCTGCCCCTGATCGAGCGGCATTTCGAGTTCGACAAGAACCGCTTCGTCGTCGTCGATCCCGTCGATACCGACCGCAGCATGCTCGACGTGCGCGGCATCACCCTCGTCAACAAGGCCCTCACGCGGGAGAACTACCGCGAGATCCTCACGCCGCTTCTCACCGAGGGTGGTGGGCAAGGCTTCTGCGTGAACCTGTCGGTCGATACCTCCTCGCGGGACATCATGGAGCTGTGCCGGGAGATCGGGGCTCTCTACATCGACACCGTGGCCGAGCCCTGGGCCGGGTTCTATTTCGACAAGAGCGCCGGCCCCGCGGCCCGCACCAACTACATGCTCCGCGAGAACATCCTCGATGCCCGCCGCCAGTCGCCGGGCGGCCCCACCGCGGTGAACTGCTGCGGCGCCAATCCGGGCATGGTGTCCTGGTTCGTCAAGCAGGCGCTCCTCAACATCGCCAAGGATACCGGCCTCGACCACGAGGAGCCGAAGACCCGCGAGGATTGGGCGCGGCTGATGCAGCGCGTCGGCGTGAAGGGCATCCACATCGCCGAGCGCGACACCCAGCGTTCGGAAAACCCGAAGCCCATGGGCGTGTTCGTGAACACCTGGTCCGTCGAGGGCTTCGTGTCGGAAGGCATGCAGCCGGCGGAGCTCGGCTGGGGCACCCATGAGAAGTGGATGCCCGAGAACGGCCGCACCCACGACAAGGGCTGCGGAGCCGCGATCTACCTGCTCCAGCCCGGCGCCAACACCCGGGTGCGCTCCTGGTGCCCGACGCCCGGGCCACAATACGGCTTCCTCGTCACGCACAACGAGGCGATCTCGATTGCGGACTATTTCACCGTCCGCGACGGCGACAAGGCCGTCTACCGTCCGACCTGCCACTACGCCTATCATCCCTCGAACGACGCGGTTCTGTCGCTGCACGAGATGTTCGGGAACGAGGGCAAGGTGCAGGAAAAGCACCACATCCTCACCGAGGACGAGATCCAGGACGGCGCCGACGAGCTCGGCGTTCTGCTCTACGGCCACGGCAAGAACGCCTATTGGTACGGCTCGCAGCTCTCCATCGAGGAGACCCGCAAGCTCGCGCCCTATCAGAACGCGACCGGTCTCCAGGTCACCTCAGCCGTGCTCGCCGGCATGGTCTGGGCGCTGGAGAATCCGGATGCGGGGATCGTCGAAGCGGACGACATCGACTTCCGGCGCTGCCTCGAGGTCCAGACGCCCTATCTCGGACCCGTCGTCGGCGTCTACACGGACTGGACGCCCCTCGACGACCGCCCGGGCTTCTTCCCGGAGGACATCGACACCTCCGATCCGTGGCAGTTCCGGAACATTCTGGTGCGGTAAAACCGTTCATTGTCATCCCGGCCGCCCGATGCGGCCGGGACCGACAGACGAGGAAGACAGGCATGCCCCATTTCGAGGAATTCTACGCCGACAAGCTCCGGGGCTCTCTCGGGGTCACGGACGCGGAATCCGTTCTCGACCTGCGCGAGGCGTCGCGGGAGCAGGCGGCGGCCTCGATTCAGGACATGCTGGAAAGAAGCCGTTTCGCCCAGAGCAAGACGGTCGCGATCCGGCTCTCGCCCCCGCCGGAAGGGGGCGGGGAAACCCTCTTCCAGCCGATCGGCAAGGCCCTGCTGGAGGCCAAGAAACGCGGCTGGATCGAGCGGCTGCAGACCCTTCCCGCTCAGGACGGGCTGGGCTTCTACATCGTACTGGCCGGAAAGCCGGAGAAGGCCTGATCAGGCCCGGGCCGGGCCCCGTGACCGGGGCCGCCTGAGAAGGCTGCGCAGGAATCCCCCGAGCAGCAGGATAGCGCCCCAGACCGCCACGAACCCGGCAGCCGCCGAGAGGATTCCCTCCTCCGTCACCGGCACGGCCGGCTCGAAATCGCGATAGGTGGCCTCCATCAGGTCCCGGTCGCCGCTGCGCACCATCAGGGCAATGCGGGAGAAGGGGCCGGCCTCGATCATCGCCTGGCGATGGGCCTCCAGCCGGCCCAGGCGCTCCACGTTGCCCTGCATGGCCGCGCCCTGGCGGGTGACGAAGCTGTCCGCATTGTTGCGTAGGCGGAGAATGGCGCTGTCCCGGGTCTCGCCGCTCGCTGCGGCATCCGCATCGAAGCGCGTGACGACCTGCCGGAGCTCGTCCACCGCGCCGCCGAGGCGCTGGCGGTACTGCTGGGAATATTCAGGACCCTGGGAGGCCACGAGCCCGCCCAGCAGGCCGAACCCGAATGCGACAATGCGGACGATCCTGGGCAAACGACACCTCCTCAGAGATCAAGAGCGTCGCTGATGTCTTGTTCCACGACCTCGTCCAGGGCCTTGGCGACCTTGTAGGCGCGGGTTTTCGCACCCGGCTCCATCACGAGGATCACGGTCTCCATGCCCGGGCAGGCGGGGTCGGCGCAGACGATCTCGTTGACGGAAAGGACCGTCTCGGACGACGCCCGAAGGGCCTTGCGGGCCCAGCCTTTGACCCGCTCCACGGCCTCCCGGTCGACCTTCTGCCGACCGAAGGCATTCCGCAGGAGCGCTCCGAAACCCGCCATGGCCGGCCTTTAGGCGGGAAGGGTCAGAATGCCGGCCTGGCCGTCCGCGCAGCCGAAGGCAAGCCGCCTGCCGGCCTTGTCCCAGGCCATGGCGGTGATGCCGCTGTCCTTGACGGCGGGACGCACCAGCAGCTCCGAGGCATCGGCCATGCGGATGAGAAGGATGCAGCCGTCCTCGTAGCCGACCGCCAGCACGTAGGTGTTGGGATGGAAGGCGACGCGGCTGACCTTGGCGTGGCGCACGCCGCATTCCCGCGGCTGCTTGCCCATCGGGCCTTCCTTCGATTCGAAGGGCCACACGATGGCGGCCTCGGCGCCCGAGGTGGCGAGCCACTTGCCGTCATGGGACCAGGAGAAGGAGCGCGTCTTCGACGGGTAGCCGCTCATGCGCATGTGCCCCTTGTCGGGGATCAGGCGCCAGCCGTGCAGGGCGTTCTCCTGCATGGAGGTGACGACGAAGCGGGCATCCGGCGACCAGACGACGTCGAGATGCGAGCCCTTCCATTCCAGCACCTCGGGCTTCGTCTCCACGTTGGGAAACCACAGGGTGGCGCCATTGTAATGCGAGATTGCGAGCCGGTAGCCCTTGGGCGCGAAGGCAAGGCCGCGGGCCGTGGAGGGAACCTCGAGGGTCTTCTCCCGCCCCTTGTCGTCACGGGCGATCACGCGCTTGCCGGCACCGTAGGCGAAGGCGCCGCCCGGGCTGATCGCCAGCGAGTCGATCCAGGCGCCCTTGGTCTCGGCCAGGGTCCTGGTGCTGCCGTCCGCCCCGGTCACCGCCACGCGGCCGTCGTCGCCGCCGGTAACGAAGCGCTCGCCGTCGCTGGCGCCGACCAGCACGCCCGCATCCGGGTGGGCCTCGGCGCGATGGGTCTCGCCGTCCTTGGCAAGCACGACGCCGCCGTCTCCGAGACCGAAGGCGGCGGTGCCTTTCAGCCAGCCGAGGGCGGTGACATGCTCACCCGCATCGACAGGGGTGACGCTTTGGGTCAGTGACGGAGCAGTTCCAGCAGTCATTCGGGCAATCCCTTCGGGGGAGAGCGATAGCACAGGATTGTGGTTCGGCGGCAGTGGGGGGAAACCCACCCGCGTCATTCCGGGGCGGCCCGCAGGGCCGGGCCCGGAACCCATAGCCTCAAACGGCGCGATTCGAAGCGGGACGCCGATCGTCCGATGTTGAAGCGCCGATGTTTATGGGTTCCGGGCTCCGCTGCGCGGCCCCGGAATGACCGAGGTGGTATGTCTTCACGCCGCGCAGGACAGGAAACCTTCGCGAATGGCGTCCTCGTCCAGGTCGCGGCCGATGAACACGACCTTGGAATCGCGCTTCTCGCCCGGCTTCCAGTCGCTCTGGACATCGCCGTCGAGGATCATGTGCACGCCCTGGAAGACGAAGCGCTTCGGCTCGTTCGGAAAGGCCACGATGCCCTTGCAGCGCAGGATGTTCGGCCCCTCGACCTGGGTGAGGTTCGAGATCCACGGCATGAATTTCTCCGGGTCGACCTCGCCGTCGATCTTCACCGCGACGGACTGCATGTCCTCGTCGTGGTGATGATGGTGGCCTTCCTCCAGGAAGTCGGGCTCGAGCTCGATGATCCGGTCGAGGTCGAAGGCCTTGCGGTCGAGCACCTCCGAGATCGGAATGGCGCAGTTCTGCGTCCGGTGGACCTTGGCATAGGGGTTGATGGCGCGGATGCGCGCCTCGACCTCGTCCAGCTCCCGGGGGCTGACCAGATCGATCTTGTTGAGGATGATCACGTCCGCGAACGCGATCTGGTTCTTGGCCTCCGGCGCGTCCTTCAGGCGGTCCGAGAGCCATTTGGCATCCGCCACCGTCACGACCGCGTCGAGGCGGGCGGTGTCGGACACGTCCTGGTCCATGAAGAAGGTCTGGGCGACGGGAGCGGGGTCGGCGAGGCCGGTGGTCTCGACGATGATGGCGTCGAACTTGCCCTTGCGCTTCATGAGGCCGTCGAGGATGCGGATCAGGTCGCCGCGCACGGTGCAGCAGATGCAGCCGTTGTTCATCTCGAACACTTCCTCGTCGGCGCCGACGACGAGTTCGTTGTCGATGCCGATCTCGCCGAACTCGTTGACGATCACGGCATATTTCTTGCCGTGCTGCTCGGTGAGGATCCGGTTGAGAAGTGTCGTCTTGCCGGCGCCGAGATAGCCAGTGAGCACGGTGACGGGGATCTTGTCGGACATCGGATGTTCCAAAAAGGCGAAGTTGCGGGTGTCATTCCCGGCGGCCTGCCTTCAGGCCGGGAAGGGGATCCAGCGTCCGGCGCGAGCCGTATCCGGATTCCCTTCCCCGCGCCGCTCGCCGGGAATGACACGCGACGAGCCCGCGAAGGGGATGATCAGCTCGACAAGGCCGAGCTGAAGGCCCTTATATTGTGTCGCATCATGTCAATGTAAGTCCCGGCCGGTCCGCTCGGCTCCGAAAGGGCATCGGAATAGACCTGGCTGCCGACGGCGGCTCCGGTCTCCTTCGCGATGCGCTCCATCAGACGGGCATCGGAGACGTTCTCCACGAAGACGGCCTTGATCTTCTCCTGCTTGATCTGCCGGATGATCTTCGCCACGTCCTTGGCTGAGGCCTCGGAATCGGTGGAGACGCCCTGCGGCGAGATGAACTCGATTCCGTAGGCATCCTCGAAATAGCGGAAGGCGTCGTGGGAGGTGATGATGCGGCGGCGGTCCGCCGGGATCTTGGACACCAGCCCCTTGATCTCCTCCTCGAGCCCGTCGAGCTGCTTGAGATAGGCGGCGGCGTTGGCCTCGTAGACGGCCTTGCCCTCGGGATCGGCCGCGATGAGGGCGTCGCGGATGTTGGTCACGTAGGTCTTCGCGTTGGCGATGCTCTGCCAGGCATGGGGATCGACGCCCGCATGACTATGACCGTGGCCGTGGCCATGTCCGCCGGCCTCCTCCTTCAAGGGCTTCACGCCCTTGGCGGCTTCGGTCACGGCGGCCTTGGTGCCGGAGGACTTGATGAGCCTGTCGATCCAGCCTTCGAACTTGAGGCCGTTGGTGATGACGACCTTGGCCTCCGTCAGGCGCCGTCCGTCCGCCGGGGTCGGGGAATAGACGTGGGCGTCCCCGTTCGGGCCGACGAGGGTCGTCACCTCGGCCCGGTCGCCGCCGACATTGCGCGCCAGGTCCCCGAGAATGGAGAAGGTGGCGACGACTTTCAGCTTGTCGGCGGCCTGGGCCGCGACCGGCAGGGCGGTTCCTGCCAGGGCAAGGCAGCCCAGGACCAGCGAGAGGGCATGTCTGCGAGTCGTCATCGGCGATGGTCCTTCTGTTGCGAAATCAAAGGAAGCGTCAGGCTTCCAGGTGCCTGCCGGGCCATGCGAGCCACAGGAGCCCGCCCTCCCGGCCGAAGATGAGCGAGCCGGCATAGATGATCCCGGCCGCCAGAATGACCGAGGGGCCGGCCGGGAGCTCCACATGAAACGACAGGAGCAGGCCGGCGAAGCCCGACACCATCCCGATCACCACGGACAGGATCATCATCATGGTGATGTCGCTGCTCCAGAACCGGGAGGCAGCGGCCGGCAGCATCATCATGCCGACCGCGAGAAGGGTGCCGAGCGCGTGGAACCCGCCCACGAGGTTGAGCACCACGAGGCCGAGGAAGATCAGGTGCGTCGGCGTTCCGGCCCGGCTGACCGAGCGCAGGAAGGTGGGATCGACGCATTCCAGCACCAGCGGACGGTAGAGAACCGCGAGCGTCAGCACCGTGGCCGACGAAATGCCCGCAAGCAGCAGGAGGGTGCTGTCGTCGAGGGCCAGCACCGTGCCGAAGAGCACGTGCAGCAGGTCCACGTTGGAGCCCCGGAGCGAGACGATCGTGACGCCGAGCGCGAGGGAGAGGAGATAGAAGGCCGCGAGCGACGCGTCCTCCTTCAGGGAGGTGAGCCGCGAGACGAGGCCCGCCGCGACGGCGACGATCACGCCCGCGAACAGCCCGCCGATGGTCATGGCCGGCAGGGACAGGCCCGCGAGGAGATAACCGATGGCGGCGCCGGGAAGGATCGCGTGGGCCATGGCGTCGCCGGTGAGGCTCATGCGGCGCAGCATCAGGAACACGCCGACGGGGCCGCCGCCGAGCGCGATGGCGATCACGCCGACGAGCGCCCGCTGCATGAAGTCGAACTCGGCGAAGGGGCCGTAGAGCATCTCGAACATGTCTGTAACCGTCACGCGGCACCGCGATGGCAGGGGGCTGCGTGGGGATCGTGCGCCTCGACCATCCGGCGGGCCTTCAGGAGGTTCTCTGGGCTCAGGACGTCGCTGGTCTCGCCCCATGCCACGGGTTCCCGGGCGATCAGGAGCGTCTGCGGGAAGACCCGCTTCACCGTGTCGAGGTCGTGCAGCACGGCCACGACCGTGCGGGATTCGTCGTGCCAGCGGCGCACCACGTCGAGGAGGTCGGCGGTGGTCTTGGCATCGATGGCGGTGAAGGGTTCGTCCAGGAGGATCACGGGGGAATCCTGCAGGAGAAGGCGGGCGAACAGGGCGCGCTGCATTTGTCCGCCGGAGAGGGTGGCGATCGGGCGGCGCTCGAAGCCGACGAGGCCGACCGCGTCCAGGGCCTGCTCGACCCGGGCGCGGTCCTTGGCCCCGATGCTGCCGAACAGGCCGGAGCGGGACCAGAGGCCCATGGCCACGAGGTCGTAGACCGAGAGCGGAAACGTGCGGTCGATCTCGGCCGCCTGGGGCAGATAGGCAATGCGCGCATTGGCCGGGCCGGTGAGCCGGATCCGGCCTTCGAGGGGACGCAGGGTGCCGACGATGCCCTTGAGCAGGGTCGACTTGCCGGCGCCGTTGGGGCCGACCACCGCCGTCAGGCTGCCGGGGGCGATCTCCCCGTGCAGATGATGGACGGCGGGCCGCCGGCCGTAGCCGAGGGTCACTTCGTCGAACTGAATCGATGTGGCGGCTGCGGGCATGGTCCTACCCCAGAACCCAGAAGACCAGAAGCCACAAGCCGGCCAGGAGGATCGCGGCCCCTCCGAGACGCTCCCAGGCCGAGAGGCGCAGCAGCGAGAAAGTCGGAGCGGCGGCAACCGCCCGATGGGCATGATCGTGATGGTGGTGGCTATGCGGCATACCGTTCAGATAGAACGGATTTTGCTCCCGTTCCAGAGGGCGTATAGTATTTTATACGCATTTTTTGATTGCATAGTCCGCCACCCGCAACCTTAAAAGG
Source organism: Microvirga lenta (assembly GCF_020532555.1). GTDB lineage: Bacteria > Pseudomonadota > Alphaproteobacteria > Rhizobiales > Beijerinckiaceae > Microvirga > Microvirga lenta. Next base: position 105,463 of record NZ_JAJBBR010000014.1, on the reverse strand, counting down.
CGGGGTGGTACTGGTAGAGCCAGGTTTCGCTCAGCACCTCGTCGCCGTTTCGCAGGTAGCCGCGCATCTCGACGGGCTCCGTTCCGGTCACGGTGAGGTCGAACTGGGTGCGCCAATGGCCCGGCACGTTGTTGGGGACGGCCTCTGTCAGGACGTTCGAGAACTCGCCGCGGGATGCGGTGAGAACGGGCTGGGGAATGACGCCGTTCGGGAGCTTGGCCAGGGGCGGCCCCAGGAACTCGACCATGAACTTGCGCACGCCCTTGGGGCGTACGGTCCCGGCCTGGCCGCCATTGCCGAAGCGGGTCGCTACGACGCGCGCCAGAGGGGTCGGGTAGGGCTCCTCCGCCGACCAGGACATGCGGTAGCGGAAATCGAAGGACTGTCCCGCCCTGGCCGGCTCCGCCGGCACCCACATGGCCACGATATTGTCGTGGATCTCGTCGTCGGTCGGGATTTCCACGAGCTGGATCGAACCCTTGCCCCAGTTGCCCTGCGGTTCGATCCAGAGGGACGGGCGCCGGTCGTAATAGACGCCGTCGAGATAGTGGTCGAAATTGCGGTCGCGCTGGAGCAGCCCGAAGCCCTTCGGGTTCTCGTCCACGAAGGCCGAGGTGATGATCCGCGGGGGATTGTTGAGAGGGCGCCAGATGCGCTCGCCGCTGCCGGTCCACATGGCAAGGCCGTCGGAATCGTGGATTTCCGGGCGCCAGTCGATCGCCGTCGTCTTGGCCTTCTCCGAATACCAGTACATGGAGGTGAGGGGGGCGATCCCGAGGCGGCTCACGTCCTGGCGCAGGAAGACGGCGCTCTCGATATCCATGATGACCGCCGCCGCCCGCTGCATGACGAAGCGGTAGGCGCCCGTGACGCTCGGGCCTTCGAGGAGGGCGAAGACCGTGACCGTGTCCGAGCCCGGCTGCGGGGTGTCGAAATAGACATGGGTGAAGTCCGGGAACTCCTCGTTCTTGCCGTGGACCGCCACGTCCACCGCCAGGCCGCGGGCCGACAGGCCGTATTGATAGAGTTCGCCGATGGCCCGGAAATAGGACGCGCCCAGGAAGGCGACCCAGTCGTTCTTGCGCCAGTCGAGCCTGCCGTTGCGCGATTCCTGGAAGCGGAAGCCTGCGAAGCCCGAGTTTTCCGGCAGTTTCCGCGCCGGTGAATCCGCCGGCATGTCGAAATAGGCGCTGTCGTAGATGATCTCCCGCGCCTGCCGGTCGCTCACCACGTGCATCCGCACGGGCTTCTGGAAGAAGCGCCCCATGTGGAAGAACGTCACCGGAAACTGGCTCGGCCCGTCGGCCCAGAGCGCGAGGTCCGTCTTGAAGCGGATCTTGCCGTGGGCATCGTAGTCGATCTGCTCCAGCACCTCCGGCGAGGGGCGGGGCGGGGCGGAATAGGGCTCCTTCGCCATCTCCCGCGCCCGCCTTTTCAGGGCTTCGAACGAAAACGGGACGGGCTCGCCCATCTTCAGGCTCTGCTGGGCCAGGGCCTTGGTGGAGAAGCCGGTGGCGGCCAGACCGGCCGTGGCTGTTGCGACTTGGAGAAACTGACGACGGTTGAACATGGAACGACGTATTGACCTGTGGAGACAAGACCCCTACCCACCAAGGCGGCAGGATTAAGACCCTCATAACCTCTTGAGGTTTCGGCGTCAGCCGCCAAAACTAGGCTCACACACAGGCGCCGGAGAACCCGGCGTCGCAAACAGGGAGCTACGCCTATGCGTTCCACCTTCAAGCGCCGCCTCATCGGCGCCGCGACAGCCCTCGCCCTTGCAGGCGCCAGCGTTCCGGCCCAGGCGCAGGACTTCATCAACATCCTGACCGGAGGCACCTCCGGCGTCTACTATCCTCTCGGCGTCGCCATCTCCAAGGTGTTCACCGACAAGATCCAGGGCAGCCGCCCCTCCGTCCAGGCCACGAAGGCCTCGGTCGAGAACCTGACCCTGCTGCAGCAGGGCAAGGGCGAGCTCGGCTTCACCCTCGGCGACAGCCTCGCCATGGGCTGGGCCGGCGATCAGGAGGCGGGCTTCCGCTCCAAGCTGGACAAGCTGCGCGGCGTGACCGCGATCTACCCCAACTACATCCAGATCGTGGCCTCCAAGGATTCCGGCATCAAGACCCTCGCCGACCTCAAGGGCAAGCGCCTCTCCGTCGGCGCCCCGAAGTCGGGCACCGAGCTCAACGCCCGGGCGATCCTGCAGGGCGCGGGCCTGTCCTATGACGACCTTGCCAAGGTCGAGTACCTGCCCTTCGGCGAGTCCGTCGAGCTCATGAAGAACCGCCAGCTCGACGCGACCCTGCAGTCGGCCGGCCTCGGCGTCTCCTCCATCCGCGACCTCGCCACCTCGGTGCCGATCCAGGTCGTGGAGATCCCGGCGGACGTCGTGCAGAAGGTCGGAACTCCCTACGTGACGGCGACCATCCCGCCGAACACCTACGAGGGCCAGACCGCCGCGGTGCCGACCGCCGCCGTGGTGAACTACCTCGTGACCCATTCGGGCGTGAAGGACGAGACCGTCTATCAGATGACCAAGTCCATCTTCGAGAGCCTGCCGGAACTGGCCGCCGCCCACGCGGCCGCCCGGGACATCAAGCTCGAGAACGCCCTGTCGGGCATGCCGATCCCGGTGCATCCGGGCGCGCAGCGCTATTTCGACGAGAAGGGCGTGAAGAAGCAGGGCTCGTAACGCTTCAATCCATTTGACAAAACGGCCGGGGCGGGTGAACTGCTCCGGCTTTTTCATGTTCATCTACAAAGCCCGAATGGGAGACTGCACGCCATGAGTCACGGTGTGAACGCGTCTGAAGTCGCAGAGTTGGAAGCGCCGTCGACTCCTGCGAACCCTGAGCACGGCCTGCCCGAGAATTTCGGCGAGGGCATGCTCGGCAAGCTCCTCTTCTGGATCGCGGTCTCGTTCTCGACCTTCCAGATCGTCACGGCTTTCGGCATTCCCCTCGACCGCCCCATCCTGGCCGGCCTCTCGCTGATCACGATCATCGGCGGGGTCTTCGTGCTCTGGGCGGCGTGGCTCATCTTCTCCCGCATGCGGGGGAGCGACGTGGTCGACGGAGCCCTGGCCCTCCTGGCGCTCGCCGTCACCTACGGCCTCGTCCTCAAGTTTCCCGGCGGCCTGCCGAGCCAGGTCGTCCGCGCCCTCCATGTGGGCTTCCTCTGCCTGGTCGCGGGCGCCATGCTGGCGAACCACCGGGCCCGGAGCCCCGTGACCTATGCCCTCGGCTGGGTCATCGGCCTCATCGGCTTCGGAATCGGCCTCTATCACTGGGCGCTCTATGACGAACTCGTGATCCGGGCGGGCGAGGTCACGCCGGCCGATCTCGTCGTCGGCATTTCGGCCATCGCGGTCCTGTTCTATCTCGTCTGGCGCGTCATGGGCCCGGCCCTCCCGATCGTGGCGGGGCTGTTCCTGGCCTATTGCCTCTTCGGCAATTACCTGCCGGCGCCGTTCGACCACCGCGGCTATTCGCTGGATCAGGTGATCGAGCACATGTCCTTCGGCACCGAGGGGCTCTACGCCACGCCGACCCTGGTCTCGGCCACCTACATCTTCCTGTTCATCCTGTTCGGGGCCTTCCTCGAGAGGGCGGGCATGATCCAGCTCTTCACGGACGTCGCCATGGGCGCCTTCGGCAGCGCCAAGGGCGGTCCGGCGAAGGTGTCCGTGTTCTCCTCGGCGCTCATGGGCACGATCTCGGGCTCGGGCGTCGCCAACGTGGTCTCGACCGGACAGTTCACCATCCCGCTCATGAAGCGGTACGGCTATCGTCCGGAATTCGCAGGCGGTGTGGAAGCAACGGCTTCCATGGGCGGCCAGATCATGCCGCCCGTGATGGGCGCCGTGGCCTTCATCATGGCCGAGACCATCGACGTGCCTTACGTCGAGGTGGTCAAGGCGGCGATCATCCCGGCCATCCTCTACTACGCCTCGGCCTTCCTGGCGGTGCATCTCGAGGCCGGAAAGTCCGGGCTGCGGGGTCTGGCCAAGCACGAGCTGCCGAGCGCCATGAAGGCCCTGAAGGAGAAGTGGCACCTCATCCTGCCGCTCGCGGTTCTCGTCTATCTGCTCTTCTCGGGATACACGCCGCTCTTCGCCGGCTCCATCGGCCTGGCGCTCACGGTGGTGCTCATCCTGGCGGGATCCATGGCTCTCGGAATCCTGAACCAGACCGTCCGCGTCATCTTCTGGATCGGCCTCGGCCTGATCGCCGCCGCGCTGCTGCGGTTCGACATCACCCTGGTTCTGGCCCTCGTGGCGGTTCTGGTCCTGGTCAGCATCTTCATCCGGGGCGGCCCCGAGACGCTGCAGGCCTGCCGCGACGCGCTGGCGGACGGGGCGCGCCAGGCGCTCCCCGTGGGCCTTGCCTGCGCCGTGGTCGGCATCGTGATCGGCACCATGACCCTGACCGGCATCGGAACGATCTTCGGAAACTGGGTGGTCTCCATCGGCCGCGACTCGCTCATCCTGTCGCTGGTGCTGACCATGTTCGTCAGCCTCATCCTCGGCATGGGCATCCCGACGATCCCGAACTACATCATCACCTCGTCGCTGGCCGCGCCCGCGCTGCTGACCCTCGATGTGCCGCTCATCGTCTCGCACATGTTCGTCTTCTACTTCGGCATCATGGCGGACCTCACGCCCCCGGTGGCGCTGGCGGCCTTCGCGGCCGCGCCCATCGCGAAGGCGTCCGGCTTCCGGATCGGCTTCTCGGCCCTGCGCATCGCCCTGCCGGGCTTCGTGATCCCCTATATGGCGGTCTACGATCCGGCGCTGATGATGCAGCAGGCGGGAGGTCTTGAGGGCTGGGCCTTCTGGCTGAAGGTCGCCTACATGGTGGTCAAGGCCGGCCTCGCGGTCCTCCTGTGGGGTGCCGCCTCCGTCGGATACTTCCGCACGACCATGTACTGGTGGGAGAGGGTGATCGCCGTGGCTGCGGCCGGCACCCTTGTCCTGGCCCTGCCCATCACCGACGAGATCGGCTTCGGGCTCGCGGCGATCGTGATCGGCTACCATCTCTGGCGCAGCCGCGGGACCGGTGCCGCGGCCCCTGCGGCACAGCGGTGATCTGCCTCGTCGCAGGCCAGGTGATCGCGCCCCTCATGGCGGGCGCGCTCACCCTGGCCTGGACGCATTCCGTCGAAAAGATCGCCTGGGAGGAGGACTGGCGTTCCGGTCCGGCCGGGCTCGAACTCGTGGAGGCGCGGGTGCGCGGATCGGGCGCGGGCATGGAGCCGCCGCCGGATGCCCGCTTCGACAACGGCGTCTGGAAATGGCGTCCGGCCGTTCCGCCTCAAAAGGAAATCGTCATGCGGCGCTCGGGCGCCACAGCGGATTGGCGGATCTGCATCTCGGGCCAATGCCGGCCGATGGAGGCCTATGTGCCGGCCGGGGCGGACCCGATCGTGATGAAGGTGTGCGACAGGCCTTAGGCGGCTTCGCTGATCGGCTCCACGACGACGCAGCGCCGCCAGAGGATGAGCATGGTGTAGGCGCCGAGGAGGCTGAACAGGACCATCAGGGCGTAACCGACCGTGTCGCCCAGCTCGAACAGGCCCGCAATCGCCCAGCCCGCCGCAACCGCGACGCCGAACACTTCCGTGCCGATCAGGATCAAGAGGCTGATGACGGTAATGAGATTGCGCCAATTGGTGCGGGTCGGCTGTGCCACGGTCGCGTACTCCATTCTTTGACGGAAGGGACTACCCTAAACGCCCCCTTCGGTGCAAGTTTCTCCACCCTCCTCAAACTGTCGCGTCCATGCCCGAAACACCTGTCTTCTCCACCGCCGCGGTTGCCGCACCCCACACCCTCGCCGCCGAGACCGGCCAGACGATCCTCGCCGCCGGCGGAAACGCCGTCGAGGCGATGGTCGCCATGGCGGCCACCATCGCGGTCGTCTATCCGCATATGAACGGATTGGGCGGCGACGGCTTCTGGCTCGTCCGGGAGCCCGGAGGCCGCGTCCATGCCCTGGATGCCTCGGGGCCGGCGGGGGCACTCGCCACGATCAAGCGCTACCGGGACAAGGGCTACGATGCCATTCCCTCGCGCGGCGCCGATTCCGCCCTCACGGTCGCGGGCGCCATCGGCGGCTGGGGCCTGGCGCTCGAACTCGCCAAGGCCCTGGGCGGCCACCTTCCGCTCGATCTCCTGCTCGGGGATGCCATTCGCCATGCCCGCGCCGGCTATCCGGTCTCGGGCTCGGAGGCGCGCTTCAAGACCAGCGAGGAGGCCGCGCTCTACGCCGTTCCCGGTTTCGCCGAAGCCTTCCTGACGGAGGGCAAGCGTACCCCTCCGGGCACGCTGCGGCAGGTGCCGCGGCTCGCGGACACGCTGGAGCAACTCGTCCATGCGGGCCTTGCCGATTTCTACCGGGGCGATATCGGACGGGAGATCGCGGCCGACCTGGAGCGAATCGGCGCACCGATCCTGCGGCGGGATTTCGAGACCTACCGTGCGCGGGTCGTGCAGCCGCTGGAGCTGCGCGTCGGCAATGCGACCGTCTATAATCTCCCGCCGCCCACCCAGGGGCTGACCACCCTGCTCATCCTCGGCATGTTCGAGCGCCTCGGCGCCATCCGGGCGGAGACGCCGGAGCACCATCATGCGCTGATCGAGGCGTCGAAGCGCGCCTTCACCATCGGCGAGAACGTGGTGGCGGATCCGATGAACATGATCCACGATCCGGCGGCCTTCCTGACGCCTTCGGCGCTGGAGAGGGAGGCCGCGGCCATCGACATGCGCCGGGCCGCGCCCTATCCGCTGCCGCGCTCGCCGGAGGGCGACACGATCTGGATGGGGGCCATCGACAAGGACGGGCTGGCGGTCTCCTACATCCAGTCGGTGTTCTGGGCCTTCGGTTCCGGCTGCGTCCTGCCGGCGACGGGCATTCACTGGCACAACCGGGGCTCGGCCTTCTCCCTCAATCCCGCCAGCCATAACGCGCTCGAACCGGGCCGCAAGCCGTTCCACACCCTCAACCCCCCGATGGCGGCCTTCGACGACGGGCGCGTCCTGTCCTTCGGCACCATGGGCGGCGAGACGCAGCCTCAGATCCTGGCCCAGATCTTCACCCGGTACGTCCTGGGCATGGGGCTCGCCGATGCCGTGGACGCCCCGCGCTGGCTTCTCAACAAGGGCAAGGGGACGTCGCCGGCGATCGTAAGGATGGAGGGACGTTTCGATTCCGGCCTCATCCGTGCGCTGTCGGCCCTCGGTCATGAGATCGACGAGAGCCCCGAGCCCTATACGGACAATTTCGGCCACGGAGGCATGCTGGTGAAGCACCCCCGCAACGGCCGGGTGGAGGCCACCCACGACCCCCGCTCCGACGGCGGAGCGCTGGGATTGTAGGGAGGCTCTAGCTCGCGGCGGCTGACGCCCACATGCCGAACAGCAGGCTCAGGCCCAGCACGAGCACGAAGGCCGCCGCCAGAAGCTCGATCCCCGCAATGGCGACCGCGCCGGAGAGGCCGCGGCCGCCCGCGACCCTGAGGGCCAGCGCCTTGGCGAAGACCGCCAGGGCGGCAATCGCCCCGGTGGTGAGCGCGGTGCCGAGCGCCATGGCGAAGGTGGCGGCGATGCCGGCGGCGAAGAGGCCCTGGGAGAGGGCGAAGACCAGCACCACGAGAGCCCCCGCGCAGGGCCGGATTCCGGCGGCGAGGGCGACGCCGGCCATGTCCCGCCAGCGGGTCAGGCGGCGCAGCTCCTCCGGCGGCGGCATGTGCACATGGTCGCACCCGTCGGCCTGCGGTCCGGCGAGAGGGTTCTTCGACAGGGCCAGCACGCCCGTCACCTTGCCGGCCTTGCGCCAGGTGATGGCCGCGCCGAGAAGCGCCACGGCGGCGAAGCTCATCAGCTCGACGCCCTTCGTGACCTCGTTCATGGTGGCGGCCGTGGCCCTGAAGACGAGCGCGATCACGCTCACGAGAAGAATGGCGACCAGGCCCTGGACCAGAGCGGCCGCGAGGCTCAGGCCGAAGCCCTTCCGGAGGGCGCGTTCGTCCGCCACCAGATAGGCCGCGATCACTCCCTTGCCGTGTCCGGGACCGGCGGCATGGAAGACCCCGTAGGCGAAGCCGATGGCCAGGAGCGGCCAGATCGCCGCTCCTTCGCCCTTCAGGGATGCGACCGCCTGCTGCAGGCTTCTGTAGAAGCCGCTCTGAACCTCGAGGATATAGGCGCCGAAGCTGCCCGAGGGCGTGGCCTCGCGCAGGCCCATGCCGAACGGGTTGCGGACGGGCGGCGCCGCTGCGGGCGCCAGCCACCAGGCCAGGACGGCCATAGCGCCGGCGACGATGGCGATGGCTGCCGCCGCAAGGGCGAGGCGCGGCCACAGCCGCGCCCTGTCCGTGGCGGGGAGGGTTGCGGGACTGGCCGTCACGGACATGCGACGATCACCCGGTTGGCGAACTGCACGCCGAAGCTGGAGGCGGCGGTGAGGGTCTCGAAGAAGGATTCCGTGAGGTTCTGCTGCTGGGCGGCCTCGGCGGCCTTGGCCCGGGAGACGTTGGTGGCGCAGCCCTGGGGCGCGCTCGCCAGCTTCACCGCATCATCGCCTTCCGCCAGCGTGAAGGCCACGAAGAAGGTGGGGTCGTAGATCTCCACCGACATGGTCTTGGCGGTCGTCGATGCCTTCAAGGGCAGGAAATAGCTCAGGGTCGCCGCCTCGTCCTGGTAGGTCATGGCATAGTCGCGGGGAGAGGCGAAATCCTGCTTCTTCCCGTTCGCCTTCAGCACGGTGAAATAGTCGAACTCGACCAGGGATTCGGTGTTCTCCTTGGCGAGGTCCCGTAATTCCTCCGCCGTGAGCTTGCCGTCGCCGTTCTTGTCGAGACCCTGGGTCACATAGGCCGAATAGGCCTTGTCGAAGGTCCAGGCATGGCGGACCCCCGTCACCCTTCCCTCCGGATCGTAGATCACCTCCGCCTTGGCGGTCACCCAAACGTGAGGATGGGCGAGGGCGGGCGCGGCCCATATTCCGAGAAGGGCGGCGAGAAGCGAAATGGGACCAAGGCGATGTGTCATGCGTTTATCTCTTATGGCAACGCTGTGAGGAGGCACCGAACCGGCCATCCATCGAGTATGACCCATCATGGTTAATGGAGGCAAAAGAGAGGCCCAGTTGATTGACGTTCTAAACTACATATGTCAGCATTACTGACGTAATCACAAAAGAAGACCGGCCAACCGGCAGCGGGGCGAGGGCTCCAAGGAGGATATCGGCAATGGCCGTAGGTCATGTAGCGCTCCGTGACGTTACTCTCGACGACAAGTACGATCTGACGAAGGACCGTGTCTTCATCACGGGAACCCAGGCCGTGATCCGCATGCTGATGATGCAGCATGAGCGGGACAGGCTGGCGGGATTGAACACGGCAGGTTTCGTGTCCGGCTACCGCGGTTCGCCCATCGGCGGGCTCGACCAGAATCTCTGGCGGGCCAGGAAGTGGCTCGACGCCTCCAACATCGTTTTCCAGCCGGGCCTCAACGAGGAGCTCGCCGCCACGGCGGTCTGGGGCTCGCAGCAGGCCGAGATCCGGGGCGACGGCAAGTATGACGGCGTCTTCGGCCTCTGGTACGGCAAGGGTCCGGGCGTCGACCGCTCGGGCGACGTGTTCCGCCATGCGAACATGGCCGGCTCCTCGAAGCACGGCGGCGTGCTCGCCCTCATGGGCGACGACCACACGGCGGAATCCTCCACGGTCGCCCACCAGTCCGAATTCCACTTCGTCGACGTGATGATCCCGATCCTGAACCCGGCAGGCGTTCAGGAAATCCTCGATTACGGCCTCTACGGCTACGCCATGAGCCGCTTCTGCGGCACCTGGGTCGCCTTCAAGTGCGTGAAGGACAACATCGAATCGACGGCCTCGGTCGACGGCTCCCTCGACCGGGTGAAGATCATCATGCCCGATGACTTCGTCATGCCGCCCGGCGGCCTCAACATCCGCCCGCGCGACGGCGTGCTCGACCAGGAGGCGCGCCTCCAGGACTACAAGCGCGACGCCATGATGGCGTTCGTGCGCGCCAACAATCTCAACCGGATCGTGCTCTCCGGCGGGCGCAGCCCGAAGATCGGCGTCATCACGGTCGGCAAGTCCTATCTCGACGTGCGCCAGGCGATGGACGAGCTCGGCCTCGACGAGGTCAAGGCCAACGACATGGGGCTTCGCCTCTACAAAGTCGCCTGCCCCTGGCCGCTCTCGCAGCGCGAGCTCCTGCAGTTCGCCGACGGCCTCGACCTCATCATCGTGGTCGAGGAGAAGCGCTCCCTCATCGAGGTGCAGGTGCGCGAGGAGCTCTACGGCACGGCGAACCAGCCGCTCTGCATCGGCAAGAAGGACGAGCAGGGCAACTGGCTCTTCCCGGTCAAGGGCGCGCTCGATCCCAACGACATCGCCATCGTCATCGGCGAGCGGCTCCTGAAGTACCACAACAACGACGATCTGCGCGGACGCGTCGCACGCCTGCGCCATGCGCAGGAGGTGCTCGCCATCACCAGCGACGTGGCGACCCGCGTGCCGCATTTCTGCTCCGGCTGCCCGCACAACACCTCCACCAAGGTGCCCGAGGGCATGCGCGCCTATGCGGGCATCGGCTGCCATTACATGGTCCAATGGATGGACCGCTCCACCGACGGCTTCACGCAGATGGGCGGCGAGGGCGCGAACTGGATCGGCGAGGCGCCGTTCTCCAAGCGCGGCCACGTGTTCCAGAATCTCGGCGACGGCACCTACAACCATTCCGGCGTTCTGGCCCTGCGTTGGTCCATCGCGACCAAGACCAACGTCACCTACAAGATCCTCTACAACGACGCCGTCGCCATGACCGGCGGCCAGAAGCACGAGGGCGGCCTCACGGTCGACATGATCGCCCGGCAGGTGCGGGAGGAGGGCGTGGAGCGCATCGCCCTCGTCACCGACGAGCCGGACAAGTATCCGAAGTCGATCCGCTGGCCGTCCGGCATGACGATCCACCATCGCGACGACCTGGACGCGGTGCAGCGCGAGCTCGCCGAGATCCCCGGCGTCACGGTCATGATCTACGACCAGACCTGCGCCTCCGAGAAGCGCCGCCGCCGCAAGCGGGGCGAATTCCCGGATCCGGACAAGCGCGTCATCATCAACGATCTCGTCTGCGAGGCCTGCGGCGATTGCTCGGTGCAGTCGAACTGCGTCGCGGTGCAGCCGGTTCAGACCGAGTTCGGCCGCAAGCGGCAGATCGACCAGTCGAACTGCAACAAGGACTTCTCCTGCGTGAAGGGCTTCTGCCCGTCCTTCGTGACGGTGCACGGCGCCAAGATCAAGAAGGCCGTTCCCGAGACGGTCTCGACCGACGGCATGACGTTCAAGCCGCTGCCCGACCCGGTGATCCCGGCCATCGACCGCACCTTCAACGTCATCGTCACGGGCGTGGGCGGAACGGGCGTCGTGACCATCGGGGCGATTCTCGGCATGGCCGCCCATCTCGAGGGCAAGGGCCTCGGCATGATCGACATGGCGGGCCTCGCCCAGAAGGGCGGCGCGGTCTACAGCCACGTGCGCCTCGCCAACTCGCAGGACGACATCCACTCCATCCGCGTCACCGCGGAGGCGGCCCATCTCGTGCTCGGCTGCGATCTCGTCGTGACCGGCACCAAGAAGGTTCTGGCCTCGGTGAAGAAGGGGCAGACGGCCCTCGTGGTGAACACGGCCGAGGTGATGCCGGGCGAGTTCACCCGCAACGCCGATTTCTCGCTGCCCACGGAGCGTCTGCGGCGCGCGATCACCTCCGCAGCGGGGCCCGAGGGCGTCGCCTTCGTCGATGCGACGGCGATTGCCACGGCGCTTCTCGGCAATGCCATCGCGGCCAATATGTTCACGCTCGGCTACGCCTATCAGACCGGCCATGTGCCGCTAACGGCGGCGGCCATCGAAAAGGCCATCGAGCTGAACGGCGAGGCGGTGAAGATGAACCTCTCCGCCTTCAACTGGGGCCGGCGCGCCGCCGCCGAGCCCGAGGTGGTGGCAAGGCTCATGAACGAGCTGAAGGCGCCGGGCGACGAGTTCACGCTCTCCCAGACCCTGGACGAGGTGATCGACCGCCGCACCGCCTTCCTCGAAGACTACCAGAGCAAGGCCTATGCCCGGCGCTACCGCAACTTCGTCGAGAAGGTGCGTGCGGTCGAGGCGAAGGCCGTTCCGAACGCCACCGCGCTGACCGAGGCGGTGGCCCGTTCGCTGTTCAAGCTCATGTCTTACAAGGACGAGTACGAGGTGGCGCGCCTCTACACGGACGGCCATTTCGAGCGTCAGGTCGCCTCTGCGTTCGAGGGTGAGAACCTCACCTACGAATTCCACCTCGCGCCGCCGCTCTTCGCCCGCAAGGACCCGGTCACCGGCGTTCCGCGCAAGATGAGCTTCGGTCCGTGGATGATGAAGGCCTTCCGGGCGCTCGCGCCGCTGAAGGTCCTGCGCGGCACGCCGCTCGACGTGTTCGGCTACACCCACGAGCGGCGGACAGAGCGCCAGCTGATCCGCGACTTCGAGGCCCTGATCCAGGAGATCCTGGGCAAGCTGACGCCGGAGAACCACGCGACCGCCGTCGGCCTCGCCAACATCCCGCAGAAGATCCGCGGCTTCGGCCACATCAAGGAGCGGAACCTGAAGACGGCAAAGGCCGAGGAGGCGGAACTCCTCGCCCGCTTCCGTCAGCCGGAGCAGCCGCTCCCGATCGCGGCGGAGTAAGTTGCCCACTGTCGTTCCGGAGCCGCATCGCGGCTTCCGGAACGGCCGCCGTGACTAGTCCAGCGGCCAGTCGATGGGCTCCAGCCCCTTTTGCGCGAGCCAGGCATTGGCGCGGCTGAAGGGCCGCGTGCCCCTGAAGTCCCGCAGCCGGTTGAGCGGGGAGGGGTGGCCCGCCTCGATCACGAGGTGCTTGTCCCCGTCGATGAGAGAGACCCGCTTGCGCGCCGGGCCTCCCCAGAGCAGGAAAGCCACGGCCGGCTGGTTGTCGGACACGGCCGTGACCGCCTGATCGACCAGATCCGACCATCCGAATCTCAGATGCGCCCCCGCCTTTCCGGCTTCCACCGTCAGGGCCGTGTTGAGCAGGAGGACGCCCTGCTTCGCCCAGTGGGTGAGATCGCCGGCCTTCGGCATGGGCTGGCCCAGATCCTCGGCCATCTCGGCCAGGATCGTGCGCAGGGAGGCGGGCAGACGCCGCGAACCGCGATAGGAAAAGGCGAGGCCGTGAGCGTCGCCCGGCGTAGGGTAGGGGTCCTGGCCCAGGATCACCGCCTTCACCTCCTCCAGAGGCGTCAGCGTCAGGGCATTGAAGACGGCCTCGGGCGGAGGCAACACCTCGGCTCCGCCCGCGATGGCGTCGTCGACCCGCGCGGCGACCCGCTCCGCAGCGCCGGACGAAAAGAAGGGGAGCCGGCGCCACGCCGCGGTCCTGCCATCGGCGCGAAAGGCCTCGAGAGCCTTGGTGACGGGGCCTGTCATGGGAGCGGTCGCCTTTTCGAAAACGGTGAATTCATGCGCTGGCTAACGGAATGCTTTCCGCGGCTAAGGATCGGTTTTCGGGCGGCGCCGCGACCGCCCGAATACAGGGGCGGTCAAGGCACCGATCCCGTGGCCGGAGGGCGTCGACAGGATGTTACTTCTGTGACACGTTGATGGTCTAGGTTCACCCTTTCCAGATGTGAACCAATCTGATGCGAGGATATTCGACCATGCTGCAAAGCCGCCCCTTCGCCCTGTGGCGCGCCGGCTTCCTGGGCCTCTCCCTGATGATCTCGGGCTCGGCGCTGGCGCAGGAAGCCGTGACGATCCGGTTCGTCCAGACCAACGACATCGATCGCATGGGCCCGGAAAAGGGCCGCGGCGGCTTCGCCCGACTGGCCACGGTGGTGAAGGAGGAGCGCGCCAAGGGCAATGCCTTCTTCCTCCATGCGGGCGACACCATCTCGCCCTCGCTCCTGTCCGGGTTCGACAAGGGCGCCCACGTCATCGACATCCTCAACAAGATCGGCGTCGACGCCATGACGCCGGGCAATCACGAATTCGATCTCGGGCCCGACGCCTTCCGGGCCCGCATGGCCGAGGCGAAGTTCGACGTTCTGGCGACGAACATCATCGACGGCAACGGCCTGCCGAACAACACCAAGCCCGATAAGATCGTGGACGTGCAGGGGGTCAAGGTCGGCTTCTTCGGTCTGACGACCGAGGATACGCCCATCGCCTCCAGCCCCGGCGACATCAAGTTCCGCTCCACCATCGACACGGCCCGGGCCAAGGCCAAGGAGCTGCGCGAGAAGGGCGCCGACATCGTCGTCGCCATCGCCCATACGCCTCTCGAAGTGGACATGATCATCGCCCGCTCGGCCGGCGTGGACGTGATCATCGGCGGTCACGACGAGCACCTCCTCGCCTTCTACGACGGCAAGGTGGCCCTCACGGAGGCCGAGTCCCAGGCCAATTTCGTCGTCGTCACCGAACTCTCGGTGAAGAAGGCCGAGAAGGACGGCAAGACCACCGTCTCCTGGTCGCCCAACTTCCGCATCGTCGACACCGCGACCGTCAAGCCGGATCCGGAGATCGAGGCGGTGGTGAAGGGCTACGAGGACAAGCTCTCCAAGGAGCTCGATGTGGAGATCGGGGTGACCGAAACCCCGCTCGACAGCCGACGGGCGACGGTTCGCGGCGGCGAGGCCGCCATCGGCAATCTCGTCGCCGATGCCATGAGGGCGGCCGTCGGCGCCGACGTGGCCATCACCAATGGCGGCGGCCTGCGCGCGGACAAGCAGTATCAGGCCGGCCAGAAGCTCACCCGGCGCGACCTGCTCTCCGAAATGCCCTTCGGCAACACGACCGTGCTCCTGGAGGTGACGGGCGAGCAGCTCAAGGCGGCATTGGAGAACGGCGTCAGCCAGGTGCGCGAGCTGGGCGGCCGCTTCCCGCAGGTCTCCGGGCTCACCGCCGAGGTCGATCCGAAGGAGCCCGTCGGCAGCCGCGTGAAGTCGGTCAAGGTCAATGGTCAGCCTCTCGACCCGGCCAAGACCTACAAACTCGCCACCAACGACTTCATGGCCCGCGGCGGCGACGGCTACAAGGCGTTCGCCGAAGCCAAGCCGCTGATCGACGCCTCGGCCAGCCAGCTCATGGCGAGCCAGGTGATCGATTACGTCGCGAAGGCCGGAAAGGTGGCGCCCAAGGTCGAGGGACGCGTCGTCCTGCGCTGAGCCACCGTCATGCCTGCCGGGGCTCGCCCTGAGCCCCGGCGCCTCGCGGCGCACCTTTGGTCCAATGTGACTCTGGGGCGCATCGAGTTCGAAACCCGGAAAGGATATGCCCCGGACCGGGTCCGGCTCGCCCAAAGCCTCTCCCGATCCCGGCTTCATACATTCATGGATAATCTCTGCCGTCCCTGATCGGGCGGCATGGCTCCGAGAACCCAGAGCGACCTCCCTTTGCAGGCCACAACGCGTCCGGTTCCCTCAGATTTCGTGAAGAAGCGGCAGCGCCGGTCGGCTTCGCGCGGCCGGTTTTCCGTCATCCTGGGCCTGTTCGGCGTCGCATTCATCTTCCTCACCTTCGGCTACATCGCCTGGGAGCAGCGCAGCCGCCTGCTGCAGCGCCATGAGGAGGATACGAGGAGCAACGCCTTCTTCCTGGCGGACCACGCCGCGCGCCTCTTCGAAGTCACCGATCTGACCCTCAAGCAGACGGCAGCCCTGGTCGAGGACGAGAGCTGGTACACCATCGAGCCTTCGCGGAGGCTGTGGGAGCAGATCCGGGCGATCAAGGAAGCGCTCCCCTACATCGACAACATCTGGCTGAACGACGCGACCGGACGGTTGCGGATGACGTCGGCGCAGTTCCCGACGCCGGAATCCAACGTGGCGGACCGGGATGCGTTCTACGCCCAGTACGCCACGGACAAGGGACTGTTCGTGGGCGAGCCGATCATCGGGCGGGTCACGAAGGAGCCGACCTTCATGGTCAGCCGCCGCCTGCAATACCCGGCGGGCTCCTTCCGCGGCATCGTGTCGGTGACGGTGTCCCTGTCCTATTTCAGCAATTACTGGGGAACGCTGCGCCTGCCGAAGGGAAGCCGGATCACCCTGCTGCGCGGCGACGATTCGAAGGTTCTCGCCCAGTTCCCGGCCCCTAAGGATCTGGCATTCGTCGCCAGCGACAGGGAGGCATTCGAGAACGCGCTCGTCCGCAACAGCCGTGCGGGCACCTACACCTTCCTCAGCGAGGGGAGGGAGCGCATCGGCTCCTATCACCGGGTCGGGGACCTTCCGCTCTACATCCGGGTCAGCATTCCACAGGACGCCTACTGGGCGCCCTGGATCGCGCAGACGCGCCTTTACGGCGCCTTCGCGCTGATCGCCCTCCTGGCGCTTCTGGCGCTGACGGCCCTTGCCTCGCAGCAGTTCCGGGAGCAGGCGGCGAGCGCCGCCTTTCTGGAAAAGGAGGTGGCGGAGCGGACCCGGGACCTCCAGTCGGAGACCAACGCGCTCGAAATCCTCAACCGGACCGGTGCGGCCCTGTCGGCCGAGCTCGACCTCGACCGCGTGGTGCAGAGCATCACGGATGCGGGCGTGGTGCTGACCGGCGCCCAGTTCGGGGCGCTGTTCTACAACGTGGTCGATCCGGGCAACGACCGATATACGCTCTACGCCCTCTCCGGCGCGCCGCGCGAGAAGTTCTCGCAGTTTCCCATGCCGCGCAACACCAAGGTCTTCGGGCCCACCTTCGAAGGGTCCGGCATCGTGCGGTCCGACGACATCACGACGGATCCCCGCTACGGCCAGAACGAACCTCACAAGGGAATGCCCGAGGGGCATCTGCCGGTCAGGAGCTACCTCGCCATTCCGGTGGTCTCGCGCACGGGCGAGGTCTATGGCGGCCTCTTCTTCGGGCACGAGAAGCCGGGCGTCTTCACGGAGCGCGCCGAGCGTCTCATGGTGGGCCTTGCGGCCCAGGCCGCCATCGCCATCGACAACGGCCGCCTGTACCAGGCGGCGCAGCATGAGATCGAGGAGCGCAAGCAGGCCCAGACGCAGCAATCCCTTCTCATCCGCGAACTGCATCACCGGGTGAAGAACACCCTCGCGACCGTTCAGGCGGTGGTCGGCGCCACCGCCCGCTCGACCTCCAACATCGACGAGTTCTACGAGGCCTTCGTCGGCCGCATCATTTCCCTCGCCAACACCCATTCCCTCCTCACCGAGGCGGTGTGGCAGACCGCGTCCCTGCGGGAGATCCTTGAAAAGGAGCTCAGCCCCTACCGGCACGATTCGGGCGAACGCATCGTCCTGGAGGGGCCTGCCGTCGAGCTGCCGTCCGAGGCGGCCGTGCCCATCGGCATGGCGATTCACGAACTGACCACGAACGCCGCGAAATACGGCGCCCTGTCGGTGAGTTCCGGGCGCGTCACGGTGCGCTGGATGTCGGAGCCGCAGGCGGAGGGCGTGCGGTTGAAGCTCTGCTGGACCGAGAGCGGCGGTCCTCCCGTCCAGCCGCCGAAGCGCCAGGGTTTCGGCTCGCGTCTGCTGCACCGGGTGCTCACGACGCAGCTCAATGCCAAGGTCGATATGGAATTCGAGCAGGCCGGGCTGCGGGTGTCCATCGACACCATCCTTAAGGAAGCGACCCTTCTCGATCCGGCCGCGTGACGCCCGAAGATTTCCCATTGCCGTGACACGCCATCACGTTGGCGGAAACAAGCGAAACGATTATCTAGAAATCCTGCAATGAGCGCCGCCGGGTGTCCGGGCCGGCCAAGGGGTGTCCGATGAACGAAACAGTGAAGCTGGCCGATCTCCGGCAGGGCGTGCGCCCGGTGGATCATCCCACCGTCAAAACGGGGCGGGTCGGCGTGCTGCTTCTCAATCTCGGGACGCCCGAGGGGACCAGCTACTGGCCCATGCGGCGCTACCTGAAGGAGTTCCTCTCGGACCGGCGCGTCATCGAAACCCCGCGCCTCCTGTGGTGGCCGATCCTGAACCTGATCATCCTGACGAAGCGCCCCGGCCCCAAGGGCCGCGACTACGCGTCGATCTGGAACAACGAGCGCAACGAAGGCCCCCTCAAGACGATCACCCGAGGCCAGGCCGAGCAGCTCGCGGAGCATCTCAAGGGCATCGCCGGCGACAAGATCACGGTCGACTGGGCCATGCGCTACGGCAAGCCGGAGGTGCGCGAGCGCATTCAGGCCCTGCTCGACCAGGGCTGCGACCGCATTCTCCTCGTGCCGCTCTACCCGCAATACTCGGCCGCCACCTCGGCGACCGCCTGCGATCAGGCCTTCCGGGCCCTGATGGAGATGCGCTGGCAGCCGACCATCCGGGTCTCGCCGCCCTACTACGACGACCCGGCCTATATCGACGCGGTGGTCTCCTCGATGAAGCGGGATCTGGCGAAGCTGCCCTTCGAGCCGGAGGTGATCCTGGTCTCCTTCCACGGCGTGCCGAAGGAGTACCTGCTCAAGGGCGACCCCTACCACTGCCACTGCGTGAAGACCTGGCGCCTGATGCGCGAGGCTTTCGGCTGGCCGGCGGACAAGTTCCGCATGAGCTTCCAGTCCCGCTTCGGCACGGCCGAATGGCTACAGCCCTACACCGACAAGACCGTGCAGGCGCTGGCCGAGAGCGGCGTGAAGCGCATGGCCATCGTGGCGCCGGGCTTCTCGGCCGACTGCCTGGAAACCCTGGAGGAGCTCGACGGCGAGAACCGCGAGATCTTCATGCATCACGGCGGTGAGGAATTCGCCTATCTGCCCTGCCTCAACGACAGCGAGGACGGCATGCGGGTGATCCGACACGTTGTGGAGCGGGAACTGCAGGGCTGGCTCTAGCCCTAGGCGTCGCCGCAGCTTTCGGATAAATCTGGGCTTCGCGCAACAAGGTGGCGTTGCCCGGAGGCCTCATGCCGTTTGGTTTCGATCTTTTCGTGGTGGCCTTCGTGATCGTGGTGATCGTGACGGTCGCCATGGGCGTGAGGACCGTGCCGCAGGGCTATGCCTATACGGTCGAGCGGTTCGGGCGCTACTCGCGAACCCTCGGTCCCGGTCTCGGCCTGATCCTTCCCTATGTCGAGCAGATCGGCAAGAAGGTGAACGTCATGGAGCAGGTGCTCGACGTTCCGAGCCAGGAGGCCTTCACCCGCGACAATGCGGGCGTCACCATCGACGCGGTGGCGTTCTTCCAGGTGCTGGATGCCGCCCGCGCATCCTACGAGGTTTCGAACCTCAATCAGGCTCTCCTCACCCTGACCATGACCAATATCCGCACGGTGGTCGGCTCCATGGACCTCGACGAGCTTCTGTCCCACCGGGACGAGATCAACGAGCGCCTCCTGCGCGTCGTCGATGCGGCCGCGTCGCCCTGGGGCGCCAAGGTCACCCGGGTCGAGATCAAGGATATCGTCCCGCCGGCGGATCTGGCCGGTGCCATGGCGCGGCAGATGAAGGCGGAGCGCGAAAAACGCGCCGCCGTGCTGGAAGCCGAGGGACTTCGTCAGGCCGAGATCCTGCGTGCCGAGGGTGAGAAGCAGTCCCAGATCCTGTCCGCCGAGGGGCGCAAGGAGGCGGCCTTCCGGGACGCCGAGGCCCGGGAGCGTCTGGCCGAAGCCGAGGCCAGGGCGACCGCGATGGTGAGCGAGGCCATCACCCGGGGCGACCTGGCGGCCGCCAACTTCATCGTGGCGGAGAAATACATCGATGCCATTCGCACCCTGGCCTCGGCGCCGAACCAGAAGGTGGTGATCGTTCCCATCGAGGCCGCAGGCCTTGCCGGAACGCTCGGAGGCATTGCGGAACTCACCAGATCGGTCTTCGGCGAGGGAGCGGCCTCCCCGAAACAACCGCGTAGCGTCCCGAGCGTCGCCGGCCCGTCGGAGCGCCCATGATCGCGGATGCCGTCGCCGGGCTCGGAGCCTGGATCTGGATCATCCTCGGGCTCGTCCTGATCGGCCTCGAGCTCCTGCTGCCGGCCAGCTTCTTTATCTGGCTCGGCCTCGCAGCCATCCTGACCGGGCTGCTCGATGCCGCCCTGTCCCTCTCCTGGCAGGCTTGCGCGCTGGTCTTCGCGGCCCTGTCCCTGGCGGCCGCCATCCTGGGGCGGATGATCATGCGTCCCGGCACTCAGCCGGACACGCAGGCGGACCGGCTCAACCAGCGGGGGCAGTCCCTCGTGGGGCAGGTCTTTACGCTGGAGACGCCGATCAAGGGCGGGGAGGGGCGCATCAGGGTCGGCGACAGCTCCTGGCGCGTCACCGGCGCCGACCGGTTCGCGGGCGCAAGGGTGCGCGTCGTCCGGATCGAGGGGACGACGCTCGTGGTGGACGATCCCTGATTGCAGCCGTCTTGAACACATGGCCGGGAAATTGCGAGACCCGGCGCAAGGGCTTGTGTGCTCTTCGAAAATCGTCCCGGTTCGATGACCTTGCGTAACATCCCTTTAAGAATACTGGTCTAGTTCGGCCCACCAGCGGGATGCGCCGTCTTTTGCGGCATAAGGCATCTCATATGGGTGGGCGTAAAACATGAAATTTCTCCGGAATCTCTCGATTCGAACCAAACTCATCGGCGCCTTCGCGTTCCTGGCCCTGCTTCTTGCAGGGCTCGGCGGCCTCGGCCTGCGCGGGCTCCACCAGATCAACAAGCAGACGCACGAGATCGCCGACAACTGGCTCGTGGCCGTGCGGGAAATCGGCGCCCTCAACAACGAAGTGACGACGTTCCGGACTCTCGTCCTCAGGCACGTGATCGCCTCGGCCGACGAGGCGACGGCGATCGAGGGGCAGATCGATAAAAGCCTCAAGACGATTGCGGACGCTGAAGGCGCTTACGCGAAAACCATCGTTCAGGACGAGGATCGGAAGCAGTTCGAACAGTTCGATGCCTTGTGGCAGGCCTACGTGAAGGAAGCCAAGGCGATCCTCGCCCTTTCCAGCAACGGCGAGACCGTCGCGGCGCGCGAGCTCATCTCCGGGAAGGCTGTCCCGCTGGCCCAGCAGATCGACGAGGTTCTGACCAGGCTCGTGAAGTGGAACAGCAGCGAGGCCGATGAAGCCCGGCAGAACGCAGCCAATGTCTATTCCTCGACCTGGAACCTGACGATCGGCGTTCTTGCCGCGGGCCTGGCGCTCGCCGTCGCCCTTGCATTCCTGATCGTGCGCTCCGTGTCGAGCGGGATCTCGTCGGTGGTGGCGCCGATGCGGGCTCTGGCGGCCGGAGATCTCGCCGCCGAGGTGCCGCACCGGGGCGAAAGGAACGAGATCGGCACCATTGCGGATGCGGTCCAGGTGTTCAAGGAGGCGATGATCGCCAAGCGCGAGGCCGACGAGGCGGCGGCGCTCGAAGCCGATGCCAAGATGCGCCGGGCGCAGCGCCTGGACGAGCTCACCAAGCGCTTCGAGGCCAATGTCTCCGCCCTGACGCAAGGGCTTGCCTCCGCCGCCACCGAGATGGAGGTGACCGCCCAGGGCATGACCGGCATCGCCGACCAGACCACCCGCCAGTCCGTGAGCGTGGCCTCGGCCGCCGAGCAGACCTCGGCCAACGTGCAGACGGTGGCGGCCGCCACCGAGGAGATGTCGATCTCGATCCGCGAGATCGCCGCCCAGGTGAACCAGTCGTCGCAGATCGCCGAGCGGGCGGTGCAGGGGGCGCAGCGCACCAACGCCACGGTTCAGGCCCTGGCCGGGACCGCCGAGAAGATCGGCAACGTGATCGCGCTCATCAACACCATTGCGGGCCAGACCAACCTGCTGGCGCTCAACGCCACCATCGAGGCGGCCCGCGCGGGCGAAGCCGGCAAGGGCTTCGCCGTGGTGGCGAGCGAGGTCAAGGAGCTGGCGACCCAGACCTCGAAGGCGACGGACGAGATCGGCAGCCAGATCGCCAGCGTGCAGCAAGCGACCCAGGAGGTGGTGGCGGCGATCCACGAGATCGCGCAGACCATCGGGGAGATGTCGCAGATCTCCACCACCATCGCGGCCGCGATGGAGGAGCAGGGGGCGGCGACGCAGGAGATCTCCCGCAATGTGCAGGAGGCGGCCCGCGGCACCGAGGCGGTGACGGGCAATATCGGCGAGGTGCGTCAGGGCGCGGGCGAGACCGGGGCCGCCGCATCCCAGGTTCTGGGAGCGGCGCAGGAACTGGCGCGCCACTCCGAGGAGCTCGGCCACGAGGTCGCCAGCTTCCTCGCCGGCGTCAAGGCCGCCTGAACCCCACCAATCAGGCATGAAACGCGAGCGGCCGCCGGAGATACCCTCCGGCGGCCGCTCGTATTCCGGAGGCGGGGTTTCTTACGCCGCCCCGGCGCGCAGAAGGTCGAGATAGTGCACGAGGCCGATGGGCCGCCGGTTCTCGACCACGATCAGGGCGGTGATCTTCGAGGTTTCCTGGATTTCGAGCGCCGTCGCGACGAGTTCGTCCGGTGCGATGGTGCGCGGCGTCCGGGTCATGATGTCGGAGACGGGGAGCGTCCGCAGGTCGGGGCGCAGGTTACGGCGCAGGTCGCCGTCCGTGACGATGCCGGCGAGGGTTCCGTCGGCATTGACGACGATCACCGAGCCGAAGCCTTTCCGGCCGATCTCGTCGATGGCCTCGTCCATGCGCGCGTCGATCCCGACGATCGGCAGGCGCTCGTTCTTGTGCATGATGTCGCGGACGAGCTTGAGCCGCGCCCCGAGCTTGCCGCCCGGATGGAAGACCCGGAAATGCTCCGCCGTGAAGCCCCGCTTTTCCAGAAGGGCGATGGCAAGGGCGTCGCCCAGGGCCAGCTGCATGGTGGTGGAGGTGGTGGGCGCCAGCCCGTTGGGGCAGGCCTCCTTCGCCTTGGGCAGGGTCAGGCACAGGTCGGCCGCATGGCCCAGGGTCGAATCGGCGTTCGACGTCAGGGCGATGAGGGGCACCCGGAAGCGCTTGGCATAGCCGATGAGGTCGGCGAGCTCCGCGGTCTCGCCCGACCAGGACAGGGCGATGATCACGTCGTCCGGCTGGACCATGCCGAGGTCCCCGTGGCTGGCTTCGGCCGGATGGACATAGTGCGAGGGGGTGCCGGTGGAGGCGAGGGTGGCCGCGATCTTGCGGGCCACATGGCCCGACTTGCCCATTCCGGAGACGATGATTCGGCCCGGGGCCGCGGCAATCCGGTCGACGGCGGCCGTGAAGACGGGCCCGAGCCCGTCGCCGATGGCGGCCATCAGGATGGTCAGCCCGTCCCGCTCGGTGGCGAGGGTCCGCAGGGCCGATGAGACGGCCTGGTCGGGGGAGGGGTTCGTCGGTTGTGCAAGTGCCATGGCCGCCCTCTAGCACAGAGCGGCGGCCACGCGGAACCCGGAAAACCGGCTTACTTCTGTCGCAGGAACGCCTCGAGCTCCTGGCGAAAGGCGGGGCCGAGGTCCTCGCGCTCTAGGGCATAGGCCACGTTCGCCATCAGGAAGCCCACCTTCGAGCCGGTGTCGTAGGTGCGGCCCTGATACTTCATGCCGTAGAATTTCTGGTCCTTCATCAGGCGGATCATGGAATCCGTGAGCTGGATCTCGTTGCCGGCGCCGCGCTGCTGGTTGGACAAAAGATCGAAGATCTCGGGCTGGAGGATGTAGCGGCCGGAGATGATGTAGTTGGAGGGCGCGCTGCCCTTCGGGGGCTTTTCCACCATGCCGGTGATCTCGAAGGTCTGGCCGAATTCCTCGCCCACGGACACGATGCCGTATTGATGGGTCTGGTCCTCGGGGACCTCCTCGACCGCGATGACGTTGCCGCCATGCCTGTCGTAGGCGGCGATCATCTGTTCCATGGAGCCCCGGCTCAGCATGTCGGGGAGGAGAACCGCGAAGGGCTCGTCGCCCACGAGATCCCGGGCGCACCAAACCGCGTGGCCGAGCCCGAGGGGCTCCTGCTGGCGGGTGAAGCTGGTCTGGCCCGCCTGCGGCTGGTCCCTCATCAGGGATTCGAGCTCCTTCGTCTTGTTCCGCTCCGCCAGGGTGCGGTTCAATTCGTAGGCGATGTCGAAATGGTCCTCGATCACCGCCTTGTTGCGGCCGGTGACGAAGATGAAATGCTCGATTCCGGCGGCACGGGCCTCGTCCACCACATGCTGGACCACGGGACGGTCGACGACGCAGAGCATCTCCTTGGGAACGGCCTTGGTGGCCGGAAGAAACCGGGTCCCGAGACCGGCGACAGGAAGGACTGCTTTGCGGATGCGCTTCATTGAGGGAGCCATGGTGAGCAGGAACTTTGGATACTGAAGGAAGGTGGGGATGCAGAAACTGTCAAGGTTCGATCTCTATAACGCTTGAAGGCCGGCCTTGTTGCATTGCATCAGTCTCAACCTAGCGGGTATGGACCTGAATTGAAGCTGAAGCGTTGTGGTTAGCTGCTCGGAAGCGGCGGTTCAGGAGGACATGGGAAATGGCGGTACTGGTGACGGGTGGGGCTGGCTATATCGGCAGCCATATGGTTCTCGAACTCCTCGATGCCGGCGAGAAGGTGGTCGTCCTCGACGATCTGTCCACCGGGTTCCGCTGGTCGGTCCCGCCCGAGGCGACCCTGGTCGTAGGGGATGTGGGCGATCAGGCTCTCGTCTCCCGCATCGTCGACGAGCACGGGATCGAGAGCATCCTTCATTTCGCGGCCAAGATCGTCGTGCCGGAATCGGTTGCGGATCCGCTGACCTACTACCTGAACAATACCGTCAAATCCCGGGCCCTGATCGAGGCCGCGGTCACGACCGGCGTGAAGAACTTCATCTTCTCCTCCACGGCCGCCGTCTACGGCAACGCGGAGGCCGAGCTTCTGTCGGAGGACGTGCCCGTCTCCCCCATCAATCCCTACGGGCGCACGAAGCTGATGACCGAATGGATGCTGGAGGATGCGTCCCGGGCCCATGGCCTGCGCTATGCGGTCCTGCGCTACTTCAACGTGGCCGGCGCCGACCCGAAGGGCCGCTCGGGCCAGTCCACGCCCCAGGCCACGCACCTGATCAAGGTGGCGGCTCAGGCGGCCCTGGGCCAGCGCCCCCATCTCGAGGTGTTCGGGACGGATTACGACACGAAGGACGGCACCTGCGTGCGGGACTACATCCAGGTCACCGATCTCGCCCGCGCCCATCTGGCGGCCCTGCGTCATATCCGCCACGGCGGCGACTGCATCACCATGAATTGCGGCTACGGCCACGGCGCCTCCGTCCTCGACGTGATCAACGTGGTCAAGAAGGTCTCAGGAAGCGATTTCGAGGTCCGCTACAGCCCGCGCCGCCCGGGCGATCCCGCGGCCCTCGTGGCCAAGGTGAGCCGGATCCGCAGCCTCGGCTGGGAGCCGCAGCACGACGATCTCGAGGAAATCGTGGATCAGGCCCTGCGCTGGGAGCGGTCCCTGGCGGAACGGAAAGCCGCATAGACCCCCCTCTATCAACGGCCTGTTAACCCTCTTAATGTCGCATGGCAGGACGAAAACCCTGTCCTGTCCATGAGCGACCCATATGCAGCAGCCGATTCGATTGGCGCGCAGCCTCTGCAGCGCCCTCATTCTTGGTCTGAGCCTCAATCTTGGTTTGGGTGCCGGCACTTCGCCCGCTCAGGCCCAAGGGACCTCCCAGGCCGACTTCCAAAGCTTCGTCCAGAGCCTCTGGCCGGCGGCCAAGGCGCGGGGGGTCTCGCGCGGAACCTTCGACGAGGCGTTCCGCGGGGTCACTCCTGACCCGAAGATCATCGCCCTCACGAAGAAGCAGTCCGAATTCGTCCGGCCGATCTGGGATTACATCAACGGCGCCATCTCGGCCCA
The DNA here is from genome assembly GCF_020532555.1 of Microvirga lenta. Lineage (GTDB taxonomy): Bacteria > Pseudomonadota > Alphaproteobacteria > Rhizobiales > Beijerinckiaceae > Microvirga > Microvirga lenta. Next base: position 79,647 of record NZ_JAJBBR010000014.1, on the reverse strand, counting down.
GAGGCTCGACCGGGGCCGGAAGATGGCGGCCGAATGGTCCAAGACCCTGGCGGCGGTGGAGCGCACCTACGGCGTTCCCCGCTCCATCGTGCTCGGGGTCTGGGGCATGGAGACGAATTTCGGCAGCTTCACCGGCTCGATCTATGCGGTCCGGGCGCTGGCGACCCTGGCCCATACGGGCTATCGGGGCGAATTCTTCCAGGAGGAGCTGCTGACGGCGCTGCAGATCCTGGAGCAGGAGCATGTGAGCCGCGACAAGATGCTCGGGTCCTGGGCCGGCGCCATGGGGCACACGCAGTTCATGCCGTCGAGCTACATGAAGCACGCGGTCGACGGCAACCGGGACGGGGTGCGCGACATCTGGACCTCGGTGCCGGATGCGCTGGCCTCGACGGCCAATTACCTGCGCCAGCACGGCTGGCAGCCCGGGCTTCCCTGGGGCTTCGAGGTCAAGATCCCGCAAGGGTTCGACTTCCGCAACCTGCGGCAGGGCTTCGCCAGCTGGCAGGGCCTGGGGCTGCGCCGCATGGACGGCAAACCCATGCCCCGCTCGGGAGAGGCGACCCTGTACCTGCCGGGCGGCGCCGGCGGACCGGCCTTCCTGGTCACGGACAACTACAACGTGATCAAGGCCTACAACTCGTCGGACGCCTATGCCATGGGCGTGGCCTATCTCGGCGACCGCCTCATGGGCGGGATGCCGATTCAGGGCTCCTGGCCCAAGAACGAGCCCATGCTGGACAAGGACCAGCGGCAGGAGCTGCAGAAGCGGCTGGCGGGGCTCGGGTTCTACGACGGCGAGGCGGACGGGAAGTTCGGCTCCAAGACCCGCGAGGCGGTGAGGAACTTCCAGCTCAGGCGCGGCTTGATCCCGGACGGCTATGCCGATTTCGCGGTGCTGCGAGAATTGCGTTCAGCCCGCTGACTAAATTCCGGCACAACTCTATTGTAGGGCCAGTCGGGACGAAGTGGAGTTTCCCATGCGCTTGACGCTGATCCTACGCTCGCTCTTGTTGGCCTTGCTGTTCCTGGCAGGCGGCGGCGCCTCCGTACTGGCGCAGCCGGGCTACTATCAGCAGCGGCCGCAATATGGCTATTCGCAGCCGCAGGGGTATCGCAATCCCCAGGCCTATCCGCCTGGCTACTATCCCGGAAAGCTGGTCCAGCCGGCGCAGCCGCAGCAGGGCTTCAGCATCCGCCGGTTGTTCGGCGCGCCGGAGGAGCCGCCGCCGCCGTCCCGCAAGCCGGTCGCCAAGCCGCGCAAGCGGGCTCCGCCGCCGGTGGCCACGGCCAAGCAGGAAAAGCCCAAGACGAACCCGACCGTCCACGTGGTCGTGTTCGGGGACGTGCTGGCCGACTTCGCCGGCCAGGGCCTCGACGACATGTTCTCCGATGATCCGGACGTCGCGGTCGTCCGCAAGGTCAAGGCGGAGGGCGGCCTTGCCCGGGGCGAGGCCGACGACTGGCCGGCCTTCATCAGGGAAACCCTCGACGGAGGCCAGAAGGCGACCGTGGCCGTGGTGATGTTCGGGGCCAACGACCGGCAGGCCATCAGGAACGGGGAGCAGAACCTCGAACTTCTCTCCGAACGGTGGAAGGACGCCTACCGGCAGCGGGTCGACGGCGTCCTGCGCACGCTCCAGGAGCGCGCCGTTCCCGTGGTCTGGATCGGCCTTCCGCCCATGAAGAACAGCAAGCTCACGGAAGATCTGCTCGCCATGAACGAGATCTACCGGGAGAGCGTGCAGCGCCACGGATCCGCCTATGTGGACGTCTGGCCCGGATTCGTGGACGAGGACAACCGCTACACCGCGACGGGACCGGACGTGGATGGGGAGCCTGCGAGGCTGCGGACGAACGACGGCGTCCTGTTCACCAAGGCGGGCGCCCGCAAGCTCGCCCATTTCGCCGGGACGGACATCAAGCGCATCATCGCGAACGGCCCGCCCGCCGTAGCAGCCCAGCCTCCGCCGGCGAACGGCGCCGTCGATCAGGCATCCATCGAGGCCGCGCTTCCGGCACCGCCCGACCCGGCGACTCCGGCCTCGTTGCCGTCGAAGCCGCTGGTCGGGCCCGTGCTTCCGCTGACCCGGCCCGAGGTCGCGCCCGGAGGCGCGCTCGTATCCGGTGCACCGAAGCTGAGCGGCGACCATGCCTATCCGGTGCAGCGCGCCTACCGGGCCGGAATCGCGCCGAGCGCGAGGCCGGGACGGGCGGACGACTTCCGCTGGCCGGCGTCCCAGTCCCAGTAGGGCAGGGCGGCGCCGGTCAGACCGGCAGCGTGCTCGAGCCCATCAGGTAGGTGTCGATGGACCGGGCCGCCTGCCGGCCTTCGCGGATGGCCCAGACCACGAGGGACTGGCCGCGACGCATGTCGCCCGCTGCGAAGACCTTCTCGCTCGAAGCCCGGTAGTCCCTGTCGTTGGCGACCACGTTGCCGCGCCGGTCCATGGCGACGCCCGACTGCTCGAGCAGCCCTTCCTTCACCGAACCGGCGAACCCGATGGCGAGGAAGACGAGATCGGCCTTGAGCATGAATTCGGTGCCGGGGATGGGCTGGCGCTTCTCGTCGACCCGGGCGCATTGCACGCCCACGACGCGGCCCTTCTTGCCCTCGATGCCCAGGGTCGCGGCCTGGAACTCGCGCTCCGCACCCTCGGCCTGGCTCGACGACGTGCGCATCTTGGTCGGCCAGTACGGCCACACGGTGAGCTTGTCCTCCTGCTCCGGCGGCTTGGGCCGGATGTCGAGCTGGGTGACCGAGAGGGCGCCCTGGCGGAAGGCGGTGCCGACGCAGTCCGACGCGGTGTCGCCGCCGCCGATCACGACCACATGCTTGCCCCCGGCCAGGATCGGCTCGTCCGTCACCTCTTCGCTGCCGACGCGCTTGTTGGACTGGGTCAGATAGGGCATCGCGTAATGCACGCCGGCCAGATCCTGGCCCGGCAGGTTCGGATTGCGCGGGTCCTCCGCGCCGCCGGCGAAGAGCACGGCGTCGAACTCGTTGTGCAGGGACGCGAAGGACTTGGTCACGCCCACGTTGACCCCGCAATGGAAGGTGACGCCCTCGGCCTCCATCTGCTTCACGCGGCGGTCGATGTGGTACTTCTCCATCTTGAAGTCCGGGATGCCGTAGCGCAGCAGCCCGCCGGGCTTGGCCTGGCGCTCGAACACGTGCACCTCGTGGCCCACCCGGGCGAGCTGCTGGGCCGCCGCCATGCCGGCGGGGCCCGCCCCGATGATGGCGACGCGCTTGCCCGTGGTCACCGAGGCCGGTTCCGGCTTGACGAAGCCCATCTCCCAGGCCTTGTCGGCAATCGCCTGCTCGATGGTCTTGATGGTGACCGGCTGGTTCTCGAGGTTGAGCGTGCACGCCTCCTCGCACGGAGCCGGGCAGATGCGGCCGGTGAATTCCGGGAAATTGTTGGTGGAGTGCAGGTTGCGCGCCGCCTCCTCCCAATCGCCCTGCCAGACCAGATCGTTCCAGTCCGGAATCTGGTTGTGCACCGGACAGCCGGTCGGCCCGTGGCAGAAGGGGATGCCGCAATCCATGCAGCGCCCCGCCTGCTTCTTCAGGTCGTTGTCGTCGAGCGGCAGCGTGAACTCGCGGAAGTGGCGAACGCGTTCGCCCGCGAGCTGATACTTCTGCTCCTGGCGGTCGTATTCGAGAAAGCCTGTGACCTTGCCCATGGATCTGCCCCTTTGTCCTTACTCTGCCGCCTGCAGGGTTCTCAGGCGGTCCATTTCCTGGAGCGCCCGGCGATACTCGACCGGCATGACCTTCACGAACTTCGTCCTGTAGGCCGCCCAGTTGTCGAGGATCTCCTTGGCGCGCGTGGAACCCGTATAAGTGTGGTGGTTGGTGATGAGCTGCATCAGGCGCTCTTCATCGGGACCGGACATGTTGGCCAGGATGTCGATGCGGCCCTTGGTCTCCAGATCGCCGCCATGGTGGTGGAGGCGGCGCATCAGGTCCTCCTCCTCCTCGACGGGCTCCAGATCGACCATGGACAGGTTGCAGCGCTTGGCGAAGGTGCCGTCCTCGTCGAGCACGTAGGCGATGCCGCCCGACATGCCGGCCGCGAAGTTGCGGCCGGTCTGGCCGAGCACGACCACGAGGCCGCCGGTCATGTATTCGCAGCCGTGGTCGCCCGTGCCCTCGACGACCGCGATGGCGCCGGAATTGCGCACGGCGAAGCGCTCGCCCGCGACGCCGCGGAAATAGGCCTCGCCCGCGATGGCGCCGTACATCACCGTGTTGCCGACGACGATGGAATGCTCCGGAACGGCCCGGGAATCCGCCGACGGCCTGATGATGAGCTTGCCGCCCGACAGGCCCTTGCCGACATAGTCGTTGGCCTCGCCCTCGAGGGTGAGCGTCACGCCCGCGGCGAGCCATGCGCCGAAGCTCTGGCCGGCGGTGCCCTTCAGGTTCACCGTGATGGTGTCGTCGGGCAGGCCCTCGTGGCCGTAGCGCTTGGCGACCTCGCCGGAGAGCATCGCGCCCACCGTGCGGTCGGCGCTGCGCACCCCGGCCTCGATCGTGACCGGCTCGCCCTGCTCCAGGGCCGGTCCGGCCTGGGCGATCAGGGTGTGGTCGAGCACGTCCGCGATGGGATGGACCTGGCGCTCCACGTGGCGGACCGGCACGTCCGGACCGACCTCCGGCTTGTGGAACAGCTTGGTGAAGTCGAGCCCCTTGGCCTTCCAGTGGTCGATGGCCTCGTTCTTGTCGAGGAGCTGGGACTGGCCGATCATCTCGTCGATGGTCCGGAAGCCCATCAGGGCCATCATCTCGCGCACTTCCTCGGCGACGAAGAAGAAGTAGTTGATGACGTGCTCAGGGAGTCCCTTGAAGCGCTTGCGCAGCACCGGGTCCTGGGTCGCGACGCCGACCGGGCAGGTGTTCAGGTGGCACTTGCGCATCATGATGCAGCCGGCCGCGATCAGCGGAGCGGTCGAGAAGCCGAACTCGTCGGCGCCGAGCAGCGCCGCGATCACCACGTCGCGTCCCGTGCGAAGGCCCCCGTCCGCCTGAAGGGCCACGCGGCCGCGCAGGCGGTTGAGCACCAGGGTCTGCTGGGTCTCGGCGAGGCCGAGCTCCCAGGGCGAGCCCGCATGCTTGAGGGACGTGAGCGGCGAAGCGCCCGTGCCGCCCTCGAAGCCGGAGATCGTGATGTGGTCCGCCCGCGCCTTGGCGACGCCCGCCGCGACGGTGCCGACGCCGACCTCGGAGACGAGCTTCACCGACACGTCGGCCGCCGGGTTCACGTTCTTGAGGTCGAAGATGAGCTGGGCCAGATCCTCGATGGAGTAGATGTCGTGGTGCGGCGGCGGCGAGATCAGGCCGACGCCCGGCGTGGAGTGACGCACGCGCGCGATCTTCGCATCGACCTTGTGACCGGGCAGCTGGCCGCCCTCGCCGGGCTTGGCGCCCTGCGCGACCTTGATCTGCATCATGTCCGCGTTGACGAGGTACTCCGTCGTCACGCCGAAGCGGCCGGAAGCGACCTGCTTGATGGCGGAACGCTTGGAGCGTCCGTCGGGGAGCGGGCGGAACCGGTCCGGCTCCTCGCCGCCCTCGCCGGTGTTCGACTTGCCGCCGATGGCGTTCATGGCGAGCGCCAGGGTCTCGTGCGCCTCGCGGGAGATCGAGCCGAAGGACATGGCGCCGGTCGAGAACCGCTTCACGATCTCGTTCGCCGGCTCCACCTCGTCCAGGGCGACCGGCGCGCGGCCGGCTTCCTCGGCGAGTTTGATGCGGAACATGCCGCGGATGGTCTTGAGCTCGTTCTCCTGGTCGTTCACGAGCCGGGCATATTCGCGGTAGCGCTCCTGGGCGTTGAGGCGCACCGCGTGCTGCAGGGTTGCGACCGTGTCCGGGTTCCAGGCATGGGCCTCGCCGCGCAGGCGGTAGGCATATTCGCCGCCCACGTCGAGCGCGGTGCGATAGACCGGCGCATCGCCGAAGGCGTCCCGGTGGCGGCGCACGGTCTCCTCGGCGACCTCGTCCATGCCGATGCCCTCGATGATCGTGGCGGTGCCGAAGAAGTCCCGGTTCACGAAGTCGGAGCGCAGGCCCACGGCGTCGAAGATCTGCGCGCCGCAATAGGATTGGTAGGTCGAGATGCCCATCTTCGACATGACCTTGAGCAGGCCCTTGCCGATGGACTTGATGTAGCGCTTGATCGCCTCGCCCTCGTCGACCTCGCCGGGCAGTTCGCCCGCCTCGTGCATGGCCGCGATGGTCTCGAAGGCGAGGTAGGGGTTGATCGCTTCCGCGCCGTAGCCGGCAAGGCACGCGAAATGGTGGATCTCACGCGGCTCGCCGGATTCCACCACGAGGCCGACCGAGGTGCGAAGCCCCTTGCGGATCAGGTAGTTGTGCACGGCGGCGGTGGCGAGCAGCGCCGGGATCGGGATGCGGTCCGGGCCGACCATGCGGTCGGACAGGATGATGATGTTGTAGCCGCCATGGACCGCCGCCTCGGCGCGGTCGCACAGGCGGTCGAGGGCGCCGTCGAGCGCCGCGGCGCCCAGCTCCGACGCATAGGTGATGTCGAGCGTCTTGGTGTCGAACCGGTCCTCGAAATGGCCGATGCAGCGGATCTTCTCCAGGTCCTCGTTGGTGAGGATCGGCTGGCGCACCTCCAGGCGCTTGCGGCGCGAGGTGCCCTCCAAGTCGAGGATGTTCGGGCGCGGGCCGATGAACGACACCAGGCTCATGACGAGCTCCTCGCGGATCGGGTCGATCGGCGGGTTCGTCACCTGGGCGAAGTTCTGCTTGAAGTAGGTGTAGAGCAGCTTCGACTTGTCGGAGAGGGCCGAGATGGGGGTGTCGGAGCCCATGGAGCCGACCGCCTCCTGGCCCGTCACCGCCATGGGCTGCATGAGGAGCTTGAGGTCCTCGGCCGTGTAGCCGAAGGCCTGCTGGCGGTCGAGCAGGGACACGTCGGTGCGGGACTCGCGCGCCTGGACGGGCTTGAGGTCCTCGAGCACGATCTGGGTGCGCTTGAGCCACTCCTTGTAGGGGTGGGCCTGGGACAGCTGCTGCTTGATCTCGTCGTCGGAGACGATGCGGCCTTCCTCGAGGTCGATGAGGAGCATCTTGCCCGGCTGCAGGCGCCACTTCTCGACGATCCTCTCCTCCGGGATCGGCAGCACGCCCATCTCGGAGGCGAGCACTACGAGGCCGTCGTCGGTCACGAGGTAGCGGGCCGGGCGAAGGCCATTGCGGTCGAGGGTCGCGCCGATCTGCTTGCCGTCGGTGAAGCACACGGCCGCGGGGCCGTCCCACGGCTCCATGAGGGCGGCGTGATACTCGTAGAAGGCGCGCCGGTCCTCGTCCATGAGCGGGTTGCCCGCCCAGGCTTCGGGGATCAGCATCATCATGGCGTGCGAGAGCGTGTAGCCGCCGCGCACGAGGAATTCGAGGGCGTTGTCGAAGCAGGCGGTATCGGACTGGCCTTCGTAGGAGATCGGCCAGATCTTCGAGATGTCGTTGCCGAAGAGCTCCGAATCCACGGAGGCTTGGCGCGCCGCCATCCAGTTCACGTTGCCGCGCAGCGTGTTGATCTCGCCGTTATGGGCGACCATGCGGTAGGGATGCGCGAGCTGCCAGGTCGGGAAGGTGTTGGTGGCGAAGCGCTGGTGAACGAGGGCGATGGCGCTCTCGAAGCGCGGGTCCTGGAGATCCTTGTAGTAGCCGCCGAGCTGGCCCACGAGGACCATGCCCTTGTAGACGACGGTGCGCGAGGACAGGCAGACCGGGTAATAGCCGGCCGTGCGCGGGTCCTTCATGTCGTAGACCGCGTTGGAGATGACCTTGCGGGCGAGGAACAGGCGACGCTCGAACGTCTCCTGGTCGTCCATGCCCTTACCCTTGCCGACGAAGATCTGCCGGTGCTGGGGCTCCGAGGCCTTCACGCTCTCGCCGAGGTCGCTCGAATCCACCGGCACGTCGCGCCAGCCGAGAAGCTGCAGGCCCTCGTCCGCGATGGCCTTCGTGACGATCTCCTCGACGAGGGCGAAACCCTCGGGTTCGCGCGGCATGAAGAGGTGGCCGACGCCGTACTCGCCCTCGTTGGGGAGCCAGATGCCGAGCTTGGCGCATTCGGCGGCGAAGAACTTGTGCGGGATCTGGACCAGGATGCCGCAGCCGTCGCCGGTCTTCGGATCGGCGCCGACCGCGCCGCGATGGTCCAGGTTCAGGAGGATCTGCAGGCCCTGCTCGACGATGGCGTGGGTCTTGCGGTTCTTCATGTCGGCGATGAAGCCGACGCCGCAGGAATCCTTCTCATGGGACGGATCGTAGAGGCCCTGAGGCGCGGGAAGGGCCGGATCGCGCACGATCCTCACCGTATCCGCCTTGGCGGCCGTGCGGGTCGAGGCTTCGATTTCCAGGCTCTTTTTCGACACGTCGCTCATGCCAGATCCTCACATCCATTCGAACACGTCATCAGGGTTCATTGAGGCGGCTTTTGGGTCCGCCGGATGATCGGATCGTCCGGATGCCCACCGCTTCTTGGTTTTTGAGGCTCGGGTCCTGTCGGGAGCCCGCTCCTCGCGGGCATCCTCGGCTGAAGTTCAGCCGCGATAAGCCCGCTCCGCCCACGTTTTGCGGGCAGGTTTTTTGGTATCTCGTTTCGTTCGCGTCTGGCGAAGCATCAAGAAAACCTCGGGCCGGGGGTGCGGGCACCCCAAATGGGACAGCATCGCTGTCCTAATGCGGGCAAACTGCCAGAGAATAGCTCCCCACACAAGGGGGATTAGAAAGATTTTAGACAAAAGTTTCACGGCGGAGCGTCCGTCGGCAACAAAGCTATGTTTTGCCGCAGCGGAGACGAAAGTCTTCTCCGATAGGTCAATGACCTTGACATGAGCGCTCCGGTCGGGAGGCTGCACGCCAAGGAGATGATTCATGAATTTTGCGAGCGACAACATCGTGGGCGCCAGCGCCCCGGTCCTGCAGGCCATCGTCGATGCCAACAGCGGCGCGCTGCCGGCCTACGGCAACGACGAGATCACGAAGCGCATCAAGGCGCGCTTCGCGGAGATCTTCGAGCACGAGGTATCGGTCTTTCTGGTGACGACCGGAACGGCCGCCAATGCGCTCGCGCTCTCGTCGGCGGTTCCCCCGTGGGGTCTGTGCGTGTGCCACCAGGAGGCCCACGTGATCGACGACGAGTGCGGCGCGCCGGAATTCTTCATGCACGGGGCCAAGCTCGCGGGTCTTCCGGGCGTGGGAGGCAAGCTCGCCGCGCAGGACGTTTCCGCCTATCTCCGCAGCCTGCCCAAGGCGGTGAAGCAGATGCCGCCCAAGGCGCTTTCGATCTCGCAGGTCACCGAGTGCGGCACGGTCTACAGCCTGGACGAGATCGCCTCCTTGAGCGCGGTCTGCCGCGAGCACGGCCTGTCGCTGCACATGGACGGGGCCCGCTTCGTGAACGCGCTCGTGTCCCTGGGTTGCACGCCCGCCGAGATGACCTGGAAGCAGGGCGTCGATATTCTCTCCTTCGGGGCCACCAAGAACGGCTGCCTGATGGCCGAAGCCATCGTGGTGTTCAAGCCGGAGCTCGCTGAGGCGCTGGACTACCGGGCGAAGCGCGCCGGGCAGATCATCTCCAAGGGGCGTCTCATCGCGGCGCAGCTCGAAGGCTACTTCGCCAACGACCATTGGTACGACAATGCCCGCCACGCCAACCGCATGGCGAAGCTTCTCTCGGAGGGGCTGCTGGGGCTTCCGGGCGTGCGGATGGCATGGCCGACCCAGGCCAACGAGGTCTTCCCGATCGTCCCGAAGGCCGTGGACCAGGCCCTGAAGGCGGCCGGGCTCCAGTACCTCCACTGGACGGAGGCGAGCCTTCCCGAGGGTGAGGCCGTCGGGCCGGACGAAGCCCTGATTCGCCTCGTCGTCTCCTTCGCCACAAAGGAGGAGGAGATCCGGCAGGCCCTGGAAATCGCCCGTTCGGCGCTGTCCCGGCAGGCGGCAGAGTGAAATTAGCGGCGGCTTTGCCCTATCCGTGCCGCATTCTCCCCCGATCTATCCCTCGAGACCGTTGACCAAAGGGGTGTCCTCCAAGCCCCCGCGGGACTTCAAGGGACCAGGTTTCAAACAATAAGAAAGCGCCCCGGACGAACCGGGGCGCTCTTTTTTTGCTCTCGAAGACGGGTTACGCGGCCTTCTTGGCCTCGATCGTCCGAGCGCTGTCGGTGGAAATCGGGATCAGCTTCGGCTTCTTCGTCTCAGGGATCTCGCGCACGAGGTCCACGTGGAGAAGGCCGTTCTCGAGGCTCGCGCCGACCACCTGGACACCGTCCGCGAGCTGGAAGCGACGCTCGAAGGTGCGCGCTGCGATGCCCTGATACAGGACGTCGGACTTGCGCTCTTCGGCATTCTGCTTCTCGCCGCGGACGGAGAGGGTGTTTTCCTTCACCTCGATGGTGAGATCACGGTCGGTAAAGCCGGCGACGGCGACGGAGATGCGATAGGCATTCTCGCCGGTGCGCTCGATGTTGTAGGGTGGGTAGCTGGGGGCCGCATCGACGCCGACGAACTGGTCGAGCATCGAGAAAAGGCGGTCGAAACCGACCGTATTGCGGTACAGGGGAGCAAGATCGTACTGACGCATGGCATATCCTCCGAGTGAAGCAACATGCAGAAGGTCCACCTCGACAGGCTGGACCGTTGGGTTCGTACCGCCGTCATGGCCGGTACCAACTTGATGTGGGAACGGGCATTTTTACTGTCAAGGGACGCATGGCAACGGCCGTGAATGCCCTATAAAGGGCATGAAGTCCGTTCGATCGAGATCCAGTTCCGTGCAGCTCTACGAGACCGCCGACAACCCCATCCCCGCCGAACCGACGCTCAAGAGCGTGACGACGGAGGACGGCCTGACCCTGCGGGCGGCCTACTGGCTGCCCGACGGCGAGACGCCGAAGGGCACCGTCTGCATCCTCCAGGGCCGGGCGGAGTTCATCGAGAAATATTTCGAGGTGGTCGGGGAGCTGCTCGGGCGCGGCTTTGCCGTGGTGGCCTTCGACTGGCGGGGGCAGGGGTTATCCAGCCGACAGGTGCGCAATGCGCGCAAAGGGCATGTCCGGCGCTTCTCCGATTACCGGCGCGACCTGGACGCCATCCGCGACCAGATCCTCGTTCCGCACATGCCGGAGCCCCATTTCGGCCTGGCCCATTCCATGGGCGGGGCCATCGCCCTGAGCGCGGCTCATGAAGGCTGGCTCCCGTTCAGGCGCCTCGTCACCACCACGCCCATGATCGGCCTGTGCATCGTCAGTCATTCGCTCGCCGTCGTGGGGACGGTGCGGATCCTGAAATATCTCGGCTTCGGCAAGTCCTTCGTGCCGGGCGGCGGCGAAACCTCGATTTCGACCCTGCCCTTCAAGGGCAACCGGCTGACGAGCGATCCGGTGCGCTACGCGCGCAACGCCCAGGTCGCCCACACCATCGGGGAAGGGGCCGTCGGCGCGCCGACGGTGTCCTGGCTCGATTCCGCCTTCCGCTTCATGAAGCGCTTCACCGATCCGCGCTATGCGCTGAGGATCCGCCTGCCGACCCTGGTCCTCGCCGCCGGGGCGGACCCGGTCTGCGCGACCCCGGTCACCGAGCGCTTCGCCGCGCGTCTGAAGGCCGGGCACGCCATCGTCATCCCGGGCGCCCGCCACGAGATCCTGATGGAGACGGATGCGATCCGCGAGCAGTTCTGGGCCGCCTTCGACGCCTTCGTCCCCGGCAGCCCCGACCGGAGCCCCCGGGAGGAGCCGGAGGCCGCGAAGCCGGAATCAGCGGCTGAGCAGCTCGACGGCGGCGGCGTGGACACGGCGGTCGCCCGCAGCGACGATGCGCCCGCCCTCAGCGGCTGAACCGCCGTCCCAGGCGGTGACGATGCCGCCCGCTCCCTCGATGATCGGGATCAGGGCCACGATGTCGTAGGGCTTGAGGCCCGATTCGACGACGAGGTCGATATGGCCTGCGGCCAGCATGCAGTAGGCATAGCAGTCGCAGCCGTAGCGGGCGAGGCGGGCGACGCTCTCCACCCGGTCGTAGGCCCGCAGGTCCTCGCCGGCGAAAAGCTTCGGGCTCGTGGTGGAAATGACCGCATCCCTGAGGGAGGCGCAGCGGCGCGTCATGAGCTTGCGCTCGCCGCCGGGCCCCCTGTAGGTGGCGCTGCCGCCATCCCCGAAGAAGCGCTCGCCGGTGAAGGGCTGGTGCATCATGCCGAAGACGGGCCGGCCGTTGCGGGTCAGGCCGATGAGGGTGCCCCAGGTGGGAAGCCCGGCGATGAAGGCCCGGGTCCCGTCGATGGGATCGAGCACCCAGACATATTCCGCGTCGGTGCGCTCGGACCCGAATTCCTCGCCGACGATGCCGTGGGTCGGGAAGGTGCGCTTGATGAGCTGGCGCATGGTCGCCTCGCCCGCGCGGTCCGCTTCCGTCACCGGATCGAAGGCGCCGCCGCGGGACTTGTCCTCGGTGGCGATGCTGGTGCGGAAGAAGGGGAGAATCGCCTGGCCCGACAGGGTCGCGAGCTCGTTGACGAAATGCTTGAAGTCGATGAGCCCCATACCGTCTGATATCCTCTGTCATTCTTGCGGGCGGTCTTGGCGACCCGTTCCCGATCCGCTTTTATCAACCGCTCTTCGCGCGGCAAGCGATTCCAGCACAAGACGCCGCTTTCGCCTGATCGGACATCGCACGGCATGAATTCTTCCTCCAGCGTCGCCCCGGCCCGCTCCGAAACCGCTCTCCTGTTGATCCTGGCGCTCATCGCGATCTATGCCGTGAGCCAGTTCCTTCGGAACTCCATCGGCGTGATCGCGCACGATCTGGCCCGGCAGCTCAACCTTACGGCAACCCAGATCGGCCTTCTCTCCAGCACCTTCTTCTTCTCCTTCGCCGCCGCTCAGATCCCCGTGGGCATCGCCATCGACCGCTACGGGCCGAAGCGGACGATGCTGGCGACGGCGGTCCTGGCGGTGGTCGGAACCGCGCTCTTCGCCATGGCGCCCTCCGCCGCCACCCTGATCGCCTCCCGGGCCGTCATGGGGCTCGGCTGCTCCACTTTCTTCATGGCGCCGCTCGTGATCTACGCCCGCCGCTTTCCGCCGGAGCGTTTCGCCGGGCTGACGAGCCTGCAGATGGGCTTTGCCAATATCGGCACCCTGTCCGCCACGGCGCCGCTCGCCGCCTCGGCGGCGCTGTTCGGCTGGCGCGCCTCCTTCCTCGGGGTCGCCGTCCTGACCGCCCTCGTGGCCCTGGCCATCGTCTGGGCGGTGCCGAAGGACACGGTTGCGGGCCGCGGCGAGCAGGAGAGCTGGGCCTCGACCTTCCGCGGCGTGGGCAAGGCCCTCAGGGTGCGCTCGTTCTGGCCGGTCTTCTTCGTGCACCTGACCGCCTATTCCTGCTTCGCGACCATGGTCGGCCTGTGGGGCGGCCCGTGGCTGACGGACGTGCACGGGGCCGATCTCACGGCCCGGGGCAACATCCTCCTCATCGGCGCGGCGGCGCAGATGATCGGCCTCCTCCTGTGGGGCGTCATGGACCGCTATTGGGGGAGCTACAAGCGGCCCGTGCTGTTCGGCGGCGGCGCCACGGTCCTCCTGCTGGCCATCGTGACCCTTTTCCCCCTCGACAGGACGTCGGCCACGGTCTGGTTCGGCCTGTTCGGCCTGTTCGTGGCCTTCACGCCGATCCTGACCGCGCACGGCAAGTCCCTGTTCCCGCCGGAACTGACGGGGCGGGGCATCACGCTCATGAATATCGGCTCGATCGGCGGAGCCTTCCTGTCCCAGAGCGTGACCGGCCTTCTCATGGATGCGGTCGGCCGGGCGGAGAACGGGGTCTATCTGCCGGAGGGGTATCGCGTGGTCTTTGCCTCTTTGGGAGGCTGGCTGCTTCTCAGCCTGCTCTTCTACAGGGGCGCCATCGATCCACATCCGAGCAGGCATGCAGCGTGAGCATGACAAAAAGCCGGATTTACTGTTGCAAATTGTGCGGCGCGGTGTAATTGTTGCAGTGCGATATGGCGATGGCGTCGCCGTATCGCTGCCCTTCTTGGGCGTTTCCTCCCTAAACTTTGGGCCGCTGGCAACAGCGGCCTTTTTTCTTATCTAGGGCACGGCGGACCGTTTCAAGGTTACTCGGCGGCGATCTGGCGGGGCATGAGATCGCCGGAGAGTTCCGCGATCACCTGGGCGAAGGTCTCGGTCATGTCCGCCGCGACCGTAGCGAAGCGCGGCTTCTTCTGCAGGGTGCGCTCGTCCATGTAGATGGCCCGGTTGATCTCGATCTGCAGCGCATGCCGCCCCAGGGCCGGCTCCCCGTAATGCTCGGTGATGAAGCCGCCCGCATAGGGCTTGTTGCGCACCACCGTATAGCCGCGGCCGCGCAGGGCCGCCTCCACCAGATCGATCAGGATAACGGCGCAGCTGGTGCCGTAGCGGTCGCCGAGAACGATGTCGGCCTTGGCGCCGTCCTCGCGGCTCACGCTGCTCGAGGGCATGGAATGGCAGTCGATCAGGATGGCGTGGCCGAAGCTCTGCGAGGTCCGGCGGATCATCTGGCGCAGCACGCGATGATAGGGCTTGTACAGCCATTCGATGCGGTGCAGGGCCTCCTCGACCGGGAGGCGTCCGCGGTAGATCTCCTGTCCGTCCGCCACGATGCGCGGAATCGTCCCCAGCCCGCCGGCCACCCGCATGGAGCGGGTATTGGCGAAGGGCGGCAGCCTTCCATCGAACATGCGGGAATCGAGTTCGTAGGGTTCGCGGTTCAGGTCGAGATAGGCGCGCGGGAAGCGCGCCGTCATGAGAGGGGCCCCGAGCTCCACCGTGGAGGCGAACAGCTCGTCCACGAATGCATCCTCGGAGCGGCGCAGCGCCATGGCGTCGAGGCGCGATTCCGCCAGGAAGGAGGCCGGGTAGACCGCGCCCGCATGGGGCACGTTGAACACGAAGGGAGCCGTCTGCCCCGAGGGCTCGACAACGATGTAGGGGGGATCGAACTCGTCAGCGATAACTGGCCGCATCAAGCTTCAAATTCTGCCGGAGAGTGGAAAACAAGAGACCGGAGCAGTGTAAGGCAGCCCTTGCGTGTGTCCATGACTATATCGCCTATAATCTGCGTCCTTCTTTCACGGCTTATTTACCGTATGGGCGCATGAAGGCTCACAGACATCCGCCACGATTCGGGGTTGGCAACCGATGAAGATTCTTCTCGCCGAAGACGACAACGACATGCGGCGCTTTCTTGTGAAGGCGCTGCAGAACGCAGGCTACGACGTGGCCTCGTTCGACAACGGCCTCTCGGCCTACAACCGCCTGCGGGAGGAACCGTTCGAGCTCCTGCTGACGGACATCGTCATGCCGGAGATGGACGGCATCGAGCTGGCCCGTCGGGCCACCGAGCTCGATCCGGACATCAAGGTGATGTTCATCACCGGCTTTGCCGCGGTTGCGCTGAACCCGGATTCGCAGGCCCCTCGCGACGCGAAGGTCCTGTCGAAGCCGTTCCACCTGCGCGATCTCGTCAACGAGGTCGAGAAAATGATGGCAGCCTGAAAAAGGTTGTCATCACGGCTTGCGTCCTGGGGCACTTGCCGGTATATCGCCCTCCACACCGAAGCGAGACCTCAAAAATCATCGTTTCTAGGGCGCGTAGCTCAGCGGGAGAGCACTACGTTGACATCGTAGGGGTCGCTGGTTCGATCCCAGCCGCGCCCACCATTTGCTTTTTTCCGGCCTTCCCGAAGGGCCGCAGGAGACCGGATATGAAGATCCGTAACTCGTTGAAGTCGATCCGCGGCCGTCACCGCGACAACCAGCTGGTTCGTCGCAAGGGCCGGGTCTACATCATCAACAAGACCCAGAAGCGCTACAAGGCTCGTCAGGGCTAAGCCGCGCTGCGGCAATGCCGCACACACTTTTATGAATTGACGCCGCATGCCGGGATCCTAGAATCCCGGCATGCGCTTTTTTGCGAGCCTTCTGACCGTATCGCTGAGCTTCGCCGCCGCGCTCCCCCTGGGGGCGCAGGAAAACGCGCAGCCCAAGGATCCCGCACCGTCCGCCCGTCCCGCACCGCGCGCGTCGAATCTGGACGATCTGTTCGACCGCCTGTCCAAGGCCGAGTCGGAAACGGAAGCCGAGGGCGTCGTTAGGCTCATCGAGCGCCGGCTCTCCCGCTCCGGGTCTGACACGGCCGACCTCCTCCTGAGCCGGGCGACGGAGGCTTTCCAGAAAAAGGATTATCCGCTCGCCGTCGAGCTTCTCGATCGCATCCTTGCGCTCGAGCCCGATTGGGCCGAGGCATGGTATCGGCGGGCGACGCTGTTCTACCAGCTCGACGACCCGGTCGGCGCCATGGCCGACCTGCACCGCGCCCTGACCCTCGAACCCCGCCATTTCAGCGCCTGGACGGGCCTGGGCCACATTCTCATGTCGTCCGAGGACAAGCCGCGCGCCCTCGAAGCCTTCCGCCGGGCGCTCGCGATCAATCCGCAGATCTCCAAGCTTCAGACCATCGTCACCCGTCTCGACACCGAGGTCGGCGGGCAGGATCTCTGACGGGCCAAGCTTCCATTGATGCAAGGAAGACCGTTCGGGCCGGCGACGTCGCCACCGGCCCGACGGGATGTCGTCACGCCTGTGCGGCGTGTTCCTGGTTCACGAAGGCGATGCGCACCATGTTGGTGGCCCCCGGCGTGCCGAAGGGAACGCCCGCCACGATGATGATGCGGTCGCTGACCTGGGAATAGCCCTCGCGCACGGCGAACTTGCAGGCGCGGAACGCCATGTCGTCGAGGTCGCTGGCGTCCTTCGTGCGAATCGGATGCACGCCCCAGACGAGGGCGAGGCGCCGCGCCGTGTCCATGCTCGGCGTCAGGGCGATCACGGTCGAGTTCGGCCGCTCGCGGGCGATGCGGAAGGCGGTCGAGCCGGAGAAGGTCCAGGCGGCGATGGCCTTCAGGTTGAGCGTGTCGGCGATCTGGTGCGCGCCGGCCGCGATGGCGTCCGAGCCGGTCGCCTCCGGTTCGGCGTTCAGGGTCCGCATGATCGACCAGTAGCTCTGATCCTGCTCCACCTCTTCCGCGATCCGGTTCATGGTCGAGACCGCCTCCACCGGGTACTGGCCCGAGGCGCTCTCGGCCGAGAGCATCACCGCGTCGGCGCCGTCATAGACGGCGGTCGCCACGTCGGAGACCTCGGCCCGGGTCGGCACCGGCGAGGTGATCATGGATTCCAGCATCTGGGTCGCGACCACCACCGGCTTGCCGAGGCGCCGCGCCGCGCGGATGATGCGCTTCTGGATGCCCGGCACCTTTTCCAGCGGCATCTCCACGCCGAGGTCGCCGCGGGCGACCATGACCGCGTCCGAGATTTCCATGATCTCGTCGAGGCGGGTGATGGCCTGGGGCTTTTCCAGCTTCGCCATCACGAGGGCGCGGCCGCGCGCCACCTTCTTCACCTCGGCCACGTCCTCCGGACGCTGCACGAAGGAGAGGGCGATCCAGTCCACGCCGGCATCGAGCGCGGCTTCCAGGTCGGAGCGGTCCTTGTCGGTCATGGCCGCGACCGGGATCACCGTGTCCGGCAGGCTCACGCCCTTGCGGTTGGAGATCTTGCCCGCGACCTCGACCTCCGTGGTGGCCGAGCCCTTCTTCACGCTCTTGACGCGCAGCCGCAGCTTGCCGTCGTCGATGAGGACCGTGTGGCCCGGCTCCAGGGAGGAGAGGATTTCCGGATGGGGCAGGTGGACGCGGTCGGTGCCGCCGGAAGCCTGATCCGCATCGAGGGTGAAGCTCTGCCCCTTCACCAGCATGGCGCTGTCGCCTTCGAACATGCCGACGCGCAGCTTCGGGCCCTGGAGATCCGCCAGGATGGCGATGGGGCGCTTGAACTTGGCCTCGACGGCGCGGATCATGTCGACGCGCTCCTTCAGCCGCTCCCGCGACAGGTGGCTCATGTTCAGCCGGAAGACGTCCGCGCCCGCCTGGAACAGCTTGGCGATCATCTCCGGATTTTCGGAGGCCGGACCTAAGGTTGCGAGGATCTTCGTGCGCCGTGCGCGTCTCATGGTGTCATTGCCCCCCTGGGCGGTTCGAATCGGTCAGCTGGATCGTCCAGCTCTTCTGTTCGCCTGTATCGACTTCGAAGAAGCCGCTGCGGTCGAAGCCGCGGGCCAGGCAATCCTCGGTCCCGCGAATCGTGAATTCGCGCTCGCGGGTGCACATGAAGGAGCGTCCGCTCCATTCTCCGCCCCGGTCATAGTCGATCGCGTAGATATAATAGAAGCGACCCACGAGCTGGCCGGTGAGAAGCGTCTCGCAGCCGCGGGCGTTCAGGTTCCACCAGCCTTCCGTGACCCAGCCCTGCCCGTCGCGGTAGCCGAGGGCGATGCCCACCCGGCTCGGAGTCATGTTGCACAGGCGCAGGTCGGCCCATGCAGGGGAGGAGGACAGAAATCCTGCGCCGAGAACGGCGATTGCGAGCCCAAGGCTTCGCCGCCGGCTGGGAGCGGATAGGAAAGATGCGGCCTTCATGGATGTTGGTTCGGGTCGATTCGGTATGAACGAGATCGCACAATGCTTCGAGAAGTATGTCGAATCGTTGTCGGCCAGAAGCGCCGCCGCATCAAGCCCCGGCTGCGGGATTGATGCGAATTTAGCCTGCTAAGGTTGCGTTTCCGTGGCGCGAAAAGACCTGTCGCGGGCGCTTTCCTGTCTGTTCAGGTAGGAAAACAAGGCTCGGGATCCGCTATCCGATCGGCGCTTCCGGCTTGGGCCTCGCCGCCCAGATGCCGATCAGGATCAGCGCGCCGCCGAGGCTCTGGACGAGCGTGAGGGCCTCGTTGAGAATCAGCCAGCCGAACACGGCCGCGGCCACCGCTTCGAGAAAGATCACCAGGGACGAGAACACCGCCGGCAGACGCCCGAGGGCGATCACGAGGAGGCCTTGCCCGCCCGCCTGGCTGATGAAGGCCATGGCGGCCAGCGCCATGGCGCCCTCCCAGGTATGGGGCACCACCCGGCTGTCGAAGAGCACCGCGATGACGAGCAGCACGGCGCTGGTGACCACCCCGGCCTCGAACGTCACCTGGGCGGCGCCGGCCGTCTTCCGCGCCTCGCCCACGGTGAGGAAGTAAAGGCCGAAGAAGAAGGCGGTGACGACCCCGAAGAGGTCGCCCTGGATGCGGGCGGGATCGACCTGCAGGCTCTGCCCGATCAGGGCCGCGCCGCCGAGGAGGCAAAACAGCAGGCCGACGACGGTGCCCCGCGACACCCGCTGCTTCAGAACGAGCCAGGTGATCAGGATGACGAAGAGCGGCGCCATGGTCGCGAAGAAGGTGGCGTTGGCGACTGTCGTGCTGAGGATCGACAGGTGCCAGAAGAAGAGGTCTCCCGCGAAGGCGAGGCCCGCCAGGATGGAGGCCTTCCCGAAGGAGGAGCGGGGCGCGCCGGCCGGGGCCCTCGCAATCTCGACCCGCATCCAGGCATAGAGGATCGGCAGGGACAGGGCGACGCGCCAGAACGCGCTGGCGAAGGGGCCCACATCGGCGGCCGCGAAGCGCACGAAGATGGGCGAAATGCCCATGGCGACCGCTCCCAGGCAGAGCGCCGCGAAGGCCGAAGCGAAGCCCGTCTCCAGGCGCGCCGTTGTCGAAGGGGAGGACATGGATGTTGTATAATGTTGCGCGAATGGTCGCGTTGTCTTGCTTACGGGGCCAGTTTAAGGCTTTTCTTCAACTCTCCAACCATTCTCTTCCCAGCCCATGTCTCCTTCCGCCGCGCTGAAGCTCGCCGATCCCGCCCTTGAGCCCTGTCCCGTCGAAACCATCGACGGAGCCGTCGATTCCGGGGTGCTGATCCTGTGCGATCACGCCTCGAACGCGGTGCCGCCGGATCTCGGCGACCTCGGCCTGCCCGCGGCGGAGTTCGAGCGTCACATCGCCTACGACATCGGCGCCGCGGCGGTCACGCGGTCGCTCGCCCGCCGCCTCGGAGCGCCGGCGATCCTGACCCGGTTCTCCCGGCTGATCATCGATCCGAACCGGGGCCGGGACGACCCGACCCTGGTGATGCGCCTCTCGGACGGCGCCGTGGTGCCGGGCAACGCCCATGTGGACGAGGCCGAGGTCGCCCGGCGTATCGAGCGTTTCTACGACCCCTACGACGCCGCCATCGCGGCCGCGATCGGGCGGGCCATGGCAGCCGGGCACCCGCCCGTCATCGTGACCGTCCACAGCTTCACCCCGATCTGGCGCGGCTGGCCGCGCCCGTGGCATGTGGGCATCCTGTGGGATGCGGACGCTCGCTTCGCGAAGCCGCTCCTCGAAGGGCTGCAGGCGGAGGAAGGACTCGTCGTCGGCGACAACGAACCCTATGATGGGGCGCTGGCCGGCGACACCATCGACCGCCACGCGACCGAGCGGGGGCTCGCCAACGCCCTGATCGAGATCCGGCAGGACCTGATCGCCTCGGACGAGGGTGCCGAGGAGTGGGCGGAGCGCTTCGCCCGTCTCCTGAAGCCTCTCGCCGCCCGGGAGGGCCTCCGCACGCCCCAGGTCCACGCCTCGCGCACCCGCGACCGGCTGCGCCGCCACTGAGGAAGAAGGCCATGAACGATTTCGACGCCGCGACCCGGACCGAGCTGGAGGCCGCCGCCTTCCGCAGGCTCCTCGAACATCTGCGCCAGCGCACCGACGTGCAGAACATCGACCTGATGAACATGGCGGGCTTCTGCCGCAACTGCCTGTCGAACTGGCTCAAGGATGCCGCCGACGAGCGCGGCCTCGCGCTCTCGAAGGACGAGAGCCGGACATATGTCTACGGCATGCCCTACGAGGAGTGGAAGGCGCGCCACCAGCGCGAGGCCACCGCGTCGCAGCTCGAGAGCTTTGAGGAATCGAAGCCGTCGCATTAAAGCGGCCTCAACCAAATGGACGTAACCCTGGCTCCAATGCCACCAATCAAAGGCTAGTTTCATGGACGACGCAGCATTTCAAACCGAATCGGTCGCGGCCGACCAGCTCAAGGCCTTCATCGAGCGCATCGAGCGCCTGGAGGAGGAGAAGGCGGGAATCGCAGGCGACATCAAGGACGTCTACGCCGAGGCCAAGGGCAACGGTTTCGACACCAAGGTGCTCCGCAAGATCATCGCCCTGCGCAAGCGCGACTACGCCGAGCGCCAGGAGGAGGAGGCCATCCTCGAACTCTACATGCAGGCCCTGGGAATGGTCGGCTGATCCTTCGACGCCGCGCCGGGACCGATCCGGCGCGGCGCTTTTCCGGGCGATTCCGCCCGAAAACACGCCTCGCTCCGGCATGAGGCCCGATAGTCCGGCTAGGATAGCGCCCGATCGTCCGCGCCCGCCGATACCGTCTCCCAGATTCTGCAAGAACGCCCGCCGTCTCCGCCTGACGCGCCGAAGGCGAGTTCCGCCATGGGCCCGCGCCGACCTTGGAACTCGGTACGGTGGAGGTCCGGCCTTGTCCTAGGATAACGACAGCCGCTGTTTACCGCTGCGTGATGAGGCTCTAGGCTCCCGGCAAAGCAATTTGGAGAGTGGAGTTGTCGCGGCTGGTTGTGGTTTCTAATCGGGTAGCCGTTCCGGATCCTACGGGAAAAGGGGCTGCCGGTGGTTTGGCTGTTGCGTTGCGTGAGGCCTTCGAGGCCTATCAGGGCATCTGGTTCGGATGGAGCGGGAAGGTGGCGGCTCAGCCGTCCACCCAGCCGAAGATCGTGAACAGGGAGCGCGTGCAGTATGCGCTCATGGACCTGACGTCCCTCGACCGTCAGGAATACTACAACGGGTTCGCCAACCGGGCCCTCTGGCCCATCATGCATTACCGGATCGGCCTGTCGGAGTTCTCGCGGGCGGATTACGCGGGCTACCTGCGGGTCAACCGCAGTTTCGCCAATGCCCTCGCCCAGATGGTGCAGCCCGACGATCTCGTGTGGGTGCACGATTACCACCTCATTCCCCTGGCGGCGGAGCTGCGGGCCTTAGGGATCACCAACCGGATCGGGTATTTCCACCACATCCCCTGGCCCGCTCCCGAGGTGCTGGGCACCTTGCCGGGCAGCCGTGAACTCCTGCGGGCGATCACCGACTACAACCTCATCGGCGTGCAGACGGAGCGGGATGCCGATAATCTCAGGCGCTGCCTCGTGCAGGAACTCGGCGCCGTCCACCGCAAGGGCGACGTGGTGGAGCTCGGCAACCACCAGACCCGGGTGAAGGGTTTCCCCATCGGCATCGACGTCCGCGGATTCGAGCAGGCCGCCCTGCGCTCCAGCTCGCACCGGCTCGTGCGCCAGACGACGGCGGGGCTGGGCTCCCGCCGCCTCATCATCGGCGTGGACCGTCTGGACTACTCGAAGGGCATTCCCGAGCGCATGGAATCGTTCGAGCGCTTCCTCGTGGGCAATCCTGACCAGCGCGGGCAGGTCACCTATCTCCAGATCACTCCCACGAGCCGCAGCGAGGTGCCCGAATACGCCACCCTGAGCCGGGAGGTGAACGAAACCCTCGGGCGGATCAACGGCTCCCTCGGCGAGCCCGGCTGGGTTCCGATCCACTACGTGAACAGCACCTATCCCCGGTCCGTCCTGGCCGGCCTCCACCGCCTGTCGCGGGTCGGCCTCGTCACGCCCATGCGCGACGGCATGAACCTCGTGGCCAAGGAATATGTCGCGGCTCAGAACCCGGACGATCCGGGCGTCCTCGTCCTGTCAAAGTTCGCCGGCGCCGCCGAGCAGCTCACCGATGCCCTCCTCGTCAACCCGAACGACAAGTTCGAAGTGGCCGAAGCCATCCGCGACGCCCTCTATATGGGCCGCGACGAGCGCATCGCCCGGTGGACGCGGATGATGGGCACCATCCGGCAGACGGACGTGTCGTGGTGGGCCTCCACGTTCCTGAAGGATCTGGCGGGCGGAAAGAACGCGGGCCGCCCCCGCATCCAGGTCGGCGTCTGACGAAAGGGCCCTCGGACCTGTCGAACGGCAAAAAGGCGGGGTCGAAGCCCCGCCTTTTCTCATCGCAGCACCCGGAGCGGCTTGACCGCAGGACCCGTGAAGCGGTTCGTCGCGAGGTCGCCCAAGGGCTTGTCGGAAAAGCCCATGCTCAGGCTCGGCTGCGCCGAAAGCAGGGCGCTCAAGGCGGTCACCGGCGGGTTCTTCGCCGCCTGGGGAGGCTTCTCCGCCGCCGCGGGCTGAGGTTTCGGCTTTTCCGCCTTGGGCGGATTGCGGCCCGTCGATCCCGTGGTCACGGGGATGTCGACCGGGGCCGCCGCCGCGACCACAACCGGCTGCAGCTCCGGCCGCGGCGGAGGCAGCGGGTGGGGCGCCGGCGAGAGGCTCGCCACGTCGGTCGAGCCGCGCAGCTCCGGAATGCCGGGAATGGGGTTCGTCTCCGCGAGGATGCTCGGGCGGGCCGGCGGGAGGGGCGCATAGGCGAGCGCCGCCGTCTCCGCGACCACGTCCGCATCGGGCCGCGGCGGCGGCATCGGAGCGAACGCCACCTCCTTGCCGATGCCGAACTCCGACCGGGTCGGCATCTGGCCCGCCGGTCCCTGCTGCCAGTTGAGCGTCGGGCCGGTGGGGGTCTGGACCGTGCTCGGCAGGCCGGCGATCCGGGTCGGCGGAAGCGGGGGAGGCGAGAGGTCCTCACGCAGGGCCGGGGCAATGGAGGCGGGCACCGGCGGTGCGGGCTGCGGAATCGGCTCCGGCCGCGGCTGCACGACGGCGACCTGGCGCGCCACGGGCTGCGCCGGGGCCTGGCCCGGGGCGGCCGTGCGCATGGCGGCATAGACCGAGGCGTTGGAGTCGCTCGCATAGTAGTCGTTGGGCGCGCTCGGAGCGCGGCCGGCTGCGACGAGGCGCTGGCCGGGACGGGAGGCGACGCGGATCTCCTCCTCGTCCTCGTCCTCGTCGCTGCCTCCGAACAGGGTGGCCCACAGGCTCTTGCGGCGGCTCGGAGCGGCAACGGCATCGTCCTCGCCATAGGCCACCGCCGTGTAGCCCGCCACGGTGCCGCCTTTGGCCAGGACCTCGGCCCGCGCCTCCTCGTACCGGGGGAGCGGACTGCCGTCGGCCGGGATGTGCACGGTCTTGCCGTCGGGGAAGATCCGGGCGAGCTGGTCGCGGGTCATGCGCGGCCAGGCGCGCACGCTACCCACGTCGAGATGGACGAAGGGCGTGTAGGCGTTGGGATAATAGCCGACGCCGCCGTTCTGCAGGCGCATGCCGATGGCACGCAGGCGCGCGGCCGGAACGTCGGGCAGGTAGAAGTCGAGCGCCTTGCCGAGCATGTGCTGGCTGTTCTTGGCCACCGCCCGCGAGCGGCGGCGGAGCATGGAATTGGTGTGGGGGGAGCGGTAGGCCGAGTTCACATGCACCGGCGCGCTCGATCCGACCTCGCGATAGACCTCCCACACCGTGTCGAAGAGGCGGGGATCCATGCGGGTCGCTTCGCCGCGCCGCCAGTCGCGCAGGAACCAGTTGAGCTGCTGCAGCGCCCCGGAATCGTACTGCCCGTTGCGCCGGAAGGTGACCGTGAGGCTCTCCTTCGTGTTGTTGTGGTAGAAGGTGAGGGTGCGCGTGTCGCCATTGGCGACGGCATCCTGCGTGCCGCGGGTTCCTCCGGCCATCACCGCCAGAAAAACCGCCAGGCCGAGGCCCGTGCGGCGAACGATGTTCGACGCGACCGCTGGGCGGTCCGAACGCAATACTCTCACTGTGATACTCGTCTCTAGCGTGCCGCCGACGTGAAAGCGGCATCCCGTATAGTGAAGGGATCTTTGCCGAAGACGGTTACTTCCGGGTTAAGTGAAAGCGAAAAAACGACAGGGAAAATGCGTCCGGAAAAGGTCAGGAATCCAAGCCCAGCGCGGCCTGGACCTTGCGGTCGACGCCGTAGATGTCGTCGAACCGCTTCACCTCGCCGCCCTCGTCCACGGCGACCGTGAAATAGGTCAGGTGCACGGGCAACGGCGTGTTCAGGTGGACGTAGCGCTCGCCCTTGCCGATGAGGCCGCGCAGCCTCTTCTCGGTCCACTTTCCGTCTTTGCCGAAGATCTGCTCGGCCAGCTCGAAGGGCTGATCGACGCGCACGCAGCCGTGGCTGAAGGCGCGCTTGGCGGCCGAGAACAGTTTCCGGTTGGGCGTGTCGTGCAGATAGACCGCGTGCTGGTTCGGGAACATGAACTTCACGTAGCCGAGCGCATTGCGCTCTCCCGGCGGCTGCCGCACGGTGATGCTGTTCCCGCGGCGGATGACCTTGTAGCCCTTGCGCTCGGCGTAATACGGGTCGGCCGCCATCGCCGGGAGGATCTCCTTCTTCATGATCGACGGCGGAATCGTCCAGGACGGGTTCACCACGAGATATTTCATCTCGTCCGAGAAGATCGGCGTCTGGGACTTCTCCTTGCCGACGATGACCCGGGTCTGATGGATGACGTCGCCGTCCTCGAAGAAGCGCAGGCGGTATTCCGGCACGTTCACCATGATGTGGCGCGAGCCGAGATCGGACGGCAGCCAGCGCCAGCGCTCCATGTTGGCGATCAGCTCGGCCTGCATCCGGGCCACGGGCGGGCCGGAGAGGGCGGCCACCGTCTGGGGCGTCAGGGCGCCGTTGGTCGGCAGGCCCTTCTCCTTCTGGAAGGCCGCGACGGCGGAGGCCACGCGCTCGTCGTAGACGTTGCGGCGGTCCTTGTTCTCGCCCAGGTTGAAACGTGCGCGGATCAGCGGCACGCGCGGGTCCTGCATGCCCACGCGCAGGGTGCGCCCCTTGGGCACCCGCACGCTCGGCTGCGACGGGTGGTTCTCGCGCAACCGGGCGAGACGGGCCTTCAGGGCCTGGTAGCCCGGGTGCTGCGGGTTGTAGGCGGCAAGCGCCGCGCCGGCGTCCTTCGCGGCGGAGACGCGGGCCAAGACCTCGCCGGCCTCGGGCAGTTCGAGCTTCGGCGTGATGAGGGGCGACAGGCGCGCGAGATCGATCCGCCCGCCGCGCGCATCCCGCGCGTAGCGGATGACGGCGGCGCTGAGCTTCAGGTCGGCCTCGGCCCATTGCGCGGGCGCGGCGTCCCTGCGCAGGCCCGGATCGGGCAGGGGATAGTCGGCGGGGTCGAGTCCGTCCTCGTCCGCCGCCCTGATCTGCCCGATCACCGCGTGGGCGGCAGGAGTCCAGGCGCCGTCGCGCGCCCAGGCCAGCGGCCGCTCGGCCTGCGCATAGAAGGCCGAGAGCGAGTCGCGCTCGGAGCGGCTCAGGCGCAGCTCGCGCAGGGCCGCCTCGTCGGCGAGGCGGCTCTCCATCGCGATGCGGAACCAGTCCGAGGCGGTGAGGGTGACCGCCGGCGCGTCCGGCAAGGGAATGTCGAGGGAGTCGGAGGGCTTCAGGTCGCCTGCCGTGATGGTGACCGGAGCGGCCGGTTCGGGCTCCGGCATCGCGATGTCCCGCGGCGCGGCGACATCATGGAAGGAGGGCTCCGCCGCCGGGCTGCGACTGTCTTCGGCCAGTGCGGGAAGAGGAAGGAGGGAAACGGACCCGATCAGACCCAGCCAGAGTGACGTCTTGCGCAAATTCCGCATGACCTATGTTCCTCTTCGCAATGGAGCGGGGAAGATCGAGAATCGTCCCCATTTTCATGAAAATGATCGGTGTGGCGCCGCACACCCGCTACGCTTAACGCACGAATGTGTCATGCGGCTGCATCGTCTAGGCCAAGTTCTTTCAATTTCCGGTAAAGAGTTGAACGGCCGATGCCGAGACGACGCGAAATCGCGGACAGATGGCCCTGGTAGTGAGCCAGCGCGAATCGAATCGCCTGAGCCTCCAGTTCGGCGAGGGTGCGCATCTCACCGCTGTCGTTCATGAGCGGCAGGGCGTGCGGATCGCGCCGGCCGGGGGCCGGTGCCTCCTGCACGGGCGCGGGCGCCGCCGCCTGCGGGAGCCGCGGGATCTCGATGCGGAAGCCCTGAACATGCGCTGCGATCTGCGGAAATTCGGCAGGGGTCAGCACCGGCCCCTCGGCCAGGGCGACCGCTCGGAACATCGCGTTCTCGAGCTGACGCAGATTGCCGGGCCAGTCGTAGCGGGAAAGAAGCGCCGACGCGTCGGGCGACAGGCCTCGGATGCGCTTGCCTTCGTCGGCGGCGAAGCGATGGAGGAGCAGGCCCGCCAGATCCGCGATCTCGTCGCGGCGCGTCCTCAGGGGCCGAAGGGAAATCGGCATGACCTGGAGGCGGTAATAGAGATCCTCGCGGAAGCGGGCCCGGCGCACCTCGTCGGCGAGAGCGAAGCCCGTCGTCGCCATGATGCGGACATCGGGACGGGACGGGCGCCGGGTGCCGCGCGGCGCGGCATCCGGCGTCGCGACGATTTCGAACAGGCGAGCCTGCGCCGAGGGATTCAGGCGCTCCACATCCTGAACCAGGAGGGTGCCGCCATGCGCGTCCTGCAGGTGGCGGGACAGGAATGCATCGGCATCGTCGCCCTCGTGCGGATCGCCCCCATGGATCCGGATGAAGGGCCGCTGCCGGCGCTCGCCGCCGTCATGGATGGCGCGGGCCAGGTCGTGCGCTCCGCTGCCGGGCTCGCTCTCGATCAGGACCGGAGCGGCGGACCGCGCCGCACGGTCGGCGAGGCGGGCGATCCTTTCCCTTTCGGAACCGAGGGACGGGTCGGGCGCGCCCCGTCGGAGGGCGCAGATGTCGTCCGTGAAGATCTTGGCGAGGAGCATGAAGAAGCTGAGAGCAGGGACCGTGCGCCGCGATGCTCGGGGACAAGGGTAAATGCACCCTTAACGCCGGTCCTTCCCCGAAGGCTTATCCCCAGGCAGGTTCGGGTTGATCCGAGGAGCCAGGAAGCCAATATGTGGGATAGCTCTCTCACGAACCCTGCACCGGACATGCCACGCTCTTTTCCTCTTCAGAAAGCATCCCCCTTGCACCACACCGCATCCGCAGGCGCCGCACAGACCGAACTCGGCGCCTTGCCCGAGTGGAACCTGTCGGACCTCTATCCCGGCATCGACAGCGACGCGTTCAAGGCGGATCTCGCGAGAGCGGAAGAGGAGTGCAAGGCGATTGCGGAGACGTATCGCGGCAAGCTCGACGCGCTCGCCCGGGGCGACAGCCCGGCGGAGGCCCTGGGCGCGGCGGTCAGGCGCTACGAGGCGGTGGAGGATCTTCTCGGTCGTCTCATGTCCTATGCGGGACTCGTCTATTCCGGCGACACCACCGATCCGGTGCGCGCGAAATTCTACGGCGACACCCAGGAGCGGCTGACCGCGGCGTCGAGCGATCTCCTGTTCTTCGGGCTGGAGCTGAACCGCATCGAGGATTCGGTGCTCGACAAGGCCATGGGCGAGGAGCCGCTGGCCCATTACCGGCCCTGGATCGAGGATCTGCGCAAGGACAAGCCGTATCAGCTCGACGACAGGCTGGAGCAGCTCTTCCATGAGAAGTCGGTGACCGGGCGGGCCGCCTGGAACCGCCTGTTCGACGAGACCATCGCTTCCCTGCGCTTCAACGTGCGCGGCGAGGAGCTGCCGATCGAGCCGACCCTCAACAAGATGCAGGATCCGGACGAGACCGTCCGCAAGGACGCCTCCGACGCGCTGGCGAAGACCTTCAAGGAAAACCTCCGCACGTTCACCCTCATCACCAACACGCTCGCCAAGGACAAGGAGATCTCCGACCGCTGGCGCGGCTTCGAGGACGTGGCCGATTCGCGCCACCTCGCCAACCGGGTCGAGCGTGAGGTCGTGGAGGCGCTCGTTGCCGCCGTGCGCGAGGGCTATCCGCGCCTGTCGCACCGCTACTACGCCCTGAAGGCCAAGTGGTTCGGCAAGGACAAGCTCGACCATTGGGACCGCAATGCGCCCCTGCCGAAGGTCGAGCAGCGCACGATCCGCTGGGACGAGGCGAAGGAGACGGTTCTGGCCGCCTATTCCGCCTTCTCGCCCCGCATGGCCGACATCGCCCGGCGCTTCTTCGACGAGCGCTGGATCGACGCCCCGACCCGTCCCGGCAAGGCGCCCGGCGCCTTCGCCCATCCGACGGTGCCCTCGGCGCATCCCTATGTGCTCCTGAACTACCAGGGCAAGCCGCGGGACGTGATGACGCTCGCCCACGAGCTCGGGCACGGCGTCCACCAGGTTCTCGCCGCCCCCAACGGCGCGCTCATGGCCCCGACGCCCCTGACGCTCGCCGAGACGGCCAGCGTCTTCGGGGAGATGCTCACCTTCCGCCGCCTCCTCGACCAGACCACGGACCCCATCCAGCGCAAGTCCATGCTGGCCGCGAAGGTCGAGGACATGATCAACACCGTGGTGCGCCAGATCGCGTTCTACTCCTTCGAGCGCAAGGTGCATCTGGAGCGGCGCAACGGCGAGCTGACGGCCGACAAGCTCTGCGAGCTCTGGATGTCGGTGCAGGACGAGTCCCTCGGCCCGGCGATCCGGCTCGGCCCGGGCTACGAGAGCTTCTGGACCTACATCCCCCACTTCATCCACTCGCCGTTCTACGTCTACGCCTACGCCTTCGGCGACTGTCTCGTGAACTCGCTCTACGGCAAGTACGAGACCGCCAACGAGGGCTTCGTGGACCGCTATTTCGCGCTGCTCTCGGCGGGCGGCACCAAGCATTATTCCGAGCTTCTCGCGCCCTTCGGCCTGGATGCCCGCGATCCGTCCTTCTGGCAGATCGGGCTGTCCATGATCGAGCGTCTGATCGACGAGCTCGAGGCGATGGAGGCGGAGAGCCGCTAACGCAAGTGCGGGCAGGGGAGGTCGGTCTTCTCTGCCCTCACAGCCGCTTTTCGAACCAGTGGTGGGCGTAGGGCTCGCTGTTGAAGGGGGCGACCTCGTGGTAGCCCTCCCGCCGATAGAGCGCCTGGGCCTCGGTGAGAGCCCGGTTCGTCTCCAGGCGGAGCGTCCTCAGGCCGATCTCGCGCGCCTTCGCCTCGAGCATCCGCAGCACCCGCCGCGCGATCCCGAGGCCGCGCGCGGACGGCGCCGTCCACATCCGCTTGATTTCGCCCGTGATCCCGTCTCCGACCTTGAGCGCCCCGCAGCCCGCAGGCTCTCCGTCGAGCCAGGCCAGGACGAAGAAGCCGGCCGGCGGCGTCATCTCCTCGTCGCTCGCGGAATTGCTCCGGGCCGGGTCGAAGCCGAGTTCGAACCGCTCGGCCAGCTCCTGGAAATACCGCTCCAGACACCGGCGTGCCGCCGGGCCGGCGGGCCCCTCGAAACGCAGCTCGACCTCTCCCATCCGGAGCAGGCGCTCGACCTCCGCCATGGCCTTCACCAGGCGTTCGCGCTGGTCCGGGTCGAGAGGCGCCAGGAACGACCGGGCGAGATCGTCGGAGAGCTCGTCGTAGGTCGCGCGCTCGGCGCGTCCCTTCTCCGTCAGGACGACGCGCCGGATCCGGCGGTCCGATGTCTGAGCCTCGGTCCGGACGAGACCCTGGGCTTCCAACGACCGCAGCAGGCGGCTGACATAGCCGGAATCGAGCCTGAGCCGCTCGCGCAGAACCCGCACGTCGATGCCGTCAGACCCGGCCTCGTGGAGCAGGCGCGCCTGTCCGAGCGGACGGCCGCGCCGGAGGTAGCTGTCCTCCAGGGCGCCGACATGCTGCGTGACGATGCGGTTGAAGCGCCGGACCTGCCGGATCTGATCCTCGTGCATTCTCTGACTTTAGTCAGGCATTTCCTGGCAGGCAAGAGGCGCAGCCGCCAGGGGCCGTGGCGGCGGTGGCCCGAGGACGCTTGGGCGCAGCCGCTTGCCCTGGCGTTTGCCGCAAGGGACCATATCTAAGGCTCTCCACAGATCCACGAGAGATCCCGAGCCATGGCCGACTCCGACAGCGAAGCCAACCGCTTCTCCGCGCGCGCCGCCCGCTACGCCCGCGTGGGCGCCAACATGGGCGGGGTCGCGGCCCGCATGGCGGGGTCGCGGCTCTTCGGCGGCGAGGGACGCGACGCCTCCAACGCCGCGGTGCTGGCCCAGGCCCTCGGCGGCCTCAAGGGGCCGATCATGAAGGTGGCGCAGCTTCTCGCCACCATTCCCGATCTCGTGCCGCCCGAATACGCCGCCGAACTGCAGAAGCTGCAGAGCGAGGCGCCGCCCATGGGCGCGGCCTTCGTGAAGCGGCGGATGCAGGCGGAGCTCGGCGCGAACTGGCAGAGCCGTTTCGGCTCCTTCGACCTGAATCCGGCGGCGGCGGCCTCCCTCGGGCAGGTGCACCGGGCCACCACCAAGGAGGGCGCTCCGCTCGCCTGCAAGCTGCAATATCCCGACATGCAATCGGCCGTGGAGGCGGATCTGCGCCAGCTGGAGCTGGTCTTCGCCGTCCATCGCCGCATGGATCCTGCCATCGACACCCGCGAGATCGCCCAGGAGATCGGCGCGAGGGTGCGGGAGGAGCTCGATTACGAGCGCGAGGCGAAGCACGCGGCGCTCTATGCCATGACCCTGTCCGACGTGGACGAGGTCCGGGTTCCGGACGTTCACCCGGAGCTGTCGACCAAGCGGCTTCTCTCCCTCGCCTGGCTCGAAGGCGAGAAGATCCTGACGTTCACGGAAAGCCCGACCGAGATCCGCAACCGGCTGGCGATTGCCATGTTCAAGGCCTGGTGGCACCCCTTCAGCCATGCGGCCGTCATTCACGGCGACCCGCATCTGGGCAACTACACGGTCTTCTCCGAGGGCGGGGAGGCGAGGGGGATCAACCTTCTCGACTATGGCTGCATCCGCATCTTCCATCCCCGCTTCGTCGGCGGCGTGGTCGATCTCTATCGCGGGCTCCAGCAGGACGACCGGGCGCGCATCGTGCACGCCTACGAGACCTGGGGCTTCAAGAACCTGTCGAACGAGCTCATCGACATCCTCAACATCTGGGCGCGCTTCATCTATGCGCCGCTCCTCGACAACCGCATCCGCACGGTGGCCGACGGGGTGAAGCCCGGCGAATACGGCCGCCGCCAGGCCTTCGAGGTGCACAAGGCCCTCAAGGAGAAGGGGCCGGTGACGGTGCCGCGCGAATTCGTCTTCATGGACCGCGCCGCGGTGGGCCTCGGCGCCGTCTTCCTCCACCTCAAGGCGGAGCTGAACTACCACGAGCTGTTCGAGGCCGAGATCGAGAGGTTCTCCCTCGAAGGGCTCGCCTCCCGGCAGAAGGAGGTTCTGACCGCCGCAGGCCTGCCGCTGCCGACGTAACGAGGTTGCGTGGCGCCCCGACTGGCCCTAAAGCCTCACGGCAGGTCAGGGGGCAGCCATGAAGATCCTTTTCGTCCACCAGAATTTTCCGGGCCAGTTCGGGCGTCTGGCCGCGACCTTCGCCCAGGAAGGGCACGAGGTGGCGGCTTTGGGCATGGTCAAGTCCTGCGCCCTGCCGGGCGTGACCTACCATCCCTACGCGGCCGTGCCCGGTCCCGAAGACGCCCCCTTCAAGAACCGGTACTCCCCGGTCGTTCCCCGCCTGCGGCGGGCCTACGGCGTGGCCCACAAGGCCAGGTCCCTGGCCGATGCGGGCTTCCGGCCGGACGTGGTGGTGGTCAATACGGGCTGGGGCGAGAACCTGTTCCTGAAGGACATCTGGCCCGAGGCCCGGCACGTGGCCTATTTCGAATACTACTACGCGGCCAAGGGCCAGGATCTCGACTTCGATCCGGAATACTCGTCCCTCGACGACGAGACGATCTGGAAGCTCCGCATCAAGAACGCCATGCAGCTCGGCGCCCTCGACGCGGCCGACGTGGCGGTCGCGCCCACCCGTTACCAGCGCGATACGTTCCCGCCCTACCTGCGCGACCGGCTGGCGGTCATCCACGACGGCATCGACGCCCAGCGGCTGAGGCCGGATCCGGAGATCTCGATCCAGCTCGGCGAAAACGGCCCCAGGCTCGACCGCAACACCCCGGTCGTGACCTACGTCACCCGCAACATAGAGCCCATGCGCGGCTCGCATATCGTGCTGCGCAGCCTGCCGGACCTCCTCGACATCGACCCGAACCTGCGGGTGATCGTCGTCGGAGGCAAGGGGACGAGCTATTCCGGCAGCGCGCCCGGCGGCAAGACCTGGCTCGACGTGTTCCGCGCCACCATCGAGCGCCCGGTGGACTGGTCGCGGGTCCATTTCGTCGGAAATCTGCCCTACGACCAGTTCGTGAAGGTGCTGCAGGTCTCCTCGGCCCATCTCTACCTGACCTATCCCTTCGTCCTGTCCTGGTCCCTGATCGAGTCCATGGCCCTGGGCTGCCGGATCGTGGCCTCCGCCACCCCGCCGGTGCAGGAGGTCATCGAGGAGGGCGTGACCGGCCGCCTCTTTCCCTTCTTCGACCGGCAGGCCCTGGTGGAGCGGGTGCGGGAGACCCTGGCCGAGAAGGATCGCTCGGCGGCCATGGCCGAGGAGGCCCGCCGCTTCGCCCTGGCGAACTACGACTTCCAGACGGTCTGCCTTCCGCAATGGCGGGAGTTTCTGGGAATAAGATAACCTTGGCCTTTGCTTCACAAAGTTCTCGTCAAGTCCATCCGAAAGATTGCGGCTGCTCACCGCATGGGTTAAACGCAGCGTTCAAGAACTGATGCTGAACAGGGCATTGATCATGGCCGATACAAAACACGCGCCACACGGGGGCTATAGTCCGGATATGGACTCTCGCGCTCACGAGGCGACCTACAACGGATTCGTCCGCTTCGCCGAAATCGGAACCGCCGTCGTCATCTGCCACGTGCTGGCACTGGCCGTCGGCGGCATCAAGCACGCCTGGCTCACGGCCATCTTCGGCGTCATCCTCTCGCTGGTCGCCGGGGCCGTCGGGGCCTTTTCGCCCTCGATCGGAGTTCGCGCGCCGGTGGGCGTCGCCATCCTGCTCGTCCTGGCGCTCATCCTCTATTGATAAGCTTCGCGGCCCGGCTAAGAATGGGAAGACCTGAAGGCGCTTAAACTACCGACGCGGGGTTATGCATGCGGATCGCCGTTCTCTCCGAAACCGATAGAGCGGAGACACGCGTCGCCGCAACGCCTGAAACGGTCAAGAAATACAAGAGCCTGGGCGCCGACGTGGTCGTCCAGGCGGGAGCCGGCCTGCAGGCCGGCCTCTCCGACGCCGATTTCGAAGCGGCCGGAGCCACGGTCGCCGGGAGTGCCGCCGATGCCGTGAAGGACGCCGACATCGTCCTCAAGGTGCGGCGCCCCGCCGAGAGCGAGCTCACCGGCCTCAAGCCCGGCGCGCTCCTCATCGCCATCATGGACCCCTACGGCCAGGAGGCCGCCCTCAAGGCGCTCGCCGAGGCGAAGGTGGCTGCCTTCTCCATGGAGCTGATGCCCCGCATCACCCGGGCGCAGGTGATGGACGTCCTGTCGTCCCAGGCCAATCTGGCGGGCTACCGCGCGGTCGTCGACGCCGCGGCGGAGTACGGCCGCGCCATTCCCATGATGATGACGGCCGCCGGCACCGTGCCGGCCGCGCGCATCTTCGTCATGGGCGCGGGCGTCGCCGGCCTTCAGGCCATCGCCACGGCCCGCCGCCTGGGGGGCATCGTCACCGCCACCGATGTCCGTCCCGCCGCCAAGGAGCAGGTGGAAAGCCTGGGCGCCAAGTTCGTCGCGGTCGAGGACGAGGAGTTCAGGCAGGCCGAGACCGCCGGCGGCTACGCCAAGGAAATGTCGGCGGAATACCGCGCCAAGCAGGCGGAACTCGTCGCCTCCCACATCGCCAAGCAGGACATCGTCGTCACCACGGCGCTCATTCCGGGGCGTCCGGCTCCCAGGCTGCTGACCCGGGAGATGGTGGAATCCATGAAGCCGGGCTCCGTGATCGTCGATCTGGCGGTGGAGCGCGGCGGCAATT
The DNA here is from genome assembly GCF_020532555.1 of Microvirga lenta. Classification (GTDB taxonomy): domain Bacteria; phylum Pseudomonadota; class Alphaproteobacteria; order Rhizobiales; family Beijerinckiaceae; genus Microvirga; species Microvirga lenta. Next base: position 44,770 of record NZ_JAJBBR010000014.1, on the reverse strand, counting down.
GCGAGGTCTCCAAGCCGGGCGAGGTGGTGGAGCACAACGGCGTGAAGATCATCGGCCACCTCAACGTGCCGGGGCGTCTCGCGGCGACCGCATCGAACCTCTATGCGAAGAATCTCTACGCTTTCGTCGAGACGCTGATCGACAAGGAAGCCAAGACCGTCGCCGTGAAGTGGGACGACGAGCTCGTGAAGGCGACCTGCCTCACCCGCGACGGCGTGATCGTCCACACGGCCTTCCAGCCGACGGCCTGACCAGGGGGAAAACATGGCAACGGTACTCACGCCCGAACAGGCTGTCGAACAATCCCGCGCCGCGGCCGAAGCCGCCCAGCGCGCGGCCGACGTGGCCCAGGCCATCGCCGATCAGGTGGCGGTCGCGGCGGCCACCGTCACCCACGGCGCGGTCGACCCGACGGTCTTCCGCCTCGCCATCTTCGTGCTCGCCATCTTCGTGGGCTACTACGTGGTCTGGCAGGTGACGCCGGCGCTCCACACGCCGCTGATGTCGGTCACCAACGCGATTTCCTCGGTCATCGTGGTCGGCGCGCTCCTGGCGGTCGGCGTCAGCGTCGCGCCCGGCCTCGGCGAGGGGCCGATCTGGGCGCGGGTGCTCGGCTTCATCGGCCTGATCCTCGCCTCGATCAACATCTTCGGCGGCTTCCTGGTGACCCAGCGCATGCTCGCCATGTACCGGAAGAAGGGTTGAGGCCATGTCGGCGAATCTTGCCTCGATCCTCTATCTCGTCTCGGGCGTCCTCTTCATCCTGGCCCTGAGGGGCCTTTCCCATCCCACCACGTCCCGGCAGGGCAACCTCTTCGGCATGGTGGGCATGGGGATCGCGATCCTCACGACCCTGTTCGTGCAGCCGCCGGACGGGTTCGGCGGCTGGCTGCTGGTGATCCTCGGCCTCGGCATCGGCGGCGGCATCGGCGCCGTGGTCGCCAAGCGGGTGCCGATGACGGCCATGCCCCAGCTGGTCGCGGCCTTCCACTCCCTGGTCGGCCTCGCGGCGGTCCTGGTGGCGGCGGGCGCGCTCTATGCGCCGCAGGCCTTCGGCATCGGGACGGTCGGTACGATCCACGGCGGCTCGCTGTTCGAGATGTCGCTGGGCGCCGCCATCGGCGCCATCACCTTCACGGGCTCGGTCATCGCCTTCCTGAAGCTCGATGGGCGCATGTCCGGCAAGCCGATCATTCTGCCGCAGCGTCACCTGCTCAATATCGGCCTAGCCGTCCTGCTTCTGGTGCTGATCGCCACCTTCATGAGCACCGAGAGCCACGCCGCATTCTGGCTCATCGTGCTGGTGTCCTTCGTGCTGGGCGTGACTCTCATCATCCCCATCGGCGGCGCCGACATGCCGGTCGTGGTGTCGATGCTCAACTCCTATTCCGGCTGGGCGGCGGCCGGCATCGGCTTCACCCTGGGCAATCTCGCGCTCATCATCACCGGCGCGCTGGTCGGCTCCTCGGGCGCGATCCTGTCCTACATCATGTGCAAGGGCATGAACCGCTCCTTCATCTCGGTCATTCTCGGCGGGTTCGGCGGCGAAACCGCGGGCGCGGGCGCGGTCGAGGCCCGGCCCGTCAAGCAGGGCTCCGCGGACGACGCGGCCTTCATCATGAAGAACGCCTCCAAGGTCATTATCGTGCCGGGCTACGGCATGGCGGTGGCGCAGGCGCAGCACGCTCTGCGCGAAATGGCGGACGAGCTTAAAGCCGAGGGCGTCGAGGTGAAATACGCCATTCACCCGGTGGCGGGGCGCATGCCCGGCCACATGAACGTGCTGCTCGCGGAAGCCAACGTGCCCTATGACGAGGTGTTCGAGCTCGAGGACATCAACGGCGAGTTCGCGCAGGCCGACGTGGCCTTCGTGATCGGCGCCAACGACGTGACCAACCCGGCCGCGAAGACCGACCCCCAATCGCCGATCTACGGGATGCCGATCCTCGACGTGGAGCGGGCCAAGACCGTGCTCTTCATCAAGCGCGGCATGGGCTCGGGCTATGCGGGCGTGGAGAACGAGCTGTTCTTCAAGGACAACACCATGATGCTCTTCGGCGACGCCAAGAAGATGGTGGACGAGATCCTGAAGAACCTCTGATCCGCCGACGCAGCACACATTCCTTCGGTGGGTGAGGCCGGTTTCGAACCGGCCTTATTTTTCGTGGAGTTTCCCATGGCCGTCACATTGCGCACCGCTCTGCCATCCGACCAGGACGCGGTCATCGAGCTGATCCATCGCCTCAACCTGTTCGAGGCGGACCTCGTCAGCGACCGGCGGCGGGACTACGCCGCCGCCGTCGCCTATTACGACGAGCTGCTTCAGCGCCTCGCCAAGCGGGAGGGGCGCATCGTCCTGGCGGAGGAGGGCGGCGTGGTGGTCGGCGCCATGGGCTATTCCCGCGACGAGGACGCCGCTTACGTGGTGGACGGCGTGCGCCGGCACGGCACGGTCACGGACCTGATCGTCCACGAGGAATGGCGCGGGCGCGGCATCGGGCAAATGCTTCTGAAGGAGGCCGAGCGCCTGACCCGGGAAGGGGGCATGACGCGCCTCTTCATCGGCGCACTCGTCGCCAACGAACCCGCGTGCCGCATCTACGAGACGTTCGGTTTCGAGCCCTACGTGTCGATCATGGTGAAGGATCTTTGACGGCTCCCTGAAATCGCAGGGATGTATTGCTTGCCTCCAGTCAATGAAATAAAGTTTCAATTAAGTGGCTTTTCTTCAATGGAGTTGGCATGGCAATCGCCGATCGACGTGCGAGTCTTTCCATGTGTCTCGCTCTGGCGGTGCTGCTGGGTTTCGGATCGTCAAGCTCCGGCTTGCAGGCCAGGACTGCCTCTCGCTTCCCCTCCGATGAGCGGGTCCAGGAACTGCTGGAACTGGCTCTTCGATTCATCTCACGCGCGCGCTGTGAAAACGACCAGCCTTGTAAGCCCGCGACAGAGCAGGAGATGAGAACGCCTCCCGTTGCCATGAGTCACGCGCGGGAGGCTGTTCGAACAGGTTTCCTGTCAGCTGTGGCTGAAAAATGTGGGCTCGACTACGGAGAAAAGTTCTTCCTGCCCATGATGTCCCATTTCCGTCGTTCGGTTGGGCTCAATGAGCGTCAACTTGCTATTCTGGGTCTGATGCACGGCATAGAACTTGGCTCTTCATCGAAGAGCCTTCCGAAAGATGCCTGCTCGCCTGAGATGAGGCGCCTCTTGTCGCAAGGGCGGCCCGCACTCCCATAGGCCTGGGAGGCCCTGTCCGGGTAACGCTCACGGGTCCGAAGGACCATTGCGAGTGGGAAGGACGGTCAGCTTCGGCCAGCGGGACAGCCAGTCCTTGGCGGCCAGACGCTTCCGATAGACATCCATCTTGTGCCGGAAAGCAGGCGTTGGGCGAAGGACGAGGTCGAGAAGGTCGTCCACGCCCCAGGGAGCGAGGATCTCGACCTGGCCGCCGACGAGGCGCGCCGCCACGACGGTGGCCGTCTCGGGCCAATGGGCGATGGCGTCGAGGGTGTCGCGATAGGGCCGGTCGCCGTTGCGCAGATGCATCCGGGCCTGGTTCTTGACCGACCAGGCGGGCGCGGCATCGAGACGGCGGAGGCGGTGCTCCAGGGCCGTGTCGCGGTCCCTGGCGAAATCGGCGGGATCGAAGAAGATCACGTCGATGTCGTCGAGGCGCCCCAGATCGGGCCTGCGCCCGTGCAGAGCGTCCCAGACGGCGTTGCGGACGAACCCCGCGCCGATCCAGGCGTCGGGGAGGGCGAGGCTCTCGACGAGGCCGAGGGCATGCCGAAATCCGGCTTCGCCCGCGAGAAGGTCCGCGATGTCCGCGGGCCCTCTCATGGATGTTCTCAGGCGATCAGCGGAACAGGCCCGCGACGCCGCCGCCGCCCTGGAGGCGCGACTGACCCTGGCGGGCCGTGGCGTTCGCGTTGTCGATGGCCAGCGCGCGCTGGTAGCTCTCCACGGCCTGCTGGCGGTCGCCCTTGCGCTCGAACGCGACGCCGCGCCAGGCCCAGGAATCGGCATCCTGCGCATTCACGTTGAGGGCGGCGTTGAAGTCCTCGATCGCCTTGTCGAACTCGCCCGTCGCCACGAGGCTCTGGCCGCGCGCGGCGTAGGGCGCGCCCACGAAGGGGTTGCGGTCGATGGTGGCGTCGAAGTCCAGGATCGCCTGGGCGTGCTGGCCCTGGCGCTGATAGAGCAGGCCGCGGGCATGGAGCGCCTCGGCGGATTCCGGCAGGAGGCGGATGGCCACGCTCAGGTCGTTGAGGGCTTCCTGATACTGGTTCTGGACCCGCAGGAGATTGCCGCGGCCGATATAGGCCGGGCCGTAATTGGGATCGGCCTGGATGGCGCGGGTGAAGTCGGCCAGAGCCTGGTCGTTCCGGCTCGTCTGGCGCAGGGCCAGCGCCCGGTTGGTGTAGGCCGGGGCATAGTTCGGGTCGATCTGCACCGCCTTGGTGAAGTCGGCGATGGCGCTGCTGTAGTTCCCGACGCGCGCATAGGCGGCGCCGCGGGTGTTGTAGGCGCTCGGATCGTTCGGGTTGCGTTCGATCACGCTCGACAGGGAGGCGATGTTCACTTTGCTCGTGCCCTGGGTGTCCTCCTCCACCACGGCGATGCGCTGGGCGACGCCGCGGCTCGTGGTCTCGCAGCCGGCGAGGCCGAGGGCGACAAGGGTCAGACTCAGGGGGGCAAATCGGCGAATCGATGGGGCGAACACCTTCGTCTCCAATTCTCAGGGGGAAAGGCTACTCTGCCGAGAAAACCTTAATAGCCATGAAACAGGCGGTCGGGGATCGGCCGTCAAACGAAAACAGCGCCCCGCTTGCGCAGACGGGCGCTGAATTCACAACCGATAGGCCAAACTATTTTAAGCTCAGGGCTTAGCGGGTCGGACGGGGTTTCGAAGGCAGAAGGCCTTCGCGCTGCATCCGCTTGCGGATGAGCTTGCGGGCGCGGCGGACGGCTTCCGCCTTCTCGCGGGCCTTCTTCTCAGACGGCTTCTCGTAGTGCCCGCGGAGCTTCATCTCGCGGAAGATACCCTCGCGCTGCATCTTCTTCTTGAGAGCGCGGAGCGCCTGATCGACATTGTTATCCCGGACAAGAACCTGCACGCCAATTCCTCGTGTTTGAGCCGTTTCGATTGTTGCAAAAAACAAAGGAGGCGCGTCTCGCGCACCTCTATCTGGCCGGCGGGATTATCAGAAGAAGCCTTGCCTGTCCAGGGTCTTCCGAACAAAAGCGCCAGTCGGCTAAGTCAACGGTTCAGGTTGGAAAAGGTTTCAGGCTTTTTCCGAAAAAACACGGGTCACGTGGCCCATCTTGCGGCCGGCCCTGGCTTCCGCCTTGCCGTAGAGATGGAGATGGGCCCCCGGCTCCGCCAGGATACGGTCCCAGGCCTCCACGTCGCGGCCGATCAGGTTCTGCATCTCGACCCGCCCGAGCCGGGTCGTTTCGCCCAGGGGCCAGCCGCAGACGGCCCGCACATGCTGCTCGAACTGCGACGTCACGGCCCCGCCGAGGGTCCAGTGTCCCGAATTGTGCACCCGGGGCGCGATCTCGTTGACCACGAGGCGCTCGCCCCCGTCGCCCGTGACGAGGAACATCTCGACGGCCAGGACCCCGACATAATCCAGGGCGTCCGCGATGGTCCGGGCGATGTCGACCGCCTGCTGCTCCGTGGCCGCCGAGACGCCGGCCGGGACCCGGGTCGTGTCGAGGATGTGGTGGCGGTGCTCGTTGGCGCACAGGTCGTAGGCGGCGAACTCGCCGGAGGCGGTCCGGGCCGCGACGACCGAGACCTCGCGCTCGAACGGCACGAAGCCCTCGAGGATGGACGGCGCCCGCCCCACCGCCGCCCAGGCGGCCGCGGGATCGGTCTCCGGACGGATCATGGTCTGCCCCTTGCCGTCATAGCCGAAGCGCCGGGTCTTGAGCACGGCGGGCGCGCCGATCGTCTTCAGGGCGTCGACGAGCTGCGCCTCGCCGGAGACCTCCGCAAAGGGGGCGACCGGAATGCCGAGCCCGGCGATGAACGTCTTCTCCTCCAGGCGGTCCTGGGAAACCGCGAGGGAGCGGGCATTGGGGGCGATCGGGGTATGGGCCCCGAGGATCGCGGCGGTGGCGCCGGGCACGTTCTCGAATTCGTAGGTGACCACGTCCACGGCCTTGGCGAAGCGGATCAGGGCCGTTTCGTCCTCATAGGCGGCGATGGTGTGCTCGGTGCAGACGTCGAAGGCGGGGCTGTCCTCGTCGGGGGAATAGACATGGGTGCGCAGCCCGAGCTGGGCCGCCGCCATGGCGATCATGCGGCCGAGCTGGCCGCCTCCGAGGATGCCGAGGGTGCTGCCGGGACGGACCATGGCTCAGGCCTCCGCCGCGGGGCGCTCGGCCACGCTCTCGGTCTGGCGGGTACGCCAGGCGTCGAGGCGCTGCGCGAGGGCCTCGTCGTGCAGGGCGAGAACCGCGGCGGCGAGCAGGGCCGCGTTCACGGCGCCCGCCCGGCCGATGGCGAGGGTGCCCACGGGAATGCCGGCCGGCATCTGCACGATGGAGAGCAGGCTGTCCTGGCCGGAGAGGGATTTCGACTCGACCGGCACCCCGAAGACGGGCAGGGGGGTCATGGAGGCGGTCATGCCCGGGAGGTGGGCGGCGCCGCCGGCTCCCGCGATGATGACCTGGAAGCCCTCGGCCTTCGCGCCCTTGGCGAAGGCCACCAGCCGGTCCGGGGTCCGGTGCGCCGACACGATGCGGGCGTCGTGGGGAATGCCCAGAGCCTCCAGGGTCTCGGCGGCATGCCTCATGGTGGCCCAGTCGGACTGGCTGCCCATGATGATGGCAACGGGGGCTCCCGCCATGGTGTGGCTCCGGCTCGAGAAATACGCTCAAGGCGGCATAGCGAAGGCGGCAGGGCCAAGCAAGGCCGTTGCCGCCTCGAAGGCCGGTCTTTCTCAGGCGATGATGTCGGGAGTGAGCTGGTCTTCCAGCCGGCTGATCTGGTCCTTGAGGACGAGCTTGCGCTTCTTGAGGCGCTGCACCTGCAGCTGATCGCCGGCGATGATCCCCTCCAGGGCATCGATGGCGGTGTCCAGATCGCGGTGCTCCTGCTTCAGGCGGGCCAATTCCGCTTCCAGTTCGAGCTTATCGTTCATTGGGAAATCCAGATTGCCTGTCCGCCTCCCGGCGGTCCGGCGAGATGGCGAAATTATGCTCTGAGGCATGGCCGAGAGCAAGGTGAATCCCAGCCGTTCGATACTGCGTTGCAGCATGGAATTTAGTCGGCTCTGCCTTCCGCTCGCCACACTCTGTAGGGCACAATGTCGCTGTCGGAAGATCGAATAGGAGGGACCGACATGGCCTTGCAGAACCACTTGGTGGAGCTCGAGCGCAAGCATCGGGCGCTTGAGCGCGAAATTCAGGATGCGCTGAACCATCCATCGATGGACGACACGAGACTGGTGGAACTCAAACGCAGGAAACTTCATCTCAAGGACGAAATCGCCAGGTTGCGCGACACGCGCTCGGTGGCGCACTGACCCGGAATCCTCTCCGAAACTCTCCCATCCGAAGCCGCCGTCTTCGTCCCGAAGCGGCGGCTTTTCCATGCCGGAGGCCGATCAGAGGAGCGGCATGACCCCGTCGTAGATCAGCTTGGCGCCGACCAGCACCAGCAGGACGTAGACGATGGTGTAGAACCGCTCGCCCGACACGTAGCGCACGAGCCGCACGCCCGCCCAGGTCGACGCGATGGCCAGCGGGAACAGGGCCGCGGCGGTCGAGAGATTCTCGCCGGTGAGCTGGCCCAGGGCGAAATAGGGCGGCACCTTCATCCAGTTGTTGACCGCGAAGAAGATCGCGCCCGTGCCGACGAACACGTCCCGCGGCAGCCGCTGCGGCATCACGTAGATCTGGAACGGCGGGCCGCCCGCATGGGCGATCATGCTGGTGAAGCCGGTGATCCAGCCCCAGAACACGCCCCGCGGCAGGTCGGCTTTCGTCGGCACGGGCGGCGTCTTGCGCCGCTCCACGACGATCCGGCGCAGGGCGAAGCTGACGGCGATCAGCCCGACCGCGAGCCTCACCACCGAATCGGAGACCTGCGCCGCCAGGAGATAGCCGGTGACCGTGCCGAGGATGGCGCTCGGCACCAGGATCAGCACGTTGCGGCGGTCCCAGGCGCGGCGGTAGGCCCAGACCGACACCACGTCCTGCACCAGCAGGATCGGCAGGATGATCGCGGCCGCCTGCACCGGCGACAGGACGAGGGACATGAGCGGAAGCGAGAGAAGTCCGAGTCCGGAGAAGCCGCCCTTGGCGAGGCCCAGAAGCGTGACCGCCGGAACGGCGGCGGCATAGAAAAGCGGGTCGGTGACCATGAAAACTCGCCGAAAGTCGCCGCTGACCGCGGCTTTCATGCCTGCTACCACGACAGGACATGCAAGTCTCATGCGGTGACGACAACGGGGAAACGCCATGACATCAACCCAAAGCCGCTACTACGACGCCTATGCGCAGTGGAAATCCGATCCGGTCGGCTTCTGGGAGGAGGCCGCGCGCGAGATCGACTGGATCAGGCCGGCGGACCGGATCTTCGACGCGGAGGCCGGGACCTACGGCCGTTGGTTCGCGGGCGCGCTCTGCAACACCTGCTACAACGCCGTCGACCGGCACGTGGCGACGCGGGGCGACCAGGCCGCGATCATCTACGACAGCCCCGTCACGGGAACGAAGCGGATCCTCACCTACCGGGACCTGCAGGAGGAGGTGGCGATCCTTGCCGCGGTGCTCCAGGACATGGGCGTCGCCAAGGGGGACCGGGTCGTCCTCTACATGCCGATGATCCCCGAGGCCTCCATCGGGATGCTGGCCTGCGCCCGAATCGGCGCGGTCCATTCCGTGGTCTTCGGCGGCTTCGCGCCCAAGGAACTCGCGACCCGCATCGACGATGCGCGGCCGAAGGTCGTCCTCACCGCCTCGTGCGGCATCGAGGGAGCCCGCGTGCTGCCCTACAAGCCGCTTCTCGACGAGGCGATTTCTCTGTCGGCCGCCAAGCCGGAGTCCTGCCTCGTGGTCCAGCGCCCGCAATGCGAGGCCTCGCTGGTCGAAGGCCGCGACCGCGACTGGCAGGAGGAGGTGGCGAAGGCCCGGGCGGCGGGCCGCAAGGCCGATTGCGTGCCGGTGGCCGCCACCGATCCCCTCTACGTTCTCTACACCTCGGGCACGACCGGAAAGCCCAAGGGGGTGGTGCGCGACAACGGCGGCCACATGGTCGCGCTCAAATGGACGATGCGGAACTTCTACGGCGTCGAGCCGGGGGAGGTGTTCTGGGCCGCGTCCGACGTCGGCTGGGTCGTGGGCCATTCCTACATCGTCTACGGGCCGCTGCTGCATGGCGCCACGGCCATTCTCTACGAGGGCAAGCCCGTCGGCACGCCGGATGCCGGCGCCTATTGGCGCGTCATCGCCGAGCACGGGGTCGTCACCCTGTTCACGGCGCCCACCGCCTTCCGGGCGATCAAGAAGGAGGACCCGAATGCGGAACTCCTCGAGGGCCACGACCTGTCGCGCTTCCGCGCCCTGTTCCTGGCCGGGGAGCGCGCCGATCCCGACACGATCCAGTGGGCGGAGAGGATCCTGGACGTGCCGGTGATCGACCATTGGTGGCAGACGGAGACGGGCTGGCCCGTGGCGGGCAACCCGATCGGGCTCGGGCTCCTGCCGGTCAAGTACGGCTCGCCCACGGTGCCCATGCCGGGCTACGTCCTGGAGGTGCTCGACGAGGGCGGAAAGCCGGTCCCGCCGGACACGATGGGCTCCATCGTGATCAAGCTGCCGCTGCCCCCCGGCTGCCTGCCGACCCTGTGGAACGCGGACGAGCGCTTCCGGGAGGCGTATCTCTCCGTCTATCCCGGCTATTACAGCACCTCGGATGCGGGCTACCTCGACAAGGACGGATACGTATGGGTCATGGGCCGCACGGACGACATCATCAACGTGGCCGGCCACCGGCTGTCGACCGGCGGCATGGAGGAGGTCCTCGCCTCCCACCCGGCCGTGGCCGAATGCGCCGTGATCGGGGTCAAGGACTCGCTCAAGGGCGAGGTGCCGTGCGGCTTCGTCGTCCTGAAGTCGGGGGTCGAGAAGGCGCCCCAGGAGGTCGAGACGGAGCTCGTGTCCCTGGTGCGGGAGAAGATCGGCCCCGTGGCGGCCTTCAAGCTCGCGATCACGGTAGGGCGCCTGCCCAAGACCCGCTCGGGCAAGATCCTGCGCGGCACCATGAAGAAGATCGCCGACGGCGAGTCCTGGTCCATGCCGGCCACCATCGACGATCCGGTGATCCTCGACGAGATCGGGGAAGCGTTGAAGCAGAGGGGGCTGGCGGGATGAGGTTCTCCGACCTCCGGCAAGGAGACGGCGCCCGCTTTCGGGAGCAAGGATGAAAGCCGCCGAGTCCGGGCGAGGGGCGCCTTCGCCGTGCGAGACGCGGTTTTTCCCTCTCCCTTGCGGGGGGATAGCTGCTTCAGCAGCCTGGTGGGGGGCGCAAAATCGGAGCCCGACGCATCCTTCAGGAGACCGGGAGGCCGAGACGGAGCCGGTTCGGGTAACTCGCACCCGGTCATCCCACCCCCACCTCCACCTCCTCCCCGCAAGGGGGAGGAGAGCACGGCAGCGCCTCAGGCGGACTCGGGCAGGCCGAGATCGCAGGGAAGGGCCTGGGGGACGCCGCGACACGGCGGCCCGCAAGAAAAAGGCCCGGAGCGATCCGGGCCTTTTCGCATCCTACTCTTCGTCCTCGTCGTCCGAGCGCCGGAGCTGCTTGAGCTTGGCGAAGACCGAGTTGACGTCGATCTCCTCCTCCTGCGCCGGCTTCGGGCGGCTCATGTCGGCGAAGGGCTCGTCGCGGGGAGCGGGGGCCGTCGAGACCTCGGCCGGCATCAAGGTGCCGCCGGTCTCCTGCGGTTCCACCTGCGGACGGTCCTTGGCGGCGCGCTGCACCTCGAAGTCCAGGTCGATCTGCGAGCACAGGCCGAGGGTGACCGGGTCCATGGGGGTCAGGCTCGCCGAGTTCCAGTGGGTGCGCTCGCGGACCTGCTGGATCGTGGTCTTGGTCGTGCCGACCAGACGCATGATCTGCGCGTCCTTGAGCTCGGGATGGTTGCGCACGAGCCAGAGAATGGCGTTCGGTCGGTCGTGGCGGCGGGAGACCGGGGTGTAGCGCGGCCCCTTCTTGACCCGCTTCTGCTCCGGCAGCTTCACCCGCGACTCGGCCATCTTCAGGCGGCGGTCCGGATCCTCTTGCGCCTTCTCGATCTCCTCGCGGGTCAGCTGGCCCGTGGTGATCGGATCGAGGCCCTTGATGCCCGTGGCGACTTCCCCGTCGGCGATGCCCTTCACCTCGAGGGGGTGGAGCTTGCAGAAATCGGCGATCTGCTCGAACGACAGCGAGGTGTTCTCGACGAGCCATACGGCTGTCGCCTTCGGCATCAGCGGTCCCTGGGACATGGGCGAATCTCCTTCAAGCCGGGCGCCGTTCTTGGGCGCCGCACGGCAAAACTCTCTTGCGCTCCGAACCGGCCGGGCCGGAGCATCTCGTCTCACGTTGTGAGGGAAACGGGTGGATTATAGTTATCGTGCCCCGATGTTGCAAATTTAAATGCCGGTCCCGGGCGGGTTCGCGCGCGCCCCGGCAGGGCTGGGGCGAAGGAAATCCGGGCGCTTCCACGGCGCGGGCGGCCCGGCGCCGGTGCGGGCGTGTCAGGAATTCGCCTCATATCTTTCCAGCTTTGGACAAGCTGCGTGGCTATAGGCCAGCGTTGGCACGGGCCTCGCCCCGCATTAACGTCTGAGGAAATTCGTTCGGAAGGAGACCGCCATGGCTTTCGACCCCTTCGCCGAGGAACCGGCTGCGAGCGTGTCCGGGCATCAGCTGGGCCAGGACCTGTCGGTGCTGTCGATCGACGAGATCGATGAGCGCATCGCCCTGCTCCAACGGGAGATCGAGCGCCTGAAGGAGGTCAGAGCCGGCAAGGAAAGCTCCCGTGCGGCGGCGAGCGCCTTCTTCAAGCTGGGGCAGGCCTGATCCGGATTCTGTCACTGAGTTACGGTTTTTAACCCGCTCTTAAGGTTTCCAGACGATAACCATGGGTATCCAGTTTCCTCTGGATGCCGAGTGGCTCCTGTCCACTCTGTTTGACGCCTCCCTGTTATGACTTCGAGCCGCCGCTTGGCGGCTCTTTTTTCACAGAAGTGCTCTCGCTTAACCTTAACGAAGGGTTAGCAGGGCAAACGCGGCGGGCGCGCCCTATACTGATCCTCATCAGACAACATTGCATCCTCGCCGGGCTCCCTGGAGAGAGGATCAGAGCCATTGGGAGGCGGTGGGTGAGCGAACCCGACGTGATCATGTTTGGCGCAGGTCCAATCCGGTTTGGGCAAAGCTTCGTGAACTCCGAGGCCTTCAGGGTCCTCTTCCAGGAGGGCATGGAGCTCATCGAGGAGACGGCCGCCTATCTGGACGGGCCGGGGCGCCACGATTCCCGGCAGATGTCCCGGGAGATCAGCCTCGTCTATGCCAGCGAGAGCATGCGGCTGACCACGCGCCTGATGCAGGTCGCGTCCTGGCTTCTGCTCCAGCGCGCCGTCGCGGAGGGCGAGATGACGGCCGATCAGGCCAATCTCGAGAAGAACCGGGTCCGCCTGACGGTTCCGGAGGCGCCGACCACCGTGGCCGAATTCGAGAAGCTGCCGGAGCGCCTCAAGGACCTGATCGGCCTGGCCGCGAGGCTCCATTCCCGCATCATGCACCTGGAGAAGCTCATGTCGGAGCCGCCCGCGCCGCCGGAGGTGCCCGGGCCCAACCCCGTCACCGCCCAGCTCGGCCTTCTGGAGCAGGCCTTCTCCAAGAAATGAGACAAGAAAAAAGCCCCGCCGAAAGCGGGGCTTTTTCAGATCGGTTGGCGAAGCGGGCCACTTGCGTGGCGACGGCTTACTTCTTGCCGAACGAGATGTTGCCGAACTTCGAGTTGAAGCGCGACAGACGGCCGCCACGGTCGAGCAGCTGCTGCGTGCCGCCGGTCCAGGCCGGGTGGGTGTTCGGGTCGATGTCGAGGTTGAGCGTGTCGCCCTCTTTGCCGTAGGTCGAGCGGGTCATGTACTCGGTGCCGTCGGTCATGACGACCTTGATCATGTGGTAGTCGGGATGGTCGGTTTCTTTGCGGGCCATTGCCATAGTCCTTCTCGCGGTCAGCCAGTCCGGCTTGCCGCAGCCTGAGATCGAGCCTGTCTTGAATGATTGCGCGCCTATACCTCACTTAGAACCTTGAAACAAGCCGGTGGAAAGGTGCTAAGTCCTTGGGCATCCGAATTGTCGTACCGAAAGCGTGATGGCCGAACCTTCCCCCCGTCCGAAAGCCGCCCTTAGCTCGCTCAAGCCGCTGATCCCCTATGGTCTGGCCTACAAGGGCCGGATCGCGGCCGCCATCGCGGCCCTGATCTTCGCTTCCGGAGCGACCCTGGTGGTGCCCATCGCCGTGCGGCGGGTGGTGGATTTCGGATTCTCGGCGGAGGGCCGGGCCTATATCGACGCCTATTTCGCCGTCCTGCTCCTGGTGGTGGGAATCCTGGCCGTGGCCAGCGCCATGCGCTACTACCTGGTCATCACCCTGGGCGAGCGGGTGGTGGCGGATCTGCGCGCCGCCGTGTTCCGGCACCTGACCTCCCTCGACCCGGCCTTCTTCGACCAGACCAAGAGCGGCGAGATCGTCTCCCGCCTCACCGCCGACACCACGCAGGTCAAGGCCGCCTTCGGGGTCAGCATCTCCATCGCCCTGCGCAACGCGTTCCTGTTCATCGGCGCGGTGGTGCTCATGATCATCTCGAGCCCCAAGCTCTCGGCGCTCGTGCTGCTCGCCATTCCGGTCATCGTCCTGCCCCTGGTCATGTCCGGCCGGGCGGTGCGGCGCCGGTCGCGGGCGGCCCAGGACCGGCTGGCCGACGCCTCGGCCTATGCGGCGGAGGCCATCGGCGCGGTGCGGACCATGCAGGCCTTCGGCATGGAAAGCCGCACGTCCTCCCGCTTCGCCGCCGCCGCCGAGGACGCCTTCGGGGCGGCCCGCCTGTCGACCACCATGCGGGCCCTCCTGACCGGAACCGGCATCTTCCTGGTCTCGGCGAGCGTCGTGGGCGTGCTCTGGTACGGGGCCCAGGACGTGCTGGCCGGCGAGATGACCGGGGGGCGGCTGTCGCAGTTCGTGCTCTACGCGGTCTTCGCGGCCAGCTCCCTCGGCCAGCTCTCGGAGGTCTACGGCGAGTTGGCGCAGGCGGCAGGCGCCGCGGAACGGCTGGGCGAGATCCTGGCCGCCAAGCCCGCCGTCGAGGCGCCGAGGAACCCCAAGCCCCTGCCGGAGCCGCCCCTGGGCACCGTCGCCTTCCAGGACGTGCGCTTCGCCTATCCGACCCGGGCGGGGCAGCCGACCCTCCACGGCCTCAGCCTCACGGTCGCGCCCGGCGAGCGGGTGGCCCTCGTGGGGCCTTCCGGGGCGGGCAAGAGCACGGTCCTGCAGCTGCTGCTGCGCTTCTACGATCCCCAGAGCGGATCGGTCCTGGTCGACAATGTCCCGATCCAGCAGGCCGACCCGTTCCAGCTGCGCAGCCGCATGGCGCTCGTGCCGCAGGAGCCGACGATCTTCGCCGCCAGCGTTCTCGAGAACATCCGCTACGGCAGGCCGGACGCCACCGAGGACGACGTCCGCCGCGCCGCCGCTCTCGCGGCGGCCGACGGCTTCATCCAGGCGCTGCCGGACGGGTACGGCACCATCATCGGCGAGCGCGGCGTGACGCTCTCGGGCGGCCAGCGCCAGCGCCTCGCCATCGCCCGCGCGATCCTGAAGGACGCGCCCATCCTGCTCCTGGACGAGGCCACGTCGGCCCTGGACGCGGAAAGCGAACGCAAGGTGCAGGCCGCCCTGGAGCGCCTCATGGAGGGCCGCACCACCTTGGTCATCGCCCATCGCCTGGCGACGATTCGCTCGGCCGACCGGATCCTGGTGATGGATCAGGGCCGGATCGTCGAGGAGGGAACCCACGAAGCCCTCCTGGCCAAGAGCGGCCTCTATGCCCGCCTGGCCCGCCTCCAGTTCTTCGACGGCGAGCGCAGTCAGGCGGCTGAATGATCCGGTTGAACCGATGACCGTCTTGCCGGTTGAGTCAGGGCCGGCACCATGCCGGCTCATTCATCCCGGGAGAGGGATCATGATCGGCAACCTGAGCAAGCGGCATCCTCAGGATTCGGCCCGCATCGACATCCACGAGGATTGGGAGGTCCGCTATTGGTCCGACCGATGGCAGGTTTCCCGCCGTCAGCTGATCGATACCGCCAAAAGAGTCGGCTTCCAGGTGAGCGAGGTCGCCAAGGCGCTCGGCAAGAGCGCCTGAGCCGTCCCGCGCCTCAACGTTCCGTCAGCTTCAGCTCGATGCGCCGGTTGCGGGCATAGGCCTCTTCGGTCGTGCCCGGATCGATGGGCTGGTACTCGCCGAAGCCAGCCGCGAGCAGGTTGCGCGGATCGACGCCCCGGGCCACCAGCGCCTGGACGACGGCGATGGCGCGCGCGGCGGACAGAGCCCAGTTCGACGGGAACTGCGCGGTGGCGATGGGGCGGTTGTCCGTATGGCCGTCGACCCGGACCACCCACGGAATGTCCGGCGGGATCTCCCGCGCGACTTCCAGGAGGGCGCTGGCGATCCGGTCGATCTCGCCGGCGGCTTCCGGGCGCAGCACGGCCTGACCGGCCGGGAAGAGCACCTCCGACTGGAAGACGAAGCGGTCGCCGACAATGCGCACGTCCTGGCGGTTGCCGAGGATCTGGCGCAGGCGGCCGAAGAAGTCGGAGCGGTAGCGGGCGAGTTCCTGCACCCGTTGGGCGAGGGCGATATTGAGGCGGCTGCCGAGATCGGCGATGCGGGCCTGGCTCTCCCGGTCCCGGCTCTCGGAGGCGGCGAGCGCGTCCTCCAGCGCCGCGAGCTGCTGGCGCATGGCGGCGATCTGCTGGTTGAGGATCTCCACCTGGCTCAGGGCCCGCGACGTGGTCTGGCGCTGGGCCTCCAGTTCGGTGTTGAGTTCGGTCGCCCGCTGCTCGGCCACGCCTCCGCTGTCGATGAGACCCTGGAGGCGGGCCCGCTCGGCCTCGTTCGCCTGCAGGGTGGTCTGAAGGGCGTTCAGGTTTTCCTCGACGGTGCGCCGGCTCGAACGTTCGAGGGAGAGGAGATCGGTCAGTTCGGCGATCTGCCGGTTCAGCCGGTCGAGCACCGTGTCGCGGCTCGACAGCTCCCGGGAGAGGAAGAACTGCCCGACCATGAAGACGGAGATCAGGAACACGATGGCGAGAAGCAGGGTCGACAGGGCGTCGACGAAGCCGGGCCAGTAGTTGATCGTGCCCTGGCGCCCGCGTCTGCGGCCTCCGGTGCTGGAAATCGCCATCAGGACAGCCTTTCACGGGCCAAGCGGTCGAGAACCTGCTTGAGCTCCTTCTCGCGTGCGGCTTGAGCCTCCACCCAGTCGCGGATCAGCTGCTGCTCCGCCCGCATGTGCTGGACGAGACCCTGAACGCCCTCGGCCAGGTTGGCCATGGCCTGGGTCGAGGCCCGCCCGCCGGCGCCGTCGTTGACCGCGGAGGTCAGCCGGTTGAGGGCCACGGCGAGGTCGTTCGGGTTTCCGGAGCGGGCGGGCATGTCCGCGCCCGTATCCATGGTGGAGGTGGCAAGCCAGTCCTCGAGCTCGGTGTAGAACCGGCTCTGGGCCTGACCGGCCTGAAGGTCGAGGAAGCCCAGGACCAGGGAGCCGGCGAGGCCGAAGAGGGAGGCCGAGAAGGCGAGGCCCATGCCCTGGAGCGGACCGGCCAGGGCGGTCTTCAGCTCGTCGAAGAGCACGGCCGCGTCCTGGCCGGTCCTCAGAGAGCCGATGATTCGCCCGACCGAACCCACGGTCTCGATCAGGCCCCAGAAGGTGCCGAGCAGGCCGAGGAAGACCAGCAGGCCCGCCAGGTAGCGCACGATCTCGCGGCTCTCGTCCAGGCGCGCGCCGATGGAATCGAGCAGCGAGCGGGTCGCCGTGACGGACAGGAGGGAGCGGCTCGACCGGTTGCCGATGAGCGCGGCCATGGGGGCGAGCAGGACCGGGGAGGTGGGCGCCACGAGCCCTTCCTCGGTCTGCCGGATGGTGTTGACCCAGCGCACCTCCGGGAACAGGCGCCAGACCTGCCGGATCGCCAGGACGATGCCGATGGCCATGACGCCCATGATCAGGGCGTTCAGGCCCGGATTGGCCAGGAAGGCGTCCCAGATCTGCCGATAGAGGATGAAGGCGACAAACCCCGCCAGAACCAGAAAGACCGCCATGCGGATGAGATAGATCCGCGGTGGGGTAAGGGGTTGATCGGCCATCGTTATCCTGCTCGCTGGTGCTTCGAGACCGTTCTACTGTGACCGCGCCGGATCGTGGGATCAAGCGTGGCTGCGGATCTCGGCGCCTTGGCGAACAGAAATATCAGCCTTTCGCCTGCTTCAAGAGCTTGAGCAGCTCGCGATGCACGATTTCGTTCCCGCAGGCGACCGATTTCTTGCCCAGGGGATCGCTGCCGCCATCCGCGTCGGAGATGAATCCGCCCGCCTCGCGGATCATGAGGATGCCCGCCGCGATATCCCAGGAGTTGAGGCCGCGCTCCCAGTAGCCGTCCAGGCGTCCGCAGGCCACGTAGGCCAGGTCGAGCGCCGCGGCGCCCCAGCGGCGCATGCCGCCCACGTGGTTCATCACCGTGGCGGCCTCTCTCAAGAACAGGCCGTGATCGCCCTTGCCGATATGCGGCAGGCCGCAGGCGAGGACCGCGTCCGCCATGTCCATGCGCGCCGCCACGCGGATGCGGCGGTTGTTGAGAAAAGCGCCCTTGCCCCGTTCCGCGATGAACAGCTCGTCCTTGGCCGGGTCGTAGATCACGCCCGCCACGATCTGGCCGTCGCGCTCCAGGCCCACCGAGAGGGCGAAGTGAGGCAGGCCGTGCAGGAAGTTCGTGGTGCCGTCGAGCGGGTCGATGTGCCAGCGATGATCCGGATCCGTGCCCTGGACGACGCCGCCTTCCTCCATCACCAGGCCGTAGCCGGGGCGGGCCTTCTCCAGGGTCTCGCGCAGGATCTTCTCCGCCTTGCGGTCGGCGGCCGAAACGAAATCCCCCGGGCCCTTGCGGGAAACCTGCAGGTTCTCGACCTCGCCGAAGTCGCGCTTGAGGGAGCGCGAGGCCTTCATCACGGCATCGGTCATGACGGTCATGAGGGGCGAGCGGATCATGCGGTGGGGTCCTGGACAAGGGGCTTCTTAGAGGGGACGTGGCCGGGTGGACCACGGGAGGGTTCGAACGTCAAGCGACTCTAGAATCTACCGCATCCCGAGACGTTCCGCCGCGAGGCGTTCGGCACGCTGCCGGTCTTCGGCGCTCAGGTCCTTGAGGGCGTCGTCGAGCCAGGGATCGGTCAGGCCCTGGGCCGCCGCCAGGATGTGCCAGGCGGCGGCATCGACCTTGTTCTGCGGGACGCCGCGTCCGGCGGCCAGGAGACGCGCCAGCCGGTTCTGGGCGATGGCATTGCCCTTCGCCGCAGCGCGACGGAAATAACGGGCGGCCTGGGATTCGCTCGCTGTGACGCCGTCGCCGTTGAACAGCAGGATCGCGTATTCGACCTCGCCCACCGAGCTACCGTTGTCGGCGGCGCGCTTGAAGAGCCGGGCCGCCTCGGCGGCATCCTGCTCGACGCCCCTGCCTTTGAGGTAGAGGACCCCGAGGGCGTGCTGCGCGTCCGGAATCTCGCTCTGGGCCGCCCGGCGGAGCAGTTCGGCCGCCCGCTTGACGTCCTGTTCCGTGGCGCTGGACAGGAGCAGGAGGGCGAGGTTGTGGCTCGCCACCGGGTTGCCCTTGGCGGCGGCCTTTTCCAGCCAGTCGCGGCCCTGGGCGGGATCCCGGTCCATGCCGCGTCCCTCGAGGGCCATGAGGCCCAGCGAGGCCATGGCGTTGGCGTCGCCCCGCTCGGCGGCCAGCCGGTACCATTCGGCGGCCTTGCGCGGGTCGGCCCCGACGCCGAGACCCTGGTTGTAGAGCTCGCCCAGCAGCGTCATGGCGGCGGCATCGTCCCGGTTCCTGTCCAGGCGCTGGGTCGCCTCCTGAAAGGCGGCCCGGTACAGGCCGCGCTGGAAGGCTCCGTAGGCGAGGTCCGGCTCCGCCGCGTGAGCCGTCGCGGCGAGGGCCAGGAAGGCCGCGGATGCGAGAAGGCGGAAAAGCCGCATCAGCGCACGGCCTCCTCGGTGCCGATGGCGGCGACGGCCGCTTCCACGCCCTTGGCGGGGCCGTCCGGATGGGACCAGACCGCATCGCCGACGGCGATGAACTCGGCCTGGGTGGCGACGAGGGCCGGAATCGCGTCCAGGCTCGGGGCATAGGCGGCGCAGGGCGTCTCGAAGATCTCGGCCCACCAGCCGGCGCGCTCCACCACGCTCTCCAGGGAAGGGAGGGACCCGTCCGGGCGCGGCTCGCCGAAAAGCAGGTAATCGACGCCGGCCTCGCCGAAGGTCATGGCGTCGTCCTTGGTGCGGATTCCGCCGACGCCGAGGGCGCGCTCGCCCTTGAGACGCTCGCGCAGCTCGCGGATGCGGGCCGGGCTGCCCTGGGCATGGACGCCGTCCGCCCCGCCCCGCGCCGCGATGGTGGCGAGATCCGCCTCGCCCTCGACGGTGACGATCAGCGCCGCCCCGTGGTCCTGGACGGAGGGGGCCAGAGCCTTGACCTGGTTGATCAGGGAGCGCTCGTCGGCGGATGCCAGCCGCAGCAGCACGGCGGCCACGGTCCCGCCCGCGCAGGCTTCCGCGAGACGGGGCGCGAAGGAGGCGTCCTCCAGGACGGGCGTGATGAGGTAGAGACGGGCAGCGGGCTCGGCCATGGTCCACGGTTCGTGAGAGTTTTTTCAGACGGCTATGCCAATAACGAAAACGGGGCCGTCTTGCGAGGCCCCGTTTCTCTTATGCGAATGAGGCGAAAGCCTGATCGCTTACTCTGCGGCCTGCTTGGTCGCCCCGAAGGTCGGGTCGAGCTCGCCGGAAGCGTAGCGCTTGGCCATCTCGGCGAGGGTGTAGACACGCTTGATCTTCGAGGCCTGACCGGCGGTGTTGAACTCCTGCAGGCGCTGCCTGCAGAGCTTCGTCATCGCCTCCATGGCCGGCTTCAGGTACTTGCGCGGGTCGAACTCGCCGGGGTTCTCGGTCAGGACCTTGCGGATCTGGCCGGTCATCGCCATGCGGTTGTCGGTATCGATGTTGATCTTGCGCACGCCGTGCTTGATGCCGCGCTGGATCTCCTCCACCGGCACGCCCCAGGTCGGCTTCATCTGGCCGCCGTACTGGTTGATGATGTCCTGCAGCTCCTGCGGCACGGAGGAGGAGCCGTGCATGACGAGGTGCGTGTTCGGGAGCTTGGCGTGGATCTCCTCGATGATGTTCATCGCCAGGATCGCGCCGTCGGGCTTGCGGGTGAACTTGTAGGCGCCGTGCGAGGTGCCCATGGCGATGGCGAGTGCGTCGACCTTCGTCTCGGCCACGAACTTCACGGCCTCGTCCGGATTGGTCAGGAGCTGGTCGTGGGAAAGCTTGCCCTCGGCCCCGTGGCCGTCCTCGGCCTCGCCCATGCCGCTCTCCAGGGAGCCCAGCACGCCGAGCTCGCCCTCCACCGAGATGCCGCCGAGATGGGAAATCTCGACCACCTTCTTGGTGACGCCGACATTGTAGTCCCAATCGCCCGGGGTCTTGCCGTCGGCCTTCAGCGAACCGTCCATCATGACCGAGGTGAAGCCGGCCTGGATCGCCGTCATGCAGGTGGCGGGCTCGTTGCCGTGGTCGAGATGCACGCAGACCGGGATGTGCGGGTAGATCTCGGTGACGGCGTCCATCATGTGCTTGAGCATGACGTCGTGGGCATAGGCCCGGGCGCCGCGGCTCGCCTGGATGATCACCGGCGCGTCGACCTCGCTGGCCGCCGCCATGATGGCGAGCGCCTGCTCCATGTTGTTGATGTTGAAGGCAGGCACGCCGTAGCCGTGCTCGGCGGCGTGGTCCAGAAGCTGCCTCAGGGTAATGCGCGCCATGTCTTCCTCCTTATTGGTCTTGCTCTTTAAGTGCGGCGAAGCTGAACCGGGGCTTAAGCCTTCAGGGCTTCGACGCCGGGCAGCGATTTTCCTTCGAGCCACTCCAGGAAAGCGCCGCCTGCGGTTGATACATAGGTGAAGCTTTCCGATACGCCAGCGTGGTTGAGCGCCGCGACCGTGTCGCCGCCGCCCGCCACCGAGAGCAGCTTGCCGGCCTTGGTGCGCTCCGCCGCGTGGCGGGCCGCCGCGACCGTGCCCTGGTCGAAGGGCGCGATCTCGAAAGCGCCGAGGGGGCCGTTCCACACCAGCGTCGCCGCGTCGTTGATCGCCGCGCAGACGCGTTCGACGGATTGGGAACCCACGTCGAGGATCATCTGGTCCTCGGGGATGGCATCGATGCCGTAGGTGTGGTTCTCCGCGCCGGCCTTGAACTCGTAGGCGCAGACGCCGTCCACCGGCAGGATGATGGCGCAGTTGGACTCGCGCGCCTGCTCGATGATGCGCAGCGCCGTCGCCGCCAGGTCCTTCTCCGCAAGGGACTTGCCGACGCCCAGCCCCGTGGCGTGGACGAAGGTGTTGGCCATGCCGCCGCCGATCACGAGGGCGTCGACCTTCTTCACCAGGTTTTCGAGCAGGTCGATCTTGGTCGAGACCTTGGCGCCGCCCACGATGGCGACCACCGGGCGCTTGGGCGCTTCGAGGCCCTTGGTCAGGGCCTCCAGCTCCGCCTGCATGGTGCGGCCGGCATAGCTGGGAAGCGCGCGGGCCAGACCTTCCGTTGAGGCATGGGCCCGGTGCGCGGCCGAGAAGGCGTCGTTGACATAGATGTCGCCGAGCTTCGCCAGCGCCTCGACGAAGGCCGGATCGTTCTTCTCCTCACCCGCATGGAAGCGGGTGTTTTCGAGGAGAAGCACGTCACCGTCCTTCATAGTGTTCACGGCCCGGGCGGCCGCATCGCCGATGCAGTCGTCCGCGAAGGCAACCGGCTTGCCCAGGTGGCTCTGCACCGCCTCCGCGACGGGCTTCAGGGACTCCTTGGGATCGCGGCCCTTGGGACGTCCGAAATGCGCGAGAAGGATGACCTTCCCGCCTTTCTCGGCGATCTCCTGGATGGTGGGCAGGACGCGCTCGATGCGCGTCGCGTCCGTCACCCGGCCGTTCTCCATCGGGACGTTGAGATCGACCCGGACGAGAACGCGCTTGCCCTTGACGTCGGCCTGATCGAGCGTGCGGAAGGCGGTCATGGTCCATCAACCCTGGTTCAGAGGTGCTGTGCGGAAAGCGATCACCCATAGAAAGATGACCGCAATCAGAGGGACGAAAGCCAAGATCGAGAGGTACTTAGAGATCCCGGCTTGAGGGAGAAGCCGCCAAAAGGCGATGACATTGATGATGCATGTAAGGATTATGATCCAATGCCAGATACTTGCTCCCCCCATAGGCAGCTCCCTTAGATCAGCTTCGCCATGGCGACGGCGGTGTCCGCCATGCGGTTCGAGAAGCCCCACTCGTTGTCGTACCAGGACATGACGCGCACGAGGTTGCCGTCCATGACCTTGGTCTGGTCCATGTGGAAGGTGGACGAGGCCGGGTTGTGGTTGAAGTCGATGGAGACGTTCGGGTCGTTGGTGAAGGCGAGAACGCCCTTCAGCTCCTGCTCGGCCGCGCGCTTGATCGCCTCGTTGATCTCGTCCTTGTTCGTGGCCTTCTTGGCGATGAACTTGAAGTCGATCACGGACACGTTCGGGGTCGGCACGCGGATCGAGACGCCGTCGAGCTTGCCGTTCAGTTCCGGCAGCACGAGGCCCACCGCCTTGGCGGCGCCGGTGGAGGTCGGGATCATCGACAGGGCCGCCGCGCGGGCGCGGTAGAGGTCCTTGTGCATCTGGTCGAGGGACGGCTGATCGTTCGTGTAGGAATGGATCGTCGTCATGAAGCCCTTCTCGATGCCCACCACATCATTGAGCACCTTCGCGACCGGCGCGAGGGCATTGGTGGTGCAGGAGGCGTTCGAGATGACGATGTGGTCCTTGGTCAGCTTGTCGTGATTGACGCCGTAGACCACCGTGAGATCCGCGCCGTCGGCGGGAGCCGAGACGATGACCCGCTTGGCGCCCGCCTGCAGGTGCGCCGAGGCCTTCTCCTTCGAGGTGAAGATGCCGGTGCACTCCATGGCGATGTCGACGCCGAGCTCCTTGTGGGGCAGGGTGGCCGGGTCCTTGATGGCCGTGACCTTGATCTTCTGGCCGTTGACCACGATGGAGTCGCCCTCGACCTTCACCTCCGCCGGGAACCGGCCATGGATGGAGTCGTAGCGAAGCAGGTGCGCATTCGTTTCGACCGGGCCGAGATCGTTGATGGCGACGACCTGGATGTCGGTCCGGCCGCTCTCCACGATGGCGCGCAGGATGTTGCGCCCGATGCGACCGAACCCGTTGATCGCGACCTTCACCGTCATAGTCTTTGCTCCCTTTGTGCGGTGAGGCTCAGGATCGCCTGAACCTCATAGATTATGCGTTCTCAGAACCCTCTCGGCGACCGCTTCGGCGGTGATGCCGAAGTGCCTGTAGAGATCCTTGTAGGGCGCGCTCGCGCCGAACCCACTCATGCCGACGAAGATTCCGTCGGAGCCGATGACCGAGTCCCAGCCGAAGCGGACAGCCGCCTCGACCGCGACCTTGACCGGCGCATCGCCGACGATGCGGGCACGGACTTTCTCGGGCTGGGCCAGGAAGAGGTCGAGCGAGGGCACCGAGACAACGCGAACGGCGAAGCTTTGTTCATTCAGAATCTTCTGGGCCGCCAGCGCGATCTCGACCTCGGAGCCCGAGGCGAAGATGGTGGCGCGGGCTTTTCCTTCCGCCGGCGAGATTTCGTAGGCGCCCGTGGCCGCGAGGTTCTCGCCGCTGGCCTCCTTGCGGATCTGGGGCAGGTTCTGGCGGGTGAGCGCCAGAAGGGTCGGGCCGTCCGTGCGCTCCAGCGCCAGCTGCCAGCACTCGGCGGTCTCGACCGCGTCGGCCGGGCGGAAGACCCGCATCTTCGGCATGGAGCGCAGGGAGGCCAGGTGCTCCACCGGCTGGTGGGTCGGGCCGTCCTCGCCGAGGCCGATGGAGTCGTGGGTCATCACGTAGACGACCGGGATGCCGGCGAGCGCCGCGATGCGCATGGCAGGCCGCGCGTAGTCGGCGAAGACCAGGAAGGTGGCGCCGGCCGGCACGAGGCCGCCATGGAGCGCCATGCCGTTCATGGCCGCCGCCATGCCGTGCTCGCGGATGCCGTAATGGATGTAGCGTCCGGCGAAGCTGCCCGGCGAGATGGCGTTGAGGTTCTTGGTCTTGGTGTTGTTCGAGGGCGTCAGGTCGGCCGAGCCCAGCACCAGCTCCGGCACGGCCTCGGTGATGACCTCGAGGGCGATCTCGCTGGCCTTGCGGGTCGCGACGTTCTGCGGCTCGGCGATCAGGCGCTCCTTCAGCTTCGCCACCGCGTCGGCGAGGCCCTGCGGGCGCTCGCCCTTGATGCGGCGCTCGAACTCGGCGCGCTTCTCGGGAGACAGGGCCTTCAGCCGGTCGGCCCAGGCCTTGCGCTGGCGGCGGCCCTTCTTGCCGGCCTTCGCCCAGGCGTCGCGGATGTTGTCCGGCAGCTCGAAGGGCGCATGGCTCCAGCCGATGGCGGCCTTGGCGCCGGCCAGTTCCTCGGCGCCCAGCGGCTCGCCGTGGGCCTTGGAGGTGCCCGCCTTCTTGGGCGCGCCGTAGCCGATGGTGGTCTTGCAGGCGATCAGGGTCGGGCGGTCCGACTTCTGGGCGCGGGAAAGGGCGCGGCCGATGGCCTGCGGATCGTGGCCGTCCACGCGCACGGCGCGCCAGCCGGCGGCCTCGAAGCGCTTCACCTGGTCGACGGAGTCGGAGAGCGAGAGCGGGCCGTCGATGGAGATGCCGTTGTCGTCGAACAGGACGATGAGGCGGCTCAGCTTCAGGTGGCCCGCGAGCGAGATCGCCTCCTGGCTGATGCCCTCCATCAGGTCGCCGTCGGAGGCGATCACGTAGGTGCGGTGGTCGACGAGGTCGTCGCCGTATTCGGCGTTGAGCATGCGCTCGGCCAGCGCCATGCCGACGGCGGTGGCGATGCCCTGGCCCAGCGGGCCGGTCGTCGTCTCGACGCCGGGCGTCATGAAGTTCTCGGGGTGGCCCGGGGTCTTGGAATCGAGCTGGCGGAAGCGCTTCAGCTCGTCGACGGTCATGCCCTTCACGCCCACGAGATGGAGCAGGGAGTAGAGCAGCATCGAGCCGTGGCCGGCGGAGAGCACGAAGCGGTCGCGGTCGGGCCAGGTCGGGTCGGTGGCGTCGTATTTCAGGAACTTGGTGAAAAGCACCGTCGCCATGTCGGCGGCGCCCATGGGCAGGCCGGGATGGCCGGACTTTGCCTGCTCCACGGCGTCCATGGCGAGGACCCGCACGGCATTCGCCAGATCGGAGTGAGTGACGCGGTCGGCGGAGACGGTATCTGGCACGGCGTGATCCACAAATCTTGCGGGCGGCCCTCTGAGGGGCGGGCCCTTCCAAAAGCGTGCGGCTCCTTAACACGGGGCAGGGGCGAGTCAAAGGCTCCGACGGCTTAAATCCCAAGGGAGCGTCGCCGTCCGGGCCCGGGCCCGGGGCGCGATCGGGCGCAAAACCGGTTTCCACTTTCGCCGATCAGGCTCTAGTGTCGTGTCGAATCCCGGATGATGCGATGAGCCCCACCCTCGACGATGCGATGAAACGGCTGGAGATGGCCCTCGGCCTGCTGGAGGCCTCGGTCTCCCGCCGGCTCGATGCCGACCGCCGCCGCGGCGACCTGGAGACGGAGCTTCAGCTCATGCAGGACGACCGCGCCCGTCTCGCCGTGGAGCTCGACAGCGCCCTGACGCGCCTGCACCGCTTCGAGGCGGCCACCGACGACGTCAGCCGGCGCGTGCGCCAGGCCATCGGCGCCGTGCAGAGCGTGCTCGCCCAGGCGGGGCAGCTCGAGCCGGAGGAGGGCTGACATGTCCCAGGTGACGGTGACGATCGCCGGCAAGACCTACCGCATGGCCTGCGCCGACGGGGAGGAGCAGCATCTCGAAGGCCTCGCGGCCTCCTTCGACGCCCGGATCGAGGAGATGCGCGCCGCCGCCGGCGAGATCGGCGACATGCGCCTGCACGTCATGGCGGCCATCACCCTCGCCGACGAGCTGTCCGAGGCGAAGAAGCGCATCGTCTCCCTGGAGCGGGAGATGGACGAGATGAAGCGGTTCTACTCGGCCGGAGACCACCGGATCCAGGTCGCCGAGGCCCGTTTCGCCGAGAGCATCCAGCGGGTGACCGAGCGGATCGAGCGCCTCGCCCGCAGCCTCAACGCGCCGGTGCAGGAGTGAGGCAGATGGGTCTCAGTGAGGCGTATGTGAGCCTGAGTATCGCCGGACGATGCGTCCAACCAGAAGACCGGCGACCGCAAGAGAGCCAATAGCGAGGCCACGACCAAATCCTTGCCAGCCTGGAACGTAGTCAAGGCCGAATAGGTAAGCCGCCCAGCACAAGGCAATGGCAGCAATCAGAAAATAGTCGCGCCAATTCATTTCTATGGCCTTAGATATGTTCCGATGTATCAATTGGGCAATGAAACACGAGAGAGCGATGGCTTACAAGCGGTAGATCCGTTCCGTAGAAGGATCATGGAGTTGAGGTCTCTTGAGGGGTTTCTTTTCGCCACACGCCCAACTTTCCCCTTCCCCCCGGCCCCTATCGTCCCTACATAGGAAAGGCGGGGCTGCGGGGCGCGTCTGGAGTTCATTTCCCCGGGGCCTTATCGATCCTGAAGGGAGCTGTCCCTGACCCGGTCCCTGGACCGGGACATACGGCGCCCACCTACTTTGTAGGTTCCCGGGATCGCTTCTCCGACGGCTTTTGTGGCTCCGCACTTCATGTCTTCTTCGTCTCTTCCCGCGTTCAAGGACCAGCTTCGCAGCGAAGGCTTCGCCCGCCGCGACGGCCTGGACAAGGACTTCCGCAGACAGGCGGCCGAGCGCATCGCCGGGCAGGTCCTGGCTCTTCCGGACCTGCGCGAACGGAACCCCGTCGGCGCCTACTGGCCCATCCGCAGCGAGGTCGATACGCGCCCGCTCATGGAGGCGCTCGTCGCCCGCGGGCAGGACGTGGCCCTCTCGCAGATCCTCCATCCCCATCTGAGTTTCCGCCTCTGGCAGCCCGGCGACGTGCTGGTGAAGGGCGGCTTCGGCGTGCGCGAGCCCGGGCCGGACGCGCCCGAGTGCTTTCCGCAGGCCCTCCTCGTGCCGCTCGTGGCCTTCGACCGGCGCGGCGGGCGCATCGGCTACGGCAAGGGCCATTTCGACCGGGCCATCGCGGCGCTCGAAAACCAGCATCCCATCTTGACCGTCGGCCTCGCCTATGCCGTTCAGGAAATCGAGCAGGTTCCGATCGAACCCCACGACCGGCTGCTCGACCTGATCGTGACGGAGTCCGAACTCATTCGGACCTGAGTACAAGGACTTCCCATGCGTCTTCTCTTCCTCGGCGACGTGGTCGGACGGGCCGGCCGCAACGTGGTGGTCGAGCGCCTGCCCGCCTTGCGCGAGCGCTGGAGCCTCGATTGCGTCGTCATCAACGGCGAGAACTCGGCCGGCGGCTTCGGCATCACGGAGGCGATCTGCGACGACCTGCTGAACGCGGGCGCGGACGCGGTGACGCTCGGCAACCACAGCTGGGACCAGCGCGAGACCCTGGTGTTCATCGAGCGCCAGCAGCGGCTCCTGCGGCCGGTCAACTATCCGCCGGGCACGCCGGGCCGCGGCGCGAACCTCATCGACACCCGTTCCGGCCACCGGGTCCTCGTCGTCAACGTCATGGGCCGCCTCTACATGGATGCTCTCGACGATCCCTTCGCGGCGGTTGACCGGGAGCTCGACGCCTGCCCCATGGGCCAGGTGGCCGATGCGGTGATCGTGGACGTCCATGCGGAGGCCACGAGCGAGAAGGAGGCCATGGGCCACCATCTCGACGGGCGCGCCAGCCTCGTGGTGGGCACCCACACCCATGTGCCGACCGCCGACCACCGGGTCCTGGCGGGCGGCACCGCCTACATGTCGGACGCGGGCATGTGCGGCGATTACGATTCCGTGCTCGGCATGCAGAAGGAGGAATCGATCCGCCGCTTTCTCCAGAAGACGCCGGGGCCCCGGATGGAGCCGGCCCTGGGGGAGGGCACCCTGTCGGGAATCGCGGTCGAGACCGACGACCGGACCGGGCTCGCCGTGCGGGTCGCGGCCCTCAGGATCGGGCCGCACCTGGAGGAATCCTGGCCCCGTTTCTGGGACTGACGGAACCCTGCAGCCTCGGCTCTCTTGGCGGGCCGCAAAACATCCCCATCTGTCCTGTCACGGAGGACCAAGGTGGATATCGAGCATAAGAAGCGCCTTTATCGGGATGTGGGGGCAACGGTGCCGGAGGCGCTGGAGCACAAGAGCGCATCCGACGTCCTGCGGGCCGTGATCACCTCCGCCAAGGGGGAGACCATCTCCATCGGGGAGATCATCGAGGCGTTCGGCGAACGCGCCTTCGGCTTCGTGCTGATCCTGTTCAGCCTGCCGAACTGCGTGCCGGCCCCGCCGGGGGTCGCGGGCGTCGTCGGAACCCCGGTCCTCATCTTCGGCATCCAGATGATGCTGGGGCACAAGCATCCGTGGCTGCCGGGCTTCATCCGGCGGCGGACCATTTCTCTCTCCAAGTTCAAGCGCCTGATCGACATCGCCGAGCCCAGGCTCCGCTGGCTGGAGAGCTGGTGCAAGCCGCGGCTGACGCAACTCTTCGGCACCGTCGGCGACCGGATGGTCGGCCTTTTCGCCTTCCTGGCGGCCCTCTCGGTGCTGATTCCGTTCCCGGGCACCAATTTCCCGCCCTCCATCGCCCTCGTCATCGTGTCCATCGCGGTGATGGAGGAGGACGGCTATCTCCTGATCGGCGGCTATCTTCTGGGCCTCGCCGGCCTGGCCTACACGGCGACGATCCTGGGAGCCTCCTACCACCTAGTCCAGGCGGCGATCACGGGCGGCTTCTCCTGGCTCGGGTTCTGATCCGGCCGTGAAGAGGCTTTGCCTCGGACGCAACTGCGTTTTATAAGCCCGCTCGGAAGCATGTCCGGGCGCCGTGGACGCCGGTTCGCCGTTTTCGGACCATGCAGCGGAAGAAATCGGGAGCGGGACCCTTCCCTAAGGGCACCGCTTCGCCATCAACATTCCGCGGCCTGACGGGCCCTTGGTCGCCAAGGCGCTCTCGGTCGCGCATAGCGGAGGCCCCATGGCCGGACATTCACAGTTCAAGAACATCATGCACCGCAAGGGGCGCCAGGATGCGATGCGCTCCAAGCTGTTCTCGAAGCTCGCCCGCGAAATCACCGTGGCGGCGAAGATGGGCACGCCCGACCCGAACATGAATCCCCGCCTGCGCGCCGCCATCCTGGCGGCCCGGGCCGAGAACATGCCCAAGGACAACATCCAGCGCGCCATCAACAAGGCGTCCAGCGCCGAGGGCGAGAACTACGAGGAGATCCGCTACGAGGGCTACGGCCCCGGCGGCGCCGCCATCATCGTCGAGGCCATGACCGACAACCGCAACCGCACGGCCTCGGACATCCGCTCCTACTTCACCAAGAGCGGCGGCAACCTCGCCGAGACGGGCGCGGTCTCGTTCATGTTCGACCGGGTCGGCCTGGTGGAGTTCGCGCCCGAGGCCGCCGATGCCGACGCCATGCTGGAAGCCGCCATCGAGGCCGGCGCCGACGACGTGGTGTCCTCCGAGAACGGCCACGAGGTCTATTGCGAGCAGACCACCCTCAACGAGGTGACCAAGGCGCTGGAGGAGAAGTTCGGGGAGCCGCGGGCCTCCAAGCTCGTCTGGAAGCCCCAGACTCCGGTCGCGGTCGACGACGAGGCGGGCGAGAAGCTGATGCGCCTCATGGAGACCCTCGAGGAGCATGACGACGTCCAGAACGTCTACGGCAATTTCGAGCTTTCCGAACAGCTCATGCAGAAGATGGCGGGATAGTCGGACAAGCGCCGCGTCTTTTCCCTCCCCCTTGTGGGAAGGGCCAGGGTGGGGGTGTTGGCGCCGGACCTTCATAGGCTATCGCTCACACCCCCACCTCCACCTCCTCCCCACAAGGGGGAGGAGAGCCAGTCGGTGCCAGATAGCTGGCTTGAGGAAGTATCATGGAACGCGTCCGCATCCTCGGCCTCGATCCCGGCCTGCGCAACACGGGCTGGGGCGTCATCACGGTCGAGGGGACCAAGCTCTCCTTCGTCGCCTGCGGGGTCGTGACCTCGGACGGCGACCTGGCCCTGGCGCTGCGGCTCAAGCAGCTCCACGACCGGCTGACCGACGTGATCAGGACCTGGACTCCCGACGAGGTCTCCGTCGAGGAGACCTTCGTCAACAAGGATGCGCAGGCGACCCTCAAGCTCGGTCAGGCCCGGGCCATGTCCCTGCTGGTCCCGGCCCTCCATGGCCTCCCGGTGGCGGAATACGGAGCCAACCAGGTCAAGAAGACCGTGGTGGGTGTCGGCCATGCGGAGAAGGATCAGGTGCAGGCCATGGTGAAGATCCTGCTGCCCAAGGCCGACTTCAAGAAAGCCGACGCGGCGGACGCGCTCGCCATCGCCATCGCCCATGCCCACCACCGCAAGGCGCGGGCTTTGGCGGCGAGCTATTAAAGTGTTACATGACAACGAATGTCATTCCGGGGCGGCGTAGCCGAGCCCGGAACCCATAACCGCCGACCTGAGCCGTTCCGGATCTCCGCTCGTGTTTATGGGTCCCCGCCTTCGCGGGGATGACGCCGGAGAGGGAAAAAGGACCGTGATCGGCAAACTCAAGGGCGTGGTGGATTCCTACGGCGACGACTTTGTCATCCTCGACGTGCACGGGGTCGGCTACGTCGTGCACTGCTCCTCGCGCACGCTCCAGAACCTGCCCCAGACCGGAGAGGCGGCGGTCCTGTCCATCGAGACCCATGTCCGCGAGGACATGATCCGCCTCTACGGCTTCCGCTCGGACCAGGAGCGCGAGTGGTTCCGCCTGCTCCAGAGCGTGCAGGGCGTGGGCTCGAAGGTGGCGCTCGGCATTCTCTCCGTGCTCGATCCCGGGGCGCTCGCCACCGCCATCGCCACCGGCGACAAGGCATCGGTCGCCCGCGGCCCCGGCGTCGGCCCCAAGCTCGCCCAGCGCATCGTCTCGGAACTCAAGGACAAGGCCCCGGCCTATTCCACCGTGGACCCGGCCCTCATCCGCCTGTCCGATTCCATCGACGACAGGACCGCTCCCGTCCCGGTCTCGGACGCGATCTCGGCCCTGGTCAATCTCGGCTATCCCCAGGTCCAGGCCTCCGCGGCGGTGGCCGCCGCCCTCAAGCAGGCCGGCGAGGAGGCCGAGGCGAAGACGCTGATCCGGCTGGGCTTAAGGGAGTTGGCCCGGTAAGGCTCGACCCGGTGTTTTCGTTCCCGTTTTGATCTTTTTAAGGATTGGCGTATGAGATCAGGACGCCCATATCCAAGCCTTCCGAAGGGTACGTTTCCTTGACCGATTCCCGCCGCCTGCTCAGCCCCGAAAAGCGCGAGGACGACGTCGACGCGTCGATCCGGCCGCTGTCGCTCGACGATTTCACGGGTCAGAAGGCCGCGCGGGCCAATCTCCAGGTCTTCATCAACGCCGCCAAGACGCGGGGCGACGCCCTCGACCACGTGCTCTTCGTCGGCCCGCCGGGACTGGGAAAAACCACGCTGGCCCAGATCGTGGCCCGCGAGCTGGGCGTGAACTTCCGCTCGACCTCGGGTCCGGTCATCGCCAAGGCGGGCGACCTGGCGGCGCAGCTGACGAACCTGGAAGAGCGCGACGTGCTCTTCATCGACGAGATCCACCGCCTCAACCCGGCCGTCGAGGAAATCCTCTATCCGGCCATGGAGGACTACCAGCTCGACCTCATCATCGGCGAGGGCCCGGCCGCGCGCTCGGTGAAGATCGAGCTGCCGAAATTCACGCTGGTCGGCGCCACCACCCGCGCGGGCCTCCTCACCACCCCCCTGCGTGACCGCTTCGGCATCCCGATCCGGCTCGAATTCTACACCGTAGACGAGCTTGAGCTGATCGTGCGGCGCGGGGCGCGGGTGATGGGGCTGAACATGAGCGAGGAGGGCGCGAACGAGATCGCCCGCCGCGCCCGCGGCACGCCCCGCATCGCGGGCCGCCTGCTGCGCCGGGTGCGCGACTTCGCCATCGTGGAGGGGGCCGAGATCGTGTCCCGCGAGCTGGCGGACAGGTCCCTGCGCCTTCTCGATGTGGATCCCATCGGGCTCGACCTCATGGACCGCAAGTACCTGACCATGATCGCCTCGTCCTTCGGCGGCGGCCCGGTCGGGATCGAGACCATCGCGGCAGCGCTGTCCGAGCCCCGCGACGCCATCGAGGACATCATCGAGCCCTACCTCATCCAGAAGGGCTTCGTGCAGCGCACCCCGCGCGGCCGCATCCTCACGCCTCATGCCTTCAAGCATCTCGGCATCCCGGAGCCCTCCCGCGAGACGGCGGCGCAGTTCGGGCTGTTCAACGGAGACGGGGATGAATGAGGCGACGGCCTCCTGGCCGCATCTCTCGGGCGCCATGCGGGACGGCGCCCACGTGCTGCCCGTGCGCGTCTATTACGAGGACACGGATTTCTCGGCCCGCGTCTATCACGCCAGCTATCTGCGGTTCCTGGAACGGGGCCGCACGGAGCTGCTGCGGGCGGTCGAGGTGGCCCAGTCCGACCTGCACGCGGAGACGGGCGGCCTCGCCTTCGTGGTCCGGAAGATGACCATCGATTTCCTGGGCGCCGCCGTCATGGACGACGTGCTCACCGTCGTGACCCGGCCGAAGGAGATGCGCGGCGCGTCGATGACGCTGGCGCAGGAGGTGCGCCGGGGCAACGACGTGCTCGTCACGGCCGATGTGATGGTGGCCGCCGTGCGCGACGGCCGGGCCGTGCGCATCCCCGACAATCTGCGGGCGGCGCTCACCGGAGAGGCCGGGTAGCCTCCGAAATCTAGGCGAGGGTGCCGTCCAGGTAGCGTTGCAGGGTGGCGCGGGTCCCGTCCCGCCACAGGCCTGCCAGCATGGCTCCAAACCGGTTCCGGAAGGCCGGGGCTTCCGCCAGATCCCCGAAAACGTCCCTGAGCGCCAGGAAGGCCGCCGGATCGTCCTTGGCGGCCCGGGCGGCGGCCGTCAGGCGGGCGGCGTTCGGGTCGTCCAGGGTGAAGGGTGCGCCCGCATCGTCCGTTCCGGCGCAGGACCGGCACCAGAGGGCGGAGACCAGGGCGAGGCCCGTCACGTCGGCGCCCATGCGCACGCGGTCGCGGGTCGAGGGCAGGATGAATTTCGGTTGCCGGTTCGAGCCGTCCTGGGTGAGCCGGGGGATGGTGTCGCCGATCTCCGGATTGGCGAACCGCTTCGCGACGATCCCGTAATAGGCGCGAAGATCGACCCCCGGCACCGGCGGCACGCACGGGATGATCTCCTCCGTTTCCAGCCGGTCGAGGAAGCCCCGCACTTGCGGGTCCGCCATGGCGTCGTGGACGTAGTGGATGCCCAGCAGGGCGGCCGGATAGGCGATGGCCGCGTGTCCCCCGTTGAGGATGCGGATCTTCATCAGCTCGAACGCGGCCACATGGGGCGTGAAGGTCACGCCGACCTCCTCCCATGCCGGCCGCCCGGCCGAGAACCGGTCTTCCAGCACCCATTGCCGGAACGGCTCGCAGAAGACCGGCCAGTTGTCCCGGATGCCGAAGCGCCCGGCGAGGAGCTCGCGCTGCCGGTCGGTGGTGGCCGGCGTGATGCGGTCGACCATGCTGTTGGGGAAGGCGACGCGCTCGCGGATATAGGCGGCAAGGCCGGGGTCCACGAGCCCGGCGAGCCCCGCCACCGCATCCAGCGTCACAGCGCCGTTGTGGGGGATGTTGTCGCACGACATCACGGTGAAGGGCTGCAGGCCCCGGTCCCGGCGCCGCCGCAGGGCGGCCACGATGGCGCCGAACACGCCCTTCGGAGCGTCGGGATGTGCCGCGTCGTACCGGATCTCCGGATGCTCCGGATCGAAGGCGCCGGTGGCGGGATCGATGCAGTAGCCGCCCTCCGTGACCGTGAGCGACACGATCCTCAGGGCCGGATCGTCGAGGGCGTCGACGATGGCGCGGGCATCCTCGCCCACGGGCACGAAGCCGGTCATGGCGGCGGTGATCCGCGCCGCATGGGCGCCGGGCTCGAGTTCGACCACCGTGGTGAGCCAGTCCTGCGCCTCCAGCGCCTGCCGCATGGCGGCGTCTCCGGGGCGGACCCCGGCGCCGACGAGGGCCCAGTCCAGGTCCCTGCCGGTGTTGAACAGGTCGTCCAGATACACCGCCTGGTGCGCCCGATGAAAATTGCCGACGCCGATATGGAGGATGCCGGCCCGCAGCGCCTCGCGGGAATAGGCCGGGCGGGCGACCGCGGGCGCAAGGGTGTCGAGGGTCGCGAGGCTCAAGGACTGGATCATGGGCTTGTCGGTCGAATGAGAGAGGAGGAGAGGGCTATAGCAGACCTGCGGGCTGCGACGGAGTCGCGCTGCAAAGGCGATGGCGTGAAGCTGGGCAGAGAATGCGCCGGGCGCATTTCCGACCGGCGTCCAAAGCATTCGAGAGGCCATGCGAAGGCCAGAAATCGCGGGAAAGCCGGTCCTTTTCAGGCGGTTCGGGGCGTGGTCGCGCCATGCTGTCCCATGTGCCGAAACGGCGCTTAAACCAAGCCTTAACCCTACTGTGTGCTTAACATGTAACGCAGGAGCGCTTCTGCGTCCCAAAGTCCGTGCGCCCTTATTTTCGACAGATTCGGGGGCGAACGAACATTGATACGCAAAAAGATTTTCCTAATGCGCGGTGAGCCTTGGCTCCAAGGCTGCTCGTAGAGCGAGGACATGAGATCATGAATCCGGCTGATGTGGCCCAGGCTGCCCCTGTGGTGCACGACATGTCTCTCTTCGGCCTGTTCTGGCAGGCCCATTTCGTCGTCAAGCTCGTCATGGTGGGCCTGCTGGCGGCCTCGATCTGGTGCTGGGCGATCATCGTCGACAAGACGCTGCTCTACGGACGCACCAAGCGCGCCATGGACCGCTTCGAGGAAGTGTTCTGGTCCGGCCAGTCCCTGGAGGAGTTCTACCGCTCGCTCCAGAACCGCCCCTCCACCGGCCTCGCGGCGGTCTTCGTGGCCGCCATGCGCGAGTGGAAGCGTTCCTTCGAGGGCTCGGGCCGCTCGTTCCAGAGCCTGCCCCAGCGCATCGACAAGGTGCTCGACGTCACCATCCAGCGTGAGGTGGAGCGGCTCAATTCCCGCCTCACGGTGCTCGCCTCCATCGGCTCCGCCGGACCCTATATCGGCCTCTTCGGAACGGTGGTCGGCATCATGAACTCGTTCACCTCCATCGCGGCTTCCAAGAACACCAGCCTCGCCGTCGTGGCGCCCGGCATCGCGGAGGCCCTGTTCGCCACCGCCATCGGCCTGTTCGCGGCCATCCCGGCGGTTCTGGCCTACAACAAGCTGCAGAGCGAGGTCGGCAAGCTGCAGTCGCGGCTCGAGGGCTTCGCCGACGAATTCTCCGCCATCCTCTCCCGCCAGATCGACGAGCGCATCGGACACGCGTCTCATCATCCGGCGAACGCAGCGTAAGGGGCCTGGGCCATGGCAACGAGTGCAGGCATGGCGGGCGGCGGCGGGCGCCGCCGCAGGCGGGCCCGGCGCGCAGGCGTCATCAACGAGATCAACATGACGCCGTTCATCGACGTCATGCTGGTGCTCCTCATCATCTTCATGGTCGCGGCGCCGATGATGACCGCGGGCGTCCCGCTCGACCTGCCGCAGACCACGGCGGCGCCGCTGAACATGGATTCGAAGCCCGTGACCCTCTCCATCAAGGAGACGGGCCAGGTCTTCCTCGGCGAGGACGAACTGACCGACGACGCGATCGTCGGCAAGCTCGCGGAGGTGGCGAAGAGCGGCTTCGACGAGCGCATCTTCGTGCGCGGCGACAAACAGGTGGATTACGGGCGCGTGGCCCAGATCATGTCGATCGTCACCTCGGCCGGCTACAAGCGCGTCGCCCTGGTGACGGAACCCGATCAGCGATAGGCGAGGGAGACAGACAGCCGTGGCGTTGAAGCCGAAATTCAACCCCTCCGAACCGGGCCTCTGGGTGTCGGGCGTCGCGCATGCGGCGATCCTGGCGGCCGCCATGGTCGGGCTGTCCTCCGTCAGCGAGTTCCCCGAGGCGCAGGAAGGCATCCCGGTCGAGATCATCACCGACAACCAGTTCTCGCAGATCACCAAGGGCGAGCAGACCGCTAAGGAGGTCCTGCCCACCCCCAAGCCCCGGGCGGACAGGGTCGCGGACAAGGTCGAGCAGCGCGACCCCGGCGAGGACACGCGCGACGCGCCGGCCCCGCCGAAGCGTCCCGAGGAGATGAAGGTGGCCGAGAAGGAGGAGCCCGTCGTGGCCCAGCCTCCACCGCCGCCCCCGCCGCCGCAGCCTTCCCAGGCCGAAGCCGAGGCGAAAGCCAGGGCCGAGGAGCAGCAGAAACTGGCCGAGAAGGCCGAGGCCGAAGCCATCGAGAAGGCGCAGGCCGCCAAGGCGGAGGCCGAGGCGAAGGCAAAGGCCGCGGCGGAAGCGAAAGCCAAGGCGGACGCCGAAGCCAAGGCCAAGGCCGTCGCGGAAGCCAAGGCGAAAGCCAAGGCGGAGGCGGAGGCCAAAGCGAACGCCGAAGCGGAAGCCAAGAAGATCGCGGAGGCCAAGGCCAAGGCGGAAGCCGAGGCGAAGGCCCGCAAGGAGGCCCAGGTCGCCAAGAAGCTCGACATGGGCGACATCCGGCAGTTCCTCGACAACAAGGAGCGCAACCAGTCCACCGGCGCGACCGGGGCGGAGGTCCAGAAGACCGCCTCCCTCGGCACCGCCACGGGGACGGCCGCGAAGCTCAATCCGAGCATGCGCGACGCGCTCATGGGTCTCCTGCGCGAGCAGATCGAGCGCTGCTACACGGCGCCCATCAGCGCCTCGACCGGCACGGCCACCCCTCCGGTCATCGACATCCGCCTCAACGAGGACGGCTCCCTGATGCGGGATCCGGCCGTGCTCCAGGCCGGCGCGAGCTCCACCGACCGGGCCGTCGCCGATGCGGCCCTGCGCGCCGTGCGCCGCTGCGCGCCCTTCCGCGTCCCCGCCAAGTTCGCTCCGTTCTATACGGATTGGAAAACCCTGAACGTTCAGTTCGACCTTTCCTGATCTTAAAGCCCCTCACGCTTGAGACATGACCCCCATGATCCATCGTCTTGTGTCCCGCCTTCTCCTCGCGCTCGCCATTGCGGTGCCGTTCGCCGCGCTTGCTCCGGCGGCCCATGCGCAGCTCAGCTTCCGCGTCGGACCCGGCGGGCAGTTCCAGCCCATGCCCATCGCCATTGCGGATTTCTCCGGTGAGGGCGATCTCGGGCAGCGGGTGTCCGGCATCATCGGCAACAACCTGCAGCGTTCGGGCTATTTCGCGCCGCTCGACCCGTCGCGCTTCCCGGAGCGCCCGTCCTTCGACGCCGCGCCGCGCTTCGAGGCCTGGCGGGCGGCGGGCGCCCAGGCGCTGGTGACGGGCCGCGTCTCGCGCGACCCCGCAGGCCGCCTCAAGGCCGAGTTCCGCCTGTGGGACATCGAGTCCGGTCAGCAGCTCACCGGCCAGCAATATGTGACGGACGCCAATTTCTGGCGCCGCGTCGGCCACATCATCTCCGACGCGGTCTACACGAAGATCACCGGCTTCGGCGGCTTCTTCGACACCCGCATCGTCTTCGTCGACGAGTCGGGCCCGAAGGAGAACCGCCGCAAGCGCCTGGCGATCATGGACCAGGACGGCGCCAACGTCCGCTACCTCACGCAGGGCGAAAACCTCGTAGTCACCCCGCGCTACTCGCCCGCCACCCAGGACATCACCTACATGTCCCAGGCGGAAGGCCAGCAGCCGCGCGTGCAGGTGATCAACCTGGAGACCGGTTCGCGCCAGATCCTCGGCAACTTCCCCGACATGGCCTCCTCCCCGCGCTTCTCGCCGGACGGGCAGCGCATCGTCATGAGCCTGCAGCAGGGCGGCAATGCCAACATCTTCATGATGGACCTGAACTCGCGCGCCACGACCCGGCTCACCTCGACGGCCGCCATCGACACCTCGCCGTCCTTCTCGCCGGACGGCAGCCAGATCGTGTTCGAGAGCGACCGTGGCGGCAAGCAGCAGATCTACGCCATGAACGCTGACGGCTCGAACCAGCGCCGCATCTCCTTCGGCGAGGGCGCCTATTCGCAGCCGGCCTGGTCGCCGCGGGGCGACTACATCGCCTTCACCAAGCAGCGCGCGGGCGGCTTCGCCATCGGCATCATGAAGCCGGACGGCTCCGACGAGCGCATCCTGACCGAAGGCTTCCACAACGAAAGCCCGACCTGGGCGCCCAACGGCCAGTACATCCTGTTCTTCCGCGATCCGGGCGGGCAGGCGGGCGGCAAGCTCTACATGGTGGACATCACCGGCCGCGTGGAGCAGCCCGTGCCGACGCCGTCCTTCGCGTCGGACCCCACCTGGTCCCCGCTCCTGAGCGAGACGCGGTAAGCGGCCATGACGAAAGCGGGGCGCCTCGGGGCGCCCTGTTCGGTTTCGGGTCAGACGCCGCGCGGCGCCGCCGTGCCGGGCATGTCGTCCTTGCGCCCCTTCAGCTTGAAGGCGAGGACGAGGAGCGCGATGCCGAAGAACAGGGCATAGGCCCCGATCCACCAGGTCAGCACCACGGCGCCGACGAGCGGCGCGATCAGCAGGGCGATGCCGAACAGGACCGAGACCACGCCGCTGAAGATCAGCCAGCCGCGTCCATAGGTCGGGTTCAGCTTGAAGGCGGCGACGATCATCAGGATGCCGGTGATCAGCGACCAGAACGCCATGAGGGTGACGAAGAACACTACCGTCAGCCCCGGCCAGGCGAAGGCGACGATTCCGACCAGGATGTTCACGATGCCCTCCAGCACCAGGAGGCCCCACCTCTGGTGGTGCGAGGCGGCCCGCACGGCGGCGACGATCGCGAAGACCCCGTCGACGAGCATGTAGGCCGAGAAGAAGAGCACGAAGGACAGGATCGCGGCTCCCGGCCAGAAGAAGGCGATGAGGGCGAAGAGGATGGCGAAGGCCCCGCGCAGGGCCACCGCCCACCAGTTCTGCGCCAGGAGGGCGCTCATCGCCTGAGCGCGATCGAAGGACTCGTGGGGATGCGAATACCCGGACGCCATGGTCGTCTCCCTTGAAGGCGGCAATGCCCTAACGGAAAGGTATATATTCAAGACTCCGGATTGGCAGCCGCTTTCTCGCCTTCCGATGGCGCGGTGCTGATTTCCTTCACTTTCGCCAGGCGGCGCCTGAGCCGCATCTTGCGGCGCCGGATGCGGATGCGGCGCTTGAGGCGGAACGCGCGGATCAGGAGCGCGGCGCCGAACCAGACCAGGGCGATCACCAGCGGCGACACGACGATGACCGGGAAGAGCGTGATCAGGATCGCCAGGGCCAGGAGGGCGAAGCCGATGATCGCGATGCTGCTGGCCTCGGTCGCCGTGAGGGACTTGGAGTTGACCGCCTTGCCGATGCTGCCGCTGAGCGCGAGCGCTCCGACCGCGATCCGCCGCACGCCGCCCTTCTTGTACTTCACGGAGCGCCGGGAGCGCATGTTCCGGGCCTGGCGGCGACGGGCCTGCCAGCCGGGGACGATCTCGGTCGCTTTGGCCAGATCCTCCAGGTACATGGCCTCCATGGCTTCCGCGAAGGTCGGGTCCTCCACCACCACGTCGAGCTCCCAGTTGGTGGCCCAGCTCGCGAGGTTGAGATTGGTGGACCCGACGCGGGCCCAGCGCCCGTCCGCGACGGCGGTCTTGGCGTGGAGCATCGACCCGTTCCACTCGAACACCCGGATGCCCGCTTCGATCAGGGACCGGTAGCCTGCCCGCACGATGGGCTGGAGCGCCGGGACGTCGCTCGAGCCCGGCACGAGCAGACGGACGTCCACCCCGTCCCGGGCGGCTTCCCCCAGGGCCTGGATGTAGGACGTGGTGGGGACGAGATAGGCGTCCGTGAGCCAGAGGTTGCGCTGCGCGGTCGCGGCGATGAGCTGGTCGAGCCGGTAGGTGCGAAACATCCCCGGCTGGCCGTTGATCACCCGCGCCGGCACCGTGCCGGCGATCGGGATGGTGCCGGGCTCGACGAGCTGGTCCCGGGGGATCGGCGCACCGGCCCGCGCCCAGCTCTCGGCGAAGGACACATCGAGATCCGCCACGACGGGGCCTTCCAGGGACAGCCCCGTATCGCGCCAGGGCTCTTCCGAGTCCTTGCCCTCCCAGTTGTCCGAGATGCACAGGCCGGACACGAAGGCGATCCGCCCGTCGACGGTGATGAGCTTGCGGTGGTCGCGCCGGATCCAGAGCGGGTCCGTCAGCCGGGGCGGATTGAAGACGCGCACCTCCACGCCCGCCTGCCGCAGCCTGCGCCAGAACCGGGGCAGCGCCCGCGTCGTCGAGCCGAGCCAGTCGTAGAGGATCCGTACCTTCACGCCGGCGCGGGCCCGCTCCATGAAGGCCTCGGCGAAGACGGCGCCGGTCTCGTCGTCGGCGATGATGAAGTTCTCGAAGTGGATGATCCGCTCGGCCGACCGGATGGCTTCGAGCCAGGCCGGGTAGTTCTCCCGGGAATCGCGGAGCAGGGCCACGGCATTGCCGAGGCGCAGGTCGCTGTCGGCGATGCGCGCGAAGGCACGCTCCAGGCGAAGTTCGCCGGAGCCGTGCTGCCTGATGTTGCCGAGGCTCGCGAGCTGAGCGGTTGTCGTATCCATGTCCCTTTAACGCACGAAACGGCCTTTCGGCTCTCGCAAAGGTCAAGCTTGTGCACAATGTTGCAGAGGATGCGGCCGTTGCCACCTCCTTGCCGCATTCACTCTCGATTAACCCTGCGCCCAGGTTTCTCGGCCCGGGCGCGATTCACCTTATCCTTCAACTCTCCATCAAGGTTGACGGAACCCTCCCTTAACTATCCCCGGATATAGAAGACACAACGTTCGGCAGACGTATGTGTAAGGAGTATTGCCAATGATGACGTTGCGCGCCGTCAAATTCGCCGCTGCCATCGTCCTCGCCCTCGGGGCGGCGGCGTGTTCGTCCAACAAAGATGAGATGGCTGGCGGAGCCGGCGGGTTCGGGGCCGGCGGAGCGGCGACTCCGGGCAGCGCCCAGGACTTCGTCGTCAATGTGGGCGACCGCGTCTTCTTCGAGACGGACCAGACGGACCTGACCCCGACCGCCGTGGCGACCCTCGACAAGCAGGCCCAGTGGCTGAGCCGCTATCCGAACTACACCTTCATCATCGAAGGCCATGCGGACGAGCGCGGCACCCGCGAGTACAACTTCTCGCTCTCCGCCCGCCGTGCCCAGAACGTGCGCGACTACCTCGTGTCACGCGGCATCGACGCCTCGCGCTTCCGCACTGTGTCCTACGGCAAGGAGCGCCCGGTGGCGGTCTGCAACGACATCTCCTGCTGGTCGCAGAACCGCCGCGCGGTCACCGTGCTCAGCGCGGGTGCCGGTGCGTAAGGGGCCTGAAGGGGCTTCCGCCTGAAACAATCGCGCGCCGCCACATTATCGCCGTGGCGGCGCTTATGTGTTATCGGCACGGTCACTGAGACCTTTACGGTATCCATGATGTTTCGTCGCCTGATCGCCTGTTTCGCCTTCGTCACCATCCTGGCCGCACCTGCCGCCGCGCAGGATGCCGCCGATGCCATCGTTCGCATCAACCGGCTGGAGAGCCAGTTCCGGCAGATGTCGGGACAGATCGAGGAGCTCCAGTTCGAGAACCGCCAGCTCAAGGAGCAGCTCCGCAAGTTCCAGGAGGACGTGGAGTTCCGCTTCCAGGAGGGCCGCGGCGGCTCCAAGGCCGCGCCTCCGGCGGCCGCGCCCGCCCGCCCGGCGCAGCCCCAGGCCCAGCCGCAGCGGCGCAGCGACGTGTTCGACCCGTCGGAGGCGCCCGGCGCCCCCGGCGCGCCGCTTCCTCTCGGAAGCACGCCCCCGTCCGCCCCCCTGGCCTCGGCAGACGCCGTCAGCCCCATGCCGATCCCGAGCGGCGCCGTGAGCGGCATCGAGGAGCTGATCGAGAGCGACGAGATGGCCGCGGGCGGTGGACCGCTCGACCTCAGCCCGGCCAGCCGCACCTCGACGATCCCCCAGGGCGCCGGCGGGGCGATCCTGCGCGCCAATCCCGACCAGAGCGTCGCCGCCGCGAGCGTCAGCGATCCCCGTTCGGACTACGCGACGGCCTATGCCTACCTGACCCGGCAGCAATTCGATCAGGCTGAAATGGGTTTCCGCCGCTTTCTGCAGTCCAACCCCCGGGACAAGCTGGTGCCGGACGCCTCCTACTGGCTCGGCGAGACCTATCTGCAGCGGGGCCGCTATCGCGAGGCCGCCGAGCAGTTCCTGAACGTCTCGACGGACCATCCCGACGCCGCCCGCGCGCCCGAGGCGCTTCTCAAGCTCGGGGTCGCCCTCAGCGGGCTCGGAGCCCACGACCGGGCCTGCGCGGTCTATGCGGAGATCGAGCGCAAATATCCCCAGGCTCCCGCCACCGTGCGCCAGGGTGCCGAGCGCGAGCAGAAGCGCGCCAAGTGCAGTTGAGCGGCGTGCCCGCACCTCGCTGACGCGTGACCGCCGTCCCCCCATCTGATTCCGATTGGTCCGGCGATGTGCTGGACCGTCTCTTTTCGTCCCTCGGGAATGCCGGCGGCATCGTGGCGGCCGTCTCGGGCGGGCCCGATTCCATCGCTCTCATGCATCTGCTGGCCCGCTGGCGCGCCGCGGCGCCGCGGCCCCGCATCCTGGTCGCCACCGTCGATCACGGGCTGCGGCCGGATTCCGCCGACGAGGCCGCCTTCGTCGCGCGGGAGGCAGGCGCCCTGGGCCTGCCGCACCGGACCCTCGCCTGGACAGGCGACAAGCCCCGGACCGGCCTGCAGGAGGCCGCGCGCGAGGCGCGCTACCGCCTTCTCGTCCACCAAGCCCGGGAGGAGGGCGCCTCCCATCTGGTGACCGCCCATACGCAGGACGATCAGGCCGAGACGGTTCTGATGAGGATGGCGCGGGGCTCCGGACTGGCGGGCCTCGCGGGCATGCGCGCCGAACGGGACCGGGATGGGGTCCGCCACGCGAGACCTCTGCTGACCTGCTCCAAGACATCGCTGGTGAGACTGTGCGAGGGGCAGGGCTGGCGTTACGTCGATGATCCTTCCAACCGCAACGAGGCCTTCGCGCGGGTGCGCTGGCGGGGAATCATGCCGGCGCTGGCGGCGGAGGGATTGACGGCGGAGCGCCTCGCCCGCCTCGCCGAACGGCTGGCACAGGCGGACGAGGCCCTGGACGCCAAGGCGCGGGAGGCCCTGTCGCTCGCCGGGGCGGCCGGCGACGGGGACGGGATTGTCCTGGAGGCAGGACGCCTTGCCGAGGAGCCGTTCGAGATCGCCCTGCGCATGCTGACCGCAATGCTCGAAAGGAGCGGCGCCCGCCTCGAAGCCAGCCGCCTGCACCGGATCGAGGCCTGCACGCGCCGGCTCCGGGAGGCGATCCGCGCCGGGGAGGAGCTGCGCGCGACCGTTGCGGGGCAGCTCGTCCGGCTCGACCCGTCCGGGCGACTGACCGTCCGGCCGGAGCCGCCGCGCCGCCGGGGCGTTAGGCCTATGTCTTATCCATAAGCCCCAAAGATGATGCCCCATGCCCGCCTCATTCCCTTGGCAAGGGAGGAGCGTGTGCCTACATTGACTTTAGCCGCGTGAGGGATCGCCTCGCGCTTCATCTCCCTCTGGGGCAGAATCTGATCCGATGAATTCAAATTTCCGCAACTTCGCCCTGTGGGTCGTCATCTTCCTCCTGGTACTGGCACTCGTGACCCTGTTCCAAAGCCCGGGTCATCGGACGGGCGGCGGCGATATCGCG
The DNA here is from genome assembly GCF_020532555.1 of Microvirga lenta. GTDB lineage: Bacteria > Pseudomonadota > Alphaproteobacteria > Rhizobiales > Beijerinckiaceae > Microvirga > Microvirga lenta. The sequence goes on along the minus strand of NZ_JAJBBR010000014.1, from coordinate 478 downwards.
TACAGCCAGCTCCTCAGCGAGGCGGATGCCGGGCGCATCTCGAACGTGGTCATTTCCGGTCCCGAGATCAGCGGCACCTACACGGACGGACGCACCTTCACGACCTATGCGCCGAACGACCCCATGCTGGTGTCGAAGCTGCAGCAGAAGGGCGTCCAGATCACGGCCCGGCCCCAGTCGGACTCGACCCCCTGGTTCATCGCCGTCCTCATGAACATCCTGCCCATCGCCCTGTTCATCGGCGCCTGGGTCTTCCTGTCCCGACAGATGCAGAACGGCGCCGGCCGGGCCATGGGCTTCGGCAAGTCGAAGGCGAAGCTTCTGACGGAGGCGCATGGCCGTGTGACGTTTGAGGACGTGGCGGGCATCGACGAGGCCAAGGAGGACCTTCAGGAGGTGGTGGAGTTCCTGCGCGATCCGCAGAAGTTCCAGCGCCTGGGCGGGCGCATTCCCCGCGGCGTGCTGCTGGTCGGGCCTC
>NZ_JAJBBR010000013.1 GCF_020532555.1 Microvirga lenta | reverse complement strand
GAGGCCCGACCAGCAGCACGCCGCGGGGAATGCGCCCGCCCAGGCGCTGGAACTTCTGCGGATCGCGCAGGAACTCCACCACCTCCTGAAGGTCCTCCTTGGCCTCGTCGATGCCCGCCACGTCCTCGAACGTCACACGACCATGCGCCTCCGTCAGAAGCTTCGCCTTCGACTTGCCCATCGAGAGCATACCGCCGCCGCCGCCCTGCTTGTTCATGGCCCGCCGGGCCATCCAGAACACGATGCCGATCATCAGGGCGAAAGGCAGGAGCGACAGCAGCAGACTGCCGAGAAGGCTGGGCTGCGGCGGCGGCTCAGCTTTGATCTCGACATTCTTCTGCTGGAGCTGTCCGATGAGATCGGCACCCGGCGGCGCATAGGTCGTGACCGTACCGCCCGCGTTGCGCTCGGCAACGACGTTCTGCCCCTGGATCGTAACGGAGCGAATCTCTCCCTGCTCGACCGCACTGACGAAGGCCGTGTAGGACAATTGATTGGGCTGCGGTCCGGCCGTGTTCTGGATGTAGAACAGCGTAATCAGGCTCAGGACCACAGCAACAATCGCAAGATTGCCGAAACGAGGTGTGGTGTTCGGATTGTTCATATAATTGCTTTCTGAACGCTAAAACAGGAAGCTGGCCGCCAGGGCAGGTGCCGATACAGAGATATTGACTGCATCGACGGCTCTAGGATCTCGAGCTTGGATGCGCCTGGTCAAGGTGCTTACGCAGAAGCGCCATGTTGCGCAGGTTGGACCGATAGAACACGTCGCCGACCCAGCCGACGAGCGGAATTGCACTGATAACGAAGTCGACGCCGACATGACCCGCCATGCGCAGGAGAAGCGCGGGCGGCACGCCGAGGCGCCTCGCCTCCCAGATAAGATAGGCCGACATGCCCTTCGAAGTCAGGGTGCCGACGCCGGGGAAGAGGTTCAGGAGCGCGTCGGCGCCGAACCTGATGTTGGTGCCCGGCAAGCGAATGGCGCTGTCGAGGAATTTAGCCAGGGCGTCGAGCCGTGCTCGTGCGTCATCGGCACGAAGCGATGCCGTTCCGTTGAGGGCAGGAGCGTAGGTATAAGACGTCATCATGGTCTCCCAGATGCGAAGCCGCCAAGGTGCTTCTCAGGTGAGAGAGTCCGACATCACAGCCCTCGTGGGACTGTCAGAGGGTCCCGGACCCCGTTGTCTTACAAGTGGGGGGTGAATGCCCCAACATCAAGGCTTGGCAAACGGCCCATCCCGACGCTGACGCCGCACTCCCCTCCGAGCGCTTTGCCCCGGGCGGTTGCTTCAGGTCGCGCCATGCCGAAACGCTCGATGGAACGGTTTTATATGATGGAACATGAACCCGGGCGGACCGGCTCATTAACTTCCGTTAACATCGCTCCGCGGTCAGGAGCATTTCACCCCAGCAAACCGCTCCTGGGGAATAGTCGGGACCGGTTTTCCTCTCCGGGTTCCCGATCAGACGATCCTCACCTGGATGAGCCTTGCCAGCCCCGCTCTATGATGTCGCGGATCCGGGCTGCCAGTTCGTCAACGGCAAACGGCTTCGTGATCATCTCCATGCCCGGCTCCAGGAACCCTGACGCCATCGCTGCCTGCTCGGCATAGCCCGTGATGAAGAGGACCTTGAGACCAGGTCTGGTCAGGCGCGCATGGTCGGCCAACTGCCGTCCGTTCAATCCCGGCAGGCCGACATCGGTTACGAGCAGATCAACCCGCTGCTTGGATTCCAGCATTTTGAGGCCAGACGGACCATCCACCGCCTCGAGAGCCTGATAGCCCAGGTCGGCCAAGACCTCCAGGATCAGCGACCGAACAATCGGCTCGTCCTCGACCACCAGGACAGCCTCACCGGCTTCCGCCCGGTGAGCCGCACTCAGCCCCGGTGCAGCAACAGCTTCCGTGATCTCGCCCTCATAGGACGGAAGATAGATCTTCACGGTCGTGCCCCTGCCGACAGCGCTATGGATCCGAACATGGCCCTCGGACTGCTTGGCGAAGCCGTAGACCATGGAAAGGCCGAGGCCTGTTCCTTCTCCCATCGGCTTGGTCGTGAAGAATGGGTCGAAGGCCTGAGCCATGACGTCGGGAGGCATGCCGGTTCCCGTGTCGGTCACGGAGATGGTCACATACCGACCGGAAGCGATTTCCTGCCGATCGGCCTCATTGGCCCCATCCGGGCCCGACATTGCAGTCTCGATAACGAGCTTGCCGCCCTCAGGCATAGCATCGCGGGCATTGATCGCGAGATTGAGAATGGCGCTTTCAAGCTGGTTCGGATCGCACAGAGTCAGTGGCAGGTCCTCGGACGTCACAATCCTGAGTTCGATCGCTTCGGAGGAGGTTCTCCGAAGAAGCTCCTCCATGGACATGACCAGCCGATTGACGTCGACGGGCTTCGGATCGAGAGGCTGACGCCGCGCGAAGGCGAGAAGGCGGTGGGTCAACGCGGCAGCTCGGTTGGCCGATGCCGTTGCCGCCTTGGTATAGCGGTCGAGGTTCTCCATCCGGCCCTGTGCCATGCGTGTCTGCAGGAGGTCGAGGGAGCCGACAATGCCCGTCAGGAGGTTGTTGAAGTCGTGGGCGATGCCGCCTGTCAATTGGCCGATCGCCTCCATCTTCTGGCTTTGCCGGAGTTGCGCCTCCAGATGCTTGCGTTGCGTGACGTCGCGGCCTACGCTGTAGAACACATCGCCCGCGGGGGCGAAGGTCCAACTGATCCAGTGATCGGCTCCATCCTTTGTCCGAATGCGAACATCAAAATCCTTGAGCGGCTGCCCTCGCTGGAAAGCCGTCAGCAGATGATCGCTCAAGACCTGATCCTCCGGATGGATCCAGGTTACGAAACGGGTGCCGACGACCTCATCCTCCCGGTAGCCGAGCAGGTCCGTCCATGCCGGGTTGACGGCCTTCAGATAGCCATGGGCGTCGCAGACGCTGAAGAGGTCGCTCGAAAGGCTCCAGAGTCTGTCGCGCTCACGCGTCCGCTCCTCGACGCGGCTCTCCAGCCTTTCGTTCAGCTCCCGCAATCTCTCTTCGGACTGCTTTGCGGCAGTGATGTCGTAGATGACGCCGATGAAACGCAGACCCGCCGTTTCCGTGTCGCGGACATACTCTCCTCTTCGAGCCAGCCAGCGGGTTTCCTTGTTATCCGCGCGCTGTATCCGGCACTCCACATAGGTGGCTCCCTCCGATCCCGGCGCCTGTGCGACGATGGCGGGATCTCCCGGTACGACCCGTGCATTGATCGTGCGGATCGGGAGAGTATTGGTCGGATGGAGTCCGAGCAGACGGCAGAACTCGTCCGAAACGCTGACAGTGGCAAAGCCCTCGACGTATTCAAACGTTCCGACGCCTCCGGCACTTTGCGCCACGCGCAGACGCTCTTCGACGTGCTTCTGATCGGTGATGTCGATGAGGACGCCGGTAAATTTCAGCGGCTGGTCGTCATTGCCGAAAAGACAGCGCCCCCGCGCATGAACCCAACGCACGGAACCGTCGGGAGTGAGAAGCCGGTACTCCTTGGAAAAGATCTCCGCTCCGTTGAGGATACCCGCAACGGCGAGGCGGATCCTGAGGCGGTCCTCAGGATGAATGGCTGCGAAGAAATCCTGCGCGGGCAGACCTCTTGCAGCCGCCACTGGATCCAGTCCGTGGAGCGCAGCGAAACGCGCATCGGCGGTAAAGCGCCGGTTGGGAATGTCCCAATCCCAGGAACCTCCGGTTCCCGCAACGGTCAAGGTCAGTCGAAGCCGCTCGTTGGTTTGGTCGAGCTCCTTCTGACTGGCCCGGAGTGTCGCCTGCATCTCCTCTGCCTGGTGGGCCTGGGTGACATCGACCTGAGTCGAGAGAAAGAAAAGGGGCTTTCCGTTCTCGTCATTCACCGGTGTAATGAAGAGATGGTTCCAGAAACGAACTCCGTCCTTGCGCTGATTCAGAATTTCGATGGAGATGGCGCGCCCGTTTCCGATCGCCTCGCGAATTTGAAGGAGCGCATCCTCACTCGCTTCCGGGGCCTGGAGAAACCGGCAGTTACGGCCGACGACCTCCTCAGATGCGTATCCTGTCGTTCGGCAAAAAGCATCGTTCACGAACACGATGGGATTGTCGTGCAGCCGCGGGTTCGTTGCGACCATCGGCAAGCCAGACCGCTCCAGCGCCGAGAAGATCGGACCAGCCACTCGACGCAGTTCATCAGCCGCCACCTTGACGGTCTGCGCGACCGTTTCATGGGAAAGGGTTCGGGCGGTCATACCTGCCAAGTCTTGGTTGTCGGGTTCTTGTCGGGCGCCATGGCCTAAGCCTCGTCTCCGATAACCCGCTCGATGAAGCTTGCGATGAGCTCCTTCAAGGCGGCAAGAGATGGAAGATCCATGAGCATCGCAATATAGCCCCGGATGTCTTTGTTGCGCACGGAGAAGTTGATGTACAGAAAAAGTACCAGCCCGTTGTCAGCGCGCTCCTGCGTGAGCGTGAACAGGCGCGCCCCATCGCCACGGACCACCTCCGGCAGGGAAATGTTGAGGGAGCGCTTCAGCATGTTCGCCATGGTGGCCAGGCAGCCGTTCAGGATCACGTTGCCTGTCTCGGCCAGCGCCTCCTGCTCCATCTCGGCGATCTGATCGGGAGGGATATCATCGCCGATGATGGCGCGAACCAAATCCAGGCTCGTCGTTTCGGGAAAAATCAGCAGGGCTCGTCCTGAAAACGCCCCCTCGAATTGCTGCTGGATTGCGACGAGTTCGTCCGTCTCGCGCTCCCCGATCAGGCGGGCCGCATCCTGCGGGTCCATGATCTCGATGGATGGCACGGAGAGGAGCACTTCCTCGCCGATCATCTTGCGCAGGCTCGATGCTGCCCGGCTGACGCCGATATTGACGAGTTCTGTCAGAGCATCGCGCTCGAGGTCTGTCAGATCGATGTCGAGCGCCATTGTGGTCACGCGCCGCTCGACCGCAGGCGCAGGGCCGCCCCGGAGATGAATCCCCTCAGCCCCTCCTCCGTCAGAGGCTTGCTGACGAACGTAGCATTGACCTCGCGGGCCCGGGCGATCACCTCGTCCTGGATGTTGGCCGTGATGACCGCAATCGGCATGGTTGGGTGAGCGGAACGGACCTCGGCAGCCAGTTCGAGCCCGTCCTTGTCCGGCATGTTGAAGTCGATCATGGCTAGGTCGATCTTCCTCTCACGCAGGATTTCAAGCGCATCCTGTGCATTGCCGGCCTCGATCCGCTCCCATTCAGGCTGCAGGGCAGCCAAGGCCTTGCCTGCGACAATGCGGGCCAGTTTGCTGTCGTCGACGATCAGAACAGTTGTTGCCACTCAGGTACTCCGCCAAGGATAGGCTGCCCGGGACGCCCGGCTCGGCTGATGGGGAAAGTATATCCGCTCTTTTAGGGTATGCGGTGAGAATGACAACCGTTCAGCCTCCCTGCGGCACCATGTCGGGAGGGCGCGCGTTCGTCAGAGCGGGGGCAATCCAGTCCCGGATGAAGGCGTCCTTGCCGGCCCCTCTGAGAGGCGGCTTCAAGGCCAGCAGGACCTGAAGAACGGCTGCGTGGAGGTGTTCGGCGTCCGTCAGGTCGACGGTACGGCCTTCATCCGCCTGAAGCCAGCCCAGCAGCGGTTCTGCGTCCTCGACGCGGCATTGCCCTTCCAGAACGATGATGTTGCCGTCCAAGCGTACGGTCATCCGATCAACTCCGGCACGTCCAGGATCATGAGAACGCGGCCATCTCCGAGCAGGGTTGTGCCGACGACCCCCGGCATACCTGCCAGAATGCCGGTCATGGGCCGCATGAGAACGTCCATTCTCTCGGCAAACTGATCGACGGCAACCCCGACCATTTCGTCACCCACCGACATCACCACGACCTTCATGCCAGGACCCGGCTCTTCCGAACGAGGGATCTCCAGAAGGTCGGCGAGCCTGACCAGGGGAAGCGTCCTGTCCCGCAGAACGAAGGCCTCGGCATCCCGGACAGGAAGAATGCGCGTGGTTGGCACGACAGCCGTCTCGACAACCCCATCGAGGGGAATGCCGTAGAGCTCGCGGCCGACCCTGACCGCCATCACCCTCGTCATGACGATGGTCAGCGGCAGGGAAAAGCGGATCGTCGTGCCCTGGCCCTGCCGGCTCGTGACGCTGGCTTGACCGCCCAGCTTCTCGACTGCGGAGCGAACGGCATCCATGCCAACCCCGCGCCCCGACAGGTCCGTCACCTCGGATGCGGTGGAGAAACCCGGCGCGAAGATCAACTCCATGGCCTCGGCATTGCTCATGCGCTCGAGCTGGTCGCCCGAAGCCACGCCGCGTTCACGCGCCACCTGCCGGATCGCGTCCGGATCGATGCCGCGGCCATCATCCTCGACCTCGACCGCTACCCGGTCTCCCTCGCGTCGCGCCCGGAGCATGATCTTGGTCTTGATCGGCTTTCCCGCATCGAGACGAACGCTCTCCGGTTCGGCACCATGGGCCACGGCGTTCCTGAGCACGTGGAGCAAGGGCTCGAACAGGCCCTCGACCACGGACTTGTCCGCCTCCACATCTTCCCCGTCCATCGAGAACTCGATGGCCTTGCCCAGCTGACCTGCTGTGTCACGGACAGCCCGCGGAAAACGCCGGAAGATATCCCGCATGGGCATCATGCGAACATCCATGACCGCCCTGTGCATCTCTGCCACGAGGCGGTCGATGACGGCCTGGCTCGCCGCTAGGCATTGAGCGACATCCTTCCGGTGCATTCCCTCGCCAGCCTGACCGGCCAGATGCGCCAGAGCATTCTTCGCAACGACCATTTCGCCGACGAGATCCGCCAAGCGGTCAATCCGCGCCGCATCGACACGAAGCATCCGCGAGCTCGCTCCTCCGGCTGCGCCCGCCGAGGGGCCTGCAGAACCTTCGTCAGGGCTCGCTTCGCCAGAATGGGGCGCCGTGGCACGGGCGACCTCATGGAGCACCACCTGGTCCGGAACAAAGCGGAAAACCGCCTTCACGGCATCGAGCCCGGCACCTGAGAGGGCCTCGATCCTGAGGTTGCACGAGAAGGGATCGATTTTAGCCGCAGGCGGCCATGGATCCCTGTTCGAGAGCCGAACGGCCAGAAGCTTCGGGACCGAGCGCAACAGCGCGATCGGGTCGTCGCCAGCGAAGAAGCAATCGGGCCGGGGGGTATACCGCAGCGCAACCAGCGCACCATTCTCCGCCTTGGACACATCTGGACCATGGCTCGAGGCCATCAGCTCCTCGATCCAGGGAAGGTCGGCCTCTGGGACCTCGGCAGTTGTGCTTGCGGGTCTCTGTTCGAACTGCGAGCGGAGCGCCCGTGCCAGACGGTATCCCTCCTCCGCGGCGTCGGCCGGCAGCTGCCCTGTCTGTTCGATTGCGCTGACCCAGCGCTCCGTCTGGCCGATGCATTCCAGGAGAGTATCGACCACATCCCCATCGACCGTCCCCCGCCCTTCCCTGAGCCCACCCAGGAGATCCTCCGCGGCGTGGAGCGCTAGCCCCATGGGCGCGAGGTCGAACAGGCCCACCGATCCTTTGAGGGTGTGAACGGCCCGGAAGGCACTGTCCACATGCGGCCCGGAGGTCGGGTCGCTCTCCAGAGCCATGAGGTCGTCCGCGGCCTGCTGGATCAGTTCGCGCGCCTCGACGATGAAGTGCTGGAGAAGATCATCCATCGCGTTCCCTCCCCGGCCGTCGATAGACGATCGCGTCCTCGAAGCGGCACAGGTCGAACCTCTTTGAAATGCGGGTCATCGATTCCGTATGGCCGAGGCAGATATAGCCTCCCGGATTCAACGAGTCGTAGAGGTTGTTGGCCGCCCGGAGGCGGGAAGCATCATCGAAATAGATAAGGACGTTTCGGCAGAAGATGACGTCGAACCGGCCCTGGGCCGCGACAGACGCCGCATCCACCAGATTGGCCGGCGTGAACTTCACCGATTCCCGCAGGTCCTGGATCAGCCTGCGCTGCCCGCCACGGGGCGGGTCGAAATAGCGCTCGACCACATCGGAAGGCAGGCGTGAAAGGGCACGCTCGCCATAATCCGCGGCCTTTGCCTCCAGGAGGACCCGCGTATCGATGTCGGATCCGACGATCTCGATGTGATAGGCGTCCACCATGGGCCAGTTCTCGAGCAGCCAGATGGCGATGGAATAGGGCTCCTCGCCCGTCGAGCATGGCACGGACCAGATCCGCACGAGATCGCCGGGCTTTCTGTTCTCCACGATGCTCGGCAGGAGCGAGCGCCCCAGGCAGCGCAGCTGATGCTCCTCACGGTAGAAATAGGTCTCATTGACCGTGAAGACGTTGATCAGGTGCTCGACCTCGCTTTCATTGGATTCGATGTGGGAGAGATAGGCCAGAAACGAGCGCATTCCGGTGGCAGACATCCGGTCCGCGACCCGCCTTTCGATGAAGTAGCGCTTGTTTTCCCCGAAGATCATTCCGGTGTGGCGGTAGAGAAGCTCACCCAGGCGGCGGACGTCGTCCGCGGCGAGCACGGGCGCCTTTCCCGGTGTGGCAGCTTTGTCAGGCGAGCGGGGCGGCCGGGTCATGAATGCCCCACCATGTCCAGGATCCGATCCGCAATCTGCTCCAGGGGGGCGACGACTTGCGCGCCACCGCGTCGAACCAGCTCGCCGGGCATGCCCCACACGACAGCGCTCTCCTCGGACTCGGCAATGGTCCGCCCTCCCCGATCCCGGAGTCGGGTCATGGCCTCGGCGCCATCGCTGCCCATTCCTGTCATCAGCACGCCGATCAGCCTCTCCGGTGCGACATGCTGCATGGCAGTGTCAACCATACGGTCAACGCTCGGATGCCAGCGATGCTCAGGCAGCGAGGGAGCGGCCATCACGACGGGACCATCAGGACGAATGCCGATGATCACGTCCGCATCGCCCTTGCCGATATAGACGTTGCCCGGCGAGAGCGGCATCGGGTGGGTGACTTCCGTGACGGTAAGGGCGCAAAGCCTGTCCAGCCGCCGGGAGAGTGGCCCGGTGAAGGAGCCCGGCATGTGCTGCGCCACCACGACGGGCCATGGAAAGTCGGCCGGCAGTCGAGACAACAGAGCATCCAGTGCCGGTGGACCTCCCGTCGATGTGCCGATCAGCAGAAGGCCCTGTGCCGGCGCCGCCTTGACCCGCCGCCGCGGTGGCGGAGCAGGAGCAGGAGCACGCCTTCGCGCCACAGCAGGCGCCGCTCCGCTCAAGCCGCTTCGCAGCCGGACCCGTTCGGCCAGTCTCAGGCTGCCGGGCAAGCGGGCTTGAGATGCAGCGCGAACCTTCTCGACGAGCCGGGGCGCGAGCGTGTCGATCTCCAGGGAAACCGCCCGCTCGGGCTTCGTGATGAAATCGACGGCGCCGAGCTGGAAGGCTTCCAGGGTCACGCTCGCGCCCGCCTCCGTCAGCGACGACACCATCACCACCGGACATGGGCGCTCCAGCATGATCCGGTCGAGGCAGGCGAGCCCATCCATCTCAGGCATGTGGATGTCGAGCGTGATGACGTCCGGCTCGAACAGGGCAAGCTGCTCCAGGGCCTCCACACCGTTGCGGGCATAACCGACCTCGAAGTCGCCTTCGGCGGCAAAGACACGGCCGAGGAGACGGCGCATCAGGGGTGAGTCATCGACGATGAGCAATCGGATCACGAATGGGGCTGCTCCGGATGGCCGTCGCCCATCGCCGCGAGGAGATCCTTCTCCGCCCTGTCCAGGAGTTCGCGCGGGTTGAGCAGGAGGATCATTCGCCCCTCGACCTCGATATTGGCGATGCGGTCGATCACCTGGCTGCCGTCCGCCGCCAGATCGGGAGTTGGGCGAAGCTGGTTGTGGGGGATCTTGAGAACCTCGGACACGGTGTCGACGACGAAACCGGCCTGCATGTGGTCGATCCTGACGACCACGACCCGTTCCCGCCTTCGCCCTCCCCGCCCCTCGAAGTTGAAGCGCCGCCGCTGGTCGATAACCGGAACCACCCGACCGCGCAGGTTCATGACTCCTTCGATGAAAGCAGGGGCCTTGGGCAGCCGCGTCAGCGTTTCGGGAACGCGCACCACCTCTTCGACGGACGTGATGGGCAGACCATACTCCTCTCCGCCCAACTGGAAGACGATGAACTGCTCATCACCGTTGGAAGACCCTTCGACCGTGCCCATCTCGTGGTCTTTCTCCTCTTGCGGCCTGATCTGCTCGACCAGGGACTGATCGCGGAACAGCCGTTCCGTCGACAGGACCGAAACCAGCCGTTGCCCGCCCTCCAGTCGGCAGATGCCCTGTATCTGAGCCTCCGCATCACTGCGCGTCAGGATTGCCGGGACAGGGTCGATCGCGCTGGCGGGGATGCGGAGGATCTCCCGCATGCCATCGGTGACGAGCCCCACCAGCCCGCCCTCGACCCGGGCCACGACCGCACGGGATTTGCCCTCCCTTGAGCCACTTTCGCGCAGCCCGAGGAGCCTGCGGAGCGAAACCAGCGGCAGAAGCGATCCGCGCAGGGGCATGACGCCGAGGGAAACGGCGTCGGCCCGCGGGACCGTTACGACTTCATCCGGAAGCGCCACCACCTCGTGAACGGAAGCGAGCGGAAGCGCGAAATCCTGCCCTGCAACCGCGAAGCAGACCAGGGCGACCTCGTCGCGGGCTGCCGCATCCTGCGTATGCCCCCCATGCGGAGCCGAGACACGCCTCTGCTGCGTTCGACGGGCGAAGCTGCCGAAGTCCCGGGACAGCAGCGCATCCAGATCGATCAGCCGCGCGGGTGCGCTGCTCCCTTCGGCGTCGTCCTCTTCTGCCCCAGAGGCAGCGCCGTCGGTGGCAGCGCCCAGGGATGCCACCCTGTCGATCACGAGACCGACGGGAGCGCCGCGATCGATCACGACCACACATGCGTTCGAGGAGGGGCTGCCTTTGCCTCCGAGGAGGCTGTGCAGCGACACCACCGGCATGACCGCGCCCCGTAGGTTGGCAACTCCGAGAAGGCTCGATGGCCCAAGCGGCACACGGGTCAGGGCCGGGCGGCGGATCACCTCGGCCACGTCGGAAGCCGGGAGGGCAAAGCGCTCCTCGCCCACGTGCACCGTCAGGAACGACTGCGCGACAGCCGAAGGCGCCGCCTTGATCATGATCTTACGACTCCGCCATCTGGAGTTCGTCCGCCAAGGAGGCAATCTCCTCGATGGCGGCTGCCAGATCCTCGGCTCCTCGCGCCTGCTGTCGCGCTGCGGTCGCGGCCTGCGCCGCTGCGCTTCCTGCCTGCTCGGCGACGGCTGCGACCTGCTGCGTGCCCAGCCGGACTTCGCGCACGGATGCCAGGATCGTGTCCGACCCCGACAGGATGGCGGCGCTGCCCCGCCGGATCTCTTCGACGTCGACCTCCAGCACCCCGAACCTCTCGGCTATCAACGCATTCTTGCCGACCTCCGCCTCGACGATCGCGGCATTCTGCTCCAGGTCGCGCCGAACGATCGTGATCTGGTCACGGATCTGGCGAACGACGTCCTTGATACGGTCGGCATTCTCGGAGGCATCTCGCGCGAGATTGCGGATATCGCTCGAAACAATCGCAAAGCCGCGCCCCGCCTCGCCGGCCCGCGCCGCTTCGATGGAGCCGCTCACGGCCAGCATGTTCGTCTGGACAGCCACCAGGGCGATCCCGTCGACGATCTTCTCGATGCGCCGGCTGGACTCGTCCAGCCCGCCCATCAATCCAATGATGGCCCCGGTCTCCTTCCGCGCCTCCTCCAAGCCCGTGACCAGCCGCATCGTCGCGGTGCGATTATCCCTCAGGTCGCCGGCAAGGGTCTCGACGCGGTCAACTGCTGCGCCGGCCACATCCCGGGAGGCGCTGGTTGCCCGCTCGATCTGCTCCATCGCCGTATTGGCCTGCTGGGTGGCCGCAGCCTGCATCTGTGCCCCGCGGCTGATCTGGTCGACGGCGGTCATGATTTCGCCTGCGGCGCCCGAGAGCTCCTGAATCGCGGCCGACAACTCCTCTGCCGCCGATCCGACCTGCTCGGCGGTGGACGCTCCCGCCGTGCTCGCCTGCAGATCGTCCGCAAGAGCGGCCAAGGCCTGAGCGGTCTGCTGGCTCTGATCGAGAGATGCGCTCTGCTGCTGGACGGCTCGTTGCGCCTCGGCTGCCGCTGCCGCCTGTTCCTCGGCCGCACTGGCCACCTGCTCCGCTCCACGCTGCGCCTCGCGGATGGCGGCCTCGGCCTCGACGGCGGCCACAAGGATGGACTGGCTGCCCTCGGCCAGGAGGGCGACGTCGGTTCGGATCTTGTCCAGGGCCGCAACCACATTGCGGCCGATCCGGGCCTCGCCGGACGCGGTGTCCGCCGCCGTCCGGATCCTCTCCGCAACCGAGCGAACCTCGCTGACGATACCCTCCGCGAGGGTCTGGATATCCTGTGCGCTTTTCTCGGAGGTGCCGGCGAGAGCCCGCACCTCGTCGGCAACGACGGCAAAGCCGCGTCCGTTCTCCCCGGCTCGGGCAGCCTCGATGGCCGCATTGAGAGCAAGAAGGTTGGTCTGGTCGGAGATATCGCCAACCACAGTGGTGATCTCCCCGATATTGGCGGCCTGCCGGTCGAGGAGCGAGACGATGTCGACCATGGCTTTCAGGCGCGTGGCGTTACCCTCCACGGTGGCGACAGACGCGTCGATCTGGGCTCCAGTCTCGATCAGAAGGGTCTGAAGTCCAGCGGTCTTCGTGCGTGCGGCCTCAGCATGCCGCCTGGCCTCCGCAAACGAATTGCCCAGGCTCACGATAGCCGTCAGCGACTGCTGAGAGGCGCCTGCGGCCTCCTCGGCTCCGCTGGCGATCTGCTCCATCGAGCGCCGTAGCTCCTCCGCCGCAGACGAGGCCTCGGCAACCCCGCTGGCCAGCTCCTCCGTGGCAGCGCCGATGCGCTCCGCCGCCTTCTGCTGCCGAGCTCTGACACGCTCGAAGGCCCGCCGCTGGGACGCCGCTCCCTTCGCGGGAACAGGAGACACGCTGGAAGCGGCGGCTTCATCGCCCGTCGGACGTGAGTTGCCCTTGCCCGCAAGTTCGGACGTCTTGACCAATGGCATTGAGGTCCCTTGAATTTTGTAACATAGCCGACAGCACCGCTTCGACCGAGGAGCCCACCCGCTGGCCGGGTCGAAACGGGACAGGAAGAGCCTGACTTTTTATAGGCCCGGACTGCATCCGAGCAAGGTGCTCATGCAATCGGTCCTCGGGAAAGGAGCGCCATGGGGTCCCCTGGCGCATCCAGGTCACGTCCGTCCGGGCGCAGCACTTTCCCGCAGTCGGCAAGAACCGATCCGGCTGCTCCGAGTTGACGGCGAAGGGCCTCACCCCGGAGAAGAGACATGCCTGCCCCCAAAGTGCTCATCGTCGCCACCTCGCACGACCGGTTGGGATCCGCCGGCCACCGAACCGGTGTCTGGCTGGAGGAACTTGCCACCCCCTATTACACCCTGCTCGACGGAGGCGCGGAAATCACTCTCGTCTCCATCAAGGGCGGAGCGATCCCGTGGGACCCGCGCAGTCTGCCTGCGGAGGCCGGCGAAGGGCCAGGCGAGAAACCGGAGGAACAGCAGGAGGTGCCGGCCTCCGTGCACCGCTTCCTCGAGGACGAGCAGGTCATGCAACTGGCCCGCAATTCCCCTGCCCTCGGCAGCGTCGATGCAGCCTCCTTCGACGCAGTCTTCCTGCCGGGCGGGCACGGACCGATGTGGGATGCCGCCAATGACGAGACGCTCGCCCGCCTCATCGGGACCATGTTCGACCAGGGCAAGGTCGTTGCCGCGGTCTGCCACGGACCGGCGGGGCTCGTGCAGGCAAAGCGGCAGGATGGCCGCCCCATCGTCGAAGGCCTTCGTGTGAGCGCCTTCACGAACACCGAGGAGGAGGCCGTCGGCCTGACGACGGTGGTGCCCTTTCTGCTGGAGGACCGGCTCAAGGAGCTTGGCGGCCGTTTCGAGCGGGGGCCGGATTGGCAGCCCTTCGCGGTTCAGGACCGCAATCTGATCACGGGACAGAATCCCCAGTCGTCCGAACTGGTCGCCCGTCACGTCCTCACGGCCGTCGAGCGCGACACCCGAGGGTGATCCTGTACAGGGCCCATGGGAACCGGAGCCGTGACGGAGCTCGCTGGCTGTGGCGGCTCAGCCGGCAATGCGCCGAACATCTCCGGTGTCCGACCCCGCTCCGTGACCTGGAGCAGTCCCCGGAGCAGTCCCCTCGGACGGGAGCGTGATGACGATCTCGCAGGCAAGCCCCGGTGCCGGATACGTAATCCTTACCTCCCCGCCGTGCTCGCGTGTCAGGCTCCGTTCGATGAGACGCGAGCCGAACCCTTTCTGCTGAGGCTCGGAAACCGCAGGACCACCACTCTCCTGCCACGTCAGCTTCAAGCGGACGCTCTCTGGCGTCTCGTCCACAGACCAGACGATCGCAACCCGCCCCTCGGCAACCGAGAGCGCCCCATACTTGACCGCGTTCGTCAACAGCTCGTGCAAGGTCATTGCCAGAGAGAGCGCTACGGACGGAGAGAGGCGGACGGGCGGACCCTCGACCGTGAACCGGGCATGGCCGATCGAGCTGAATGGCGCGGTGGCTTGAGCGACGATCTCGCGGAGGTCTGCCCCGTCCCAACTCTCACGCGTGAGAACATCGTGCGCCTTGGACAGAGCGATCAGGCGCGCTTCGAAGGCCTCACGCACCTCCGGCCGCCAATCGTTTGCTCGGAATGCCTGCGCCGCTATCGACTGAACGGTCGCCAAAGTGTTCTTGACCCGGTGGTTCAGCTCGTTGATCAGCAACCGCCGCCGGGCGTCGGCCCGCACGCGCTCCAGCGCGCTCCAGGTTCTCTCGGCGACCTCCTCGCACAACTCTCGCTCGCTGGGTGTCCAGCGCCGGGGCGTAGCCTGGTGCACGAACAGGAAACCCCTGAGCCGCCCATCGCGCACGAGGGGAACAGTGATTGAGCCGATCGCCTCGATGCTCTCATAGACCTGCACCGCGGACTTCGTCCGGTGATCGGTGCGAGCGTCGTCGACGACAAAGGTCCGCCCCATCTTGAGTTCGACGAAGGCATCTCCGAATGCATCGGTGCGATACCGCTGACGGCTCTCCTGGACACCCTCGGGGCGCCAAGCTGTAAGGACGGTCGCCCACACCTCCCCTTCGTTGATCTCGCTGTATCCGACGCAGGACACCTTCAGGTGAAGGCCGAGAAGTTCGGCGACCGTCCGCAGGAGCTCGCCCGGCCTGCCGACGTCGCGAATGCGGTCTGCAAGGGTCAGGAGAAACGTCTCGCGAATCTCCTGCTCCTTGATCTCCGTGATATCGAGATTGGCCCCGACCATGCGGCGGGGAGTTCCATTCTCGCCCGGTATGGTCCGGCCCCGGACCAGGATCCAACGAACTGCGCCGTTTGGAGCGACGATCCGGAACTCGTTGGTGAACGGCCCCAGACGTGCGCTGTGGCCCTTTGTCGTACGATCGGTTTCCTCGCGATCCTCCGGGTGGAGGATCCGCAGCCAAGCCCCATACGGGTCGGACGCGGCGCTCTCGGGATCCAGGCCGAACAGCTCATACATCTGCCGCGACCAGCTGATCTGGTTTGCGGCGAGGTCCCATTCCCAGACACCGATACGGGCTGCATCCTGAGCGATCAGCAGGCGCTCCTCGCTATCCCGCAAGGCCTGGGCCGCCTTGTTGCGCTCCTCATCGCGTGCAGCCAGTTCGGATGCCATGGCATTGAAGGCGGACCCGAGTCTGGCCAGCTCAGAGCCCTTGCCTTCGAGCGGTGTCCGGGACGTGAGGTCGCCGGCCCGAAGCCGCTCTGCGGCATCTACGAGGCTGCGGATCGGGTTTTGAAGGAATGTCCGTCCGCCGAGCCAAGCGGCGCTCATGGCGACGATAGCCGTGAGAGCGATCAACACGAGATTTCGGCGGGTGGTCTGACGGATCGGCTCCAGGGCGACATCCTGCGAGAGCCCGACGGCCACGCCCACGCCCTCCGGGGCCTCCGGAATGGCCGTGAAGCCCAGGATCCGCGCGACTCCATCTGCCGTGTGGGCGGCCTGCGACCGCAGGGTCCCACCGCGTTCGGCCCGCAGTTCAGGATAGCGAGACAGAGAGGTGCCCTCACGATCCCGGTTGGGCAGACGGACCAGAATGGTGCCATTGCGGTCGACGATCGTGATCGACGTTGCCGGTGGAAACTCCTTTGCCTTCTCGACGAAGTAGGCGCCCAGCCAGTCGAGCCGCAGACCGGAGGCAACGACCCCGACCGGTTTCCCGTTGGCGTCCTCGATACGCTCGGCGAATGGGAGGATCGGCACCGAACTCCCGCGGCCGACGGTGTATTCTCCAAGGTAGCTGTCCGAGGTTCCGAGAGCGGCACGCAGGCTTGGAGTGGCAGCCGGATCGACACGGATGTTGAGCCCGCAGGCGCCCTGCCCATCGACCCGGATCACTCCCAGCCGGGAGAGATTGGGGTGACTCGCCGCCAGATTCGAGAGGTACTGGGTACACTCCTCGCCCCGCAGACTCTGCACGGCGGGAGCCTTTGCGGCGGCCCCAAGGGTGCTCCGGACGGCGGCGAAGATGCGGTCGAGTTCGCCCGAGACGAGCCGGGAGTAGCGCAGGGCGTTGGCCTCGACTTGCGCCTCGGCCGCCTGGCGCAGTTGCCAGTCATTGTAGAGCACCAGGCCGAAAGCGGGCGCCGCGGCGAGGACCACCAGCAGGTATAGACGCGTCAGCAAACTCAAGACTTGGGCTCCCGGAAGCTCGGGTGGGGAAAGGACATCTAGGGGAGCCGGATTTGCCGGCTATCCTCAACGGAATTCTGCAGTGTCGTCGCTAACGTTGATGCTCAAGCAGCGCACCAAACGCAACCGGTGAGAGCCGATAGCATTTCCTCGCCTGCATGGGCTTTCATTCACCCGGTCCTGTCTACGGCGCGATCTTCCATCAGATCTGTCGCTGAATTCGTCCGAGGCAGATTGACACGCAGTCGGGACCTCCGCCGACGATGAATGCGCTTGTGAACAGCTCGAGGCCAAGATCGCGCCGTTATCGCCCGGCAGGATCGGCCGGTTCAGGGGGCAGGCTGGGCATAATCTTCCTCCATAGCATCCGCAATTGGCGCAGACTTGGTCTAATTCAGATCAATATCAGACTAACAATAACCTGTGTTAATCTTGGCCGACAGGCACCCGTATTCTGAATTGGTCCATGGAACAACAAGAGCTGCTCATGAATTAAGCAGCCCCGAGGCTCTCTCTAACCGCTCTTAATCATTCAACATCAAGTTTAAAAAGACGGCGGTCTACGTTTCGCGCCGCCGCCTTCTTAAGGTTCGGCCAGGAGTTCAGATACATGGGCGATGATCAGTCGCTGGCAGGCTCTGGAGAAGCCGTGGTCCTGCAGCAGGGGCACAAGCAAAAGGATGACACCTACAGATCGCCAGGCGAGGCGTCGACGAGTCCGATGAATGTGATTGAACGGGGTGTCTATCGCGGCGCCCATCTCTACAGCCTGACCCCGATGATCCGGTTCAAACTGGATCTCGGCGCGTTGGAGCAATGGCCTTCCAATCTCCTCCCCGGCTTCACGGAGCGGCTCCTGGCTTTCCTGCCCGGGCTGCACCAGCACGGCTGCTCCTTCCACGAGCCCGGAGGCTTCGTACGACGTCTGGAGGAAGGCACCTGGTTGGGCCACGTCGCCGAGCATGTCGCCATCGAACTCCAATCCCTGACCGGCATCCGCGTAACCCGCGGCAAGACTCGGTCCGTCCGGGGGGAGCCCGGCGTCTACAATGTCATGTATTCCTACCAGGAGGAGGATACAGGCTTGCTTGCGGGCCGGCTCGCTCTCCAGCTCGTGGACTCGCTGTTGCCGCCAGAGCTTCAGGGCGTGCGGGGGCTTGATCGGATTTACAGGGACGAGGATGAGCCTGCACTGCAGGGCGGCTTCGATCTGCAATCCGCCCTCAAGGCACTCAAGTATGTCCACCGCCGCAAGGCACTCGGTCCGACGACGCAGTCGCTCGTGCTGGAGGCTGAGCGCCGGGGGATTCCCGTCATACGCCTCGACGACCAGAGCCTCGTCCAGCTCGGTACGGGCCGGCACCAGAAACGCATTCGTGCCAGCATCACGAGCCTGACTCCCTCCATCTCCACCGATGCGGCCAGCGACAAGGATCTTACCAAAGCAATTCTCTCGGATGCGGGCATTCCCGTTCCGAGAGGCGATGTCGTGCGGAGTGCCGGCGATGCGGTTCGTGCCGCTGAACGGATCGGCTATCCGGTTGTCGTCAAACCCCTCGACGGCAATCACGGGAGAGGTGTCAGCATCGATCTCTCGACGCCCGAGGCCGTCACGCAGGCGTTCGAGGAAGCGGCGCGGCACAGCAGGCGCGTGATCGTCGAAAGCTGCTTCACAGGCCGGGATCATCGGATTCTCGTCGTGAACGGCGAAGTCGTCGCCGTCGCGGAGCGCGTCCCGGCCCATGTGGTGGGCGACGGCAGGCGCAGCATTGCCGCTCTCGTGGAGGAAGTGAACCAGGACCCCCGCCGCGGCGAGGGCCACGAGAATGTCATGACTCGGATCACGGTCGGCGACCATGCCCGCGGAGTGCTGGCGAAGGCGGGCCTGACACCAGAGAGCGTGCCCGAGCTCGGCCAAGTCGTTTACCTGTGCGACACGGCGAACCTCTCCACCGGCGGCACGGCCGTCGACCGGACCGATGACATTCACCCTGACAATGCGCTGATCGCCCGGCGGGCTGCCCGTGCCATCGGCCTCGACGTCGCCGGGATCGACTTCATCGCGCCGGATATCACCCGTTCGGTGCGCGAGACAGGCGGCGGAATTATCGAGGTCAATGCGGCCCCCGGGTTCCGAATGCATCTGCAGCCCTCAGAAGGACGGCCGCGCAACGTGGCGCGGCCCGTCGTCGACATGTTGTTCCCCCGGGGAGCTCCGACCCGCATTCCGGTCCTTGCAATCACGGGCACCAACGGCAAGTCCACCACGGCACGCATGGTCGGCCATATCCTGCGCGCCAACGGATTGAACGTCGGCCTCACCTCGACGACGGGCATTTACGTGAACGGCGACAGGATCGTGGAGGCGGATGCTTCGGGCCCCTGGAGCGCCCGCGTCATCCTCAAGGATCCGACCGTGGACGTGGCGGTGCTGGAGACCGCGCGCGGCGGCATCCTGCGCGAGGGCCTCGGCTTTACCGAGTGCGACGTCGGCTTGGTGACGAACGTTCAGCCGGATCATCTTGGCCTCAAGGGCATCGACACGATCGAGGACCTTGCCTGGGTTAAGTCGGTCGTTGTCGAGGCGGTGCACCGGAACGGCACCAGCATACTCAATGCCGACGATCCGATGACGGTCGGCATGCGCCGGCGGGCCGGTGGCCGGATCGGGTATTTTTCCCTGCATGGCGGAGCCGACATGCCGGATTTTCTGCGCGAGCATATCGAAGACGGCGGCTTCGCGGTCGTACGTGAGCCCGGGCGTGGGAACGGCGGTGAAATCGTGATTCACGAGGACGGCGACAGCATCCAGCTGATGCGGGCCTCCGAGATCCCGGCGACTCTCGACGGGCTCGCGGAGTTCAACGTGCAGAACGCCTTGGGGGCCGTGGCCATGGCTTATGCCCAAGGCGTCCCGGTCAACATCATTCGCATGGCCCTGTCGACCTACACGACCTCGTTCGAGCACAGCCCCGGTCGCCTCAACGTCTTCGACGGTCACGGCTTCCGCGTCATCCTCGATTATGCTCATAATCCGGCCGGCCTGCAGGCATTGGGCGACCTCATCTTGAAGATGCGCCCGCGCCACAGGCGCGTGATCGGCATGATCAACATTCCCGGCGACCGCCGTGACGACGACATGCGCGAGATGGGAGCCCTAGCTACGCGGTACTTCGACGAGATCATCTTCCGCGAGGATCCGGCTCGCCGCGGACGCAGGCCCGGCGAGATCGTTGCTCTGCTGGCGGAAGGTGCATTGTCGGCAGGTTTTCCGGAGCAGCGGATCAGCCTCATCCTGGAGGAAGACGAGGCGGCCGATCTGTGTCTCAGGATGGCCCAGCCGGGCGATCTCGTGGTGCTCACGCCGACCGATGTCGAAGCCATGTGGCAGCAGGTGCTCGACTTCCGGATTCCGCCGACGTCCCGTTTCGAGGTCGAAATCGACAGGGCGGATGAGCAATCGGCATCGTGGAAGAGGAGCGCCTGACGACGGGCGGGTGCGGCCGCCTTCCTCGTCCGTCCAGACGGGCAGGCAGCCGCACAGCCGACCCGCCTTTCCAATGCAGTCGCCGACGAAAGGCAGCTGGTCGAGGAGACTAATCGGGACCATGAAGAACCGCACGAGCACGAATTCCAAGGGCCCTCTGATCATCATCGGCGGCGGAGAGGACAAGGTGGGGGAGCGCACCATCCTGCGCGAGGTTGCCAAGCATCTGAACGGTGGCCGGCTCGTCATCGCCACCGTCGCATCGCACGAGCCCGAAGGCTATTTCGACGCTTATCAGAAGGCGTTCGCCGATCTCGGCGTGACCGACCTGGTGGAGCTTTATGTGAAGGATCGCGCCGAAACCCTCGATCCGGACAAGCTGAGCCTCTTCGAAGGAACTGCCGGCGTGTTCTTCTCAGGCGGCGACCAGCTGCGGATCTCCAGCCAGATCGGCGATACACCCATCGAGCAGCGGGTGCGCGAAATCCACGAGCGCGGAGGACTCCTTGCGGGGACGTCGGCGGGCGCATCGGTGATGAGCGAAACCATGCTGGTGAAGGGCACGAGCGGAGAGTCCTACAAAATCGGAGATCTGCACATGGCACCGGGCCTCGGCCTAGTCCGCAACATGATCATCGACCAGCATTTCGCCGAGCGGGGACGGTTCGGGCGCCTGTTCGGAGCCGTGGCGCACAACCCGCGCGAACTCGGGATCGGCATCGACGAGGATACTGCCCTCGTGTTCGAGGACGAACGCTTCGATGTCATCGGGAATGGCTGCGTCTATGTCGTCGACGGTGCCGGGGTCACCCATTCCAACATCGCGGAAGCCGAACCCGAACGGTCGTTGTCGATGTACGATGTTCGCCTGCACGTGCTGAGCTCCGGCGACGTGTTCGATGTCGCAAGACGTCGCCCGACCGCAGTGCCCGACGTCCAGAAGAGCCATGCCATCGAGGCGCAGGTCACAGGGTGACGATTAGCAGCCGAGCTCCCGCACGGCCCGGCTTAGCGTCGGCAAGTCTGCGCCCCTGCTCACCGGTCGCCCAGCGCCCGCCGCCTGTCCCTCCCCCTCCGTCAGCTCGCTTCGGAGCTGGTCCGTCGATGAAGGACTGGGATTGATCCAAGTCTCGGCCGCAGGCCGGCAAATGCCTGCGATCCTCCCGTGAACTCGATAGCAAGAGAAACAGGTGCGCGCCGGAAAGCATTGTATTCCATTGTACGATGTCTACGCGCAGATCTGAGGCTGTACCGATACTGCGTGAGCTGTCTGCACGGTTACCGGCCCGCATAAACATGGGTTAATGTTATACGTTATTCGATCCTTGGAGATCTTGGACATAAGTGGGCAGCGACGGAGATCCGGCCGATCCGAAAGAACCAATTAACCCAGTATAAAGACAGCTATTTACCTCCGTGTGAAGGGAGCCCATCACGGAAACCAACTCGATGGCGTCACTCCAGTCTCCCCCTCCCTTCCCGCTTGTGCTCAAGTTGGAGAGCATTACGGATCTCTCACCTGAAGAGAGGCAGGCGCTTTTGGGACTACCCTTGCGTGTGCAGGAATTCAGAGCCGACCAAGACGTCGTGAGGGAGGGCGATCGGCCCATTCAGTGCTGCCTGATCCTGGAGGGCTTCGCCTGCCGGTACAAGCTTACCGAGAAGGGCAAGCGACAGATCTTTGCGTTTCATACGCCAGGCGACATTCCCGATCTGCAGAGCCTACACCTGAAAACGATGGACCATTCGCTGGGGACCCTGACGCCCTGCAAGATCGCCTTCATCCAGCACGAGCACCTGCGTGAGCTGTTCCGTCAACATCCCCGCCTGGCAGAGGTGTTCTGGCGGGACACCCTCATCGATGCGGCGATCTTCCGGGAGTGGATGCTCGGGATCGGCCGCCGCTCGGCCAGAACCCGCTTGGCGCATCTTCTGTGCGAGCTTTTCATGCGGCTGAAGGTGATCGGTCTGGCAGGAAGCAACAGCATTCCGCTGCCGCTTTCCCAGGCTGAAATGGGGGATGCCCTCGGTCTCTCGACCGTTCACATCAACCGCACCCTGCAGGAGCTCAGGGGAGAGGATCTCGTGGCCTGGGACGGCGGGATCCTGACCATTCTCAACTGGGAGGGACTCATGCAGGCAGGTGAGTTCGATACCACCTACCTGCATCTGCAAGACTGCGCGGCTGCCTGAGACCTATCCTTCAGCCGTCCGCCCCTCTTCCGCCGTGCCTGGGCGACGAAGCCGCGAAGACGCTCATCGCACGCCGCGGCGCCTGGTGCCTTTGCCGGAAGACCGGCTCGGTCACCCTTGCGCCTTCTCCCGCCCGCGCGTGGTGATTGCCACCACCCGCTCGCGTGCCGGTCCCTGCTGCCTGATGGAACGCACGAGCCCTTGCCGCTCGAGGCCGGCGACGACGGCAAAAGTCGTCCCGATGGGGATGCTCAGGCGGGACGAGACATCATGGACCGGCGTCCGGGTTCGCTCGGCAACATCCTGCAGAACATCAGGGCCGTATCTCCGCGTGAGTCCGTCGCCTTGACCGAAGAGATTCGAGAACCTGTTCAACAGCGGGACCCTGGCTCCAAGCCGCCGTGCCAGATCCGGTGCGCCGATGGCGCCGAACGAGCCTCTGCGCCATGCTGCGAAAACGAGCGCCCCCGCAGCCGCCCCGGCCATCGCTCCCAGGAGAATGCCGGACGAAGCCCAGCCGTAATACCCACCGCGCAACGCTTCGGACTTCTCCTCTATGAACTCATGGCGGATATCGTGAACCTGCTCGTCATGCAGGAGTTCGCGCGCGGCGGGAAAAAGTTCATGCTCCTCACGATGGAAGTGCTCCTCGATCAGGGCGGCCAAATCCCGGAATCTCATGGTCCAGTCACGGCTGCCCTTGTCGTGAACGCGGGCGAGCTCACCGAGCCGCCTCTCGATTTCCTCATGCTCGTGCTCAAGCTCGGCGATGAGGTGTTCCGTACGGTCGTGGTCCTCGAGCGCATCGTAGAGACTTTCCTCTTCCGCCTCCATGTGCCGCCGGAGTTCGTCATGCAACTCGCTAAACAGCCGGTCCCGGCTCCTGACGCCGCCGTCCGGCAGGGCACGGGGGATCTCCCCACATAATTCTGCAATGTTGGCATGGTCGTTCGTGATCAGATGCCAGAGATCCATAACGTCGCTCCCGTGGTGAAAGTCCGTTACCAACGGAAGCTGGGCACGAGCGGTTCCAGCCCGAACGGCGCGGAGCCGGGCTGGCCCGGGATTGTTGCCGGCTGCGGGCTCCTATCGGCGAAAGATGAGGCTAAGGTTGTTGGCAGGCATAGAAATGCGCTCGGCGAGCACCAGCCCGTGGGCTCGGGCGAGTTCCGTCACCTCTTCGAGGTCGCGAACGCCCCATTCCGGATTTCGGCGTTTGAGGTCGCTGTCGAAAGCTTCGTTGCTTGGAGCGGAATGGGCGCCGTTCTCCTTGTAGGCACCGTAGAGATACAGCACACCGCCTGGGGTCAGCACGCGCCCTGCCCCGGCCATCAGCCCCTGCGTCGCCCGCCAGGGCGAGATGTGGACCATATTGATCGCCACGAGGGCGTCCACCCGCTCCACGGTCCATTCCGGCGACGAGGCATCGAGCGTCAGTGGAGCAAGAAGATTGGGCAGCCCGGAAGCGGCCCGATGGGCCGCGATACTGCTCAGGGCCTGCTCCTCACAATCGCTTGGCTGCCATTTCAGGTGCGGCAGCGCCGCAGCGAAATAGACGGCATGCTCACCCGTCCCGCTGGCAATCTCCAGAACGGTTCCGGCCCGAGGAAGAATCCGACGCAGGACAGCGAGGATCGGATCGCGGTTTCGTGCCACCGACGGCGCGGTCAGGCCCCTGTCCGAGTTCTGAGACTCTGTCATTGCCATCGATGAACTCCTTACGGGCACCTGGAGCGGCTCGAGCCGTAATGCCGGACGGAGATGTCGGCACATGACCGGACCTCCTGGAGTTGACACGGTAGGATGACTGTTCTCGTCAGACAACCTCATCCGAGTTGGGACAGCGCCGGCAGGAGGTCCGTTCTCCGCGCTTTCCAGAGATTTCGTGCCGTTGTTCGGCACTCCTCGAGGCGATCTTCATTCCCGCCGCTCAGAGTAAGGAGCGCGGTACTTGCAGTGGCATTGATGATTTCCGTGGCGCGCTCATCCGGCACCGCTCCCGTCCAGACGCCGCGCCAGTAATCGAGGCTTGTCATCCCCGTAAGCGGATATGGCATCGGTTCCGGCATAGCGGGCACGAAGAGGTTCTCTGCTCGTCCATCGACCAAGCGAAGAAGTGTACTTGAGCGGAACGGCGTCGCCTCGGCAGCGTCGCGGCTTCCTGCCAAGACGGTCAGGTTTCTGCATCCGAGGAGCCTGCCCGCATCGCAGTGCAGTTCGCGATAGGCCGGGCGAACCACGCCCATCATGATCGAGGGCGCATCGAGCGGATTGAGCAGCGGCATCAGGGAATTGACCGGCGAGCGCGTCTCGAACAGCCCATACAGCATGTGCAGCCGATGGAGTTGGGACGACATCCCCGCGACGGGCAGGTATGCGATACCGCGCTCGGTGATGGCAGAGGCCGCAGATGCGATGTTCGTGCAAACCGGGATACCGATCGCTTTCGCAGCGGACGTGAACTTGCCTCTCGTACCGCTGCCGCCATCCAGCCCGTGAAGGAGAATTTTGTGGCCCGCCTGTGCCAAAAGCAACGCTGCCTGCAGGAACCAGGGCATTCTGCGGGATTTCGGAGAGATATAGGCAGGCCAGTCGAGATCGATGGGAAGGGTCGCCTCCGCATCTGGGCCCTTGATGTGGGTGCGGGCTGCTCGAACGAAGCCGGCAAGCTCGGCGGCGGTCTCTCCTCTGAAATTGATAACGGAAAGAAGTGCCCCGATCTGGATCGGATCCGCTCCACCTCCGAGAATGGTAGAGAACGCATCCTCCGCCTCGCCCGTGGTGAGAGGGCGGCTGTTCCCGATCCCTGCGCCCACCGTTGCGATGTACGTGGCCAGCCGTTTCTGGGCATCCTCCGCTTTTCCGAGAGTCGCGAGCTTGAGCGCGAAGGCCTCCGGGAAAGGTTCGCCCTCGAGTAAGATGCTCCGTCGTGCGGCCAATGGGGCAGCTTCGATGACGGGCGTTCCCGACCAAGCCGTGGGATCGAGCGTGATGCCGTCGGACGCCCTCCTTTGCGGCCGCGCAAGCGCCTCCGCTTCTGCCGCCAGGGCACGCAGTCTTTGGCGCATGGATTCCGCAAAAGGTGTCGGGATCAGGCGCCGGGCCGAGCGCGTGAAGATCGGATCGTCATAGATCTCCCGGATCTGCCCGAGGAGCCTGCTCATCGCCGGAACGCTCATCTCGAGCCGCTCGGCGGCACGGCTGACGCTTCCTTCCATGAGCAGCGCATCCAGCGCCAGGAGGAGCCGGAGGCGCCCGAGTTTCAAACCAGGTTCATGTGGCGGCGAAGTCAAAATTGCTACGTTTCAAAAGCCGGTTCGCGACGACCGGGCAGTCCTTTGCCAATATCGGTGTACACCGCCTATTCCCCATTCCGAGAAGTCTTTCAAGCCGCGGCAAGTATTTTAGAGCTATTATAAATTGCGTTTTCCTGAACTCAGAATGACTCTCAAACATATCCGTTGACCCTGTTCTTCAGCAGTAACTAGTAGCTGCCATCACTTGGACTTCTGATGGGTTTGGGGCAAATGGCGAGACTTTGCGTTTCTGTTCGGCGGGATATGGGCATTGGACGTACACGGAGAGCGAAAACGAGCCGGATGCTCGGGTTCCTCGCTTGCACCAGCCTGTCGGCGGCGCTGCTCGTCAGCTCGGGCGCGATTGCCCAAACGGTGGATGGTAGCCCGGTCGCCACTGACGGAGATGTGATAGCGCTGGATCAAATCGTCGTCACCGCCGCAGGTTTCGAGCAGAGCGTCAAGGATGCCCCGGCGAGCATCTCGGTCATCACCCGCGAAGAGCTCGAGAAGGGCTCCTTCCGCGACCTGACGGACGCCTTGAGGGAGGTCCAGGGCGTCGCCGTGACGGGGGTCGCCAACGAGAAAGACATCTTCATTCGCGG
This sequence comes from Microvirga lenta, assembly GCF_020532555.1. Classification (GTDB taxonomy): domain Bacteria; phylum Pseudomonadota; class Alphaproteobacteria; order Rhizobiales; family Beijerinckiaceae; genus Microvirga; species Microvirga lenta. Next base: position 143,893 of record NZ_JAJBBR010000013.1, on the reverse strand, counting down.
CCTCCCCGGAACCTACACCCTGATCCTTGTCGACGGAAAGCGTCAGAACACCCGCGACGCTCGCACAAACGGCAGCTCGGGTTTCGAGCAGAGCTTCATCCCTCCCGTCGCCGCCATCGAGCGTATCGAAGTTGTGCGCGGTCCGATGTCGTCCCTCTACGGCTCCGATGCCATGGGAGGCGTGATCAATATCATCACGCGCAAGGTATCCGACACTTGGCGCGGGACAGTCACCACGGACGGCACGCTCCAGCAACACGATTATTTCGGGAATTCGGCTCAAGGCTCCTTCTACACGAGCGGTCCGCTGATCCACCGGATGCTGGGACTCCAGCTCTGGGGCCGTGGCTATGGCCGCGGCGAGGACGACATCCTGAGCGGCATCACCGGGGCACGCGAGGGCAACATCGCAGGGCGCCTGACGTTCACGCCCAACGAGAACCATGACCTGATGCTGGAAAGCGGCTTCACCCGCATCCGCCGATCCGCCTCGAAATGGCGCACGCTCGAGCCAACCGGCAACGACACCTACAATGACAACGACCGGAAGTACTGGTCGCTGACCCATGAGGGCCGGTGGGGACCCACGACCTCGAACTTCTCCATCATGCAGGAATGGGCTGAGCGGCGAGCCTATGCGGAGAGCCCGCGAACCTTTCTCTTCGAGAAGAACCGGCGTTCACCCGAAATTAGGAATACGGTCGTCGACGGCAAATTCACGACCCCCTACAGCCTGTTTGGGACGCATACCCTGGTGACCGGAGGTCAGTGGTTCAATGCTATGCTCACGGACCAGAATCCCGGTCGCCGAACCGGCATTGACGAGAAGTTCGAGATCAACCAGTGGGCCCTCTTCGCAGAGGATGAATGGCGTCTCACCGACACATTCACGATCACGAACGGCCTGCGCATGGATCACCACGAGATCTATGGCTCTCACTACAGCCCGCGCAGCTACGGCGTTTGGCACGCAACCGAGAACTTGACCGTGAAGGGCGGGGTATCCACGGGCTTTCGCGCCCCTGAAATCCGCCAGATTGCGCCAGGTTATGCCTACACGACCGGCGGCGGCGGCTGCTCGTACGGTCCCAACGGAACCTGCGGCGTCATCATTGCCAACGAGAACCTACGGGCGGAAACGAGCACGAGCTACGAAATCGGCGCCGTGTGGGACAACCTCGACGGGTTCACGGCCAGTGCGACGTATTTCTATACGGACTTCAAGAACAAGATCAGCAATGCGCTGGTGCTGGACGATGCCGGAAACCCAGTACGCTGGTCGGAGGACCCGAACTACCGGCTCTGGTACAGCTACAACATCGACGATGCGGTCATCCAGGGCGTCGAACTGGCTGCCACATGGCGCGCGACCGACACGATCTCGTTCCGCGGCAGCTACACGTTTACGGATTCCGAGCAGAAGACCGGCGACTATGCCGGCTTCCCACTCGCCCGCACTCCCAAGCACATGGCCAATGCGCGCCTGGATTGGATCACCCCCGTCTCCGGCCTGGCGACGTGGGCCGCGGTGAATTATCACGGCTCCGAGATCGTGGGTGGCGCTCGGATCGGGACCAACGGCACGCCGGTGGTCATCAACGGCGTCTCCGGTCGCAAGTACGACGCGTACGCCACGATGGATGTCGGCCTGTCCTACGGCTTTACGGAACGGCTGACCCTGAATGCCGCCGTCTACAATGTCTTCGACAAAGAGATCGAACCCACCGATTACAACACGGTCGTCGAGGGGCGTCGCCTTTGGGTGAGCATGTCGGCGAATTTCTGATCCGCCTCCCCCCACCTCCCGGTTCCGAATGCCGGTCGCAGCAGGCAAGGACAAGCATGACATACGACAGCAAGCCAGATCTTCACGAGCCGCCGCGCCGGCGCCCCCAACTGCGGAGCTGGACCTTCCAGGTTGTCGCCGGTTTCGACGTGCCGCCCAACATGCGCCGTGTCGTTCTGACGGCGGAGGATATTGATGAATTCGCCTACGAGCCGGGACAGGCCATCGTCATGATGGTCCCCCTGCCGGAGGGAGGAACGGGACGCAGGGACTACACGATCCGCAACATGGACCGTTCGGCAGGGACGATCAGCGTCGATTTCGTGCTCCACGGCGACACGCCGGCTCCCACTTGGGCGCAACAGGCGAAGCCCGGCGATACGATCGAGGTGAAAGGTCCACGCGGCGGCACCACGCTGCGCCCGGACGCGGATTGGCACCTCCTGACCGGAGACGAAACCTGCATCCCGGCCATCGCCCACATTCTTGAGACCATGCCGGAGGGCGCCAAGGCATTCGTCTTCATCGAAGTTGGCGACAGGAACGGCGAGATCGCCTTGAAAACGCAAGCCGATGCGACCGTCACCTGGGTGCATCGCAATGGCGCACCCGCCGGCCCAAGCGAGCTCATGAACGAGGTGGTACAGAGCTTCCCTCTGCCCCCGGGCAAAGGTCACGCCTACATCATCGGCGAGACGAGCAATGTCCGACGCCAGCGGCATACCCTCATCGCGCGGGGGCTCACCCGCGACCAGATCTCATCAGAAGGCTACTGGCGCCCTGGGCGCATCGGCGGCCATGACCATGTCGACGACTGACCCTCTCACGCCAGCGACTGAACACATTCCTGGAGAGCACCATCATGATGAATCTCGCTGCCCGCCTTCCCCACTCCCTTGCCGCCATTCTCGCCGGCGTGCTCGCGTTCGGCGCCCTGCCCGCGGGCGTTCACGCGCAGGATCTCAAGGTCCAGCACGTGAAAGGCGAGGCGACGGTCCCGCTGAAGCCCAAGAAGGTTCTCGCATTCGATCTCGCGTCCCTCGACACGCTGAATGCGCTCGGCGTCGAGGTTGCCGGTGTGCCCACGGCACGCTTTCCGGAGTACCTCGCGAAGTACGGGTCGGACAAGTACGAGAAGGTCGGAACCCTGTTCGAGCCGGACTACGAAGCCGTCAATGCCGCCGAGCCGGACCTGATTATCGTCGGAGGCCGTTCCAGCGCGAAATACGAGGATCTGGCGAAGATTGCCCCGACGATCGATATGACGGTCGACCCCAAGGACTATGTTGGAAGCGTCAAGCGCAATGTTCAGTTGCTCGGCAGGATCTTCGACAAGCAGGCCGAGGCGAATGCGCAATTCGCGAGGTTCGAAGAGTCTGTGGCCGCCCTCCGGCAGGAGGCGTCAAAAGCCGGCAAGGGTCTTCTCGTTCTCACGACCGGCGGCAAGATGAGCGCCTATGGGCCGGGCTCACGGTTCGGGCTGCTGCATAGCGACTTCGGGATCGTCCCAGCCGTCGAGGGACTTGCCACCACGAGCCACGGCCAAGCCGTGAATGCGGAGTTCATTCTCAAGACGAACCCCGACTGGCTCTTCGTGATCGATCGGGACGCGGCTACTGGCCAGGGCGGCGGCGCCGCCAGGAAGGTGCTGGACAACGAACTCGTCGCACAAACCACGGCCTGGAAGAACAATCAGGTCGTCTACCTCGACCCTGTCAACTGGTACCTCATCGGCGGTGGACTGACGGCCATGCAGGCCAGCGTGGACCAGATCGCAAAAGCACTCGCCAAGAAATAAGCTTGAACAGGCTTGCCCGTCAGGGCATTGCGAATCGCGGATCACCTGCGGGTGATCCGTTTTGCCGTTTAATCCCGATTGGACGCGCCCCGCCGGCGCTCCCGAATGCCCGTGAAACACCTCCTTCTCGCAGCAATCACAATTACCGTTCTGGCGTTGATCAGCCTCCTGATCGGCGGCGGCGATCTGTCGCTGGCTGCGCTCCTTTCGCCCCAGGAGGGGCAGTATGCCGCTCAAATCCTCCTGATTTCCCGGATCCCCCGCACGCTCGCCCTCATCCTGGCCGGAACGGCCATGGCGGTTGCCGGGACGATCATGCAGATGCTGACACGCAACCGGTTCGTGGAGCCCTCCACCGCAGGAACCGTCGAGTCCGCGAGTCTCGGTCTCCTCATCGTCACGCTGTTTGCTCCGGAAGCTTCGGTCATCGTCAAGATGCTGGTCGCCGCGGGCTTCGCTCTGGCAGGTACCGCCTTGTTCCTGCGCATCCTGAGGCTGGTGCCTCTCCGCTCCGTGCTGACCGTGCCGCTGGTCGGCATCATGCTGGGTGGCATCATCGGCGCAGTTGCCAATTTCATCGCCTACCGGTTCGATCTGCTGCAATCCCTGAACGCCTGGACGACCGGAGACTTCTCAGGCGTTCTGCGCGGCCGTTACGAGCTGCTTTGGATCGCCTTTGCCCTCACCCTTCTGGCCTATCTCGCCGCCGACAGGCTCACCCTGGCCGGCATGGGGCGCGACTTCGCCACCAATCTCGGTCTGCGCTACCGGAGCGTCGTATCATTCGGCCTCGTCATCGTTGCGATGGTGACGGCCACCATCGTGGTCACCGTCGGCATGCTGCCGTTTCTTGGTCTGGTCGTCCCGAACGTGGTCAGCCTTCTGATGGGTGACAACATGCGCCGCTCCCTGCCATGGATCGCTATGCTGGGAGCCGGTCTCGTCCTGGTGTGCGACATCGTCGGGCGCGTGGTGTACTACCCCTACGAAATTCCCATCGGGACAATCATGGGAATTGTCGGTAGCGCCCTGTTCCTGCTCCTCCTGCTCAAGGGGCGCGAACGTCTTGCGTGAGAACAGAGCGCCGATCCGTGTTCTCCTGATCCTGGCTGCCGTCGCAGCGGGCGTCATCGTGCTTTTCATGACGCTGAACGCCAGGGGGCGCTGGGACTTCATTCTGCCCTTCCGCGGTACGAAAGTTCTATCCATGGTCCTGGTGGCCCATGCCATCGCGGTCTCGACCGTCCTGTTTCAGACGGTGAGCCACAACCGGATCCTGACGCCCTCGATCATGGGTTTCGACGCGCTCTACATCCTCATCCAGACGGGGCTGATCTTCACCATCGGATCCGCCCGCTTGACGATGCTGGATCCGCGCCTCCTGTTTGCCTTCGAAGTGACCGCAATGATGGCATTCTCCAGCGCGCTCTATCGCTGGCTGTTCTCCGGCGGGAGCCGCAGTCTCCATCTGCTCGTTCTGGTGGGCATCGTCTTCGGCGTGCTGTTTCGCAGCCTTTCGAGCTTCATGCAGCGGATCATCGATCCGAACGAATTCGTCCTGCTGCAGGATCGCCTGTTTGCGAGCTTCAACAGCGTCGAGAGCGATCTCCTTGCGGTCGCCACAGGCGTGATCCTGGTCGTGTCGATCATCGGGTGGCGGCTCATGGGTGTTTACGACGTGCTGGCCCTCGGCCGGGAGACCTCCATCAATCTCGGCGTCAACCACAACCGGGCGGTCACCACCGTCCTCATACTGGTGTCGGTTCTTGTCTCGGTGTCCACCGCCCTGGTGGGGCCGGTGACCTTCTTCGGGCTGCTTGTCGCAAACCTCGCTTATCAGCTGGCCGGAACGCACAAGCACCGCTTCGTGCTGCCCGTCGCAGTGCTGTTGGCCATTGCTTGTCTCGTCGGGGGCCAGCTCATCCTCGAACGGGTTTTCGCTTTCGATACGGCTCTGAGCATCGTCATCGAGTTCGTGGGCGGGATCGTCTTCCTCGCCCTGCTGATCAGAGGAACTGCCCGTTGATCGAAATTTCCAACATTCGCAAGGCCTATGCCGATACCATCGTCGTGCGCGATGTGTCGCTGCAGATCCCGCGTCGTGGCATCACGTCCATCATCGGGTCCAACGGCGCCGGCAAATCCACGCTCCTGTCGATGATCAGCCGCCTTACGCCCATGACGGCCGGAACGGTGACGGTCGACGGGCTCGACGTCACCAAGACGCCGTCTGACGTCCTGGCGAAGCGTCTGTCCATCCTCAGGCAGGACTACCGGATCGGTTCGCGGCTGACCGTCAGGGATCTGGTCGAGTTCGGCCGGTATCCGTATTCGAAGGGCCGTCTCACGGCCGAGGACCGCAGTCAGGCGGACAAGGCAATCGGATTCCTTGGCCTCGAGGCGCTCGCCGACCGTTTTCTCGATGAATTGTCAGGCGGGCAGCGGCAGCGCGCCTACGTGGCCATGGTGCTCTGCCAGGACACGGACTATGTCCTCTTCGACGAGCCGCTGAACAACCTCGACATGAGGCACGCCGTCGGCATGATGAAGCTGCTGCGGCAGGCCGCCGACAATCTCGAGAAGACGATCGTGCTCGTCCTCCACGATATCAATTTCGCCTCCTGCTACTCTGACTACATCGTTGCCATGCGCGACGGAGTCCTCATCCGACATGGTTCTCCGGATGAGATCATGACGCGCGAGGCAATCCGTGAAGTCTACGATATGGACGTGGACATCCGCGATATCGATGGGCGGAGAATTGCGGTTTACTACACCTGATCCGGATCGCCCCATCGGGGCTTGCTCCATCGCCTGATCCGGATGCGCGCAACGGTCAGGCTGGCGAACCTCGCCCGCCGACCCACGATTCGGAATTTGGGAAGATCAACAGCCGGCCGCGCCTGTTTCCTGCGCTTCGATCCGGCCCGCCCGGGAAGCAGGATCAGCACCTGCAGCGGCTAAGTTGTCGAAGAAAATGGTGGGTGATGTAGGGCTCGAACCTACGACCCGCTGATTAAGAGTCAGCTGCTCTACCAACTGAGCTAATCACCCGTCGCCGAAGCGATTTCAGTGGGGTGCGATCCCCGCTGAAGAGGCCGTGCGTGTAACAAACCGTTCGGCCTCTGTCTACCCCGTTCAGAGAGGTTTTTTTGTCCCAGGCGGCAAAATCTAAATCTGCCGCAGGAAAACTGTCGCACCGCGTGCTTCGAGCCGGCCTCGTCCGACCAAAGAGACGCGAAGTTTCTCCAGGCGCCCGTCTCCGGACCGGCGCCTGGTTGCGCAAGAGCTACTCAGCCGCATACTGCGCGTGGAGGCGCGCACCGCGGCTGATGAGCTTGTTGAGAGCGCCGAGATAGGCCTGAGCCGAGGCCACCAGGGTGTCCGGATCGGCGGCGCGGGAGGTCACGCTGCGATTGTCGGCGGAGAGCCGTACGGAGACCTCGGCCTGGGCATCCGTTCCTTCCGTCACCGCGTGCACCTGATAGAGCTCCAGCACGGCCTCGTGAGGCACCAGGGCCTTGATGGCGTTGAAGGTGGCATCCACCGGACCGTTGCCCTCCTGCTCCTCCGTGACGACCTTGTCGTCGATCTGGAGCTTCATGGTGGCGCGCTGCGGGCCGCGGGTTCCGGCAACGACCGAGAGGGAAACCAGCTTGATCCGGTCGTGGGCCATGGCGATGTTCTGATCGACCAGGGCCTCGATGTCCTCGTCGTAGACGTGCTTCTTGCGGTCGGCGAGATCCTTGAAGCGCTCGAAGGCATCCTGGAACTGGTTGTCGGACAGCTTGTAGCCCAGCTCGTCGAGCTTGTTGCGGAAGGCCGCCCGGCCGGAATGCTTGCCCATGACCAGATTGGTCTTGGAGACGCCGACGCTCTCCGGCGTCATGATCTCATAGGTCTGGGCGTGCTTGAGCATCCCGTCCTGATGGATGCCGCTCTCATGCGCGAAGGCGTTCCGTCCGACGATGGCCTTGTTGTACTGGACCGGGAACGAGGTCGCGGCCGCCGCCAGCTTCGAGGCGCGGGTCAGCATGGCCGTCTCGATGCCGGTCTCGTAGGGCAGCACGTCGCCGCGGGTGCGGATCGCCATCACGACCTCTTCCAGCGCGGCATTGCCGGCCCGTTCGCCGATGCCGTTGATGGTGCACTCGATCTGGCGTGCCCCGCCCTCGAGCGCCGCCAGGGAGTTGGCGACGGCCAGGCCCAGGTCGTTGTGGCAATGGGCGGAGAAAACCGCCTTGTCGGCATTCGGCACGCGTCCGCGGATGGCCCGGAACATCTCCCGGTACTCGTCCGGGGTGGCGTAGCCCACCGTGTCCGGCAGGTTGATCGTGGTCGCTCCGGCCTTGATGGCCGCCTCGACGCAGCGGCACAGATACTCGATGGAGGTGCGGGTCGCATCCATGGCCGACCACTCGATGTCCTCGACGAGGTTGCGGGCCTGGGTCACCGTCGCCGTGATGATCTCCAGCACCTCCTCCTCGGTCTTGCGCATCTGATGCGCCAGATGGATGGGAGAGGTGGAGACGAAGGTGTGGATGCGCGGGCGCACCGCGTGGCGCACGGCCTCGCCGGCGCGATTGATGTCGGCGGAAATGGCGCGGGCAAGGCCGGCCACAGTGGCATTCTTCACCCGCTTGGCGATGAGCGACACCGCCTCGAAGTCACCGTTCGAGGCAATCGGGAAGCCGGCCTCGATGATGTCGACCCCCATGGAGTCGAGCAGGTCGGCCACTTCGAGCTTCTCTTCGAGGGTCATGGTGGCGCCGGGGCATTGCTCGCCGTCGCGCAGGGTGGTGTCGAAGATCAGAACGCGGTCCTTCGAGGAGCCGGCGGCGGAGGAAATGGTCATCGGTCTAGTCCTTCTCGGGGCGAGCGATCCACGCGCTCAAGGTTGTTCCTGTTGTCCAGAACCCCTGAGAGCCCAGGCATCAAAGCCCAGCCGACCCTCAGGGGCGACTAAGGAGAAGGAGGCCAAGGAGACGCGCGCGGGCGGCCGCTGAAGCGGGGCCGATCATCCATGCGCCGGGGGAGCCGATTGTCATCGCTTCCCATTCCTCCTCAAGGTCGCGGTTACGCCGCGAACGGTGTCATTGGTTGTAACGACGCTTCGAAACGATGGCAAGAGAATGACATAAACGAAAAGTCCGGGGCGGCGCTCCGTGCGGAAGATGGTCTTGATCGCCGCAAGCTTGGCCTTATCTCCCCGCCGAGTTCAACAGGAGACCGTTCGAATGAAAACCCTGATTCGTCCCTTGTGGATTGCAGGTGCAGCGGCACTGTCTCTGGCGGCCTGCAATCAGACGGCGCCCCCTGCCCCGGGCAGCGCAAGCGTCACCCCCTCCAGCTTCCGCATGCCCGAGGGAACGGGCTGCGCGGGCGAGGTCGCCCGCTACAGAGCCGTCATGGACAACGACCTGGCCATGGGCCACGTCAATCACTCCGTCTATGGCCGTGTGTCGCGGGAGATCGACCAGGCCTCCTCCGCCTGCGCGGCCGGGCGCGATGCGGAGGCGATCCGGATGATCAGGGCCGCGAAGTCCCGCTACGGCTATAGCTGACCGAAGCTCCAGCGGAAGAAGGACTGCAGGAAGAGCGGCATTTTCTGCGGCTCGATGTCGTCGGGTCCGCGGATGATCCGCACATCTGACAATTCCGGAGGATCCTGCAGGGCGATGACCCTGCGGATCCTGTCCGCCCCCTCCTCCGCCGGGAAGGGAAGCGTCACCATGCGCATCATGGCGACCGCGGGCCAGCGCTCCACGACGATCCAATCGTCCGCCACGCGATAATCGCCTTCGCTCAGGCCCGTTTCCTCGTGGAGTTCCCGGGTCAGGCTCGTCGCCAGGTCGACCGTGCCGTCGGACCGGAGATCGGACAGGTCCGGCGTCCCGGCCGGGAAATAGATGCGGCCGGCATTCGCCGTATGCTCGTGCATGACGCCGCAGAGGAAGGCGCCGTCGGAGCCGCGCAGCGCCCCCATGGCAAAGCCGTTGGCCACGCTCCTGTCCGGATTGCCGAAATCGATCCAGGCGACGAGGCTGGCATAATCGACCTCGAAATACGTGTTGATGCACCGCTCCGGCGTGAGGTCCACATCGCGCAGCATCAGGACACGCCCGTTGAACATCTTCGGCGTCTGAGCCTTGCGACGCTGCCAGTTGGCCTCGATGCGCTCCCTGTTCTCACTCGCCCAGGGCCACTCCATGGGCTCCAGGCGCGCCTCGACATGCGCGACCCGCGTGATGCGCAGATCCCGCTCCATCACAGGAGTTCGCCGCGGCTGACCATGACGGCCTGGCCGCCGATCTCGGCGGAGACGAGGGCGCCGTCCTTGATCACCATCTGAAGGGAGATGATGCTCGGGCGCCCCATCTCGAACCCCTGCTCGATGACGATGTTGTGCTCGCCGTCGCCGAGGGGTTCGCACTGCATCAGCGCCCCTGCGAACGACGCCGCGGCCGACCCGGTCGCCGGATCCTCCACGATGCCCATGCCGGGCCCGAACATGCGGGCGCGAAAGCGCAGATCCGCCGCGTCCGGAACGCGGGCATAGACATAGGCTGCCGGGTGGTCGCTGTCGCCGAAGGCCTTCTCGAAAGGCTCGCCCTGCGGTCGCGCCCGCGCCAGGGCATCGAGAGAGGCGACAGGCACGAGGTCGTATGCGACGCCGGCGGAGTGGCGGCTCGGAACATGCCGGTCGAAGCCGATCTCCGTCGGATCGAGCCCCAGGCCCCAGGCGCAATCGCTCGCCTCCTTGCCCTCGCCCCAGGTGAAGGGCAGGCGGGGCAGGCGGAAGCGCGCCGCTCCCTTCGTTCCGCTCTCCACCTCGACCACGCAGGGAACGATGCCGACCTTCTCCTTGAGACCGAACGCAACGGCGCCGGCGCCGTCCGTCCCGTCCATCAGAGCCAGGAGCACGGCAGTGCCGACGGTGGGATGGCCGGCGAAGGGCAGTTCCCGTACCGGCGTGAAGATTCGGATGTCGGCGCGCTGGCGCGGCTCCGTCGGAGGCAGGACGAAGACGGTCTCGGAGAGATTGAACTCACGGGCGATCGCCTGCATGCCGTCGTCGTCGAGGCCCTCCGCATCCAGCACGACCGCAAGCGGGTTTCCGGCGAAGACATCGCCGGTGAAGACGTCGAGGGTGACGAAGCGACGGGACATGGGCATCAAACCTCTTCGGCGGTGAAGCGATAGGTGGGGGAAACGAATTCGTCCTGCGCCGCAATGGTCAGGATTTCGCGGGAGCCGGCCTCTTCCGTGCGCTTCAGCAGCCCGTAGATGGAGGCGGACGCCTCCGCAAGAGCCGCCGAGGCGGACCGGGTGCGGGCATAATGGACGAAGAAGAGGGCCGCGACGGCATCCCCCGCGCCATTCACGCTCAGGGACAGCTTGGGCGTGCGGATGCGCCAGAATCGGCCTCCCTCCCCCGCGAGCAGGTCCACCGAGTCGGATGGGGTCTCCTTCGTCTCGACCGAGGTGACCAGCACGACCTTGGGACCCAAGGCATGCACGGCGCCGATGCCCTGCTTGACATCCGCCAGGGACTCGCTCGTCAGCCCGGAAAGGTAGTCGAGCTCGAACTGGTTCGGAGTGACGATGTCGGCGGCAGGCACGGCCTGCTCGCGCATGAATTCCGGGATTCCGGGGCGCACGAAGACGCCCCGTCCCACATCGCCGATCACCGGGTCGCAGCAATAGAGCGCATCCGGGTTGAGCGAGCGGACCCTCGCGACCGCCGAGAGAATGGCGTTGCCGATATCGGCAGACCCCATATAGCCGGAGAGCACGCCGTCGCAGCGGCCGAGGACGCCGCGCTCGGCGATTCCCTCCACCAACTCCTCGATGGCCGGTCCGTCGAACACGCGCCCCTTCCAGGAGCCGTAGCCGGTATGGTTCGAGAACTGGACCGTATGGATCGGCCATACCTCGACGCCGAGGCGCTGCATTGGAAAGACTGCGGAAGCATTGCCCACATGACCGTAGGCGACGTGCGACTGGATCGAGAGAACATTCATGGTTTCAGCCCCCTGTCCCATCCGGTTAGCGCATCCGCGGCCCAGCTACAAATTGCGTAATGTGATCGGATCCATCACAGGGCTATAGGCAGGCCCGCCCCATATTCTGATATGCAGCCCGCATCAGGGGCCACGCGAACCGGAGCGGTTAATGGATCTCGACGCCATCAGGAGCGCCGTCATCGGCTTTGTTCAAGCTCACCAGGGCTTGGCGCCCTTCGTCCTCGCCCTCATGACATTCGGTGAATCGCTCGCCTTCGTGTCTCTCTTCCTGCCGACGATGACCCTTCTCATTGCGGTGGGCTTCATCATCGCAGCTGCCGACATTCCCTTTTGGCAGGCCTGGATGGGCGCCGTGGCCGGCGCTTTCCTCGGCAACTGGCTCTCCTACGAGATCGGGCGGCACTACAAGAAGGCTGCGTATGAGGTCTGGCCCCTTTCGCGCAATCCGCGACTGACGCAGCGCGGAGAGGACTTCTTTCAGCGTTTCGGTCCCTGGGCGGTCTTCCTCGGGCGCTTCTTCGGCCCCATCCGCGCCGTCATCGCGCTGATCGCCGGGATCTTCGTCATGCCCGCCCCCTTGTTTCAGGCCGCCAACATGGCGTCGGCCTCGGTCTGGGCCTTTCTGGTGCTCGCCCCCGGCGCAGGACTCGCGCACTACCTCCTGTGGTAGGAAACCGCAGGAACCGAGCGCTCCAGCCTTCATTAACCTCCCACATCGAAGGAGGAATCCGATGGGTAAAGGTAAGATGAACGGCGACAACTCGGCCGACAGCAAGGATCCCAGCCGCTTCACGCGCGGCTCCGGCGGCACGATGAAGAACCGCAACGATCCGGGCAAGCAGGACAACAACAAGGCCCAGAACACGAAGAGCAACCGTCAGTGAGGCGGCGAGGGCTCCCACCGGAGCCCTCTCTTTTCGAACAGGTGGCAATGACTTTCCGTAATGCTACATCTTTAATGTTGTAACGTTATGGAAATGCCGCCATGCGCTCCCCGCGCCCGGATTCGTATGATTGGTACGACGACGCCCTCGAAGCGCCGCCGGAAATCGATGCCGCCGTTGCCGGCCTGCCGGAATCTTGGTGGGACTACGACTGGTGGATGGCCGGGATCGCTTATTCCGCCCTGTGGCTGCTGGAGAGCTGGACGTCGGGCGGAGCGGCGGCAGGTGCCAGGAGCCTCGTCAACATGGCCTATGGCGCGCTGACCCTCTCGCTCGTCCTGGTCTGTTGCTATGCTCTCTTCAAGATCTGCAAACCCCTGTCGGAGCGCCTCGGACAGGTGGTCTGTGTCGCAGCCGCCATTGCCCTGCTCCTGGCGCACAGCTTCTCGGCCAGCATCTGACCGTCCCCTGCATGAAATGAAAAAGGGCGGGTGATCCGCCCTTTTCCGTCGTCTGCTGTTGCGCCGATCAGTTCCGGCTCTTGTCCACCAGAGCCTTTTCCTTGATCCACGGCATCATGCCGCGCAGCCGGCTGCCGACATCTTCGATCGGGTGGGCGGCGTTGCGGGCGCGAGTGGCCTTGAAGGAGGTCTGGTTCACCTTGTTCTCGAGCATCCAGTCGCGCGTGAACTTGCCGGACTGGATGTCGGTCAGGACGCGCTTCATCTCGGCCTTGGTCTCGGGGGTGATGATGCGCGGACCGGTGACGTATTCGCCGTACTCGGCCGTATTCGAGATCGAGTAGTTCATGTTGGCGATGCCGCCCTCGTAGATGAGGTCGACGATCAGCTTCACTTCGTGCAGGCACTCGAAATAGGCCATCTCGGGGGCGTAGCCCGCCTCGACGAGGGTCTCGAAACCCGCCTTGATGAGCTCCACGAGGCCGCCGCAGAGCACCACCTGCTCGCCGAAGAGGTCGGTCTCGCACTCTTCCTTGAACGTGGTTTCGATGATGCCGGCGCGCCCGCCGCCATTGGCCGAGGCATAGGAGAGGCCGAGGTCGTGGGCGTTGCCCGTGGCGTCCTGGTGGATCGCGATCAGGGTCGGCACGCCGCCGCCGCGCAGGTACTCCGAACGGACCGTGTGGCCGGGCCCCTTGGGAGCCACCATGAGCACGTCCAGGTCCTTGCGGGGCTCGATCAGGTTGAAGTGAACGTTGAGGCCGTGGGCGAAGAGAAGCGCTGCCCCCTGCTTCATGTTCGGGTGCAGCTCGTCGCGGTAGATGTCGGACTGCAGCTCGTCCGGGGTCAGCATCATGACCACGTCCGCCCATTTGGCGGCCTCGGCCACTTCCATGACCTTGATGCCTTCCTTCTCGGCCTTTGCGGCGGAGGGAGAGCCCTTGCGAAGCGCAACGACGATGTCCTTGACGCCCGAATCGCGCAGATTGAGCGTGTGAGCATGCCCCTGGCTGCCATAACCGACGATGGCGACCTTCTTGCTCTTGATCAGGTTGATGTCGGCATCGCGATCGTAATAAACGCGCATGGCTGCCTTTTCCTCTAACGTTCGTTTGTGTCGATTTGCCTCAGATGAGCCGAGGCTTGCGGGATGCGGCTTCTTAGCGACCTCTTGTTTCAAAGGGAAGCTATGAAACTGTTATTTTTGTTCGTATTCATGTTATTGTGTTTGCGTTTGCGTTGTGGCGTCTCCTGGGTTAATTGGCCGAAAATGTTATCACCTTAAGGGGGAAGTTATGCCTAAAATCGACGTCTCTTTCATTCTGCTCTCCGTCCTGTGCCTGATCGTCGGCATCGCGATGGGAATCGTCATGGGCGCCGCCCACGATTTCACCTTCACGCCCGTGCACGCACACCTCAACCTTCTCGGCTGGACGAGCCTCGCCCTGTTCGGCTTGGTCTACAAAAGCTATCCGGCCCTGAAGAATTCGTGGCTCGCCAACACGCACCTGATCCTCTCGGGCTCGACGGCGGTCATCTTTCCGGTCGGGATCTATGTGTCGATCGCCCATCAGAACCCCGCCCTCGCGATTGCCGCTTCCTTCGTCGCCCTGGCGGGCATCCTCGTGTTCTTCGCCAACCTGGTGCGCGTCTTCTTCTTCGCGGAGAAGGCCACTCCCACGGCGGAAGAAGCACTCGCCTGATTGAATTGTCTGCGGTGTTGTGGAGAAATGAGCGGCATGGACCAGCTCGTTTCTCCCGACACAGTCATCCGGTTCTGGCGAGATGCCGGACCCGAAAAGTGGTTTGCCAAGGACGAGGCCTTCGACCAGGCCATCCGCGACCGCTTTCTTCCCACCTACAGAGCCGCCGCGAGAGGCGACCTCAACGAGTGGGAGCTTACGCCGGACGGCGCACTCGCCGTCGTCATCCTCCTGGACCAGTTCCCGCGAAACATGTTTCGCGGAACGCGCGACACCTACAAGACCGATCCCGTCGCGCTCATGGCCGCGGACCGCGCCATCGAGAGGGGTTTCGACATGAAGGTCGATCCTTCGCTCCGCCGCTTCTTCTATCTCCCCTTCATGCACTCCGAATCCCTGCGGCACCAGGAGCGCTCGGTCGCTTTGAACGAGGCCCTGGGCGAGGAGGATTCGATCAAGTGGGCCCGGCACCATCATGACATCATCGCCCGCTTCGGCCGCTTCCCTCACCGGAACCACATCCTCGGCCGCGAGAGCACGCCCGAGGAGGAAGCGTTCCTGAAGGAAAGCGAATTCAGGGGCTGAAAGCTCACATGCCTTCCGCACCGCGCGCCATGGCGGCGACACCGGTGCGGGAGACCTCCACGAGGCCGACGGCCGTCATCAGCTTGATGAAGCGCTCCACCTCCTCGGTCGTGCCCGTGAGCTCGTAGACGAAGGAGGTGAGCGTCGCATCCATGGTGCGGGCGCCGAAGGCAGAGGCGAGCCTCATGGCCTCCACCCGGTGATCGCCCTTGCCGACCACCTTCACGAGGCAGAGCTCACGCTCCACCGCATCCCCGCTCAGCGTGAGGTCCACGACCCGGTGCACGGGCACGAGGCGCTCGAGCTGGCTCTTGATCTGCTCGATGATGCTGTCGGTGCCCGTCGTGACGATGGTGATGCGGGAAATATGCGCCTCGTGCTCCGTCTCGGTGACGGTCAGGCTCTCGATATTGTAGCCGCGGCCCGAGAAGAGCCCTGCAATGCGCGCCAGCACACCCGGCTCGTTGTCGACGACGATGGCGAGAGTGTGCCGGTTGACGGGTTCGATGCGGGTGGCATCAGGATAGTGAGTGCTCATCTGGGTCATGGCTCGTGCGTTCCGGGGCTTCTTCTAGTCTCAAGCGGCTTGGCGATAAACCTCGATCGGGTCCTCATCGACCTCATCGGCGTCGACGATCCACGATTCTTTCAGAGCGGCGGAGCGCCACTCGCGGAATACCGGCAGGGAAAGGACGGCATCCAGGTAAGCCTGCGTCGCCTCATCGACGGCAATCGAGTAGGTGTCGAGGCGCGTGACGAGGGGCGCGTACATGGCATCCGCCGCCGAGAACGCGCCGAAGAGGAACGGGCCTCCCGCACCGAAGCGCTCCCGCGCCTGGCTCACGATTTCGCTGAAGCGGGCGACGTCGCGGGAGACCGCCTCGCCCCTGTCTTTCGCTGCAAATCTCTTTCCGAGATTCATCGGGCAGGCGGAACGCAGGGCCTGAAACCCGGCGTGCATTTCGGCCGCGATGGAGCGCGCCATGGCCCGAGCCTCGATATCGGCGGGCCAGACCTGAACACCATAGGCATCGCCCACGTGCTCCATGATGGCGATGCTCTCCCACACGGTGATGTCCCCGTCGATGAGGATCGGCACCTTGCCGGCAGGCGAATGCTCCAGGACCCGCGCCTTCGTGTCCGGCTGGTCCAAGGGAATGAGGATCTCGTCGAACGCGATGCCGAACTGCTTCATGAGCAGCCACGGCCGAAGCGACCAGGACGAGTAGAGCTTGTTCGCGATGACGAGGGTGGGCATGTCTCAGCACTCCTCCCCTCTCCCGGGTGGGAGAGGGGCTCATTTCCGATCAGACCAGCATCTTGCCCTTCTCGTCGATCACGGAGCCGATGTCGGTGCCCGTCTCGCCGAGATAGTCGTTGAGCAGCATCTCGTTGTGAGCCTTGCCCGACGGGATCATGGGGAAGCAGTTCTCGGTCTTGTCGACGATGCAGTCGAAGATCACCGGACGATCCACGTTGATCATCTCCGTGATGGCCGCATCGAGATCGCCGGGATTGTCGCAGCGCATCCCCACGCCCCCATAGGCTTCGGCGAGCTTCACGAAGTCGGGCAGCGATTCCGAATAGCTCTGGGAATAGCGGCCGCCGTGCAGAAGCTCCTGCCACTGGCGCACCATGCCCATATACTCGTTGTTGAGGATGAAGATCTTCACCGGCAGGCGGTACTGCACGGCCGTCGACATCTCCTGCATGTTCATGAGGATCGACGCCTCGCCGGCGATGTCCACCACGAGCGCCTTCGGATTGGCGAGCTGCGCGCCGATGGCGGCGGGCAGGCCGTAGCCCATGGTGCCGAGACCGCCCGAGGTCATCCAGCGGTTCGGGTCCTCGAACTTGAAGTACTGGGCCGCCCACATCTGATGCTGCCCGACCTCGGTGGTGACGTAAGTCTCCCGCCCCTTGGTGAGCTCGTAGAGACGCTGGACCGCGTATTGCGGCTTGATGGTCTCGGTCGAGGGCCGGTAGGCGAGGCACTTGCGCGCACGCCAGCCGTCGATCTTCTCATGCCACTCCTTCAGGGCGACCTTGTCCACCTGCGGCGCGCTCTGGCGCCACAGGCGCACCATGTCCTCCAGAACGTGAGCGCAGTCGCCGACGATGGGGATGTCGACCTTCACGGTCTTGTTGATGGAGGACGGATCGATGTCGACGTGGATCCGCTTCGAGTAGGGCGAGAACGCATCGAGACGTCCCGTGATGCGGTCGTCGAAGCGGGCGCCGATATTGATCATCACGTCGCATTCGTGCATCGCGAGGTTGGCCTCGTAGGTGCCGTGCATCCCGAGCATTCCGAGGAATTGCGGATCGGAGGCCGGATAGGCGCCAAGCCCCATCAGGGTCGAGGTGATCGGGAATCCGGTCAGGCGCACGAGCTCCCGCAGCAGGGCCGCCGCGTGCGGACCGGAATTGATGACGCCGCCGCCCGTATAGAAGACCGGCCGCTTGGCACTCGCCATGAGATCGATCGCGGCGCGGATCTTGTCCATGTCGCCCTTCACCGTCGGCCGGTAGGTCTTGTGCTGGTTGTTGACGGGGCGCGCGTAGATGCCGGTCTTGAACTGGATGTCCTTCGGCAGATCGACCACCACGGGGCCCGGGCGGCCGTTCGAGGCCACGTAGAACGCCTCGTGCAGGATGCGCGGCAGGTCCTCGATCGACTTGACCAGATAATTGTGCTTGGTGCAGTGGCGCGTGATGCCGACCGTGTCGCATTCCTGGAACGCGTCCGAGCCGATGAGGTGCGTCGGCACCTGCCCGGTGATGCAGACGATGGGGATCGAATCCATCATGGCATCGGCCAGGCCGGTCACCGCGTTGGTCGCCCCGGGACCCGACGTCACCAGCACCACGCCGACCTTGCCGGAGGAGCGGGCATAGCCCTCCGCAGCGTGAACGGCGCCCTGCTCATGGCGAACGAGGATGTGCTGCACCTTATCCTGATGGAAGAGCGCGTCGTAGATGGGCAGAACCGCTCCGCCGGGATAGCCGAAGATATGCTCGACCCCCTGATCCTGCAGGGCGCGGATCACCATTTCGGCTCCGTTCATCATCTCGCTCATGTCACTCGCTCCGTCGGGTCTGTCTCAAGGTGCTGGAGGAATTCTAGGCAATAAAAAAGGCCCCTGAGGGGGCCTGTGCGCCATCGCCGGACCTGCGGGTCAATCCCGCTCCGTCGATGGCGCTCGTACTACGAGAATAAGCTTGCGCATTTGTTGCGACACTCGTTTCAAAAGTTGCGTTGACGCTAAACGATGTGACTCATTCGGTCAAGCGGGGTCGATTTTTGCGATGAATGGCCCAGCTTCTACTCTAGTCTAGGTGGATTTCGATCAAGATTGTCATGAACGCGACTGTATCATCGGCCGGCATTTCCATGACCGGCTCGCGCCTGACGGCCCGGGCGCTGCTGCTCGGTGACCGGCTCGACGTGGCGGGACTGGAGCGCAGCGACCTCCTCTCCTCCACCCCCATCGCCTTCCGGGCCGGGCAGGAAGGGTTCGTGGCCCTGTTCCGCTTCGGCGCCATCGTCCTCGTCGGCCTCACCCCCCTGGAGGAGGACGACGTGATCCGCAGCCTGCGCCAGCGCATCACCGGCGAATTCGCCCGGCGCGAGGAGGAGACGGCCATCATCGAGCTCTCGCCCGACAAGGACGACCAGATCCCTCCGGGCGGGCCGATCTATCTCAGGACGCTTTCCACAGAGCGCCTCATCGTGATCGCCGATGCGCTCTCCAAGAGCGTCTCCCTGGCCCGCGACGAAAAGGAGGCCGCCGCCGTCTTCGACGTCATGGAGCCCTTCGCGCGCCATCTGGCCGAAAAGGGCCGCCGCCCCGGCGGACGGCGCGAGATCGTGAAGCATGTGGGCCATGCCCTTCTCGTCCGGCAGCGGGTGTCCGGCCGCGTCGCCGTGGAGGAGAAGCCCGACGTGCTTTGGGACCGCCCCGACCTCGAGCGCCTCTATGCCCGCCTGGAGGACGAATACGAGTTGAAGGAACGCGCCACTTCGCTCCACCGGAAGCTCGAGGTGATCGGCGATACGGCCCAGGCCCTTACCGACCTCATCGATACGGAGCGCTCGCTCCGGCTCGAACTGATCATCGTTCTCCTGATCGTGTTCGAGATCTTCATCACCTTCTACCAGATGTTCACGGGCTGGCTCGGAGGGCATTGAGGCGGGACAGGACGGTCTCATATCCCCGCTCCGGCTCCACCCAGGTCCAGTCCGGCAGCTGGTGCCGGAACCAGGTGAACTGGCGCTTCGCATAGCGCCGTGTATCCCCCTGCCCCCGCTGGATTGCCTCGTCGAGACCGATCTCTCTCCTCAGGTGGGCCAGAAGCCCGGGAACACCGTGGGCGCGCATGGCGGGCAGCATGGGGTCGAGGCCGCGCTCGCCGAGGCGCTTGACCTCGTCGAGAGCCCCCTGCTCCATCATGGCAAGGAAGCGGCTGTCGATGCGCCGGCGCAGGTCTTCGCGCTCCGGCGCCAGGAAAACCTTGATCACCGGCACCCGGCTCAGCGGCCCGGGCTGGCGTGCGCCGTGGAACGAGACGAGGGGCTGGCCGGTGGCGGCGAAGATCTCGAGCGCACGCTGCACCCTCAGCCGGTCCGAAGGGCGAAGGGTGCGCCCCGTCTCCGGGTCCCGCTCCATCAGGAGGCGGTGGAGCTCCGGCGTCTCCAAGCCTTCGCTCTCCCGCCGCACCTGATCCCGGACATCGTCCGGGACGGCGGGAATATCGGAAAGCCCCTCCGTCAGGGCCTTGAAGTACAGACCGGTTCCGCCGACGAAGATCGGCACCTGTCCCTCCACCTCCCGCAGGGTGGCGACGGCATCCGCCACGTACCGCCCGACGGAGAAGTTCACCGCGGCATCCACATGGCCATAGAGGCGGTGGGGCGCCTGCGCCTCCTCCTCGGGCGTGGGCCGGGCGGTGAGGACGCGCAGATCCCGGTAGACCTGCATGGAATCGGCGTTGATCACCACGCCGTTCAGGGCCTGCGCCAGTTTGATGCCCAGAGCGGACTTGCCTGAAGCGGTCGGCCCTGCAATGAGAACCGCGCCGATCCGAACCTCACTCACCTTCCGGTCCCCACGATGGCATCCTCCTCCGACCTCCTCGTCGCGACCCTCGTCGCCAACCCGCTCCAGCCCGCCGTGACGGACGACATCGTCGCCCTGGCCGCACGGGCGCTCGGACAAGAGACGGAACGCTCCGTTCTGGCAAGGGGGATTGCGGCGGATCTGGTCCTCACGGCACCGGCCGACGCCAGGGCCGTGGACGCTGCCCTGCGCGAGGCGCTGCAGGACCAGCCCATCGACATCGTGGTCCAGCCCCTGAACCACAGGCGCAAGCGCCTGTTCTTGGCGGACATGGATTCCACGATGATCGAGCAGGAGTGCATCGACGAGCTGGCCGATTACGTCGGGCTGAAGGCGGAGGTTTCGGAGATCACCGAGCGCGCCATGCGCGGCGAGATCGCCTTCGAGCCGGCCTTGCGCGAGCGTGTGGCCCTGCTGAAGGATCTTCCCGTGGGCGTGGTGGACGAGATCATCGCCAGCCGCATCACCCTCACCCCGGGCGGACGCGCCCTGGTGCGGACCATGCGGGCGAACGGAGCCTATACCTGCCTCGTCTCCGGCGGATTCACCCTGTTCACGGGGCCGGTCGCCGCGAAGATCGGCTTTCACGAGCACCGCTCCAACCACCTGATCGTCGCGGGTGAGAGACTGGCCGGCCAGGTCGAGGAGCCGATCCTCGGCCGCGAGGCCAAGCTCGCGACGCTGGTCGAGCTGCGCGACCGCTTCGGCCTGGCGCCGCAGGAGACCATGGCGGTCGGCGACGGCGCCAACGACCTCGCCATGCTGGGAGAAGCCGGCCTCGGGGTAGCGTTCCGGGCCAAACCCGCCGTTGCGGCGGCAGCTCATGCCCGCATCGACCACGCAGACCTCAGTGCGCTGCTCTATGTACAGGGGTACGGCGAAGCGGACCTCCGGACGAACGAGCTCCGATAAGCTCCTATAGGGAAAGACGTTTATCGACAGGTTACGGTTAAGCTTGTTGCTTTATGAAACTGGATAACGTAGTTGTTAGGCGTATTTTCCTTTCAAGGAACGCGCCATGCCGACCCCAATCAACGGTACCGCCGGAAACGACCTCCTCGTCGGCGGCAATGGAAACGACATTCTCGATGGGGGCGCAGGCTCCGACCAGCTTTATGGAGGTGCCGGCGACGACACCTATATCTGGGATCCTGTCTCCGGCGGGCGTGATTGGCTCGCCGATGAGGAGGGAATCGATACTCTTCACATCGATGCTCTTCCATCCGCACTGACCCTCTCGACTACGCTGAACGGCAACAGTCTGCGGATCCAGTTCGGCCATACGGCCCATCTCGACATCGCCCAGTATTTCGACACCTCCGTTACCGGTGCGCACATCGAGAAGATCGTTTTTGCGGACGGCACCGTGTGGACGCGCCAGCAGGTCATAGCCGCACTGACCGGGCCGTTGCTCCCAGAGGCAAATTTCGCACCCGAGATCATCCGGCTGGACGGCGGCAGGGTGATGGAGGGAAGCGCCACGGTCGATCCCGTAGTCGGCTGGATCCGCGCCCATGACGAAAATGGCGATGCGCTGACCTACACGCTCGTTAACAATGCCGGCGGCCGCTTCTACATGGAAGGGAACGCCATCCGCGTCGCCGACTGGAGCCTCATCGATCACGAGACCGGGCCCAGCCATGAGGTGCGCGTGCGCGTTACGGACACGGCAGGCGCCTCTACGGAGCAGGCTTTCTGGATCATGGTTCTCAACCGCGAAGACGAGCCGGCTCCGCCTCCACCGCCTCCTCCGCCGCCGGAGAACCGCACTCCGACCGTGATTTTCACTCCCAATACAATCAGCGAGGACAGCCCGGCCGGTGCGAATGCTGGTACCTTCAGCATCGCGGATCCTGACGGCGATGCCGTGTTCATCGAGCTGACCAACAACGCCGACGGCATTTTCGCGCTCGAGGGCAATCGCCTGCTGGTTGTGGACCCGTCCCGCCTCAATGCGGAGACCGATCACCAGATTGATGTTCGGGTGACGGACAGCCGTGGAGCAATCGTGCTCCAGCACATCGAGATCGACGTCGTGGAAGGCGAAACCCCGCCCCCACCGCCGAACCGTGCCCCCAACGACCTGTGGCTCCACGCGCCGGATATCCCAGAGGGTGCCACGGGCGGTTATGTCGTGGGTCAGATTTTCGGCTTCGATCCGGACGGTGATCCTCTCACCTACACCATTCCAACCGATGACAGCGGTCCTCTCATCATCCAGGGCGACAAGATCGTTCTGCGGGACGGCGTCATCCTCGAGGGAGGCTCGCCCATCCGCTTTTCCCTCAAGGCGTCCGACGGTCGCGGCGGGAATCTGGTACGGGAATTCTCCATTAACGTGATCGATGCGCCGGAGAACCCGCCCCCGCCCCCGCCACCTCCTCCTCCTCCGCCGGAGAACCAAGCTCCGACCGTCGTCTTCAACGGCCGCGAGATCAGCGAGGACAGTCCTGTCGGCGCCGAGGTGGGGACCTTCGAAATTGCCGACCCTGACGGAGACGCGGTCTCCATCGAGATCACCGATAGCGCCAACGGCATCTTCGCGATCAGCGGCAACCGCCTCTTGGTGGCGGATCCCACACGCCTGGACGCCGAGACCGACCATGAGGTCAGGATTCTCGTCAAAGATAGCAGGGGTGCCGCCGTGACCGAGATTATCACTGTCGATGTCGCGGAAAGCGAAGGCGAGAACCCGCCACCTCCCCCGCCGCCGGAGAACCACGCCCCATCCGATATCATCCTCTCGGACACCTCGGTGGCAGAGAACAGCGAGAACGGCACCGTAGTCAGCCTTCTGATCGGCCGGGACGAGGACGCGGGCGACACGCTGACCTACACCCTGCTCGACAGCGCGGAGGGGCGCTTCGCGATCATCGGCGACGAGCTGGTGGTGACGGACGGGACAAGGCTCGACCATGAGGCTGCAGCGTCTCACAGCATCAAGGTGCAGGTGACCGACTCTCAGGGCGCCAGCATCGTCCGGAGTTTCGCCATCCAGGTCGAGGATGAGCTGGATGAGACGGCGCCGGGCAGCGGCGAGAACGACACCATCATTGGCGGCGTCGGAGAGGACGATCTCTCCGGCGGCGGCGGCAAGGATGTGCTCACCGGCGGCGCAGGCAACGATACGCTCGACGGGGGCGCCGGCGCCGACAGGCTGTTCGGCGGCAAGGGCAAGGACGTCCTGTCCGGCGGCGGCGGCAAGGATGTGCTCACTGGCGGCTCCGGAAAGGACGTCTTCGTGTTCGACACCAAGCCCAGCCGTTCCAACGTGGACCGCATTACCGACTTCTCCGTGAGGGATGACACCATCCACCTCGCCAAGGCCGTCTTCAAGGCCGCGGGCCGGAAGGGCAAGCTCTCGGAGGATGCGTTCTGGATCGGATCGACCGCTCACGACGAGAGCGACCGCATCATCTACAACGCCCGCAACGGCAAGCTCTACTACGATGCCGATGGAACCGGCGATAAGGCGGCAGTGCAGATCGCAATCCTGGGCAAAAACCTGACGGCGATGTCGCACACGGACTTCCTGATCATCTGATCCTCAATCCAGGGACTCAACGGAAGAGGGCCGCCGGGCCCTCTTCTCGTCTTTGCAGAGTTCCACGGGCCCAGAATCGCCATACAGGTGTATTGCGCGGTGTGGACGAGATCCAAGCATCAAGCCCACGGCCTCATGCCACATTCATTCAACAAAAAAGGCGGCCGAGGCCGCCTTTTTCATGTCTGCCTTTTCTAGGCGCCCTACTCGATCGAGAGCGCGACGAAGCGGACTTCGCCCTGGGCGTTGGCGATGAGCAGGAGCGCGGACTTGCGGCCCTGCCCCTTGAGGTCGTCGATCTTCTTGGTCACGTCCGCCGGAGACGAGACCGGCTCCTGATTGACCTCGACGATCACCTCGCCGGCCTGGATCCGCTTGTCGGAAGCGGCCGAGTTCGGGTCGACGCGGGTGATCACCACGCCCTTCGTGTCGTCCTTCAGGCTGTAGCGGCGGCGCATCTCTTCCGTGATGCCGGACAGGTTCAGGCCGAGAGCCTGACGCGTCACCGTGGGGGTTTCCGTCGAGGGCTGCTGCAGGCTGGCCTGCTGCTCGCTGTCCTCCAGGCGTCCGAGAGTGACCTTCTTGGTCTCCTCGGTGCCCTTGCGGACGATCACCACGTCGACTTCCTTGCCCACGGGGGTCGAGGAGACGATGCGGGGCAGGTCGCGGGAATCCTTGACCTCCTTGCCGTCGAAGCGGACGATCACATCACCCACTTCCAGACCCGCAGGCTTCGCAGGCCCCTTCTCGTCGACGCCCGCGATCAGCGCGCCGCGCGCCGTTCCGAGGTTCAGGGCTTCGGCCGTGGCATCGTCCACGTTCTGGATGCGGACGCCGAGCCAGCCGCGGCGGGTTTCGCCGAACTCGCGCAGCTGCTCGATGATCGGCACGGCCGACGAGGACGGAACCGCGAAGCCGATGCCGACGGAGCCGCCGGTAGGCGAGAGGATGGCCGTGTTGATGCCGATCACCTCGCCGTTCATGTTGAAGAGCGGCCCGCCCGAATTGCCCTTGTTGATGGAGGCGTCGGTCTGGATGTAGTTGTCGTAGGGGCCGGACTCGATATTGCGCCCGCGGGCCGAAACGATGCCCGCCGTGACGGAGCCGCCGAGGCCGAAGGGATTGCCGATCGCCATGACCCAATCGCCGGGCCGGATGGTCTCGGAGTCACCGAAGCGCACCGCCTTCAGGGGCTTGTCCGACTTCACCTTCAGCACCGCGAGGTCGATCTTGGAATCCTTGCCGACGATCTCGGCCTTGAGACGCGTCCCGTCGGAGAAGATCACGCTGATGTCATTGGCGTCGCCGATCACATGGTTGTTCGTGACCACGATCCCCGAGGGATCTATGACGAAGCCGGAACCCAGCGAGTTGGAGCGGCGCGGGCGCGAGGGGGTGCTGTCCCCGTTGGGACCGCCCTGCTGACCGCGCCTGTTGAAGAACTCCTCGAAGAGGTCCTCGAAGGGGGTGCCCGGCGGCAGTTGCGGCAGGGTCCGGTTACGGGCTTCGACCGTGGTCGAGGCGGAGATGTTGACGACGGCGCCGGTGACCTCCTCAGCCAGATCGGCGAAGGATTCCGGCGCGGAACGGGCCTGGGCCGGCAGCGGCATGGTCGCTGCAACGAAGGTCAGAACCGCAAAGCAGGACGCGGCCAGCCTGCGCAGCAGGCGCTGCTGGACCGCGGGCTCGGAAAGCACCGGCGCGCTCATGACTTGGGTCATTGATGATCCTCTCTCGGAGAATATGAACATAGATTGTCAGTCTGGTCCGTCATTCAAGCGTCGATTGCGGCGGAAGCGGGGCTGACGCCTCACCCGAACTGGCGCACGATCCAGATGATCCCGATGCCGAAGATGGCGGAGATGATCCCGACAAGGCGCATCCGGTCACTGGGGCTGTGCGCCGCCTCGAACATGGCCCGCCGCATGCCGTCTGGAAAAGCTGCAAATAGAATGCCCTCGACCGCAAGAGCGAGGCCGAGGGCTGCAATCAGGTCCAGCATCGTTACTCTTACTGGGCTGGAGCGGGCTGGAGAGGCGCCGGCGCAACCGGAGCGGTTGCGGCCGGAGCTGGCGTGATGGGCGCGGGCGAAGCCGGTGCCTGAGCCGGAGCAGCAGGGGCCGGCTGCGTCGAGCCTGTCGTTCCACCCTCACCGTTCCGCCTTCCGGCGGTGGTGTTGAAGTAGCGGAAGAACTCCGAGTTCGGGCTCAGCACGAGGCGTGTATCGCCCGACCTCAGCCCCCCCTCGTAGGCCTGCATGGAGCGGTAGAAGGCGAAGAAGTCCGGATCCAGGCCGAAAGCCTCCGCCAGGATGCGGTTCTTGTCCGCGTCGCCCTGACCGCGCAGCTCCTCGGCCTGACGGTTCGCTTCCGCCCGGATGATCGTCGCCTCGCGCTCGGCACGGGCGCGGATCATCTGCGCCTGCTGCTGACCGTTGGCGCGCAGGTCGGCAGCCTCGCGCTCGCGCTCCGTGCGCATGCGCTGGTAGACGGCCTGGCTGTTCGCCGCGGGCAGATCGACGCGGGTGAGACGCACGTCGATCATTTCGATGCCGAGACTTGCGGCCTGCCGGTTCACCTCGTCCTGAATGCGGTTCATCAGGTCCGCGCGGTCGGTGCGGACGATGGCGTCGCGGGAGGCGCTCGCCAGGATGTTACGCATGGTCGAGTTGGTGAAGCTCGCGAGCCGCTGGTTGGCCAGGGCGATGTTGCCGACGGCCTGATAGAACTTGAGCGGATCGATGATCCGATAGCGCGTGAAGGCATCGACCTCCAGGTTCTGGCGGTCCGCGGAGAGCAGGGTCTGAACCGGCAGGTCGAGATCCAGCACGCGCTTGTCGAAGTAGGTCACGTTGTCGATCAGCGGCACTTTGAAGTGGAGGCCCGGATCGCGGATCTCCGACTGGACGGCGCCGAAGCGCAGCACCAGGGCATACTGGGTCTGCTGCACGATGAAGACCGAGCTGTAGAGCACGATCAGGGCCAGGCCCAGGAGGATCAGGAGACCGGTGCGAAAGGTCGAGTTGTTCATCGCATCGCTCCTTGCTGGACCGGCGCATTGGCCTGCGGCTGAGGCTGTTGCGGCCGGCTCTGTAGTTCATTGAGCGGAAGATAGGGAACGACCCCCTGTCCGCTGTTCGGGTCGATGATGATCTTGTCGACGCCGCCGAGAACCCGCTCCATCGTCTCGATGAACATGCGCTCGCGGATCACGTCGGGTGCCTTGCGGTACTCTTCGTAGACCTGGCGGAAGCGGGCCGCCTGACCTGACGCGTCGGCCACGGACTGTTCGCGGTAGGCCTCGGCCTGCTGCACCGTACGGGCAGCCTCGCCTCGGGCCTCGGGAACCACGCGGCTGGCGAAAG
This sequence comes from Microvirga lenta, assembly GCF_020532555.1. GTDB lineage: Bacteria > Pseudomonadota > Alphaproteobacteria > Rhizobiales > Beijerinckiaceae > Microvirga > Microvirga lenta. The sequence continues at coordinate 116,621 of NZ_JAJBBR010000013.1, read as the reverse complement.
TCTGGGCCTCGTTCTGGACGCGCACCGCATCCTGCTGGGCTGCGTTGACGTCGAAGAAGGCCTGACGCACCTCGGACGGAGGCTGAGCCGCCTGGAGCTGCACCACGTTGACCAGCACGCCGGCGCCGTAGGCATCCAGAGCCTCCTGCATGATCTGACGCACCTCCTGGGCCACGCTCGCCTGCTCGGTGGTGAGGATCGCCTGGATGTTGCGGCGGCCGACCACCTCGCGCATGGCGCTTTCGGCCACGGACTTGATGGTGCCCTGCGGGTTCTGGAGATTGAAGACGAAATCCTGGGCCCGGGCCGCGTTGACCTGCCAGACCACGTCGAAATCGATGTCGATGATGTTCTCGTCGCCCGTGAGCATCAGGCTCTCTTCGATCACGTCCCGCGGGCGGGCCTGACCGCTGGTCGAGCGGTAACCCACCTCGATCCGCTGCTGCTCGGTGACGTTCGGCTTGATGACGCGGCCGATCGGATAGGGAAGATTGTAGCGCAGGCCCTCGCCGGTGGTGCCAGTATAGCGCCCGAAGATCATGTTGATGCCGACCTCGTTCGGCCGGACCGTATAGAACCCGGTCAACAGCCAGACGGCGATCACGCCGAGGACGAGGATGGCCAGCCCCTTGCTGCCCATGGAGCCCCCGCCGCCGGGCAGGAAGTCCTTGAGACGGTCCTGGCTGCGGCGCAGGATGTCCTCCAAGTCCGGAGGCGCGCCATTCCCCTGCGGGCCGCCTGACCCCCAAGGGCTCTTGCCGCCGCCTCCCGATCCGCCGCGCTGGCCCCATGGGCCGCCGCCGCCGCCGCTTTGGTTACTCCAAGGCATAGGTTGCCATTCCTCACTCTGAAAAGTCCGGCCGGTCGAGCCGAAAAGGTATAAGGCGGTTGTGGGTGTTGTTTCTCCCGCCTGTCAAGGCTGCGACTTGGTGATTGTCGGGGCTTTCGTCAACTCTTCAAGGCCTTAAGTGCGACGTTCCAGGTCGATGAAGGTAAACGAATGCTCGTCGTCGGCCCCTTTTCGATGTTCACTACGTCGCACTTCACGGAAGCGTGACCTGTCGAAATCCGGGAAGATCGTATCGCCCTCCGGAGAGGCGTGAACTTCGGTGAGGTAGATTTTCTGCACATGCGGCAGCGCGAGAGCGTAGATTTCCGCTCCGCCCGCCACGGCCACCTCCTCCGCGCCCATGGCCTGCGCGACGGAGGAGCCCAACGCGACGGCCTCATCCCAGGACCGGGCCACATGGACGCCCTCCGCGGAGAAGGCCGGATCCCGGGTCAGAACGATGGACTCCCGTCCCGGCAGCGGTTTGCCCAGCGATTGGAACGTCTTGCGTCCCATGATCATCGGCTTGCCCCAGGTGAGCTCGCGAAAACGCCGCAGGTCCGTCCTGAGCCGCCAGAGGAGCTGGTTGTCCCGCCCGATGACTCCGTTCTCGGCGACGGCAACGACGATGATGAGGGGTGCGGTCACGACGCCTCCGCGAGATTGAGGAGTTGATCGCCGGTCACGCGCTGCACCGTCCACTCGTCCATGGGCACGGCTCCGATGGACCGGTAGAAGCGCAGGGCCGGCTCGTTCCAGTCGAGCACCCACCATTCGAGCCGCGCCAGTCCCTCCGCGAGGCATCGCTGCGCCAGGTGGCGCAGGAGGGCCTTGCCGATTCCCTTCGACCGGAAGTCGGGCCGGACGAAGAGATCCTCGAGGTAGATGCCGTGACGGCCGCGGAAGGTGGAGAAGTTGTAGAACCACAGGGCGAAGCCCGCCGGCTTACCGTCCCATTCCGCAATGTCCGCGAAGACGCGCGGTTCGGGCGCGAAAAGAGCTTTCGCGATGCCCTCCTCCGTCGCATCGACCTCGTGGGCCAGCCGTTCGTACTCGGCAAGCTCGCGGATGAATGCGAACACTTGGGAGGCGTCCCGGGGTTCGGCCTGGCGGATGATGAGAGACATGAAGAGTTTGTGCCCAAGCTTGGGCGTTCTGTCGAGCCCTAATCGGCCTCGTCCTCCGCCTGCACGCGGCGGGGCGATCCCCATCCTTCGAGAATCCCGTTCATGTCGTCGAGCACGAAGAAACGGGCGCTCTCCACATCGTAGCCCTCGTCCAGGAGACTGTCGTAATCCGTGAAGCGGTGACGGATATAGGCGACGAGGGAGAGCCAGGCCGCCGCCTCCGGCGACGCCGTGTGGAGCCCCCTGCTGCCGAGGGCATGATCCGTCACCGCCTCGAATTCGTGCCGCGGGATGCGCGGCGCGAGGATTCGGACGGCACTCTCGATGGCCTCGCGCCTGTTCATGGAAGCCTAGACCGCGACGGGAGCCTTGATGGCCGGATGCGGGTCGTAATCCTCGATTGCGATGTCCTCGAAGGTGAAGTCGAAGAGGGAGCGCACGGTCGGGTTGAGCCGCAGCTTCGGCAGCGGCCGCGGATCTCGGGACAGCTGCAGGCGGGCCTGCTCCAGGTGGTTCAGGTAGAGATGGGCGTCGCCGAAGGAATGGACGAAGTCGCCGGGCTGCAGCCCGGAGGCCTGGGCCATCATGTGCGTGAGCAGCGCATAGGACGCGATGTTGAACGGCACGCCGAGGAACACGTCCGCCGAGCGTTGATAGAGCTGGCAGGACAGGCGTCCCTCGGCCACGTAGAATTGGAACAGGCAGTGGCAGGGTGCGAGGGCCATCTTGTCGAGATCGGCCGGGTTCCAGGCGGAGACGATCAGGCGCCGGGAATCCGGATTGCGGCGGATCTCGTCGAGCACCCACTGGATCTGGTCGACCGTGCCGCCATCGGGCTTCGCCCAGGAGCGCCACTGCTTGCCGTAGACCGGCCCGAGGTCGCCGTTCTCGTCGGCCCATTCGTCCCAGATCGAGACGCCGTTCTCCTTCAGGTATCCGATATTCGTATCGCCCTTCAGGAACCAGAGAAGCTCGTGAACGATGGATCTCAGATGCAGCTTCTTGGTGGTGACGAGAGGAAAGCCCTCGCTCAGATCGAAACGCATCTGATGGCCGAAGACGGAGATCGTCCCGGTTCCCGTCCGGTCGTCCTTGCGGACGCCTTCGTCCAAGATGCGGCGTAACAGATCGTGATAGGCTTGCATGACAGGCTCCTCGCCCCATCATAATGTGGTGGGCACTCCCGTTCCGAGAGGCAATATCGCTGTTTCGCGAACTTGTCCCCGGTCTTTCAAATTCCGTCGGCCTTTCCTATACTGTCGCGGCCGGCCGCAAGGCTGGAAATGTCCATGCTGCTCCGGCGTCGGGACCTGCCTCGGCAGGGCTTGAAACCGGATCAAGACCCTGGCAGTTGACTGCCGGGCGGGTTCGGAGGCCTCTGGCGACAGAAGTCTCCATTTTTCTTTTTTCAAGGGCTTTCATATGGCCGTCAAAGACCTGATCCGTTACGATCTCCTGGTTCAGGACGCCCTCCGGGGCGTCGTGCGCAAGGTTTTGGTCGATACCGCGAAGGACGGCCTTCCGGGCGAGCATCACTTCTACATCTCTTTCCGCACCGACTTCCCCGGCGTGCGCCTGTCGAACCGCCTGCGCGAAAAGTATCCGCAGGAGATGACGATCGTCCTCCAGCATCAGTTCTGGGATCTCGGGGTGACCGAACATGCCTTCGAGATCGGGTTGTCGTTTTCCGGCGTTCCCGAGCGCCTGCTCGTCCCGTTCGATTCTCTCACGGGCTTCTTCGATCCCTCGGTCCAGTTCGGATTGAAATTCGACAGCCCGGACGACGAGGAGGAGGAAATCGTGGAGGCCCCGCCCGCTCCGGTGCCGGCCCGCAGCAGCGACTCGCCTCCCGTCGAACTCAAGCAGCCTCGCAAGCCTGCGGCCGAGAAGAAGCCCGCCGCCGACAAGCCTGAACCGGGCGCCCCGCAGGAGCAGCCTGCGGCACAGGGGCAGACGGGCGAGGCTCAGAAGGAAGCGACCGAGCCCGGCCAGACCGGCAGCGCCGAAGTGGTCAGCCTCGACGCCTTCCGGAAGAAGAGCTGATCCCTTCCGACCGACCGCTCCCGCCGTTCCGGCATGTCAGCCTTTGCGCCTCGTCAGGCGCATCGGCAGGCCGTCGCGCGGCCTGAGGGTGATTCGGTGCAGCGGCACCACCTCGTGGCCCTCCACGAGATCGAGCCTGACGGTCCGGACGATGCTCGCCAGCACGATCACCGCCTCCTGCAACGAAAAGCTCGCGCCGATGCAGACCCGGGGACCCGCCCCGAAGGGAAGATAGGCGAAGCGGTCGATGCGTCCGCGCTCCTCAGGCAGGAAGCGCTCGGGGCGGAAAGCGTCGGGGTGGTCCCACAAGGTTCGGTGCCGGTGGAGGACGTAGGGCGCGACCGTCACGATGGATCCGGCAGGAATATGCAGATCCCCGATCTGGTCGTCCTCGACGGCCGCGCGGCTCAGGAACGGCGCGGGAGGGTAGAGGCGCATCGCCTCGTCGAGAACCGCGCGGGTATAGACCAGCCCTTCCAGATGGTGCGGTTCGAAGGGCCCCTCCCCCAGGACCTCGTCCACCTCCTGCTCGATCCGGCTGCGGGCCCGCTCGTCCTGGGACAGCAGATAGAGCGACCATGACAGGGCATTGGCGGTGGTCTCGTGCCCGGCGCCGATGAAGGTGACGATGTTGGCGCGCAGCTCGATATCGCTCAACCCCTTGCCGGTCTCCGGGTCCGCCGCCTCCAGGAGGAGCGTCAGCAGGTCCCGCGGTGCCGGATCGCCCCGGGCGAGCAGCGCCCGTCTTCCTTCGATCAGTTCCCCGACCAGCTCCTCGAAGAAACGGATGGCCGGCTTTGCCCGCCAGCGCCCGACACGGGGAATCCAGGCGGGAAGCCCGAAGATGTCCACGGGATCGACCCGCCCCAGTCCTTCGAAGTAGCGGGTAATGGCGCGTCCGAGGGCATCGGGATCGCGGGCGACGCCCTGGGTGAAGATCGTCCGCTCCAGCACGTCCAGGGTCACGCGGGTCATCTCGACGGAGGCGTCGACGATTCTGCCGTCGGGCCGCCGCAGCCAGCGCCGGATGAGCCGCTCGGCCGATCCGACCATGGCGGGGAAGAAGCTGCCCACGGTGCGCGGCGTGAACAGGGGCGAGATGGTGCGGCGCTGGAGCTTCCACTCATCCCCTTCCGCCGTGAGGAGCCCGCGGCCGAGGCCCGGAGCCAAAACCCGCAACTGGAGATCGTCTTTTCGGTAGTTGGCTGCGTTATCCAGGAGGATGTGGCGAATGACGGCGGGGTCGTTCACCACCGTGATGCGGCCCAGGACACCCTCTCCGGACAGGACCGGCTCTTCGAAATGCCGTTCGGTCCAGGTGGTGAGCGGATTGCGGCGCAGGGCCAGCAGGAAGGACAGAAGGCCGGGCGGTTCGGAGAGCGGCGTCGGCGCCGGCGGGCGGAAAAGAGGCACTTCGAGGGTTCCGGTCATCGGATTTTGCAAGGCCTCCATGCTGGTTCGCTGTTGCGGGCGCACAACTTTGAGATAAGAACACGAAACTCCATCGAAAGAGGTCAGGATGTCGCCCGCTACCCGTATCGAAACAGATACCTTCGGCCCCATCGAAGTTCCCGCCGACAAGCTCTGGGGTGCCCAGACGCAGCGTTCGATCCAGAATTTCCGCATCGGCGCCGACCGCATGCCCCTTCCCCTGGTCCATGCTCTGGCCATCGTGAAGCAGGCCGCGGCCCTGGTGAACAAGGATCTCGGCAAGCTCGATCCCCGCCTGGCCGATGCCATCGCGGATGCTGCGGCCGACGTGGTTCAGGGCAAGCACGACGACGAGTTTCCCCTGGTGATCTACCAGACGGGCTCGGGCACCCAGTCCAACATGAACATGAACGAGGTTCTGTCGAACCTCGCCATCGAGCGCCTTGGCGGCGAGCGCGGCAGCAAGAAGCCCGTTCACCCCAACGACCACGTGAATATGGGCCAGTCCTCGAACGACAGCTTCCCGACCGCCATGCACATTGCGGTCGCGCGGGAGATCAACGACCGGCTGCTGCCCGCCCTCCGCCACCTGCACAAGGCGCTGGACGCGAAGGCCGATGCCTTCAAGGACATCGTCAAGATCGGACGCACGCACCTGCAGGATGCGACGCCCGTCACGCTCGGGCAGGAATTCTCCGGCTATGCCATGCAGATCCAGCTCGGCATCGCCCGGATCGAGGCGACGCTCCCCGGCATCTATGCCCTCGCCCAGGGCGGCACCGCGGTCGGCACCGGCCTCAATGCCCATCCGGAATTCGCGGACCGCTTCGCCCAGAAGGTCGTGGAACTCACCGCCCTGCCCTTCACCTCGGCGGCGAACAAATTCGAGGCGCTCGCCTCGCACGACGCGCTCGTCTTCACCCACGGCGCCCTGGCCAGCCTCTCGGCCGGCCTGTTCAAGATCGCCAACGACATCCGCCTGATGGGCTCCGGCCCGCGCTCGGGTCTCGGCGAGATCTCCTTGCCTGAGAACGAGCCCGGCTCCTCCATCATGCCCGGCAAGGTCAACCCGACCCAGGCCGAGGCCATGACGATGCTGTGCGCGCAGGTGGCCGGCAATCAGACCACGGTCACCTTCGCGGGCAGCCAGGGCCATTTCGAGCTCAACGTGTTCAAGCCTGTGATCGCCAATGCGGTGCTGCAGTCGATCCGCCTGCTGGCGGACGGCGCCATCAGCTTCACCGATCACTGCGTGGTCGGCATCGAGCCCAACCACGAGCGCATCGGCGACCTGATGCAGCGTTCCCTCATGCTCGTGACGGCTCTCGCCCCGTCCATCGGCTACGACAAGGCGGCCGCCATCGCGAAATCGGCGCACAAGAACGGCACGACCCTGAAGGAAGAGGCCCTCAAGGCCGGTGTCGCGGAGGATCACTTCCACGCCGTCGTGCGGCCCGAGACCATGCTTTCTCCGGGCGAGTAAAGCCTTAGACGAGGCGCCATGGCCGAGATCATCAACCTGCGCCAGGCGCGCAAACGGAAGGCGCGGGCCGACAAGGAGGCCCGCGCCGCCGAAAACCGCATCGCTTTCGGCCGCACCAAGGTCGAACGGGAGCTGACCAAGGCCGAGCAGGAGCTGGCGAAGCGCCAGCTCGACTCCCACAAGCGCGACGACGAGACGTCGTGAATGGGCCAGGGCATCGCAAAGCGCTCCGTCGCCATTGCGGGCCACCGCACGAGCGTTTCGCTTGAAGAGCCGTTCTGGGAGGCTCTGCGGGAGATCGCGGAGCGCGACTCCACCTCCGTTCAGGCCCTGATCGGCCGCATCGACGCCGAGCGCGGCGAACAGAACCTCTCATCCGCCATCCGGGTCTACGTTCTGGCGAGATTGCGGGACATGCCCGGACCTGTTTCCGACAAGGACGATCCCGCTCGAGGCTAGCCGCCGGGCGCCCCCTGGACGGCCGGCGGGGCTCCGAGTTCGACGGGCGGAGAGAGCGGCGGCATGGCGAACGGCGCCGGCTGATCCTCGTTATTCTGGTTCTGCTGCTGCGATTGGATCCGCTCCGCCTCGATGCGGGCGCGCTCCGCCTCCTCGCGCTGCCGGGCCTGTCGGGCGGCCTCCTCGGCCGCCGCCCGCGCCCGCTGGCGCTCCGCCTCCCGCTGGGCCTCGATCTGGCGCTGGCGCTCCGCGGCCGCGCGTTCGAACGCCTCGATCTTCTCGAGTTCGCGCCGAAGCACGATGGCGGCCAGTCCGTTGCGGAACGGATCGGCGTCGATCTCCCTGACCGGCGCGGCCAAAGAGCCGCGCCAGCCCAGACCTATCGAGGGCGGCGCGCCCGTCCATTCGGGCGGCGCGGCCTTGGCCGTCAAGGCTCCGCGCGCATCCAGCGCCAGGGTCTTCAGGTCATAGCCGACGGCGCCCGTCCAGACGGCGGGACCGCCGTCCAGGACGAAGGGCGACAGACGCAAGGAGCCGCCGACCAGCGCGGCCGAAGTCGTTACCGAGGCGGCCGTGAGCTGCCCTCGTGCCAGCTCGGCGGCCATGAGGGCCTCCACCTTGCCCTTCACCAACGGATCTTCGTCCGCGAGGGCCTGCTGCAGCACCCGCGCAAAGGCCGAAGGATCCGCATTCGGCACCTTGAGATTGGTCAGGCGCCAATCGCCGGCGCCGCCGAGGCTGGAGACCAGGCCGGACAGGCTCTCGGCCGCCGTGCCGAACTTGAGGGAGCCCGACAGGACCGCGTTGAACGGCGTCGCTCCGACCAGCGCCGACAGGGGAACGTCGAGGATGGCGCCTTCGCCGACGATGGTGGCGAGCGCGCCTTGGCGGGTGATCGTGGTCGAGCCGGTCAGCGTTCCGGTGCCGATCATGGCGTCGAGGTTGCGGATCGAGATGCCGTCGGGCATCGCCTCCAGCGTGAAGCTCGCCCGCGTTCCCTGAAGGCCGCGGCCGAGGTCGAGCGTCCGGGCCCGGAAGAGCACCTGACCGCCGGTCACGAGGCGTCCGCTCTGGCCGAAGCGCGCCGTGGACCAGAGAGCGGTGGCGTTCGGATCGCCGGGAGGGACGTTGAGAGCCAATGTCGTCACGAGCCACGGCAGGGACAGTCGCTCCACGGAGACTTCGCCGCCGATCTCGGAGCGGGACCGCACGGTGAGCTTTGCCTGGACCGGGTTGTTCGAGACTTCCCCGGAAATGTCGAGCAGCGTCGCGTCCCGCGCCCGTCCGAGCGTGATGCGCGCCTTGACCGGCACCGGAGGGTTCACGCCCGCGCCGTCGCCGAGGAGAAGCAGGAAGGGCGTGATGTCCAGGGTCGCGATTTCCATCTCGCCGCTGTCCACCACGTCGTCGCCTGCGCTCAGGGCGAAGGGACGGGTGGTGTTGATGAGAACCCCGCCGATCTCGCCTGCGACGGTGATGTTGAAGACCCCGGAGCCCACCCGGGTCCCGCGCAGCTCCACCTTCGAGGGACGGTTCAGGGAGTTGAGATTGGCCCTTTCGACCCACCGTCCGGTATTCGGCGTCGCGAGGGTGACGTTGAGGCTTTCGGTCCGCCCGTCCACGGACGTGACCTGACCTTCGAAGGTGCCGCCGGCAGCGGTGCCCCGCGCGGTCGTCTGCAGGCGCAGCTCCGGTCCGCCGGCCGCCGGCGCGACCCGCTCCGTCACCACGTCGAGATCGAGCGCTCCCTCGCGCAGGAAATGCGGTACGAGCTTGGAGATGCCGCCGACCCAGACGCTGCCCAGGAGGTCGACCAGCGGGGCGGCCCGCTGGGCGGTGACTTTGCCGGCGATGCGGCCGGTGCCGTCCGGCGCGATGCGGCCGCTGACCCGGGCATTGGCCCCGGCAAGATCCACGATTTCGAGGGATTCGACCAGGAGGGCCGGTCCGTCGGAGAGGATTCGGGCGGAGATCCGGCCGGATCCCGAGCGGTTGCCCGCGCTGACATTGCGCGCATCCAGGATGAAGCCGACATCGAGGTTCTCGGTCGCGTCGAAGATGCTGGAGACCTGGGGCAGTTGATCCAGGTTCAGGTTCTGGATGGCGACCTGGGCCTCCAGCTTGCCGCGGGCATTCGCCTCGGGCGCGGTGTAGCGCAGATTGCCCGTCATCACGGCATCGCCGGTCTTCACCCGCAGCCGGTTGAAAGAGAGCACCGGATTGGCGAAGGCAATGTCGGAGGACGCCTCGAAGGGGCGCCCGTCGAGAACCTTCAGGAAGGGCGAGCGGATGTTCAGCCGCTCGAGATAGCGGGCGAAGCGGTCGGACTGGTTCGAGGCCAGGGCGACCTTGCCGTTGATGCCGCCCTGGGTGGTGAGCCCCAGTTCGCCCTCCATGGCGACGCGGGTTTCCCCCGGAGCCGTGAACTCGATGCGATCGAGCCGTGCGCGGCCCTTTTCCAGGGACAGGCGCAGATTGGCATTCGTCAGATCGTCCTGGCCGAGCCCGATGCTGTCGATGCTCAGATCGAGATCGATGGGAACCGCGACCGACGGGATCGACCATTGCGCCAGGCGGCTTTTGAAATCCTGGCCGTTCGAGGACAGGATGAAGCTGTCCGCATCGAGCCGGCGCCCTTCGAGCTTGAGGGAGATCCGGGGATCGTCGAGCCGGATGCGGCCCTCCCCCGTCATGCGCAGGCTCGCGCCGCCCTCGCCCGCCTCGATGTTGACCGGGCTGAGCTCGACGGCGCCCGGCGTGGTCTTGAATTCGGTTTCGACGGTGATCGGGATCGGGATGCCGGCAGCCGCCACCTGCGCCGGCGGGCCGAACAGAACCCGGGCCTTGCCCGCAACGTCCGGGACCATCGTTCCGTCGCTCAGCCCCTCCAGGCCGACCTTCGCGTCCAGATCGAACCGGGGATAGATGTCGCCGCCGCCCGAAAGCTTGACCTGTATGCTCTTGTCGGGGGCAAGCTCCCCGGTGACGAGCCGGAAGGGAACGCCCGCCGTCACGCCCTCCACACGCCAGGGGCCGATGAGCTTCTGCCCTTCGATACGGACGTTCTCCGCAAAGACCTGATCCGTGCGGCCCGTGCTCGGCATCTGGGTCGTGACGAGGAACTGGCCGATGAACAGGTTGTCGATGGCCCATTCGCGGCCCCTGCCGCTCCCGGACACGAGGTCGGGCGGCAGGCGCCAGCTCCCGCTCCCCGAAACCGGGACGCGGATGTCCGCCCGGCCGATCCGGGTTTCGGTGACCCGGACATCGCCTTGCAGGAGCGGCATCAGGGCGACCTCGGCCCAGATCCGGTCGGCCGTGAGACTCGGCGAATCCGTTGCCGCGCCGCCGAGGCGCAGGCGCTCGATCCGGACCTTCGGCGACGGAAGGAAGCGGATGCTGATCTCCCCTTCCGTCCGGGCCTGCGTCCCCGAGGCGCGCGAGATCATCGCATCGATGGTGTCCCGGTGGGCTTCCCAATCGATAAAAGGCGGCGCCGCGACGGCGACCGCCAAGATGAGGATCACAATAGAGGCGATGATCGTCAGGATATCGCGCAAGTGGCCGCCTTCTGTTCGTTTCGTGGCACGGTGTTTAGCTCAAGACCAACGAGAGCGGGAGCGCAACGACATTTCCTTCCACTGTCAAAGCGCAACAATTTTACCCGGATTCATGATGTTGTGCGGGTCGATGGCCCGTTTCAAGACGCGCATGAGCCCGAGAGCGGCCGGTCCGTGCTCGATTTCGAGATATTTCATCTTCTTTTGACCCACGCCATGCTCGCCCGTGCAGGTGCCCTCCATGGCCAGGGCGCGCTTCACCAGCCGGTCGACGAAGGCCTCGCAGGCAGCGACCTCCGCCGGGTCGTCGATGTTCACGAGCGGCTGAACATGGAAATTGCCGTCGCCTACATGTCCGACAATCGGCGCGATCAGGCCATTTTCCACAATGTCGCGCTTCGTTTCGTCCACGCACTCCGCGAGCCGGGAGATCGGCACGCACACATCGGTCGCGATCGACTGGGCTCCTGGCCGGAGACCCTTGGCCGCCCAGTAGGCATCGTGACGGGCCTGCCAGAGCTTCGACCGCTCCTCGGGCTTGGTGGCCCACTCGAACGGTCCGCCGCCGAACTCGGCGGCAATCTCGCCGAAGCGCTCGGCCTGCTCCTGAACGCCGGCATCGGTGCCGTGGAACTCCAGGAGAAGAAGGGGGCTGTCCGGCAGGGCCAGCTTGGCATGAAGGTTGACCGCCCGCACCTGGACCTCGTCCAGAAGCTCGATCCGGGCCATCGGAATGCCCGACTGGATCGTCATGATCACCGCATCGCAGGCCGCCTTGACCGACGGGAACGGGCAGATGCCCGCCGATATCGCCTCCGGAATGCCGTGAAGCTTCAGGGTGATCTCGGTGACGACCCCGAGCGTCCCCTCCGATCCGATGAGGAGGCGGGTCAGGTCATAGCCTGCCGAGCTCTTCCTGGCCCGGCTCGACGTCTTCACGATCTCGCCGTCCGGCAGCACGACCGTAAGGGCGAGGACCGCGTCCTTCATCGTCCCGTAGCGAACCGCGTTGGTGCCGGAAGCCCGTGTGGCGACCATGCCGCCGATGGAAGCATCGGCGCCGGGATCGATGGGGAAGAACAGGCCCTTGTCGCGCAGGTGCTCGTTGAGCTCCTTGCGGGTCACGCCCGCCTCGACCACGCAGTCCAGGTCCTCCTCATGGACGGCGATGATGTTCTTCATCAGGCTCATGTCGATGGAGACGCCGCCGTAGGGGGCGTTGATATGGCCTTCGAGGGACGTGCCCGTGCCGAACGGGATGACCGGAACCTCGCGCGCGGCGCACAGTTTCACGATTTCCGACACCTCCTCCGTCGTTCGCGGATACACCACGATGTCCGGCGGCTGGTTCTTCACCCAGGTGAGCGAGTGCCCGTGCTGCTCGCGCACCGCGGCGGAGACGACGAAACGGTCGCCGAAGCGGCTGAAGAGCTCTTCCGAGAGGGAGGCGATGACGGCCTCCGAGGGGGTCGAACGGAGGGATGTGCGGGGAGCGTTCATGAAGCTTTCAGGTCAAAATGATGTTCCTGATGCCATACGTAGCAAAAGGATTGCAAAGGCGACACTCCGCATGAAAAACTTGGATCACCCCCCATGCATGATCTTTTGAAGCGTGCTAACGTTTCCTTTGGGCAAGGAGCGGGTAATCTTGTGATCGTCAACAGGCTTGAGCGCTGACCATGGAGATGCGTGTCCCGGTCTTCTTCTTTGCCCCGTTCGTCTCCTCGACGATGCGGGTGATCCCGGCTTGGATCGATTATAACGGGCACATGAACATGGCCTATTACCATGTGCTCTTCGACCGGGCGGTGGAGGAAGGCTTCGGCCTGGTCGGCCTGGGCCACGAATACCTCGAGGAACGCAAGGCTTCCTTCTTCGCGGCCGAAATCCACACGACCTACAAGCGCGAGCTCAAGGTCCATGACGACGTCCGCGTCACGCTCCAGCTCGTGGATTTCGACGAGAAGCGCATCCACTACTATCTGGAGATCCGCCACGCGGCCGAAGGGTGGGTCGCGGCGACCATGGAAGGGCTTTCCCTGCACATGGACATGGAGACCCGCAAGGTTTCCCCCTTCCCGGACGACATCGCGGCGAACCTAGCCGTCATGAAGGCGGCCCATGCGCGTCTGGCGAGGCCGGCCGCCCTCGGCCGGGTGATCGGGATCCCGGCCCGATCGGCCAACCAGCAACCGATGCTGGTCTCGGGCACGCGCCATTAGCAGCCGATCGAACCCGCAGGGCATGTCCCGATCCGCGCCGGAGGCGACGGGTTGGACAGGTTGTAGCGGCGGTCCAGGCTCTGCCGCAGCTGGTTGGTGTCGATCTGGATCTGCTCCTGCCTCCTGAGCTGGCGCCCCTCCTGCAGGATGGACCGGTTGATCTCCTCCGCCTGCCGCTCCGCCGGACTGGTGCGGGGCAGGCGCGACTGGGCCGCTGCCGGCACGGCGAAGCTCAGCAGAAGGGCGGCCGTCAGGATAGCGCGCATCCAAGTTTCCTTTCGAATTCTCTTGCCATCATATGGTTTGCGACGCCGATCCGTTCAACGAAGTTCCGCCCTGCGGCAAGCTCGCCGCCATTTACGGCCTCGACGCCGTTCGCCTTTTGATCCATGGTCGCGCCGATGAATCAGCCTGACACACGACCCGAGCCCCAGGACGACCTCGCGCACGAGCCCAGATCCGGCTCCCTGAGCGCCCGCGCCCGCGCGGCGGTCGCGCCCCAGTCCCCCTATCTCTCCGGCCTCAACCCGGAGCAGCGCGCCGCCGTGGAGGCCACGGAAGGGCCTGTCCTCGTGCTGGCCGGAGCCGGCACGGGCAAGACCCGCGTGCTCACCACCCGCATCGCCCACCTGATTGCGACCCAAAAGGCCTATCCCTCCCAGATCCTCGCCGTGACCTTCACCAACAAGGCCGCGCGGGAGATGCGCGAGCGCGTGGCGGCCGTGATCGGCGACATGGCCGAAGGGATGCAGTGGCTCGGCACCTTCCACTCCATCGGCACCAAGATCCTGCGCCGCCATGCGGAGCTGGTGGGCCTGCGCTCCGACTTCACGATCCTGGGAACGGACGATCAGCTTCGCCTGATGAAGCAGGTGATCGAGGCCGAGGGCATCGACGAGAAGCGCTGGCCCGCCCGGCAGCTCGCCTCCGTGATCGACGGCTGGAAGAACCGGGGCCTCGGCCCCCAGCAGATCCCGGCCGGAGAGGCCGGCGCCTTCGCCAATGGCCGGGGCGGCCGGCTCTATACCGCCTATCAGGACCGGCTGAAGGTCTTGAACGCCGTCGATTTCGGCGACCTCCTGCTCGAATGCCTGCGCCTGTGGCGCGAGCATCCGGACGTGCTGGAGCAGTACCAGAACCGCTTCCGCTACATGCTGGTGGACGAGTACCAGGACACCAACGTGGCCCAGTACCTCTGGCTGCGGCTCCTCGCCCAGGCGCGCAAGAACCTGTGCTGCGTCGGCGACGACGACCAGTCCATCTATGGCTGGCGCGGTGCGGAGGTCGACAACATCCTGCGCTTCGAGCACGATTTCCCCGGTGCGACCGTGATCCGCCTGGAACGCAACTACCGCTCGACCGCCCACATCCTGTCGGCCGCCTCGGTCCTCATTTCCAAGAACCAGGGCCGCCTCGGCAAGACCCTGCGCACCGAGGACGAGCCCGGCGAAAAGGTGACGATTACCGGCGCCTGGGACTCCGAGGACGAGGCCCGGCTGATCGGCGAGGAGATCGAGGCCCTCCACGCCAAGAAGCATTCCCTGTCCGAAATCGCGATCCTGGTGCGCATCTCGGCCCAGATGCGCGAAATCGAAGACCGGCTCGTCCAGCTCGGCGTTCCCTACCGGGTCATCGGCGGCCCGCGCTTCTACGAGCGGGCGGAAATCCGCGATGCCCTGGCCTATCTCCGCGTGGTCAACCAGCCCGCCGACGATCTCGCCTTCGAGCGCATCGTCAACGTGCCGAAGCGGGGCCTGGGCGACGCCACGATCCAGGTTCTGCACAACCACGCCCGTGCAGCCCGTGTGCCTTTGGTGGAAGCCGCGCGCTTCATCGTCGAGACCGACGAGCTGAAGCCGAAGCCCCGCGCCACGCTGCGGGACCTCCTCATCTCCTTCGGGCGCTGGTCGAAGCTCTCCGAGACCATGACCCAGTCGGAGGTGGCGCAGACCGTGCTGGAGGAATCCGGCTACACGGACATGTGGCAGAAGGACAAATCCGCCGATGCGGCCGGGCGTCTGGAAAACCTGAAGGAGCTGGTGCGCTCCATGGAGGATTTCCCGGACCTCCAGAGCTTCCTGGAGCACGTCTCCCTCGTGATGGAAGCCAACGAGAGCGACACCACCGAGCGCGTGAGCCTGATGACGCTCCATGCCGCCAAGGGCCTGGAATTCGACACCGTGTTCCTGCCCGGCTGGGAGGAAGGTCTGTTTCCCAACCAGCGCGCCCTCGACGAGAGCGGCCGCGCCGGTCTGGAGGAAGAGCGTCGCCTCGCCCATGTGGGCCTCACCCGCGCCAGAAAGCGGGCGAAGATCTACTTCGCGTCGAACCGGCGCATCCACGGCCTGTGGAACTCCACCGTCCCGAGCCGTTTCATCGACGATCTGCCCGAAGCGAATGTGGAGGTCGTCGAGGCCCCGGCGAACTTCTCCTATGGCGGCGGCTACGGCGGGGGCTCCCGCTTCGACCGCATGGCGCCCTTCAGCGGATCCTCCTATCAGACCCCCGGCTGGCAGCGCGCCCAGGCGCATCGCTCCGGCACCGGCGACGGCGGTTATTCCGCCCGCCGCAGCGGCGACCGGCGCGGGCCGATGATGATCGAAGGCGAACTGGTGGCGAAATCGACGGGCGCCGCTTCCGGCTTCAAGGTCGGCGGGCGCGTCCTGCATTCCAAGTTCGGCCCCGGCACCATCGAGGCCGTGGACGGCAACAAGCTCACCGTCGAGTTCGACAAGGCCGGACGGAAGATGGTGCTGGACAGCTTCGTCGAGTCAATGGACTGAGCTTTCGAAACAGGCCGTCTGAGACATCATCCAGAATGGAAAATGCCCGGCACTCGGCCGGGCATGACGACATCAGGGCGAATGCGCCCTGCTCGGGGATCACTCCGCCGCGGTCGGCGGAACGGGCGCCGGAGGCGTGCCGTAGGTCCGCGGATCGACCGGGTTCAGCATGCCCTCGTCCTCGGTATAGGCCGGCGGACGCTCCACATAGGTGAACGTGCCCTTGCCGTCCGGAGACGGTCCCTTGGCCCAGCGGCCCTGCTGGCTCTCAGTACCCTCGGAATGGTTGAGGAATTGATAGGCGACTTCGGACTTCTCGAGATGCTGCGGGAAGTTCGAGGGCACCGGGGTCATTTCGAGACCGTCCTCCTCCAGTTCACGGATCGCCGCGAGCCACTGGTTCTGGTGCATGGTGTCGCGAGCGATCAGGAAGGCCAGCATGTCGCGCACGCCGGGGTCCTGAGTCATGTTGTAGAGGCGGCAGACCTGGAGCCGGCCCTGGCTTTCCGCCGTGACGTTGAACCGGAAGTCGGCGAGCAGGTTGCCGCTCGCGATCGTGAAGCCGGCCGTCCAGAAGTTGCCGACGCTGTCGGTCGGCCGGGAGCCGGATCCGGCAACGATCACATGCTGCGGGTTCATGCCCGCGACGATCGCATCCTCGACCCGGGCGCCGCCCATGACGGCGCCGATCACGGAGTTCTTCGCCATGTCTTCCTGCTGCTCGACCGGGGAGGTCTCGAGCAGACGCGCGATCATCGTCGCAAGCATCTCCACATGCCCGATCTCCTCCGTCCCGATATCCATGATCATGTCTTTGTACTTCTCGGGACCGCGGCAGTTCCAGCCCTGGAAGAGATAGGTCATCATGACGCTCATCTCGCCCCACTGGCCGCCGAGCACTTCCTGAAGCTGCTTGGCAAAGATCGGATCGGGCCTTTCAGGCTTGGCGTGATACTGCAATTGTCGCTGACGGAAGAACATTGTCTTCTCCTGTGATGTGTCGGAGGGTGAGACTCCCAGCCCTGCAAGAGTCCCGATTTCAACAAGAGCGACTCGCCGTTGTTCCCAAAATGGGCTGAGTTTCCTGTAGTTTAGATTTGTTCTGAGCTGCAGGTTCTGCCGCATTACCGCCGTTCGTCAGCTTCGACCCACCCTCTCCGGAGGGGCAGCCGCACAAGCAGGCAAAATCACTCTTGCAGGGACGCAAACGGCTCTAGCCACCCGCCCGCAACTGTGGAACGATCCTGCTTCGTCGACGAGATCGGAAGAGGTACTCATGTTCCCCCTGTCCCACATGCTGAGATCCTTCGTGCGGACCGGTACGCTGAAAGTCATCGATGCCGATGGCGGGGTGCATCTCTTCGAAGGCGCTCCGGGCCCGAAGGTCACCATGCGCCTGACGGACCGTTCGCTCTATCGCAAGCTCTTCCTCAATCCTGAGCTCCATGCGGGCGAGGCCTACATGGACGGCCGCATGACCTTCGAGGACGGCTCGACGCTTCGGGACTTCCTGATGCTGTTCTCGGTCAACCGTTCGTCGCTGGCAAACTATCCGCTCCAGAACGTGCTCAAGCGGATCTCGCGCGGGGTGAAGCGCTTTCAGCAGGCGAACCCGGTCGGCAAGGCGCAGAAGAACGTGGCGCACCACTACGATCTCGGGAACGACTTCTACAAGCTCTTCCTCGACAAGGGGATGCAGTATTCCTGCGCCTACTTCCAGAGCGACGACGACACGCTCGAAGAGGCGCAGCAGAACAAGCTCCGGCTCATTGCCTCCAAGCTGCAGCTCAAGCCGGGCCTGAAGATCCTCGACATCGGCAGCGGCTGGGGCGATCTCGCGCTCTATCTCGCGGCGATGGAGGATGTCGACGTCACCGGCGTGACCCTTTCGAAGGAACAGCATGCGCTCGCCAACGAAAAGGCGCGGCGCGCCGGACTTTCGCACCGGGTGCGGTTCGAGCTGCAGGATTATCGCCACGTGGAGAGCCGCTTCGACCGCATCGTCTCGGTCGGCATGTTCGAGCATGTGGGCGTGCACCATTACGGCGAGTTCTTCGCCAAGATCAACGCGCTCCTCGACGACGACGGCCTCATGGTCCTGCACTCCATCGGCAAGATGAGCCCGCCCGGAACCGCGAGTCCGTGGCTTCGCAAGTATATCTTCCCGGGCGCCTATTCCCCTGCCCTGTCGGAGGTGTTTCCCGTCGTCGAACAGGCGCAGCTCTGGGTGACCGATCTCGAATTCCTTCGCCTTCACTATGCCAAGACGCTGAACCATTGGCATCGGCGCTTCGAGGCGAACCGCGAGAAGATCGCGCAGATGTACGACGAGCGCTTCTGCCGCATGTTCGAGTTCTACCTGATCAGCGCGGAATCCATGTTCCTCACCGGCAGTCAGCTCGTGTTCCACATGCAGCTCGCGCGCAGGCGCGATGCCGCGCCCATCGTGCGCGACTACATCACGGACCTGCAGCGCGAGTACAAGGCGAAGGAGCCCGAGCGCCTGAAGGTGCTGAAGGGGGCCGCCGAGGTGACGCCGGCCTGATCGTACCGGCGTCGAGCTCCGTGTCGGGCGGCAGGGCTCAGGTAATCGTCTCGTAGTCCTTGTTCTTCAAGCCATCATGCGAGTGACGCGTCGGGAGCGTGCCCTGCGGCTGCTTCTTGAAGTGCGAGGAGGCCTTGGCTCCCATCGGTCCCTTGGAGATGGTGATGCCGCCATCCACCTCGTACAGCGCACCGGTGATGAAGCTCGCCTCGTCCGACGCCAGGAAGCAGAAGACATTGGCGACCTCTTCCGGCGTGCCGCGCCGGCCCATGGGCGTCGCCTGCGTGATCATGGTTGCGAGCTCCGTATCCATGGGGCCCGTGGACTTGTGGGTCCAGGCCGTATCGATGGGTCCCGGGCACACGCAGTTGGCGCGCACGCCGTGGGCCGCCTGCTCACCGGCGATGCCCTGGATGAAGGAGTGGATGAAGGCCTTGGTGCCGCCATAGGGCGCGTTCTTCGGATGACCGATCATCCCGGCCTCGGAGCCGGTGGCGACGATGTTGCCGTAGGTCTTCTGGAGATGAGGCAGGGCGAACTTGGTCATGAGGAAAACCGAGCGAACGTTGGAGCGCAGGGTCTCGTCGAACTTGTCGATGGGGTAGTCCTGGGTCTCGGCCACCGCCAGGAACACGCCAGCATTGTTGACGAGGATGTCGATCCGCCCATAGGCGCTGAGGCAGGCCTCGACGGCCGCTTCGGCATGACGCTCCTCGGCGATGTCGCCCAGATACACTTCCGCATAGCCGCCGGCGCCGTTGATGAGCCGCGCCACGTCTTCCACCGGATCGTCGGGCAGGCCCACGAGAAGGAGGCGCGCGCCCTCCTTGGCGAATTTCAGCGCGATGGCCTCACCGATGCCGGTCCCGGCTCCGGTAACGATGGCGACTTTGTCGAAGAGACGGCCAGACATGTGGATTCCCCATGAGATGACCGCCTGCAGCAAAAAGCAGGCGGTTCAGGTCGGATGAATTCACAACGGGGCCTCCTCCGGACGGTTCCGGATCGCGATGGCTGCAACGTCCGGCATTAAGCACTCGGGGAGATTCCCGCACCGGATGGTGGGGCATCTGTTGACGTTTCCAAGGCAAAGTCGGAATCCGAACGACAGGAATAAAGAGGCCGCCGGAACGGCTTCGAACAGGGGCGCATCGTCATGAAGAGAATGGAGCATCTGTCGCTGCGCCGGCAGATCACGATTCTGGTCGGCGTCCTCTGCCTCGTGCTCGTCTGCTCCGCCGCCGCCGGGGCCGCCCTCATCGCCCACATGCGAACCAAGCAGCTTGTGATGGCCGATGCCGCCGACACCGCCGCCACCATGGCGGCCATGTTGGATCGTGACATGTTCGAACGCTTCCGGGAGGCGCAGAACGTCGCGCAGATGCAGCCTCTGCAGGACATCTGGACCGGCGACCCGGCCAGGATCCGCCAGGTCCTCAACCAGCTCCAATCCTCGTTTCCCGACTACGCCTGGATCGGCTACGCCACGCCCGACGGCACCGTCAGGGCCGCCACGCGGGGCATGCTGGAAGGGCAGTCCGTTCAGGCGAGACCCTGGTTCCAGGACGGCCTGAAGGCCCCCGCGGTCGGGGACGTGCACGAGGCCAAGCTTCTGGCCGGCCTGCTCGGTCCGGGTCCCAACAACGAGCCCTTCCGGTTCGTCGACGTCGCGGCTCCGGTCCGGGACCGTGACGGGACCGTGATCGGGGTGCTGGGCGCTCATCTGAGCTGGAGCTGGGCCGACGCGAGGCGCCGCGCCCTCCTGGCGCAGCCGGGCCGGACCGGCAACGACGCTCTTTGGGTGCTGGCCGAGGACGGAACGGTTCTGCTCGGGCCCGAGATCGGCGACAAGCCCTTTTCTGCGGAGCGGATCCAGGCCATGCGCCGGGAGCGCACGGGCGCCTTCGAGGACGAAACGGGCCCGGAACCGATCCTGACGGGCTTCGCGGTCGCATCCGGGCATCGGAGCTATCCGGGACTTGGCTGGATCGTGGTCTCGCGCCAGCCGGACGACGTGGCTTTCGCCGCCGCGAGAAGCATCGCATGGACGATTCTCGGGCTCGGGCTCGCGCTGGCGCTCGCGGGGCTGGTCTTCGCTCACTTCATTGCCCGCGGCGTGGCGCGCCCGCTGCAGATCATCACGGCCGCCGCGGACAGGATCGGCCGAGACCCCGATACCCTGGTGCTGCCTCGCATCGGCGGCTCGGCGGAGGTCATCCGCCTCTCGGCCGCGCTGCGTTCCCTCCTTCGCCGCGTCGGAAGCGCGGAGAAGCGGATCTCGGAGGTCTCCTCCCGCCACGAGAAGGACCTCACCGACCTTCGCCACCTTGCGGAGACGGACGCCTTGTCGGGCCTGCTCAACCGCCGCGGCTTCGACCTCCTGGCCGAAGACGCGTTCGATCAGTTCACGCGCTCGGGCCGGGGCTTTGCCGTTCTGCTGGTGGACATCGACCTCTTCAAATCGGTCAACGACACCTACGGGCATGTGGCCGGCGACGAGGTCATCAAGGTCATCGGAGCGACGCTCACCGCCGCTCTGCGCCCCACCGACAAGGTGGCCCGGTTCGGAGGCGAGGAATTCGTCATCCTGGTCCGGGATATCGGGCGCGGCGGCATCATGACGGTCGCACAGAAAATCCGCCGGGCCGTGGAGGCCGCATCGATCCGCCACCACGAGCACGCGATCTCCGTCACGGTGAGCGTGGGCGGCGCGATCTCCCAGGACGGCGACCGGGACGTGCAGGACGTGATCGAGCGCGCCGATACCGCCCTCTATTCGGCAAAAGCCGCCGGCCGGAACCGTGCGGTCATCGCCGGCCTGCAGCTGCAGCTCGCGACTTCCGCCGCGTGACCCAAAGCGGGCGTGACCTCCGGCGCGACCGGTGCTAAGCGAAATTCATGCTTGAAGGACTGCACCCCAATCGCCCGACCCACGTTTTTCGGATCACCACCGACGAACGCTCCGCCCGCGCCATGACCGAGCTGATCGGCGAGATCTTCGATCCGGCCGAGACCGCGGTGGCGGCCTTCGAGACGGAGGAGGACGGCCCCTGGCTGCTGGAGGCCTATTTCGCCATGGAGCCGGACGAGGGCGCGATCCGCGACCTTCTACGCCCCGTCGTCGGGTCCGAGGCCGACAAAGGTGTCTTCGTTCCCCTGGAACAGCAGGATTGGGTGAAGGCATCCCTGGAAGGGCTGAATCCGGTCCGGGCGGGCCGGATCCTCGTCCATGGCTCCCATGACCGCGAGCAGCGGCGGCCGAACGACGTCGCCATCGAGATCGAGGCGGCGCTCGCCTTCGGCACCGGCCATCACGGCACGACGAAAGGCTGTCTCCTCGCCTTCGTGGACGAGCTCAAGCTGCGCCAGCCGCGCCATGTTCTGGATGTTGGGACGGGAACGGGAATCCTGGCCTTCGCAGCCGCCAAGACGCTGAAGCGCCCGGTCGTGGCCGGCGATATCGACCCGGAGGCGGTGCGCGTGGCCCGCGAGAACGCGCGGCTGAACGGGATCGACGCCTGGATGAAGCTCTATGTGGGCCCTGGCGTCCGCAACGCGATGGCCGACAGGCCCGGGCATTTCGATCTGGTCTTCGCCAACATTCTGGCGAAGCCCCTGCGCATCCTGGCGCCGTCCATAACGCGTGTCGCGACGGACGACGGGGCCCTGATCCTGTCGGGCCTTCTGATCAAGGACGTCCCAGGCGTGCTCTCGGCCTATGCGGCCCAGGGATGGCGCCTGCAGCGCCGCTACGACCTGGAAGGGTGGGTGGCGCTGGTGCTGAAGCGGGGCGGCGCACATCCGCGGCCCCGCCGCCGGGAATCCATGTCCTGATCAGTCCATCAGGACGCGCGGATAGCGCTTGGCGAGCATCCGGCGGAGTTCGACGGCTTCCACGTACACGTCGCGGATGGCCTTCATCAGGGTGACGATGATCATAGCAAATTCCTCAGGTTAGATACGTTAGATCTTGAAAGGCAGAAGGTCGTCGTCCTGGGCCAGGAACAGGGGCGAATGGTCCTGTCTGCGGCCGAGGTCGCGAATGAAGGCCTCGTGACGGCGCAGTTCCAACTCGGCGGCCCTGACCCGGCTTGCCACGAGGGCATTCACGATGCGCTTGGCGAGGCCGGAAAAGTTCGACGACACGTTGCCGGTGCCAACCGGAACAGTGGGGGCAAAAGCGGCTGTGGCCATGGGTTCATCTCCAAAAATCTGGCTTGATGACCTTCAGCGTTCCTCGTTTTATCATTACCAATAAGGTAAGTGCTTCTGACCTTTTTTAGGAGAGGCATTTAAGCATAAAAGCCATGCATCCCGTGCAGCGCATGGAGCCATCCTGCCATCTTTCAGGCAGCAGCTGCATAGTGCTGAGGCACGACGTGCATAGCGGAGCAGCCGATGTGAAGCAGGACAGTTGCAGGCTTGCGCCCCCGGGCCTAGCGTGGCGCGCCTCACCTCTCTGACCTTGGTTTGCATCCGAATGGCCCGCTTCCAGAACTTCGACGATTCCACCTCCCCCGCCCAAGGCCCCGAACGCATCGCGAAGCTGCGCGCGGAGTTGGCGCGCCGCGGCTTCGAGGGCTTCGTCGTGCCTCGCGCGGACGAGCACCAGGGCGAGTACGTCCCGAAGAGCGCGGAGCGCCTCGCCTGGCTGACGGGCTTCACCGGTTCCGCCGGCACCGCGGTGATTCTCCAGAGCGAGGCGGCCCTCGTGGTGGATGGGCGCTATACGGTCCAGGCCGCGGAGCAGGTGGACACCTCGGTGATCACCCCGGTCCAGATGGCGGAGACCTCGGCGGAGGACTGGATCGCCGCCCACCTGCCTCCCGGGGGAGTCCTGGCCTACGATCCCTGGCTTCACACCAGTGACGGCCTCAAGCGTCTGGAGAAGGCGGTCGCCCGTGCGGGCGGAAGCCTGGCCCCGGTGGACATCAATCTGGTCGACGTGATCTGGGTCGACCGGCCGGCCCCGCCGCAGGCCCCGGTGCGGCCCCACCCGGGCGATTATGCGGGCGAGGACGCCTCCTCGAAGCTCGAGCGCATCCGCCGGAAGATGGCGGAGGCGAAAGTCGATGCCCTCGTGATTTCCGACCCGCACAATCTCGCCTGGTCGTTCAACCTGCGCGGCGGGGATGTGGGCCACACGCCCCTGCCCCTGGGCTATGCGATCATTCCTCTCGAGGGCCCCGCGAGCCTCTTCTTCGACCCGGCCAAGATGACCAACGAGGCCGGCGCGGCCGTCGGGGATCTCGCCGAGTTCGTGCCGATCAGCGGCTTCCAGGGCGCCCTGGAGGAACTCGGGCACGAGGGCCGGAAGGTCCGCATCGATTCCGCCACCGGAGCGGTCGCCCTGATCCGACGCATCGAGTCCGCGGGCGGCAAGGTCGATGTGGGCGCGGACCCGGTTTCGCTGATGAAGGCGGTCAAGAATCAGGCCGAGATCGCCGGCTCGCGCTCCGCCCATCTGCGGGACGGGATCGCCGTTGCCCGCTTCCTCGCCTGGCTCGACCGGGAGGCCCCCACGGGCAAGCTGACCGAGATCGACGCCGTGGAGGCCCTGGAGGCTTTCCGCATCGAGACAGGGGACCTCAAGAACGTCTCCTTCCCGAGCATCTCGGGCGCCGGCCCCAATGCCGCCCTGCCCCATTACCGGGTGACCGGCTCCAGCAACCGCCCCATCGAGCGCAACCAGATCTTCCTCATCGATTCCGGAGCGCAGTACGAGGACGGCACGACCGACATCACCCGCACCATCGTGGTCGGCGAGCCGACGCCTGAGATGAAGGACCGCTTCACCCGGGTCCTGAAGGGCCATATCGCCATCGCCCAGGCGGTCTTTCCCAAGGGCACGACGGGCGCGCAGCTCGACAGCTTCGCCCGCCAGCCCCTGTGGCAGGCCGGGCTCGACTTCGACCACGGCACCGGCCACGGCATCGGCAGCTATCTCTCGGTCCACGAGGGCCCGCAGCGGATCGCCAAGACCGGCCATACCCCGCTCGAAATCGGCATGATGCTGTCGAACGAGCCGGGCTACTACAAGCCGGGCGCCTACGGCATCCGCATCGAGAACCTGATCCTCGTCGAGCCGCGGACCATCCCCGGCGGCGACCGCGAGATGTTCGGCTTCGAAACCCTCACCTTCTCGCCCATCGACCTGCGCCTCGTGGAGCCGTCGATCATGACCGAGGGCGAGATCGCATGGCTGAACGACTATCACGCCCAGGTCCGGGAGAAGTTCGCAACCGAGCTCGATGCCGAGACGCTGGCATGGCTGGAACAGGCGACGCGGCCCGTGGCGTAAACCTTCGTCATTCCGGGGCGAGCGTTAGCGAGAGCCCGGAACCCATAAACGCTGACGGTTCAGGATAGAGCGGTACGCTGATCGCTTTCTTCTGAGACTATGGTGTTTATGGGTTCCGGGCTCCGCCTTTGGCGGCCCCGGAATGACGGCTGAGCCTGTCAGATCACGGTCCGCAGCACCACCACCGATGCCACGCCGACCGCGACGGTTGCGAGCAGCGGCAGGCGGAATGCCGCGAAGGCCGTGATGGCCGCCGCTGCCGCCTCGGCCCATCCGGTCGTGAGCGCCGTCGGGGCGATGACGGCCACCAGTACGGCGGGAGGAATGGCGTCGAAAGCCGCCTTGGCGCGGCCGGTCAGCACCAGCCGGTCGGCCACGAAAAGACCGGCGATGCGGGTGACATAGGTCACCGCGGCCATGGCCAGGATGGCGAGAAGGGTGGTCGTGTCCACGCTCATGCCCGTGCTCCTTCGGGGGCCGCCAGATAGGCGGCCGCGATGCCGGCCATCGCCCCGCAGGCCACATGCCAGGGCGCGCCGACGAAGTGGTGGACCAGGGCCGCTACGGTCGCGCTGACGGCGACGGTGACCAGGGTTACGCGGCTGCGGCCGAAGCCCGCGATGAGGCCGATGAAGAGCGCCGTGAAGGCGAAATCCGCTCCGAGCCGCGCCGGATCGCCCAGGAAGGAGCCGAGAACGGCCCCGACGGCCGTGGACGCGACCCAGTTCACGTAGAGAGCCGCCGCCATGGCCGCCCAATAGGCCCCGGTCACAGGACGGTCGAGGGCGCGCCGTTCGGACAGCGCCCAGGACTCGTCGGTCATGAAGTAGAAGGCGAAGAACTCCTGGGCCCGCGAGAGCCGTATCTTGGGCGAGAGCGAAGCGCCCATGAGCACGTGCCGCACGTTGATGAGGAAGGTCGCGAAGGCCAGCGCCGCGATGGGCGCCGGATGCACCCAGGTCTCGATGGCCGCGAACTGCGCCCCGCCCGCGAAGACGAGGGCGGACATCAGCGCGATCTCCGCCGGAGACAGCCCCTTGGCGACCGCGACCGCGCCGAAGAGAAGGCCGATGGGAATGGCCGCGATGGCGGCCGGCGCGATGTCGCGCAGGCCGGCGCGGAACTCGCGCCCGAAATCGGTCCTGTAGGGATTTGCTTGGTCCATGGTCATGCTCGCTTTCCGGCGTTATGCAGGACCGGCGAGATGCCGTCTTGGATGAAAGTGCTGTTTCAGACGGCGCGGTAGATCCCCGGCGTCACGCCCATGCGGGCCTTGAAGACCCGGTTGAGGTGGCTCTGGTCGAAGAAGCCGCAGGCGGCGGCCACGTCGCCCGGAGCCTCGCCCTGCCCGAGCAGCCGGGTCGCGGCGCGGAAGCGGCGGTCGAGCAGATAGGCATGGGGCGTGAGGCCCGTCTCGTTGCGGAAAGCCCGGATGAAGTGGCTGCGCGACAATCCGGCGATCCGGGCCAGCTGCGCGAGTTCCGCCTCCTCGCCGAGATGGGCGTCGAGATAGTCGCGCACCCGGGCAATTCCCTTCGAGCAGCCGCGGGCGGGCGGCAGGCCGTCGAGATCGGCCCAGCGGGCAATCAGGCGGGCGAGGTAGTCGATCAGGCGCGTGTCCTGCTCCATTTCGGAGGTCCAGCCGTCGTCGACGCACAGGCAGGCATGGAGCTGGGCATGGGCCCAGGCGAGTTCGGGATCGTCCATCACCGAGCGCCGGAACCAGGGCGGGCGCGAGAGCGGGCGCCCCGCGACCTCCTCGGCGATCTCGTGCATCAGCTCGGGCGAGGGATAGAAGGTGCGGTATTCGAAGCCCCCGCCATAGGGCTCCCCGTCATGGATCTCGTCCGGACAGACGACCGCGATGGTGCCGGGACCCGCATAATGCTGCTCGCCCCGGTGGAAGAAGGTCTCGCATCCGGCGACGATGGCCGCGACCGCATAGGTGTCGTGGGTGTGGCGGGCATAGGCGTGACGGCGGAAGGTCGCGCGCAGGCAATCGAGGCCGTGGTGCCGCGGCACCCGCCAGAAATGCGTCACGTCGCCCGCGTCCCTCTGGTCGGGATCGAGCGAAACCTCAGGCTTCATCACCGTCATGGCCGGCATCATGGCACATCAGGCGCGGTCCGTCTTGCACAGGAGTCTCACCCCCGGCCGACAAGGGCGAACCAGCCGTCCTCGTCCATGACCTGGACGTCGAACTCCTTCGCCTTGTTGAGCTTCGAGCCCGCCCCCGGCCCCGCGACGACGATATCGGTCTTCTTCGACACCGAGCCCACCACCTTGGCGCCCAGGCGCTCGGCCATGGCCTTGGCCTCCTCCCGGGTCATCTGTTCGAGGGAGCCGGTGAAGACCACGGTCTTGCCCGCCACGGGAGAATTGGCGGCAGCGACCGTCTCGACGGGCTCCGTCGTGACCTGCGCGAGAAGCGCATCGAGCATCTCCTCGTTGTGCTTCTCCTTGAAGAACTCGATGATGGCCTCGGCCACCACCGGCCCGATGCCGCCGATGGAGGTGAGGTCCGCATGGGCCTCGGAGGCCGGATCGGCCGCGGCCTTCGCGGTTTCGCGCAGGGCCTCGAAGGTGCCGAAATGGCGCGCCAGCAGACGGGCCGAGGTTTCGCCCACATGCGGGATGCCGAGCGCGAAGATGAAGCGGTTGAGCGCGATGTTGCGGCGCGCCTCGATGGCGTCGAACAGGTTCCGGGCACTGGTCGCGCCCCAGCCCTCCCGGTTCTCCAGCCGCTTGAGGCTGCGCTCGTTGCGGGCCTGGAGGGTGAAGATATCCTGCGGGCGCTGGACCAGCCCCTCGGCATAGAACTCCTCGATGCGCTGCTCGCCCATGCCCTCGATGTCGAAGGCGTTGCGCGAGACGAAATGCTTGAGCCGCTCGCGGGCCTGCGCCGGGCAGATGAGACCGCCGGTGCAGCGGCGCACCGCATCCTCCTTGCCGGTGCGGGGATTGACCTCGCGCACCGCATGGCTGCCGCAGGCGGGGCACTGGGTCGGGAACTCGTAGGGTTTGGCGTCGGCCGGGCGCTTGTCGAGCACCACGTCGAGCACCTTGGGGATCACGTCGCCCGCCCGCAGGACCACCACCGTGTCGCCGATGCGGATGTCGATTCCGTTGCGGATCTTCTCGCCGTTGCCGCCGATGCCGCGGATGTAGTCCTCGTTGTGCAGGGTCGCGTTCGAGACCACGACGCCGCCCACCGTCACGGGCTTGAGCTTGGCGATGGGGTTGAGCGAGCCCGTGCGGCCCACATTGATCTCGATGTCCTCCAGCACAGTCACGGCCTGCTGGGCCGGGAACTTGTGCGCCAGCGCCCATCGCGGCGAGCGGGACACGAAGCCCAGGCGCTGCTGCAGGGAGAGATCGTCCACCTTGTAGACGACGCCGTCGATGTCGTAGCCGAGATTGGCCCGGTCGGTCTCGATGGCGTGGTAATGCTCCAGCAGCTCCGCGACGCTGCCGAGCCGCCGCGTCAGCGGATTGGTCTGGAAGCCGAAGACCTTGAAGCACTCGATCATGCCGAACTGGGTCGTCGCCGGCATGGCGCTGACCTCGCCCCAGGCATAGGCGAAGAACCTCAACGGACGCGAGGCGGTGATGGCCGGGTCGAGCTGGCGCAGGCTGCCCGCCGCCGCGTTGCGCGGATTGGCGAAGAGCTGCTTGCCCGCTGCCGCCTGCCGCTCGTTGATGGCGGCGAAATCGGCGTGCGAAAGATAGACCTCCCCCCTCACCTCCAGGACGTCCGGAACGTCCTTGCCTTTGAGCACCTGCGGAATGTCGCCGACCGTGCGGGCATTCGCCGTCACGTCCTCGCCCACGGCGCCGTCGCCCCGGGTGGCCGCCGTGACGAGCCTGCCGTTCTCGTAGCGCAGGCTCAGGGACAGCCCGTCGATCTTGGGCTCCGCCGTGAAGAAGAGCGGCGTGTCCGGCTTGATCTGCAGGAAGCGGCGGATGCGTTCGACGAACTCCTCCACATCCTCGTCGGCGAAGCCGTTGGCGAGCGACAGCATCGGCACCCGATGCCGGACCTTGGAGAACTTTTCCGAAGCCTTGGCGCCGACCTTCTGCGTCAGGCTTTCCGTCGTCCTGAACTCGGGAAAGCGCTCCTCGATGGCCTCGTAGCGCCGGCGCAGGGCGTCGTATTCCGCATCCGAAACCGTCGGCGCGTCCTCCTCGTAGTAGCGCTGATCGTGCTCGGCGATTTCCCGTCCCAGCGCATCATGCTCGGCACGCGCCTCCTCGGGGGTGAGCTGGTCGACGGCGGTTTCGGGAGAAGCTTTTTGTGCGGGCATGGTCGAATCGGGTTTGAGGTTGCTTGAACCATAGCGTTCCCGACGAGACTCTCCAGTGCAGGAGGGAGACGGTCGCCGGATTTGAACGGGCGCGCGTAATCGGGCTCCGGGCGTGCTGCGCGGAACCGTGCGGGATCGAGGGGTCGCGAGGAGCGAACCGGCTCGAAGGGTGGTGGTGGAGAGGGAAGAGCCGGATGGCCCCTCGCGCACGGTTCTTTTCAGGCGTTCAGGCGGCGCTGGTCCGTGAACGGCCGCAGGCGGACGCCGCACGCCTGGTGCGGCCGGGCCTGCGACCCGCTCCGGCCCCAGGGCTTGTGCCTGGGCCTCCTGCCGCACGGGGTAGCGTCGCCCCGTGCGCAGGACCGTGTCCGGTCCCACAGTCACGACGCCTCGCGAGCGCGCCCCTCGGTGGACCGGACAGGAACGATATAGCTTAGCTTGCACCAACAGTCAAGAACAAAGTAGGAACACGATCCGCCGTCCACCAGACGCCCCGCCGTCATCCCGGTGCGGGAAGTGCGGGAAGGGGATCCATTCTTCGGCTGGTGCGATCGGTGGATTCCCTTCCCCTCCGCTGCGCTCCGGCCGGGAATGACAAAGGTGTGCGTTGCCGTCATTCCGGGGCCGCGCAGCGGAGCCCGGAACCCATAAACTCGACAGGTTCAAGAAAAGATTGTGAGCGCTTCGCTTCATCCTGCGCCGTCAGCGGCTATGGGTTCCGGGCTCGGCTCTAGCGAGCCGCCCCGGAATGACGGCGTGGAGGCCCCAACGCTGCATGAAGGCGTGGATGGCCGGGACGGGCCCGGCCATGACGGGAGTGGTGCCGACCGGCTCTCCTCCCCCACGGCGGGCCTCGCTGGAAACGCCAACCTGCTCTCCTCCCCCTTGTGGGGAGGAGGTGGAGGTGGGGGTGTGGGCGCCATCCTGGTTCCAGTCCTGCGCTCACACCCCCACGCTGACCCTCCCCACAAGGGGGAGGGAATGAGGTCGCGCCAGACACCGCCTCATCCGGCAGCCTTGCACTCCCTCATCCGGCAGCCTTGCCCCCTCACCCGGACCTGCGGTCCGGCCTCTCCCCATGGGAGAGGCGAAGGGCTCCGTCCCGCCGTGCCGTCGGGCTTCCCCGGCGAGGGTGTCGGCCCCGGCGGTGCGGGAGGGGCATCCGCCGGCCCGCTTTGCCCGTCCCCGCGCCTCATGCTAAGCCTGACCCTAGAGCCGGACGCATCCGGCTTCGGGGCGTGAGAACCCCATCAGGGCGGCGCAAGCATCCGCCGCAACGATGCCTTCCCAGCCTATGGCCGGGGAGGCGCTGTCGCATGTCCAGGGCGAAAGCCTAAAGGGCAGCGCGGTCGTCCCTGACGGCTTCTCAACTCCCCGACCACCAGGGCTCCTGGTGGTCGTTTGTCTCAAGGGGAGTTTGACGATGGACCAGCCCTACAGCGTCGTGGCCGATTGGCTCTCGAAGTTTCACACCTGGCCGATGCTCATCCAGGCGCTTTGGCTCGTCGCCGGGCCGGTGACTGTGCTCGGCCTCGCCTGGATCGCCGCCCGAACCTGGCGCGACATCGCCGCCCTGCGCCACGGCGACGGACCTCTCTACGGCCTGCCGCGCGAATGGGAGGGCCCGCTGCTCACCTATCGCGGCGGCCGCCTCGCCATTGCGCAGGATCAGGAAGGCCGGGAGATCCCCGACACCTTCCGTCAGGCCGCGCAGCCGGGACAGGGGCCATACGGCGGCGGGCAGGCATGAAGGCACGTGCCGCTCACCCGTCATTCCGGGGCCGCGCAGCGGAGCCCGGCCGCGACACCGTTGCGGCCGGGCGTTCTCCGGCTACTGCGACTTCCGGGGATCGTCCGCCGGATTCACGTAAGTGATCCCCCAAGGACCCCGCGTGCTCAGCTGCACGACCGTTTCCCGGTCGGTCTGCACGTAGTGCTGCGTTCCCGGCGGCATTGCGATGACGCCGCCGGTTTCGATGGTTTTCATTGCCGCCGGGTCGAACTCGGTTCCCATGCCGATGCCGAACTCGCCGTCCACGACGGTGACCACCTCATGGGCCGGATGGGTGTGGGGCGGAATCCTGTAATCGGCCGGGAACTTGAGCCGCATCACGAACATCTCCTCCTTCGCCGGGTCCCCGTAGAGAACCGACATCTGCGCCCCCTTCGGAAGGGACGGAGGACCGTCCTTCCAGGTGACCTCACCTGGATTGACCATGGTGTGCTGGTGCTGCTGGGCGAAGGCCGGCGCCAGGACGAGCAGAAAGGCTGAAACGCAAGTTGTGGCTGGAAGCATGAACGACTGCATCGCGACCTCCCGAAATGGGGTGAGTTGGCGGACGCAAACGAGGCGGTCAGGAAAACATCATCTGCCGCCGGACCGAGGCTCTTCCTTTCGCACCCGGTTGTCAAGAAAATGCAGGGCAAGAGCTCCTGCACGGGTTCCTGCCCGTCAATATTCGCCGCCAGGGCAGCATCGCCGGGCAAGCTTAGCTTCGTCCATACGCAGTCTTACGTAATACCAAGGGAGAGCGAATTCGCTTAGACCCGCTTCCATTGAAGAAGCAATTCTCTCGACATTCACCAAGGACATAATCGACAACTGCTGTGTTGCGGGGGCAAACACAGTCGTAAGCCGCGTGCGCAGCGACGAGCTGAGCCGCGGCTTTTCTTTTGACCGGACGGGCTTCAGTGGGCCGCCGCCTCCAGCAGGCGCGCGGCGGCGGCGCGGGCCTCTTCGGTGATCGTCGCGCCGGCGAGCATCCGGGCGATCTCCTCGCGGCGGGG
Organism: Microvirga lenta; assembly: GCF_020532555.1. Taxonomy (GTDB): domain Bacteria; phylum Pseudomonadota; class Alphaproteobacteria; order Rhizobiales; family Beijerinckiaceae; genus Microvirga; species Microvirga lenta. The sequence goes on along the minus strand of NZ_JAJBBR010000013.1, from coordinate 84,747 downwards.
CGCGGCGTCGAGCGGCACGACCCGGGTTGCGACCCGGTCGGACCCGCGCACGCCCTCCTTGGCGATGAGGAAGTGGCTCTCCGCCCGGGCGGCCACCTGCGGCGCATGGGTGACGGCCATGACCTGGACCCGCTGCGACAGGCGCGCCAGGCGCTGGCCGATGGCATCGGCCACCGCGCCGCCGACGCCCGTGTCGATTTCGTCGAACACCAGGGTGGGCGCGGAGCCCTTGTCCGCCAGCACCACCTTCAGGGCCAGCATGAAGCGCGAAAGCTCGCCGCCCGAGGCCACCTTCATGAGGGGACCGCCCCGGGTGCCGGGGTTCGTCTGGGCCCAGAACTCGACCCGCTCGAAACCGGCCGGGTCGCGGCTGTTCTCGTCGGTCTGGATCTCGGTGATGAAGCGCGCCCGCTCCAGCTTGAGGGGCGGCAACTCGGCCTGGACGGCGGCATCCAGCGCCTGGGCGGCCTTCTTGCGGCCCGCCGACAGGGCCCTGGCGGCAGCGATATAGACCTTGTCGGCCTCCTTCACGGCGGCTTCGAGCGCGGCGAGCTTCTCCTCGCCCGCGTCGATGGCCGCCACGTCTTCCAGGAAGCGCTCGCGCAGGGCGGCGAGTTCGTCGGCCGGAACGTCGTATTTGCGGGCGGCGGCCCGGAGGGCGAACAGGCGCTCCTCGGTCTGCTCCAGCTCGCGCGGGTCGTATTCGGTGGCGCGGATGGCCTCTTCCAGCGCCGCCCGCGCTTCGTCGATGGCCACGAGGGCGGCATCGAGCGCCCTGACGCTCGGCTCCACCAGGGCCGGCGCCTGCGCGCTGCGGCGTTCGAGCTTGCGCACGGCCGCCGAGAGTTCGGGAACGGGGGAGGAATTGCCGGCAACCGCCTCGTAGGCTTCGTTGAGGTCCTGCGCGACCTTCTCGGACTGCATCATGACGATGCGGCGCTCGGCGAGGCTCTCCTCCTCCCCGGCGAGAGGCGCGAGCTTGTCCAGCTCCTCCACCGCGTGGCGCAGGAAATCGGATTCCTTGCGGGCCTTGTCGATCCGGGCGCGATGCTCCTGCAGGGCCGCGCGGGCGTCTCGCACCCGGCGCGCGGCCTCGCCCACGGCCTGGACCTCGTTGGAAAGGCCCCCGAAGGCGTCGAGGATCGCCCGGTGGGTGACGGGATCGACGAGAGCCCGGTCGTCGTGCTGGCCGTGGATCTCGACCAGGGCCGCGCCGATGCTCTTGAGAACCTGCACGCTGACCGGCTGGTCGTTGACGAAGGCGCGCGTCCGGCCGTCGGCCACCTGGACGCGGCGCAGGATCAGGTCGCCCTCGGTGTCGATCTCCGCATCCGCGGCGATCCTGCGGGCGGGATGATCCAGGGGACAGTCGAAGACCGCCGTCACCTGGCCTTGCGTTTCCCCGTGCCGCACGAGGCTTCCGTCGCCTCGTCCGCCCAGAGCCAATGCGAACGCATCGAGCAGAATGGACTTGCCGGCCCCGGTCTCTCCCGTGAGGACGCTGAGGCCCTCACGGAAATGGAGCTCAAGCTTGTCGATCAGGACAATGTCGCGAATCGCGAGCTGGATCAGCATGGAAGGTGGGGTTTTAAGCCCTCTTCTGCCCGACCTGGGGAACGCCGCGGAACGCCTTGCTGATCCACGACTGGGAATCCTCGCGCGGCTCGAGGCCGCCCTTGGTCAGCAGGGCATGGGCGTCCTTGTACCAAGGACTGTCGGGGAAGTTGTGACCGAGAACGGCGGCGGCCGTCTGCGCCTCGTTGACGATGCCCATGGCCATGTAGGCCTCGGTGAGACGCTCGAGAGCCTCTTCCACGTGGCGGGTCGTCTGGTAGCGCGAGACCACGGTGCGGAAGCGGTTGATGGCGCCCGCGTAGTTGCGCTTCTGGAGATAGAAGCGGCCGACTTCGAGCTCCTTGCCGGCGAGCTGATCGCTCGCGACCTGGATCTTCTTTCTCGCGTCGGCGACGTACTCGGAATTCGGGTAGCGCTCGACCAGCTCCTGAAGGGCCAGGATGGCGCGCTCCGACTTCTCCTGATCGCGGGTGATGTCCGGGATCTGGTCGTAGTAGGACGACGCCATCAGGTACTGGGCATAGGCCGCATCCGACGTGTTGGGATGCTGCTGCAGGTAGCGACGGGACGCCGTGATGGCCTCCTCATAGAGCCCGCCCTCGTAATTGGCGTAGGCCTCCATGATCATGCCCTTCCGCGACCACTCCGAATAGGGGTACTGGCGGTCGAGGCTGTTGAACTTCTTGGCCGCGCCCTCGAAGTCCCGCTTCTGAATGCGCGCCAACCCGTCGTTGTAGATCTGCTCGGCCGGAACGTCGGCCACGATCTCGGGCTTGTAGGTCTCGCTCTTATCGAACGGGTTGATCGATGAAAGGGTGTCGCAGCCCGCGAGCACGAGGCCGCACGCTCCGATGACGAGAGCGCGACCGGCAACGCCCGTCAGACCCAAATAAACCTTCGCGAAAGGCATGTTTCGCGGTCCTCCGATAAAACCGTGCTCGATATTTTCAACGATGCACCGCAGGTTCTTTACCCTATGCGCGCGCAAAGCGCCAACCCCCATCCGACAGGCTATGCCCAAGGGATAAGGGGGAGTTGTGGCGAAGCGATGCGGCCAAACGGCGCTCGGCCCGGGAACCGGGCCGGCCAGACTGCGGCTCAGTGCACTTCCGGAGCGAAGGCCGGCATGGCGATGCCGTTGCCGAGCTCGGCGTAGCCCGTCTCGCGGCGGATGCCGGCATCGACGATGGCGTAGTTCGCGCGGCTCGAGAACAGGGCCTCGAGCACCGAGAAGTTCAGGCGGTGGCCGCCGCAATAGGAGCGGTAGGTGCCCAGGAGCGGAAGGCCCGCGAGGGAGAGGTCGCCGACGGCGTCGAGGATCTTGTGCCGCACGAACTCGTCGGCATAGCGCAGGCCCTCGGGGTTCATGATGCCGTCCTCGCCGATGGCGACGGTGTTCTCGAGCGAGGCGCCCAGGGCGAAACCGGCGCTCCACAGCTTCTCGACGTCGCGCATGAAGCCGAAGGTGCGGGCGCGGGAGATGTCGCGGCGGAAGACGGTGGGGGACAGGTCGATGGCCTTGCGCTGGCGGCCGATGACCGGGGTCGGGAAATCGATTTCCACGTCGAGGCGGAAGGCGCGCTCGTTGGGGAGGAGCTCGGCGAAGGCCTTGCCCTGGGTCACGCGGACGGGCTTGAGGACCTTCAGGTAGCGGCGGCTGGCGCTCAGGACCGTCAGGCCGACCTGGTCGATGGCGTCGATGAAGGGAGCCGAGCTGCCGTCGAGGATCGGAACCTCGGGACCGTCGATCTCCACGAGGACGTTGTCGACGCCCAGGCCCGCGAAGGCCGCCATCAGGTGCTCGATGGTCGCCACGGCCCCGCTGTCGCGGTCGCCGATGACGGTGCAGAGCTCGGTGGCGGTCACGGTGAGGTGCCGGGCATCGATCAGCCGGTCGAGGCCACCGGGAAGGCCGGTCCGGAGAAAGGCAATGCCATGGTTCGCTTCAGCCGGGTGGAGGATCATCTTCACCTCGTCGCCGGAGTGAACTCCGACACCGAGGAGCGTGATGGCTGCGCGAAGCGTGGTTTGCTGGCTTTGTTTCATTATTCTCGGACCTCGTACGCCACAAACTCAGCAGGCAAACGGCCTGGCAGGGATGAAGACGTCCGCTGTTGTTCTTGAAAGACCGGCCGGTTCCCCTTGAATCCCGCCGATCGACTGGAGGCAACATAGTCCTAGAGCCAGGCTAGGCCAAATCACGCTTTCTTACGGTCTGTTACAATCTCGACAATTCGCAAACCCTTGAAAAACAAGAGGTTTACAAATGGTTAAGCCCACGGCCGCGTCTCGGCCGTGGGCTTTCGTTAACACCTTGCGTTAGGTCAGTTTGCCTGACGGCGCAGGAAGGCGGGAATCTCCAGCTGGTCGTCTTCCGCCGTCCGCTGCGGAGGGGTCACCCGGCCCTGGGGGTCGAGCTGTCCTTGAGTCGGACGGTAGCCCTGCGCACCCGCCGCCGGACGCTTGGCGTATTCGGCGTGGACGGAGGACATGGGCTGGCGGGGCGCCTCCTGCTGCACCGGACGCTGGGCGGCCGGCTCCGCCGGAGCCGTCTCGTCCCGGCGGCCGAAGCCCACGGTGGCGAGACGCTGGATCAGCGACATGCGCTTCGTCTCGGGAGCCTGATCGGCCTCGCCGCGGCTGGCGCGGATCTGGTTCTGGACCGGCATCGGCAGTTCGTCGATCCGCGGCATGCGGGCCGGGCGCATGGCCCGCTCGGCCTGCGGCGGAATGAACGCGGACTGCTCGACCGGCTCGTCGCGATAGACCGGCTGGGCCGCGACCGGAGCCTCGAAGGCAGGCTTCGGCTGCGCCGGGGTGAGGACGACGTCGTCGCGGATCACCGGCTGGGGAGCGGGCTCCACCGGGGTCGCGAGGGACGCATAGGACGGGGCCGGAGCGGCCGGGGCCACGGGGGCCGGCGCCGCGACGGGCTCGGGTGACGTTCCGACCGCCTTCACCGGTTCGGCTTGGGCGGCGGAGCGAAAGGTGGAGGTGGGCTGAGCCTGTGTGGCGCGGGCCCGGGCCTCGGCCCGAAGACGCTCGGCGACCTCGGAGATGCGCTGCTCGGTCGAGGCGATGTCGTTGGTGTTGCCGATCAGGGCCTGATCGATGCCGGTCGCCACCACGGAGACGCGGATGATGCCTTCCAGGCTCTCGTCGAAGGTCGCGCCGAGGATGATGTTGGCATCCTGGTCCACTTCCTCGCGGATGCGGGTCGCGGCTTCGTCGAGTTCGTAGAGGGTGAGGTCGTTGCCGCCCGTGATCGAGATCAGCAGGCCGCGGGCGCCCTTCATCGACACCTCGTCGAGGAGCGGGTTGGCGATGGCGGCTTCGGCCGCGCGGATCGCGCGCTTCTCGCCGGAGGCCTCGCCGGTGCCCATCATCGCCTTGCCCATGCCGCGCATGACCGAGCGGACGTCGGCGAAGTCGAGGTTGATGAGGCCTTCCTTCACCATCAGGTCGGTGATGCAGGCCACGCCGGAATAGAGCACCTGGTCGGCCATGGCGAAGGCGTCCGCGAAGGTCGTCTTCTCCGTGGCGACGCGGAAGAGGTTCTGGTTGGGAATGACGATCAGGGTGTCGACCGCCTGCTGGAGCTCCGCGATGCCGGCCTCGGCCAGACGCATGCGGCGGATGCCCTCGAACTGGAACGGCTTCGTGACGACGCCGACAGTGAGTATACCGAGCTCACGGGCCGCGCGGGCCACGACCGGGGCAGCGCCCGTTCCCGTGCCGCCGCCCATGCCGGCGGTGATGAAGACCATGTGGGAGCCGGAGAGCTGATCGCGGATCTCGTCGATCACCTCCTCCGCGGCGGCCCGGCCGACCTCGGGCTGGGAGCCGGCGCCGAGACCCTCGGTCACCTGAACGCCCATCTGGATCACGCGCTGGGCCCGCGACGAGGCCAGAGCCTGCGCGTCGGTGTTCGACACCACGAACTCGACGCCCTCCAGACCGGACTCGATCATGTTGTTCACGGCGTTGCCGCCAGCGCCGCCGACGCCGAAAACGGTGATGTGCGGCTTGAGTTCCCGGATATCCGGAGCATGCAGATTGATTGCCATGACCTGTTGCCTCTTTGGCCTTTGTATCGACAGCGCTTGGCGGACGCTTACCCTTGGTTGACTTGTACTCAGAGCGATGACCGCCGCGCCACCGCTTTACGCGTTAAAAACTCTCGCGAATCCAACGGCCCACCCGCGAGATGTAGCCATCGGTTCCCGTACTCTGAAACAAGCCGCCGGAACGCGGCTCGAAATACTCGATATGCGCCACCTGCGGATAAACCAGCAGGCCGACCACCGCCGAGAAGGCGGGACCCTTGGCGGCTTCGGGCAGACCCTTGATGCCGAGCGGACGCCCGACCCGGACCTGTCCCTGCAGAATGCGCCGTGCCGTTTCCGGCAGGCCCACGAGTTGGCTTGCGCCGCCCGTCAGCACCACGCGCCGTCCGGCCTGGGCCGCGAAGCCCGCGCCCTTCAGCCGGTCGCGCACCAGTTCGAGAACCTCCTCGACGCGCGGCTTGATGATGCGCACGAGGTGCGATTTCGGCAGGTGATTCGGCACGTCGCGCTCGTCCTCGTCGACCTGCGGCACCGCGATCATGTCGCGGTCGTCCGCGCTCGAAGCGATGGCCGAGCCGTAGAGGGTCTTGAGGCGCTCGGCCGCGGAGACGCGGGTCGTAAGGCCGCGGGCGATGTCCATGGTCACGTGATGCCCGCCGACCGCGATGGCGTCGCTGTGCACCAGATGGCCGTTGGAGAAGATGCCGACGCTGGTCGTGCCGCCGCCCATGTCCACCACGGCGCAGCCCATCTCCGCCTCGTCGTCCACGAGAGCCGACAGACCGGCCGCGTAGGGCGTGGCGATCACGGCCTCGACGCCGAGGTGGCAGCGCTCGACCGCCAGCATCAGGTTGCGGGCCGCCGCCGCTTCCGACGTGACCACGTGCAGGTCCACGCCGAGGCGCTCGCCGATCATGCCGGTGGGATCGACGATGTGGCTCTGCGCGTCGAGGGAGTAGCCCGTCGGCAGCGCGTGCAGCACGGTGCGCCCGCGGCGCATGTCGTAGTTGCTCGCGATGTCGAGCACGCGATGGATGTCGCCCTGCCCGACCGCGCCGCGCACGGGCACATGCGCCTCGAAATGCTCGGAGCTGAGACGTCCGCCCGTGAGGTTGACGATCACCGACTGGATTTCGACCTTCGCCATCCGCTCGGCGGCATGGACCGCCTGACGGATCGAGGATTCGGCCGCTTCCAGATCGACGATGACGCCGCCCTTGAGGCCGACGGAGCGCTGATGGCCGATGCCGAGAATGCGCGCCAGATGCGTGCGGCCCCTCAGGGACTCGATCTCGTCGACCGGCTTCAGCTCGGCCACGATGCACACGACCTTGCTCGTGCCGATGTCGAGAACCGAGAGAATGGCGCCCTTGCGCGCAGACAGCGGCTTCAGGCGTGGCGTCAAACCATGACCTGAGACACTCATGTATCAACCCCCTTGCCGCGCATAGGCTTCTTCTTGAGAGCATCGGCCCGCGCCGACGCCGCTTCTTCGGTGAGACGAACGACGACCCGGTCGGCCATGCGCAGGTCGATGGCCAGCACATCCTTCTCCAGGATCTTCTGTTCGCGTTCGAGCTTGACGAGCCGGGCCAGCGCATCGGCGGCCCCGAGCTCCGGCAGGCGCACGTCCATGCCGTTATCCATCTTGAGGGTCCAGCGGCGCCCGGAGACGAGGCTTCCGGCGCGGATCCGCTCCTTCAGCGGACCTGCGGCCTCCAGCAGCGCCAGGTAATCCTTGCTGCGCATGTTGGCGCCCTCGCCCACCACCAGCGGCAGATCGACGAATCGCTCGTCCTGCATGAGGTCGATCACGGTACCGTCGGCCGCGATGACGAAGAGCTCGCCGTTGAGCTGCCAGATGGCATGGGGCTCGCGCTCCGTGAGCGTGATGACCAGTTCGTTGGGATAGAGCTTGCGGACGGCGGCGCTCTTGATCATCGGAACGCGCTCGAGACGCTCGCGCAGGTCGTTCACGTCCAGGAACGCGAGGGAGAGCTTGTCGTGCAGCCCTCCGGCCGCCAGCACTTCGTTCTCGCGGATCTGGGAGATGCCGGAAATGGTGATGCGGTCGAGGCCGAGGCCGAACGCGCTGGCGAGGGCGTGATGCGGCTCGCCGTGGTTGCGCATGATCTCGTCGAGATGACCGCCCTGCCAGAGGCCGGTGACGGTGACGGCGCCGAAGAAGCCGAGGGCCAGGCCCGTCCCGAGGAAGCGCGGCACGCGGCGCTCGATCGGGAGGCTGACGGAGCGCCGGCGGGTGCCCCGGGAGGGGCGGAAGACGTTAAGAAATCCGAAACGGGAAGAGCTGGGCCTCCGGGGTTCGAAGGTCGCAGCGCGCGCAACCGCAGCGTCGGCCGGGTAGGCCGTCATCGGTTGCAGGTAGCGTCCTCCACCATCCATTGCACAAGCTCGCCAAACGTATAGCCCGCATGGGCTGCAAGTTCTGGCACCAAGCTTGTCTCGGTCATGCCGGGTTGCGTGTTGACCTCGAGAACCACGAGTTCCCCGGTTCCTCCGGGCGTGTCGTCGTACCTGAAGTCGGCGCGGCTGATTCCCCGACAGCCGAGCGCTTGATGCGCCGTTAACGCCAACTCTTGGACCTTTTGGTAAATATTCGGTTTAATTTCTGCCGGTAGCACGTGAATGGACCCGCCCTTCGCGTACTTTGCGTCATAATCGTAGAACACCCCCGTCGCGGGGCGGATGTCGATGACGCCGAGGGGCCTGTCGCCCATGACCGCGCAGGTCAGTTCACGGCCCGCAACATATGATTCGACAAGGACTTTTTCGCCGAAGGCCCAGTCCTCGCGCAGCAGTTCCTGCGGCGGATGGGAGCGATCCTCGCGCACGATGATGACCCCGACGGAAGAGCCTTCATCGACCGGTTTGACCACGTAGGGAGCCGGAAGAACGTGGTTTCTGGCCGCTTCCGATCTGTTAACGACCTTCCCCTGCGGCACAGGGACGCCGGCCGCCTGCATGACCATCTTCGCCTTGTCCTTCTGCATGGCGAGGGCCGAAGCGAGAACGCCCGAATGGGTGTAGGGAATCCGGAGGATTTCCAGCAGGCCCTGGATCGTGCCGTCCTCGCCGACGCGGCCGTGGAGGGCGTTGAACACCACGTCCGGGTTCGTGGCCTGGAGCACGGTGGCGATGTCGGGCTGCACGTCGATGGGGGTGACCCGGTAGCCCATCTCCTCCAGCGCCTTGCAGCAGGACCGGCCGGTCGACAGACTGACCTGGCGCTCGGCGGACCATCCGCCCAGAAGGACGGCAACGTGCTTGGCCATGTTGTGCTCTCCTTAAGAGCCCCGCCGTTCGCGCCGGACCGGGGACGGATGCTTGATTCGCCTCAGGCCCGAGAGAGGCCGACGCGTTTGATTTCCCATTCGAGCTCGATTCCGGAATTCTCCCGAACCCGGCGGCGAACCTCCTCGCCCAGCCCCTCGATGTCGGCCGCCGAGGCGGAGCCGTGGTTGATGAGGAAGTTGCAGTGCATCTCGGAGACCTGGGCCTCGCCGATTCGCAGGCCCCGGCATCCGGCCGCGTCCACCAGTTCCCAGGCCTTGCGGCCGGGCGGGTTCTTGAAGGTGGAGCCGCCCGTGCGGGTGTTGACCGGCTGGGTCGAGGAGCGCGCCTCGGTGATGGCGTTCATCTCGGCCAGAATCGCCTCGGGATCCCCGGGACGTCCCTCGAAAAGGGCTTCCGTGAAGATCACGTCCTCCGGCACGCTCGAATGGCGATAGGTGAAGCCCATCTGCCGGTTGGTGAAGGCGACCTTCTCGCCCGCGCGGGTGATGCCTCTCGCCTCGACCAGCACGTCCTTCGTCTCGCCACCATAGGCGCCGCCGTTCATGCGCAGGGCGCCGCCGATGGTGCCGGGAATGCCGCGCAGGAACGACAGGCCGGCGATGCCCGCCTCCGCGGCCGTGCGGGCGACCTTCACGTCGGCCGCGCCCGCGCCCGCCCGGATCCGCTGCCCCGGCTCGATGGCGATGTCGGCGAAGCCCTTGCCGAGGCGGATCACCACGCCCTCCCAGCCTCCGTCCCGGATCAGCAGGTTGGAGCCGAGGCCGACCACGAGAACCGGCATGGCCGGGTCGAGGCGGGCCAGGAAATAGGCGAGGTCGTCCTCGTCGGCGGGCGAGAACAGGACCTGCGCCGGCCCGCCGGTGCGGAACCAGGACAGGGGCGCCGTGGGTGCGTTGGCCTCGAGCTTGCCGCGCAGGTCGGGCATCCGCTCCCTGAGGTCGGCGGTCACATCCGGAAACATCAAGCCGCCTTCTCGCTCAGCGCCTCGAGCTCTCCCGGCAGGGCATAGGCCCATTGGGTGATGTTGCCCGCGCCCAAGCAGATCACGTAATCGCCGGGCTTGGCGATGCCCTTGACGAGCCCGGCGAGATCCTCGGACTTCTCGAGCGCCATCGCGTTGCGGTGGCCGCGGGCCTTGAGGCCGGAGACGAGGCTGTCGCGATCCGCTCCCGGGATCGGCTGCTCGCCCGCCGCATAGACCGGCGACACGATGACCGCATCCGCATCGTTGAAGCAGGTGCAGAACTGGTCGAACAGGGACGACAGGCGCGAATAGCGGTGCGGCTGCACCACGGCGATGACCTGTCCGTCCGTCGAGGCGCGGGCGGCCTTGAGAACGGCCGCGATCTCGATGGGATGGTGGCCGTAATCGTCGAAGATCGTCACGCCGTTCCAGTCGCCGGTGCGGGTGAAGCGGCGCTTTACGCCGCCGAAGCCTGCGAGGGCCTTGCGGATGGCGTCCGGCGACACGCCGAGCTCGTGGGCGACGGCAATCGCCGCCGTGGCGTTGAGGGCATTGTGGGCGCCGGGCATCGGCAGGACGAGGTCGCCGAGTTCCTGGCGGAAGCCGGGGCGGCGGTCGCGGATCATGACGCGGAAGCGGTTCTGGCCGCCGCGCGAATCGACGTCCATCAGGCGCACGTCCGCCTGCGGGTTCTCGCCGTAGGTGATGATGCGCCGGTCCTCGATGCGGCCCACCAGGTCCTGCACGGTGGGATGGTCGATGCACATCACGGCGAAGCCGTAGAAGGGGATCGAATCGATGAAGGAGCGGAAGGCGTCCTTGATCGCGTCGAAGGTGCCGAAATGATCGAGGTGCTCGGCATCGATGTTGGTCACGATGGCCACGTCGGCCGGAAGCTTGAGGAAGGTGCCGTCGGATTCGTCCGCCTCCACCACCATCCACTGGCCGTCGCCCATGCGGGCATTGGTGCCGTAGGCGTTGATGATGCCGCCGTTGATGACCGTCGGGTCGAGGCCGCCCGCGTCGAGCAGGGTCGCCACGAGGGAGGTGGTCGTCGTCTTGCCGTGGGTTCCGGCGACGGCGACGCAGGACTTGAAGCGCATCAGCTCAGCCAGCATCTCGGCGCGGCGGACGACGGGAAGGCGCTTCTCGCGGGCCGTGGTCAATTCCGGGTTGTCGCGCTTGATCGCGGTGGAGACCACGACGATCTCGGCGCCCTCCACGTTCTCGGCCCGGTGGCCGATGAAGGTCTTGATGCCCTTCTCGTTGAGGCGCTTGACGTTGTAGTTGTCGGAGGCGTCCGAGCCCTGAACCGTATAGCCGAGATTGTGCATGACCTCGGCGATGCCAGACATGCCGATGCCGCCGATACCGATGAAATGAATGGGACCTAGCTTCGGCGGCAGTTTCATGGGTTTTTTCCGTTTTTGTTAGAGGCCAATGCGAGAACCGCCTGAGCCAAGCGCTCGGCGGCATCCGTTATGCTGGCGCTATGTGCAGCGGCAGCGGCCCGGGTCAAGCGGTCGGGCTGCTCGATGAACGTGCGCAGCTCGGCCGCGAGGCGCTCGGGCGTGAATTCCGCCTGGGGCAGAACGACCGCCGCGCCGATATCGCCCAGGGTCTTGGCGTTGGCGGCCTGGTCCTGATCGAGCGCCCCCGGCAGGGGCACCAGGATCGAGGGGCGGCCGATCACCGCCAGTTCCGCCACCGTCGAGGCGCCGGAGCGGGAAATGACGAGATGCGCCCGGGCGAGCCGCTGGGGCAGGTCCTTGAAGAAGGGCTCGGCCTCGAAATTCAGGCCAAGTTCTTGATAATGCGACCGAACGCGCTCCAGATCCTCTCCCCTCGCCTGCTGGCAGACGACGAGGCGGGAGCGGATCTCGGCGGGCAGGAGTTCGAGGGCCGGCGGGACCACGTCGCTCATCACCCGGGCGCCCTGGCTGCCGCCGACCACGAGAAGGCTGAACGGCCCGCCCTCCGGCAGGGCCGGATAGGGCTGCCGCGCCGCGTCGAGCACCGCCGGACGGATGGGATTGCCGGTCTGGACCGTCTTGCCCGGAATATTGGCCGGGATGCCCCTGACGGCGGCGAAGCCCGTCGCGATCAGGGAGGCCCGACGGGCCAGCAGCCGGTTGGCGCGGCCCATGACGCCGTTCGCCTCATGAATCACCGTCGGCACCCGCAGGAGCGAGGCCGCCACCACCGGCGGAACGGTGGGATAGCCGCCGAACCCGACGACGACGGCGGGTTTCAGGCGCCGGATGGCCGGGATGGCCCTGAACGTGCCCTGGGCCAGCACGAGGGCCGCCTTCGCGATCTGGGGAACCGAGCGGCCGGAGGGCGTGGCGGAGGGAATCTCGACGATCTCGTCGGCGGGAAACGAGCCGGCATAGGCGTTGGCGCGCTTGTCGGTGGCGAGCGCGACGCGGGCGCCCGACGCCTTGAGGGCATTGGCGAGCGCCTCGGCCGGGAACAGGTGTCCGCCCGTGCCGCCGGCCGTCAGGAGGATGAGGGGAGCACTCATCCGCGCACCCCCTCCTGCCCGAAATGGCTCATCATCTCGGCACGGGGGCGGCGGCGGGTGAGCGCGACGAGGAAGCCCATCCCGAGCGCCAGCGACAGAAGCGAGGAGCCGCCGTAGGAGATGAAGGGAAGCGTCATGCCCTTGGCCGGCATGAGGTGGACGTTCACCATCATGTTGATCGAGGCCTGCAGGCCGAACATGAGCACCAGGCCCGTCGCCGCGAGGCGGCAGAACGTGTCCTCACTGCGCCGCGCGAGAGACAGGCCGCGCAGGACGATGAAGGCGAAGAGCATCAGCAGACCCAGGCACACAACGATGCCGAACTCCTCCGCCGTAACGGCGAAGATGAAGTCGGTATGCGCGTCGGGAAGGATGCGCTTCACCGAGCCCTCGCCCGGCCCCCGGCCGAACCATCCGCCGCGGGAGAAGGATTCCATGGCGGTGTCGACCTGGAAGGTATCGCCCGACTCCTTGTCCAGGAAGCGCTCGATGCGGGCGCGCACGTGCGGCAAGAACTCGTAGGCCGCCACGATGCCCACGAGGCCGGCGCCGCCCAGCCCCATGACCCAGAACCAGTGCAGGCCCGCGATGAAGAACAGGCCGCACCACACGATGGTGACGAGCATGGTCTGGCCGAAATCGGGCTGGAGGATGAGCGGGACGATGGTGGCCGGCAGGATCAGGAAGGCGAGCAGCGTGCCCGGCACGTCGCTGCGCCTCGACCCTTCGGAGAAGGCCCAGGCGGCCAGCACGACGAAGGCGGGCTTCACGAATTCCGAGGGTTGGATTCCCAGCGGCCCGATCATGATCCAGCGGTGGGCGCCCTTGATCTCCGGCCCGTACTGGAAGGCCAGGAGGATGAGGGCCATTCCGACCAGATAGACCAGCAGCGCGAGCCGTCGCACGTGGCGCAGGGACAGGAAGGAGACCGGGATCAGGATGAGGAGCGCCGGCACGAGGAACAGCACCTGCCGGTTGACGAAATGGAACGTGGACAGCCCGAGACGCTCCGCCACGGGCGGGCCGCCCGCCATGAGGAAGACGAGGCCCGCCACGACGAGGATCGCCAGGGCCGCCAGCAGCAGCCGGTCGACGGTCCACCACCAGTCGCTGAAGGGCGAGCGTTCCGCGCGTGACACCATGGATTTCAGGCTCCCATCGTGGGGTTGATGCCGGGCAAGGCTTTGACGAGGTCGCGGAAGTGGTTCCCGCGTACCTCGAAGTTCGGGTACTGGTCGTAGGAGGCGCAGGCCGGGGACAGCAGAACCACCGTCCCGTCCTCACGCGCTGCCGCGTCCTGCGCCGCCTTCTCGACCGCTTTGTCGAGAGTCCCACAAAACTCGTAAGGAACCGTATCTCCCAAGGTCGCCGCAAACTGCTCCGACGCGGCACCGATCAGGTAGGCCTTGCGGATCTTCGGGAAGTACGGCCGCAGATCCTCGATGCCGCCCTCCTTCGCCTTGCCGCCGAGAATCCAGAGGATGTCGTCGAAGGACTTCAGGGCCTTCTCGGTGGAATCCGCGTTCGTGGCCTTCGAGTCGTTGATGAAGAGCGCCTTCCCGCGCTGGGCCACCTCCTCCATGCGGTGAGGCAGGCCGGGGAAGCTGCGCAGGGCGCGCTGGATGGTCTGCGGGTCCACGCTGCACAGGATGGCGACGGCGACGGCCGCGGCCGCGTTCTGGGCGTTGTGATCCCCCCGCAGGGAGCGGATGTCCGCGAGGCTCGCGACCTCGAAGACATGACCGTCGCGGTTCGACACGATCATGCCGCCCTTCGCGAAGATGCTTCCGCTCTCCCGGTCAGAAAGGCCGACGCGGACGACGCCGCCTTTCGCGGTATTCCGCCCGATGATCGCGCGGCTCGGGGCGTCGTCGGCTCCGATGACCGCCTGCTCGGCGTTGGCGACGAGGCGCCCCTTGATCGCCGCATAGTTCTCCATGGTCCCATGACGGTCGAGATGATCCGGAGAGATGTTCAACATCACGCCGATGGAGGGCGCGAGCGACGGCGCGAGGTCGATCTGGAACGAGGAACACTCGATCACGTGGATCCGGTTGTCGGCGGGCGGATCGAGCGAGAGGATCGCGGTGCCGATATTGCCGCCCATCTGCACGTCGTGCCCCGCCTCGCGCAGGATATGCGCGACGAGCGCCGTGGTGGTCGACTTGCCGTTGGTGCCCGTGATGGCGATGAAGGGCGATTGCGGCGCGATCTTCGCCCGCTCGCGGCAGAACAGCTCGATGTCGCCGATGATCTCGATGCCCGCCGCCGTCGCGAGCTTGGCGGACCAGTGCGGCTCCGGATGGGTCAAGGGCACGCCGGGCGACAGGATGAGCGCGGAGAAGCGCGACCAGTCGGCCTCGCGCAGGTCGCCGGTCGCGATGCCTTTCGCCCCCGCTTCAGCCATCTTCGCCGGATTGTCGTCGCAGGCCACCACATGCGCCCCGCCCTCCTTCAGGGCGAGCGCCGTCACCAGACCCGACCCGCCCAGGCCGAAGAGCGCGACCGTTTTTCCGGAGAACGTGGTGACGGGGGTCATCGGATCACCGCAGCTTCAGGGTCGCGAGACCGATCAGGGCCAGCACCACGGACACGATCCAGAACCGGATCACCACCTGCGGCTCGGTCCAGCCGAGCTGCTCGAAATGGTGGTGGATCGGCGCCATCTTGAACACGCGCTTGCCCGTGAGCTTGAACGACGTGACCTGGATGATGACCGAGAAGATCTCCAGCACGAAGAGGCCGCCGACGATGGCGAGAACGATCTCGTGCTTGGTGGCGACCGCGATGGTGCCGAGAAGGCCGCCGAGCGCCAGGGAGCCCGTGTCGCCCATGAAGATCTGGGCCGGAGGCGCGTTGAACCACAGGAAGCCGAGGCCCGCCCCGATGAGCGCGCCGCAGATCACGGCCAGTTCGCCCGTGCCGGGCACGAAGTGGATCTGCAGGTAGTTGGCGAAGACCGCGTTGCCCACGAGATAGGCGATGAACCCGAAGGTGCCCGCCGCGATCATCACCGGAACGATGGCGAGACCGTCGAGGCCGTCCGTGATGTTGACCGCATTGCCCGCGCCGACGATGACGAAGGCCGCGAACACGATGTAGAACCAGCCGAGATTGAAGATCAGGTCCTTGGAGAAGGGCAGCGCCAGCTTGTTGGTGAGGCCCGGGGCGTCCACATAGGAAATGACGATGCACGCGATGGCGGCGATCACGGCCTCGATGGCGAGGCGCGAGCGGCCCGAGAAGCCCTTGTGCGACTGCTTCGTCACCTTCAGGAAATCGTCGTAGAAGCCGATGGCGCCGAAACCGACCGTGACGAAGATCACGACCCATACGTAAGGATTGGTCAGGTTGGCCCAGAGCAGGGTCGAGACCAGCACGCCGGCCATGATCATCAACCCGCCCATGGTGGGCGTGCCGCGCTTCGTCAGCAGGTGGGACTGGGGTCCGTCCTCGCGGATCGGCTGGCCCTTGCCCTGGCGCACGCGCAGGAGCGAGATGATCGACGGGCCGAACAGGAACACGAAAAGAAGGCCGGTCGCCGTGGCGCCACCGGTTCGAAAAGTGATGTATCGGAAAATGTTGAGGGGGCTGAAATAGGGGCTGAGCTCAGCCAACCAGGTGAACATAGACTATCCTTTCAGCGCGTGCGCCATCTGGGCCGCGCCGTAACGTTCTTTCAAGGCTTTGACAACCAGAGCCATCTTCATGCTGAGGGAGCCCTTGACCATGACGGCGTCGCCGGGGCCGACCGCGGCGCAGACCGCCTCGACCAGCTCGGCCGACGTCTCGGCATGGGCCGAGACCTTGGCTTTCGGCAGCGCATCCACGAGGTTGCGCATCAGCGGCCCGGCGGCGAAGACCATGTCGATGGCGTTGGCCGCGACCGCTTCCGCGAGTTCCTCGTGCAGGCGCGGGCCCTCTTCCCCCAATTCCTTCATGTCGCCCAGTACGGCAATGCGTCGCCCCCGGCGGTCGAGCTCGACCGCGCCCAGATTGGCGAGCGCCGCCCGCATGGAAGCCGGGTTGGCGTTGTAGCTCTCGTCGATCAGGAGGGCCTCGCCGCCCCCGACCGACAGCATGGTGCGCTCGCCGCGCCCGACCGGCGGCTTCAGCTCGGACAGGGAAAGGGCCACGTGCGTCACGTCCGCGCCCAGGGCATGGGCCGCGGCCAGGACGCTCAGGGAGTTCAGCGCGATGTGCCGTCCGGGCATGCCGATGCGGTAGGTCAGGGGCTGGCCGAAGATCCGGGCCTCGACCAGGGACTGATCCGGCTTCACGACGATGCGCTCGGCACGGATATCGGCCGCCTCATGCTCGCCGAAGGTCAGGATGCGCCCGGCATCGGAGGCCAGGGCATGGGCGCGAACCCGCTCGAAGTAAGGATTGTCGCGGTTGACGACCGCGGTGCCGCCGGGCTCCAGGCCCGAAAAGATCTCGCCCTTCGCATCCGCGATTCCCCACATGGAGGGGAAGAACTCGATATGGACCGGCTCGATGGTCGTGATCACGGCCACATGCGGGCGGACCATCCCAGTCAGGGGCAGGATTTCGCCGGCATGGTTCATGCCGATCTCGAAGACCCCGAAGGTGCTCTCGCGCGGCAGGCGAGCCAGGGTGAGCGGCACGCCCCAATGGTTGTTGTAGGACGCCACGGAGGCATGGGTGGAGCCCTGGCGGGACAGGGCGAGGCGCATCGCCTCCTTCGTGCCGGTCTTGCCGACGGAACCGGTGATGGCAACGATCCGGGCCCGGCTGCGCCTGCGGGCAGCCGTTCCGAGCTGCCGCATGGCTTCGAGGACGTCCGGCACCACGATCAGCCTGTCGGAACCCGGGAAATCCCCGGCCTTCGCCTCGGAGACGACGGCGGCCGAAGCGCCCTTCTCCAGGGCCGCGGGCACGAAATCGTGCCCGTCATGCACGTCGCCCCTGATGGCGAAGTAAAGGTCGCCGGGCTCTAGCGTACGCGTGTCGATGGAGGCCCCGGACGCGTGCGTGAAGCCGCTCCCGACGCGGGCGCCGGTGGCGGCAACGATCTCGTCCAAGGTCCATAAGGGCGCGTTCATCCCTGCCTCTCCGCAATGGCCGCCCTCACCTCGTCGTGATCCGAGAACGGCAGGGTCCGGTCGCCGATGATTTGGCCCGTTTCATGGCCCTTGCCCGCCACGACCAGCAGGTCGCCGGGGCGAAGGTCCCTGACGGCCATGCGAATGGCCAGGGCGCGATCACCGATTTCTTGGGCGCCGGGCGCGCCTTTCAAGACCTCGGCCCGAATGGCGGCCGGGTCCTCGGAGCGGGGATTGTCGTCGGTGACGATGACCACGTCGGCCTTTTCCGCCGCGATCTGCCCCATGAGCGGGCGCTTGCCGCGGTCCCGGTCCCCGCCGCAGCCGACGATGCAGACCAGGCGGCCCGTCGTGAACGGACGCAGGGCATCGAGCACATGGGACAGAGCATCGGGCTTGTGGGCATAGTCGACGATGCAGATGGCGCCGTCGACCTCGCCGACCTGCTCCAGGCGGCCGGAAACCCCTTTCAGGCCCGAGAAACCCTCCAGAACCTCGGCCGCCCTCTCCTCGCCCTCGACCGCGAGGACGAGGCCTGCGGCCAGGAGGGCGTTCTCGACCTGGAAGGCCCCGAGGAGCGGCAGCATGGTCCTGACCGTCCGTCCGAAGGCCTCGACCGTCAGCGCCTGCCGGAAGCCCTCCGGGCGCGCTTCGACGAGCCGAACGGTCTCGCCGGTGCGTCCCGTGGTGAGGAGCCGGAGACCGCGCTCCTTCACCCCCTGGAGGAATACATCCGCGAAGGGGCCGTCCGTGTTGATGACCGCCGGAGCATCCTCGGGCAGCAGGGTCTCGAACAGGCGCAGCTTGGCCTTGGCATAGGCCTCGGTGGTGCCGTGATAGTCCAGGTGATCGCGCCCGAGATTGGTGAAACCGGCCGCCCCCAGGCGCACCCCGTCGAGCCGCCGCTGCTCGATGCCGTGCGACGAGGCTTCCATCGCGAGACGGGTCACCCCGTCCCCCGCGAGCCTGTCGAGGGTTTCGTGCAGGGAAATCGGATCGGGCGTGGTCAGCGAACCGTAGGCGGCACCGTCCGACGTGATGACGCCGAGGGTGCCCAGGCTCGCGGATTTATGGCCCAGGACCGCGAAGAGCTGGCGGGTAAAATCCGCCACCGAACTCTTTCCGCTGGTGCCGGTGACGGCCACCACCTTGTCCGGCTGGCGCGGGTGGAGGCGCATCGCCGCGAGCGCGAGGGCGCGGCGCACGTCGGGGACCTTGACGTAGGAGATTCCGGCATCGAGGCCGGAAGGACGCTCGGCCTCTCCGACGATGGCGACGGCCCCCGCGGCGACCGCCTGCGGCACGAAGCTCATCCCGTCGGCCTTGGTGCCGGGCACGGCGAAGAACACGCTGCCCTTGCCGACCTTGCGGCTGTCGGAGGCGATCTTCTCGACCGGAAGGCCCGCGTCGCGGCCCTGCACGTCGGGAAGGAGGTCGCCCAGCTGGACGCTTCCGGCGCTCATGGCTTGGATCCCCAGGCGCCGAGGCGCGACATCAGCGGGAACGGTTCCACCGGCGGCTCGAACCGGGGCGGAATGCCCAGAAGGGGCGCCACGCGCTCGATGACGTTGCCGGTGACGGGACCGGCGTTCCAGCCGGCCGTCGAGAAGCCGTAGGTGCCCTCCACCGCCTGAGGCTCGTCCATGATGGTCAGGAAGACGTATTTCGGCTTGTCGGCGGGCACTACGGCGGTGAACGTGGTGAAGTTCTTGTTCTTCGAATAGCGGCCGTTGATGACCTTCTCGGCGGTGCCGGTCTTGCCCCCGACGTAGAAGCCCGCGATGGCGGCGGAGGACGCGGAGCCCTGCGGGACCGACGCGTTGAGGCGCAGCACGTAGCGCATCGCCTCGCTGGTCTCGGGCTTGAGAACCTGCATCGCGTCCTTGCGCGCTTCGGTCTCGTCCCGCTTGAGGAAGGTGGGCTTGATGAGCACGCCGCCGTTGACGAGCGCGCCCACGGCCATGAGCGCCTGAAGCGGCGCCACCGCGAGGCCGTGGCCGAAGGCGATGGTCATGGTGTTGAGTTCGCCCCAGCGCGGCGGAACGATCGGCGCCGCGTTCTCCGGCAGTTCCGTCTCGAGGCGCGCGAGCTGGCCCATCTTGCGCAGGAAGGCCTTGTGACCCTCGACGCCGATGCCGAGCGCCATGCGCGCGGTGCCGATGTTGGAGGAGTGAACGAAGACTTCCGGCGTGGTGAGGACGCGGCGGGTCGGATGATAGTCGCCGATGGTGAAGCGGCCGTAGCGCAGACCCGACCGGGCGTCGAAGCTCGAATTGATGTTGTACTTGCCGGAGTCGAGGGCCATCGCGACCGTGAGCGCCTTGAAGGTGGAGCCCATCTCGAAGACGCCGACATTGATGCGGTTGATCTTGTCGTCCTGGAGCGCATCGACCGGATTGTTGGGGTCGTAGTCGGGCAGCGACACGAGGGCGATGATCTCGCCCGTGTTCACGTCCATGATGGCGCCGGCCGTCGCCTTGGCCTTGAACTTCGCCATGCCCTTCTGAAGCTCGTCGCGCAGCGCGTGCTGCACGCGCAGATCGAGCGAGAGCTGAACCGGCTTCAGGTCCGCCGCCGTGATGGCGAAGCCGGCCCCGTTGAGATCCTGCAGGCCCTGGCTGTCGATGTATTTCTCGATGCCGGCGATGCCGACATTGTCCACGTTGGCGAAGCCCAGCACGTGGGCCGCCGCCACCGCGTTGGGGTAGACGCGCTTGTTCTCGGGCAGGAAGCCGACGCCCGGAATGCCGAGCCGATGGACCTCGGCCTGCTGACGCGGCGTGATCTCGCGCTTGACCCAGACGAAGCCTCTCTTGGTGCCGAGCTTGTTGCGGAGTTCGGTGGCGTTGAGATCGGGCAGGACGGCCGTCAGGAGTTCGACCGCCTCGTCCTTGTCGACGATGTTGCGCGGCTCGGCGAAGACCGACACCATCTTCACGTCGGTGGCCAGGATCTCGCCGTTGCGGTCGACGATATCCGGACGCGCGGCCGAGATTTCCGACGATGCCGCGCGCCGGACGGCGCTCGTGTTGTCGCTCGTCACCGCGAGATAGACGAGACGTCCGCCGATGAGGCTGAACAGCCCCACGAAGCAGAGCGAGGCCAGGCGCACGCGCGCCGTGCTCTTGTCGACGCGCAGGCGGAACAACTCGCGGGCATGGGTCAGAAGACCTCTCTGCGGCGGAGCGATCTGACCCTGCGGTTCGATGTCGGGTTGCTGCAACACGGGCATCACCGTTTCGGAGTTTGTGTCGTCGGAGTGCGGGATTCGCCGTTCTTGTCCTTCGGAGTCGTGGTCGGCCCGAAGAGCCCGAGCGCCTCGAGCTTGCGGCCGATCTCATCCTCGCGTTCGGGACGGGCGGGAAGTTCGGACAGGCGGGCCAGCTGCTGGATCTTCATGGGCTGGAGATCGAGGTGCTGGTCGGCCGCCTCCTGGAGACGGTCGGGACGGTCGAGATACTGCCACTCCGCCCGCAGGACCGCGATGATGTCGCGCTCGCGCTGCACCTTGGATTTGAGCTTCGCCACCTGCTCCACGTAGTAGAGCGTCTCGTACTTGACCGAGTAGGCGTAAGCCGCCGAGGCGATCAGGGCCGTGATGGCGATGATGTGAAGCAATCGGATCACCGGCGCCCTCCCCTTTTTTCAGCCGTTTGCGGCAATTCCGCCAGCATCTCGATGGCACTCAGCGGTTCCTGGGCCGGAGCGTCCGTGCGTGCGCCCGCCCGGAGCTTCGCGGAGCGCGCCCTCGGATTGCGGGACACTTCTTCGTCGCTCGGTCCGACAGGACCCTTCGTGACGGCCTCGAATGTCGGTGCCGCCGACGCGCTCGCGGGCAGATGCCGCGAGCCGCCCGGCGCCCGGCCGGTGCGGGCCGCGAAGAACTGCTTCACGATTCGGTCTTCCAGCGAATGGAAGGTGACGACGACGAGGCGTCCGCCGGGCTTCAGGATGCGTTCGGCCGCATGCAGCGCGCGCACCAGTTCGCCCAGCTCGTCGTTGACCGCGATGCGCAGCCCCTGGAACACGCGCGTGGCCGGATGGATGCCGTTCGGCTCCTGCCTGATGAGCGAGGCCACGAGATCCGCGAGCTGCCGCGTCGTCTCGATGGGCTGCCGGCGCCGCGCCTCGATGACCGCACGCGCCACGGCGCGGGCGCGCCGCTCTTCGCCGTAGTGATAGAAGATGTCCGCCAGTTCGGCTTCCGACGACTCGTTGACGAGATCCGCCGCGCTCGGGCCGGCCTGCTCCATGCGCATGTCGAGAGGGCCGTCGTTGCGGAACGAGAAGCCGCGCTCGGCCTGGTCGAGCTGCATCGACGACACGCCGATGTCGAGCACGACGCCGTCGACGCTCTCGGCGCCCTGCGCCTTCGCGATGTCGTCCAGATCTCCGAAGCGTCCCGCCACGAGCGTGAGACGCTTCTTCGCCTTCGCGACGAGAGCGGCGCCTCCCTCGATCGCGGCGGGATCGCGGTCGATGGCGATGACCGTGTTGCGGGGATGGGCATCGATGATGGCGCGCGTGTATCCGCCTGCGCCGAACGTGCCGTCTATGAAAATGCCGCCGCGCTTGACATCAAGCGCCGTGCAGACCTCTCCCAGGAGCACGGGAACGTGACGGGTCGGTCCGCCAGCGGCTCCGGCTTCTGGGCCGTCGCCGCGTCCCATCATCGCTCCCGTACTCCTGGTGAGGCGTCTTGCACCATACGTGGCTCCAAAACCCGGTTGCCCAAGACCTTCTTCAGATCCCGCACCTTCGCGCGTGCCCCCTCCAGATGCGCGCGAAACTGCTCCGGCTCCCAAATCTGGAACTTGTGACCGAGCCCGACGAACGTCACCGTATCGCGGATCCCGGCATGTACTTTCACTGAGTCCGTCAGGATGACACGCCCCTCCGGATCGACTTTCAGGATTTCGCTGGTTCCGAACAACGCCGTCGACAACTGATCCCGCTCGTCCGAATAGGGAGACATCGTCGACAAGAACGCGTCGATTTCGTTCAGAAGCACGTTGCCGCCCGCGTCCAAAGCCGGCGCATCCAGCGCCGGATGCACGTACAGCCCCTCGAACCCATCCCTGGCGAGAACCGCCCGAAAGGATGCTGGGATCGACACCCGACCCTTCGAATCCAACTTGTTGGTGAAATTGGACACGAAGCGGTTCATGGGCCGCAGCTTGCGCACTCCCGATTGTCAGCCCCCCGGCGGATCGGATCGATCCGCCGCCGCCCGCAGCCGGCAGTAACGCCTCTTTCCGAAGGTGGTTTCCATCGCTTTTCGAGCGATTGGCGGCCCCTTCGGAAGACACCGTCAACGGGATGATTTGGGATAACATGGGATAGTATGGTCGTCAACGGAACGGGGATGGGCTGCAGACCGGTTGGCCGGCAATCCACATCAGAATCGTTTAGGGTTAATGAACCGTAAGCGTCGCAACGGTTTGCGCTCGCTGTTGCAAAATTCTCGGGAGATTTTCGGGAAGAAGAAGAGGTGTCAGCTGGCCTGTAAGCCGGGTTCTGTAGGGCCCAAGTCACCTTGGACGTGGCGGCCATTCCTCTGGGACGATCATTGCTGACCGCCTCTAGCAACCAACCCGGACGACCGGCCTGGAAACGGGCCTGGCGCGAGCGCCTGTCGTCCCTATTCGGTTTTGCTCCTGGTGGGGTTTACCCTGCCGTCCGCATTACTGCGTCCGCGGTGCGCTCTTACCGCACCCTTTCACCCTTACCTCGCATGCGAGGCGGTTTGCTTTCTGTGGCACTTTCCCTGGGGTCGCCCCCGCCGGACGTTATCCGGCACCGTGCTTCCATGGAGCCCGGACTTTCCTCCTCGAGCGAACTCGAAGCGGCCGCCCGGCCAGCTGACAGCCCGGATGTGGTGCACAATGCACGCCTACGTCAAGGCTCAATCCCATGCGGCGTGACGAGCGACCGCGTTTCGGAGCCGGAGACCGTGCCTACTCGGCGGCCGCGATGATGGTCTTGACCTTGGAGCAATAGACGCGGGAGGCTTTCGTCATCGTTTGGGTGCGGTGCCCGAACTGGTAGCGCAGGATGGTGCCGCAGGTATCGCCGCCCGCGAGCTGATAGGCCTGGGCGAGGTATTTCAGGCCATAGCGAAGATTGGTCTCGGCATCGAAGAGACCCGCCGCACTGCCCTTGTATCCCAAGGACTGCGCCGTCCGGAAATTCACCTGGGTCAGGCCGAGATTGGGTCCGTTGCGCGCTCCCGCATTGTAGCGGCTCTCGAGGCGCACCACCGCATCGGCCAGCTCGAACGGCAGATTGTTCTCGGACGCATACCGGGCAATCAGCGGCTTCAGGGCGGCCGCGCGGACGGCATCCGAGGAGGAGGTCCTGGACGACCTGGCCTGAACCGGCGCAAGGGCCGAGGTCTGCTCGACGAGCGCCTCCTCGCCGGGGACCGTCTGCGACGCCTTGCCGGCAATCTTTTTCGAAGACTTTTCCGCCGGAGCCGATTCCGTCTCCGCAGCCGTCTCCTCCGAGGGGGCCGATTCGGCCGCCGCGGCTGCGGCCTGCTGCATCGCCTCGAACTGGTCGGGGAGGATGATGCTGGGGCCGTCCCCGCCTTCCGCCTTGGCTTGCGTAGCAAAGGCAAGTGCAGCGACACTCAATGCAGCGACGACCGTCGTCTTCGAGAAATTCTGCCAAGTCATACTACAGCCCCGCTTTGTTGATCGTCGCGCAGCCCGGTGGGTGATGGCCAAATCGGGCGAAGATGTGGCAGATCAAGTCGCAAATATGTTCGAGCCTTTTGAAGCTAGACCGTATTATTCTTCGAACAAACTGCGCCGCTGCCGGTTTTACATGGACGGGATTTCGGAAAATTTTCTAGGGACGAAGCTCCCGCAGGGGAACCGATTTGAACCTGGAGAGTTGGCGAGATCGTAAGGCCAAGCTAAGTAGGGCTGGGCGGCCTACAGCCCGCAAATACAGGGAAGCTTCCATGAAGAAGATCATCACAGCGATTGCCGCCGGTGCGCTCACCCTCTCGATGGCAGCCTGCAACACCCCCGGCGAGCGTGCCGTTGGCGGCGCAGCGATCGGCGGCCTTGCCGGCGCGGCGATCGGCGGCGCGGCGACCGGTCGTGCGGGCGGCGCTCTGGCCGGTGCGGCCATCGGTGCGGCCGGTGGTGCTATCGTCGGCGCCGGCACGGCCCCGCGCGGCCCGGCATGCCCCTACGGCACCTATCAGGACGTCTACGGCAACGTCTATTGCCGCTAATCGCCACCTGACGCGAATTTTAGGGGCCGGGATTTCTCTCGGCCCTTTTCTTTTGCCTGCTCTTGAGCGTACCACTCACTCATCATGATTCAGTCGATTTGGGGCAAGTTGAGCGGCGCCGGCATCGGGCTTGCGCTCGGGGGACCGATCGGCGCCCTCCTGGGCGGCGTGGCCGGCCATATGCTCGTCGATCGCGAAGGCTCGCTGTTCGGGCGCCCGCCGCGCGACGTCATGTTCACGATGGGTCTCGTCGCCCTCGCGGCCAAGATGGCGAAGGCCGACGGCATCGTGGTCGACCGGGAGGTCAAGGCCTTCGAGCAGGTCGTGGACGTGCCGCCCGAGGAGCATGAGCGCGTGACGCGCCTGTTTCGCCTCGCCATGGAAACGACCGAGGGGTTCGAGGCCTATGCGCGCCAGATCGGCGACGCCTTCAAGGACGAGCCCGCGCTTCTGGAGGACGTGCTCGACGGCCTGTTCCACGTCGCCAAGGCCGACGAAGCGGTGCACGAGGCGGAATTCGCCTATGTGCGGGACGTGGCGACGATCTTCGAGTTCAGCCAGACGGATTTCGAGCGCATCGCCGCGCGCCACGTCAGGCTCGCTGACGATCCCTATCTCATCCTCAAGGCCGACCGGGACATGAGCGACGACGAGTTGAAGCGCCACTACCGCAAGCTCGTCGCGGAAAACCATCCCGACCGGGAAATCGCGCGCGGCCTTCCCCCGGAGGCCGTGAAGATCGCGACGGAACGTCTGGCCGCCATCAACGCCGCGTGGGAGCGCGTCGCCGCCGAGCGGAACCTGAGGTGACCGGATGAGCCCCTCCCTTTCTCCCGAAAGTCCCGTTGCCGCGAAGGTCTTCCCCTCGCCCAACCATGGGGAGAGGAAGGACGGTCAGCATCCCTCGATGATCATCCTGCACTACACCGGAATGCCGGATGCGGGCGAAGCCCTGCAATGGTTGTGCAATCCGGTCTCGCAGGTCTCCGCGCACTATTTCGTCTTCGAGGACGGACGGGTCCTGCAGATGGTGCCCGAGGCGCGGCGGGCCTGGCACGCGGGCGTCTCCTCCTGGAATGGGGAAAGCGACATCAACTCCCGCTCCATCGGCATCGAGATCGCCAATCCCGGGCATCCGGGAGGTCTGCCGCCCTTCCCCGATGCGCAGATGGAAAGCGTCGTCGCCCTGACCAAGGACATCGTGACCCGCTGGCGCATTCCGGCGGTGCGGGTCCTCGCCCATTCGGACGTGGCGCCGGGCCGCAAGCTCGATCCCGGCGAGGGCTTTCCGTGGGAGCGGCTCCATCGCGCGGGCGTCGGCCACCGGGTCGCCCCCGCCCCCATCCGCGACGGGCGCTTCTTCTCGCGCGGGGACCAGGGCATGCCCATCGAGGCGCTTCAGGCAATGCTCGCCATGTACGGCTACGGCCTGAGGATCAACGGCACCTTCGACGAGGACACCGAGAAGGTGGTCACGGCCTTCCAGCGCCACTTCCGGCCCGAGCGGGTGGATGGGGTGGCCGACGCCTCGACCATCACCACGCTCCGGGACCTGATCGCGACGCGGCCGGCGAACCCCACAGCATGACAAAGAGTTAACTCGAATTCGGGTAAGAATTCAGCCACAATCCGCGCTCATGGACGTCATGTCTTGAGGGGTGCTCCGGTGCGGCGGGTTTGGTTCTGGGTGATTGGCGTTCTGGCGGTGGCCGGAGCCGCAGGCTTCTTCGTGTGGAAGCCTGCCGGCGGGAATGCGTCCGATGTCGCCTATCGCCTCGCCGCCGCCGACCGCGGCCCCGTCGTCGCGAGCGTACGCGCCACCGGCACCCTGAACCCCGTCACCACGGTCCTCGTAGGCTCCCAGCTCTCGGGACAGGTCGTGGAGATCCTCGCCGACTACAACACCGCCGTGAAGGAGGGGCAGGTCGTTGCCCGCCTGAACTCCGAACAGATCGAATCCCGCCGCGATGCCGCCCAGGCCGATCTCGCACAAGCCAGGGCCGACCGTGAAACCAAGGGCGCGCAGGTGGACAAGGCCAGATCCGCCCTTCAGCGGTCCGAAGCGATCGCCCTCGACCTTGCGGCCCAGCGGGACCGCGCCCGGGCGCAGCTTGCGGAGGCGGAGCGCAATCTCGAACGTCAGAAGACCCTGAGCGCCCGCGCGGTCGGAACCCAGAGCGCCCTCGAGCAGGCGCAGACCCAGGTCGAGATCCAGAAGGCGGCTCTCGCATCCGCCGAAGCCCAGATCGCCTCCAACAAGGCCGAGGCGACGGGCCTCAGGGCCGATATCGCCCTTGCGGAAGCGGGACTGAAATCCGCGGATGCCGTCATCCTGCAGCGTCAGGCCAAGCTGAAGGATATCGAGATCGATCTCGGCCGCACGGACATCCGCTCGCCCGTGGACGGCGTCGTGGTGAAGCGCGACATCGAACTCGGCCAGACCGTGGCCGCCTCGCTTTCCGCGCCGACCCTCTTCACCATCGCGCAGGATCTGCGGGAGATCGACATCCATGCCAATATCGACGAGGCGGATGTGGGGCGCCTGAAGCCGGACCAGGCGGTCAGCTTCACGGTGAACGCCTATCCCAATCGCACCTTCGAAGGCACGGTGCGCATGGTCCGCCTCGGCTCGCAGACGGTGCAGAACGTGGTGACCTATACGGCCGTGATCGGCGTGGACAACCGCGACCTCGCGCTTCTGCCCGGCATGACCGCCAACCTTCAGATCGTGACCGACGAGCGCGAGGATGTTCTGCGCGTTCCCAACGCAGCCCTGCGCTTCCGCCCTGCCGTCACCCCCGCCTCCACGGGCAGGAGGGGCGCCGCGGAGGCGGGAACCGCCGGGCCGCAGCGCGGCCCTCGCCGGTCCACGGATGAGGGAACGGGCGGGCGCATCTACCGGCTCGGGCCGGACGGTGCGCCGCAGGCCGTGCCCGTGCGCCTCGGCGTGACGGACGGGAGTGTGACCGAGGTGCTGAGCGGAGAGCTGCAGGAAGGCGACGCCGTGATCGTCGGCGGTCCGCGCGGCGGCGCTGCCGACGCTTCCGCCGGACCGGGCCAGCGCTCACGCCCGCGCCCTCCCCGCATGTTCTGAGGAAGCGGCCATGGCCCTCATCGAAACGCGGGATCTCGGACGCACCTACGAACTCGACGCAGGACGCGTCGTCGCGCTCGACCGCGTCTCCCTCGACATCGAGGAAGGCGACTTCGTGGCGGTCATGGGACCGTCCGGCTCCGGCAAGTCCACCTTCATGAACCTGATCGGCTGCCTCGACAGGCCGACCCACGGTCATTACCGGCTGGCCGGCACGGCCGTCGAAAGCCTCGACGCGAACGGTCTCGCGCGGTTGCGCAACAGCGAGATCGGCTTCGTCTTCCAGCAGTTCAATCTTCTTCCGCGGGTGGACGCCCTGAACAACGTGGCCCTGCCGATGATCTATGCCGGCACGGACCGCAGGACGCGCCAGGAGCGCGCCCTCCAGGCCCTCGGCCGCGTCGGCTTGGCCGAACGCGCCCATCACCGTCCCATGCAGCTCTCGGGCGGGCAGCAGCAGCGCGTCGCCATCGCGCGCGCCCTCGTGAACAATCCGAGCCTGCTTCTGGCCGACGAGCCGACCGGCGCGCTCGACAGCCGGACGGCGGCCGAGATCCTGAGCCTCTTCCAGGAGCTGAACCGCGAGGGCGTCACCATCGTTCTCGTGACCCACGATGCCGATGTGGGCCGCCATGCGCGCCGCCTCGTCCGCTTCAAGGACGGTCGCGTCATCGAGGACTTGCGTCAGACACCCCTCGATGCGCGCGACCTCGTGGCGGCGGAGACCGCCGCATGAGACTGATCGAAGCGATCCGCTCCGCGCTTTCCGCGATTTTGGCGAACGCCCTGCGCAGCCTGCTGACCATGCTCGGCATCGTCATCGGCGTCGCCGCCGTCATCGCCATGGTGGCCATCGGCTCCGGCGCCCGCAACCTCGTCGATCAGCAGATCCGGTCGCTGGGCGCGAACCTCGTCATCGTCACGCCGGGCAACGTCACGCAAGGCGGCGCGCGGCTGGGCGCGGGCGCGGCCTCCACCCTGACCGACGAGGATGCGGAGGCGATCAGGAACGAGATCGACGGCGTGGTGGCGGCCGCCCCGTTCGTGCAGGGCGGCGCCCAGGTGGTCGCCGGCGGCAGCAACTGGGGCACGCGGATCTACGGCGTCGATCTCGACTGGTTCTCGGCCCGCGAGTGGGACGTCGCCACGGGCCGGACCTTCGACCCGGAGGAAATTCGCCGGGGCGACATCGCCGTCATTCTCGGCCAGACGGTGGCGAGGAACCTGTTCGGCGACGAGGATCCCGTCGATCAGATCGTGCGGGTGCGCAACGTTCCATTCCGGGTCATCGGCGTCATGGCGCCGAAAGGCCAGTCGGCCTTCGGCCAGGACCAGGACGACGTGATCTTCGTCCCGCTCGATGCGGGCCGCCGCCGCGTCATCGGCCGTAACTATGCGAAGGACGGCTCCGTCGGCTCGATCTTCGTGAAGTTCGCCAATGAGGAGGACATCGAGACCGGCATCGAGAGCATGACGTCGCTCCTCAGACAGCGGCACCGCATCCTGGGCGAACAGGAGGACGATTTCTCCATCCGCAACCTGACGGAGATCGCCAACACCGCGTCGGCCTCGGCCAATACGCTGTCCATGCTGCTGGCGGCCGTGGCCGCCGTCTCGCTGCTCGTGGGAGGCATCGGCATCATGAACATCATGCTGGTCTCGGTGACCGAGCGGACGCGGGAAATCGGCCTGCGTCTCGCGGTCGGGGCGCGGCCACGGGACATCCTGAGCCAGTTCCTGATCGAGGCGACGACGCTCTCCACCATCGGCGGAGCGCTGGGCGTCGGGTTGGGTGCAGGCGCCGCCTATCTCGTGGCGCAGCTCGCCGGATGGCCCTCGCTGGTTTCGACGAACGCCATTCTCCTGGCGGTCGGCTTCTCCGCGCTGGTGGGGATCTTCTTCGGCTTCTACCCGGCGCAGCGAGCCGCGAGGCTCGACCCCATCGAGGCCCTGCGGAGGGAGTGACCGGAGGTCACTCCGCCGCCATCGCCCGGTAGCGCGCCGGATCGTAGTTGAGGATCGGCGAGAGCCAGCGCTCCACTTCCGGAATGCTCATGCCCTTGCGGGCAGCATAATCCTCCACCTGATCGCGCTCCACCTTGGCGACGCCGAAATAGTAGGCGTCCGGATGGGACAGGTAGAGACCGGAGACCGATGAGCCCGGCCACATGGCATAGGACTCGGTCAGCGTCACGCCGATGCGGCGCTCGGCCTCCAGCAGGCTGAACAGGGTCGCCTTCTCCGTGTGATCGGGCTGGGCCGGATAACCCGGAGCCGGACGAATGCCCTGGTACTCCTCGCGGATCAGGTCCTCGTTGGAATAGGCCTCGTCCGGCGCATAGGCCCAGAACTCCTTGCGCACGCGCTGGTGCATGCGCTCCGCAAAGGCTTCCGCCAGGCGATCGGCCAGGGCCTTCACCAGGATCGACTGGTAATCGTCGTTCGCCCGCTCGAAGCGCTCGGCGATGCGGACCTCCTCGATGCCCGAGGTCACGACGAAGCCGCCGACGTAATCGGCCTTGCCGCTCTCGACCGGGGCCACGAAGTCCGACAGGCAGAGATTGGGCTTGCCGTCGCGCTTGGAGAGCTGCTGGCGCAGTCCGTGGAACGTGGCGAGCTGTTCGGAGCGGCTCTCGCCCGTGAACAGCCGGATATCGTCGCCGACCGCGTTCGCGGGCCAGAAGCCGATGACCGCCTTTGGATTGAACCAGCGCTCGTCCACGAGGCGCTTGAGCATGGCCTGGGCATCCTCGAAGAGCTGGCGTGCCGCCTCGCCCTGTTCGGGGTCGTCGAGAATGGCCGGGAAACGGCCCTTCAGCTCCCAGGTCTGGAAGAACGGCGTCCAGTCGATATACGGCACCAGTTCCCCGACATCGTAGCTGCGGAACACCCGGGCGCCGGTGAAGGTGGGCTTGGGCGGCTGATAGGCCGACCAGTCGATCCTCAGCGCATTGGAGCGCGCCTTTTCGAGCGGCAGGCGCTGCTTGTCCGCCTCGGAACGGGCATGGGCGTCGGCGACCTTGCGGTACTCGGCCTGTACCGTCTCCACATAGCCCGGCTTCATCTCGGGCGAGAGCAGCGAGGACACCACGCCGACGGCGCGGCTCGCGTCCGTGACGTAGACGGCCTGCCCCTTGTTGTAGTTCGGGTGGATCTTCACCGCAGTATGAACCCGGCTCGTGGTGGCTCCTCCGATCAGCAGCGGAATGTCGAAACCCTCGCGCTCCATCTCGCTCGCCACATGGACCATCTCGTCCAGGGAGGGCGTGATGAGGCCGGAAAGGCCGATCACGTCCACGTTCTCCTTGCGGGCCGTCTCCAGGATCTTCTGGGCAGGCACCATGACGCCGAGGTCGATCACCTCGTAGTTGTTGCAGGCCAGAACCACGCCGACGATGTTCTTGCCGATGTCGTGCACGTCCCCCTTTACGGTCGCCATCAGCACCTTGCCGGCGGCGGAGCGCGCAGCCGCTCCGGATTTCTCCTTCTCCGCCTCCATGTAGGGCATGAGGTAGGCCACCGCCTGCTTCATCACGCGGGCGGATTTCACCACCTGGGGCAGGAACATCTTGCCGGCGCCGAACAGGTCGCCGACCACGTTCATGCCCGCCATGAGCGGCCCTTCGATGACGTGCAGCGGACGTTCGGCGGCTTGACGGGCCTCCTCCGTGTCCTGCTCGATGAACTCGGTGATGCCGTTGACGAGCGCATGTTCCAGGCGCTTCTCGACCGGCCAGCCGCGCCATTCGAGGTCGACGGTCTTGGCCGCCCCCGCGCCGTCGCCCTTGAAGCGGGGCGCCGCATCCAGCAGGCGCTCCGTCGCGTCGGGCCGGCGGTTGAGGACGACGTCCTCGCACAGTTCGCGCAGCTCCGGATCGATCTGCTCGTAGACGGCGAGCTGACCGGCGTTCACGATGCCCATATCCATGCCGACCTTGATGGCGTGGAACAGGAAGACCGAGTGCATCGCCTCGCGCACCGGCTCGTTGCCGCGGAACGAGAACGAGAGGTTCGACACGCCGCCCGAGATATGGGCGTGCGGCAGCGTCTCGCGGATGATCCGCGTCGCCTCGATGAAGGCAACGCCGTAACCGTTGTGCTCCTCGATGCCGGTGGCGACCGCGAACACGTTGGGATCGAAGATGATGTCCTCCGGCGGGAACCCGACCTCCTCGGTGAGAATCCTGTAGGCGCGGGTGCAGATCTCGACCTTGCGCTCCAGGGTATCCGCCTGCCCCTGTTCGTCGAAGGCCATCACCACGACGGCGGCGCCGTAGGAACGGCAGATCCTGGCCTGCTCGACGAAGGCGTCCACGCCCTCCTTCATGGAGATCGAGTTCACGATGGCCTTGCCCTGAATGCATTTCAGGCCGGCCTCGATCACGTGGAACTTGGACGAGTCCACCATCACGGGCACGCGGGCGATGTCGGGCTCCCCGGCCACGAGATTCAGGAACTCCACCATGGCCTTCTCGGAATCGAGCAGGCCCTCGTCCATGTTCACGTCGATGATCTGCGCGCCGTTCGCCACCTGGTCGCGCGCCACGTCGAGAGCCGCCGCATAATCGCCGTTGGTGATGAGTTTGCGGAACTTGGCGGAGCCGGTGACGTTCGTGCGCTCGCCCACGTTCACGAAGGGAATGTCGGAGGTGAGAACGAAGGGTTCGAGCCCCGAAAGGCGCATGAGCGGCTTGACCTCGGGCACCTGCCTCGGGGCCTTGCCCGCAACCGCATCCGCAATGGCGCGGATATGGTCCGGCGTCGTGCCGCAACAGCCGCCGACCACGTTCACGAGGCCCGCATCGGCGAACTCGGCCAGCATTCCCGCGGTCGCTTCGGGACGCTCGTCGTAGAGGCCGAACTCGTTGGGCAGGCCCGCATTCGGATAGGCGCACACGAGCGTATCCGCGACCTTGCTGATCTCCTGGATATGCGCCCGCATCTCGCGCGCACCGAGCGCGCAGTTGAGGCCGATGGAAAAGGGATCGGCATGACGCACGGAATGCCAGAACGCCGTCGGCGTCTGGCCGGAGAGCGTGCGTCCGGACAGGTCCGTGATGGTGCCCGAGATCATGATCGGGAGCCTGACGCCCTTCTCGGCGAAGACCCGATGCGTCGCGACGATGGCCGCCTTGGCGTTGAGAGTGTCGAAGATGGTCTCGATGAGGATGATCTCGGATCCGCCGTCGATGAGCCCCCTCACCTGCTCGGCATAAGAATCGCGCACCTCGTCGAAGGTCACGGCGCGATAGCCGGGATTGTTCACGTCGGGAGAAATCGACAGCGTCCGGTTCGTCGGACCGATGGCGCCGGCCACGAAGCGGCGGCGGCCATCCTCCTTCTGCGCCAGGAGCGCGGCCTCGCGCGCAAGGCGGGCGCCCTCGAAGTTCAGGTCGTAGACGATCTCCTCCATGCCGTAATCGGCCTGGGCGATGGAGGTGCCGGAAAAGGTGTTGGTCTCGACGATGTCGGCGCCTGCGCGGAAATAGTTGAGATGCACGTCCCGCACCGCGTCCGGCTGGGTCAGGATCAGGAGGTCGTTGTTGCCCTTGACGTCCTGCTTCCAGTCCTTGAACCGCTCGCCCCTGAAATCCTCCTCGGAGAAGCGGTAGCTCTGGAGCTCGGTTCCCATCGCGCCGTCGAGCACGAGAATGCGCTTCGATGCGGCTTCGCGAAGGGCCTTCAGAATATCGGCACCGTCGGCAGGACAAGGAGTGAAAGTCGTCATTTTCTTTTCTTTCGCCATGACCGCACGGTCCGGCACGTCGCAGAATGATCAGGCTGCCACTTTCACGGCGTGGTCGCGCAATCCCAGCAGGTGGCAGATCGCGTAGACCAGGTCCGCGCGGTTCATGGTGTAGAAGTGGAACTCGCTGACGCCCCGGTCCACGAGATCGATCACCTGCTCGGCGGCGACGGCGGCGGCGATGAGCTTCCGCGTGTCCACGTCGTTGTCGAGACCGTCGAACCGCGCAGCGAGCCATGCCGGAATGGTGGCGCCCGCCTTGGCGGCGAAATTCGCGGTCTGCTTGAAGTTCTGGACGGGAACGATGCCGGGAACGATGGGAATGTCGATGCCCCGCGCCCGGACGCGGTCGAGATAGCGGAAGTAGTGGTCGTTATCGAAGAAGAACTGCGTGATCGCGCGGTCGGCGCCGCAATCGACCTTGGCCTTCAGGGCGTCGATGTCGGCATCGAGGGACGAAGCCTCGGGATGCTTCTCCGGATAGGCCGAGACCGACACCTCGAAGTCGCCGATGGATTTGATCGCCGACACGAGGTCGCAGGCCTGCTGATAACCGCCCGGATGGGGCACGTAAGTCGTGCCGAGCCCGCCGACCGGGTCGCCGCGCAGGGCCACGACATGGCGGACGCCTGCCTCCCAATAGGAGCGGACGACGTCGTTCACCTCTTCCTTGGTGGCCGCCACGCAGGTGAGGTGCGCGGCGGGCTTCAGCGCCGTTTCGCGCACGAGGCGGGACACCGTGGCGTGGGTCCGCTCGCGGGTCGAGCCGCCGGCGCCGTACGTGACGGAGACGAATTGCGGATCGAGGGGGCCAGACGCTCGATGGAGGACCAGAGCGTGGCCTCCATCTCCGGAGTCTTGGGCGGGAAGAACTCGAACGAGACTCGGATCGAACAGGTGTCCTGCCGGCTGGGGCGGAGCGTGAGCGGCGACATCAGGCAACCTCTTTGTTGGATTCGATCAGAGGCCAATCCGTCGCCACGCGGCGATCCTGGCCGAGCCAAAGGGAAACGACCAGCTGCTCGCCGGCCTTCTTTTGCGGCGCGACATCCCGCGTGAGCGTGCAGTCGAGGCCCGATTCATCGAGCCAGGTGGAGACCTGCTCGGGCGCAAAGCCGAGACGGCGGTGGGCCTGAGCCTCGCGCAGGAACTCGAGATTGTGGGGCGCGAAATCCACTACCAGGATGCGCCCGCCGGGAGCGACGAGACGGGCCGCCTCGCGGATCGCCCGGGCCGGATCGTCGAGATAGTGCAGCACCTGATGGATGACGACGAGATCGAACGTGTCGCGCGGGAACGGAGGCGCATAGATGTCCCCCTGCCGGAGTTCGATCCGCGAGAGCCCGGCCTTTTCCAGGTTCGCCCGCGCCACGGAAAGCATGGCGTGGCTGGCATCGAGCCCGACTGTCCGCAGCGCGCGCGGCGCCAGCAGCTGCAGCATTCGGCCGGTGCCGGTGCCGAGATCGACGAGATTGACGATCGGCTTCGACCCGAGGGCGTCCACCACGGCCGCCTCGACAACCGCCTCGGGAGCATGGAGCGACCGGATGCGGTCCCAATCGGGAGCAAGGCGGGAGAAGAAGGCCTGAGCCGCCTGGGCACGCTGCTCGCGAACGGTCTGCAGCCGGGTGCGGTCCTCCAGCAGTTGCGGATCCGATCGGTCGAGGCTGTCCAGCATCGGGCGGAGGATGCTCAGGGCCGGTCCCCGGTCCGTCAAGCGGAAGAAGGCCCAGGCCCCTTCGCGGTGGCGCTCCACGAGGCCGGCCTCGACTAGAAGCTTCAGATGACGGGAAATCCTGGGCTGGGACTGGCCGAGGATATCGGTGAGGTCCGACACCGAAAGCTCGCCCTCCGTGAGAAGAGCCAGGATCCGCATGCGCGTTTCCTCGGCCGCAGCCCGCAGCACGTTCAGGGTCGTATCAAGAGACGGGGACGCAGAATCGGTCACAGCCAAATCTCGCTCTCACATATAAAGATATGTTTATATCTTCATCGTAAGCGCGCGGCAAGCGGATCCTCACCCCTTTCTGCGGACCACCTTGGCCCGTTGCGCCATCAGGACCAGGACGAACACCCCGGTGGCGACGAGCCACGCTGTCGGCTCGATGGGCTCCCGGTTGAGAAGCGCCGCGAAGATCAGGGTGATGAAGGTCTGCAGCAGCTGAACCTGGCTCACATGGGCAATCCCGCCGAGGGCCAGGCCGGCGTTCCAGGCAAAGAAGCCGAGATACTGGCTCATGAGCGCGACGTAGGCGAAGCCGATCCAGCTCCAGGCCGGAACGGCCGCAGGCGTGGCCGGCATGGTCCAGAGGGCCAGGGGAATCGTGGCCGGAAGGGCCACCACGAGAACCCAGGAAATGACCTCCCATCCGGCATAGCCGCTGCGGACGAGCTTTCCGGACAGGACGTAGCCGAGGGCGGAGGTCAGGGCGGCTGCCAGAAGGTAGAGGTCGCCCTTCCCCAGGGAGCCGCCTCCCTCGTACAGCGTGAACCCGACGACCAGGGCCGCACCGGCCACGGCGGCTGCCCAGAAGGCCGGGCTCGGCCGCTCCCCGGCGATGAGGGCGCTGATGGCGGAGGTGGCGAGCGGCAGGATGCCCAGGACGACGCCCCCATGCGAGGCGGGCACGCTCTGCATCGCAAGCGCAGTGAATCCCGGGAAGCCTCCGACGAGGCACAAGGCGACGAGCGCCAGCGTCCCCACCTGTCTTCTCTCCGGCCAGGGCTTGCGCAGAAGCAGCAGCGTCGTCCCGGCCAGAAGCCCCGCCACCGCCGCCCGGCCGGCCGTCACGAAAAGCGGGCTGAGAAACTCGA
The DNA here is from genome assembly GCF_020532555.1 of Microvirga lenta. Classification (GTDB taxonomy): domain Bacteria; phylum Pseudomonadota; class Alphaproteobacteria; order Rhizobiales; family Beijerinckiaceae; genus Microvirga; species Microvirga lenta. The sequence goes on along the minus strand of NZ_JAJBBR010000013.1, from coordinate 48,336 downwards.
CGGCGAGATGGGTGAAGGGGAGCGTGCCGGCGAAGATGCACACGCCCACGAAGCCCAGGAGCAGGCCCGAGGTTTCACGCGACATGGTGGGCCATCAGCGGAAGGGCGGCTCGTCGAAGCTCCGCAGTTTTCGGGAATGGAGCGAGCCGCGCTGGCCCCGGAGATTGTCCAGGGCGGCAAGTCCGATCATGAGGTGCTCCCCCACAGCGCGCTCGTAGAACGCATTCGCCGCGCCCGGCAGCTTGATCTCGCCGTGAAGGGGCTTGTCGGACACGCAGAGCAGCGTCCCATAGGGAACGCGCAGGCGATAGCCCTGAGCCGCGATGGTGCCGCTTTCCATGTCCACGGCGATGGCGCGGGACAAGTTGATCTGCCGCCGCTCCTGGCTCCAGCGAAGCTCCCAGTTGCGGTCGTCGTAGGTCACGACCGTGCCGGTGCGCAGGCGCCGCTTCAGGTCGTCGCCCCGGTCGCCGGTGACCTGGGCCGCCGCCTCCTGCAGGGCGACCTGGACCTCGGCCAGGGCGGGAATCGGGATTTCCGGCGGCACGGCACCGTCGAGAATGCGGTCGCGCCGGAGATAGCCGTGGGCCAGCACGTAATCGCCGATGGTCTGGGACTGCCGCAGGCCGCCGCAATGGCCGACCATGAGCCAGCAATGAGGACGCATCACCGCCAGGTGGTCCGTGATGTTCTTCGCGTTGGAGGGCCCGACCCCGATATTCACCAGGGTGACGCCGTGTCCGTTGCGGTGGATCAGGTGATAGGCCGGCATCTGGAACCGGTGCCAGGGGGAGGATGCCACGAGTTCGGCGACGGCGGAGCCCTTCAGTCCCCGCTCCACCACGATCCCGCCCGGCAGGACCAGCCTCTCGAACTCGCTGTCCTCCTTCGCCAGTTCACCGACCGCCCACTGGACGAACTGGTCCACGTAGCGGTGATAGTTGGTCAGCAGGATCCAGGGTTGAACGGACCGCCAGTCGCTGCCTGTATAGTGCACGAGGCGCCGGAGCGAATAGTCAACCCGGGCGGCGTCGAACAGCGCCAGCGGCCGCGGATCGCCCTCCCGGAAGATCCAGGTGCCGTCGGCGATCTCGTCGCCGACCTTCGCCAGCAGCGGTGTCGGGAAATGCTGCGCCAGCTCCGCAGCGGAATGGGCGCCCCGGCCCAGCTCGTCGCCACGCTCGAAAACGTAAGGGTACGGGATCTCCTGATCGCTGACGCCAACCTCGAGGGTCGCGCCGTAGTCGCGCACGAGATAGTTCAGCTGCTCCAGGAGGTAGCTCTTGAAAAAGGTGGGCTGGGTGATCGTCGTCGCATAGACGCCGGGCCCCTGGAACTTGGCATAGGCGCGCTGCTTGACCGGCGGCAGGGATGTGGCCCGATAGGTCAGCCGCAATTCCGGATAGCGAAAGCGGGCCCTCTCGCTGGCGGTGGGGGCGGTCCCGGTGGAGAAGAAGTGCTCCAGCGCATGGCGCTGCGCCTCGATGGCCGTGTCGTAGAGGTGAATGAGCCGATCGACGGCTTCTTCAGGAGTCGCAACGGTTTGAAAGGCTGGAATCTGATCGGCTGGCACGGGGACGTCTCATGTCATGTCTCGTGCCTCAAGGGTCATACACCCTTTCGAACAGGAACCCAACCGCCTTGTGAATTAGAACGGGAGGCGCATTCCCTGCCAATCGAAGAAGCCTCCGGTCTCCTCCAGTGTCAGCCTATCGATGAGCCGTACTATCCCGCCCGCGCTTTCCTCAACGGAAATATCGGCACCTGAGCCACCCATTTCCGTCTGAACCCAACCCGGATGCACGGAAACAACTGTGATGTCATCATTTCGAAGATCGGTGGCCAGGCCTTGCATGACCTTGTTCACGGCAGCCTTCGATGCCCGATAGGCGATCCGGTCGGACTTCGCATAGGACAGAGACCCCATGCGGCTGCTGATTGTGACGATCCTACCCGAGGATGCCCGCCGCAGATGCGGGAGAAAAGCCTGGATGACCCGCAGGGGTCCGAGGGTGTTGACCGCTAGAGTGTCGAGAAACCCGTCGAAATCCATGTTGAGAGTCGACTGGCGCTCAGGCCCGATGATGCCAGCATTGTTGACGAGCACGTCAATCGGCCCGCTCACAATCATCGCGGCTTCAGCAATGGAGCGTCCGTCCCGGACGTCGAGCGAGAGCACGTCAAGTTGTCCACCATCCTTGAATGGCGCCCATTCCGGGGGACAGCGCGATAAATCGCGAACGGTGCCAATCACATAGTCGCCGCGGGCAAGCAGAACGCGGACGAGCTCTCGCCCGATCCCGCGGCCTGCACCAGTAATGAGATATGTTCCCACGCTGCGAACTACCGCGCGAACTTCTTGTACTTGATCCGGTGCGGAATCGTGGAATCCGTACCGAGGCGGCGCTTCTTGTCCTCCTCGTAATCGGCGAAGTTGCCCTCGAACCACTCCACGTGGCTGTCGCCCTCGAAGGCGAGGATGTGGGTGGCGATGCGGTCCAGGAACCAGCGATCGTGGCTGATGATCACGGCGCAGCCCGCATAATCCTCCAGCGCCTCTTCGAGGGCGCGCAGGGTGTCGACGTCGAGGTCGTTGGTCGGCTCGTCGAGAAGCAGGACGTTCGAGCCCGACTTCAGGATCTTGGCGAGATGCACGCGGTTGCGCTCGCCGCCCGAGAGCACGCCCACCTTCTTCTGCTGGTCCGACCCCTTGAAGTTGAAGGCGGAGCAATAGGCGCGGGCATTGATCTCGCGCTTGCCGAGATAGAGCACCTCGTTGCCGCCGGAGATCTCCTCGTAGAGGGTCTTGTTGGCATCGAGCGAATCGCGGCTCTGGTCGACGTAGCCGAGCTTGACGCTCTCGCCGATCTGGATCGAGCCCTCGTCCGGCTGCTCCTGCCCCGTGATCATGCGGAACAGGGTGGTCTTGCCGGCGCCGTTCGGGCCGATGACGCCCACGATGCCGCCCGGAGGCAGCTTGAAGGACAGGCCGTCGATGAGCAGCTTGTCGCCGAAGGCCTTCTTGAGGTTGTCGAACTCGATGACGTTGTTGCCCAGGCGCTCGGCGATGGGAATGATGATCTGCGCCGTGGTCGGCCCCTTCTCGGCCGCCTTGGCGACGAGATCCTCGTAGCGCTGGATACGGGCCTTGGACTTGGCCTGACGGGCCTTGGGCGAGGCCGAGACCCATTCGCGCTCGCGCTCGATGGTGCGCTGGCGCGCCTCTTCCTCGCGGCCTTCCTGGGCCAGGCGCTTCTGCTTCTGTTCCAGCCAGGACGAGTAATTGCCCTCGTAGGGGATGCCCCGGCCGCGGTCGAGCTCGAGGATCCAGCCGGTCACGTTGTCGAGGAAGTAGCGGTCGTGGGTGACGATCAGGATGGCGCCCGGATAGGTCCGCAGATGGCCTTCGAGCCAGGCGGTGGTCTCGGCGTCCAGGTGGTTGGTGGGCTCGTCGAGGAGGAGCAGTTCCGGCTGCTCCAGGAGGAGCTTGCACAGCGCCACGCGACGGCGCTCGCCGCCCGAGAGCTTGTCCACGGACCAGTCGTCCGGCGGGCAGCGCAGGGCGTCCATGGCCTGATCCACCTGGGAATCCAGGTCCCACAGGCCCTTCGCCTCGATCTCGTCCTGGAGGCGGGTCATCTCGTCCGCCGTCTCCTCGGAGTAGTTCATGGCGAGCTCGTTGTAGCGGTCGAGGATCGCCTTCTTGGCGGCCACGCCCTCCATCACGTTCTCGCGGACGTTCTTGGTCGGGTCGAGCTGCGGCTCCTGCGGCAGATAGCCCACCCGCGCGCCTTCGGCCACCCAACCTTCGCCGTTCCAGTCCTTGTCGATGCCGGCCATGATCCGGAGCAGGGTCGACTTACCGGCGCCGTTGACGCCGAGCACGCCGATCTTGGCGTCCGGGTAGAAGGACAGGTGGATGTTGTCCAAGACCTTCTTGCCGTTCGGGTAGGTCTTGGTGAGACCACGCATGTGGTAGATGAACTGACGGGACACGGCAAAAACCCTGCTGAATGGTGAACGCGATGAATGGATTGCGCGTCAGTTAGCAGGGGGAGCCAAGACCGGCAAGGGTTTGGGATCAGAGACCGAAGGGATAGGTCTCCGGCATTCCCTTCCCGTGGGCATGGGTGAGCGGCGTCACGGCCCTGGTCTCGTCGAACCACACGAAGGCATCGAACTGCTCGGCCATGACGGCCTCGAAATAGTGGCTGTAGAGCTCGGTCTCGGGCCGGTAGATCACCCCGATGGCCCGTTCCAGGCGTGGCCGCGACAAGGCTTCCTTCAGATCCTGCTGTCCGTTTTCCCGCCAGTCGGTCAGGAAACAGCCGAGCCCGGCATCGCGGAAGATCCGCTCGTGGCTGTCGGGCCTCGCCGGCCGGACGTCCTTGACCTCCATGGGGCCGTCCCAGTCGCTGGCGGCGGCGACCGTGCCGCGGTCGGTGCCGAACCCGATCAGCACCGCCTCGCCGCGATAGGCCGTGCGGCAGAGCTCACCAATATTGAACTCCCCCTGCCAGCCCATGGCCGTCGCCGAGGCGTTGCCGATATGGGAGTTGTGCGCCCAGATCACCGCCTTGGCGTTCTCGCGCCGGGCCAGGAGGCTCTGGAGCGTATCGAACATGTGCCGGTCGCGCAGGTTCCAGGACTCCGTCGAGCCCTCGTACATGATGCGGTAGTAATGCTCCGCCGCATGGACGATCTTAGCGTTCTGCACCGCGTCGAAGAATGCCTCGCCGCCATCGGCCTTCAGGTATTCCAGCCTCCGGTCGAGCATGGATTGGAGCTGGTCGAGCAAGGTCTGGTCGCAGGGCCGTTTGCGGCCCGTGAGGACGGCTCGCCCGTAGAGGGCGGGATCCGACTGCCAGGGGCTGAGGCAGCCATATCGTCCCCGGGCCTCATCGACACCCTCGGGATCCACCTTCTCCAGATATTTCAGCACCGACTGAATGGACGAGTGCAGGCTGTAGACGTCGAGGCCCCGGAACTCGGCGCGCTCAGCCTCCGGCCGGTCACGGTTGTGGTCGCGCATCCAGTTGACGAAATCCGCCACCTCGTCATTGCGCCACATCCAGGTGGGAAAACGCTCGAAAGCGGCATCGTCCGTGTCCGGAACCTTGCGATGCCGCACATAGGCGTCGATCCTGGCGGCGTCCGGCCAATCGGCCTCGACGGCCACGATGTTGAAGCCGTGCTCCTCGATCAGGCGCCGGGTGATCGCGGCCCGCGCCCTGTAGAATTCCGACGTGCCGTGGGTCGCCTCGCCGAGCAGAACGACCTTGGCGTCGGAAAAGCGGTCGAACATGGAACCGAACGCGGTTGCATCCGAAATCGGAGGCAATGTCTCGCCATGCTCGCGCACGACCTCGACAGCCTCACGGATGCCCGCCTCGTTCTCTTTCTGCTTCCATGACAATCCGGCCATCGCAACACCTCGTGAAGCCCAGAGACAACGCTTCTGCGGTGCTCCACTAACGATGGGGAGGTTGTCCTGTTCCGGGTGATCAGGATGCCCTGGCTTGCGGCTCGTCCGTTTTCGACATGCTCTCCAGCGCGGTCAGCGCGGCGGCTCTTGCCGCCTCCGGATGCTCGACGCCCGGCGGCATTTGGACGATGACCTGAGGACGGGCGAACTGAATTCCCTCACGAGCGAAGGCGTCGCGAACGCGCTGGTACACCTCACGCTGCAGCCCCCATTGCTCGCCGGGCTTGGCCGTGAACTTGACTCCGACGACGATGCCGTACTGCTCCATGCGTCGGACGCCCTGGAACTTCAGCGGCTGGAGCAGATGGGAGCCGAACTCCTCGTCCCCGTCCAGCTCGGCGGCGATCTGCTTCACGATCTTCTTCGCTTTGACGAGATCGGTGTCGAACGCGATCGTGAATTCGATCTTCACGATGGTGTAGTCGCGGCTGAAATTGGTGATCTGGCGGATTTCGCCGAACGGCACCGTATAGAGCTGACCGCGCGGATGCCTCAGCCGCAGGGAACGGATCGACATTTTCTCGACGGTGCCCTTGGCATTGCCGATCTCGACGAACTCACCGAGCCGAAAGGCGTCGTCCGCCAGGAAGAACAATCCGGAGATCACGTCCTTCACCAGGGTCTGCGACCCGAAGCCGATGGCGATGCCCAGCACGCCCGCTCCGGCGAGCATGGGCGCGATGTTGATCCCCATCGCCATCAGGATCACCATGCCGGCGACCGAAAAGATGAAGATCGCCGTCGCCGCCCGCAGGAGCGGCAGAAAGGTCTGCAGGCGCGTCGCCGCCAGGATGTGCCCTTGATCGTCGGAGCGGGTGATGTCCGCATGAGCGGCAGGGGCGTAGGAATCCAAGGCCGTGCGGGCGAGTTCCCACAGCATGAGCGCAAGCGCGCAGGCGATGCCGATATCGATGACGGCCCGGGCGAAAGGCTCGCCCAGTCGATCCGTCGCCAGAGCCAACGGATTGATGTTCCAGATCAGGGCGAAGCCGATCCCGTAGCCGGCGAAAGCCGCGAGACGGGCACTGCGCCGCAGCGCCAACCGCCACGCCTTCACCTCCTCCGCCGCGACGGAAGGCTTCGCGAACAGAAAGGCGAGAACGATGCCAAGAAGCAGAACGCTCGCGGCCCCCTTCGAGAATGCCGCACCCTGATGATGAACGGATGCCACCACCGTCACGACGCCGGTCAGGCTCAGCATGAGAACGGAGACGCCATACCAGTGGGGCCTGATATACCGGACGATCACGTCTCCCGCTTCGTAGGGCCTTCCCCAGTCCTGCGGAAGAGCGCTCCGAAAGGCGCCGAGGGCGCCGAAACCCGCGCCGAGAAAGCCGAGCCAAAGCAGGGTCGCGAGGGCGAGCCGAGGCTCCGCCTCGACGCCGGCGAGCCTCAACAGACCGAGGAAAACGTAACCGAACGCGAGGATGCCGAGCCCCGAACGAATGCGGTGCAGCGGCTTGCGGATCGTCTCTTCCCGATCCCGGCCGGCAAGCAGCCGCAGGAATGTATCCACCACATGCATGAAGCCCCAGGCGAGGCTGAGGGCGAGCGCTGCGGACCGGATCGGAGATCCCTTGAACGCGAGGACGATCAGCGTCGGCAGAGGGAACAGGAGCGCGGCGAGCAAGGCCCCGGCCCTGTGCGTGAGAGCGAAGTGCCAGGACCGCCGGACAATCCCTTCCAGCAGGTACCCTGCCAGAACGGCCGCAGCCATGGCGGCAAGCAAGAGCAGGAGCGACTGAGGCATGGAGCGGCCGCTCGCCAGCCAGGCAAGCATCTGGCCCAGCGCCTCCGGAATAGCTCCGATTCCTGTGCCCACCGCCTCGGCATGGGCGGCCATTCGCTCCGCCGCCCGTTCGGAGGCGGCAACGAGGGCGGCGGCATCCTCCTGGGCCAGCGCCGTCCCGGTGAGCGCCGGAAAGGCACCCGCCGATGCGCCGATAGAGCCAACCCGCAACATGATCCGATCCCTCGCGTGCAGCCGCCCGGGCGCCGAATGCCCGGACGGCTCCCTCATGAGATACGACAGGATGGATTGACGCAACGCTAAGGCCAGGAAAGCCTTAAACGGACGCTACCGCCAGATCTTCCGCCATGTCCGCCATCATGGCGGCAAATGCCTCCTCGGCGGCCAGAACGGTGGTCATCTGCACCGTATGGGCGAAGCGGTAGGGCTCGCCGTAGATCGTCTCGTCCGGAAACTCCGTGATCAGCGTGAGCGGCGTCGGATAGCGCTCGTCGGCCGTCAGCAGGCACGGCACGTCGTTGATGATCTCGTAAGGCGTCCCGCCGGAATGGATCGCACAGATCTCGATCTGGCGCCGGTTGAACTCGGGCAGGCCCGGAACGGCCGAAAGGCGCTTCGTCACGGCCTCGACCAGCCTGCGCGCCTGCTCCGCCCAGGAGGGCTTGTGCCGCATGACCAGGAAGAAGCCCTTCGGGATCGACCAGAGTTCGAACCCGCGCGGCAGATAGCCGGTGAAGGGCCGCGTCCATTCATGGGCCGGATAGCCGTGCAGATTGACGTGGAGCTGCGCGCCCGACATCTGCAGCGCCTGGATCCGCGCCCCCTTCTCGTAGGTCGGGCTGCCCCGGTCGTATTCCAGATCGTTGCCGAGGGAAGTGTAGCGCGCCGCATGGTGCATGTGGCGCGGATTGCCCTCGCAGAGACGACCATGCAGCGCGTAGCCGTCCGGGTTCTCCACGGGGATGAGGGCGATGTTCGCCTCGGGATCGGCAAGCAGGTGCCTGGCCGCCCTCAGGGCGCCTACCGGCGCCGAGGTCTCGTTGGCGTGCTGGCCGCCGGTGACGAGCACCGCCGGACGCGAGCCCGACCGGTAGAGGCCACGCACCGGCCGCCCTTCGCGGGACAGGCCTTCGAACGTCTCGCCCGGAAGTTCCGCCAGCTCCCGGTGGATCTGCGCCAATCCGGGGGCCGCATCCGCAGCGTCGAGGTCCTGTTCCGCCCGGTGCGGATCCTCGGGAGCGCCGAAGGAGCGCAGTTCCACGCGCACATGCGCGTCCCCGTCCCCTTCGCGGATGTCGGGCACGATCTGGCCCGGCTGCAACCCGCGATCCTCCGGGGGGCGGCCCGACCTGTGCTTGAAGAACTCGAGCAGCGAGAAATAGAAATCCTCGTGCAGCGCCTCACGGGTGCTCATCACCTCGTCGTCGTAGCCCAGGGATCTTTCGATCCCGGGGATCGTCACATCGATCGCAAGGGTCTCCGCATAGGGCTCCGCCGCAGGCCATTCATGGGCTGCGACCGCTTCCATGACTTTCCGGAAGACGATTTCGATCTCCGTTTCGAGCGCCCGGTCGATGTCGGGCGCATTTCCGGGAAGCCCCGTGACCTTGAGCCAGCCTGTCGGCGTCAGGTCGACCTGTTCGAGATGGTTCGTGCGCAGGCGGTTCGGAGCGAACACCTCGTGCTCCGCCGCACGCCCATCGGTGTATTCCACGCGCACCCGGTAGGTCAGGTCGGCCTCGCCGGGCTCGAAGACGGTTTCGACGCCGTCGAGCAGGGCGGCGAGCGGATAGGCCTCCGACAGGAAGCGCATGGGATCCGCCTCCTCGTGCACGGGATAGCAGACGGCGACCCGCTTCAGGTCCGCCATGTCGATGTCTTCGAGGAAGGCATGAACGAGAGGCTTGTAGGCACTGTGCAGCCGCGCCGAAATGCCCGCCTCCGCGAGAGTCCGCTCCGCCTCGCGGCGCGCGGGCTCATCCTCGAAGAGCCAGGCCTCGAGACGAGCCCCGCGGCGGGTTTCACCGGTCCACTCGCGCAGGAGAGTGTCGAGGGTACGGGGGACCCGCTCATTGAGTAGAATCGTCATTTTCCTGTCTGTCCTGTCGGATCCAAGAGGTCGCGCAGCCAATCGCCCAGGAGGTTGAGGCCGAGCACGGTGAACATGATGGCGAGGCCCGGGAAGACGCTGACCCACCAGGCCGACTGCAGGTAGGTGCGCCCGTCGGCCAGCATGCCGCCCCAGCTCGGGATCAGCGGATCGACGCCAAGCCCGAGGAAGGTGAGGCTGCTCTCGAGCAGGATGTTGTTGGCGACGTTCAGCGTCATGAGAATGACGATGGGGCCGAGCACGTTGGGCAGGATATGGGTGAAGATGATGCGTCCGTTGCCGACGCCGATGGCACGGGCCGACAGGATGAACTCCCGGTCCCGCAGGGCCAGGACGGAGCCGCGCACCAGACGGGCATACTGCACCCATTGCGCGACGATCATGAAGAAGATCACCTTGTCGACGCCGGTTCCGAGAATGGCCAGGAACATGATGGCGATCAGGATGAACGGCAGGGCGAGCTGGATGTCGGCGAAGCGCATCAGCAGCACCTCGGCGATGCCGCGGTAATAGCCCGCCACGAGGCCGACGAGCGTGCCGAGCACCACCGCCCCGAGCACCGACAGAATGCCCACCGTCAGGGAGATCTTGCCGCCGACGATGACGCGCGCCAGCACGTCCCGCCCCAGCGGATCGGTGCCGAGGATGTGCGCCGGATCCTGGAAGGGCGGGATCAGGCGGGCCATCAGGTCCATGCTCTCGCCGCCATCCGGAAACAGGAAGCCGGAGAACAGGACCGCCAGGCACATGCCGCCTGTGAGAGTGATGCCGAGGGCGAATTCCAGCGAGCGGAAACGCCGGCGGTTCGGGGATACGGCCTGAGCTCCTGCCATGGGATCACTCCGTCCGGATGCGCGGGTCGATCAGCCCGTAGGCGATGTCGACCAGAAGGTTGATGAGAACGATGAACAGGGCGAGCACCGTGATGGTGCCCTGCAGCACCGGATAGTCGCGGCCCGAGATCGCGTCGAAGGCCAGCGTGCCCATGCCGGGCCAGTTGAACACGCGCTCCACGATCACGATGCCGCCGATCAGGCCGCCGAACTGCAGGCCGATATAGGTCACGAGCGGAATCGCGGAGTTGCGCAGGGCGTGCTTGTAGAGGACGACGCGATCCGCCAGACCCTTGGAGCGGGCCACCATGATGTATTGCTGCGACAGCGTTTCCAGCATGGAGGTGCGCACGAGGCGGACGTTGGTGGCCGTGAGAATGATCGCCATGGTCAGGGCCGGCATGATGAAGCTCTCGGGCCCCTCCATGCCGCTCGGCGGCAGAATGCCGAGCACGATGGAGAACAAGAGCACCATCATGATGGCGAGCCAGAAATTCGGGAAGGACAGGCCCACGAGGGACAGGATGCGGATCAGCTGATCCGGCCAGCGGCCGCGATTGACCGCCGCATAGACGCCGAGCGGAACCGACAGGGCAATCGACACCAGAAGCGAGGTGAAGGCGAGGAGAAGCGTCGAGGGAAGGGCCTGCGCGATCAGCGTGGAGACGGGCGTCCCCCCCATGAAGCTGCGCCCGAAATCTCCCACGAAGATCCCTTGCAGGAAGCTGAAATACTGGACGAAGAAGGGGCGTTCCAGGCCCAGAGCCTGCCGGATGTTCTGCAGATCCTCCTCGGTGACGTTGCCGCCGCCGCCCATGAGCATGATGGCGGGATCTCCCGACAGCCTGACCGCGAACGAGACGATCAAGGTGACGGCCAGGACCACGAATATGGCCTGCAGCAGTCGTTTGAGGATGAAGCCCGCCATGCGGTGAACCTTCCTGGTCTTGGAAAAACGGCCCCGCTTTCGCGGGGCCTTTCTGAAAGTATCGGCCCCGGGCGCTCTCTCGGCGAAAGCACCCGGAAACGCAGATTAGTCGACGCTCGTTTCCGTGAAGCGGAAGCGACGATCCGCCGGAGCATCGAAGTTCTTGACCCGCTTGTTCACGCCATAGATCGTGTTCTGGTTGTAGAGCGGGATTTCGAGCGCCTTGTCGGCCACATAGCGGGCGATTTCCTGCAGAAGGTTCTCACGCTCCTTCACGTCGTAGATCGTGCGCTGCTTCTCGAGCATCTCGTTGAGCTTGGGATCATTGTCGTACGGGTTCCACTTCTCGCCCGTGTGGTACATCAGGTAAGCGGTGTTGTCGTAGTCGAACGTCCAGCCGCCCCAGGCCTGGTGCCAGGCCTCTCCGGTCTTGCCGTTCGGGATGATGTCGTTGAGCAGGACCGGCGGCTCGTAGGGCTGCAGCGACGGCTTCAGGCCCAGGGCCTGCAGGAAGCCTGCGGCGGCCTGCGCCACCTCGCGGAAGGTGGCGTCGTTGCCGCGGAAGTCGATCTTCACCGGAGCGCCCGCCGGCACCTTGGCCTGCTGCAGCATCTGCTTCGCCTTGGCGAGGTCGAAGGGCAGCGGCTTCAGGTTCGGATCGTGGCCGAAGGACAGTTCGGACTGGAAGCTCGCGATGGGCTTGGCATGGCCGAGGAGCACGGCCTTGATGATCGCATCGCGGTCGATGCCCATGATCAGCGCCTTGCGGACGTTCTGGTCCTTCGTGATGCCTTCCTTGGTGTTCAGGCGCAGCGAGACCACCGTCGGGCCGGTGATGCTGATGAGATCGAGGTTCGGGCTCTTCTCGACGGTCGGCGCGAGGCCGAACGGGATCAGCGTCGCCACGTCGATGCGGCCGGCCTGGAGCTCGGCAACCTGCGTGTTGGCCTCGGAGATGAAACGCGTCACCACCTTGTCGAGCTTGGGCGCGCCGCCCCAGTGCTCGGGATTGGCCTCGAGGGTCAGGCTGACTTTCGGGTTGTACTCGACGAACTTGAACGGGCCTGTGCCGACGGGATGGGTGTTGAAGTGATCGTCGCCCTTCTCCTGGATGTATTTGGGCGGGACGATCATGGCGCCATAGCCGGCGAGCTTCGTCAGCAGAACCGGATCGGGCTGCTTCATGACGAAATCGACCGTGTGGTCGTCGACCACCTCGACATGGTCGATGGTGTTGTAGTTCGACTGCTGCGGACCCTTCTTGCCCTCGGCGCCGAGCAGGCGATCGAAGGTGAACTTCACGGCCTGAGCATTGAAGGGCTCACCGTTGTGGAACTTCACGTTCTCGCGCAGCTTGAAGCGGATGCGGCTGTTGTTGTCGAGGAATTCCCAGCTGGTCGCGAGGCCGGGCTTCAGCTTCATGTCGGCGCCGCGCGCGGTCAGGCCGTCATAGATGTTATTGGCGGCCGAGGACCAGTCGACCAGGAAGGTGTCAATGGGGTCCCAGCTGCCGGGATCGATGGCGACGGCAACGGTCATGGTTCCGGCCGCCTGAGCACCCGACGCCATCAGCGGCGCCAAGGCTGTCGCAACCGTGAGGCCCAAGGCCTTCAAGGTTCGTGAAAGTCTCATCTGTAATCTCCCTCTGAGTAGAGTCTATGCGGCGCCGCGGAGCCGTTCGGGCTCGATGGCGACCCAATGGCCGGGCTCGACCTCCCGCATCTGGTGAATCGCCGGCTCCTGTCCGACCGGCCGCACCGGGCTCGGGATTTCGCCCTCGATCCGGGTCTGCGCGCGCTCGCGCTCCGGATCGGCGATCGGAACGGCCGAAAGCAGCTTGCGGGTGTAGGAATGCTGCGGGTTCTCGAACACCGCCTGCCGCGTGCCGATCTCGACGATCTGGCCGAGATACATGACCGCGACGCGATGACTGATCTTCTCCACCACGGCCATGTCGTGGGTGATGAAGAGATAGGACAGATGCCTGCGCTCCTGCAGCTCCATGAGCAGATTGACGATCTGCGCCTGGATCGACACGTCGAGCGCGGAGACGGATTCGTCGGCGATGATCAGCTTGGGATCACTCGCGAGCGCGCGGGCGATGCAGACGCGCTGGCGCTGACCGCCCGAGAATTCATGCGGGTAGCGCTTGGCATGCTGGGGCTGCAGGCCGACCTGCTCCAGCAATTCCTGCACGCGCCGGTCGATCGCCTTGCGATCCCTGATCAGGCCGTGGACGATGATCGGCTCCGCGATGCTGTAGCCGACCGTATGGCGCGGATCGAGCGAGGCGAAGGGATCCTGGAAGATGTACTGGATCTCCTGCCGCAGACGGCGGCGATCCGCCTGGCTCATGGCCGCCATGTCGCGCCCGTTGAAGCGCACCGTGCCGCCGGTCGGCTCCACAAGCTGCTGCAGCGTGCGCCCGATGGTGGATTTTCCACTGCCGGATTCACCCACCAGAGCAAGGGTTTCGCCGGGATAGATGTCGAAGCTCACCTCCTCGACCGCGTGCACCCGGTGGGTCACCCGACCGAAGAAGGTCTTGCCGACGTCGAAACGGGTCGTCAGCTTGCCCACCTGGAGAATGGGCTTCGTGTAGTCTGCCGTATTCTGGATGTGCGTCTCGCCGACCTGCTTCGGCTCGCCGCCATCCATGACGATGACGGGGGTGCGCTTCGGGAGCGGCTGGCCCGTGAGGCTTCCCAAGCGCGGCACGGCGGAGAGCAGCGCACGCGTATAGGGGTGCTTCGGCGCCGCGAAGATCTCCCGCACCGGCCCCTGTTCGACCTTTTCGCCTTTCCACATCACCACCACGTCGTCGGCCATCTCGGCGACCACGCCCATGTCGTGGGTAATGAAGATGACGGCGGTCCCCATCTCCTGCTGCAGGTCGCGCACGATGTTCAGGATCTGCGCCTGGATCGTCACGTCGAGGGCGGTCGTAGGCTCGTCGGCGATGAGGAGCTTCGGGTTGCAGGCGAGCGCCATCGCGATCATCACGCGCTGGCGCATCCCGCCGGAGAGTTGGTGCGGGTAGCGGTCGAGGAGCTTCTCCGCGTCCGGAAGCCGTACCTTCTGCAGCAATTCCTTCGCCCGCGTGCGGGCATCTCGGGTGTTCAGCCCCTCGTGGAGAGTGAGCGTCTCCGCGATCTGATTGCCGATGGTGAAGACAGGATTGAGCGACGTCATCGGCTCCTGGAAGATCATGGCGATGTCGTTGCCGCGGATTTCCCGGAGCTTCGCATCGGACGCCTCGACCAGATTCAGCGCCTCGGTCCCATCGGGGCGGAACAGGACCTCACCGCCGACAATGCGCCCGCCCGTGTAGTCGGTGAGGCGCATGATCGCGAGCGACGTCACGGATTTTCCCGAACCGGACTCGCCGACGACCGCCAGCGTCCGGCCTGGCTGCACGTCGAAGCTGACGTCCTTGACCGCCCGGAAGGCACCTCCGCCTGTCCCGAACTCGACGGACAGCGAGCGGACGGACAAAAGGGGCGCGCTGGCCGAGTCGGGCTTGGCTTTGTTGTCGGACATCAATCAATAACTCATGATGAGGTGACCGCCTGACGCAATGTCAGAACGAAACCTCTTTAATACCTGTCACAAAACACAGCTTGACGGGGCTCAGGTCAAGCCCCGTTCATATGTTGTTAATGCATTAGAGAGATGCGGCCCAAGCAGCAATGCTGTCGTCTGCCGCACCCTGTCGCTATGGAGTTACCCACTCACCTTTGCGCATGAGCGGCTCCGCCTGCCCGTTTGCCGTAACACCATCCACATCCACTTGATCGGACCCGATCATCCAGTCGATATGGATCAGGCTGCGGTTCGACCCACGGGCGGCGAGTTCCTCCTCGCTCATCGAGCCGCCGTCCCGGATGCACTTGCTGTAGGCCTGTCCCAGGGCGATGTGGCTGGAAGCGTTCTCGTCGAAGAGCGTGTTGTAGAACAGAAGGCCGCTCTGCGAGATCGGCGAGGAATAGGGAACCAGCGCCACCTCGCCGAGGTGACGCGCGCCCTCGTCGGTGTCCAGAACCTTGTTGAGCACGGCCTCGCCGGTGCGTGCGCGGCTCTCGACGATCCGTCCGCTCTCGAAGGTGACCTGAATGTCCTGGATCAGGGTTCCCTGGTACGACAGCGGCTTGGTGCTGGTCACGTAGCCTTCCACCCGGTCCCTGTGGGGCGTCGTGAAAACCTCCTCGGTCGGGATGTTCGCATTACAGACAACGCCGTTCTTGGCCTTGGTCGAGCCGCCGTTCCACTCATGCCCGTCCGCAAGGCCGACACGCAGGTCGGTGCCCGGGCCGCGGAAGTGGAGAGCGGCGTAGTTCTTCTCGTTCAGCATGCGCGTGCGGGCCTGGAGGTTCGCGTTGTGCTCGGCCCAGTTCGCGATGGGGTCCGGCGTATCGGCCCGCGAGGCGGAGAAGATGGCGCTCCAGAGCTTGGCGACGGCGACATCCTCGGGATCGTTCGGGAAGACGGCCTTCGCCCAGGCCGGTGTTGCGGCGGAGACGATGGTCCAGTTTGTGTCGAAGCCGGCGATCAGGTTGAGCGCAGGCATATAGGCCTTGGAGCGCGCGCGGTTGGCGCGGGAGACCTTTTCCGGGTCCTCCTTGGCGAGGAGGGACGGATCCTCACCGACGATGGCGAGACGGGCGGCCCCGTTCCTGTAGGCCGTCGCCATGCCCTCGTACAGCCACGCTGCGGCGGTATCGAAGCCCTCGTCCCGCCCATGGCGGAAGCGCATCAGGGTGGCCTCCTCGTCGGAGAACATCGTGGTGACGAGGGAGGCTCCCGCCCTGTAGGCATGCTCCGTGATGCGCCGCGTCAGGGGAACGGCGTCGAGCGGCGCCGTTATGACGACCTCCTGCCCCGGCTTCAGCCCGAGTCCGACGCGTACGGCAACCTCGGCCAGACGGTCGAGAAGAGTCGCATGGGACGTGGTCTCGGACGGATTCCGGAATTGGTCGTTCATGATCCTGCCTTTCGGATGAAGAGGTGGAGGGTCAAGCTACACACCCCGACAGGGCGCGCAAGCCTTGTGAACGCTGTCTCATCCCCCGTTCCTGGGCGCTTGGACGAGAACCTCCGGATCGAAGGCGATGCTCTTGATGACGGCATGAACGGGAAGACCGGGCGCAAGGCCGAGACCCTCGACGGACTTCCGCGTCAGCCGGGCCACAAGCCTGTCCCCGGCACAGTCGACTGCAACGTCGACGCCGGCACCGTCGGGCGCGTCGATTCCGAAGATCGTTCCAGGCAAGACGTTCAAGGCGCTCAGGCCCTCCGGGGCCTTCAGGGAGAGCATGATGTCGCGGGCCCTAAGCCGAACCCGCAGAGGCGCGCCGACCGGGAGGTCGAGCCGGGGCACGGTCAGGATGCCGGCCTTGGCCTGAAGCGTCGTCAGATCATAGACATCCTCGTGCCGGAGCACATGCGTGTCGATCAGAGCCCCAACCTCCAACCGCTCCGCGTGCGGGAAGAGGCTGGCATGGGTCAGAATATCCGCCGCAGGCCCGGAGGCCTTCACCCGTCCGTCCGAGAGAACGACGATGGATGTGGCAAGCCGCGCGATCTCCGAGACGGAATGGCTGACCAGCACGATGGGCACGTCGCCCTCGTCGCGAAGCCGCTCGATATAGGGATAGATCTCCGCCTTTCGCGCCTCGTCGAGGGAGGCCAGCGGTTCGTCCATGAGGAGAAGCTGAGGATCGGTCAGGAGCGCCCGCCCGATGGCGACCCGCTGCTTTTCGCCTCCCGAGAGGGTCGAGGGCTGGCGGGTCAGCAGATGCCCTATGCCGAGCAGCCCTACGATCCCGTCGAAACTCGCCCGCCGCTCGGCCCGCGGGGTGAACCAGCGCCCGAACAGCAGGTTCTGACGCACGTTCAGGTGGGGAAAGAGCCGCCCCTCCTGGAAGACATAGCCGACCCGACGCCGGTGCTTGGGCACGAAGGTTCCGACACGGGTATCGACGAGCACGCGCCCATTCACGACGATCCGTCCCTCGGAGGGACGGACGAGACCGCCGATGGTGTTGACCAGGGTCGTCTTGCCCGAGCCGGACTGGCCGAACAGAGCGGTCAGGCGCCCCTCGGAACGGAAGCATGCCTGAAGCGTGAAGGCGCCCTGCCGATGGCGGATGTCGACGTCCAGACTCATCGGGCAAGAAGCCTCCGCCGCACCCGCCGCGCCATCCATTCCGATACCCAGAGCGCACCGACCGAAATCGCGACAGAGACGAGGGTCAGCCGCAATGCGCCCCCCTCGCCTCCGGGCACCTGCGTCAGGGTGTAGATGGCGGAAGGGATCGTCTGTGTCTCTCCGGGTATGTTGGAGACGAAGGTGATGGTCGCTCCGAACTCTCCCATGGCCTTGGCGAAGGAAAGGACCATGCCGGCCAGGATGCCGGGAAGGATCAACGGCAGGGTCACGACGAGGAACACCCACACAGGATGAGCCCCCAGCGTTCCCGCCGCATCCTCGAGCTTCCGGTCCACCGCCTCGATGGACAGGCGAACGGCGCGGACGAGGAGAGGAAAGCCCATGACCGCGCAGGCCAGCGCGGCGCCGGTCCAGCGAAAGGAAAGCACGATCCCGAGGTGATCGGCCAAGAACGCTCCGATCGGCCCTCGTCGCCCGAAACCAAGCAGGAGGGCATAGCCGACGACGACCGGGGGCAGAACCAGGGGCAGATGCACGAGCACATCGAGCGCCTGCCGCCCCCAGAAGCGACCCCGCTCCAGAAGCAGCGCCACGGCGATCCCGGGCACCACGCTTGCGGCCATGGCCGTCAGAGCAACCTTGAGGCTGAGCCTCACCGCCGTCCATTCCTCGGGAGACAGCCAGTCGCTCACGAGGCGGACGCCATTTTGTCGATGACGGTGAATCCGTGACGCTCGAACAGGGATTTCGCCTCGTCCGAGCGAAGGAAATCCAGAAAGGCGCCTGCATCGGGATTGTTCGATGCCCGTGTCAGAGCAACCGGATAGATGATCGGAGGGTGAGCGCCATCCGGAAAGGTGTCGACGACCCTGACATTCGGGTCGGACGCCGCATCGGTGCGATAGACGATCCCGAGCGGCACCTCCTCGCGGGAGACGAGAAGGAGCGCTGCACGCACGCTTTCGGTCTGAACCAGCTTGTCCTTCACGGCGGCCCAGGCCCCGAAGGCTTCCAGGGCGGCTCTGCCATACTTCCCGGCGGGGACGGCCTCGACATTGCCCATGGCGAGCCTGCCCGTGCCGAGCGCCTTGGAGAGGTCCAGGCCATGTCGAACGGCGAGATCCAGGGACGAGCCCTTGGGGGCAACGAGAACGAGCGCATTGCCGAGCAGGTTCACCCGCGTCTCGTTCCGGATGAGGTTCCGGGAGGCGGCGTAATCCATCCAGTCCAGATCGGCCGGGAAGAAGATGTCGGCAGGAGCGCCGGCGTCGATCTGCCTCGCCAGGGCATTGCTGGCCGCGTAGGAGATCACGACCTTCTTGCCGGTTTCGCGCATCCAGGCAGCCCCGATATCGTCCAGGGCGTTCCTCAGGCTTGCGGCGGCGAAGACGAGAACGGGACGGGATTCGGCCCGCAGATCGAGGGAGCCCGGTCCAAGCACCATCGCGAACACGAGCGCCCAGATCGCAAGGGCCCAGGTGTGATGCGCTCGATGCATATTCACTCCAGCTTGGCGAGGCTCGGATCGGATCGGCCAAGCCGGCATCCTACCGGAGCCGGCCCCGGCTTCAAGCGGGACGTCGTTTCGGAGAGGCGCGCCTGCCGACGGAGCGCACGAGGCGGTAGCCCAACAGCGCCACAACGATCGCCGTGTAGACCAGGGGTTCCGGCGGCCAGGACTTCACGACGAGGAGGTAATGCAGCACCGCGCCGATGGCCGCCAAGTAGACCAGGCGGTGCAGCCGCGCCCAGGCCTGTCCGCCGAGACGCTTGATGGCGGCGTTGTTGGACGTGAGCGCCAGAGGGATGAGAATGACGAAAGTGGCCATTCCGATCGTGATGTAGGGACGCTTCACGATGTCGGCCCAGATCGCCGCGGCATCGAGCCCCTGATCGAGAACCAGATAGGTCAGAAGATGCAGGGCGGCATAGTAGAAGGCGAGCAAACCCAGCGCCCGGCGATAGCGCAGCAGGTTGATGTTGAGGACCTGCCGCAACGGCGTGACGGCGAGGCTGGCGATGAGGAAGCGCAGGGCCCATAGGCCGAGGGCCTGCTCCAGATAGCGCATCGGATCGGCGCCGAGCCGATCGTTGACGCCCTCATAGAACAACCACACCGCCGGGACGAAGCCGACGATATAGACGGCGATCTTGGGAATCTGGGGCACAGCGAAGCCCCGCTTCGCCCCGTGTACTGTCGTTCTTCCGGCCATCAATAGAACTTCTTCAGGTCCATGCCGGCGTAAAGCTGCGCCACTTGGTCGGCATAGCCGTTGAACAGCAGGGTCGGCCGCCTCTTCGCGAAAAGACCGCCCTCCCCGATCCGCCGCTCGGTCGCCTGACTCCAGCGGGGATGGTCCACGCTCGGGTTGACGTTGGCATAGAACCCGTACTCGTCGGGCGCCTGCTTGTTCCAGGAGGTTTCCGGCTGCTTCTCGACGAAGCTGATGCGCACAATCGACTTGATGCCCTTGAATCCGTATTTCCACGGCACCACGAGCCGGATGGGCGCGCCGTTCTGGTTGGGCAGGGTTTCGCCGTAAAGGCCGACGGCCAGGATGGTGAGAGGGTGCATCGCCTCGTCCATCCGCAGCCCCTCCACGTAGGGCCAGTCGAGTACGGGGAAGAACGTGTCCGTGCCGGGCATCTCGTCGGGCCGATAGGCCGTTTCGAAAGCCACATACTTGGCGCTGCCCAGCGGCTCCACCCGTCTGATGAGATCCGCCAGCGGAAAGCCGACCCACGGGATCACCATGGACCAGCCCTCCACGCAGCGCATGCGATAGATGCGCTCCTCGAGCGTCACGGGCTTGAGCAGGTCCTCCAAGGCATAGTCTGCGGGCTTGGCGACCAGCCCATCGACCTTGACCGTCCATGGCGATGTCCTGAGCGTGTGGGCCTTGGCGGCGGGCGAAGCCTTGTCCGTGCCGAACTCGTAGAAGTTGTTGTAGGTCGTGATGTCCTCGCGACTCGTCAGCTTCTCGTCGGTCGCGGAAAGAGGGCTCTTGGCGGCCGGAAGCGGCGCAGCCCCGAGGGAACCGGGCAGACCCGCGGCCAGGGCGAGGCCGGCGGCGGCGGTCATCCATTGCCGCCGGTTGAGATAGACCTCCCGAGGGGTGATCTCGGATGGAAGAATGTCGGCAGGGCGTCGGATCAACACGGTAGCACCTCGTCTGAAATCCATTCTGGAATGGGTACACCTCCAAGGGCGCGGTGTGCTCTCACGTTCGTGTTATAATCTCCCAAAATATCCGCCAATCGGACGCTCCCCAAGGTAAGCCGCTCGGCCGTCCCTGTCAGACGGAGGCGATGCGCCGCCCCCTCTCGTCGAAGAGGTGCGACTGGTGCGAAACGGGCCGGAGGGCGATGGCCTCGCCAGGCTTCAGAGAGCATCGCTCCCGCAGCAGGACGGTGAGGCTGCCGCCCTCGACCTTGACCATCAGGGTCGTATCGGACCCGGTCGGCTCGACGACGGCGACCGTTGCAGGAATGGAATCGGGCTCACCGGGGGACATGACCTGAAGGTGCTCGGGCCGGATGCCGTAGGTCAGCTTGGCCCCCACCGGCACGGGAGGCTGGGCGCCCAAGGACAGGACCGCGCCACTCGCCAAGGTGAAACCCGCCTTCTCCAGGCGCCCGTCGATGAAGTTCATGGCCGGGGAGCCGATGAAGCCGGCCACGAAACGGTTCGCCGGGCGGTCGTAGAGCTCCAGCGGCGCGCCGACCTGCTCGACGATGCCGTCATGCATCACCACGATCTTGTCGGCCATGGTCATGGCCTCGATCTGGTCGTGCGTCACATAGACCGTCGTGGTCTTCAGGCGCTGATGCAGTTCCTTGATCTCGGCTCTCATGGCCACGCGCAGCTTGGCATCGAGGTTGGAGAGGGGCTCGTCGAACAGGAAGACCTGAGGATCGCGCACGATGGCGCGGCCCATGGCGACGCGCTGGCGCTGGCCGCCCGAGAGCTGGCGCGGATAGCGGTCCAGAAGCTGCGTCAGACCGAGCGATGCGGCCGCTTCCTGCACCCGCTTGCCCTGCTCGGCCTTGGGCACGCCCTTGAGCCTGAGCGAGAACGCCATGTTCTCGGCCACGGTCATGTGCGGATAGAGGGCGTAGCTCTGGAACACCATGGCGATGTCCCGGTCCTTCGGCGGAATGTCGTTGACCACTCGCGAGCCGATACGGATCTCGCCGTCCGTGATGTCCTCGAGGCCTGCGATCATGCGCAGGAGCGTCGACTTCCCGCAGCCGGACGGACCGACCAGGATGACGAACTCGCCATCCTGAATATCGACATCCACTCCCTTGATGATCGAGACGGGCCCGAAGGACTTGCGCACATCGCGGATCGATACATTCGCCATCTCAAACTCCGTCCTGTGACAGATGGGCTCTCCCTCCGGGAGGTGCCGATGTTCCGTTGTCTGCCCAGAACTCGGCGGCCTGGGCGAATTTCCTGGTGATCTCGCGCGGATTGGTGATCGCGGTTCCGACCACCACCGCATGAGCCCCACGCTCGAAGGCGGCCGTGACCAGATCGGGCGTGTCGAAGCGCCCCTCTGCGATCACCGGGACCGGCACAGCGCCGACAAGGGCCGACAGGAGGTCCAGATCCGGACCTGCGGCCCTTCTCTCGATGGTCTCGTCCGTATAGCCGGACAGAGTCGTGGCGACGTAGGTTGCCCCATAGGCATGAGCCGCCCGCCCCTCTTCCAGCGTTGCGATGTCGGCGAAAACCTCTCTGCCGAGTTCGCCGCGAATCCGCGCGATCAGGCGCTCGACAGACTCGCCGTTGCGCGGACGCGGCGTGGCATCGATGCCGATGACGTCGGCGCCAGCCCGGGCGACCGCGGCCGCATTCTCGAAATCCGGCGTGATGTAGACCGGATAACGATCATCCCAGACCTTCGAGATTCCGATGATCGGCAGCCGCGTCACGGCACGGATCGCCGCCACGTCGTCGGGTCCGTTGGCGCGGATGGCCCTTGCGCCGCCGGCCTCCGCCGCACGGGCCATGGCGGCCATGTGAACAGGCCCATGAAGCGGGTTGTCGGCGCGGGCCTGACACGAAACGACGAGCGCACCTTTCGGAATCAGCACGTTCGTCTCCTACTTGACCGCGCCGGCGGTCATACCCTGGATGAACTGACGGGACAGGGCGATGTAGAGGAGCGTGATGGGAGCGGCCGCGATGGTGAGGCCGGCGAACAGCATGCCCCAATCCGTGGTGTACTCGCCCATGAAGGTGGTAAGCCCCTGCGGCAGGGTCTTGTAGTCGTCCGTCTGAATGAACACGAGCGGGAAGAAGAAGTCGTTCCAGATCGGCACCGCATTCTGGATAGCCGCA
Organism: Microvirga lenta; assembly: GCF_020532555.1. Classification (GTDB taxonomy): domain Bacteria; phylum Pseudomonadota; class Alphaproteobacteria; order Rhizobiales; family Beijerinckiaceae; genus Microvirga; species Microvirga lenta. The sequence continues at coordinate 25,711 of NZ_JAJBBR010000013.1, read as the reverse complement.
ATCGCCATGGGCGGGCGGGCCAGGGGCAGCATGACCGACCACATGATGCGCGGCTCCGATGCCCCGTCGATGCGGGCGGCATCCTCGAGTTCGGACGGAAGCGAGCGCAGGAAGCCGGCCATGATGAACACCGCCGACGGAAGGCCGATGGCGGTATAGGTGACGATCAGGCTCCAGCGGCTGTCGAGGAGATTCAGGTCGCGCAGCAGGATGAAGAGCGGGATCACCGCGAGCTTCAAGGGCAACATCAGGCCTGCCAGGAAGAACAGCAGGATGAAGGTGTTGGTGCGCGACTCGTAGCGGGCTACCGCATAGCCCGCCATGGTGCCGAGAACGAGGATCAGAACGATCGAGGTTCCGGTCACGATGATGGAGTTCACGAAGTAGGTCGGCATGGACGTTTCGCCGAGAACCCGCGTGAAATTCTGAACCTGCGTGAAATCGGGCAGCGCGAAGGGATGTTCGAAGATCTCGCCCGTGGACTTGAAGGCCGAGAAGACCATGACCACGACCGGGTAGAGCATGATGAACGAGTTCATGATCAGAATGATCTGAGCCAGGAACGCGAACGAGATGGGCCTCGGCGGAGCCGGGGAATACATGGCCTTGGTGGTCAAAACTGGATCTCCCGGCGGCGCAGCCAAAGCGTGAGCATCGAGGCGAAGACCACGATGAAGAGGAAGATCACCGTGGCGAGCGCGGAGCCTTGGCCGAAATTCTGGATGCTGGCGCTCTGATTGCCGAAGGCGGTTCGGTAGAACACGAGGCCCAACACGTCGGTCGAACCGAAGGGCGAGCCGTCGAGGCCGGCCATGACGTACGGGATCTCGAACCAGTTGAAGGCCCCGATGAAGAGCAGGGTGAAGAGGATGGTGGTGCTCGGCGCGACGAGCGGCCAGATCACGTTCGTGAGCAACTGCCATTCGTTGGTGCCGTCGAGACGTGCGGCCTCGATGATCTCGGAGGGAATGCGCTGCATGCCCGCGAGATAGACGAGCGTCGGAAAGCCTATGAAATGCCAGGCATTGGCCAGGATCAGCGCGCCCAGCGCGGTCGAGGAATCGCCGAGCCAGGGCTTGGCCCAGGAATCGAGGCCCAGCGCATAAAGCGCCTGGTTCACGATGCCGAAATTCGGATTGAGAAAAAGCTTCCAGAGAAACCCGACGATGATGGTCGAAAGCACGACGGGCACGAAGACCGCCAGGCGGTGGAAGCGGAAACCGAACGGCTCCTTGTAGAGAAGCCAGGCGAGGAGGAACCCGCCGCCGTTCTGGATGATCATCAGCGCGACGAGGGCATAGACGTTGTGCAGGAAGGCGTTCCACACGACCGGCGCCATTGTGGGCCCGAAGAGGACCTCCCTGAAGTTCTCCAGTCCGACGAACTCGCCGCGCGCCAGTCCCTGCCACTCGTAGAAGGCATAGGCGAAAGCCGACAGGATGGGATAGACCACGAAGAGCGACATGAAGACCACAGGCGGCACGATGAGGAATGCCACCCAGCTGCGATGCTTCAGGGTCCGGGCCTGCTTGGGAGAGACGGGCATGGGAAAACTCTCATGGAAAGAGCGGCGGGCTTCATCGCCCGCCGCTCCCTTGTCGAAGCCTTACTTCTGGAACGGCTTGTAGTAGGTCGCGATGCCCTTGTTGATCTCGGCGGCAGCCTGTTCGGGCGTCTGCTGACCGGCGAGCATCTTCTGCACGTTGGACTGCAGGAGAACCGAACCGCTCGGCTCCTGATAGCGGAAGCGCACGAGCATCAGATAGGACATGGCCCCTTCCGCCAGCTTCGCGATGCCTTGAGTCAACGGGTCCTCGATCTTGATGCCCTTGATCGGGGACAGGTTCTTCAACTCGTTGGTGAAGAGCGTGCCGTATTCGGGGGTGGCGAGGAAGCGCACGAACTTGATCGCGGCATCCTTCTTGTCCGTCTTCGCATTCACGGCATAGCCGCCGTCATAGTAGCGGGCCACCAAGCGCTCGTCGCTGGGCTTTTCCACCGGAGAGGCGAACACGCCGAGTTCGAGGGTCGGGTTCTGCTTCTTGAAATTCGCCACCTCGAAGGAACCGCCCGCGAACATGGCCGCGCGGCCGGCCACGAAGAGCTGCTGCGAGGAGGCGTAATCGACGCCTGTGAAGTTCGGCGCGAAATACTGGCTGATATCCTTGAGCTTGGCCAACGCGTTGACGAAACGCGGATCGGTGAAGTTGGCCTTGCCGGAAACGATGTCCTCCTCGAACTGCTTGCCGAGCATGGAGGAGAGCAGTGCAGCAACGATGGTCTCGTTCTGCCACGCCGTAGACGTGCCGTTCGCAAACGGGGTGATGTTCTTGGATTTGAGGGTCTGGGCGAGCTTCATCATCTCGTCCCAGGTCTGGGGCGGCTGGACGCCCGCATCCTTGAAGATCTTGTTGTTGTAGATCACCAGCATCGTCTGGGTGGCGAAAGGCACCGCATAGACCTTGCCGTCCGCGCGCAGCGTCTCGGCGGCGAGCGCCGCATCCGGGAAGTTCGCCAGTTCCGGAACGGTCTGCTTGTCGAGGGCGAGCAGGTAGCCCGGAGCCGCAATCGTCTCCAGGTTGCCGTAGGCGCGAACCTGGATCACGTCCGGTCCGCGTCCGGCGGCGAGCGCCGTGGAGAGGATCGTCTGATAGTTCTCAGGAGCGAAGGTCTCGAACTTCACCGAGATATCGGGTTCCTTCTCCTGGAATTTCTTGATGATGTCGTTGTAGAAAGCCTTGTCTTCCTGCCGCCAGCTCCAGAAGGTCAGCTCCGTCTTGGCCATGGCGGCGCCCGCCGAGAGCAGATAGCCGCCTGCGGCCACACCGAGCAGAAGTCGTCTTGTCAGTTTCATCTTGAGTTCCCTCTTCATTGAAGTCTCGTCCTCCCTCCGCAAAGCCCGTCCCGGGGACGGATCTTGCGGAATCCCTTCAGCCGTATGGTTCGGCCGCGATCACGAGAACCGTAGCATCATCGTGGATTTTGACACGAGGGTAGACGCCCGCCTTGGGGTCGCTCCGCTCCAGTTCACGCAACTCCTGCATCAAATCCTCGCCTTCGCCCGCGGCAAGGCGGGCATGAAGGGAGGCATCGGAATAGGCCCCGAACACGTCGACAAGCCGCATGAAGCCATCCGTCGCGAGGACGATGGGCTCATCCGGAGCAGCCTCCGTCTCGAACCTCAATTCCCGACCCGCCCAGGGACGGGTCGGATGCACGACCCAGTAGCCTTCGGGACGATTGAGCTGTTCGCGGTTCTCGAGGATCTGCCGTCTGACGGCTTCGGGAATCTGTCCCGGCTCATGCCCTCCAGGGGCGAGCGCTGCCAGCGTGCGCCGCTCGAACGGCTTCGCCCGCTCGTCCGTCCACCGGACCACACCGTTCGCGGAGGGAACCAGAGCGACCACATCGCCCAGAAACCCGCCCTCCAGGAGAAGCTTTCCGTTCGCCCTTGCGCAAACCCTCAGGAGGCCGAGGCACGCCGAGGGACCATGCCCCTCGCTATCGGCTGTCTGAACGGCCTCCTCGGCGAAGGCGTCCCTGACGCCTGTTTCAAGCCAATCGAATACCTCCCCCACATCTGCGGATGAGGCGACGCCACCGAGTTTCTGCCCGATCGTGCGGGCGAGCCAGGCGGCATCGGTCGCCCCGGCGGTCAGCCGCCCGCCGGAGAGGCCTGTCGCCCCGTCGACGATCCAGGCATAGGATCCGTGCAGCCCGGCCTCGTCCTCGTTGATGCGGGAGCCAGGCAAGGACTGCCGGTACAGCGACCGGAAGCGGGATTGAGGGCGAGTATCGTTCACGCCCTAACTGGTCTCATATTGGTCGCGCTCTGTCCATACTGGTCTCAAGCGCTGTTCACACCCTGCCTCCGGCTTCGGGAGGCGCGCGACTGCGCCTTAGAAGGGGAGCCCGGTGTAGTTCTCGGCCAGGGACCGGGACGCCGCCTCGGAGCTGACGAGATAGTCGAACTCGGTTCTCTGCATCCTGCGCCCGAAGGCATCCGTATCCGGGAAGGTGTGGAGGATGGAGGTCATCCACCAGGAGAAGCGTTCCGCCTTCCACACCCTGGTGAGGGCCCGGGCGGAATAGGCGTCGATCCCGGCGGACGAACGCTCTTCATAGTATTCGATCAACGCTTCGGCGAGATAGCGGACGTCGCTGGCTGCAAGATTCAGGCCCTTCGCTCCGGTCGGGGGCACGATGTGAGCGGCATCGCCGGCAAGGAAAAGGCGGCCGAACCGGAGGGGCTCGGCCACGAAGCTCCTCAGGGGAGCGATCGACTTCTCGATCGACGGGCCGGTCAGGAGCCTGCCGGCGGTCTCGTCGTTCAGGCGGCGGCGAAGCTCGTCCCAGAAGCGGTCGTCGGACCAATCCTCGACCTTCTCATCCGTCGAGACCTGCACATAGTAACGGCTGCGGGTGGGAGAGCGCATGGAGCAGAGCGCGAAGCCGCGGCTGTGGTGGGCATAGATCAATTCGTCCGCAACCGGCGGCCGGTCGACGAGAATGCCGAGCCAGCCGAAGGGATAGACCCGTTCAAACGTCCTGAGCGCATTCTCCGGCACGCTGGCACGGGACACCCCGTGGTAGCCGTCGCATCCGGCGATGAAATCGCACGAGATTTCGTGCTCTGTTCCATCCTTCAGGTAGGTCACCCGCGGCTTGTCACCGTCGAAAGCGTGGAGGGCGACGTTCTCGGCCTCGTAGATCGTCGTCGCGCCCGAGGCGTCGCGGGCCAGCATCAGGTCGCGCGTGACCTCCGTCTGCCCGTAGACCATGACCGTCCGTCCGACGAGTTCACGAAAGTCGAAGCGGTGCGCGTCTCCATCGAAGGAGAGCTCGACCCCATCGTGGATCAGGCCCTCCGCCTGCATTCTCCCGCTGACGCCTGCCTGCTCCAGCAGCTCGACGGTTCCCTGTTCGAGAACGCCGGCACGGATGCGGCCCAGCACGTAATCCCGGCTGCGGCGCTCCAGGATGACGGTCTCGATGCCCTGGTTTTCGAGCAGACGCCCCAGCAGAAGGCCAGCCGGGCCGGCGCCGATGATGACAACCTTGGTGCGCATGCGTCTCCTCCCGGCGGCTCAGGCCGCATCTCATATGGCAGGAAGATGCGCGGGAGGCCTCCATCGGCCAATGGACAATCCGCGCAAAGACCTGGACAATTCGGACATCTCACTCCGAATTTCCCAGGACCGGCGCTTTTCGATGGCAGGCATTCCAACCTACTCACTCTATGGAGAATTCAAGGAGGATACGCAGTCGGACTGGATCCATTGCGAAACGATCCAGGCGCGCAGCCGCTTGCACAATTACGAGATCCAGCCGCACCGACACGAAAGTCTTTTCCAGATCCTCCACTTGGAATGCGGCCAAGCGGAACTCGTCCTCGACGGGAGGCGCAACCGTCTCGATGCCCCCTGCATCGTCACATTGCCCGCCATGGTGGTGCACGGCTACACATTCTCACCCGATGTGGAAGGTACCGTGCTGACCCTGTTCGAGGGACGTCTGCCCCATGTCCTTCGATCCGCAGGCGGAACCGAGAACAGCTTCCGCGAGGTGCAGCTCCTGCCGCTGTCCGAGCACCCGACGATGGCCCGGTCCATCGCTGCGGACATTGCGGAAATCGCTACCGAATTCGAGGCTCAGGCCCCATGCCGCCTCGGAGCGATCGAGGCCCGCCTTGCGCTTGTGCTCATCGCAGTCCATCGAATGAGCGGCCTAGCGCTCCAAACCTCCCATGGCCCAGGCAGCCGGTCGCTCCAGCACGCCCTGCGCTTCCGCCAACTCGTCGATCGGGATTATCGCACCCATCAGCCGCTCGACACCTACGCCCGCAGGCTCGGCGTCACCCCGACCCACCTCAACCGCATCTGCCGGGAGCATCTCGGCGACACGGCCTTGGGCATCATCCACCAGCGGATCGTCATCGAGGCGAAACGGTACCTGACCTTCAGCTCCCTGAGCGCTAAGGAGATTGCACTGGCACTGGCATTCGACGACCCGGCCTACTTCACGCGTTTCTTCAAAAATCGCACCGGTCTTTCGCCGCTCGAATTCCGCCATCGCCAGCGAAGCACGGCGGCCTGAACCGTCCCGCCCCTCCCCGCGTTCCCCAGGAGTTGAGGAGAATGCCGATGGCTGACACGAAACGGAAAAACCCCGGCGACGAGGATGTGCCTGGAACGGCGCAGACCGGCGACGACATCTGCCCCACCTGCAACGGCTCCGGCGAGGTCGGGCGTAAAGCCTGTCCGGATTGCGGCGGCAGCGGGAAAATCACCGTGATCGTCGGCGACGCCTGACGCGCCGGCTATCTTCCGGTTTCCGACGGCAGGAACGTGAGTCCCTCGATGAGCCCCCGGGCCATGTTCAGGCCTGCCCCGCACGCCACCAGCATCTGAGGCAGCACGAGCCATTCAAGGGTCCAGGCGGCTCCCGAGCGCTCATTTTCGTGGACGAGGGCCTGATGGAGCGTGCCGAGCAGGCCTGCATTGAAGCGGGCGAGCGTGACGAGCACCTCGGCGGAAACCGGGTTGGACTTGTGAGGCATGGCGGACGAGCCTCCGCCAACTGCGAGGCGCACCTCTCTCACCTCGTTCTGCGCCATCAGGGCAACGTCCTGTCCGATCTTGCCCAATGTCCCTGAGAGGAGAGAGAGCCAGGAGGCGAACTCGCCGATCCGATCCCGCTGCGAATGCCACGCGGGAACGGAGCCGAGTCCGAGCTGCCTCGCCATGGCGTCGGCAATGGCAGCGCCATGCCCCTTCAGCTCGGCGCGGGTGCCGACCGGACCGCCGAGCTGAAGCACCAGCAGACGCGGCATGAGCGCCTGCAGCGTCTCCCGATGCCTTTCGAGGGGGCTGAGCCAGGTCTCGATCTTGTCGGCGGCCGTGAAGGGCAGTGCCTGCTGCATCCGCGTATGGGCCATGAGACGCACGGCACCGTCGCGAACCTTGAGCACCTGCATCGCCTGGATGAGATGTTCGAGACGGCGCAGGTACAACTCCATGATGTTCTTGAGCCGCAGGATCAGAGCCGTGTCGATGACGTCCTGGCTCGTTGCCCCCACATGCACCGATTTCGCATGAGGCTCGCCGACTGCGGAACGCAGCTGCCTCACGAACTCGGGAACGACAACGCCATCCTGAGCCAGCCCACGCGACAGTCCCTTCCAATCCGGCTCGAATACGGCGCAGATTTCCGAGATCCGGTCCGCCGCCCCTCGTTCGATGAGACCGGCCTCCGCCTCCGCCGAAGCCAGGGCCGCTTCCACCCGAAGCATGGCCCGGAGCTCGGCCTCACCGGAAAGAAGCGCCTCGATCTCGTCGTCTCCGACGAGGGATTGGAGCAGGGAGGACGGTTGCATGGGCGCGATCATCGACGAAGCTTAGACAGCCTCGAGGGCGATGGAAATGCCCTGCCCCACGCCCACGCACATGGTCGCCAATGCGCGCTTCTTCCCCTTGAGCTTCAGCTCGAGTGCGGCCGTGCCAGTGATGCGTGCGCCGGACATGCCTAGCGGATGCCCCAGGGCGATGGCTCCGCCATTGGGATTCACGTGATCCGCATCCTCCGGGATGCCCAGGTCGCGCAGAACGGCGATTCCCTGGCTGGCGAAGGCTTCGTTCAGCTCGATCACATCGAAATCCGAGGGCTTGAGCCCGAGGCGGGCGCAGAGCTTCTTCGTGGACGGCGCCGGACCGATCCCCATGATGCGTGGCGGGACACCGGCGGTGGCCCCGCCGACGACACGCGCAATCGGTTCGAGACCGAACCTCCTCATGGCCTCCTCCGAGGCGATGATCAGCGCGGCAGCGCCGTCGTTCACGCCGGATGCGTTGCCCGCGGTCACCGATCCGTCCTTGCGGAACGGCGTCGAAAGCTTGGCGAGGCCTTCCAGGGTCGTGTCGCCACGGGGATGCTCGTCCTTGTCGACGACCACCGGATCCCCTTTCCGCCGAGGGACTGTGACCGGCACGATTTCCTTGGCAAGACGCCCGTTCTCCTGCGCCGCAGCAGCTTTCTTCTGCGAGCGCAGCGCAAAAGCATCCTGGTCGGCGCGCGAGATCTGGAACTCTTCGGCCACGTTCTCGCCGGTCTCCGGCATCGAGTCGATGCCGTACTGGCTCTTCATCAGCGGATTGACGAAGCGCCAACCGATGGTGGTGTCGTAAATCTCGGTGGCTCGGGAGAAAGCCGCGTCAGCCTTCGGCATGACGAAAGGCGCACGAGACATGGACTCGACACCACCCGCGATCATCAGATCCGCTTCGCCCGCTTTGATGGCCCGTGCAGCCGCAATGACCGCATCGATGCCCGACCCGCACAACCGGTTGATGGTCGTGCCCGAGACGGAGCCGGGCAGGCCTGCAAGAAGCACCGCCATGCGGGCGACATTGCGGTTATCCTCCCCTGCCTGATTGGCGCAACCATAGATCACGTCGTCGACCGCCTCGAAATCGACGTTCGGATAGCGCTCCATCAAGGCCTTCAGCGGGACGGCGCCGAGATCGTCGGCACGAACGCTCGAGAGCGAACCGGCGTAACGGCCGATCGGGGTGCGCACATAGGCGCAGATATAAGCCTCGCGCATCCTCAGGCTCCCTTCTTGCCGCCATGGGCCTTTTCCGTGCGCGCCTGCAGCTCGCGCAGGGTCGTGAGCTCGAGCTCCGTCGGCGGAGGCGTTTCCTCGACATCGTCGGCGAAGCGAACCTTCCAGCCGCAGGTCTCCTGAACCTGCTCACGCGTCACGCCGGGATGCATCGACACGACGGTGAACTCCTTCGTCTCCGGATCGGGCTTCCAAACGGCCAGATCCGTGATCAGCAGCGTCGGGCCCTTGGTCGTGATGCCGAGACGCTCGCGGTGATCGCCGCCCTCCCCATGGCCGAAGGACGTGTAGAAATCGATCTTCTCCACCATGCCGCGGGTGGACTGCTTCATGGTGATGTACACCTCCTTGCAGGAGGTCGCGATTTCGGGGGCTCCGCCGCCCCCTGGCAGGCGCACCTTCGGGTGCTGGTAATCGCCGATGACGGTGGTGTTGATGTTGCCGAACCGGTCCAGCTGCGCCGCGCCCAGGAAGCCGATGGAGATGCGCCCGCCCTGAAGCCAATAGCGGAACATCTCGGGCACCGACACGGTCGACACCGCCGTCTCGCACAGCACGCCGTCGCCGATGGAAAGCGGAAGCACCTCGGGAGCCGTGCCGATGGTGCCGCTCTCATAGATCAGGGTGATGTCGGGCGCGTGGGTCAGCCGCGCCACGTTGCAGGCGGCCGAGGGAGCGCCGATGCCGACGAAGCACACATCCTCGCTGGAAAGGGCGCGGGCGGCCGCGATGGTCATCATCTCGTTAGGGGTGAAACCGTTCATGGCTCTATCTCTCACAGTCCCTGCACGCGAGCGGCGAAGACCTCTGGCCCCACAGCGAGCACGTTCTCGTTCATCCACTGGGTGAACAGATCCCGGTCGGCGGAGATCTTGTCCCATTCGAGATAGGCGGCGTTGTCACGATCATAATAGCCGTGGGCGTAGGACGGGTGCGCGCCACCCGGCACATGCACGACGGAGGTCACGGTCCAATGAGGAAGGATGCACAGGTTCGGGTGCATCCCGTCGAAATCCTCCACGATCTCCTCGACGGTCACCACGGCGCGCTTGGCGGCCAGGACCGCCTCCTTCTGCACGCCGACGATGCCTTCGATGAGGATGTCCCCGCGCCTGCTGGCCTTCTGCGCATGGATGAAGGCGACATCCGGCCGGTGGGCGGGCACAGCTGCCAACTGCTCGCCGGTGAAGGGACAGGTCACGCTCTTAATGGAGGGATTGACCTCCTTGAGACCGGCACCGAGATAGCCCCGGAACACGGCGCAGGGCAGCCCGGCAGCACCCGCCTCGTAGGCATTCGCCATAGCGGCATGGCTGTGTTCTTCGGTTTCGATGGAGCGCGGCCAGCCGTTCTCGATGGCGTCGCGCATCCGGCGCAGGAGACCGACGCCCGGATTGCCCGCGTAGGAGAAGATCACCTTCTTGACGAGCCCCATGCCGACCATCTGATCGTAGATGATGTCAGGGGTCATGCGGATCAGCGTGAGGTCCTTGCGCTCCTGGCGGATGACCTCGTGGGCCGCGGCATGGGGAATGAGGTGTGTGAAACCCTCGAAGGCGACCGTATCGCCGTCGCGCAGGTTCTCGGCAACGGCTTCCTGCAGGCTTTGAAACTTGGCCATAGTACACTTTCAGATGACGATCAGATATCGAAGAAAACGGTTTCCTTCTCACCCTGCAGATGGATGTCGAAGGTGTAGGTCGGCAACCCGTTCTCCTCGCCGCGAGTGGCGATCAGCGTGGGCACGCGCGCCTTGTGGGCGATCCTGCCGAGAACCGGGCATTCCGCATTGGCGGCCTCCTCATCGCTGAAATACATGCGCGTATGGAGACCGGTATTGATCCCGCGCGCCACGATCCAGAACGTGATGTGAGGCGCCATGAGGCGTCCGTCGCTATAGGGTACCCGGCCGGGCTTGATCGTCTCGAAACGGTACTCGCCCGTCGTGCCGTCGGCCGGCTGGCGTCCCCATCCCACGAAATGCGGGTCGGCGCGTCCGCGCCGCTCCTGCGGGCTGTTGTAGAGCCCCTCCGCATCGGCCTGCCAGATCTCGATGAGCGCGTCCTTGAGAGGATCCCCGGCACCGTCGTAGACGTGCCCCTTGATGATGACGCGCTCCCCCTTCGTCTCGGGAGCCACGAGCACGAGGCCGAGGTCTTCCTTCCAGACCCCCGTGATCTCGACCCAGTTCGGATTGGTGCCGATATGGACGTACGGCCCCGCCGTTTGGGAGGGCGATTCCTTCAAGAATCCGAGTTTCTGGACCATCAGTTCCCCTCCATCCGGTTTTCGAACATGGTCGAGCGGCGGCCGCGCAGAACGATGTCGAACTTGTAGGCGAGCGCATCCATCGGAAGCGTGTTCTGCCGGTCGAGCGCCGCGATCAGCTGCTCGATCCCGGCCTTGTCGGGGATCGTCATCACGATGGGATCCTGCCAGATCATCGGGTCCCCTTCGAAATACATCTGGGTGATCAGCCTCTGTGCGAAGGCGTGGCCGAAGACCGAGAAATGGATGTGGGCCGGCCGCCAGTCATTGACGCCGTTCGGCCAGGGATAGGCCCCCGGCTTGACGGTTCTGAACCAGTAGCGCCCGTCCTCGTCCGTGATCGTGCGTCCGCAGCCGCCGAAATTCGGATCAATGGCCGCGAGATAGGTTTCCTTCTTGTGCCGGTAGCGGCCGCCGGCATTGGCCTGCCAGAACTCCAGAAGGGCTCCGGGAACGGGGCGGCCATTCTCGTCGAGGACACGGCCATAGACGACGATCCGCTGACCGATCGGGTCTCCGGTCTTTGCGAAGTTACGCAGGAGGTCGTTGTCGAGCGGGCCAATCCTGTCGTGCCCGAAGACAGGGCCCGTCATTTCCGAAATCGTGTTGTCGAGCGACAGGAGCGCCTGCTGCGGCGAGCGGAGCACGGATGTCTTGTAGTTCGGCGTGAAAGCGGGCGGATGCCAGCTCCGGTCGCGATGATAGAAGGGGCCTTGATCAACCATGTTTTCTACCCATTGAAATTGTGCTGAAGCAAAGAACGCAAGCTCGGCTCGCTCCTGCTATCGGCCGGCATCCGCTTCCATCTCGGCATAGGCCTTCTTGACGATCTTGAAGGCGTGGTTGGCGGCCGGCACGCCGGCATAGACCGCCACATGCAAAAGCGCCTCCTTGATGTCCTCCTTGGTTGCCCCGGTGTTGCGCGTTGCCCGCACATGCATCGCAACCTCCTCGTCCTGGCCGAGAGCGGCGAGAAGGGCGATGGTGACGATGGACCGCTCGCGCCTGGTGAAGCCCGGGCGGGACCAGACCGAACCCCATGCTCCCTCCGTGATGAAGGTCTGGAAATCCTCGTCGAACTTGGTCATCTGGGCGGTGGCCCGGTCCACATGGGCGTCGCCGAGGACCTGCCGGCGAACCGCCATTCCGGCCTCGAACCGCTCGCTACGCGCTTTCTCAGACAAGTCCCGCCTCCTGAAGGTGTTGACCGATGAGTCTGGACAGCACGACGGGCTGCTCGACGCATGGAATGTGACCTGCCGGCTCGATGAGTTCGAACCGCGCATCTGGAATGAGTTCGGCCGTGCGCCGCACGATGTCGGGCGGCGTGGAGCCGTCCTGATCTCCGGCGACGCAGAGCGTCGGCACCGCGATCCGGCCCGCATCGACCGTCAGGTCGGCATCGCGGATGGCCGCGCAGGTACCGGCATAGCCATGGACCGGCGTGCGGACCAGCATGTTGCGCCAGCCTGCGCATTCATCGGCGCGGGAGCGGCGAAATTCGGCGGTGAACCAGCGCTCCAGAACGTTGCCGACAATCGACTCGAGACCGTTCTTCTCGACGGCAGCGATCCGGTCCACCCAGGTTTCGGACGTACCGATCTTGGCCGCCGTGCAGCACAGGGTCAGGGACTGAACGCGATCGGGCACGCGGACCGCCATCCGCTGCGCAATCATGCCGCCCACGGACAATCCCACGAGAGACGCACGCCCGATACCAAGGATGTCGAGAAGCGCGAGGAGATCGTCGACGTGATCGTCCATGGTGTAGGGCGCGGGAGGGGCATCGGACAGGCCGTGGCCGCGCTTGTCGTAGAGAACGACCTGGAAACGGTCGAGGAAAGCCGGCACGACCTCCTGCCAGATCCGGAAGTCGCTGCCCAGGGAGTTCACGAACACGAGGGTGGGACCGCCGGCGCGGCCGAGCACCTGGTGATGGAGGACGATCCCGTTTGCGCGTACGAATGCCATAGCCAACCTCAGTGCAGGGACCCGACGCCGATATAGCGCTCGACCAGGTCGTGATCGGAACGCAGGGTCTCGCTCGTTCCCTGCCAGACGATCCGCCCCCGTTCAAGGATCATGACGGAATCGGCGAAGTCCAGAGCACTCTCGAGCCGCTGCTCCACGAGGAGGATCGTCATCTCGCCGCTCGCCGCAAGTCGCGTGAAGGCGACCATGAGTTCGTCGCAGATGACGGGAGCCAGCCCTTCGAGGGGCTCGTCGAGCAGAAGCACCGACGGGCGCCCGAGAATGGTGCGGGCAGTAGACAGCATCTGCTGCTCGCCGCCGGACAGCTGCCAGCCGAGATTGCGCCGCCGCTCCTTCAGCCGGGGGAACATGTCGTAGGCTTCCTCGATCACGCTGCGCGGTCGGTCCTTGATGCCGACCAGAAGATTCTCCTCCACCGTTAAGGAGCGGAAAATGTCCCGCGTCTGCGGCACGAGCCCGATGCCCTTCATCGCACGGTCCGAGCTCTTCGCACCCGAGACGTCGATGCCGTCGATCCTGATCTCCCCGTTGTAGCGGCGGGTCATCCCCATGAGGCTCGCCAGGAGCGTGGTCTTGCCCATGCCGTTTCGGCCCAGGATGGAGAGACGAGACCCTGCGGGAACGGAGAAGGAGAGGTCTTCCAGAACCACGGTCGGGCCGTAGCCGGCACTCAATCCTTCGACTTCAAGCGACGCTGCGGGCATTGGCGTAGTTCCCCAGATAAGCCTCGCGAACCTTTGCGTTGGCCGCGACTTCGGATGGAAGTCCCTCGAAGATGATCTCGCCCGCCGCCAGCACGACCACCCGTTTGGCGAACCGGAAGACGAGATCCATGTCGTGCTCGATCATGAGCACTGCGAGGCTCGGCGGAAGTCGCTCCAGAGCCTGTTCGATGCGCGGCGTTTCGCTCGATGGTACGCCGGCCGCGGGCTCGTCGAGAAGCAGCACCTTGGGCTTGAGCGCGAGCGCAATGCCGATTTCGAGCAGCCGCTGCTGACCGTAGGCGATTTCCCCGACCCTGCGGCGGGCAACCTCTATGAGGCCTAGCGTGCCGAGGATACCCTCGACTTCCTCCGCTACTTCCGAATTGCCGTGGAAGCGGGCGAGGATTCTGGCAGCCTTTCCTTCCCGCTGCAGGATGGTGAGCGTGATATGCTCCTCGGGAGTCATGTCGGAGAAGAGGCGCGTGACCTGGAAGGTGCGCACCAGTCCTTGGCGAACCCTGCGGACGGCACCGAGCTCCGTCACGTCCTCGCCGTTCAGCACGACGCGCCCGGCGCTCGGCCTGATCTGCCCCGTGACAAGGTTGACGAATGTCGTCTTGCCTGCCCCGTTCGGCCCGATCAAAGCAAGCCTTTCGCCGGCCGGCATGGCGAGCGAGATGTTCCGGCTGACGGCGAGGCCGCCGAACGATTTGGAGAGCCCTTCGACGCGGAAGAGATCGCTCATGCTCTTCCTCCCCTATTCCGCTGTCTGGAGGGAAGGACCCTGTCGGCAAGGCCGCTGAGACCGCCCGGCGCCGCCAGCACGACGGCAATCAGCAACGCCCCGACCATCGTCATCCAGTGGAAGGGGTTGATGGCGGAGACCACGTGCTCGAAGCCCATGAAGATAACGGTGCCGACGAGTGCCCCATAGAGGCTTCCCAGGCCGCCGAGAACCAGCATGACCAGAGCATTGGCGGACAACTCGAAGCTGAGGCTGTCCAGTCCGACGACCTGGGTGGAGATTGCCGCCAAAGCGCCGCCGATGCCAGCCACGGCTCCTGAGATGACGAACATCTTGAGCAGAACGGGGAACACGAAGGCTCCCATGGCGCCGATGCGGATCGGATCCTCCTTGATCCCGCGGCACAGCATGCCGAAGGGCGAAGAGACGACGAACTTCAACACGATGAAGATGACGACGAGCAGAGCAAGGCCGAAGAGATAGGCCGTCTGCCCCCAGAGATCGAACTCGAACACACCGAAGAGCGGGCCCACCATCAGGCCGGCCAGTCCATCGCTGCCGCCCGTGTACGCAGAGGCCTTGTTGGCCGCCTCGTGAAAGAGCTGCACGATCGCAATCGAGAGAACGAGTTGCGCCAGACCGTGAGCCCTCAGCATGATCGTCCCCATGAGAAGCCCCGCCACCGCCCCCGCCACGGCTCCGATCAGGATCAGGGTCAGCGGCTCGGTCACGCCGTTCACGCAGGCAATCCCGGCAGCATAGGCCCCCGCTCCGAAGAGCGCCGCCTGTCCGAGAGTGGCAACACCGCAATAGCCGACGACGAGATCGATGGAGAGGACGAGGAGCGCCACGGCGATCACACGAGTGAGAAGCGCCAGATTGTCCGGAAACAACCAGAACCCGGCGAGCCCGGCGGCGATGATCAAGATCACGCCCACCACATCGCGGACAGCCCGCGAGCCGGGGATAGGCGCCGCCGCAAGCTTCTCGGTTTGGGCCATGGTCGGCATGCTACTGGGCCTTTCCGAAGAAACCGCGCGGGAAGATGCAGACGATCGCGATGACGGCGGCGTAGAAGAAGAAGTTACCGAACTCGGGCATGAGATACCGGCCTGTCGTGTCCACGGCGCCGAGCACGAGACATGCGATCACCGCCCCAAGAATGGACCCAGCGCCACCCACGGACACGACCACCAGGAAAGTGACCATATAGCGAAGAGCGTAATAGGGCTCGATCGGAAGAAACTCCGCCCCCACGACTCCGCCGAAGGCAGCCAGCCCGATCGCGATGGCGAAGCTGACGGCGTAGACGACCTGTGTGCGGACCCCCAGGGCGTCGGCCATGGCGGCATTGTCGACCGTCGCACGCAGCCTGATGCCGAAAGCCGTCCGTTCGATCAGATACCAGAGGCCGGCGGCAACGACGAGCCCGCACGTCATCACGAAGAGCCGGTGGGCTGCAATTGTCTTGAAGCCGACATCGACCGGCTGCGCCAGACTCTCCGGGAGAGGAATGGTCTTCAGGGTCGGCCCGAAGAAGTAGTTGGTGATGCCGATCACGCAGAAAGTGATGCCGATGGTCATCAGCACCTGGGTGAGCTCGGAACTGCCGTAGATGCGTCGGAAAAGGAACCTCTCTAGGGGAATGGAGAGGATGATCGTTCCGATGATCGCGAGGAAGATCGCAATCGCATAACCCAGCCCGAGATCGCGGGCGGCGTAGGAGGCGATGTAGCCGGCGATCATCGCAAAGGCGCCGTGGGCGAGATTGACCACCCGCATCAAGCCCATCGTGAGCGACAGGCCGATGCAGATGATGAAGAGCGCCATGCCGTACGCGAAGGCGTCGATCCCGATGCTGAGGATGGTCTGCATGTGAGCATCTCAATCAGCCGTGAGGCTGAAGATGGGGCGTAAGACGCGGTCTCGGCTGAGACCGCGCTCTCTGATAGCCTCGGACCGCACCCTTACTGGGTTGCGAGGCCCGGGTCTTTCTGGTTGGGGAAGGTCTCGATCTCTTTGTTGATGAGCTTGCCGTCCGGCCCCTTCACGACTTCCCGCAGGTAGATGTTCTGGGTCACGTGCCGGGTTTCCGAATCGATGCTGACGGGACCGCGCGGACTGGTCCAGGCAAGGCCCTTTACGGCGTCGACCGCCTTCTGCGCATCCTGCTTCCCATCCGTAGCCTCGATCATCTTGTAGATGACGTGCATCCCGTCATAGGCCCCGACGGAGGGGAAGGAGAGCTGCTCGGGCGAACCGATGGCCTTCGTCGCCGCTTCGACGAAGCGCTTGTTCTCCGGCGAGTCGTGCGAGACGGCATAGTGGAAGGTGGTGAGAAGACCCAAGGCTCCTTCGCCGAGAGCCGGCAGGTCCGATTCCTGTGTCAGGTCGCCCGGCGCGAAGAACTTGATGCCGGCCTGCTTGAGGCCGGTCTCGTTGTAGGCCTTCACGAAGCCCAGCGTCGTGGGTCCCGACGGCAAGAAAGCGAACACGGCCTCGGCGCCGGAGTCGCGGACGCGCTGCATGATCGGGCTGAAATCGGTGGTGTTGAGCGGCATCCTGATAGTCTCGACCACCTGCCCGCCGGCCGCCTCGAAAGATTTCTTGAATGCGGCCTCGGCATCGACGCCCGGGCCATAATCGCTGACGGCCGAGATCACCTTCTTGACGCCGCGGTCGGTGGCGATCTTACCGAGAGGCGTCGTCGTCTGAGCCGTGGTGAAGGACGTCCGCACGACGAGCGGCGACTGGTTCATGATGGCGGATGTGGCCGCATTGAAGATCACGAGCGGCGTATTGGCCTGCTTGAGGAGCGGCGTGATCGCCAGCGCATCCGGCGTGAAATAGACGCCGCCGAGATACTGGACCTTCTCCTTGACGACCAACTCCTGGGCCAGGGCGCGGGATTGTGCCGGGTTGGCGGCCGGAAGATCGCGATAGATGACCTCGATGTCGTGGCCCTTCACGCTCTTGCCGTTGAGAGCCATGTAGGCCTCGACGCCCGCCTGGAAGTTCTTGCCCTGCAAGGCGAACGGGCCGGAGAAGGGCCCGATGATGCCGACCCTGATGGTGTCGGCAGCCGCGGAGACGGAGCCCGCGAGCAGGACGCCGGCAGCGGCACTGAGAAGCTTCTTCATAGATGGCATGTCTTTCCTCCCTAGAGGCCTTATTCGGCAGGACCTGCGGTCTCTTAGCCTTTGGTCTCATCTTTTGTTCGCACTGCGAACATTGATTACCATAGCGAACATGAAGTACAAATATCGAGCTGGTGTCAAGGCTACCAAAGTCCAGCACAGGCTCTGTCGGGAGGTCTCATGGCGAATTCGGATATGGACGAGAGCACCGGAGGAGACCGGGAAATCGTTGCGAGCCTAGAGAAAGGCCTGGCCGTGATCGAGGCCTTCGACGGAACCCGCCCGCGGCTGACGCTGTCGGAAGTGGCCAAGCTGACCGGGATCACGCGTGCCGGCGCACGCCGCTACCTGCGCACGCTCACCAAGCTGAACTATGCCGATTTCGACGGGCGCTATTTCAGCCTGAGCCCCCGCATTCTGAGATTGGGCTACGCTTATCTCTCATCCGCGTCGGACTCCGCCCGCCTGCAGCCCTTCCTCGAAAGGATCTCCGAACAGACGGGGGAATCGAGTTCGGCCGCCGTGCTCGACGGTGACGAGATCGTCTATATCGCACGTTCCGCCACGAGACGCATCATGTCGATAGGGCTCGGCGTCGGCAGCCGGCTTCCGGCCTATTGCACATCCCTGGGGCGGGCCATTCTCGCCTATCAGCCGCCTGCGGAGCTCGACGCCTATCTCGAACGGGTCCGGCTCGAGCCAAGGACCCCGAAGACGATCACGGATAGGACGCAACTGCGTGCCGCCCTGGAGGCTGTCCGCGCTCAGGGCTTCGCGATGGTCAGCGAGGAGCTCGAATTCGGCCTGAGGTCCATCGCCGTTCCGCTGATCCAGAAGAACGGCAAGGTCACGATCGCCCTGAACATCAGCGCGCAGGTGGCCCACGCCTCCCCGGCGGAGATGGAGGAGCGCTTTCTTCCGTCCCTGAGAGAGGCGAGCGAAGCGCTTCGCTACACGTTCTAGCAGGCGTGACGGAGCGCCTTTCCGCCGCTCGGAAGATTAGATCCCATCGAGGAAAGCCGGCCCTCTCATGGATCCATGAAGGCTCCAAACTTGACTCGCGCAGCGGGCCACATTCAGTCTGAGGTTTCTGCCGTCCGCTCGTCCTGAGGCCCCCTTGCTCAGCCATCCCATTGCGTCGCTCGACCTTTCCGGACGCTCTTTTCTGAAGATGCACGGCCTCGGCAACGATTTCGTCGTTGTCGACGGACGAACGAAACCCTTTGCTCCGCCTCCCGATGTGATCCGCCTGATCTGCAACCGCCATACCGGAGTGGGTGGCGACCAGCTTCTCGTCGTCGAGCCGCCGACGGTTGCCGGCGCAGATGCGCGCATGCGCATCTACAACGTGGATGGCACGGAAGCACAGACTTGCCTGAACGCGACCCGATGCGTCGGATGGCTTCTTCTGAAGGAGAGCGGGGGCAAACGCCTCCGGCTCGAAACCTTGGGAGGGATCATCGACGCGTCCGATCCGGGGGAGAATGAACTGACGCTTCGCCTCGGCTCTCCCCGATGGGACTGGCGAAGCATCCCCCTCGCCTCCCCCGCCGACACCCTCATGCTCGACCTGTCCTCAGGCCCGCTTTCGCAGCCGACCGCCGTCAATGTAGGCAACCCGCATCTCGTCTGCTTCGTGGAGCAGCGGGATGCCGTCGATGTTCCGCGCTGGGCGGCGCCCATGCAGAACCATCCCATGCTACCGGAAGGTGCCAATATCGGCGTCGCCGAGGTCGTCGGGCCGGACCGCCTGCGCCTCGTCGTCTGGGAACGCCCTGGAATCCTGACCCAGGCCTGCGGCAGCGGCGCCTGTGCCGCCGTCCTTGCCGCCCGCCGCCGGGGCCTGACCGACGAGAGGTGCATCACGGTGGAAATGCCCGGCGGGACGCTGAGGATCGAGGTCGACGACGACGAGAGCCTCACCCTGACCGGCCCCGTCGCCGTCGCGTTCTCCGGGCGGCTCCCTCCTTGGGTTTGATCCGTGGCCGTCCTCTGCGACAATCGTTCATGCGCATCCGCCCCGCAAAACCCTTACACCTCGGCCCCATCTTAGAGCCCGAACAATTCCGCGAGCGAAAAAGCCTTTTCCGATGAACTACCTTGTCCTCGACCTGGAGACGGCCAATCCCGATTGCGCCTCCATCTGCCAAATCGGGATCGTGAAGGTCGAGAGCGGCGAGACCACCGCGACGATCTCCCATCTGATCGATCCGCAGGACAGGTTCGATCACTGGAACATCAAGGTGCATGGCATTCAGCCCCACCATGTCGTGGGCTGCCCCAGTTTCTGCGAGCTCCTTCCCGAGCTGATGCCCCTGCTCGAAGGTCAGATCATCGTGACGCACGGATCGTTCGACAGGGTGGCGATCACGAAGGCCTGTCAGAAGTACGGGCTTCCCGCCGTGGAGGCGACCTGGCTCGACAACCAGACTGTCGTGCGCCGGACCTGGCCCCAGTTCTCCCGTAAGGGCTATTCGCTCGGAAACCTGGCCAATCACTTCGGAATTGAGTTCCAGCACCACGATGCTCTCGAAGATGCCATTGCAACGGCTCACATTTTCCGGAGAGCTTTGGCGGAGAGCGGGCGGACGGCCAGCCAGTGGGTCTCCGCCATGGGGCAGCGCGGCCCGCACCAGGGGGCGATCCTGCAGCACGGTTCAAGCGATGGCCCCTTCGCAGGCAAAACCGTCGTCTTCACCGGACGTATGCAGATAACCCGCCAGGAGGCTGCCCGACGCGCAGCCGCCCTCGGGTTCACGGTCGCGGCCGCCGTCTCGCCGACCACCACCCTTCTCTGCGTCGGAGACGACAGGAACAGGGTCGGCAAGAGTTCCAAGGAACGGGACGCAGAGCGCCTTCTTCTGGCCGGCCATCCGATCTCGATCATGGCCGAGCACGAATTCTGGCGGCTGCTGTCGGCATGATCCACGGGACCGAGGAGCGCGCGGTCGTCTATACCGATGGGGCCTGCATGGGCCGCGGCAGGCTGCGTCCGGGCGGCTATGCAGCCATCATCCTCCTCGGAAGCCGGGAAGACATCATCACCGGCCGAAGCTTGGCCACGACCAATACGGCGATGGAACTCATGGGGGTCGTCGAGGCTCTGGAGGCCCTTCCGCCGTCCATCCCGGTCGAGATCTACAGTGATAGCCACTACGTCATCATGGGAGCCACCAGGCATCTGCCATGGTGGCGGTCGCGGGGCTGGCGGATCGTGAAAGGCGGCAAGGTCGCGAACAAGAACCTCTGGCAGCGTCTCTCCCTTCATCTGAGCGGGCGCTCCGTGACCTGGAACTGGGTCAAGGGCCACTCGGGCGACCTCCACAACGAGCGTGCCCATGCCCTGGCCTATCAGGAGGCGCAGGGCGCCGCCCGCGGAATCCTCCGGGATCCGGGCAAAAATGATCGAATTCCTGGGATGGGCGTTAGTGGAGTGGAATGACCCTGCCCCGACAAAGGAAAAGCCATGATTACGCTCGAGATCGCCGGGAAGGCCGTAGCCGTCACCAACGCGGACGAGGATCAAGCCCGGGAACTGTTTCTCAGCGAGAGCTTCAAAGATGACCTGATGTCGTTTAAGAGCGAGGGCCGCCCCCTTTGGGACGGATCGGCTGCCTTGACGACCAGGGCCTCATCGGAAGACGAAATCGACGCTTTCACTGAGGCTCTGGATGAAGAGGACGAGGACGAAGACGACGACCTCGGCGACGATGACCTTGATATCGATGTTGTTTTCCTGGTCTCGATCGACGAAATAGACGATAGCGCCGCCTCAGGCTGATGATTTTACCGGAGCTAACCACTGCTCCTCAGAAAACGGTTCAGCCGCAAACCCATGCCCTTCCCTAGAACGAATTCCAGCCTCGAGCGCGCTCTCGCCGATAAAGGCTACAATGAGCCCACTCCCGTCCAGGCGGCCGTGCTTCAGCCCGACGTCCTGGACCGCGACCTTCTCGTCTCCGCCCAGACCGGCTCGGGCAAGACCGTCGCCTATGGCCTCGCCCTCGCGTCCACCCTGCTCGGCGACGCCGAGCGGTTTGGCGCGCCGGCCGAGCCCCTGGCCCTCATCATCGCCCCGACCCGTGAACTGGCCCTGCAGGTCAACCGGGAGCTCATCTGGCTTTACGGGCCCGCGGGTGCGCGGGTGGCATCCTGCGTCGGCGGAATGGATGTCCGCCGGGAGCAGCGCGCCCTCGCGGATGGCTGCCACATCGTGGTCGGCACTCCGGGGCGCTTGCGCGACCATCTGGAACGGGGCCGGCTCGACACCTCGAAACTCCAGGCCGTGGTGCTCGACGAAGCCGACGAGATGCTGGATCTGGGCTTCCGCGAGGACCTCGAATTCATCCTGGATGCGACGCCTGCCGAACGGCGGACGCTCCTTTTCTCCGCGACGATCCCGAAGAACATCGCAGCGATGGCGCGGCGCTACCAGCGCGACGCTGCCCGAATCGACACCCTGGTGCAGAACCAGCCGCACGGCGACATCGAGTACAGAGCCGTGAGGATCGCGCCGAACGAGATCGAACACGGCGTCGTGAACGTGCTGCGCTTCTACGAAAGCCGCGGCGCCATGGTGTTCTGCCATACCCGCGAGGCCGTCAGGCACCTGCAGGCAAGCCTGCTGGAGCGCGGCTTCTCGGCCGTCGCCCTTTCGGGCGAGCTCAGCCAGAGCGAGCGCACCCATGCCCTTCAGGCACTCCGCGACGGCCGCGCGCGGGTCTGTGTCGCAACGGACGTCGCGGCGCGCGGCATCGATCTTCCGGATCTCGGCCTGGTCATCCATGCGGATTTGCCGAACGACCACGAGACGCTCCTGCACCGAAGCGGACGCACGGGCCGCGCCGGCCGGAAGGGTGTCTGCGTCCTCCTCGTTCCCTATACCCGCCGCAGAAAGGCCGAGAGGCTTGTGGATGCGGCCGGTGTGGATGTCACATGGGGCGGCCCGCCATCGGCCGACGAAATCCGCCTGAAGGATCAGGAGCGGCTGCTGAAGGATCCGGTCTTCTCCGAGGAGTCGACGGAGGAGGACCTCGCGATGGCGCGGGCGCTCCTCGAGGGCCGCTCGGCTGAGGACATTGCGGCGGCTCTGGTTCGATCCTACCGCATGCGCCTCCCGGCCCCGGAGGAGATCTTCGATTCCGGATCGGATCGAGGCGAGCGTCCCCGCAGGGAAAAGCGCGAATTCAGGGAAGAGGGCGACGGTCGCCGCGGTTCTCGCCGTGGAGACGGAGCAGAGGACGACCGCCGCAGCCCGGGGGACATGGTGTGGTTCCGCATGAGCGTGGGTCGCCGCAACAATGCCGATCCGCGCTGGCTCGTCCCCATCATCTGCCGCCTGGGGCACGTGACCAAGAAGGAAATCGGCGTCATCCGCATCTTCGATCAAGAGACGAAGTTCGAGATCGCCAAGTCACACGCTGCGAAATTCGCCGCTGCCGCCCGCAAGACCAACGACGAGGATATCCAGATCGCCCCGGCGGATGGCGATCGCCCCCACCAAAAGGCCGAAGGGAACAAGGGCTCGAAGGATCGCGGCCCCTCGAAGGACCGCGGTCCCAAGAGCGGCAAGAAGCCGCCCTTCAAGCAAAAGCCCAAGGAAGGGTTCTCCAAGAAGCGCAAGCGGGACTGAGCGTCCCATCCGAAGGGTAAGGGGAAGCGGCACGACGGCTGCTGCTTCCCGCCCTCCCGATCAGCGAACAGCGGTTAGGCGCATTGGAGCTGCCGTTTCGGAAGCCGCCTTCGCATAGAGACCCCGATTGACCGGATCGGGAGACAGAGCCTCCGTCAGGCCGATCACCGTTTCCGCCGCTCCCAGGAGCAGCGCGCCGTCTGGCGCCATGGTGTTCGCCAGGCGATGCAGCACGTCCGTTTTCGTGGGCTTGTCGAAATAGATGAGCACGTTGCGGCAGTAGATGATGTCGAATGTGCCGAGGTGGCCAAACTCCTTGATCAGATTGAGGGGCCGGTAGTCCACCATGGCGCGTATCTGCGGCGAGATCTGCCACTGATCCCCGTTCTGCTTGAAGTACTTCACCAGAAGCTGGATCGGGAGCCCCCGCTGCACCTCGAACTGGTTGTAGAGTCCGGCCTTGGCCTTCTCCAGGACCTCGGTCGAGATGTCCGTGGCCACGATGTCGACATGCCAGCCGGCAAGCCGCGCCGACGCCTCGTTGAGCAACATGGCCAGCGAGTAAGGCTCCTGCCCTGTCGACGCCGCAGCGCACCAGATGCGCAGCCGGCGTGTGGAGGCGCGCGCTGCGAGATAGCGCGGCAACAGCACGTCCTTGAAGAGATCGAAGGGCCCCTTGTCTCGGAAGAAGAAGGTTTCGTTCGTCGTCATGGCCTCGACGACGGCCTTTTCGAGACCGGAGTTCCGCCCGCTCTTGAGAACGGTCACCATCTGCGAGAGCGTTTCCAGCTCGAAACGGCGGCAGATCGGGCTGAGGCGGCTTTCCACGAGGTAGCGTTTCTCCGCCGTCAAGGCGAGCCCGGATCGAGCCTTCAGGAAACCGCGTAGGAATTCGAAGTCGAGTTCGGTCATGGTGTCGACCCGGTGATATGGCCCTTGAGAACAGGGCCGATGGATTCGAGAGGAAGGATGTCCTGAGCGAGCCCTGCCTTGGCCACACTGCCGGGCATGCCCCACACAGTGCTGGTCGCCTCGTCCTGGGCGAGAACGGTGCCCCCGGCCTGAACGATCGACCGTGAGCCGCCCGTGCCGTCCGAGCCCATGCCCGTCAGGATGACGGCGAGAGCGGAGTTGCCGAAGATGGCGGCCGCATCGCGGAACAGCACATCGACGGCCGGCCGGCAGAAGTTCTCCGGTGGCCCGTCGTCGAGGCGGATGACCGGGTTTCCTGACCCGCCCGAGAGTCCCATGTGACGCCCGCCGGGTGCGATGAAGATCGTTCCCGGCACCAGCGGCTCACCGTCGGCGGGCTCGCAGGCCCGCACGCCGAACTGGGCGCGCAGATGATCGGCGAACACCGCCGTGAACATCGGCGGCATGTGCTGCACGATCAGCACCGGAACCCTGTGAATGGCGGGGCCGAGGCCGATGAGGACCTGCTCGACCGCACGCGGCCCTCCGGTGGACGCTCCGATCAGAAGAACCTTGGGTCGGGACATGATCGGCTTCACGGTCGGGCGGGATACGCTCGCGGCGATCCGCACGGGACGGGCGCGGGATCCGGCATGGGTCTTCAGCTTCTCGATCAGGTCGCGGCGGAAGTCGTCGGAGGTGGACTTTTCGCGCTGCGACTCCGGTTTGGCGAGGTAGTCCACGGCGCCGAGGGACAGGCACTTCACCGAGATCTCGGCATTGCGCCGGGTCAGGGTGGAGACGACGATCACCTTGACCCCCGGCCTGCGCTTGAGGATGAGCGGCAATGCCGCGACGCCGTCCATCTCGGGCATCTCGAGGTCGAGCAGGACGATGTCGGGTTCGAAGCGCTCCAGCGCGTCGACGGCAATGCGGCCGTTAGCGGCGGTCGTGACGACGTCGAAGGCCCCGGTCTCGGTGATCCATCGGGCCACGAGGCCACGGACGACCACGCTGTCGTCGACGACCATCACGCGTGTCCGCGTAGACCCGGCGGGCAGTGTCTGGGAGGCGGACTCTGCAGGCATGAATGAAACTCAGATCAAAAACAAAGATGAGGATTGGAGCCGCGGATGGAAATCATCCGTGGCCTAGATGATGCCGGCTTCCTGAAATTTGGCTGCCACGATGTCCTTGTCGAACGGCTTCATGATGTACTCGTTCGCCCCGGCCTCGAGGGCGCGGGAGATGTGGGCAATATCGTTCTCGGTGGTGCAGAAGATGATCTTCGGCTCGCCTCCACCGGGCATCTGGCGGACCTGCGTCAGGAACTCGTATCCGTCCATGACGGGCATGTTCCAGTCCAGCAGAACCACGTCCGGCATTTCCGATTGGCATGTAATCAGCGCCTTCTCCCCGTTTTCGGCTTCGGAGACACGGAACCCCATGTCTTCCAGAATACGCCGGGAGACTTTGCGGATGACCGTGGAATCATCGACGACCAGGCAATGCATCATGGTCTCAAACTCCTGAAAATTTACGCAGCTTTTTGGATATCGAATTGAAGGACTTGATCGACGTTTAGGATGATGAGGAGTTTTGACTGGAGCTGGTGGACGCCCTGGGACAGGCTGGCCCAGCGCGGGTCCATGTGCACGGGGTTGGGCTGCAGGTTGTCCGGATCGAGCTTGAGCACCTCGC
>NZ_JAJBBR010000012.1 GCF_020532555.1 Microvirga lenta | reverse complement strand
TCGAGAAGGGCGGCACGGTCTACGAGACGGCCACTCCGGTGGGGGTGGGCTTCACCGGCGGCTGGTCGACGTTCCAGCAGACCGGGAAGGTGCAGGTCGATCTGGAGGCGGGCGTGCAGACCGTGCGTCTGGCCTTCAGCGGCGGCTCCATGGATCTCAAGTCCTTCACCCTCGACAAGGTGGACCAGGCTCCGATCCCAAGCCCGCAGACCGTCTCCGGCGGCGGTAGCGTGGCTCCGGCGCAGAACTTCGTTCCCAGAAACGATGCCCCGGTGGTGGAGCCCTCGCCCGTGAACGAGCCCGACCCGATCCGGACTGTCCCGTCCACGGAGCAGTTCTTCCAATTCGACGTCTTCCGTGTACCGGAGAACGCTCGAAGCGTGATCACCTTCGATGAGGAGGCGAATTCGAGGTCGGTGACCTACTTCGGGAAGGACGGGTCCCAGACGAAGCTGACGACGTACCTTGATGGGGATGATGCCGGCATGTCACTCGTGGCCTATCACGCGGACGGAACGAAGACCGTCTACGATCACACCAACGGAGTTCTCATCCTGGGGGGCACCACGGGACCGAACGTAGACGACTTCAACTTCTGACGAAGTTCTTTGAAAACTCATCCCGCCGGGAGCTTGCTCCCGGCGGGATCTTTCGTTTCTGGAGCGCAGTTCCCGTCGAGACACGACAAAGCGCTGCGTCTGTACGCAACGCTTTGCCGCTTGATGCGGACTTCCTCAGCGGCAGACGATCGTCGCGTTCGGGCAGTAGGCGTCGTACCGAGGGGTCGGGCAGTAGGTTCTCGCGAAGGACTCGTCCACCCGGCACGTCACGTGAACCCGATTGGGTCTGGACGGTATGCCTCCGCCTTCGTGAAGCACGGAATAGCCCAGTCCCTGAGTGGGGATCCGAACGGTGGCGCGCGGCAGCTGGGCGCTTTCCGGCTGGGTCAACACTTGCGCGTGTGCGCTGGAAGTGATCGTGCCGGCAGCAAGGGCCAGCGAAAGGAAGAGTGCAGCCTTCATCATAAGCCTCATCTTTGCCGGTTCGATTGCGGCAAAGCTCTCTTGCAGCAAACGGTCTGCATGGGGGTCAGGTTCGAGCCTGGCTGTTTCCGTGCGGGTCGGGACATGGTCTATCGGGCAGCGGGAACGACGATGAGAAAACCGCTCGACTGGGGATCGGGTATCTCCTCCGCCTCGAAACACGAGAAGTAATACTCCCCCGGAGCCGGTGTTCGCAGGAGGACTCTCGCCGTGCTCTGTGGCGCAACGGTAAAGCCGCCCTTCACCAGATCGACGACAAAGCCGGCCGATTCGATGTGCTGCGTCGCGGCGAAGAACTTGGGAGCCGCGAACGTGATGATCCGATCTGCGCGGTTGATGACCCGCAATTCGAGAGGGTCCCGTGCGGGCAGGCGTGCGCGGGGCGGGCCGCATTGCACATCGCCGTTGACGTAGTTCATCGTGATCTCCACCGGCGTGGCGACTTCGCCGCTCACGACGGGAGGGCTCGGTGTCTGGGCCGAAACCTCCGTGGCGGTCGCCGCCAGACCCGTCAGCAAAAACCCCACTCCTGCGAGGAGCCGCATCGGGGATTTCCGGCCCATACGCTCGTTCGACATTATCCCTAACCTCTGTTCGCGCCGGAACACCGAAAGCCGGGCCGCTCGCACAGGTCTCGACGGGCTCCGGCAGTGCCTGCTGGCTACGGATCAATCACCCTGCCGTGGATGGGTTGCGCGGCTAGGGCAGAGTCTCGGTTCGGTGGCGTACAATCGGCAGGCCCGTAACGGCCGCGGTCCGAGGGGCGGATGGAACCTGACGGGGAGGGGGAGGTTCATCCGTTGGAAATCGCTCGAGATAACGAAAGGGCAGACTGATGGCGGCTTGGGATCGTGCCGGTAGGGGATATGGGACCCCGGACGAAGTGGACGAGTATCTCCGCAACGAGTACCGCGCCGAACAGGGAGCTTATCTGGAGAGGCGTCCTGCCTATGCGAGGTCCGCCGACAGGGACGACAGTCCCAGTTTCTGGGCGCCGCGGGTGGCGGCCGACTACTACGTCGAGGAGGGTTTTGCCCGGGGTGGAACCGGCGCGCTGTCCGACGAGCCGCTCTATCGCTCCGAAAGAGCCCCCGGATACGAGGACCGGATGCGGTCCGACGATCGGTGGAGGCGGGACGAACATTACCGGCAGCGCCCGTCGCGCCACCATGCTCGCTCCATCCATGACCAATGGGAGCAGGACCGCCGGGCCGGGCGAGGGCTCCTCCGGGCTTCGGAGAACTTCTACGAGAACCTGGCAGGGGCCGTGGGCCTGGAGCCGGATGCCTCCGAGCGGCACCATCGCGGACGCGGTCCGCGCAACTACCGCCGGTCGGACGAGCGGATCCAGGACGACGTGAATCAGCGGCTGACGGACGACCCCTATCTCGATGCATCCGACATCGAGGTGCTCGTGCGAGACCAGGAAGTGACGTTGTCCGGTATGGTCCACAGCCGCCTCGACAAGCGTCGCGCGGAAGACATTGCCGAATCCGTCTCCGGGGTCGCCCATGTGCAGAACAATCTGCGGGTCCGTCCGGAAGGGAGCGCTCTTCGCTGAGCGCCGCCAGAAGCAGGAGCGGCCGTGCCACGCTATTTCTTTGACACCTACGACGGCGAGCGCTTCTTCCGCGACGAAGAGGGGCTGGAGCTCGACGGTCTCGAGGCCGCGAGGCGGGAAGCTCGGAGAGCCCTGCCGGACATGGCGAGCGACCATCTCCCTGAAGGCGATCAGCGTGTCTTCATCGTCAGCGTGAGGACGGAAGCAGGGCAGCCGGTGCTGCGGGTTGCGCTCTCCCTGGTGGTCGAGGATCTCTCCGAAGCACCGGCCGAGTCCTAGCGGGCACCGTTATCCGCTCCTGCGGAAGGAACATCCTCCTTCAGGGAGCGTTCACCCAGCGGCGAACTTGGCGGTTCGCAGGCGCAATGGAGAAAGTGCATGAGCAAGCTCGCAGCATTCGTCAGCTTCCTCTTTCTGGCTGTGTCGTCTGCGATGGCGCAGGTCCCGGCACCCGCCCCGGAGACAGCTCCCGTGGCCCCCGAAGCTACGGCAACCGGAGGCATCGCGGATTACTGGTGGATCATCCTGCTGGTGATCATCGTCATCGCCGTGATCTGGTACTTCTCACGTCGCCGCAACCGGGTATAGCGGCCGCCCTCCGCATCGCGACATCCCAGGAATGTGCACGATCATCGGCGCTCATGCGCCGATGATCGTGCACGCCTAATGGGAGGCCCGGCTCGGCCGGCCGTCGGCGGAGGCCCGCCGATGGTCGCGCCTACGGCTTTCTCGTGCGGGCGGCCATGAGCCGTTCCATGTTTCCCCTGAGGGTTTCCGCAGCCTTCTGACCTCGAATGGCGATGATGCCGCGCTCCTTGCGCTTCCCATCCTCGTCGGTGGAGCCGTTGAAGAAAGCGTCCCGCTCGGCCTTCGACATGGCGAGAACGGTGCGGGCCTCGCATTCGTGCTGCCATTCCTCCGACCAGGTGCTGACAGGCTGACCTGTGATCTCGGATATGGCGGTGGTGGCGCGGGAATAGGGGGGATTGGACATGGCCGTCTGATGCCACGAGTCGCGTTAACGAGTCGATTCCGCACTATTTGATGGCGTCGAAGATCTGGCCCGAGAACCAGTAGAGAAGCGTCAGCACGATGATGCCGATCAGCCACATGGGGCTCGTCGGTTCCTTCGGCGCGGGTGGTGCGGGTGCCGCGGCTCTCTCGAAGACGGGTTTCGGGGCCGCGGGAAGGCGGTCCAGCAGCTCGATCGACGCCGCCGCGACGAGATCGCGCGTCCCGATCAGACGCGCATGGACGGGAATGCCGCCCCGGAAGGTCACCTCGGCCGGCTGCGTCTCGGTGCTGTAGCTGATCCACCAATATTCGACACGATCACTCAAGATGGTTTCCTCGGTGCAACGGGCCTCTCCTCCCGATTCGAAGGCTTGGCTCGACAGGTACCTTTCTGAACCTAGGGGCGGCGATGGTGCCGGGGTAGGAGCCGCAGTGCATATCTCGCTCCGGCGACGGAGCAAGACCGAAAAGAAGGTTGCCCCAATCCCAATGGGCTGGCAGGAGTGGGCCTGTCGAATCACATTTTTCGGAGATGCCCGATGATCGAGTTCATCGTGACGACCGTCGTCCTTGCAGCCGTGGCTGTCGTCGGTTTCGTGGTCTACGCGGACGGCCGCAAGTCGAAGTACTTCTGAGGCCCGTCAATCGGACGACCCTGGAGCGCCGCCGGGCCATTTTCTCGGGCCGCCGAACGGCTGCGACAGCTTGGCGTCAGCATCCCCTCCTATTCCATGAGCATTGGAAGGGGGGAACCATGACAGAGCATGACCGACGCGAGAGCGAGCGCTTCGCTACGCATTTGAAGGGCGAAATCGTCGACAGGTGGGGGATCGCATTCGCTGAATGCAGCCTGTCGGACATCTCCGCATCCGGAGCGCGGCTCGGGTTTACCCAACCTGTCGAGATCCCGCTGGAATTCGAGCTGCAGATCCCCGAAGAGGGGATGCGTGCCAGCGCCCGGCTGATCTGGGCCAACGGCAGGGAGTACGGCGTGATGTTCACCGACTAGCCTGAAGCGCCCGGGGCCCATTCATGGGCGGCCAGACCCGGAAACGGAATCATGACGGCGGGAAGACCGACAGGCCTCTCGCCGTTCTTCTGTTCAGCCTTCGGGGAGGCGTGCACAATCACCCTCCGGAGAGGGCGAGGTGATCGTGCTAGAAAACTTGGAAGAGGAGTGGCTGGGGGACCTGGATTCGAACCAAGACTAACGGAGTCAGAGTCCGCTGTTCTACCATTAAACTATCCCCCAACGAACTTCCTGGAACCGCTTGTTTTTCCGGAGAAA
The DNA here is from genome assembly GCF_020532555.1 of Microvirga lenta. Taxonomy (GTDB): domain Bacteria; phylum Pseudomonadota; class Alphaproteobacteria; order Rhizobiales; family Beijerinckiaceae; genus Microvirga; species Microvirga lenta. Next base: position 181,184 of record NZ_JAJBBR010000012.1, on the reverse strand, counting down.
ACCGTCGATCCGGCCAAGCGGCGCTGAACGTTCGCGAGTGGCGGTGAGATAGGCCGCTTTTCGGGGTGCGTCAACCCCATGGAGCTCATTTTTGGTCACCAGTTTTGCCGGCTGTCGCGGAATCTCGACGGATGCGAATTCCAGGCATGTCCGCCGAAGGGCTTTGCAGTTCATATCTTGTTCAACTAGAGCGTAGCATGATGGCATCATGGTCCGGCGTCGTGGGGTGACCGGGCGGGAGATGAGACATGAGTTTCGGAAGGTGGGTTCTCGGTGCTGTGGCGGGCGGCCTCGCCCTCGGCGCCGTCGGGGCGCAGGCTGCGCCCATGCCCGTCGTGACGGCGGAGGCCCAGTCCTCCGTGCAGACGGTCCAGTTCTATTATTACGACGATCCGCCGCCGGTCTTCTACGATCCGCCGCCGCGCCGGTACTATTACGACCCGCCGCCGCGGGCGTACTACGATCCTCCGCCGCGCCCCTATTACGACCCGCCGCCGCGCCGCTATGGCCGGCCGATGGGACCGGGCTACACGGTTCCCACGCCTCCGGACCGCAGGGGCCGTCCGGGCGAGGCGGTCATCTACAACAAGGAAGCCGCCAAGGATTACATGAAGGACTACCGGCGCGCCCAGAAGGAAGTCTACAAGGAACAGTCCCGCGCCTGGAACCGCGCCAACGGGTTCTGATCCTTACTCGTCGTCGAGAGCGCCGCCTTCGGGCGGCGTATCCATGTCCAGGCTGGCGCGCATCTCGGCCTCGTCCTCGGCGGCCTCCGCATCGGCCGCGATGCGGTCGTAGCGGTCGAGGGCGCCCTGCAGGATGTAGGCAGCCGCCATCTTGTCCACCGCGTCGGCCCGCTTGGCGCGGGAAGCATCCGCGTCGAGAAGCGTGCGGGTCACCACCATGGTGGACATGCGCTCGTCCCAGAACAGGATCGGGAGGGGAACGAGCGGTTTGAGGTTGCGCACGAAGGCGCGCGTCGCCTGGGAGCGGGGCCCTTCCGTGCCGTCCATGTTGAGGGGCAGGCCGAATACGAGCCCTCCCACGTCGTAGCGGTCGATGAGCGCCTTTATGCGTTCCACGTCCGGCGTGAACTTGACGCGCTTGATCGTCTCCAGCGGCGTCGCGATGCGCCGCTCCACGTCCGACAGGGCAAGGCCGATGGTCTTGGTGCCGAGGTCGATCCCGAGCAGGCGTGCCCGCGGGCCAAGGCTCCCGAAAAGAGCGAGCAGTTCTTCGTCTCTGTTCGTCACGAACCGTCTCCTCGTCCCGTCGCGCCACCATACAGGATGTCCGGCGGCAAGTCGTCCACGGAGAGGTCAGGCGATGCGGCTTCGCGCCGTCCCGGTGGAGCCCGCTGCTGAGGTCAGCGCCGAAAGCGCCTCTCCCGACGGCCGGAAGACGTGACAGGATTCGCCGGAGAAATCGAGGCCGACCTCACCCCCGGTCCTGTGCCGGGAATCGCCGGGCTCGCGGCTCGTCAGCCGCAGGCCGTCGGCATTGACGTAGAGAAGGTGGTTCTCTCCGAGCTGCTCGACGAGTTCGATCCTGCCCCTGAGGATGCCTCCCTCCCGCACATGGACGTGGTCGGGCCTCACGCCCAGGGTCACGGGTTCGCCGGGACGGAGCCCGTCCGCCTGAACCGGCACGGCCAGGGTTCCGCCGTGGGGAAGCCGGACCAGCACCCCGTCCGGACCGGCGCCGGCCACCTCGCACTGGATGAAGTTCATCTGCGGCGACCCGATGAAGCCGGCAACGAAGAGATTGGCCGGGCGGTGGTAGAGTTCGAGAGGCGTGCCCACCTGTTCGATCCGGCCCTTGTTCAGCACCACGATCCGGTCCGCCAGGGTCATGGCTTCGACCTGGTCGTGGGTCACGTAGATCATGGTCGCGCGGGTGTCGGAGTGGAGCTTGGCGATTTCAATGCGTGTCTGCACCCTGAGGGCCGCATCGAGATTGGACAGCGGTTCGTCGAACAGGAAGACCTTGGGATCGCGCACGATGGCGCGCCCGATGGCCACCCGCTGGCGCTGTCCGCCCGAGAGCTGCTTGGGCTTGCGGTCGAGCAGCTCGTCGATCTGGAGAAGCCGTGCCGCCTCGCGCACCCTCTGGTCGATCTCGGCTTTCGAGGCCTTCGCCAGTTCGAGGCCGAAGGCCATGTTCTCGTAGACGTTCATGTGCGGGTAGAGCGCATAGGACTGGAACACCATGGCGATCCTGCGCTTGGCCGGGGCGAGATCGTTCACCCTATCGCCGTCGATATAGAGGTCGCCCGAGGTGATGTCCTCGAGCCCGGCGATGAGCCGCAGGAGCGTGGATTTCCCGCAGCCGGAAGGACCGACGAACACGACGAACTCGCCGTCCCTGATCTCCAGGTTCACGCCGTGGATGACCTGCGCCCCGCCGAAGGATTTCCGTATGTTCCTGAGAGCCACGTCGGCCATGAATGGTTCTCCTGTGGTCAGCCCTTGACCGCGCCGGCCGTCAGGCCCGAGACGATCTTGCGTTGGAAGACGAGGACGAGCGCGATGATGGGCAGGGTCACGATCACGGAGGCCGCCATGATGGTGCCCCAGGGCAGCTCATAGGCGGTGCTGCCCGTCATGAGGGCGATGGCGGGCGGCACGGTGCGCCGCTCGTTGGTGAGGGTGAAGGTGAGGGCGAACAGGAATTCGTTCCACGAGACGATGAAGGCGAGAAGCCCGGTCGTCACCGCAGCCGGAGCCATCAGCGGCAGGAAGACCCGCCGCACCACGATCCAGGGCGTGGCGCCGTCCACGAAGGCCGCCTCCTCGATCTCCTTGGGCATCTCGCGCATGAAGGTGGTGAGCACCCACACCGTGAAGGGCAGGGTGAGCATCAGGTTGGCCAGGATGAGGCCGGGGAGGGTGTTGTAGAGGCCGAAGCTCCGGATCAGCTCGAACATGCCCGACAGGACCGCCACCTGCGGGAACATGGAGACGCCGAGAATGGTCAGGAGCAGCAGCGAGCGGCCGCGGAAGCTGATGCGCCCGAAGGCATAGGCCGCCGTGATGCCCAGCGCCAGGGAGAGGGCGACGACCGCCCCCGCCACGACGATGGAGTTGAGGATGTTCTGGCCGAAGGGTTGGCGCTGGAACACGGCGAAATAGTTCGAGAGGTCGAACCGCTCCGGCAGATACGCGACGGTGAAGAGATCCGCGCCCGACCGGAAGGACGAGATCACGGCGTAGTAGAACGGGAACAGCGAGAACAGGGCGATGGCGAGAACGAGAAGCCAGAACCCGACGCGGGTGAGGGTCTTCATCGCGAATCCCCTCCGAGCCTGACCCGTCCGGCCGCCATGGTGATGACGACCAGCAGGGCGATGATGAGGAAGATGAGGGTGGAGGCCGCGGAGCCGAGCCCGACCTCCTGGAAATCCACCAATTGCTGGCGCGCGAAGACGGACATGGACATCGTGTCCCGGGAATTAGCGGTCAGCACGTAGATGAGGTCGAAGACCCGCAGGGCGTCGAGGGTGCGGAAGATCACTGCGACGAGCAGGGCCGGCTTGATCAGCGGCAGCGTCACGCGGAAGAAGACGCGGACCGGGTGCACCCCGTCCACTTTCGCCGCCTCGTAGATGTCCTGCGGCAGCATCTGCAGGGCCGCCAGGATCAGGAGCGCCATGAAGGGCGTCGTCTTCCAGACGTCCACCATCACCACCGTCCAGAGGGCCGTGACGGGATTGGCCGTCCAGGTGATCGGCGCCGCGATCAGCCCGAGGCGCAGGAGCATGTCGTTGATGACGCCGAACTGGTCGTGAAGCATCCAGTTCCACATTTTCGCGGAGACCACGGTCGGGATCGCCCAGGGGATCAGGATGATGGCGCGCATGACGCCCCGCCCTGGAAAGGCGGCATTGAGGATCAGCGCCACGATGGTGCCGAGCACGGTTTCGATGGAGACCGAGACGAGGGCGAACCATACGGTGTTCCAGACCGAGAGCCACCAGTCGGGATCCGTGAGGAGCCCGAACCATTCGCCGTCGTAATTGGCGAGATAGTTCTCGAAGCCGATGAAGGTGTAGTCGCCGAGGTTGTTGAGGTCCGCATCCGTGAGGCTGAACCAGATCGTCCGGGCGAGGGGCCATCCGGCCACGAGGGCGAGGACGATCAGGGTGGGTGCGATGAAGGTCCATGCGGCCCTGACCCGGGTTCGCGTCAGGGCCGACGATCCTCCGCGTATGGATGCATACGCGGAGGGGGTGCCGGTGGCTGCGGCCTCGGTCATGTTACCAGCCGTTGCGCTTGATCCGCTTCAGGTCGCGGTCGAGGCGCTGAAGCGCCTGCTCCGGCTCGGAGCGCTTGGAGAGGACCTGGTGCACCGCATTGAAGAATTCGGTCGAGACCTTGTTGTAGTTGTCGCCCGTGACGCCGGAGGGGCGGGTCACCGCATTCGCGAACACATCCCGAAGGTTGCCGATGAACGGGCTCGCCTTGGTGACGTCCGCGTCCTCGTAAAGGGTCAGGATGGTCGGGTTGAAGGATCCCTCGACGGCGCGGCGCTTCTGCTCGTCCCGGTTCGTCAGATACATCACGAGGTCGGTCGCGGCCTCGGCATTCTTGGAATACTTGGAGACCGCGAGAAGCTGGCCGCCGAGAGTGCCCGCGTGGCGTCCGTCGGCGCCGCCTTTCGGGAGCGGGGCGACTCCGACCTTGCCCTTGATGGTGCTGTCGTCGCCCTGCGCAAGCGCCCAGGCATAGGGCCAGTTGCGCATGAAGGCGGCGTTGCCGGCCTGGAACACGCCGCGGGATTCCTCTTCCGTGTAGTTGAGGACGCCTTCCGGCGTGATCGTGCCGACCCAGCCGGCGGCGGTCTTCAAGGCTTCGGCCGCATTCGGGTTCTCGATCGTGACCTCGCCGGTGGCGTTCACGATCGTGCCGCCGTTGTTCGAGGCGATCCATTCGAGGGCGTTGGTGGTGAGGCCCTCATAGGCGCGGCCCTGCCAGACGTAACCCCAGAAATCGTTGTTGCCGGCCTTGCGCTCGCCCTCCTGGATGATGCGGGCGGTCTCCGTCAGCTCGGCCCAGGTCTGGGGCACCTTGCGGTTATACTTCTCCAGGAGGTCCTGACGGTAATAGAGGAGCCCCGCATCGGCGAACCAGGGCATGGCGACGATCTTGCCGTCCACGCGGCTGATATCGACCATGGCCGGGAGATGCTGCTCGAGAACGCCCTGGGTCTTGGGCGTCAGGTCCTGGAAGTGCTCGCCGAGGATGCCGGTCCAGACCACGTCGATCTGGAAGACGTCGATATCGCCGGCTCCGGCCGCGAGGAGCTGCTGGTAGAGGGCGAGGCGCTCGGTGGCGGAGTTCGGCGTCGAGACGATCTTGACGGTGTTGCCGGTCTTCTGCGCCCAGGCATCCACCCCTTCCTTGCAGACCTCGTATTCCTTCCCGAGGGCGCTGCAGGAAATGGAGATTTCCACCGCCCAGGCGCCGACGCCCGTCGAGAGCAGCAATCCGGCGGCGGCGGCAAGACGAGTCAGGTATCGGGGCATGACTTTCCTCCTGCATGTTTATTGCTTAGCTTGATAAAACCCTCGTCCCGGCTTTTGTTCCTCTGAAACATGGTCGGGCTGCGAACATGCTCCATCTCCACACTGCTGAAACTGAGGATTTGCCATGAAGATCACTTGGCTTGGCCATTCCGCCTTCCGGCTCGACTTCGCCGACAAGGTCGTGCTCATCGACCCGTTCTTCACCGGCAATCCCGCCTTCGAGGGCGACCGGGACGCGGTGTCCGAGGGCGTGACGCACATTCTCGTCACCCATGGCCACGGGGATCATGTGGGCGACACGGTCGAGATCGCGAAGGCGACGGGCGCCAAGGTCGTCACGAATTTCGATCTTCTCATGTATCTCGCCTCCCAGGGGGTCGAGAACTTCGACCCCATGAATACCGGCGGCACGACGGACCAGGGCGGCTTCACCGTCACCATGGTGCGGGCGGATCACTCGGCCGGTCTCGTGGAAATGGGCGTGAACTATCCCTTGGGAAGTGCCAACGGCGTGATTGTGAAGGCGCCGGGCGAGCCCACGGTCTATCACATGGGCGATACGGATATTTTCGGCGACATGGCGCTGATCGCCGAGATCCATAAGCCGGACGTGATCATGGTCCCCATCGGCGACCGGTTCACCATGGGGCCCGAGGTGGCGGCGCTGGCCGTCGAGCGGTATTTCGGCAGCGCCAAGGCCGTCATCCCCTGCCACTACGGCTCCTTCCCCATGGTCGAGCCCAATGCGGACAAGTTCGTCGCCGCCCTGGACGGCAAGGGCGTCCAGGTCGTGGTGCCGCACAAGACGGTGGGGGTGAGGGTGTAGGGCGCCCCCACCGTCATTCCGGGGCCGCGTAGCGGAGCCCGGAACCCATAACCGCTGATGGTGCAGGATGGGACGGGACGCTGATCGCCTCTTCCTGAAATACCGGTGTTTATGGGTTCCGGGCTCGCACCTGCGGTGCACCCAGGAATGACGGGCGTGTGCCCCGCCCCACATCCGCCGTTGCACCCCTTGGCGGGCGGGTGTTATAGCCCGCCCAACTGCATCAAGGGGTTTGGCCATTCATGTCGGTCGATCAGAAAACGGTTCGGCGCATCGCGCATCTGGCGCGCATCGCAGTGACGGACGAGGAGGTGCCGCACCTCCAGGGCGAGCTCAACGCCATCCTCTCCTTCGTCGAGCAACTCAACGAGGTGAACGTGGACGGGATCGAGCCGATGACCTCGGTCACCCCCATGACCATGAAGAAGCGCCAGGACGGCGTGACGGACGGCGGCTATCCGGACAAGATCGTCATGAATGCCCCCGCCACGGAGGACAATTTCTTCCTGGTGCCGAAGGTGGTCGAGTAAAGGCCATCCCGGCCGGCGCGTCGGCGCGGGGCCGGGATCGCGACAAACAGAATTCTTTCCAGACGATCCCGGAGCGCAGCGCTGCAGCGTCCGGGATGACCAGGATGCTACCGTGACCGAACTGACCCATCTCACCATTGCCGAGGCCCGCGACGGCCTGAAGGCCAAGTCCTTCTCCGCGACGGAGCTGGCGAAGGCCCATGTCGACGCCATCGAGAAGGCGAGGGCGCTCAACGCCTATGTGCTCGAGACGCCCGAGAAGGCGCTCGCCATGGCGAAGGCCTCCGACGAGAAGATCGCGAGAGGAGAGGCCCGGGCGCTGGAGGGCATCCCGCTCGGCGTCAAGGATCTGTTCTGCACCGAGGGCGTGGTCTCGACCGCCGGCTCCAAGATCCTCGGCAACTTCACTCCTCCTTACGAATCCACCGTCACCCGCAATCTCTGGGACGACGGCGCCGTGATGCTCGGCAAGCTCAACATGGACGAGTTCGCCATGGGTTCCTCCAACGAGACCAGCGCCTTCGGGCCGGTGGTGTCGCCCTGGCGGCGCGAGGGCTCGAACGTGTCGGCCGGTGTCTCGGGCGCCGTCGAGGGTACCCATCTCGTGCCGGGCGGCTCCTCGGGCGGCTCGGCGGCGGCCGTCGCGGCTCGCCTGTGCCTGGGCGCCACCGCAACCGACACGGGCGGCTCCATCCGCCAGCCTGCGGCCTTCACGGGCACGGTCGGCATCAAGCCGACCTACGGCCGCGTCTCGCGCTGGGGCACGGTGGCCTTCGCCTCGTCCCTCGACCAGGCCGGGCCGATCACCCGCACGGTGCGCGATTCCGCCATCATGCTCCGCTCCATGTCCGGCGCCGACCCGAAGGACACCACCTGCGCCGACCTGCCCGTGCCCGATTTCGAGGCTGCGGTCTCCCGCGGCGTGAAGGGCCTGAAGATCGGCATTCCGAAGGAATACCGGATCGACGGCATGTCGGCCGAGATCGAGAAGCTCTGGCACCAGGGCACCGAATGGCTGCGCGCCGCCGGCGCGGAGATCGTCGAGGTTTCGCTGCCGCACACCAGATATGCGCTGCCGGCCTATTATATCGTGGCGCCGGCCGAGGCTTCCTCGAACCTCGCCCGCTATGACGGCGTGCGCTACGGCCTGCGCGAGAACGGCAAGGACATCCTCGACCTCTACGAGAGGACCCGCGCCGCCGGCTTCGGCCGCGAGGTCAAGCGCCGCATCATGATCGGCACCTATGTGCTCTCGGCCGGCTATTACGACGCCTATTACGTACGCGCCCAGAAGATCCGCACCCTCATCAAGCGGGACTTCGAGGAGGTCTATGCGCAGGGCGTCCACGCCATCCTGACCCCCGCCACCCCGTCCGCCGCCTTCGGCATCGGGGAGAAGGGCTCGGACGACCCGGTGGAGATGTACCTGAACGACATCTTCACCGTGACCGTGAACATGGCGGGCCTGCCGGGCATCGCGGTTCCGGCCGGCCTCGACGCCCAGGGCCTGCCGCTGGGCCTCCAGCTCATCGGCCGCGCCTTCGACGAGGAAACCCTTTTCGCGGCCGGTCAGGTGATCGAGGACGCCGCGGGCCGGGTCTCGCTGCCGCAACCGTGGTGGGCCTGAGGTGGAGACGCCCAGCGTCCCGCTCTCGGTCTGGATCTCCGCCGCCTTCGATCCGGTCCTGATCCTGGTCGCCGTCTGGCTCGGCTGGAAGGCCGATCAGGTCGGCAAGGTGTTCATCGCGGCGCTGGCAGCCCTGGCCAGCTCCGTTCTGGTGTCCTGGCTCATCGCCAGCCTCGGCCTGCCGTGGATCGCCCCGGTCCGGGCGGACATGCCGACCCTGTTCCCGGTCCGGGTCGTCGCGGCCCTTCTCTGGGCGGGCGGGGCCTATGCCGCAAGGCGGATCTCTCGCCGCTAGCCGGTCAGACCGGGGCCGCGCCCGGCGCATCGAGAGCGTTCGAGATCTCGGCCAGCGTCGCCTTCTCGGCATCGCTGACGGCGACGCCGCCGAAGCCCAGGAAGCCGCCTTCCTGGCCGGCCTCCGCCGCTTTTCTCCCGACTTCGCGCAGCCATGCCTTGAACGCCGCCGCGTCCTCAGGCGCCTTGCTGTCGAGGATGCGGGAGACGGCGCGTAATTCCTCTACGGCCTTGCTCTTCACATCCGTGAACTGGCTGTTCTTGAACCGGTTCTGGAACGAGTCGCGCACCGCGTCCCGCGTGGCCGGGTCGGCGATGTCGTCCGCCACCGCCTTCACGAGGGGATTGGCGTGAGCATCCTGCTTCGCTTCCAGAAGGGCCCAGCCGCCGGCCATCGATTCCTTCAGCAGGCTCCACACTCCGCCCGGATCCGCCGCCGTGATCGCCATGCTCACGACGATCGGACTTGCGGCGATGCGCGTCCACTCCTCGGGGGTGAAGGTTGCCTTGTCTGCCATTGCGGGGCTCCTGACTTACGGCTCAGCTGTGGTCTGCCTTGGCGTAATGACGAGGCCTCCGCTTGGTTCCGGCCCCGCCTCGCTGCGCGGATGCTTCGGCCGTGACCTGAGCGTGGCGAGAGGACAGCGCGCATGATGCGGAACGGGAAATGGGCCCGACCATGAGGCCGGGCCCATGAAACACATACTCTTTTTACGCGTGACGCAAACTTACTGCTGCGGGGCAGGGGTGACCGGGGCGGCCGGGGCAGCCGGAGCGGCCGGTGCCGCCGGAGCAGGCGCGGTCGGGGTGGCCGGCGCCACCGGGGCGGTCGTCGTGCCCGTGGTGGACTCCACTTCCGTTCCGGTGCTTCCGGTCGTGGTCACTTCACGGTCGCCGCCATCGTAGAACAGGAAGGCCAGCAGGCCGAGAGCGATAACAAGACCGCCGATCAGGTAAGCAAGTGTGTTCGAGCCGCGTTTCTCGGTCTCGTACACATTGGTTTCGCGATTGTAGACGTTGGGTTCGCGATCCATGGGATCCGTAGCCATTTTAAACTCCTTGACCGTTTTACCTCCCGTTCAACGCCCAATAGCGGATGCGGTTTCATCCCAGCTTGGCAATTATTGTAAATGCCTGTGCATAAATGATAAATCTTCTTAACGAGGCCTCCGTTAATCTGAACGGATGTTCAGATTCAAAAGGGGTTGACCGGGACACCCTCTGGCTCTTACTCCGGGCAGGAAACGTAGAGATACAAAGGCGCGAGACGTCATGAACGCTCCGGTCAATCCCAAGAAACTCATCAAAGGCGCGACAGGCGATTGGGAAATCGTCATCGGCATGGAAATCCATGCCCAGGTGACGAGCCAGGCGAAGCTGTTTTCCGGGGCCTCGACCGCCTTCGGCGGCGACCCGAACAGCCACGTCTCCCTGGTCGACGCGGCCATGCCCGGCATGCTGCCCGTGATCAACGAGGAATGCGTGCGCCAGGCCATCCGCACGGGGCTCGGGCTCAAGGCGCAGATCAACCTCCGGAGCACCTTCGACCGGAAGAACTATTTCTATCCGGACCTGCCGCAGGGCTACCAGATCAGCCAGTACAAGAGCCCCATCGTGGGCGAGGGCGAGGTGATCGTGGACGTGCCCGAGACCGGCGAGACGATCACGGTGCGGATCGAACGCCTGCACCTGGAGCAGGACGCCGGCAAGTCGATCCACGACCTGCACCCGACCCTGAGCTTCGTCGACCTCAACCGGTCGGGCGTGGCCCTCATGGAGATCGTGTCCAAGCCCGACCTGCGCTCCGCCGACGAGGCCCGCGCCTACGTGACCAAGCTGCGCACGATCCTGCGCTATCTCGGCACCTGCGACGGCGACATGGACAAGGGCAACCTGCGCGCCGACGTGAACGTGTCGGTGCGCCGCCCGGGCGAGGAGTTCGGAACCCGCTGCGAGATCAAGAACGTCAACTCGATCCGCTTCATCGGCCAGGCCATCGAGGTCGAGGCGCGCCGCCAGATCGGCATCATCGAGGATGGCGGCGTGATCGAGCAGGAGACCCGCCTGTTCGATCCGGGCAAGGGCGAGACCCGCTCCATGCGCTCCAAGGAAGAGGCGCACGACTACCGCTACTTCCCCGATCCGGATCTGCTGCCGCTCGAATTCGACCAGGCCTACGTGGACGAACTCGCGCAGCACCTGCCGGAGCTGCCTGACGCCAAGAAGGCCCGGTTCATGGGCGATTACGGTCTCTCGGCCTACGACGCCAGCGTCCTGGTGGCCGAGCGCTCCTCGGCCGACTTCTTCGAAGAGGTCGCCCGCGGCCGCGACGGCAAGGCCGCCGCCAACTGGATCATCAACGAGCTGTTCGGGCGCCTCAACAAGGAGGGCAAGGACATCGGCTCCTCGCCGGTTTCCGCCGCCCAGCTCGGGACGATCATCGACCTCATCGGCGAGAACGTCATCTCCGGCAAGATCGCCAAGGACCTGTTCGAGATCGTCTTCACCGAGGGCGGGGACCCGCGCGAGATCGTCGAGACCCGCGGCATGAAGCAGGTCACGGATACGGGCGCCATCGAGAAGGCGGTCGACGAGGTGATCGCGGCCAATCCCGAAAAGGTGGAGCAGGCCAAGGCCAAGCCGACCCTGCTCGGCTGGTTCGTCGGCCAGGTCATGAAGCAGACCGGCGGCAAGGCCAATCCGCAGGCGGTGAACGAACTGCTCAAGTCCAAGCTCGGGATCGAGTGACCATGACGGACGTGCTCTCGCGGGCCGATGGGATCGCCGGCCTGCGCCCGGCCGCCGACGCCGATGCGCAGGATCTCTTCGGGCTCCTGTCCCTGTGCTTCGCCGAGTATCCCGGCTGCTTCGTCGATCCGCACGACGACCTGCCGGACCTGCGCGCGCCCGGCTCCTCCTTCGACCGCAAGGGCGGGGCCTTCTGGGTCGTGGACGACGAGCGCGGCCGCGTCTGCGCCTGCGTGGCCGTCGACTTTCCTGAGGAGGGGGCGGCGGAGCTGCACCGGCTCTACGTCCGCCCCGACCAGCGCGGCCGGGGCCTCGGCGCCTCCCTCGTGCGCAAGGTGGAAAGCTTCGCCAGGGAGAAGGGCGCGATCCGCATCTTCTTCTGGTCCGACACGCGCTTCACCAATGCCCACCGCCTGTACCAGCGCCTCGGCTATGTGAAGGTCGACGGTCAGCGGGACCTCGGCGACATTTCGGGATCCGTCGAGTACCGGTTCGAGAAGGATCTCTGAGGCGGGTCCGCCCTCAGCGACCTCTTGCAAGATAGGCCCGGCGCTGGAAGGGCCGGGAGCGAGATGAGCTGTCCGATGAAGTTCGTTGCTGCCCTTGCGGCCCTCGTCACCTGTGCAATCGCGGCCGGAGCGCCGCCTGCCGTCGCGCAGGAGCGTCAGCCCCAGAGCTGGCCGGAGGTGAAATGCGCCCGCTACAAGACGGCCTGGGCCGAGGCGCTCTCGCGCCGCGGCACCCGTGGCCTGGGCCGGGAGTTCCTTGACCGTCACGAGGCCTTTATCGCTTCGGGCTGCACCACGAAGGCCGATGTGTGCCCGCGCTCCGAGGAGGAGCTGGCGCTCGCCAACATCATGGTCGTTGCGGCGATGAATGCCGGTACGGCAAGCACCTTCCCGCCCTTCGCCTGTCGCAAGTAGCGGGCCGTTCCCGTCAGGGCGCTGCGACCCCGTACTCCTCCGCATGGCGGTTCGCGATCCGTGTCTGCCAGAGGCACAGGACCGGGGCCACGATCAGCTCCATGACGAGCCCGCCGATCATGAAGAGCGAGGGCAGTCCCGTCAGGCCAAGCCCCACGAGCCGGCCGAGCCCGCCGATCACGACGATGAGGGTCAGGAGCCGGAAGCGGTTCGTCTTGTCCTCGATCCTGGGGACGGTGCTCCAGAAGCAGAGGCCGATCCCGAACAGCAGGCCCGACAGGAAACGGAAATGGCTCTCGGCGGAGATGCTGACCGCATCGCCGGTCAGGGCCTGTCCGAACAGGATTCCGTAGAGGCCCGTGGCCGCGGGGATAATCGCCGCGAGGGCGACCGTCTGCTGCAGGAGTTTGCGTTCCCGTTCGATGCTGGCCATGGATCCTCCTGATGAGATTCTGGTCCTTCCGACTCGTGAATCAATCCGCTAGGCTCCGCGCCAACAGCATTATCACGGGGCTCGACCATGCCGGCACGTTTCGAACTTCACGGGATCGCCTTCTCCGGACCGACCTACAAGGTCGGCCTGATGCTCTCCCTCGCGGGCGAGCCTTTCGACTACGTGCACGTGAACATGATGGCGGGCGAGCACAAGCAGCCGCCCCACCTGGCGAAGCAGCGCTTCGGGCAGGTGCCGCTTCTGATCGACCGCAACAACGGCCGGCATCTGTGCCAGTCGGCGGCGATTCTCGAATACGTGTCCGACACGCTCGGGAAATTCGGCGGCGCGACCCTCGACGAGCGCCTGCAGGCGCGCGAGTGGCTCTACTGGGATTTCGACCGCCTGGCTCCGGCCATTTACCGGTCGCGTGCGATCCGGCGCGGCTTCCGCAAGGGCGGGCCTGAGATCCTCGACATGTGCGCCTCCGACGCGGCTGCGGCCCTGACGGTTCTCGACCAGCACCTCGCCGGCAAGAACTGGATCGTGGGGGAGGGCGTCACCATTGCCGATATCGATATCTACGGCGTGCTGGTCTTCGCCGACGATGCGGCTGTCGATCTCGCTCCTTACGCGAATATCTCGGCCTGGATGAAGCGGTTCGAGGCGCTGCCCGGATTCAGTCTGCCCCTGAATCTGCTTCCCATGGAAAATCGCGAAGCGGCATGAGCGATCTTCTGATCCGCCAGGCCGGCGAGGAGGACCTCGAGGCCATCATCCGCCTGCACGAGGAGGACGAACTCGGCTCCCATGGCGATGCCTGGACGCCGGAGAACCGCCCCGCCTACGGGGCCGCCTTCGCGGCGATCGCCGAAAGCAGCGACAACGAACTCTTCGTCGCGGTGAGCGGCGACGAAGTCGTCGGCACGTTCCAGCTCACCTTCATTCCGAACCTGACCGGGCGCGGCGCTCTTCGGGTAAAGGTGGAGAGCGTGAAGGTGAAGGCCGCGCGCCGCTCCGGCGGCATCGGGGCGAAGATGATGGCGTTCGCGGAGAGGTATGCGCGTACCAGGGGCGCCGCCATGCTCGAGCTCTCCTCCAACAAGACCCGCACGGATGCCCACCGTTTCTATGAGCGCCTGGGCTTCGCCCGCAGCCATGAGGGCTTCAAGAAGAAGCTTTGAGGCCGCGGTCCGTTAGGAGGGAGCGACGTTCCCATGAAGGCTGCGAGAAGGAAGCACGCGCTTGCATTCCTGGTCCTCGGCGCGGCCTTCGCGGCTGGTGGGCAGGGCGCGGCCGGCCAGCCGGACGGCGCAAGAAGCCCGTTCGCCGATGCCGACATGAAGTCCGGCACCCAGGCCCGCTGCGAAAACCTTCGCGACCTGACGCAGGGCGTCGAAACCGGGGCGAAACGGGTGGATCTGAGCGTGGTCGGCAGGCTCACCCTCGTCCACTTCGACGGCACGCTCGCCTATCTCGGGCTCTGCGCCGCGCCGAATCCGCAGGTGCTCTGCGTGACCTATGCGACGAACGGCCTGAAGGTGGGCGACGTGGTGGCGGTGGCAGGCGGCTACGGCAGGCCCGACGCCGATCACATCGTCCTCGACCCATGCTTGGCCTCGCCGCCGGATCGGGCGGTGCCATAGGATCGGCCTGCGTTCGACAGCCTTCGATTAGGCTTTTCATCCAGTCACCCGCAGCCCTCCTGAGGAGGACCGTCAGGTCCATCTCGAAGGATGAGGGCGTTTCCAGAGCGCGCTGGACCCTCCTTCGAGACGCCGCTGCGCGGCTCCTCAGGATGAGGGTGGAGTTGGTGAGAGGCTATCGTGGATGTGGCTGTGATGGCGCGACCTCATTCCCTCCCCCTTGTGGGGAGGGCCAGGGTGGGGGTGTGGGCGCCGGACCTTCATAGGCTATCGCTCACACCCCCACCTCCACCTCCTCCCCACAAGGGGGAGGAGAGCAACGCGGCGCTTCCGAGGCCCAAGATCAGGGACAGGAGAGCAGGGCAGCGCTATTCTTGCGAGCCTTTGACCAACCCCACTCCACAGCCTTCATCTTGAGGAGGCCCAGCGCGCGGGAGACGCCCTTATCCGTCGAGACAATCCGCGAATGAGGGCTCCGCGACGAGCCGGTTTTCAGAGGGGCTTGCGGAAGTACACGACCCGCTCCGTTTCCTCGAAGCCGAGGGAGGCGTGCATCTGCTGGGACGCGAGGTTGTGGAGCTCGACGTCGGAGGCGAACTCGGAGCAGCCGCGATCCCGGGCCCATGCTTCGACGGCTCGGCACAACAGGCCGGCGACGCCGCGCCTCCTGTAGGGCGGATCCACGTAGATCCCTTCGAGAAAGGCGACCGGAGAGCTCGTGCAACCGTTCACGTAATCCCGGCGCAGGGTGGCCTCGGCGAAACCCGCAGCCGCGCCTTCAGGCGTCCGGGCGAGAAAGGCCGTGGCGCGGTCCGGCTGCTCCAACAGCGCGGCGGCCTCCTCGCGGTGCATGTCCTTCGTCGCGTCCGGCCACAGGGCATGGCGGAGGGAGGCCCAGTCGTCGAGGTGCTTCCAGGTGCAGGGCTCGATGCGCATGAGGCCTCCTCCGCCGCCGATTCAGGCTCCGGGAGTATTCCCGGACCGGGCGCCGGAGGAAAGCCGCGTCAGACCTTGTTGCCCTTGAGGCGGGCGTTGCAGGCGCTCCAGAACTTCGGCCACTTCATGCCGGCCTCCATCTTGCCGCCGGCCTTCGCCTCCTTCCACTCGGCGCTGCACTTCGTCATGCGCTCGCGGGCGGCGAGCTGCGCGGCGGTGGGCTCCTTCTTCGGCTTGGTCTCGGCGGCGGCCAGCGGCGCGCCCAGGGACATGGCGATCATGGTGGCAAGAGCGGTGCGCAGGACGCGGTTCGTCATCGAATTCCCCCATCGGCCCCTTCGTTGCGAGGGGCGCAAGTAACCTCAATGAAATAACAGAACGATATTTCTTCGTCTAAGGGGGTAACAGGCCTTTTCACCAGATTTCGTTGCGCCAGATAGTGTCCGGCCCGATCTTATGTCTTACACAGACTGACGAAGTCCTGAACCGAGGAGTGGCACGTCATGGCGGCTTCCGCCCAGCAACAGCCGATCGATCTCTATTATTGGCCGACGCCGAACGGATGGAAAATCACCATCATGCTCGAGGAGTGCGGGCTGCCCTATACGGTCCATCCGGTGAATATCGGCAAGGGCGACCAGTTCAAGCCCGAGTTCCTGGCGATCTCGCCCAACAACCGGATGCCGGCCATCGTCGATCCGGAAGGGCCGGACGGAAAGCCCATCTCGGTCTTCGAGTCGGGGGCGATCCTGCAATATCTCGGCCGCAAGACCGGGCAGTTCTATCCCCGGGACGAGCGCCAGCGGGTCGAGGTCGACCAGTGGCTGTTCTGGCAGATGGGCGGCTTCGGTCCCATGCTCGGCCAGACGCATCATTTCCGCATCTATGCGCCGGAGCAGGTGCCCTATGCCATCAACCGCTACACCAACGAGGCCAATCGCCTCTACGGGGTGCTGAACAAGCGCCTCGCCGACCGGGAATACGTGGCGGGCGAATACTCGATCGCCGACATGTCCATCGTGGGCTGGGCCAAGCTCTGGGAGCGCCAGGGCCAGAACATCGAGGATTTCCCCCACGTGAAACGCTGGCTGGAAACCATGCTGGCCCGCCCTGCGGTCGAGAGGGGCCTGAAGGTCAGTTCCGAAATCCGCCAGAACAACGACATGCAGGATCCGGCGGTCCAGGCTGTGCTCTTCGGCCAGAAGGCGCGGTAAGAGCTCCGTTCTTCGTCACGGCCGGGCTTGTCCCGGCCGCTGACATTCTACTCGTCGCGCCGTTCCTGCGCGGAATGCCGGATTGGAACAGGGCGGGCGCCTCCACGTTGGCGCAGAAGTGCAGCGCGGAGGGACGGCAATGGAAGGCGGTGCGATCTGGCTTGGGACCATTGCTACGATCCTCGTCGTCTCCGCCGTCCTCGTCGGCGTCGCGACAATCTTGAGGAAGCGCAGGCGGTCGCAAAAGCCCTGAGACGCCAAGATAGAGTTCCCCGCACCTTCGATGGATCGGGCGAAGCCGCGGTACAGGCGTGCGCGCGAATTCGCCCGTCCATGAGGATGAGCGGCGTTACTTCAGCTTCGCCCAGGTCTGCGAGCGGCAGATGAGGCCGCCCAGGACGCAGCCGGAGAGCTGCATGGACTTGCCCTGGAAGCTCATCTTGCCCGTGTAGGTTCTCCCGTCCTTGTAGTTGTAGAGCTGGCCGGTGAAGCCGTCGCCGGACGGCTGGATGTTCGAGATCATCCGGACGCCCACGAGGCTGCGCCCGCGCAGGTTCGGATCGGGATTGGCGGCGTCCTTCGCGTCGCCCTGGACGCTGACGATCGTGCCGCAATAGGCCTGCCCGCACTTGGCGATGCGAACCCGGGTCTCTCCGGTTTCGCTCAGGTACGTGCCGCTCGGATCGGCGCCCTGGGCCTGGGCCGCGCCCGTCAGCGCGAGAAGGCCGAGGGCAGCCAGAATGGTCGATTTCATGGTTCACTCCCGATAGGCCGGTCTTCAGCCGGACCGGTCGCAAGGAGATTAGGGTCCGGGCCCGGCCTTTCCAAGCCTTGCCTTTCGCGGGCGCGAAAAGCCCCTTGAGGGGAGGGGGGAGCGCCGCTATAAGCGCCGCACTTCCTGAAATTCTTCTCTTCCAATAGCGAGTAGCCATGGCCACCGAGCGTACTTTCTCCATCATCAAGCCCGACGCGACCGAGCGGAACCTCACCGGCGCCATCAACGCCGTCATCGAGAAGGCCGGCCTGCGCATCGTGGCGCAGAAGCGCGTCCTCATGAGCCGCCGCGAGGCCGAGACCTTCTACGCCGTCCACAAGGAGCGTCCCTTCTTCGGCGAGCTCGTGGACTTCATGATCTCCGGCCCGGTCGTCGTGCAGGTCCTGGAAGGAGAGAACGCCGTGGCCCGCTACCGCGAGATCATGGGCGCCACCAACCCGGAGAGCGCCGCCGAGGGCACGATCCGCAAGCTCTACGCCAAGTCGATCGGCGAGAACTCGGTCCACGGCTCCGACAGCCAGGACAACGCCAAGATCGAGATCGCCCAGTTCTTCGCGGGCAACGAGATCGTGGGCTGAGGCTCCACCGCACCTGACGCGAAAGGCCGCCTCCGGGCGGCCTTTTCATTTGTCCCTCCCTCCCGCATCATGCCGCCGCCATGAACCAAGCGCCCCGCATCGAACACCGCCCGTCGGTCTGCCCGCATGACTGCCCCTCGACCTGCTCCCTGAAGGTGGAGGTCATCGACGGGCGCACCATCGGGCGGGTGCATGGGGCGCAGACCAACCGCTACACGGCCGGCGTCATCTGCGCGAAGGTGGCGCGCTATTCGGAGCGCATCCACCATCCGGACAGGCTCCTGCATCCCCTGAGACGCACGGGGCCGAAAGGCTCGGGGCAGTTCGAGCGGATCTCGTGGGACGAAGCCCTCGACACCGTAGCCCGCAGGTTCCTGGAAGCGGAACAGGAGTTCGGCTCGGAATCCGTCTGGCCCTACTACTACGCCGGCACCATGGGCTACGTGATGCGCGACGGCATCAACCGCCTGCGCCATGTGAAGCGCTATTCGGGCCAGTACTCCACCATCTGCACCGCCACCGCCTATACGGGCTTCGTGGCCGGCACCGGCAAGCTCGCCGGGCCCGATCCGCGCGAGATGGCGGTTTCCGACTGCATCGTGATCTGGGGCACCAACCCGGTTCATACCCAGGTCAACGTGATGACCCATGCCATGCGCGCCCGCAAGGAGCGCGGGGCCAAGATCGTCGCCATCGACATCTACATGAACCCGACCATGAAGCAGGCCGACATGGCGCTGCTGGTCCGGCCGGGCACCGACGGCGCGCTCGCCTGCGCGGTCATGCACGTGCTCTTCCGCGACGGCCATGCCGACTGGGATTACCTGAACCGCTACACGGATCACCCGCGCGAGCTCGAGGAGCATCTGCGCAGCCGCGACCCCGCCTGGGCCTCCGCCATCACGGGACTGACGGTCGAGGAGATCGAGGCCTTCGCGAAGCTCGTGGGCGAGCGCAGGCGCACCTTCTTCCGCCTGGGCTACGGCTTCGGGCGCCAGCGCAACGGCTCGATTAACATGCACGCCGCCTCCTGCGTCGCGGCCGTGACGGGCGCCTGGCGGCACGAGGGCGGCGGGGCCTTCCACATCAACAGCGCGATCTATCGCTGGAACAAGGCCCTGATCGAGGGACACGACGCCATCGACCCGACGATTCGCAGGCTCGACCAGTCCCAGATCGGGCGGGTGCTCACGGGCGACGCCCAGGCGCTCTACGACGGTCCGCCCGTGAAGGCGATGCTGATCCAGAACACCAATCCGGTCTCCGTCGCCCCCGAGCAGGAGTTGGTGAAGCAGGGCTTCGCCCGCGAGGACCTGTTCGTCTGCGTCCACGAGCAGTTCATGACCGAGACGGCCCTGATGGCCGATATCGTCCTGCCGGCGACCATGTTCATGGAGCACGACGATCTCTATTCGGGCGGCGGGCACCAGTATTTCCAGCTCGGCGCCAAGCTCGTCGATGCGCCCGGCGAGTGCCGCTCCAACCACGAGGTGATCCGCGAAATCGCCGCGCGCGTCGGCGCGGAGCATCGCGGCTTCGACATGGAGCCGCGGGAGATCATCGACTGGACCCTGCGGAATTCCGGCTGGGACGGCATCGAGACCCTGGAGGAGCAGGTGCATGTGGATGCGCAGCCCTCCTTCGAGGAAGCGCACTATCTCAACGGCTTCGCCTATCCGGACGGCAAGTTCCGCTTCAAGCCGGATTGGACCAAGGTGCCGTCCTCCAACAACGGCCCGATGGGGCCGTGGGCGGAGATCCCGGCCTTCCCGGACCATTGGGCGGTGATCGAGGAGGCGACCGAGGAGCATCCCTTCCGCCTCGCCACCAGCCCGGCCAGGAACTTCCTCAACTCCACCTTCACCGAAACGCCGACGTCCAAGACCAAGGAAGGGCGGCCCGAGGTGATGATCCACCCCGTCGACGCCGAGCGGCAGGGTATCGTGGACGGGGACTGGGTGAAGCTGAAGAACAATCGCGGCGAGGTATACCTGCGGGCCCGTCTCTTCGAGGGCGTTCGGCGCGGGGTGCTGATCGCGGAATCCATCTGGCCCAACGCGGCCCACCCCTACGGGCGGGGCATCAACACCCTCACGGGCGCCGATCAGGTCGCGCCCTACGGTGGGGCGGCCTTCCACGACAACCGGGTGGCCCTGGAGAAGGCGGCTCCCGACCCGGCGGCGGTGCCTCAGGCGATGACGAGGCAAGAGCGGATTGAGCCGGTCGTTGGCTAAGTCTTAAGGCTATTTCGGCCTTGCCCTTGACCCTGCCCGGCCAAGCCTATCCTTAAGCTTGAATGTTTCATTGTCTCCAAGGGGTCTCCATGACATCCGCTCTTCGCACGTTGCTGGCCGCCGCCGCCATCGCCGCTTCGACGACCGCCGCCTTCGCGGCGGCCTCCAACATGCCGACCCAGTACCAGCCCGATCCGGCCCTGAAGACCGCCAGCATGGGTGAGCTTCGCGCCCGTGTCAGCCAAGCCTGCGCCGTGACCCAGGCCCGCCTCCAGAACGTGAGCGAGACCTCGCTGTCCCGCAAATGCGACTGCTATGCCGGGCGGACCATGCGCGCCTTGAGCACCGACGAGGTTCAGGCCTATCGCGATACGGGCGTGTTCAACGACACCGCCCGCGCCAAGGCCCTCGGCGCCATCGATTCCTGCAACCTGCAGCGCCCGGCGCTGTAGTTCCGAGGATCGGGGTTCCCGTCATGGCCGGGCTTGTCCCGGCCATTTACGTTTCAGAGCCACAGCCCTGAAACGGCGTGGATCCCGGGGCCTGAAAACATGGGCGGGCGATAGCCGAGAGCTAATGTGGAGAGTGCAGCGCTCCGCCTGCGTCCCATCCTTCCGAAAACACGACGCGCCCGGCTTTCAGGCGGGCCCTGCCGCTGCAGATCAGGCCCAGCGCCTTCGGATAGAGCAGGTGCTCCTGGACGAGGATGCGCTTCGCCAGGCTCTCTTCCGTATCGCCCGGCACGACCGGCACGGCCGCCTGGGCAACGATGGGGCCGGCATCCAGCTCCGGCACCACGAAGTGAACCGTGCAGCCGTGGACCAGCACGCCTTCCTCCAGCGCCCGCCGATGGGTGTGGATGCCGCGGAACAGGGGCAGGAGGGAAGGGTGGATGTTGATCATCCGACCGGCCCAGCTCTCCACGAACCAGTCGGTCAGGACCCGCATGAAACCCGCAAGGCAGATGAACTCGATGCCCCGTTCCCGCAGCGCCGAATCCAGGGCCTGCTCGAAGCTCTCGCGGGTGGCATGGGCCTTGTGGTCGATGGCGAGGGTTTCGATCCCGGCAGCCCGCGCCCGCTCCAGCCCTTCCGCATCGGGCCGGTTGGACAGGACGAGAGCGATTTCCGCTGGGTAATCCGGCGCGCGCGCCGCCTCTATGAGCGAGGCCATGTTGGAGCCCCGCCCCGAGATCAGGATGGCGACGCGGCGGCGGGACATCAGAGCTTCAGGCTGCCCGCCGTCCGGACCTGATCGCCGCCGTCATGGGCGATGGTCTCGCCGATGCGGACCGGGCTCTCGCCGGCATCGCGCAGCCGCTGCATGACCGCGTCCGCCTGAGCGGCATCTGCCACCACGATCATGCCGATGCCGCAATTGAAGGTGCGCAGCATTTCCGCCTCGGCGACGCCGCCGGTCTTGGCGAGCCAGCCGAAGACGGACGGGACCGGAATGGCGTCGAGGTCGAGGCGCACGCCGATGCCGTCGGGCAGGACGCGCGGGATGTTGTCCGGAAAGCCGCCGCCGGTGATGTGGCACAGGGCGTTGACGCCCTCGCCGCCCTTCAGGACCTGCAGCAGGGACTTCACGTAGATCCGGGTCGGCTCCAGCAGGGCCTCGGCGAGGGTTTTGCCCGTCGCGAACGGGGCGGGCGCGTCCCAGGCGAGGCCGGAATGCTCGACGATCCGGCGCACGAGGGAGAAGCCGTTGGAATGCACGCCCGAGGAGGGCAGGCCGATCAGCACGTCGCCGGCCTTCACGGCCTTCGGGAGCAGGGTGCCGCGCTCGGCGGCGCCCACGGCGAAGCCGGCGAGGTCATAGTCGCCCTTGGCGTAAAGCCCCGGCATTTCGGCGGTCTCGCCGCCGATCAGGGCGCAGCCCGCCTGACGGCAGCCGTCGGCGATGCCCTTGACGATGTGAACGCCCACCTCCGGCGAGAGCTTTCCGGTGGCGAAATAGTCGAGGAAGAACAGGGGCTCGGCGCCCTGGACGATGATGTCGTTCACGCACATGGCCACGAGGTCGATGCCGATCGTGTCGTGGATGCCCGTGTCGATGGCGATCTTCACCTTGGTGCCGACGCCGTCGTTGGCGGCGACTAGGATCGGGTCCTTGAAGCCGGCGGCCTTGAGGTCGAACAGCCCGCCGAACCCGCCGATTTCCGCGTCCGCTCCCGGGCGGCGCGTGGCGCGCACCAAGGGCTTGATCTGGTCGACCATGGCATTGCCCGCGTCGATGTCGACGCCCGCCTGCGCATAGGTCAGGCCGTTCTGCTGTTTCTCGCTCATCCGCAGTCCCCGTCTCACCGGGGGCAGTAAGGCGAGAGGGGGGCGAAAGGCAAGGGGCTTTCGCCGGAAAGAGCCGCGATACCCCCGCCTGCCGTCCCCGCTATCCCCATGCGGTTGCGGCCCGATTGAACTCGTGCCCGCGACCCGCCATCATCTTCTCCGATGACCATTCCGAACCTCATCACCATCGGGCGCCTCATCATCGTGCCTTTCGTGATCGTCATGATCATGCAGGAGCGGTGGGGGACGGCGTTCGTCCTGTTCGCGATTGCAGGCATCTCGGACGGGGTCGACGGGTTCATCGCCCGGCATTTCGACATGAAGAGCGAGCTCGGGGCCTATATCGATCCCCTGGCGGACAAGTCGCTCCTCGTGTCGATCTATATCTCGCTCGCCGTCGTGGGGGCCATTCCGAGCTGGCTCGCCATCGTGGTCGTGTCGCGCGACGCCATGATCGTGGCGGCGGTGATGCTGTCCTGGGTCATGAGCCGCCCCGTCGAGATCAAGCCGCTCCTCGTCAGCAAGCTGAACACGGCGGCCCAGATCGGGTTTGCGGCCTTTGCCCTTGCGGCAAATGCCTATGGGGCCGACCTCGCCGGCCTCGAAGAAGTGGCCATGCTGGTGGTGGCCGCCTTGACCGTGGCTTCCGCCGGTGCCTATCTCGGTGGCTGGCTTCGGCACATGTCGGGCTGAGGTGGAGTCTTGCGGAAGATGGGACCGAGATGACGATCCAACGGCAGATCGCATTCTGGATCGCGGCGCTGGTGGTGACGGTGATCCTGCTGTTCGCCCTGCGCACCATCCTCCTGCCTTTCGTGGCGGGCTTCGCCCTGGCTTATCTGCTCGATCCCCTGGCGGACCGGCTGCAGCGTGTCGGGATCGGCCGGCTGGGCGCCAGCCTCGTCATCCTCATCCTGTTCGTGCTGTTCTTCATCCTGACCCTGGTGGTGCTGATCCCGTTCGGCGCCCAGCAGCTCGGCGCCCTGGTCGAACGCCTGCCGAGCTATGTGGCCCGCCTTCAGCAGCTGGCGGTGGAGCAGGGCGGGCCGCTGATCGAGCGGCTGGGCGGGCGCACCGCGCTGCCCCAGATGCAGACCTCGGTCGGCAACCTGGTCTCCCAGGGCATCGCCTGGCTCGGAGCCTTCCTCCAGTCCCTGTGGTCGGGCGGGCAGGCCCTGCTCAGCATCTTTTCGCTGCTCGTGGTGACGCCGGTCGTGGCCTTCTACATGCTGGTGGACTGGGACCGCATGGTCAGGACGGTGGATTCCTGGCTGCCCATGAAACACCGGGAGACGGTGCGCGCCATCGCCCGCGACATCGACCACGCCATCGCGGGCTTCGTGCGCGGTCAGGCGATGGTCTGCATCATCCTCGGCACATTCTATGCGGTCGGGCTGTCGATGATCGGGCTCAATTTCGGCGCCGTGATCGGCATGACGTCGGGAATCCTGAGCTTCATCCCCTATGTGGGCTCTCTCACCGGGCTCATTCTCTCCATGGGCGTCGCCATCGTGCAGTTCTGGCCGGACTGGACGATGATCCTCGCCACCCTGGGAATCTTCGTCTTCGGCCAGTTCGTGGAGGGCAACATCCTGTCCCCGAAGCTGGTCGGGGATTCCGTGGGGCTCCACCCGGTCTGGCTGATGTTCGCGCTCCTGGCCTTCGGCTCCCTGTTCGGCTTCGTCGGGCTCCTGCTCGCGGTGCCGCTGGCGGCGGCCATCGGGGTCATCGCGCGCTTCGCCCTGGGGCAGTACCTGGCGAGCCCGCTCTATCGCGGCGGCGAGCCCGTCATCCTGATACCGAGGGCCGATGCCGATGCGTGAGGCTCCCAAGCAGCTGGCCTTCGACCTGCCTCTCGACCCGCGCTACGGGCGCGAGGACTTTCTCGTCAGCCCCTCCAACGAGCGGGCCTATGCCTGCATCGAAGGCTGGCCGGGCTGGCCGGACACGATCCTGCTCCTGAGAGGCCCGCGCGGCAGCGGCAAGAGCCATCTGGCGTCGATCTGGGCGGAGACCGCCCATGCCTGGACCGTGGACGCCGCCGAGGTGGCCGGGGACAAGGTGCCCCATCTGGTGTCCAACGGCGCCCTGGCCATCGAGGACGTAGATCGGGGCATCCGGGACGAGGCGGCCCTGTTCCATCTCCTCAACCTGGCGCGGGAACGGAAGGCATATCTGCTCCTCACCTGCGAGACGCCGCCCGACCAGTGGGGCATCAGGACGCCGGACCTGCTCTCGCGCCTGCGCCTCGCGCCTGCCGTCGAGCTGGAAGCGCCCGACGACGCCCTGCTGAAGGCGGTTCTGGTCAAGCTGTTCGTCGACCGGCAACTCGTGGTCGATACCAGCGTTGTCGATTACATCGCATTGCGGATCGAGCGGTCGCTGGCGAAGGCCTCCGAACTTGTGACCCTCCTCGACAAGGAAGCCCTGAGCCGGGGGCGGCGCGTCTCCCGGGCCATCGCGGCCGAGATCCTTGGCGCCGCTCAAGAAATGGATGAGACCGAGTGAAGTCCGATTCAGACGCCCTGTCCCCGATCCGTCGTGAAACCGTCACGAAGTCCAAATCAAAACGGAAGCCGCAGAAGAAAGTGGCGGAGGACGACGTGCGTAGTGCCCTGGTGTTGGACGAGGCGGAGATCGTCAGCGAGGCTCCGCTGCCGAAGGCCCCGCCCGAGGTGGAGTTCGACGGCGCGGTCCTGAGGCAGTTTCCGCAGCGTTTCATCAACCGCGAATTGTCCTGGCTCCAGTTCAACCGGCGCGTCCTCGAAGAGGCCTCGAACCGCAATCATCCGCTGCTGGAGCAGCTGCGCTTCCTGTCGATTTCCGCCGACAACCTCGACGAGTTCTTCATGGTGCGCGTCGCGGGCCTGCGCGGGCAGGTGCGTTCCGGCGTGGCCACGGCCTCGCAGGACGGCCTGACGCCGCAGGAGCAGCTGGCGAAGATCGCCGTCGCCGTATCGAACCTCGCTTCCGACCAGCAGCGTCGCTGGCGCGAGCTGAGGGATGCCTTGCAGGAGGAGGGGATCTTCCTCGTCGAGGGCACGGAGCTGACGAAGTCCGAAGCCTCGTGGCTCGAGGATTACTTCCACAACCTCATCTTCCCGGTTCTCACGCCGCTCGCCATCGATCCGGCGCATCCGTTCCCGTTCATCCCGAACCTGGGGCTTTCCATCGCGCTCAAGCTTGCGCGCCAGAGCGACGGAAAGGTGCTGAACGCGCTCATCCGCCTGCCGGCCCGGGCCGAGCGCTTCATCCGCCTGCCGGATTTCGCCGAAACCGGCGCGAGCCGCTTCATCGCTTTGGAGCAGATCATCGCGCTCTACACGACCCGGCTCTTTCCCGGCTACAACGTGCAGGGGCAGGGCGCTTTCCGGGTCATCCGCGATTCCGATATCGAGGTGGAGGAGGAGGCCGAGGATCTGGTGCGCCTGTTCGAAACGGCCCTCAAGCAGCGCCGCCGCGGCAGCGTGATCCGGCTCGAGGTCGAATCCGCCATGCCGGAGGACCTGCGCCTGTTCGTGGCCGAGGAATCGGAAATCTCCGACGAGGAGCTCTTCGTGGTCGAGGGGATGCTCGCTCTCAACGAGCTGTCCCAACTCGTGGGCCTGGAGCGGCCGGACCTCAAGTTCAAACCCTACAACCCCCGCTTCCCCGAGCGCATCCGCGAGCATGGCGGTGATTGCTTCGCCGCCATCCGCCAGAAGGACATCATCGTCCACCATCCCTACGAATCCTTCGATGCCGTGGTTCAGTTCCTGTCCCAGGCGGCGCGGGACCCAAACGTGGTGGCGATCAAGCAGACGCTCTACCGCACCTCGAACGACTCCCCCATCGTCGCCGCCCTCGCCGAGGCGGCGGAGGCGGGCAAGTCGGTCACCGCCCTCGTGGAGCTGAAGGCCCGCTTCGACGAGGAGGCCAATATCCGCTGGGCCCGCAATCTGGAGCGGGCGGGCGCGCAGGTGGTGTTCGGCTTCATCGAGCTGAAGACCCACGCCAAGCTGTCCATGGTGGTCCGCCGCGAGGGCGGGCAGCTCATCACCTATTGCCACGTGGGCACGGGCAACTACCACCCCATCACGGCGCGCATCTACACGGACCTGTCCTATTTCACCGCCGACCCGGTGGTCAGCCGCGACGTCTCGCGCATCTTCAACTTCGTGACCGGCTACGCGGAACCCGCCGAGCTGGAGCGCATGGCGGTGTCTCCGCTGACGCTCAAGAAGCGCCTGCTGCAGCACATCGAGGAGGAGATCGCCCATGCCAAGGCGGGGCGCCCGGCGGCGATCTGGGGCAAGTGCAACTCCCTGGTGGACCCGGTCATCATCGACGCGCTCTACGACGCCAGCGCGGCCGGCGTGCAGGTGGACCTGATCGTGCGCGGCATCTGCTGCCTCCGCCCGGGCATTCCCGGCCTGTCGGAGAACATCCGGGTCAAGTCCATCGTCGGCCGCTTCCTGGAGCACACGCGGATCTATGCCTTCGGCAACGGTCAGGCCCTGCCGAACCCGAAGGCCCATGTGGCGATCTCGTCCGCCGACCTCATGTCGCGCAACCTCGACCGCCGGGTGGAGGCCTATCTTCCGATCCTCAACCCGACCGTGCACCAGCAGGTGCTGGACCAGATCATGCTGGCGAATCTGCTCGACAACGAGCAGAGCTGGACGGTGCTGCCCGACGGCTCCAGCCAGAGGGTCGTGCCGTCGAAGGGTGAGGAACCATTCAACGCGCACAAGTATTTCATGACAAATCCGAGTCTGTCGGGCCGTGGAAAATCTCTCAAGACGTCTAGCCCCAAAGCCCTCGCGAAGCGCGGGCAACGCTGACATGCAGGCCCTGGGGCGCGAGGCGCAGGGACGGCTGAAGATCGGCCGCCCGGTCGCCACCATCGATATCGGCTCGAACTCGGTCCGCCTCGTGGTCTACGAGGGAATGACCCGCGCGCCGACGCCGATCTACAACGAGAAGGTTCTCTGCGGCCTGGGGCGCCACGTGGCGACCACCGGCCGCCTCGACGACGATGCGGTGGAGCGGGCCCTGAGGGCGCTCGCCCGCTTCCGGGTGCTGTGCGGCACCATGGGGGTCTCGGACATCTTCGTGATGGCGACCGCGGCCGCCCGCGACGCCTCCAACGGACCGGCCTTCCTGGAGGCGGCCGCCCGAACCTGCGGCCAGGACATCGAGCTCCTGTCCGGGGCCCGCGAGGCCCAGCTTTCCGCGCTCGGCGTGGTGTCGGGCTTCTATGGGCCCGACGGCATCGTGGGCGACATGGGCGGCGGCAGCCTCGAGCTGGTGGACGTGAAGGGCACGCGGGTGGGGCAGGGCATCACCATGCCCCTCGGCGGCCTCGCCCTGCAGGACCTGAGCGGCGGATCGCCCAAGAAGGCCCAGAGGATCATCCGCAGCGCCTTGGAGCGGGCGCCGGAATACCTGGAGAACCTTCATGGCCGCACGTTCTATGCGGTGGGCGGAACGTGGCGCGCTCTGGCACGGCTCCATCAGGCGGCCAAGGACTATCCTCTGCATGTGATGCACGGCTACGTCATCAATCCCGAGGACGGGCTCGACTTCCTGCATCTGGTCGAGGAGGTCGATACCAAGACCCTCAAGGACATCGAAAGCGTCTCGGAGGCCCGCCGGCCGCTCCTCGCCTATGGGGCGATGCTGCTCGAGGAGATCATCCGGCTCGGCGAGCCGAAGGAGATCGCCATCTCCGCCTACGGCGTGCGCGAAGGCGTGCTGTACGAGAAGCTCGACGGCGCGGCCCGCGAGCAGGATCCGCTGGTTTCGGCCGCCGGCGACCTCAATCTCCTGCGCTCCCGGTCTCCCGGCCACGGCGAGGAGCTGTGGGACTGGACCAACCGGTTCATGGAGAGCCTGGGCCTGCCCGAGACCGAGAACGAGCGCCGGCTCCGGCACGCGGCCTGCCTTCTGGCCGATATCGGCTGGCGCGCCCATCCGGACTACCGCGGCGAGCAGAGCCTCAACCTCATCGCCTACGGCGCATTCGCGGGGCTCGACCACGCGGGCCGCGCCTATCTGGCCCTGTCGATCTTCTTCCGGCACGAGGGGCTGAACCCGGACAAGGTCAGCTCGCGGATCAAGGCCCTTGCCGGAACCCGGCTGATGGAGCGGGCCCGCCTGCTCGCGGCCCTGATGCGCGTGGCCTATCCGGTTTCGGTCGGCATGGAAGGTGTCCTGCCGAGGATCCCGCTGACCGTCCACGACGGCGAGGTGATCCTGCAGCTCCCGGGCGAGATGGGGGCCCTGGCCAACGAACGCCTCACGGGGCGCATGAAGGCTCTGGGCAAGCTGCTCAACCTGAGGGCCGGGATCGAGATTGAAGGATAGGGCCGCCCTGCGGGCGACCGTGCCTCGGCTGGGGCAGGAATGATCCCGAAGGGTGCCGGTCATCGGTTGAAACGCATCCCCGTCGTGTCATTCCGGGGCCGCGAAGCGGAGCCCGGAACCCATAACCGTTGACGATGCAGGATGAGACGGGACGCATCCCGCCTTATTCCGGGACCCCAGTGTTTATGGGTTCCGGGCTCGGCCCTTTGGGCCGCCCCGGAATGACGACAGAGGGTTTCCCTTCCGCCGCCTGTGCCGTTCTCGGCGAGAGACGAATGCGATCTTCAGCGTAACGCCATATGAGCCCGCTGATTGTGCCTAAGCCACCTCGGCCCGGGCCAGATCGCGCAGGACCACGCGGCCGCGCTCCATGGCGAGGCCCAGTTGCCCGTTCTTGAGGGCGAGCGCCTTTTCGCCGAACAGGGTGCGGCGCCAGCCGTGGAGGGAGGGGACATCGGCCGCGTCGCTCTCGGCGATGGCCTCCAGTTCCTCGACCGTGGCGATGATCTTGGGGGCGACGCCTTCCTGCTCGGCCACGGCCTTCAGCAGCACCTTCAGGAGCTCGACCACGGCGCCGGCCGCCCCGCGCCCGCGGGAGCGCTCCGGCATCGGCACGGTGGCCGGGTCGCGGGTCAGGCCGCGTTCCACCGCCTCGATGATGTCGGCCCCCGTGCGGGAGCGTTCGAAGCCGTTCGGGATCGAGCGGAGGCGTCCCAGCGCCTCGACGCTGCGGGGGGCCGAAACGGCCACGTCGATGAGAGCGTCGTCCTTGAGGATGCGGCCGCGGGGGACGTCCCGGTTCTGGGCCTCGCGCTCGCGCCAGGCGGCGACCTCCATGAGGACGGCGACCTCCTTGGACTTGCGCAGGCGGCCCGCGAGGCGGCGCCAGGCGTTGTCCGGATCGGCCTGATAGGTCTCGGGCGAGGTGAGGACGGACATCTCCTCGCTCAGCCACTCGAGACGACCGTTCTTCTTGAGCTGGGCGATGAGCGCCTCGTAGACCTTCACCAGATGGGTGACGTCGGAAAGGGCATAGGTGAGCTGGGCATCCGTCAGGGGGCGGCGCGACCAGTCGGTGAAGCGGGAGGACTTGTCCACCCGCGCCTTGGCGAGGTCGTTGACGAGCTGCTCGTAAGAGACCGAATCCCCGTAGCCGCAGACCATGGCGGCGATCTGCGTGTCGAAGAGGGGCGCGGGCACGAGGCCGCCCAGGTTCCAGACGATCTCCAGGTCCTGCCGGGCGGAGTGGAAGACCTTGACCACGTTCCCGTCGGCCATGAGGGCCATGAAGGGATCGAGGCTGATGCCCTCGGCCAGCGGATCGATGAGATAGGCGTCCGCCGGGTCGGGGCCCGCCATCTGGATCAGGCAGAGCTTGGGATAATAGGTGGTCTCGCGCAGGAACTCCGTATCGACGGTAACGAACGGATGAGCGGCGAGGCGGTTGCAGGCGGCAGCCAGGGCGTCGGTCGTGGTGATCAAGTCCATGTGAAGGCTTTTAGCGGAACGCGAGCGATCCCGCGACTCCCAAGTTTAGGCCGATCTGGCCGCTTTCCTACGTTCTTTCGCCTGCCGCTCCGCCCGCTTCATCAGCCAGTCGAGGATGTTGCGGTCGACCACGAGGCCGGTTTCCGCATCCTCGAGTCGCTCGATCCGGTCCACCCGGAAGCCGCGATAGCCGTCATCGGCCATGTCGATGCCCCCGAGCAGCATCTTGCCGGGCCCGACCTTCAGCTCGCGAGCGATCACCCAGCGCCGGGTCGCATTGCCGGCCTGGTCCACATAGTCGATCTCGAGAGCGCCATCGAAAGGATAGACGTGCCAATTCCCCTCGATCCGCTCCTCGTTGGGAGCGTTCCGGCCGTGATTCAGCAGGGATGTCGCCTGGTTCGTCATCATGGGTAGGATATGGGAATTCACGCTTTGTTCCGCAAGATTCCCAGGGCCCGAAATCGAGCAAAACCCGCTGAAAAACAAAGGGTTCGGCTCTTGGAGGAGGGAGGGTCTGCGCTCCGCCGGTAGGCGCGCTCTGACGCCACCCTGATCGGGGCAGGAGGCCAGCCTCCGCCTAGGCCGGGACCTCGGCGAAATGCCAGAGGATTCCGGAGGGGTCGAACACATAGGCCACCCGCAATCCCCACGGCTCCAGCTTCGGCGGTCGCGGGGCTTGGACCCCGTATCTCCTGGTTAGATCGAGCGAGGCGATCCGGTCCCACCAGGCGTCCAGATCGTCCACGCGGGCGTGGAAGACGAAGTTCTCGGCCCAGTCCTTCACGTAGAAGTCCTGCAGGAAGAAAGCACAGTCGTCGAGCCGCACGTCGGCCATGCGGTCGCCGACCGGCGCGACAGCGAAGCCGAGATCGGCATAGAACCGTTGGCTTTGGGCGAAGTCCCGGGCCGGCACGAAGGGCCGAAGGGACTGGATCGCTCCGCCGCCGCCGACAGGGGGTGTTTTCGCCATCTCCGGTCGCTCCTTGCCCTTCGGTTACACAGCCTCGCTTGCGAGGAATAAAAGCACGGAGGCTCGCTGAGCGCGACCCCATTTCAACCTTGCGCCTTGACTTCCCCGGCCTCCCATGAATGTTGCGCCAAACACCGAACCATCAGGCTCTTCCATGTCCGCCCCTATGCACCGTTACCGCTCCCACACCTGCGGCGCGCTCCGTGAATCCAATGTCGGCGAAACCACCCGCCTGTCCGGCTGGTGCCACCGCATCCGCGACCATGGCGGCGTGCTGTTCATCGACCTGCGCGACCATTACGGCATGACCCAGTGCGTGGCGGACCCGGATTCGCCGGCCTTCAAGATGGCCGAGACCGTGCGCTCGGAATGGGTGGTGCGGATCGACGGCAAGGTGCGCAAGCGCCCGGCCGGCACCGAGAACCCGGACCTGCCCACCGGCATGGTCGAGGTCTACATCACCGACATGGAAGTGCTGGGCCCGGCGGCCGAGCTGCCGATGCCGGTCTTCGGCGACCAGGAATATCCGGAGGAGACCCGTCTCACCTACCGGTTCCTCGACCTGCGCCGCGAGAAGCTGCACAACAACATCATGAAGCGCACCGCCATCATCGACGGCCTTCGCGGCCGTATGAAGCAGAGCGGCTTCTTCGAGTTCACCACGCCGATCCTGACGGCGTCGTCGCCGGAGGGCGCGCGCGACTTCCTGGTGCCCTCGCGCATCCATCCCGGCAAGTTCTACGCGCTGCCGCAGGCCCCTCAGCAGTTCAAGCAGCTCATCATGATCTCCGGCTTCGACCGGTACTTCCAGATCGCGCCCTGCTTCCGCGACGAGGACCCGCGCGCCGACCGCCTGCCGGGCGAGTTCTACCAGCTCGACGTGGAGATGAGCTTCGTCACGCAGGAGGACGTGTTCCGCACCATGGAGCCCGTGATCCGCGACACCTTCAAGGAGTTCGCCGAGGGCAAGCCGGTCACCGAGACCTTCCCGCGCATTCCCTATTTCGAGGCGATGCTGAAATACGGCTCTGACAAGCCGGACCTGCGCAACCCGCTCGTCATCGCCGACGTGTCGGAGGTGTTCGAACGCGAGGACGTGACCTTCAACGCGTTCAAGAACGTCATCAAGGGCGGCGGCGTGGTCCGCGCCATCCCGGCGCCAGGCGCGGCCACCCAGCCGCGTTCCTTCTTCGACAAGCTGAACGAGTGGGCCCGCTCGGAGGGCGCGCCCGGCCTCGGCTACATCGTGTTCGAGGAAGAGGGCGGCCAGATCGCCGGCAAGGGCCCCATCGCCAAGTTCATTCCCGAGGCCGCCCAGGCCGCCATCCGCGAGAAGGCGGGCCTCAAAGCCGGCGACGCGGTGTTCTTCTCGGCCGGCAACGAGGACAAGGCCGCTTCGCTCGCCGGTAAGGCGCGCGTTCGCATCGGCGACGAGCTGGGCCTTGGCGACAAGAACCAGTTCGCCTTCTGCTGGATCACCGACTTCCCGCAATACGAGTGGAACGAGGACGAGAAGAAGATCGACTTCTCCCACAACCCGTTCTCCATGGGCAACATGGAGCACGACGCCTTCATGGCGCTCGATCCGACGGACAAGGAGAAGATCCTCAAGATCACCGCGCTCCAGTACGACATGGTCTGCAACGGCTATGAGCTGGCCTCGGGCTCGATCCGCAACCACCGTCCCGACCGGATGGTGAAGGCTTTCGAGATCGCCGGCTATGGCGAGACCGAGGTCATGGAGCGGTTCGGCGGCATGTTCCGCGCGTTCCAGTACGGCGCACCGCCCCACGGCGGAATGGCGGCGGGCGTCGACCGTATCGTGATGCTGCTCTGCGGGGCGCAGAACCTGCGCGAGATCACGCTCTTCCCCATGAACCAGAAGGCCGAGGACCTGCTTCTCGGCGCGCCGTCCGAGGTGACGCCCAAGCAGCTGCGCGAGCTGCATATCCGCCTGAACGTCCAGGAAAAATGACGACCGTCGCCGCTATCGTCGTGGCCTTCGACAGCGCCCATGCGCTGCCGGAGTGCCTCGGCGCGCTGCGGGCGGACGGGGTGCCGCTGATCGTCGTCGACAACGCGTCCACGGACGACAGCGCTGCCATCGCCGAGGGGCAGGGCGCGCGGGTCATCCGCAACGCCCGCAACGAGGGCTATGGCCGCGCCAACAATGCCGGCGCGCGGGCCGCGCAGAGCGAATACATCCTCATCGTCAACCCCGACGTGATCGTTGACAGGGGCGCCGTCGCGGCGCTGCTCGATGCGGCGCGCCGCTACCCGGATGCGGGTTTCTTCGCGCCGCGGATCGTGGAGCCGAGCGGCCGGGTGTTCTTTCAGCCGCGCTCGCTCCTGGCGTCCTACCTGACGAACCCCACCGGAAAGCTCGTCCTGCCGGAAGGCGAGGCCTGCGCGCCGTTCTTTTCCGGCGCCTGCTTCCTGATCCGCCGCGACCTGTTCCTGCAGCTCGGCGGTTTCGACGAGAACATCTTCCTGTTCTACGAGGACGACGACCTTTGCCGCCGGGTCGCGGATGCGGGATCTGCGCTGATCTACGTGCCGCAGGCGATCGTACGCCACGGGCGCGGACGGTCGAGCAAGCCCAAGCCGGGGCGCATCTTCAAGTCCCGCTGGCACCAGGCTTGGTCTCGGGCCTATGTGAGCCGCAAATACGGCCTGCCCAATCCGGCGCCTGCCATGTTCGCCGTCAATGCCGTCAAGTCGGTGGCGGCCGGCCTCACGTTCCGGCGCAGCCTGATCGAGCGCTATGGCGGCTCGGCCGCGGGAGCGCTCGCGTTCCTGCGCGGGCAGGGGGCTCTGCGACAGGAGGGGCTGTCATGAGGCCGCCGCTCTTCATCCCGAAATCGCCGACGGTTTCCACCGCCATGGCGGGCGCGAACAATTTCACCATCTTGCGGCTCCTCCTCGCCGTCGCCGTGGTCGTATCCCACGCGTTCAGCGTGACGACGGGCGCCGTCATGGACGAGCCCCTGGCATCCTCCACCGGCTTTACCCTGGGTGAGCATGCGGTGAACGGGTTCTTCGTCGTCTCCGGCTTTCTCGTCACCATGAGCTTCGACCAGCGCGGCTGGCGGGACTATGTGATCGCCCGCGCCTTGCGCATCGCCCCGGGGCTGATCGTGGCGACGCTCGTGGTCGCGCTGCTCTTGGGCGGCGCCATGACGAGCCTGCCGCTGACCGCCTATCTGGAAAGTCCGGATCTGCGCCGCTTCATCGGCATGACGCTTTCGAGCTTCAAGAGCAACATCGCCCTGCCGGGCGTCTTCGCCGACAATCCGTTCAAGTTCCCCATGGGAACGGTGTGGACGCTGAAATACGAAGTCCTGTGCTATGCGGGCGTCCTGGCCTTCGGGCTCGTCGGCCTGCTGCGGTCCCGCGCCGTCGCCCTGGCCCTGGTCGCGGGGCTCGCCCTGTCCCTGGCCAGTCTCGATTTCTTCCGCCCCGATGCGCCGAAGGGGCTGGAAACGTCGCTGCGCCTGCCGCTGATCTTCGCCTTCGGCGGCGCGCTCTATGTCTGGCGCAACCGCATCCGCCTCTCGGGGCCGGTGGCGTTCGCGCTCATCGCCGCCACATGGCTTGCGGGCGGCACCTTCCTGTACAAGACGCTCCTGTTCCTCGCCACGTCCTACGGGATCATGTGGCTGGCCCTGGCGCCGGTGCTGACCCGCTGGTCGTACGAACCGAGGGCGGACCTGTCCTACGGCACCTATCTCTACGGCTGGCCGGTGCAGCAGACCCTGCACGCGCTGTTTCCCGCGACGGCGGCCCTGGTGCTGCTGGCGCCTTCGCTCCTCATCACCCTCGCCGCCGGGGCCCTGTCCTGGTACGCGGTCGAGAAGCCGGCGCTCGCCGTCAAGGCCCGGACGCTGGGGCGGCGGACCCTCAAGACGATTGAGCCCGCAGCACCCTGACGGCCGCAACGAGCTCGCGAATCCGGTCGCTCTGCAGGAGCGGGATCAGGGTCGCGACCTTCTCCTTCGGCAGCTCCCACCAGCCGGCTTCCAGCAGGGCCTGGATCGTCGCCTCGTCGAAGCGGTAGCGGATGATCTTCGCCGGATTGCCCCCGACGATGGCGTAGGGCGGTACGTCCCTGGTCACCACCGCATGGGCGGCAACGACGGCACCGTGACCGATGGTGACCCCCGAGAGGACGATCGCGCCCGAGCCGAGCCAGACGTCGTGCCCGATCGTCACGTCGCCGCGGGACGAATGGTAATCCTCGGTCTGGGGCGCCGAGGGCCAGAGCTCCCGCAGGGCCGAGAACGGATAGGTGGTGCCCCAGTCGATCCTGTGGTTGCCCCCGAGCAGGATCTCGACCTTGTCGGCGATGGAGCAGTAGCGCCCGATGGTCAGCTTCTTTCCCGATTCCGGAAAGCGTACCTTGGGGCGGCCGTAGGAGAACTCCCCGATGTCGTAGCCGTAGCGGCCGGCCATGCGGGCGAGGTGGATCCGGGTCTGGTTGTGGGGATTGCGCCAGTTCTTCAGGCGGTGGCGCAGGTTCATTGCATGCCTCCCATGCCGCGACAACGGCGTTGACGGCAGGGGGCAAGACGCGCACAAGAGCCGCTCGAAATACAGCAACGGCTAGTGACGCAGGGAGCGTTTGGGATGGCTGACAACATCTCGCAGGATCTGAAATCGGGAGCGCTCTTCTATCACCAACATCCGCGCCCCGGAAAGCTCGAGATCCAGCCGACCAAGCCTCTCGGGAACCAGCGCGACCTCGCGCTCGCCTATACGCCCGGCGTCGCCGCCCCCTGCGAAGCCATCGCGGCCGATCCGCTGGAAGCCGCCAACTACACCTCCCGGCAGAACCTCGTCGCGGTCATTTCCAACGGCACCGCCGTGCTGGGCCTGGGCGATATCGGTCCCCTGGCCTCCAAGCCCGTGATGGAGGGCAAGGCCGTCCTGTTCAAGAAATTCTCCGGCATCGACGTGTTCGACATCGAGGTGGCCGAGAAGAACGTCGATAAGCTGGTCGAGGTCATCGCCGCCCTGGAGCCCACCTTCGGCGGCATCAACCTGGAGGACATCAAGGCTCCGGAATGCTTCGAGGTCGAGGAGCGCCTGAAGGCCCGGATGAGCATTCCGGTCTTCCATGACGATCAGCACGGCACCGCCATCATCGTCGGCGCGGCCGTCACCAACGCCCTGGAGCTCGCGGGCAAGCGCATCGAGGACGTGAAGATCGTCACCTCCGGCGCCGGCGCGGCGGCGCTCGCCTGCCTCAACCTGCTGGTCTCCCTCGGCGCGCGGCGCGAGAACATCTGGATCACGGACATCGAGGGCGTGGTCTACGAGGGGCGCGAGAAGCTCATGGACCGGTGGAAGTCGGTCTATGCGCAGAAGACCGACGCCCGGACCCTCAACGACGTCATCGCCGATGCGGACGTGTTCCTCGGCCTCTCGGCCGGCGGCATCCTCAAGCCCGCGCTCCTGGCCAAGATGGCGCCGCGGCCCCTCATCATGGCGCTCGCCAACCCCTATCCGGAGATCATGCCGGAGGAGGCGGAGGCGGCCCGCCCCGACGCCATGATCTGCACCGGGCGCTCCGACTTTCCGAACCAGGTCAACAACGTCCTGTGCTTCCCCTACATCTTCCGCGGTGCGCTCGACGTCGGCGCGACGCAGATCAACGAGGAGATGAAGGCGGCGGCCGTGAAGGCCATCGCCGGCCTCGCCCGCGAGGCTCCCTCGGAGGTCGTGGCCCGCGCCTATGGCGGCGAGGCCCATCCCTTCGGGCGCAAGTCCCTGATCCCGAGCCCGTTCGATCCGCGCCTGATCCTGCGCATCGCCCCCGCCGTGGCCAAGGCCGCCATGGACACGGGCGTGGCGACCCGTCCCCTGGAGGATCTGGAGGCCTACGCGGATTCCCTGACCCGCTTCGTGTTCCGCTCCGGCTTCATCATGAAGCCGCTCTTCTCCCAGGCGAAGGCCAACCCCAAGCGGGTGATCTATGCCGAGGGCGAGGACGAGCGCGTGCTGCGCGCGGTCCAGGTCATCGTGGAGGAGGGCATCGCCAAGCCGATCCTGATCGGCCGCCCCAGCGTGGTCGAGGCCCGCATCAAGCGCTTCGGCCTGTCCATGGAGATCGGGCGCCATTTCGAGCTGGTGAACCCGGAGGACGATCCGCGCTACCGCGAATACGTGGCCTGCTACGTGGAGGCCGCCGGCCGCAAGGGCATCACGCCCGACGCGGCCAAGACCCTCGTTCGCACCAACACCACGGTGATCGGGGCGGTCGCGGTCAAGCGCGGCGACGCCGATGCCCTGATCTGCGGCCTTGAAGGGCGATTCCAGTCGCGCCTGAAGCACATCAAGGACATCATCGGCCTTGCGCCCGGCGTTCACGAGATGGCGGCCCTGTCCCTGGTGATCTCGTCCAAGGGCGCCTACTTCCTGGCCGATACCCACGTGCAGGCGGACCCGAGCGCCGAGGAAATCGCCGAGATGACGGTGGCCTGCGCCAGCCACGTGCGGCGCTTCGGCATCGAGCCCAAGATCGCGCTCCTGTCCCACAGCGATTTCGGGGCGGCGGACACGCGCTCGGCGGTGAAGATGCGCACGGCCCTGGAGATGATCCGCGAGCGCGCGCCGGACCTGGAGGTCGAAGGCGAGATGCAGGCGGATTCCGCCCTGTCGGAGATCGTTCGCGAAAGGGTCTATCCGGCATCGCGCCTGAAGGGCGAGGCGAACGTGCTCATCATGCCGAACCTGGACGCGGCCAACATCGCCTTCCAGTTCACCAAGATGCTGGCGGATTCCCTGCCCGTGGGCCCGATCCTCATCGGCCCGGCCCAGCCGGCCCACATCCTGACCCCGTCCGTGACGGCCCGCGGCATCGTCAATCTGACGGCCATCGCCGTGGTCGAGGCCCAGGCCGCCGAGCAGGACCAGCCCACGCTGATCTGAGGCGTCTCCGGAGTGAACTGGAGCCTCCTTCGAGACGCCGCTGTCGCGGCTCCTCAGGATGAGGGTGAGAGCGGTTGCGGCTGTCGTTAATGTGGCACTGTCTGGCGCGACCTCATTCCCTCCCCCTTGTGGGGAGGGCCAGGGTGGGGGTGTGAGCGATAGCCTATGAGGGCTTGGCGCTGGCACCCCCACCTCCAACTCCTCCCCACAAGGGGGAGGAGAGCAGGTCGGCGTTTCCGGCGAGGTCCGAAACCTGTGGGGAGGAGGGCAGGTTGGCGCTTCCCGGCGCCAGCCTTCCGGTGCAGAATCGCGGCGGGGAAGCCGGGCGAAGGCCCGTTCTCGCGCTACTCCACCTTGGCTGTGATGTTGAGCTTCTCGAGCGCGGCGGCCGGCTCCGTCAGGCCGATGAGGTCGGCGACGCCGAGGCCTCCCGGCTCCTTGGCCTCGGCGCTGATCGTCAGGCGTCCGGGCTTGGCGATGAAGCGGGCGACGGCCTGGCTCAGGGTCTTGGCCTGTTCGGAATTGCCGAGCATCGAGGGAATGGCGACGGCCGCAATGGTGCCGTAGCTCCGGCGCAGCGCCTCGGGTGTCGTCTTCTGTTCCTCGGCGGTCTGGGCCAGGAATCGGTCGAACAGGCCCGTGTTCTGAACCGTCAGTTCGAGGGATTTCGCCCGCGCATCCACCAGGGCCACGGTGGCGACGGCCGTGTCCGGGTCGAAGACGTCCTTGCCGACATTGCCGAGGACCCCGGTGAGGGAGAAGCTTCCCATGTCCTCGGCCTTGGCCGAGACCTCGCGCAGGGTGAGCTGGCTCGTCGTCTCGTCCCATCCGGCCGAGAGCATGAAGGACAGGTCCAGGGTGGCGTAGCCGAGGGCGAGCAGATCCTTGATCCCGTCCTCCTGGCTGTTCGCCGGCAGGGCGATGGCGAAGTTCTGGAGCCCGACACGAATGTTGGTCGGCACGGAATTGAACGGATCGTCCGCCGTGAACTCGAATTCCTTGAGGGTCGCCTTGATGCGCTCCGGCGACTTGGCGTCGGAGTCCTTGTCCAGGGTATCGATGTCGACCCCCGAAATGCGCAGGGTTCCCAGGGTGGGCAGGAGTGTGCGCATGGCGGCCGGGTCGAGGTCCCGCAGGGCATCGGGGCTCGTGGTCCTGAGGGCCTCGATGGTAGGTTTCAGGGAAAAGCCCGTGAGGCTCATGGTCTCGATCTTGACCGAACCGTCCTTGTCCGTGACCTCGAAGCCCTCGGCGCGGGCGTCGGCGGGCTGGGTGCCCGTGGCGCCGGTATAGGCGAGGCGGCGGATGCGGCCGGTCGCGCCATCGTTCGACGGGTCCTTGAGCTCGAACCCGGTCGCCTCGATGAAGCCGATGTCGAAGGCGCCGAGGAAGTCCCCGAGGGTCGAGAGGAGCCGGGCCTGCTCGTCCTCGGTCAGGTCGTCGCTCCTGCTGCCGAGCGTGACGAACTGCTCGGTCGTTCCGGTCCAGGATTCCCGGGTCGGGCGCGCCAGGAAGTCCCGTCCGGCCAGGCGGGCGACCTTGATCGAGAGGCCCTGCTCGTCGACCATGTCGATGTCGTCGATGGAGAATGCGCCGTGGATCCGGGTCAGCGGGGCCGAGGCGGCGTCGACGGCCTTGGTCTCGTAGAGACGGGCGAAGGCCGGCATGTCGACATCGCTGATCGCCATCCGCCCGTAACTGATGGTAAGGCTGGTCTTCTCGTCGGATATCTCCACACCGGTCGCGCCGACCGTGGCCTGTCCGATGCGGCCCTGGAGCACGTCGGCGAGAAGGACGTTTTTGTAAACGGTCGCCTGGGTTTCCGGGCCGACCTTCTGGCGGACCTTGAGCTCCGGGATTCTGATCTCCCGCGCGCTGATGCGGGCCAATCGCTCGGCCAGCGGCTGGGACGACGCGGAGAGGAGGGCGTCAACCTCCGCCCGGGACGAGGCGACGCCGGAGAAATCGACCCGCTGCGCCTCGTAGGTCGTGGATCCGAAGGTCAGGCGGACGTTTTCCAGGCTGAAGGTCTCGGGCGACTGGGCCCGGGCGGCGGCCCAGAGCGGCACCCTGAC
This sequence comes from Microvirga lenta, assembly GCF_020532555.1. GTDB lineage: Bacteria > Pseudomonadota > Alphaproteobacteria > Rhizobiales > Beijerinckiaceae > Microvirga > Microvirga lenta. The sequence continues at coordinate 140,794 of NZ_JAJBBR010000012.1, read as the reverse complement.
GGCGCCGACGGCCATGCGATGGCTGCCGTTGTCGAAGACCAGATCGCGCAGCACGGCGGGCTCGAACTGCAGGGCCGCGGTGCCGGCCACGAGGGCCAGGGCGCAGACGCCCGAACGCTGAAGTAGCCGCATGTCATCCCCCAAGGCCGAAAAGCCCTGGTGTCATAGCCGCTTTGGCGGGGCGAAGGAATATCGGTCGAAACGAAATCTCAGAGCGAGAACGACGTGCCGCAGCCGCAGGAGGCGGTGGCGTGGGGGTTCTCGATCTTGAAGGATTGGCCGATGAGATCGTCCACGAAGTCGATCACCGAGCCGTCCATGTACTGGATCGAGACCTCGTCCACGAGAACGGCGGCGCCGTCCCGCTCGATCACAAGGTCATCGTCCTGCCGGGTCCTGTCCACGTCGAAGGCATATTGGAAGCCCGAACAGCCGCCTCCGTTGACGCTGATTCTCAGCATCGAGCCTTCAGGCTCCGAGGCCATGATCTCGTTGATGCGGCGCGCAGCGCGTTCGGTCAGGGTGATTCCAGGCATTCGTCCATCCAGTCCGTGGTAGTCTTGGACAACCGTACAAGAGCAAGGTAAGTGCGCACCGACAAGGCTTCAACCCGAGGATGACCCGTGCGGCCCTTTGGCGAACGATGGCGTGCCCCTTATGCCTGCGATCCGTGGGGAAGCCGCGGTCGGCTCTATCCGGAGGCGGTCTCCCCGACCCGCAGCGAGTTCCAGCGCGACCGGGACCGGATCATCCATTCATCCGCCTTCCGCCGCCTGAAGCACAAGACGCAGGTCTTCGTCTACCACGAGGGCGACCATTTCCGCACCCGGCTGACCCACACCATCGAGGTCAGCCAGATCGCCCGGGCCCTGGCCCGGTCGCTCGGTCTCGACGAGGATCTGGCCGAGGCGCTGGCGCTCTCCCACGACCTCGGCCATACGCCCTTCGGCCACACGGGCGAGGACACCCTCGACGAGTGCATGGCGGCGTTCGGCGGCTTCGACCACAACGCCCAGGCCCTGCGGGTCGTGACCCGGCTGGAGCGGCGCTACGCCGAATACGACGGACTCAACCTCGCCTGGGAGACCCTGGAGGGGCTGGTCAAGCACAACGGGCCGCTTCTGGACGCCGACGGCCGGCCGACCCTGCGCTATGCCGAACGCGGCGTGCCCCTCGCGATCCTCGAATACAATGCCCAGCAGGATCTGGAGCTCGCGACCTTCGCCAGCGGAGAGGCCCAGGCGGCGGCCATCGCCGACGACATCGCCTATGACGCCCACGACATCGACGATGGCCTGAGGGCGGGGCTCTTCAACATCGAGGACCTGCGGGAGGTCCCGTTCCTGGACGGGCTTCTGCGGGAGATCGACGCCCGCTATCCGGGACTGGAACTGTCCCGGCGCATCCACGAGCTGACCCGGCGGGTCATCACCCGGTTCGTGGAGGACGTGGTGGCGGAAGGGGAGCGGAGAATCGCAGCCCTCGCTCCGGAAAGCGCCGAAGCGGTAAGGCGCGCCGGCGAGACCGTCATCTGCTTCTCCAGGGACATGACCCAGGCGGACGCCGCGATCAAGCGCTTCCTCTATGCCCACATGTACCGGCACCCGAAGGTCATGAAGGTGCGCGCCGAGGCCGACGACGTGCTGCGCGATCTGTTCCGCCGCTTCAGGGCCGAGCCGGAATCCATGCCGGAGGAATGGCAGGCGGACCTGCCGAGGGACGACGAGGCGCGTCTGGCGCGGCGGGTCGCCGATTATATTGCGGGGATGACGGACCGGTATGCGCTCCTCGAACACCGCCGCCTGTTTGACGTAACGCCAGACTTGCGTTAGGCGCGCCGAGGCCTTGGAGCGCCCCGGCGGCACGGTCCCTCATCCTGAGGAGCCGCGAAGCGGCGTCTCGAAGGATGGTCCAGCGCGCTCTGGAAACGCCCTCATCCTTCGAGACGGACCTTGCGGTCCTCCTCAGGAGGAGGGCTTCTGTTGCTATTGAGATGAAGTCGATGAATATCTTCGGTCTGTTTGAGAAGCGAGTGGCGGATGCGCTTGGCCGTCTGGCCGAGGCGGGCAAGATCCCACCGGGGCTGGACGCGAGCCGCGTCGTGGTGGAGCCGCCGCGGGATCCGTCCCACGGCGATCTCGCCACCAATGCCGCCATGGTGCTGGCCAAGGAGGCGCGCATGAACCCGCGCGCCCTGGCCGATCTGCTCGTGGGCGACCTCCAGGACGATCCGCGCGTCACCAAGGTCGAGGTGGCGGGCCCCGGCTTCATCAACATCCGGCTCGCCCCGGAAGTGCTGCATCAGGTCCTGCGCGCCGTCGTGATCGACAGCGAAGGCTTCGGCCGGAGCGGGCAGGGGGCAGGCGCCGCCGTCAACGTGGAATACGTCTCGGCCAACCCGACCGGCCCCATGCATGTGGGCCACGGCCGCGGCGCGGTCTTCGGCGACGCCTTGGCGGCCCTCCTGGCCTATGCGGGCTACAAGGTGGCCCGCGAGTACTACATCAACGACGCGGGCGCCCAGGTCGACGTGCTCGCCCGGTCCGCCTATCTCCGCTACAAGGAAGCCCTGGGCCAGGACATTGGCGCCATTCCGGAAGGGCTCTATCCGGGCGACTACCTCAAGCCCGTGGGCGAGAAGCTGGCGCGGGAGCACGGGAAGGGCCTTCTCGACAAGCCCGAGGCCGAGTGGCTGCCGCTGGTCCGCGAGCTGTCCATCAACGCCATGATGGACATGATCCGCACCGATCTGGCCGCGCTCAACATCCACCACGACGTGTTCTTTTCCGAGCGCTCCCTTCAGCAGGACAACGGCGGCGAAGTCGCCAAGACCATCGAGGAGCTTCGCTCGCGCGACCTGGTCTATATGGGCCGCCTGCCGCCCCCCAAGGGCCAGAAGGACGAGGACTGGGAGGACCGGGAGCAGCTCCTGTTCCGGGCCACCTCCTTCGGCGACGAGGTCGACCGGCCGCTCCTGAAGTCGGACGGCTCCTTCACCTATTTCGCCTCGGACATCGCCTATCACCGCTCCAAGTTCGAGCGCGGCTTCGGCCTGATGATCGACGTGTGGGGCGCCGACCACGGCGGCTACGTGAAGCGCATGCAGGCGGCCGTGAAGGCGGTCACCGACAACAAGGGCGAGCTGGACGTGAAGCTCTGCCAGCTGGTCAAGCTTCTGCGCGGCGGCGAGCCGGTGAAGATGTCGAAGCGGGCCGGCGACTTTGTGACGCTGCGTGATGTTGTCGACGAGGTGGGCCGGGACGCGGTCCGCTTCATGATGATTTTCCGCAAGAACGACGCCACCTTGGACTTCGATCTTGCCAAGGTCGTGGAACAGTCCAAGGACAATCCGGTCTTCTATGTGCAGTACGCGCATGCCCGCTGCGCGTCCGTGTTCCGGCAGGCCGCGGAGGCGTTCCCGGATGCGAATTTCTCGCCCGAAGAGCTTGAAAAAGCTGACCTTTCGATCCTATCTGATGAAGCGGAGATGGACCTCATCCACCGGATCGCGCAGTATCCGCGGATGATCGAGGCGGCGGCGGAAGCGCACGAGCCGCACCGGGTGGCGTTCTATCTCTACGACGTGGCCAGCGCCTTCCACTCGCTGTGGAACAAGGGCAAAGACTTGCCGCAATTACGCTTTGTTAATCAAACTGATAAAGAGTCAACGAAAGCGAGGCTCGCTCTCGTGCATGCCCTGAAGGGCGTGCTCGCATCTGGCCTCGCCATCCTGGGCGTCACGGCTCCCAACGAGATGCGCTGACGGTTTTTGAGGCGGGGCGACCTGTTTCGAACCGCATGCGCCGGGTGCCGTAACGTCGTGCCGATGGAGCGATGGGCGTTCTGTCGGGTTACCGGAGGTCCGGCGCAATGAGCGAATCAGTAAAGCCCCGTTTTGCCGTCGATCTTGATGAGATCGAACGGCAACTCGCCCAGGCGCAAGGCGCCCCCTCGCAAGCGGCCCCTGCCACGCGGAACGACCCGCTGGCGGAGCTCGCGCGCATTGTGGGACAAGACGATCCTTTCCAATCCCTGCTGGCCGGCGACCAGCCTGCCCGTCCGCGCAACCAGGCCAATGCCGGCCTCGACGACCTTTTCGCCGTGCGCGAACCGGCCGCCGCCGCGCCCGCGCCCAGAGCCGCCCAGCCTCAGACCCCGCGGGGAGGGCAGGCCGCCGCGCCGGCCTACCACTACGACCAGTACCCGCAGGCCGAAGCCCGGCCCGACCAGTACGCCTATCATCAGGCTCCGGCACAGGGTCACGACGCCCACGATGCCTATGACCACACGGCCTATGGCCAGGATTACTACGATCCGAACGCGGCCCACCACGCGGATTCCGGCTACGATCAGGACGCGGACATGGGCTATGCGCCCGTGGAGAAGCCCCGGTCGCGCAAGGGCCTGATCCTCGCCGGAGCCGTTCTCGGCGCCGTCGTGATCGGCGGCGGCGGGGCCTATCTCCTGGGCGGCGGATCCTCGTCGCTGTCGGGCGGCGAGCCCCCGCTGATCGAAGCCTCGAACGAGCCGATCAAGGTCCAGCCGCAGAATCCGGGCGGGGTCGAGATCCCGAACCAGAACAAGCAGATCTACGAGCGCGCCAACACCGAGACCAAGGTGGTGAACCGCGAGGAGCAGCCGGTCGACGTGGCTCAGGCTGTCCGGATGAATTCCGGCGGCGCAGGCGACGCCACCGGAGCGACCTCGGCCGGACGTCCGGCGGGCGGTCTCGACCTCGGCGAACCGCGCAAGGTCCGTACCGTCACCATCCGTCCCGACGGCAGCGTGGTCCAGCCCGGGGGCGCTGCGGCGCCCCGGGCGGCGGGTTCTGTGCTGCCGACCATGTCGCTGCCCCCGGCGGCGCAGGGCAACGCCGCGCCTCCGCCCCCCGCCCAGGTGGCCGCGGCCGCTCCGCAGCCGGCGCCGAGCACTCCGGCACCCGCGCAGCCGGCTCCGGCTCCGGAGCCTGTCCAGGCGGCTCCTGCCCCCACTCCGGCGGCCTCGACACCCGCCAGCGGCTCTTCGCCGCAGCGCGTGGCCTCGGCCCAGCCGGTGGCGGTCGCCCCTGCGGAAACGCCGCCGCTCGTGACGCCGACCGGCGACTTCTCGGTCCAGCTGGGCGTCAGCAGCTCCGAAAGCGACGCGCAGGCCGCGTTCGAGCGCTTCCAGAAGAAGTATCCCGAGCTGGAAGGCCTGCCCTCGATCATCCGGAAGGCCGAGGTGAACGGCAACACGCTCTATCGCGTCCGGGTCGGACCGATGGCGCGGGACGAGGCTTCCTCCCTCTGCTCCCGGCTTCAGGGACAGGGCGGCCAGTGCTTCGTGGCGAAGAACTAAGCCTGGGCACGGCGCTCAAGACTTCTTGACCCTGCCGGACAGGGGACGTAAGGCGCGGGCATGACCCGCGCCTTTATTGCTGGCTGCTCCGGCCACGAACTCACCCCCGACGAGGCTGCCTTCTTCCGGGAGGCCGCTCCCTGGGGATTCATCCTGTTCAAGCGCAACATCGACAATCCGGCGCAGGTCCGGGCGCTCTGCGACGCCCTGCGCGAGACCGTCGGCCGCGCGGACGCCCCCATCCTCATCGACCAGGAGGGCGGCCGGGTGCAGCGCATGGGGCCGCCCCATTGGCCCAAATACCCGTCCGGGCGCACCTACGGCCTCGTCCATGCCAACGATCCGCTCGTGCGGCGCGAGATCACCCGGCTCGGCGCCCGGTTGATCGCCCATGACCTCCTGTCGGCGGGCGTCACGGTCGATTGCCTTCCCGTCCTCGACGTGCCGTCCCCAGGCGCCCACGACGTGATCGGCGACCGGGCCTATGGCCGCTCCGCCGAACAGGTGGCCGTGCTCGGCCGTGCGGCGGCCGAGGGGCTTCTTGCCGGTGGGGTCCTGCCGGTGGTCAAGCACATGCCGGGCCACGGCCGGGCCGGGGCGGACAGCCATCTCGCCCTGCCGGTGGTCGATGCCTCCCGCGAGGAGTTGGAGGCCCACGATTTCAAGCCTTTCCGGATGCTGACCGACATGCCGCTCGCGATGACCGCCCACGTGGTCTACACGGCGATCGACCCGGAGCGCCCGGCCACGACCTCTCCCACCGTCATTCGCGACATCATCCGTGGCCATATCGGCTATGACGGCCTGGTCATGACCGACGATCTGTCCATGCACGCCCTGTCCGGCTCCTTCCGGGGCAGGACCGAGGCCGCCTTCGCGGCGGGGTGCGACATGGCTCTCCACTGCAACGGCCAGATGGAGGAAATGACCGCCGTGGCCGAGGCCGCGCCCTCCCTGGAAGGGGAGGCCCTGCGCCGGGCCGAGGCGGCGCTGCAGCGCATCCGCCACGAGCCGGAGCCGCTGGATCCTGTGGATGCCCGAGCGAGGCTGGATGCCGCGCTTGCGATGGTGGCCTAGGCAGTGGAAGCTGCACGCCCACCGAGTTGAGTTCACCCATGGCACAGGCTCTCCCCTTCGAAGATGTCGCGCCCCCCGAGCGTGCGGAAAGCGAGCCCGCGCTCCTGGTCGACGTGGACGGCTTCGAGGGGCCGCTCGACCTGCTGCTGGAGCTGGCCCGGCGCCAGAAGGTGGATCTCCACCGCATCTCGATCCTGGCCCTGGCGGAGCAGTACCTGGTCTTCATCGAGGAGGCCCGCCGCATGCGCCTGGAGCTGGCGGCGGACTATCTCGTCATGGCGGCATGGCTTGCCTATCTGAAGTCCCGCCTCCTGCTCCCCGAGCCGCCGAAGGGGGAGGGGCCGAGCGCCGAGGATCTGGCGACCGCCCTGGCCCTGCGCCTGCGCCGGCTGGAGGCCATCCGCGAGGCTGCCAAGAAGATGGGCGAGCGCAACTGGCTCGGCCGCGACGTGTTCGCCCGGGGCGCGCCGGAGCCCGTGGTGGTCCGCAGGGATTCCCGCTATGAGGCGACCCTGTACGACCTGCTCTCGGCCTATGCCCGGCAGAGGCAGATCCAGTTCAATGCGAGGGTCTCCCTCCACAAGCGGACCGTCTGGTCCCTGGTGGAGGCGCGGGAGGCGCTGGAGCGCCTGGTCGGTCATCTGAACGACTGGGTCACATTGGATACCTATCTCGTGGAGTACATGGTCGAGCCCGCCATGCGCCCGACGGTGCTGGCATCGGCCCTTTCCGCCACCCTGGAGATGGTGCGCGAGGGCAAGCTCACCGTCCGGCAGGACGAGGCCTTCGCACCGGTCTGGGTGAAGCCCGTCACGGATCCGGCCGAGGCAGGAGCCTGATATGGAACCAAGCAACGACGATACCCTGGAAGCGCCGGCCCCCGACGAGAGCCGCGTGCCCGACCACGGCGAAGCCGTCCGCATCGCCGAGGCGCTTCTCTTCGCCTCGGCCGAGCCCCTGAGCGCGGAGGATCTGGCCGGACGCCTGCCCGAGGGCGCCGATGTGGAAAAGATCCTTGAGGACCTGAGCGCGTTCTATGCCAGCCGGGGCGTCAATCTCGTTCGCGTCGCCGGGAAGTGGGCCTTCCGCACCGCCAGCGACCTCTCCTTCGTGCTGGCGCGCAACGTGGTCGAGCAGCGCAAGCTCTCCCGCGCCGCCATGGAGACCCTGGCCATCGTGGCCTATCACCAGCCGGTGACCAGGGCCGAGATCGAGGAAATCCGCGGCGTCGCCACTTCGAAGGGCACTCTCGACACCCTGATGGAGACCGGCTGGATCCGGCTCCGCGGCCGCCGCAAGGCGCCGGGGCGGCCCGTCACCTACGGCACGACCTCCCATTTCCTGGAGCATTTCGGCCTCGACGCCATCGACGATCTGCCCGGCTTGGAAGAGCTCAAGGGCGCCGGGTTCATCGAGGGCCGCGTTCCGTCCGACTTCTCCGTGCCGGTGCCCTCCGACGATCAGGCCCTGCGCGAGGACGAGGATCCGCTCGAGGGCGACGATCTCTTCCAGCCGCTGGAGATGGACCAGACCGAGACGGGCGAGGAATGATCCGCAAACCTGCGCCCGCGCATGACCGTTTCCGCCTGCCCCGCTGGGGCCAGCGCGGAACGGCCGGTGCGTCCATCCCGGCCCAGCTCGCCTTCGAGAATATCGGCCAGACCTACGGCGACACCACCGTGCTCGACGGGGTGTCCCTGACCGTCGAGCCGGGGGAACTCGTGTGCCTGCTCGGCCATTCCGGCTGCGGCAAGACCACGCTCCTGCGCATCGCGGCCGGGGTCGAGGAGCCCACCTCCGGCCGGGTGCTGATGGACCGGTTCGAGGTCAGCGGCCCCTCCGTCTTCGTGGAGCCCGAACGGCGGGGCGTCGGGCTCATGTTCCAGGACTATGCCCTCTTTCCCCACATGACGATTCGCCAGAACGTCATGTTCGGCCTCAAGGACCTTTCGGCCAAGGAGGCGGATGTGGCCGCCCGCCGCGCATTGTCGCGGGTCGGGCTGGAGCACATGGTCGACGAGTATCCGCACACGCTTTCGGGAGGCGAGCAGCAGCGGGTGGCGCTGGCGCGTTCCATCGCGCCGCGGCCGGGCGTTCTCCTCATGGACGAGCCCTTTTCCAACCTCGACAAGCGGATGCGCGACGCGATCCGCGACGAGACCGTCGCGATCCTGCGGGAGACGGGCGCCACCACCATCGTGGTGACGCACGATCCCGAAGAGGCCATGCGCATCGCGGACAGGATCGTGCTCATGCGCTCGGGAACGATCATCCAGGAGGGGCGCTCCGAGGAGATCTACCGTCGTCCGGCCAACCTGTTCGCGGCTCGTTTCTTCTGCGATTTCAACGAGATCCGGGGCGAGGTCAGGAACGGCGTCGCCACCTGTCCGGTCGGGGTGTTTCCCGCGCCGCATCTCAGCGACGGGCCGGCCGTCATCTGCGTGCGGCCGCAGGGCCTGAAGCTCAAGCCGGCGGGCCTGTGCCTGCCCGGGCGGGTGGTCTCGCGCCGCTTCCTGGGGGAGGTCGAACTCGTCCATATCGGCGTGGAGGGTGTGGACAGGCCGCTCCAGGCGCGCGTTCACGATCCGGTGGGCGCCAAGGAGGGCCAGGATGTGGGGATCGAGATCAACCCGAAGGATGTCCTTGTTTTCGCCGCCGCGGATGCATAGGTTGGCCGCAAGTCTAAGATTGAAGATCGTGCCATAACAGGCGCAGGAGGATTGCCGTGGGTAGCACTAGTATTTGGCACTGGATCGTCGTGGGTCTGATCGTCGTCCTGCTCTTCGGACGCGGCAAGATCTCCGACATGATGGGCGACGTCGCCAAGGGCATCAAAGCCTTCAAGAAGGGCATGGCCGAGGACGACACGCAGACGAAGCCTGTCCAGCCTTCGGAGCCTGTCAGGACGCTCGACCACCAGAACGGCACGCCGACGTCGAACGCGACGAGCGATCACAAGGTCGGCTGACCGGCAGCACGCCGCAGCGGTTGCGGCTTCAGGGTTGATGTAGGGGCAGGGTCAGGACCACGCCATGTTGGACATGAGCTGGGGCGAGGTGATGGTGATCGGCGCCGTCGCGTTGATCATTATCGGCCCGAAGGACCTGCCACGGGCGCTTCGGACGGTGGGAAACATCACCGGCAAGGTCCGCCGCATGGCGGCGGAGTTCCAGGGGCAATTCCAGGAAGCGATCCGGGAAGCCGAGCTTGACGACGTCAAGAAGCAGCTTCAGGGCGTGAACGATTCCGTTTCGTCGCTGAACAACACCAATTTCAACCCCATCCAGAGCATTCGGGACGAGTTGAAGGGCGCGGTGGAAGCCCCCGTGAAGCCCCAGGATCCGGCTATCCCCGCCGAACCGGTGCGCGACGTCGCGATGGGCCGGGAAGAGGTCGATCCGCCTCCCGCCGCCGACATCGCCGTACCCCTGCCGCCTCCGCCGGTGGACGATCCGGCGGAAGCCATTGCCGAGTCCCTGAAGCGCGAGGCCGAAGCCGAGAGGCAGAAGGCCGCCGCAGCGGCGCCATCCCAAGAGAAATCGGACGCGAAAGCCGGATGACCACCACCGTAGACGACGATGAGGTCGAGGCATCGCGCGCTCCTCTGATCGAGCACCTCACCGAGTTGCGCTCCCGCCTGATCCGGGCGCTCATCGCCTTCGTGGTGATGTTCTTCTTCTGCTTCGCCGTGGCGAAGTACATCTACAACGCCCTCGTCTGGCCCTATGTCGTCGCGGTGGGTTCGCCGGAGAAGGCGCATCTCGTCTACACCCACGGCCTGGAATACCTGTTCACGCAGATCCAGGTCGCGGCCTTCGGGGCCGGCTTCCTGGCCTTCCCGATCATCGCCACGCAGATCTACAAGTTCGTGGCGCCGGGCCTCTACAAGAACGAGCGGCGGGCGTTCCTGCCGTATCTCGTGGCGACTCCCGTCCTGTTCACCGTCGGCGCGGCCTGCGTCTACTTCATCGCGATGCCGCTGCTGATGCGGTTCTCCGTCGGAATGCAGCAGCTCGCCACCGACAATGCCCCGGCCATCGAGTTCCTGCCCAAGGTCAGCGAGTACCTGTCGCTGATCATGACCCTGATCTTCGCCTTCGGCATCTGCTTCCAGCTTCCCGTCATCCTGACGCTGCTGGCCCGGGCCGGGATCATCGATTCGCAGTTCCTGAAGGACAAGCGCCGCTACGCCATCGTCATCGTGTTCGTGGCCGCCGCCATCCTGACGCCGCCCGACGTGATCAGCCAGTTCGCCCTTGCGGTCCCAACTCTGCTTCTTTACGAGGCGTCCATCTTCTCCGTCCGCATGGTCGAGAGGAAGCGCGCGGAAGCCGAGGCTGCGCGCGCGGCAGCCGGCTAGGGCAGGAGCCTGCCGGGCTGACCGCTTCCTTCGGCATGGTAAAGGAGGCGGTCGTGTTCTAAGGACAAGGTCGCATCTTCGCAGAACGGTCTTGATCCATGCATGACATCCGCTCCATCCGCGACAATCCCGCGGCATTCGACCAAGGCCTCCGCAACCGGGGCATGGAGCCCTTGTCCGAGCGCCTGATCGCCCTCGACGACCGTCGCAAGAGCGCCGTGTCCGCGCTCCAGAGCGCCCTCGAGCGCCGCAACGCCATGTCCAAGGAGATCGGCCAGGCCAAGGCCAAGAAGGACGAGGCGCGGGCGCAGGAGCTGATGGCGGAGGTCGCCCGGCTCAAGGAAAGCGTGCCGCAGCTCGAGCAGGAGGAGCGCGAGGCGAGCCGCGAGCTGGAATCGCTCCTTGCCGCGATCCCGAACATTCCGAACGAGGAGGTGCCGGTCGGCCCCGACGAGACCGGCAACGTGGAGCGCCACCGCTTCGGCACGCCCAAGACCCTGAACAGCGCCAAACAGCATTTCGAACTCGGCGAAGAGCTCGGGCTGATGGATTTCGAGACGGCTGCGAAGCTGTCCGGTTCGCGCTTCGTGGTGCTTAAGGGCGGGCTCGCCCGTTTGGAGCGGGCGCTGGGCCAGTTCATGATCGACCTGCACACCAGCGAGCACGGCTACACGGAAGTGAGCCCGCCGTTGCTCGTGAAGGATGCGGCCATGTTCGGCACGGCGCAGCTGCCGAAATTCGAGGAGGACCAGTTCTGGGCCTTCCCGGGCTCCGCTCTGGAAGCGCTCGTCGCGTCGGCCATCGGCGGCGACGCGACGCGTGAAGGACTGCAGCAGATCGTCAAGGAAAACCGCTACGGGCTCATCCCCACCGCCGAAGTGACGCTGACCAATCTGGTGCGGGAGCAGATCGTCTCCGAGGAAGAGCTGCCCATGCGTCTCACTGCGCTCACCCCCAGCTTCCGCGCGGAGGCGGGGTCGGCCGGGCGCGACACGCGCGGCATGATCCGCCAGCACCAGTTCGTGAAATGCGAGCTGGTCTCGATCACCACGCCCGAGTCCTCGGCCGAGGAGCACGAGCGCATGCTCGCCAGCGCCGAGAACGTGCTGAAAAAACTCGACCTGCCGTTCCGCACCATGACGCTCTGCACGGGCGACATGGGCTTCGCCTCGGCCAAGACCTACGACATCGAGGTCTGGCTGCCGGGGCAGGGGATGTATCGCGAGATTTCGAGCTGCTCGGTCTGCACGGACTTCCAGGCCCGGCGCATGAACGCCCGCTACCGCCCCGCGGACGGCAAGGGCCCGCGCTTCGTCCACACCCTCAACGGCTCGGGCCTCGCGGTCGGCCGCACCATGGTGGCGGTGCTGGAGAACTACCAGAATGAGGACGGCAGCGTCGCGATTCCGTCGGTGCTCCAGCCCTATATGGGCGGGCTGACCCGCATCGAACGGCAGGCTTAGACCATGCGCATCCTCTGCACCAACGACGACGGCATTCATGCTCCGGGCCTGAAGACCCTGGAGACCATCGCCCGCGCCCTGTCGGACGACGTGTGGATCGTGGCGCCGGAGACGGACCAGAGCGGCGTGTCCCACTCGCTCTCCCTCAACGACCCCCTGCGCCTGCGCGAGATCTCCGACCGGCATTTCGCCGTGAAGGGCACCCCGACCGATTGCGTCATCATGGGCATCCGCCAGCTCATGCGCGACCATAAGCCGGACCTCGTGCTCTCCGGCGTCAACCGGGGCCAGAACGTCGCCGAGGACGTGAGCTATTCCGGCACCGTCGCCGGGGCCATCGAGGGCACGCTGCTCGGCGTGCCGTCCATCGCGCTGTCGCAGGCCTACGGCGCCGGCAGCCGCAACGCGCTGAAATGGCACTGCGCCGAGCATCACGGTCCCAAGGTGGTGCGCAGGATCCTCGAAGCCGGCATCGAGCCGGGCATCCTCGTCAACGTGAATTTTCCGGACTGCGAACCGGAGGACGTGGAGGGCGCCGCCGTGGTCAACCAGGGGCAGCGCACCCAGGAGCTGCTGCGCCTCGACGAGCGGCAGGACGGGCGCGGCAATCCCTATTACTGGATCGCCTTCGAGCGGAAGCCCTTCATCCCCGGCAACGGCACCGATCTCTGGGCCATCGCCAACCGGCGCATCGCCATCACGCCGCTCCGGCTCGACATGACGGACGAACCGACCCTGACGCGTTACGCGCAGGCTTTCGCCTGAGGACGGGGCTGGAGAGATGAGCGACCGCGATCCGCGTGAAGGACAGTTCGGTCTGCCGCCTCTCCCCGACGAGGACCGGCGCGACGAGCAGGAGGCCGTGGGCGTCGCGTCCTTCCTCCTGTCCCTGCGCTCGCGCGGCATCCGCGACACGGCGCTCCTGCGGGCGATGGAGCTGGTCCCGCGCGACGTGTTCGCGCCGCGCCGCTTCTCGGATCTGTCGCGGACCGACGTCTCCCTGCCGCTTCCCTGCGGGCAGACCATGACCGCGCCGCGCACGGTAGCCGCAATGCTCGTGGAGCTCGGCGTCCGCGAGGGGCAGCGGATCCTGGAGGTCGGCACCGGGACCGGCTATGTGAGCGCGCTGCTGGCGCGGCTCGGGGCCGAGGTCCATTCGGTGGAACGGTTCAATACCCTTGCGGAAAGCGCGGGCCAGCACCTGAAGATCGTGGAGGCGCGCGGCGTCCGCATCGAGGTCGGCGACGGCCTCGCTCCCCGGCCCCGGGAGCGTTTCGACCGCATCCTCCTCAACGGGGCGGCGGCTTCCATCCCGCCCGCGGTAACGTCCCTGCTGGCGCCGGGCGGGCGCCTCGTCGGAGCGCTGGCGGTCGAGGGGGCGCCGCGTCTCGTCCGGATCGAGCGGCTGGAAGACGGGGAGTTGCGGCAGGAGCTGGGGATCGGACTGCGCATTTCCCCGCTCGTATCCGGGGTCGCCCAGACCCTGTGACCCGCCGCGAAAAAAACATCATCAAGGTTACGGGAAACCCAGCAGCAGCAACGGTTGCTTAACCTGAATCGGTTTTTAATCACCTCATCAAGTTGCGTTCGGTTGGGGTTGAGTCATGCGTTTGCAAGTGTGTTCTGGGCATTGGATCGCGGTATCGCGGATCGCTCTGGTGAGCTTGATCGGCAGTGCTGCGGCGGCCTGTAGTACGGACACCATGCGCTTTGCGGAGAATCCGTTCTCGAATCCCTTTGCGGCGAGCGACCGGTTCGATACGGGCGCGGCTCCGGCCTCCGACCAGACCCAGGTTGCGGCCGTGACCCCTGCCGTTCCGACCCCCTCCGTCCAGGCTCAGTCGCTCCCGCCGGTCCAGTCTCAGCCCCTGGCCCAGCCCTCGCAGGTCGCTTCCGCTCCCGTCGCCCCCGTCGTCGGCAGCGCGAACGGCTGGTCCGCGGCCGGCGGTACCCAGATCACGGTCGGCGGCAACGACAACCTGAACACGATTTCCCAGCGCTACGGCGTGCCGGCCAGCGCGATCCTCGCGGCGAGCGGCCTCTCGAACGCCAGCCAGGTGAAGCCTGGCCAGCGCGTCGTGATCCCGGTCTACAACGCAGGCGGCAATAGCCGGGTCGCTTCGGCTCCGGCCCCGGTCCGCTCGACTCCTGCCGCCCAGCCTGCCGCTCAGCCCAAGTTCCGGCTGGTCGAGAATTCCAAGGCTGCGGCCACGCCGATCGAGCCGGTCAACAACTCCGGCCGCGCCCGCCCGGGCATCGCGACGGCGCAGGTCCAGCCCGTTGCGGCCAAGCCGGCGCCCGTCCAGGTGGCCTCCGCCACCGCCGAGCCTCTGGTCTCCGCTCCCAAGCCGCTCGTCGAGCAGAAGGTCGCGGCGATTTCCGAGCCGCAGCCGGTGAAACCTGCGGTGGCCGCCCAGCCGGTTGCCCCGGCGCCCGCGCCGCAGCCGGTCGAGGCCGCCAAGGCTCCGGCTCCGGAGCCCGAGCAGACGGCAAGCATCTCCGGCGACTTCCGCTGGCCCGCCCGCGGTCGCGTCATCGCCGGCTTCGGTGCCAATGGCGGCAACGAGGGCATCAACATCGCGGTCCCCGAAGGCACCCCCGTGAAGGCCGCCGAGGCCGGAACGGTGACCTATGCCGGCAGCGAGGTGAAGGGTTACGGCAACCTCGTGCTCATCCGGCACGAGAACGGCTACGTCTCGGCCTACGCCCATAACGGCTCGCTCAACGTGAAACGCGGCGAGCAGGTCAAGCGCGGCCAGGTGATCGCCACCTCCGGCCAGACCGGCAACGTGACCTCGCCGCAGCTCCACTTCGAGATCCGCAAGGGTGCGACCCCGGTCGACCCGATGAAGTATCTCGGCGGCTAAAATTCAGAAATTCCCGGTTCGATCAGCCCTCGAGACCCGTTGCTGATCAAGGAAGGGGACGGCGGAGCTCAGCCGCCGTCCCTTTGCCGTTTTGGATGCGTGCCACCCCCGGGTGTCGGCAGGGGCCAGGATCCTAGATCGGCCGGCCCAGGCGGCCCGCGAGATCCTGGATGAACTGCCAGGCCGTGCGGCCGGAGCGCGCGCCGCGCGTCGTCGCCCATTCCAGGGCCTCGGCGCGGAAGGCGTCCCGGTCTCCCTCGATCCCGAGGTGGTCGATATAGCCGAAGACCATGTCGAGATATTCGTCCTGGCTGCATTTGTGGAAGCCGAGCCAGAGACCGAACCGGTCCGACAGGGACACCTTCTCCTCCACCGCCTCGCCCGGATTGATCGCCGTCGAGCGCTCGTTCTCCATCATGTCCCGCGGCAGCAGGTGGCGCCGGTTCGAGGTGGCGTAGAAGATCACGTTGTCGGGACGTCCCTCGATCCCGCCTTCCAGCACCGCCTTGAGCGACTTATACGAGGTATCGTCGGCATCGAAGGAGAGATCGTCGCAGAAGATGATGAACCGGTGCGGGTCGGACCGGAGCAGCGCCATCAGGTCCGGGAGGGTCTCGATGTCCTCGCGGTGGATCTCGATGAGCTTGAGAGGGCGCGATTCGGCAGGGCGCGTGGCGTTGATCTCCGCATGGACCGCCTTCACGAGGGACGACTTGCCCATGCCGCGCGCGCCCCAGAGCAGGGCGTTGTTGGCAGGCAGTCCCTTGGCGAAGCGCTGGGTGTTCTCGGCCAGGGTGTCCCGGACCCGGTCGATCCCGCGCAGCAGGCTCATCTCGACGCGGCTGACCTTGGGGACCGGAGACAGCCGCCGGGCTGCCGCCTGCCAGACGAAGGCGTCCGCGGCCCCGAAATCGGCCTGCGGCATAGCAGCCGGGGCCATGCGCTCCAGCGCATCGGCGATGCGTTTCAGAAGGCTCAAGGTCTCAGGCGAGGAGAGGGGGGTAAGGGAGTCCGAAGGCGTATGTGGCATGTCGATCTGCAACCCGTGACAGGGCTGCTTAGCGCGGAAGCGAGGGGGCGTCCATCGACGCAACCTCTGGAAATCCCCGCAACTTCATTGATTTCGTGGAGTCGATGGGTATATTCCGCCCCGCTTCTAGTCCCCTATGGCGCGGGTGGGCGCTGCTTGCGCCCGCCACGCGCCTTTATCCATGGAGAGCCGCTTGTTCATCACACCCGCCTTCGCGCAAGGGGCCCCCGCCGGGGGCGGAACGGAGATGATTCTCCAGTTCGTTCCGTTCATCCTCATTTTCGTCATCATGTGGTTCCTCATCATCCGGCCTCAGCAGCGCCGGGTGCGCGAGCACCAGGAGATGATCAAGAACGTCCGTCGCGGCGACACGGTGGTCACCTCGGGCGGCATCATCGGCAAGGTGACGAAGGTTCTGGAGGATTCGGCCGATATCGAGGTCGAGATCGCCGAGGGCGTGAAGGTCAAGGTGGCCCGGTCCATGATCGCCGAGGTTCGCACCAAGAGCGAGCCGGTCAAGGCCTGATGACATGGCCTGCCCTCCGAGACTTCCGTCCGGAGGGCCGGTCCGCCGCAGCACGATGCGGCGAAGAGTTTGGGAAAGGTTGAGCTGCCGATGCTGCGCTTCTCGAAGTTGAAGGTTTTCACTATCATTGCGGCCGTCCTCATCGGCATGTACCTCGCCGTGCCGAGCCTGATGACGCAGGAGCAGCGCCAAGCCTTCCAGAACTCCATCCCCGGCTGGGTGCCGTCCTGGCTCGTCCCGACCCACGCCATCTCTCTCGGCCTCGACCTGCAGGGCGGCTCCCACGTCCTGCTGGAAGTGGACGCACAGGACCTCCTGCGGACCCAGGTCGCGCTGATGCGCGACGACGTCCGCCGCATCCTGCGCGAAGCCCGCGTCGCTCCTCAGGGCGGCATCCAGCTCACGCCGCGCGGAGTGCAGGTGCGCGTGCCCGATCCCGCCGACCGCGAGCGCCTCCTGCCGCGCCTGCGCGAGCTGGCACAGCCGACCGGCAACGCGGTTCTGGGGCAGACCGGCGGCACGGATATCGAGATTTCCACCACCCCCGAGGGCGTGATCGCGCTGACCTATACGGAAGCCGGCTTCAACGAGCGGATCCGCCGCGCCGTCGACCAGTCCATCGAGGTCGTCCGTCGTCGTGTCGACGTCACCGGCACCACCGAGCCCAACATCCAGCGCCAGGGCGCGGACCGCATCCTCGTGCAGGTGCCCGGCCTGCAGGATCCGCAGCGGCTCAAGGAGCTCCTGGGCCGCACCGCGAAGCTCGAGTTCCGCCTTCTCGCCCAGCAGAGCACGGGCGATGTCGACATGCTTCCCATGCGTGAGGAGGGCGGCCAGCGAGTTCCGGTCGAGCGCCGGGTCATCGCCGAGGGCGCGGACCTGACGGATGCCCAGCCGGCCTTCGACAGCCGCACCAACGAACCCATCGTGAATTTCCGCTTCAACATCCGCGGCGCGCAGCGCTTCGGTCAGGCCACCTCCGAAAACGTGGGCCGGCCCCTGGCCATCGTGCTCGACAACGAGGTGATTTCCGCGCCCACGATCCAGTCGCCGATCACGGGCGGCCAGGGCCAGATCTCCGGCCGCTTCACGGTTCAGCAGGTCAATGATCTCGCCGTCCTGCTCCGTGCGGGCGCACTGCCTGCCAAGCTCACGATCATCGAGGAGCGGACGGTCGGGCCGGGCCTCGGGCAGGATTCGATCGAGGCCGGCCGGACCGCCGTCATCATCGGCTCCGTCCTCGTCGCGGCCTTCATGATCGCGAGCTACGGCCTTCTCGGCATCATCGCGGTGGCGGCCGTCGCCATCAACGTGGCGCTCATCCTCGGCGTCATGTCCGTCATGGGCGCGACGCTGACGCTGCCGGGCATCGCGGGCATCCTGCTGACCATCGGCATGGCGGTGGATTCGAACGTGCTCATCTACGAGCGCATCCGCGAGGAGGCGCGGCTCGGGCGCTCCGCCGTGTCGTCGCTCGACCAGGGCTTCGGCCGCGCACTCGGGACCATTCTCGACGCGAACTTCACCACCCTGCTTGCGGCAGGCATTCTCTTCTTCCTCGGCACGGGCCCCGTGCGCGGCTTCGCGGTCACCCTGTCCATCGGCGTGATCACCACCGTCTTCACGGCCTATACGGTCACGCGCCTCATGATTGCCGGCTGGTATCACTTCACCCGGCCCAAGGCGATCAACTTTTAAAGGATGGGCTCTCCCATGCTGATCCGCTATTTCCCGACCAATACCAAGTACGAGTTCATGCGCTACCGGCGCGTGAGCTTTCCGCTGTCCGCTATCCTGTCGCTTCTCACCGTCGTCCTGTTCTTCGCTGTCGGGATGAGCTTCGGCATCGACTTCAAGGGCGGCACGCTCATCGAGATGCGCGCCGTGAACGGCATGGCCGATGTGGGCTCCATCCGCGAGCGTGCGGGCGCTCTCGGGTTCGGCTCTGCCGAGGTTCAGGGCTTCGGCGACGGACGCGAAGTGTCCGTCCGGATCGAGCTGCAGCCCGGCGGCGAGCAGGGGCAGCAGATGGTGGTTTCGCGGATGCGCGAGACCTTCGGAAACGAGTACGAGTTCCGCCGCATCGAAGTCGTCGGCCCCCGCGTCTCAGGCGAGCTGGTTCAGTCGGGTACGCTCGGCGTCATTCTCGCGCTGCTTGCGATCCTGGCCTATCTCTGGTTCCGCTTCGAGTGGCAATACGCCATCGGCGCCGTGGTGGCGACGCTGCACGACATCGTCCTCACCATCGGCTTCTTCGCCGTCACGCAGATCCAGTTCGACATGACCTCGATCGCCGCGATCCTGACCATCATGGGCTACTCGCTCAACGACACGGTGGTCGTGTACGACCGCATCCGCGAGACGATGCGCAAGTACAAGAAGGTGCCGGTCGGAGTGCTGCTCGACCAGGCGATCAACGAAACGCTGACGCGCACCATCATCACGGGCTTCTCCACCGCCCTGGCCGTCATTGCTCTCGCGGTGTTCGGCGGCGAGGTGCTGAGGGGCTTCTCCTACACGATCCTCTTCGGCCTCATCGTCGGCACCTATTCGTCCGTCTTCATCGCCGCGCCGATCCTGGTCTATTTCGGGCTCAGGGAGGGCGCGGAGATCGAGGCTCCGGCTGCCAGCGCGAAAGCCGCCGCGGAGTGAGGCCATGAGCGGCGGCCGCCTCTACGACGGGTTCGTGCCGGGGCGCTTCCCCATCGATGCCTACGGCAATGGCGGCTTCCGCTTCGCGGACATGTCCCATCGCGGCTCGATCCTGGTGCTGCCCTCCGGCGTCAGGGCTTGGCCCATCGATACCATTACGGAGCTGACGACCGAGTCGCTCGCTCCCATCTTCGCGGAAGGAGACGCCCTCGAGCTGCTCCTCCTCGGCACGGGCGCGGACATCGCCGCCATTCCGGAGCGGTTCCGCCTGCGTTTCCGCGAGGCCCGGATCGGTCTCGACGTCATGCAGACGGGTGCGGCCGCGCGGACCTACAACATCCTGCTCGCGGAGAACCGCCGGGTCGGCGCCGCTCTGATCGCGGTGCCGTGACATGGCGGAAAACGGCGGCGATTTCGCCTTCACCCATTGCGAATCCCTCGTGCGCGAGGGCGATCCCGACCGCTACTGGGCCAGCCTGTTCGCCCCGCCCGACAAACGTCCGCACCTTCACGCGCTCTATGCCTTCAACTTCGAGATCGCACGCGTGCGGGACTCGGTGCGGGAAGCGATGCTCGGCGAGATCCGGCTGCAATGGTGGCGCGATGCCCTGCAGGGCGAGAGCCGGGGCGATGTCCGCGCCAATCCCGTGGCAGCGGCTCTGGACGACACCATCGTCAAGTTCCGCCTGCCGCGCCACGCCCTCGTCACGCTCATCGACGCGCGGATCTTCGATCTCTACGACGACCCCATGCCGAGCCTGAACGACCTGGAAGGCTATGGCGGGGAGACCTCGTCGAGCCTGATTCAGCTCGCGAGCATCATCCTCACGGACGGCTCCGATCCCGGAACGGCCGATGCCGCGGGCCATGCGGGCGTGGCCTATGCGATCACGGGTCTCCTGAGGGCGTTTCCCTGGCATGCCCGTCAGGGGCAGCTCTTTGTTCCCGAGGAAGTTCTCGCCCGTCACGGGGTGGTGCGGGAAGACGTGGTGTCGGGGCGCGGCGGTCCCGGGCTGAACAGCGCCCTGGCCGACATGCGGGCCGTCGCCCGGCGGCATCTGGCGCAGGTCAGGACCCTGCGCCGGACGATTCCGGCCGCGGCCCTGCCGGCCTTCCGCCATCTGGCGCTGGTGGAACCTTATCTGAAGGCCATGGAGCGGAAGGATTACGACCCGCTGCACAGCCAGATCGATCTTCCGCAATGGCGCCGGATTCTGGCGCTGTGGCGGGGAACGTTCTGACGGATCGCGATGGGAGAGACGCCGCTTTCAGCCGCTCTCTGCCGTCGTCACTCTGCCGCCTGCGGCATCGCAGTCCCGGCCAGCCATTCCGCTAGGTCAGCCCGCGCCCGGTCGGTCAACGCCTTCTTCTTGGCAATGGCCTTGGCCGGTCCGCGCAGGCGCTTGCCGTCCTCGGACTTGGGGGCGGTGGCGAGAGGCGGGAACAGGCCGAAATTGACGTTCATCGGCTGGAAGGAGCGCGGCCCCTCGTCGATGGTCTCGATGTGACCACCCGTGATGTGGTTGATGAGTGCGCCCAGCGCCGTCGTGGAAGGCAGGGGCGGAACCGTGCGGCCGAGCCGCTCGGCGGCGGCGAAGCGACCGGTCATGAGCCCGACGGCAGCGCTCTCCACATAGCCCTCGCAGCCGGTGATCTGCCCGGCGAAGCGCAGGCGCGGCATCGCCTTCAGGCGCAGCGTCGGGTCGAGCAGCTTCGGCGAGTTGAGGTAGGTGTTGCGGTGAATGCCTCCGAGACGGGCGAACTCGGCATTCTCCAGTCCCGGGATCATGCGGAAGACCTGGGCCTGTTCGCCGTATTTCAGCTTGGTCTGGAATCCGACCATGTTGAACAGGGTGCCGAGGGCGTTGTCCTGGCGCAGCTGCACGATGGCATAGGGCTTCACCGTGGGATTGTTGGGGTCGGTGAGGCCGACGGGCTTCATGGGGCCGTGGCGCAGGGTCTCGCGGCCCCGGGCGGCCATGACCTCGATGGGCAGGCAGCCGTCGAAATAGGGGGTGTTGGCCTCCCATGCCTTGAATTCGGTCTTGTCGCCCGCGAGCAACGCGTCGATGAAGGCCTCGTACTGCTCCTTGTTCATCGGGCAGTTGATGTAATCGGCGCCGGTGCCGCCGGGTCCTGCCTTGTCGTAGCGGGACTGGAACCAGGCCACGTCCATGTTGATGGATTCGCGGTAGACAATGGGCGCAATGGCGTCGAAGAAGGCCAGCTCCTTCTCGCCGGTCAGGCCGAGAACCGCCTCGGCGAGGGCCGGAGAAGTAAGAGGGCCGGTGGCGACGATTACCGACGACCAATCCTCCGGCGGAAGCCCGGCCACTTCGCCGCGTTCGATGGTGATGAGGGGATGAGCCTCCAGCGCAGCCGTCACCGCCTCGGAGAACCCGTCCCGGTCCACCGCCAGCGCACCGCCGGCCGGAACCTGGTTGGCATCGCCCTTGGCCATGATGAGGGAGCCGAGCGTGCGCATCTCCTGGTGCAGAAGGCCGACCGCGTTGGTCTCGGCGTCGTCCGAGCGGAAGGAATTGGAGCAGACCAGCTCCGCAAGGCCGTCGGTCTTATGGGCATCGGTGCCGCGCACGGGGCGCATCTCGTGCAGGATCACGGGAACGCCAGCCTGGGCGATCTGCCAGGCGGCCTCGGATCCGGCAAGGCCGCCGCCGATGACGTGAATGGGGTCGAAATTGTTCATGCGACTGAAGTAGCGAGCGCGGGTCCGCCAATCAACCACATTTCAAACCTAGTGACTTGGAACGCTGACGAAACGTCGATGGAGAGTCCATTCCCAAACCGGGAATGGACTCCCTTGATGTTCGTCAGAAGACCAGGAAGTAATCGGCCTTCAACACGGTGCCCGCTCGAAACTGAGCGAACTGGACAGCGGCGGCAGCGCCGTTGCCGTCTGCATCGTAGTAGAGCGCACCCGTCTCTTGATCATAGACGATACGATCGCTCGCATCCTGGGCGCTCTTGCCGACGACGAAGTTCGAAGCGGCGAGACCGCCTCTGTCCCTGGCATCCACATCGACCGGAAGTTTTGGCGAGACCTCGACTGCCTCGAAGACATAGGCATTGAGCATGATCTTCTCACCGATCCTGCCCCTGAAGTCAGTGATCCGGTCGACGCCGGCCGTATCGAGATTCGTGCTGAACACGAAGTGATCGACTCCGGCGCCACCCCTGAGCACATCGTTGCCGGCGCCTCCATTGAGAAGATCGCCGCCGGCGCCGCCGCTGAGGCGGTCATTGCCGCTGGCGCCGATCAGGTAGTCATCCTTTCGGCTGCCGACGATGACATCCGCAGCGGAATTTCCTTTGAAGTAGAAGCCTTCTCCATCGAGAGTGAGGCCGAATGGAGAATGCCCCTTGGTACTGATCTTCTTGAAAGCCATTTTTGTCTCGTGCTTTTGAACGCGCCGTATTGGCGCGCACGAACAGGATGGCTTCAAAAGTCATATGGTTTAATGTGATAACATGACACATCCCGGATCCGGGACAGATGAAAAGCACCCGTTTCCGTCCAGACATGCAAACGCCCGCCGAAGGGGCGGGCGAGGCATATGCTGCAATGCAGCAATTATTTACGCGGCAGCGTGCTCGCGGGCGATGTTCTCGATCTGGAAGCGCGAGATGCCGAGATCGTCGAGCTCGCGGTCGGAGAGCAGCGAAAGCTCACGGACCGTCTCCCGATAACGCAGGTAAGCGCGGACTTTAGACAGGATGTAAGACACGAACATGAGGAGCTCCTAACAGTTAACCGGCCCGGTCTGGCCGGTGGCCTTTGTTCTTGCGTGTGCAATGCAGCATATAAGTGCGGACATCGCCTGCGAGGAGCGGTAATAATGTAAGCCTGTTATGCTTTAGTAGCATGGCAGGCTAAAGCCGCGTTAACTCTGTTGCGGTGAGGACATGCTGGGGAGCAGGGTCGTCGTGGCCTTCTCCATTTCCAGGCGGGTCCGCGGCAGGGCGTGAGGGTAGGTCTCCTGGAGCCATGCGATCAGCTTCTCCCGGATCTCGCAGCGGAGGTCCCATGAGGTTCCGGCCGAGCGGGCGCTCATGAGACCGCGCAGCTCGATGGTGCGGTCGTTGGCGTCGGAAACGTGCATGACGGCGACCTCGCCGTCCCAGAGATGCGATTCCTTCAGCAGGTCCAGGAATTTCGCCCGCACCGCCTCGACGGGGGTGGAATAATCGACGTACCAGAAGACCGTGCCGATCACCGAGGCCGACTGGCGGGTCCAGTTCTGGAACGGCTTTTCCATGAAATAGGAGAGGGGCACCACGAGCCTGCGCCAGTCCCAGAGGCGGATGACCACGTAGGTCGTCTGGATGTCCTCGACATTGCCGAACTCGCCTTCGACCAGGACCGCGTCCCCGAGCCGGATCGGCTGCGTGATGGCGATCTGGACGCCCGCGATGAGGTTGGACAGGACGGGACGGGCCGCCAAGCCCACGGCCAGGCCCGCGACGCCTGCGGAGGCGAAAAGACTGACGCCGTACTGCCGCACGGACGGAATCGTCATCAGCATCGCGGAGAGGGTCAGGAACCCGATGACGATCACGACGACTCTCCGCAGCAGACGCACCTGCGTCAGGAGCTTGCGTGTGAGCACGCTGTCCTCGGAATCCTGCTTCGCCTGCCGCAGGTAAAGGTCCGCCGCGGTGTTCACGATGGTGATGGCGCTCCATCCCAGGAAGATGATGAAGCCGAAGAGCAGTCCCCATTCGACCAGGTCATAGCTGCTGCCGCGGTTCGGCAGCGCCTGAATGATCAGGCCGAGCCCCACCACAAGGAGGCCGAGACGCGAGGGCGGACCGATGCGCCGCAGCAGTTTTCGCCCGAATTCCGACAGGCGGCCCTGCACGGCGAAGCGAACCAGGTGGAGGAGAACCGAATGGAGAAAGAGCAGCAGGAGGCCCGAGACCAGAAGGAAAACGAGGTTGACCAGCCAGTCGGGCCAAAGATCCTGCCACCGCGCCAATGCGTCGGTTATCGTCACCGTAATGCTCTGCATGGAGGCGCAACGCAACGTCGCGGCAGGTGTTCCGGCGGGCCGTCCGTGCCGGGAATGCCCCGTCGCGAGCGGGATTCCTTGCTCGGCGACGGGTCCGGGCATCAGGAAGCGTAGCGAGGCGGTGCTCTGCGGCGTCACGACGCAGACATGAGAACAGCCCTGGAGGCCAGGGCTGTTCGGGACCCGGAGTCGGGCGACAGGTCAGACGATGTAGAAGTTGTCGCTTGCCAGGGAGAGCCCGGCCTTGAGCTGGGCGAAGCGCACCGCCGAGGCGCCTCCGGCCCCGTCCGGATCGTAGAGCAGGGCGCCGGTCTGCTTGTTGTAGATGATCCGGTCGGAGGAATCCCGGGCCGCCGACCCGGTTGCGAAGGCGGCGTCCGAAAGCCACCCGTCGGCCCCCGCCCGGGAGAACACGCGGCTGTCGAGCATGATGGTGTCGTCGCGAACGGAGAAATCGGTGATCTTGTCCACGCTTCCCGTCCGCGGCCGAACGTCGAAGACGAAATAGTCTTCTCCTGCGCCGCCCGTGAGGCTGTCGCTGTCGGCGCCCCCGCTCAGATAGTCCTTGCCGGAGCCGCCGCTGAGCGTGTCGCGTCCGCTGCCGCCGTAGAGATCGTCGTCTCCGAAAAGGCCGTAGAGCTTGTCCTTGCCGGAATCGCCATAAACGGTGTCGTCGCCGCCATAGGCCCTGACGATATCGTTGCCTCGCCCCGCCCGGATGAGATCGGCATAGTCGTTGCCGTAGAACCGGTCGTTGCCGCCGTTGAGCCTGATGAACCAGGCGTTGGCCTCCAGATCCGCGATCGTGGTCTGGAGATCCAGGTCCCGGATCGACAGAACCTGATAGCCGTCATCCTCGTAGATCAGGTCGTCGACGACGATATCGTAGCCGTCGCTCCAGTACCGGGCGCTGAAACGGTCGATGTAGTCGCTGCCGAAGACGTCGAAAATCGCGAGTTCGCCGTCGTCGAAGACCAGATCCGTCGTGACGTAGGGATCGGGTCTCATGAAGGCCCATCCGGAACTGCTCGTCGTCGACATGTCGAAGCCGATGCCGGCGATATTGAAAGCCTGAAAAATGGCCATTGCAGCGCTCTTCTGAGGGGAACTGAAGTAACGCTATCCTATGAAGGTAAACGTGAACTCAATCTGTACATGGCCAAGTTCCCCTGTTCAGGATCGCCACTTGGGAATCGGGCGGTGCTTGGCCGGGGCTAACCATGTCGCCGCCCGCCCCATTGCAGGAAGCGCGGCGAGGCTTCACAGTCCCCGCCAATAGCAGGCCACATGACGGGAGGGGTGCACATGCAGCAGGTCATGACGTTTCTTTTCAGCAATTTCACGCTGACGCTCTTCGTCGTCGGCCTCATCGCCGCGACGGTGTCGCTCATGCGCCATCCGCGCCCCTGGAGCCGTGGCGTCGTGGTCGAGGCGCTGCTGTCGTGGTTCCTGTTCTTCTCCCTAGGCGTCAGCTTCCTCTACAACTTCATCATGCACGTCTTCTTCTCCGAGATGGCGGCCTCCTTCATTGGGTGGCAGACCAGTCCGTTCCAGAAGGAAGTCGGCTTCGCCAGCCTCGGATTTTCCGTGGTCGGGTTCCTTGCCTTCAAGGGGAGCTTCGGAGCGCGGCTTGCGGCGATCCTGGGGCCGGCCTGCTTCCTCTGGGGCGCCGCCGTGGGCCACGCGGTGCAGATGGTCGAGGCGCACAACTATGCCCCCGGCAATGCAGGCGTGATCTTCTATACGGATATCTTCATCCCGCTCATCGGCCTGGCGCTGCTCTGGATGCGGCGGGAGCACGGTCTCTCGCCCGCCGTCAGCGCATACCGATAGCTTCGCGGCAGCCCCTGGAAGGGCCGGCGTCCGGCCCTTCTCCGGTGGTCGGCGCCAAGCTCAGGCCATGCTGTCCATGGCCTGCCGGCAGGCCTGCTCGCAGCGGCGGCAGGCTTCGGCGCAGATGCGGCAATGCTCGTGCATCTCGGCATGGCGCTGGCATTCCTCGCCGCAGACGCGGCAGGCGGTCATGCAGGCATTGAGCATCAGACGGATGACCTCCTCGTTGGAGCCGGTCCGCCGGGTCGCGATCGTGCCGGTCGCGTTGCAGACATCCGCGCAATCCAGGTTCAGACGGATGCACTGGGTCAGGTTCTGGACCATCGACTCGCCCAGGCACGCATCGGCGCAGGACGTGCAGATCTGTGCGCAGTCGAAGCACTCTTCGATGCAGCGGATCAGCACGTCGTTCGTGCTGCCCTTCACGTGGGGATGCGTGCTGATCATCTCGTGAGCATGCATGAAAGTCTCCTATGTTGGCGGGGAAGGCTGCTCCGGCGCAAAGGACCCGGAGCCCTTGGACGCCAACCATGCGGCCTAGGGATGGTTCCTGGAGCCGCCGTTCGGGGAAAGCACGCCACTCGCCAGGGCGACCCCCGTCGCCGCCGCCGCAATGCCCGCGACCGCCACCGCATCCGGACTTTCTCCCAGCACGGGAATGGCGATCAGGGCGGCCAGGACCGGACCCAGCGGCGAGACGGCCGCGGCGCGGGAGGCGCCGAGCCGGTCGACGGCAAAACCGTAGAGCACGATCCCGAGCACTCCCGACATGAACCCCTGCAGGAGGGCCTGCAGCAGCACCGGGCCCGCGAGGCCGTTCGCGAGGGCAGTCGCCAGTTTCGGTGCTCCGAACGGCACGAGCAGCAGCAACGACCAGGTTCCGATCAGCGCGGCGGCCTGGAGGGCCGACAATCCGCAGCGGCGATAGGCATGGGTGTAGATGCCCCACAGGCAGGCCCCGCTCAGAAGCAGCAGATGGCCGCGCCATGCGCCTCCCGCTGGGTCGAGCAGCCCGCGTCCGCCGATCAGGGCGACGCCGACGAGGATCAGCCCGAAGCCCACGATCCGCAGCCGCCCCAGGCGTTCCCCGAAGACGAGCCAGCCGATCAGGGCCACGAAGAGCGGCATGGTGCCCGGCAGGAGCGGGCCGATTTCCGCCGCCGGGGCGAATTGCATTCCCAGGGCGACGACCAGGAAGAACGGCGCCCCCGAGCCGAGGAGCGCAAGCCCTACGAGCGGTGGGAGCCCCTTGGGGAACAGGCCCGTGCGCCAGACGATGGGGGCGAGCACGAGAGCCGGTACGGCAAAGCGCAGCAGACCGACGACGACAGGCGGAAGGTCGTTGGTCACCGCGTGACGCGTGCCGACCATCCAGACGGCCCAGATGGTCACGGTGGCGAAGGCCGCGAGCCAACCGGGGAGGGAACTGCGGTCCCGGCCGGCGCGACCGGGGACGGCATGGACGGATGCGGATTCGGACATGGCAGACCTCCATTGCGGATGCTCCGAGCATACGATTGCAGGCCGGGGCATGTCCTTGCGAATTCGTGCCTCATCGTGCTTCGATATTGGCAGGAAATTGCGCCTGATAGCCCCCGGACGAGCCGATGCCCTACATCAATCTCGATGCCATCGATCTGAAGATCCTGCGCGCCCTCCAGTCGGACGGGCGCCTTACCAACAATGAGCTGGCGGACCAGGTCGGCCTGTCGCCGTCCCCCTGCCTGCGCCGTGTCCGACGCCTGGAGCGGGACGGATTCATCCGCACCTACCGCGCCGTGCTCGACCGGGATTCGGTCGGACTCGGGCTGACGGTCTTCGTCGAGATCAAGGTGGAGAAGCACTCGCGCGACAACGCCAGGGCCTTGCAGGAAGCGCTGGAGGCCATGCCGGAGGTGGTGGCCTGTCACATGGTTTCCGGCACGGCGGATTTCATCGCCGAGATCGTGGTTCCGAACCTGAAGGTCTACGAGCGCCTGCTGACGGAAAGACTCCTGACGCTGCCCATGATCGGCGACATCCGCTCCAACTTCGCGCTCACGCGCGTGAAGTCGGACGGTCCCCTGCCGCTGACCCACCTCAAGCGCGAGGCGGGGGGCAGGGAAGCCGTGGGGGATTGCGACTGATTGGGCGGCCCGTCACAGGCGGCGGACGGTGGAATGTCCGGCGGTGTCGGCTCTGCCGACACGGTCCCGCTCGACCTCCACGTGGAACTGCTCGACCTTCGGGCTCTCGTCGCGGATTGCGCCGATCCGATAGCGGTAGGCGAGCTCGCCTCCGAGCCAGCCGCTGAAGAACAGCAGCGCGGTCGTAATCCCGGAGATCGTCAGGCCCCAGTTCTGGATGCCTGCCGCGGGATCGTCCCAGCGAAGCCAAAGGTTGAGCGCGGCAAGGCCCACGACCACCAGGTTCGCGATCATGTGCGTCCAGGAAACCCAGATGTTGCGGACGCGGTCGATGGACATGAAGTCGATGAAGCCCGGAATGGCCGCGACCAGGGCGGTGACGATGCCCGACAGGAGGAGCCAGAAGGACGCTCGTGCCCAGAACGTATCCGCCGTGCTGCGGAAGGCGATGTCGCTCGCAAAGGCGCCGATCAGGAAAGCGATGGGGAAGACGACGAGCATGTGATGGAGCGGATGCTTGGCGATGGACGCCGTGCTTTCAACCCCATGCCGATGAAACTGACCCATAGGAGCCTCCGTCTGCGATTTCCTGTGAAAATGCGGCGGTGAAGCTTTCGTTCCGGGTGGCATTCGGAGCACTCCCCACGGCGGGATTTCGACCATGGGGAGTGGCATGAGACATGCGTCAGTTGGCGCTCCTGCGCCTGAATCCCCGTAGATGACGCGCCCTGATCGAGGCGGCGGCCGAGAGGTATTCGCCCGCTGCGCAGGGGTCGAAACGGGACAGGGCCTCGATGACGTCGTCGATCCGGGACCTCGGCGTCAGATCCGGGGCCGCGCCCTTGGACACCTGCTCGATGACCAGCTCGTCACGGACCCAGGAGAGCAGGATCGTGCGCTTCTCCTCGTCTGTGAACCAGGGGTGATCCACCACTTCGGCCGGGTGACGGAAGACGGCCGCGGGGTCCAGGAGCGCGTCCAGGAACGAGGGACGGCAGAGGTCTTCCGGATGGCCGTGCCCGGTCATGTCAGGTCTTGCGTCGATGGTGCTCCCGATCTGTTCCAAATCATCCCTCCTCGTCGCGCAAGGTACGTGCCCCGGGCGGCGTCTCCGCCCGGAGCCTGCAGCGGGTTCCTTAGTGCTTGGTCCGCTCGCCCCTGTTGATGGCGATGCGCTTCACGTTCGCGCCGGCCTCGGCCGGTTTCGGCAGCTTCACGGTGAGGACGCCGTTCTTGAACGAGGCTTCGACCTTGTCCTCCTCCACATCCCAGCCCAGCGGGATGCGGCGCTCGAAATGGCCGTAATACCGCTCGCTGAAGGTGTGGTCCTTGTCCTCCGTCTCGGACCGCTTCTCGCCCCGGATGATCAGGGTGCCGTCGGACATCAGAACCTCGACATCCTTCTCGTCCAGGCCCGGAAGCTCCGCCGAGATGCGCATGTCGCGCTCGGTCTCCGTCACCTCCAGGCTGGGCCAGCGGGCCATGCGGCCGAAGGGGCTCATGTCGAAGCCGCGGAAGACGTCGTCGAAGAGCCGGTTCATCTCGCGATGCAGGGTCATGAAGGGATCGCCCTCGTCGCGATAGCGGGTCGGGGTCTGCTGGTTGCGACCCCACGGAATGAGATCGCGCATGTTCATGGTGTTCTCCTCCTTTCGTTCATGCGGATGCGCTCGGCGTCGGCCATGGGCCGGCGCCGTTCGGCATGGCAATGCCGCTGCGTGTTATGCCGCCTTGTTCTGCTCGGACTTGTCGTGCTCGATCACCTTCTGGCCGCTCGTGCTGTTGGTGATCGGGATGCGGCGCGGCTTCATCTCTTCGGGCACCTCGCGCACGAGATCGACGATCAGCAGGCCGTTCTCGAGGTGCGCCCCCGTGACGTTCACGTAGTCGGCCAGGCTGAAGGTCTGCTTGAAGGCGCGGGTGGCGATGCCCCGATGCAGGAACTGGACGTTCTCCTGCTCGGCATGCTTCTGGCCCGACACCAGCAGCAGGTTCTCTTTCTGGGTGATCTCGATCTCGTCAGGGCCGAAGCCCGCGACCGCCATGGTGATGCGGTAGTGGTCGTCGCCGCTCTTCTCGACATTGTAGGGCGGCCAGTTCGGCAGGGGCTCCACCCGGGCCGTCTGGTCGATCATGTCGAAGAGGCGGTCGAAGCCGACCGTCGAACGGTAGAGAGGGGAGAGGTCGAAGGTTCTCATCGCCATATCCTCCAATGAGCAACATGGATCCGAGAGCGCCGGACACCCGCCGGCGCCCGCTTCGCCAAGCTCAACGAGCCTTGGCGAGCGCCGATATGGGAATCGACCCGGCTTTTTGCAAGGGGCGGTCGCGTTCCGGGGACCTCACTCGGAGAGCGGCGTGCCCACGCCGAGCAGGGCCTCGCCCTTGTTCACCGAGAGGCTCGTCAGGCGGTAGAGAACGAAGCCCTCCTTCTCCGAGCGCACCGTGGCGAGGACGGTGCCGAACACGTCCCTGATCTCGCCGAGAACGTCGTCGACGCAGACGATCTCCGACAGGTCCTTGGCCGGGTACCACAGGCCGTCGGCGGGCGCCGTCGGCACCCACATGGTGACGTAGGCCGGCACCTGCGGCGGCGGCAATACCGGCTCGTCGACCATGCCCAGGTAGTGCATGACGCGCCGGATGCCCGCCATCATCTCGCCCACGGTGTCCTCGCCCCAGAGGCCGTTGCCGCTCACCTCCGGCAGCACGCTCGGCACGCCCACCCGGTAGGCCGCGTTGATGGTGTAGCCCTCGCCGCCGGCCGCGACCGCCACGGGCAGCCCGAAGACGGTGGCGAGGTTCTTCGAGACCTCGCAGTCCTTGGGATAGAGCGTGAAGGGCGCGAGGCTCTCGTCCAGGTCGCCGCCATGGAGGTCGAGATAGGCGTCGGCCTGCGGATAGACCTCGGTCACGAGCCAGTGGGCGAGGCGCTCGCTGGTCGTCCCGTCGGGCTTGCCCGGAAACATGCGGTTCAGGTTCTTCCCGTCCTCCGGCATCACGTAGATGCTGCGCTTGCGGAAGCCTTGAACGTTGAGGATCGGCAGAACGAGAAGCGTTCCCCTGATCTCCTCCGGCGACATGCGCATGAGCCGCGCGGCGGACTCGATCGAGCAGTATTCCGAGCCGTGCACTCCCGCGGTCACCAGCAGGAGCGGCCCTGGTTCCGCGCCTTCGACGAGGCCGAACGGAATCTCGACACCCTCGAACGGGCGGATGTGGCCGTGTTCGGTGCGGGGCTTACCCGTGCGCAGCGGGGGAAGTGTGTTCATCGGCGGAAATCCGTTCAGGGGCGTGAGTGCGGGGCTTGCCGAATAGGCAGCGTCCGACATTCGCAGATCACGGCCACGATTCGAAGGCCCAAAGGGAGGGCTCCAGCGCCGGCGGGCCGGGTCAGCGCCGCACACCCTCGGCGCGGATGACCGCCCGCAACGGACCGTATTCCGTCTGCGTCCGGACATCGAGCTGAACGCGCCCGCTCGTCTGGGTTCCGACCGCATCGAGCGCGCGGATTCGGTTCGAGGCGACCAGCGCATCGGCCCGCACCCGGCCGCTGATGCGCACGCAGGTGGTCGAGTTCTGGAGCGCTGCGAAACCCGGCGGGCAGAGGGAGGCCTTCGGCGCCGGTCCGCGTGCGCTCTCGCGCGGGCCCGCATGGGCGGGAGCGACGAGGACGAGACCCGAAAGGGCGAGGGCGAGAGGCAGCGGCTTCATGGCTTTCCGGTCTCCGTTGCGGCGATGATAGCGCAGATTGGCGGCTTGAGGAGAGGGGGCGGCGCAGCGGGGCCCGGCGATCACACGTTCCCCGCGAGGGAGCGGGCCGAGAGCGAACGGCGGATGCTGTCGTCGAGATCCGCCGCGTCGTAAGGCTTGCGCAGGATCGGGAAACCTTCGTCCATCGCCGTCTGGGCCATGCTGCTGTAGCCCGTCGTCAGGAGGATCGGCAGGCCGGGATACCGGTCGCGGATGGTCCGCGCGAGATCGACGCCGTTCGAGTCTCCCGGCATGACGATGTCGCTGAAGACGAGGTCGAACCGGGCGCCGCTGCCCAGCACGTCCAGGGCGCTGCGGGGATCCGCCGCCTGGGTCACCCGGTAGCCCAGTTCCTCCAGGTTGCTGCGGGTGACCTCGGCGATGTCCGCATTGTCCTCCACCAGGAGAATGTGGCCCTGTCCGTCCGGGCGCGGCGCGGGGACTGCGCGGTCGGCGTCTTCCGTGGCCGGCTTCATGGTGGGCGGCAGGTAGAGCGTGATGGTCGTGCCGTGCCCAGGTTCGCTCGTCGCAACCGCCGTGCCGCCCGACTGGCGGGCGAAGCCGTAGACCTGGCTCAGGCCGAGGCCGGTTCCCTTGCCGACCTCCTTCGTGGTGAAGAACGGCTCGAACACGTGCGGCAGCAGATCGGCCGGGATGCCGCTGCCCGTGTCGGACAGGCTCAGGGCCACGAAGGAGCCGCCGATGTCGAGCGGATCGGCTCCGGACAGGGAGACGTTGCGGGCCTCGATGCGCAGGCTGCCGCCGTTGGGCATCGCGTCCCGCGCATTGACGGCGATGTTGAGGATCGCGAGTTCCAGCTCGCTCGGATCCACCTTCACGTTCCAGGTCTCGTCCGGCACCCGGACCTCGACCGCGATGTCGCCGCGCAGGGACGAGCGCAGCATGTCCTGCAGGCCGGAGAGATAGCGCGGCAGGTTCACGACGGCCGGTTCGTGCGTCTGCTTGCGCGAGAAGGAGAGGAGCTGGCGCGTCAGCCCGGCGCCGCGCAGGGCGGCGTTCTCGATGGCGTCGAGGGAGCGTTTCTGCCGCTCGTCAGCCGGGAAGCGCCGGAGGCGGTCGACACTGCCCTTCACGACCATCAGGAGGTTGTTGAAATCGTGCGCCACGCCGCCGGTGAGATGGCCCAGAGCTTCGAGGCGCTGGGCCTGCTTGAGGGCGGCCTCCGCATTCTGGCGCCGTTCGATCTCGGCATGGAAGCTCTTCGTCTGCGCCAGCGCATAGAGGCTGAGGCCGAACAGGACCAGGGTGGTGGGAACGCCGAAGGCCAGGAGCCCCGCCATGGCGGAGCGGAGTTCGCGCCAGATGGCGGCGGTCTCGATGCCGACCTGCGCATAGACCGGGAAGCCCGGCACCTTGCGGTAGCCGATACGGCGTTCGATGCCGTCGATCTGCGACAGGGCCGTGAACTGGCCGCCCTCCGGCGCATCCCGGATCGCCTGGACGAAGGTGCTCTGGGCGTTGAGCCGCATCGTCTCCGTACCGCGTGACGGATAGCGGGCGAGGAACTCGCCGTCGGCGCGGATCAGCCCGAAGGAATCCGCGATTCCCTGGGACATGCGGGCATAGAAATCGCGAAAATGCTCCGGCCGCACCGAGATCGCGATGATGCCGTCGAAGGCGCCGTCGGGGCTCGGCCTCCGCTGGCTGACCACGAAGAACTGGATGCCCCCGATCTTGGCCGTGATCGTCCGGCCGATGAAGGTCCCGGCGTCCTGCTCGGCCTGGGCCCTGAAGTAATCCCGGTCGGAATTGTCGAGATTGCGCGGGACGGGAAAGACCGTGCTCGAGACCAGCGGACGCCCCGAGCGGTCGAAGACCCAGATCGCCTCGATCTGGGGCAGGTGGTCCTGCGTCTGCCTGAGGCGGCGTTGAAGCCGCTCCTCCCCGGCGCGGATGTCCTCCGGCGGGAGATCGCGCAGGATCTCGTTGGTCTCGGCGATGGTCCGTTCGATGGTCTGGAAGGCCTTGAGGGTGTGTTCCTGGAGCACGTCGAGCGCACGCTCGATGCGCTCCTCCGCCTGCTGCTCGATCCGTCGGTGGTTGGCCCAGGCCGAATAGGCGAAGAACAGGGCGGGGCCGATCAGGCTCGCCACGACGAGGACATGCAGGGGCCACAGAATGCTTCGGCTCTTCTGCTTCACGCGACCCACGAACAAGCCCTTCCTGGCCCCGTCTTGCGAAAACTCTCGCGGCGGACCGTTATCCGCCGTCCGCAGGACACGCAAGCTCGGCCGTAACAACGTCCCGCCTCGGGTTTTGTTCCGGGGAGGGCGCTTTGATCCGCTCGGACGCCCATGCTAAGCCTGACCGCAGAGCCGGACGCATCCGGTTCCGGGGTGTGAGAACCCCTTACGTAGCGGCAAGCATCTGCCGTGATGATGCCTTCCTTGCCTTAGGGCCGGGGAGGCGCTGTCGCATGTCCAGGGCGAAAGCCTAAAGGGCAGCGCGGTCGTCCCTGACGGCTTCTCAACTCCCCGACCACCAGGGCTCCTGGTGGTCGCCTCACTCGAAGGGGAGTTTTTTGCGATGGACCAGCCCTATTCCGTCTGGGCCGACGTGCTCAACAAGTTCCACACCTCGTCGGACGCCATCCAGGCGCTGTGGCTCCTCACCGTAGCGGTAACTGTGCTCGGCACGACATGGATCGTGATGCGCGGCTTGCGCGATATTGTGGCGGCCTGATCAACCTATTTTCTCAACAGCCACCGGAACGCCCGCCGCATCTGTTCCGTCCCGTCCCGGTCGAACCATTTGCCGTGGCTGAAGATGACCCGGGCGGGGGCGCGGGAGACGAGGTGGGAGATGGCATAGCGTGCGCCGCGGCGGCGGCGGCGGACGAGGAGGCGGAGATAGGCCGGGGCCTTTCCGTCCGGGGCCTGCACGCCGGTGAGCCTGGCGAAGAGGCGGGTGCCGAAGGGGAGCTTTTCCGGCTCCAGGTTCTGGATCAGGTCGGCGAGGATCAGCGTGCTCGTGGGCCTGTGGAAGAAGGCGACCTCGTGGAAGCCGGCGGCGCCGGTGATGACGGTCTGCTCGATTTCGTCGGCCCATTCCTCCGGCGGGGTCTGGCCGAGATCCCTGTCGAGGCGCAGGCCGGACGACTTCACCTGCGGCCGCTCACGCAGGCCCGGCGCGGCGGTAACGACGGCCCCGGGGCAGGCCTGCTGCCAGTCCTTCACATGGGTCCAGTGCGCCACATTGGGGGCCACGAGGTGGCGGATGGGACCCTGCGCCTCGATCTCCCGCTGCAGTTCCGGACTGAACCGGGTCGGCGAGTGGAGCCACATGTCGCCCGAGTTCAGGCGGATCACGGTCATCCGCACCGGCAGGGAGAGACCCATCGCCTGCTGCGGCCCGCTGTCGACGATCCAGACGTTCTCGGCCACGGGCTTGAGCACGTCGATGGGAGGGTAGGTCACGTCCGGATCCGCTGCCATCTTCGTCTGTCCCTCCCGGCTCGATGAGGCGGCCCGCTATTCCGCCGCCTCTCTGGTAACCTTCTTGTCCTTCTTTGGTGCCGTCTTCTTGAGCGGACGCCGCTCCAGCACCTCCTTGAGGAAGCGGCCGGTATAGCTCTCCTTGACCTTCACCACGTCCTCGGGCGTGCCCTGCGCCACGATCTGACCGCCGCCGTCGCCGCCCTCGGGGCCCATGTCGATGATCCAGTCGGCGGTCTTGATGACCTCGAGGTTGTGCTCGATCACCACCACCGAGTTGCCCTGTTCCACCAGCTCGTGGAGCACTTCGAGCAGCTTCGCCACGTCGTGGAAATGCAGGCCCGTGGTCGGCTCGTCGAGGATGTAGAGCGTGCGGCCGGTGGCGCGCTTGGAGAGCTCCTTGGAGAGCTTCACGCGCTGGGCCTCGCCGCCCGAGAGGGTGGTGGCCTGCTGGCCCACATGCACGTAGTCGAGGCCGACGCGGGCGAGCGTCTGCATCTTCTCGCGGATCGACGGCACGGCCTTGAACAGCTCGCGCGCCTCCTCCACCGTCATGTCGAGCACGTCGGCGATGGACTTCTCGCGATACTTCACCTCCAGGGTCTCGCGGTCGTAGCGCTTGCCCTTGCACACGTCGCAGGTGACGTAGACGTCGGGGAGGAAGTGCATCTCGATCTTGATCACGCCGTCGCCCGAGCAGGCCTCGCAGCGCCCGCCCTTCACGTTGAACGAGAAGCGGCCGGCCTGGTAGCCGCGCGCCTTCGCCTCGGGGAGCCCGGCGAACCATTCGCGGATCGGCGTGAAGGCGCCCACATAGGTGGCCGGGTTCGAGCGCGGCGTGCGGCCGATCGGCGACTGGTCGATGTCGATGACCTTGTCGAGATGCTCCAGGCCCTCGATGCGCTCGTGCGGGGCCGGATGCTCCAGGGCGCCGTTGAGCTTGCGCGCCACCGCCTTGTAGAGCGTGTCGATGACGAGGGTGGACTTGCCGCCGCCGGACACCCCGGTGATGCAGGTGAACGTCCCGAGCGGGATCTCCGCCGTCACGTCCTTGAGGTTGTTGCCCTTGGCGCCGACGACCTTGAGCATCCGCTTCCTGTCGGGCTTGCGGCGCTTGGCCGGCACCTTCACGTTCATCTCGCCCGTCAGGTACTTGCCGGTGAGGGATTTCGGGTTCGCCATGATCTCGTCCGGCGTGCCCTCGGCGACGATCTGGCCGCCGTGGATGCCGGCGCCCGGGCCGATGTCGAACACGTAATCGGCCTGCAGGATCGCATCCTCGTCGTGCTCCACCACGATGACCGTGTTGCCGAGGTCGCGCAGGCGCTTCAGGGTCACGAGCAGGCGCTCGTTGTCGCGCTGGTGCAGGCCGATGGACGGCTCGTCGAGCACGTAGAGAACGCCCGTGAGGCCGGAGCCGATCTGGGAGGCGAGGCGGATGCGCTGGCTCTCGCCGCCGGACAAGGTGCCGGAGGAGCGGGCGAGGGTGAGGTATTCCAGGCCCACATCCACCAGGAAGGTGAGGCGCTCGCGGATTTCCTTGAGGATGCGCCCGGCGATTTCGTTCTGCTTGGCGGTGAGCTTGTCGGAGAGCGCGCCGAACCACTCGTGCGCGTCCTTCACGGACAGCGCCGTGGCGTCGCCGATGTCGGAGCCGGCGATCTTCACCGCCAGGGCCTCGGGCTTGAGGCGCTTGCCGCCGCAGGCCTCGCACGGGGTCTCGCCCATGAAGCGGCCGATCTCGTCACGGGCCCAGTCGCTCTCGGTCTCCTTGTAGCGGCGCTCCAGATTGGGGATCACGCCCTCGAACGGCTTCTTCACCTCGTAGGCGCGAAGCCCGTCGTCGTAGGACATGCGGATCGCCTCGGTGCCGGAGCCGTAGAGGATCGTGTCGCGCATCTCTTGCGGCAGTTCGGTCCAGGGCTTGGTCATGGAGCCCTTGAAGTGCCGGGCGATGGCTTCCAGCGTCTGGCCGTAATAGGGCGAGGTCGACTTCGCCCACGGCATGACGGCGCCGCGCTTGAGCGACAGGGTCTCGTCCACCACAAGGTCGGGATCGATGCGCATCTCGTGGCCGATGCCGCCGCAGGTGGGGCAGGCGCCGAACGGGTTGTTGAACGAGAACAGGCGCGGCTCGATCTCCGGGATCGTGAAACCGGAGACCGGGCAGGCGAACTTGGACGAGAACACAATGCGCTTCGGCTGGCCCTTCTCGTCCTTCTCGTCAGCATATTCGATCACCGCGATGCCGTCGGCGAGGTCGAGGGCGGTCTCCAGCGAATCCGCCAGGCGCGCGGCGATGTCGCCCCGCACCACGATGCGGTCCACCACCACGTCGATATCGTGCTTGAACTTCTTGTCGAGGGCGGGGGCCTCGTCGATGGCGTAGTATTCGCCGTCGACCTTGAGGCGCTGGAAGCCCTTCTTCTGGAATTCGGCGATTTCCTTGCGGTATTCGCCCTTGCGGCCGCGCACCACGGGGGCCAGCAGATAAAGGCGGGTCTTTTCCGGCAGTTCCAGCACCCGGTCCACCATCTGGCTCACGGTCTGGCTCTCGATGGGCAGACCCGTGGCGGGGGAATAGGGGATGCCGACCCGGGCCCAGAGCAGGCGCATGTAGTCGTAGATCTCGGTGACGGTGCCGACCGTGGAGCGCGGGTTCTTGGAGGTGGTCTTCTGCTCGATGGAGATGGCGGGCGAGAGGCCGTCGATCTGGTCCACGTCCGGCTTCTGCATCATTTCCAGGAA
This sequence comes from Microvirga lenta, assembly GCF_020532555.1. Classification (GTDB taxonomy): domain Bacteria; phylum Pseudomonadota; class Alphaproteobacteria; order Rhizobiales; family Beijerinckiaceae; genus Microvirga; species Microvirga lenta. The sequence continues at coordinate 102,537 of NZ_JAJBBR010000012.1, read as the reverse complement.
CTGGCGGGCATAGGCCGAGAGCGACTCGACGTAGCGGCGCTGGCCCTCGGCATAGATCGTGTCGAAGGCGAGCGACGACTTGCCCGAGCCCGACAACCCCGTGAACACCACGAACTTGTCCCGCGGGACCATAAGGTCGACGTTCTTGAGATTGTGCTCCCGCGCCCCGCGCACGGAAATCACGCGCGCATCCGGATCACCCGCCTTGGCGCGGTTGAAGAGTTCGTCGAGTTTGGCCATGGCCCGCCTAAGCCCTGAAGTGAGGAATTCCGGCCTCGTCAGACCGGCTCCGGGATATGTGATGCCTCACCCGCCCAGACAACATGCGGCAGATGATTCCAGGGATGTGACCTTAGAACAAAAAGGGTACGTTGGGCAATGGGGGCGGCTTATGAAACAGCGGGGAATAGCGCTACCGGCGCGAACGTTCATGGTCGCCGGCTTGCGAGGATATGGGTTATATGATACTAAATATCATTTCAAAAAGGAGTCCCGCCTTGCCGTCGCTTGTCATCCAGTCTTTCAGCCGTCCCGGAGCGTCGGCCTATATCGACCGTGTCTCGACGGGGGTGGGCGGCACGCAGGCCGACGGCGCGAGCCTCGGTTCCAGGCTCAGCGGAGACGGTCGATATCTGGTCTTCACGAGCGAGGCGACCAACTTGGTCGCGGACGACCGCAATGACGTGCAGGATGTGTTCCGGAAGGATCTCGTTACCGGCGAGGTGATCAGGGTATCTATCGGCCACGATGCCCACGGTAATGTCATTGACGGTAATATGGAAGTCTGCGGGGTCAGTGCAAATGGTCGCTATATCCTGATGAGCGGATGGGCGAGCAATCTGTCGGTCAATGATATCTTTCGCAAGGACCTCGTCACCGGGGAGTTGATCCGAATAACCACGGGACGCGACAGCCAAGGTAATCCGGTCCCGGCCGACCGCGACACATTCTATGCGGCGATCAGCGCGGATGGCCAGACTGTCGTCTTCTCGAGCAAAGCGACCAATCTTGTCGCGAACGACACCAATTCGTCCAGCGACGTTTTCCGGTGGAGCGCGAGCACCGGTGAGATCACCCGCCTCTCGGTCTCCAAGGATGCCGCAGGGAACGACGTCGAATTCTTGCTCGGCAGCTACCAGCCTACGCTGTCGGGTGATGGGCGTTATGCCTTTTTCCTGAGTGAGGCAAATATCCTCGGACCTGGCTACGTATGGGACGTTAGTCTCTATCGGATCGACCTGAATACAGGTGCTATTACGGACGTATCCTCACCCAAGGATGCACAGGGCAATTTGATCCGAGCATCGGACGACGTGTTCAGCCCTGCCGGCGTCTCGGAGAACGGCCGTTACATCGTATTCAGGAGCAAGGCGAACAACCTTGTTCCGAACGACACGAACAACGGGGGCGACGTCTTCTGGAAGGACCTGGAGACCGGCGAGACGCGTCTTGCTTCGACATCGTCCGCCGGCGTTCAGTCAAGTGAGGATCTAGTTTCAGCGCCAACCGTCAGCAACGATGGCCGCTTCGTCTATTTTAACAGCACATCGGCCAATCTCGTCGACGGGGATACGAACGGCAGCGTTGACATCTTTCGAAAGGATATGGTGACGGGCGAGACGATCCGCCTGTCCGCTGCAGTGAATGGCGTCGAAGCGAATCGCAACAGCTCCGAACCGTTCCTGAGTGCGGATGGTCGCAAGCTTATCTTCAGCAGTTCGGCTATCAACCTCGTGACTGGCGATACGAACGAGACCAGCGACATCTTCGTGGTCAGTATGGACTATCTCCCGCACCGCCAAGCTCTCGTTGATGGCCGTCACGTGGAGGCGACCTTCGCCGTCGGAGCGGCTTCTAAAATGAGCATCGCCTGGGGCGACGGAACCGTGGACTTGGTTACGCCCGCTGCAGGCAGTGCTGCTGTTCGCCATACCTACGCCTCCGCCGGCACCAAAGATGTGGTGATCACCGTCACCGAGGGGGAACAGACCTGGGCTGTTCCCCACACGATCGACATGGCGGCGGGCCGGATGGTGCGCAACACGGCCCTGTTCGACACGCTCTCCGGACTGTCAGGCCCGGACCGGCTGACAGGCGACGGCTTCGCCAACCGCCTCATGGGGCAAAAGGGGAAGGATGTGCACAAGGGCTTGGCGGGGCACGATGTGCTGTGGGGTGGGGCGGACAAGGACACCCTCTATGGCGGCTCAGGCAAGGACGTGTTCGTGTTCGATACCAAGTCGAGCAAGAAGAAGAACCTGGACACGATCCGCGACTTCAACGTGAAGGATGACACGATCTGGCTCGACAACAAGGTGTTCAAGAAGCTGGGCAAGAAGGGCTCGGAAGCCAAGCCGGCCAAGCTGAACAAGAAGTTCTTCAGCCTGGAGAAGGCTAAGGGCAAGGACGACTACCTGGTCTAAAGCAAGAAGAAGGGCATCCTGTATTACGATGCCGACGGATCGGGCGCCGGCAAGGCGGTGGAGATCGCCAAGCTGTCCAAGAAGCTCAAGCTCACCGCAAACGACTTCTTCGTCGTCTGAGAGTCGTTCAGAGCTGGCATTGGCGATGGCTTTACATGATTGCCGATGCCTTCTGATTCCAGCGAGCGGCCTAGCCCCGCCGAAGGCTGGGAAGGACCCTCAAACACGAGAGATTTGGGGCGCTTGCGCACCAAGTTCGATCATTGAACACCGATATAATTTGTTATAATATAACTTCAAATCGATCTGCTGATGCCGATCAGACGAGGGGTGCATTAACATGACTGTATCGAGTTCCACTTTGCTCCAGGGCCAGAACGCCAATCAGACGAGTGCTTCCTCGGGGGGCGCGGCCTCAACCCTGCAGCTCACCGGATTGCATGGCGATACTGTCCTTTTCAATTCCAGCGGACCAGTTCTTCTCGACAATGGTGGGAATGCGACAGTGGCGGCCGGTACGACCTTGAGCAGGCTCCATGTAAGCATCACCATAAATACGCCAAACGAGAAACTTGGAATCTCGACGTCAGGTGGTGTCGGACTTCCCGATGGAATGACCAATGGCGGCCGAGTTAGCGTTCAGGGAACCACGATCGGCACGCTTTCTATTTCTGAACAAGGCACACTGACGTTTTACTTCAACGACGAAGCCACAGCCGTACGCGTGCAGGAACTCATTCGCGCGCTGACCTTCTCGAACACGGCCCCAGCAAACGGGTTCGGCTCCCAAGGAGTCGTCGAACTTCGTCTGTATGACAAGAACGGAACTCTGGCCCAAGCCAATGTCGCTATCATCGACCACATTACTGGCACAAACAGTGGCGACACATTCTCATGCACCAGCAGCAATCTGTCGACAGGCGACATCATCCATGGCGCGGAGGGCAACGATACCCTGCTTCTGACCGGCGGAGGCACGTTCCGGATATCTGAGGTAGGAGCGATCACCAGCGTCGAGACGTTGCAGGGCTCGGCGGCCGACGACCGGATCTGGATCCATGAAAGTCAGTTGAGCGATGTGAGGACGATCGACGGCGGGGGACACGAAAACTGGAATGTTCTTGAAATTCTGGGGACCTCCATCGACTTGACCGGCAAAACCATCATCGACTTCGCTGTCATCCGCCCCTGGGATGACAACGCCACCTTCACGTTCGACGACAAGGAGGCGGCCAAGCTCCTCGAAGGAATCTCGACCGAGAACGATACGCTTATTCTGACGAGCGGCATCCTGTCGGACGCAGAGCGGCAGGCTCTGCACCGCAAGGGCGTAGACACGATCATCAACAACGGGGTCACCACCCGCTACGAAGCTCCCGTAATGATGGGTCTGAACGGTGATCGGATAGAAGCTTCCTTAGGGCACTCCGTCTTCATCGATGCCGGCAGAGACATGACGATCTCCGCCAATGACGCTCTGACATCGCTTACCGTTAGTCTATTGAACGATTACGATCACCTTGGGATCGACACGTCCGGTACCGTATCGCTTTCAAATGGCCTCAATAACGGCAGCAAGGTCAAAGTCGGTACAGTCGAGATCGGCGCGATTCAGACAGACTTCCCTTCTACCTCTTATCTCCGAATTGCGTTCAACGGGAATGCGACAGCGGATCTCGTACAGGAACTCGCTCGAGCCCTGACCTACACACACCATGGATCCATGGGCTCCCTTACTCCACCGTACGAGATCCGATTGTCTCTACGAGATGGAGGAGGGCGCGAAGCAGTGGCCGTTGTTGTCGCCGAAGTGACTGACGCTCCGGCTAACGCTCCAACCGGCATCTCGCTGAGCGGCAACAAGGCGGCGGAATATGCGGCGGCCGGCACGGTGGTCGGCAACCTCTCGGCGACCGATCCGAATGCGGGCGACGCGTTCACCTATACGCTTCTCGACAATGCCGGCGGTCGCTTCAAGATCGAGGGCGACAAGCTTCTGGTGGCGAACGGCTTCAAGCTCGACTTCGAGCAGGCCGCCTCCCACACCGTCAAGGTCAAGGTCACCGACCGCGCCGGCTCAAGCCTCACCAAGGACCTTGTGATCAACGTCACCGACGTGAACCCGGAGATCACCGCCGGTACGGCCGATCACGACGTGTTCTTCGGCGGCGCCCTCAACGACCGGCTCTCCGGCGGCGGCGGCCACGACACCATCGGCGGCGGCGCCGGCAAGGACAAGCTCTACGGCGGCAAGGGCAAGACCAGCAAGGACGCCTTCGTGTTCGACACCAAGCTCACCAGCAAGAGCGTGGCCAACCGGAACAAGGACAAGATCTATGACTTCGGGGCCAAGTACGACAGCTTGTTCTTCGACGATGCGGCCTTCACCAACAAGACCATCGCCAAGTACCTGAAGAAAAAGAACGCCTCGCTCGACAAGCCGGCCAAGCTCAAGGCGAGCTTCTTCAAGAAGGGCAGCAAGGCCACGGACAAGGACGACTTCTTCATCCTCAAGGGCAAGAAGCTGTACTGGGACGTGGACGGCTCGGGCCGCAAGGCCATGGTGGAGATCACCAGCTTCAAGTTCCAGAAGAAGGAGGGCGAGACCCTCACCCACAAGGACTTCTTCTTCATTTAGAACCGTTCAGGCGTATCCGTCGAAGGAAAAGGGTGTTCTAAGCTTTCCGCTGCGTTAAGCTTAGAACCCAATCACTTTTCTCGGAGACGAACCATGATCAATCGCCGAATTGCCATGGCCGCCGCCTGTGCGCTGATCTTCATGGTTCAGCCGGGCCATGCCGGTCCCTGCAGCGACGACATTGCCCGCATTCAGGCTCAGGTGGACGATCGGATCGACGCGATTGCGGGGGCGGGGCCATCCGCGCCCGAAACCAGGGCGGCCCGCCTTCACAGGGAGCCGACCCCCGGGACGATGGCGGCTGCGGAGCAGAAGCTCGGGGAAGGAGGGCCGGCCGAGGCCGCCCTCGCGGCATTGGCCCGGGCACGCGCCGCCGATGCGGCCGGAGACAGGGCAGCCTGCGAGCAGGCTCTGGGGCAGGCACGGCAGGCCATCGCGCGGTAATTTGAACCGCAGGCCGGCATGGGGCGGAGAAGGGCGGAAGACCTGAACGAGCCAGGTCTTCCGCATCGATGCCCGGTCTTAGCAGCGCTGGAGAGCCGGGTCGCCGTAGACGTTGTTCATGCGGCGGTTGTCCGGACCGTAGACATAGCACCAGCCGGGACGCGCCTGAACGACGCGGGTATCCGTGTAGCCCGGACCCGCAGCGGCGCCGACGGTTGAAGTCGCGGCACCGATGCCGCCGCCGACAACCGCGCCGATGGGACCGCCGACGATCGCGCCGGTGGTGGCGCCTGCCACGGTGCCGGTGGTGGTCGGCGAGCAGGCTGCGGCTGCCATGCAGGCTGAAAGTACGAGAGCGACCTTATACATCTGCTCTTCCTCCTCGTTTGAGTGCTTTCAGACCTCTCAGCGAATGGCTAGCTCGGCTTCCTGTCGGTTCGCTCGACTAGTCCAGTCCGCAGGGTCGAACGCTAACGTGTTGAGAAAGACGTAGGTTTCTTCCCAGGTTAGACTTTCCGTCCGTCCGACGACCCTCTGGGCGAGAGACTCAGTTCGATTCCGTACCGTGTGGCCGGCGGGGACCATGCCGACGCTTCCTGGGGACAGACCTGTGCAGAACCTCGCCGGCGGCTTGTCCCGCCGGTCCATGGGCTCCAGAACAGCCTCACGTGAACAGGAGAGGCTCCGATGGCGGGCAGCGTGAACAAAGTGATCCTTGTGGGGAATCTGGGGCGTGACCCGGAGGTGCGGCGGCTGAACTCGGGCGAGCCGGTGGTGAACCTTCGCATTGCCACGTCTGAGACGTGGAAGGACAAGGCCTCGGGCGAGCGCAAGGAGAAGACCGAGTGGCACTCGGTGGTGATTTTCAACGAGAACCTGGCGCGGGTGGCGGAGCAGTACCTGAAGAAGGGCTCGAAGGTGTACATCGAGGGCCAGCTTCAGACGCGCAAGTGGCAGGACCAGCAGGGTCAGGAGAAGTACACGACCGAGATCGTGCTGCAGCGCTTCCGGGGCGAGTTGACGATCCTGGACAGCCGCGGCGGGGGCGGGGCGTCCGAGTACGGCGACGAGGAGCCGGGCCAGATCAGAAGCGGCGGAGACTTCGGACGGTCGGCTCCCACGGAGCGCCGACCGGCCCCGGCCCAGTCCTCCTCCTTCGGCGGCGGCGGGGGCGGCGGATCGCGTTACAACGATCTCGACGACGATATTCCGTTCTAGTCCGGGAGACGAGAAAGGCCCGGAACGCTCCGGGCCTTTCGCTTTGTCAGAGAATGAAGTCGGCGGCCGAAAGGTCGGCCTTGAGGACGTTCTCCAGCTTGATGCGGTGGTCTGACCCGGCCAGGTAGATCATGGAATATCCCGTGCGCTGGGCGATCTCGATGTCGTCGAACGAGGCGATGCGCCAGGCCCGCAGATCGATCTGGTCTTCGCCGGGCTGGAAATACTGAACCACGTCCTTGCCGGAGGCGTGATCGAACGCAAAGATATCCCGCCCTCCGCCGCCGTCGAGCGTGTCGTGCCCGCTGCCGCCGTTCAGGTAGTCGAGGCCCGTGCCGCCATAGGCGGAATCCCCGGTCAGCTTGTCGTTTCCGGCGCCGCCGAGCAGGGTGTCGTTGCCATAGACGGCCTGAGGCCCCGTCGTCCTGGCGTCGCCATAGATCGTATCGTTGCCGGAACCTCCGCTCAGATAGTCGTGTCCGCCGGCACTTTGGTCGCCGAGCGTCAGCGCATCGCCGTAGAGCTTGTCGTTGGACGAGCTTCCATAAAGCCTGTCGTTCCCGCCGACAGAGGCGCCGTACATGGTCGAGGCGTCGCCGTACAGGACATTGGTTCCGCTTTCGCCGTAGATGAGGTCGGCTCCGCCTCTCGCGCTGTCGAAGAGCGTGTGGGCATCGCCATAGAGTTCATCGTTGCTCGTTCCGCCGTAAAGCGTATCGCTGCCGCCGACCGACGAATGGCGCAGTTGGTAGCCGTCGCCGTAGAGGCTGTCGTTCGAACTGCCGCCCTTGAGAAGATCGTGCCCGCCGATCGCGGAGTTCTTGAGCGAGCGCGCATCCCCATAGAGCACGTCGCGTCCGTCGTCGCCGGAGAGAACGTCCGACCCGCCCGCTGCCGAGCCTGCCATGGAATAGGCATCGCCGTAGAGCGTATCGTCGTCGTTGTCGCCGTAGAGGTAGTCCTTGCCCCCGGCCGCCCTCGTCGTCATGGACTGGGCATCGCCGAAGATGATGTCCTCGTCGTGGCCGCCATAGAGCCTGTCGCTGCCGCCGCGGGTGGATGAGGACATCGTGCGGGCGTCGCCATAGAGCTTGTCGTAGCCATGCTCACCCCAGATCCGGTCGTTGCCGCCCTGGGCAAAGCTGCGCAGGGACAAGGCGTCGCCATAGACCGTATCCCGGTCTTCCCCGGCCCAGATCGAGTCCCTCCCGCCGCGCGCGCGGCCGCTCATGGACGACCCGTCGCCGTAGAGGAAATCGGCCCCGCCATAGCCGTGAAGCTGGTCGCCCCCGGCCGTGCGGGAGGTGAGCGACGTACCGTCCCCGTAGATCCGGTCGGACCTGTCCGTCCCCTCGAGGAAAGTGCGCCCGCGCGTGCCGATGCTCCGTGCCATGATGAAAGGCCCCTCATGTTGGTTGCGGTTCTCTGGCTTAACCGCCGATGGGTTATCATTTCATTATAACGTGGCGATAGACGATGGCGATGCGGCATGGGGGCTCGGCTTGTCCACCGTGGGTTAAGCTTCTCCTGCTCGCCATGTGTTGCGACGCATCTGCAACTAAGTTGCTCAAGAAATTGTGATTATGTTACATGAATGCCATGCCCGCCTTTGCGGCAACCAGCGTGAGGAGCGCTCGCCATGACGATTGCAACTTGGGGTGAAGAAATCCGGATCAGCCCTTGGGCCGGCTCGCACCTTTCTCCTTCCGTGACAACCCTGACGGGAGGCCGTCTCTTAGTCGTCTGGGCTGCCGACAATGACGCTGACGACGGGTTCGGGGATCCCGACCGCGGCATCCATGGCCGCCTTTTCCATGCAGATGGGCAGTCGGTTGGGGACGGTGGAGCATTCCTCGTCAACACGACGACAGCGGGCTCACAGCTCTATCCCAAGGCTATCGGATCACGCGACGGCAGCTATATGGTCGCGTGGGAGGACTACAGTTCCGGTACCTCTGTTACGAGGCTCCGCATGTGGAGCCCGCAAGGCTTTGTCGGGAATGACGAACAATGGGGTGTTGCTGGGGCGACAAGGCCTCAGGCCGTCTACGACACGCTGGATGGCTCCTTCCATCTTTCGCATCGCATAGGCAGCGTCGATTATGCGAGAGCGCAATTCGGTAAAATGAGCACCGCTCCTGATGATCGTACGACATGGGACGTGGATCTTCCCGATGCGCCGGGAAAGGTGATGGACACGGCCCGTTCACCGGTCCTGGTCACAAACACAAACGAGCTTTCCTTCATGGCCAAGCAGGAACTGCAGGGAAGCACGGTCGTAGGCTACGGCATCTATGCCGATGCGGGTTCGAGTACTTGGACAAGAATCGCCACTGCTGCGGCGTCAGTCGGCAATGACCTGCGCATCAGAACGGTCGATCTGAACGCTGTGGAGGTGATGCTGATCTGGTTCGATGGTACGAAGCTTGCCGGACGCATTATCAATCGGGGCACTTGGGCAGGCCAGGGGACGAATGTCGAACTCTGGAATCCTGGGAGCAGCCAGCAGATCGCAAAAAATATCACCGTCGCGAAGATGACGGACGGCCTCGCGGTCGCATTCACCGCAGGCAGCAACATTCATGTGATCACATATACTTTGCAGGGTGTCAAAAAGGACGAGCGGGTCTTTGTAGCAGCAGGGAGCGAGCCATCGATCGCCGCACTCCCGGATGGACGGCTCCTGCTCAGTTGGAACGCTGGGGGTATGATCAAGGCCCAGTTCCTGGATCCCAGAACCGCAGCGGCGAACCTTCCAGGATCGAACGACAACGATCACCTTATCGGCACCGGCTTCAATGATGTCATCAGAGGGGGGATCTTCGGAGCGGACACCCTCAATGGATGGGACGGTGACGATACGCTCATCGGCGGCTCCGGCACGGACAAATTGGTGGGCGGCTCCGGATTAGACTTCGCCTCCTACGGGACTGCAGGATCTGCTGTAAAGGCCGATCTTAAACTGGGGCGCGGCACTGTCGGCGAGGCGGACGGCGACACCTTCTCCGGCATCGAGGGGCTTATCGGATCGAATTACGACGACGAGCTCGCGGGCGACGACGGTAACAACGAATTGCAGGGCGGCGGCACCCCTGGCGGCACAGACGGCGGCAAGGATACGCTCGACGGATACAGAGGCGACGACAAGCTGATCGGCGAGGGCGGCGACGACGTCCTCTATGGGCGTGAGGATCAAGACACGCTGATGGGCGGGGCCGGACAGGATTGGCTTGACGGAGGCACCGGAGCGGACTTCCTCGACGGCGGCAGCGAGAGCGACAGGCTCGACGGAGGCACCGGAGCGGACTTCCTCGATGGTGGCGAAGGCACCCTGGACTTCGTTTGGTACATGAATTCCACCGCCGGGGTGGATGTCGATCTCGAACGGGCCGGGCCGGTCGGCGTCGGCGGCACCGGGCTCCACGGCGACGCCGAGGGCGACCAGCTCTTCGGAATCGAGGGTATCTTCGGCTCGCTCGGCAACGATACGCTGAACGGGAGCGCCCTGGACAATGTGATCAACGGCGGAGGCACGAATTTCGACGCGGAGGGCGGTGCGCAGGATGGCGGCGCCGACACGCTCCGGGGGCGCGGCGGCAACGACAAGCTCAACGGAGAAGGCGGCAACGACGTGCTCGACGGCGGCGAGGGCGCTGACACGCTCCAGGGCGGGCACGGCAATCTGGACTTCGCCTGGTACAACAGTTCGTCCGTCGGTGTGGACGTCGATCTCGAAAGGGTGGCGTCCGGCCAGGAACTCGGCGGCTCCGGGCTACTCGGCGAGGCTGAGGGAGACGTGCTGTTCGGAATCGAGGGCATTTTCGGCTCGCTGGGTGACGACACCTTGTCCGGCAACAGCGTGAACAACGTGCTCAATGGGGGCGGCACCAATCTCGGAGCGCAGGGCGGCGCCGAAGATGGCGGCAACGATACGCTCCGGGGGCGCGGCGGCAAGGACAGTCTCAACGGCGAGGGCGGCAATGATACCCTCGAAGGCGGCACGGAGGATGACTGGATCACCGGCGGCCGAGGTGACGACCTGATCGATGGCGGCGCGGATGTCGACACGGCTGTCTTTTCGGGTGCGCTCACTAACTACCTGATCGAGCACAAAGCCGACGGTAGTTGGACCGTGACGGACCTGCGCCAGGGACCGGAGCAGGAGGGCCAGGACACGCTCTTGCACATCGAGTACGTGAAGTTCGGTCAGAACACTTACCGCCTGACCGAGATCGGGGCGGTTCCTACGGACCCGAACGATCCGGATACTCCGACGGATCCCAATGACCCGAACGACCCGACGGATCCGAATACTCCGACAGATCCGAATACTCCGACGAATCCTGGAAACCCCAACACGCCGACAGACCCGAGTATGCCGACACCGCCCCCGCCCTGGGTGGTTCTCTGGGGAACGAAGGGGCGAGATATGCTTGCGGGCCAGGATGGCAACGAGCGCATCTATGGGCTCGCCAATCACGACGTGCTGAACGGCGGCGGCGGTGACGACCGGCTCCATGGCGGTGCTGGCAAGGACCGCCTCACAGGCGGCGGCGGGCAGGACATCTTCGTGTTCGACACCAAGCCGCACAAGAAGAAGAACCTCGACGCCATCCGCGACTTCAACGTGAAGGACGACACGATCTGGCTCGACAACAAGGTGTTCAAGAAGCTGGGCAAGAAGGGCTCGGAGCTGAAGCCGGCGAAGCTGAACAAGAAGTTCTTCAGCCTGGAGAAGGCCAAGGGCAAGGACGACTACCTGGTCTACAGCAAGAAGAAGGGCATCCTGTATTACGATGCCGACGGATCGGGTGCCGGCAAGGCGGTGGAGATCGCTAAGCTGTCCAAGAAGCTCAAGCTCACAGCAAACGACTTCTTCGTCATATGAGGCGCGTTGCCGGTGAGGCGGCCGGACGCCTTTTTGCAGGAGCCTCTTGGCTCCCGCAGCTTCGGAAAGGGTGACACCCCGGCCGGATGGGGCTAAGAGCAGAAGGGCGGCTCCATGCCGCCTTTTTCATGTTCCTCGAACCCTAAGCGGCCCATGACCTCTCCATCCCTCGACACCCTCTGCACCTGGATCCGTACCGAGAGCCCGACCCATGACGTGGCGGGCGTGAACCTGATGATGGACCTCGTGGTCGAGCAGATGAAGGACGCGCCGGTCGCCGTCGAGCGCGTCCGGGGCGAGCAGGGGCTGGGCGATGCGCTGATCCTGCGCGCCGGCCCTGCGCGCGACGAGGCGGGGATCCTGATCATGTCGCATCTCGACACGGTCCATCCGGTCGGGACGATCAAGGAGGACCTGCCCGTGCGGGTCGAGGGCGACCGTCTTTACGGTCCCGGCATCTACGACATGAAGGGCGGCGCCTATCTGGCCCTCGAGGCTTTCAAGGAGGTCGCCCGCCAGGGCAACGCGGCGCGTCCCATGGTTTTCCTCATGACGCCCGACGAGGAGATCGGCTCGCCGATGACGCGCCCGATCATCGAGGATTTCGGCCGCCGTTCGGCTTACGCCCTCGTGACGGAACCGGCCCGCGACGGCGGCAAGATCGTCACGTCGCGCAAGGGCGTCGGCCGCTTCGACGTGCATGTGGAAGGCCGCCCGGCCCATGCGGGCTCGCGCCATCAGGACGGACGCAATGCCATCTACGAGGCGGCGCGCCAGATCCTCGCCATCGAGGCGATGACCGACTACGTTCGCGGCGTCACCACCACGGTCGGCATGATCTCCGGCGGCACGGCGGTCAACACCATTCCGCAGCACTGCCAGTTCCCGGTCGATCTGCGCGTCGAGACGGTCGCGGACGGGGAGGCGCTGACCGCTGCGATCCGGAGCCTGAAGGCCCACAATCCGGACATGAAGGTCACCGTGACCGGCGACATGAACCGGCCGCCCTATGAATGCTCGGAAGGCACCGCGAAGCTGTTCGACCATGCCAAGGGGCTCGCCGCCGAGATCGGATTCGAACTCGTTTCGTCTCCCCGCACCGGCGGCGGCTCGGACGGCAATTTCACCGCAGCCATCGGGGTTCCGACCCTCGACGGTCTCGGCATCGATGGCGACGGCGCGCACACCCTGCAGGAATATGGGCTGATCTCGTCCATCGCCCCGCGCCGGCAGCTCATGAAGCGCCTGCTCGAAACGTTGCGCTGATCTGCCGAGACGATCGGCGGGAGGGGCAGACCTCTCGCCGGTCTCAATTCAGCGCGGGCTGGCACTGGCGAGCTTCGAGGACGAGTTCGACGGCACGGTTGAGCTCATCCTCGTCGAATTCGAAGCAGCCGCAACTGTCGACCACAGACCCGCATGCGTGGGAATAGATTTCGACCCAGAACGGCGGCATCGGCGTGGCCTCGTCTCTCGAGGTCAGTTCCGTCAGGCGAACCTCCAAGGCGCCGAACTGCGCCAGCGTGATGGTCCGCATCCCGCTCGCCTGATCCGGTGTGAGGGCGAGGCGGATGTATCCTCGGATAAGCTCTTCCTCGATCCGGTCGCGACAGGCGGCGGCTCGTGCCGCGGCGTCGCCGGGCATCGCACGAGACTGCGACATCTCATTCTCCATGATTCCAGAGTGCCTTGCGATCCGGGCAGCATCTCCGGATCTCCCCGATGGCGGCTGTAGGTTCGCTCGCGACCAGTGACCGTTTAGTAGCGAACAATTAGATTGTGCGCAAGATAGATATTGCGCAATTTAATGCCGCACCATACAAAAGGTGTAGACACCTCGGGAGAACGCAATGCCGACGAAGAAGACCGCCGCTGTCAGCGCGGAAGACAGTCTGCAGCTTTCGAGCCAGCTCTGCTTCGCCACCTATGCGGCAGCGCATGCCTTCAACCGCTTCTACAAGCCTCTGCTCGACCCCTTTGGGCTGACCTACCCGCAGTATCTCGTGATGCTCGTCCTGTGGGAGCGGGAGAACGTGACGGTCAAGGATATCGGTCAGCGGCTCCATCTCGATAGCGGAACCCTCACGCCTCTGTTGAAGCGGCTCGAGACCGCTGGGCTTGTCCGCCGGACCCGGGACACGCATGACGAGCGGCAGGTGAGGATCGACCTCACCCAGAGAGGCCGCGATCTGAAAGCCCCGGTCGCTGCGGTTTGGCGGGACGTCGTCTGCGCCACCGGCTTGGCCATGGATGAGCTGGACGCCCTCAAGGATCAGCTCAACACCCTGCGCAGGAGCCTGAATGAGGCTGCGGAGAGCAAGGGGCCGGCTGAGGGCTAAAGCGCGGGCGGTCGCAGCAGCGCCTCGACTCCATTGATGATGAACTGAACCGCGAGGCCCGCGAGGATCACGCCGAGCAGGCGGCTCAGAACCACGTTGCCTGTGACCCCGAGGATGCGGGACACGCGGTCCGCCATCATGAAAACCAGGAAGCAGGAGGCGACCCCGAGCGCAATGAGCGCGATGAGGAAACCCAGGTAGATCGGGTTGCTGTCGGCCCGGCCGGCCAGGAGGATCGTGGCGGTGATCGCGCCCGGACCCGCCATCAGGGGAATCGCGAGCGGAAAGGCGGCCACGTTACGGATGTGGTCCTCGGTGATCGCCACGTCGGCGGTATGCTGCTTGCGCTCGTTGCGGCGCTCGAACACCATCTCGAAGGCGATCCAGAACAACAGCAGACCGCCGGAGATGCGGAAGGCCGGAATGCCGACGCCGAGCAGCCGCAGCAGGATCTCGCCGCCCAGGCCGAAGAAGGCCAAAATCCCGAACGCGATCAGGGCCGCGCGCAAGGCGACGCGTCTGCGCTCGTCCGCGTTCATGCCCCGTGTCAGCGACACGAAGATTGGTGCGAGCGCGGGCGGATCGAGCGTCACGAGAAGCGTGACGAGGGCGGCGGAGATGTAGTCGAGGAGCATCGGCTTACCTTATCGCTGGCTTTGCGTTATGGCGTCCCTGAGTCGTTTTGGCGAGGGCGTTTGCAACGATGTTCACGGTTTTGGATCGGATCAGCTGGCCCGGCTCACCCGAAAAGCCCAACGAGGATTCCTGCGGGGCCTGTCGGGACTGGGCCTGGGTCATCGATACCTCCATCTTCCCCGGCACGCCGGCGATCATGGGCGAGGGGAGCGATGCCACCTGGCTGGCAGGCTTCGCAAGCCGGCGCCTGTCCGATCTCGCGCCTCAGGCCGACGATGGGCCGGCGCTGGTGCGCCATGTGATGGAGGAGGCGCGCACGGCCTTTCTCGCGCGGGCTCCGCAGGAGCGGCACGACGCCTTCACCTGGCCGGTCGGAGCCATGACCCTTGTGCGCCGGAAGGGAGGCCGGCTCGACGTATGGTCCTTCGCGGACACGACGGCCTTCGTCCGCCGGTCCGACGGTGCGGTTCTCACGGTCGGCGAGGCACCGGGCATGCGCCAGTTCGAGATGGCCAAGGCCGCCGAGTTGCTGCAGGCGAGCGGAGCGACCCCGAAGACCATCGTGCAGACGACAGTGTTCCAAACCTGGCTGGCCGAACGCCGGGAGCGGCAGAAGCAGGGCCGGGGCCCGGCGCTGCTCGGGCTCGACCCGTCCGCTGCCGATCGACTGCGGCACGAGAGCGTGCCCTGCGACGAGGGAACGGTCGTCCTCCTGACAAGCGATGGCTTCTCGGCGCTGGTGGACCTCTATCAAGCCATGGACGCAAAGGCGTTGGTCGAGACCGCCCTGACAGACGGCCTCGAGGCCCTGGCCCGCCGTGCCCGGGAGATCGAAACGCAGGTCGATCCGGAAGGCAGGCTCTATCCCCGCTTCAAGGAAAGCGACGACACGACAGGGCTGCTGCTGCGCGCCTGAAAGCGGGAGGAGCGCCGCCGCCAAGCCTCAGGCGGGCGCCAGCGGGGCCGCCACGGTGCAAACCACCCCTGTGGGCGCGAAGACGATGCGAACGTCGCCTCCGAGGTCCTGGGCGAGGCTCCTCTCGATCAGGCGGGTGCCGAAGCCCCGGCGGGTAGGCGCCTGCACAGGCGGGCCTCCGCTCTCCTCCCACCGGAGCTGAAGCTGTGGAGGCTCGGCGGGATCGACCTCCCAGGCGATCCGGATCTCTCCCGCGGAACTCGACAAGGCGCCGTATTTCACGGCGTTCGTCGCCAGTTCCTGCAGCATCATCGCGAGCGACAACGCCGTGCGCGGCGGCAGGCGAACCTCCGGGCCCTTCAGGTGGAGCCGGTCTTCCCCCTGGCTGGAATAGGGGGCCACCGCCTGCTCCACGATTTCGTAGAGGTCGGCTCCCTCCCAGTTCTCTCGGGTCAGCACGTCATGGGCGCGCGAGAGGGCGATCAGGCGTCCCTCGATCGCCTCCCGGGCCTCCGCGGCCGTCTCGGACGTGCGCAGGGTCTGGCTGGTGATGGACTGCACCGTCGCGAGCGTATTCTTCACGCGGTGGTTCAGCTCGTTGATGAGCAGGTCGCGCCGCTCCTCCGCCACCTTGGCCGCGGTGATGTCCACGTTGCAGCCCGTATAGCCGAGGAAGCGATGGGCGTCGTCGAGGCGCGGCACGCCCTCGCAGCGCAGCCAGCGGACGGCGCCGTGCCGGTCCAGAACCCGCACCTCCGTCTGGATCGGACGGCGCTCCTGGAACGCCTCGAGGAAGGTCTGCTCAAACTCCTCCAGGTCGTCCGGGTGGACGATGTCGCGCCAGCCGCTTCCGGTCATCTCCGATGCCGGACGTCCGAAGAGATAGTCGTAGTGCATGTTCGCGAAGACGATCCGCCCCTGGTCGTCCGACATCCAGATCAGCGCCGGCGCCGAATCCGCCATGTGCCGGAAACGCGCCTCGCTTTCCCGCAGGGCGGCCTCGGCCTCCTTGCGGGCTGTGATGTCGAGGACGAACTCGACAATCTCGTCGCCGACCTTGCGGGCCGCGAAGAGCCCCCACCACCGGGAGCCGTCCTTGCGGAAATACTGCTTCTCGTACGGCGTGTTCTCTCCCCGGGTGGTGACCTCCTCGACGGCGCGGAGGGATGGCGGAAAGAACTCTTCGGGTGTGAGTTCCTGCCAGGTCTTGCCGAGAGCCTCCTCGCGGCTGAACCCTGTCATGCTCAGGAATGCGTCGTTCACTTCGGTCAGGCCGAACTTGTCGTCCCAGAACATCACGCCGACCGTGCTGATGCTCAATGCGCTCCTCTGCCGCTCCTCGCTTCGGCGCAGCGCATCTTCCGCCCGTTTGCGGTCCGCGATGTCCTTGAAGAGCACTGCCACCTGCCGCCGGTGCGGCTCGCCGATCCTGAAGGCGTTGACGTCGAACCACCGGCCCATCGAGGGCGCGTGATTGACGAACCGCGTGGCCTCTCCCGTGAGCGCGACCTTGCCGTAGATGTCGAACCAATAGGGCTCGATATCGGGGACGAGTTCCCGGATCGTCTTGCCGAGCGCATCCTTCATGCCGGTCTGGCGCTCGAAGGCGGGATTGGTCTCGACGTAACGGTAGTCCACGGGTCTTTCGTCGTCGTCCAGGATGAGCTGGAGAACGCAGAAGCCTTCATCCATGGAGTCGAACAGCGTCCGGTAGCGGGCTTCGCTCTGGCGCAGCGCCGCCTCCTTGCTCTCGCGCAGGGCTTCCTCGTTGCGGACCTTCTCGGTCGTCTCGGTCGCTGCGCAGTAGAAACCGGCGATCGCTCCCGCCTCGTCGCGCAGCGGCGTCCAGGAGAAGGTGAACCAGCTCGTCGAGAGACCCGTCCGGCCAGCCAGGCCCACCGGCTTGTCCACGAAATGCTGCGCCTCGCCGGCCATCGTGGCGGCCAGCACCGGGCGGTACTCCTCCCAGATCTCTGCGAACAGATCCGCATAAGGCTTCCCGAGACCATCTGGATGCTTCGTGCCGAGGATCGGGATGTAGCCGTCGTTATAGAGCGACGTGAGCTCGGGCCCCCAGGCGATATAGACCGGTTGCCGTGAGGCGAGCATCAGGTCGACGGCAGTCTTCAGGCTCTGCGGCCACGTCTCGACCGCGCCGAGCGGCGTCGAAGCCCAATCATGGCCACGTACGCGACCGGCCATCTCCCCGCGGCCGCCCGGCCATTGTGCCGGCGGCGCGGGGATGAGGCTTTCGGTCGGGTTGTATTTCATGGGGGTGCTCGGGTCTCGGCCGACAGGCCCTTTGCAGCGGACGGTATCTGAAGAAATCTGGGGCGGGTTTTCCCTGTTCCCATAAACTCGGAACACAATTAGGGCAGATGCGCAGAATGTCGCTCCAGTGCCGCATCGCCCTTCGTTCCGGCTGTGCCGGCCGGGGCAGGGGGCTGTTCACGCGGCGGGAGCTTCCGGCTCCGCCAGAACGGGGGCGATCACCGGGTGTCCGCCTGCGAAGCGCACCAGAGCATCGATCCGGTCCTCGACGGTGGGATGGGTGGCGAAAAGGTCCGAGAACCCCGAGCGGGGATTGTCGAGGCAGAGCTCCATCACCGCGGAGGGCACACCCTCGATCTCGCCCTTGCCCTCGATCTTGCGCAGCGCCGAGATCATGGCGTCCGGGTTCTTGGTCAGCTCGACCGCCCCCGCATCGGCCAGGTACTCGCGGCGGCGGGAGAGGGCGAAGCGGATCACAACCGAAAGCTGCCAGGCGACGACGATGAAGAGCACGGCCACCAGAACGGCCGCGAGGCGGGCGCCGCCCCCGCCCTTGCCGGAGGAGCGGCGGGAGGTCGATGCACGCCAGAGCCCGGGGCTATTGGCGAGCCAGCGATAGATCATCTCGCCCAGAAAGGAGATGATGCCCACCACGAGGACCGCGACCATCATGGTGCGCACGTCGCCGTTGCGGATATGGGTCAGTTCGTGCGCCAGCACCGCCTCCAGCTCCCGGTCATCGAGGGTGTCTAGGAGCCCGCGGGTGAGGGTGATCGTGTACTGGTCCGGGCGGGTGCCGGACGCATAGGCATTGGGGGCCGTCGTCTCCAGGATGCGCAGCTTCGGCATGGTCATGCCGCGGGAGATGCAGAGATTCTGGAGCAGGGCATAGGGGCGGGGAGCCTCCGCCCGGGTGACGGCCGTGGAGCCGGTGGTGAGATTGAGAATGAGGGTGTTGAGCCGGAAGCCGCACCAGACCCACAGGGCCGCCAGAGCGGTCGCGGCGGGCGCGAGCCAGAGGCTGTCACGGGCCGCCGCCTGCAGGATGGCCTCGAAACTGCCCGTTCCGTCGTCGAGCCAGGCCCGCCGCAGGATCGCGAGTGCGAAGGCCAGCAGGTAGAACAGCACGAACAGCCCGGCGATCAGGAAGCCCGAGCGGCGGCGGTTGGCCTGGATATGGGTGTAAAGGCCGAAGGCGGAGAGCACGGGGCGGCCTAGAACGCCACCTTGGGCGGCGTCTCGAGGGCCTGGCGCTGGGTTTCCCCAACGTCGAAGAAGACCTGCTGCCGGAAGCCCATGAGGCCGGCGAAGATCACCGCCGGGAAGTGCTGAATGGCGGCATTGTATTCGGCCACGCCGTTGTTGAAGAAGCGGCGGGCGGCGGCGAGCTTGTCCTCGATCTCGGCCAGATCCGTCTGCAATTGCTGGAAATTGGCGCTGGCCTTGAGGTCCGGATAGGCCTCCCCGAGCGCCACCAGGCGTCCGAGCGCCCCCGAGAGGGCGTTCTCCGCCGCGGCCTGGTCGGCCGGGCCCTGGGCCCTCAGGGCCGCGTTGCGGGTCTCGACCACCGCTTCGAGGGTGCCGCGCTCATGGACGACATAGCCCTTCACGGTCTCGATCAGGTTCGGGATCAGGTCGTGGCGCTGCTTGAGCTGGACATCGATGTCGGCGAAGGCCTGGTTCACCCGGGTCCGGAACGTGACGAGACCGTTATAAACCGAAATCCCGTAGAGAACGACGAGGGCGACGCCGCCCCAGAGAACCCAATCCATTGCCCATGCCCCCTTGTTTTCGAGGGGTTTACCCATGCCACGGCCGAGCTTTTCCGGCAAGTTATTGCATTTCAGGTTCGGTTTTTCCGCCTATCCCACGGGCATGCGGCAGTTTGTGCCCTCCCGGAAGCTCTCCAGGCTTTGGAAAACCCCTGAAATGCCTTGAAAATCCGGCTGTAATCGCCCATCTAACGAGTTGATTTCACTTGGATTCGCGTGGGCTGCCAGACAGCTTGATGAAGCGGCGGAAAGCCGCCTCTCGCGAAGGGGCAGACGAATTTAGAAAGACCTACCTTGACCGATCCGAACGATATCCGCTCCGGTCCTCCCGCGGGGGATCAGCCGGCCAGCGACGTGAAGCTGATCTCCATCGTCGATGAGATGAAGCGCTCCTATCTCGATTACGCCATGAGCGTGATCGTGAGCCGCGCTCTTCCCGACGCGCGCGACGGCCTCAAGCCCGTGCACCGGCGCATTCTCTACGCCATGCACGAAAGCGGCTACACGCCCGACAAGAAGCACGTGAAGTCGTCCCGCATCGTCGGCGACGTGATGGGTCAATACCACCCGCACGGCGACCAGGCGATCTACGACGCCTTGGTGCGCATGGCGCAGGACTTCTCGCTGCGCCTCCTGCTCGTGGACGGGCAGGGCAATTTCGGCTCCGTGGACGGCGACCCGCCGGCCGCCATGCGCTACACCGAGTCCCGCCTGACCCGCGCGGCGATGCCCCTGCTCGAGGACATCGACAAGGACACGGTCGACTTCAACCCCAACTACGACGAGTCGAAGCACGAGCCGGCGGTCCTGCCCGCCCGGTTCCCGAACCTCCTCGTCAACGGCGCCGGCGGCATCGCGGTCGGCATGGCCACCAACATGCCTCCCCACAACCTGGGCGAGGTCATCGACGGCTGTCTGGCCTTCATCGAAAACCCGGACATTTCGACCGACGAGCTGATCGAGATCATCCCAGGTCCGGACTTCCCGACGGGCGCTCTCATCCTGGGCCGCGCCGGCGTGAAGTCGGCCTACACGACCGGCCGCGGCTCCATCGTCATGCGCGCCAAGTCCGAGGTCGAGGAGATCCGCAAGGACCGTGAGGCCCTGATCTTCACCGAGATCCCGTATCAGGTGAACAAGGCGTCTCTCATCGAGAAGATCGCCGAGCTGGTGCGCGAGAAGAAGATCGAGGGCATCTCCGATCTGCGCGACGAGTCCGACCGCGACGGCATGCGCATCGTGGTCGAGATCAAGCGCGACTCCATGGCGGACGTGGTGCTCAACCAGCTCTACCGCTACACCCCGCTTCAGACGAGCTTCGGCGCCAACATGGTGGCGCTCAACGGCGGCCGGCCGGAGCTGATGACCCTGAAGGACCTGATCCGGGCCTTCATCGAGTTCCGCGAGGAGGTCGTCTCCCGCCGCACCAAGTATCTGCTCGGCAAGGCCCGCGAGCGTGCCCACGTGCTGTGCGGCCTCGCCATCGCGGTCGCCAACATCGACGAGGTGATCCGTCTCATCCGCACGGCGCCCGACCCGAACGCCGCCCGCGAGGCCCTCATGGGCCGCGACTGGCCTGCGCACGATATCGCGCCGCTGATCGCGCTCGTGGACGACCCGCGCCACAAGATCAACGAGGACGGCACCTACCGCCTGTCCGAGACCCAGGCCCGCGCCATCCTCGACCTGCGCCTGCAGCGCCTCACCGCGCTCGGCCGGGACGAGATCGGCGACGAGCTGTCCAAGCTCGCGGCCGAGATTTCGGACTATCTCGAGATCCTGCGCTCGCGGGTGCGCATCATGGGCATCATCCGCGACGAACTCACGGAAGTGCGCAATTCCTTCGCGACCCCGCGCCGGACCCAGATCGTCGATTGGGACTCGGACGTGGACGACGAGGACCTGATCGCCCGCGAGGACATGGTCGTGACCGTGTCCCATGCCGGCTACATCAAGCGCGTTCCGCTCTCGACCTACCGGGCGCAGCGCCGCGGCGGCAAGGGCCGCTCCGGCATGTCCACGAGGGACGAGGATTTCGTGACCCGCCTGTTCGTGGCCAACACGCACACGCCGGTGATCTTCTTCTCGTCCGAAGGACAGGCCTACAAGGAGAAGGTGTGGCGCCTGCCGCTCGCCGCCCCGAACGCCAAGGGCAAGGCGCTGGTGAACATGCTGCCGCTGCGTCAGGGTGAGCGCATCACCACCATCATGCCGCTGCCCGAGGACGAGGCGTCCTGGGACAAGTACGACGTGATGTTCGCCACGTCCCGCGGCACGGTCCGCCGCAACAAGCTGTCCGACTTCGTGCAGGTCAATCGCGGCGGCAAGATCGCCATGAAGCTGGACGAGGGCGAGCACATCGTCGACGTGCAGATCTGCACCGAGAACGACGATGTGCTTCTGACCACGGCCAGAGGCCAGTGCATCCGCTTCCCGGTTCCCGAGGTGCGCGTGTTCAAGGGGCGCGACTCCATGGGCGTGCGCGGCATCAACCTGGCCGAGGGCGACCGGATCATCTCCATGGCGATCCTGCGCCACGTGGAGGCTACCGGTGAGGAGCGCGCCGGCTATCTTAAGATGCGTCGCGCCATCACGGGCGAGCAGGGCAACGGTGAGAACGGGGCCGAGAACGGCAACGGAGGCGACGAGGAGAACGTCGCAGCCGAGGCCCTGTCGATGGAGCGCTACACGGAGATGAGCGCGCAGGAGCAGTTCATCCTGACGCTCTCCGAGAAGGGCTTCGGCAAGCGGACCTCGTCCTACGAGTACCGTATCACCGGACGCGGCGGCAAAGGCATCACGGCCATGGCGGTCAACAGCCGTAACGGTCAGCTCGTCGCCTCCTTCCCGGTGGAGAACGCCGACCAGATCATGCTCGTCACCGATGCGGGCCAGCTGATCCGCGTGCCGGTGGACGGCATCCGCACCGTCGGCCGCAACTCGCAGGGCGTCACCGTCTTCTCCACCAAGGGCAAGGAGAAGGTCGTCTCGGTGGAGCACATCGAGGGCGAGGACGCGGAAGACGGCGATCTCGAAGCCAACGGCGATGCCGGCGATGTGGCCGAGGGCGGCGAGGAGTAAGGCCACCTGCACAGAGCCTTGAGAATCGAAATGGCCGGGCACGGTCCCGGCCATTTCTGTTTCAGGTATTTTCGCTACCGCAGGTGCGGACTGAGCCTGTCAGTGCCAGGGTCTGGCAATGGAACAGGACCGAGTTGGCCCCGATCCGGCACCGGTACGCCCATGGACGCCCCGCACCGCTATGCAGCCGATAGCGGTACCGGAGATCATCACGCCACACGGACCGCCACGTGCCTCTTCCGTCCCGCCGCCAGGATCAGCGTTCCGTCGCGTAGGTCGGCGCTCGTGGCGATGGCGGCCTCGTCGGTGACGGAGGTGCCATTCAGCCTTGCGCCGCCGCCCTTGATCAGTCGCCGGCCCTCGCTCCGCGAGGAAGCCAAGCCGGCGAGATGAAGAAGGTTTGCCACGGGCACCCCCGCTTCCAGTTCGGCACTCGGCAGTTCGATGCTCGGCAAGCCTGCCGTCGAATCTCCCTCGACAAAGGTGCGATGCGCCGTCTCCTCGGCCTCCCGCGCCGCCTCGTCGCCGTGGGCGAGGCGCGTGACCTCCGTGGCGAGGATGCGCTTCGCCTCGTTGATCTCGGTGCCCCTCAGGCGGCCGAGGCGTTGCACCTCGTCGAGGGGAAGCTCGGTGAAGAGGCGCAGAAAGCGCGCGACGTCGTCGTCCTCGGTGTTGCGCCAGAACTGCCAGAACCCGTAGGGGCTCAGCCGCTCGACGTTGAGCCAGACCGCGCCGCCCGCGGTCTTGCCCATCTTGGTTCCGGCCGACGTGGTCAGCAGCGGCGTGGTGAGGCCGAAGAGCTGGCGCTGGTCGATGCGCCGGGCCAACTCGATGCCGTTGACGATGTTGCCCCACTGGTCCGATCCGCCCATCTGCAGCACGCAGCCGTGCTGGCGCGACAATTCCAGGAAGTCGAACGCCTGCAGGACCATGTAGTTGAACTCGAGCAGGGTCAGGGGCTGCTCGCGCTCGAGCCGCTGGCGCACGCTGTCGAAGCTCAGCATCCGGTTGATCGTGAAATGGGTGCCGAAATCCCTCAGGAAAGGCAGGTACCGCAGGGGATCGAGCCAGTCCGCATTGTTCACCATCACCGCGTCGGTCGGCCCGTCGCCGAAGGTGAGGTAGCGCGAGAAGACCTGCTTCAGCCCGGCGATATTCCTTGCGATCTGGTCGTCGTCGAGCAGCGGGCGGCTGGTGTCGCGAAAGCTCGGGTCGCCGATCTGCGTGGTTCCCCCGCCGACGAGCACGACCGGCTTGTGGCCCGAACGCTGCAGCCAGCGCAGGGTCATGATCGGCAGGAGGTGCCCCGTGTGCAGACTGTCGGCGGTTGCGTCGAAGCCGACGTAAGCCGCGATAGGCCCCGCCGACAGCCGCTCGTCGAGGGCCGCGAGGTCGGTGCATTGATGAATGAAGCCGCGCTCGGTGAGCGTCTTCAGGAAGGCAGAGGTGGGACTGGTCATCGTGGTCTCCTTGGCTCGGGGTGAGCCGCAGGCCGGAGACCGATCCTGAAATGAAAACGCCGCCGGACTGCGGCGGCATGGATCGTCAGGTCACAACCAAACGCAGCCGCCCTATGGGGACGGCGTATAATACTTCGCGGAATGGTTGCGGCGTGTGATCATGTGGCAGTTTCTATCCGTTCTCCCCACGCCGGTCAACGGGATCTCTGCGCAGCCACTCGTGCTTATTGGGTATAGCCGATGCCGAATTCCTTCACCTTCGGCCTCACTGCGACGATGGCCGGGTTCGTCGAGCTGGATCCCTGGTCGCTCGACACCTTCATGAGAGGAGCTTCGCCCCTAGGGCCCGGGCACCGTCTCCCATGCCACATCGCCATTTCCCACTCTCCTCTTAGGCCTGTTCCTGTCGGCCAGTAGCGTGGCCGCCCGCAAGGGGCAGGTCACAGATAGGCCGCCAGGGCCGCAGGGCTGAGAACGAGGGCTGCCGTCACAACGACAACGAAAAGACGAAAGATCATCGGACCCTCCTTTTCCAAGGCCGCAGCGGTTTTCGCATGGGAAGGCGAGGGCGGCTGTGCGCTGCGGCACAGCTTGCCCTTCTGCACATCTCAAGCTACGCCATAGGCGCATGACCCGAACCGCGCTCTATACCGGCAGCTTCGATCCCGTCACCAACGGCCACCTGGACGTCCTGCGCCAGGCTTGCCGTGTGGCGGATAGGATCGTGGTGGCCATCGGGGTCCATTCCTCGAAGACGCCGATCTTCAGCGCCGAGGAGCGGGCGGAGCTGCTGCGGGCGGTCTGCGGGCCTGTTCTGCAGGGGCAGGGGGTGGAGCTGGAGGTGGTGACCTTCCGCGACCTCGCCGTCGAGGCCGCCCGGCGTCACGGTGCCTCCCTCATCGTCAGGGGCCTGCGGGATGGGACGGATTTCGACTACGAGATCCAGATGGCGTCCATGAATGCCGCCATGGCGCCGGAGGTCCAGACGGTTTTCTTTGCCGCTTCGCCCCCCGTTCGCCCCATCACTGCCACGCTTGTGCGTCAGATCGCCGGAATGGGCGGCGATGTCTCGGCTTTCGTGCCAGACCTTGTCGCCGAGCGGTTAGGGGCCAAATTCAAGCGGCCATGACGCCGTAATCCTCGAAGGAGACTACCTCATGAAGCGTTTGCTCGCAGCCGGAGCGATCGTGCTCGCCGGCCTCGTCCCGGCCGCCGCCCAGCAGGCGGCCGATCCGCAGAACACGGTCTATCTCGACACCAAGGACGGCCGCATCGCCATCCGCCTGCGCCCGGACCTCGCGCCCAAGCACGTGGAGCAGATCAAGACCCTTACCAAGCAGGGCTTTTACGACGGCGTGGTGTTCCACCGCGTGATCGACGGCTTCATGGCCCAGACCGGCGACCCCACCGGCACCGGAACCGGCAAGTCCGACCTTCCCAATATCCCGGCCGAGTTCACCAAGACCCAGTTTAAGCGCGGCTCCGTCGGCATGGCCCGCTCGCAGAACCCGAACTCGGCCAACAGCCAGTTCTTCATCTGCTACGAGGGCTGCGGCCCGCTGACCGGCCAGTACACGCTCTTCGGCGAGGTGGTGTCCGGCATGGATGTGGCGGACAAGATCAAGAAGGGCGATCCGGCCGCCAACGGCATGGTCACGAATCCCGACAAGATCGTGAAGATGCAGCTCGCCGCCGACGCAAAGTAATGCGTGCCCTGCCGCCATCCGGAGCGTGGCGGGGTGCCGCCGCGTTGCTCCTCGCCCTGGCCGCCGCATCCCCGCTGGCAGCCCAGGACGAGGGGTTTTCGCCCGTCTGGGATCCGGATGAGCGGCAGCAGATGCTCGAGCCGCCGCTACCGCTGCCGGAGGGTTCCATCGGCACGGTTCACCCCCAGGACGATGCGACCCCGCTACGCCGCGTCGACAAGATCCGTGAGGTCTTCCAGGCCATCCAGGCCTGCTGGAAGCCCTCGCGGGATAAGGGATATTCCGGGCAGGAGCTCACCTTGCGCGTTGCCTTCAAGCGCAATGGCGAGGTGCTCGGGCCACCCCGCGCCACCTATTACAAGGCAGGGAAGGACGGGAACCGGCGGGAGGCCTTCACCCGGTCCGTCGGGGAGGCTTTCGAGCGCTGCACCCCGCTTCCCTTCACGGACGGTCTCGGTGCCGCCATAGCCGGACGCCCGTTCATCTTCCGTTTTGTCGACAACCGGCCTATGTGACCGGCACGGCTGTCGGACGACACCCCCTTAGAAAGCCAGAACAGGAGAACCCCATGGCTGACCCGGAAAACACCATCATCATGGAGACCACGAAGGGCCGTGTGGTCATCGAGCTGCGTCCCGATCTGGCGCCGAACCACGTGGAGCGGATCAAGACCCTGGCCCGCCAGGGATTCTACGACAACGTGCCGTTCCACCGGGTGATCGAGGGCTTCATGGCCCAGACCGGCGATCCGACCGGCACCGGAACCGGCGGCTCCGACCTGCCCGACCTGAAGGCCGAGTTCAACGCCGAGCCTCACGTGCGCGGCGTCTGCTCCATGGCCCGCACCAATGCCCCGAATTCTGCGAACTCGCAGTTCTTCATCGTCTTCGACGACGCCCGCTTCCTCGACAAGCAGTACACCGTCTGGGGCAAGGTCACCGAGGGCATGGAGAACGTGGACAAGATCAAGCGCGGCGAGCCCGTGCGCGATCCCGACCGGATCGTGTCCATGAAGGTTGCGGCGGACGCGGCGTAAGAGCCGTTCCGCATCAACTCTCCTCATGGCCGGACACGATCCGGCCATCCACGCCTTGAGCTAATGGATGTCCCCGGGGAGAGCCCCGGGGTCGCGTGGAGAGCGGGATCCCCCATGCGCGTCGACCTCTTCGATTTCGACCTTCCCGAATCCAGCATCGCGCTGCGCCCCGTGGAGCCGCGGGATGCCGCGCGCATGCTCGTGGTGCGGCCCGAAGAGGAGACACCTGAAGATCGCATCGTCCGCGATCTGCCGGATCTCCTGCGGCCGGGGGACGTGCTCGTCCTCAACAACACCAAGGTCATTCCGTCCCGTCTCTACGGCCTGCGCGTGCGCGAGGAAACGGCGGCGCGGGTCGAGATCATGCTGCATAAGCGGGAGGGGGCGGATTGCTGGCGCGCCTTCGCCCGGCC
Organism: Microvirga lenta; assembly: GCF_020532555.1. Classification (GTDB taxonomy): domain Bacteria; phylum Pseudomonadota; class Alphaproteobacteria; order Rhizobiales; family Beijerinckiaceae; genus Microvirga; species Microvirga lenta. Next base: position 75,296 of record NZ_JAJBBR010000012.1, on the reverse strand, counting down.
GGCCAAGAAGCTTCAGGTCGGCGACCGGATCCGTTTCGGCGAGGCGTCCGAAAGCACGGCCTGCGAACTTGTGCGCCTCGATGCGGAGGTCGAGGAAAAGGGCGAGGGCGGCGACGTTACCCTACGCTTCTCCTTCTCCGGCCCCTTTCTGGACGAGGCCATTGCCCGGCTCGGGGAGCTGCCGTTGCCGCCCTATATCGCGGGCAAGCGCGCCACCGACGACAAGGACAGGACCGACTACCAGACCGTCTATGCCCGGGACGAGGGAGCGGTCGCGGCGCCCACGGCCGGCCTGCATTTCACTGAGGATCTCTTCCGCCGCCTCGATGAACGCGGCATCGCACGGCACTTCGTGACGCTCCATGTCGGCGCCGGAACCTTCCTGCCCGTGAAGGCGGACGACACGTCCGAACACCGGATGCACGCGGAATGGGGCTCGGTCTCGGCAGAGACCGCGCGCGCGCTCAACGAGGCGCGGGCGAGGGGAGGCCGCATCGTTGCGGTGGGCACCACCTCGCTCCGGCTGCTGGAGAGCGCGGCCCGGGAGGACGGCTCCATTGCCCCGTTCTCCGGCGACACTGCCATTTTCATCACGCCCGGCTACCGCTTCAAGGCGGTGGACGTGCTCATGACCAATTTCCACCTGCCGCGCTCGACCCTGTTCATGCTGGTCTCGGCCTTCGCCGGACTGGAACGGATGCGGGCGGCTTATTCCCATGCTATCGAAACCGGCTACCGTTTCTATTCGTATGGCGACGCGAGTCTGCTGTTTCGGCATTGACGCTCATACCGGTCCCGATGCCCCGGCAAGCGGGAGCGACAGCGAGGTTTTTATGACCACGGAAAACTTCACCTTCACGGTCAACAAGACTGATGGCGCGGCCCGTACGGGCGAAATCCGCATGCCGCGCGGCGTCATCCGCACGCCCGCCTTCATGCCGGTCGGAACGGCGGCGACCGTGAAGGCCATGTATCCCGATCAGGTGAAGGCACTCGGCGCGGACGTGGTGCTCGGCAACACGTACCACCTGATGCTGCGTCCAGGGGCGGAGCGGGTCGCACGGCTGGGCGGATTGCACCATTTCATGAACTGGCCTTACCCGATCCTCACCGATTCCGGCGGCTTCCAGGTCATGTCCCTTGCCGCCCTGCGCAAGATCGACGAGACCGGCGTCACCTTCCAGTCGCATATCGACGGCTCGACCCATGTGCTGACGCCGGAGCGCTCCATCGAGATCCAGGGGCTGCTCGGCTCCGACATCCAGATGCAGCTGGACGAGTGCGTGAAGCTGCCCTGTTCCGACGAGGTGGCCGAGAAGGCCATGCGTCTTTCCCTGCGCTGGGCGGAACGCTGCCGCGTCGCCTTCGGCGAGCAGCCCGGCAAGGCGATGTTCGGCATCGTGCAGGGCGGGGCGGTCGAGCGGCTTCGCATCGAGAGCGCGAAGGAGCTCGCGGCCCTCGACCTCAAGGGCTACGCCATCGGCGGCCTTGCGGTCGGCGAGCCGCAGGACGTGATGCTGCGCATGATCGAGACGGTCGAGCCGCATATGCCGAAGGAGAAGCCGCGCTACCTCATGGGCGTCGGCACGCCGGACGACATCATCGAGGCCGTGCGCCGCGGCGTCGACATGTTCGACTGCGTCATGCCCACCCGGGCCGGACGCCACGGACAGGTCTTCACCCGCCACGGCCGCATGAACCTGCGCAACGCCAGGTTCGCCGAGGACACGAGCCCGCTCGATCCGGAATCGAAGTGCACGGCCTCCAATACCTATTCGCGTGCCTATCTCCACCATCTCGTGCGTTCCAACGAGATCCTCGGCATGATGCTGCTGACCTGGAACAACCTGGCCTATTACCAGGATCTGATGGCGGGTCTGCGCAAGGCCATCTCCGAAGGGCGGCTCGAAGACTATGTCGGCGAGGTCAAGGAGGGCTGGGCGAAGGGCGAACGCGACGCCAAGGCCGATATCGGCGAACACGTGGACAATACCGCCATGGTGGCGGAAGGATGAGCCATCGCTCCAACCCTGCGGTCCGATTTCGTGTGAGGAGAGCCGCGCTGCCGGAGGCGACACGCAATGAAGGCGGGACGCATCGCTAAAGGGCTGGTCGTCTTGAACCTTGCGGCCCTCGTTGCGACGGCGGTCGCAGCTTGGCTGACCGGCACTCGAGCGAATTCCGAGTTGCTCGATTTGGCGATGTATGTGGCGCTCGGCATGGGGGCCTTGGGGGCGCTCACGTTCGGCGGCGCGACCACCGGCTCGAACGGCTCTGCGGAAATCGCCGCGAGCGCCGCGGAGGAGCCGAGCAAGCTGATGAGTGCGCTCTGGACGGACAGGGATGCAGGCATCTCCGCCGGGGCGATGCTCGTCCTCGGCGGCTTGTCGTGGCTCTGCACGGCTTGGCTTGTGGCTGAAATGCTCCCCGACCCGCTGTTTTGACGCCTCCGATGGCGAGGCGAGCGGACAGGCTCCATTCCGGGCTCGGGCCGGGAGCCCGGAATGAGATCGGGCCGTTTCCCTGCTAACCCAAAGCCTTCAGGTGCCGGATCGGCCGTCCCGGAGCGATCATCTCGGCGGCCGCGATGATCCCCTGGGCGTCGATGCCGAAGTGCCGGTAGAGGTCCTGAACCGTGCCGGTCTGCCCGAAATGCTCCACGCCCAGCGAGCGGGTGCGGTGGCCCAGCACCGAGCCGAGCCAGGCAAGCGTCGCCGGGTGCCCGTCGATCACCGTCACGAGGCCGCAATGGGGCGGCAGGTCGCCGAGAAGCCGTTCGATGTGGCTGCGGGCGTGGACGAGACCGCGTTCCCGCGCCCGTTGCGCCGCCGTCCAGCCGGCGTTGAGCCGGTCGGCAGAGGTGATGGCGAGCAGCCCGACGTCCCGCCGATCCTCGGCCATGAGCCCGACCGCCTCGATGGCTTCCGGCGCAACCGTCCCGGTATAGGCGATCACCACCTGGGCATTGGGGCCGGGTTTGCGCATCCAGTAGGCGCCGTCCACGATATCGTCGGCAAGCTCCGGCGTGACGGTGCGCCCGGGCTGGTCGAGGGTGCGGGTGGACAGGCGCAGATAGACCGATCCGCCGGTTTCGTCGCGCAGCCAGGAGCGCTCGTTGGGCTCGCCTTCGCCATCGCGCTGAAGGTAGTCGAAGGCCCAGCGCATGATGATGGAAAGCTCGTCGACGAAGGCCGGCTCGAACGAGGCGAGGCCATCCTGTGCCAGGCCGATGAGCGGCGTGCCGATGGACTGGTGCGCCCCGCCTTCGGGAGCGAGCGTCACACCCGAGGGAGTGGCCGCGACGATGAAGCGGGCATCCTGATAGCAGGCATAGTTCAGGGCATCGAGGCCGCGGGCGATGAACGGATCGTAGAGCGTTCCGATCGGCAGGATCCGCTCCCCGAAGAGGGAGTGGGACAGGCCCAGCGCCGAGAGCAGGATGAACAGGTTCATCTCGGCGATGCCGAGCTCGATATGCTGCCCCTTCGGGCCGAAATCCCAGGTGAAGGTGGATGGAATGCGCTCGGACTTGAAGATGTCCTTCATCTCCTCGCGGGCGAAAAGCCCGCGCCGGTTCACCCAGGCGCCGAGGTTGGTGGAGACGGTCACGTCGGGGGCGGTCGTGACGATCCGGTCCGCGAGCGGCAGATCCGAGCGTGCCAGCTCGTTGAGGATGAGGCCGAAACCCTGCTGCGTGGACATGGAAGGCTGGGAGGGAGTCGGCAATGCCTCCGGCACGGGAATGGCCGGCGCCTCGAAGCGGCGCGTGCCCCGCGTATTGAACGGCACGGAATCGAGGAAGCGCTGAAGGTCCTCGGCCGGCAGGTTCAGGCCTTCGAACTTGTCCCATTCGTGGCCGGGCCGCACCTTCGCGGATGCGCGATAGCCCTCCATCTGCGTCGGGGTGAGCAGGCCCGCATGGTTGTCCTTGTGCCCGGCGAGGGGCAGGCCCATGCCCTTGATGGTGTAGGCGATGAAGACCGTCGGCCGGTCGTGGTCGATGGATTCGAAGGCCTGGAGCAGGCTCGGCAGGTCATGGCCGCCGAGATTTCCCATCAGCCGCGCCAGCTCTTCGTCGGAGCGCTTCTCGATGAGCCGGGTCACCGGCCCCTGATCGCCGAGATCGTCGAGGAGGCGCTTGCGCCAAGCCTTTCCGCCCTGGAAGGTGAGGGCGGAATAGAGCTGGTTGGGGCATGAATCGATCCAGTCGCGGAGCTTCTCGCCGCCGGGCTCGCGAAATGCCTCCTGCATGAGCGAGCCGTGCTTGAGCACCACCACGTCCCAGCCGAAGGAGCGGAAGATCGACTCGAATCGTGCATAGAGGCCCTCCCGCACCACGGCATCGAGGCTCTGGCGGTTGTAGTCGATGATCCACCAGGTGTTGCGCAGGCCCTGCTTCCAGCCCTCCAGGAGAGCCTCGAAGATGTTGCCCTCGTCCATCTCCGCGTCGCCCACCAGGGCGATCATGCGCCCCTCCGGATGCTCCTTCGCCCAGTGCTCCTTCACGTAGTCCTGAACGAGACTGGCAAAGAGCGTCTGAGCGACGCCGAGTCCCACCGATCCGGTGGAGAAATCCACGTCGTCGATGTCCTTGGTGCGGGAGGGATAGGATTGCGCACCCTTATAGCCGCGGAAATTCTCCAGCTTCTCCCGGGTCTGGTTGCCGAGGAGATACTGGATCGCATGAAAGATGGGGCTCGCATGGGGCTTCACGGCCACCCGGTCCTCCGGGCGCAGCACGGCGAGGTAGAGCGCCGTCATGATGGTGGAAAGCGAGGCGGAGGAAGCCTGGTGCCCGCCGATCTTCAGCCCGTCCCGGTTGGGGCGCAGGTGGTTGGCGTTGTGAATGGTCCAGCTCGACAGCCAGAGAATCTTGCGTTCGAACTCGGAGAGATACGGCAGGCGGGGGTCGGTCATCGGGGTGCCCAGAAAGCGGGAGCGGAGGGGGCCCTCGGGCCCACACCGCTTCTCGGTTGAGGATTTCGCTCCCCATACTAAGCGTTTTTGATTGACCCGCCAGCCGAGAGACCCTATTTCGGGCTCACCTCCGGCGGCACACGGCTCAGCCCGTTGATTGTCTGGCGGCCCGGCTCGGGTTCCTTCGCTGAAAAGCAAGGAGTGACAAGGGGTTGGGCGGCGGACGGCGCATTCGGAGCGTCCCTTTAGGGCGCGTAGCTCAGTGGTAGAGCAGCTGACTTTTAATCAGCGGGTCGATGGTTCGAACCCATCCGCGCTCACTTTCTCAAACCCATAACCAGCAAGGGTTTGGCGGTACATTGAGAGTGAATCGCCAAGCGTGCGGAGCTTGCCGTGCGCACCCCGTGCACACCAGCCGACCACGTATCTCTGAGGGCTCGTCTTGACCTCACTACCGTGGAGCGAGTGTGGATCCGGAGTGCTTTAGCCTGCTCGCCATCTGTTGCTAAGCTCAACATAACCGGAACTTATCAGCAGAAGCACTTGTCTAATGCCTGGGGCAAAGCAGACCTTTAGGAAGTCCGCGTTCTGTCTCAACTTGACCCTGGCTGTGTCAAAACGCGGCCGATGATATGATCTCCCTGGACTTGTTTGGGGGATCTGATGAGACGCTTTGTTGAAGGCGTGGATCGCAGCCAGACCACCCTGTTTCCCGAAAGCCTGGACGACTGGATCGGTGAGGACAACCCGGTGCGCGTCATCGATGCGTTTGTCGACGCGCTCGAGCTGAGGGCGCTTGGCTTTGACGGCGTCGTGCCCGAAGCCACGGGGCGCCCGTCGTACCATCCCGCCATCCTGCTCAAGCTGTACATCTACGGCTACCTCAACCGCATGCAGTCGAGCCGCAGACTGGAGCGCGAGGCCGGTCGCAATGTCGAGCTGATGTGGCTCACCGGCCGCCTGGCTCCTGATCACAAGACCATCGCCAACTTCCGCAAGAGCAGCGGGAAGGCCATCCGTCAGGTCTGTGCCCAGTTCGTCACCCTGTGCCGCAAGCTGGGCCTGCTGAACACGGCCAGCGTGGCCATCGATGGCTCCAAGTTCAAGGCGGTCAACAACCGCGACAAGAACTACACACGAGCCAAGGTCGAGCGGCGCCGGGCGCAGATCGAGGAGAGCGTGGCGCGGTATCTCCAGCAGCTCGACACCGCCGACCGGCATGAACCAACAGAAGCGCTGGCGGCCAGGACCACCCGGCTGAAAGAGAAGATCGCCCGGCTCGAGCAGGAGATGCGGCGCCTAGCGGAATTGGAGGCGCAGATGCTGCCCTCTCCCGATCAGCAGATCTCGCTCACCGATCCGGATGCACGCTCGATGGCCACGAGCGGGCGCGGCTCTGGCGTGGTGGGCTACAATGTGCAGGTGGCGGTCGAGACCGAGCATCATTTGATTGTGGCGCATGAGGTGACCAACGACGGCTGCGACCTCGCCCAGCTTTCCACCATGGGCAAGGAGGCGAAGGCTGTCCTGGCGGTGGAGACGCTCGAAGCGGTAGCAGATCGCGGGTATTGGGACAGCCAGGAGATCCTGGCCTGCGATCAGGCGGGGATTACGGTCACATTGCCCAAACCGATGACGTCGAGTGCCAAGTCCAAGGGCCGCTTCGGCAAGCAGGACTTCGTCTACCTGTCGGAGGAGGACGCATATCGCTGCCCGGCCGGTGAGAAACTGCGGTACTACTACAGCAATGTCGAGCGCGGACTGACGCTACGGCGCTATTGGACAACCGCCTGTCAGAGTTGCCCGATCAAGAGCCATTGCACCACAGGTCCGCAGCGCCGGATTGTACGTTGGGAGCATGAGGATGTGCTGGAGGCGGTGCAGCGCCGGCTGGATCTGAACCCGCAGGCGATGCGCCAGCGGCGGGAGGTGGTTGAGCACCCGTTTGGCACGATCAAGATGCGCATGGGCGCCACCCACTTCCTGATGAAGACCCTACCGAGGGTAGCTGGCGAGATGGCCCTGCACGTGCTGGCCTACAATCTCACCCGGGTGCTGAACATCCTGGGTGTCCAGCCTCTCATGGCCGCCCTCAGAGCATAGGGGGCGAAGCTTTGCCCGCGTTCTCCAGCCCATAAGCGTCGAACACACCGCCTACAGGGGTTGCGAGCCTCGTTCCGTCATAAATCAGCCCGTTCGCACTCGCCGATGATGTTGAAGGGCTTTGGAGCGTGGAACGTCGCAATCCGACTTCTGCCAAAGGGTTTTGACACGACCAAGACCCCAAGCGGACATTCCCTGCCTCCTGTGCGCACGCGGGAATCAAAGGTAAGCATCGCAAGGGTGCTACCGCTCAGGCCGCACAACCAAGCCTGAGAACGATCGCCGCCATTCGCTTGGCGATGCCTGCGTCATCCGACTGAAGACACGTGTGAAGTGACTCTGGTCGGCAAACCCGCATTGGCTCGCGACCTCCTCGAGGGGAAGCGTCGTGGTCCTGAGCAGGGTCTTCGCGACCTCGATGCGCCGTTGCAAAAGCCACTTGTGCGGCGGCATGCCGGTCGTCATGCGGAAAGCACGGGCGAAGTGGCTGCGGGAGAGGCCGCACTCGCTGGCGAGCCGATCAAGCGCGACGTTGCCGTCCAGATGTGCCGTCAGGATTTCCTTGGCACGGCGCTCCTGCCAAGCTGCGAGCCCGCCGCGCTTGAGCTGGATCCGGACCGGCGCGTCGCCGTACGTGCCGACTAGATGCGAGAGCAGGGCCAGCGCCAGGTATTCCACGAACAGGGAGTTGGTTTGCTCAGGCCGCTCGAGCGCGGGCAGCAGGCATTCTCCCAGGTCCCGGACGCGTGCATCGTCGACGGGGACGCCTAGCGGGGTACTGATCGACCCGAACCGCAGCAGGCCGTGCTCCTCCACAATCCCATCGAGCGCCTGGCGCGGCAGATACATCGCCACGCAGTCGATGGGCGCGCGCAGGAACGAGGCGTGTCCGAGGTTCAGGTCAAGCAGCGTGAACTGGCCACCCCTGACCGGACTCATCGGCACCGGGCGACCATCCACCCAGTACGGATTGGTCGGGATGTCGCGGCGCTGCAAGCACAAGAGATGGGCATCCTCCCGCGGGATCTCCGCCGCAACCCCGTCCGCCCGATCGTCCCATTGAATGCGGGTGGCCGCGAAGGTCGCCCGCTGGAGGATTTGCACGGTCGTGGTGGGAGGGGCCTCGGCCCCAACGGACGTGCCCAAGCGCTGGCCATAGGCTCCGGTCGCCATTTGCGAGCTCCGTTCACATCACATGCCCGTGAGGGCTGATGCTGTGGGTCATGGGTGAGGGCCCAAATTCGAGCACTAACGTACAAAACGCAGCACTCGCGACACTGGCGAGCTCGATTAGGGTCGGGGAACCTTAGCGCGTAGTTCCCCAAGAGTCGACACAGCGTCGGCCGGGCACGGCCGGCATCCCGACCAGGAGCCACCATGACCAAGTCCAACCATGATGCCCCCTCGGGCGAAGAGCGGTCGTTGTCCGGAGACGACGCACCCCAGCGCGGTCCCTCCCGCCGCTCGATCCTGCAAATGGCCGGGGGGGCGGCCTCCCTTGCTGCCGCCCCCGCAGCGATCGCGCAACCCGCCCCATCAGGCGGTCCAGCTACCGCACCGACAGCGCGTGTCCGTCTGGTCGTCAACGGCAGCGAACGGGAGTTCGAGGTTGATCCCCGGCAATCGGTACTCGACGTCCTGCGGGAGACGCTCGACCTCACCGGAACGAAGAAGGGCTGCAACCAGGGTGCATGCGGAGCCTGCACCGTGATTATCAACGGGCGGCGGGTGACCTCGTGCCTGACGCTGGCCGTCATGCACGATGGCGCCGAGATCACCACGATCGAGGGTCTGGCGAGGGGGGATGAGTTGCATCCGCTCCAGGCGGCCTTCATCGAGCATGACGGGTTCCAGTGCGGCTTCTGCACGCCAGGCCAGATCATGTCGGGCGTCGCCTGCATCGCGGAGGGCCACGCCACCTCGCCCGACGAGATCCAGTTCTGGATGAGCGGCAACATCTGCCGCTGCGCCGCCTATCCCGGGATCGTTGCGGCGGTGGCCGACGCGGCAGGGAGGACCTGACGATGCTTCCATTCAGCTTCGAGAAGGTGCGGACCGAGCAGGATGCGATCCGCGCGGCCGCGGCGGGCGCCCGCTACATCGCAGGCGGTACCACGTTGATCGATCTGATGCGTGACGAGGTTGAGCGTCCGGAGCGTCTGGTCGACATCAATGCCCTGCCGATGGCCGACATCCGCGCGGATGGGGCCGACCTCGTGATCGGCGCACTCGCCCGCATGAGCGATGTGGCGGCCCATCCGGAGACGAAACGCCTCCAGCCCCTGATCGCCGAATCCCTGATCGAGGGGGCCTCACCACAACTGCGCAACATGGCCTCGATGGGCGGCAACCTGTTGCAGCGGGTGCGCTGCCCGTACTTCCGGATGCTGGACGCGGCCTGTAACAAGCGAGCACCGGGCTCAGGCTGTTCGGCCATCGATGGCCTCAACGCCGGTCATGCAATTCTTGGAACGAGCGACCACTGCGTTGCCACGCATCCGTCCGACGTTGCCGTCGCCCTAGTTGCGCTCGGCGCCACGATGCGAGTGAGGGGGCCGAGCGGCGAGCGCACCTTCCCGGTGGAGGAACTCTTCCGGCTTCCCGGCGATACGCCGCATCTCGAACACACCCTACGTCCCGGCGAACTGATCGTCGAGATCCGGGTGCCGGGCGGCCCCTATGCCAGGCAGGCCCGCTATCTCAAGGTGCGCGACCGTGCCTCCTATGAGTTCGCTCTCGTCTCGGCCGCCGTTGCCTTGGAGATGGAAGGCAACACCATCCGCCAAGCCCGCGTCGCGGTCGGCGGCGTCGGCACGCGCCCGTGGCGCCTGCGTGCGGTGGAGGAGGCGCTCAGGGGCAAGGCCAAGGACCGCAATGCCTTCGAGACGGCGGCTCACCTCGCACTGGAGGGAACCCGGCCGCTTTCGCACAACCACTACAAGGTCGAGCTGCTGCCGAGAACCATCGTCCGCGCGCTCGAGATGGCAGGAGATACGGCATGACCATTACCTCGATCGGGAAGCCGGTGACCCGCGTCGATGGGCGGGCCAAGGTCACGGGTGCCGCCCGCTACGCGGCCGACTTCAACCAGCGCGCCCAGCTCCATGCCGTGATCGTCAGTGCCACCGCCGGCCTCGGCCGGGTGACGGCGTTGGACGATGCCGCCGTGCGGGCCATGCCGGGGGTCGTGGAGGTCATCAGTCACCTCAATGCCCCGCGCCTGGCATACGGACCCCACAAGAGCTTCATCGACCCGGAGGTCGGGGAACGGCTTCATGTCCTCCAGGACAATCGGGTTCGGTTTTACGGCCAGCCCGTTGCGGTGGTGGTGGCGGATACGCTCGACCACGCGGAGCGTGCCGCCAACGCGCTGCGCGTGAGCTATTCGGCCGAGAGACCCGTCATCGATCCGCGTGATCCGAAGGCGCAGACCATCGAGCCATCCGGCTCCAGGGGCCACTCCCACGCGGCCCGAGGGGATGCGGATCGGGCGCTGGCGGATGCCCCGGTGAAGGTCGACGTGACCTATGACATGGCACGCGAGAATCACAACCCCATGGAGCCGCACGCGGTCGTCGCCGCCTGGGAGGGCGACCGACTGACACTGTGGAGCAAGAGCCAGTTCGTCGTGAACGAGCAGGCCGAGATCGCGGCGATCTTCGGCCTACCAGCTCAGAATGTGCAAGTGATCTGCCCGTTCATTGGTGGAGCCTTCGGCACGTCCCTCCGGACATGGCCGCACGTGACCCTCGCGGCCATGGCCGCCCGGCAGGTCGGACGTCCGGTCAAACTTGTTTTGAACCGCAGACAGATGTTCTTCACCACCGGCCATCGGCCGCGCACCCTGCAACGCGTCGCAATTGGGGCGACCCGGGATGGTAGAATTATGGGCATCGTCCACGAGGGCAACGGCGAGACGAGCCGCTACGAGGAGTTCACCGAGGCGCTGCTTTCCGCCACGAGCTACATGTACTCGTGCCCCAACGTGCGCACGAGCTATCGTCTGACGCCGCTCGATACCGGCACCCCCAACCACATGCGCGGTCCGGGTGAGTCAAGCGGAATGTTCGCTCTCGAATCCGCTCTGGACGAACTCTCCTACGAATTAGGCGTCGACCCGATCGAGCTGCGGCGCCGCAACGAGCCGACCATGGACGAGGGCGAGAACAAGCCCTTCTCCAGCCGCTCCCTGGTGCAGTGCTATGAGCGCGGTGCCGAACGCTTCGGCTGGTCCCGCCGCTCCCCGACGCCGCGCTCCATGCGGGACGGGCGCCTGCTGGTTGGGATGGGTGTCGCCTCAGCTACGTACCCGGTGTGGTACCTCCCCACGAGTGCCCGGGTCCGGCTGCATGCGGACGGCACCGCCGCGGTCGAGGTCGCGGCAAGCGACATGGGACCGGGCACCTACACGTCGATGACGCAGGTGGCGGCCGAGACGCTCGGGATCCCCGTCGAACAGGTGCGCGTCAGCATCGGACGCTCGGACTTCCCGCCCGCGCCACCGCATGGCGGCTCCATGACGATGGCCTCGGTCGGCTCGGCGGTCTGTGCCGCCTGCCTCGCCGCGCGGGACGAGGTCGCGCGGCGTGCAATCGCTGACCAGCGTTCCCCGGTGTTCGGCGCGGCCCTGGAGGGCGTCGAGTGGATCGGCGGAAGCGTACGCCGCCTTGGGGACGCCTCCGCGGGGCAGTCCTATCGCGACATCCTCGCGGGCAGCGGGCAGCCCATCGAAGCCCATGCTTCCAACTACCGTGATCCCGAGGCTGCCCGGCGCTACTCGATGCACTCGTTCGGGGCCGTGTTCGCGGAGGTGGCTATCGACCCGGACGTCGGCACGATCCGGGTGCGTCGGGCCCTCGGCGCCTATGGGGCGGGCCGTATTGTCAACCCGCTCCTGGCCTCAAGCCAGTGCACCGGCGGCATGATCGGCGGGATCGGTATGGCCCTGATGGAGCAGACGGCCCTCGATGCGCGCGACGGACGTCCGGTCAATGCCCACATGGCCGACTACCTCATGCCGGTGAACCTGGACATCGGGCAGCTCGAGGCGCTGTTCGTCGACGAGAACGATCCGCACGTCAACACGCTCGGGGTGAAGGGCCTGGGTGAGATCGCCCTCGTCGGAATGGCCCCCGCAATCGCAAATGCGATCTATCACGCCACGGGCAAACGTGTGCGTCACCTGCCGATCCGCATTGAGGACCTTCTGACCGCTTGAGGCGGCAAGTGGCGATGAGTCGTGGCAGGGTCCAGGGTACAGGCGGCCTGCTCAAGGAATGGGACAAAAGATGCTGCAATGCGCTCCTGCCATTCGGGTCGATGACCAGCCCGTCGGGATCCCCGGACCGCGGGCGGCTGCCGACGCCGAGACCCCACTCGATGTCCTGCGGTTCGTCATGGAAGCGAGGCAGCGGGGGGGGCAGGTTGCCCTGGTGACAATCACCGGCCTCATCGGCTCGTCATCCCGGCCGATCGGGACGCTGATGGGCGTGGCGGCGGACGGCGGTGTCGCCGGCTCGCTCTCAGGCGGCTGTATCGAGGCAGCCGTCGTTGCCGAGGCACGGGAGGCGATCCGGGAGGGGCAGCCCCGGCAGGTGCGCTACGGTGCCGGCTCACCTTACATCGACATCAGGCTCCCGTGCGGCGGCGGCGTGGATCTTCTGTTCCAACCCAATCCCGATCCGGGCGAGATCCGGGAGGCCGTTGCCTGTCTCGAGGGGCGGCAGCCGCTGGTCCTCGCGCAGGTCAGGGCAGGCGGCTTATGCATCCTCCCTGGCTTGGCCCGGCAGGTACCCGGCTGGCAGACGCCGGGCTGGCAGGGAGAGACGTTCATTTCCTGGTACGCGCCGCCGTTGAGGCTTGTCATCGTCGGGCACGGAGCGGAGAGCCTCGCGCTGGTCCGGCTTGCCCTGACCTGCGGCATCGCTCCAACTGTCCTATCACCTGACGAGCGGCTGCTGGCGCTGGCCACGACGATGGGCGCCCGCGCGAACCTCCTCACGCACTCGCGGCCTCCGCCAGATCTGCGCGCCGATCCGTGGAGCGCCGTCGTGTTCCTGTTCCACGACCATGCCCGGGAGATGTCACTTCTGGAGGAGGCGCTGACTCAGCCCTGGTTCTTCATCGGTGCGATGGGAAGCCGACGGACGCACGCCAATCGGGTGGCGATACTGCGCGAACGCGGGCTGCCGGAAGAGGCGCTCGCACGCATCGTTGCGCCGCTCGGCCTGATACCGTCGGCGCGCGATCCCGTCACGATGGCGCTCTCGGCACTGGCGCAGGTGGTTGATGGCTATCGGCAGGCAACGGTCGTGACGTAGCGGATGCCCCGAGCGAGCAGCCTGTCCCCTCGTCACGGCAGGCGCCTAGGGGTTTCATAACCCGTCTCCGGATGTCGCCTCGCGCTGAGAGCGTGGCCTTTCGCGCGCCGAGGATCGCAGGCCTGTCAGGAGGGTTGTCGAGATGCTGCTCGGCCGGGAACCAGCCGTCGCTCAGGCCAGGCTGGGCCGCCCGGGTGTAGAGCTAGCCGATCAGGCGCCGCCGGTCGCGCAGAGGGCGAAACGCCTGTTCGCCGGAGGAGGCGGTCACCACGTCGTATCCGTCCCTGCGGTGAGCATGGACGAGGCTGTTCGCGAGCCTCGCGTCGGTATCGACGATCAGGATGCATACGGGCCCGGTGCCGGGGGCGACCTCTCCGCTGGCGCCAGAGCCGCTGATGCCCGACTTATACGCACTGTCTGCCTCATCCTGCCCGGGATGCACTCGGCACCTCGGACGGGCAGCACGGCCTCGCGCGGATGAGGGCTTCGGGCAAGGCCGTGCTGCTGTGCATGCCACCGAGGGCCGGTCTCGTGTTCTGCCCCTACGGCCGAGGTTATTTGTTCCATGGTGCATGCTCGATCCAGGTCATGGCGCGATCCCACATGGAAAGCTGCGGAGCGCCGGTGACGATGGGCAAATTTGCCCCATGCCGGTTAGGCCGCCTTGCGGCAGGCCTCGCCGATGGTGTCGCTGATCTGCCGGCGCACGCCCTCGATGGCCTGCTCGCGGGCTTCCGGTCCGAAGGCCAGCTTCTCTGCCCGCAGGAAGGTCACGTCGGTGATGCCCATGAACGCGAGAAGATTGCGAAGATGGGGCTCCTGCGAGTCCATCACCCGCGCGGGTCCCTCGCTGTAGAGCCCGCCGCGGCTCTCGACGACAAGGGCGTGCTTGCCCTTGAGAAGGCCCTCGGGGCCGCTCTCGCTGTAGCTGAACGTGATGCCAGCCCGCAGCACGTGGTCGAACCAGGCCTTCAACGTCGACGGAATGCCGAAGTTGTACATGGGCGCTCCGATGATGAGCGTATCGGCGGCCTTGAGCTCGGCGATCAGCCCGTCCGACAGGGTACGGGCGGCTACCTGGGCTTCGTTGACGGGTTCCCCGCCGCGCAGCGCCGTCGCCGAGTCGGTGGTCAGGTGCGGAATGGGATCGCGTCCGAGATCCCGGGCGATGACGTGAAGGGCGGGATCGTGCGAGCGCAGGCGGGCGACGGTTTCCTCGACGAGTTGGCTGGAGACGGAGACCTCTCCGAGCGCGCTGCTGGTGATGACGAGAGCTGTGGACATATGACAATTCCTCCAAGGATTTCGGTCATTGCGGTGCGCTCGATCTAATGGTTCATGACATGCTGCATAAGACGCACATCCCGCACCATGCTGTTGCCTGGAAAGGAACGCCGCCGTGACCGAGCTGGAAGACCTGAGGAGCTTTGTGGAGGTCGTCGACAGTGGCGGCCTCAACCGCGCCGCGGCCCGCCTGGGGGTCTCCAAGTCGATCATCAGCCGGCGGATCACGCGCCTGGAGGCCGAACTCGGCACGCGCCTCCTCACCCGAACCACGCGCGGCATCAGCCCGACGGAAGCCGGTGCCGAGTTCAAGGCGCGATGCGACCGGATCCTGAGCGAGATCGAGGAAGCGCGCGACGCCGTCGCGCAGCAGGGGCGATCGGTGCGCGGGCGCCTTCGCCTCTCCGCCCCATTGGCTTTCGGCGTGCGGCACTTGGCACCGGTCCTGGGGGATCTGGCGCGGCTCCATCCCGCGCTCGAGCTGGACGTTTCGTATACCGACCGGGTTGTGGACCTGCTCGGGGAGCGGTTCGACGCCGCGATCCGGATCGGCTCCCTCAGTGACTCCAGCCTCGTCGTTCGCCGGATCGCGCCTGTCCATGCAGTGCTGGTCGCAAGTCCCGACTATCTGTCCCGTCACGGGCGACTACGCGCGCCGCAGGATCTCACCAAGCATGAATGCCTGATCTACACGGGCACCCTCGTTCCGGAGTGGCAGTTTCAGTCAAACCAGCGTCGGATAGCGATCCGGCCCGAGGGCCGCCTCAGGTCGGACAGCGGCGAAGCCATTCTCCAGTGGGCAATTGCAGGGCTCGGGATCGCCGACCTTCCATCGTTCCTGGTCTCTGACGCCATTGCGAGCGGCGCCCTCGAACCCCTCCTGCCGGATCATCCGAGGCCCGAGTACGGTATCCACGTCGTGCGGCCGCCGGGTTCCCATGTCCCGGGCAAGGTCCGGGCCCTGATCGATTCCCTTGTCGACCGTTTCGGGGGCACGCCAGACTGGGATCGGTGCCTGACCGGATCCACCGGGCGGTAGTTCTCCGACGGGACAGATCCCTCATATCCGCACTACAATCGAAGGCGTCGCCAGTCGCCGGGCGATGCGTGCATGGTCTTCGAAAACACGCGGGTGAAGTGGCTCTGGTCGGTGAAGCCGCAGCGGATTGCGATCTCGTTGAGGGACAGCTTCGGGTTTCGGAGCAGTTCCTGCGCAAGTTCGATGCGCCGCGCCAGGAGCCATTTGTGCGGCGGCAGCCCCGTCGCCGCCCGAAACGCCCGTGCGAAGTGGCTGCGGGAAAGGCCGCACTCTCGAGCGAGTTCGGCGAGGCCAACCTTCCCATCGATGTGGGTCAGCAGGATGTCCTTGGCCCGGCGCTCCTGCCAGGGAGACAAGCCTCCCCTGAATGGCCGCAGGACGGGAGGCTGCTCGCAGTAGAACGCGGTGAGATGTGCGAGCAGTGCTAGCGCGACATGATCGACGAAGAGCTGGTTCGCGGTCTCGGGCCACTCGAAGGCCGGCAGCAGGCACTCTCCCAGATTGCGGACGATTTCGTCCTCGAATGCGATGCCGCGCGGGGACCTAAGCTGTCCGATGGGAGGGAGCCCATGCTCCTCCCCAAACCGATCCAGGGCATCCCGCGAGGAGTATATGGAAATGCAATCGACGGTCCCATATTGCAGGGACGAGTGTTCTTCGTTGAGATCGAGCAGCATGAACTGCCCGCTGTTGATCGGTAGCCGTTGCATGGGCCGGCCATCCACCCAATACGGGCCGGCCGACAGATCGCGCCGCTGCAAACACACCAGATATCCGTTGTTTCGATCGAGCCGAGTTGGATTGCCAGATCCGGTATCGCGCCAGAGGACCCGCATGGCTGTGAGGTCGGCCAGAGGCAAGGCGCGAGTATTGAGGGTAGGTGGCTGATCGAGCCCCGCGAACTTTCCCAGGCGCCGTCCGGATACGTCAGTCACGCCCCGCTCCTCGGGACCGATTCGGATACGGAAAGAAAACGTGGCTTCACAGCAAGATTATGGCACTTTCATACAAATGCAGCACTCCCAAGGCTTCCGGGAAAGCCTAGTGCCGACAAAGCTGCTCACCATCTCCCAGTATCTGTCTCCTTTGCCGTGACAGCGTAGTGCGTCTGCTATTAGACCTGCGCCCCGCGCCGGAGATTGCATGATGTAACTCACCACACACCAAGCGCGTACCATTGTGCCGGGCGTCGAGAGCAAGGCCGGCGAGTTGGGGCCTCCCGTGTTCATCGCGGTGTGCGAGGCAAATAAAGTTGGCGAGAGGGAAACCTACGTCGAGGGGCTCAAACGAAACGCGGGATCGGCCCCCGTTGTGGCGTCGGATCCGGCAAGTCGATCTCGATCTCGTCGATGTAGCACCAGCCCAAGCCCTCGGGCGGATCATAGCCCTCGATGGTGGGATGCTCGGTCGCCGCGAAATGCCTCGTTGCGTGACGGTTCAGCGAGTCGTCGTAGCAGCCGACATGGCCGCAGGTCCGGCACAGACGCAGATGCACCCAGGGCGAGCCCGTCTTCAGGCATTCCTCGCACCCAGGAGCGCTTAGCGTGACGTCCCGGATAGTCGCGGCATGCCTGCATTGCCCCCTCATCAGGTCATCCTCATCGATTGGGGCACACGCGGTTGCCGACGTCGCCCTGCAAGGCAGGCGTGCAATGCCGCCACGACCTGCGCACCTTCTCCGACCGCGGCCGAAACCCGCTTGACCGAGCCCGAGCGCACATCGCCGATGGCGAAGACGCCGCTCCGGCTCGTCTCCAGGGGATGGCGCTCGTGGCCTGCCGCGGCTCCGGTGCGGATGAAGCCCTTTTCATCCAGAGCGATGTCGCTTCCTGCAAGCCAGTCGGTATTGGGATCGGCACCAATGAACAGGAACAGGTGGCGGATGGGGCACATCCCTTCCTCTCCCTGGCGGTTGCGCCACCGGATGGATTCGAGGGCCTCTCCCTGTCCGTCCAGCCCCGTGACCGTCGTCTCGGGCAACACCTTGATGTTCGGCTGCGCCTCGATGCGCTCGATCAAGTAACGCGACATGCTGGCCTCCAAGCCGACGCCACGCACGAGAAGCCACACCGTCTTCACTTGGCTGGCTAGGTAGACGGCCGCTTGCCCCGCCGAATTGCCGGCTCCTACCAAGGCAACCTCTTGGCCAGCGCAGAGCCGCGCCTCGATCGGGGAGGCCCAGTAATGAACGCTTGCCCCCTCGAACTGCGTCAGGTTGGCCACATCAAGGCGACGGTAGCGGGCGCCGCTGGCTATGATCACGGCTTGCGCGTGCACGGTCTCATCGGCTTCTGTCCTGAGCCTGAATTGCTGGCCGTCATCAGTAGCCGCGAGACTCAGGTGCTCGGCCTCGTTGGGGATCACCATCTCCACGCCGAACTTCTGCGCCTGGGTATACGCACGCGCCATCAGGGCCAAACCAGAGATCCCAGTCGGGAACCCGAGATAGTTCTCGATGCGGGCTGAGGCGCCCGCCTGCCCGCCAAAAGCGCGGCAGTCGAGCACGATCACGGAAAGACCCTCGGAGGCTGCATACACGGCTGCCGCCAGACCGGCCGGACCGGCGCCGATGATGGCGACGTCATAGAGCTTTGTCTCGTCAATCGCCTTCACGAGGCCGATGCAGCGGGCAAGCTCCCGCTCCCCGGGATTGAGCAGGAGCCGTCCGTCCGGGCACAGCACGATCGGCAGGTGATGGGGGTCCACATGGAAGCGCTCGACGAGACATCGGGCGCAGGGATCTGCGTCGGCGTCCAGGACACGATGTGGGTGGCCGCAGCGGGTCAGGAAGCCTTGAAGGCGCACCACGTTGCCGTCGTTCTGGCGCCCGATGATGATGGGTCCGCTGCCAGCACTTTCCAGGAGGCCGACGCGGCGCAGGATGAGGGCGCGCATGACGCGCTCGCCAAGGGTGGCCTCCTGAACCATCAGGTCACGCAGCCGTCGCGAGGGGATGACAAACGCGTCGACGGGCTCGATGGCTTCGGCCGACACGAGAGACGGGCGTTCGGAGAGCTGCGCCAGTTCGCCCGCGAAGCTGCCGGGGCCATGCACAACGATGGTCTCGTGCCGATCACTGCCATCATCCTGGCTGATCTCGATCTTGCCGGACACGATCACGATAAGTCCCGGTGCGATGTCGCCGGCCCTGACGATGCGTGCGCCTGCCTCAAATGCCGCCGCCTCTCCGAAGCGTCTTATCCGGGCTATCTCGTCCGGGGAAAGGGTGGGAAACATCTGGTCGCGACGGGCAGTGTACGTGGCAGACAGTGACATGGCTTCCACCATTCCGCTCAAACCATGCAACGCAGCCTATCCCGTAAGGCCCGGCTTGAACAGAACCCAGGAGGTAACCTGTAGCGAAGGGCGGTAGACCTCCCTTGCCGAGTAAAAGCGAGCTGGCCGCTATCCCGGGGGTGCAAAATTGTGGCCGCCGCCTCTCCGCAAGGCGTCGGGCGACGCGAACGGCGGCTTTTGGCACGCCTGAGACGTAGGTGTTTGGTCCGCTTCAGCGCTCAAGAGCTGACGTTTGTTGAGCAGCCAGCATATGAAATTTTGACCCGAAGGCGACCTTCCGGGAAATCTCTACATTTCCTGGAAGTGACGAAGCATGCGCGCGGCGTCCGGCTCTTTCCCCGTAAAGAGACGAAAGGCGCCGACGGCCTGGAACACGGCCATGCCACCACCTGCCATTGTGCGGCACCCGTGCGCTCTGGCCGCGCGCAGCAGCTCGGTCTCAAGGGGAAAATAGACAATGTCGGCCACCCACAGTTCCGGGCGGAGCAGATCGGCAGGAACGGCCATACCAGGATACTTGGCCATCCCTACCGGGGTGGTGTTGACCACCCCGTCAGCTCCGGCCACCGCCTCCGCTGGTGTGGGATTGGCGACGGCACGGTCGTGACCGAAGCGCTTGCGCAGGGCGGCTGCAAGACCTTCGGCCCGCTCCTCGTAGGTATCAATGATGAAGACCTGTCCGCCCCCGAGGGTCAGCAGGGCATGGGCGACCGCGGCTCCGGCACCGCCAGCACCGAACTGAACGACCCGGTCCCGGCGCACATCCGGCAGTTCGCGGCGGAAGCTCTCTGCAAAGCCCCACCAGTCGGTGTTATGCCCGATGCGACGGCCATCCTTCAGGACAACGGCATTGACGGCCCCGAGCGCTTCCGCGTCCGGCGACAGACCGTCGAGAAGCGGGATCACGGTCTGCTTGCAGGGATAGGTGATATTCAGGCCGGCAAAGCCGAAGCGCTGGGCGGCGGTCAGGATCTCCGGGAGAATACCTGCATCAAGGCTGAGCGCCTCAAGATCGATCAGCTTATAGACGTAGCGAAGTCCCTGCTCGGCGCCCTCCCGCTCATGGAGCGCGGGCGTGCGCGATGCCTGGATTCCGGCTCCCACTAGGCCAGCGAGAACAGACGGGCGCTTCCACGACTCCGCAACTTCACCCACCTCGAGGCTGGATCCTGACGGCAGCAACTCGCTCATCTCTGCCTCAGCCTTCGGCCGTCATGACGAGTTCGTTCATGGCCTGGACTGCCGCCGGATAACCTCTGACTCCGAGGCCGGCGATCACTGCGGTCGCAATCGGAGAGACATAGGACTTATGGTAGATCGGCTCGCGCCGATGAATATTCGTGATGTGCAGCTCGAAGATGGGGCCTGGGAACATCTTCAGGGCGTCCATCAGCGCCATGGATGTGAATGTTAACGCAGCCGGATTGATGATGATTCCGCTGCCCTCGTCGATGGCTTCATGCACCCAGTCAATGAGCTCGAATTCCCGGTTGGATTGCCGGAACACAATCGGGCGGTCCGAGGCCGCTTCCCGGCACATCGCCTCTACCTCGGCCAAGGTCGTGTGGCCATAGATCTCCGGTTCGCGCGTCCCAAGGCGATTCAGGTTGGGGCCGTTGAGGATGTAGATCGGTTTGGCCATCGATACGCTTTCCGTGAATGCAGCCGGCTATCCCTGGTAGCCGAAGAGGCGCGGCAGCCAGAGGACGGTTTCGGGCACGAAGGTGAGGATTGCGAGGGCTACGATCATCGCCAGGAGAAACGGCATGATGTCCCGCACGATATGGCGCAGGGGCGCCCCGGAGATGTTCGCCATGATGAACAGGAGCAGGCCGTAGGGCGGCGTGATCAGCCCGATCATGATGTTGACCACGGCCACGACCCCGAAATGCACCAGATCAATCCCCAGGGCCTGGGCTGTCGGGATGAAGACCGGAACGACGATCAGCAGGATGGCAGTCCCTTCGAGGACGCAGCCCAGCACGAGCAGAAGAACATTGACGAGGATCAGGAAGCCGACAGGTGACAGTTCCCACCCTGCGAGAAGTGCCCGCACCGTATCCGGAATGTTCTCTACGGTGACAACATAGTTGAACACCAAAGAGCCGGCGATCAGCATGCCGATCGATATGCTCGTACGAGCGCTGATCGCGAGCGAGTTGTAGAAGTTGCGCCAGCCGACGCTTCGGTAAAGGCCCACAGAGATGAGGAGCGCATAGGCTGCTGCAACGGCTGCCGCCTCTGTCGGCGTCATCACGCCGCTGTAGATGCCGCCGAGCAGGACGACGGGCATCATGAGGGACGGGAAGGCGTCCCAGGTGATCCTCGGCAGCTTTCTGAGCGGCACAGGCTTCTCGACCGGGAAGTTCCGGCGGCGGGCCGTGACAGCAACGATCGCCATCTGACTGAGCGCCATGAGCAACCCCGGGATGACGCCACCCAGAAAGAGGAAGCCGATGGAAGCGTCCGACACCAGGGCATAGAGCACCATTGGGATCGACGGCGGGATGATCGGGCCGATCACCGACGAAACCGCCGTGGTGGCTGCCGCATAGCTTGGCGTGTAGCGGCCGTCCCGGGTCATCATCACCTGCATCATGCGTCCGGTTCCTGCCGCGTCCGCGATGGCCGAGCCGGACATGCCGGCGAAGATGATGCTCTGGAGAATGTTGACATGGGCCAGCCCACCCCGGAACCGACCGACCAGGGCATTGCAGAAGGTCATGAGCCGGTCAGTCATGCTGCCGATGTTCATGAATTCCGCGGCCAGGATGAACAGCGGTACCGAGAGGATGATGTAGTTGGAGTACATCCCATTGAGGAGCTGTTCGGCCGCCGTTCCCATATCCTGCCCGGCGAGCAGCAGATACAGGATTGATCCGGCGATCATCGAATGGCCGATGGGCAGGCCGAGAAAGGCGAGGGCGGTGATCGCGACGAGGGCGAGCGAGAAGGGGCTTGCGAAGGTCATACGCCGGAACTCGCCTGAGTGGGGTCGATCTCGTCTGGCGCCGCCCCGCGCAGGGCCTGCCAGGCGATCCAGATGTAGCGAACGATGACGGCGACCGCGAACACGATGTAGATCGAGAACAGAAGATCGAACCTGATGTTCAGGTAGGACGAGCTCTGCACCTTCATGAAGATGACATAGTCGACGACGGCCGGAAGTGACACGAGGTAGAGAGCGATGAGCGCGGCGGCGGTGATGATGCACATGATCCGGCGTGCACCAGGTCCCACAGCGCCATAGATGATGTCGAACCGGATCTCCTCACGCTCACTAACCACGAACGAAGCGCCCCACAGAACAAGCCAGATCCACAGAATAGCGCTCAACTCATGGGTCCACCCGATGGGTAGATTGAGCAGATACCGGAATGCGATCTGGAGAAGGAAGGCCGCGAACATGGCGGCAAGCATGGCGGCCGCCACATTCTCGGCGCGCCGCGACAGCCAGCGTCCTGTGGATCGTGCAAACGCCATCATGCGAAGAACCTCCTGTCAGGCCAGGGATCATGGAAGGATCACGCAAAGGAGAACCGCCGGGATCACGTCCCGGCGGCAGCCGACGGCAGGCGTCACATCGCGTTGATCTTGTCCAGCATGCCCGGAGGCCAGCTCTTGGCGAGGTCGGAGGCCAGGTACTTCTTCTGCGCGAAGTCGCGGAAGGCCTTAAGATCGGGAGTAT
Source organism: Microvirga lenta (assembly GCF_020532555.1). Taxonomy (GTDB): domain Bacteria; phylum Pseudomonadota; class Alphaproteobacteria; order Rhizobiales; family Beijerinckiaceae; genus Microvirga; species Microvirga lenta. Next base: position 52,648 of record NZ_JAJBBR010000012.1, on the reverse strand, counting down.
AGACGTTCAGGCCTTTTCCCTTGAAGAAGCTGACGAGTTCCGCCTCCTTCTTCAGGTGCTCCTGGGTGCTCCACTCGATAGCCTTGTCGGCCGCGGTCTGGAAGGCTGCCTGCTGCTCCGGCGTCATCGCATCCCAGACTTTATTGGACACGGCCAGGAGGTCGAATCCGACGAGGTGGGACGTCAGCGCGATCTGCGACATCACCTCGTAGAACTTCATATTCTGCACATTGGGCAGCGGGTTGTCCTGCCCGTCGATGGCGCCGGTCTGGAGGCCCGTATAGACCTCGGCATAGGCCATGGGCGTCGGGTTTGCCCCGAGTGCCGTCCCGAGAAACTGCCAGGCGTCACCGCCAGGCATGCGCAGCTTGATCCCCGCCATGTCCGCTGGGGTGCTAATCTTCTTCTCAGGCTTCAGGCCCACCTGCCTCGCGCCGAAATAGGTCGGGCCCAGGATGTGGATCCCGAGTTTATCGGAAGCCATCTTCTTCAGGTCCTCGCCGACCTCGCTCTTGAATACCTTTTTCAGGTGGTCGGCATCACGGAACAGATAGGCCGAGGTCACGATGGACCAGGCCGGGATCTGGTTGGAGATATCCTGCGGCGCGATGTTGCCCATCTCGAGGTTGCCGCGCTGCATGGCCACCAGCTCGGTACCTTGCTTGAACAGAGTGCCACCATAGTAGGGCTGGAGGGCAAAGCCCTGTGCCTTCAGGTCCTCTCCCAGACGCTTCATCATTTCCGCCCGGATGTCCTGCTCCGAGAAGACGGCCGAGAAGCGCAGTGGCTTCGATGTCTGTGCGGTCGCGGGTCCGCCCACTCCCCACGTCAGAAGGGCCGCGCTCGCGGCGATGAGAAGACGTCGATTAATGCTGAGTGCCATGTGTTCCTCTCCTAAGTTCCTACCGCGCAGTAGCCTGCGTCTTGGCAGGTACTATCCTCTCGGAGTTTTCCAAAATCAATAGGCATTCGGTGGAACATATGATATTTTGCGTTTAATCATATGAGAGCTGGTGCAGCGCTGGCTCTTGGCGCGTGGAGAGGACAGACAGTGCCCAGGATCGGAATGCCGGCCTCATGAGTGTAGAGTTGCTCGCCACATCCATCGCGGATCGAGCCTACGACCGGATCCGCACCGACATCGTATTTGGCCGGCTCGCCCCTGGCGCGAGGCTCCGGCTGGATCGGCTTGCGACGGCCTATGGAGCCAGCGTCAGCACCCTGAGGGAGATCCTCAGCCGCCTGTCCTCCGAGGGGTTGGTTCTTGCCGAAGGGCAGAGGGGCTTCCGGGTCTCTCCGGTTTCTCCGGCTGGCTTTGAGGATGTCGCCGCGATGCGGCTGCTCCTGGAGACCTATGCGATGCCGCTGTCCTTCGCGGCAGGTGACCTGGAATGGGAGAGCCGTGTCGTTGCCGCGCATTACAAGCTGGCCGTCCTGGAGCGCCGGATGATGGCGGGAGACCGCGACGGCACCGAGCTCTGGAAGCGGTATGACCGCGAGTTCCATCAGGTGCTGATTGAGGCCTGCGACTCCCAGACCCTCCTCGACCTCTATGGCGGGGTCTTCGACCAGTACCTCCGGTACCAGATGGTGGCGATCGTCTTCCGGGGAGAGATTGCAGCCGAGGAGCACAAGATCCTGCTCGATTGCGCCCTCGCACGCGACGCCGACAGAGCCTGCGAGGTGCTGACCCGGCATGTGAACGGATGCGTGGCCAGCACGCTGGAAAGTGGCGTTTTGCGATGACCGACGATGTGCAAGCCAGTCTCCAGATTCTGGCCGTAGGAGAAAGCGCCTACCAAAGGATCCGGACCGACATCGTGTTCGGTCGCCTCCCGCCCGGCAAGAAGTTGAAGCTCGACCAACTCAAGGCGAACTACGGCGCAAGTGTCAGCACGCTTCGCGAAATCCTGAACCGCCTCTCCTCTGAGCGGCTCGTTATCGCCGAAGGCCAGAAGGGCTTTGAGGTTGCTCCCGTTTCGATTGCCAATCTGAGGGAGATCGCGGCCCTTCGGCAACTCCTCGAATGCCGTGCGCTTGAGCAATCGTTCCGGGCCGGCGACGTGGAATGGGAGGGCCGCGTCGTCGCCGCCCACCACCGGCTTGCCCGGATGGAGGAGCGCATGGCGAGGGGAGACCGGACCAGCACCGAGGAATGGAAGCAATATGACTGGCAGTTCCACCAGGCACTCATCTCGGCCTGCGGGTCGAAGATGCTGATCGACACGCATGCGGCGGTCTTCGACAAGTATCTTCGCTACCAGATGATCGCTCTGAGCTACCGGGGCGAGATCGCAGCGCGCGAGCATGCCGAACTGCTGGAATCTGCTCTGCGAAGGGATGCCGAAGAAGCGTGCGAGGTACTAAGGCGCCACGTCTCCGGCGGGGTCGAGCATGCGCTCGCCACCGGAACCATCGGCTGAAGAGGGAGCGGCCCGAAACGGCAACAAGCTCCCGCACTCCAGAGAGGAAATGGATTAACGAGCATGCGCACTGCCATCGCCACTGTTTGCCTCAGCGGCACCCTGACCGAGAAAATCGAAGCCATAGCGGCGGCCGGGTTCAAAGGGGTCGAGATCTTCGAGAACGACCTTCTCTCCTTCAATGGCAGCCCCAAAGATGCACGACGGATGATTGAGGGGCTAGGGCTTTCCACGATTACCTTTCAGCCGTTCCGGGATTTCGAGGGTATGCCCGAGCCGCAGCGGTCGAAGGTGTTCGCCCGGGCGGAGCGCAAGTTCGACGTCATGGAGGAACTCGGCTGCGATCTTCTGATGGTGTGCAGCAACGTCTCGCCGGATGCCCTCGGAGGGATCGACCGGGCGGCCGCCGATTTCCATGAACTCGGCGAACGCGCCGCAAAACGCGGCATGCGTGTCGGATTCGAGGCCCTATCCTGGGGCCGGCACATTCACGACTACCGCGATGCCTGGGAGGTCGTGCGGCGGGCCAATCATCCGGCAGTCGGGCTCGTGCTAGACTCCTTCCACATCCTGGCCCGGAGGACGGACCTGTCGGCCATCCGCTCCATCCCGCCGGAGAGGATCTTCCTGGTTCAGATGGCGGACGCGCCCAAGCTCGACATGGACTATCTGTCCTGGAGCCGGCATTACCGCTGCTTCCCCGGACAGGGCGAGTTGCCCATCGACGAGTTCATGCTCGCGCTTCACGCGACCGGGTTCGACGGGCTCCTGTCCCTGGAGATCTTCAACGACCGCTTCCGCGCGGGTTCGACGCGCAGCGTCGCCATCGACGGCCAGCGCTCCCTGATCGTCATGCTCGACGAACTCCGCCAGAGAACAGGGGCGGTCTTCCCGGAACTCCAGGGCCTCCCGCCCAAAGCTGACTGCTCTGGTGTCGAATTCATCGAGTTCGCGGTCGATGAGCGCAGCGCCGTCGGGCTCGAGAAGAGCTTGATCGGGCTCGGCTTCCGCAAAGCCGGGATCCACCGCTCCAAGGCCGTGACCCGCTGGCGCCAGGGCGATATCAACATCGTCGTGAACGCGGACAAAGAGGGCTTCGCCCATTCCTTCAACATCACGCATGGCACATCCGTGTGCGCACTGGCGTTGCGGGTCAATGATGCGCCCGGGATGTTGGAGCGAGCCGTGATGCTGCTCGACCAGCCTTTCCAGCAGCCGGTCGGGCCTGGCGAGATGAACATCCCGGCGGTCCGTGGGCTTGGAGGCAGCTTGCTGTACTTCGTCGACCATAAGACCGGACTCGACCGACTCTGGGATGTCGATTTCGAACCCCTCAAGGACGGTGACTTTGCGGGTGCCGGGCTCACCACGGTCGACCACGTCTCCCAATCGATGCACTACGAGGAGATGCTGACCTGGCTTCTGTTCTACACGTCGCTTCTCGAAGTGCAGAAGACGCCTGTTCAGACGGTGATCGATCCTGGCGGTGTGGTTCAGAGCCAAGCCATCGAAACCCGCGACGGCTCGCTGCGTCTCATCCTGAATGCATCGCAGAGCCGACAAACGCTGTCATCCCGCTTCCTGAACGACCTTTTTGGATCCGGGGTCCAGCACATTGCGCTCGCGACCAGCAACATCTTCACAACCGTCGAGCACCTGAAGGCGAACGGGATCGAACTCCTCCCGATCCCCGAGAACTACTACGACGACCTCGAGGTGCGGACGGACCTTTCCGCCGATGACGTGGAGCGCCTTAGAGCGGGCAGCATCCTATATGACCGCGAGGGATCCGCCGAGTATCTCCAGGTCTATACCAGGATGATAGAGGGCGGGTTCTTCTTCGAGATTGTGGAACGACGCAACTATCAGGGCTATGGCGCAGTGAATGCGCCAATCCGACTGGCATCGCAGACACGCCTCGCATCTGCGGCATTGCCTTCTGGTATTTGAGATCAGGTGCCGCCCTCGAACAGAACTGCATGCACTGCGCAACTCGGCCCGTTTGTTTGCATGATCCCTCGCACCTGCTGCATAGTGTGAGCCCTCGCCGGACGCTGCCTGGCATACCGATCGGCGTATGGCCTTGTCCGGTTCCCGAGGCGGGGAAGGATAGCTGCATTGCTTCAGACCTCGTGAATTCTCAAAAGGTCTGAACTTGGCACTCCTGAGACGTGCACGTTTGGTCCGCTTTGCCACTCAAGTGCTGACGTTTGTTAAGAGGCCGGAAGGTGAATTTCTGACCCGTTGGAGACCTTCCCACTATCAAGACAGATCTTACATTCGGAGTTGGATGCAAGCGACACCGAAAGGGGCACTCAGGCCTAAAGGCATCCGTTTGGCTGCCCTGCGCCGGCGGCTTCGCGAGCCTTGTCCGGCAGTGGCACATCAGGATGGACAGTTTCCCTTACCGCTCGATCATCTCACGAATGCGGATTGCGAGCGCTTCCACCGCAAACGGCTTCGTGATCATTTCCATGCCCTGCTCAAGGAAGCCGCTCGCCACGGCCGCGTTCTCCGCATAGCCGGTGATGAACAGCACCTTGAGGTCAGGGCGATGCTCGCGGGCCTGATCCGCGAGTTGACGTCCGTTCATCCCCGGCAGGCCGACGTCCGTCACGAGAAGATCGATCCGTCGTGAGGATTGCAGCATCCTGAGGCCGGAAGGGCCGTCGACCGCCTCCAGTGCCCGGTATCCAAGATCCTTGAGCACATCGACGATCAGGTCGCGCACCACCGGCTCGTCCTCGACCACGAGCACCGTTTCACCCGTTTCTGACCGGGGTGCATCCGCCAATCCGGCTGTCTCCGCTTCCTCCTCCACCGCCCCGTTGAAGCGCGGCAGGTAGATCTTGACCGTAGTACCCTGGCCGACCTCGGAATAGATCCGGGCATGGCCCTCCGACTGCTGTGCGAAGCCGTAGATCATCGACAGGCCAAGGCCGGTTCCCTGGCCCAGCGGTTTGGTCGTGAAGAACGGATCAAAGGCGCGCTCGATCACTTCCGGCGGCATGCCGGTGCCCGTGTCGGTGACCGCGACGCAGACATACTGGCCCGGGCGCACCCCCGGGTGCAGCGCCGTGTAGGCGTGGTCAAGATGGGTGTTGCACGTCTCGATCGTGAGCCTGCCGCCATCGGGCATGGCGTCACGGGCGTTGATGGCCAGGTTCAGGATTGCACTCTCGAGTTGGTGCGGATCACAGCGCGTCAGCCAGAGCCCGCCGGCCGTGACAAACTCCATCTGGACCGCCTCGCCAAGGGTACGCCGGAGCAGGTCCTCCATCGAGACCACAAGCTTGTTCGTGTCCACGGTCCTGGGCGCCAGCGGCTGGCGACGCGCGAAGGCGAGAAGACGGTGGGTCAGGCCAGCGGCGCGCTGGGCCGAACTCATGGCCGCCTTGGCATAGCGCTCCACCGCCTCCGTGCGGCCCTGGGCAATGCGGGTCTGCATCAGGTCGAGCGAGCCGACGATGCCGGTGAGCAGGTTGTTGAAGTCGTGCGCGATGCCGCCCGTGAGTTGCCCGACGGCCTCCATCTTCTGCGCCTGCCGCAGCGCCTCCTCGGTCTGCCGCAGAGCCTCTTCCTGTTCCTTTGCAGCCGTGACGTCGCGGCCATAGGCGTAGACGAGATCTCCTTCTGCCGAGGTATGCCAGGAGATCCAGCGCGGCGTGCCGTCCTTGTGCGTGTAGCGGTTCTCGAAGTTCGTCAGGTCACGGCTGGACACCGCGTCGTCAAGGCCGCTCTGGGTGAGGGCGGCATCCTCGGGCCAGATGAAGTCGAGGAACGAGTGCCCGACCACCTCGTCCGGCGCATGCCCGAGGATCTCGGTCCAAGCCGGGTTTACGGCCCGAAAGATCCCGTCCGCGTCAACGACCACGAGCAGGTCGCGCGAGTTCTTCCAGACCCGGTCGCGCTCGGCGGTGCGCTCGGCCACGCGCGTCTCCAGCGTGTGGTTGAGGTCCCGCAGCGCCTCCTCGGCGCGCCTGCGTTCGCCGATCTCGTGCTGCGACGCCCGGAACAGACGGGCATTGTCGATAGCGATCGCCGCCTGGCCGGCAATCCCGGTCAGCAGGTTCTCGTGCTCCTGAGTGAACACGCTTGGCCTCTCATGGCCGAAGAAGAGCCCGCCCAGAACCTCTCCGGACCGGGAGATGACCGGTACGGCGAGATAGCTGCGGACGGGGAGGTGGCCCTTGGGCATGCCGTAGTACGGATCGTTCTTGCCGTAGCGCGGGTCTTTTAGGATGTCATCCGAGCGCACCACGCCTTCCCCGGCGAAGGTCGGGTGGAACACAGCGGTGTTGCTAGGCATCGGGAACCGGGAGAAGGCCTCCCGCGCAACTCCTGAGAGGGAGTAGAGCATGTAGCTCTCGCCCTGCTGGTTCACGACATTGTAGAAGAACGCGCCAAACTGTGCCCCTGTCAGGGCCACACCGGCATCAGTGGCGGCCTGGACCAGGGTGTCGAGGTCGAGTTCCGAGGCAAGCTGCGAGCCGATCCGGTTCAGGATCTCCAGGCGCTCCTTCTCCCGGGCGAGGGCCTGTTGGGCGATGTGGGTCTCGGTGACGTCATGGCCTTCGCAGAAGATGCCGATGATGCCAGCCTCATCGATTACCGGCTCGTAGATGAAGTCGAGAACGAGATGCTTCGCAGGTGCGCCAGGCGAGGCTTGCAGGCGGACCGGGAGATGGTTGGCCACAAACCGTTGCCCGGTCTCGTAGACCTGATCGAGCCACTCAAAGAAGCCCTGGCCCTCCAGCTCCGGGAATACGTCGCGGACGGTTCTCCCAACATAGTCACGATCCCCAAACAGCCGCACATAGGCCTGGTTGACGAACTCAAATACGTGGTTAGGTCCGGTCAGGACGGTAATGAAGCCCGGTGCCTGCTCGAACAGGCGCTGCTGACGCTCCTTCTCGGCTGCCTGGCGACGTTCGGCCATCACTTGGGCGGTGGTCTCGATGCAGGGGCAGAGGAAGCCAGCCACCGCGCCGGTCTCGTCCCGGATCGGCGTATAGGAGAAGGCAAAGTGGGTTTCCTCGCGGAAGCCGCGTCGCATCATGAACAGGGTGATGTCATCCATGTGGACCGGCTCGCCGGCATAGGCCTGCTCGACGATGGGGATGAGGTCGTCGCGGATCTCGTCCCAGACGTCCAGGAAGGGCTGACCCAGCGCCGCTGGATGTTTTTGGGCCAGGATCTCGGAATAGGCGTCATTGTAGAGCAGGATGCGCTCTGGCCCCCAGGCGATGAACATCGGCTGGGAGGAGCCGAGCATGACGCTGACCAGCGTCTTGAGCACCTGTGACCAGGTATGTGGCGGGCCAAGCGGGGTTGCCGCCCAGTCATGGGCGCGGATCAACGCTCCCAGGCACCCACCGCCGGAGAGGAAGTCCAGGGGAGCCGTGGGATCGGGCCTGCCGTGCATTACGCAGTATTCCTTTAGGCCGTGTCGTCGCCCCGAGCGGCGAGGATGCTCAGAGCCTCCACGTATCGTGCCCCACAGTTATCAGCCAAATTGGACGCCCCTCTTGTGTCGATGGCAAAGCGCCCGGGTACTTAGAACGTGACTGGGCCAGGACAACCCCACTCCCTTTGACGCGTGATCTGGCACAGCCCTTTCAGGAACGCCAGTGTGATGCAAAGGACGGGAAGTCGCCCGCGGGAGCCTTTTGGAGCCCATTACCAGCGCTCGATTGCCTTGATCAGCGCCTTCTGGAGCTGCGACTGTGGGAAGGGCTTGGGGACCACCGGATAGGTGCGAAAGTCCTCCCTTACCCCTTCAGCCCCATACCCTGTTGCAAACACGAAAGGGATCTTTCGATCCCGGAGCTTCTCCGCAACAGGGAAGACCTTCTCGCCGGCCACATTTACATCGAGCACAGCGGCGTCGATGTCCGTCGCCTCGATCAACTTCAAGGCTTCTGAGACTCTGGCCGCACTGGCCACCACGTCGCAGCCCATGTCGGCGAGCATGTCTTCCACCAGCATGGCAACGTGGCTCTCGTCTTCCACCACGAGGAGGCGCAATCCACTCAGCTCGGACATTGAGAGCCTCAGAGCTGTTGGAGCGGAAGCTCAAGGGTGCAACGCAGGCCCGCGGGATCAAAATCGAGCGCGGTTCTGCCTTGAAGATCCTTGGTCATGGTGCGCTCGATCAGGCGGGTGCCGAAGCTGCGCGTGGCCGGCGGTGTCACTGTAGGTCCGCTGCTTTCGATCCAGTCAATGCGAAGGTTGGCGGAAGCGCCGGATCCTGAAGCGCTCCACCGCACCGTGACGAGACCCTGCTCGGTCGACAGTGCGCCGTACTTGGCGGCGTTGGTGGTGAGCTCGTGCAGGACCAGACTGAGGGCGAGGCCCACCCGCGGCTCCAAGAGGAGATCCGGCCCATCGATGTGCACGCGCGTAGCCGAACCGTCGCCATAGGGCTCCAGCTCCTGTTCGATCATGTCACACAGACCGACGCCCGTCCAACCCCGGCGTGTCAGCAACTCGTGAGCCCGGCTCAGGGCGAGGAGGCGGGGCTCGAAGTTCTCGCAGAAGGTCCGGAGATCGGGTGCGGTCCGAATGGTCTGGGTGGCAATCGACTGCACGGTCGCGAGCGTGTTCTTTACCCGATGATTCAGCTCGTCGATCAGCACCCTCTGGCGCTCCTCGGCCTGCTTGCGGTCGGCAATGTCTACCAGCATGTTGACCGCGCCAATGACCTGACCTGAGGCGTCCAGGAATGGCGTGGGGAAGGCCAGGAACGGTACGCGGGTTCCATCCGGCCGCTCCGCCATCGCCTCCACGCCTCGCAACGGACGACCTTCCTTCAAGGAAACGGCCATCGGGCACTCCTCGTGGGGCAGCGGGGTCCCATCCGGCATGAACAGCCGCAGCGTCACGCACCAGGTGTCCTTGCCCAGCTCCGGCCGCCTGCCGGCAAAGGCGACTGCGGCCTCGTTAAAGTAGGTGATCCGGCCATTGGCATCGGTCGTGTAGATCGCGGTCGGCAGCGCCTCCAGAAGATCCCGGACGTGGCGCTCACTCTCGCGCAGCCGCTCCTCCGCCTCGAGCCGGGCCGTTATGTCCTCGACCACGCGCACGCCGTAGCGGAACCGGCCCTGCTGGTCGAGCACAGACGAGCTGAGGACGCTCACGAAGACGATGCTGCCGTCCCGGCGCAGAAAGCGCTTCTGGACCGAGTAATGGGTGATCTCGCCTCGCACCTGCCGCGCATATTGCTGCACATCCTCATCCCGGTCCTCAGGGTGGGTCAGCTCGACGAAGGATCGCCCTAGCAGCTCCTCAGGAGAGTAGCCGATAATGGCCGAGAGCGCCGCATTGACCCGAGCGAACTGTCCCGTGGCATCCACCTCAGCAATCCCGATGGGAGCTTGGTCGTAGGTCACGGCCAACCGCTGCTGGCTCTCGCGCAAGGCCTCATCGGCACGGTGCTGGTCGGTCACGTCAACGGTGAAGCAGCGGGTGTTGCGGAACTCACCATCGCAGAAGTGAACGTTGGACGTGATCAGGACATGCCGGATGGAGCCGTCCCTGGCCTTCAGGCGGGCGGGGTATTTGTCCAGCTTCTCGCCCTGGGAGAGGCGCGCAAGAATATCCTCGATCACGGGAGCATCGGCGTGAAAATCTGTGATTTTTCGCCCGACGTACTCGTCCGCCGTGTAGCCGATGAGGTCAAGCTCTGCCCGGTTGGCCTTCAGGATCGTCCCATCCGCAGCCACCAGATGGAGACCTACGGCACCGTTCTCGAAGAAATCCTCCAGATCCTGCCGGCTCCGGCGGAGTTCGTCTTCCATGGCCTTGCGCTCGGAGATGTCCTGGAAGCAGTTGATGGCACCGAGGACGGCACCGTGCTCATCGAGCAGCGGCTCGATTTGGACCAGGAGGATGCGACGGCTGCCATCTGGCCGCTCGACCATGACCTCAAGCCCATGCGCAGGCTGGCCAGTGCGCAGGACGTCGGCCATGGGCGTTTCGGCATGCGGGAGTGGGCGTCCATCCAGGTGGTAAAGGCGATGGGCCCCACAATACCGCTCGTCAGTCTCACCCGGGCAAGGTGTGCGTCCCCAGAGTTCGAGGGCATGCCGGTTGTAGCGCACAATAGCTCCATCGGCCGAGCAGACATACACGGCGACGGGAATGGCATCCAGGACTGCTTGGCTGACGGTGGCCAGCTCGTGAAATCCGGATGGGAGTGATGAACTGCCGGAAGGCAGGGCGACAACGGTCATCAGGGTCGACCTTCCATTGAGCCAATCACCTCGAACATGGGGAAGCCCAAGCGCTGACCATGGCAATGCACCGGCAGCGCGAGGTCCCCGTCTGGTTGAGGTGCCGTCGGAACAATCATCCTAGGGCCGGTGGCCAAAACCTACAGGTAGGGCGTTGTCGGGTGAATTCGACAGCGGGTCAAGACTCTTTTCTTCCTTGAAACGGCTGACGGGCTTGATCGCGTTCGCACGAGTCACTTCGCTCGGCAGCGACACGGCAGCGACACGGCAGCGACACGGCAGCGACACGGCAGCGACACGGCGGCGACACGGCGGCGGCGCGGGAACTCTCTGTCTCGCCATCGGCGGTCAGCAAGAGCGTGCAGGGCCTGGAGCAGCAGTTCGGACTGCTGTTGCTTACCCCGACCACGCGCTCGCTGACGCTGACCCCGAGGGCCGTGACTTTCACGAGCGCATCCTGCGGCTGCTGCGTGACGCCGAGGAGACCGAGCAGGCGGCGCTGGCCGCCCACGCCGAGCGGTTCGGCACACTCAGTGTCACGGCGCCGCTGCCGATCGGTGTACATGTGCTCGGGCCTGCCCTGCCGCGGTTCCGGGAGTGCTACCTCCAGCTCTCCGTCGACCTGCGCCTGGGCGACCGGATCGTCGCCACCATCGACGTGACCATCAGCGTCGGGGAACTCGCCGCCTTCCACCTCATGTCGCGCCGGCTGGCCCCGAACCGTGCCTGCACCTTGGCATCGCCTGCCTACCCGGCCCGCCGGGGAATGCCTCAGCATCCCGATGAACTCGTGAGGCATGACTGCGTGAACGTTCACCTTCAGAACTCAGGCTGCCTGCTTCGCTGGTCCTTCCGGATCAGCGCACGCATGATCGAGATCATGAAGGCGGGGATCACGGTCGACAACAGCGACGGGGTCCTGGCGGAGCTCGCGGTCGGGGCGGGATCGGCATCTCGGCCACGTACATCGCCGCACCCTATGTCGTCCGCGGCAAAATGGGGCCAATCCGTGCAGAGTTCGCCGTGGAGCGCTCGAGCATCACAGCCCTATGGCCCGAGAGCCGGCGCGGCAGTCCGAACGTGAAAGCATTCCTTTCCTTTCTCTCCGAGGTCTTTCCGTCGCCGCCGTCATAGGATGAATTGTTCACGGCGAACCGGCTCTCCACTAATCCTCCTCTCGTTAGGGTGAGAAACGCGAACTCAGGCGACGTCCACAGAACTATATCTGAATTCCACACTTGCAGCCGGAATGTCGCCTCCTGGCACAACTCGGAAGTAGACCGGACGTCCGCCCTAAAGCGCTTTTGGTCTCAGTGTAGGGCATAGCCAGCGTGCCTGATCCAGCCTCGAGCATCCTGTGCGGTGATGGTGTCGAGGGCTGGTTTGAGTTCTGCTTCCAGGGCTTCAAGAGTGCGTGGCGCTTTCCCCTTGAGCCGCTCTTTCATCTTGCCCCAGGCCGGCTCGATCGGGTTGAACTCGGGCGAGTAGCGCGGCAGGTACAGCACTCCGATCCCAGCTTGATTGAGCAGGTCCCGCACTTCGGTGGCGTGATGCGGGCGCAGGTTGTCCATCACCAGAATGGCATCCGGCTTCACCTGCTGGAGCTTGGGCACCAGCACCTGTTCGAGATAGGCCAGCAGCACCGGCGTGGAGGTGGACGCCTCGATGCTCATCGTGGCGACCAAACCGTCACAGGCGAGTGCCCCCAAGACCGTCAGCCGCTGCCACGAGCCCAGCGGAATACTCCCGTATGCCCGCTGCCCGCGTGGGGCTCGCGCACGGGGGCGCGCCATCTTGGTGGTCACCCCGCTCTCGTCCAGGAACACCAGGCGGTCCACGGGAAGCTCACTCATCTGCTGGCGGTAAGCCTCACGCTCGGCTGCAATCTCGGGCCGCTCCTGCTCGGCCGCCCGAAGCGTCTAATGGCATGGACCGGCCGTGCTCCCGGGCGGAGCATGGGAGCACGGGAATATCCCGCAGGCAAGGAGCCATGCCATGTCACACCAGACCACAGCTGAATGCATCGCCACGATTGGCATCGACCTGGGCAAGACCACCTTCCACCTCATCGGTATGGATGCGCGCGGCAGGATCGTGCTGCGCCGGAAGGTCTCGCGCGGACAACTGCAGTCCTGTCTGGCCAACCTGCCGGCCTGTCTGATCGGAATGGAAGCTTGCGCCGGAGCCCACCACGTTGGGCGCCAGCTTGGCGCTCTCGGTCATGATGTCCGCCTGCTGCCGGCCCGATACGTCAAACCTTTCCTCAAAGGGCACAAGAACGATTACCGCGATGCCGAGGCCATCGCCGAGGCGGTGCAACGCCCGACCATGCGGCCGGTGCCCGTGAAGGCGGCCGAGCAGCTCGACTTGCAGGCCCTGCACCGCGTCCGCCGTCGACTGATTGGGCAACGCACCGCCGTCATCAATCAGATCCGCGGTATCCTGCTCGAGTGTGGCATCCCGGTGCGTCAGGGGCCAACTGGCTTGCGCGAGGCGCTGCCCACTCTTCTCGCCCAGCGTACGGACGTGCTCTCAGCGCGCATGATCCACCTGATCGAGGATCTCACGGGAGATTGGCGCTGGCTGGATGGGCGCATCGAGACGCTCACCCGAGAGATCGGCGATCTGGCCCGTCAGGATGCGGCCTGCCAGCGGCTGATGGGCATCCCGGGTGTGGGCGTGATCACGGCCAGTGCCATGGTGGCGGCGGTGGGAACAGGAGCCGCCTTCAGCAAAGGCCGCGACTTTGCCGCTTGGCTTGGGCTCGTGCCCAAGCAGATCTCCACCGGAGACCGTACCATTCTGGGCGGCCTGTCCAAACGTGGGAACCGCTACTTGCGCACCCTCTTCGTGAGCGGTGCGCAAGCCCTTCTCCAGCGCCCACATTGCTGGGCCGGGCACAAGTTTGGCCAGTGGCTGCAAGCAGCCGGAGCGCGGTTGCACCGCAATGTGCTCGCCGCGGCCTTGGCCAACAAGCTCGCTCGCATTGCGTGGAGCGTGCTGAACCACATGAACGGTTACGATCCGGAGTTTACTCCCCACGCAGTCTGAGCCTGCTCAGAGGGCCGACAGTTCGAGGATAGAGTTCCCGCCGAGGTTCGCGAGAAGGATGTGACAGGATGGATGAACGGTTGCCCGGCGCATCGCAAGCCTGACCAAAAAAATGGCCTTTGAGGTCTCGCGTCTAAGTAGGCGCGGTGCGTGCGGATTCCCATGATGGCCCGGAGCAGATGCTCCATACTGAGGCCGGATAGATTGATGCGAACCGTTTCTCACCCATTTGCCACAACCCTCTTGCAACGCACGGCCGGTCCATAGATTGGGGCGCAGCTTGAGCCGCTTGAGCGCCTCGCAGATCACCGCCAGACACACCGTCACGCCGGTGCGCTCGGCCAGGCGCTCGCGGTACTCGCGCAGCAGCGCGTCATTGTCTTCGATCACGAGTTGGCGCAGCACCTCGAGAACTGCCGCGTCCAGCCGCGAGGGCACGCCGCCGCTGTGCGGCTTCGGCTTGCGCCGGCCCTCCTCGCGCTCTTGGCGGCGCCAGTTTGACACGGTGGCGGGACAGACCTGAAAGCGGCGGGCAATCTCGACCTGAGGAAGGTCGCCCCGCTCACAGGCAACCAGAACGCGCTCACGCAGATCAGGAGAATAGGGCTGGGGCATGGCTCGCCTCCCGGGCCATATCCCCGTCAACGCACAGGCCACCCGAATGGATTCAAGCCCAAATCAAAAGCGCTTTAGCAGCGAACAGCGGACATTCCTGAAGGGAAGGGGATTTCATGTTTTGCCCCCGATCTGAACGAACAATCCGTTTCGGACCTCGTGTCCTGCAAATGGGGACCGGAATAGGTGAAGGGGCTATGGGTGTTCGCCGGATCCGTGTAGCGAGAAAATCATCTGCTCGTCTGGAACACCCTTCAGAGCAAACGCACCCAGAGCATGCGTTGCTGCTGATGGGAGCAGTGCGGCGACCTCCCGGGAGCACACCGCCACGTTGCCTGTACTCTTGGCAAACGCTTCGAGCCGGCTGACCAGATTGACCGTCGGTCCAACCACGGTGAAGTCGAGGCGGTCAGGGCTGCCGATATTGCCATAAGTGACAGGGCCGATATGCAGGCACGCGACAAACTGCAGATCACCCTCCTCATGGGCTCTCGCCAAGGCGGCGTCCAGAGCCCGACAAGCCTGCTGGGTGGCTTCCGCTCGTCCGCTTTCCTCAACAGAAAAGATCGACAGAATGCCATCGCCGATGAACTTCAGCACGTCACCGCCCTCTGCCCGCACGGCCCCGACAACCACCTCCAGATAGCGGTCAAGGTGGTCCAGCACCTGATCGGGTGGCAACTGCTGCGACAGAGTTGTGTATCCGCGCAGGTCCGTCAGCAGCACGGCGGCTTCGATCTCAAAGCAATCGCCTCGTCGAATGGCCCCTGCCGCAACGCGTTTGGCAGGCCCCTCACCAAGATAGGTTTGCAGAAGGCTCTCACTGGAGCGCCGCATCGCGGCCGGTTCCAGGGCCGCGGCAAGGAAGGGCCCCAGCTCCTCGATGAGGACCACCTCCTCTGGGCTGAAATCCCGTAGGCCGTCGGTCGTGAAGGAGGCGCCCTGAACCGAACCATCGCCGTATATGATAGGAATAGCCAAGTAGTCTGTACCGCCCTCAGCGGCCACCTCGAGGAGCACGTGATGGTCGAGGGCCGGATCCAGGTGCCGAAGGGAGCGGCGGAAGCTGGCTCTCGTTTTGTTGACATGCTCGAAGGGACTGCCTGTGTAGGAGCGTGTCGCGAGGATCCTGTGGGGCACGGTGTACGCCTCGGCCCCGGCTCCGCGCACCCATTTGACACCCCAGACGCCGATGAGAGGATTGGCCAGGCGTTGCCCAACCCGAACGCGCCAGAGTGGCACGCCTGCGGTCAGCAGCCGTTCGCAATACTCTGTGACGATAGCGGCTGGAGCGAGTGCGGTGCGGGCTGGCCCAGCAAGCCACCGCGCAAGGTCGAGGACACTGGGGAGGCGTTGGGGGGTCTGGGGCATCCTTTGCCCCCGCTTTCTCGTCAAAGACCGGTGAACTGCTGGATATGCTGCTTCGGAACGCCAGAGGGGACGAATAGGTAACGTCGGGTGATCCGATAGGTCCCACTGGGACATTCCGGAAGTATGCCGAATGTCGGCGTTAAACGGGAGCATCGGACGCTCCCGAACGGCAGGTGATTTCCCAGTGTGCCTCGAAGCAACCCTTCAGGTGATGTCTCATGAGGTCTGATGCGCTGGATCTGTGGCGATCACACCGGCGGCAAACGCTGTCGGATTATGGCGGCATGGAAGCGTACCCCATAGAGCAGCCCTCGTCGGCGAAGTCATAGACCGGGTTGTGCAGAGCTTGGACGACCTTCGTTCCATCTCTTTCCTTCTGGCTTGCGCGTTCCCCTAGTATTAGTGGCGCTGCACAAACGGCTTGGGCAGACGGCACTCGTCCTGACGCAGCCATTGTTCCTTGGATGTAGCAACGCAAGGACGTTCACCGGCACGGTCACCATACGAAGACCAACTATCGGAATTAGAGTTGCCGGTTCCCGTAGGTCTGGAGGTCGCCATGTACGTCGTCATCCGCAAGTTCAACCGCATGAGATCGGTTGCGGAAGCTGCCCGTCGCGCGGAGAGTGGCCTTGGCCAGATGCTCAAGCAAACGCCAGGGCTTCAGGGCTACTGCGTGTTCGACGCAGGCCATTGAATGGGTGGATCGATCAGTTTGTTTGAGAACCGGGAGGCTGCACTTGCAGCCAACGAGAAGGCATTGGCCTGGATCCGAGCGAGCCTGACGGATGTCATTGATGGTGAGCCTGAGATCACCATGGGCGAGGTTCTAGCCACCGTGACACCTTGAACAGGGCTATTTCAATTTTCCCGCCAGCATCTCCAACGTGACCAACAACGAGCTTAAGTATTTAGGATTAAGGCCCACTCGTGGCTGATGCTGCAGGGCGTACACTCATTATAGAACCCTGGTGCGTCGAAGGCTCGATCTAGCCATCCACCCGGGGCCGGACGTGAAGGCATCCGCGCAAAAAAGCGTTATGGCTCTGCATGCGGATCAACGCCTCCACTTACCTTCGTACCGGAACTCCGGGGCGGACTTCAGTTGATCAACGTCGGCGTTCATAGTCGCCTGCCACCTGTTCTCGCCCTCCGTATACCGGACCGAGATCGCTGATGGATCGACTGCCACATAGCGTTGGCCACCACCCAGGATCTCACCGACGGATAACACGATGCCAACAATCTGGCCGCCCTCGAAGACAACGTCTTCGACCTTTCCCATTCCTTTGCCGCCCGCGCTTTGAACATCCAGACCAATCAGCCTTGAGCTAAGTATGGCATTGTTGCTGATCGTGCTGAACTGCGGCGCACCGGACGCAGGCGGTGTGCTCTGGGCTTGTGCCACACCTACCATGCCAAGAGTGACGAGAACCATAAGAGCTGAAGAACGCATAAATATCTATCCTCGAAGCGCGATCCGAAACCAGCAGTCCGCAGGATAGTGGCCGATTTAGGAAGATCGTCTGACGCCGTCCGTCTTGGGACTTGCCGATCTCAAACGCTGTGGCGAACAACGCCAGAACTCCACGACGAGTTCGGACACTTGGCGAAGCGGAGCAATTTTTGTTGGGGAACTGCTCCGAGCCCCCATATACAAGGTTGGAGCTGCGATATGCTGCTTCGGGAGTAACCTATGCGGATCATAACAGCTACGGCCGTGCTGGCCTTGCTAATCGCATCTCACTCTGTGTTGGCCAAAGATGCAACAGAATCAAGGGCAGGGATCCCAAAGGTGTCCGCGTCGAAGTCGTACACGGCTGAGGAATCTGCAGCGATGGGGAGAGCGGCTCGGACCAAGGCCGAGGCGCAGGAGAGGGTCTGGGATCGCAAGATGAAGATCATCTCGAGAGGCGTCTGCACAGGATGCTGAGCCTTGCATCAACCTTCGCGGTTCCGAGGCATGACAAGCGCAAGTCACTCGTCCACCTGTTATGATATTCCGACCGGTTCCAGCATGGCCTCGATTATCCACGCAACGTGCACCTGCACATAGGAAAATATCGTCACGGTGGGCAAAAGGGTGTTGTGGAGGGACTTCCGCAGGAGGCTGGGCATGATGAGGCCGCGCCTTGACCATTTCCGGACGCAGCCTAGGAGGAGCGTTTCTTGATGTTGACCAAGATTAACGCCGTTGATTTGATACGTGTTAAATTGAGGAGGTCGGGCGTCGGCTTCTGAAGAGGGAACCCCAAATCAGCAGCAGGACAACCGCTCCGAAGACGGCTGCTACCAACCCGGTACTGTCCTCCGCCTGATACCATCCTGCCTCTTGTCCCAGATACGAGGCCGCAAAGGCGCCTACGATGCCAAGCACGCCGGTCAGCATGAACCCGAATGGTCCCTTTCTGCCGGGCGTAACAAGCCTAGCAATCACACCAACGACCAAGCCCAGTGCCACAATCCACATGATGCTCATGAGCGCTCCTGCCGAGAGAAATGATCCAGGGAGGCAACCCCGAGTGTCCAGCCCGGGTTGCAGCCCAGGATGGGGTTCTGGCGGGATAGACGTTTCCCTCAAGTCGTGCTCAGGGTGGCGTAGCATTCCGAGAAAACATCACCGGCTTTGCAGGCTCATCCACCTTCGTGCTCGACGATCGTGTAATGAACATTGGCCATAACTGTCGTTCAGGGAGCCTCAATGCTGGCGAACAACCAGCGAGGAGAGGCAGGTTCAGATTGAGGCACTTGGGCGCTCTGGACTCCAGACAAACACCTCATCGCCTGTGTGATCCAGGATCCGCAGGGCATCGGGCTTTTGCGGCATGTCCAAGGTCTCGAAGAGGGACAGGGCTCTCACTTTCGCGTCGTCCAGATCCGTTGTGTCATGCTCGACCCGATCCAGGATTGCATGAGCTTCGTCTGTATCTCGAACCCGAAAGAACTCGATGATAAACATTATAGAGGCTCCGTCTCGCACAGAACTGCGACATCAGCATCCTTTCGTGCCAGGATTGCCTGCAACACCGCCAGAACGGCTTCATCGGCGGCGGCTGCCGCTAGCTCGAAGACCGCAACGGCGTACTCCTCAGCATCATCGGCGCGGGCTTCCAGCAGATGAGCTTGATGGCGTTCTGTCCAAAGGTCCTTGCCCACGACAGAGCCGATCTTTTTCTCCGCGAGCCACGTCTTGACCCTGACATTGGCGGCCTCAACGGTGGCTCGGTTGTCGTAGATACGCTGCTCGACCCGGTCGAGTTGGCTTTCAAGGACCTCCTGGGACTGGTCGAAGGTCGCTGCGCCATTCGATTTGAGCACTTCAAGGCGACGGTCCATGCCGTGAAGCTTGATCCGCAGCTCGTCACAAAGGCGACTGATCCGCTCACTCATTCGCGTCTCCTGTAAGATCCCCTCGGGCGATGATCATAGTGGGAGCGAGTTGGCGCCGCCCTTCGATGGCCACTCCGCGCTGAATTGGCTGACAATCCCTGCGCTGAAGACCTTGGCTCCAGGCCCGGCAGACTGGGCCTCTGTGACCGCGGCGTTGATGGCCGAAACACGGGATCCATACTCCCCGTGGTGCTTGCCGTTCACGCGGATGCGCCACGCGCCATGATGCCGAACGACGTAAAACTCGGTTGCCATCAAATGATCTCCACTGATTGTCAGTTCAGACTGCGAGGCACAGTCGCCCAATCTGGATTCGATAGAGCCCAGAACTCAACATCTCTGGTCGCCTGCTCGTGGGAGAGGCTGTAGCTCTCCTCGACCTTTTCGATAAGCTCCGACGTGGTTCGGATCCCCATCATCTCGACCATGGTGAGCCGATCCCACTTGGACTGCACCTTCGGCAGTGCGTGAAGCGCCAGTCCGGGTCCGTCGCCCGCTTGACAGTGCTGAAGATCAAACATGAAGCGGCTGTTCAAACACATTGGGAACCTCCGCAATCGTCCTCAGATCTCAACCTTGGCCGATAGCGAAAGCCCCGAGGTCGAAAGTCAATCTTGATTTTATATGGGGACGAAGGAGGCTGTTTGCAGCCGTTGTTATAAATAAATCCAAATTGATCGGGTTTGTGTATCTAAGTTTTACATGAGGGAGTATGCTGTAGTTCATCGCATCATGGGGTAGGCAGGAAGGGATCCTGTCATGAGAGCTCATCGATACGCCGTCGGCCAGCATGTCAGCTATGCCGCAGACTATTCGCCCAATAAGATCTGGCTCAGCGGTTACGAGATTGTTTCCCTGCTTCCCGCCGGCAACCGGGAGCCTCAGTATCAGATCCGGACCGATGGTCAGACCTATGACCAGGTTGTCTGGGAGTCCCAGTTGCAGGCAGAGAATGGGAGAAGGAAGCGCTTGAACGATCGTGGGATGCGGACCGCAACGGCCTTAGCATCACCAGCCCGTCGTGCCCGCCAGCATCGCACTGATCCGAAACAGGCAAGCCAGCACCAGGACCTCACGAGGTGGGATGATGAGGGCGGGGCGCCCCGATCGGGCTACCACTTCAGTGAACCTCCTCCATCGCAATCTGTGACGGAAACAGCTCTCTATTATTTCAACGTCCGGACGGAGAGTAGCCTCATGGACGACCCTGAAGGCAACAGGTACCCGGACCTTCAGACCGCGCGTGAGGTTGCCATCGCGATGGCCCGCGACATGATCGCAGAAGGTGATCAGAAGGGCGAGGACCGGCGGGGCTGGCACATTGAGATTACCAACCGGGCCAACCAGCCGGTGCTGACAGTTGCGTTCGTGGAGGTACTCGACCCCAGCACGGCTTCGGCTCGGCAAGGGAGCCAACCATGAGCAAGAGTCCTCTCACTGCTACCCAAAAGCTTGTGAACTCAGTCTGGAAAGCCGTGAGGATGCTGGAAGATCGCCCAGAGCCACCTCCGAAGGTTAAGCTTGATGGCCGGCGCGGCTATGGCGACGGCGACATTCCCCCGCCGGATCAAACGCGCGACCGCAAATGATCTGAGACCCACGATACCACGGCATGCGAAGTGCCGAGATGCTCACCGTCACGCTGGTATTGGCTCAGGTGTAAATGGTGAACGCTCCACCAGGAGAACCTGGGCAGTCACGCCAACTGGTTGCAGCCTATCCAGAACCTTCCGCAACTGCTCGGATGCTTGCGCCCCGCGCGTTTCCTCCACAGTTCGGAACTCCAGCATCGTGATCGTGTCCAGGCTAGCCCCATCAGACGTGCGATACGCCACAAACGATACCGCACCCGGGATCTGCAGGAGCTGCGCGATCCAATCCCGAACCTGCTGGTTGTATTCGTTCCAGCGATGCGAGTCGTTTGGACCGTCATACTGAAACATGACGTAGGCCATGAGATACCTCCCTGAAGGCTCGTGCCACCACAACACACAAGAGCGAGCGCTCATAGCAACCAGACTGATGCACTCCTGCCGCCTGCTTGAACCTGGGTCAGCTGAAGCGACGGCTCGCCTTGAGTTCGTTGGCATTGATCACGCGAGCCAAGAGGTCTTGCAAGGTCTCCCGCTCGCGTTCTGAAAGCGACGCCATGACCTGGTCCCGCACCGCAAGGATGGCCGGGTGGAGGCGTTCGAAGAGATCGAGCCCCGCCGGAGTGAGGCTGAGCAGCCGTATCTCGCTGCCGCGTTTGCCCCGTGTCCGGCTGACGAAGCCTCGAAACGCAAGGTGCCGCACCATCTGTTGAGTGCTCGCGAGATCAACGCCAATTCGCTCGGACAGTCGCCGCTCGTCGATATTGGGAGCCTCGTGAAGGGAGGCGAAAACCGCAGGCTCGACCAGCGTCGGACCCTCCGGCTACGATGCACTAGGGGCAGGACCCGGAACGGCGGATGATCGGGGCCGTGGACAAGATAGGCCCCACGGGGGTGCCGAGGCTTTCACGGGCTGCGCCCCGAGATCGTCGAAGGTCAGCGGCAACACCCTGGCCACATAGGCGTGAGCGGCTTCCGGCAGGCACACGAACCCGGGTCGTGCCAGCTTCTCCATGCGGGCCGCAATGTTCACGCCATCGCCGAACATGTCGCCGTCCCGAACCATGACCTCTCCGACGTGGACGCCAATCCGGAACGTCACCCGCCGCCCCTGGGGCGTTTCCTCACGTGCCGCGGCAATCCTCTCCTGGACGCCGAGCGCGCATTGGACCGCCTAAATGACGCTGGGGAACTCGGCCAGGATGCTATCGCCCGCGGTGTCGGCAGTCCGGCCTCTTGTATTGGGTGATTTGGCGATCCATGATCGCGCGATGGGAATCGAGCAAACACAACGTTCCAGCCTCATCGGCATTCATGAGGCGCAGATAGCCGGCCACGTCAGCGTAGAAGATGGCCGCGAGGCGGCGTTGCATGACTGAGGCGCGTTTGTTCATGATCGGACGCCGCCTTTGTGAGCCTGCCCAGACGCGCGATACGGGCGAGCTCCTCAGGTTGCCGGGAGTGCCGGCCGGTACCGAGACCCACCTCTAGCGGCCAGGCTGCGCCGGCCCGGTTTCCAGATTGGCGCTCTCACCAGTGGTAGCGGATCGCCAGTGTGCCGATGGCGAGAATCCCGGCCATCAGGAGGAATGCAATCAACACCTGGGAGAGCATTACATCACCCCCAGGATTACAGCCCCACAAAACAGAAACGCCAGGGCTGCAACAAAGAGGGCTTGGCTTTCGAAAGATGCGTAGGACCGGATTCTCTGAATCATGACGTCCTCCTAACCTGCCCAAAGTATACGCTCATGACCAGTACAAATATATGATTATCTCAAGGCGGGAGTCATTTAATCATCTCTAGATGTATAAAGATTTGTCAGGAAAGAGGATAAAAGACGGGAGGTTGATCTGGTAATTGTCTTTCGTTCAGCAGTCCAGCTACTATCGGTGTTTCCCCGTGGGCATGCCGCTCGTCATGATAACACAGAGCCAACGCAAAGCGGCGATCCGAACCCGGTGGGAGCAGGAGATTATGTGTGAGACGGTGGCTTGAACAATCGGCCGCTCCAGCCATTCCCGGCCTCGGTACCGGATGGGGCTGCCGTGCGTTAGAGCGTGCAGCGGTTGCGTGGAATCGCGATAACTGATTCCATGGAGCTGGTTTTGAACGGCCGGGAGGCCTCCCATGCCAGCTCCTCTGTCCCGAGACTTGCGTGAGCGGATCGTGCGTGCGGTGGAAGGGGGATCCTCCATCCGGCAGGCGGCCCTGCGCTTTGAGGTCAGCCCGTCGGCCGCCGTGAAGCTGATGCGGCGCTTCCGCCAGAGCGGCAGTCCCGCTCCGGCCCGCTTTGGTGGCCACCGTCGGCCCATCCTCGCGCCGCATGAGGCGCTTGTGCGCGCTCTCCTGGATACCAAAGTCGACATCTCACTGAAGGAGATCCAGGCTGAGCTGCGCCAGCATGGCATCATGGTCGGTGCGACCTCCACCATCAGCCGCTGGCTCAAACGAGCCGGCCTGACGCACAAAAAAGAGCCTGAGAGCCGCCGAGCAGGACCGTCCGGACGTGGCGCGCGAGCGACGGCACTGGCGCGTGTGGCAGCGCTACATGGATCCTGCCCGCTTTGTCTTCCTGGACGAGACGGGCACATCCACCAACATGGTGCGCCGTTATGGGCGTTGCCCCAGAGGCGAGCGGCTGGTGGATGCCACGCCGTGGGGGCATTGGAAGATCACCACCTTTGTGGCCGGTCTGCGCGCCAGCGGCGTCATCGCTCCGATGGTGCTGGACGGCCCGATGACTGGCGAGGTGTTCCGCGCCTATGTGGAGCAGGTGCTGGTGCCGGAACTCCAGGCCGGCGACGTGGTGGTGCTCGACAACCTTGCGGCTCACAAGGTGGCAGGCATCCGAGAGATGATCCAGGCCGCTGGGGCGAGCCTGCTGTACCTGCCACCGTACTCGCCGGATCTGAACCCGATCGAGCAGGTGTTTGCCAAGCTCAAGGCGCTGCTACGCAAGGCGGCAGTTCGCACCAAGGAGGCGCTCTGGACGACCATCGGAGAACTGCTCGACAGCTTCCCGGCGGACGAATGCCAGAACTATCTCAGCAACTGCGGATACGAGTTCACCTAAATCGAATCCGCTCTAGTCGGAAACCTTCCGAATATGCTCAGAAGACCCATTACCCGGTTCCAGAAACGGGGTTCCGCGACTTACGCGGCCTTGCCCATCAGGGTCTGCTCAACCCAGGCTCCGGCTCCCTCGGGCGTCTTGAACACGTGTGGAGCAACACGCACGTCGCATTTGCCGAACCCCGCCTCCAGGTGCCACCACCCTTTGTGCTCAGGATCATGGTGCGTTCCGTCGAGGCGCACGAACACGGCGGCAAGCTGGTTATCAGCAAGGACAAGGTTGCCGTCAGTGTCATGGCCGTCGATGAGCACGCGCATAGGAAAAAAGGAGATGTCGAGGGTCATGGCCTTCGCCTTCCATGTTGGGGCGAAGGGTCGGTTGCCAAATGGCCAGACACCCAAGGGGAACAAGACAGCCTTTTTGCACCCTTCCCCCGAAGGATCCTTCATCTATGTGTGGCTTGGCCCTTAACATCGGCGTGGTTGGGCCGTGGTATAAAGGTCATCTGAGAATTACGGCCATGTCAGCTTTTCTCGATAAAGTTAATCTCAAAACCAACCTAGGTATAGGACAGGCACTCATTTTTGTGCCATTGTTGTCTCACTGTTAGCAACCAATCTCAGGCGCTGATGGCTGAGAGATGTACATGCTCCCGCCTGCAAGGCAGGGAGCATGACCTTGACCACAGCATTTCACCCTAAATACAACCCGATGATCCGTAAGCTCGAGAGCATCTTCACGCTCACGGATGACGAGCGCCACGCCCTCCAAACGCTGCCGATGCAGGTTGTAGCCATCAAGGCCGATCAGGACATCGTGCGCGAGGGCGACGTTCCCTCCCGGTCCAGCCTGATCCTGAGCGGCTTTGCCTGCACCTACAAGATGACGGCACAGGGCAAGCGCCAGATTGTCTCCTTCAACATTCCGGGCGACATTCCCGACCTCCAGAGCCTGCACCTGAAGGTCATCGACAACGGCGTCGGCACCATCAGCCCATGCACCGTCGGGTTCATCACCCATGAGGACCTGCGCGCTATCTGCGAGCGCTATCCCCGGATCACCGCCGCCTTCTGGCGCGAGACCCTCATCGATGCATCCATCTTCCGCGAGTGGGTGCTCAACGTCGGACGCCGTGAAGCCTACATCCGCATGGCGCACGTCCTTTGCGAGTTGCTGACGCGCCTGAGGGCGGTGGGCCTTGTGGAGGATCATGCCTGTGACCTGCCGATCACCCAGGGCGAGTTCGCGGACGCGCTCGGCGTCACCAACGTCCATGTGAACCGTGTTCTTCAGCAGATGCGGGCCGAGGGCCTGATCGAGCTGAGCGGCGACCGGCTGAACATTCCCGATTGGGAGAAGTTGAAAGAAGTAGGCGAGTTTGACCCGACCTACCTGCACCTGGAGAGCGATCAGGCGGCCGCATGACCTTCACCCTTCAACCCATCCGCGTGGCGACCGGCTTCGACGAGGAAGGCATGATGGTGCTCGACGAGGAGCGGCGGCTTGTGGCCGTGCTGGTACGCCTCTCGGACGAGAACGAGGTGGCTCCGGGGCAGTGGTACCTGGAGGCAGGCTTTGGCCAGATCGATGGGATCAACCACCCGATCTTCTCCAACCTGGACATGGCCAAGGATTGGATGGCGCAGCGCCTCACAAGGGGGCAGTAAGCGGCTTCCGCTCGAATTCGCTTTGGCGCACAGGCCTACCGGCCGAGTTCATCTCGTGGTCCGCCGTTTTGGACAATCGTGGGGTCGGTGGCCACCATGGGCATGCGGGTTGCCTCGACCGCAGCGACGAACGAGCCGCCGTCGGGCCGGAAGGCACTCACCCGCTCTTCGGCTCATCCTTGAAGGATGTCAGCGGGTGTTGGATCAAGCCTCAATAGTTTCGCTCCCGTTGCGGTCCAGCTACGATGCCCGCTTGCCGCCGGGCGGTTTAGGCGGAACGCTGCCCTTGCCTTGGTTCACGAAGGGAGAGGCGGGGATCGGGTTCTTGGGCTTGTCCTGCTTCGGCTTCTTTGCTTCGCGGTTGCCGCGCTTTTCGCCTCTGGCCATCGATTGTCTCCGTTGTCAGTCAGGATCTAGGAATAATCGGCTTAGTCGTGGGGTGGCTTATCGAGCAGATGATCGAAATCGGCCAGCACCCGGTCAATCAGCCTGCGGCGACGCAGATCGGCTGCGTCCAAATTCCGCGCAAGCAGACCCAGCAGATAGCGCGCCTTCTCGACAGCCTCCGGCCAGTCGGTGGCGGGTGCTGCCGCAAGCAGATCTTCGAGTTCCGCCTGTCTTGCGTGGAGGGCTGCCTGGTCGGCTTCGACCTCGGATCGGAGGCGACGCAGGTCGGTGGTTTTCTGAGCCGCCATGCCGCGATGCGCATCAAGATTGGTTGGTTGATCAAACATGGTGAGCCTCCTCCTGCGGGTTGAGAGGCGGAACTGTTGCGAGCGATGGGATCTCACCCATGTATTCAGCTCCGCACCAGTCACTGTCAGGTTCGCTCCGTGAGCAGCCGCGCCAGCGTCTTGGCTTGCTGAGCACTCCCGCCCACAGGCTCGGGCGTCACGAGGTGCCACGCGTGTGCTCGAAGCGCCCAGGCAACGTCGGAGAGGCTGCCGAGCGGCTCGTGCGGCCACGTTGGCTCGCCTGATGGCGTGAGGATCATAAACTGTCGTGAGGCCCTCATGCCGACGCGCGCGACGTACAGGATCTCATCGTCCCGGCGAAGCACCGCAACAGGATCGTAGATCTGTGATCCGTGGAGGAAGGCCTCACCACCGGTCAAATGACTGACGCCTTGGCCGAGATCTCGCTTTCGCGCACGGCGCGCTCACCGAATCCAGACGACTTGATGCGATACGAGACTTCACCGGTCTGATCTGCCGGCATGAGACGCGTCACCTCGTAGATGCCGCTTGCACTTGCGCGCTTGTCCCAGATCCGCGGATGGGTGATGCAGACCAACTGATGAACCTGATACTTATGGGACATTCATCCCTCCTGAAGCGCAGCTGTTGTGGGGCAGGGGGGTGTGGGTAACCGCTGCTGGCCGATAGCCGGTACGAACGAAAAAGCCGCTCCCATCTGGGAGCGGCTTCAAGGCTTAGCGGCGCAGGTTTGTATCCTGTGCCCATCATCAGAGATTAAGCCATCTCGATGTTGTTGACGGCGATCTTGCCGGAGCGGCGGTCTTCCGCCGTGTCGAAGGCAACCTTTTGGCCTTCGACGAGGCCGCGCACGCCGGCGCGCTCAAGAGCGGTGGCATGGACGAACACGTCCTTGCTGCCATCGTTCGGCTGGATGAAGCCGAAGCCCTTCATGTCGTTGTAAAATTTTACAGTGCCCATAACCATTGGGGTAACCTTTCGCGATTGATGCAGATGCACGTGAGCGAAGACGTGCATCTGCACGGCCTCAGCTCGGCTCGTCGATGTAATGGTAAGAAAGTCCGAACGTGCGCCTGGAAATACCAAAAGCGAAACGACCCGATTGTCCGGCCAAAATCCGATAAGAATTATATAGGTCTTAACGCGAATAATAACAAGCACCTTGGATATTTAGTTTTTATTCAGGCGAAGCTTCTCTGTGAGCGAGCGGAAGGTCGTCCTGTGCATGCGCTAAGGCGAAGGGAATTCGTCACAGGGCTGAGCCACATACCGTCCCTCATCCTGGATGTCGTACTTGTGCGCGAACTTGCATGCCGCGCGAGCAGCTTCTGCCTTTCCCGTATCTTGCGCAGGAAGGTCAGGTCTTGGCACGAGGCAGAAGAAAGCCGAGCTTCCGTAGCCTCAGGGTAAGCCGACCTTCACAAGGCCACGCCCAACGGCTCAGTTTGACCGATGCTGTTGAAGAACTCGGTTGTGTCGGCGCGAGGGGTATGATTCCGTTCTCGTTATGATTTGCGGGGAGACGCAGCGATGATGGGGCGTCAGCGGAACGACCAAGCGCAGTTCTTCCATTCCTTTCACTTGGACGATCGCGTGCCCACCGGCCATCTCCTGCGCAGGATCGACGTCTTCGTCACCCAGGCGCTGGCTGGCATCCATCGCGAGATCGCAGCCTTCTACAGCCACACAGGCCGCCCCTCAGTTGATCCCGAGCTGATGATGCGCATGCTAATCGTCGGCTACTGCTACGGCATCCGCTCGGAGCGCAAGCTGTGCGAGGAGGTCTCGCTCCATCTCGCCTACCGCTGGTTCTGCCGGCTCGACCTGGACGACGCGGTGCCGGATCATTCGACCTTCTCGAAGAACCGGCACGGACGCTTTCGCGACTGCGATCTGCTGCGCCTGGTGTTCGAGCGCGTGGTCGGCCTCTGCCTGGCCACCGGATTGATCAAAGGCGAGGGCTTTGCCGTCGACGCAAGCGCCATCGAAGCCGATGCCAGTCGTTATCATGGCCTCGAGCCGGAGAAGATCGACTGGAATGCTGTCGAACGGCCAAGACGAGCCGTGCGCGAGTATCTTGAGGCCCTCGACGGCGCCGAGGAGCTCGAGGCCGGCCGCAAGGCTCCAAAGGTGATCTCACCCTCCGATCCGGCCTCTGCATGGACGGCCAAGGCCAACAAGCGGGTCCAGTTTGGCTATGGGCTGAACTACCTGATCGACAACGAGCATGCCATCATTGTCGATGTTGAGCCGACGCCAGCACGGACCTTCGATGAGGTGCGCTCCACCGCCACCATGCTCGAGCGCACTCAGGCGCGGTTTGGTCTCACGCCGAAGAGGCTCGCGGCGGACACCGCCTACGGAACAGGCAAGTTCCTGGACTGGCTGGTTGGCCAGGAGATCGAGCCGCACATTCCGGTCTGGGACAAGGGCAGCCGAGACGATGGCACCTTTGGCCGCTCCGATTTCAGCTTCGATCCGGATCTGGATCAGTACACCTGTCCGGCGGGCAAGACTCTGAAGCAGTTCCGGCGCAACTACGCGGTGGCGCGCACCGACAGCGCTCATGACGGCATTCGCAAGTACCGCGCCTCGCAGAAGGACTGCCAACCATGCGAGCTCAAGGCGCGGTGCTGCCCGAACATGGCCTCCCGCAACGTGTTGCGCAGTGTCCATGAAGAGGCGCGTGATCAGGCGCGTCAGTTAGCTGGAACACCGCAGTTCGCGACCTCGCGCAACGAGCGCAAGAAGGTCGAGATGCTATTCGCTCATCTCAAGACCACCCTGCGGTTCGAGCGCATGCGCCTGCGAGGTCTGACGGGCGCCGGCGACGAGTTCCATCTTGCCGCCATCGCTCAAAACCTGCGCCGCATGGCTCGGCTGACTGCGGCAGCGGCCGCCTGAGCAAGGTGATGGGCTGAGGCCCGGGGCCTCGGCTTCTGATCCTCTCGACCCCGGCCGCTAAGAAGCGAACGCCGGGTACCCAGCGGCTTGACCGGCGGAGTTCTTCAACAGCATCGACCCGGTGCAGACCTTCGGCCGGTGTTCCGGGAGGCATGGCCCGTGCGCAGCTTCGGTCTGGTCGTCGATGCCCTAGTGCCGGGGAGCGTTGACCTCTAGGTGCTGCAGTTGTCCGTTGCGGCGGTCATCGCGATGTTCCGGTTCAACGTCGGCATGATCCCGACGCTGGCGCCTGCTCGGCGGCTGGCATTGTCCTCTACCTGCTCAAGGTGATCGCCTGATCGGAGCCTTGGCCTTCCGGGAATGTTCAGGGAGGCCCGAGCCGGTCCTTGAGAAGCTGCCAGTCTCTCCTCGGCCAACTATCGCAGCAGGACGAGGCTGAGCGCGACCACCGCCATTCCGGCCACCATGCCATAGGCCGTCTCACGGCCCTGTGCATAGCGCTTGGCCGCCGGGAGCAACTCCTCCAGGGCGAGGAACACCATCGTCCCGGCGAGAACGCCGAACACAGTGCCGAAGGTGGCCGGGGACATGATTGGCGTCAATGCCACATAGCCCAGAACGGCACCAAGCGGTTCGGCCAGGCCGGACACCAGGGACGCCAGGACAGCCTTCGAGCGGCTTCCGGTCGCGTAGTACACCGGAACGGCGACTGAGACGCCCTCCGGAATGTTGTGGAGCGCAATCGCGACGGCGAGGGAGGCTCCAACCGCAGGATCGTCCAGAGTCGCGAAGAACGTCGCGAGCCCCTCGGGGAGATTGTGGGCCGTGATGGCCGCCGCCGTGAGCAGGCTCATCCGGGCGATGGTCGCCTTGTCCCGCCTGGTGGCTGCCGCGACGTCCGGATGCGGGTTGGGAACGAGCCGGTCAAGCAGCACCAGCAGGCCGATGCCGCCGAAGAATGCCAGGGTTGTCCAGGCGTAGCCGGCCTTGTGACCATAAATCTCGCCCAGCGAAGCCGCGGACTTCGGAAAGATCTCGACGAGCGAGACGTACACCATCGCACCACCCGCGAAGGCCAGCGCCAGCGCGAGATGATGCGAGTTCGTCTTGTCCATTCCCAGGACAAACAGGCTGCCCAGCACTGTGGCGAGACCTGCGCTGGCGCTGACGCCAAGCGCGACCAGCACCTCCGGCGTGAACAGACCGTACATCCTAACCGGGCCCGACACCTGTCACAGCTCGTCCTCCTGACTTGGCTTTGCACTGTCGGACGCCTGCGCGTCCTTTACGGTGATCCTGACCGTGTGGCTCTCCACCTTGCCGCTGGCGGACCGGACCTCATAGGCCACCTCGTCGGTTCCCTTGAACGTCGGATTGGCCTTGTAGAAGATCCCTTGGGCCTTCGGAGCCAGCTTCGGGCAGCGGGTGATCCGGCCCATCTTGAGGGTTCCGCTGCGCACGTTCAGCTCGCCATTTTTCGGCGGGGTCACCACCCGGATCGTCGGCAGCGGCCCGGGCGTGCAGTCCTTCTGCACATTGCCGTACACTCCGAGGCGCTCTTGCTTCCCGGCGACCACCTCGGCGCTCCGGAAGGCACTGTTGTTCTGAGCCCAAGCGGCGCCGTGAGGCACAGCAAGCGCGCCGGCACCGACAGCAGCCGCAACGACGAGGGATTTCACGGGGACCATTCAGGAGCTCCTTTCAAGGGGCGAAGGCGGGATGCTCAACGAGGCCGGTTTTGCCACAGCCTCGTTGAGCGAGATCTCAGTGCTTCTGGTCAGTGGATCCCGCCGCCTTGCGCCGAGAGGCCCGGCGCGAGAGCATGTTGAGGCTTTCGATCAGGGCCGAGAACGCCATGGCGGCGTAGATGTAGCCCTTTGGAACGTGCGCTCCGAATCCTTCCGCGATCAGGGTCATGCCGATCATCAGAAGGAACCCCAATGCCAGCATCACAACCGTCGGGTTGTTGTTGATGAACTGGGCGAGCGGATTGGCCGCGAGCAGCATGACCGTCACCGCGACGACCACCGCGATGACCATGATCATCACCACGTCAGTCATGCCGACGGCCGTGATGATGCTGTCGAGGGAAAAGACGAGATCGAGCAGCAGGATCTGGGTGATCGCCGAGCCGAACGTCATCGTGGCCTTCGCGGTGTCGAAGACGTCCTCGTTCGGGGTGGGGTCGACGTTGTGGTGGATCTCCTTCGTGGCCTTCCAGACGAGGAAGAGGCCGCCTCCGATCAGGATCAGGTCGCGCCAGGAGAAGGCGTGCCCGAACAGGGTGAAGATCGGTTCGGTCAAGGTCACGATGATGGCGATCGTGCCGAGCAGGCCGAGGCGGAGGAACAGCGCCAGCCCGATGCCGATCCGGCGGGCCTTCGAGCGCTGAGCTTCGGGCAGCTTGTTGGTCAGGATCGAGATGAAGATGAGGTTGTCGATACCGAGCACCACCTCCATGACGATCAGGGTCGCCAGTGCCGCCAGTGCCGTCGGGTCGGAAATCCAGGAGAAGTCCATCAGGTGTTCCTTCGGGTCCTATTGTCGGAATGGGGCGCTGCTAGTCCGGACGGCAGTCGGTCACATGCCACAGGCCCGACGGCGGCGAGGTGTAGGGCTCCACGTTGCGGCTCCTGCGCATGCGGAAGTCGACGAAGGCCCGCCCCAGGTCGTAGAAGGACACATGTCCGATCTCGCCGGCGGAGGTGGTTTTGAGGCCTTTTCCGTCCAGCAGGTGGAAGCTGGACCTGATCCCCGGATCCTGTCCCGCAGCGTCGGGGACGGATGTGATCGTTCCCGCGCCCGTGCCCCCATCGGCATCAACGCGGAAGCGGAAGGTTTCGCGGGTCTTGTGCACCGTCACGTCGAACACAGTGACGCCATCGACGCGGCTGCTGCGGATCTCAAAGCGCTGGGCGGCATATTTCGGTCGGAAGGTGGCGTTCTCCAGCTTGCAGGTTGCCGCCGTTGCCATGGAAGGCGCCAGGAGCATCAGCCCGGCGATCAGGGAAGCAAGACGCGTACGCATGGTCAGGCCGCCTCCTTGGTGTCGACGCGCGAGGCCAGGACCTTGTCGATCCGCCGGCCGTCGAGGTCGATCACTTCGAATCGCCAGCCCAAGGTCTCCACCGCCTCCCCCGTTTCCGGCATATGCTGCAGCTCGCCGATCACGAGGCCAGCTACCGTCTCGTAGTCGCGCCGCTCCGGAAGAGAGATCCCGAGCTGGTCGGCCATCTCGTCGGCCGGCATCCAGCCGGCGAGCAGCCACGAACCGTCCTCGCGCATCACCGCTTCGGGCTCCTCCTCGTGCTCGTCGGACCGGAAGGCGCCTGCGATAGCGTCGAGGATGTCAGCTGGTGTCACCACGCCGTCGAAATGGCCGTACTCGTCGTGGACGAGCGCCATCGGGACCTCGGCCTCCCGCAGCACCTCAAGGGCGTCGAGGGCATCAAGCGTGTCGGGGATGATCGGCGCCTTGCGGATATGGGCCCGGATGTCGAGGGGCTCCTCCCGCAGCGTGGCAGCCAGAAGCTCCCGAGCCTGCACCACGCCGAGCATGTTGTCGGGGTGGCCCTCGGCGACCGGGAGCCGGGAATGAGGCGAGTTGATCAGGCAGTGACGGATGCTCTCCTGCGAAGCATTGATGTTGATCCAGTCAACATCGGTTCGCGGCGTCATCACCCCCCGCACGGCGCGGTCGCCCAGGCGCAGGACGCCGGCGATCATCTTGCGTTCGCCGGTCTCGATCACGCCGGCCGTTTCCGCCTCGGCGACGATGGTCTTGATCTCCTCCTCGGTCACAGCGCTCTCGGATTCCGTGCTTTGCCCCATGAGGCGGAAGATCAGCTTGGTGGAGGCATCCAGGAGCCAGACCACCGGGGCCGCGATCCGGGAGATCAGCGCCATCAGGGGCGCGACGGCGCAGGCGATCCCTTCCGGATTCTTGAGCGCCAGGTGCTTGGGCACCAGCTCGCCCACCACGACCGACAGATATGTGATGGCAGCGACCACGAGGCCGAAGCCCAAGGGCTCCGCCACGGTATCCGGCACACCTTGAGCCTTCATGATGTCGGTGAGCATGGCACCAAGAGCCGCACCGGAGAAGGCGCCGGCGAGGACACCCACCAGGGTGATGCCGATCTGGACGGTGGACAGGAAGCGGCCTGGCTCCTCGGCCAATCTCAAAGCTGCGCCGGCTCCGGCGCGGCCGTTGTCGGCCATCATCTTCAGGCGGGCCTTGCGAGCGGAGACGATGGCGAGCTCCGACAGGGCGAAGAGACCGTTCAGGCCAATGAGAAATAAAGCGATGCCGAGTTCAAGCACGGTGCGTCAGGTGCCGCGGGCACCCCTCCAGGATTGGCGATGGTGTAGCTGCGGGGTTTACGTCGACGTCTGTCATCCGAGGATCACCCACAGCTGGTTGAGAAAGGCGTTGATGCCGGCGATGATCGCGGAGGAAATCGCCGCCAGGATCAGCAGGCTGCCGATGGCGGAAAGCCAGCCCACGAGCGTGGCCAGGCCATCCCGCTCCAGGATGCCTAAGGCGAAGGCTGCGATGGCGAAGGCCGGAGGAATGTTGCCGAACGGGATCGGTAGGAACAGGATGATCGCCAGCAGCAGGCAGGCCGCGCCGACGATCCGCTCCGGAAGCGGATGAAGCAGCACGCCGAGCCGGGGCCGCAGGAAGCGTTCCGCCCGGTGCAGAATCGGACTGAGCTTTGTTGTCAGCAGGGTGAAGAAGTCACGGGAGATCGACCGCTCACGGATGAAGCGCGGCATCCACAAGGTGGAACGTCCCAGCATCAGCTGGGCCGTGATGAAGAGCAGGGGCGCTCCGAGCACTGCCGACATGCCAGGCGGCAGCGGCAGCACGTTTGGCGCGGCGAACAGGAGCATCAGGGCGCCAAAGGCCCGGTCGCCGAAGGCATCCAGCACGTGGCCGATGCTGATGGCCTGGCTGGGCCGGTCGGCGAGGTCGCTCAGGACCTCGGAGAACCGTTGTCGGGGCTCCACAGCGTCGTCCGGTGACACGACGGTGGAGAGACTACTGGAAGGGTCGGGCATGGGCCTGTCTATAGTGGCTCACATTGAAGAACGCGAGTGGAGATGATCAAACGGTCGTCAGCAATCCTTGAGCGGTCCTGGCCGGAGCCGAACCGCTTGACCGATGATCGCCTTCGGCGATCATCGGTCCTCAGCGCCGCAGAAGGAGGGGGCTACTGCTGCGGCACGCTGATCTGGTGGCTGTCGTCAAGATCGCGGAAAGCGTTGCTGTCGTTCCTGAACTCCGCCAAGCCGTCGAGCTGGGCAACATCCATGTTGTGCAAGGTCACCCTCTCACTCTGAACGGCGAGGTTTTCCAGCGGGAGCGTAATCGTCTTGGCGCCGAAGCCGAGGAAGCCGCCGCGCTCGATGACCACGAACTGCTTCTTGTCCGTGTTGTTCTCGACCACACCTTCGATGTCACCGATCCCCTTTTCGTCCGCGCCGACGAGGTCCATGTCCTCCAGGGCGTCGACGGTGAGGATGCGTGCCGTCGCCCCCAGCATCGTCGTGGCCGTCGTGGAACCGGTAGTTCCCGGCGCCGGAGAGGCCGGGGTAGTGACAGCCGGGCTTGCGGCCGCAGGTGGGATCGGGGCCGTCTCAGGAGACGCGGTCTGTGCCATGGCTGGCGCAATCATAGTCATCAGCATGGCTATCGGTAGGACAAAGGTTCTGGTCATTTCATCTCCTAGATCCCCACTAGACCGTTCTGCCGGCGTGATGCGCCGGCAGAACGTTGGTTTGTGTTCGCTTTGAGGAGGCGGGTGGCCCGAAGTTAGGGTAACGCCCGCTTCGGCGTCAGATGTCTTCCTCGAAGCCAAAGTCGCCGCCGCCATCATCGAAGTCCTCGGCAGCCGCCTGTTGCGGCTCGACCTGACCGGCATCAGCGGCCTTGGCTTCATCACCCCCTGAGAAGGCACCGGCGATCATGTTGCCGAGGATCACACCGCCGGCGACACCCATGGCGGTTTGGGCGGCTCCGGCCAGGAAGCCGCCGCCTCCGCGGGAAGCCATGCCTCCCATGCCCGGTGCCATGCCGCCCATGCCGGGAGCACCGTGAGGTGGCATGCCGTGCATCGGCTGGGCTTGGTAAGGCTGCTGAGGCTGGGGACGGGACTGCCCGCCGCCGAAGAGGCCCGAGAGGAAGCCACCGCCTCCGGCCGGACGGCTGGCGAGTTCCTGCTCCAGCTGCTGGATGCGGCCCTGGGCGGCGCTCAGGGCCTGCTCCTGCACCACGATGGTCTGGGCCATGTAGTAGGGCGCATTCGGCTGCTGGTTGATCTGCGAGCGGATGAAGTCCGCCGCCTGCGCGTCCGGAGGCGTAGCTTGGCGCTCAACCTGGGCGATCTTGCCGAATAGCTGCTCGATGGCCTGACGGTCCTGATGGTCCATGTAAATTGATCCTTTCTGGCAATGGACGGAGGTTACTCTTCCCGCTGCCCGGTGAGGCTCAGCAGCAGCTGGAAGATGTTGACGAAGTTCAGGTAAAGCGAGAGCGCGCCGAACACGGCCATCTTGCTGTTGGCCTCGTGGCCGTAGCCTTCAGCGTACTGCTCCTTGATGGTCTGCGTGTCGTAGGCGGTCAGGCCCGTGAACACGAGCACGCCGATGATCGAGATCGCAAACTGCAGCGCACTCGACGCGAGGAAGATATTGACCAGCGAGGCGATGATGACGCCGATCAGACCCATGACCAGGAACGAGCCGAACTTCGAGAGATCGCGCTTGGTGGTATAGCCGTAAAGGCTGGTGGCGCCGAACATGGCAGCGGTGATGAAGAAGGTGCGGGCGATGCTCGCACCCGTGAACACCAGGAACACAGAGGCGAGCGACAGGCCCATCACCGCCGAGAAGGCGAAGAAGGCCGTGCGCGCGGAGGCCGCGGTCATCCGGTCCATGCGGAACGAGAAGAAGAAGATGAACGCCAGCGGCGCCAGCATCACCACCCACTTGAGCGGCGTCTGGAAGATCGGCACGTAGAGTGCAGGCGTCGAGGCGACGAAGAAGGCCACGAGCCCGGTCACCACCAGGCCGAGGCCCATGGTGTTGTAGACCCGCAGCATGTGCTGGCGCAGGCCCTCGTCGAAGACGGCGCCGCTCGGGCGGGCCATGGCGGTGTGCCAAGCATAGGGTGTGTTCATCGATGGTGTCTCCTGGAGGTTTACTGAAGCTTGCGGGACAGCCGGAGGGCCGCCCGTTCAAGGGCTTTGTCGCTGCCGGTTCCGGTCAGCGCGTAGGCGAGCTGACCTGTCTGCCAGTACACGGCCGTCGCCTTCTCGAAGCGGGCCGGCATCGGAGCGATCACGTCGAAGGCGGAAGCCTGGGCGGCGAACAGCGACACCCGCCCGAGGTCGCCGGCGTCAATGGCAATCTCGATGCTGTGGCCGTAGCGGGATGGGAAGATCTGCGCGTCCCGCACCTGCCAGTCCTCGGGCAGGGACGGGAGCCGGATCCCGGTCTCGGCCAGGATCTCAGCGGGGTCGTAGTCTTCCACCTCCGGCTGCGAAACCATGCGGGCCCGCAGGAGGCTTGTCTCATGCGAGTGCAGGGCATCCTCGACGAAGGCCGGCGGCTTGGGCGAGGCCTCGCTGTCGGTGACGCCCAGGCCAACCTGTCCGTGAGCGAACCAGCCGAAGCCGACGAGGGCCACGACGGCGGCGACCCGGCGGAGCTTCAGGCCCAGCTCCTGCCAGCCGAGAGCCCGCTCAAGTCGACCAGCGGCCACCAGCATCGGCTCGGTCGGACGGGGCAGGGGCGCCGCATGGAGCAGCCGGAGGGCGTCGCGATCCTTGAGATCGGCCATGATCCGCGCGGCGGCTTGCGGGTCGTGGGCAAGATGCTCCTCGACCTCGATCCGTCGGGCCGGGTCGAGCTGGTCATCGACATAGGCGAGAAGGTCGGCTTCAGTGATCGGGTCAGGCATCGGATCCTCCGACGACGCGCAGGCTTGGGCGCCTGGCTTCGGCTGACTGAGCATCGGCTCCCGCCTCGAACCCCCGCAGCGCGGCGCGGGCGCGCCCCAAGCGGGACATAAGGGTGCCGACCGGGATCTTCAGGGCATTGGCGGCCTCTTGGTAGGACAGGCCCTCGATGGCCACCAGGTGCAGGACAGTCCTCTGCTCGTCCGGCAGGCTCATGAAGGCGGCCTGGACCTGCTGAAGCCGCACCCGGCTCTCCTGCTCGGGAGGAGCCTCGGTGTCGATGAGGGCGGCGACCTGCTCCAGACGGCGGAATTCTGCTACATGGCGGCGACGATGATCGATGAAGGTGTTGTGCAGGATCGACAGCAACCAGCTGCGCAGGTTACCACCTGAGCGGAAGGAGCCGCGCCGCTCATAGGCGCGAACAAGCGCGTCCTGAACCAGGTCCTCGGCCTGCGACTCGTCGCGCGTCAGGGAGCGGGCATAACGCCGCAAGGGCCCGAGCATTCCGATCACATCCGTGCGTGTGGCGTCGTTCATGTGAGGTGTACGGAGCTGCTTAAGGGCTTAATCCGCATGCTTGCGAACATATTTGCGTCTGGAGTGATCATGCCAGCGCCTGTCTTGCCCGCGCGGCTGTTGCGCTGGTCTCGAAAACCGTGACGAGCCGGTCCAATCCGAACGGCTTGTGCAGGAAAATACCCTTCCGCAGCCGCCCCGGTGGCCCGGGAGCCAAGGCGGAGGCGTAGACTGTCGGCTTGTCAGGCCAGACGAAGCTGAAGGTGGCGCCGACTTCCCAGCCGTCGACCTCGCCGGGGAGTTGAACCTCACAATATAGGCCATCGAAATCGGCGGCGGAGATGAGGTCGAGAGCCGCCTCACCGGATCCGGAAGGAGCCAGCACAGCGTCATAGCCGGCATGCCCGAGGGTGCGGGCAATCAGCTCGCGAAGGTTTGCATCAGTCTCGACAACGAGAATGGTGGGCTGGGCTCCCTGAGGAGCAGTGGAATCCATCGTCGGATCCTCCAGTTGCAGTCGCGCTCGTGGGCGCAAGGGCAAGAGAAGGTGTCCGACATAGCGAGCAGCGACATGCTCGCCAGAGGGGCCCGGACCCCAGTTGTTCAAAGGTGAGGATGGCAAGGCTTGGGTTCAAGATCAGCCCGCCATCTGCCGCTGGGAGATGATCTTCCTAGCGGTGCTCGATGATCGTATACTCCGCATCGATCACACCATCCTTTGGCCGCTGCTGTGCCTGACGCATCCTGCGGCGGAGATAAATGCGCAGGGCGATGCCGCCGGCAAGCATCAATGGCAGGACGACGAACAGCCCAATGAGCAGGACAGCCAGAAGGGCAGCCGCGGCGCAAGCCAGAACAATGAGCCTTGTGAGACCGCCCCAGAACCGGTTCGTGCTGGCCTTGATGCCGTGACCGGCATAGTTCATCCGCATCGGCGTACCTCTTGCAACCGCCGCATGAAACCCGCCTGCGTCGCGAGTACGGCTCCATGCTGCCCTATGGCGGTATACGGAGCCGATGGGGCTATTAATCCCGAGATCAGGTCGGGCTTCGTCGGATAGCGAAGGCCTAAGGATTGCAGTCTCACGACAATGCTGCTGCCGGCCCTGCTGCCACATCTCGCAGACCGAAATGACGACTTATCCGGGCATTAGTGCCTGGAAGCAAAGTTCGGTGGCTGGAATGAATGAGTCAGCCCACATACCCGATTTGGATGCAGTCCGAGAAGGAATACGCAGCATCAAGACAGACGATGCTGAAATGGTTTGGCAGTTCCACACACGGCCTTCAGCGAAACTGGACGAACCCCGGAAGGTCCAAAGCTGGCCGATTTCGTTCTCTAATGGGTCAAGGGGGCAGCTCTCTGATCCTGAGCGATTGTGCGCTTCCAAAGGGTGTCTGCGTTCTCTACGTGCTCCAGGGCACTTGATGGGGTCAGTTGGAGTGGAGCGACTTGGTTGAAACCGCAGTCGGCCCTTGTCACAGGCCGCATGCGACAGAATCGGCGTCGTATTCACACCCTCCCTTGGGCAACGCTCCGCACGGGAGCTCGTCTCGACCTGTTTCCGCTGCTCCTCTCAGGCTGCTTGGAATGAGGTGCCGTGCCGGAGCATGGCATGCATGATAATTGCCAACCGGCGGGCGAGCGCCACGCGTGCCTTCCTCATGGTCGAGCGCCGGGCAATCCCCAGCGCCCACTCCTTGAGGGCCAGCACACCGCGGTAGCGCGTCAGCATCACGTTGGCGGCCTCGTACAACAGGGTTCGGACCCGTCGGTCGCCGCACTTGGAGATACTGCCCACGTCGTCGATCTCGCCGGACTGGAAGCGCCGCGGCACCAAGCCGAGATAGGCACCAACATCCCGCGAGCGGCGGAAGCGCTCCGGCGCGTCGACGGTGGCGACAAAGGCCAGGGCCGTCAGTTGCCCCACACCAGGGATGGTCATCAGCCGCTGGCAGGCCTGAGACGAACGGGCCAGCAGCCGCATGTCTCGGTCGATCGCCACAACTGCTTCGAGAACGGCCTTGCGGGCCGCGAGCAGGCCCTGCATGGCACCCGACAGACCCGCAATCCCTTGGCTGGCTCGTAGGACCTCGTCGCCAAAGCGTGGACTGAGCCCGCGGGGAAGCCGGACACCGAATACCACCGCCAGACCGCGGATCTGATTTTCCAGGGTGACGCGCTGCCCCACCAGCTTTTTGCGCACGATGATCAGGGCGCGCACCGCATGGGCCGGCAACGATTTGACGTGGACGGGCTTGAAGAAGCCGGTGCGGGCCAGATGCGCCAGCCCGCGAGCATCGTTGCGGTCGGTCTTGTGGGTCGCCAAGGACTTGAGTGCCTGGTAGGCCTGCCGGCTCTCGA
This sequence comes from Microvirga lenta, assembly GCF_020532555.1. Lineage (GTDB taxonomy): Bacteria > Pseudomonadota > Alphaproteobacteria > Rhizobiales > Beijerinckiaceae > Microvirga > Microvirga lenta. The sequence continues at coordinate 12,760 of NZ_JAJBBR010000012.1, read as the reverse complement.
TGCAGATCACCGGCAGCCCGAGGGCGGCAAGGCCATGGAAGAGCATGGGCGCCATGCGGCCGGTCTCGAGCACGATCCTCTCGCAGGCTGGTGCCGTCTCCAGCACGGCGGCGATCGCTTCTGGGGTGCTGGAGGCCTTCGCCTCCAGAACAACGCTTCCATCCCGCTCGACCACACAGATGTGGGTCTCGTTCATCGAGACGTCTAAACCAGCGTAGTAGTCCATGGCTGCTCTCTCCTGTGCACGTGGCCTGCCGATCTTATCGGCATCCAGGGAGAGCCGCCCCATTACCAATGTTGAAAAAGTCCTCGTGATTGGCGCCGGTTCGTGATTCCCTGATCGGGCATTCTCAGCGGAGGATCGGGTCATGATGGGCGAGCGTCTCGTGATGCAGGAGGGCCTGTTCTACGAGTTCCGGCTTGAAGATCATGTCCCCTGCGATCACCTCCTGCGGCGCATCGACCGCTTCGTCGACGGCTCCGGGCTGCGCCAGCATCTCGCCGGCTTCTACAGCCCGACAGGCCGACCCTCCATCGATCCCGAGCTGATGATCCGCATGCTGCTAATCGGCTACTGCCTGGGCATCCGCTCCGAGCGGCGGCTCTGCGAGGAGGTTCATCTCAACCTCGCTTATCGCTGGTTCTGCCGCCTCGGATTGGAGGGCAAGGTGCCCGACCACTCCACCTTCTCCAAGAACCGGCACGGCCGCTTTCGGGAGTCAGACCTGTTCCGCCACCTGTTCGAGGCCGTGGCGCAGCGCTGCCTGGACGAGGGGCTGGTGGGCGGTGAAGGCTTTGCGGTCGATGCCAGCCTCATCCAGGCCAATGCCAACAAGCAGCGCTCTCTGGTGCCAAATTTTGACACCGGACCTGTTCCTGCTCACCCGCCCATGAGAACCCGCAAAACCCGTAACGTCTCGCTCACCCCTGAGCTTGAGGCCCTCGTCGACCGCAAGGTCGCCTCCGGCCGCTACCGCAGCGCCAGCGAGATCGTGCGGGCCGCCCTGCGGCTCCTCGACGAGCGCGAACGACGCATGGAGCGCAGACAGCAACTCCCGCAGGAGCTTCCTGATGCACGATAGGCTGTCCGGAGCGGCAGCTCCTATAGCACCCTATTTCCTCTCTGGCGGGGGCAGGATGGGCGCGCTGATGCGCAAAGGCTTGGCTCTCAAACAAGCGGTCACGGATCTCACCACGCTCGTGGAAGAACACCGCGCGTTTGAGCTTGTGGGCTGCCTCTCCCTTGTTCAAGCCAGCCTGACAACGCCTCCGCAGAGCAGGGTCCGAATACCACTCGATCATGAACAGCGTGCGCTCAAGACGACCGAGTTCGCGTAGAGCGCGGGCCAACTGACTGGGATTGCGAGAGGCGGCAAGCCGCTTAAGGATTGTCGAGGGAGCGATCGTGCGTGTCTGGATTGAGGCTGCCAGATGAAGGAGGTCGTCCCAGTACTCCATAATCACACTGGTGTTGATTGGCGCCAATGTGCCCCTGCAACGCCGGATAAGCATCCGACTTCTCGAAGGTATGGAGCTTCCGCTCCTTGAGGTTGCGCAGCCGCGGAGCAAACCGCCGGCATGTCAGGGCAAAGAGACCAAAGACATGGTCGCTGGCGCCGCCCGTGTCAGTAAAGTGCTCCTGGATGTTGAGTTCCGTCTCATGATCAAACAAGCCATCTAGCACGTAGGGAGCCTCGCTCTCAGAGGCGCTGATCGGTAGGATGCTGAAATAGCATATTCAACTGCATTCGGTTTAGGTGTTGGGGTATAGTAGGTGGGGCGGACGCGCCACCTGATGGACAAGCCAGAACCCTATGGAGTTGCCTCCCTCGGATCCGGTTCAGCGGAACGCACTTGGATCAGGAAGCCTCAGACAGTGAGACAACATGGGACAGAAGCAAATGGAGCTAAACTGACACGGTGTACACCTACTCACCTCCATGATGCGGGAAAGGTTGAGGACGCTGAGTAATGATGTCGTCCATGAACCGCTTGTCGTACCAACCTGAGCAACTCGGGTCAGTGAGGATAAGCATGATCAATCAGGGCAATGAGGATGACCTGGACTGTGCGACAACACCTTCCCGAGGAGCACAACACCATGGACGAAATTGGCGCCGACAGCGAGCGCGCTGAAGATAGCCAGGGCTTCGATCTGCGTTGGCTCGGCGCGAGGATTAGTGAAGAACATTGGCACTTCCACCGTCAACTCCTACAGCGCTACTCGATTGTGCTCGCACCAGGCGAACTTTCGCGGTTACACGCTGAAATCAAGGACGGCAAGGCTCCGCTGATCGAGAGGCGCCGGGATGGGACTGTAATCTATTCAGTCCGGATCAGAAGCGCTAATGAGCGCATCTATGTTCTTGCCGCGGGCTTGCAAATTATTACCGCGTGGCCCCCAAACAGAAAATTGAACGAGAAGCGGCGGCAGATTAGGAATCGCACCGCAGAACATGGCGCGGTGAATACCAACCTAGCAATGTAGACATTATCGACGCAGCATCCTCGAACGGGCGCACAGTGGTCGGGAGCCGCTCCAACCTGGAAGCACGGCTGCACGGTAGCCGGTCAAAGAACCGCGCTTTAGGCGAATGCAAGTCGCAAATCGGAATCCGTTTCCGCTAATTCATTCCAGCGGATCGAACGCGCGGCAGGTCATACCTGAATGATGGGACCACATGGGACAAGGGCGGACAGCATGGGACAGGATCGGACAGCATGGGACAACGGGAATATGGGCGGCACGGCGGAGGATCGGACAGCATGGGACAGCATGAGACAACATGAGACGCGCGGGGACAGCATGGGACAACGGCAGGTCAACCGGGATGACGGGCGGCACGCTTGGCACGTCGTCAGGTCGCTCCGGGTCCTTCCCGTCAGAACGGGCCACCGGGAGGCGCGCGGAGCGGGGTTCTTGAGAGTTTTCAAACTTTTTTTCGGATTTGTTCAGGGGTTTGCAACAGCGTTTCGCGCTTCAGGTCAAATGTTGCCAAAACCCCCTTTTGACAACACGTTTTGAGCATTGATTATCTTTTGTTTCCAAGCGGTTAGGAGGTTTCGGGGGTTTTGGCAACATCCCTAAGACCCACATTCTTGAATCTCTCTCTCTTTTTCGAGATGTCTATATGCCTCGGGGATGTTGCCAATGTTGCCAAAACCCTCAAAACCCCCTCGCAACATCGCAGATCACCGCCGCGCCAGGACTCGAGATGTTGTCCCATGTTGTCTCACGCGGCCAAAGAAAAACCCCGCCGAAGCGGGGCTCATCATCTCATTTGTCGAGTAGCTCCCAAAGCCGCGGGTTGACCTCGTAGACTTGCGTCGGCCTTCCACCTTTCTTGCTCGTCCGGTCGATAACGTTCAACCAACGGAGCGCCACGAGATAGAGAACCGCTTCCTCAACCCGCTCCTTATCCGTGCGTCCCGAGATGCCAGGAATGCCACCCTCGCGGCGCAGGTCCCGCACCTTGAACTCCTCGATCTCGTTGCTGACGATCCATTGTGCAATGCCCTTCGCAAGCTGCGCCTCCTCCGACGCTGCCCCGTGACCGAACACGCGCATCTGCATCGGCTTGATATAGCTCTCGCGGAACTCAATCGCCTTGCGCACGGAGTCGGCGCCGATCTCGGACGGTCCGAGCACGTCGTCATCGAACAGGTCTTCCGCCCACTTCAGGATTTCGAGGATCAGCGCCACGCGGGCGACCTGGCCCTCGGCCTTACCGTAGGCACCTTGCAGCTTCGTCGGCGCGTGCTTCTCGGACAGCTTGCGGCGGTTCGTCCACTCCTCGAACACGTCAACCGCCTTCTCCGTGAACGGGACCGGCACGGGCTCGCGGAGGCCGGTCTTCTTGTCCCGGCGCATGTTGAGTTCCGAGATCCGCTCGAACGCGCCGAGCGCCCGGCTCTCGATGATCTTGCCGCGGTTGAACGGCCGGAAGGTGTCTTCGGGCCAGAACGGAATGAAGCGGGCTTGCAAGCCGTCGTCCGTCCCTTGCACCATGTTGATGAGCGGATCGGGTTGGATGCCGCCGAGGATGCAGACAGAGAAGCGCGGCACGCGGACCGGCTTGCCGTCATCCTTCACGCGGTCCACGACGTAGGTTCCGCCGCCGTAGGCTTCGAGCCATGCCGGGCGATCCGACGCGCCGTTGCCGCCATAGCGGCTCATGTTGGTCAGCCAACCCGTCATCTCGTCGCGATAGTTGAGAAGACCGCGCTCGTTGCCCGCCAGGACGCGGATCATGGCTTCGAGTGTGGTGTCCGTGACGTAGGCGCGGCGCTTCGTCGGTTCGGGCGGAGCCTTGCACTCGGGCGACATTGGGCCGACGTCCTCGCCTTTCTCCAACGCCGCAACCATCTGTTGCTCCCATTGCTTGCGCAGGGTGTCGGCTTTCTTCTTATCGCTCTGCCAACGGCGATGAGCGTCCTGAAACTCAGGCTCCCAACTCGCTTCGAGGATGTCGAGCATCTTGATAAGTGGGCGCAGGGCGGGCGATTTGTTCGCGGATGGCGGGCCGATAATCTGACACCACACGACCGGAGGCTCGCGCCAACCGGAACGGACCTCGACCACGCGGGAATTGCCGATGGTAGAGCCCGCGACCGCCATAATACCGGCAGCGGCGTAGTCGATGGGGGCGGCGCCGTTGTTGGCGAGCGCCTCGATCTCATGTTGCCAGAACTTCGAGAAGATATGCAGCGGAAAATCGGGCGCATCATAGCGAGCCTGACGCAAAATCGTTAGGTCGGGATCGGTTGCCCGAGGCTTGACCGGCTCCTCCTTCGGCTTTTCGCCGGGAATCGGCTCCAAACCGTCCACCCATGCGCGCTTTTCCGCCCGCGTCAGCGGCTTCGGCCCGTCAAGCTCCTCAAGATCCTCGATGTCGGCCATGAGTTCGGCCTTCCGACGCGATTTTTTGGACTCTGCGATGATGGTTCGCAGCGTGACCGGGCGCTGGGTCTTGTGATTGAACGATTTCCAGTTGCGGCGACCGTCTTCTTCGTCCCAACGGTCGGGCATCTGCATCGAAAACCGGCGCCAAAGCTGATATGCGCGGTCGCACTTGCCGAAATTGTAGCTGATTGCCATGCCGACCCGAATCCACTTCGGCCGGTCATCGCACCAATCGGGATCAAGGTCCCCAAGCCACTCTTCAACCTCTTCATAGGTGACATCGAGCGGCTCCATCTCGCCACCCGCGGCATCTTCGTCCTCTTCGTCGCCCTGTCCGGTGAGATCCTTGAGGAACTCCACCTCGACGCACGGCAGTTCGGCGGTCGGGTCGATCTCGACCTCCCAACGGTAGGTTCCGCCGTTCGGGTGGATCGACGGTGGAAGGGCAACCTGCTTTCCGGTGCCGAACAGCTCGATTTCCCATTCCTGCTTGTTGGTGCCGGGGACCTTGTTCTCGCTCCTGGCGAGCTTCTTGCCCCGGAACGCCTTGTCCGTCATGAAATAGAAATGACGCGACTCTCCGCCCGAACCCGACAGCACGCACGGCCAGGACCACACCTTGTAGCCCTTGAACAGAGCTTCGAGACGTGCGAACGCCTCGTCGGCCAAGTCGGGGTTGCGGATGTCCACGTCGATGACGTGCAAAAACCGTCCGTCGATGACGGACTTCTCACCGAGCCGGATGCCGACATTATAGCCGGGCCGATAACTCGCCTTCAGCTCCTCAAGGGAAGCTCTCGGCTTTTTCGACCAATCTTTGCCGATGGGTTGCTTGGATCGTGGACGGAGCAGGATGACCGATGCCCCCATCCGAACGAGATGTTTGATGTCTTGAATCACGGTCCGCAGAGTGGTGGGTGCGGAGGGAGTCGCTAGTCTCTGGTCCGCGTGTGCAGGAATGCGGTTCTCATATGTTGTCATGGCTGCTTGAGTGTTGTGAGGACCACCGCAACTGGAACTCTTTGGGAGTGGAGACTGTGGTTGTCAGTCTCCACTCCGTCAGCCGAAGGTCTGCGATCAAGGCGCAATGCACCGTTCGCCGGATGCACTAGCTCCGTCGCTAGGATTGAGGTTCTTGTGAAAAGGAGAGGAGGCTCTTTAGAGCGTCGCACTTTCCATTTGCGCGAGATACTCCCCGACCGCCTCAGGTCGGTAACGGATCGGGCTTCGACGGCCGCGTCCCAGGCGGATCCAGGACGGGCCTTGTTTTTGCCCGCGCCACCAGATCAAAGTGGCAGGTGCGATGCCGAGCAACCCGGCGACATCCTCGGTGGTCAGAAGTCGCTCGAGACGCTCACTCCCCCGTGAGGCTGGGGCCTCATTTGAAGGTTTGCCGTTCCTCTTGGCTGATGATACCGCCGGTGTATCTATCAAACCCGAACGGAGCTTGGGGGACGTGCTAAGATGGTTCACTAATCTCATGGTCGAATACTTAATTGTGTGGCGCTTGCGGCTAAGCGCCAACGAGTGGGGTTCTCCGAAGACCATTTCCTAGAGTAAATTTGAGAAAGCAAGCCTTTGCTTATGTTTTTCCCACTCTCGTTCTGCTCATTCAGCGAACATCGCGCAGTATCCATTCGAATTTAGAGTGTATACGGATCAGATACGACTTGATGCAGATGGATTTTTGATGTTGAAGTGTCAACCTGATGTTGAATGCGGAATCCCGTGAGCCGCCTTTTACGAGCCGGGTGCGTGACTAAGTTATTGCCTAGAATGTGTTTTGGCAGAAAAGCACTTTTTGCTGGCTATGCGGTTCTGCATCACGGGATTCCCAAGGCTGCGGCGTCTGCTGGTCAAGGGTCGGGCAAAGTCCAAAGGCAGCCGTTTGACCGGCCCCGAGCAGGAATCCTGTGACTTGTGGTGATAACTTGCTCTCAGCGGCCGCAGCTCGGTTTCCGCGACCCGTATCTACGACACAGCCTCAGCGATTCGGTCGGGGGTGCGGCCGGCGATCTCGGTCAGGCTTGAGTCGAGACCAGCGACATGCGTGAGGAGGCGGTCCCAGGCGTCAAATGCGGCGCGCCGCTCCTTCAGCAGGGGAGCGCGGTTGTACACGCCCACGATGCCGCCGAACGTGCCCGAGATGTGGTTGATCGCGCGCTCGATCACCGGAATGTCGACTCCAAGCTGATCATGCGCATGCGTGACAAAGCTGCGGCGCAGATCATGCAAGGTCCAGTGGGGCAGGGGACCGGCTTTGGGATCCTCAGCACGCCGCAACTCCAGAATCTTGGCATCGAGCCGCCGCTTGGCCTTGGAGAGCGCGCCAAATGGGGTGCCGTGTGGAGTTGAGAAAACCAGGTCCCGACCGTATTGCCGTGAGGCGAGAATGGCCAATGCAGTTGGTGACAGCGGCACGTCATGCGGGCGCCTGTTTTTGGTCCGCGCTGCTGGCAAACGCCAGAGCCTCTCCTCAAGATCGATCTCGCTGTGGGGCATCTCCAGCACCTCAGCCCGGCGCTGGCCGGTCAGCATGAGAAAGCGCACGGCGGCGCCATAGGGGTCATCCACCTCCAAGGCTGCGCGGTAGATCAGCCCGAGTTCCTCCATCGAGAGGACCCGCTCGCGCCGCATGTCTCGGCCGGCCGGGGCGGTATCCCGGACCGGGTTCTCGTCACAAAGGCCTACGGACCTAGCCCAGGAGAACATCTTGCGGATCACCGCCCGGGCGAGATTGGCCTGCCGGATACCGCGCTCAGAGATGGCGTGAAGAGCGTCCGCGATGTCGGCCCGCGAGACTTCATCAAACGGCATATTGGCCAGCGGCTCAAACAGGCGCGTCAGGATGCGCCGGTACTCGGTTGCCGTCCTGGGTCTTAGGCGAGGGTCCGCATACTTGGCAAGGAACTCGTCGCGGACATCAGCAAAGCGCCGCTTGCGCACACGGTCCAGCTCGCTCTGGCGCTTCTCCGCCGAGGGATCTCCGCCTCGGGCGACCTGGCCCGCAAGGTCACGTGCCACCCGTCTGGCGTCCTCGAGCCCGAGCTTGCGCACATCGCCGATGGTGACCATCCGGGCCGGGGCACTCCGGCTGGCTCCAGCGCGGTAGCGGTAGACGTAGCGTCGCTGACCCGAGGGATAGACCCTGACGCCAAACCCTGGGGTGGTCTCATCCCAGGCGGCATATTCCTTGGCTTGGATTGGAAGAGACCCGACCCGACTGGCGGTGAACTTGAGACGCTCTGGCACGGCTTGCCCCTGATGTCCGTGCGCACCCCGTGCGCACGCTGCTTCGATGTTGCTGCAGCTTATTCGGGTTTGTTCGACTTATTCAATGCCGAAAACCCGAGTCTGAACAGATACTTAGCCAAAAATGCCCTGTGCCACAAGGACTCGCAGGGACTCGGTCGTTCTAACTTTTAATCAGCGGGTCGATGGTTCGATCCCATCCGCGCTCACCAATCCTCTCAAGGACTTAGCCACAGTTTTTGAGAGGATTGGTCGACTCTGTTTCCGGCGTGCCGGGCTCACCTGATTGTCCCCGTTCGATCCGGGTCGGGGCCTTTTCTCTTCCCCCGAAGTGCACCAAACTCCTCGATGTCGGCGATGCTGGTGCTCCACTTTCCGCCGTCGGCGCGGATGAGACGGATTGGGTGAGTTGACGCTGTTCGCAGTTCTAATCGTGTTCCCGCCGCAGGTTCGGCGCGGGGCGGGCCTCTAGATGATCCGCCGACCGGCCATACAGCGCGTTGCCAGGCAGCTCCTCAGCCTTCCAGCCGATCTCGTCAGGCCGAACCTCTCGGTGTTCCTGGCCGAGGGGCACGTGCGAGCCTGGGCCGTGGCGCTTGTCGCTGGGCTGCTGGCAGCCTGTGCCTCCGTCGCCTTCCGCCTCGCCCTCAACGCCGTCCAGTTCCTGTGGCTCGGGACCATGTCCGAGCGCGTGGTCAGTGCCGCGAAGGGCGTTGCCTGGCCGATCATCCTTGCTGCCCCCGCCCTCGGCGGGCTGGCTGTCGGGCTGATCCTCCTGTTCGTGCCGGGTCGGCGGGCCGGCGGTCCTGCCGACGTGATCGAGGCGCAGGCCCTCGGGCCTGACCGGCTGCGTCTTCGCGGCGGCCTGCTCGGAGCGGTTGCGGCCGTGCTGACGCTCGGATCGGGCGGGAGCGCGGGACGCGAAGGGCCGGTCATCCATCTCGGCGCCACCCTGGCTGCCGCTCTCGCACGATGGGCCAGGCTGCCGGAGCGGGAGGGTAGGGCCTTGATCGGCGCCGGGGTGGCGGCCGCCATCGCGGCCTCGTTCAATGCCCCGATCGCCGGCGCCCTCTTTGCCCTGGAGGTCGTCTTCAGGCGCATTTCGGCGGCGGCGTTGCCGTCCATCGTCATTGCCTCGGCGGTTGGCGCGATCATCGGCCGGTCGGTCTTCGGAGACTTTCCCGCTTTCGCCATTCCTGAACACCGCATCGCCTCGTCGTGGGAGTTCCCGGCCTTCGCGGTTCTCGGGGTTGTTGCGGCAGCGGTCGCCATTGTCTTTCAGCTGGCCGTGATGGGGGCCGAATGGGCGTTCCGGACCATCACCATTCCCCTCTGGTTGAAGCCGGCTCTGGGAGGGCTGTGCGTCGGAGCGCTCGGCGTCTTCTTTCCCGAGGTGCTGGGGGTCGGTTACGAGACGGCGGAGGCTGCGCTGATCCAAAGCCTTCCCCTCGGCCTCTTGATCAGCCTGCTTCTTCTCAAGACCGTTGCGACCGCCCTGACGCTCGGCAGCCGTTTGGCCGGTGGAGTCTTTTCTCCCTCGCTGTATCTCGGCGCGATGGCAGGAGCCGCATTCGGGATCATGGCCGCTTCTCTGGCCCCGGAGCTGGCCTCCAGCCAGGCCGTTTATACCATTCTGGGAATGGGGGCCGTGGCAGGGGCGGTCCTCGGCGCGCCGATCTCGACTACCGTGATCGTGTTCGAGCTCACGGGCGGATATGCCATGAGCATTGCCCTGCTGCTCACCGTCGCGATCGCCAGCACCCTGTCTCGAGCTTTCCTCGGCCGCAGCTTCTTTTTCCTGCAGCTGGCCTCCAGGGGACTCTTTCTCGATGTGGGGCCGCATCGGCGGGTTGGACGAGAGCTCACGATCAAGAGCCTCATCAGACCTCTCGGGCCGGACGAGTCCTTTTCGGAGGCCGAAGATTGCCGTCTGACCACGGACGACTCCATCGAGGCGGCGCTCAGGGCGTTCGATGCCTGTGGGCTGGAGAGCCTTCCTGTCGCCGATGCGCGGGATGCCGACCGGGTCGTCGGGGTTCTGGATCAGGCCGAGGCGCTCAAGGCCTTCAATACCGCCTTGATCGACGCCGTCGCCGAGGAGCATCGGTGACGATCTCCTTTGCTCGCCTTGCGATCCCATGACCGGCTCCCGCAGGCAGGCAGGACGGGCGGGCTCGCCGCATCCTCGTGAACTGTCTCGGAGCTCCGCCGTTTCACTGTTGTGACTGAAACCAGATTGTTCAATGTGAACCGCGTGATGCTGGTGACGACTGCCGCGCGGGTCGGATACGGCGCTCGCGGTGTTTTGTATCTCATCATCGGCGGGCTCGCCGTTCTGGCGGCTCTCGATCTCGGCGGAGATCTCGTCGGCACGCGAGGCGCCTTGCGGGTCCTGTTTGCGCAGCCGGCAGGCTATCTGCTCATCGGCGCCGTAGCGGGAGGGTTTGCATGTCTTGCCGTCTGGCGGCTGATCCAGGCCTGGGCGGATCCTTCCGGCTACGGCCGGGATTTGAAGGGGTTGAGCATCCGAGCCGTGCTTGGCGCAAGCGCACTTGTTCACGGTGCTATCGCTGTGTCCGCGGTTCGCCTCATGCTCGGTTGGGAGATTGCCGCTTTGGCCCATCCCGGTTCGGCCTTTGCGGCGTGGTTTGCGTCGATCCTGTCGGCTCCGCTCGGCCCGTGGATTACCGGAGCCATCGGAGTGGCGGTCGTCGGCGCGGGCGTGATCAAGATCGTCAAGGCATGGCGGGCCGAGTTCGACGATCACTTGGAATGTGGAGATTGGATCCGGCATTGGGCCATTCCCATCAGCCGGTTCGGCCTGACGGCGCGCGGGGTCGTTTTCGTTCTGATCGGCGCATCCATATGTCTGGCAGCGTACCAACTGAAGGCAAACCGGGCGAACGGGCTTGCCGGCGTGCTCCAATGGTTGGAGCAGACGCCTTATGGGTGGATCCTTCTCGCGGCTGTCGCTCTCGGACTTGCAGCCTTCGGCGTCTTCGGTCTGATCGAGGCGATGTACCGCCGGATCGGTGCCCAGGATATCGACTGACGCAGCAACTCGCTTGCCGTTGATCAATCCAGTGTCCGGCCAATCTCCCGCAGGTTCTTGTTCACCTCCCTGAGACCGAAAACGAGCGCCTGAACCGGGAGGGGATCTCCCGCCTTGGGAGCATCGTCCGCCGGTTCCTTCGCGGCGAGGCGCTCCACGATCTCCGTCATTTTGTCCAGATGCTCCATGGTGGGCGCAGAATCGCGCCCCTGCAGGTGTCCGGCGACTTCACCCAGATAGGCGCAGGCCTCCTCCTGGATGTTGCGAAGGGCCGAAGCCATAGCAGCGGACCACGACGGATCTATCCGCCGGTCGCCCTGGATCACACGGTCCAAAATGATCAAGGAGTGCCACAGGCGCTCGAGGGCATGGACGAACTCGTTGAGCGATGGGCGGTTGTTCCGTCCCAATCGCGCCCGGTCTGCCATCTCGTGAGCTCGCTTCACATCGGTCAGGAAGCGGCTATGGATCGAGCCGAGCTCGCGCTTGCGCGGGTCCAGCGTCTCATCCAAAGCGACCTGCAGGAGGTCGGAACAGCTATCGAGAGCCCCTTGCGCCGCTTTGATGGCCCTGTACCGGGCGCTTTGCGGCCAGACTCCGAAACCGGCGGCCGTACCGACCAGCGCTCCGAGCATAATGGCGATGCCACGGTCGAGCGCGCCGCCCCAGACATCGGAGCTCGGCTCAAGCGCTATTGCGGCAGCGGCAACGACGCCGAAGCGCAACCCTGGCCACGAGCGGGCGAGCGCATTCACCACGAGCGCGGCGGCGCCGAGGCGCAGGATAGTGGCGAACTCACCACCGATGAGCTGCACCGATGCCAAGCCGACAGCCGTGCCGAGCGCGGTTGCCCCGATGCGGGCGCTGGCAGCTCCGAGAGTTCCGTCGCTGCTTTGCTGCACGACGAAGAGAGCCGATATGACGCCCCAGGATACCTCTGACAATCCAAACTGGGCCATCAGAAGGTAGGTTGCGATTGCGGCGACCGCGCTCTGCAGGCCGAGCCGGACCGAGTCCCGAAGCGTTTCGGCGCGAGGCCTCTTCAGAAGGGTCATCCATCCTCTGTACCACCGGCCTGTTGAGGCATTGGCAGGTTCTCTGGCGGAAGGGTCTTTCCGACCGGAATTGGAGGAGGAATGTACCGTTATCGGTCGCATGATTCTGGTGGCTTCGATTGTGGTGACGACATCCGAACGAGCCGCAATGCTCGGCAACTGCGCCACTTCGGTGGTGTGAGGGACTAAGCGGGCAGGCACAGCAGGAGTAATGTACGGCAGCTTGCCTGGTTCCGACGGCGCAAGGTTACGGCAATTCGACGTTGGCGCCGGTGCGTGCGTGAGCCGTATCTCAGGACCGGGTTTTATCTCGCTGTCTGCTGGTGTGCAGCAGCTTGGCGGCAGCGCGGGAAGCTTCTTGTCCTACGACGAACGCCGAGTGTCATGTGGCGTACCAACTTCTGTGATGGGCGGGAGCGGGGGGCGGAACGTCGGAGGAGTCTGAACATTCATTCACCGAAGGTCGAGCCGGGACACTCGAGGCTCTCTCCGGGGGCG
>NZ_JAJBBR010000011.1 GCF_020532555.1 Microvirga lenta | reverse complement strand
CGCCCCCGGAGAGAGCCTCGAGTGTCCCGGCTCGACCTTCGGTGAATGAATGTTCAGACTCCTCCGACGTTCCGCCCCCCGCTCCCGCCCATCACAGAAGTTGGTACGCCACATGACACTCGGCGTTTTCTCCGACCCGCTCCGAGGAGGGAACGTTCCGATGCAACAACTCGTTGTCTGAACGCTCCAGCGGAGCAGGGTGTCTGATTGGCCGGCGGTAGTCTGCCAACGAGCGCAAACGCGTGAATCTTGGCCATGACGCCGCGCACAGGGGTAGAGGGCACGGAGATCATCGAGCTTCCCGCTACGCATCAAGGTCTGGAAAACAGCGGACCGAGCTATGAAGCACTCCACAACCAGTGACGGACCGTGCTGCTATGGCAAATGCAATTGGAACCGAGACGCTCAGCCGCCACTCGACTGAGGCTATGCTGCAGCCGTCCGTATCCAATCGCCTTCTTGCTGCTCTTCCGCCTGAGGAACTGCAGTGGATCCTCCCCTTCCTCGAACCGGTCGATCTGAAGCAAGGGCAGGTTCTACACTGGCGGGCCCTGCCGATCACCCACGTCTATTTCATCGAACACGGCCTTGTCTCGGTCCTTGCCCATACGGATGAGAAAGAGGTCGTGGAGGTTTGGCTCATCGGACAGGAAGGCCTCGCCGGCATACCGGTGCTCCTTGGCGCCGAGTCCTCACCCCACCGCCGGGTCGTGCAGGTTGCCGGGACAGCCCTGCGAATGCGGGCGGAGGATCTCAGGACGGCGATGGATCAACGTCCGGCCATCCGGCGCCTCCTGCTCAAGTATGTTCAGGCCGTGCTCGTCCAGACCTCCCAGTCCGGAGCCTGCGCCAAGCGGCACACCCTGCAGCAGAGGGTTGCACGGTGGCTTCTCTCGGCGGGATACCGGCTGGGCGCGACCGAAATTCCCCTGACGCACGCGGTGCTGTCGCGCCTGATCGGCGTAAGGCGGGCGAGCATCACCGTCTGCCTGGGCGAGCTGGAGGAGGCCGCGACGATCCGCCAGAGCCGCGGATCGATCACGATTGCCGATCAGGATAAGCTCGAGAGCCTCGCCTGCGATTGCTACCGCATCATCCGCATGAGCTACGACAGTATCGGCCAGCGCTGATCGGGGACGCTTCCGCCTCAGGAATCGCGGGAGCCGACCGGCATCCCCTTGCCCACAGGCTGAGGATTGCGCGGCCCTTCGGCATCGACCACCACCTCGTTCAGGTGGCGCGGCTTCGGAGGCCTATCGCCCACAGGCCAGCCCTCCCGCTGGCGGCGGCGGTCTCCATCCGTTTCCTCCGTCTGATCGTGGAAGAGGACGACGTTGGTCGGGAACGGCAGATCGATGCCGGCCTGGCCGAGAGCCTGCTTGACCGCGTCGATGACGTGTCCCCGGATCTGCACCACCTCGCCCCACTTCGAATGGGTCCACCACCGGACCCTGAGATTGACCGTCGATCCTGCGAGCTCCCACGGGATCACCTCGGGCGGCGGATCCGGCAGGATTCCGCCCACTCCCTTCAAGGCCCCAAGGATGACCTTGGAGGCTTTGCCGATGTCGTCGCCGTAGCCTATGCCCACGTCGTACTCGCTCCGCCGTTTTTCGAAGGCGGTATTGACGATGACCGACTCCGTATAGACCGCGCTGTTGGGAATGATGACCTGTCGGCTGTCGTAGGTTCTGATCAGCGTCGCGCGGGCCTCGATGCGCTCCACCGTTCCTTCGTGCTTGCCGACGACGATTTCGTCGCCCTGGCGGAATGGCTGGCGCAGGAGAATGAGGAGGCCTGCCAGCCAGTTCTGCAGAATGTCCTTGAACGCAAAGCCGATCGCGATCGACCCGACGCCGAGCGTGGCCAGAACGTCCGCGGGTTTCACCGAAGGAAAAATGATCGTCGCGACCACCAGAAGACCCAGCAGGATGATGGCCCAGCGGGTAAAACCCGCGAGCAGGGCGGCAAGATCGGGCCGCTGCCTGTGCAGGAACACGCGAAGGACGGCCTTTGCCGCACCCCAGGCCGCCAACAGGAAGAGAAGGAACACGACCAGAGCGATGCCAAGGTTGGGCAGGATCCACCAGAAGCCTTCGATGAACGCTTCGATCCGCTCCAGGGTGATGTTTGCATCGGTCTCCAACGCCGCCACCTTCAACAGGATTCACTCGTCGCTAATGAGATAGCAGCGGAGACGTTCCCTCACCCGGTGCGGGAGGCCCTCGCGTCCCGGCTCAACTAGCCCGGATCCAGCCCAAGCGGACGGGCCCGGCACTCCGAGACGGAATGCCGGGCATACCCGCAGGGCACGATGAGGCTGAAATGGAGCCAGGGGGGCCGGTCAGAAAATCAGCATCAGCAGGCCGATGACGACGACCAGCCCGATGAGAAAGATGAAACCTATCGTGCCACCGAGAAACTTCAGCATATCGACCACCTCCTTGGTTCGAGACAAGTGCGCCCGCCGGCCCAAGGGGCCGCGCGACGTCTGCTTTCCCGGAGTTAAAGGCTGTGCTCCGCTAAAGTTCGTCCCGGAGCGGAGTGAAAGATACGCTACCGCTCAACATATCGCGAGTTCGTGGTGAGGCATCTGCCCGGAACCGGTCGCATCCCGGAGGCATCAAGGCTCGGCCGCGACGTGGCGCGTACGACTGACGCAGAAAGCGAGAAGCCGCCTCGCGGCGGCTTCATCGAAAACTCGGCCTCGGAGAGGCTTTGAAATGGTCGGAGCGGCGGGATTTGAACCCACGACCCCTAGTCCCCCAGACTAGTGCGCTAACCGGGCTGCGCTACGCTCCGACTGAGCCGCCATATAAGCCGACACGCGGCAGGAAGCAATCTCTTGACGCAAGAAAGTCGGGATCTATTCGCTGACGGCGGATTCGGCGGGCGTCCGTAGTGAACTGAGGACCCGGTCGCATTCCAGAAGCTCATGAAGCGCGGCCTTGAGGCTGCGCACGGACGCGTCCGGCAGCGGCACGCGGCCCGACAGGCCGAGAAGCGGTCCGGGATCGGACAGGCGGTCGGCGACGGTCTCCTCGGCGGCATCCTCCGCCTCACCGTCCATGATCGGCTCGTCAGGCCGTGGGGCCGCAACGCTCTGCTCCCCCCGGCCGATGGCCTGCACGAAGCGGACGCCCTCCCCCTTCAGGATGCGCTGCACGCCCTTGATCGTGTAGCCCTCGCCGTAGAGGAGGTGCCGGATGCCTTTCAGGAGGTCGATGTCGTCGGGCCGGTAGTAGCGCCGCCCGCCCCCCCGCTTCAGCGGCTTGATATGCGCAAAGCGGGTCTCCCAGAAGCGCAGCACGTGCTGAGGCAGGTCCAGGTCCTCGGCCACCTCGCTGATGGTGCGGAATGCATCCGGGCTCTTGTCCATGGCGCCGCTCGCCATCGATGGAATCAATCTTCGCCGTCGGCGTCTTCGCCGTTGATGCGGGCCTTGAGAACGTTCGACGGCTTGAACACCATCACGCGGCGCGGATCGATCGGCACTTCGACGCCGGTCTTCGGGTTGCGGCCGACGCGCTCGCCCTTGCTGCGGACGATGAAGGAGCCGAAGGACGACAGCTTCACGGTCTCGCCGTTGGCGAGGCAGTCGCAGATTTCCGCCAGCACCCTCTCGACCAGCTCGGCCGATTCCGTCCGCGACAGGCCGACCTTCTGGTAGACGGCCTCGCTCAAATCCGCTCGTGTGACTGTCTTGCCCGCCATGAACGCTCCCCAGCGCCTGAATAGGATCTTTGCCGTTAACGCTTCCGATGACGCTATGCAGATGGCTCCCTATGGTCAACCGTTCTGGAGACGATAAGCGCCCCTCCCGGTCGAATGGTGCTGCCCCCTACCATCGAATCAGAGCGCTGCCCCAGGTGAAGCCGCCGCCGATCGCCTCGATCATCACGAGATCGCCCTGCTTGATGCGGCCGTCCTTGCGGGCGGCGTCGAGCGCCAGGGGAATCGATGCGGCCGAGGTATTGCCGTGCCTGTCCACGGTGATCACGACCTTCTCGGGAGCGATCCCGAGCTTGTCGGCACTCGCGGTGATGATGCGCTTGTTGGCCTGATGGGGGACGAACCAGTCCAGCTCCTCCGCCGTGGTGCCGGTGGCCTTGAAGGCGTCCTGGACCACATCCGCCACGGAGCCGACGGCGAAGCGGAAGACCTCCTTGCCCTCCATCTTCAGCACGCCCGTGGTCTTGGTGGAGCCCGGGCCGCCATCCACGTAGAGCTTGTCGCGATAGCGCCCGTCCGAGCGCAGCTGCGAGGTGAGCACGCCCCGGTCGTCGGAGGTGCCCTCGCCCTCCTGGGCCTCGAGCACGATGGCGCCCGCCCCGTCGCCGAAGAGGACGCAGGTCGTGCGGTCGTTCCAGTCGAGAATGCGCGAGAAGGTCTCGGCGCCGACCACGAGGGCGCGTTTGTGCGAGCCCGAGGTGAGGAACTTGTCCGCCGTGGCGACGGCATAGACGAAGCCGGTGCACACGGCCTGCAGATCGAAGGCCATGCCGTGGGTCATGCCGAGACCGGTCTGTATCATGGTCGCGGTGGACGGGAACGTATAGTCCGGCGTCGAGGTGGCGCAGATGATCAGGTCGATGTCGTCGGGCTTCAGGCCGGCATCGGCCAGCGCGGCCTCGGCCGCCTTGATGCCGAGAACGGACGTCGTCTCGTCGTCCCCCGCGATATGGCGCTGCTCGATGCCGGTGCGCTGCACGATCCATTCGTGCGACGTGTCCACCATCTTCTCGAGATCGCGATTGGTAAGCATCCGCCTCGGCAGGTAGGAGCCGACGCCGCGGACAATGGAACGGGTGCGTTTCAAGCGATTGCCCTTCTCAGGCCGTTTGCCCGACCGGATCATGCTCCAGCATGCCCCGGATGGTTTTCATGAGTTCGAAATGCGCCATGTCGTAGGCCACGTCGATGGCGCTGGCGAAGCCCAGATCGTCGGTTCCGCCATGGCTTTTGACCACCACGCCTTCGAGCCCCAGAAACACGCCGCCATTGACCTTGCGCGGGTCCATCTTGTCCTTGAGAGCGTTAAAGGCCTGTTTCGCGAACAGGTAGCCGATCTTCGCCATGAGCGTACGGCTCATGGCCGAGCGAAGGTATTCGCCGATCTGCTTGGCCGTGCCCTCCGCCGTCTTCAGGGCGATGTTGCCCGTGAAGCCTTCGGTGACGACCACATCGACGGTTCCCTTGCCGAGATCGTCACCCTCGACGAAGCCCCGGTAGTCCAGATTCGGCAGATTCGCTTCCTTCAGGAGGCGGGCCGCCTCCTTGACCGTTTCGAGGCCCTTGATCTCCTCGGTGCCGACATTCAGCAGGCCCACGGTGGGACGCTCCAGGTCGAACACGATGCGGGCCATGGCGGCGCCCATGATCGCCATGTCGACGAGGTGTCCTGCATCCGCGCCGATGGTCGCGCCCACGTCGAGCACGATGCTCTCGCCCCTCAGGGTCGGCCACATGCAGGCGATGGCAGGCCGCTCGATATGCGCCATGGTCTTGAGGCAGATCTTGGCCGTCGCCATGAGGGCGCCGGTATTCCCGGCGGACACGGTGGCATCCGCCTCCTTGTCCCGAACCGCCTGGACCGCGCGCCACATGGAGGATTTGCCCCGCCCCATGCGAATGGCCTGGCTGGGCTTCTCGTCCATGCCGATGGCGATGTCGGTGTGCCTGAGCTCGGTCACTTCCTTCAGCCTGGGATAGGCGTTCAGGAGCGGCGCGACGAGCGCCTCGTTCCCGAACATCAGGAAGCGGATGTCCGGGTGCCGCTCCAGGGCCAATGCGGCGCCGGGGATGACGACCGACGGACCATGGTCCCCGCCCATCGCATCGAGCGAAATACGCACTGGCTTTGACATGAGAGCTCGGCTCTTTCGTTAAGCTGTTCGACAGGGGGCGGAAAATAGCGGTTTGCGAAGTGTCCGCAACTGAATTCTCTCGGGTATCCGGCCGCGCGGGTCCGGGTCCGGCGCGACGGAAAACCGCCGGCAGGATGCCTCCGAGGTAGGTTCGGGAGAACCCGATTTCCAGGCCGCCTATTCCTTGGACTTCAGTTTCCCCAGGGCCGCGAAGGGAGAATCGTCCGTGTCGGCCGGGTCCCTGTAATTGAAGTCCACGCCCGGCTTGCGGGGATAGGGATCGAGGCCCAGCGCCAGGAATTCGGCGGTCAGCGCGCCCAGGTCAACTTGGCCGTTGACGATCTCGTCCGGGGGTTCGTATTCGTGCATTTCGGTCGGCGGCTCCGGCGGCATGCCTGAGGGTTCCGCGAAATCGACCTCGACCTCCTCCTCGATCACCGAGTCGAAAGGCTCCAGGGTCACGACGCAGGTCTGGGTCACGTCGGCCTTCACCGTCCCGGTGACATGGACGCCCTTGACCGAACTCTTCAGCTTGAAATCGCCGGACAGGGAGCGGATGCCGGGGAGGCCGAAATCCTTGGCGAGCGCCGCGCATTCCTCCTCGGTCGCCGCCACATGGACCTCGCTGCCCTGCGGGGGCAGGTTCATGACGTCGACGGGCCGCGAGAGCGGGCCCACGGTATCGGGGGTCATCGGCTTGCCTCCTCTGCAAAATCTTCCGGCTTGGGAAAAACCGGGCCGGGCTCCAAAAATGCGGCCAAGTCCGTCCCCTTGAGATCGCGATCCGCCGCCAGGGCATAACGCGCGAGCGGGGTGGCCGGTGCCTCGGCCCCATAGGCGTTCCGTCCGAGGGCCTCGGCAAGAGCCCTTTCGTCGGCGGCGTCGAGCGGGCCGTCATAGGCATGGGCCCGGCCGTAGAAGGAGGATGCGATCTTCTTCATCCGCTTCGGAACGGCCGTGTCGCCCACCCCCATCTCCCGCAGGGAGGCGTCCATGTCCCGGAAGAACGCATCGGTCAGGTCCCTGGCGACCTCGTCAGCCGGCTGCGGCAGCCTGCGCAGGGCCCGCAGAACCAGAACCATATGGAGAGACAGGGATTCGAAGCGCCCTTCGACGCTGTCCGGAACACCCAGAGCCGCATAGAGGCCCGGCTCCCGGGAAGCCGTGGCAATCCGCTTGTAGAGGAGCGCGATGGTGGTGCGCCGGGGATCCTTGCGGAACAGACCGAAAATCAAGGTGCTAGGCCTTCCTGCCTTGTCAAATTCACAGCACCGGGTTACGCCATCCGCATCCTCGGGCGCAAGCTTGTCAGCGCCGCATACCTGGAAGAACCATACGATGCGTCGATATCAAACCGTCTTGGTACGCTTGGCCACGGCCACCGTCATCGCCACATCCCTCGCGGGCTGCATGGGTGGAGAGGAGTTTCACCGCGGTTACCTCGTGGACGAGCGCGCCCTCTCGCAGGTGAACAAGGGCATGAGCGGCGAGCAGGTCCTTCAGACCCTCGGCACGCCCTCCACCGTGTCCACCGTGGGCAACAAGACCTGGTACTACATCAGCCAGACTTCGCGCCGGACCTTCCAGTTCCTGCCCGAGCAGGTGGTGGACCAGCGGGTCACCGCGGTTTATTTCGACAACAATCTCCGGGTCGAGCGCACGGCTCTCTACGGCCTGCAGGACGGCCGGGTCTTCGACTTCATCAGCCGCACGACGCCGGCCGGCGGCCAGGAGACGAGCTTCCTGGGTCAAATCCTGCGCGGCACGAACAACCTGAACCCGTTCGGCGTCTGATCGCCCTTTCGGCCACAGCTTCAAAAGGCCGGGCCGAGCCCGGCCTTTTTCATGTCCGGCTCCCATGGAACGGGCTCCCATGAAAAAACCCGCGGCGAGAGCCGCGGGTTTCGTTTTCCGGCCTGCCGCCGATCCTAGGAATGCGCGAGGATCGCAAGCAGCAGCAGGGCGATGATGTTGGTGATCTTGATCGCCGGGTTCACGGCGGGGCCCGCCGTGTCCTTGTAGGGGTCGCCGACGGTATCGCCCGTCACCGACGCCTTGTGGGCTTCCGAGCCCTTGTGGTGGGTCGTGCCGGAGTGGTCGGTGAAGCCGTCCTCGAAGGACTTCTTGGCATTGTCCCAGGCGCCGCCGCCAGAGGTCATGGAGACGGCGACGAACAGGCCCGTCACGATGACGCCGAGCAGCATCGCGCCCACGGCCGAGAACGCCTGCGACTTGCCCGCGATCCAGTAGACCACGAAGTAGGTCACGATCGGCGCCAGCACCGGGAGGAGCGAGGGGATGATCATCTCCTTGATGGCCGCCTTGGTCAGCATGTCGACGGCCCTGCCGTAATCGGGACGGTCGGTGCCGGCCATGATCCCCGGCTTCTCCTTGAACTGCCGGCGCACCTCCACGACGACCGCGCCCGCAGCACGCCCCACCGCCGTCATGGCGATGCCGCCGAACAGGAACGGAATGAGACCGCCGAACAGGAGCCCGACGACCACATAGGGGTTGGCGAGGGAGAAGTCCGGCACCACGCCCTGGAAGTACGGGTACTGAGCCGCGTTCTGGGTGAAGTAGTTGAGGTCCGACGTGTAGGCCGCGAACAGCACGAGGGCACCGAGGCCCGCCGAACCGATGGCATAGCCCTTGGTCACGGCTTTCGTGGTGTTTCCGACCGCGTCCAGGGCATCCGTGGACTTGCGGACGTCCTTCGGCAGGCCGGCCATTTCCGCGATGCCGCCTGCATTGTCCGTCACCGGCCCGAAGGCGTCGAGGGCCACGATCATGCCGGCCAGGGCCAGCATGGCCGTCACCGCGATGGCGATGCCGAAGAGACCGGCCAGCTTGAAGGACACGATGATGCCCGCGATGATGACGAGGGCCGGAAGCGCCGTCGATTCCAGGGAGACCGCCAGCCCCTGGATCACGTTCGTGCCGTGCCCCGTCACCGAGGCCTGGGCGATGGAGCGGACGGGCCGGAACCCGACGCCCGTATAGTACTCCGTGATCACCACGATGAGCGCCGTCACGGCCAGACCGGCGATGGCGCACCACAGCAGGGAAAGGCCCGTGAACTCGGCACCGGCAATGGGACCGAATCCGATGACGAAGTAAGTCACCGCGGCGATGGCCGCCGCCGAGAGCAGACCGGTTGCGATGAGCCCCTTGTAGAGCGCGCCCATGATGGACTCGTTCTGCCCGAGCTTCACGAAGAAGGTGCCGATGATCGAGGTCACGATGCAGACGGCGCCGATGGCCAGCGGATAGAGCAGCATGTCGTCGAGGACGGGCTGCCCGGCGAAGAAGATCGCCGCGAGAACCATGGTGGCCACGATGGTCACCGCATAGGTCTCGAACAGGTCGGCGGCCATGCCGGCGCAGTCGCCGACATTGTCGCCCACGTTGTCGGCGATGGTGGCCGGATTGCGCGGATCGTCCTCCGGAATGCCGGCCTCGACCTTGCCCACGAGGTCGCCGCCCACGTCGGCGCCCTTGGTGAAGATGCCGCCGCCGAGACGGGCGAAGATGGAGATGAGGGAGGCGCCGAAGCCCAGGGCCACGAGGCTGTCGATCACCACGCGGCTCGACGAGCTCTGCCCATCGATACGGGTGAGGTAACCGAAGTAGAGGGCGACCCCGAGGAGGGCGAGGCCCGCGACGAGCATTCCCGTGACCGCCCCCGACTTGAAGGCGACGTCGAGGCCGCCGCCGAGGGACTGGGTCGCCGCCTGGGCCGTGCGGACATTGGCGCGAACCGAGACGTTCATGCCGATGAAGCCTGCGGCGCCCGAGAGGATCGCCCCGATGGCGAAACCGATGGCCACCCGGATCCCGAGCAGATAGGCGATGATGACGAACAGGACCACGCCCACGATGGCGATGGTCATGTATTGCCGCCGGAGATAGGCCTTTGCGCCTTCGGAGATCGCACCTGCGATTTCCTGCATGCGCTGCGAGCCCGCATCGCGCTTCATCACGTCGCTGATGGCCCACAGGCCATAAGCAATCGAAAGAAGGCCGCCCACGATAATCAGGGTAAGTGCCATTGTGCCGTCCTTGTTATGGGAAAGCAGAACGCCGCACATCAAGGCCCGTTTTTTGGCCTTGACCGGCCTCTACCCCCAGCGAAGTCTGCAAACGCTGCCAAAAATCTATGCAGCCTGCAACGCGACTTCTGAATGACTCACAGGGAACACTTCAGGCGGGAACAGGCGCCTTTGCCTGCCGCTGCCAGGCGAGAAGGGCCAAAGCGACGAGAACTGGCGGGAAAACAAGCCAATTCACGTTGTCCCAGCCGCCCGCATTGAGCAATTTGCCCGAGGAAAAGGATGCGACGGCCACCGAGCCGAAAACCAGAAAATCGTTTGCCGCCTGAACTTTCGTGCGTTCTTCGGGCCTGTAGCAGTCGGTGACCAGGGCGGTCGCGCCGATAAAGCCGAAGTTCCATCCGATCCCGAGGAGAATCAGCGTCACCCAGAAATGGGCGACCGTGATGCCCGACAGGCCGATGACGGCGGCAAGGCCGATCAGAACGAGCCCGGCCGCCGTAACCCGGCCCTTGCCGAACCTGCCGATCAGGTTTCCGGTGAAGAAGCTCGGGCCGAACATGCCGAGGATGTGCCACTGAATGCCCAGGGCTGCTGCCCCTACGGAATGCCCGCACCCGATCATGGCGAGGGGAGCGGCGGTCATGATGAAGCTCATGAGACCGTAGGAGACGAGCCCCGCCACCACGGCCACGATGAAACGCGGCTGGCTCATGATCTCGCTCAGGGGCCTGCCCCCCGTCTTGGGGGCATCGGTGACGGGCGCAGGGCGCAGGAAGGAAACCACCGCCACCGACAGGAGCGCCAGCACCGCCTGCCCGAGGAAGGCCCCGGCGAAGGGCGCCGTCACGATCATGTCCCGCGTCCAGATGACGGTCTGCGGGCCGATGATGCCTGCAGCCAACCCGCCGGCCATGACCCAGGAGATCGCCTTCGGCTTGAACGCCTCGGACGCCGTATCGGTCGCGGCGAAGCGGTAGCTCTGGGTGTAGGAGCCCCAGAAGCCGGCGATGAAGGTGCCGAGGCAGAAGAGCCCGAAGCTGGCGACCGCGATGCCGGCCGCCGCCATGCTGCCGGCGATCACGCCTATCAAACCGGCCAGGACATAGGCGCTCCGCCGCCCGTAGCGGCGCATCATCATGGCGGCCGGAATGGTGCCGAGGGCCAGGCCGAGATTGATCAGGCTCACGGGAAGCGTGGCGAGTTCCTTGTTCTCGGCCAGGTTCTGGCCCACGAGGCCGCCGAGGGACACCACGATGGCGGGGCTGGCTCCGGCGAGGGCCTGCGCGAAGGCGAGCACGAGCGCGTTGCGCCTGGCGAGCACGTCGCCCGCCTGGATCCGCGCGTCCTCGCTAGAAGTGGGAGAATGAGCCGACATCGTAGCGTCTTTCCGAACCGCTGACCCGGAAGACCGGCAAGGTGGCGCCGGAAACGACGCGGCCGATCGCGGACAGCCCAATGCCGACGCTATCTGCCTCTTTTCGGAAGCTGTCGAGATTCTTTTCCGGCACAGTGCAGAGAATTTCATAGTCGTCTCCGCCCGTCATCACCCGGTCGAGCAGATCCGGATCCTGCTCGACCGCCCTGCGGACGGCCGGCGACAGGGGAACCAGCTCCGCCTCCACCACGGCCGAGACGCCGCTGACGCGCATCATCTTGGCGAGATCCCCCGCCAGACCGTCCGAGACGTCCATCGAGGCCCGGGCGAATCTTCGCACGGCAGGCGCCAGGAGATGACGTGGCCGGGGGTGCAGATAGCGATCCGCCAGGAACTCTCTCTCCTCCGGCGACAGTCCCGCGGCCCAGCCCGGCTGGGAGCGCAGCTTGAGCCCCAGAGCCGCATCGCCGACGGTGCCGGTCACGCAGATCAGGTCCCCCGCCTGGGCTGCGGTGCGCCGGACCATGGTGCCGGCCGGCAATTCCCCGATTGCGGTAACGGAGAGGGTGAGCGCTCCCCTCGCCTTCACCGTGTCTCCGCCGAGGAGCGGGCAGGAGAAGTCGCGGGCGGCCTCCCCGAGCCCGGCGGCGAAATCCTCGAGCCAGGCTTCGGTCCAGTCATCCGGCAGGGCGAGGCTGAGGAGAAAGCCCTTCGGGTCCGCCCCCTTGGCGGCCAGATCGGAGACGTTGACCCCCAGGGCCTTGCGCGCCACGGAACCGGGCGCGTCTCCGGGCAGGAAGTGAACCGACTCGACGATGGCGTCGGTCGTGAGGACGAGATCGTGCCCCGGGGTCGGGGACATGCAGGCCGCATCGTCCTTGAGCCCATGCCCGCCTTCCGCGGCCAGGGGCGCGAAAAAGCGGGCAATCAGGCTGTCCTCGCCGGGGCGTCCGCTCATGCCGGACGCTACCGCTTCGTCTGTCCCGCCGCCTTGCGCTCGAGCTCGCCGGCGCGAACCTCGCGAGCAAGACTGTCGAGAACCGCGTTCACGAGGCCGGATTCGTCCTCGCTGTAGAAGCCATGGGTTACGTCCACATATTCGGTGATGACCACGCGCACGGGCACGTCCTTACGGAACATCAGCTCGTAGCAGCCGGCACGCAGGATCGCGCGCAGGACGGCCTCGATCCGCTTCAGGGGCCAGCCGGCGGCGAGCGCCTTGTCGATCCTCACGTCGATGTCGCGCTGGTTATTGACCACGCCCGAGAGGATGTTGCGGAAGAAGTCGTTGTCGGAGGGCTGGAACTCGATGCCTTCGACCTCGCGGCCGATCCAGAACGCCTCGAATTCGGCCAGGGCATCGACGACGCTCTTGCCGGACAGATCCATCTGGTACAGGGCCTGAACTGCGGCGAGACGAGCAGCCGAGCGCTCTGCGGGCTTCGTCATGGTCAGGCCTCCTCGACGTGTTGTTTGATGCGAAGCACGGCGAGCGCCGCGTCCACCGCTCCCCCGCCCTTATTCAATTCATTCACCCGCGCACGGGTCCAGGCCTGCTCGTCATTCTCCACGGTCAGGATGCCGTTGGCGAGCGGGATCCGCCGCGCCACCGACAGGTCCATCAGGGCCCGCGAGCTCTCGCCCGCGACGATGTCGTAGTGCCCGGTTTCGCCGCGGATGACGCAGCCCAGGGCCACGACCGCGTCGTAGGGCCGGCCTGCCTTCTCGGCGGCATCGAGCGCGATGGCGATGGTGGCGGGGATTTCGAGCGCCCCGTCGACCGTCAGCACGTCCATGGTGGCCTGCGCCGCTTCGACGACCCCGCGGGCTCCCCGCAGCAGTTCGTCGGCGATGTCGTCGTAGAAGCGCGCCTCGACCACCAGGATGCGGGCTCCGGGAACGGGCGGACGGTTGTTGGGAGACTTGGCGGAATGCGAGACCATGGAAAACCGTTTCGGACCTGAAACGCACCCTGTCTCGTCCCGAGGCGCAGCCGCGTGGCTGCGCCTTCTGGAAGAAAGAGGGTGCTCTGGAGATGTTCTTCGGACGGATTGAACGTTGTGGGTCCCTACCCCGCCCGGCGCGCGTCCGCAAGCCGTGCCGCGTAGCGGGCCATCAGATCGACTTCGAGGTTGAGGCTGTCGCCGACCTGCCGCTCGCCCCAGGTGGTCACGGCGAGGGTATGCGGAATGATGAGGACGGAGAAGATGTCGTCGTTGACCGAGTTCACGGTCAGAGAAGTGCCGTCGAGGCAGACGGAGCCCTTTTCGGCGATGAAAGGCGCCAGGGCGGGCGGCGCCTTGATGACGAAGCGCGCGGTCGGCCCCCAGGGATCGTCGCCTGCGGTGATCGCCTCCTTGGCGACGATGGTGGCGACGCCGTCCACATGCCCCGTGACGATATGGCCGCCGAGCTCGTCCCCGATCTTCAGAGACCGCTCCAGATTGACCCGCGTGCCGGCCTGCCAGTCGCGGACGGTCGTCCGCTCCAGGGTCTCGGCGGCGGCATCGACCTCGAACCAGCAGCCGTTCCCGCGCGGCTCGACCGCCACCACAGTCAGGCAGGGGCCGCCGCAGGCGATGGAGGCGCCCAGCGCGATCGTCGCCGGGTCGTAAGTGGATTCGATGCGGATGCGGCGGAGCGTTTCCCCCTCCGAGACGGCGCTGATCTGCCCCACATCCGTGACGATGCCCGTGAACATCTAAGATTTCTCCCAAAACATGAAGAGATCGGATCCGATCTGCTCGTCTCCCACGAGGCGCAGATCGTCCATCCTGTCCTGCAGCGCGAGCCCGAGGGCCGGCACGTCGCCCTCGCCCCGGGCGGATCGGCCGGTGACGAGGACGAGTTCGTCCACGAGATCGGCCTTCGCCAGCGCATCGGCCAGACCCGGTCCTCCCTCGCAGAACACCCGGGTCAGCCCCCGGGAGCCGAGGAGCTGCAATGCCTCGTCGAGCGCGACGTGCCCGTTCGCGTCGGGCGAGACCCGGAGCACCTCCACGCCATGCGCCGCCAGCTCCCTTTCGGCCTCGACCGCCGCCGCCGCCGTGGCGACGATCCAGGTCGGGATGTCGCGAGCTCCGGTGACGATGCGCGACCCGGGAGGCGTTCCCAGGCGGCTGTCGATGACGATGCGCACAGGCGAGCGTGCCTGCAGCCCCGGCAGGCGAACGTTCAGGAGCGGATCGTCGGCGAGGATCGTGCCCACTCCCACCATGATCGCATCCGCATGGGCGCGCATGAGATGCATGCGGGCATTGGCCGTCTCGCCGGTGATCATGAGACGCGGTCCCTGCCGGGTGCCGGCGAAACCTTCCGTGGTGCGGGCGAGCTTCAGGGTCAGCATCGGCCGTCCCTTCGTCACCCGGGTGATATGGCCGCGATGGGCCTGCCGGGCCGCCCCGGCGAGGCAGCCGACCGTGACCGGAATTCCCGCGGCCCGGAGCCGGGCATGGCCACGCCCCGCCACCCGAACATCCGGATCCTCGATGGCCGAGACCACTCTGGCGATTCCGGCCTCCACCACCGCGTCGGCGCAGGGTGCCGTCTTGCCGTGGTGTGAGCAGGGCTCCAGGGATACGTAGAGGGTTGCCCCCCGGGCCCGGTCGCCGGCGGCGGCGAGCGCCACCCTTTCCGCATGCGGCCTGCCGCCCTTCTGCGTGGCGCCCTGCGCGACGATGACCGGCCAGTCGCCGCTCTCGTCCACCACGACGGAGCCCACGGAAGGGTTCGGCCAGGTCAGCCCCAGATTGCGCTCGCCCAACCCGATGGCAAGGCGCATGAGGCGCTCGTCATGGGCGGAAGGCTCTGGCGACGTCTCATGGAGCGGAGCGGACGCCATCACTCGGACTGCGCCGCGTTGCGCCTGGGCGCAGAGGCATTGCCGTCGTCCGTCTCCCCTTCCGCCAGCTTGTCGAGAATCGCCTCGAAGTCCTTGGCCTCGCGGAAGTTCTTGTAGACGGACGCGAAGCGCACATAGGCCACGTCGTCGAGGCCCTTCAGCCCCTCCATGACCAGCTCGCCCACGGTTTCGCTCGGAACATCGGTGTCGCCCATGCTCTCGAGCTGGCGAACGATGCCGTTGAGCATCCTCTCCACGCGCTCCGGATCGACCGGGCGCTTGCGCAGCGCGACCTCCACGGACCGCTCCAGCTTGTCCCGGTCGAACGGGACCCGGCGGCCGGACCGCTTGACCACGAACAGCTCACGCAGCTGGACACGCTCGAAGGTCGTGAACCGGCCGCCGCAATCCGGGCAGATGCGGCGGCGGCGAATGGCCGAGGAATCGTCCGTCGGCCTGGAATCCTTCACCTGAGTGTCCAGGCTCCCGCAATAGGGGCAACGCATGTGATGGAACGGCCTTTAAGCGTAGATCGGGAAGCGCCGGGTCAGCTCGTGCACGCGCTGGCGGACCGAATCCTCGACCCCGGCATTGCCCTCGTCGCCGCTCTTCGCCAGCCCGTCGAGGGTCTCGACGATCAGCTCGCCCACTTTGCGGAACTCGGCGACGCCGAAGCCGCGGGAGGTGGCGGCCGGGGTGCCCAGGCGCACGCCCGAGGTCACCATCGGCTTCTCGGGATCGAAGGGAACGCCGTTCTTGTTGCAGGTGATGTGAGCCCGGCCGAGGGCGGCCTCGGCCGCCTTGCCGGTGAGCTTCTTCGGCCGCAGGTCGACCAGCATCAGGTGGTTGTCGGTGCCGCCGGCCACGATGACGTAGCCGCCCGACAGCATGGTGTCGGCCAGGACCTTGGCGTTCTCCACGACCGAGCGGGCATAGAGCTTGAATTCGGGCCGCAGGGCTTCACCGAAGGCCACCGCCTTGGCGGCGATCACGTGCATGAGCGGCCCGCCCTGGAGGCCCGGGAAGATGGCGGAATTCACCTTCTTGGCGATGTCCTCGTCATTGGTGAGGATCATGCCGCCGCGCGGGCCGCGCAGGGTCTTGTGGGTGGTGGTGGTGACCACGTGGGCGTGGGGGAACGGCGACGGATGGGCGCCGCCCGCCACGAGACCGGCGAAATGGGCGATGTCGACCATGAAGAAGGCGCCGACGTCGTCCGCGATCTCCCGGAAGCGGGCAAAGTCCCAGAAGCGGGAATAGGCCGAGCCGCCGGCCACGATCACCTTCGGCTTGTGCTCGCGGGCGAGACGGGCGACCTCGTCCATGTCGATGATCTGGTCGCTCTCGCGCACCTTGTAGCTCACCACGTTGAACCACTTGCCCGACATGTTGACCGGGGAGCCGTGGGTCAGGTGTCCGCCGCAGGCGAGATCGAGACCCATGAAGGTGTCGCCGGGCTTCATGAGCGCCATGAAGACGGCCTGGTTGGCCTGGGAGCCGGAATTGGGCTGCACATTGGCGAACTTGCAGTCGAACAGGCGCTTGGCGCGGTCGATGGCGAGCTCCTCGGCGATGTCCACGAACTGGCAGCCGCCATAGTAGCGGCGGCCCGGATAGCCCTCGGCGTACTTGTTGGTCATCACCGAGCCCTGCGCCTCGAGCACGGCGCGGGAGACGATGTTCTCGGAGGCGATCAGCTCGATCTCGTCGCGCTGCCGGCCGAGTTCGAGTTCGATGGCGCGGGCGATCTCGGGATCGCTGTCGGCGAGGCTCGCCGAGAAAAAGCTGTTGGACAGATGGCTGCGTGCCGCTTCACTCGCGCTCATGGTAACCCTCGCCTCCTGTGAGCGGCCGGTCCGGCGGTTCCTGGCGTCGCGCCCGGACGAAGACGGCAACTCGATCTGAATGTGTCCGTGGCCTTTATCATGGGCCGGCGAAGGGCGCCAACCCGTTCAAAACACATGCCTACCCGGCGCCGGAAATGCAACAGCCCGCCATGTGAGGCGGGCTGCTGTCGAGACCTGGCGTGTCCCAGGGTCAGTTCTGCAGGAACATCTCGGCGTCCGGCTCGGTCGGAACGCGGCTCGCGACCGGGATCGCGCTGCCGAGGCCGTCCTTGTTGTAGATGTCGTCCCGGAACTGGACGAGACCGTCGGGGGTGGCCCAGGCGGTGACGTAGACCCAGTGGATCGGAACCGGCTGCGTCAGCCGGGCGTCGATCCGCTCGCCGGACTTGAAGGCCGCGTCGATCTGCTCGCGGGACCAGCCGGGGGTGTCCTTCAGGAGCCACTCGATGTAGTCGCGCACGTTCTGGACGCGGATGCAGCCCGATGACACGAACCGGAAGTCGTCGCCGAAGATGCCCTTGGACGGCGTATCATGCATGTAGACGCCGTGCTGGTTCGGGATGTTGATGCGCACGAACCCCATGGAGTTCAGCTCGCCGCCCGGATCCTGGCGGAACCGGTAACGGGTCGCCTCGTCCGAGAACCAGTTGACCTGGGACGGCGGGATCTCCTGGTCGCCCTTGAAGATGCGGATCTTGTTGTCCGTCAGGTAGTTCGGCTCCTTCTGCATCTTCGGGATCAGGTCCTTGCGGATGATCGAAGCCGGAACGGTCCAGAACGGGTTGAAATTGACCTCGACGACCTTGGAATTGAGGATCGGCGACTGACGGTCGATCTTGCCCACGCCGGCGGCGTGGCGGGTGTGAACGACACCGCCCTCCACCGTCTCCACCAGGGCGGCCGGGATGTTCGCCACCACGTAGCGGTGGCCCAGATTGCCCGAGAGCGAGCGCAGGCGCACCACATTGATCTCGAGCTGACGGATGCGCACGTCGACCGGCACGTTCATGGCGGCGACGGTCGCCGCCGTCATCGTGCCGGTGGAGCTGAGGCCGTGGCGGGCCTGGAAGCGGCGGACGCCGGCCTCGACGTAGGAATCGTAGATCGGCGACTCGCCCGCCGCCGGATCGAGGTCGCCCGTGGTGATGAGACGCTGACGCAGGGCGATGACCGCCGGGCTGTTGGAGCCCACGCGCATGCCCTCGACGCCGCGCACCGGCTGCCAGCCGCCGCGCGCCGAGATGTTGCGGTAGTACTCGATCATCTGCTCGGTCGCCGCGAGCGCCTCGGCCGACAGCATCGGCGTGGACGTCCGCTGGACACGGGACCGAGAGACCGCCTCGTAGTTCTGCGACCACTCGGCCTGATTCCCGGCGAATTGCTGGGCCAGAGCCGCTGCCGGGGTGAAGACAAGGGCAAGCGATCCTGTCAGGAGGGAACGGCGTGAGACCATGAAGTGCAAGCTCTCGGTTTGTGTTTCCTGGGAACGGGAACGGAGAAGACCTCCACGCCCGGACCGTTCTCGGCACGAACATGCCGAGGGACGATTAATGAAGGGTATTCAAAACGAGGAACAACGCGGCGATATTAAGGCACATCGGATTCCCACAGGATTGCTGCCGCGGTGCCGCAATCGTGATCGCGGCACCCCAGGTCAACAGCTCTTTCCGCAGGGTCATCCGTTGCCGAGCAGGTATCCGGGGGACGAACCGCCCGAATCGCCCGGCCTCTGGTAGCGCGGCTGCCTCACAGGCTTGGCGCTTCGGCCCGCCCTCCCGGCAGGAGCCATTTTCCTCTTCGGGCCATGCCCGGGCGCGACTTGGGGCGCGGGAGCAGGGCTCTGCGCCCGTCCGATCGCGTCGATCACCGGTCCCAGAGGAAAGGATTGGGCGAGAACCGGCTGGGACGCCAGGAACGGCAACGCGAGCAGGTTGCAGAAGAGAAAGCGACGAAACATGGTGAAAATCCCCGTTTGATGCGGACCCGGCGCAATCTGCCGGCACGTCGAAACCAGCCCCCCGCCTGCGCACCGTGACGCGAAACTTCCAGATCCGTCAGGGAGAGCGGTCACCTTGCGTTATATCGGAACATGCCCTTGCGTCCCCTCCCCATTCGAGGAGGAAGTCGCAACTTTTAGCTGGTTGATCGGGCGCGGCTATTTCTCGTGGGCTGCGAGCCAGGACAGGGCGAGATAGGTCACGATGAACGCCACGAACGCGATCATGACCGCGGTATTGGCCTGAACGATGCCGGGGAAGAACGCCGCCAGGATGAGGTGGCTCATGATCGCCAGCAGCCACATGATCCCGCCCCAGGTGCTCGCCATCCAGAGCCCTACGGCCGCGATGAGGTCGATGAGCGCGAAATAGATGATGGTGGCCTGGTACCCGGTGGAGCGGATCTCGAACTGGCCCACCGGGGTCCAGATTCCCAGGATAACCGCCCAGGCGCTGAGCCCCTTCATGATCCAGAAGATCGCCAGGATGCGCATGAACACGGTCAGGGCCAGGTTCCAGCGCACGGCGCGGGGCGTGGCGGGCCGCTCCTCGATCCGGTCGGAGATGTAGTCGCGCGTCGTCTCGGAGGAATGCCTCGGGCCGTGGGTCCGCATCAGGCGATCTCCAGATCCCGCTCGCCGAGGCTGGCGAAGTGACGGTCGATGGCGGCGGGATCGACCTCCTCGAGGGAGGCCGGCTGCCAGCGCGGCTGGTTGTCCTTGTCCACGAGAACTGCCCTCACCCCCTCGTAGAAATCGTGACCGTCGAAGATCCGGGAGACGATCCGGAACTCCGTCCTCATCGCCTCTTCGAAATCCATCTCCGCCCCGCGACGGACCTGCTCGAAGGCGATGCACATGCTCGTGGGCGATTTGGTCCGCATTCCCGCCGCGGTTCTGGCCGCGAAGTCCGAACCCTTTTCCGCAGCCTCGTCGAGACGCTGGAGGATGGCGGAGACGCTCCCGGCCGAAAAACAGGCATCGATGACCGCCCTCTGATCCGCGAGGGGGGCCGCACCCGGATCGACGGAGACGCGCATCAGGGCGTTCTCCACGGGCTCCCCGTCGACCAGGGCCTGGCGCAGGGCACCGAAATCCTTGCTGTCGATCGCATGGGTCGCCAGGCCGAGCATCTTCGCGTCGGCCCGTTTGACCCGCTCGCCCGTGAGCGCGAGGTACATGCCCGTCTGTCCCGGCAGGCGCGGTAGGGCGTAGGTCCCGCCCACGTCGGGAAAAAAGCCGATTCCGACCTCGGGCATGGCGAAGAGATAGCGCTCCCCGGCCACCCGGTGGGAGCCGTGGAGCGAGACGCCGACACCGCCGCCCATGACGATGCCGTCGACGAGGGAGATGTAGGGCTTCGGATAGCGCTTGATGAGGGCGTTGAGCTGGTATTCCTCGCGCCAGAAGGCCAGCCCCTCCGCCTTCTGCCCGGCGCGGCCGAGCTCGGTCAGCCGCCGGATGTCGCCGCCTGCGCAGAACGCCTTCTCGCCGGCCCCTTCCACCACGATCCGCGACACGGCGGGATCCGCCGCCCAGGCGTCGAGCGCCCGGCGCATCTCCCGCACCATGGACAGGGTCAGAGCATTGAGCGCCTTCGGCCGGTTGAGGGTGATCACCCCCGCCTCGCCGTGACGTTCGCAGATCGCTTCGCGGCTGTCGTCCATCGCCGGCTCCTTGGTTCGGATGAGGGATAAGCGGGCGGGGGTGCGGCGGTCAATGTGTGGAATCGACAGGCACTTTGCACAGACGTCCCAGCCAGAGCCAATGGATCGCTTCAGCTTCGCGAACTTGGCGCAACTACAAGGGAATACGGCACCCCTCGACAGCCATCGATTAAGGGAATATATACGATATATTGTATCTAATTTGGCTATGCCCATCCACCAGAGGCACTTGCAATGTCCTATTCTATCCATCGCGTGGGCGGTGAGACCCGTGTCAACACGTCTTTGAGCGGCGAGCAACGATACCTGAGCTTCGCCCAGCTCTCGGACGGGCGCCTGCTCGCAACCTGGTACGGCACCGGTACGCAGACGGGCCAGCAGGACGAGTATGGCTTCTTTCATCAAGTGTTCGATGCCAACCTGAATCCGATCGGGGACGAGGTGCGAACCAACGCGACGACAACGGGTGTCGTGAGCTTTACCCATGTTCTGCCCCTTGCCGACGGCAGGTGGACTGGCGTTTGGGGTGTCGACCTACCGTCCAGTCCGGCTCTCTTGGATGGAATTTATTACCAGACGTTCGATTCCGCCGGACGCGTTGGAGAAGAGGCACGGATCGACGACCTACCCTACTCCCCAGGCTGGCTCCCGTTGACACGCAAGCTGGCCGATGGCGGCTTCATGGTCGTCTGGTCAGGAGGCAGCACGCAGACGGGCCAGGACGATAACGGCATCTTCTATCAACGCTTCGACTCCACTGGAGCTCCGGCAGGAAGCGTGACGCGCGTCAACACGACAGTCGAAGGAACCCAATCGTTCGGCCGTTTTGTAGAACTTTCCGGTGGCAATTTCGGAATCGTTTGGGATGGAAACGGAACACAGGCCGACCATGTGGACGACGATGGTGCCTTCCTTCAGCGTTTCGATGCGGACGGGCATGCCATCGGAACCGAAATACTGATCAACAATCCGACCTCGGACGCCAGCGAATCCTTTGAAACCTCCGTCGGCCTGACGGATGGAGGATGGGTCATCACTTACGATCAATCCGGAAATCATACTTGGCAGCAGGCCTTCAATGCCGATGGCTCGAAACGAGGCGGACCGACCAAGCTGACCCCCGAAGAAGGAACGGATACAAGCCCATCGACCAAACTCAAGGCGCTTGCTGACGGAAAGTGGGTGACGCTCTGGCAGGAAGGAGAAAGCCCTGCTTCGGCCGATCTCTACTACCAGGTCTTCAATGCCGATGGCCGCGCCGCGGGAGTCAAATCCCTGGTGAGCGCATCGACGGAGGGCATGCAGTCAATCTATGACATTGTCGAGCTGCCGAACGGCGGATTCGTGGTGGCATGGGGTGGAAAGGGCACTCAACTCGGCCAGGAGGATACCAATGGGTACTTCTTCCAGCGCTTCGACGCCAGCGGCGCAAAGGTTGGTGGGGAGACGCGCATCAACACCACGGTTGAGGGTGACACAGGGTTTCTCAACATCGTAGCCTTGCCCACAGGTCACATCGTGGCGGTCTGGGACAACGATGTGTCGCAGACCGGTCAGCCCCCTGAGGTGGAGGTCTTCCAGCAGGTCTTCGATGCCAATGGCGACCGCGTCGGCACCGAAACCCGAGTGGCGACCTCGACGGTCGGCCTGCAAAGTGAACCGATTGTGGAGGTTCTCTCTGACGGCAGCTGGATCGTCTCGTGGCATGGCAACGGGACCCAACCGGGCCAGGAAGATACACATGAGGCCGGTTCGGAGAGCGGCGGCGCGTTCTTTCAACGGTTTCAGCTTCGTGCGGAAGGCGAGCCGCCGCCTCCTCCTCCGCCGCCACCCCGGACCGATCTTGTTATGGTGGGCACCAAGGGGGCGAACCGGCTGACGGGCCAAGACGGCAACGACAAGCTCTACGGCAAGGCCGGCAAGGACGTGTTGACCGGCGGCGCGGGCAAGGACGTGTTCGTGTTCGACACCAAGCCGAGCAAGAAGAACCTGGACACGATCACCGACTTCTCGGTGGCCGACGACACGATCTGGCTCGACAACAAGGTGTTCAAGAAGCTGGGCAAGAAGGGCTCGGAAGCCAAGCCGGCCAAGCTGAACAAGAAGTTCTTCAGCCTGGAGAAGGCCAAGGGCAAGGACGACTACCTGGTCTACAGCAAGAAGAAGGGCATCCTGTATTACGATGCCGACGGATCGGGTGCGGGCAAGGCGGTCGAGATCGCCAAGATGGCCAAGAAGCTCAAGCTCACCGCAAACGACTTCTTCGTCGTCTAAGGTCCCCTCTCGACACTGGCGGCATGCGGAGGGCTTTTTCCGCATGCCCGCGAACAAGAGTGAGGGGCGCTCCTGTCGGGAGCGCCTCTTGGACACATATCGGGAATGCAGGCGAGCGCTTCCTTAGAGTCATTTAAATGTGCTAACTCTTGTCCTGTCCGCCGGCGCAGCGAAGCCGGCTTTGGATCAGGATTCATGTCGAAGCTGTCGCCGTTCCCCCGTTCCGCCCCCATGGATGCTCCCTCCTCCGCGCTGGCCCTCTCCCAGCGCCCGAGGCGCAACCGGAAGGCCGAATGGTCGAGGCGGCTCGTGCGCGAGAACGTGCTGACGGCCGACGACCTGATCTGGCCGATCTTCCTCATCGAAGGCGCTTCGGGCCGCCAGGCGGTGGCGTCCATGCCCGAGGTCGAGCGGCTGACGATCGGGGAAGCCGTGCGGGAGGCCGAAAGGGCCGCCTCCCTGCGTATCCCGGCCATCGCCCTCTTCCCGAACACCGACCCTTCCCTGCGCGACGAAACGGCCTCGGAGGCCCTGAACACCCGCAATCTCGTCTGCCGCGCCGTGCGCGAGATCAAGCGCGCCGTGCCGGAGATCGGCATCATCACCGACGTGGCGCTCGATCCCTATACCAGCCACGGCCATGACGGCGTGATGCAGGGCGACCGGATCCTCAACGACGAGACCGTCGCCATCCTGTCGCGTCAGGCCGTGATCCAGGCCGAGGCCGGCTCGGACGTCATCGCCCCCTCCGACATGATGGACGGCCGCGTGGGCGCCATCCGCAGCGCCCTCGACGAGGCGGGGTTCCAGGACGTCCAGATCATGTCCTATGCGGCGAAATACGCCTCCGCCTTCTACGGCCCGTTCCGGGACGCCATCGGCACCAACGCCACGCTCGTGGGCGACAAGCGCACCTATCAGATGGACCCGGCCAACACGGACGAAGCCATGCGCGAGGTCGCCCTCGATCTGGAGGAGGGCGCGGACATGATCATGGTCAAGCCCGGCCTGCCCTATCTCGACATCGTGGCCCGGGTGAAGGAGACCTTCGGCATCCCGACCTTCGCCTATCAGGTCTCCGGCGAATACGCGATGATCCGGGCCGCCGCCGCCAACGGCTGGATCGACGGCGAGCGCGCGATGATGGAAAGCCTCCTCGCCTTCAAACGCGCGGGGGCCGACGGCATCCTCACCTATTTCGCCCCCCGGGTGGCCGAAAAGCTGAAGGCCCAAGCTTAGAACCGGGTCCTTCATGGTCCGCTCCGGCCTCGTGCGGACATGGCGGCTCGCCGCCTGTCTCCTGGGGCTGTGCCTTCTCGCGGCCTGCGGGCTGTCGGTCGATGCCGAACAGACGCGGGTGTGCCGGACCGCCCTGCCCGCCCTGAATCCCGGCGCCCGGATCACCGTCACCCGGGTGCAGAACGGCCCTTCGCCCCGCACGCTTCTCCTGGAATACACCGCGGAATATCCAGGCCGTCCCGTCCAGGACCGCGCCGTGATCTGTGCGTTCGCGGCCGAGGGCCTGTCCCCGAACAAGGCCGAGCTGACGGGCATCCTCACCGAGCGCGGCCCGATTTCCGGAGCGAGCCTGTATTTCCTGAAGAACTACTATATCGACACCCCGGAGGGCGTGGCCGGAGATCCCGGGAGCCGGGTGGATGCCGGCGTGCTGGAAATTCCCGCCGCTTCGGCCTACTCGCTCCAGCAGTTCCTGGTCAGCCTGCCGCGAACCGCGATCTATGCACTGCTCGCGGTGGCCTACGCCCTCGTCTTCGGGCTGAGCGGCCGCATCAATCTGGCTTTCGGGGAGCTGGCGGCCGTCGGCGCAGCGGGCACCGTCGCAGGCGCATCCCTGGCGATCGTCCCCGGGGTCACCTCGCCCCTCCTCGGCCTCGGGGCGGGCCTCGCCGCCGCCCTTTTCGCCGGCACCATTCACAGTGCTGTGGGCGGCTATTTCACCATCGGCCGCATTCCAGGCGCCCAGGCCAGCCTCATCGCCACCGTGGGCCTGTCCCTCTTCCTGATGGAGTACCTGCGGCTGGTGCAGAGTCCGGTCACCGTCTGGCTGCCTCCGATCTGGTCGGAGCCTTG
The DNA here is from genome assembly GCF_020532555.1 of Microvirga lenta. Lineage (GTDB taxonomy): Bacteria > Pseudomonadota > Alphaproteobacteria > Rhizobiales > Beijerinckiaceae > Microvirga > Microvirga lenta. The sequence continues at coordinate 16,319 of NZ_JAJBBR010000011.1, read as the reverse complement.
GCCGCTGGCCCGGTCGGGCGATTTCCTCGTCAGCCTGACGCCGATCACCCCGACCACCACCGGAATCGGCCTCGTCGTCGCCCTCCTCCTCCTCTGGCTCATGAAATCCACAGGTTTCGGCCGAGCCTGGCGCGCCTATGCGGACGACGCGCAGGCGGCGGCCCTGTTCGGGATCGACGGCCCCCGCCTCCTGCTCCAGACCCTCGCCCTGGCGGGCGCCATGGCGGCTCTGGCGGGCCTGCTCATCGTGGCGCAATATGGCGGCCTGGGTTTCGCAGGAGGGTTTCAGTACGGCCTGAAGGCGCTGATCGCCGCCATCATCGGCGGGATCGGCTCGATTCCAGGGGCGCTCCTGGGCGGCTTCGCGGTGGGATTGTTCGAAACGCTCTGGTCGGCATATTTACCCATCGAGGCGCGCGACATCGCTTTATATGTCGCGCTCGTCGTCTTTCTGATCTTCCGTCCCGGCGGGCTGTTCGGCACGAGGGATCCAACACCACGACCCATCTAAGGGCACCAAGACCAACCGGAGGCACCATTGGCCGATTACGCCATCACCGTCGAGGACGTGAAACGCGCCGCGGCGACCATTCAGGGGCAGGTTCTCAGGACCCCTCTCGTCCCCGCTCCCCGCCTGTCCCAGCTCACCGGCGCGACCGTCTGTGTGAAGCACGAGAACATGCAGCCGACCGGCTCCTTCAAGGAGCGCGGTGCGGTCACGAAGCTGGAGAGCCTCACCTCGGAGGAGCGCAGGCGCGGCGTCATCGCCATGTCGGCGGGCAACCACGCCCAGGCGGTGGCGTACCACGCCCGGCGCCTCGGCATTCCGGCCACCATCGTGATGCCGGAGAGCGTTCCGCTGGTGAAGGCCGAGAACACCCGCGCCTACGGCGCCCGGGTGATCCTTCACGGCGAGACCCTCTACGAGTCCGCCGACCGGGCGCGGCAGATCGCGGCGGAAGAGGGGCTGGTCTTCGTGCATCCCTACGACGATCCCAGCGTCATGGCCGGCCAGGGCACCGTCGCGCTCGAAATGCTGGCGGATGCGCCGGACCTCGACCAGATCGTGGTGCCCATCGGCGGCGGCGGCCTGATCTCGGGTATCGCGGTCGCCGCCAAGGCCCTGAAGCCTTCCATCGAGATCGTCGGCGTCGAGGCGGCCCTCTACCCGTCGTTCCAGAACGCGATCCGGGGCGAGGACCGCCCCATCGGCGGCGCCACCCTGGCGGAAGGCATCGCGGTCAAGACCGTGGGGCAGCTCCCCCTGCCCATCGTGCGGGATCTCGTCTCCGACATCGTGCTGGTGGACGAGCCGGTGATCGAGCGGGCGGTCAACGCCTATGCCACGCTGCAGCGGACCATGGCAGAGGGCGCGGGCGCGGCGGGTCTCGCGGCCATGCTGGCGGAGCCGAAACGGTTCGAGGGCAAGCGGGTCGGCCTCGTGCTCTGCGGCGGCAACATCGATGCGCGCATTCTCGCCTCGGTGATGGTGCGCGAACTGGAGCGCGACGACCGCATCGCCTCCTTCCGCATCACCTCCAACGACCGCCCGGGCTTCCTGGGCCGGGTGGCGAGCAGGCTCGGCAGCCTGGGCGCCAACATTCTGGAGGTTTCCCACAGCCGTTTGTTCCTGGACGTGCCGGCCAAGGGGGTTTCCATCGACATCACCATCGAAACCCGGGACAGAAAGCATACATTGGAGGTGTTCGATGCCCTGGCGGCGGACGGCCTCGCTCCCCAGCGGATCGATTGGCGCTGTCTGTCGGAAACGGCCTATTGAGGAGCAGATCATGGCGAACCGTTCTTCCCTGCCGCCGATGAACTACAATTCCTATGAGGTCGACACGCGGCTGACCGAAGGCGTCATCAACCGGCGCTTCTGGGCCTACCTCATCGACCTGCTCGTGGTGGCGGTCTGGATCGTGCTGATTTCCATCGCGATCTTCGTCTTCGGCCTGCTCACCCTCGGTCTCGGCTGGGGCCTGTTCGTGTTCCTGCCGCTCACCGCCCTCACCTTCATCCTCTACAACGCGGTGACCATCGGCGGCCCCTCCCAGGCGACGGTGGGTATGCGCTACATGGGCCTGCGGGTGGTCGATCCGAGCGGACGGCCGGTGTCCATGCTCGCGGCAGCGGTCCACGCGCTCCTGTTCTACGTGGCCGTCTCCACCTTCCTGCTCTGGGCCTGCGACGTCCTGGTCGGCTTCTTCCGCGACGACCGCCGCTTCGTGCGCGACCTGCTGACGAACATGATGGTCATCCGCTCCGCGTGAGCGAGATGCGGCATCCGGGCCTCTTTTGCTGGACGTCGGTGGCACCAATGTTATCCTTGAGCGTTAAGTCAATGCTCAAGGTTCCTCCACAAGGCGATCAAGCTTGACGAGTCAGCCGCGCGACGCACCGCAGTTCTACCTGACCTCTCCTTCCGCCTGCCCCTACCTGCCGAACAGGGAAGAGCGGAAGGTCTTCACTCACATCGTCGGACGACGCGGGCGGGAGCTCAACGAGATCCTGACCCAGGGCGGCTTCCGCCGGTCGCAGACCATCGCCTACCGACCCGCCTGCGACACCTGCCGCGCCTGCGTTTCGGTGCGCGTGCTCGTGAACGAGTTCGAGCCCTCCGGCAACATGAGGCGGGTCCTGAAGGCGAACGAGGACCTGATCGGCAATGCCATGCCGAACCGGCCCACCTCGGAGCAGTACTCCCTGTTCCGGCGCTATCTCGACGCCCGGCACACGGATGGCGGCATGGCCGACATGACCGTGCTCGACTATTCGATGATGATCGAGGACAGCCATGTGGACACGCGGCTGATCGAGTATCGCCGCCGCGGGATCGACAGCGGCATCACCAGCAAAGGCACCGGAGACCTGATCGCCGTGTGCCTCACGGACGAGATGAGCGACGGCCTGTCGATGGTCTACTCGTTCTACGATCCGGACCAGCGGGACCGCAGCCTCGGCACCTTCATGATCCTCGACCATATCCGTCGCGCGAAGGCGATGGGCCTGCCCTATCTCTATCTCGGCTACTGGGTCGAAGGTTCGAAGAAGATGGGCTACAAGGCCCGCTTCACCCCGCAGGAGCGCCTGCTGGCTCCGGGCTGGGTGCGGGTGGACTAGCATTACGCTTCATCACCTGCAGCATACGGCAATTGAGGCCGGCAAGGCAGGCGCAGTTTGTAGTCTGATTTATACAGGTACTACTGAGAAGCTGCCGCCGATAGGGAGGGACGACGCTTGAGGGGCGCAAACTAGAGAATGAAGTATCCCTTGGGCATGGTCGCAGCACCTTTGATCAGGATCGTGAGATCGGCTTTTCCGTCGCCGTTGATGTCCCCATAGACGTAAGAACTGCCCTTGACCTTCTCGTAACGCAGCTCGCCCGCCTTCTTTTGGAAGTCCCGGCGGCCGATGTACTTGAATGCCTGATTGCCACCCTTCGTCGAATTGGCGTCGATCAGAGAAAGGTCAATCTTGTCGCCCTCGCGCTTCGAGAAATCATAGATGACATCACGCTTCTTGACCGAGTTAGCGCTGTCCTGCCCGGCAGCATAGACGAACCGGTCCGCGCCACCCCCGCCGTATAGCTTATCGGAGCCACGACCGCCCCGGATCACATCCTGGCCGGCGAAGCCCTCCAATCTGTCATTCGAATTCCCGCCGGATAGAACGTCATCCCCGGCGAAAGCCTCCCGAAATAGAGCTATATCATCTGCCTTGTCTGGCGTCTCCGAGGCATTGAGCAACGTCTTGTATGGGATAGTAAGCGCTGTGATCGAGCCGGCGTATTGCTCACTGTTGTAGCGTGTGAAACTTGTGACAGTACCATCAACAATGTAGGTGTTGGACTGCAGTATGAATGAGCCTTGATAAGTATCCTTAACAATTCCAGGGCGGTGCGGACTGACTGACGTCCCGGAGAACGCCGACGTCGACTCCTCCGACTTCCGCCAAACGTTATCCAAGATTACCTTTCGGAAATCGAATCCGTTGAATGTATAAGGTACGCCATCGCGGTAGGTCTTTTCTGCAGGAGCCTTCCAATCGACTGTGGCCATCGCCCCTCCTTTTGTAATTATACAACATCATAGCGAGCGTAGGAAAGCAACTAAATTTAGCATGTCTCTACACAGCATGTAGTAAGCTCAGCAGGACTCGATCTGGGCAAAATTGCAGAATTACGTCACTAGAAGTCTTCAACAAAAAAACAGCGCCCCCTTCGGGCGCTGTTTCACTATTCTGCAGCTCGATGCGACCGCAATATTGAGTGACTTACGGCCTCTTACTCACCGAAGGTGTTCGACTTCGGGAAGCCCTTGGGCGGCAGGCGACCGGCTTCGGTGCGATCGCCCATCCAGTCGCGCAGGTCTTCCTTCGCCACGGTCCAGGTGCGGCCGGACGTGTCCTTCCAGGTGAGGCCTTCCTTGAGCTTGAAGACCTTGGCGTCGGACACGCCGCCATCCTTGTAGCGCTGGAGGCGCACACCCTTGCCGCGGGTCATCTCGGGAACCTGCTTCAGGGGGAAGATCAGAAGCTTCCGGTTCTCGCCGATGATCGCGACGTGGTCGCCCTCGGCCTCCGTGCACACCACCGCTTTCGCCGGGGCGTCGAGGTTGAGGATCTGCTTACCCTTGCGGGTATTGGCCACGATGTCGTCGGTCGGGACCACGAAGCCGCGCCCGTCGGAGCCGACCACGAGGAGCTTCGTTCCGGCCTTGTAGGGGAAGGCCGCGATGAAGTCGGCCCCCTCCTCCAGATCGACCATGAGGCGGATCGGATCGCCGAAGCCGCGCCCGCCCGGGAGCTTGGACGCCTCCAGGGTGAAGAAGCGCCCGTTCGTCGCCACGACGACGATCTTGGACGTGGTCTCCGCGAAGAACGCCGTCTTGAGCTGGTCGTCGCCCTTGAACTGCACGGCCGAGAGATCGGCCTGGTGCCCCTTCATGGCGCGGATCCAGCCCTTCTCGGACACGATGACCGTGATCGGCTCGCGCTCGACCATGGCCTCCGCGAAGTCGATGTCGGAGGTGTCCGGCGCCTCGGCGAAGGTGGTCCGGCGCTTGCCGAGAGCCGTCTCGGGACCGAAGGTCTTGCGGACCTCGCGGATCTCCGCCGTCACGGCCTTCCACTGCGCCTTCTCGGAGCCGAGGAGGTTCTCGATGGTGGCCTTCTCGTCCTGCAGGTTCTTCTGCTCGCGCTTGAGCTCCATCTCCTCCAGCTTGCGCAAGCTGCGCAGGCGGGTGTCGAGGATGGCGTTGGCCTGGATCTCCGTGAGCTTGAAGACGCGCATCAGCTCCTGGCGGGGCTCATCCTCCTCGCGGATGATTTTGATCACCCGGTCGAGGTCGAGATAGACGATGAGGAGGCCGCCGAGGATTTCGAGGCGCCTGTCGATGGCCGCGAGGCGGAAGCCGGAGCGGCGGATCAGGACCTCGCGCCGGTGGTCCAGCCACTCGCGCAGGCATTCGACGAGGCCGAGCACCTTCGGCACCTTGCCGCCGGCGAGCACGTTCACGTTCATGGGAATACGGCTCTCGAGCTCGGTGAGCTTGAAGAGCGATTCCATGAGGATGATGGGATCGACGGTCTTGGCGCGGGGCTCCAGCACGATGCGGATGTCCTCGGCGGACTCGTCGCGCACGTCGGCCAGGAGCGGCAGCTTCTTTTCCTGCAGCAGCTCGGCGATCTTCTCGATCAGGCGGGACTTCGGCACCGCATAGGGGATTTCGGTGACGATGATGTTCCAGACGCCACGCTTGACCTCCTCCTTGTGCCAGCGGGCGCGCACGCGGAAGGAGCCGCGTCCGGTCCGGTAGGTCTCGGCGATGGAGGCCGGCGTGTCGACGATGATGCCGCCGGTCGGGAGGTCGGGGCCGGGAACGAAGCTCAGGAGCTGCTCCGACGTGGCCTTCGGATGGCCGATGAGGTAGAGCGCCGCGTCGCAGAGCTCGGCCGCGTTGTGGGACGGGATCGAGGTCGCCATGCCGACCGCGATGCCCTGGGAGCCGTTGGCCAGCAGGTTCGGGAAGGCGGCCGGGAGTACGACCGGCTCCTCGTTGGTCTGGTCGTAGGTCTCGCGGAAATCGACCGCGTCCTCGTCGATGCCCTCCAGGAGCAGCCGGGCCACCTCCGTCAGACGCGCCTCGGTATAGCGCATGGCGGCGGCGTTATCGCCGTCGATGTTGCCGAAATTGCCCTGCCCCTCCACCAGCGGATAGCGCTGGGCGAAGTCCTGCGCCATGCGCACGAGGGCGTCGTAGATCGACTGGTCGCCGTGGGGGTGGTACTGGCCCATCACGTCGCCGACCACGCGGGCGCATTTCTTCGGGGCCGACCGGGGGTCGAGCCGGAGAAGGCGCATGGCGTGAAGAATGCGGCGATGGACCGGCTTCAACCCGTCTCGTGCGTCGGGCAGCGCCCGGTGCATGATGGTGGAGAGCGCGTAGGCGAGATAGCGCTCCTCGAGCGCATCCTTGAGATTGATCGTCTCGATTTCGCCGCCTGACGGTGGATTGACCGGCTTACCCATGAATCGAAAACCCTAACTGCGAATCAGTTCTTATCATTTGAAATGAGAACATAACAGAAACAAACCCTACTCATCCCCAGCTGTCGCCAGTGCGACGAAACGCGCCCGCTCTGCCGGCGCCGCCTGCCCACGCGGCTCGAAGACGTTCTGATGCAGGAAGAAGTCGGTGAGTGCAAATCCGGCACGGATGTCCTCATCCCGCGGCCGGTTGGTGCGCATCTGGCCGATGAGGAAGCCCGGCAGCCTGAGAAGGCGGTCCTTGTAGGGCTCCCCGGCCCCGGCGCTGACCGCGCGCCCGCTTTTCGGCGACACGTAGATGAGATCGTCCCGGGTGCCCGTTGCGGCGCAGGAGGACAGGTCCAGCCCGAAGCCGAATTCCGCCAGGATCGCCAGCTCGAAGCGCACGAACAGCGCCGGCGCGAGATCGGGATCGTCCAGGTGGTCCACGAGAACGGAGAGCGTCTCGTAGAGGGCAGGATGAGGGTCTCGTTCGGGAAGATAGCGCAGCAGGTGGGACAGGGTGGCGAGGCCGTAGAGCGCCATCGGCGAACCGATGAAATGGGCCGCCCGCAGCTGCGAGGCTTCGACCTGGTAGGTGCCCAGATGCTCGTCGAGCCGCGCGCGCCAAGTGGCGTGGACGCTGTTCCCGGCCTGCAGCACCGGCTGAAGGGTCTTGGAGCGGCCGCCATGGACCAGGCCGAGATGGCGGCCGTGTTCACGGGTCATCAGCTCGAGGATGACGCTCGATTCGCCGTGTTTCCGGACGCCGACAACGATGCCTTCATCGGTCCATTGCATGGAATTGGGGTACTCGCGTTCAGCAGTGCCGTACATGCCGCATGTAAGCATTCGGGCGCAAATTTTCCATATTTTCCAAGGTTACCGGCGCATTTTCCCGGGAGCTTTTCCGCCTCTCACGCATTCCATAAGGGAACCAAACACACGGCTACGTTTTGTCGGTGTTCATGTTGCCCAGGGTACGAGTTAAATCATGAAAATTACTTCCCGGTTTCTGACGAGCGCCGCCATACCGCTGATGCTGATCGCGTCTCCGGTCGCGGCTTCACCCCAATCAGCCCCCCTGAAGCCCTTCGTCGTTGCCCAGGCGACGCCGGACGCGGACGAGGAACTGCCCCGCCGGGGCCGTCCCGACCGCCCGGCCCGGCCGGATGCGGATTCCGCGTCTCCGGGCCGCGGCGAGCGGCCCGATCGTGGCCCGCGCCCCGCGGCGCAGGGTCAGGATGGCGATGCCCGGCAGCCGGAGGGCCGCGGCCCTCGCCGCGGCGAGGGTCCTGGCAATGCCTCGGACGCGCCCCGCTCCCCCCGCGCCGTGACCCCGGGCGACACGCAGGACACGCCTCGTGCGCCTCGCGGAGCCCCCGGCGGCGACCGGGAGCCGCCGCGCTCGCCTCGGGCGGCGCCCGCCGAGGACGCTCAGGACGCCCCGCGCCGACGTCGGGATCCCAGCCCCGCGACGGAACGGCCGACGCCGCCTTCGGGCACGGCTCCGGCACAGCCCGCGCGCCCGGCCCAGTCGCCCGAGCGCCCGCAGCGGCCCTCCGCCCAGGAGCGGACGCCCGATGCGCCGTCGCCTGCCGAGCAGAGAAGGCGGCAGCCGGGGGCTGACGATGCCCCGGCCACGCGCCCGACACCTCCCGCGGCCACGCCGGCCACCCCGGCGGCTCCCGCCGAGAGAACGGCCCCGCGGAACCGGACCGACGACGATACGCCCGGCGGACGCCCGCGCGGACAGCGTCCGGACCGACCGGCCACTCCGCCGGCAGCGACCGAGACGGCGCCGACGGCTCCCGCCCAGACGGCCCCGGCTCCGACCGCCCCGGCCCAGAGCGCTCCCGCAGCCCCGACCCCACAGGCACCCGCGACCCAGCCTGCGCCGACCACGCAGCCTGCGCCGACCACGCAGCCTGCTCCGGCTGCACCTGCGACGCAGCCGACGGCTCCCACGCAGACGGCTCCCCAGGCCCCTGCACCGGCTCAGGCTCCCGCGCAGACGGCACCGCAGACCCAGTCCGGTCCGCGTACGGCTCCCGGCGGCGTCCGCCCGGCCTTCGATCCCGGCGTGAACGTGCGCATCGAGGATCTTCGCAATCAGCGCCGTCAGCGTGTCGAGGAAGGCGGCCGGAGGGTCATCATCGAGGAGCCGGGTGCCCGCACCATCATCCGCGAGGGTGACCAGGTCATCATCCGCCACGACGAAACCGAACGGTTCCGGCGGGCCTATCGCGACGCCGACGTGCGCGTGGAACGGCGCGGCGGGGGCGAAGAGGTCACCATCGTGGAGCGGCCCGACGGCACCGAGATCGTCACGGTCCGCGACGAGTACGGCAATCTCCTGCGCCGCATCAGGCGCGAGCCCGCGGGACGCGAGGTCATTCTCATCGAGAACCGCCGCGGCGACATCCGGCCCGGCGTCGGACGCGGCTTCGGCTATGTCCGTGAGGACGTGGTCCGCCTGCCGCCGCCGGTCGTGCGGATCCCGCGCGAGGAGTACATCGTCGAGGTGGAGGATGCGTCCCAGGAGGAGCTCGTGGAGGCCTTCACGGCGCCTCCGGTGGAGCGCATCGAACGTGCCTACACCCTCGACGAGGTCCGCCAGAGCCAGCCGCTGCGCGAGCGCATGCGCCGGGTCGACCTCGACACCGTCACGTTCGACTTCGGCTCCTGGGCCCTTCCCGAGGAGCAGATCGGCGCCATGACGGGCATCGCCCAGGCCATTCAGACCGCGCTCCGGAACAACCCGAACGAGATCTTCCTCGTGGAGGGCCATACGGACGCCGTCGGCTCGGACGAGGACAACCTGACCCTCTCGGACCGGCGTGCGGAAGCGGTCGCGGCGGCCCTGACGCAGCGTTTCGGCATCCCGGCCGAGAACCTGACGACGCAGGGCTACGGCGAGCAGTATCTGAAGGTCAACACGGAGAACCCCGAACGGCAGAACCGCCGGGCGACGATCCGCCGGATCACTCCGCTCCTTCAGGGACAGGCGACCCAGCAGTAAGGCGGTCCCGTCCCGCAACACCGACCATGAACGGCCCGGCTCCCGCCGGGCCGTTTTCTATTCCGGCAGTCCCGCGAGGCGCAGTCCCTCGGCGATGCGGCCCAGGACCTCGTCGGTGAAGGCGAGCGCGCTGGTGACGTCCGAGATCCGCATTCCCGGATAGGCCTTGAGGAGCTCCCTCACGCTTTCCGCCGCCTTGCCCCTCTGTCCGGCAAGGGCATAGGCCGGCGCTAGGTTGCGGTGGATCCATGCGGAATTGGGATGGGCCATCAGGGCCTTTTCCTGCCAGGCGATGGATTCCTCGTAGCGCCCGGCGATGAAGTGGGCGGCCCCGATGCCCATGTCGCAGTTGAAGGCCATCGGGTCGAAGGGGCTCAGGCGCAGGGCCCGCTCGAAATGGCTGATCGCGGTTTCCGCATCGCCGCGGTAATCGTGCAGCCAACCGCTGCGGTTCCAGGCCCAGGCCGAGTTCGGGTCCAGCGCCAGCGCGCGGGCGAGCACGGCGGCGGCGCTTCCGAACTCCCTCGTGATCGAGAGGGCCGCGCCCAGCACCGCGAGCGTGAACGGATCGTCCGACGACAGGGACACCGCCGCCTGCGCCTGGCGCAAGGCCTCCTGTCTCTCCTCCTCGGAGCGCTCGGTCCAGTTATAGACGACCCGCTGCCCCCGGCACCAGGCCAGCAGCGAAAGCGCCAGCGGATAGGTGGGATCGAGACGCAGGGCCTCCTCGAGCAGATGCGTCGCCTCCAGATTGCTTTCCCGCTCCAGCGCCCAGACCAGGGGCAGAGCCCGCATGACGAGGTCGTAGGCGTCGAGGCTCTCGGGGCGCTTTCGCTTCGCCCGCTCGATCTCGGCTGCACGGATGGAGGGCTGGATCGCCCCCACCACGCTGGCGGTGATCTGGTCCTGGAAATCGAACAGGTCCTCGACGACCCCGTCGTAATGCTCCGCCCAGAGGTGGGTGCCCTCCGTGGCATCGATGAGCTGGGCCGATATCCGAACCCGGTTGCCCGCCCTTCTCACGCTCCCTTCGAGGGCGTAGCGAACGCCGAGCTCGCGGCTGATCTGCTGGAAGTTCACCGCCCGCCCCTTGTAGGCGAACGCCGAGTTGCGGGCGATGACGAAGAAGGACCGCACCCGGGAGAGGGCCGAGGTGATGTCCTCGACGATCCCGTCGGCCAGGTGCTCCTGCTCCGGATCGCCGCTGATGTTGACGAAGGGCAGAACGGCGATGGACGGGCGATCCGGCAGCGCCAGGGACGGCGACGCATCCATGGCCAGCTCCGGCGGTCCCTGGGCGCCGTTGAGGCAGTAGATGCGGATGGGCCGCGCGATGTTCCTGACCTGCTGCTCGCCCCTGTCCTCGAAGGCGTAAGGGACCTTGCCCCTCACCTCCTCCCAGACCTTGCCCGAAATGCAGATGCCTCCCGGCACGGCGATCTGCTCCAGGCGAGAGGCGACATTGACTCCGTCCCCGTAGACGTCTCCATCCTCGTCGATGATGATGTCGCAGAGATTGATGCCGATCCGGAGCCACAGCGTCGTGGCCGGGTCCTCGGCGGCGATCGCCGCGAGCGCCTCCTGGATTTCCGCCGCACAGCGGACCGCCTCCACGGGACTCGAGAACTCGATCAGGAACCCGTCGCCGGTGGTCTTCACCAGGCGGCCGCCATGGGCCTGGATGGTCGGGACCACGACCTCCCGCCGCAGATGCCTGAGGCGCAGGAGGGTTCCCTCCTCGTCGAGGGACATGAGGCCCGAGTAACCTGCCACATCGGCAGCAAGAATGGCTGCGAGACGCCTCTGCGACTTCTGGTCAGAAGGACCGGGCATGTCCATCTCCAGCTCGACGTCGGCAGGATCGGCCGTGCGGCATCGGGAAAGCTGCACACGGAGATGGTGCGCTCGCTCGAAACCCTTAGGCTATAACGCGGAGAAGCGTAGTTTGGGCCAATTCGGACCCACAGAAGCGGGATTTTGTGAAACCGGGCTCAGCCGCGAGGGAACTCCAGCCCCATCTCCCGGTAGCGTTCGGGATCGTCGCTCCAGTTCTCGCGGACCTTCACGAAGATGAAGAGATGGACCGGAGCCTCGGCGATTTCGGCGATTTCCTTGCGGGCCGCCTGGCCGATGGCCTTGATGGTCTGGCCGCCCTTGCCGAGCACGATCTTGCGCTGGCTGTCCCGCTCCACAAAGACCGTCTGCTCGATGCGCACGGAGCCGTCCGGGCGCTGCTGCCACTGGTCGGTCTCGACCGTGGACTGGTAGGGCAGCTCCTCGTGCAGGCGCTCGTAGATCTTCTCGCGGGTGATCTCGGCCGCCAGCATGCGCAGGGGCGCGTCCGAGATCTGGTCCTCGGGATAGAGCCAGGGACCTTCCGGCATCATTTCGGCGAGCTGGCGCCTCAGGGCCGCCAGCCCGTCTCCCTTGAGGGCGGAGATCATGAAGGTGTGGGCGAAAGCCACCTTCTCGTTGAGGGTCTGGGCGAGCTCCAGGAGCTTCGAACGCTCGATCAGGTCGATCTTGTTGAGGATCAGGATCTTGGGCCGGTTCAGCTCGGGCAGCTTGCCGAGAATGGCTTCGGCCTCCTCGTCGATGCCCTTGCGGACGTCGAGAAGAAGAGCCACCACGTCCGCGTCGGCGGCGCCGCCCCAGGCGGAGGTGACCATCGCCCGGTCGAGCCGGCGCTTGGGCTTGAAGATGCCGGGCGTGTCGACGAACACCATCTGGGCCTCGCCTTCGATGGCGATGCCGCGCACCAGCGCCCGCGTGGTCTGAACCTTGCGCGACACGATGGAGACCTTGGAGCCGACGAGCGAGTTGAGCAGGGTCGACTTGCCCGCGTTGGGCGCGCCGATCAGAGCGACGAAGCCGGCTTTCGTATTGGTTTGTTCAGGCGACGCCATGCTCTTCCTCCGTCCAGACACCCTCTTGTAAGAGAAGGCTTCGCGCCGCCGCCTGTTCCGCGATGCGCTTCGATGTGCCGAGCCCGAAGGCGGTTTCCTTGCCCTTCACCTTGACCATGATCCGGAATTTGGGCGCATGGTCCGGGCCGGTCTGTTCCACCACCGTATAGGTCGGGGGCGGCAGTCCCTGCCCCTGCGCCCATTCCTGGAGGGCGCTCTTCGGGTCCCGAAGCGGGCGCCGGGGCGTTGCCAGGAGGTCCTTGAAGGAGCGCTCGACGAGGGCCTTGGCCGCATCGTAGCCGCCGTCGAGGAACACCGCCCCGATGATCGCCTCGCTCACGTCGGCCAGGATCGTCTGGTTCCGGCGCTCGCCGGAATGAGCCTCGCCGGCGCCGAGTTTCACATAGGGGCCGACGTCCCAGGCTTCGGCGACCTCGGCGCAGCTTTCGCGGCGCACCAGATCGGCGAGGCGCCGGGACAGCTCGCCCTCCGGAGCGCCGGGAAACGTCTTGTAGAGCATCTCCGCGATGGCGAGGCCGAGGACCCGGTCGCCCAGGAATTCCAGCCTTTGGTAGCTCTGCCCGCCGGCATTGGGTGCGCTGACATGGGTCAGCGCCTCGTCCAGAAGCTCCATCCGCTCGAAGCGGTAGCCGAGCCGGCGGAGCAGGTCGTCGATATTGGGCTTGCGGCGGGCCACGGGCTTACTTGATCCGCTCGAACATGCGGTTCCAGCGAATGTATCCGGGCCATTCCCACGGACGCCACAGGGACGCGTTCTCGTCGATGGAGAAGAAGATGATCTCCGCCCGCCCGACCAGATTCTCCGCCGGAACGTCGCCCACATTGGCCTCGTCGCGGGAATCGGTGGAGTTGTCCCGGTTGTCGCCCATCATGAAGTAATGGCCCGGCGGGACGGTGTAGACGTTGGTGTTGTCCCAGTAGCCCCGGTCGCCGTCGCGCTCGATCACGTAGTGGGAGGTGCCTTCGGGGAAGGTCTCCTTGTACCGGGGAACGGAGATCGTGCGGCCGTAGAGATCGGTCGTCTGGAAGTCCTCCACCCGCTCGCGCTGGACCGGCTGGCCGTTGATGTGCAGCACGCCGCCGATCACCTGGATGCGGTCGCCGGGCAGCCCGACCACCCGCTTGATGTAGTCGGTGGAGTTGTCCTTCGGCAGCTTGAAGACCGCGATGTCGCCGCGCTTCGGCTCGGAGCCGAAGATGCGGCCCGAGAACACGGGCGGGCTGAAGGGGATGGAGTGCTTCGAATAGCCGTAGGAATACTTGGAGACGAAGAGATAGTCGCCGATCAGCAGGGTCGGGATGAGGGAGCCCGAGGGGATGTTGAAGGGCTGGAACAGCACGGTGCGGACGACCACCGCGATCAGCAGCGCCTGGACGATGACCTTGATGGTCTCCCAGAGGCCGCTTTCGTCCTTCTTGACGCTGTCGCCGGCGTACTTCTTGGCGTTGTCGCTCACGTAATTCGATCCATGCTTGAGGAATGCTGCGGCTCGAAGCCGTCTCAAGTCGTTGCGGCGGTCTAGCCCAATGCGCGTTCTGCCGCAACGCGGCCCAACTTACTTTATGGGGCGTGCCTCGATGATCACGAAGGCCTGGGCCAGAGGTGGGTCATCCGTAAGAGACACGTGAACCACCGCCTCGTGCCCTTCCGGCGTCAGGCGCCTTAGCCGTTCCAGGGCCCCTCCCGTCAGGCGCAGGGTCGGCTGGCCGGTCGGGAGGTTGACCACCTCCATGTCCCGCCAGAAGACACCGTGGCTCAGCCCGGTTCCCAGGGCCTTGGCACAGGCCTCCTTCGCGGCGAAGCGGCGGGCATAGGAGGGGCCGCGTGCGGCACGGCGGTCGCTGCGGGCGCGCTCCCCTTCCGTGAAGATGCGATGGGTGAAACGGTCCCCGAAGCGCTCGAGGGAGCGCTCGATGCGACGGATGTCGCACAGGTCGGACCCGATTCCGAGAATCATGAGATGTCCTTGGTGGCGGAAAAGGCTAGGCTCACGTTATCTGGGCCCGCCCCTCGTCCATTGCGACCCGCATGCAGCGAACCGCCTCATCCAGACCCATGAAGATGGCCTCGCCCACGAGGAAGTGACCGATATTGAGCTCGACGATCTGCGGGATCGCGGCGACCGGGCGCACCGTATCGAAGCTCAGGCCGTGGCCCGCATGGATCTCCAGCCCGATCTTGGCCCCATGCTCCGCCGCCCGGCGCAGGCGCTCCAGCTCATGGGCCCGCTCCTCCTCGTCCCCGACCTCGCAATAGGTCCCGGTATGAAGCTCGACCACGGGCGCCCCCAGCTCGCAGGCGGCGTCCATGACCTCGATCTCCGGCTCGACGAAGAGGGAGACCCGGATGCCCAGATCCTTCAGCTCCTGGATCACCGGCCGCAGATGCGCGCCCTGGCCGATGATGTCGAGCCCGCCCTCGGTCGTTCGCTCCTCGCGCTTTTCCGGCACGAGGCAGCAGGCATTGGGGCGGATCCGCGTCGCGATCTCGACCATCTCGGCCGTTGCGGCCATCTCGAAATTGAGCGGCACGAACAGGTTGCGCTTGAGCCGCTCCATGTCCTGGTCGCGGATGTGCCGCCGGTCCTCGCGCAGGTGGGCCGTGATCCCGTCGGCCCCGGCCAGAACCGCCATGTTGGCGGCCCGGATGGGGTCCGGGTGGAAGCCCCCGCGGGCATTCCGGACGGTTGCGACATGATCGATGTTGACGCCGAGGCGAAGAGGAGGAGCGTTCATGAAGCTGTTTTATCCCAGCCTCGCCCTTTGACCAGAGTTCTTCCGGCCACGCTGGAACGCTATCAACCGCAATCGGCGTTTCCCGGCCGGTGCGGCAGCCGGGGCAGGCTGCCGTCCCTTGCCTTGCCGGAACAAATGGACTATAGCGCCCGCTTCGCGTTCGCTCCGGCCGGGGGCTGAACGGACGGCATGGTCTTCCATGCAGGGTCTTTAGCAGGTCCCGTCGTCCCGTGTCTCCGCCTTCGACAACCGCTCGGGCCTTGCAGGCTCGAAGGGCTTGGCGCCGATCGGACGCGCGAAACCGGCTCACGGCATTCATCCGAATCCAGAGCCTGAACCCAAACCTGAGAAAGGCCCACTATGCCTCTCTACGAGCATATCTTTCTGGCTCGCCAGGACGTGACGTCCCAGCAGGTCGAAGCAATGGTCGACCAGTACAAGGACGTCATTCAGCAGAATGGCGGCACTGTCGAGAAGACCGAGATGTGGGGCGTGAAGTCCCTCGCCTACCGCATCAAGAAGAACCGCAAGGCGCATTTCACGATGTTCAACCTCAGCGCCCCCGCTCAGGCGGTGGCCGAGATGGAGCGTCAGATGCGCATCAACGAAGACATCCTTCGTTTCATGACCATCCGCGTCGACGAGCTCGAGACCGAGCCGTCCGTGATGATGCAGAAGCGCGACCGCGACGAGCGCAAGGACCGCGAGCGCCGCGAGCGCGATGGTGACGGCGCCGGCTTCGGCGGCGGCAACGAAGGCGAGGAGGCTTAATCATGGCATTTGGTGCTGGTGGCGCCGGCGGCGGCCGTCGTCCTTTCTTCCGTCGTCGTAAGACCTGCCCGTTCTCGGGCCCGAACGCTCCGAAGATCGACTACAAGGACACGAAGCTGCTGTCCCGCTACATCTCGGAGCGCGGCAAGATCGTTCCTTCGCGCATCACGGCCGTCTCGGCCAAGAAGCAGCGTGAGCTCGCCCAGGCGATCAAGCGCGCCCGCTTCCTGGGCCTGCTGCCCTACGTGATCCGCTAAGACCATCGAGGCGGGGCGCCCGGGGGCGGCCCCCGTTTTCCCTGTCGGGGGCCCGCGGGGGCAAAACCCCCGGGGCG
>NZ_JAJBBR010000010.1 GCF_020532555.1 Microvirga lenta | reverse complement strand
GGGGCGGGGCCCCCCTGGGTTCCCCCAAACCACCTGGGGGGGCGGGCGCGGGGGGGCCCCCCGCTTTTCCCTTGACGTCGCCCGTCGGTGCAAATCCGCCGGGTCAGCTGGGGCAAGAGGCCCCTAACCCTGCAATGAGCAGCGGGACAGCGAGACCATGAATTTCGTCGTTACAGGCATAGGCGCGGGCCTCGTCTCGGCCCTTCTCACGGCAGTCGTCGTCAAGGCGACGCCGCTGGCGGCCGTCCTGTATCTGCTCGCCCCCATTCCCGTCCTGATCGTCTCCCTCGGCTGGAACCACCGGTCCGGCCTCGTGGCCGCCGCCGTGGGCGGCCTTGCGATCGCGGCTTTCCTGTCTCCCCTGAGCGGCCTCGGCTTCGCGGTCGTCACCGCCCTGCCGGCCTGGTGGCTGGCCTATCTCGCCCTCCTCGGCCGCCCCGCCGCGGACGGCACCATCGAGTGGTATCCGCTCGGGCGGCTCCTGGCCTGGGTCGCCGCGACGGCGGCGCTCACCATCGTGGCGACGGCCGTCATCTCGACGGGGGGCGATTACGACGCGTTCTTCGGGAATGCCCGCGAAATCTCGGAAGCCTTCATCAACCTGCAATTCCCGCCCGGCGGCGAAGAGGCGGCCGACGCGGCGGAGCGGGGAGAGCTGATCGACGCCTTCGCCCGGGCGACCCCGTTCCTTTCGGCGCAGGGCTTCACCACCGTCCTGGCCCTGTACCTCTGGGCCGCGGGCAGGATCGTGCTGCTGTCCAAGCGGCTGCCCCGCCCCTGGCCGGAGGTTCCGGAACTCCAGATGCCGCGCCGGGTGGCCCTGCTTCTGGTCGTCGCCATCGGCCTCGCCATGATCGACGGCTTCATCGGCGTCTTCGGCTTTGCCCTCGCGGGCGCGCTGTTCATGGCTTTCGCCCTGCAGGGGCTGGCGGCCATCCACGACCGCACCCGCGGGAAGCCGGCCCGCCTCTTCCTGCTGACGGGCCTCTACGTGCTCGTCTTCATGACCCAGGGACTCCTGCTGGTGCCCCTGTCCCTGTTCGGCATCGCCGACAGTGTTTTCGGCCTCCGCCACCGGTTCGGATCCGGCAAGGCGGGACCGAGGCAGCCTCCGACCCTTTCAACCTGATCACGAACGTCAAAGGAGAAAACAGATGGAAGTGATCCTTCTCGAGCGCGTCGCCAAGCTCGGCCAGATGGGCGAGACCGTCAAGGTCCGTCCGGGCTACGCACGCAACTACCTCCTGGCCCGCGGCAAGGCCCTGCGCGCCACCAAGGCCAACAAGGAGCACTTCGAGGCTCAGCGCGCCCAGCTCGAGGCTCGCAACCTCGAGCGCCGCAAGGAAGCCGAAGCCGTCGGCGAGAAGCTGGACGGCCAGAGCTTCACCATCATCCGCCAGGCCGGCGAGACGGGCGTCCTCTACGGTTCGGTCTCGACCCGCGACCTCGCCGAGATCATGACGGCCGGCGGCTTCACCGTCGACCGCAACCAGGTCGTCCTCAACCAGCCGATCAAGACGCTGGGCCTGCACGCCGTGCCGGTCTCGCTCCACCCGGAGGTCGAGGTCCAGGTCACGATCAACGTCGCCCGCAGCCCCGAAGAGGCCGAGCGCCAGGCTCGCGGCGAAGCCGTCAGCACCCGCGAGGAGACCAACCTCGACGATCTCGGCCTCGAGGTCGGCGCGGCTCTGGCGGATGCCGGAGACGTCGAGCTCTAATCGGCTACGGTTGTTAGAGTTCTCGTTTTGTTCTAAAATGGCGCTTCCCATCGATTCGATGGGGAGCGCTTTTTCGTTGGCGGCGGCGCAGGCCGGGGAGTCAAGCGAGGCCGTCCGCGAAAAGGTGCGTCGTGTGAGAATCGAGGACAATGAGGACAAGAGAACCGGATTGGGCAGGAGTCTTAATCTGTGTCCGGCCGGTCACCTTTCGGTAGCGGAATCCCGCTAAGAAGACCGCAACCCCTTCCCTCGTTTACGGAGCGCCAGATGGCCACCGCCAACGCCCTGATCGCCCGCATTGAGGCTGCCGAGCCGCAATATCGCGCGCCGCCGAGCAACATCGATGCCGAACAGGCGCTGCTGGGCGCGATCCTCGTCAACAACGACGCCTATTACCGGGTTTCCGACTTCCTCCTCGCCGAGCACTTCATCGAGGATCTGCACCGGCGGATCTACGAGGTCGCGACCGATCTCATCAAGGCCGGCAAGATCGCGACCCCGATCACGATGAAGACCTTCCTGGGCGACCAGGATCTCGGCGGCACGACCCCCTACCAGTACCTGGTCCGCCTCGCCGGCGAGGCCACGACGGTGATCAACGCCGAGCATTACGGCCGCACGATCTACGACCTCGCCATCCGCCGCAAGCTCATCGGCATCGGCGAGGACATGGTGAACGTCGCCTACGACTCGCCCGTCGACAGCCCGCCGCGGGAGCAGATCGAGGATGCCGAGCGCCGGCTCTACGAACTGGCGGAATCGGGCCGCTACGACGGCGGCTTCCAGCGCTTCTCGGACGCCCTCACAGCAGCCATCGACATGGCGGCGGCGGCCTACAAGCGCGAGGGCGCGCTCTCGGGCATCTCGACCGGCCTCATCGACATGGACCGGACCCTCGGCGGGCTCCAGCCTTCCGACCTGATCATCCTGGCGGGCCGTCCGGCGATGGGTAAGACATCGCTCGTCACCAACATCGCCTTCAACATCGCCAAGGCCTACCAGGCCGAGAAGCAGCAGGACGGCAGTCTCAAGACCGTGAATGGCGGCATCGTCGGCTTCTTCTCCCTCGAAATGTCGGCCGAGCAGCTCGCGACCCGTATCATCGCCGAGCAGTCCGGCGTCCCCTCCTACAAGATCCGCCGCGGCGACATGCGGGAGGACGATTTCTACAAGATCACCGAAGCCGCCCGGGAGATGCAGTCGATCCCGTTCTACATCGACCAGACCGGCGGCATCTCCATCGCGCAGCTCGCGGCCCGCGCCCGCCGCCTCAAGCGGCAGCGCGGCCTCGACGTGCTGATCGTCGACTACCTTCAGCTCCTCTCCGGCTCGTCCAAGAAGGGCGAGAACCGCGTGCAGGAGCTGACCGAAATCACGACGGGCCTCAAGGCGCTCGCCAAGGAGCTCTCGGTCCCGCTGATCGCCCTGTCCCAGCTCTCCCGTCAGGTGGAGGCCCGCGACGACAAGCGGCCGCAGCTCGCGGACCTGCGTGAATCGGGCTCGATCGAGCAGGACGCCGACGTGGTCATGTTCGTTTACCGCGAGGAGTATTATCTGAAGAACAAGGAGCCGAAGCCCGGCACCGAGGAATACTTCAAGTGGCAGGCCGAAATGGACCAGGTCCACGGCAAGGCGGAGGTCATCATCGGCAAGCAGCGTCACGGACCGACCGGTACCGTGCAGCTCGCCTTCCAGGCCGACATCACCCGCTTCACCAACCTGGCGGACGAAGACAAACTCCCTGAACGGATGGGCGATTGAACAGAGTTTCCGTACCAACAGACCCGCAGGGCCGCATTCCCGAAAACGCGGCCGGCGGCCTCCTCCAGATCGATCTCGATGCCCTGGCTTCGAACTGGCGCGCCCTGCGGGAGCAGGCCGCCGGGTCGGAGACGGCTGCCGTCGTCAAGGCCGATGCCTACGGCACCGGCATCGAGCAGGCGGTTCCCGCTCTCCAGCGCGCCGGCTGCGGCACCTTCTTCGTCGCGCATCTGAGCGAGGCGATCCGCGCCCGCGCGGCGGCGCCCGGTGCCGCCATCTACGTGCTCAACGGCCTGCTGGCCGGCACCGGTCCCACCTACGCCGATCACGACCTGCGCCCCGTCCTCGGCTCCTCGGAGGAGATCGAGGAATGGGCCGGGTTCTGCCGCGCGCAGGGGCGGCGCTTCAAGGCGGCCGTCCACGTGGATACGGGCATGAACAGGCTCGGCCTCACCGTGCGGGAGGGCCTGGTCCTCAAGGACAGGCCCGAGCTGAAGGATTTCGAACCCGCCCTGCTCATGAGCCACTTCGTGAGCGCGGAGGAGAGCGACAATCCGCTGAACCGGCGCCAGATCGAAGCCTTCCAGGCGATCCGGCAGACCCTGCCCGGGCTTCCGGCCTCGCTGGCGAATTCCTCCGGCATCTTCCTGGCCGCGAAGCCGCATTTCGATCTCGTGCGGCCGGGCTATGCGCTCTATGGCGGCAACCCCACACCGGACCGGGACAATCCCATGCGCCCGGTCGTCGGGCTGGAGGCGCGCATCGTCCAGCTGCGCTGGATCGAGCCGGACGAGACCGTGGGCTATAACGGCCGCTGGACCGCCCTCGAAAGGCGCCGCGTCGCCACCATCTCCGTGGGCTATGCGGACGGCTATCCGCGCTCGGCCAGCAACCGCGGCAACAGCGGCGAGACGGTGCTGGCCGGCATGGCGCTCGTCGCCGGCCACCCCTGCCCCTTCGCGGGCAACGTCTCCATGGACCTGATCGCGGTGGACGTGACGGAGGTGGCGGGCCGGGTGAAGCGCGGCGACACCGTCACCCTGATCGGCGGGACCCTCACGGTGGACGAGGTTGGCCGCCGGGCCGGCACCATCGGCTACGAGATCCTCACCGGCCTCGGCTCCCGCTATACCCGCACCTATCGCGGAGGAGAAGGCTGATGGCGAAGCGTCAACCCTCCTTCGCCTGCCAGAGCTGCGGCGCCGTCTACAACCGCTGGAAGGGCAAGTGCGAGGCCTGCGGCGGGTGGAACACCATCGTCGAGGAAACCGGCTCGGCCAATCCCATGGTCGGCCCGGTCGCCACGCGCCCCTCCCGCGCCAAGGGACGGGTCTTCCCCCTCGAGGGTCTCGCCGGAGAGGCCAAGGAGGCGCCGCGCGTGGCGTCGGGCATCGCCGAGCTCGACCGGGTGACCGGCGGCGGCTTCGTGCACGGCTCCGTCATCCTGCTCGGCGGCGATCCCGGCATCGGCAAGTCCACGCTTCTGATGCAGGCCACCGCCGCCCTCGCCAATCGGGGGCACCGGGTCGTCTACATCTCGGGCGAGGAGGCCGTGGCGCAGGTCAGGCTCCGGGCCGAACGCCTCGGCCTCGCCAACGCTCCCGTCGAGCTCGCCTCCGAGACCAACGTGGAGGACATCGTCGCGACCCTGACCCAGGGCCCGCGCCCGGCGCTCGCCATCATCGACTCGATCCAGACCATGTGGACCGAGACCGTGGAATCGGCTCCCGGCACAGTGACCCAGGTACGCGGCAGCGCCCAGGCGCTGATCCGCTTCGCCAAGACCTCGGGCACTGCCGTCATCCTCGTCGGCCACGTCACCAAGGACGGGCAGATCGCGGGTCCGCGCGTGGTCGAGCACATGGTGGACGCGGTGGCCTCCTTCGAGGGCGATACCGGCCACCATTTCCGCATCCTGCGCGCCGTGAAGAACCGCTTCGGCCCGACCGACGAGATCGGCGTGTTCGAGATGTCGGACCAGGGCTTGCGCGAAGTGCCCAACCCGTCGGAGCTGTTCCTCGCGGGGCGCGACCTCGCGACGCCGGGCACCGCCGTCTTCGCGGGAATGGAGGGCACGCGCCCGCTCCTCGTGGAGATCCAGGCCCTCGTGGCGCCCACCTCCCTCGGCAATCCGCGCCGCGCGGTCGTCGGCTGGGACCAGAACCGGCTCTCCATGGTGCTGGCGGTGCTGGAGGCCCATGGCGGGCTCAAGCTCGGGATGCACGACGTCTATCTCAACGTGGCGGGCGGCCTGCGCATCACGGAGCCCGCAGCGGATCTCGCCGCCGCCGCCGCCCTCGTCTCATCCCTGTCGGGCAATCCGCTCCCGCCCGACACGGTCTATTTCGGCGAGATGGGCCTCTCCGGCGCCATCCGCCCGGTGGCCCAGGAACAGGCGCGCCTGAAGGAAGCCGCCAAGCTCGGCTTCTCCAACGCAGTCTCACCTGCGCCGCGCGCCGACAAGAAAGGCAAGGAACGCCTCCCCCTCCCGGCCTCGGCCATCGGGCACATTACGGATCTGGTGGCGGGAATTGCCGCGAGGCGGCGGAAGGCGTCCTAGGACCACTCCCGATCTGTCCATAGCTAGGCGGAAGGTCGTGCGGTCTGCTGTTCGCGTGGCGCCTGCCCGGCGCTTCTCGAAAGGTCGATGCCGTGGGTTGCACCGCAGACGCGATGGCGGCTTAGGCCATCCGTCCTATTGGCAGGCCAATTGATACTTTGTAGCGTTCGATCGATTGCGCCCTGGGGGGCCGTAGACAGAAAAGAACCTCGACAATGGCTAGCATCACGCTTTCCAACAACACGATCCAGGAATGGGATGTATCCGGCTGGTACCGGGAGGTCGGCATTCTCAGCGTCAGCGGCGGGCAGCAAAACGAGACCTTTACCTTCAGCCTTTCCGACACTTTCGGCGGGACGTTCAAGATCGAAGCCACCAATAACGGACAGTACCGGCTGACCGCAGACGTTTCGAAGCTGGACTACGAGAATCCCGACCTCAACCAGTTTCTGGTTGGCATCAGCGCGTCCGGGAGCAACGGCACCAATATCTCGGCCTCGACCTTCACCGTGAATGTGACGGACAATAACGACGATCCGTCCGATATCATCGTGACCGGAGGCACCATCAGCCGGAATGCAGGTCCAGGAGGTATCGCGGCCGAACTCAGCACCGTCGATCAGGACGTCGGCGATACACACGAGTACGCCTTGTACGACGTCAACGGCTATCCTTTCGGAGTGAGCGATCCTTACTTCAAGATCGAAGGGAACAAGGTCGTATTGAAAGGAACCGCCCAGCCGCCTTTGGGAACTTATCAGCTTCGGGTGGGGACCGAAGACAGTCAGGGCAGGACCCATATCGAAGAGATCACTCTTACCATCACGGATGGCGGGGCGACGCCTCCGGACAACCCTGCGCCCGTGCCCGCACCCACCAACGGCACGCCGAAGAACGACCGGCTTTCCGGCACGGAGGGCGCCGACGTTCTCAACGGCCTCTCCGGCAACGATAAGATCTTCGGCCTGGGCGGCGACGACATCATCAACGGCGGCGCCGGCAAGGACCAGCTCTATGGCGGCGCGGGCATGGACACCTTCGTGTTCGACAGCCGCGCGAAGAAGGGGCAGTTCGACCACGTGAAGGACTTCGTCTCCGCCGACGACACCCTGCAGTTCGACCTCTCGGCCCTCAAGTCGTTCAAGGTCAAGAGCCTGAAGAAGGACCTGCTGGCCTTCGCCAAGAAGGGCAAGGGCAAGGACGACATGGGCAAGCCGGACAAGAAGAAGGTCTCGGTGGGCCTGGACAAGGTGTTCAAGGAAGGCAAGCTGGAGAAGAAGTTCTTCAAGATCGGCAAGCCGAAGGACGTCAACGACTTCGTCACCTACGACAAGAAGAAGGGCGTGGTTTATCTGGACGTGGACGGCTCGGGCAAGGCCAAGGGCATCGAGATCCTGAAGGTGAAGCCGGGCACCACCATCACGGCGGACGACTTCCTGTTCATCTGATCGCCGGCCCTGCCGCAAACGAACCGAACCCCGGCGGCCCTCCGCCGGGGTTTTTCCATGCCTGCCCAGCGCTTCGCGCGGCCCTGCGGCCGCCCCGTTCACATGGTTCGGGGCCGGTCCGAAGACTTGGCTCCTAAGTCGGCCAAGCTTCCGACAGCCGTGGGGTGACGAACCGCATTCTTGAGGGTATACAGCCCGAGCCCTGAACCCGCGAATGCGGCCCCACCCTGTTCTCTGCGTAGGCTTGGCTTATGTCCTTTTCGGTTCTGGATCTGGTCGTCATCGGCGTCGTCATCATCTCGGCGCTCCTGGCTGCGGTGCGCGGCTTCACGCGCGAGGTGCTCGCGATCGTCGCCTGGCTGGTGGCCGCTGCGGCAGCCTGGTACCTGCACCCGATGGCCCTGCCCCTGGCGCAGCAATACATCAGCAGCAACACGGTCGCGCTGGTGGCCGCCATCGGCGGCATCTTCGTCATCACCCTCATCGTCGTGTCCATCATCACGGTCCAGATCTCCGACCTGATCCTCGATTCCCGGATCGGCGCCCTGGACCGGACCCTGGGCCTGGTCTTCGGCGCGGCACGCGGCTTCCTGATCTGCGTGATCGGCTGGGCCTTCATGAGCTGGCTGCTCCAGGGCAAGAACCCGGAATGGGCCACCGCTTCGCGCACCCGGCCGGCCATGGAGGACACGCGGGACAGCATCATCGCCATGCTGCCGGAAAACGCGGAAGCCCTGATCCAGCGGCTGCGGGAGCGCGGCGCCCCGGATGCGGAACCCGCCGAGCCGGTCGAGCCCGATCCGCAGCGCGGCACGGCCCCGGCGGCGCCGGGCGCTCCGGCCCCTGCGACCCAGCCTCCCCCGCGCCGCGGCTGAGCCATTCGGCTCGCGCATCGGGGGGCGACAGGAATAGACATTGGCTAACGGTTTGAGAGTCACTACATAGCGCTCTCACGCCGTTGGTGTGGCGTGCACCCAAGGAAAAGATGATGGCTGCTCTGTCTGAGACGTGGCAGGTCCAACCGAAGCAGGTGGACCTCGACCTCGACGGCGATACCCTGCGCGAAGAATGCGGCGTGTTCGGCATCTACGGCCACCCGGATTCGGCGGCCATTACCGCGCTCGGTCTCCATGCCCTCCAGCATCGCGGCCAGGAGGCGGCGGGCATCGTCTCCTTCGACGGCCACGTCTTCCATTCCGAGCGCCGGCTCGGCCTCGTCGGCGACAGCTTCTCCGACCGGGCGATCATCGAGCGCCTGGAGGGCCTCTCGGCCATCGGCCACGTGCGCTATTCCACCACCGGCGAGACCGTGCTGCGCAACGTGCAGCCTCTCTTCGCCGAGCTTGACGGCGGCGGCTTCGCGGTGGCCCACAACGGCAACCTCACCAACGGCCTCACCCTGCGGCGCAACCTCATCCGCGACGGCGCCATCTGCCAGTCCACCACCGATACGGAGGTGATCGTCCACCTGGTCGCCCGCAGCCGGCAGGACCGGGTCGTCGACCGCTTCGTCGAGGCGATCCAGAAGATCGAGGGGGCCTATGCCCTCGTGGCCTTGACCAACAAGAAGCTGATCGGCGCCCGCGACCCGCTGGGCATCCGCCCGCTGGTGCTGGGCGAACTCGACGGCCGCTACATCCTCACCTCCGAGACCTGCGCCCTCGACATCATCGGCGCCCGCTTCGTCCGCGACATCGAGAACGGCGAATGCGTGGTGATCTCGGACGAGGGCATCGAGTCCTTCCGCTTCGCGCCCAAGCAGGCGCCCCGCCCCTGCATCTTCGAATACATCTACTTCGCCCGTCCCGATTCCATCGTGAACGGCAAGAGCGTCTACGAGGTGCGCAAGGGCATGGGCCGCGAGCTGGCCCGGGAAGCCCCGGCCGATGCGGACGTGGTCATTCCGGTGCCGGATTCCGGCGTGCCGGCGGCCCTGGGCTTTGCCCAGTCCTACGGCCTGCCCTATGAACTCGGCATCATCCGCAACCACTATGTCGGCCGCACCTTCATCCAGCCGACCCAGTCCGTGCGCGAGCTCGGCGTGCGCATGAAGCACTCGGCGAACCGCTCGGCCATCGAGGGCAAGCGGATCGTGCTCGTGGACGACAGCCTGGTGCGCGGCACCACCTCGGTGAAGATCGTGCGCATGATGCGCGAGGCCGGCGCCAAGGAGGTCCATTTCCGCATCGCCAGCCCGCCGATCACCCATCCGGACTTCTACGGCATCGACACGCCCGAGAAGGAAAAGCTACTCGCCGCGACCCACAACCTCGAGCAGATGCGGGAATATATCGGCGCGGATTCGCTGGCCTTCCTGTCCATCGAGGGCATCTACCGGGCCATGGGCGAGGAGGGCCGCAATCCGGACCAGCCGCAATTCACGGATCATTGCTTCACCGGCGACTATCCGACTGCGCTGACCGACCTGACCGTGGCCACCCCGCGCCGCCTCGCCCTTCTTGCCGAAGCCGACTGAAGACTCATGGACAAGCCTCTCTCGAACCGCGTTGCGGTCGTCACCGGCGCCTCGCGCGGCATCGGCCGCGCGGCGGCCCTCGCCCTGGCCGAGGCCGGCGCGCACATCGTCGCCCTCGCCCGCACCCAGGGCGCGCTGGAGTCGCTCGACGACGAGATCCGCGCCAAGGGCTCCACGGCCACCCTCGTTCCGGTAAACCTCAAGGACTTCGAGGCCATCGACCGCCTGGGCGCCGCGATCTACGAGCGCTGGGGCAAGCTCGACATCGTCATCGGCAATGCGGGAATCCTGGGCGAACTCGCCCCGATCACCCATGTCGACCAGCCGGTCTGGGACGAGGTGATGGCCATCAACGTCACGGCGAATTACCGCCTGATCCGCTCCCTGGATCCGCTGCTGCGCGCGTCCGATGCGGGCCGGGCCGTCTTCGTGACCTCGGGCGCCGCCCATAAGTGCAAGGCCTATTGGGGCGTCTATTCGATCTCGAAGGCCGCCCTCGAGGCCCTGGTCCGCACCTATGCCGCCGAGACGGTCACCACCCCGGTCAAGGCCATGCTGCTGAGCCCCGGGGCGCTTCGCACCAACATGCGCCGCGCGGCGATGCCGGGAGAGGACCCGCTGACGCTGAAGACGCCGGAAGACCTCGCCCCCCATTTCGTGAAGCTCGCCCTGCCGAGCTGGAACGAGACCGGCAAGATCTACGACTTCACCCTCGGCGGAAAGGTGATCGAGCCGCAGATGCCGGCTTGAGCGAAAGACCCCATCAGCAAAAATGGCCGGGCATCGTCCCGGCCATTTTCGTTCGCAGGCTCTGAATTCCGGCTGCGGAGGAAGCCCGGCGCTTCTACTTCCGCCCCTTGTCGAACGGGTTCTGCCCCATCCGGAGCGACACGCGGATCGGCACGCCCGGAAGCTCGAAGGCTTCCCGGATGCCGTTCACCAGATAGCGGGTGTAGCTCTTCGGCAGGGCATCGAGCTGGTTGCCGAAGATGGCGAAGTGCGGCGGTCGGGACTTCACCTGGGTCATGTAGCGGATCTTGATCCGGCGTCCGGAGACGGCCGGAGGCGGGTTGGCCTCGATCGCCTCTCCGAGCCACTGGTTGAGCCGCGCGGTCGAGATGCGGGTGTTCCAGGTCTGGTAGACCTGCATGACCGCCTTCATGAGCGGATCAATGCCGCTGCCGGCGAGGCCGGAGACCGGCACCACGGGCGCGCCCCGCACCTGCGGCAGCAGGCGGGTGGCCTTTTCCTTGAGATCCTTCAGCAGGCCCGGCTGATCGGCCACCAGATCCCACTTGTTGACGCCGATCACGAGGGCGCGGCCCTCCTGCTCGATGAGATCGACGATGGAGAGGTCCTGTTTCTCGAAGGGAATCGTCGCATCCAGCAGCACGACGACGACCTCGGCGAACTGCACGGCGCGCAGGGCATCGGCGACGGAGAGCTTTTCCAGCTTGTCCTCGACCCGCGCCCGCTTGCGCAGCCCCGCCGTGTCGAACAGCTTGATCGGCCGGCCGCGCCACTGCCAATCGAGAGAGATGGAATCGCGGGTGATGCCGGCCTCGGGGCCGGTCAGCAGCCTCTCCTCGCCCACCATGCGGTTGATGAGGGTGGACTTGCCCGCATTGGGGCGGCCGACGATGGCGACCTTGAGCGGCTTGTTGGGATCCTCCTCGTCTTCCTCGTCCTCGTCGGGCTCGGGGAAGTGAGGCATCAGGGCCTCGAACAGATCGGCAAGACCCTCGCCATGTTCGGCCGAGAAGGGAATCGGATCGCCCAGGCCCAGCGAGAAGGCATCGTAGGCCCCGGCCATGCCCGCGCCGCCCTCGGCCTTGTTGGCGATGAGGATGACGGGCTTGCCGGAGCGGCGGACCATCTCCGCAAAGGGACGGTCGGCGGGCAGGATGCCGACGCGGGCGTCGATGACGAAGAGGATCACGTCGGCATCGCCGATGGCGGCTTCGGTCTGCGCGCGCATGCGGCCGAGGAGCGATTCCTCCGTCGCCTCTTCGAGCCCCGCCGTGTCGACGATGCGGAATTCCAGGTCGCCGAGACGCGCCTCGCCTTCACGCCGGTCGCGGGTTACGCCCGGGCGGTCGTCGACCAGGGCGAGTTTCTTGCCGACGAGGCGGTTGAACAGGGTCGATTTGCCGACATTCGGCCGCCCGACAATGGCGACGGTAGGCGTCATGTCCTGCCTCTCCCTTTTGTAAACTACTGCGTGACCTGAACGGCGCCGCCAGCCACCAGGGCGGTGTAGATCGCGAGGCGCTGCCTCAGAGCCGAGGGCGTCTCGCGGTCGGCCGCGATCTGGTCGAACCACCGGCCGGCGTAATCCATGTCATTGGCTTTCAAGCCTGAGAGGCCAAGAAGTTCCCTTGCGGAATGGCGCCATGCATTCGTCGGCACGGCCAAACGCTCCAGGGCTGGGCGCAGTTGCGCCGGATCCGCCGTGTCGAACCGGAGCCACGCGGCGCGCAGGCGCGCCAGATCCTGCCAGAGCGGGCTCAGGCTGGAATCGTTGGCAAGGGCCTCGTAGGCCGACGCGCCGTTCTCGGCGTTCTGGCTTCCGAGTTCGGCCGCGAGACGGAAGCGGGAAAGGAAGCCGTATCCGCTGCCGTCTTCCTTCGCGAGGGCTTCCAGGGCGGCCTGCGCCTCCTGGTTCTTTTCCTCGCGGGACAGCTGCAGAGCTTCCTCGTAGCGCAGGGCGGCAGCCTGGGACTGGGCTTCCTGACGGTACTGCCAGTAGCGCCAGCCGCCGACGGCGACGACCACGAGAAGCGCAATGCCGATGATGACACCGCTGTAGCGGTTCCAGATCTGGGCCATCTGGTCGCGGCGATATTCCTCGTCGACCTCGCGGATGAACTCGTCTTTCGGAGCCATACTTGTTCTGCGGCCTCGGGGCCGCCTCCTCCATCGAAGTGGGTCGCCTAGCACACGCCCCCGCCCAAGGCGAGAGGCCGATCGCATCGCAGGCTTTTTTCTTGAAACCCTTCAATAGGGATGGCGCGGGCCCGAGAAAAGCCCTGCGGCGCAGGATCCGGCGGCTCAGGCCGCTCCGGGCAGGACGGGAACGCCGATCAGGAGCGGGTGGAGCCAGACCACGAAGGCGATGTAGACGACCGTACCGATGGCGATGGCGAGAGCGTCGTTCCGCAGGCCCGCCGGCGGCTCCAGGGGCGCCCCGTGGGGAACGGCCTCGTCGCGGCGCTTCACGCTGATGCGCGCCGCCACCGCCCAGGCCAGGAAGGACCCGAACAGCACGATGGAGCCGAGGTCGCCGTTGGCGAGGAGATGCGCCAGCGCCCAGACCTTCACGCCCGCGAGCATGGGATGCTTCAGGGTCCGCTTGATCCGCCCGGGCAGATAGGCCGCCACGAAGAAAACGAAGGCGAACCAGACCAGGAGCAGCGCCAGGTGGCGGGTCCAGACCGGCGGATCCCACACCGGGATGTAGCCCGACCCGCGGTATTGCCCGTAGCCGATGGAGATCAGCACGATTCCCGCCAGCGACAGCAGGGAGTACAATCCCTTGTAGGGCCCCTCGCCCAGTCTTGCGACAAGCGAGGCGCGGCTCTTTCGCGCCATGCTGAAGGCATGGGTGCCGAGGAAAACGATCAGGCCCAGAACAAGCAGCGTCACGGTCGCCCCCTTGAGGTCAGGCTCTTATAGCCGCGCCTGCGGCAAGACACCACCACCGCCTTGCTCCCTTCGCCTGCTCACTTGCGGCCCTGCAGCATACCGGAAGCAGGATCGGCAGCGGACCTGCCCGCAAGTTTCGGCTCTCCCGGAAAGCCTTGGGCTGCCTAAACTTTTAACAACGGGGTATCTTGCGACACGAAAGTATCCCCGCTACTGACCCGGAACCATTCATTAGACTATTGCGGCACTAGCGAAGCCGGAGCATCTCCGTTAGCTAGGCTGCAATTTCAAACCAATAACGACAGGGGGGAAGACAGGTGGCAGCGCTCCTTCAGCTATCCCGCATCATCGACGCCATCAACGAGCGCGTCGGCAAGACCGCGGCCTGGGCCATCGTGATCGCGATCCTGGTCTCGGCCATCAACGCCATCATCCGGCGTCTCTTCGGCGTTTCCTCGAACGCCTGGCTCGAGCTGCAATGGTATCTCTTCGGCGCGGTCTTCATGCTCTGCGCCGCCTGGACCCTGAGGGTCAACGAGCACATCCGCATCGACATCATCTCGAACAAGCTCTCCAAGCGGGGACGGGACACGATCGACCTGATCGGCCATCTGTTCTTCCTGTTCCCCTTCGTGGCGCTGATGCTCTACCTCTCGGTGCCCTACTTCATCCGCTCCTACGAATCCGGCGAGGTCTCCTCCAACGCGGGCGGCCTGCTGATCTGGCCGGCGAAGGGCCTCATCCTCCTGGGGTTCATCTCGCTGGCGCTCCAGTGGCTGAGCGAACTCATCAAGCGCATCGCGATCATGCGGGGCCAGCTCGTCGACGAGCATGCCGCGACCGGTCACCACAGCCCTGAAGTGGAGGCGGAGCGGCTCATCGCAGAACTGGCCGAGAAGAACGCCACTTCAGGCGGCGAACCTCCGGGCGACGGCATCCGCTGACCCCGTAGAGCGCCCTGTTATTCGTATTCCGGAGTTTTCCGTCCATGGCTGAGCTCATCGCCCAGAACCTCGCGCCGATCATGTTCGTGGCGCTCGTCGTCTTCCTGCTCCTCGGCTACCCGGTCGCCTTCGCCCTGGCGGCCAACGGCCTGCTGTTCTTCTTCATCGCGGTGGAGCTCGCCCCGCTGGCGCCGGAGACCATCAACCTCTCCTGGCCCCTCCTCCAGGCCATGCCGGACCGCGTCTACGGCACCATGTCCAACGAGGTGCTGCTGGCGATCCCGTTCTTCACCTTCATGGGATACATCCTGGAACGCTCCGGCATGGCGGAGGACCTGCTCGACACCATCGGGCAGCTCTTCGGCCCGGTGCGCGGCGGTCTCGCCTATGCGGTGGTGTTCGTGGGCGCCCTGCTCGCCGCCACCACGGGCGTGGTGGCCGCTTCCGTCATTTCCATGGGCCTGATCTCGCTGCCGATCATGCTGCGCTACGGCTACGACCGGCGCCTCGCCTCCGGCATCATCGCGGCATCGGGCACCCTGGCCCAGATCATCCCGCCCTCCCTCGTCCTCATCGTCATGGCCGACCAGCTCGGCCGCTCCGTGGGCGACATGTACGAGGGCGCGTTCCTTCCGGGCCTCATCCTGTCGGGCCTTTACGCCAGCTACATCTTCCTCGCCTCGATGATCAACCCGAAGGCTGCGCCCGGACTGCCGCTGGAGGCCATCGGTTACCGTGAGCCCAACGGCTCGCGCGGCGTCTGGCAGCTCGGCGTCCTCGTCCTGTTCTCGGGCCTCGTCGGCTACTACGTCCTGTCCCAGACCGAGACCCGCGCCGGTGCGGACTTCGTGATCCTCACGATCTGCGTCAGCACGGTGGTGGCCCTGATCTGCGCGCTCATGAACAAGGCCTTCGGCGCACGGCGGCTCGTCGGGTCGGTCGTGGTGACGGCGGCTCTCGTCGGCCTCTACCTGTTCCTGCAGCAGCAGAACAACGAGGCCCTTACCCTCACCACCGAGATGGTGGCTGCCGGCGCAGTCTACGCTCTCGCGGTCGGCCTGATCGAGCGCTTCACGGGCTTCCGCCTGATGTCGCGGATGGCGGAGCAGGTCACCTTCGTCATGGTGCCCCCGCTCCTGCTGATCTTCCTCGTGCTCGGCACCATCTTCATCGGTCTGGCGACGCCGACCGAGGGCGGCGCCATGGGGGCGCTCGGCGCCGTGCTTCTGGCCGCGGCCAAGCGCAGGATCGACAACAACCCCAACCGCTTCAACTTCACCATCATCCGTCAGGCCACCGAAGCCACCGCGAAGCTCTCCGCCTTCGTGCTCTTCATCCTCATCGGCGCCCGCGTGTTCTCGCTCACCTTCTACGGCGTGAACGGCCATATCTGGGTGGAGCACCTGCTGACCTCCCTCCCGGGCGGTCAGGTGGGCTTCCTGGTCTTCGTGAACATTCTGGTGTTCTTCCTGGCCTTCTTCCTCGACTTCTTCGAGCTGGCCTTCATCATCATCCCGCTCCTGGGACCGGCGGCGGAGAAGCTCGGGATCGACCTGATCTGGTTCGGAGTCATGTTGGGCGTGAACATGCAGACCTCGTTCATGCACCCGCCCTTCGGCTTCGCCCTGTTCTTCCTGCGCTCGGTGGCCCCGAAGGTGTCTTACGTCGACCGGGTGACCGGCAAGCGCATGGAGCCGGTGACCACGGGCCAGATCTACTGGGGTTCGGTGCCGTTCGTGTGCATCCAGCTCATCATGGTGGCGATCGTCGTGCTCTTCCCGCAGATCGTGATGCACTACAAGGCGGCGGGCCCGGTGGTCGATCCGGAAGCGGTGCAGCAGAAGCTCGACGAGCTGCTGATCCCCGGCCTCGGCGCCCCAGGCGAACCCGGCGGCCTGCCGGGCCTCCCCGGCCTCAACTTCGACGAGCCGCCGAAGATTCAGTAAGGCGGACGTCGCAACGAAAAACAAAGGGCAGGCTCATGGCCTGCCCTTTTCGTTGGACGGATCGAAACGGCGGCTTACTTGCGGCGATACAGTCCTGTGAAAGTCACGTTCGCTCCGCCGCACATTCCGTTGTCCTTCACCAGCAGGTACGAACCGAGGCGGCGCATCTGGACCTTGCAATCCACGTCGTCGGCCTCGTTGAAGGGAAGCGTGCCGTTTTCGCCCATGCCGAAGGAGAGGTTCGCGCCCTCGGCCTGCGTCTCTCCCTCCAGGGTGCCGATATGGACTCCGCCGCGCTCCACGCGCCCGGGATCCAAGGCGCCCCAGGTCGCATCCCCCTCGATCCTGAAGGCGTCGGGCCGCGCCCCCGGCGCGATGCGGATCGTACTTTCGGGACCGCTGCGCCATTCGCCGATCCAGTCGCCTTTCCGGACTGCCCCTGGATCCTCCACCCGTGTCACAGCGGCTCGGGGAAACCATCCATAGGTCGTGCGCCCCTTGCGGTCGGCATAGCTGACGCAGACGAATTCGCCCGAACTGCCGGTGACGACCACCTCGTCGCCGGGAACGAGATAGGCCTTGTCCTGGCAGACGGCGCTGCTGTTGGGGCAGCCTTTCTGGAGAACGCCGAGCTTCACGAACCTCACCCGCGGGGAGAGGTCGTTCACCTTCCCCAAGGGCACATCCACGTCCGGTCCGAGATTGTCGAGCCAGGAACCGAACGGGAAGCAGTCGGGACTCTCCGCGATCGCGGCATCGGCCCCGAAAACGCCGAGGAACGCGAAAGCCGCCGCTCCGATTCCATGCCGTGCGATCATGGTCTTCCTCCGGACCGGACCTGTTCTTCGCGGCTCAGCGAACCGCCTGCTCGTACTGCTCCGCCTTGAACCCGACGATGAGGCGGCCGTCGAGGTCGAGCACGGGGCGCTTGATCATGGAGGGTTGATCGAGCATGAGCGCGAGCGCCCTGCCCTCGTCCAGGCCGGTCTTGTCGGCGTCCGGGAGCTTGCGGAAGGTGGTGCCGGCGCGGTTGAGAAGCGTCTCCCAGCCGAGGCTGCGAACCCAGCTCTCGAGCCGGGCCCGGTCGATCCCTTGAGCCTTGTAGTCGTGGAACGCGTAAGGCACGCCGTTGGCATCGAGCCAGGCGCGCGCCTTCTTCACCGTGTCGCAGTTCTTGATGCCGTAGAGCGTCGCGGATGACGTCGGCATCGGCTCACTCCCACTCGATGGTGCCGGGGGGCTTCGAGGTGATGTCGTAGGTGACGCGGTTGATGCCCTTGACCTCGTTGATGATGCGGGTGGCCACCTGGCCGAGGAACTGCATCGAGAACGGGTAGAAATCCGCCGTCATGCCGTCCACCGAGGTCACGGCGCGAAGCGCACAGACATGGTCGTAGGTGCGCCCGTCGCCCATCACGCCCACGGTCTTGACCGGCAGCAGCACGGCGAAGGCCTGCCAGATGTCGTCATAAAGGCCGGCCTTGCGGATCTCATCGAGATAGATCGCATCCGCCTTGCGCAGGATGTCGAGCTTCTCGCGGGTGATCTCGCCGGGCACGCGGATGGCGAGGCCCGGCCCCGGGAACGGGTGGCGGCCGACGAAGGCCTCGGGCAGGCCGAGCTCGCGGCCCAGCACCCTCACCTCGTCCTTGAACAGCTCGCGCAGGGGTTCCACGAGCTTCATGTTCATGCGCTCAGGGAGACCGCCTACGTTGTGGTGGCTCTTGATGGTCACCGACGGGCCGCCCGTGAACGAGACGCTCTCGATCACGTCCGGATAAAGGGTGCCCTGCGCCAGGAAGTCGGCGCCGCCGATCTTCTTGGCCTCCTCGTCGAACACGTCGATGAAGAGCCTGCCGATGGTCTTGCGCTTGACCTCGGGATCGGACACGCCTTCGAGCGCCCCGATGAACAGGTCCTGCGCCTGCACGTGGACCAGCGGGATGTTGTAGTGATCCCGGAACAGGGTGACCACCTGCTCGGCCTCCGCCGCGCGCAGCAGCCCGTGGTCGACGAAGACGCAGGTGAGCTGGTCGCCGATGGCCTCGTGGATGAGGACCGCCGCCACCGCCGAGTCGACGCCGCCCGAGAGGCCGCAGATCACCCGGCCGGTTCCGACCTGGGCGCGGATGCGCTCGATGGCCTCCTCGCGGAAGGCCTTCATGGTCCAGTCGCCCTTGCAGCCCGCGATATCGCGGACGAAGTTGCGGATGAGCTGCGCGCCTTCCGGCGTATGCACCACCTCCGGGTGAAACTGGACGCCATAGAACTTGTGCGCCTCGTCCGCCACCACGGCGAAGGGGGCGTTCTCGGACCTGGCCAGCACCTCGAAGCCCTCGGGCAGCCTGGTGACCCGGTCGCCATGGCTCATCCAGACCGGATATTTCTTGCCGACCTGCCACACGCCCTGGAAGAGCGGGCTCTCGGTCAGCACCTCGACCTCGGCCCGGCCGAATTCCGAATGGTGGCCGCCCTCGACCTGCCCGCCGAGCTGCGCCGCCATGGTCTGCTGGCCGTAGCAGATGCCGAAGACCGGCAGGCCGGTCTCGAACAGGTCCTTCGGCGCGCGGGGCGAGGCATCGGTCGTCACCGATTCCGGTCCGCCGGACAGGATCACGCCCTTCGGCTTCATCTCCCGGATGGCCTCGGCGGCTTTCTGGAACGGCACGACTTCGGAATAGACGCCGTCCTCGCGGACGCGCCGCGCGATGAGCTGGGTCACCTGCGATCCGAAGTCGATGATGAGGATCTTGTCGTGGGATTGGGTCATGGCGCGGTGCTTACGGCGTTGGAACTGACAACAATGGGATGAGGCTCGCTTACGGGCTTCGCCTCAAAACAGCAACGTAAAAGCCGTCAGTGCCCGTCCTGAGCGGCGTCATCTGCAGCCCGTGGAGGGTCGGACGGACCGATCCTTCGAGGTCCTTCAGGCCCGCGGCCTCCAGAACCTCGGAGACGGGAACCGGAGCAAAGCCCGGGTGGCGCTCCATGAAGCTTGAGAGCGCATCGTCGTTCTCTTCCGGCAGGATCGAGCAGGTGATGTAGACGATCCGCCCGTCCGGCCTCGCCAGGGAGGCAGCCCGGTCGAGCACCGCCGCCTGCTCCTTGAGGCGCGTTTCAAGGCTGCCGGGGCGCAGGCGCCACTTGGCGTCCGGGTTGCGCCGCCAGGTGCCGACGCCGGTGCAGGGCGCGTCGACGAGAACGCAGTCGATGCGCCCGTCGAGATCGGAAACGGCATCCGCCTTGCCGCGCGGCGTGCGAACCTGGACGTTGCGGACCCCTGCCCGCGTCAGGCGGTCATGGATGGGCGCGAGGCGGCGGGCGTCGTTGTCGGTGGCGTAGATCTGCCCGTGATTGTCCATCATGGCGGCAAGAGCGAGCGTCTTGCCGCCGCCGCCCGCGCAGAGGTCCACCACCTGCTCGCCCGGCTTCACAGCCGAGAGCAGGGCCGCGAGCTGCGAGCCTTCGTCCTGGATCTCGACCCAGCCCTTCAGGAATTCGGGCTCCGCCTGGACGGCGGGGCCGCGACCGTCCTCGCTGGGGGCGATGCGCAACCCTAAGGGCGAGAGCGGGGTCTCGACCGCGCCGAGATGGGGCAGCGCGTCATGCGCCTCGTCCCGGGTCGGAACCTTGAGCGCGTTCACCCGCAGGTCGAGAGGCGCACGGGCGGTCAGGGCCTGGAGTTCCGGCACGAGCTCTTCGCCGAAGAGACGGCTCAGGGACGGTGCGATCCAGTCGGGGAAGTCGCCCGCGACATGGGCCGGAGCCTCGTCGAGGCTAGCGCTCCCGAGCCGCTCACGTTCCGTCTCCGTCAGGGGTTCGGGGGCGAAGCGCTCGCCCGAGCAGAGAGCGGCGATCTGGTCGACCGTGAGGCCGCGCTGAAGGCGCAGCATTCCGAGCACGACGCTCCGGGGAGAATTGTCCCCCATGATCCAGGCGGCGGACGCCTTGCGGCGCAGGGCGTCGTAGACGAGGCTCGCGATGGCGGCCCGGTCCTTCGAGCCGGCGAAGCGGTGGGACAGGCCCCAATCCTTGAGGGCGTCGGAAGCCGGGCGACGACGGGTCTCGATATCGCCGAGAACCTCGATGGCGGCGGAGATGCGGGCGGCAGGTGTCATCGGAAAGTCACACCCAAGCTTGGCCGTATATTCGACACAATGTTACCTTGCTTCGATCCAGATGCGCCACGAAAGCAGAGCCGTGCGCGCATCCCGCGCGCTGCTTTTCTGGAGCCTTTCTCGATGTTGACCAGTCTGACTCGCATTGTCGCTGTCGGTCTCACTCTTGCAATCGCGGCCTGCGCCACCACGCCTCCGCCCGCCGTCGATCTCACCCCGCCGGCGCGCAAGGCCTACGATGCCAAGACCCAGCTCGAAAGCGGCCGGATGTAGTTTGAAGGAACGGGGTGGGCGCAACGCCCACCCCGCCCCCGGATCAGATGGCGGCCTCGGCCGCGAAGATCTGCACCGCGAAGATCACCCACATCAGCATGAGGATCAGCGCGCCGATCAGGAAGACCTGGAAGCGCCAGGAGACCTTGTTGACCGTGGCGTAGATGTAGGCATGGACCAGCCGGGTCGCCACGTAGAGCCAGGACAGGACCACGAAGGTCAGGTCCGCCTTGCGGGTCACGAGCGCCAGCGCCACCAGCACATAGAACAGAACCGGCAGCTCGAACTGGTTGTGGAAGGTGTTGACCACCTGCTGCGTCTGTCGCGGCCAGTTGCGCTCACCGAGCGCGATGTCCTTCACCTTCACCTCGCCCGATCTGATGACGGAGATGCGCGACCGTCCCATCCAAAAAAGCAGGAAGAAGGTCAGGGCGACCTGGACGAAGACCGGCAGGAGAATGGAGGTGACGCTCATGGATCGGCTCAGCTGCGGGTGGGGTAGTTCGGGCTTTCCCGCGTGATCGTCACGTCGTGGACGTGGCTCTCGCGCAGGCCCGCATTGGTGATGCGGATGAACTGGGCCTTCTCGCGGAACTCCGCGAGGTTCGGTGCGCCCACATAGCCCATGGAAGCGCGAAGGCCGCCTGCGAGCTGGTGCAGCACCGCGGAGACCGGGCCCTTGTAGGCCACCTGCCCCTCGATACCTTCCGGCACGAGCTTGAGCGTGTCGCGCACCTCGGCCTGGAAGTAGCGGTCCGCCGAGCCGCGGGACATGGCGCCCACCGAGCCCATGCCGCGATAGGCCTTGTAGGAGCGGCCCTGATAGAGGAACACCTCCCCGGGGGTCTCATCCGTGCCCGCGAGCAGGGAGCCGACCATGGCGCAGGAGGCGCCCGCCGCCAGCGCCTTGGCGAGGTCGCCGGAAACCTTGATGCCGCCGTCGGCGATGACCGGCACATCCGCCTCGGCGGCGGCCTCGACCGCCTCCATGATGGCGGTGAGCTGGGGCACGCCCACGCCCGCCACGATGCGGGTGGTGCAGATGGAGCCCGGCCCGATGCCGACCTTGACCGCGTCCGCGCCCGCGTCGATGAGCGCCTTGGCGCCTTCCCGGGTCGCCACGTTGCCGGCGATCACCTGGACGGCGTTCGAGAGCTTCTTCACCCGGGTGACGCTTTCCAGCACCTTGACCGAGTGGCCGTGGGCCGTGTCGACCACGATCACGTCGCAGCCCGCGTCGATAAGGCGCTCGGAGCGTTCGAAGCCCTGTTCGCCGGTCGTCGTGGCGGCCGCCACCCGCAGGCGGCCCTGCTCGTCCTTGGCGGCGTTGGGATAGGCGACCTGCTTCTCGATGTCCTTGACGGTCACGAGGCCGATGCAGCGGAAGTGATCGTCCACGACGAGAAGCTTCTCGATGCGGAACTGATGCAGGAGCCTCCGGGCCTCCTCCTGGCTCACCCCTTCACGGACCGTGATGAGCCGGTCCTTGGTCATCAGCTCGGAGACCGGCTGGTTGGGGTTGTTGGCGAAGCGCACGTCCCGGTTCGTCAGGATGCCGACGAGCTTGCCCTTGGAGCCGCCGGGGCCGCGCTCGACCACCGGGATGCCCGAGATGCCGTTGTGCTTCATCATGGCGAGCGCGTCGGCAAGGGTCTCGTCCGGGTGGATGGTGATGGGGTTCATCACCATGCCGGACTCGTAGCGCTTCACGAGGCGGACCTGCTCGGCCTGGACGTCCGGCTCCAGATTGCGGTGGATAACTCCGAGGCCGCCGTTCTGGGCCATGGCGATGGCCATCCTGGCCTCGGTCACCGTATCCATGGCGGAGGCGATGATCGGAAGGTTGAGGCTGATCGTGCGGGTCAGGCGTGTCGCGATGTCCACATCGCCCGGGAGCACCTCGGAGCGGCCGGGCCGAAGCAACACGTCATCGAAGGTCAGTCCCTCGATGAGCCGATCGGCGAATATGGAGGCCATGGCCAACTCCTTGAATCAATGGGTAACGGATGGGGCTTTGCAGCGGCTGGAAGTTGGCGAGGGTCCGTAGCACGGGCGCCGCACTTTCGCAAAGGGGCCCGCAGCGCATTCCCAGAAGACCAGCCCTGCGTCAAAAGCCTTTGCGACTCTCGACGGGAGCGCTAAGTCCCACGAGTCATGCGTCAATCACGCCTCCTCCCCCTGATCATCGCCACCGCTCTCTTCATGGAGAACACGGACTCGACGGTGATCTCGACCTCGCTGCCGATGATCGCGCAGGATCTGGGGGAGGACCCGATCGCCCTCAAGCTCGCCATCACCTCCTACCTCGTGAGCCTCGCCATCTTCATCCCGATCTCGGGCTGGATGGCCGACAAATACGGCTCGCGGACCGTGTTCCGGGCGGCGATTGCCGTGTTCATGGCGGGCTCCCTCGCCTGTGCGTGGGCTAATTCCCTGGAAGGCTTCGTTCTGGCGCGGTTCCTGCAGGGGATGGGCGGGGCCATGATGGTGCCGGTGGGGCGCCTCGTCCTCCTGCGCAGCGTACCCCGCAACGAGCTCGTCCAGGCGCTCGCGACGCTGACGATCCCCGCCCTCGTCGGGCCCGTGGTCGGCCCGCCGCTCGGCGGCTTCATCACCACCTATTTCGACTGGCGCTGGATCTTCTTCATCAACATCCCCATCGGCATCCTCGGCATGGTGCTGGCGACGATCTATGTCCCCAACATCAAGGAAAGCGACACCCCGCCCCTCGACTTCGTCGGCTTCCTCCTTCTCGGCATCGGCCTGTCCCTGGTCATGCTGGGCCTCGCCTCGGGCGGGCGTCACCTCATTCCCCTCGGGGTCTCGGTGGGCTGCACCGTGGTCGGCACGATCTGTCTGGTCCTGTATCTCCTCCATGCCCGCCGCACGCCTCATCCGGTCCTGAAGCTCGGCCTCCTGAAGATCCTGACCTTCCGCATCAGCGTCCTGGGCGGAGGCCTGTTCCGGGTAGGCGTGGGCTCGATCCCGTTCCTGTTGCCCCTCATGCTCCAGATCGGCTTCGGCCTGAGCCCCCTCGCCTCCGGTTCGCTGACCTTCATCGCGGCGGTCGGCGCCCTGTTCATGAAGACCCTGGCGAAGCGCATCCTGGAACAGACCGGTTTCCGGATGCTGCTGACGATCAACGCCGTCATCGGCGCGCTCTTCATCGCGGCCAACGGCCTCTTCACGCCCTCGACGCCCTACTGGCTGGTCATGGCGGTCCTGTTCGTCGGCGGCTGCTTCCGCTCGCTCCAGTTCACCAGCCTGAACGCCATCGCCTATGCGGACGTCTCGAAGCGGGACATGAGCTATGCCACCAGCCTGTCGAGCGTGGCGCAGCAGCTGGCGCTGAGCATGGGCGTGGCCCTTGGAGCCTTCGCGCTCGAGACAAGCGCCACCTCCCATGGCTCGGGCGAGATCACGGCGGCCGATTTCGGCCCGGCGTTCTGGACGGTGGCCATCATCTCGGGTCTGTCGGCCTTCTCGTTCTTCCGGCTCCATCCGAGCGCCGGCGCCGAGATGTCCGGCCACAAGGCGGTGGAGCGGAAGGTGCCGTCGACGGGCATGGGCGACGGGATGAACGGCCGCTAGGCCGACCCGAGGCCGAGGAGCTCCAACACGAGAGCGTGATCGGCCGACCGCTGACAAGCTTCCGGACTGCGCTATTGTGTCAGACGTCTCAGGCGGAGGCTTCCATGGACCAGCGCATCATCGACCTCTACGACGACTTCACTCACGGCGGCATGAACCGCCGCACCTTCCTCGACCGGCTCGCGGCCCTGGTCGGGAGCGCGGCCGGTGCGACGGCCATCCTGCCGATCCTGCAGAACAACTACGCCCATGCGCAGACCGTGCAGGAAAACGACCCCCGCATCACGACCCAGATGGTCGACATCCCGGGAGCGCAGGGCCTCAAGGGCTATCTCGCCAAACCGGCGACGGGCACCGACCTTCCCGCCGTGATCGTCATTCACGAGAACCGCGGCCTCAACCCGCACATCAAGGACGTCACCCGCCGCATGGCGACGGAAGGCTTCCTGGCGCTCGGCGTGGACTACCTCTCCCCCATGGGCGGCACGCCCGCGGACGAGGACAAGGGCCGCGAGATGATCGGCCAG
Source organism: Microvirga lenta (assembly GCF_020532555.1). Lineage (GTDB taxonomy): Bacteria > Pseudomonadota > Alphaproteobacteria > Rhizobiales > Beijerinckiaceae > Microvirga > Microvirga lenta. The sequence continues at coordinate 150,198 of NZ_JAJBBR010000010.1, read as the reverse complement.
CTCAAGCAGCCGGACGTGATCTCCTACGGCAAGGCCGCGGTGGACTACCTGCAGCAGCACCCGGACAGCAACGGCAATGTGGGCGCGGTCGGCTTCTGCTGGGGCGGCGGCGCGGTCAACACCCTGGCCGTGAACGAGCCGGACCTGAAGGCGGGCGTCGCCTATTACGGCCGCCAGCCGGACCCGGACGACGTAGGGAAAATCCAGGCGCCGCTCATGCATCATTACGCAAGCCTGGACGAGCGGATCAATGCGGGCATCCAGGCCTTCGAGACTGCGATGAAGCAGGCGGGCAAAACCCTCGAGCTCCATATGTACGAGGGCGTCAACCACGCCTTCAACAACGATACGAACGCCGCCCGCTACGACAAGGAAGCCGCCGACCTGGCCTGGCAGCGCACGGTGGCGTTCTTCAAGAAGCACCTGACCTGAGGGTCGGGCGCATCGAGCCTTGGGAAACTCCTGAAACGTCATGGCCGGGCAAGCCCGGCCATTCATTCTTCCGCCCCTTCGACGACGGCGGGGATCAGACGTACCAGAAGGCGCCGGTGTAGTTTTCCAGCACGAGGACGTGCTGAATGCCGGCATAGGTGCCGAAGTCGATCACCGTGTTCGCGCCCGATTGATAGGCGACGAAGCCGTAGCCGTTCGTGTCGATGACGTCGAACTGGTTGAAGCTGTAGTCCCGGACGGTGTCGATTCCGGCCCCGAAGCCCGAGAACGCGAAGGCGTCGGCCCCGGCGCCGCCCCTCAGGACGTCGTTGCCGATTCCGCCGTCGAGATAATCGTCGCCATCCTCCCCGGACAAGCGGTCGCGCCCGGCTTCGCCGAACAGGGCGTCGCCCTCCGTGCCGCCGCGCAGGGTATCGTTGCCGTCGCCGCCCGCGATGAGATCGTAGCCCGCGCCCCCGACGATGGAATCGTTGCCGGACAGGCCGTAGAGATCGTCGCTTCCGCCGAGTCCGCTGATCGTGTCGGCCTCGAACGTGCCGACGAGCAGGTCAGGGAAGTTGGTTCCTGTGATGGTTGCCATGATACTTCTCCGTCACGCCCACAGCACCTGCTCGCAAATCGAACATGCGAATGGGGACTGAAGCTCCCGCCGAGCGGACGGACACCCTTCGAAGGGCAAACATCAGGCTGTTGTCGATTCCCGTGAGACGTCGGCAATGTCGATGGTTGTGGTGCGCGGCTTGGCGGCGCTTGGCTCCTTGGGTCAGGGCCAAGCCCATTCTACTCCCGCCGAAACGGCGGAAAAGGGCCTGAAATAAGGAAAATCCTGAATTTTCCACCCTGCGCCGGGAGGCGCGCCTCAATCCTCGAACGGCTCCACCTGGACCCGCCGCCCGACCATGAAGGCATCGGCGACGAGCCGGAACGGAGCGTCGTCCACGAGAGAACGGCGCTCGCTCAGCAGGGCGTCGAAGCAGTCGTAGATGCCCTCGTATTCCCGCGATGCCTCGTCCACCATCAGCTTGCCGCCGATTTCGAGCTTGCTGCCGCCCTCGCGCAGCTTGAGGACCATGCCCGTCTCCGTCTCGACCTCGATGTCCCAGGTCTGGGGGCCGGTCTGGCGCCAGTCGAAGACGGCGCGCAGATCGCCCGCGCCGTGGGCGGCCGAGAACTGGATGTCGGCGGCGATGGGGGCATCCCGGTTGGAGGGGAACTGCAGGTCGGCCTGCTTGATGAAGACCGGCTCCGGCATGATGCGGGTGACGATGGAGAGCGCGTTGATGCCCGGATCGAAGACGCCGAAGCCGCCCGCCTCCCAGATCCATTGCTGGCCCGGATGCCAGTGGCGCACGTCCTCCTTCCACGTGACCTGGAGACGCTTGATCTCCCAGCCCGCGAGTGCCTTCTTCGCCTCCTCCACGGCCTTGTTGTACTGGGCGTGCCAGGTGGTGAAGAGGGTGAGACCGGCCTTATCCGCCATCAGCCTCAGGTGTTCGAGCTCGCTCAGCGTGGCCGCGGGAGGCTTTTCCAGAAGCACGCTCCTCCCGGCGAGCAGCACGTCGCGGGCGATCTCATGGCGCACCTGCGGCGGCGTGCAGATGGCGACCGCCTCCAGGTCCGGCACGGCCTTGAGCATCTCCCGGTAGTCCTGGAAGGCGTGCTTGGCCTCGTCGGGCTTGAGCCCCCGCTGGCTCGCCACGGCGACAAGCTCGAAATCGGGGTTCTTCCTGATGCTCGGGAGATGCTGATCCTGCGCGATCTTCCCGAAGCCGATGATTCCGATCTTGTGTGGCATTCGCCTCCCCCGTGTTGCTCGCCTGAGGGAGATAGCGCCCGTCAGGTCGAAGGCGACTGAGCCGCCGCCCCCCGGAAACCGGTTGCCAACACATAGAGTTCCGCCGAGTCGGAGCGGCTGGCGGCGGGCTTCACATGGCGAACCACCGCGAAGTCCCGTTTCAGGTCGGCCAGGAGCTGGCTTTCCGTGCCGCCCTGGAACACCTTGGCGACGAAGACGCCTCCCGGGGCCAGGATCTCGCGGGCGAAGTAGATCGCGGCCTCGGCGAGCCCCATGATCCGCAGGTGATCGGTCTTCTTGTGGCCGGTCGTGTTGGCGGCCATGTCCGACATGACCACGTCCGCAGGCCCGCCCAGCATCTCGATGAGCTTGTCGGGCGCGCTCTCGTCGAGGAAGTCGAGCTGGATGAACTCGACCCCGGGCATCGGGTCGATGGGGAGCAGGTCGATGCCGACGACCTTGCCCTTCGCGCCGACCTTGCGGGCGGCGATCTGCGACCAGCCGCCAGGCGCGGCGCCGAGATCCACCACGCGCTGGCCGGTCTTCAGGATGTTGTACTTCTCGTCGATCTCGAGCAGCTTGAAGGCCGCGCGCGAACGGTAGCCCTCGCGCTTGGCGCGGGCGACGTAGGGATCGTTGAGCTGGCGCTCAAGCCATTTCTGCGAGGAGAGGGAGCGCTTGTTCGCCGTCTTCACGCGCTGCTTGAGGTTGCGGGTGCCGGAGCCTGACTTGGTGCTCAACGGGCACCTCCCTGCCGCCAGACGCTGTCCTCTCTCATCATGTTCATCAAGATTCCTTCGCGCAGCCCGCGATCCGCGATGCGCAGGCGATCGGACGGGAAGGCCCGGCGGATCGCTTCGAGAATGGCGCAGCCCGCCAGCACCAGATCGGCCCGCTCCCGCCCGATGCAGGGATTCGCGGCGCGCTGCTCGAAATCGGAGTACAGCAGCCGGTCGATCACCGTCGAGATGTCCCCGTTTCGCATCCACATGCCGTCCACCCGGCGCCGGTCGTAGCGGGCCAGTCCCAGGTGAATACCCCCGACGGTGGTGACGGTTCCCGACGTGCCCAGAAGATGGAAGTTCGAGGCCAGGCCCGCCTTGGCGGCCACCATGGCGAAATCGAGCAGGAGTTCGGTCACCTCCTCGACCATGCCCTCGAAGCTTTCCTGGGTCACGTCGATGCCCCCATGGCGCTCCGCGAGCGTCACGACGCCCACCGGCAGGGAATCCCATGCCCTGATGCGCTTGCACGGATCCGCGAAGGCATGGGGCGCGGCGCCGTCGAGCCAGGCGATCTCGGTGGAGCCGCCGCCGATGTCGAAGATGATGACCGACTCGGCCTTCGGGTCGGCCAGGGCGGCGCAGCCCGTCACCGCCAGGAACGCCTCCGTTCTGCGGTCGACCACCTCGAGTTCCATGTCCAGCTCGCGCCGGACGCGCTCGATGAAGGCCGCTCCGTTCTCGGCCAGACGACATGCCTCCGTCGCCACGAGGCGGGCTCGGGTCACGTCCTTCGCGGTCATCTTGTCCCGGCACACCCGCAGGGCCTCGATGGTGCGCTCGATGGCATCCTCGCTGAGCAGGTTGCCCAGGCCGAGCCCTTCGCCGAGACGGACGATGCGGGAAAACGCATCGACGACGCGAAAACCGAAATGTGCAGGTTCGGCAATGAGAAGGCGGCAGTTGTTGGTGCCGAGGTCGAGCGCCGCATAGCTGCGGGAATGGCGCTGGCGCCGGTTTTTCGCACCCGTGATCTGCACACGATCCGCGAGCAGGGACGGTCCGGCGTCAGATCCCGCAAGCGGTTCCGTCCGGCGCTCCCCTGGCACGGCAGTCGCGTCGTATTTCACGGTCAAAACACAATCCTTGGACACCCGGTGCAGGGTGCCTGTTCGGCTGAGAGAGTAACAACCGCCCTGCACTCCTGCCAAGGGCGGGCACGAAGTTTATGGGTATAGCCCCGGCTGCCGCTCAGACCGCGAAGCCGCTCAGGCGCTCCGTCAGACCCGCGAGGATCTCGGCGCTCACATTGGCGAAGGCGATGCGCAGATGCCCGTCCTGCCCCGGCCCGAAATAGCTCCCCGGCAGGCCGAGGACGCCGCGCTCCGTCGCCAGCCTCTCCGCCACCGCCTGGGCGGTTTGCTCCGGGAAGGGGTGGCGCAGATAGGCGAAGTACGCCCCCGCCGATTCGATGCGCCATTCCGGCAGCGGCGCGAGCGCCTCGCGGAAGATCCCGGCGCGGCGGTTGATCTCGGCCCGGTTCTCCTCCCGCCACACCCGCAGGCCCTCGATGGCCCAGGGCAGCGCGGCCTGAGCCGTCCGCGGGGCGCAGATCTGGATGCAGTCGAGGATTTTCGCGACCTGCTCGATCAGTCCGGCATCGGCCGTGATCGCGCCCATGCGGTGGCCCGGAATGGCGTAGGACTTCGAGAAGGAATAGAGCTGGATCACGGTCCCGCGCCACTCCTCCCCCGTGAAGAGCCCGTGCGCGCGGTTCACGCCGCTTGGCAGGAAATCCCGGTAAGTCTCGTCGATGACGAGATAAATCCCCCGGCGGCGGCACAGATCGGCAAAGGCCTCGATCACGTGCGCCGGATAAACGGCCCCGGTCGGGTTGTTGGGCGTGACGAGCACGATGGCCTTCACCCGCCCGTCGATCAGCGCCTCGGCATCCTCCACCCGCGGCACGAAACCGGCCTCCGGATGGCAGGGCAGCGGGCGGGGCTCGACGCCCAGCATGTCCAGGCTCATCTGGTGATTGAAGTACCAGGGCGTCGGCAGCAGGACCGCGTCGCCCTGGCGGGCCAGCAGCATCATGGCGGCGAAGAAGGCGAGGTTGCAGCCGGCGGTGACCGCCGTGTCCTCCGGCGCGATCCTGCCCTCGTAGATCCGCGAGAGATCGGCCGCGTAGGCCTGCCGGAGCGCGGCGTCGCCTGCGATCGCCCCGTATTGGGCGCCCGCGGCGGAGCCTGCGGTGGCGGCGAGGCGCTCCAGCATCCCGGGATGGGGCGGATTGCCGGGCACGGCCTGGGACAGGTTGATGAGCGGCCCCAGGGCGCCGTCATAGCGTCTGGTCCAGCTCTGGGCTTCGGGAATGGGCGGGCTTCCGACATCCGCGACGAGGGGATTGATGGGGTTCAGGAGGCCGCTCGTCATGAAGGTCGTTCCACTCCGCACAAAATGAAGAAGGACAGGGATTTCCGGGGAACCGTCCCCCGAAATCGCCCATCCTTCAAGATCGAACGTGGGCGCTCAATCCGCCCCGTTCAGGCTGCCGGGCAGCTTAGTCCTTGGCGCGCTCCACGTAGGAGCCGTCTTCCGTCATGATCACGACGCGGGTGCCGGCCTGGATGTGGGGCGGCACCATGGTGCGGACGCCGTTCGACAGCATGGCGGGCTTGTAGGACGAGGAGGCCGTCTGGCCCTTCACGACAGGCTCGGTCTCGGTGATCTCGAGGGTCACGCGGGCCGGGAGCTCGATGGCGATCGGCACGCCGTTATGGGTCGAGAGCATCACCGGCATCCCTTCCTGCAGGTAGGGCTTCTGGTCGCCGATGATGTCCTCCGGCACGGCCACCTGGTCGTAGGTCTCCGGGTTCATGAAGTGGAAGCCTTCGCCGTCCTCGTAGAGGAAGGTGTGCTCGCGGTCCTCGACGAAGGCGCGCTCGACCTGCTCCGTGGTGCGGTAGCGCTCGGAGACCTTCACGCCATCGGAGATGCGGCGCATGTCGAGCTGGGTCACAGGGGTGCCCTTGCCGGGATGGATGTTCTGGGCGGTGAGCACGACGTAGAGCCTGCCGTCGATGTCGACGACATTGCCCTTGCGGAGCGTAGAGGCGATGACCTTCACGAGAAGTCTTCCTTGTGACAGAGGTGGACACGTCGTAAGGGTCGGGCCAGCCCTGCCCCCGTCGACGCGAAAAGCGTTTTCGGTGCCGCAACTAAACCATCTTGGCGCAAATCGCCAGCCTGACCTCACGAAAGCTTGAACGGAAGCCGTGGACCGGAAAGCCGCCATCTCCACTCCCTCCCCCTGGTGGACGCCCCATGTCCATGCCGACCGGCGCCCGTTCCTCCTGGGCCGCAACCGGATCCAGGCAGCCCTGCGCGGCTATTTCGCGAACCGGGACTTCGTGGAGGTCGATACGGCCACGCTCCAGGTCTCGCCCGGCAACGAGGCCCATCTCCACGCCTTCGAGACCGCCGCCGTCGGGCCGGACGGATCCCGGGCGCCGCTCTATCTCCACACCTCGCCGGAATTCGCCTGCAAGAAGCTCCTGGCGGCGGGCGAGACCCGGATCGCCTGCTTCGCCCATGTCTACCGCAACCGGGAACGCGGGCCGTTGCACCATCCGGAATTCACCATGCTGGAATGGTACCGCGCGGGCGAGAACTACGAGGCCCTCATGCGCGACTGCGCGGAGATCCTGGCCCTTGCCGCCGAGACCGCCGGAACCCGCCGCCTCGCGTTCCGCGGCGGCGAGGTCGATCCCTTCCGGGAGCCCGAGCGCCTGAGCGTGGCGGAAGCCTTCGACCGCTTCGCCGGCATCGACCTCCTCGCCTCCATCGACCGGAGCGGCGCCACGGACCGGGACCGGCTGGCGGCGAGCCTGCGGGAGGCCGGTCTGCGGATCGCCGGGGACGACACCTGGTCGGACCTGTTCAGCCGCGTCATCGTGGAGCGGATCGAACCCAATCTGGGCCATGGCCGCGCCACGATCCTGGACGAATACCCGGTCGCCGAGGCGGCCCTCGCCCGCCCCACGGCGCGGGACCCGCGGGTGGCCGAGCGCTTCGAGCTCTATGCCTGCGGCGTGGAACTCGCCAATGCCTTCGGCGAGCTGACCGACGCGGCCGAGCAGCGGCGCCGGTTCGAGGGAGAGATGGCGGAGAAGATGCGAGTCTACGGCGAAACCTACCCCCTGGACGAGGATTTCCTGACCGCGCTCGCCCATATGCCGGAGGCGAGCGGCATCGCGCTCGGCTTCGACCGCCTCGTCATGCTGGCGACAGGCGCCTCCCGCATCGAGCAGGTGATCTGGGCACCCGTGCCGGAGACGCATCCGTGAACGCGAGCCGCCCCCTCCGCACCGCCGGGGACCTGATCGAGGCCGGTCTCCTGCCGCCCGAGCGCCTCGACGAGATCGAGAAAGTGGCGGAGCGCTACGCCGTCGCGATCAGCCCGGCCATGGCGGCGCTGATCGACCGGGACGACCCCGCCGATCCCATCGCCCGCCAGTTCGTGCCGGACGGCGCCGAGCTTCACATCCTGCCGGAGGAGCGGGAGGACCCCATCGGGGACCTCGCCCACAGCCCCGTCGAGGGCATCGTCCATCGCTATCCCGACCGGGTGCTGCTCAAGGCCGTCCATGTCTGCCCGGTCTATTGCCGGTTCTGTTTCCGCCGCGAGATGGTCGGTCCCCAGGGGCTCGGGACCCTCTCGCCGGACGCCATGGACAGGGCCTTCGCCTATATCGCGTCACGCCCGGAAGTCTGGGAGGTGATCCTGACCGGCGGCGACCCGCTGGTGCTGTCTCCGCGACGCCTCGCCGAGATCATGGAGCGGCTCGCCGCCATCGATCACGTGAAGATCGTGCGCTTCCACACCCGGGTTCCCGTCGTCGAGCCGGAGCGGATCGACGAGGCGCTGATCGCGGCCCTGAAGGCGAGCGGCAAGACGACCTATGTGGCGCTCCATGCCAACCATCCCCGCGAGCTGACGCCCGAGGCCCGCGCGGCCTGCGCCCGTCTGGTGGATGCCGGCATCGCGATGATCAGCCAGTCGGTCCTGCTCAGGGGCGTGAACGACGATCCGGACATCCTGGCCGCCCTCATGCGCGCCTTCGTCGAGACGCGGATCAAGCCCTACTACCTCCACCATCCCGACCTTGCCCCAGGCACCAGCCATTTCCGCCTTTCCATCGAGGAGGGCCAGAAGCTGGTCGCGGGCCTGCGCGGCCGGGTCTCCGGCCTGTGCCAGCCGGCCTACATCCTCGACATCCCGGGCGGGCATGGAAAGGCGGTGATCGGCGCGAGCACGATCCGGCCCACCGGCGACGGCTGCTATACGGTCTCGGATTTCCGGGGCGGCGAGCACAGCTACCCGCCTGAGGCGTAGGAGCGCAGGATCAATCGAATCCCGGTTTGGCGCTGCGGCCCTTCTTGATGTCGGCGCGCCGGCCCTTCTCCTCCAGTCGGCGCTTCTTCGAGGCCAGGGTCGGGCGCGTGGGGCGGCGGGGCTTCGGCCGTTCGGTCGCCTGCCGGATCAGCTCGACGAGGCGGGCCACCGCATCCTCCCGGTTGCGCTCCTGGGTGCGGAAGCGCTGGGCCGTGATGACGAGCACCCCTTCGTTCGTCAGCCGTTGACCGGCCAGACGCTCCAGACGCGCCTTCACGTCATCCGGCAGGGAGGGCGATTGGCGCACGTCGAAACGCAGCTGGACCGCGCTCGACACCTTGTGCACGTTCTGCCCGCCCGGCCCCGAGGCGCGGATGAAGCTCTCCTGCAGTTCCGCCTCGTCGATGGCGATGGAATTGGTGACCTGGATCATGGAGCCTCTGGCGAAACACGGGAGACGAAGAAAACTGGGGCATCGCGCCCGGCATGTCCAATGAGAGCTTAGCCACGGCTTGTCGACCCTCCCGATAGGGTCTAAGCGCCTTTGACCATAGGAACGGCGCGGGTTCGAGAGCCGGCGCGTTCCGCCCTCCTGATCCGGCCTCCTGCATGTCCGCTGTCTTCGCGAGCCTCGTCCCCACCTTTCTCATCATCGCCACCGGCTGGCTCTGCCGGGCCACCGGCTTCGTGGACGAGAAGCACTGGGCCGGAATCGAGCGCGCCACCTACGTGATCTTCTTTCCCGCTCTGATCATCGACACCCTGTCCCGGGCCGATCTCGGCTCGGTGCCGGTCGCGGGCGTGGGCGGGGCCCTGATCGGCGCCATCCTGATCATGGCCACCATCGTTTTGGTGCTCCGTCCGGTCCTGGAGCGCCGCTTCGGGATCGACGGGCCGACCTTCACCTCTATCTTCCAGGGCGCGACCCGGTGGAACACCTTCGTGGGCCTGTCGGTGGCCGGAAGCCTGTTCGGGCAGCGGGGCATCGCCCTGATCGCGGTCGCCATCGCCGCCATGGTGCCGCTGCTCAACCTGCTCGCCTTCTACGTCTTCATCCGCTACGCGGGCCAGCCCCGGCAGAGCCCCTGGAAGATCCTGCACTCCTTCGTCACCAACCCCTTCATCTGGTCCTGCGCCGTCGGCCTGACGCTCAACCTCCTCGTCCCGCCCCTGCCCCAGCCCATCGTCGGCTATATCGAGATCATGGGGCGGGCGGCCCTTGCGGCGGGCCTGCTCATCGTGGGAGCGGGCCTCGACATCCGGCGGCTGAGCCGGCCCGGCCTGCCGCACTTCATCGCCTCGGGCCTCAAGCTCTTCCTGATGCCTGTGGTTGCGGTGACCCTGGCGCGCCATGTGGGCGTCGCCGGAAACGACATCGTCGTGACCATCATCGCCGCCTCGGTGCCCACGGCCAGCGCGGCCTATGTGCTGGCCCGCCAGATGGGCGGTAACGCGCCTCTCATGGCCGAGATCCTGACCCTGCAGACCCTGATTGCCCTGGTGTCGATGCCGCTGCTGATTTCCACCCTGGGCGCCTAGGAAACTCTGTTCTGCAACCAAAAGTAAGATATTGGCTATTGTTTTATTTATAGTTGAGCTGCTATCTAGACGGACCGAAACCGTCGAGACAGCCGTTCCTTCCCGATGTCCAAGGCCGTAAAGCACCCCAACAAGTCCGATGCGTCCCCGGAGAAGTCCCTCGAAAGCAAGATGGGACCTTCGCCCGAGACAGGTGCGTCCGCGGGAGAAACGGCCAGGTACATCGCGGAATTCACGGCGGAGCTGTCCTATCTGGCGCAGCGGGCCGATCTCGGCCTTCTCTCCTATCTCCTCGACATGGCCCGCCTGGAGGCGATCCGCACGGTCAAGGCCCAGCACGAGAAAGGCTGAGGCTCAGCGCGCCGAGAGCAGGGAGACGGCGCTGCCGCCGTGGCGTTCCAGCCTGCCTGCAATCTCCAGTTCGAGCAGCGCCGTCTGCACCACCCGGATCGGCAGGCCCGACTGGCGCACGAGATCGTCGATGGCGACCGGCGAAGGTCCCAGCAGACCGACCAGATCGAATCCGGCGCCGTCCGCGTTCTCGCCTTCCGAAAAACCTGTGTCGGGCAGGACCAGCCCGACCGGAGGCCGGGCGATCTCCGGCAGGTCGAGCTCGTCCCACAATTCCTCGATGCCGGGCACGTGCTGGGGCTCCTCGACGCCCGCTTCCGGCACGGCTCCCTTGGCGATCAGCGGCTCCAGCACGCTCGTGACGTGCTCGATTCCGGCGCAGAGGGTCGCGCCTTCGCGGATGAGATCGTTGGTGCCCTCGGCCCTGGGATCGAGGGGCGAGCCCGGCACGGCGAAGACCTCCCGCCCCTGCTCCAGGGCGAATCGGGCGGTGATCAGCGAGCCGGAGCGGCGCGCCGCCTCCACCACCACCACGCCGTAGGACAGGCCCGACACGATTCTGTTGCGCCTCGGGAAATCCCTTCCTCTCGGCTCCCACCCGAAGGGCATCTCGGAGATGACGGCACCGCCGCGCTCCACGATGGAGAGCAGCAGGGCCTCGTTCTCGGCCGGATAGATCCGGTCGTGCCCGCCCGCGAGAACCGCCACCGTGCCGGTATCGAGGGTGGCCTTGTGCGCGCGGGTGTCGATGCCGCGGGCGAGACCCGATACGACCACGTACCCGGCTTCGCCCAGCTGTCGCGACAGGCGCTCCGTGAAAGTCAGCCCCGAGGCGGAGGCGTTGCGCGAGCCGACGATGGCGACGGTCGGCCTCGCCAGCACGTCCGTCGAGCCGCGGACGGCGATGAGCGGCGGGGCCGTGTCGATGGCCTGCAGGGTCTTCGGGTATTCCGGCTCGCCCATGGCGACGAAGCGCACGCCCATCCGCGCGGCCGCGGCCATTTCCTTTTCCGCCTCCGCCCGGCTCGCGACCTTCAGCAGAAGACGGCCGCCTTTGCGGGCGAGATCCGGCAGCGCCTCGATGGCGGCCGAGGCGCCGCCGTAACGGTTGATGAGCGCACGAAAGGTCCGCGGACCGACGTTCTCCGACCGGATCAGACGGAGCCAGTCGAGCCGCTGCTCGTCCGTGAGGCGGGCGCCACTCATCCCTTCTGTCCGATCTTGCCCTCCGTCCCGGCGAGGAGGCGCTGGATGTTCTCGCTGTGTTTCCACCACAGGAGGATCGCGAGAATGCCGGCCACGCCCGCCATTCTCGGCTGGTCGAGCAACAGGAGCACGATGGGCGAGGCAAGGCTCGCCACCAGCGCGGACAGGGACGAGTAGCGGAACGCGAAGGCCATGCCGAGCCAGATCGCCGCGAAGACGAGCGCCGTCAGCGGGCTGAGGCCGATCAGGATGCCGATGAAGGTCGCGACGCCCTTGCCGCCCCTGAACCCGAGCCAGACCGGGTAGAGATGGCCGAGGAAGGCGCCGAGCGCGGCGGCGGTGGCCGCTTCAGCCCCCCACATGCCGGCGATGAGGACCGCGGCCGTGCCCTTGAGGGCGTCGCCGAGCAGGGTCGCCGCGGCCAGGCCCTTGCGGCCGGTCCGGAGCACGTTGGTGGCCCCGATATTGCCCGATCCGACCTTGCGGATGTCCCCGAGCCCCGCCATCCGGGTGAAGATCACGCCGAAGGGGATCGAGCCCAGGAGGTAGCCGAAAACCAGGGCGCCCAGCAGGAGCAGGTTGGAATCGTCAGACATTCGCTTCTCTTGAACCGTTGCGGCGATCGAACACGATCCTGCCTCCAACCATCGTCACCGTCACCTGTCCTTCCAGACGGGCTTCGTCGAACGGGGTGTTTTTCGACAGGGACCGGAGATCGCGCTTGTCGAGGACGTAGGGCGCGTCGGGATCGAACAGGATGAGGTCGGCCGGGGCGCCGCGCTGGAGCCGTCCGCCCGGCAAACCAAGGATTTCAGCCGGCCGCGTGGACATCGCCCGCAGGACCTTGGGCAGGGAAACCTGACCCGCATGGACCAGCCGCAGGGCGGCGGACAGGAGCGTTTCGAGGCCGACGGCGCCGTTCTCGGCCTCCGCGAAAGGCAGCCGCTTGGTCTCCACATCCTGTGGATTGTGGTCCGAGACGATCACGTCGAGGGTGCCGTCGTTCAGCGCCTCGATCATCGCCTGCCGGTCGTCCTCGTGCCGCAGGGGCGGCGAGAGCTTGAGGAAGGTCCGGTAGTCGCCGATGTCGTTCTCGTTGAGGGCGAGGTTGTTGATCGAGACCCCGCTGGTGACGGGAAGCCCCCTCGCCTTCGCGTCCCGGACGATCTCGGCCGAATCGGCGCAGGAGATCATGGCGGCGTGGTAGCGCCCGCCCGTGAGGCGCACGAGGCGGATGTCCCGCTCCAGCATCACGGTCTCGGCCTCGCGCGGAATGCCCGGCAGGCCGAGGCGCGCGGCGAACTCGCCCTCGTTCATCACCCCCTGGCCGACGAGGTCCGGATCCTCCACGTGATGGAGGATCAGCGCATCGAAATCGCGGGCATAGGTGAGCGCGCGGCGCATCACCTGGGCGTTGGTGACGGAGCGCGCCCCGTCCGTGAAGGCGATGGCGCCGGCCTCGCGCAGCAGGCCGATCTCGGCCATCTCCTCGCCCTTGAGTCCCTTGGTCAGCGCGGCGGCGGGGCGGACATCGACGATGCAGTTGTCCCGTGCCCGGCGCATGACGAAATCGATGATTGCCGGGTCGTCCAGGACCGGGTTCGTGTCGGGCATGGACACGATGGTGGTCACGCCCCCGGCGGCGGCGGCCTCGCCGGCGCTCTTCAGGGTTTCCCGATGCGCGGCCCCCGGTTCGCCGATGAAGGCGCGCATGTCGATGAGCCCGGGGCTGAGAACCTGCCCACCGCAATCGAGCACGTCCGCATCGGTTACGACCGCCACGTGCGGGCCGACATCCTGAATGGTGCCGCCCTGGATCAGGACGCCGCCCCGCTCCTCGCGCCCGCTGGCGGGATCGACGAGACGGGCGTTCTTCAACAGCAAGGGACGGTCAGCAATCATCACGCGCAACCTGGAATGTCTTCGTAGCGATGGAAAACGAGTTTCCCGTTCTCCTTGGCGAGGGCGACCATCTCGTCGGCGCCGGCCGAGGGTCCGCCGATCCGCAGGCAGGCGTCGCACTTGGCGACGAGGCGGCGCGCAATGGGATGGAAGATCTCGTCGAACACCGCGTCGCCGATCCGCTCGGAGCCCGCGAATTCGATGAGCGGCAGCGCGTACCATTCGCCCAGGACCGGCAGATGGCCGGCCCGGAACAGGCGCAGGGCCATGTCCATCATGGCGTCCACATTGGCCTGGATCTTCACCGGATCGTCGCCCGTGCCCGAGCGATAGGGTCCGGCGACGAGGATCATGAGGGGGGTCATAGGGATTCTCACCTGTTCGGCAGATGGCTCGCGAGAGCCTCGAGCACGGCCATGCGCACGGCGACGCCCATCTCGACCTGCTCGCGGATGAGCGACTGCGCTCCGTCCGCCACCTCGGAGGAGATCTCGACGCCGCGGTTCATCGGGCCGGGATGCATCACGAGGGCGTCCGGCTTGGCAAAGCCAAGCTTTTCCTGGTCGAGGCCGTAGAAGCGGAAATACTCCTTCACGGAAGGCACGAAGGAGCCGTTCATGCGCTCGCGCTGCAGGCGCAGCATCATGACGATATCCGCATCCTCTAGCCCCTTGCGCATGTCCGTGAAGGTCTCGAAGCCGAGGCGCTGGATGCCGGGCGGAATCAGGGTCGAGGGCGCCACGAGCCGCACCCGCGCGCCCATGGCGGCGAGCAGGATCATGTTGGAGCGCGCCACCCGCGAATGGAGGATGTCGCCGCAGATCGCGACCGTCAGCCCTTCGATGCGGCCCTTGTTGCGGCGGATGGTGAGCGCGTCGAGCAGGGCCTGGGTCGGGTGCTCGTGGGCCCCGTCTCCGGCATTCACCACAGAACAATCGACCTTCTGGGCCAGAAGATGCACCGCGCCCGCCGCATGGTGGCGGACGATGATGAGATCGGGCCGCATGGCGTTCAGCGTCGCCGCGGTGTCGATCAGGGTCTCGCCCTTCTTCACCGAGGAGGACGCCACCGACATGTTCATCACGTCGGCGCCGAGGCGCTTGCCGGCGATCTCGAACGAGGATTGCGTGCGGGTGGAGGGTTCGAAGAAGAGGTTGATCTGGGTCCGGCCCCGAAGGGTCGACTTCTTCTTCTCGACCTGCCGGCTGACCTCGACCTGCTCATCGGCGAGGTCGAGCAGCGCCTGGATATCCAAAGGGGACAACCCCTCGATTCCGAGCAGGTGGCGGTGGGGGAAAGCGGATCGGGGAGTGCTCATCTTAAAGCGATGGCTATAGGCGGTCCGGACAAGGGCGGCAAGCCGCGTCTCTTCGCCAGAAACGTTCGTCACCCTACAATAAATGCGAGTGTGCTTTCCGGGATCGGCCGCCTTGTCCTTCGACACCCACCAGGTCTTCAACCAGACACCGCCCTTCGGGGACGTGAACCTCGTCACGGCGGACCGGCCCCTCCTCGATGCCCTCATGGCCAACGGAGTGGACAGGCCGCAGGAAACGCTCGGGCTTTTCGGCCAGGCCTGGGGCAGCGCGGAGCGTCTCGATCTCGGACGTCTCGCCAACGAGAACCCGCCGAAGCTGCGCACCCACGATCCGCGAGGCCACCGGATCGATGCGGTCGAGTTCCACCCGGCCTACCACGCCCTCATGCGCGCCAGCATGGCGGACGGGCTCCATGCCTCGTCCTGGGACGGCGCCGATCAGGGCCACCTGGCGCCGCGGGGGCAGGCGGAGCGGGCAGCGCGGATCTACGCGGTGGCGGGGGTCGAAAGCGGCCATGTCTGCCCCATCACCATGACGAATGCCTCGGTGGCGGCGCTCGCGGCGGCGCCGAACCGCCTGGCCGAATGGCTGCCGAGGATCCGGGCGCGGGACTACGATCCGCGCTTCGTCCCGTTCTGGGAGAAGAGTGCCGTCACCCTCGGCATGGGCATGACCGAGAAGCAGGGCGGCACCGACGTTCGCGCCAACACCACCACGGCCGAGGCCGCAGGCGGGGACGAATACGCGCTGACCGGGCACAAGTGGTTCATGTCGGCCCCGATGTGCGATGCCTTCCTGGTTCTGGCCCAGGCGCCGGGCGGGTTGACCTGCTTCCTCGTCCCGCGGTTCCGGCCGGACGGGTCGCTCAACACCCTTCGCCTCCAGCGGCTCAAGGACAAGCTCGGCAACCGCTCGAACGCCTCCTCCGAGGCGGAGTTCGAGAAAGCCTTCGCGTGGCGCATCGGCGAGGAAGGGCGCGGGGTGCGCACGATCATCAACATGGTCCAGCTGACCCGGCTCGACTGTGCGGTGGCCTCGGCCGGGCTCGTGCGCATGGGCCTGAGCCTCGCCCATCACCACGCGACCCACCGCACGGTCTTCCAGAAGAAGCTGATCGACCAACCGGCCATGCGGATGGTCCTGGCCGACCTCGCCCTCGAAAGCGAGGCCATGACGGCGCTCGGCATGAGGCTGGCGGCCAGCTTCGACCGCGCCAGCAGCGACGAGAGCGAGGCCGCCTTCAGCCGCCTTGTGACGCCTGCGGCCAAGTTCGGCATCTGCAAGGCGGCCCCGAACCTCCTCTACGAGGCCATGGAGGCGCTCGGCGGCAACGGCTATGTGGAGGAGAGCCCCCTGCCCCGCCTGTACCGGGAGGCGCCGGTCAACGCGATCTGGGAGGGGTCCGGCAACGTGATCGCGCTCGACCTCCTGCGGGCCGAGAACCGCGAGCCGGAGGTCGCGGCCTCGGTTCTGGAGAGCCTCATGGCCGAGGTTCAGAGCCTGCCCGGCGCCTCGGACGCCGCCCGCGACATCGTGCTGGCGCTCCAGTCCCCGGACGCGGAGGCGAAGGCCCGCCTCGTGGCCGACCGGCTCTTCACCCTGGCGGCGACGGCTGCCCTGGCGCGCTCCGCCCCTGCGGAAATCACGGAAGCCTATGCGCTGACGCGGCTTGCCTCGCCGGCCCGGATGATCGGGGCGAACGACCTGGGCAGGGCAGTGAAACCCTTGTTGGACCGGGTTTTTATGCCCATATAGACAGACAGCGGAAAGGTCGCATTTGACTTGTCCGCAATCATTGATCACTTATCCCGCCCCACGGCTGCCGGTCTCCGACGGCCGCTGTTTCGTCACGACACCGGGCGTCCGCTCCCCGTCACCGTAGGAAGTCGTCCATGAAAGTCCTTGTCGTCGAGTCGCCTGCCAAGGCCAAGACGATCAACAAATACCTGGGCAAGGACTACGAGGTCCTGGCATCCTTCGGGCATATCCGCGACCTGCCCGCCAAGGATGGCTCGGTCGACCCGGATGCCGACTTCCGCATGATCTGGACCCTGGAGGACCGGGGCTCGAAGCGCGTGGCCGAGATCGCGAGGGCGCTCAAGGGTGCCGAGAAGCTGATCCTCGCCACCGACCCGGACCGCGAGGGCGAGGCGATTTCCTGGCACGTGGTCGAGGCGCTGCGCGAGAAGCGCGCCCTGAAGGACATGCCCATCGAGCGCGTGACCTTCAATGCGATCACCAAGGACGCGGTGCAGACGGCGCTGCGCCAGCCCCGCGAGATCGACCAGGCGCTGGTCGATGCCTACATGGCCCGCCGCGCGCTCGACTATCTCGTCGGCTTCACCCTTTCGCCGGTGCTGTGGCGCAAGCTTCCGGGAGCCCGCTCGGCCGGACGCGTGCAGTCGGTGGCGCTTCGCCTCGTCTGCGACCGCGAACTCGAGATCGAGACCTTCAAGACCCAGGAATACTGGTCGCTGATCGCCACCCTCGCCACCAGGGACGGCGGCGTGTTCGACGCCCGCCTCGTGGGTGCGGACGGCAAGAAGATCACCCGGCTGGACATCGGCACGGGCGCGGAGGCGGAAGCCTTCAAGAAGGACTTGGAGCTTGCGACCTTCACGGTCTCGAACGTCGAGGCCAAGCCCGCCAAGCGCCATCCCTACCCGCCCTTCACCACCTCGACCCTGCAGCAGGAGGCCTCGCGCAAGCTGGGCCTTGCTCCGGCGCAGACCATGCGCATCGCGCAGCGGCTCTACGAGGGCATCGATATCGGCGGCGAGACCGTGGGCCTCATCACCTACATGCGTACCGACGGCGTCGACATGGCGTCCGAGGCGGTGCAGGCCGCCCGCCGGGTCATCGGCAAGGAATACGGCGACCGCTACGTGCCGGACGTGCCGCGAAAATACACCACCAAGGCCAAGAACGCCCAGGAGGCCCACGAGGCCATCCGCCCGACGGACATGAGCCGCCTGCCGAAACACGTGGCGAAGTATCTGGAGCCGGAACAGGCCCGTCTCTACGAGCTGATCTGGATCCGCACCGTCGCCAGCCAGATGGAATCGGCGCAGCTGGAGCGCACCACCGCCGACATCTCGGCGGCGGTCGGTCCCCGCAAGCTCGACCTGCGCGCCACCGGCCAGGTGGTGAAGTTCGACGGCTTCCTGACCCTCTACAACGAGAGCAAGGACGACGATCCGGACGAGGACGAAGGCCGCCTGCCGCCGATGAAGGCGGGCGACCCGCTGGAGCGCCGCCGCATCGCCGCCAACCAGCACTTCACCGAGCCGCCGCCGCGTTACTCGGAGGCGAGCCTCGTCAAGCGCATGGAAGAGCTCGGCATCGGCCGCCCCTCGACCTACGCCGCCGTGCTCCAGACCCTGCGCGACCGCGAATACGTGCGCATCGAGAAGAAGCGCCTCGTGCCCGAGGACAAGGGCCGGATCGTCATCGCGTTCCTGGAGAGCTTCTTCCGCCGCTACGTGGAATACGACTTCACGGCCGACCTCGAAGAGCAGCTGGACCGGATCTCCAACCACGAGATCGACTGGAAGCAGGTGCTGCGCGACTTCTGGCGCGATTTCTCGGCCGCCATCGGCGAGACCAAGGAACTGCGCACCACCGAGGTGCTCGACGCGCTCAACGAGCTGCTCGGCCCGCACATCTTCCCCGACAGGGGCGACGGCTCGAACCCGCGCACCTGCCCCACCTGCGGCACGGGCCAGCTCTCGCTCAAGCTCGGCAAGTTCGGCGCCTTCATCGGCTGCTCGAACTATCCGGAATGCAAGTACACCCGCCAGCTCGCCGCCTCGGGCGTCGACGGCGACGGCGAAGGCTCCTCGGAGAACGGCGGCACGCCGGGCGTGAAGGTGCTCGGAGACGATCCCGAGACTGGCCAGCAGGTCACGCTCCGGGACGGCCGGTTCGGACCCTTCGTGCAGCTCGGCGAGGGCGAGAAGCCCAAGCGCTCCTCCCTGCCGAAAGGCATGTCCCCTGCCCTGGTCGATCTGGAAAAGGCGCTCAAGCTCCTGTCGCTCCCGCGCCAGGTCGCGACGCACCCCGAGACGGGAGAGCCGATCCTCGTCAGCATCGGCCGCTACGGACCCTACGTTCAGCACGGCAAGACCTATGCCAATCTCGGCAAGGACGACGACGTGCTGGAGATCGGCGGCAACCGGGCCATCGACCTGATCGTCGCCAAGGAAAGCGGCGCCGGCGGTTTCCGCCGCGGCGCGGCCGATCCGGGCCGTCCGCTCGGCGAGGATCCGGAATCGGGCAAGCCCATCGTGGTGAAGGCAGGCCGCTTCGGGCCCTACGTCACGGACGGCGAGACCAACGCGACCCTGCCGAAGACCACCTCGGCGGAAGCGGTGACCCTCGACGAGGCGGTCGGCCTTCTCAACGCCCGCCGCGCCATGGGCGGAGGCAAGAAGTCCGCTCGCGGCCGCAAGGCTCCGGCCAAGAAGGCTGCTGCCAAGAAGGCTCCGGCGAAAGCCGCCGCCAAGACGGCTGCCAAGAAGCCGGCCGCCAAGAAAGCCCCTGCCAAGAAGACCGCGACCAAGAAGGCCGCCTCGAAGGCTGCTCAATCCGGCTGAATGCGATGACCGAGTGGTTTTTCGCGTTCCATGCGGAGCACAGAGAGTCTTTCGAGATGCTGCTCCGCCTCTTCGTGGCGATGGTCTCTGGCATGGCCATCGGCCTGAACCGGGACCTCTACGGCAAGCCCATCGGCATGCGGACGCTGGGGTTGGTTTCGCTCAGCTCGGCTCTCGCCGTCATGGCAGGCTCGTCCTACGGGCACGTTCATTTCGAGGAGGACGCGGTCAGCCGCGTCATCCAGGGCATCCTGACCGGAATCGGCTTTCTCGGCGCGGGCGTGATCATCCGCCGGCAGGACGGCTCCGACGTTCAGGGCCTGACCACGGCCTCGACGGTCTGGATGGCGGCGGCCCTAGGGGTGACGGCCGGCGTGGGAGCGTGGTTCATCACCATCGTCGGCAACGGGCTGGCGCTCACGCTCCTGGTGTTCGGAAAGCCCGCGGAAAGGTGGCTCAACAGCCTCTTCGGCGGGCGGCATGAAAGTGCCGAGGACTAGAAGCTGAGCCAGAGGGCCAGAACGGCGATCAGCGCCATGGCCAGCCACAGGAGGTTCGTCCCGTAGCTTCGGCCCGCCGGGGCGGCCCGGAGGGTCTCGGGTTCCTCGAAGGCGAAGGCTTCCCCGGCCGTACGCGCGGCGCGGTTCAGGTGAAGCTGCTGTGCCGTTCCCAGGGTCGTCCGCGTCGTCACCATCGCTCTCCGTTAAGCTCGGGTTAGCCTAACCTCCCAACGTGAACACTAACTAAACAGTTCCTCGTGACGAACGTAAGACATTCTTTAGGGGCAAGCTGAGCCGTTGCGACCCTTTTTCCCATCCCCACCTTTTATGGCTTGCGGGCCAACGAGAGCCTTTATGTTTCCGTTTTGTTCACGTATGAATTTATGAATGAGATATGGTGTAAAGAAAACCGAATCATCACGAACCAAGGTCCCAATGACCGATAACGACGATCTCTTTGGGGGCAGCGGGGCTGCGTCCGCGAAGCGGGCGGTGCCGGCCTCGGCCAGGAACGCCGCCGCGAAAGTGTCCCGCACCGCGCCGCCGCCGCCGCAGGGCACGCCCGGCGAAAGCGGCTACGACGCTTCGGCCATCGAGGTGCTGGAGGGGCTGGAGCCTGTCCGGCGCCGTCCGGGCATGTATATCGGCGGCACGGACGAGAAGGCCCTCCACCACCTCTTCGCCGAGGTGATCGACAACTCCATGGACGAGGCGGTGGCGGGTCACGCGACCTTCATCGAGGTGGAGCTGGAGGAGGACGGCTGGCTTTCGGTCATGGACAACGGCCGCGGCATCCCGGTCGATCCGCACCCGAAATTCCCGAAGAAGTCGGCGCTCGAAGTCATCATGACTACGCTCCACGCGGGCGGTAAGTTCGATTCGAAGGTCTACGAGACCTCCGGCGGCCTGCACGGCGTCGGCGTGTCGGTGGTCAACGCCCTGTCCGAAACCCTCGAGGTCGAGGTGGCGCGCGGCCAGACCCTCTACCGCCAGGTCTTCGCCCGCGGCGTCCCCCAGACGAAGCTGGAAACCGTGGGCCGGGTTCTCAACCGGCGCGGCACCAAGGTCCGCTTCAAGCCCGACCACCAGATCTTCGGCAAGGACGCCCATTTCCAGCCGCGCCGCCTGTTCAAGATGGCGCGCTCGAAGGCCTATCTGTTCGGCGGCGTCGAGATCCGCTGGAAATGCGCCCCCTCTCTCCTGGAAGGCGTCGAGAACGTTCCTGCGGAAGCCACCTTCAAGTTCCCGAACGGCCTGAAGGACTATCTGGCCCGGGACATCGAGGGCAAGGAACTGGTCACGGATCAGGTCTTCTCCGGAAAGATCGCCAAGCCCGGCGGCCACGGCTCCCTGGAATGGGCGGTCGCCTGGATGGCGAACGAGGACGGGTTCTCCTCCTCCTACTGCAACACGATTCCGACCCCTGAGGGCGGCACGCACGAGAACGGCCTGCGCATCGCCCTCCTGCGCGGATTGCGCGACCATGCCGAGCGCGTGAACCAGCAGAAGCGCATGGCGGCAGTGACCACCGACGACGTGATGGCGACCTGCGCGTCCATGCTGTCGGTCTTCATCCGCGAGCCGGAATTCCAGGGCCAGACCAAGGACAAGCTGGCGACGCTGGAGGCCGGGCGCATCGTCGAGGCCGCGATCCGCGACACCTTCGACCACTGGCTCGCCGCCTCGCCGCAGCAGGCCAACAAGCTGCTCGACTGGGTGATCGACCGGGCCGAGGAGCGCCTGCGCCGCCGCCAGGAGAAGGAGGTCGCCCGCAAGACCGCGACCCGCAAGCTGCGCCTGCCGGGCAAGCTGGCGGACTGCACCAATGCGGGCATGGCCGGCTCCGAGCTGTTCATCGTCGAGGGCGACTCGGCCGGCGGTTCCGCCAAGCAGGCCCGCGACCGCGCCACCCAGGCGGTCCTCCCCCTACGCGGCAAGATCCTGAACGTGGCCTCGGCGGGGCGGGACAAGCTGCACCAGAACCAGCAGCTCTCGGACCTCGTCCAGGCGCTCGGCTGCGGCATGGGCTCCCAGTACCGGGATGCGGACCTGCGCTACGACAAGGTCATCATCATGACCGATGCTGACGTGGACGGCGCCCATATCGCATCCCTGCTGATCACCTTCTTCTATCGGCAGATGCCCCGGCTCATCGATGCCGGGCACCTCTACCTCGCCGTTCCGCCTCTATACCGGCTGACCCAGGGCACGAAATCGGCCTATGCGCGCGACGATGCCGACCGGGACCGCCTGATGAAGACGGTCTTCAAGGGCAACGGCAAGGTCGAGATCGGCCGCTTCAAGGGCCTGGGCGAGATGCTGCCGGCCCAGTTGAAGGAAACCACCATGGATCCGAGGAAGCGCCTGCTTCTGAAGGTGGTGGTGGAAAGCGACGAGCGGCCCGAGACCGGCGACACGGTGGAGCGCCTGATGGGCAACAAGCCCGAAGCCCGCTTCACCTTCATCCAGGAACGCGCCGCCTTCGCCGACGAGGCGGACCTGGACATCTGACGGGGTGCCCGAGAAATTTTTTCGAAAAAATTTCGAAATCGCCGGAACCTTCTTTGAAGTTCCTCGTTAACAGGCATCACCGGCTCATTCTGCCCCCACGGGCCGGTCCCTTAAAAGACTCCGATTTCGGGGTCTTTTTTTTGTCTCGAGCCTGAAAGCGGGCCCGAATGGATCCATTGCCCCGGCTCATGCGTCGTCTTCGGGGCAGTCCCCCTAGCGGCGGCCCTGCCCCCATGCGACAAGACATCACAATCTGATCGAGTTTGACCCTTGGCGAAACGCACCAAAGACTCCGTCTCCACGCTCCCCTCGCGGGAGGATCTCGTCGCCTTCATTTCCAGCGCGACCGGCAAGCTGGCCAAGCGCGACATCGCCAAGGCCTTCAACATCAAGGGCGGCGACCGGATCTGGCTCAAGCAGATGCTGAAGGACCTGGAGATCGAGGGCGTCGTCGACCGCCGCCGGAAGGTAGTCCACAGGGCGGGGCAGCTCCCTCCGGTGGTCCTGGCCGACATCACCAAGCGGGACCGGGACGGCGAGCTCATCGCGGTGCCGACCGAGTGGGATGCCGAGGAGCACGGGGATATCCCGACGATCATCATCACCCCTCCCCGCAAACCGCGCCCGGGCATGCCTGTCGCCGGTGTCGGCGACCGGGCGCTCCTGCGCGTCGACCCTCTGAAGGAGGGCGACATCCATCGCTATGCGGGCCGCGTCACCAAGATCATCGCCAAGAAGCAGGCCCAGGTGCTCGGCATCTTCCGGGCCCTGCCCGAGGGGGGCGGACGGCTCGTGCCGGTGGACAAGAAGGCCCGCGAGCAGGAACTCCAGATCAACCCGGGCGACGAGGGCGGGGCGCAGGACGGCGACCTGGTGGCGACCAGCATCGTCAAGCACGGGCGCTACGGTCTGCCCCATGCCAAGGTGCAGGAGCGCCTCGGCTCCGTGAAGTCCGAGAAGGCGATCAGCCTCATCGCGATCTATGCCCACAACATCCCGAACGTGTTTCCCAAGGATGTCCTGGAAGAGGCCGAGAAGGCCCAGCACGCGACGCTTGACGGCCGCGAGGACTGGCGGAAGCTTCCGCTCATCACCATCGACCCCGCCGACGCCAAGGACCACGATGACGCGGTCCATGCGGTGCCGGATCCGGACACCGGGAACGAAGGCGGATTCGTGGTCACGGTGGCGATCGCCGACGTGGCGGCCTATGTGCGGCCGGGCTCGGCCCTCGACCGCGAGGCGCAGGAACGGGGCAACTCGGTCTACTTCCCCGACCGGGTCGTGCCGATGCTGCCGGAGCGGATCTCCAACGATCTCTGTTCCCTGCGCCCCCAGGAGGACCGCCCTGCCCTGGCGGTGCGGATGGTGATCGGCCCCGACGGACGCAAGAAGAGCCACAGCTTCCACCGGGTGATGATGCGCTCGGCCGCCAAGCTCTCCTACCAGCAGGCGCAGGCCGCCATCGACGGCCGCCCGGACGAGACCTCCGGCCCGATCCTCGATTCCATTCTCAAGCCCCTTTGGGCGGCCTACGAGGCCGTGAAGAAGGCGCGCGACATCCGCGAGCCGCTGTTCCTCGACCTGCCCGAGCGCAAGATCGTGCTCAAGCCCGACGGCACCGTGGACCGGGTCTTCGTGCCCGAGCGGCTGGAGGCGCACAAGCTCATCGAGGAGTTCATGATCCTCGCCAACGTGGCCGCGGCGGAAACCCTGGAGAAGGCCGACAGCGACCTGATCTACCGGGTCCATGACGAGCCGTCCCTGGAGAAGATGCGGTCCTTGAGCGAGGTGCTGGCCTCCATCGGGCTCAAGCTTCCGACGCAAGGCGCCCTGAAGCCCGAGCTGTTCAACCGCATCCTGCGCAGCGTCGAAGGTTCGGAGCACCAGCTCTTCATCAACGAGGTGGTTCTGCGCTCCCAGTCGCAGGCGGAGTACTCGGCGGAAAACTACGGCCATTTCGGCCTGAACCTCAGGCGCTACGCCCATTTCACCTCGCCCATCCGCCGCTATGCCGACCTTATCGTGCATCGCGCCCTCATCAGTGCGCTCAAGCTCGGCAAGGACGGGCTGAGGCCCGACACGACCCGGGCGGAGCTGATCGAAGTCAGCGCCCGCATCTCGGCGGCCGAGCGGCGCGCTATGGCGGCGGAGCGTGAGACAATCGACCGCCTCATCGCGCACTTCCTGGCCGACCGGATCGGGGCCACATTCAACGGGCAGATCTCCGGCGTCACCAAGGCCGGGCTCTTCATCAAGCTCGAGGATACGGGCGCGGACGGGTTCGTGCCGGCGGCCACCATCGGCGAGGACTACTACGCCTTCGACGAGCGGACCCACTCCATGCGCGGCGAGCGCACGGGAGAGACCTACCGCCTCGGCGACAAGGTCGAGGTCAAGCTGGTCGAGGCGGCTCCCGTCGCCGGCGCGCTCCGCTTCGAGCTGCTCTCCAAGGGGCGCTACAGCGGCAGGCCCTCCGGAGCCAAGAAGGGGGCCAAGCGCATGCGCGGCGGCCCGAAGGCCGCCAAGGACAGCCGGCGCACGGCGACCCGCGTGAAGGTGAAGCGGTCGAGCCGCGCCCGATAAGGAACGACGATGCCCTATTCCATCGAAACCGCGACGCCACGCGATCCGGCTGCGGTTCCGGTCTTCACCGCCATGAGGCGCGGCTTCATGGGCCGCTGCCCGGCCTGCAACCGGGGCCGCCTCTTCGGCCGCTTCCTCAAGGTGGCGGACCAGTGCGATGCCTGCGGGACCGAGTTTCACCACCACCGGGCGGACGACTTCCCGCCCTACATCGTCATGTTCGTGGTGGGTCACCTGATCGGCTACGGCATCCTCATGACCGAGACCAGGATGGAGGTTCCCATGTGGCTCCATCTCGCGCTCTGGCCCGCCCTCACGCTCGTCCTGTGCCTTGCGCTTCTCCAGCCGGTGAAAGGCGCTGTCGTGGGCCTGCAATACGCGCTAGGTATGCATGGCTTCGGCGCGGCCCGCGCCGGGAGCGGAGAACAGGACGGGGAGCGGACACGTGACGGAGATGCAGGCGCAGCTGGAACAGATGGAACGCTTCGCGTCCGCGACGCGCGATCCTAAGGCCCCGGCGCTCCGCCCTGCCGACGCCGCCACCCTCATCATCATCGACCGCAAGGGACGCGCCCCCAAGGTGCTCATGGGCAAGCGCCATGCGGGACACAAGTTCATGCCCGGCAAGTTCGTCTTCCCCGGAGGACGGATCGAGGCGGGCGACCGTTCCATGGCGGTCGCGGGCGCCCTTCACCCGCGGGCCGAGCACGCCCTCATGGCGCGGGTGACCCGCCCCTCCGCCCAGCGCAGCCGCGCCCTGGCGCTGGCCGCCATCCGCGAGACCTTCGAAGAGACCGGCCTGCTTCTCGGCACCAAGGATTACGGCAGCCCTGACAGGGTGCCGGAAGGCACGCCCTGGGCCACCTTCAAGGAGCGGGGGATCTTCCCGGATCTCGAGGCCCTGCACTTCATCGGCCGCGCCATCACGCCGCCCAAGCGCGTGAAGCGGTTCGACACCCGCTTCTTCGCCGTGGACCGGACCGCCATCGCGGAAGAGATCGAAGGCGCCGTCGGCCCCGATTCGGAACTCGTGGAGCTGACCTGGGTCACCATCGAGAAGGCGCGGGCCCTGGACCTGCCGCCGATCACCGCCGTGCTCCTCTCGGAGCTGGAATCGCGGATCGCCGCCGGATTCGGCCATGAACTGCCGGTGCCCTTCTTCTACCAGAAGCGCGGCCGTTTCGTGCGGGAATTGCTGTAAAACCCGGGCTTTTGGCCGCCCATCCTCTCCGTCCGGCCTTTCTCGCCGAGGGAAAGTCTTGACGGAGCGGCCTAAATCGGGCATGGGAAGCCACGATTTTCTCGGCCGGGTTCGCCCGGCCTTTGCGTTTCGGCCACGCCGAGCGCCGAACCAAGAGGTCCGACCATGGCCAAAGCCGCAACCATCAAAGTGAAGCTCGTCTCCACCGCCGACACGGGCTATTTCTACGTGACGAAGAAGAACTCCCGCACGATGACCGACAAGATGTCGTTCAAGAAGTACGACCCGGTCGCCAAGAAGCACGTCGAGTTCAAGGAAGCCAAGATCAAGTAGCACTAAGCGGTCTAAGTGATTGTTTGTATTGGAAAAACCGCCTCAGAGATGGGGCGGTTTTTCCATGTTGGGTAACACAAGGGTAACGTCCAACTGCGCCTGGATTGTCTCAATGCCACTCGTTGACATGTACTCTTCGCGACTGAAAGCGGTATCTGGCGCGGAAGATATCTTCCAGTACGACAGCATCCCGGAAAAGCTTCGCATTCAGGTTTGGAACATCGTTAAGGCGGCCATCGGCCGGTCCTATGTCACCAGATACGAGTCATACAGTGCCGAGGATATTTACAAAGCGGTGCATCGCGCCGTTGCGCATGAGCACGGTCGCGAGACCTTGGCGAAGACCTTCTTGCCACAGGACGCAGATGTAGTTGAGAGGGCACTCAAGGCTGAAGAGGATCTTCTCGTCTGGCTTGACGTCGTAGAACTCTGTTTCAGAGCAATTGAGCGGCTGCTGTCTAAGTTTGATGCGGAGGATCGCTCCAATCGAAACATAGAAATTTCGGCTTCAGAAGCTGTTAAAGAGCTCAACGAGCGGTTCCGGCGCTCTGGTTTTGGCTATCAGTACGAAAGTGGCGCTCTCGTACGAGTTGATAACGAGTATCTACACAGGGAATTAACAAAACCAGCTCTCGCTCTGCTACAAGATAAGCGATTTGCGGGCGCGAATGAAGAATTTCGGTCAGCTCACGATCACTTTAAGAATGGCGAGTTTAAGGACTGCGCCGTAGATGCCAACAATGCTCTTGAGAGCACGATGAAAGCTATCTGCGAGGCGAAAGGCTGGACCTACTCGAAAGGTGCTACAGCCGGCGACCTGCTGAATGTATTAAGAAACAACGAACTGATCCCAGGCTATGTGAGTGGCTCATTCCAGCAACTTATCAACACCATTTCATCGGGTCTTCCCGCCCTCCGAAACAACACTGGGGGTCATGGTCAAGGGGCTGAGCCGATCGAAGTTCCTGAGTACGTCGTGGCTTACGCGCTCCACCTCGCCGCCTCGAAAATCCGGTTCCTCTACGAAGCGTTCCGCGCCTCTGAAGCTTCCTGAACATGTCAGAGGTGAACGATTTTGACTTATTCATCGGCCTGATCTTTGCGAAGCTCTACGAGGCTAGGCCGAGGAAGCTTGATCTCGATCCGTCCGATTTCGCGCTCTTAGAAGACAAGCCCGAAAAGACTGAGCATTGGGAAAGCACCATGGATTGGCTCCGCAAGGAGAGCTACATCCGGTGTCAACAAGTGGCGGACAATCTCGATGGCGAGACTGCCTACTTTGGCGTTGAACTCACAGAAAAGGGCTACAGAGCCTTAAATTCACTTCCGGCAGTTCTCAGGGCAAAGGGTGACGAGCGAGGCCTCGGTAATCAGTTGGTTGATGCCGCGAAGCAGGTTGGGATGAAGAGCGCGACCAAGCTTGCAGAGAAAGGCGTCGACGAGGGGACACGCCGTCTCGTCGACTTGGTTCATGGCCTTTTCTCGTAAGTTCCGCCATGGCTCCTTAGCTACGCCTAGTCACCAAAGAGCCACCGAGCACCACCCACGCCCAAGCCGACAACCCTATCGATGGCACCTGACTGGTCATAGACGATGAGCTGATCCGGCCCGGGTTCGTACCGACCACCGCGCCGCACATGAACGGTCTGCTGGACCACGAATGCAAAGTCAGGATCCACATAAATTTCGTGCAGCGGGTTAGGGTCGTTTGCGAGATCACCCGCCCCATTTGCGTCGATTTTCATCGTCGTAAGCCCCATGCTTCAGAAAATTACCTTTGATTGGTTATGCTCTTATAGGTGAATAGTCCGGATGTACGAAGAATATCAATGGTGAATGTGGGGATTTTACTTTAATCGTAGGGGAATTTACTCCCCAGTTCTGGTAAGCAAACCCTGATCCGTGCGCGGTTTAGCGGCTTTGGCCTCGCAGGAATAAACCACAGGAAAAATCGGTAACCCCTCTTGTCAAGTTCGTGACTAAGCCGGGGAATAAGATCTGCTGTCGGAACAGGAGTGGTTTCCGTGGAGAGTGGCCCTTTCAGTCCATTTAGACTGTCAGATCTCATCGCCTTCATAGCGGTCATCGTCGCATTGCTGTCGCCATTCGTGGCCTGGTGGCTAACCAGACGGAGCCAGCTCAATGATCAGAAACGGCAGACGCGCCAATCGATCTTCTCGGCACTCATGGAAAATCGCCATATGGTCGAGTCAAAGGAGACAGTCCGGGCTCTCAACCTCATTGATGTGGCGTTCCACGATCATCAACGAGTGCGTTACCTTTGGCGCGAGTATCATTCAATGATCACGAAGCCAGCATTTTTCGAGAACCTGATCGGCCTAGAGCTCCGAAACCAGAAGCTTCTAGAACTGCAGACGGAGATGGCTCGCGTATTGGGTTACAACATCGATCAGTTTGATGTTGAGAGAATTTACGCGCCTAACTGGCTTGACGAGGAGCAAGCCATTGCACGGCACGACAGAGCGACAAGAGCCGCTGCGATGCGCGCCTCACGGGAGACAGGAGCCCCACAAAATCTTCCTAAAGCTCAGTCATCCGGACCGAATCCAGCCCTATACCTCATGCAGTACTCGGCACCTCAGGGATCCAGCGGCTTTGGCAGTATATATCTCGGGAACGGCGTTCTGGGAGGGGGCGATGCGGCGGGTGTACGGTATGAAGGCACCTATCATGTCATTGGTGATCGATTGGTCATTTCAGCGACCATGTATGTGCCGGCAGGAGGCGAACTCGCGACCGGATTCAAAGCCGAGGAGTCGACTTCTCTACCACTCAACATTGAGCTCCCATTAAGTTTTGCGTCCGGCCAGGAGCACACACTCACAATCGGTGATCAGCCTTTGAATATCAGATTTGAAAAAATCAAGGATCTATAGGAGTTTACCCTCGCAGCATCCGGTTGCCGGCCCTCGCCGTCGAGGCTTTGTAGAGCGGCCCCTTGCCCCGACTGGCTCTGTCAGCCATACGGCCCTCAAGGGCATCAACGATGACCTCGATAGAGCCGTCGGGATGCTCGACGGCCGACGCCTCGGTTGGGCCATTGTTGTTGATGATGATCCTCGGGCCCGACTGGACCGGCTGAGACATCGCCGCGCCGATCGAGCGCGACGTTGCCACATCATCCCGGCTGAGCACCTTCTCGCCGGTCTGCAGGATAGCGTAGCGCTCATCATGGGCGAGCGTGCCGTTGTGGAAGCGAGGCGCGTTCTCGAAATGCGCTGGGTGGACAATGCGTGGTGTGCCATCGATGCCGACCGTTCCCCCCTCATGGAGAACAGCGCCAGTGATCGGATCAAAGTTGGCGATGGTCGCCCTGCCCCCGCCGAAGAAGCTGGAGAGGTTTATGCCTCCCTTCCCGAACAGTCCGGAGAGGGCTGAGTCCAGCGCCATGTCGATCAAACGATCAGCGAGCCTGTCGAGGGCGTTCGTCATGGCCTCGGCCGCATCCTTGCCCTGTCGCAGGTCAGAGATGACACCTTTCAGAGCATCGCCGGCCATGCCTTCGAACTCCTGAGACATGCGCGACCGCTCCCGCAGTTCCTCCATGCGTTGTGCCGCGGATGCCGCCGACATTCCGAGTTGCTCAATCTGAAGCGCCATTTCCGGCGTGATGGCCCGCCCTGCCTGCTGCGCTGCCGTCAGCAACTCCTGCTCGACCCGCAGCCGCGCCACCTCAGACGCGGTCTTGCCGTAGGCGTCCGCCTGCAGGTCTTGCCGGTCGTTCTGCCTCTCAAGGCGGTCGACGGCACGATCATAATCGTCGAGGCGCTCGCCTGAGCCACGGCGCCCGCCCCGGCCACCCCTGCCGCCCTTCACCGCCTTGGCATTGGCCTGCGCAATGGCCCGCTGCTTCATCTGCTCGCTGCGGGCGATCAGGTCATTGATACGGGCCTGCTCGGCGCCGCCGGCCCTGAGCTCCTCATAGGTCTTGAGCCGCGTCTTGTGCGCCTCCTCGGCCTCTGCCATTGCGCGCGCAACGGGTGTCATGCCCTCGCGCGCCAGTTTCTTCTCGGCTTCGGCGAGATCATTGACCGCCCTCTCCGTGGCGCGAATGGTCCGCTCCGTTGTGACCATTCCTTCCTCGTTGAGCCGGATCAGATCGGGCAGGGTGATCATGCTCTGCAGCCGCTTCTCCTGAAGCTGAGATAGCTCCCGACGGGCATTCTCGAGAGCGGCCATCTCCCGGGCGAGATCCTGGCGGCTGGCGTAGTCGTTGCGCCCCTGGAAGCCTGCAACGTTCATCTCATACTGCCGGACCGCCTGCTCAGCCCCTTGGATCCTCAACACTTCGCGGCCATCACCGAAGGCTGAAACGGCACTGGCCATTCCCCGCGCTGCGTTTGCAACGCCCTGAAACGCCCCTGCGAGCATGTCCGAAACGCCAAGCAGGCCGTCCATCTCGGCACCGAGCTGCAACAGGGCCGTTCCGGCGTTGGTCGACTCCTGTGCCATTGTGGAGGCGGTCTTCGCGAACTGGGCGTCAATGTCGGCCGAGCCGTTCTCGATGGCCTGGAACACCCGCTCGGCCGAGATCTTCCCATCCTCGGCCAGCTTGCGGAGATCGCCCATACCGACGCCGAACTCCTGCGCAATGAGCCGGGCCAGGCTAGGTGCCTGCTCAAGGACGCTGTTGAACTCTTCGCCGCGTAACACGCCGCTGTCGAAGGCCTGCCCCAGCTGCATGATTGCGCCGGCGGCGCCCGCCGCGGATCCGCCGTTGAGCTGAAAGGATTTAGTAACCGTTTCGACGACGCGGGAAACCTGCTGCTGACTGACGCCCAGTTCTTGCGTTGCGCGCTGAAGCGTCGAGTACAGGTCGACGGTTCCAGCCAGTTCAGAGCGGCTCCGTGTGGCCATCTCGACCAGCTCACGCTTGCCGCGCACCGACCATCTGAGAGGCCTCGCCGGCTGCAATGAGCCGGTTAGCGTAGGCCGTCCACTGATCACCGGCCCGTGCAATGCCTGTACCCGCCGCGATGACGCTTGCAACACCTGCCGCAATGCCTGCGAAGGCGCCGCCGCCGATCATGCCGACGCTGCCGCCGAGGCCAACCTGCGCCAGCATTGGGCTCATTTGGGACAAGGCCATGCTGAGCCGCCCATAGGCGTGCACGTTGTCATTGACCGCCACCGCCGATGTCGCGTGCTTCTGCCGGATCAGATCGGCCAGCCGTGCCTGTTCGGCCATGGTGACAAGGCCCTGCGCTCGGGCCCGGTCTACGGCCTGTTAGCACTTGATCCAATCGAGAGTAGCGGCCAGACAGAGAATGCCCATGAACGATGAGGCAGTCTTTTCGTAACGAGTTGCAATGGCGCGCCACTCTTTCAGCCTGGCCCAGAGGCGCTCGACGACATTGCGATTGTTATAAATCCAGTCCGGACAGGCTACCGGTGCCTCATTGGACTTGGCCGGGATTGCCGGCCTCGCACCGAGGCTCCAGATGTGCTCGCGGAAGCTGTGACTGGAGTAGCCACGATCGGCCACCACCCAAGCAGGCACACCTGGTAGACTATCGATCAGTGGAATGGCGTCAGGCAACTCATGCGCCTGACCGGGGGCAATCCGAAACGCGATCGCGCGTCCGAGAGCGTCGGCGATCACACAAGCCTTGGTGCCATAGCCACCACGAGAGCGGCCAAGTGCTTCACGATGGTCTCGTTGAGCTTGAGAGCCCCTTTTCGCCGCGCCCCGGCGGCCTTCTGGTGCGCCCGCACATTCGTCCCGTCCAGAAAGGTCATGCCGAGCTGGATGCCGCGCTCCTGCACCAGGTTGAGCAGACGCTCCCAGACACCCAGGCGAGCCCAGCGGATGAAGGTCTGAGCCGCTCGCCACCACGGGCGCAGTTCAGCGGGCACCGAGCGCCATTTGGCACCATTCTCGTGCCGCCACAGGATCGCCTCGAGTGTCCGACGCAGATCCTGCGGTGGTGTCTTACCCTTGGGACGGCATTGCTCCACCAGCGGCTCCAGCATCGCCCATTGTGCATCCGTCAGCATGGCTCCTCCTCAGACGGGACGAGCGAAACGCCTCCAGGTGCAAAGGGTTCAAGCCCTAACAGGCCGTAGATGACGGAAGTCTCACGAGTATCTCTTGGATGAGAACGGCCGACATCTATCCTGATGCTGGGACGACGACACCCCGTTCGCGACACTTGACCCTCACGTCCGCCCTCCGAAATGCCACACGGAGACCGAGACGAGATGATTGGTAACGTGCGGAAGCTCACAGGGGACCTTCCGGCAATGGTCTATGATCGCCTCCCTGCCGCGCCCAGCTTTCGGTGGGCCGATCAGCGGCACAGAAAGAGGATTGTAACCTGGGACGTGCTCCTTACGTAGCTCGAAGCCCGACAACTTACGGACGAGCGCGGCAAAAGCGCAGCCAGACTATGCCACTTCGGGACCTCTCTGGTTCTCGGTCCGATGTCGCGAAATCATCTGAATGAAGCCACTCTAAGACAATACTGGAAAGAAGATATGGAGGACCATGAGGGGGAGGACCGCGGTTGCGCGGACTGTCAGCCAGCCCAAGCTAACGCGAGTTGCCTTCTTGTACTAGGCTAGAGCAGCATCAATGCACTCCAGATAGTCATGCTGTTCTCGATCTTAGTTGCTCATGATTCTTCATTCAATCGGTTACACGAGAACCGGCTTTGTGAGTATGCAAGGGTCTGTTGCCGGCAGAGCCCAAGAAAATGGATCCAGGCGAAGCCGCAGCCTTTCAGGCGCTTGAGGCTACCGAGTGCCGGATTACATCGGGCATTGCACATCGCACGACGACCTAACGTCGAAGGCGGCTCGCGACGCATCTAATGGGAATCGCCCGATGCAAGGGCTTGTGGCGTTGCGCATGCGTGAGAATAAGCGCGCCGCGCTCTGTTGCCGCGACGGCGTTTGGCCCAATCCGTAACATATCTATCAATAGGATTCGCCACTATGTAATGTGGCGTGACAGGCTGGAACAACCCCTATCACGCCGGGCGCCCGCGATCAGAAGCGTACGTTGACGCCGATGCGGCTGATCCAGCCGTCGCTCTTAAAACGGTAGGCCGCCTGGTCGCCCGCCCGCGCGAGCGTCAGGTTCTCGTCCTTGAGATTATAGTAGAGCGTCTCTGACTTGATCGACACATTCTGCGTCAGGGCGATCTCAGTTCCCGCGCCGACCGTAAAGCCCGTCTTCACGTCATCACTCGTTGCCTGGAGCCCAACGCCAGGCGGAGTGACTGTGATCTGTCCCCTGTGCTCGATCTGGGCATAGGCCAAGCCGCCTGTGAGGTAAATCAGCGAGCGGTCAAAGAACGTCCCAAGATCTGGCACTGCCACGCCGACACGCCCTCTTACGCTGCCAAACCAGTTCATTTCGGAGCTGAGCTCCGTAGTAGCTGTGCATTGGCACGCCGGGTCTGCACTCGCCGGGCTCACGCTGCTACGCGCGCGACCCACGTCCGCCAGCGTGAAATCGGTTTCAATGCCTGCAACGACATTCCCGAACTGCATTTGGTAGCCGATCTGTCCACCGCCCCCGAGCCCATCGTCACCAAGGTTGGTGCGATTTGGAACCGCGGTTGCCGGCACTCCCACAATTCCGGTGCGGACTGCATCGCCAATGTTACGGATCCAGGCGCCGTGAACACCTGCATAGAAGCCCGTCCAGTTGAGGGTGGGGTTGACGATCACGGGCAGGTCATCCGCTGCCGCCAGCGCCGTTCCGGCGATCAGGGCTGCCGCAGAGAGGAGGAGGAACTTCATCATGATCTCCGATGATTTGGCCGGACTATAGGGCAACGGTCGTGTTATGCCTGTCACCACGCGGCAACATCCAGCACTCACGAGCTATGTTCATGGGTAAGGCGCAAGGCAGGACGAAAATTTCTCCTGCCTTGCTTTGGTCATCTTACAGAAGCAGGTCTCCGACCGAGAAATGGCCGATAACCTTGATCTGGAAGTCGGCCTTGCGGTCGCCGTCCGTGTCACCCATGAGGATGCCGCGGTCATACCGCAACTGCCCTGCCTTGCCGGTGAAGTCGGTCTTCAACAGCGACGCGTCGGCCTCGTCCGGGTTCACGAAGGCCATGTCCATGCAGGACCAGGTGAACGCTTGGTTGCCTTTGCGGGCTTCGTTTGCATCGATCCCTCGCAGGTCGATTAGATCCCGCCCAGACTGGAAGTCATAGATGGTATCGCGCTGCGATCCCACTCGGCTTTCCTGGATCGAATTGAAATCGAACACGTCCGCGCCAGACCCGCCATACAGTTTGTCCCGGCCGAGGCCGCCTACGATCCGGTCGTTGCCACTGCCGCCCTTTAAGGCGTCATTGCCGGCGTCGCCATAGAGCCGATCGTTGCCAGATCCGCCGTCGACGATGTCATTGTCAGCCCCGCCGCTAATCGTGTCATTGCTGGCACCTCCAGAAAGCTTGTCGCGCCCCTCGTTACCGTAGAGACGATCCTTGCCGGAGTTGCCGAACAATCGATCATCTCCAGCGCCACCATAGATGGTGTCGTTGTCTGCGCCACCGTTGATCGTGTCGTTGCCGGCCTCTCCGAAGAGCCTGTCACGTCCGTCGTAACCGTAGAGCAAGTCCTCGCCGGTGCCCCCGAAAAGTTGGTCATTGCCGGATCCGCCATAGAACTGATCATCGCCGGCATTGCCCTTAACGACTACCGAGCTTGCCGGGGAAGATACACTTTCATTGGCGCCGTACCCGTCAGTGTAGCTGACCACGACGGTTATCGCCTTTCCGACCTCATCCGGGGTAAGGGTTAAGGTCGCGCCTGTGGCTCCCTGGATCGCTACACCATCAGCCATCCACTGGTAAGTGAGCGTGCCCAAGCCATCCGCGTCAGCCAGGTTGTTGACGGCTGTCAGGGGTTGGCCCTCCCGTGCCTCGCCAGTGATCGTCACAGCGCCTGTGGGGGCGTCGTTGGCATTCGCTACAGGGATGGCGTCGCCCGCCACCGTCTCGAATGTACCGCCGAGATCGGTGTAGCTCATCACTGCCCGTACATGGCCGGCATCGACATCATCCTGCGTGAGCGCATAGTTCGCTCCCGTTGCACCGATGATGTTGACCCAGGTGCCGTCTGGCTGTCTGCGCTGCCATTGATAAGCAACGCTGGACGGATCGATACCCTCAGCATCGGCCACGTTGTTGGTGGCGGTCAGCATCTTGCCTTGAGTAGGCTCGCCTGCTACGTGCACCCCGCCGGATCCTGCGTCGTTCGTACCCGTCAGATTTACTGTCACTGTCGTCGTGGTGCCGTCAGCCGACGTGACAGTGAAGGTATCGGTATAGATCTGACCAGCCTCGAACTCGTCATGCGCTGAGGACGCCACGTAGTTCCACTTACCGTCCGTGCCGATCGTGAAGGTGCCATATTGTCCCGCCACGTTCGATTGCGCTACAAAGGTTGCAGGGCTGTCCACATCCGTGATGGTCAGTTGCCCGTTCGTCGACAGAACAGAGTCTGTTTCGATCAAGGTCTTGGTGTCCGACGACAGAACCGCCGCGTCATTGGTACCTGTTAGGTTGACCGTCACTGTAGTCGTGGTGCCGTCAGCAGATGTGACGGTGAAGGTGTCGGTGTAGGTCTGGCCGGCTTGGAACTCGTCGTGTGCCGAGGAGGCTGCATAGGTCCATTTGCCATCTGTGCCAATCGAGAAGGAACCGTACTGGCCCGCCACGTTCGACTGGGCCAAGAAGGTTGCAGGACTGTCCACATCTGTGATGGTGAGCTGTCCGGTGGAGCTGATCGCCGCCGCCGTGTCACCTTCCGTTAGGGTCACGGCGTCAGACGACAGCTGCGCCGCGTCATTGGTGCCGGTAATATTCACCGTCACCGTCGTCTTGGTGCCGTCTGCGCTGAACACCTCGAACACGTCGGAGACTTTCTCGCCATCTTTCAGCGCCGCATGCGCTGACGAGGCGACATAGGACCACGTGCCGTTCGCGCCAATCGAGAAGGAGCCGTACTGGCCTGTTGTGCCCGTCTGCGGCACAAAGGCTGCAGGGCTATCCACGTCCGAGATGGTCAGCGTGCCATTCGTCGACAGGACAGAACTCGTCTGCGTCAGATCCTTGATATCAGACGACAGGACTGCAGCGTCGTTGGTAGGAGTAATGTCAATAGTGGTGTTGGCTGTTTCCTGATCGCCGATGCCGTCTACTACATCCACATCAATCGTCCGAGGCGCATCCGGCGGCGTGTCGGATGTGGTCTCGTATTGGACATGCTGCGCCAGGGTACTGAGAACCGCGTCATTCACAACGGCTCGCTGCACGGAAAAGTTGTCGATATAAAGCGAACCGCCAGTCTTTTGGCCGCCTGTATAGTCGAAGCTGCCGGAGACAAATACAAACTGCCAGTTCCCGGCAGAGGGAACGATCACGCCCGCGGTCGTCCAAGGCGTGGTGGCAGTCGTGCTGGCACCACTCTGATTGAGGCAGATGACAGTCTCACCCGTATCCGCGTTCAACAGATAGCCGAAAGCGTCGAAGGCATCGTCGCCGCCCTCCGCCTTCCAGTCAAAGCGGAGAATATCGCCGGCGTTTGCGGCAAACGCATCGGAATAAACATAGGGCCCACGGATGATGCCGAACGGCTCCGAGTTCAGCTGCCCCGGATCAGCAGTATCATCCTGGCTGTGGAGGCGCAGACCGCGATTCCCAGCGGACGCATTGCTCCCACCAGTCACCACGTCCACACTGAAGGCCAATGGATCCACCATC
The DNA here is from genome assembly GCF_020532555.1 of Microvirga lenta. Classification (GTDB taxonomy): domain Bacteria; phylum Pseudomonadota; class Alphaproteobacteria; order Rhizobiales; family Beijerinckiaceae; genus Microvirga; species Microvirga lenta. The sequence continues at coordinate 113,036 of NZ_JAJBBR010000010.1, read as the reverse complement.
GGACCATCGTCGCCGGGGGATATAGTTCCGTCATTGCCGGGCGGCATGGTGCTATCGACGGGAGACGGCCAACCGGCGATGTTGTCAGTGCCGAGAATGACACGGTCTTCCACAACGGTCCATTCCGACTGCCATCCGGTAGTCGGATCATCGCTTTCGAAGCTCGAGTCGTTGAAAACGCCGGTCGAGTTGCCGATGAAATGTACCGTCAGCGGCTGCCCATTCTGACCGTTCTCGGTTGCGTCCACTGTGCCGAGAAGATCGCGACCGGTTCCATTGCCGAGATAGACATTGCCGGAGGCATCAACGGAAATGGCTCCCGTTGCATTGGGATCACTATCGCTGAACAGTGATAGCTGGTCGCCGGGATCAGACCCACTCACATCGAAGGTGATTGAGCCGCCCGCGTAACCCAAGCCGCCGGTGAAAGTAACCCCTGACCCAAGAGTCTGGGGGGCGCCGTCCTCAGTGTAGGCAATGGGCGAGAGGCCGCCGATGACTGGCGCCGCTAGGACACCTGAATAGGACGGGATGTTCAAAAGCGGCGTCTGGACTCTTCCTAGCCGAATGTCCAAATTCCAGTCGCCACCCAGGTGCGCGGCGCCGGTTGGAGTCTCCGAAGCGGCCACGTTCGTGCCGGTCAGGCCAGCCAGTTGGGCGAGGAAGGCCTTCCCGCCCTCTCCCTCGGCCACGTTGCACCCATAGATCACGAGATCCGCATCGGGCGCGAGAGCCCTGCCGATGTCGACGAAATCCTCTGCGCGGGCGTCAAGGGTGACGGCGTCAATGACACTGGTCCCCAGCACGATGCCCCCCGGCTGGCCATGGCTCACAAGGTGGATAGCGGAGATGTTGTGCTTCCCAGCTAGGGCAGAACGGATTTGAGCAATTCCGTCCTCGCTTGAGCAAATGATCTTCACCTCAGCCGAGGCTGGGATCGCACTCACAATGCTTGCGACATCCGAGACAGATTGGTCGATGAGATACAGGACGTCTTTGGAATTGAAAATGTGTGACACGACCCTACCCCCAAAGGATTAGAAGAAAGCTGGGTCCTGTTCTCGCGGTATGCAGTCCTGTCGTCTTTCAAAATCCTTAGATCATTTCAAAATCCTGCGAACGCATTTGTCTGATCCAAGGATTTCAAGAACTTTCGGCGGTAAGCTCTATATGGCCAGGATAGAGCGATCTCCTGGCCGAGTGTGAGCTCACCTCCTCCGACCGGTCGGACCGGGCGAAATTCTATTTGGCTCCCCGCAGTTGAGCAGGGGTCAGATTCTTGTACTTGCGCATGGCGGTGGTCAGATGGCTCTGGCTGGAAAACCCGCTCCGGTAAGCAACCTCTGTAATCGGCAGATCACTACCGAACAACATCATCTCGGCTGCACTGAGGCGGAGGTGGAGCAGGTATCGGTGAGGGGATTGCCCGAAGGTCTTACTGAAAGCCTGGATGAAGTGCCCCGGCGAGAGCCCGCACAGAGCCGCAAGATCAGCCACCGACACCTTGCGGGAGAGGTTTTCCTGGAGGTAGTCCCGCACCCGCCGCGCCTTGTGCGCCGGCAATCCCCCTCGAGCTTTGGGACCTTTGCCCGAGCCGACATAGGTGCGCAGCAGATGAATCCCAAACAAGGTGATCAGGGAATCGACACAGAGTTCGCTTGCCGCCTCCCGCTCCGACAGCTCGGCTTTCAGCATATGGGCCAGAGAGAGAGCCTTCTGGTCCACAGTCCCAAAAGGGATCGGCTGAAGATCAACTCTGCTCCTGTCGAACTCTTGCTCAGCCAATTCTTCTAGGCTTCTTGGCCCAAAGCCGATGTGCATGTATTCCAAAGTTGAGGGCCAGAGCCATCGGCTGTCCACATGAGCGGGGCTGATGTCGATGCCTCCGACCGCCACGTCGAACGTCGTCAACCTGTCACTCCCGTAGCCAGCCGACACGCCAGGGCATGGAGCCAACCCGACCGCTATAAAATGGCCATCCGGCATAAAGGTCTCGGAATCGGGTGGGCGAATACAATGCACCGCCCCACCCCGGAAGGTTTCCACACGCAGCCCTGCCTCCTTCGGGATGATATTGAGGAGGCCAGGGATTCCGGCTCGGCTGTCAGCCTCCGTTTTGAGCTGATTGAGGAGTTTGGCTGGATGATCCATTGCGCTCCGTACCTTCAGTGTTTGCTCTGTGTTCTGATCCCCCAAAGTCAGCATCTTGAGCGGCTGATCTTCCCTAAGAGGATTATCCCATTTTTTCATAGGGAAACAGACCTGAACTCCAGCAAAGCTAAGCCTCCCCTGCGACCAATCCGCATAGCTGGAGAGGAGGCCGGCTCTGGAGAGAAGGGCCCAGCGGTTGCACGTGGTTCGATGTGAGTTCTGATCAGGTTGTTCCGGTGAGGACCCAAGTTGGCGTTCGCCTTTCAAGACCACAATGCGGGCGCTGCTGATTGTACTAGGCGTATTATCCCTGCATTGGCTGCTGTGATGAGGAAGCAGCAGGTGATATCGTCAGCACCGACACGGACGAAGCGGCCAACCAAGAGGCTACTCGAGCCTAGGACAAGTAGATCATAGATCCACCTCAAGTTAAAGCTAGCTTCGCAGAGCAAACCACGAGACCGCATTCTGTAAAAGCGGTTCCGTGAAAATCGCTTGTAGGCGCAAAGTTAAGATGTCACGATGGCAAACTAGCAATGTCACTCTCGCTGCTTCTGACCGATGTGAAAGAATACGGATAGGAGTGATGGCAATGGGAGCGCGATCAAGGCGGCTTTGAGGGCTGTCGACAATATGGTGTGATCCAGTCCGATCCGCTGCCCTCGATCGAACGGCGAATTTTTTCTGCATCGAAAGAGGAAAACCCCAATAGCTCCGCCAATACGAGGTTTCGCGGTTGGTCCGGCCGCCGAAAATTCAGATTCTGTCTAAATTGCCTTGAACATCGGACGAGAAGTCGGGTCCGATGAGGTCTACATTCCAGCAATTCTGGAGCCAGATCGAAGGCGCTGGTGGTGCGTCTACTTAAAGGTCCGACGCTCTGATATTCAAGGATTTGAGACCACTTCTAGTGCATCAACTCAGGCCGAGCTTCTTATCCCACCGTCTAGGCAAATCTAACGCCGATCCTAAAATTTCCGGCCGTGAAAAAGTTCTCCCCATGAGCCCCCATGCGGTTGAAACCCCTTAGGTGTTTCTGACTTTTGACCCGCCCTCCCCCTCATCACGCCGCCTCTGCTGTCGTCGTGTTGGGCTTCACGCCTATGAGCGCCTGCGCGAGCGTGAAGATGGCTCGATGGCTGATGACGGTCTCGGTGCGCTTGTCGGCGACGGAAGCCACAAGCTCAGGCCGGTAGAAGCCTTCCATGACCAGGTGGATGTCAGGATCTCACTGCGCGACGACCAGCACGGCGGAGGCGTCGTTGGGGTCCAATCCACGCACGATCAGCCGAGCCGATGGCCAGGGACGGGAGACGACCAGCTCCAACTCAAGAGCCCGGAGGTTCATCACCTGATCCTCCGGCACATTGGGGTAGGCGGACGTCAGAACCCGAAGCAGGTCTTCCCTGATCTTCAGCCCTTGTGAGAGCAGCACCTCAACCGCCTCGCCAAAGGTCGCGCAGCCTAGGACGGGATTGAGGGAGGGGAGCGGTGTTCCCGTTCGGCGTCCGGGGCTCTGCCACAGGCTCCGGTAGAGTTGCACCGCCCGAGGGCATGCAGAGGGAGGTGCATCCGCCATTGCTGCCAGAACCAGGTTTGCAGCCATGCGATCGTTGACCGCAGCCGCACCTCTTCCTCGCTTGCTGGGTGGCAGTTGACCTGCACGCCGCAGCACCATGGCTACCTCTTCGAACGTCTCCTTCCGACGTCCATCAAAGTCGGCGAGAACCTCCAGAAATGCCGGCAATTTGGTCACAGGCCACCTCACATCGTTCGATTGTGAGTATCGCCGTCATTTTGCATTTATGCAATAATTTAACCCATAGTATCCATATAAACTTGCAGAAATGCACATGTCTGGATAGCAACCTTCCGGCGCAAACAAGGGATAGCGGACGATCAGTGCTTCGACTTCTTCTGTCCTGCACTGACTTGGGGATGCTCTCTGATGCGCTCGGATGCTGCCTTCGTGGCTGCTGCTGCCCATAGCTGCACGAGCTCCGCAGCCATGCCCTTGCCTTTGAGGTTCTCGGCTTGCTTGTCGATATGCTGGGACACTACCCGAACGTAAGCCGCGCCTGAGTCTTGCACTGGAGCAGATGCAAGGAGAGACGAGCTTAGGTCTGCAACCTGCCGACAGTACTGCTCCCCGCCTGGCGAGCTGCTTCACGGGCTTTAGTGATAGGGCTCATTTGTCATGTTCCTCGCGCGCAGACGCTACATCCTGATAGGTCGATTCAGTACCGTTGGACCCAGAGGACCACAGACGCAACGCTGGGGTTTCTAGGTTCTGATTTCTTTTCTCCAAAACCCATACAACGAGATCTGTAGTGCCCAGTCGATCTTTTAATCTGAGTGCTAGCTGGATACAGCTTAGTGGCTCGACCCCGTATGTATTGCGAACTCCCATAGGGAGGAGCTTAGTGGCCGTGCGCGCGAAGCGATTATATCCACCGCCTGTCAATTGGTAGCAATACCAGTTTAGAGTTAAACAAGCACGGTCAGATACCTGGAAGCCCCGACAGTTACGGATTTGCGGGCGATCAAAATCTTTTTCTGTTGTTGTGGATAATTATCCAGCACGCCCAATGCGGTCGAACTCAGCATGAGTGAGATCAAGCGAGACATGAGGCTTCCAGCGTCTAGGATGCTGAAGCGAGCGCCAGTAGAGCGTGATCCTCGCAGCCTCGCCCGGGTCAATTTCTGGCCGATTGACTGCGAGTAAAGGCAGGAGCTTGCTTTCATTGGCTTCCAAAGTGAACTCGATCGGCGCCCTGTCCTCTGCATGCGCATATGCGTCAGGTGAATCGTCCCCCCAGACTTGGAAGAGCGGCGGATCACCCTGCACGACGATGTTCTCGATGTAGATCCTGTGTGGCCCTGGATTGGTCACTTTGAGGCTCATGTAAATGTTTCCGCCTCGATAATGCCTGAAGGGCCACACCTCCATCGTTGGGCGGTCCTGCAACACCTTGCTCAGCACCTTCCCGAACACGGTTACGGCCGGGCCTATAAGTGCCCCTAGAAAGCTCATCCCCACGGTCCTTTTGCGCAAGGATCTTTTGAGTATTCGCGGCCGCGCTGAGGCCCGCGCAAGAGCGGGTTACACTGGAGGTGTACTGAGTTTCCAACCACGCTTGATATGACACCTTCCAAACACCTCACAACGACGCACTATCCGGCTCCATAAAGCGTCTTCTCGGAATCAAACCGCTACCCGAGGCTCATCACTAGCGAGCGGCTCAAAACGGTCCTTCAGTACCTCAAACGTATTGCGGGCAATGAATAGGCTGCCATCGAGGGCTGCATTGCGCTTCTCAATCCGCTGCCACGCCTGCTCATCAGAGCAGGAGAGGTGATAGAGGCGCACCTCCGCCCCGATTCTGGCGACCTGCGCCCGTGTCTCATCGCGCTGGCTGCGTGACCAAAAACCCAGGTCAAGAACCACGTCCAGCCCGAGTTCTAGGCAGCGTGGCCAGACAGCTCCAATCTGCTCTGAGACGCGCCGGTGATTTTCGGGAAAATGCTCAAGGGGAGGATCCGTCCCGTAGAGCCGGGCCATCCACTCATCGTGAGTGAACCGGATAGCTGGAAGGCTCAGTTCCAGCTGACGGGCGAACGTGGTCTTCCCCGCACCAAGGTAGCCATGGATGAGATGAGCTGTTGCCATTGTGCGAAACAATAATACAGATGCTGCCCCGTTCAATGCCTCTGGTGTTCCATAAAGGGCGTACTGCGAATTGCGGAGCATTTTTCACACGCGGGACAGCCTAAAGCAGTTCCCGCAAGCGGCGGGACTCCTCGCTGACGGCAACGGTCTCCAGCGTTAGGGTGTGCAGCCAGTCCCGGAGGGCTTAGCGCCTCTTGCGGAGCGCGTGCAACTCCGCCCGGAACTGGTGATTGCGCTCCATCACAGCCTCATCACGAGCGTGTTGAGGGTCACTAGTCCTATCGGCAGAGTGTTTCGAGCGCGTTGGCTGCTTTGTGCAGGAATCGCGCCTCAAGCCCATCACTGCGGAGCATGTCGGCCAGCATATCCGTAGCAATCCTGGCCACTCCGAACGCCTCTTCGTATGTCGTGATAGGGCAGGCATCCAGATCGGCATAGGCTCGCTCAAGTGCCTCCGTGCGCAGATCCTCGAGCTGATCGAGGAGAGGCTCAGATAGGTTCAAGTTGGCCTTTCCCAATGCGTGTAACGCTCTGATCCGCTCGACGGTCGACTGGGTAATGGCTTCCTGTTCGCGATCCATGTGCATGTCGCGTTGCTCCGTTAATCGACTGTTGATACTTTTGGATCATAGATGTCTGATCCAAAAGGATCAGGCGTTATGATTACCGCGTCGCAAATTCGTGCTGCTCGTGCACTTCTCGGCCTTTCTCAAAGCGAAGTGGCGGAGCGTGCAGGAATATCTGTCCCTAGCCTCAAGCGTGCTGAGGCAGGATCGACCATCAAAGTTTCGAGTAATCTAGTTAGCGCCATTCGGTCGGCACTGGAGGCTGAAGGTGCGGTGTTCATCTCTGCAGGTGAGACGACGCAGGGCGGCCCGGGTGTGCGTCTCAAGCAGCCGTGAAGCGCTCGGTCACGGGCGCTTTCTCCCCTGGATCGAGGCTGAGTTCGGAATGACTGATCGGACGGCCCTGAATTTATGCGTGTCGCAGAGCAGTTCGGGGCGGTATCCGAAACCATCTCGGATTTGACGCCCAGCGTCCTCTACGCACTCGCCGCCCCGTCCACTCCTGAGCCTATCCGCGAAGTGGCACTGCAGAGGGCCTAAGGTCAGAGGAAAACATTCGCCACTCCAAAACGATATTCGGCATTCACATTCGTCACGCGTTCTGCCCAAACTGGTCGGGCACTGCCAGTGAGGAGATTGCGCGATGGCAGAACAGGGTGATGACCTTCCACCTCTTGATCCATTGCTCGTCGAGTTCGTGCGGGCGCTCGCGCGTGACCATGCTAGACAGGATATCCAGAAACGCGAAGAGGAACGCAGACAGCGCGAAGAGGCAGACGCTCGGGAACGCCAGCGCCTAGGGGTCGGCTACGGACATGAGTTTGATCTCGTGGATGGCGACGTATTGATGTTCTATGTTGCTCACGGTGCGACTTCCGCTGATGCGCACCGGCTAATGCGGGCCCACGCGAAGGCGCATCATCCAAAGGCCTCCGTGCACCATCTTGGCCCCTTGTCGATGAATGAGTTGGTCAACGAAAGGGTGCCGGTTGGTACTGTGAAACTGATTGCCTCTTCCGCTCCGACAAAGGGTTCGAAGCAGCAAGTTGTGCAGCGGTGGCGCAAGATTAGAACGACAAAAAGAGACTGCTAGAAGCCGTGCACCCAGATAACCGCGACCGCAGAGCACACATAGCGCTTCTTCTCTTTTTGATTTCAGACTGAAGCGAGACGGGGTGCGCTCTACGAGCAATCAAATAGGAGCATAGTTCGTAGTGCACCCCACCCCGAATTATAGATCGTAGTAGCGAAAATGAGCCTAGGACTGGTGACGCGTTTTCGCGCCTAAGAGACAGCTGCATGGAGGCGCGTTTTCGCGTCCGGACTAGGAGCGATTTCGCGTCCGGCTTTTTGTTTTTGGCGAGGGTGAGAGGTCTGGCTTCTGGCTTCGGCCGCTCTCTGCATAAGTGCCGCCGCCTCCTCAGCCGTTGCAATCCGGCGCCATTCGTCTGTCGGAGCGGGGCTCTTCCCGGTGCCGTGGATGTATGTCAGCCGGTATAGCGACGGGGTTCGGAACTCGGCCGCGGATCGATAACCTTGCCTGGTGATCTCCAGAAACCCGAGGGCAACGCATTGGCGTATTGCCAGGGCTACAGATGCCCGTCGTATGCCTGCGGCCTCGAAATCGGAGTACGTACACGGCAGGGCTCCATTCTCTGCCCCGCCGTGGCGCATATGCTCTAGCTCAATACGGTCCAGAATACGACGTGCGTTATCGGGCAGGGCACCCCACGCGATTGACTCACGCATGTCACGCCGATGGGCAACGAATGACTCGGTGATGCTGTTACGCTTACGCTTTCTGCTCACGGGGCGCCTCCCGGTGTGAGCACGAGAGACCAAAGCTCTGCCCGGATGGCGCTCTCCAAGGCGCAACGCTCCTGTTCAATGAGTTCGGGCGCAACACCCTTTCGGGTCATGGCATCGACTTGGATCTTGAGTTGGCGGGCGAGATGCTTCTCGCCTGCAGAATGGGACAAGGATGCTATGTGTTGGGCGTGCCGCAGCACGAAGCTGCGACGCCGCACGCTGGGGAATGGGATGACGCGGGCGCTCATGCCGTGCCTCGAGACTTCTTCTTCAGGATTAAGGGCCATTCCTTTGGCCTGAGGCGGAATAGCCGAGACGGGCCGCGACGCCCGCTGATTTGCTCCGCTATTGCCTGGTTAGCGGCAGAAAGAAGCCGCTCGCGCTCGAGCTCGCGTATGCGATCCGCGGTGCACGGGCCCGAAAGCGGATGGCTCTCCTGCGCAAAGAACTCGCATTCGATGCAATCTTGGAGAGCTTCCACAGCCTGCGCATAGGTTTCGGTTATGTCCCCAGATCCATAATGGTCTACGACTTCGAAAATGGCTCTCGCGAGCAAGGGCAACGGTCCGGTCAGGATCTTAGCGCGCTCGCAGATTGTTGAGATAGGGAGGTCTCGACCGAAGAACTGAACCTTCGGCTCGGGCAGGTAAGTCAGTTCACCCGACGCACCATAGATATGTCCCCATTCGCGAACATTTTCGTTCTTTCTCTCCCAGTCGATGAAAGCTACAGCCGCAGTCGCAAAGGCTTCTTTGAGGTCTGCCGTCATAGCTGGCCTCCCATTTGAAGCCGGCGCTCAAGCAGCGCGGCGATGTCGGCGGCTGCCTGCTCGGACATGCCGAGCTCTAAGGCGTACGCCAGGACGTTGAGGGGGCGCGGTGTCACGCCGCGATCCCTGAGTTCAGCGATGAGCTCGTTAAGATGCTGGGCCGATGCCGGGTCGTTGGAGTAGGCATCCAAAGCGGCGTTGCGGAGGTCACTCATGGAGGGCTCCCCTGATCTCCAAAGGCTGCACTTCCACAAACGTGATAGTGACGACGCAATGGGCTTTGCGGCCGGTCGTGCCAGCATACCAAGCGACCATGTAGTTCATGGTCTGCGCGATGCCCCTGATAAAGGGGGACACAATCCTTGCATCCTCCAGTGATGCAGATTGGACATCTACGACGGAGTTGTTGGGGTCGTCTGTGGCTGTGAGGGTGACAGAGATGTTGCGCTTGCTCATCGACGCCTCCTCACGCTGCACGCCGCCGCGAGGCCAGCCAAGCGTTGATGTCGCTTTCGAGCCAGCCAACACGATGCTCTGTGATCTTCACCGGAGCCGGGAACCGCTTCTTCTTGATCTGCTCCCATGCTGTGGTCCGCCCAAGGCCGGTAATCTTCCGCACTTCGGGCCACCTCAAAATCCGATCGGTACTCATCTTTTCACTCCAGTTCTGAGTGAGGCGAGAGTGTCCGGTTCAGTCCGTGTTTTGACGGGGGTTATATTCCCCATTGTTTGCGGGATTTATTCCCCATTGCGTTGCCTGAACCTGTCGGCAAATTCCTCAATGGCATACGGACTAAAGGAATCCTCAGGCATAAGAGGCGCAGATATCGCGTTGATATATCTCACGAATGGCCCGCTTGGGGTCTGATCATCCGCTTTCGAGGTTGCGACACGCCGACCTGTCACACCAGCATATAGCTCTGCGGCAGCGGTCCAGAATCGGCGACGTGCACGCTTGCCTGGCGCTCCACGCTCAACAACCTTCTCCCGACAATAGGATGATACCGCATCCGCTAGCTGATTAAGGACTGAGCGGTTCGGTGGGAGAAAGGCTCGCTCCAGTGTCACTGCGGTCGCATCAAAATCAAAAAGAGCGTCTCCTATGAGCCATGGATCACTCTCAAGTTCCCTCTGCAATGCCGTTGCCAGCTTTTGCACCTTAGCCAGTCGGTGCCGTCGCTCTGCTGTGTACGCATCGTCATGGTCACCGGCAGCGCGTCGACGGTAACTCTCGGCTAAAGAGTTGAGCCAGAACCTATTAGTTTCGGACAGCGGATTCCCTAGAGCATCCTCGACTGCGCGCCATTGTTCCTCTGTATAGCCTGTCCACTTCTGCTCGTTCATTCCTGCCCCCCGCCGATCCGAACCACATTCTCAGGGAAGGCTGTTCCAGAAATGATGCGATCGATCTCCTGTGCGAGCGCCTGGAGAGCCCTGCGCTTCTGCGGCACGTAGGTGTGGCGGTCATAGACAGAGCCTGTGACTGTGGCCTTCGTCGTGCTGGCGTGATTCAGGACCCGCCCAATGAGCATCTGATCAATGTCGAGGCGTCCCATAAGCGTCGCTGCAGTGCGCCTCAGATCATGAGGGGTAACGGTCTCTGCGAACACTCCGTCGCGAAGAGCCTCCATCGCCTTGGCGAGGTTCTGAGAGGACAGTTCCTTGCCGCGTGGGGTTAAGATGAGCGGACCCGCCCTCCTCTCCTCTCTGAGTTGGGTGACGATCTCCAGAGCTGTACCCACCAAAGGAATAGTGTGCTCAATCTTGTTCTTCGTTCGGCTAGCAGGAATCGTCCAGAGCCCCGCGGCGAGGTCCACCTCCTCCGCTCTTATCCCGGCGCATTCCCCCGGCCGCTGGCCTGTTAGAAGGATTAACCGGAGAGTATCTCTGAAGGCCGGGGACGCAATGCCTGTAACCTCCCAAAATTTCCTGATCTCCTCGTCGCTTAGCACCCTCTCTTTCGCCACCTCAGTGGTGCGTTTCCGCAGCCCAGTCACTGGATTGGCGGGAACGAGGCCTTCGGAGAGGGCCCAAGAGAATACGGACGAAAGGGTGTTCTGGAGGCGGTTGGCCAGAACAGGGGCTCGGGCTGCAACCTTGTCGAGAAGGTCCGCAACCTCGGCTCTGGTCACCTCGCCGGCTGGTCTCTCGCCGAGGGCGGGGACGACATCCCTGTCCAGTACCGCCTTGTAATCCTTCCAGGAGCGGAGTTTCGGCTTCGCATAGCGGTCGATGAAGCGCTCAACCAGCCCGGCAACGGTCAGGGCATCCCTCCTAGTCTTGGCTTCGACAACCGGATCACCCCCGTCTTGGATCTGGCGCCGAAGGGCTAAAGCCTTCTCCCGCGCGGCTGAAAGAGTCCAAGCAGGGTAGTCTCCAATCGTGTAGCGCCGCAGTTTGGAACTACCCTTCGGTCGATACACGAAACTCCAAGCCTTCTTGGCCGTCGTAACCCGAAGGCACAGGCCTCGGGCTTTGGCATCGAAAATTTCGAGCCGCTGATCGGAATTAGCGCGAAGGGCACGGACCTCGACGTCGGTTAGGTTCTTGGCAGGCATAGGATCCAGTACATTCGTGAAGTCGACGAGCCGACGCGGGTAACAAATGGGTAACACATGAAGCGTACTGGGCCGAACCAAGCGGTGCAATAGAGAACATGTTTCTGTTGTTAAATAAGCACTTTTTCGTTCGGCACGTTTCGAAGAAATCCGTATTCACTTATGCCAAGATCAAGTAACGGCTTCGCTTCACGTTGCAGAGAACATAAGCCGCTCCCTTCGGGGGGCGGTTTTTCTTTTGGACTCCCCTGCTCGCCCTTCGTCGGCGCCAGCCATCCCGCAAGAATGCGGCGGGTTGCGCGACGAGAGACCGAGCGCGGAGGCTGTATCAGATGACGGGGGCAGCCGCGCCGACGCCTCCCTCTTCCTCGAGGGCATTCCAGCACGGAGTTCCCCCTCCAAAGCAAAAGCCCCTCCCCGGCTGGTGCCGAGGAGGGGTTTCATAGGGCCGCCGCAATCCGTCAGATGATCTCGAAGTCGTCCGCGCGCAGCTTCAATCCCTTTCTCAGGATGGCGATCTCCACGGCCTCCTTCGAGCCCGAGCCGTCCACGTCGATAGACAGCTTGCCGCTCCTCGGATCGAAGAGAACGTAGTCGTTGCGGTCGTCTGCCTCGCGGCCGATCTAGAAGAACGTCTTCTTCAGCTTGGCCGGCTTGTCCAGACTGCCCTTCTTACCGAGCTTCTTGAGGATCTTGTTGTCGAGGAAGATCGTATCGTCCTTGACCTTGAAGTCCTTGATCCGGTCGGCATCCTTCTTGCGTGCCTTGGTGTCGAACACGAACACATCCCGGCCCGTGACGCCGTAGAGCATGTCCTTGCCCTTGCCGCCCCAGATCAGATCGTCGCCTGCGGAGCCCTTCAGGCGGTCGTTGCCGGAAAGGCCGACGAGGATTTCGTCCGAGGCGCGGCCCGTGATCTTGTCGCCCTTGGAGGTGCCGTTGACCTTGATCCGGTCGCCCGCCGCGAACTGGAACGCACCCATTGCCGCGAACTGGGCGATGGAGAGTGTGATCGCATTGTCGCTGGCGTCGAGAGCATCGACGCCCTTGGCCGCGAATTCGGCGATCTGCGCGGGGGTGAGACCGCTGATCTGCGCGCCTGCATCCGCGAGGACCAGGGAATCGGCCGCCGACAGAGTCACCGTTCCGAGGGCGCCGAACTGTGCGAGGGACAGGGCGAGGGAATTGTCGGTGGCATCCACCGAGCCGACGCCCTGCGCGGCCAGCGCTCCGATCTGGGCCGGGGTCAGCGCGGCGATGGCGGCGCCCGTATCGGCGACCGCGACGGTGCTTCCTCCTTGCGAGAGCGCCCCGCCCAGGGCCTCAATCTGCGAGACCGACAGGGTCACGGCATTGTCGCTCGCCTCGAAACCATCGACGCCCTTCGCCTTCAGCGCCGCGATCTGAGCACCGCTCAGGCTCGCGAGATTGGCGCCCGTATCACGCACGGTGACATTATCGTCGGCGGCAAGGACGGCGTCCGTTCCGGCCAGAGCCGCGGCCTTGCCTGCATTCAGCACCACCGGAGCCGCTGCATCGAACATGTCGACACCCTTGGCGCCGAGGGCCGCAATCTGGGCCGCCGTGAAGTCCCCGATGGATCCGGACACGGTGACGTTGCTGCCCGCCGTGTAGCCCATTCCCCCACTCACCAGGGTCGCGGCCTGCGAGGCGGTGAGATTGACGGCATCTGTCGCGTGCAGCCGGTCGATGCCCCGCGACGCATAGCTCTGGAGCATCGTGGAGGAGATCCCCGCAAGCTCCGCAGCCGTTCCGGAGATGGAAACCTCGTCGGCCGCGGCGAATGCCACCGCTTCGTCGATGCTGTTCACCTGCGCCAGCGTCAAACCGATGGCATCGCCGATGACATCGATGGCCACGACCCCTTTGTCGTCGAGGGCGCTGAGCTGAGCGTCCTCAAGCTCCGTGATGTTGCGGCCGGTATCGCGCAGGGTGACGGCATCATCCTCGGAAATCCCGTCCAGCGTTTCGTTGAGGCCCTGCGTTGCCAGGATCTGCGCGGCGGAAAGCGTGATCTCGTCGTCGACCGCGTCCAGGCACCGAATGTTCTTGCCGTTCCGTCCCAGGAGCGTGATTTGCTCCGCAGAGAGACCGGCAATGTTCTCACCCTCATCCGAGATGAAAACCCTTGAACCGGGCGTGAAAGTAATTGCCGTGCCCAGGAGAGCCTTGGCCTGATTCACCGTCCAATGGGAAACGTTGCCGGTCTCATCGGAAACGACCTGCAGGTGATCGACCCTGTAATCGCTCAGGGACTCGATTTCTCCGACCGTGAGAGCATTGAAGTTCGTCACCGTGTCGCTGACGATGACGGTATCGCCGTCGTTGAAGCGCCCGCGGAGGGCTTCCTGGATGGTCACGTAGACATCGGCCATGGCGGCTCACCTTTCGATTTCCCGGTTTAAATCCGTGCCTGAGCGGCATCTTTCGGGGAGTAATCTAGGGGCGAGGGAAAGAGGTCTACTCTCCGAAAAGAGAGTACCGGCAGCATGCCGGGGCAATAATTTGCAATATCAGGCATTTACCTCAGAAATATCACTGGATCAGCCGTGATGATTTTGAGCGAATTGGTCAGACAACCTTGCAGAAACTATTGGCAATTCGTCGGTTCGGATACGAATTCTCCTACTCGATCTGACGAATCGGCCTCCGCGTCTCAGGCAGTGCCATGGCAGGCATGTCTTCCTCAGAGAAAACCCCTCCCCGGCTGGTGCCGAGGAGGGGCAGGGCGTCGGGCGTGCTTCACCACGTCAGACGATGAAGAAGTCCTTGTTCGTCAGCTTGAGGTTCTTGTCGAGCCTGGCGATCTCGACCGCCCGCCCGGAACCCGAGCCGTCGGCATCGTAGTAGAGCACGCCGTTCTTCTTGTTGTAGATCAGGTAGTCGTTGCGGTCGTCGGCACTGCTGTCCCGCTCGAAATACGAGCTCTTCAGCTTGCCCGGCTTGAACTCGCTGCCCTTTCCGAGCTTCTTGAAGACCTTGTTGTCGAGATAGATCGTGTCGTACTTCACGTTGAAGTCGGTGATCTTGTCGAGGTTCATTCTCTTGTGCGGCTTGGCATCGAACACGAAGGTGTCCCTGCCCCTTCCGCCGCTCATGATGTCGTTGCCGCTCCCGCCGTAGAGCCAGTCGTTGCCGTCCTGGCCGTAGAGACGGTCGTTTCCGGAGCCGCCTTTCAGGAAATCGGCGCCGTCACCACCATAGAGACGGTCGTTTCCGGAACTTCCGTTGAGGAAGTCGGCCCCATCGCCGCCGTAGAGACGATCGTGGCCCCTGCCACCGTCGACGATGTCGTTGGACGAGCGACCGACGATCCGATCCGAGCCGGAGGTTCCGGTGATCTTCAGGGTATCCTCGGCCGCGAACTGGAGCGAGCCGAGAGCCGAGTACTGGGCGAGGGACAGACTGACGAAGTTGTCCGTCGCATCGAGAGCATCGATGCCGCGGGGCGCCAAGGCTCCGATCTGGTCCGGCGAGAGGGACGACAAGGCTCCGCCGCTGTCCCTCAACGTGATCGTGTCGCCCGCAGTCAGGCCGACCGAGCCCAACGCATTGAGCTGCGCCAGGGACAGGGCGAGAACGTCGTCGCTTGCGTCGATGCGGTCGATGCCTCTGCCGTTCAGGGCGGCGAGCTCCGCAGCCGACAGCCCGCCGAGTGCGGCTCCCGTATCCGCAAGGGCTACGTCGTCCCCGGCAGCAAGCGAGATTCCGCTATCGGCGAGCGCCGCAGCCTGATCCGCCGTCAGGGACACGGCACCGTCACTCGCGTCGATCACGTCGACCCCGTCGGCTCCAAGAGCCACGATCTCCGCCGCCGAGAGTGCCGAGAGTGCCGCTCCCGTATCGGACACCGTCACGACATCATTGGCCGCGAAACTCAGCGCCGAAGCTGAGACAAGGAGGGCTTGCCCGACCGAGACGGTGACGACATTGTCGGTGGCGTCGAGAGCATCGACGCCTGCCGCAGCGAATGCCGCAAGTTCCGCCTGGGTGAGCGAAGCGATGGCCGCGCCCGTGTCGGAGACCGACACCACATCGCCTTGCGTCAGCGCAATGGAGCCGAGCGCGTTGAGCTGGTCGCGCGACAGGTTCAGCACATCGTCCGTGGCGTCGATGGAGACGACGCCCTGACCGGCGAGCGCCGCAATCTGCGCGGCCGTCAGGGCGGCGATGTTCGTGCTCGTGTCGGAGAGGGTGACCACATCGTCGTCGGACAGCGCATCGCCGAAGGCGGCGAGCTGCGCGAGAGACAGGCTCACCGCATTGTCGCTCGTGTCGAATGCCACCACTCCCTGAGCCGTGAGGGCTGAGATCTGCGCGGGCGTCAGGGCGGCGATATTGGCGCTCGTATCGGAGATGGTCACCGCGTCAGTGTTGGAGAGTGTGCCTCCGAAAGCTGCAAACTGCGCCAGCGATAAAGTGACAGCATCATCGGTCGCATCGAAGCTGGCCACTCCTTGGGCAACGAACGTAGCGATCTGCTCGGCCGTCAGGGCGGCGATATTGGTGCTCGTGTCGAAGACGGTCACCGCGTCAGTGTTGGAGAGCCCACCACCGAAAGCCGCGAACTGCGCTACGGACAGGGTCACGGCATCATCGGTCGCATCGAAGGTATCGACGCCCTTCGCCGTCAGCCCAGCGATCTGTTCCGCCGACAAAGCGCTGAGAGCCGCGCCTGTATCCGACACCGTCACGGCGTCATCGGCGCCGAAGGCGATGTTTGTGCCGAGCAACGCCGCTGCCTGCACGCCTGCCAACGTCACGGCGTTGTCGGAAGCATCAAGGATGTCGACGCCGTCCGCAGCAAGGGCTGCGATCTGGTCTGCCGTCAGGGCTCCCAGTTCAGCACCGGTACCGGTCACGACGACCGTGTCGGCGGCCGTAACGCTCACGGCGCCTAGGGCGTTGAACTGCGCCAGGGAATAGATGAGAACATCGTCGGTGGCATCGACGACGTCGACGTTCTTGGCCTCCAGTCCCGCGACCTGCTCGGGAGTGCCCCCTGCGAAAGCGTCGCTCGAGCCTTGGATCGTGACGACATCCTCCTCCGCGAAGACGACGTCTCCCAGGGCGGCGAACTGGTCCAGGGAGAATGTGAGCGCACCGTCCGAGGCGTCGAGGATGTCCACATTGGCGGCAGAAAGGGCGGCAACGTCGTCGGGCGAGCCGCTCTGAAGGACCGCCGCCGTATCGCGAACCGTCACCGTATCTGCGTCGGTCAGCGCAACCGGCCCCAGCGAAACGAACTGGTCGATGGACAGGACCAGCGCCTCGTCGGTCGCGTCGATCGTATCGACATTGAAATTGCGGAGCGCCAGGAGCTGTTCAGGAGAGAGCGCCGCGATGTTCGCGCCCGTATCCGTAAGGATGACGTCGTCTTCCGCCAGGAAAGGTTCGGTAGCTGCAAGATATTGTTCAACGGTCAAAACAACGGTGGCCATGTGATGCCTCTCATTCGTTTGCTGTCCCACCGCGGCTCATTCGGAGCGGGAGAACTGACACGATAGAAAGGACGCGAAGGCACCTCGTCCAATACCCGTAAGGGGAGTATTCAAAAGACCCAAAGGGATGAATTCGGCTATTTGCTGAGCACTCTTCGCGGCTCGCGGATAAGAATTCAGTATTATTGATTATCTGCCTCTGCTGCGCGGTCCGCTGTTCTCGCCCCTCGTGGAGCGATACTTGAGCCCATTCGAATTTACGAAAACGCTGCAGAACCAAGGAGCATAAGCTTGGCCGTACTGCATCGGGATTACCGATGCTCAACGCCATCCTCGGAATTGTTCCCATAGCCGGAAGGATATGTCCCTTGCGGCATGGAGGCACGAGCCGCTGGGTTACAGCGGGCGGAGCACTGCCGAGCGAAAAGACGAGGCTGTCTTCAAGGGGGAGAGGTGGCCAGCCGGGGACGGCTCTGTTGAGGAGGCAACGATCCGCCCCCGGGCTGGCCGAGCCTACGAATTCCCAGGAGATGCGGCGGACCTGAGCATCCGTGAGGCATTACGGCTCCGCTCATGCGGAGAATTCAATCCGAACATATAGGAAACATCGGGCGGCGCAAGCGCCCCTTCGTTCAAATGTCCTTTATCCAAAGGAAACGCCAAAACCCTGCTCTGTCAACAACAAGAGTCGGATTGCTCACGCTGCGGCTCAAGCAGCGAGGCGATTTGGTGGCAAGGGAACTCCGGACCAAGCCGGCCGAGGGCAGGATTCCAGTCTTGCTGCGAGCGCCTTCAGCGACGTTCCCAGAATGTGCTTCCGGGAGCCCAGCCGAATACGGAGCAGGGTTTCGCACCGGTCGAGGGGGCGCAGAAGGACGTCGTGGAGCGCGCCCTCCGGAGCTTCTGCGAAGACCGCTCCGGCATCGTCGCCCAGGCCGATCAGGCCGAATGCTCCCGCCATGCCGCCGAGACGCAGATGCTGGCGCAGGAGAGCCGCGGCCAACCCTTCCTCCCGGAGGGCCGTGAAGTCGCAGGCGATCACGCCGAAGGCCTCCCTCGTCACCGCTGCGAGGGCCTCCTCCGCATGGGAGGCCGTTGTCACAGGGAATTCCGGCGCCAGGATCTCCTCCAAGCGCTGCCGGGACCGGACCTCGGGATCGAGAACGAGGATGCGCGCGCTGCCCGCTGCAGCGGGCGGAACGTCCTGCCCGCCGATGGCCGCCATCCGGCGCAGGTTTCCGGTTCGCTCGGACAGCTCGGCAAGGCTGTGCATCCGCAGGAGAAAGAGCCGGTCGGGCATGGAGACCGGGAAGCACTCGTCGACCTGGGCCTCGAGCGCCTGGAGCCGGAGCCGCGGTTCGCCGTCCTGCATCGCCAGCCCCAAGGGAAGGTGCCGAAGCGTGCCCTCCCCCTTGAGATTCCGGCAGAAGGCGAATGCGTCGAGACCCGGCTGGACCGCATCGAGGAGCACCACGTCCGCCATGCCCCTGCGGCAGAGAGCGAGGCCGTCGCGCCCGTTCGTGGCGATCACCGCATCGAAGCCTGCGCCAAGAAGGGTTTTCTGAAGGGCCTGCGCTCTGACAAAGACGGTGCCGACGATCAGAACCCGGGCCGTCATGAGCGGGGGGTGTCGGCGTCGAGATAGGTCTTGACGGTGGCGATGAACTTGGCGACCGAGATGGGCTTGGACAGATAGGCCTCGCAGCCCCCTTCCCGGATCCGCTCCTCGTCGCCCTTCATGGCGAAGGCGGTGATCGCGATGACCGGGATGGACTTGAGGTCGTCGTCCGCCTTGAGCCAGCGGGTCACCTCGAGGCCCGATACCTCCGGGAGCTGGATGTCCATGAGGATCAGGTCGGGCTTGTGAGCGCGGGCGAGTTCCATCGCCTCGATGCCATGGCCCGTCTTCAGGGTCGCATAGCCGTGAGCCTCGAGGAGATCGTTGAAGAGCTTCATGTTGAGTTCGTTGTCCTCAACGATGAGCACCGTCTTCTTCATTGCCGCTGTCCCAGGGGCCCAAAATCCGACTTCACCGGCCCGCTTGTTCGTCCGATGATAAGGCTACATTCGAACCTATTGATGAATTGCAAATCCCTCGCAGGAAGATGCCCTTGAAGAAAATGAGCGTCGATGAGGCCGAACGTGTCGCGTTAAGCGCCTTCTCCTATATCACCAATGATGAAGATCGGCTGAACCGTTTCCTGGCCGTTTCGGGCCTGAGGGTGGACACGATCCGCATCGCGGCCGAATCGGCGGGGTTCTTCGCCGGCATTCTGGACTACATCGCCTCGGACGAGGCCCTGCTCGTCGGCTTCGCGGAGGAACAGAGGATCAAGCCGGAGCAGGTCATGCAGGCCCACTGGACCCTCTCCCCCTCCGAGTTCGAATAGCCTCCCGCCATGAGCGACGCCCCCTTCTGCCGGGACTGCCTGACCTTCGCCGGATCCTCACTGGCGCAGCGGTGCAAGGCCTGCGGCTCCCCGCGCCTGCTGCGGCATCCGGAGCGGGACCTGCTCTCCATCGCCCATGTGGATTGCGATGCCTTCTTCGCGGCGGTGGAGAAGCGGGACGACCCGAGCCTGGCGGACAAGCCGGTCATCATCGGCGGGGGCAAGCGCGGGGTGGTGGCCACGGCCTGCTACGTGGCGCGAACCTATGGCGTCCGCTCCGCCATGCCCATGTTCCAGGCCCTCAAGGCCTGCCCCCACGCGGTCGTCATCAAGCCGAACATCGACAAGTACCGGGTCGCCGGGCGCGAGGTGCGGCGCCTCATGCTGGAGCTGACCCCCCTCGTGGAGCCTGTCTCCATCGACGAGGCGTTCCTGGACCTGTCGGGAACGGAGCGCCTGCATCACGGCAGCCCCGCCCTCACCCTGGCGCGCTTCGCCCACCGGGTGGAGAACGAGATCGGCATCAGCATCTCGGTCGGCCTGTCCTACAACAAGTTCCTGGCCAAGATCGCCTCGGACCTGCAGAAGCCGCGCGGCTTCTCGGTGATCGGCCGGGCGGAGGCGGCGGATTTCCTGGCGGACAAGCCGGTTTCGATCATCCCCGGCATCGGCGCGTCCGCCCAGAGCCGCCTGTCGAAGGCGGGCGTGACCCTCATCGCCCATCTGCGCGACGTTCCGCTCAAGACCTTGTTCGAGGCGCTGGGCCGCGACTCGCAGCGGCTGTCGCGGCTCGCCTGGGGCGAGGACAGCCGCTCCGTCACGCCGGAGCGGGAGACCAAGAGCATCTCGGCGGAAACCACCTTCGATGTCGATCTGCGCTCGTTCGAGGATCTGGAACCGGTCCTGTGGCGACTGGCCGAGAAGGTCTCGAAGCGTCTCAAGGCCGCCGGGCTTGCGGGCCAGAGCGTGACCCTGAAGCTCAAGGACAAGGATTTCCGCCTCCTGACCCGAACCCGCTCGGGCCTGCCGCCGACCCAACTCGCGGCCCGCCTGTTCGATCCGGCGCGCCAGCTTCTCAAGGCGGCCTGCGACGGCACCGCCTACAGGCTCATCGGCATCGGCGCGGCGGATCTGTGCGACGGCGCGGAGGCGGACCGGGGCGACCTGGCGGATCAGACCGTGGTGCGCCAGGCCCACATGGAGGCGGCCATCGACAGGATCCGCGACAAGTTCGGCGCCGCGGCCCTGCAGAAGGGCATCGCCTTCCGCAAGCCTCAGCGCTGACAGGCCGGCGCCGCGGTGGGCTGGACCTGGAGGCTCTGGAGATCGCCCTTCAGGGCGAAGTCGCCGTAATCGAGCTTCAGCGCCCGGCTGATCCCGTTCTCATAAAGCTCGAACGAGATGGTGTAGACGGGCGTCTGGTCGCCCGTGCCGTCCGTGAAGTAGCTGATGGTGACCGGCCATCGCGGCGAGCTTGCCACGGCGTCCTGGCGCACCGCCTCTTCGAGACCGGCTCCAGCGCCCGGCTCGATCCGGTTCCCGATGAGCGCCAGGGTATCGTAGATCTTCTTGCCGTCGTCGGAGCCGTCATAGACCCGCACCGCCAGGGTCCTCCGCCCCTCGCGGCCCGCCTCGATGAGCCGCTTGAGATGCTCGGTCGGGAAGATCGGCTGGCCGTCGGCCGCGAAAGTGGCATCCTTCGGCTGCTTGAAGCGCACGTCCAGCGTGCCGTCGGGACTGAGCTTCGCATCCCCGTCGACGCCCTCGCGGGTCAGGCCCTGCATGGTGGAGGTGGACTTGAAGCGCATGGACAGGCCGTCGCCGGCCTCATAGGTCGCCGTGCGCGTGTCCACGGTCCGCGAGCCCGACTCCGTGCTGTCGAGGACGGTCACCTGACGGTAGGTCAGCGTATATCCCTCACAGGCATTGCCGCCGAAATCCATCGCGATGCGTCCTCGGGCGGCCTCGACACCGCGAGATCCCTCCGAGCGCAGAAGCGACAGGTCGTAGACCGCCCTGTGCGGGACGAGCTGCACCGGATTCTTGGATGTCTCGGCCGCGGCCGAGACGAGCATGGCGATGGAAAGACCCGTTGCCATCAACAAGGAACGCATAAAACCTCCGATCCCCCAACTCACGAAGATAGAATCCTCCTGCGGACAGGGCAACGTTCCACCTTGCGTCTCCTTGGCTCATCCGCCACTAGTCTTCGGGATTAGACCAAGCCGAGGCTTCATCATGAGCGCAGTCGACAAGAAACTTCAGGATCTGGGCATCACGCTCCCGACACCCGCAGCACCCGTGGCGAATTATGTGCCGTTCGTGCGAACGGGCAACCTGATCGTCATCTCGGGCCAGCTCTGCCTCGGGCTCGACGGCAAGCTCGCCGAGGAACACAAGGGCAAGCTCGGGGGCGAGATTTCTCCCGATGTCGGCCAGCAGGCCGCCCGTCTCTGCGCCATCAACCTCCTGGCCCAATTGAAGGCCGCCATCGGCGATCTGGACAAGGTCGTTCGTTGCGTGCGCCTCGGCGGCTTCATCAATGCGGTGCCGACCTTCGCGGGCCTCGCCCCGGTCATGAACGGCGCCTCCGACCTGATGGTCGAGGTGCTGGGCGATGCGGGTCGCCATGCCCGCTCCACCATCGGCGTCGCGGAACTCCCGCTCGATGCCTGCGTGGAAGTCGAAGGGATGTTCGAAGTCCGATGAGCACCCCCGACTGGCTCGTCGCGAAGCCCATTGCCCATCGCGGCCTCCACGACAAAGCCAACGGCGTGATCGAGAACACGATCTCGGCCGCCGAGGCCGCCATCGCCCGCGGCTTCCCGATCGAACTCGACGTGCAGCTCACGACCGACAACGAGGCCGTCGTGTTCCACGACTTCGAGCTCGACCGCCTCACCGGCGATACGGGCGTGGTCGCGGAGCGCAGGCTCGCCGACCTGACGAAGGTCGAGATTTCCGGCGCCAGGGGCGGCGACAGGATCCCGTCGCTGAAGCAGTTCCTCGACGCCGTTGCCGGCCGCGTCCCCCTCGTCGTCGAGATCAAGAGCAAGTTCAACGGCGACATGACCCTGACCAAGCGGGTCTGCGAGATCCTGAGCGACTATAGCGGTCCGTTCGTGGTCAAGTCGTTCGACCCCGATATCGTCGCGACCCTGCGCACGAGCGCTCCGTCGATCACGCGCGGGATCATCGGCGAGCTGAACTACGCCTCGAAGAACGACAGCTTCATGAGCGCCGAATTGAAGCACCGGCTGGCCAACCTGCTGCATTTCAGCGAGTCCCAGCCGCAATTCGTCTCGTGGAAGGTGCACGACCTGCCGTCCGCCGGCCCCCATCTCTGCAAGGTGCTGGGCAATCTGCCCGTCATGACGTGGACCGTTCGCACCCCCGAGGAGCGCGCCCGCGCCGAGAAGTACGCCGACCAGATGGTGTTCGAAGGCTTCCTGCCCTGAACTTGAAAGGATCTCGCCGGAGCCTTAGCTTCTTCTGCAACGGCGAGATCCTTATCCATCAGTGACATTTCAAGTTAAAATTGCCCAGGGCCTCAAGGCGGTGCCCGCCGCCGCATGGGACGCCTGTGCCTTTCCCGCCCGCACGAACGGGGACGGTGCGGAGGATCCGCACAATCCCTTCGTCTCCCACGCCTTCCTGTCCGCACTGGAAGATTCCGGCTGCGTCGGCGGTCGGTCCGGCTGGGCGCCGCTTCACATCGTCGTCGAAGACGAGGCGGAAAAGCTTCTCGGTGCGGTTCCGTGCTATCTGAAGTCCCATTCCATGGGCGAGTATGTGTTCGACCACGCCTGGGCGGACGCCTATACCCGCGCGGGCGGGCATTACTATCCCAAGCTTCAGGTCGCGGTCCCCTTCACCCCGGTCACGGGCCCACGGCTGCTCGTTCCCGAAGGTCCGCAGACCGAGGAGGTCCGGACGCATCTGATCGCGGGGCTGCGGGCCGTGCGGGATCAGACGAACGCCTCGTCGATCCATGTCACCTTCCTTGAGGAAGCGGACATGAAGTCCCTGGTCGCCAGGGGCTTCCTGCGCCGGGACGACCAGCAGTTCCACTGGTTCAACGACGGCTACGCGACCTTCGACGATTTCCTCGGCGCCCTGGCCTCGCGCAAGCGCAAGGCGATCCGGCGCGAGCGGCGGGATGCGCTCCAGGATGGGATCACCATCGAATGGGTCACGGGCAGCGACATCACCGAGGCCCATTGGGACGCCTTCTTCGCCTTCTACATGGATACCGGCTCGCGCAAATGGGGCCGCCCCTATCTCAACCGCCGCTTCTTCTCCCTGATCGGCGAACGCATGGCGGACCGGATCCTCCTCGTCATGGCGAAGCGGGCCGGACGCCATATCGCGGGCGCCATCAACTTCATCGGAGATACCCGTCTCTACGGCCGCAACTGGGGCTGCATCGAGGATCATCCCTTCCTGCATTTCGAGGTCTGCTACTACCAGGCCATCGAATTCGCCATCGCCAAGGGGCTCGACAGGGTCGAGGCGGGTGCGCAGGGCGAGCACAAGCTGGCGAGAGGCTACAGGCCCGTCACCACCACGTCGGCGCACGACATCGCCGACCCGTCCCTGCGCCGCGCCGTCCGAGCCTATCTCGATCAGGAGCGGCTCTATGTGTCGGAAGCCGCCGAGGAACTGGCCTCGGCGACTCCGTTCCGCCATCGGGAGGGCGAATGATCAGCCTGCCTGCAGGCGTGTCTCGTATTCCGTTTCCAGCCGCCCGAAGGTCGTCCAGAACGGACCAGGCGTCCGATCCTCCAGCTGCGCGACGAGGATGTCGAGATGGGTGTGCCAGCCTCCGGAGACGCTCAGCATGACGGCCCTGCCGCCGAGGCGCCGATGGGTCAGGACCAGGCGCACGCGGTCGCCCTGAGGCGTCAGCTCGTAGGTGACCTCCGATTCCTCGCCCTTGTTCCCACCCCAGGTGTGGCTGAGGAGACGCGGCGGCTCGCACCGGGTCACAGTGGCGGTGAAGCCGGCCCCGTCCTGATACTTCCGGTACTTGTCGGGGATCACCTCCGGGCTGGAAGACAGCTCCGAATTGCGGAACACGAGTTCCACCCCTCCGCCGACGCGCAGTTCCATCGGCCCGGACGCGAGCCACCTCGCCCGCTTGTCCGACTCCGTCAGGAAGGCCCAGACACGCTCGATCGGGCCCGGCAGCAGACGTTCGAACCGGACCGTGTCGGCCGCGGTGACAATGCCGTAATCACTCATGTTCCCCTCCTTCGTCGTGGGACGTGTCGACCTGGCCGAGCTCGCGCTCCAGGGCGTCGAGTCGTTCGGTCCAGAAGCGTTCGTAGAAGCGCAGCCATTCATCCGCGGCTGCGAGCGGTGCCGGGTCGAGGCTGCAGACATGGGTCCGCCCCCTCACCGTCCGGCGGACCAGCCCGGCGCTTTCGAGGGCCCGGACGTGCTTGGAGGCTCCCGCAAAGGACATCCTGAACGGAGCCGCCAGCTCCCCGATGCTCCGTTCGCCACCGGCGAGACGGCGAAGCATGTCGCGCCTCGTGGGATCGGCCAGAGCCTGGAAGACGGCGTCGAGTTGTGCGCTTTGTTCAACCATACGGTTTAATATACATACGCACGATCATTATTCAACCGATAGGTTTACTATTATGCCAAAAAATGCCCCGCCTCTGTCGGGAGGCGGGGCTGGTTCGGTTCTTGAGGACCGGAGAGCCCTACAGGTTGGACGTGATGGCCCCGAGCCCCTCGATGATTGCATCCACCGAAGTGCCCAGTGCATTCAACACGGTCTCGACCAGCCAATAGCTGCCGACGACGATGACCGGAACCAGGATCCAGCCAAGGATCTCCTCGAACCAGACGCGCCGGCGACGACGGATCTCGCGCTCTTGGCGCCAGGACAGCCGTGTCGCCGGAGCGGCCACTGTCGAAGCGGGCTCCAAGGGGCCCTTGTGAAGCTCAGTCGTCATGCTCTAACCAGCGGAACCTTCGGAACGGTGCGGATACCTCCGCCCCCATTACCACCGGGCCCTTTCGGTTTCACGGACTTTTTCGTCTTCGAACCGCCGGACTTAGCGCGAGGCTTTTTTTTCGCCTTTGTGACATCCGTCTCCGGCTTCGGCTTCACCGGCCCTTCGGGATACTCGAACCCGAGGGTCTGGAGGCCGATCTCGTCCGCCTTGACCACCACGCGCACGGCGCCGCCGTCCTTCAGGCGACCGAACAGGATGTCGTCGGCCAGGGGCGTCTTGATCATCATCTGGATCAGACGGCCCATCGGGCGAGCGCCCATGGCCTCGTCGTAACCATGCTCGACCAGCCAGTCGCGGGCTTCGTCCGTGAGCTCGATCGTGACGTTGCGGTCGGCCAGCTGGGCTTCGAGCTGCATCACGAACTTATCGACGACTTTCTGCACCACTTCCTTCGGCAGGTGGCCGAACGAGATGATGGCATCGAGGCGGTTGCGGAATTCCGGCGTGAACAGCCGGTTGACCGCTTCCGTATCGTCACCTTCACGCTTGGTGCGGGTGAAGCCATAGGCCGGACGGGCCATGTCCGCGGCGCCGGCATTCGTGGTCATGATGATGATCACGTTCCGGAAGTCGACCTGCTTGCCGTTGTGATCCGTCAGCTTCCCGTGGTCCATGACCTGGAGCAGGATGTTGAACAGATCCGGGTGCGCCTTCTCGATCTCGTCGAGGAGCAGCACGCAGTGCGGGTGCTGGTCGATGCCGTCGGTCAGCAGACCGCCCTGGTCGAAGCCCACATAGCCGGGAGGCGCGCCGATGAGGCGGCTGACCGTGTGGCGCTCCATGTACTCCGACATGTCGAAGCGCAGGAGCTCGACGCCGAGCGACGTGGCGAGCTGCCGGGCGACCTCGGTCTTGCCGACACCGGTCGGACCCGCGAACAGGTAGGAGCCGATGGGCTTCTCCGGATCGCGCAGGCCGGCCCGGGCGAGCTTGATCGCCGAGGTCAGCGCCTCGATGGCCTTGTCCTGGCCGTAGACGACCCGCTTCAGGGTGTCCTGCAGGTGGGCCAGAACCTCGGCATCGTCCTTCGACACGGTCTTGGGCGGGATGCGGGCCATCGTGGCGATGGTGGCCTCGATCTCCTTCAGGCCGATGGTCTTCTTGCGGCGGTTCTCCGGCAGCAGCATCTGCGAGGCGCCGGTCTCGTCGATCACGTCGATGGCCTTGTCCGGCAGCTTGCGGTCGTTAATGTAGCGGGCCGAGAGCTCCACCGCGGCCTTCACGGCCTCGTTGGTGTAGCGGAGTTTGTGGAACTCCTCGAAATAGGGCTTGAGGCCCTTCACGATCTCGATGGCATCCGGCACGGACGGCTCGTTCACGTCGATCTTCTGGAACCGGCGCACGAGGGCCCGGTCCTTCTCGAAGTACTGGCGGTACTCCTTGTAGGTCGTGGAGCCGATGCAGCGCAGGGTGCCCTGAGCCAGGGCAGGCTTGAGAAGGTTCGAGGCGTCCATCGCGCCGCCGGACGTGGCGCCGGCGCCGATCACCGTGTGGATCTCGTCGATGAACATGATCGCGTTCGGGTGACCCTCGATCTCCTTCATCACCTGCTTCAGGCGCTCTTCGAAATCGCCGCGATAGCGGGTGCCGGCCAGCAGGGTGCCCATGTCGAGGGCGAAGACCGTGGCGTCCTTCAGGACCTCCGGCACCTCGCCGCGGATGATCTTGCGGGCGAGACCTTCCGCGATGGCGGTCTTGCCGACGCCGGGATCGCCGACGAGAAGGGGGTTGTTCTTCTGGCGGCGGCACAGGACCTGGATCGTGCGCTGCACCTCGCCTTCACGGCCGATGAGCGGATCGATCTTCCCGTCCCTCGCCTTCTTGTTGAGGTTGACGCAGTAGGCCTCGAGCGCGTCGCCCTTCTTCTTCGGGCGGGCATCGGACTCGTCCGGGGTGGGGCGCTCGTTCGACTCCTCCTCGGTCCCGCGCGGCGTGCGACCCTCGGAGAGGCCCGGACGCTTGGCGATGCCGTGGCTGATGTAGTTGACCGCGTCGTAGCGGGTCATGTCCTGCTCCTGCAGGAAATAAGCCGCGTGGCTCTCCCGCTCGGCGAAGATCGCGACGAGCACGTTGGCGCCCGTCACCTCGTCCCGGCCGGAGGACTGGACATGGATGACCGCGCGCTGGATGACGCGCTGGAAGCCCGCGGTCGGTTTGGAATCCTGCCGTCCATCGGCGACCAGGTTCGCCAGCTCGCTGTCCACGTACTCGACCAGGTTGCGGCGCAGGACGTCGAGATCGACGTTGCAGGCCCGCATGACCGCCGCCGCATCCTGATCGTCGATCAGCGCCAGCAGCAGGTGCTCCAAGGTCGCGTATTCGTGACGGCGCTCGCCGGCGAGAGCGAGAGCTCGGTGAAGGGCTTGTTCTAGACTGCGAGAAAAGCTCGGCAACGGCTTATCCTTTGTGAGACGGTGTCTCGGCTAATTCTTTTCCATAACGCACTGAAGGGGATGTTGGTGCTTCCGGGCGAAGTCCATCACCTGGGTCACCTTCGTCTCCGCGACTTCGTAGGTAAAAACTCCACATTCTCCGACGCCGTTCTGGTGCACATGCAGCATGATCCGAGTGGCGTCTTCTCGGTTCTTGTTGAAGAAACGCTCCAGGACATGCACCACGAACTCCATGGGGGTGTAATCGTCGTTCAGAAGGAGAACGCGGTACAGGTTCGGCCGTTTCGTCCTGGGCTTGGCTTTTGTGATGATTGCCGTGTTCGAGCGACCGCCCTCGTCCCCTCCGCCGGGGGGCTGCGACCCGGCGCCGGATGCGAGAACCTGCTCCGATCGGGCTAATTGGCCCTGAGCTAAACGCCGCATGATGTTTCGACCGACCCTCTTTATTGGCATGTGGTCCGCGACCTGCGCTTCCAGCCGACCGCGACGCACCACCAAATGTATAGTCGCTCTCTTCGGTTCGCTAGATCAACCAGATGGGAGGTCGCAGGCCTGCCTTAAAGAGCGACATGTTGAACACCTTTTCCGCAGGAAGCGGCGGCGGCAAAGGGCCGCCCCAAACGCAAAACGCCCGGCCTCGACGGCCGGGCGTTCCGTTTTACGCGTGTGCGTCCGGCCTTAGGCCTTCTTGTTCAGAATGCCTTCGAAGGGCTTCAGCGCCTCGGTCGCGAGGGCGGAATAGAGAGCGCCCATCTTCGTCGACTGGCTGACGAGGCTGTCGTAGGCGCCCTTGACATAATCGGTCTGAATCTCGATTGCCTTGTCCAGCGTCCGCACGCCGATAAGCTTTTCCATCGTCGAGGTGTTGTGCTCGAACGATTTCCGGGCGAATTCGGCAGACTCGGTGGCGATGGCCTGGGCATTGGTCGAGAAGGCACCGAAGGCCTTCATGGCGGCGTCCAGGTTGCCCTGACCGAACTTCTGGATTTGTTCGAACGAGTTAATCATGATGAACCTCGGCTTTTGATACTTTCGCTGGCATAATACTGCCCAGCAAACGATAAAGCATAATATGTGCACTGCACAAAAAATGTCAACTTCATTGTGCATTGCACAATGAATCAGTCACAAGGGTCCCGCCGTTAACGCGCT
The DNA here is from genome assembly GCF_020532555.1 of Microvirga lenta. Lineage (GTDB taxonomy): Bacteria > Pseudomonadota > Alphaproteobacteria > Rhizobiales > Beijerinckiaceae > Microvirga > Microvirga lenta. The sequence goes on along the minus strand of NZ_JAJBBR010000010.1, from coordinate 84,087 downwards.
CGTAACCGCAACCTCTTACCGTCGAAGACTGTGTCGCGCCGGCAACGATCTCCACCAAGGGGCGGCTGGCGAAAGGCCTAAGACCAAACGAAACAGGGATTTTTTCAGGATGAGTTCAGTTTGGGTCGGACGTCGAAGGACTTTGGCCATTGTCGGAATTGCTACGTCCATTGCCATTGCCCTTACCTCCCCCGCTGACGCCGCCCGCCGCAAGGCGAAGAGCGGCGGCGGCTACAATCCCCCTTATGCCTCCATCGTCGTCGACGCGAAGACCGGCAAGGTTCTCCAGGGCACGAACGCGGACGAGCCCCGGATTCCGGCCTCGATCACCAAGGTCATGTCGCTCTACCTGCTGTTCGAGCAGCTCGAGCGCGGCCGGATGCGCCTGGATACGCCTCTCACGGTTTCCGCCTATGCCGCCGGCCAGGCCCCGACCAAGCTCGGCCTGAAGCCGGGTTCGACCATCGAGGTCGAGGACGCCATCAAGGCCATGGTGACCCTCTCGGCCAACGACGTTTCCGTGGTGGTCGCCGAAAACATTGCCGGCTCGGAGGACGCCTTCGCCCAGATGATGACACGCAAGGCGCGTGAGCTGGGCATGAACTCCACCGCCTTCTACAATCCGCACGGCCTGCCGCACGACCCGCCCAACATCACGACGGCTCGCGACCTGGCGATCCTGGGGCGTGCCGTTCAGGACCGCTTTCCGAAGTATTTCGCCTATTTCCAGACCCGCTCGTTCCAGTACGGCCAGCGAAATATCCGGGGCCATAACCGGCTTCTGGGGAAGGTCGAGGGCGTGGACGGCATCAAGACGGGCTATACCCGCCTTTCCGGCTTCAACCTGCTGACCTCCGTCAACACCGATACCCGCAGCGTCGTCGCGGTGGTGCTCGGCGGGCGCTCCGGCGCCTCGCGCGACCAGCAGATGGCCGCGCTGATCGACAGTCACCTGCCGCGTGCCTATGCGGGCGCCCGGATGACGCCTCCCGTCGTCGAAGGGACCCATTCGACCACCGTGGCCGCAGCCCCCGCTCCTGCTCCGGTCGCCCCTGCCGCCCCTGTGAGGGTGGCTGCGGCAACCCCCGAAGCGCCGGTGCCTCAGCCGGCTCCCGAGCGCAAGCCGCTCGACCTGAGCTCCCTGCGGCCGGTCGTCGCCTCGGCGGCAGGCGCCAGCTCCACCACGACCCCGTCCTCCGGCCCGGCCATCCGCTGGCAGAAGGGTCCGGATCCGGTGCCGCAGAATACGCAGGCCTATGCTGCCCTCCCGAACGAGACGACGCCGGTTGCGTCGGCCGCTCCGCAGCCGAAGGTCTCGGCGAAAGTGGAAGACCGCGTGCCCGCCTCGGCTCCTGCCCCTGCCCCCGTCAAAACGGCCGCGATCAAGGTCGAAGCGCCCAAGGTCGAGGCCCAGAAGCCCGCTGCTCGTCCGGCTGTGAGCGGCTGGGTGATCCAGCTCGGCGCAACCGATGATGAGGAAAAGGCCAAGGCCATGCTCGACGCGGCCCGCTCGCGCTCCGGCAAGCTCCTCGCCAAGGCGGCCCCCTTCACCGAGAAGATCACGAAGGACGGCAGCACACTCTATCGCGCCCGCTTCTCCGGTTTCGACGAATCCGCAGCCGCCGAGCGCGCCTGCAAGACCCTGAAGAAGAGCGGCTTCGCCTGCTTCGCCTCCCGAGGCTGACCCAAAGACTGGTGACGGCGCGCGTATTGCGCCGTCGCTCTTCCCCCTCACCGGATCGCGCGTGGAGTATCAGCGATGTCGGCTCAACAGAGTTTCCCTGGCCTGGTTTACCCGGGCCGCGAGATAAGCCGTCCCCCCATGGTCGGGATGGAGTTTCTTCATCAGCGTCCGATACGCTTTCTGGACCTGGTCGACGCTCGCGCCAGGCTGAAGCCCCAGGATCTGGTAGGCTTCCTCTTTCGACATTACGCCCGCATGCGCATGAGTGCGCGTCCGCGTGTCGCGATCTCCTTGAGCGTATTCACGCCATCCGGCAAACCGGCGATCAAAATAAGCCTCTAGGAGGGCGACGCCCTCGGGATCGAGGGCGCTGCACTCCTCGTGGAGGCGCTGGAAAGCGGACTGGTCGAGACTGGAAAACTGCCGTCCGGCGAAGGTCCCGGCCAGAACCGAGCCATCCATCATCCCGGTGGAATGGTCGATTTCCATCTCGATCATCGCGGAGCGGATGCGGGAGAAGCGGCCGCCGGAGCCGCCCTTCATCCGCTGCCAGGGTCCCGGCAGGCTCAGGACGCTCCAGCCCAGAGCCCAGGCCCCGAAGCCTCCGAGCAGAAGGGCCATATCGATCCGCCCCCGCAAGCCGAGCACGACCGCGGCGCCCAGAGCCGCGACGCCGGCGGCCACCTTGAGCGCCTTGGCGACGGCGGCCGTGTCGGATCGAACGAAAACCTTCGCTAGCCACCACAGAAGCCCGGCGACAGCGATCCCGTAAAGCAGCATCATGATCGTGCTCCCCGCTTCCACATGTGGGCGGGGACGAGGCGCTTGTAAATGCGCCTCATGACCAAGGTACGAAGATTATGGAAAATCGGGAGCGGCCGGGGATCCCAAGGCAAGGGCGCGATGGCTGCGAGGCCGCTCCGGAAAGAGCTAGTGCAGGAGACGGGCCGGGCCGCGCTGGCGCTCGCGCTCCCATGCCTGAACGACGACCCCGTTGATGCCCACATCCTGCAGGCGGTCGCTCAGATCGATGAAATGACGCTCCGTCGTCTCGACGTCGACCTCGATCTGTTCGTCGTCAGGCTGGGATTCGTCGGCCAGTTCGAGCTCCGAGGCAGCGTACCTCTCGTAGGCGGCGGACATTTCCGCATAGGCGAAAGCCACGGGAAGGGTACGGAAGATCGTGGAAAACTCCTCGTCCAGGTCACCTGTTGCCAGATCGCGCATTTGAACGAGATACCCGTCCGCATGCTCACACACTTCATAACGCCAGTGCCGGCCTTCGGATGCTGTTAGAAGCATCGCCACCTCCACTCAACTGAACTGTTGAGCAAATGCGAATCGCGGCTCGGCGGTTCCACGAGGCGGCTTAGGGAAAAAGGCTAACGGCGGAGGCCTGTTTCCGCCCTGACGCGACCGCCGACCCGCACCTTGGTGCCATGACCGAGATCGATGAAGCCGTCGCCGCCTCTCATGTCGCTGTGAACGGAGGACTTCGCCTCGCGTCGATCGAGGTGCCTGCACTCGGGCGGCAGGTGAACGGGGATGCCGGGCGGCACGTCCGGCATGCGGCACTCTTTCGCAAGCGCCGGTCCCGCGGCAATGAGCAGGCCGAGAATGATGACGGGTCGCATAAACATCGCCTCGATTAACACATGTTAGAGCAGTCCGAGCTCGGCAAGCTCGCGACGCATGGTTTCAGGCATGACGGCGAGATCGCCGGTCCCGGCGCCGATGTCACGCGGAGCGTCTTTCGAAGCGAGATAGCGCCAGCCCTGGAACGGTCTGTACGGACGCGGCTCGACGCAGACGACCTTCGGCTCCAGCACGAGCCTGCAGCGGCCGATCCCGTCCGCATCGGTGAACGGACGGACATCGAGAAGAGCCTGGCGACAGGCCACCTGCCCGCGAATGACCCAGAACAGGGACCCGCCATCGAGCAGCTCCTCGACGCGCTTTGGCACCATGCGCGTGGTGTGCGTCTGCTCGTAGTCGCGCCCGAGGCGCCGATAGTGACCCCGGTTCTCCTCGATCCATTCCTCGAGGTCCGTGATCGAGTCGCAGCCGACGCAGAGCTTGATGAGATGCAGTGCCATGCGAATGTTGAACCATGCGCGCCGGAACCGGAAAACCGGACGATGCGCCGCAGGTCACTCCTCCGTCTTAAGAACGATGAGCCGCGCGCCTTCCGCCACCTGGGCGCCGGGTTCGGCGGCAATTTCAGCCACCTCGCCGTCCGCAGGCGCGATCAGGACATGCTCCATCTTCATGGCCTCGACTACGGCGAGTCGCTGCCCCTTCTCGACCCTGTCGCCGGGCTGCACGAAGAGCGCGATGAGCTTTCCATGCATGGGCGCCTTGATGGAATCGCCGCCATCCATGTGTTCGAGATCGATGTCGAACGGATCGTACATCGCGATGCGCGTCTGGCGCCCCTCGCGCAGGACGATGACTCCGTCGTCGGTCATCGCGAAGCCGCGCGGGTCGAGAGGCATGTAGTCCTCGATCAGATGCGAGACGCCATCGCCCCACCGGACCGCGACGTTCAGGGCCGCGTGATGTGCGCTCGGATCGGGCCATTCCAGCACGGCCTCGGTGCGCTCGCCGTCGACCTTGATCGGGAAGCCCTGGCGGCGCGGCCCGGCGAGTTGGAAGCCGTCATGATCGTCCCAGGCGGTTTCAGCGCTACCCACTTGGACCGTCGAGCGATAGTTCCGCAGGTCGAAATCGTGCTCCAGCAATCTGAGCACGCCGAGACGGACCGATTCCGGATCCGCCGCCTGAGGCGCGGCACCGAGCTGCTCCATGTTGCGGTCGATATATCCCGTGTCGAACTGTCCCTTCCTGAACTCCCTCGCCTCGCAGAGCTTCTTCAGGAAGGCCACGTTGGTCTTCGGTCCTGCGACGACGGTGTCGCCCAGTGCCTCGGCCAAGCGCGAAAGCGCTTCCTCGCGGGTGGCCCCATGGGCGATGACTTTCGCGATCATGGGATCGTAATAAGGCGTGACCTCGTCGCCCGCCTGCACCCCGGTATCGATGCGGAGCCCCTCGTCTTCCGGAAAGTCGAGCGCCCAGAGCTTTCCCGTCGACGGCAGGAATTCCTTCTCGGGATCCTCGGCGTAGAGGCGCGCCTCGACCGCATGGCCGTGGATTTCGAGGTCGTCCTGGTTGAAGGGAAGCCAGTCGCCCGAGGCAACCTGGAACTGAAGCTCCACGAGGTCCAGGCCGGTGATTGCTTCCGTCACCGGATGCTCGACCTGAAGACGGGTGTTCATCTCCATGAAATAGAACCGGTCGGGGCGGAGCCCCTCGCGACCGTCCGCGATGAATTCCACCGTACCCGCGCCCACATAGCCGACGGCGCGCGCCGCCTCGATGGCGGCCTTGCCCATGATTTCGCGCATCTCGGGCGTCATGCCGGGGGCCGGCGCTTCCTCGATCACCTTCTGGTGCCGGCGCTGGAGGGAGCAATCGCGCTCGAAGAGGTGCACCACGTTGCCCTCCTGGTCGGCGAAGACCTGGATCTCGATGTGGCGTGGGGCGAGGATGTATTTCTCGACCAGAACGCGCGGGTCGCCGAAGGCGCTCGAGGCCTCGCGCTGCGCACTTTCCAGGGCCGCATCGAAGTCGGCCGCCTTCTCGACCCGCCGCATTCCCTTGCCGCCGCCGCCGGCCACCGCCTTGATGAGGACGGGATAGCCGATCTCATAGGCTTTCTGCCGCAGGAAATCCGGATCCTGCTTGGAGCCGTGATAGCCCGGCACGACCGGCACCCCGGCCTGCTGCACAAGGGCCTTCGCGGCATCCTTCAGGCCCATGGCACGGATCGCCGAGGCGGGCGGGCCGACGAAGACGATTCCGTTCTGGGCGCAGGCCTCGGCGAACTCCGCCCGCTCGGACAGGAAGCCGTAGCCGGGGTGGATGCAGGCGGCACCCGTACGCTTGGCGACGTCGAGGATGCGCTCGATCTGCAGATAGCTCTCCCGTGCGGGCGCCGGACCGATGAGATGGGCCTCGTCGGCCATGCGCACGAAGAGCGCATCCGCATCCGCTTCCGAATAGACCGCAATGGTGCGCATGCCCAACCGCTTGGCGGTCCGGATGATGCGGCATGCGATCTCGCCGCGATTGGCGATCAGGACACTCTCGAGCACGTTCCAATCCCTCGTCCGAAGCCTTTGGCCACTTGCCGATCAGCTAGAGCAAAACCCGCAGGTCTTGTCACCATCCAACCTGCGGCCCTGCGTCTCCGGTCACAGGTCATAGGGCGCCGACCACCCGTTCGTAGGGGCTGGAGCATAGATTGGCCGCATCCGAGCGGAAAACCTCCGAGCGGAACGTCGACCGGTGGAATTCCCTCCCCTTCAGGACGATAATCCGAAACAGCCTGCATGCAGATTACGACCGGCACGGCACGCCGACTGGTCCGGCCTGCCGCCTGCGGCAGGTCCTCTGCCAAGTTCTGGAGCTCGACCCGCCATGATCAGGATTCGCCCATCGCGCCCGACGGACGTGCCCGCCATGTTCGAGATCTGGCGGGAGGCGGTGCGCGCCACGCACGGATTCCTGACGGAAGAGGACATCCGGTTCTATGCCGTACAGGTGCGGGACCATTACCTGCCATCCTGCCCCTTCTGGGTCGCCACCACGGAAGGCGATGAGCCGAAGGGCTTCATGGGAATGACGGGAGCGAAGATCGACGCGCTTTTCGTTCATCCCTCGGAGCACGGCAAGGGAATAGGCCGGGTGCTCGTCGCCCATGCCGCGTCGCTCGCCGGTGAGCTGACGGTCGACGTCAATGAGCAGAACGCGGGGGCCTGCTCGTTCTACGGGCGGCTCGGATTCCGTCAGACAGGGCGGTCGGAGCTCGATGGTTCGGGAAAGCCGTTCCCGATCCTGCATCTTGCGCGCGCCAGCGCCACGACCTGACGGCCCGACACGAAAAGGGCCGCCTGTCGGCGGCCCTCTTTGGTTACGCGTCCTTGAGGCGTCCCAGCGCCTCTTCCATCTTGCCCTTCCGCGAGAGGGCCTCGTCCCGGCGCTCGCGCTGCTCCTCGACCACCTCTTCCGGCGCCCGCTTGAGGAAGTCCGCGTTTCCGAGCTTCGCGTCGATCTTTCCGACCTCGGCATCGAGCTTCTGGATCTCCTTGGCGAGACGCGCCCGCTCGGCCGCGAGATCGATGACGCCTTCCAGCGGAAGGGCCGCCACCTCGCCCCGGATCAGAAGCTGGATCGAGCTCTTGGGAGCGGCATCGGCCGTGCCGATCTCCGACAGGCGCGCGAGGCGCTTGACGATGTCGCCCCACCGACCGACACGGGCCTGCACATCGGCCGAAGGCGACACGAGCACCAGCGGAATCTGTGCACCTGCCGGAACGTTCGTTTCGGAACGGGCCGAACGCACCTCGGTGACGAGGTCGACGACCCAGCCGATCTCCGCCTCGGCGGCCTCGTTCACGAGCCCCTTGAGCGCCGGCCATGGCGTCAGCGCCAGAATGGTCTCGCGCTTCGGGCCTTCCTCGCCCTTGATCGCCCACAGCTCCTCGGTGAGGAACGGCATGAACGGATGCAGGAGCTTGCAGATTTCATCGAACACGAAGGCGATGGTCGCACGCGTCTCGTCCTTCGCAGGAGAATCCTCGCCCTGCAGCACGGGCTTGGCGAGTTCGAGCGTCCAATCGCAGAAGACATTCCAGACGAAGCGATAGGCTGCGAGCGCCGCTTCGTTGAACTTGTAGGCCTGGATGCCGGTCGCGACCTCGTCCACCGCCTTGGCGCACTCGCTGAGCGCCCATTGATTGAGCGTCTCCTTGACGGAAGCCGGATCGAAACCCTCGACGCGCTTGCACTCATTCATCTCGGCGAAGCGTGCCGCGTTCCAGATCTTGGTCGCGAAGTTGCGGTAGCCCTCGACGCGCTGGACGCTGAGCTTGATGTCGCGTCCTTGCGCGGCCATGGCCGAGAGCGTCATGCGCAGGGCGTCCGCGCCGTACTGCTCGATGAGTTCGAGGGGGTCGATCACGTTCCCCTTCGACTTCGACATCTTCGCGCCCTTCTCGTCACGGACGAGGGCATGGATGTAGACCGTGTCGAACGGCACCTCGTCCATGAAGTGCAGGCCCATCATCATCATGCGGGCGACCCAGAAAAAGATGATGTCGAAGCCCGTCACGAGGGTGTTGGTCGGATAGTACCGCTTCACCTCCGGCGTCTCTTCGGGCCAGCCGAGCGTCGAGAACGGCCACAGGGCCGAGGAGAACCAGGTATCGAGCACGTCCTCGTCGCGCTTGAGCGCCACGTCGCCGCCGTGCCTGGCGCGGGCCTCGGCCTTCGCCTCTTCTTCGCTCATGGCCACGTAGGTGTTGCCCTGATCGTCGTACCAGGCGGGAATCTGGTGTCCCCACCAGAGCTGACGCGACACGCACCACGGCTCGATGTTCTCGAGCCATTGGAAATAGGTCTTCTCCCAGTTCTCGGGCACGAACTTGGTCTGTCCCTTGCGCACGGCACCGAGCGCCCGCTCGGCCAGCGGCTTCACGTTCACGTACCACTGATCCGTGAGATAGGGCTCGATCACCACGCCCGAACGGTCGCCGTGCGGAACCATATGGGTGTGGGGCTCGATCTGGACGAGGAACTCCTTCTCCTCGAGCAGCGCCACGATGCGCTTGCGCGCCTCGGCCCGGTCGACGCCGTGGAGAGCGAGAACGGCTTCGAGCTCGCCCGTCGAGGGCAGATCGGCGAGGAAAGCCTCGTTGCCGGCGAGCTGAAGCTCTGCCTCCGGGCCCAGGATATTGATGAGCGGCAGCTTATGGCGCCTGCCGACCTCGAAATCGTTGAAGTCGTGCGCCGGGGTGATCTTCACCGCACCCGTGCCCTTCTCCGGATCGGAATATTCGTCCGCCACGATGGGGATGCGGCGACCCACGAGCGGCAGGACGGCGAACTTGCCGACGAGATCCTTGTAGCGCTCATCCTCGGGATGAACGGCCACGGCCACGTCGCCGAGCATCGTCTCCGGGCGGGTGGTGGCGACCGTGATGAAGCGGTCCGCCTCCCCCTCGACAGCATAACGGATGTGCCAGAGGCTGCCCTTCACCTCGACCTGCTGGACCTCCAGGTCCGAGATCGCGGTCTGGAACTTCGGGTCCCAGTTCACAAGGCGCTTGTCCTTGTAGATCAGCCCCTGCCTGTAGAGATCGACGAAGACCTTCAAGACGGCGTGCGACAGCCCCTCGTCCATGGTGAAGCGCTCGCGCGACCAGTCGCAGGAGGCGCCGAGGCGCTGGAGCTGCGACTTGATCCTGCCGCCGGATTCTTCCTTCCAGGCCCAGACGCGATTGACGAACTCCTCGCGCCCGAGCTGGCGCCGGTGGATCTGCTGCTCCATGAGCTGGCGCTCGACCACCATCTGGGTGGCGATGCCCGCATGGTCCATGCCCGGCTGCCAGAGAACGTCGCGCCCCCGCATGCGCTCGAAGCGGCAGAGGATATCCTGGATCGTGTTGTTGAGGGCATGCCCCATGTGGAGCGATCCCGTCACGTTCGGCGGCGGGATGACGATCGTATAGGGGCTCGCGTCCTTGCGATCCTGCCGCCCGGCCTTGAAGGCCTCGGCCTCATCCCAGCGGGTTGAAATGCGCGCCTCGACGGCGGCGGGATCGAACGTCTTGTCCATCATGGGTCAGTACCGGCAAGTTGGCGCGCCAAACGCGCGAGCAAGACGGCTACAAACCGGACCGATGCGGCGAAGTCAACCGAAGGAAAACAAACTCAGCGCCGGCTGCGGGTCACCCGCTCGATTTCAGCCTGGACGAGCCGCTCGACGAGAGGCGGAAGGTTGTCGTCCAGCCATGTCTTGAGCATGGGACGCAGCATTTCCTTCGCCAGATCCTCCAGGGTCTTCGGCGCATTCTGCGCCACCGTCGAATCAAGACGCATGAACGCATCCGCGACGGAAGCGTCGGCCTTGCTGGACAGGAGCGGCTCCTCGGCCTCGATTGCCGGAGCAGGGATGATCGGCGCCTTGGCGCTCGAAACCCGCGGCTGAGGGGCCGGCTGCTCGACCTTGGCAACGCTGGGGAAATCCATCACGGGCGCATCGTCACCCATCTCGTCGTCTTCGTCCTCGTCGAAGGCCGTGAAAACAGGCGGTTCCAGCTCCGGATCGGGCAGGATCGGCAGCATTTCGGCAGAGACTTGATGCTCGGTCAGGTCGAGCACGTTCCGCAGGGGCGAGCCCTCACTGGAAGACGCTCCCGGCTGCACGATCTGCAATGTCTCTTGGTCATCAGCGATGATGCGCCGGATGGAAGCAAGTATTTCTTCCATCGAAGGTTCGCTGATCTTTGCGCTTACTGAAGTCATCTGCCCGCCCGCCGCACTCTTTATAGAGTTTAAGAATCACATTCTTACGAATGTCTTAAGTATTTCATAGGCAGGCGGGGAAGCAAGTAGAGCCGGGCGCAACAATCGCGTTGTCGCCCGGATTTTTCAGCGTCCGTCAGGAGTGACCAGGCCACCCCAGAGATCCTTGACCTGATCGAAGTGGATCTTCGGGCTGTAGTGGTTGACGGCAAGGCCGAGGGCACGGGAGTTCAGGCGACCCATGGCCTGGACGACCGCATAGGAGGCGACCACACGGTCGCGCTGGGCCGTGATGAGGTTCACCCGGGCGTTGAGCAGTTCCTGCTGGGCGTTGAGGACGTCCAGGGTTGTGCGCTGACCGACCCGAGCCTCCTCGCGAACGCCGTTGAGCGCGGTCTCGGCAGCATCCACCTGAGACTGGGCGGCGGCAATCTGAGCCCGGGCCGCCTCGAGCTGCCCCCAGGAGGTGATCACGAACGCGCGGACCTGATCGCGAATGGCATCGGCTTCCAGGCGGCGCTGACCGACGACTTCCTTGGCCTGGCGGGTGCTGGCATAGGCTTGGCCGCCGTCGTAGATCGGCACGTTCAGCTGAGCGACCACCGAGGCCGACAGGGCACGGTCGCCTTCGACCTGGTTGTCGTAGCGCTGCGCGACCGTACCGCGCACGCCGAGCTGCGGCGCCAGGGCGCCCTGCTCGATCTTGACCTGCAGCTCGGCCACATCGACCCCATGCAGGGCCGCCTTGATGGCCGGGTGCTCGTTGAAGGCGATCCGGAGGGCGGCATCCACGTTCCGGGGCACCAGCCGGTCCAGCGGACGGCCCGGCGCGAGCTGGCGCGGCTCGGCTCCGACGACCTGCCGGTATTGGGCAATGCTGGCGCGGAGGTTCGACTCGGCCAGGCTGGCCTGGGAGCGCGCAAGCGCCAGGCGGGACTCGGCCTGGGCCACGTCGGTTCGCGTCACTTCGCCGACGTTGAAGCGGTCCTGGGTCTGGCGGAGCTGCTCGTCGATCACCTCGACGTTGTTGCGCTGGAGATCGAGGATCGCCGTGTCGCGCAGCACGTTCATATAGGCGGAGGCCGCATCGAACAGGATGTTCTGCTCGTTGTTGTTGAGGTTCTCGCGCGCCCCGAACACGGACGATTCAGCCTGCCGGACGGAGTTTTCGGTGCGAAACCCGTTGAAGATCGTCTGATCGACCTGCACGCCGACCCCGCGAGGAGTGAGCCTGCTGATCCCTCCTTCGCCTCCCGGACGGGTCACGTCCGAGAAGGTCCGGCCCACATCCGCCGAGGCATTGACCTGAGGACGGTAGCCGGACTTCGCGCGGGCCACGTTCTCGTCCGTGGCGCGAACATTGGCGCGCTGGGAATTCAGGGTCGGATTGTAGCCGTAGGCACGGGCGAGCGCACTTTCCAGGGTTTCCGCGGAAGCCCCCGAAGCCCCCGCCAAGACGAAAGCAGAGGCCATTACGCCGAAGAGAGTCCGGTACTTTTTAAGAAACTGACTGTTGTTCACGCCCACCTGCCCGTCGGCTCAGCGGTCCTCCCGCAGCCCGACCTATGAATTTTCTAATCCAACCCGACTCAAAGCGAAACAATACCCAAGGGGTAAGAGTCGGCAATCGTCTGTGCGGCGGTTAGTAGCGATTAGTGGGGGAGTGGCGCAAAAAAGCGACACTGCCGGCTCCCGTGCCGACCGACTCAGAACGTGAATCCGGGCTTGGCCTGGAACGGCTCGAGCAGAGGAGCGGCGGCATCGAACATGGTGCGCTCGCCGAAAGTGTCGCCGGAACGGACGTAGAGCGTCGCACGAGCGGCACGGCCGCGGCCCTTCACGCAGACCAGACGCCCACCGTCGGCCAGCTGCTCGAGCAGGCGCTCGGGACGCAGCTCGACGGCGCCGTTGATGAGGATGGCCTTGTAGGGGGCATTTTCCGGACAGCCCTGATCCAGGGGGCCGTACTTGACGGTGACACCCGCGACACCGGCAGCGGCAAGGCACTCTGCAGCGGTGGCGGCGAGCCCCTCGTCCGATTCAAGGGCCGTCACCTGTGCGCCCAGGGTGGCAAGAACGGCGGAAGAATAGCCGCGACCGCAGGCCACATCGAGAACCGCGTCCCCGGCCTCGATTCCGAGGGCCTGGATCAGACGCCCCATCACCATGGGCGACAGCATGTAGCGCCTTTCGGCGCCTTTGCTGACGGGAATATCCTGATCGATATAGGCAAGCTCCTCGCGCCCCGGCAGCACGAACCGCTCCCGCGGCACGTCGTCCATGGCATCCAAAAGAGGAATGTCGTTCACATCGAACGTGCGCAGCTGGCTATCAACCATCATACGGCGCGCCTGCGTGAAATCGACCATAGATTGCCTCAGAAGAAATTTTGGAGGCCTCGCCCGGAATCGAACCGGGGTGCAAGGATTTGCAGTCCTCTGCGTAACCACTCCGCCACGAGGCCATCCGGGGCGTGCCGCGAACGCGACGGGTGCTCCATAGCAGAGCCCGCACCAAAAGAGCAACAGTCGCTTTTCGAGATGAGTCACAATCAAGGGACTTGCAACCCGCCCAAGCCCCCGTTATATGCCTCCCCACCGCAGGCCGCTGCGGCATCTGGTTCGCCAGACGCACCGGCCCAGGGAAGCACACCGCGCTTCCTGAAGGTGTGGCGATATTCCGGCGTGGCGCAGCGGTAGCGCAGCGGACTGTTAATCCGTTGGTCGTAGGTTCGAATCCTACCGCCGGAGCCATCCTTCCCATGATAGGACGATCTCCCATCTTCAGCCTCGGCCCTCCCGTTCTGGACGGGTTTTCCGCGTGCCCGGCGGCACTGCGCCGCTGACGGAGAGGACTTTGCCCGCTCCGGCCCTCGTCTGGTTTCGTGACGATCACCGCCTGTCCGACAATCCCGCTTTGACGGCGGCGCTTGCGAGCGGCTCGCCGATTCTGTGTTTCTATATTCTCGACGAGGCATCCGAGGGTTTTCGTCCGTTTGGCGGCGCAGCACGCTGGTGGCTTCACGGTTCTCTCGAAGGCCTGGACTCGTCCCTGAAGGCTCTCGGATCCGAGCTGATTCTGCTGAGAGGTCATGCCCACGACGTCGTGGAATGGCTTGTCCGGGAGACTGATGCTGCCGCCGTGTTCTGGAATCGCCGCTATGCGGCACCGGAAATCGCTGTCGATTCAGCCATCAAAGCCTCGCTGCAGAACAAGGGAATCGCCGTCCGCAGCTTCAACGGCCGGCTCATCCACGAGCCTTGGGAGATCAAGAACCAGGCCGGACGCCCGTTCCAGGTCTTCACTCCTTACCTGCGCGTCGTCCTGTCCAGGGCGATTCCAGTTCCCCTGCCCGCCCCAAGAGCCATTTCCGCCGGACACTGGCCTCCATCCATTCGCCGCGCGCATATCCCCCTTGCGTCGATGGGACTCGAACCTTCCCGACCTGACTGGGCGGGAGGTCTCAGACGCAGCTGGCGGCGGGGAGAGGTCCCGGCTCGGGAGAAGCTTTCGCGGTTTCTGGACACGGCTCTGCGGGGCTATGCGGAGAATCGGGACAGGCCCGCCATGGCCGGCACGTCGCGCCTGTCTCCGCACCTGCGGTTCGGCGAAATCAGCCCGCGGCAGATCTGGCACGCTGTGGCCGCGCGCATTGCGGAAGAGCCCGACCTGGAGCGGGATGCGGCGAAATTCCTGGGCGAGGTGATCTGGCGCGACTTCAGCCACCAGCTTCTCCACGACCACCCCCATCTCCCATCCGCCTCCCACAACGCCCGCTTCGAGCGATTTCCCTGGAGCGAGGACGCGCGGATGCTCGCGGCCTGGCAGCACGGACGGACCGGCTATCCCATCGTCGATGCAGGCATGCGCCAGCTCTGGCAGACCGGCTGGATGCACAACCGGGTCCGGATGATCGCCGCATCCTTCCTGATCAAGCATCTCCTGACCGATTGGCGGCAAGGGGAAGCCTGGTTCTGGGACACCCTGGTGGATGCGGATGCGGCCAACAACGCCTTCGGCTGGCAGTGGACCGCCGGAAGCGGCCCGGACTCGGCTCCGTTCCATCGCATCTTCAACCCGGTCGCCCAAGGCGAGAAGTTCGATCCAGGCGGAGACTACATACGGGAATATCTGCCGGAGCTTGCCGGCCTGCCGGCGGCGCTGATCCACAAGCCATGGGAGGCCTCGCCGGACCTGCTCCGTTCCGTCGGCATCAGGCCGGGAGAGACGTATCCTCACCCCGTGGTGCCGCACGGCGCCGCACGGGAGCGGGCCTTGGAGGCTTTTCGCAGCCTGCGCGTGCCATCACCCTGATTCTCTTTCGGCGAAGAGCGCTTGACCCGCCCGCCCGGTTGCCGTCAGCATCGCGCCGGATCCTCCGGCTGCCTGAACGCCGGTCTCAAGCTCACTACGACGGAACGATGATGACTGCCACGACGCCCCTGTTTCGCGACGATGCCTATGCTTCCTCCTGTCAGGCGACGGTGACCGGCGTCACGCCGGAAGGCGGCGTCGTTCTCGACCGCACGGTGTTCTATGCTCAAGGCGGCGGCCAGCCCGGCGATGCCGGTGCGATTCTTCGCTCCAACGGCGAGCGGATCGCCGTGACGAACACGGTCTACGGCCCCGACCGGTCGCAGATCGTCCATCTGGTTGGAACGGAGGCGGCTTCCCGCATCGTGCCCGGAGAGTCCGTCGAACTTCAGCTCGACTGGGCCAAGCGCTTCAAGCGGATGCGCGTCCACACGGCCCTGCACCTGCTCAGCGTCGTGCTGCCCTACCCGGTCACCGGCGGCGCCATCGGCGACGGGGACGGCCGGCTCGATTTCGATCTTCCCGAAGGAGGGCTCGACAAGGCGGATGTGACCGAGAAGCTCAATGCCCTGATCGCCCGGGACGCTCCGGTCACGGAGCGCTGGATCACCGACGAGGAGCTCGATGCCAATCCGGGCCTCGTCAAGACCATGTCCGTGAAGCCGCCGCGAGGCTCGGGCCGCATCCGCCTCGTGGAGATCGAAGGCATCGATCTCCAGCCCTGCGGCGGCACTCACGTGCGCCGCACCGGCGAGATCGGAACGGTGGCGATCACCGACATCGAGAAGAAGGGCAAGCAGAACCGTCGCGTTCGCATGTCCCTCGTCGATTGAACCCATCAGGAGCAGTTCGATGACGCAGCCCTTCGTTTCCACCGCATGGCTTCAGGAGCATCTGAACGACACGAATCTCGTGGTCGTGGACGGCTCCTGGTATCTCCCGACCCAGAACCGCGATCCGGAGGCGGAATATCTCGCCGGCCACATTCCCGGTGCGGTCCGCTTCGACATCGACACGGTCAAGGACCGCTCGTCGTCCCTGCCTCACATGCTGCCGTCGCCGGAGGAATTCGCGCGGATTGTCGGCGCCATGGGCATTTCAGAGGACATGACCGTCGTCGTCTATGACGGTGCGGGCCTGTTCTCGGCCGCACGGGTGCGCTGGACCTTCCGCGTCTTCGGCGCGAGCAACGTCTTCATCCTGGACGGCGGGTTTCCGGCCTGGAAGGCGGAGGGGCGCCCCATCGAGACCGGCCCGGAGCGGCAGCGCGAACCGAGGACGTTCACGCCCTCCTTCGATGCGGATGCCGTGGCTGACGTGACGGACGTGCAAGCGGCGCTCGGCTCGGATAGCATCCAGGTGGTTGACGCGAGGCCCGCGGACCGCTTCCGTGGCGAAGCACCCGAGCCCCGTCCGGGATTGAGGGCAGGACACATGCCGAAGAGCCTCAACGTTCCTTTCTCGCAACTCGTCGAGAACGGCCGCCTGAAGGACAAGGCGGGCATCGACCAGGCGCTGGAGCAGGCCGGCGTCGATCCCGGCCGCCCGGTCATCGCGAGCTGCGGTTCCGGCGTCTCCGCGGCGATTCTCTCGCTGGCGCTCGAGACTGCGGGACATCCAGCCGGCGTGGTCTATGACGGCTCCTGGGCCGAATGGGGCGCGCGGGAGGACCTACCGGTCGAGACTGACCTGCCACAGAAGCTCTAGAACGGATCGCGCAAGATCCGGCGCAGAAGACGAGTGCTCAACCAAACCGTCACGAGCTCGGGAATAAGAGTGATGAGTGAGAAAGGCAGAAAGCCGATCTGCAAGTGGATGCCCCATGTCCAAAACCAAGCCCAGCTCAACAAGGTACCGAGTTGGCGGCTTGATCGGCATTCAACGTAGACGATCAAGGCATCGGTAAAATAGCAGTTGTGCCCCGCAAGACCCGGTCCAAAGTATGGAAGTGTAAAGTTCACGATGGTTCCGGCGACCAGTGCAGTGATGAACAATAGGAATGAGCCCACCTCCAGAAGGACCAGCACAACACCGCCGAAGGTAACTCCCCAGGGAAAGAGCCGGTACCGAATTCGATGCACCAAGCGCAGTCCCTTTCTTTAATTGCGCAAACCTCAAATATGAAACATCGTTTCAAATACCAGCTATGTCTATTCTTTCGGCTCGGCAAGCGCGAAACGCAAAAGGCCCCGAGACATCTCGGGGCCTTTCGGGTTTCACGCCGTCCGGCGATCAGTGCAGGATCTGGGACAGGAAGAGCCTCGTGCGCTCGTGCTGCGGGTTCCTGAAGAACTCGTCGGGCGTGTTCATTTCCACGATCTGCCCGTAATCCATGAAGATCACCCGATCCGCCACCTGGCGGGCGAAGCCCATTTCGTGGGTCACGCACAGCATGGTCATGCCCTCGTCGGCGAGCCCCACCATGGTGTCGAGCACTTCCTTCACCATCTCGGGGTCGAGCGCGGAGGTCGGCTCGTCGAAGAGCATGATCTTGGGGCTCATGCACAGCGAGCGGGCAATCGCCACGCGCTGCTGCTGGCCGCCGGAGAGCTGGCCCGGGTACTTGTTCGCCTGCTCCGGGATCTTGACCCGGGTCAGGTAGTGCATGGCGACCTCTTCGGCTTCCTTCCTGGGCATCTTCTTCACCCAGATCGGAGCCAGGGTGCAGTTCTCCAGGATGGTCAGGTGCGGGAAGAGATTGAAGTGCTGGAACACCATGCCGACGTCCCGGCGCACCTCGTCGATGCGCTTGAGGTCGTTGGTCAGCTCCGTACCGTCGACGATGATGCGCCCCTTCTGGTGCTCCTCGAGACGGTTGATGCAGCGGATCATGGTGGATTTTCCGGAGCCGGAGGGCCCGCAGATCACGATGCGCTCGCCACGCCGGACATTCAGGTTGATGTCCCGCAGCACGTGGAACTCGCCGTACCACTTGTGCACGTCGATCATCTGGACGGCGGCCTCGGCCTGCGGATCGACGGCTGCGGCGGGGATGTGTTGCGCTGTCATTGTGGTCGCCATGATTGTTAGTGTCTCTGACCTGCCGCAAGGCGCCGCTCGACTCCGAGCGAGTACCGCGACATGCCCCAACAGAAGATGAAGTAGAAGAAGGCCGCGAAGGCGTAGCCCGTGTAGCTGATCGTCGGCGCAGCCCAGTTCGGGTCGATGCGTGAGGCCTCGATGGTCTTGACCAGATCGAAGATGCCGACGATCGCCACCAGCGACGTGTCCTTGAACAGGCCGATGAAGGTGTTGACGATGCCCGGGATCACGATCCGCAGGGCCTGCGGCAGGATGATGAGGATCATCATCTGCGGGTAGTTGAGGCCCAGGGACATCGCGCCCTCGTACTGCCCCTTCGGCATCGCCTGCAGGCCGCCGCGCACCACCTCGGCCATGTAGGCGGAGGCGAAGAAGGCGACGCCCACGAGCGGACGCGCCAAGCGGTCCACCGTCATATCGCCCGGCAGGAAGAGCGGCAGCATGGTGTTGGCCATGATCAGCACCGTGATCAGCGGCACGCCGCGCACGAACTCGATGAAGATCACCGATGCCAGCCGCACGACGGGCAGCTTGGACCGGCGTCCCAGGGCGAGCAGGATGCCGAAGGGAAGCGAGAACACGATGCCCACCGTCGCCACCAGAAGGGTGACGAGGATGCCGCCCCAGAGGGCCGTCGGCACGTGCTCCAGCCCCCAATCGATCTCGACCAGGGCAAGGGTGATGCCGATCACCGCCACGATGCCGATGCCGACGATCAAGCCCGCGCGCATCGACGTCTTGAGTGCGCGTGCCGCCAAGGCGATGCCCGCCACCAGCAGGATGGAAAAGACGATGAAGCCGATCCAGAAGCTGTCGCGGAAGTCCCAGTTTCCGCCGGTCAGCAGAATGTAGGACAGGAGCGGGAACAGCCAGAAGAAGTAGACCGCCCCGAGATCGCGGCGAGGTGCCCTGAGCCAAAGAAGCCAGACGACGCCGATGGCGAGCAGGGCGAAGAAGCCGTCCACCCGCCACCGCTCGGTGGCCGGATAGGAGCCGTAGACGAAGTAGTTGATCTTATCGATCACGAAGGCCCAGCAGGCTCCGACCGGGTGACCGGCCGTCTCCGCACGGCAGGCATCCCGATCCGCTCCGGTCCAGACCGCGTTGATGAAGAGGAACTCCACCAGCGGCGGGATGCTGACGTAGAGCAGATACAGGACCACCAGGGTCAGGATGGTGTTGAACGGGCCGGAGAACAGGTTCTCCCGCATCCAGGCGATCGGCCCGCGCGCCAGATTCGGCGGCGGCGACGCCTCGACGTTCTCGTCACGCACGTAGCGGAACATATCGACGGTAGTGCTCATCGGATCTCCTACCGTTCAACAATCGCCACGCGGCGGTTGTAGATGTTCATGAAGAACGACGTCACGAGGCTGATCGTCAGATACACGCCCATGGTGATGACGACGACCTCGATGGCCTGGCCCGTCTGGTTGAGCACCGTTCCCATGAAGACCTGGACGAGATCGGGATAGCCGATCGCCACGGCGAGGGACGAGTTCTTCGTGAGGTTGAGGTACTGACTGGTCAGGGGCGGAATGATGACCCGCATGGCCTGCGGGATCACCACGAGCCGGAGCGTTTGCCCCGGCTTGAGGCCCAGCGAGCCCGCCGCCTCCGTCTGCCCCTTGGAGACCGCAAGGATGCCGGCGCGCACGACCTCGGCGATGAAGGCGGCCGTATAGGTCGTCAATCCGAGGAGCAGGGCCACGAACTCGGGCAGAACCTGCATTCCGCCCTGGAGGTTGAACGTGCCCTTCTGCGGCATCTCGAAGCTGATCGGGTTTGCACCCGCGAGGGCGAGAACCACCCATGCGGCGACAGGCAGGCCGAGGACGAGCGCCAGAGTCACGAGCCCGACGGGATACTGACGGCCCGTCGCCTCCTGCTGCTTCCTCGCCCAGTAACGGAAGACGGCGGTCGCGACGATCCCGACCGCGAGGGCGGCGAAGACCACCCAGACGTCCGAGGCATAGAGCGGACGCGGCATGAACAGACCGCGGGAGTTCAGGAAGAAGCCGGCGCCCATCTCGACCGAATTGCGCGGCTGCGGCAGAGGCCCGAGGACGGCGATGTACCAGAACAGCAGCTGAAGAAGCAGCGGGATGTTGCGGAGCAGCTCCACATAGACCATCGAGACCTTGGCCACCATCCAGTTGCTGGACAGGCGGGCGATGCCGACGATGAAGCCGAGGATCGTGGCGAAGACGATGCCGATCGCGGACACGACCAGGGTGTTGAGAAGGCCGACGACGAAGGCCTCGCCATAGGTCGAGCCGGCGGCGCTGAACGTGATCAGCGTCTGGCTGATGTCGAATCCGGCTGTATTCTCGAGGAAGCCGAAGCCTGAGGCGATTCTCGCGCGCTGCAGGTTATCGATGGCATTCGTCGCGGCAGCGTAGAACAGATAGCTGACGATGGCGACGAGAAGAACCTGATAGAAGATGCCGCGAACATTCGGGTCGTAAAGGAACGACCTCTTCGGCGACGGTGCCTGGCTGACAGCTGTCTGCACTCAACTCATCCCCTGACGGCGACATACCAGCCGTCGATTTCAATCATTCAAACGTCGTTGTGCCAGGAACTGGCGGCAATCGTTACAACGATAAAGGGGCGTCCGGACATGTCCGGACGCCCCATTCCATACCGCTTAGCGGATCGGAATGCCGTACTGCAGGCCACCCTTCGTCCAAAGGGCGTTCTGGCCGCGCTTGATCTTCAGGCGCGAACCCTCGCCGACATTGGCTTCGAAGATTTCACCATAGTTGCCGACGTTCTTGATGATCCGGTAGGCCCAGTCGTTGGTCAGGCCGATCGCCTCACCGAACTTGCCTTCCGAGCCGAGCAGACGCTTGATCTCCGGGTTCTCGGAGGTCTTCATCTGGTCGACATTGGCCTTGGTGACGCCGAGCTCCTCGGCATTCAGCATGGCATTGTGCGTCCAGCGGACGATGTCGGCCCACTGGTCGTCGCCATGGCGGACCGCCGGTCCGAGCGGCTCCTTGGAGATGATCTCGGGCAGAACCACGTGATCATCGGGAGCGGAGGCGCGCAGGCGCTCGGCATAGAGACCCGAGGCATCCGTCGTGAAGGCGTCGCAGCGGCCGGAATCGTAGGCCTTGAACGTCTCGTCGGAGGTCGCGAAGGCCACCACTTCGTACTTCATGTTGTTCGCACGGAAGTAGTCGGCGAGGTTCAGCTCGGTGGTCGTGCCCTGCTGGGTGCAGATCGAGGCGCCGTCCAGCTCCTTAGCCGAAGAAACACCGAGCGACTTGCGGACCATGAAGCCCTGGCCGTCGTAGTAGTTGATGGTCGGGAAATCCAGGCCGAGCTGCGTGTCGCGCGACATGGTGTGGGTCGAGTTGCGGGACAGCACGTCGACCTCGCCCGACTGGAGCGCGGTGAAACGGTCCTTGGCGGCCAGCGGGATGTAGCGGACCTTGGTCGGGTCATCGAAGATGGCTGCTGCGATGGCGCGGCAGAGATCCACGTCGAGACCGGTCCAGTTGCCCTGAGCGTCCGGAACGCCGAATCCGGCGAGGCCCGTGTTGGAGCCGCAGGTCAGGAATCCCTTCTGCTTGACGCTGTTCAGCGTCGCTTGAGCCGAGGCGCCCGTCGCGAACAGGCTGGCCGTGAGGCCGAAGGCAATCGATACGAGAGCCTTTTTCATGTTTGTATGTTCTCCCACTTTGACGACTTGGCTTGGCATTTCTGGTCCGCCGAGCCGAGTTCCCTGTTAGAGCGTTTCGCCGTTCTTGAACGAAACGTTCTTGGACCTATCACATTCTATGATTGGTCACTGGTCAAGTCTTGATGGGTGCCCTATGGCGCCGGGGTTGACGGCGACCCGGGCCCGGTCTCACATCAGGGCCCCGTCACCAGCCCCTTGAAACGATGTCAAAATTCGCTCCCAAGCCCACAGAACTCGGTGATCGCACCCGCCTGGTCCATGCCGGACGCGATCCGTCGGAACAGCACGGTTTCGTGAACACGCCCATCTATCGGGGCTCGACCGTTCTCTACCCCACGACGGACGATCTCCTGCACCGGCGCGGCCGCTATTCCTATGGAACGAAAGGAACTCCGACCACCGAGGCCCTGGAAAAAGCCTGGACGGAACTGTCGGGCGCCGCAGGGACGGTTCTGGCGCCCTCGGGGCTTGCCGCCGTCACCGTCGCCCTCATGTCCTGCCTCAAGGCGGGCGACCATCTGCTGATGACGGATTCGGTGTACCTGCCGACCCGGCATTTCTGCGAAGGAATGCTGAAGAAATTTGGTGTGGAAACCACCTATTACGACCCGCTGATCGGCGCCGGGATCGAAACGCTGATCCGGCCCAACACCGCCGCTGTCTTTACGGAAGCCCCCGGCTCGCAATCCTTCGAGATGCAGGACATCCCGGCCATCGCCGAGGTGGCGCACCGGCACGGTGCCGTGGTTCTCATGGACAATACCTGGGCCACCCCCCTCCTCTATCCGCCGCATGAGCGGGGCGTCGACATCGCCATCGAGGCCGGCACGAAGTACCTCAGCGGCGGCTCGGACCTCCTCCTCGGAATGGTTTCGGCGAATGAGCGCTGCTTCAAGGCCCTGCGCGCCGCTTACGATGCCTTCGCCATGTGCCCGGGTCCGGAAGACGTGTTCCTCGGCCTGCGGGGCCTGCGCACCATGGCGCTGCGCCTGCGCGAGCACGAGAAGCAGGCGCTCGACATGGCGCGGTGGCTCGAGGCCCGCCCGGAAGTGGCGCGGGTTCTGCATCCGGCCCTGGAAAGCTATCCGGGCCACGACATCTGGAAGCGCGATTTCAAAGGCTCGTCGGGGCTGTTCTCGGTGATCCTGAAGCCCTGCTCCGACCGCGCGCTGGCCGCCATGCTGGATGGCCTCGGCCTCTTCGGCATGGGCTATTCCTGGGGTGGATTCGAGAGCCTCGTGATCCCCTTCGACTGCTCCACCTACCGCACCGCGACGCAGTGGAAGCCCGGCGGTCACGCCCTGCGCTTCCATATCGGCCTGGAGGACCTCGACGATCTCAAGCGCGATCTCGATGCAGGCTTCGCCCGGCTTCGGGAAACGGACGCGAAAGCGGCCTGAGTGGCCCGGGGGCTGGGCCGAAAGGGCCTAGCCCTCCGCCCCTTCGGCGATCCGAGGCTCGGCCTTCTTGGAGCGGGCCTCCTTCGCAATCAGCATCAGATTGCGAACATAGATGAAGACCGACAGCGCCTGGCCGAAAATGATGACGATGTCCCGGCGGGCAAAGCCATAGACCAGGGTCATCAGCCCGCCTGCGATCGACAGGAACCAGAAGCCCACAGGAATGACGCTGCGGTCCGCCCTCTCGCTCGCGATCCATTGCACGATGAACCGGGCTCCGAAGACCAACTGAGCCAACACGCCGAAAGCCGCCCACACGTCGAAGCGGGCGATGACCACATCGTAGAAGTACAGGCCGAGGTCGTGCGACAACCGCATCAGCATCAGT
Organism: Microvirga lenta; assembly: GCF_020532555.1. Classification (GTDB taxonomy): domain Bacteria; phylum Pseudomonadota; class Alphaproteobacteria; order Rhizobiales; family Beijerinckiaceae; genus Microvirga; species Microvirga lenta. Next base: position 61,201 of record NZ_JAJBBR010000010.1, on the reverse strand, counting down.
TGATCTCCTGAGCGACCGGCACGCGGCGACGGCGGCGGATCAGCCACCAGACGCCTGCCAAGTCGAGAATTCCGACCCAGAGGCGGTCGAAGAGCCCGTAATTCGATTGCCCCGCATGGCGCGGCCGGTCCACCACGTCCACATGGGCGATGCCGTAGCCATCGCGCTTGATCAGCGCGGGCATGAAGCGGTGCAGGGCATCGAAGTAAGGCAGCCGCAGATAGACGTCACGCCGGAAGGCCTTCAGGCCGCAGCCGGTATCCCGGGTCCCGTCCTTCAGGATCCTGCCGCGCACCCCGTTCGCGATGCGCGACTGCCACTTCTTGTAAGATCCGTCCTTGCGCCCCACCCGCTGACCGGCAGCGAGGCCGGTGGCGGGATCGTCGAGGGCCGCCACCAGCTTCGGGATGAAGGCGGGATCGTTCTGTCCGTCCCCGTCCAGGGTCACGACGATCGGGGCATGGGCCGCATAGACTCCCGTCCGGACGGCTGCGCTCTGTCCGCAACTCGCCTCGTGCCGGACCAGCCGCAGCCAAGGCCGGGTCGCGCGGGCGCCGAGAACCTGCTCGACGGTGGCATCGGTCGAGCCGTCGTCGACGTAGATCACCTCGAAGGAGCCCAGAGGCGCGCAGGCCTGCTCGATCTCCTCCACCAGGGGAAGGATGTTCAAGGCTTCATTCTTGACCGGAACGACCACGCTGATACGCGGTGCCGAGGGAGTGTGGGTCATCAATTCATGGCCTCGAGGCCACCTCTACAAGCAGTGCGCCAGCCTCAGAAGCCGGTTGCGTAGGCTCCGATGTCGAGCCGGCGCCCGCTGTTGATATTGAACCCTGCGACGCGCGTCGAGAGCGACGGCCTCAAACCAAGGCGCGCATTTTCAGCCCGGAACTCGTCCTCGAAACGTCTCTCGACGAAGACGAGGCGGCAGCCGCCCTGCTGCAGGAAGGCCGAGGCCTGGGCCCCGGTTTCGAGCATGTCGAGGTTCGCTCCCGTCAGGAAGACCAGACTGGGCTCCCGGTAGCCGAGGGTCGCGACGCGCGGATTCTCGCAGGCGAGGTTGCGCGCCACCTCCGCCAGCCGCGGCGAAGCCTTGAGGGAGCGCAGATCGAGCTGGGTCAGCCCGAATACGCCGATGGCAAGGAATACGGCCGAAGCGAAGCTCGCCCAGACGGAGCCGATGACCCGGTTCCTCACGAAAAGCCGCCAGGCATAAAGCGCTGCCAGCGACGACAGGACCATCAGCGGCAGACCCCGATAAGGTAAGGCGCCATCGAAGGTCCAGGCGACCGCCGACAGGCCGATGGTGAGGCCGACCGGGATGAACGGGATCAGGATCGTCGCGAACTTGGCCGCGGGCCGATGGGGACCGACGAAATGGCGGGAGACGGCCATCACCGTCACAATGGCGACCGCCGGGAAGAGCGGCATCGTGTAGTGCGGCAGCTTGGTCGGCACGATCTCGAAGACGAGCCAAGCGGGGACGATCCAGGCCAGGGCAAACGCGACCGGCTCCTCTTTCCGGTGGATCCAGGCGAAGGGCACCGCGATGGCCGCGAGGATGGCTCCCGGCCAGAACGTGGCGAAGAAGGAGAGCAGATAGAAGCCGGGAGGGGCCCAGTGATAGGTCTGCGCCGTACCGACCTTGCCCAGCATGTCGTGGCCCACAGAGGCCGAATAGAAGGCTCCGCCGCTCTTGATCGCGATGGCGACGAACCAGGGCAGCACGATCAGAAGTGTGATCAATCCGCCGAGCCAGGGCCGGAGCGTCAGCAGCCAGCGGGCCGAGCGCTCCCGATAGGCGAGCACGGCGGCGGTCAAGCCGACGAACATCAGGATGAGAGGCCCCTTGATGAGGATGCCGCCGGCGATGCCGAGCCAGAAGATGAGAAGGGTCCGCCGCGGCAGGACGCCGGCTCCCCGGCTGAGATAGGCCCGCGCCAAGCCGCCCATGGCCGCAACGGCGCAAGCGGCGAGGGCCGCATCCGTCTTGGCGAGTCTCGCCTCCACCATGAGGATCACCGATGTCGCCATGAGACCGGCGGCCAGGAAGGCTCCGCGTCGGCCGAGGAAGGCCAGGGAGGCCCAGTAGGTCAGCAGAACGGTGGCGAGGGCGCCCAGCAGGGACGGAATCCGGTAGAGGGCGATGGTGGTCCGCGCCTCGGGGACTCCCAGCGCCTCCCCGGCGGCCACGGCCGCACTCTGCATCCAATAGATTCCGACCGGCTTCTTGTGACGCGCCTCATCCTGAAAGCGGATATCCACGAAGTCCCCGGTCTCGAGCATCTGCTTCGAGGCCTGGGCATATCGCGGCTCGTCCCTGTCCATGGGCTGGAGGGAGGCGAAACCCGGCAGGAAGCACGCCAGCGAGAGCAGCACGAGGATGAAGCAGAGGCGGGCATGGCTCCGCTCGGCGACGCTTGTCAGCTGGGCAGCGGACAAATGACGCAAAGACAACCGCTGCTGTGAGACGAAACCGTCCATCAAAAGCTCCGGAGACGGAAGATGTCCTTATCAAGAGAGCAATCTACAGGCGAAACACCCTTGAAGGGCGCTGATGTCCTCCAAACCCACAGCGAAGTCAAATTGACGGAAGGTAGCGGCCGGAAATCCCTCCCTGTCCGCGGAAAATCCCCCTCGACGAAAGCTGCGCTCAAGCTCTATACGAAGCCCAACCTATATAAATAGAGGGGGCAGACGAGATGACCTTGCACAGGACAACCCTGGGCGATCGCCTTTGCGCGACCACGTGCCTGGCCGGACCGGTGGGGTCGAGCCTTATCCCCTTCCTCTTCGTCCTCGCCAGTCTCGCCCCGGCCCAGGCTGTCGTTCTCAACGACAAGGCGGCGAACGAGGCCGGCGGCATCGGCAACTACTACGACCGGGATAACGTCTACAGCAGCGTCGCAGCCTTGGTGACCGGCGGCGGCGCAAACTGCACGGGCAGCCTCATCAACGCCCGCACGATCCTGACGGCAGCCCATTGCGTGGAGCACGGTCCGGGCCAGCTCTATATCTCCAACGACAATACCTATATCAGCTTCTCCCCGATCGCGACGCAGCCGAACCCGAACAACAGGCTGATCAGCGGAGTCGCGGCCCATGCGCAGTACAACCACGGGCCTCTCAACAACGACATCGCCCTGATATCCCTCGCCGCTCCGGTCACCGACCTGACCCCGGTGAAGCTGGTCAAGGCAGGCGATCCCCTCCCCCCGGTGGGCACCGTCATCCGAATGGTGGGCTACGGAGCCTCCGGCACCGGCTCCAACCCTCCCTACCGGGATACCGGCCCCTACGACGACAAGCGTCGGGTCGGCGAGACCCTCTTCGGAGGCTATCTGACGGGAGAAGAGGCCGGGATGACCGGCAACAAGCAGCGCTACATCATGGGCCAGTTCGAGGATCCGGCCCATCCCGACGATCCGGTCGGTCCGCTTCCGCATCTCCAAGCCGGCGCCGCTCCTGGCGACAGCGGCGGCCCGCTCTTCGTGGTGACGGAGGGGGGCCTGGTCCAGATCGGCGTCGCGGACTGGGTCGTCAACTACGATGCGCCGCAATTCGGCTATGGCAGCGTGACGGGCTGGACCTCCGTCGCCGATTATCTGAGCTGGATCGACCAGCACAATGCCCTGCGCCAGGTTCGGGCACGGGCGGGCGATCATGTCTGGAGCGACCGGTCCGCCTGGAGTGACACGGCCACGGGATCCGGCGCCGTACCGAACAACAGGGACGGCCATTTCAGAGGGGCCGGCGCCATCGGGCGCTACTATCAGGTCGCGCTGACGCAGCCCGGCACGATGACCCTCGACATGAACGCGACCATCGACAGCCTGTGGATCGGTGGCGAGCAATCGGCCCTTTCCCTGCCCCGTGGGCGTGAACTCGCGGCGATCCTCGGCACCGAGCTTTCCGACGGGCGGCTCGCCGTCGACGGAACTCTCTCGACGGGCCTGCTCGATATCTCCGGCGGAACCCTCAGCGGAACCGGCCGGATCGTCACCCCCTTCGGCGTGGCGAACAAAGGCGGCGTCGTGGCCCCGGGCTCCGCGACCGCTCCGGGTGTGCTGACCGTTCAGGGTCGTTATGTGCAGACCGACATGGGCATTCTCGCCATCCGGGTCCGCGACGGCGACTCCAGTCGCCTTTCCGTGGAGCAAACTGCCACGCTGGGCGGCACCCTCCACGTCAGTGGCCGCGTCGATCCCCTGCACCAGAACACGACTGCGCAGATCCTAACGGCAGGTGCCGTCGAGGGCCGCTTCGCCCGGGTGACGGACAGCTTCGCATTCTTCGACCCGTCGCTGACCTATGGCTCCCGCGCGGTGACCATGAACCTCGCCCGCAATGGTCTGGCCTTTGCCGATATCGGCCTCACCGGCAATGAAAGGGCTGCGGGCGCGGCGGCGGAAGCTCTCGCGCCCACCCATCAGGTCTATGGCGCAATCCTGCAGCTGGATGAAACGTCCGCGCGCGGTGCTTTCGGAAACCTCGCAGGCGATATCCATGCCTCGGCACGCGGCGTTCTGCTCGACACCAGCCGCTATGTGCGTGACGCGGCGACGAACCGCATGCGCCAGACCTTCACAGGCGACGGCTCCCTTGCCTCCCTGTCGGCTCCCCCCGGCACCGTTCAGACGCCTCATGGAACGACCGTCGGCCTGTGGGGACAGGGTTTCGGCTCCTGGGGCAGGAACACGGACAGGGCACATGCAGGCATCGACACTTCGACAGGAGGCTTCCTCCTCGGCGCGGACTCGCTGGCGGGAGACGGGTGGCGCGTCGGCATCGCGGGCGGGTACAGCCAGACCAGCTTCGATACGGACCGGACGGTCTCCTCGGGCACCAGCGACAATTACCACGTCGCGGCCTATGGCGGCGGGCAGTGGGGACCGCTCGGCGTCCGCCTCGGTTCGGCCCTGAGCTGGCACAGCATCGGCGTGAATCGGCAGGTCGTCTTCCCGGGCTTCTCCGACACCCTGGTCAGCGACCGGGACGGGCGCACCGCGCAGATCTTCGGCGAGGTGGGATATGGCCTTGCCTTGGGCACTGCCGCCCTCGAGCCCTTTGCCGCACTGGCTCATGTGAACCTGCACACGGACGGCCTCACGGAAACCGGTGGGGCAGCGGCCCTGAACGCAAGGGGCGGCAGCGCCAATACGACCTTCTCGACTCTCGGCGTCCGGGTGGCGAACCGGATCGCCCTGAGCGAAACGACGGCCCTCACGGTCCGGGGCACCCTTGGCTGGCGCCATGCCTTCGGCGATGTGGAGCCTGCGGCTCTGATGACCTTTCAGGACGGCGCATTCCCCTTCAGCGTTACCGGAGCGCCTGTTGCGCGCGATGCTCTCGTCGTGGAGGCGGGTCTCGACCTCGCGGTCGGCCCTGCCGCAACCCTCGGCGTGAGCTATTCCGGGCAGATCTCCGGGAGAACGCAGGATCAGACTGTCAAGGGCGACCTGACCTGGAAGTTCTGAAGGCACGCCGTCCGGCCGCCGCTCGCACCCTTCGGGTTGGCGGCGGTCACACGGAGATCATGAACAGAATCCGCCCGGCATCGTCCGTGATGACGGCGGTGGATTCGGGCCGTCCCTCGAGCGAACGGAGCGCATTGCTCCACTGTTCCTTGGCGGCCGCCGCCTCCATGCCGCGGGCGCCCTTGAGGCTGGGCAGCTCCATGCCGCTGTAATCCCAGACGATGTGCCCTTCGTGGGCGAGGTGGATGTAGTAGCGCGGCATGTTTTCTCTCCGGTTGTCGCCGGCATCTACGTCTCAGACCAGGGCGAAGTCGATCTTGACGAGGGTCTCCTGGTCGATGGAGGCGACCTGATCGGCCTGAACGTCCACCTCGAAACCCTCGTCGAGAGCCTCGATGTTCAACCGGGCATCCTGCTCGGCATCGACCTCCTGCTGGATGACGGCCTCGACCTTGACCGTGTACCGCTCCTCCAGGTCATCCTCGATGTCGATGTCCACGTCGGCATCCTGATCCATGACCAGATCCTGGACGATCTGGAGATCGTTTTCGCCGAACCCGTCGTAGAAGTTGAAGACGACGTTCGTATCCTGATCGACCTCGATGACGTCGCGCAGGAACAGGTCCACATACAGCACCCCGTCATCGTCATAGATGTTGAGGTCGAGTTCAGTCTGCTGGCTGATGAACATCCGCTGGTCGATGGAGATGGCGAAATGCCCGTTGCCGTCGATGTCGATGCTGACGTCGGCATCCTGATCCATGGTGATGCTCTGATCCACATGGAAGCGGGCGACGATCGGACCGATATAGCCCTGGACCAGAATGGTGGCGTCCTGATCGACGTCGGCGATCTGGGTCACGGTAATATCATGGCCGTCATCCTCCGCCTCGACCGGAAGCCCCGGCTCGGCGGCCGGGACCTCCTGTGGCGGGGCGCCATCGGGCTCCACCTCATCAACAGGCTCATCAACGAGGGTTTCCTCGCCGGCTGGACCATCCCCGTCGGAGGAAGGCCGATCCCCCTCGACGGACGTCCGATCCTCCCCGGCGTCACTCGCCGCGGCCGAGCTCTGTTGCCCCTGCTCCCGTCCGCCGGAGCCGCTCCCGCCCGACACCGATGTCTTGGCGACCGTCGACTCGAAGACCTGAGGATCGCCCCCATGGGATGGTGCCGTGATGGCCGATCCATCCGCGGCTCCCGAGTTCTGGTCGGCCTGCGCGCCTCCGCTCGACACCGGCAGGTCCTGCTTCGGCAGCGGCGCATCGCCTGTATCGCGGACCGCCAGCCCCGGAAGCTTCATGGCCTCCGGAGCAGGAGATTCGGCCGCAACGGGAAGCGGCTCGAAACCGGGACTCTGAACGGGACGCTCCCCTTCCTCCTCAGCGACCAATCCGAACTCGTCAGGATAGGCCTCAAGGAATGGCAGCAGATCCCGGAATCCTCTGTCGAGCGGAGCCATGAAGCCTCCTCGTGGCCCTGCCGGGCCCGCTGGTGTGTCCCAGCTGATGATGGCAAAGGGTTAGCCGGACGCTAGACATCATTTTGAGGAGCCCGTGCAGCGGACACCACCCGGAGGATTTAATCTCAGGCGTCACGGCATCCGACACTCGACGCGCAGTTCAACCGCAGTAGAAATCTGATCCGACTAACATACCGTAATATGCGTATTCCCAATTCATGCTTTCATCCTGAATACTTTCATATATAAAGAAGAATATAAACAAACTTGGCAGTTTCGCAGGGCTTAATTCTTTCTATATTTTTAATTCAAACGGGTAATATCCGAATCATCCCATCTGTGGTGTCCTATCCGGCCTCTTAGGTTTGTAGTCATCCTTGCGCGGTTCTTCCCGGGATAGCCGCGAGGTGGAGTTCTTGTCCGGTTCAGTGCCTGCTGCGTCAGCGTTGCGCCTGAATAATCGGGGCGTCCTCGTCGGACATGATCAAGCAAGGCAAAGCAGGGAATTGCCATGCCAATGTCGCATTCAGCCTCAGATTCCCATCCGGATGAAAACAGCAAGGACCTCATCATCCTCATCGATGAGGAGACGTTGACGCAGGACTGTCTCGCTGAAGCCATGAGGAGCGCCTTTCCTCAGGCGATCATCCTGGGAACGCCGACCATCGACAAGCTCCCGCGCCCCAACGGAACAAGCGTCGCGCTCATTCTGCTGAAGACGAAGCCGTATCCGTTGCCCAGAGATGGACTGGCGAACGACATCAGGTCCATCGCCCGGTACTTTCCCAAGGTGCCGATCGTCGTGATTACGGCCTGCGACGATGCTCCCCATGTCGGCATCGCGATGGCTGCCGGGGCGCAAGGGGTCATACCTGTTACGGCATCCCTCAAGATCGCAGTCGCCGCCCTGCAGCTGGTTCTGGCCGGCGGCACCTATTATCCTCAATCGGTCATCGACAGCGCACGCCTGAACGCGGGCTCGCGCGATTCCGATCATGGCGTTACGGAAATGCCTTCGCACATCCGCGAATCCGATCCATCCCACAACGCTGCCGATCACGGTCTATCGGCAGACGGGGGCACCGAGCACCACGATCCGGACGAGCACGGCGGTCTCTTGGTGACATTCACGGCGCGGGAGACCGATGTATTGGCGGCCCTGCAGATGGGGCGGTCCAACAAGTGGATCGCCCATCACCTGAACCTCTCGGAGAATACCGTGAAGGTCCATATCCGGCACATCATGAGAAAGCTCCGGGCCACGAACCGCACCGAAGCGGTCGTCCTGTCCCAGCACCGCCCGCCGGATTCCAGCGGGCGCTAGACCGCAGATCGAAAGCTCCTCTCCTTTTCCCAACCGGCCCTTCAGTTCTCGCGGAAGGCTCGGTTGAAGCTGTCCAGAACCGGACGCAGCATGTAGTGAGCAACGGTGAACTCGCCGGTCTTGATCAGAACCTCGACCGGCATGCCGGGCATGATCTCGACTTCCGGCAACTGGTGCAGCGCCGCCTCGTCGAGCTGAATGCGTGCCGTGTAATAGACCTGTTCGGTTTCCTTATCGACGAGCCGGTCTGCCGAGACATAGGTGAGGACGCCCTCCACCGGGGGAACGCGCCGCTGCTTGTAGGCGAGAAGTCGGACCCTCGCGGTGAGACCCGGCCGGACGAGATCGATGTCATCCGGCTTCACCTGTGCCTGAACGATCAATCTGTCCTGCTGGGGCACGAGGTCCATCAGAGGCTCGCCGGCGGCGATGACGCCGCCCGGAGTATGGATGCGCAGGTTGGTGACCGTACCCGCCTCCGGCGCCCGGACCTCCGTCCTCGCCAGCACGTCGGTCGCCGCCTGAATGCGCTCGAGGAGTTGAAAGATCTGGCTCTGCGTGTCGCGCAGGGCCAGGGCGATTTCCGAATGCCAGTCGCTTTGCAGCTTCAGGATCTGGGCCTCGGCCTCGCCGACCGCCTGCTCGGCGCGGGAGATCTGCGCCAGCGTGTCGCCGCGCCGGCCATCGATTTCGGCCTGCTCCCTTTCGAGTTGCAGCAGTCGCGGACGGGTCTGCAGGCCCTTGGCCACAAGGGGTGCGATTGCAGCCAGCTCCTCCTTGATGATCCGGGCACGCTTGGTGGCGGCACCTTCCTGGAAACGGAGGCCTTCGATCTCCCGCAGGGTCTGCCCCTTGCGCTGGCGGATGACGTCGATGCGCGATTCCTGAAGGCGGCGTCTCGTCTCGAAGATCTTCTGCTGGCCGCTCAGCACCTCCGTGACGGCCGGGTTGTCGGCTGCGGCCCTCGCGAGCCCTTCGGGGTACTCAAGCGCCTGATGTCCGTCGCGCTCGGCCAGAAGGCGGGCCTCCCGGGCCTGCGCATCCCATAGCTGGCCCTGCAGAACCTGGAGCGTGGCACGGGCCTTGGTATCGTCGAGGCGGATGAGCGGCTGGCCGGCGGTCACCTCGTCCCCGTCCTTCACCAGAATCCGCCCGATGATCCCTCCCTCCAGATGCTGAATGGTCTTGCGGCTCGATTCCGCTTCGATGGCGCCGCCCGCGATGGCGGCGCTCTCGAGGGGCGCCTGCGTCGCCCAGACACCGAACCCGATCACGAAGACGCCGATCAGCGCGAAGGCGCTGACCGCCAGGAAGCCCATGCGTTGAAACGGCGTCGGAGGAGGAGGCGGCAGGACGGCGGCAAGGTCCAGGACAGGAGTGTTTTTCCCGCTCCTCATGACACGGCCCTCTTCGCCTCGTCGAGCAGCATCGGCCCGTTCGACACATCCGGCAAGGACTGAGCGGGCCGGGTATCCTGGACCGGCTTCCGGCGTTCGTCGATGACCTGTGGCCCCTTGACCTTGATGGCCGTGCGCCCGCTCCTGATCTTCTCGGCCACGTCCCGGCGGGATCCGAAGGCATTCAGGGCGCCGTTCTCGAGGATCAGAACCTTGTCCGAGATGCTGAGGATACCGAGGCGCTGGGCGATGACGACCACGGTCACGCCGCGGTCGCGCATCTCAAGGATCGCCTGCCGGAGGGAATCCTCGCCGTCCTGGTCGAGGCTCGCGTTCGGTTCGTCCAACACGACGAGGCGGGGCTCGCCGAAGAAGGCCCGCGCCAGCCCGAGACGTTGGCGCTGCCCGCCCGAAAGGCGTGCGCCTCCTTCCCCGATATCGGTATCGTAGCCGTGCGGCAGGCGCATGATCGTTTCGTGCAGTCCCACCAGGGTCGCCGCAGCGATCACGTCCTCCGACGCAGCATCCTGCAGGCGGGAAATGTTTTCGCGAACGGTACCGCCGAAGAGCTCGACGTCCTGCGGCAGGTAGCCGAAATGCCCGTGGCCGCCCGACGCCATCCAGATCGACATGTCCGCTCCGTCGAGGCGCACGTGCCCTGCCGTGGGAATGATGACCCCGGCAATGAGCCGCCCGAGGGTCGACTTGCCGGCACCTGAAGGGCCGACGACGCCGAGCACCTCTCCCGATTTCAGACTGAAGCTGAGACGCCGGAGGGCCAAGGTGTCGGAGCCGGGCGGCGTGTAGCTCAACTGCTCGATGGAGAGATCGCCTTTCGGCCGGGGCAGCCACATGCCGGGCCCCTTGGGCGGAGCGGCGGCCATCAGCTTCTGCAGGCGGGCATAGCCCAGCCGAACGCTCGTGACCGCCTTCCACGTCCCGATGGCGCCTTCCACGGGGCCGAGGGACCGGCCGAGAAGGATCGAGCTCACGAAGATGGCCGCCGGGCTGATATCGTGGCGAATGACCAGCCAGGAGGCAAAGGCCATGACCGTGACCTGGGTGAAGAGGCGGACGAAGCGCGCGAGGGACTGAATGATCGCGCCGCGGGCACCTGCCGAGAGCTGGGCCTGCTTCGCCTCGACCTGCTCGTCGTGAAGGATGCGAGCCACGCCGGGCAGCATGCCCATGGCGCTGATGGCCTCCACATTGCGCAGGAGGGCCTCGAAGCGATGCTGGCTGTTGGACCAGGCCATGCTTGCACGGGCGACGGACCGGCGCGTCAGCGTCTCGTTGAGCAGCGCCAGGCCGAACAGGATGAGCGATGCGACAAGCCCGAGGATGCCGAGCAGCGGATGGACGATGATCATCGCCAGGACGAAGATCGGCGTCCAGGGCAGATCGAAGAGCGCGCTGCAGGCATTGCCGGCGAAAAAGGTGCGCAGTCCGTTCAGATCACGCCAGGACTGGGCGGCGGCCGTCGGATCGCTCCGGAGCGCGGCCTGAACCGCCGCCGTCAGGACCGAGGCCTGAATGCGGTCGTCGAGCCAGGTTCCGATCCGCGACAGCATCTCCCGGCGCAGGCCGTCCAGGATGGCGCTCACGGCGAGCGCGACGACGGCGATGCCGGTCAGCATCACGAGCGTGTCGATGCTGTGGCTCGACAGGACGTGGTCGTAGACCTGAAGCAGATAGAGCGGAACGGTCAGTGCCAGAAAATTGAGGAAGAAGCTCAGCGCGAACACCATGATGAGTGAGGCGCGGCAGAGCCTGAAGGCAATCTCGATCTCGGTCCGGGGACGGGTTCTCATCCACGATAGGGCCATGGGCGGCAGGTCTCCCATTGGTCTTCACGGGCGCCGGCAGACAACATCGCCCGTCGGCAGGGCGCGAAAGCGGCCTACGCTGCCTGAGGAGAGCGGCAGCGTAGGCCATGAGGCCCGGTCACGCTTTCGGGTGCCGGGCCTCGGCAGGAGATCGATCAGCCGAAGTCGCCGAAGTCGAAATCGATCGTGATCGCCTGGTCGGCGTCCTGATCCTGGACGACGTCCACATCGACCGCCTGGTCCTGCGCGACATCGACGTCGCCGGTATCCTGATCGACGTAGGACAGGGCATCCGCGTCCTGAGTGGCATCGCCCGAAGCATCGCCATCGGCATCGCCGTCGGCATTCGCATCGGCATCGTTGTCGGTGGATGCGTCGGCCGTCACCGTGCTGGTGGTATCGCCGCCCGTGCCTGCGCCGCCATCGCCACCGGCCCCGGCTCCGCCGTCACCGCCGTCGCCATTGCCGCTGGAGCCGCCCGCACCTGCGTCACCGTCGGCCGAGCCGCCAGCGCCGCCGCTGCCGGCCGCACCGCCCGTACCCGAGCCGCCTGCACCACCGGTGCCGGCACCGCCCACGCCATCGCCGCCTGCGCCACCGGCTCCACCAGCACCACCGGTGCCGGCGCCGCCAGCGCCACCGGCGCCACCTGATCCACCGGCTCCGCCAGTGCCGCCGGTACCTCCGGTTCCACCGGTGCCGCCACCGCCATCGGTGCCATCCGTCCCATCGGCGCCGCTCGTGCCGCCGCTGCCTTCAGTACCGCCGGCTCCGCCGTCGCCGCCGCCGCCGCCATCGGTGCCATTGCCTCCGGTGCCGTCACCGCCGTCACCGCCGTCGCCACCGTTGCCGCCCACGCCGTCGCCAGCCACGCCGTCGCCACCATCACCGAACGTATCGCCGCCGTCGCCGCCGTCGCCAGCGGCTCCGCCGTCGTTGTCCGTGCTGCCGCCATCGCCGCCGCTGCCGGTCGAGTCGCCACCATCGCCATCGCCGCCGTCACCGCCGTCACCGGCGCCGCCCGTGCCGTCGCTTCCGTCGACAGGGCTATCGATATCGTTCACGGCGTCTCCGTCGGAATCCGCGGTCGCGTCGGAGTCGGCATCGTTGTCGGTGAAGACATCAAGATCGGCATCATTGTCGGCGACCGCATCGGAGTCGGCCGTCTGGTCATTATCCTGATCGATATCGGCAACTTGGTCGGTATCGACGTCGACATCCGCGTCCTGATCCTGGACAAGGTCCTGATCAAAATCGAAGTCGAAGGTAAAGGTGTTGTTGCTGCCGGTGTTGGCGGTGCCTTCAGTGTCTTCTTCTTCCATGGTGCGCTCTCCCGTTTGACTGGCCGCTCCGGCAAGCATCTGCCATCGGAACGGACCGGGGGCGTCGGAGAATCACGATCGGATCCCGCACATCCCGCCGGCAGCAAAGACCTTCCTCGTTCTCGACCATGGGAAACAGTTGCCAATTCGCATCCGCCTAAAGGGTTTACGGTTGTTGCAGCATCATCTTCTTGGATGAAGCTGCAGCAAGCTGGGCCGAAAACTTGGCCGGGCTCGGCGAACAGCTTGGCAAGACCGCGGCAGGCGCCGGAACACAACGCGTTCCTCGGGATTATGGGACGCACTACTCCCGAAGGCTGACGGCTCATCCTATCGCAGGAGGCACGGGATCGATTCCGCCTCTGTCGCGACCGCCTCACCCTTAGGTGCCGATTGTGGGACGCCGGCTCCCGGCCGTATGTTCTGACGGAACGCACGGGCGACCGAGAAATCCCTCTCATAAAGCGATATGCCTATGAGAAGACGTGCAGAGCAAGAGACGCGAGCGAACGCCGGCAAGAACGGTCGGAGGAAACCGGACCTGCGGCCGCAACGCTCCACGTCTGGCCGGAAAGCAGTACATCCGAGCGCATCCCCTCTGGAGGAAGCCGGCAGGATCGTTCCCGCCTCCCGTGACCTCCTGTCCCGGCAGGCCAAGTTCGACGAGGCGGTTCAGGCGATCCGAGCCCTGGCCAAGGGCCACACTCCAGACCCGGTAGAGGCCATGATCCAGGGGAATCCCGATCCAGACTGCGAGAGGATCGCGTTTGCGACAGATGCGGACGGAGAGGCGGATCTGGAGCGGATCCTGGGTCTTTCCGGAGAAGATGCGGAGATTCCTGCAGAAGCCCCACATCCGATCCTGGGCAGGGCCGCAGAGGCCGGGATCCCGCCCCCGGAAGACGAAGCCAAGCCACGCCCGCTCTCCGGCCTCTCGGCAGCCCCGTTGTCGCGGAGCGACCTTCCGTCTCTGAGCCTCTTCGGCTGGACCGTCATGGCGGCGCAGCTCGTCGTCGCGGCCCTGCTCGCCGTCGCGGTCGCCGCTTGGTTCCCGGGAGGACGGAGCGTCCTCGGCGAACCGCCCTCCGCCGCTCCTGCCCTTCCCGATGGACCTCCGGGTTCCGGCGAAGCGTCATCTCCTGACCCACCTGCCCGCTCGCCTCGCGCCGACGATGCACCACCGCCCTCGCATGTGACAGGCTCGGAAGCACCTTCGGGCCGTAGCGATGCGGAGGCGTTGATCCGCGAATCCGAGGCCCTGCGGCGGGGCCTGACCATCCAGCGGCAGCGCCAGCCGCCCGATTGGATGACGGCGCCACCGCCTCCTCCGCCTGCTGCCACGTTTCCCGGTGCGCCGCATGCTCCACCGGGCAAGGACGAAATCGCGCTTCTGGAGCGAGCCAACCGTCTTCTGGCACAGGCGGATGTCGGCGCCGCCCGTCTCGTGCTGGAGAAAGCGGCGGCTCAGGGCAGCGCGAGGGCCATCTACCGTTTGGCACAGACCTACGATCCACAGGTGCTGGCAAGCTGGAGGGTGCTCGGGATAAGGGGCGATCCTTCCAAGGCGCGCGAACTCTATGCGAGAGCGAAGGCTGCCGGCCTGACCGATGGGGACATCGCCTCCCTTCGGGCTGTCCCCTAGACCGAGCTTCCGAATATCGGCACCAGAGCCGGCGCCGCGAGAGACGCTCCGGAGAGGAACAGCAGGACGAAGACGATGCGGCGCGTCGTTTTGGGGGAGAGCGGCGGCGGCCAGCGGCGTGCGGCATAGGTCGCTCCCATGACCATGGGAACCGCGAGAAGCCCGAACCAGGCCGAACCGGTCGGCAGGTTGCCGGTGAAACCCACGAGGCCGATACGGAACACTGCATTGAGCGCGAAGACCGTGACGAGGGTCTCGCGGATCTGCACGAGGGGCATCGGCTGACGATAGAAGTGATAGACGAGCGGCGGCCCTGCGGTGGAATAGAGCCCTCCCATCAGGCCGGCGATGCTGCCGAAGAACAGGAAGGAGCCCGAGCCGGACAGCCGGCCCAGAGGCTCGGGCTTTCGCGCGAGCTGGAGGCTGGACACGATGATGATGAGACCAAGGATCAGGCGCAGGAGATCGGTACGGGTCTCGGCGAGCCACTCGAGCAGGGCATAGCCCGCGAAGAGAAACGGCACGCTCGTCGCCATGACGAGCCAGAACTCGCGCCAGGCGACATCGCGCCAGCCCTTGAGGAGCATCTGCGTGGCGTTGACCAGGGTGAGCACGCTGACGATCGCCGCCGCATCCGTCAGCGGAAGCAGCCCGGTCAGAGCGATCCCGCCCATGGTGATCAGCCCGAAGGCGAAACCGGTCAGGGTCTGCGCATAGGCTGCGGCCCCGGCGAGAAGAAGAAAGCCCACCAGCTCCGCAGCTGACATTCCTCAGAGATCCTTCAGGCCTGCGAAGAGCTCCGAGAAGGCGGAGCCCGCCCGATGGAATACGGGCGGCTGACCGTAAGGCACGGCCACCGTGACTTCCTCGCCGCCCGCGAAGGTTCGGCCGGACCATACATGGACCCAATCCGCGCCCTTCGGAAGGTAGGTCGTCCATTCGGTCCTGCCCGCCTGCCAGACGGGAGCCACGAGCAGATCGGGCCCGTAGAGATAGGCGTCCTGGATCGTGTAGGCGCGGGCATCGTCCTCGAAATGCAGGAAGAGCGGCCGCTGCACCGGCAACCCGCGCGCGGAGGCCTCCGCCACGAGCGACTTCAGGTACGGCACGAGATGCACATAGACCTGCGTCATCCGAGCGAAGTGGCGGAGCACCTCCGGGTCCTGGTCGATCTGCAGGTTGTCGCGCGGCCGATTGCCCTCGTGGGTCCGCATGACCGGCGTGAAGGCCCCCATCTCTGCCCAGCGGATGATGAGTTCTGCAGTGCGGACATTGCCGAACAGGCTCGTATAGCCGCCGATGTCCGAGTGGTGATAGGCGTTGCCGAGGAGGCCCGACGAGAGGGCGCCCGATATCACCGTCACGAGACCGTCGTGACGGGTGAAGTCCACCGACTGGTCCCCGGCCCAGAGCAGCGGACAGTATTTCTGCACGCCCGTGAACCCCGCGCGCATGAAGAACAGGATCTCGCCCGTCTTGCCGCGGCTTTCCACCGCCCGGGCATTCACCTCGGCCCAGAGGGTCGGCCAGGCATTGTGCATGAGCTTCGCATCGACGCCGTTGGCGAGATGCACGTCGATGGGCAGGTACTCGCCGAAATCGGCCATCCAGCCCGAAAGGCCGAAATCGAGCATGTTCTGCCCGATCACCCGTTCGGCGAACCATTCCACCGCGTCGGGATTGGTGAAGTCCACCACGCCGCAATCGAACTCGCCGAAGTCCACGAGGGCAGTCTTGCCCGCCTCGTCCTTCGCGAAATAGCCCGCCGCATCGGCCTCGGGAAACAGCGATCCGTCCACGGCAAGGTACGGATTGACATAGCCGAGGAAGCGGATACCGCGCTCCGCCATCTCGGCGATGCGCTGGCGCAGGCCCGGATAGCGGTCCTCGTTCGCTTTC
The DNA here is from genome assembly GCF_020532555.1 of Microvirga lenta. Taxonomy (GTDB): domain Bacteria; phylum Pseudomonadota; class Alphaproteobacteria; order Rhizobiales; family Beijerinckiaceae; genus Microvirga; species Microvirga lenta. Next base: position 44,852 of record NZ_JAJBBR010000010.1, on the reverse strand, counting down.
CAATCCCAGAACAGGCGCGCGCCGAAGGAAGTGTTGCGCAGGCCCACCCAGTCCTCGCACCAGAGGCCGGACACTTTCGTTCCGGCCGCGACGATGGCGTCGAGCCGCTCGTAGGAGCGCGCCCCGTCCTTCAGGCCGATGATGGCGCCCCCATAGACCCATTCGGGCAGAGGCGGCTGACGGCCGAAGCGCTCGGACAGCGTCTCGACCAGGGCGAGAAAGGTCGGTCGAGACGCAAGCTCGATCCGCTCCGGCACAGCCCAAACCTCGATCTCGTGGAACCCTTCGCGACGGAAGTCGAAGGCGGAATAGGCGGTCGTCTCCACATGGAGCGCATAGCGACGGGACGAGACATAGGTCGGCTGCGGGTAATTGGTATTCCAGTAGTCGCCGCCCGACTTGCCCGTCACGTCCGCCTTGAAGGTGATCTCCGTCGACTTGTCGCGCCCGACGCCGGGTTCGGAAGTCCATAGAGGAAAGCGGCGACCGCGCATGTCGAAATAGGACATCTGCTCGCCGCCGCCCCAGACATGCTCATCCGCCTCGGCCTGAACCCGCAGCCAGACACGGTTGATCGACAGATCCTGAGCATTGAAGAAGACGACGCCGTTGCGCTCGTCGCCCGAAATGCTCAGCGTGAGCCGCACAGGCTGCCCCGGCGCGGACGCGAAGGCGATGTCGCAGCCGTCGTCCGTCCCGGTGATCTCGGCGTGAGCGAGAGGCGTGCGCTCGACGACATAGTCCTCGATGTCGAAATTGCCCCGGTACATGTCCATGCGCGCTTCGCCATGGCCGACGAAAAGGCATGGAACATCGCTCCGGTGGCGCAGGATAAGCCTGCCGTCGAGGAGGAGGTCGAAGCCGTTGGGTTGTGTCTGGATCTGCATGGAAGGGCTCAGTTCTGGGTCAGGCCGGCATCGACGACGAAATTGGACCCGGTACAGCCCGCGCTCTCGTCCGACGCCACGAAGAGGGCGAGCTTCGCCACGTGGCTGGCGTTGAGGCGGAACTTCAAGGCCTGGAGATCGATGAATTGCTGGTTGAGCTCCGGCGTGAGCCAGAGCTTTTCCTGCCGCTCGGTGAGAATGGCGCCGGGCACGATGCAGTTCACGCGGATGCCCGACGGGCCGAGTTCCCGGGCAAGTGTCTTGGTCATGCCGTTGATGGCGGCCTTCGCGGTGGTGTAGCCGACCATGCCGGGGCGGCCGCGCATCCAGGAGATGGAACCCAGCATGATGACCGAGCCGCCCCCCGCCTTCGCCATGCCCTTGGAGACGGCCTGCGTGGCGAAGAACTGGTGGTCGAGATTGAGGGAGAGCGCCCGGCGCCAGTACTCCGGCTCGACCTCCGCCATGTCGTGGCGGTCGTCCTTGCCGGCATTGTTGACGAGAACGTGGATGCCGCCAGTGTCGCCTTCGATGCGGGCGAGCACGTTGCGCAGGGCCGGAATGTCGGTCACGTCACAAGCATGAAAGGTCGCGCCGGTCGCGGCGGCAAGCGCCCCTCCCCGCTCCTTGTCGATATCGATGAAGGACACCCGCGCCTTCTGAGCCACGAAGGCTTTCACCATCTCCTCGCCGATGCCGGAGGCGCCGCCGGTAATCACCACGGAGCGGTCTTCGAGCGAGCGATACTGAACAGTCTGGTAGTCGAACGGCATCGGTGCCTCGGGAACTAAACGGCGGGGTCGAAACGATATTCCGGCAGGCCCGGCACATCCACCGGCATGGAAAAGAGGCTGCCCGAATGCGGGAAGGTCGCCAGCTCATCCTCCGGGCGGCTGTCCCGCGCCGAGGTGACGAAGAGGGTCTTCCGCTCGGGACCGCCGAAGGCGACCATGGTGGGGCAGCGGGCCGGCACCGGATATTCCCCGATCAGGCTTCCGTCCGGCGCATAGCGCTGCACCCTCCCGCCTTCGAAGAGCGCGGTCCAGTAGCAGCCTTCCACATCGACCGCCGCACCGTCGGGACGGCCGCGGTCGCTCTCGGTCGGCGTCAGACGCACGAACAATGTCCGGTCGGAGGCCTCGCCTGTCGCAGGATCGTAGGAATAGCGCCAGACGGTGAAGGTCGGCGTATCCGAATGGTAGAGAGTGCGCCCATCGGGGGAGAACGCGACGCCGTTGGAGGTCAGGAGGCCGCCGGCAAGCGGCACGAGCCCGCGCCGGTCGTAGCGGTAGAGATGGGCCTTTCCGCCGGCCTTCGGCTCGTCGATGGTTCCGGCCAGGAAGCGCCCCGCCGGGTCCACCCGGCCGTCGTTGAACCGGCTGGTGTTCTGGTCCTCCGGGTTGTCGGCGAGCTTCTTCTCCGGCTTGCCCTCGCGGTCGAGGAGCCAGATGCCCGACCGGAACCCGGCAACGAAGCCGCCGTCTTTCCTGAAGCCGTAGCACCCGATTTCCTCGGGCATCGTCATGGCGACGTGCTCGCCCGTTCCAGGCTTGTAGCGGTGGAGCGCCTTGCCCTTGATGTCGACGAAGAACAGGGCCTGCTCCTCATCGGACCATTTCGGGCATTCACCCAATTGCGCCCGAACGTCGAGCGCGACGGTCGCGTTCATGGAGCGAACCTCAATAGGCGGCAGCTGCGGGCGCCACTTGCACCGGCTGGTCGCGAAGCGCGCCGAGCCAGTCTGTGGCGCGGCCGGTCATCATGGCGATGTCGGAGGCGATGGCGGCGAAATCGTAGCCGTAGTCGATGAAGCGGCGCACCATCTCGGGATTGGGACCGACGATGCCGACGGGCTTTCCGGCGGCATGGGAATCCTTCGCGGCCTTCGCAATGAGAGCCTGAACCTCGGGATGCGTGATGTTGCCGATATAGCCCATGGCCGCAGAGAGATCGCCCGGCCCGACGAAGAGCGCGTCGACGCCCGGCACGGCTGCAATCTCCGGCAGCCGCTCGATGGCCTCCGGCGTCTCGAGCTGGACGATCACGGCCACCTCGTCGTTCGCCCGCTTGAGATAGTCGGACGCGCGGCCGAACCGGGAGCTGCGATGGACCGCAGCGACCCCGCGCACGCCGTGCGGCGGATATTTGGCGAAGGCGACCGCCTGACGGGCTTCCTCGGCGTTCTGAACGAAAGGCACCATGATGGTCTGGGCGCCTGCATCGAGAACGCGCTTGATGAGGATCTGGTCGTTCCAGGCCATGCGGACGACCGCCTCGGCCGGCGTGCAGCCGATGGCGCGCAGGATGTGGGCCAGATCCGCCACCTCGATCGGCACGTGCTCCATATCGACCACGAGGAAGTCGAAGCCCGTATAGCCCATGGCCTCGGCGGTGGCGGGAGCCGCCGCCATCAGCCAGGTTCCCAGCGGCGGTTTCGGGCCCGCTCCCTGAAGCCAGCGCTTGAAGCGGTTTTCGATGTCGATCATGGCGTCCTCAGAAGATCACGGGCTCGGCCACCGGGCCGGGCGCGCTCAGGAAATCGAAGTCGCAGCCCTCGTCGGCCTGCGAGACATGGCGCTGGTAGAGGGCGGCGAAGGAGCGCCCGTAAACCGGCGCGGTCGGCTTCCACTCGGCCTTGCGGCGCTCCAGTTCGGCTGGAGCGACGCGCATGTCGAGCCGCCCGGCCGCCACGTCCAGCTCGATCAGGTCGCCCGTCTTGAGGAGACCGAGGGGGCCTCCCACGGCGGCTTCGGGTGCCACGTGCAGAATGCAGGTGCCGTAATGGGTGCCGCTCATGCGCCCGTCGCAGATGCGGACCATGTCGCGCACGCCCTGCTTCAGGAGCTTCTTCGGAATGGGCAGATTGCCCCATTCGGGCATCCCCGGCGCTCCCACGGGGCCCGCATTGCGCAGGACGATAACGCTGTCCTCGGTGATGTCGAGATCGGGATCGTCGATGGCCTTGTTCATCTCGGCCGGGCTGTCGAAGACGATGGCCGGGCCCACATGCTTGAGGAATTTGGGGTTGGCAGCCGAGGACTTCATGACCGCGCCGTTGGGAGCGAGGTTGCCCCGGAGCACGGCCAGGGTCTTGCCCTGCGAGAGCGGCACCACCGGGTTGTTGGGGCCGCGGATCACGTCGTCGTTCCAGCACTCGGCATCGGCGATGTTCTCGCCCAAGGTCCGGCCGTTGACCGTCTTTGCCTCCGGATCGAGATGGGCCTCGAGCTTCTTGAGCATCGCCAGCAGGCCGCCTGCGAAATAGAAATCCTCCATCAGGTACTCGCCCGACGGGAAGAGATTGGCGCAGACCGGCACCTTGCCGGCCATGTCGGACATGTCGTCGAGGGTCAGCTCCACTCCGGCGCGGCGGGCCATGGCGATCAGGTGAACGGCGGCATTGGTCGAGCCTCCGAGCGCCATGTAGGCCACGAGTCCGTTGCGGAAGCTGCGTGCATCGAGGATGCGGGAGGGCTTCAGGTCCTCCCAGATCATCTCCATGATCCGCTCGCCGCAGGACGATGCCATGCGGGTATGCCCGCTGTCCGCGGCCGGGATCGAGGAAGCGCCCGGAAGCGTCAGGCCCATGGCATCCACGATGGAAGTCATGGTGGAGGCCGTTCCCATGGTGTTGCAGGTGCCGATGGAGCGGGTCATGCGGCTTTCCAGGTCGACCCAATCGTCCTGCGTGATGTTACCGGCGCGCAGCTCGTCCCAATATTTCTTCGTATGGGTTCCGGCCCCGGTCTTCACGCCGCGCCACTGCCCGTTCGACATGGGACCCGCCGGACAGAAGATCACCGGAAGATCCATGCTGATCGCGCCCATGAGCAGGCCGGGCGTGGACTTGTCGCAGCCGCCGAGCAGCACCGCCCCGTCGACCGGGTGGGAGCGCAGCAGTTCCTCCACCTCCATGGCCAGGAAGTTGCGGTAGAGCATGGTGGTGGGCTTCACCATCACTTCGCCGACGGAGAGGGCGGGCAGCTCAACGGGGTAACCGCCGGCCTGCCACACGCCGCGCTTCACGGCTTCGGCCCGGTCGCGCAGGTGCGAGTGGCACGGGCTCATGTCGCTCCAGGTATTGAGGATGGCGACAACGGGCTTTCCGAGGAATTCCTCGCGGCGCATGCCCATCTGCTGTGTGCGCTGGCGATGCGCGAAGCCGCGCATGTCGTCGGAGGCGAACCAGCGCTGGCTCCGCAGGTCTGCGAGGGGTCGGCGTGTCATGGGAAAGTCCTCAACCTTTGATGCCGCCGGAGGTCAGGCCCGACACGACGCGCTCCTGGAAGATCACGATCAGAACCGCGACCGGCACGATGCCGACGACGAGCGCCGCCGAGATCACCGGCCAGGGGAAGGCGAACTCGCCCTGATAGAGCGTGATGCCGACCGGCAGGGTGCGCAGCATGGGATTGGAATTGAATGAGAGAGCGAGCAGGAACTCGTCCCAGGCATTGACGAAGGCCAGGATGCCCGCGGTGAACACGCCCGGCGCCGAGAGTGGCACGACGACCTTGAACAGAGCGCCGATGCGGGTGCAGCCGTCGATCATGGCGGAGTTTTCGAGGTCGCGCGGAATGCCCTCGAAGAACGAAACCAGGATCAGGGTGCAGACCGGCAGGCTCAGAACCGTGTAGGGCAGGATCAGCGCCACCCAGGTATTGAGGAGGCCGAGCGCCCGCATGATCTCGAACAGAGGCACGAGCAGGGTCACCAAGGGGAAGGTCGAGACGGCGATGATCGCCGACAGGATCAGATCCCGCGCCCGCAGTTGCAGGCGCGCCAGGGCATAGGCCGCCAGAACCGATACGAACAGGGTCAGTGCGGTCGAAAGGATCGCCACCATGAAGCTGTTGAACAGAAAGAGCAGCAGCGGCTGGTCCGTGAAGGCGCGCAGGTAGTTCGCGATCGTCGGCGCATGAGGCAGCCAGGTGATCGGCTTCACCGTCAGCTCCGCTTCGGTCTTGAGCGAAGTGAAGAGGATCCACAGGGCCGGAAACATGCCGTTCATCACGAGGATGAACGCGATGAGAAGCCGCAGCGGCTTGCCGGAGAGGAGCGACTGGGTTGCAGGTGCTTCGGCGTTCATGGCTGTCACCCCTTGGCGCGGATCATGCGCAGATAGACGAAGGTCACGCACATGGAGAGCAGGAACATCACGACCGCCAGCGCGGAGCCGTAGCCCAGATCGAGGAAATCGACGGTGTTCTGGTGAATGTACATGGCCAGCGTCGCCGTGGACGTGCCGGGCCCGCCGCGGGTCATGGTGAAGGGAATATCGAAGGTCTGGAGCGCCGTGATCGTACGGAAGATCAGGGCCACCACGATGGCCGGCTTCAGGAGCGGCAGCGTGATCTCGAAGAACTGGCGGAAGCGCCCTGCCCCATCGACCTCCGCAGCCTCGTAGAGGGAGCGCGGAATGGTCTGCAGTCCGGCCAGGATGATCAGCGCCATGAAGGACGAGGTCTTCCAAATGATGGTCAGACAGATGGCCGCGAAGGCCCAATTGGCGGAATTGAACCAGATGATGCCTTCGATGCCGACTCGCCGGAGCACGTCGTTCACCACCCCGTACTCGGAGTGGAAGAACCAGGCGAAGATCAGGCCGGCGAAGGAGAGCGGCAGCGCCCAGGGAATGAGAAGGGACAGGCGAACCGGCCACTTCAGCCTGAAGGGCATGTTGGCCATGAGGGCGAGCCCGAGGCCGACCAGCAATGCGCCGGGAACGGTGATCAGCGTGATGAGAACCGTGTTCCAGGTGGTCTCCCAGAACACCGGATCGTCGATCATCAGACGGTAATTCTCGAGCCCTGCGAACTCCGCCGGGAGCCCGGAGGTGAGCGACAGATTCTGGAAGCTCGTCCAGACCAGGCGGCAGACAGGATAGACGATGATGAGCGAGAGCAGCAGCGCCGTCGGAGCCAGCAGGAGAGCCGCAAGGGTGCGCTCGCTCGGATCGAGGAAGCGCGTCCACCATTTCGTGGCGCCTTCACGATGCGCCGTGATGATGCCTGTTTCGCTGGCCGTTGCCATCGTCATGTTCCTGCCCGGTTGCAACGTTGGGGACGGACGCCGGTTGAGGCGTCCGTCGGGTCATGGGGTGGAGCGGCTCAGCGCAGGACGCGCCGCAGGCGGCTTTCCATCTGGGTCGCACCCTGTTCCGGCGTCGTGGTGCCGGCGAGCACCGCATTCACCGTGGTGCGGATGATCTCGCTGACCTCGTTATACCGGGGCGTCACCGGGCGAGCCTTTGCCGTCTCGACGACAGGCTTGGCCTCGGCGAACCACGGCACGGCCTTGGTCACATCGGGATCGGTGTACTTCTCAGGAAAGGCCGGGAGGAGCGCAGCGTTGACGGCCATGAACTCCGAGGTCTCGGGGCTCGACAGGTACTGCACGAATTTCTGCGCTTCGGTCTTGTTGGTGGAGTAGGCGGAGACGCCCCACTCCCAACCGCCCAGGCACGAGGCCGGCTCGCCGCCCTTGACGGCCGGGAGCTTCACGACGCCGACCTTGTCCTTCACGGCGGATTCAGGCCCCTGGAACTGGCCCCAGGCATAGGACCAGTTGACCGCGAAGACCACGTTGCCAGCCTGGAATTCCTTGCGGGTGTCGTCGGTGGCGACCTCGGCGATGTTCTTCTTGGCGACGCCCTGGTCGACGAAGTCCTTCCAGAGGGTGAGCGACTTCACGGCCGCATCCTTGTCGAAGGAGAGCTTGCCGTCGGAGACGAGCTGCTTGCCCATGCTCCAGTAAGGCAGGAGGAAGGTGCAGACCGCACCCTCGATGGCCTTACCCTGGAAGGAGAGGCCCTGAAGATTCGGGTCCTTTTCGGCTTCCATGATCTTCTTGGAGGCGGCGGTCAGCTCCTCCCAGGTCTGCGGCGGCTGGATACCGTGCTTCTCCAGAAGATCCTTGCGGTAATAGAGGAACATGGCGTCGGCGAAAGCGGGCAATGCCACCACCTTGCCGTCGACCGTGTTCGCCTCGGCATAGGCCGGCAGATAGCGTTTCATATATGCTTGGGCGTCGCCCTGGATCACCTCGTTGAAGGGCACGGTCCAGCCGGCGGCGGCGTACTGCGCCGGGCGGATCACGTCGAGGATCATCACGTCCAGCGAGGAATCCTTCGCCGTCATGATGGTGTTGAGGTACTGGGCCTGCGCCTCGGAGGTGTTTCCACCGGTCTCGATGGTGACCTTCACGTTCGGGTTCTGTGCCTCGTACATGTCGAAGGCCTTGCGCCACACGTCCGGGCGGTGCTGGCTGGAGACGAACACCCGCAGGTTCGTCTGCTGGGCCATGGCGGCGGACGCCGACAGGGTCAGGGCTGCGCCGGCGAGCAGCCAAGTCACGGTCTTGGTAACGGTCATCATTTCCTCCGTTGAAGTTGACGGATGCCGGTGCCTGGCCGGCATCTTCCTTGTTGTCAGAGAGCGATCAGCTCAGCGCCCGCTCCGTTGCCGCATCGAAGAGATGGATCCGGGACGGATCGACACCGATGGACAGGGTCTCGCCGGGCTGAGGCCGCATCTCCGGCGCAACGCGCGCGGTGAGCGTGGCCTGCCCCAGGGCGAAATGGATGAGGGTGTCGGAGCCCAGCGGCTCGACGACCTGCACGCGGCCTGCCAGGGTCTGACCCTCGGCAGAGGATACGAAATGCTCCGGGCGGATGCCGACCACCACGTCGCGGCCTTCCAGCGCCGTCGCCTTCCCGGCGGCGTTCGCCGTGACCGGGAGTTGGGCTCCCCCGTCGAAGGCGATCTGCCCGCCGCGAATGGTGCCCTTCGCGAAGTTCATGGCGGGCGACCCGATGAAGCCGCCGACGAAAACGCTGGCCGGATTGTTGTAGACCTCGTCCGGCGTGCCGACCTGCTCGATCTCGCCGCCCTTGAGGATCACGATCCTGTCGGCGAGCGTCATCGCCTCGACCTGGTCGTGGGTCACGTAGATGATGGTGGTGCCGATGGCCTGATGCAGCCTTTTGATCTCGGTGCGAACCTGCCCACGCAGCTTGGCGTCCAGGTTGGAGAGCGGTTCGTCGAAAAGGAAGACCTGGGGACGCCGTACGATGGCGCGGCCCATGGCGACGCGCTGCCGCTGCCCGCCGGAGAGCTGGCTCGGCTTGCGCTCGAGAAGCTGCTCGATGCCGAGCATCTCCGCGGCCTGGGCGATACGCGGCTTGATCTCGGAAGCAGGGACCCCGCGAACCTTCAGGCTGAAGGCCATGTTCTCATAGACGGTCTTGTGCGGGTAGAGCGCGTAGTCCTGAAACACCATGGCGATGTCGCGCTCGCGCGGGGGCAGCTTGTTGACCACCCGGTCGCCGATGCGGATTTCCCCGCCGCTGATGCTTTCCAGACCGGCCAGCATGCGAAGGGTGGTGGACTTGCCGCAGCCGGAGGGCCCGACCAGGACGACGAACTCCCTGTCGGCGATCTCAAGATCGATGCCCTTCACGATCTTGAGGGCACCGTAGTTCTTCTCGAGCTTCCGAAAGCTGACCGACGACATGCTTCCTCACCTGTTCCTGGCGCGTCGGCTCGACGCGTGGACCTTTCGCGGCAGCAGCAAAAGACCGCTTCCGCACGGCCGATTTCATTCATCATAGCGCTACGATGAAATTGCCGCAAGACCGGAGGCTATATCTCTCAACAGGCGTCCGGAGCAGGAATATCCCCTCTATATGGTTGATTTTCTTGTCATCCGCGCTGGAAAGGGATTAAGCTCTCCCTTCGGAGCGCTACGAATTAGGGAGACTTTTCGTGGATTCAGGAGGCGGAACGATCCAGACCCGGGCGACTCGGAAACGGCGCAAGATGCAGCGCGTCACCATGATGGACGTCGCCAAGCTCGCCCAGGTGTCCCCCTCCACGGTCTCGCTCTATCTGCGCAAGCCCGACGCGGTGTCCCCCGCAGCCGGACAGGACATTGCCCGGGCCATCGATACGCTGGGCTACGTGCCCAATCTAGTTGCCGGCGGGCTCGCCGCAGCCTCCTCCCGGGTCGTCAGCATCATCGTGCCCTCGATCCGCAACGCCTTCTTCGCAGAAACGGTCTCGACGCTTCAATCCGCCCTCGCCGCCGAGGGACTCCAGGTTCTCCTCGGGCACAGCGAATACGGGGAAGGCCAGGAAGAGGCCTTGGTCCGGACCGCCCTCTCCTGGGCGCCGGCCGCCGTCGTGCTGACGGGGCTCAATCACAGCCCCGAAACCCGCAAGCTGCTGAAAGCCAGCCGTGTGCCGGTAGTCGAGATGTGGGAGATTGGAGGAGAGCCCATCGACATGGCCGTCGGCTTCTCCCATCCACAGGTCGGCGCCTCGGCGGCAGGGCATCTGCTCTCGAAAGGCCGCCGCAACCTTGTCTTCCTGGGAGCGCGGATGGACGAGGATCGCCGTGCGGCGCAACGCGCCAGCGGCTTCGCGGAGGCCGGCAAGGGCGGGGGAGCCCCGATCTGCGAAATTATCAATCACCCTGGCGCCGCCACGGTCGAGGCCGGCGCCCTTCTCCTCAACCGGGCTCTTCAACAGGCCCCGGATCTCGACGGCATCGCCTGCTCCAACGACCTGATCGCCTTGGGCGTTCTGTTCGAATGTCAGCGCCGGGGCATTGCGATTCCCGAGCGCGTCGCCCTGATCGGCTTCGGCGACCTGGATTTCAGCACCTCCTGCGTCCCCTCGCTCACCACGATCAGACCCTCGGGAGATCTGATCGGAAAGGAAGTCGCTCGCCTGATCCTCGCGCGCATCCAAGAGCCTCATGCCGAGGACGCGCGGCGCGTCATCGATACGAGCCACGTTCTGATCGAGCGTCGCAGCACCTGACCCAAACCCGACAGCCGAGGCCGCACCGCGGAACTGCACCCGAACGGCCCCGTTTCTAACGGAGCAGAGGAGGATGCGTCATGGTGGCAAGCAGTGCCGAACGGGTCGCAGGCCGCACGGGGCAGAACGCCAACCGCCGGATCGAGGCGCGGATCGCCGAAAGTGTGAGATGGCACGCCGAGCACCCCGACCGGATCGACCGCAGGCTCCGCGAGCTCGATGAGGAGTGGGATATCGAGCGGATGCTGGAGGCCAATGCCGCGACCGTTGCCTTTGCCGGCGTCGCCCTGGGCGCAACGATGGACCGGCGCTGGCTCGCCCTGCCAGCCCTTGTTTCCATCTTCCTGTTCCAGCATTCGGTGCAAGGCTGGTGTCCGCCCCTGCCGATCCTCAGAAATCTCGGCTTCCGCACCGCCCGCGAGATCGACACCGAGCGTTATGCCCTGAAGGCGCTGCGAGGGGATTTCGGCCCCATCGGCCCTGGTCCCCGCAACCGCGATACCCGCGCCAGCCACGCCCTGCAGGCGGCCCGGCTTTGAGCCGGTTCCAGGCACGGTATTCGGGAGGCCCGGGGAGCGTTTCAGCGGGGCCTCACCCCCGGCTCCGCATCGGGAGAAAACACGAACTCGACGCCGCCCTCTTCCAGCGCCCGGCGCACCGCCTTGGCGCTCTCATCCCTGACCACAAGGACATCGCTGCTCGCCTCGATGCGCTTCACGGTCATGGGTGACACCTTGGCGGCCTCCGCCAGCTCCCGCACCGACCAATTGAGCAGGCCGCGCCCGGCGCGAACCTGGCGGCTGGTGATGGACGGCTCCAGCTGGAAGTCCAGCGACACCTTCCTGGCAAGGGGAAGCACCTCGGTCGCAGGCGCAAGGCCCGACCGCTCCAGGTGGTGCAGCCACAACTCGTCGACCGCGACACGGGCCAGAGAGCTCAGGAGGTTCATCTGCCGGGGCGTGAAGTCGCGCGGGACGTGATCGACAAGACAGATCGAGCCAATCCGCAAGCCCGGCTCCGTCGTGAAGGGGGCTCCCGCATAGAAGCGCAGCGGAGGATCGGCTTTGACATAGGGATGTTCCGCGAAACGCCGGTCCGCGAACGTGTCGGGAACCACGAACACCTCGTCGTGCATCACGGTATGGTTGCAGAAGGACAGGGCCCGCGGCTCTTTCGACAGTTCCGAGTTGGACCCGCTCTTGATCCAGGCCACCTCCTCGTCGAGGAACACCATGAGGACCACGGGCACATGAAACAGGGATTGCGCGATCGAACAGATCCGGTCGAGCCCCGACGGAAGCCTCCCGTCGAGGATGTTCAGGCGGTGGAGAGCTTGCAGCCGCTCCACCTCGTTCGGCGGCATCGGAAACGTCATCGTGGTACGCAAAGCTTCTTCTGGATAGCGTGAACGGCTGTGGCCGACTGAATAGACAACAAAGTAACCCGTATCCATCCCCGAAAGAAACCCAAAGGCCGCAGAATTGTCGCAGCGGGGCGTTCGTCCCGCCCATTTCCCGCCGGCTCAGGCAGTCTGAGGACGGAAAAGCCAGGTTCTGCGGCCTTCGAGGCGGCTCTCTCAGCAGGGATGCGGGTGCAGCAAGCAATCCTGGCATCCTCAGCGGGGCTCGGCTCTTTGTCCCCGAGTCCCGCTGGATTGCGCGATCCTCTCGCGGATCGTTACGAAGCCTGCCGCACCTGCGTGGCTGACGGCGCCTTGCCCCATACCTCCTCGGCGATTTCGACGATCATGCGGAGTTTGGCCCACTGCTCGTCCTCGGCGAGGGTATTGCCCTCCTCCGTGGAGGCGAAGCCGCATTGCGGAGAGAGGCAGAGCTGGTCGAGGTCGACGTACTTCGTCGCCTCGTCGATACGGCGCTTGATGTCATCCTTGCTCTCGAGAGTGCCGGTCTTCGACGTGACGAGGCCGAGAACCACCGACTTGCCCTTCGGCAGGAACCGGAGCGGCTCGAAGCCCCCTGCCCGATCGGTGTCCCATTCCATGAAGTAGCCGTCCACCGGCATGGCATTGAAGAGCGTTTCCGCCACGGGCTCGTAGCCGCCCGAGGCGATGAAGGTGGAGCGGAAGTTGCCGCGACACAGATGCATCGTGATGACCAGGTCCGAAGGCTTGTCCTTCAGGGCCTCGCGCACCATGCCGGCATAGATGTCGGGCTGCTTCTCGGGATCGTCCCCGCGCTCCCTCAGCATCTCGCGCTGGTTGGGGTCACAGAGATAGGCGAAGGAGATGTCGTCGAGCTGCAGGTAGCGGCAGCCTGCATCGTAGAAGGCATGGACCGCCTTGTTGTAGGCCGCGCCCACATCCGCATAGAAGTCGTCCATATCCGGGTAGACGCCCATATTCATCATCTTCCGGCCGCCGCGGTAGTGGAGCATGCTCGGGCCTGGAATGGTCATCTTGGCGACGCGGCTCGTGTTTTCCTTCACGAAACGGAAATGGTCGATCATCGGATGGTCGGAAAAGCCCACCTTGCCGGTGACGCGCAGAGCCTTGGTGATGCCGACGCCGCCCTTGAAGTTCATGCCTGAATCGGCCTCGATCGAGGTCACGCCGTCCAGGTGCTCCAGGAAGTCGAAATGCCAGTAGGCGCGGCGGAATTCGCCGTCGGTCACCGCCTGCAGGCCGATCTCTTCCTGACGCTTGATCAGGTTCTTGATTTCCTGATCCTCGACCGCCTTCAGGGCTTCGTCGGAGATCTCGCCGCGATGATGCTTGTCCCGGGCCTCCTTCAAGGGCCGGGTACGAAGAAGGCTGCCGACCATGTCGGCGCGGAACGGAGGTTTGCTGCTTTGCATGAGACTGTCTCTCCCAGGGTTGTTGTGCAGAACTAGAGTGGCGGGTGTCCGAGCCGCTTCTTCTTGCCGCCGGTGACGCCAAGATGCTGCTCGAGAGCAGTGGGATCCTCCATGAGCGCCTTGCTGGAACTTGAATGGACGATCGTGCCGCGGTCGAGAATGAGTGCCCTGTCGGTCATGCCGAGGATCTTCTGGGCGTGTTGCTCGACAATGATGACCGACATGCCTTCCTCGCGAATGACCTTGGTCAGGGCCGCCAGCAATTCCTCGATGATGATGGGAGCCAATCCCTCCGTCGGCTCGTCGAGAAGCATGATTCTCGGATTGAGGACGAGGGCGCGGGCAACGGCCAGCATCTGCTGCTCTCCGCCAGAGAGCTGGTTGCCGAGATTCGAGCGGCGCTCCCGCAATCGGGGAAAGAGTTCGTAGGCACGGGCAAGGGTCCACGGTCCCGGGCGGGCGACCGCAGTCAGGTTCTCCTCGACCGTGAGCGACTTGAAGATGTTGCGCTCCTGGGGAACCCACCCGATCCCGGCCTTCGCGCGGGTCTCCGGGCGTGCTCCGGTAAGGTCCCTGCCGTCGAGGACGATCATGCCGCCCTTCTGGCGGGTGACCCCGACGATGGTGTTGATCAGCGTCGTCTTGCCGGTTCCGTTGCGCCCGAGAACGGCGAAGGATTCGCCCTGCCTCAGGCCCACATCGATGTTCGAAATGACGACGGCATCCCCGTATCCGGCCGAGACCCGCCGCAGGGACAGGAGATCATTCATCGACGCTCTCCCCGAGGTAAACGGCGCGGACGCGCGGATCCGCGGCAATCTCGTCGACCGTGCCTTCCGTGAAGAGACCGCCGTTCACCAGCACCGAAATGCGCTCGGCGAAACTGAAGACGAGGTCCATATCGTGCTCGATGAGAAGCACGGAAACGTCCCGCGGGAGAGCGGCCACCGTCGCGAGCAGTTCATGACGCTCCGCCTCCGGCACGCCGGCGGCCGGTTCGTCGAGAAGCAGCACCCGGGGCTCGCAGGCGAAGGCGACCGCGATCTCAAGGAGCCGCTGCTTTCCATAAGGCAGGTTGGAGGTGCGCTCGTCCAGCACGTCGGCAAGGCGGAACCGCTGCGCGATCCCGACGACCTCGTCCACGATTTCGCGGTCGCTCCCGAACACCCGCCACCAGTCGCGCCCGCTCCCTTTGCGCTCCGAAACCGCCAGGCCCAGGGTCTCCAGCGGGGTCATGGCCGGAAAGAGCTGGTTGATCTGGAACGTGCGGGCAAGCCCGCGCTGAACGCGAAGCTCCGGGCACAGCCTGGTAATGTCCGCGCCCTCCAGGAGAATACGTCCGCTCGTCGGCGGGATCACGCCCGTGAGCAGGTTGATGAAGGTGGTCTTGCCGGCCCCGTTGGGCCCGATGAGGGCATGACGAGCACCCTTCTCCAGCCGGAACGAGACGTTATCGGTGGCAGTAAGGCCGCCGAACCGCTTCTGCAGTCCGATGGTTTCCAGTGCAGGAGTCACGGCCGGCCCTCCCGTGCAGGCGCTGTCCGGGGTGCTCCGGCCGAACGTCCGAAGAGGCGTCCTGCGAGGAATCGCGCCCGCTCGGTCAGCCGCTCGCGCCCGGCCAGTACCAGGACGACGAGAATGAGCCCGATCCAGAACTGCCAGTACTGCGGTGTCATGCTGGAGAGGATGTCCTGCAGGACCTTGAAGATCACCGCGCCGATCAGCCCGCCATAGAGATAGCCCACGCCCCCGATGACGAGGACGAGGAGGACATCGGCCGAACGGTGGAAGGCCAAGACGTCCAGCGACACGAACTGCGTGGTCTGCGCCAGCAACCCGCCGGCGATGCCCGCGTAGGCTGCGGAGATCGTGTAGATGGCTACAAGACGCCGATTCACGGGAATGCCGACGGCGCGAGCCCGCAGAGAGTTGTCGCGGATGGAGCGGAGGGACAGCCCGAAGGGCGAATGAACGATGCGCCGGGCCACGACGAACAGGACGAAGAGAACCACAAGGCTGTAGGCATAGGCCGTCGTGCCGAAGATGTCGAATTCGAACATCCCGAGCAGGGGCCCCATCATGATACCCTGCAGACCATCTGCGCCACCCGTCAGCCAGGAGGCCTGATTGGCAATCTCGCCCGCGACGAGCGCCACGCCGAGGGTCACCATGAGCCGCGTCAGGTCCGCGCCGCGCAGCACGAGGAAGCTCGTTGCGAAACCGAGGAGAGCCGCGGCCACGCCTGCCACGGCGAGACCGGTCAGTGGATCACCGGTCATTTCCTTCGCGAAGATGCCGGCCACATAGGCGCCAACCCCGAAGAACGCGGCATGGCCCAGGGAAACGATGCCGGCATAACCCAGGATCAGATCGAGGGAGACGGCGAAGAGGCCGATGATGGCGATTTCGTTGAGAATGAGATGGCGCTCGGGAAGAAAGAAGAGCGTCGCCGCGGCGGCGAGCCAGAAGAGGACTTCGCCCAGTCCCCAGCGCCCCTTCCTGCGCAGGGACGTGGCGACCTCATCGGTCGTAAGCGATGACATGAAAGGCTTGTCCTGCATGATCATCGTCCGTGGGCGAAGAGCCCTTGCGGGCGGAGCACGAGAACGACGATCATGAGAGTGTAGATGATGAACGCTCCGAAATCGGGCAGATAGTACTTGCCGGCGACATCCGCGATGCCGAGGAGCAGCGAGGCCAGGAAGGGTCCGGTGATGCTGGTCGTGCCGCCGACGGTGACGACGATCAGGAAGTAGATCATGAACTTGAGGGGAAAGGTTGGGTCGAGCCCGAGGATCTCCGCGCCGAGCGCGCCCCCGAGCCCGGCCAGACCCGACCCGACTGCGAAGGTCGTGGCGAAAATGGCGCTGACATTGATCCCGAGGCCGCGCGCGACGCGGGGATCGTCCACGGCGGCGCGCAGCCTGCTTCCGAACCGGGTCCGCGTCAGGATCAGCTGCAGGGCAATGACCAAAACGCCGCAAACGCCGATGATGAAGCTGCGGTAGAGCCCGACCTGCACCCCGAGCACATCGACCCGCCCCTGCAGCCAGCCGGGAAGCTGGATCAGCTGCTGCTGCGAGCCCATCGTGTAGTCGATGGCCGCCACCGCCATGAAGACGAGGCCGATGGAGAACAGAACCTGGTCGAGATGGCTGCGGGCATAGAGCTGCACATAAAGGGTCCTCTCGAGCACGAGCCCGAGCAGCGCCGGCCCGATAAAGGCCAAGGGGAGCGTCAAGAGGAACGGTACGCCGTAACGGTTCATCAGAACGGCCGTGATGTAGCCGCCCGCCATGGCGAAGGCACCATGCGCCAGATTGACGAAGTTCATCAACCCGAGCGTCACGGCAAGGCCGCAGGCAAGCACGAACAGCAGCATGCCATAGGCGACACCGTCGAAGAGAATGGTCAGCACCGCGTACTCCGAAAAACGTGAGAGGCGCCGTCAACGGGGACGGCGCCTCCTTTCAGCGTGAACTCAGTTCGACTTGGCAGCCTTGACCGGGTCCTTGACGTCCTCGATCGTCGCGAATTCCACATTGTAGAGCTCGCCGTTCACCCGCTCGACTTTGCGGACATAGACATTCTGAATGATGTCCCGGGTCTGGGGGTCGATCGTGATCGGGCCGCGCGGGCTCGTCCAGCTCATGCCCTTCATGGCATCGACCAGAGCCTGACCGCCGGCGCCGTTCGTCTTTTTCAGCCCCTCGTAAATCAGGTGCATACCGTCATAGCCGCCGACGGCCATGAAGTTCGGCCGCATGCCATTGTTCGCCTTCTTGAAGGCATCGACGAACGCCTTGTTCTCAGGGCTGTCGTGGGCGGCCGAATAGTAGTGCGTAGTGATCGTGCCGAGCGCTACGTCGCCCATGCCGTTCAGAATGTCGTCATCCGTCACGTCGCCGGTAGCGATCAGCTTGATGCCGCCCTTGTCGAGCCCGCGCTCGACGAACTGCTTCATGAACTGCGCCCCGACACCCGAGGGAACGAACACGAAGAGCGCATCCGGCTTGGCATCGGCCACCTTCTGGAGGAATGGCGAGAAATCTGGATTCTGCAGCGGAACGCGCAGGTTTTCCACCTGACCGCCCGCCTTGGTGAAGGCGCCCGAAAACGCCTTCTCGGCATCGATGCCCGGCCCGTAATCGGACACGAGGGTCACGACCTTCTTGATACCGTTCTGCGAGGCCCACTCCGCCATGGGCATGGCATTCTGCGGGAGAGTGCCGCTGGTGCGCACGATGAAGGGTGAAGCCTCCGTAATCGTCGACGTCGCGGCCGCCATGACGACGGCCGGGACCTTCGCCTGCGTAGCGAGCGGCGCGGTTGCCAGAGCAAGAGGCGTGAGGCCGAAACCAGCGATGACGCCCACCTTGTCGTTGACGATCAGCTCCTGCGCAAGCCGCTTCGTCACGTCGGCAACGCCGGTATCGTCCTTCACGATCAGCTGGATCTTCTTGCCCGCGACCGTGTCGCCGTTCTGCTGCATGTACAGCTTCGCAGCGGCCTCGATCTGGCGCCCGGTCGATGCGAACGGTCCCGTCATGGGCAGGATCAGACCGACTTTCATCGTCTCCTGAGCCGACACCGCGCCACCGAGGCCCAGCGTGAGCGCCGCAGCACTGACGATCCCGACAAAAGTTCTTCGCAACATTATTCCCTCCCTCTTCGGCTTTCGAGAGCCTGTCTGGTCGAGTTTAAGACGACCTTCGACCCGTGCGATAGGCATTATCGTCGGGTGCATATTTCATCCTTACGGCCAAGCATATTCCACCAAGACATGGAATGTGAATTATCCTCTTCTATGGCGGCTCCGGCAGCCGCGCCTTGGTGGCAAAGCCCACCGACAGGACAGACCGCGACACGGCATTTCCTCGGATCCCGAGCGCCGAAATCCTTCAAAAAACACCTTACAGCCATTTTAAAGAGGCGAAATTCCTATCGAACTCAAGGCTGTAAGGCCTCTTTTAGAACCGCTCTGACTTTTCGCTAAGCCCTTGATCAGAATGTCTTCTTTCAGATATTCGAGACGTGGCGCAGGACCTGTTTCAGCGCCGCTCGATTGCTTGATCTGAATATCCTGACAACACCCAGCGCTGATGGCGCCGGGCGCGGGCGGCTGCATGCTCGCGTCGCGGTAGACGCGCTCGACCACAAGAAGAGTGAAACGACGCTTCTCATGGGAACAAACCCTCAAGCCTCCGGCACGACCGCTCTCACCCGTCGCACCAAACTCGTCGCCGCCTTTGCGGCTCTATCGCTCGGCATCGGTGGAACCGCCTGGGCACAGGAAAAGACGCCAGCGTCTCCTCTGCGGGTCGAACTGAACCGGCTGGAGAATGCAGGCGACAACTGCCGGGCGTATTTCCTGATCAACAACCGTCAGGGAGCAGGCTGGCGCTCGCTCAAGCTCGATCTGTTCGCGCTCGATACGGACGGCGTGGCGGCCAAGCGTCTGGCCGTGGAGATCGGGCCCGTTCCGGAGAAGAAGACGCTCATCAAGCTGTTCGACTTCGCCGGCCTCCCCTGCTCGCGCTTCGGGCGCATCCTCCTCAACGATGTGATGGCCTGCGAGGGCGCGGCCAGCGACCGTGAGCAGTGCCTCGCCGCCGTCGAGACCGCCTCCAAGGTCGACAACGTTCCCTTCGAAAAGTGAGGCCGCAGACATGAACGAGATCGCCCCCACCGCACCGCATGATCTGTCCTTCCTCGGCCTGTTCCTTCAGGCCGACCCCATCGTCAAAGGGGTCATGATCCTGCTCGTCCTGGCGTCGCTCGGCTGCTGGACGATCATCATCGACAAACTCGTGCGTCTCGTGAGGGTGCGGCGCCAGGCTCGCGCCTTCGAGGCCGCCGCCCGTTCCGGCGAGAGGCTCCATCCGCAGATCCCGGGCCCCGCCGGGCGCATCGTGGCGGCCGGCCACGAGGCTTGGCGCGACCAGGACGCGTCCGAGTCCCGGGCAGAGCGGCGGGAGCGGATCGAGCGCGCCATGCGGGCCGCGCTCGCCGTGGATATGCGCCGTCTCCAGCCGGGCCTCGCCTTTCTTGCCACCACAGGATCCGCAGCCCCCTTCATAGGCCTGTTCGGCACGGTGTGGGGAATCATGAACTCATTCTCCGCAATTGCGAAGAGTCAGGATACGAGCCTGTCCGTCGTGGCCCCCGGCATTGCCGAAGCCCTGTTCGCGACTGCCATCGGCCTCGTGGCCGCCATCCCGGCGGTGATTGCCTACAACAAGCTCACCACCGATCTCGGCCGCGTGCAGCAATCGTTCGCTGCGGGCATCACGGCTCTGGGCGACCGTCTTGCCCGTGACCGCAAGCCCCATGTCCGCGCAGAGGCCGCCGAATAATGGGCATGGGACCGCTCCGCTCAGGTGAGCCGGACGACGAGTTCGGCGCTACACCTCTTTCCGAGATCAACGTCACGCCGCTCGTCGACGTGATGCTGGTGCTTCTCATCATTTTCATGGTCGCCGCGCCTCTCATGACGGTCGGCGTACCGGTGCAGCTGCCGAAGACGGCGGCACCGAAGGTCTCGCAGCCGAAGCAACCGGTCGTCGTCAGCATCGACGAGAACGGGCAGCCCTTCCTCGACAAGGAGCCGCTCCTGCCCGAGACGATCGTGCCGCGCCTCAAGGAGCTTGCAGCTCAGGACCCGGCCCAGATCGTGCTGGTGCGCGGAGACCGGAGTGTGCCCTACGGCCGTGTCATCGAGATCATGGGCCAGGTCAGCGCGGCAGGCTTCAGCAAGGTGTCCCTGATCGCCCAGGCACCGAGCCCGACGGCGCAGTAAAGCCCGAGACAATGCAAACATTGGTTCAGGACAGGGAGACGAAGGACCAAGGCCGCCTCGGTGCAGCCTTCCTCGTTGCGCTCTCTCTCCATGCCGGCGCGCTGGGAGCCCTCGCGCTCTGGCCGTCCCGGGACGTTCAGGCTCCACCCGGCGAGCAGGAAATCACCATCGATCTGGCGCCCGCCATGGAAACCGCCGAAGCCCTCGCGCCAGCGGAAGCGGCGGCCCCGGCCGATGTTCTGGCCGAGGCGGCGGAGGTTCAGCCTCCCGAGCCCGTCACGGCCGAAGCCCTGCCGCCGGAGGAGGCGCTTCCACCGGAGGAGATGACCGAGGTTCTTCCGCAGGAGACCTCCGAAGCCGTCCCGATGGAAATGAACGAGGCCGTCCAGCCCGAAGAGGTGGCAGAAGCGAAGCCCATCGAGACCGTGCCCGCGGATGCGGCGCCCGTCGAGGCGGAAGCGGCTCCGGAACCCGAGATCGTCGCGGCCCTTCCTCCGCCCGATGAAACGGTCGTGGCGAAGACACTGGAGCAGAAGCCCGCCCCGAAGCCCAAGAAGCCGCCGGCACCGAAAAAGGTGGAGCCGAAGCCGCGCCCTGCCCCGCGCAAGGCGGTTGCCGAGCAGAGGTCAACTCCGTCCACCCCGCGCCAGGGGCAGGCCTCCTCGTCACGGGAGAACACGGGCGGTGCAGCGGCCTCGGCCGACCCGAACGTTCTCAACCGCTATGCGGCGCAACTAAGCTCCACCCTGAGAAGGCGCCTGCGCTATCCGGAGGGCCCGAAAGCGCAGGGGATCGAGGGTGTCGCAACCGTCCGTTTTACCATGCTGCGCAATGGTCGGATCGTCGGTGCCGCACTCGTGCGCAGCGCCGGACATCCCGCTCTCGATCAGGCCGCACTGGCCGCCACAGCGCCCGGAACCTCCCTGCCTCCGGCGCCGGACGCCCTTCCCCAGCAGCAGTTCACCTTCGCCGTGCCGCTGCGGTTCGACCTGCGCTGAGGAGAACGGGCACGCACGCGGAAGGCTTGGCAAGCCATCGAGCAACAAGAGGGCCCCGGCCCCATCATTCGACAAGAGGCATCACAGGCGCGGCCTTGAACCGCGTCCGGAAGGACAGACAATGAGTGCGTATCCGAATTCGACCAAGCGGCTCTCACGCCGCAAAGCTGGGCTCTGGGGCCTCCTCGCCACGACGGCTTTGGGAGGTCTCGGTCTCTCCGTGACCCATGCGGCGGCGCAGACGGCAATCGCCCAGCCGAACGGCGAGATCGCCCTCGAGACGGTGACGGTCACTGAGCGCGGCGAGACCGCAACGGGCCCGGTCCAGGGTTATGTGGCGACCCGCAGCGCGAGCGGCAGCAAGACGGATACGCCCATCATCGAGACGCCCCAGGCCGTCTCGGTGGTCGGACGCGAGCAGATCGAGGAGCAAGGGGCTCAGTCGGTGGTGGAGGCGACACGCTACTCGCCCGGCATCCGCTCGGAGACCTTCGGCGGCGACGTCCGCAATGACTGGTTCCTCATCCGCGGCTTCACGGCCCAGGCGACAGGCTATTACCTGAACGGCCTGCAGCTCTTCTCGACGTCCTTCGCCACCTTCAGACTCGAACCCTACGGCCTCGAACGCATCGAGGTTCTGCGCGGCCCCTCCTCGGTCCTCTACGGCGGCACGAACCCGGGCGGCCTCATCAACGCCATCAGCAAGATGCCCACGAGCGAGCCGCTCCGCCGGGTCGATGTGGGCGTCAACTCGTTCGGCAATGTTTTCGGCGCCTTCGACCTGAGCGGCCCGGTCGCTATGGGCGGTGACGGCAGCCAGTTCTTCTACCGGCTCACCGGGCTCGGCAAGATCGGCGACACCCAGACGGACTACACCAGGGACGACCGCGCCTTCATCGCGCCGAGCCTGACCTGGAAGCCTTCCGCCGACACGACCCTGACGATCCTCGGCTCCTACCAGCGGGACAAAACCAACGGCCAGAACTTCCTTCCCTATGAGGGAACGGTGGTCCCGGCCCCCTTCGGACGCATTCCGACACAGTTGTTCACCAGCAATCCGGGCTTCGATTCCTTCGAGCGCGAGCAGGCGATGATCGGCTATCAGTTCGAGCATCGTTTCAACGACGCTTGGACGGTGCGCCAGAACCTGCGCTACAACGCTCTCAGCATCGATTTCACGAACCTTTACGGCCTCGGCTACGCGGCCGTGCCGACGGCGACCCAGGCGCTTCTGGCGCGCGGCAACTTCGTCACCAAGCCCCGCGTCGGCCTGTTCACGGTCGACAACCATGCGGAGGTGAAGTTCGCCACCGGCCCGCTGAGCCACACCCTTCTCATGGGGCTCGACTACAAGCGCTACCGGATCGACGACGAGCAGGGTTTCGAGATGGGCCCGCCCCTCGACCTGCTCAATCCGATCTATACGCCCACCCTGCCGACGACCTCGCGCTATACCCTCAACAACATCGTTCAGAGCCAGCTCGGCGCCTATGTGCAGGACCAGATCAAGTTCGACCGCTTCACCCTGGTGCTGAGCGGGCGGCATGACTGGGTCAACACGGACACGACCAATTACCTGTTCCCGTCCGCCAGCACGGAAGGCGACGACCGCAAGTTCAGCGGACGCGTCGGCCTCGTCTACACGAGCGATATCGGACTTGCGCCCTATGCGAGCTATTCGCGCTCCTTCAACCCGCTGATCGGCACCAACAGCGCCACCCAGCGCCCCCTCGAGCCCGAGACCGGCGAGCAGATCGAGGTGGGCGTCAAGTACCAGCCCGTAGGATCCCGCAGCTTCATCGGCGTAGCCCTGTTCGACCTGACGCGCCAGAACGTGCTGACGACCGATCCGGCCAATGTCCTCAATCAGGTGCAGACCGGAGAGGTGCGCTCCCGGGGCGTGGAGTTCGAGGCCAATGCCAATCTGATAGAGGGGCTCAACCTCGTAGGCGCCTACACGATCTATGACCTTGAGACCACGAAGGACCTGGATCCGTCCCGCATCGGCCGGGTTCCGGCGGGCGTGCCGGAGACTTTCGGATCGCTCTGGCTCGACTACACCGTGCAGGAAGGAGCCCTCAAGGGCTTCGGCGTAGGCGCGGGCGTCCGCTTCGTCGGCAGTTCCTATGCGGACGAGGCCAACACCCTGAAGGTGCCGAGCTACACGGTCGCCGATGCCGCCGTTCATTACGAGCGCGACAACTGGCGCTTTGCCTTGAACGTGTCGAACCTGTTCGACGAGGTCTATGTGGGCTCCTGCTCCTCGCCCAACGCGTGCTTCTACGGCGACCGCCGCAGGGCAACCGTGAGCGCGAGCTACAAGTGGTGATGAACGCCCCGTTCCGGCGCAGAACGGCCGAGACCTTCGCCGGGCATTCCGGCGGGGCCGACGCCGTCCTCGAGATGGAGGGGGCTCACCTCTCCATCGAGGGGCATGCGCTCCTTCAGCCGACCTCGCTCGCTTTCGGGCGGGGTCGCGTCTACGGGATCATCGGCCATAACGGGTCGGGCAAGTCGACTCTCCTCAAGCTGCTGGCCCGGCAGATGCCGCCGAGCGGCGGCGCGATCCGCTTCGCCGGAACTCCGATCCAGGATTTCGGCGCCCGCGCCTTTGCGAGGCATGTGGCCTACCTTCCCCAGCATACCCCCGTCACGACGAGCCTGACGGTCCGAGAACTGGTGCGTTTCGGGCGCTATCCGTGGCATGGCCCTCTTGGTCGCGTCTCTCCCGAGGATCACCGGCACGTGGCCGAGGCCATGAGCCTCGCCCAGGTGGAGCCCTTCGCCGACCGGTTGGTGGACACCCTGTCGGGCGGCGAGCGCCAGCGCGCCTGGGTCGCGATGCTGGTGGCCCAGAACAGCGGCTTCATTCTTCTCGACGAGCCCACCTCGGCCCTCGATCTCGCCCATCAGATGGAGGTCCTGCGCCTTCTGCGGAGCCTGAGCCGCAGCCGGAATCTGGGCGTTGTCGCCGTCCTGCACGACATCAACATGGCGGCGCGCTTCTGCGACGAGCTGATCGCCCTGCAAAAGGGCGCGATCCGCATGCGCGGAACGCCCGGCGACATCATGCACTCCGACGTTTTAGAGATGGTCTACGGCATCCCCATGGAGGTGATCCGCCATCCCGTCACCGAAGCGCCCATCGGATTCGCGCGATGACTCGGAGCCTCAACCGGCGCGAGCTGATCGCAGCCCTCCTGCTTTCGCAAGCTCTCCCCGTCGGCGCACGGAGCACTGGGCGCCCGAGCCGCGTCGCCGTTCTCGATTGGGGTCTGACCTCGACCGTGCTTGCTCTCGGCATCGAACCGGTCGGCATTGCGGAGATCAATCTTTATCGTCGATGGGCGGCCGAGCCTCCTGTGCCTCCGGGAGTCCAGGATATCGGCCTGCGCACCGAGCCGAACCTCGAAGTGATCGCTGCGCTCGAGCCCGATCTGATTATCACGACACCCTTCAGCGAAAGCGTCCGCCCGCTTCTGGAGCGCATTGCGCCGACGCGCTCCTATGCCACCTATACGGCCTCTGGAGAACCGTTGGAGCAGTCTCGCCGGATCATGCGCGACATCGCCCGGGAGCTCGGCGTGGAGAGCCGGGCGGAGGCCGTGCTGGCCGAAGCGGATGCCACCTTCGACGCCGCCCGGCGCGCGCTCGTGGGCCGTGCTTTGCGCCCGCTCCTCCTCGCCGGTTTCATGGATGCACGCCATGTGCGGATCTATGGCGCCAATAGTCTCTTCGGCAATGTGCTGAACCGTATTGGCGTGCCGAACGCCTGGGACCGCCCGACGAATTATTGGGGCTTCAGCCTCGTGGGCGTCTCCGATCTGGCAGCCTACCCGGACGCGCAGCTCGTCGCGATCGAACCCATCCCTGCCGATGCTCCGGTCAACAGGGAGGGGCCGGGCCTGTGGCAGAACCTGCCCTTCGTTCGGGCCGGACGGGTCACGCCCCTGCCGACCGCCTGGGCGTTCGGCGACGTCGTTGCCGCCGAACGCTTTGCGCGCCTGCTGACAGAGAACCTCCTTGCCCATGAGCCTGCCCGTGCAAGCTAGCCGGACCAGAGGCGGCGCCGTCGGACTGGCAGGTGCGATCCTGAGCCTCGCGCTCGTGCTGAGCGCCCTGCAGCTCGCTCGCCAGCTGCCGCCTGCCCTCTGGTTCCAGGCCGCCTTGCAGCCTTCGGCCGACGACGTGCGCCAGCTCCTGTTCCATTTCAGCGCCCTGCCGCGCCTGATGACGGCGTTTCTCTGCGGGGCAGGTCTGGGGCTGGCAGGCGCCTTGTTTCAGCATGTTCTGCGCAACCCCCTCGCCTCCCCGACGACCCTCGGCGTCGAGGCGGGCGCCCAGCTCACGCTTGTGATGGCAGCCATCTGGGCTCCCGCGCTTCTGGGTGCGAGCCGGGAGATCGTGGCCATTGCCGGGGCCGTGGCCGTGACGGCGCTGATCTTCGCCGTCGCCTCGAAAAGAGGGTTTTCCTCCCTCACATTGGTGCTGACAGGACTGGTGGTCGGCCTGTTCTGCGGCGCTCTCTCCGTTGCCTTGAAACTCCTGAACCAGGAATACGTCACCTCGCTGTTCATCTGGGGAGCGGGCTCGGTCGCCCAGCAGGACTGGTCCGCCGTTGCCTATCTCCTCCCGCGCCTCCTCATCGGGGGAATCGTCGCGGCCCTGCTCGTGCGCCCCTTGACCGTCATGGCTCTGGACGACGCGAGCGCCAGCAGTCTCGGCGTTTCCCTGCAGGCGCTGCGCGCAGGTGCCCTCCTTCTCGCTGTCCTTTTGACCGCTTTCGTCACATCGGCTGTCGGCGTCATCGGCTTCATCGGGCTTGCCGCGCCGCAGATCGTCCGCCTCTCGGGGGCCCGTCAGCTCCAGGACCGTCTGATCCTCTCCCCTCTGTTGGGTGGCGGGCTCCTCGTCCTCGTCGATCAGGCCGTTCAGGCCGCTGGCGATCATTTCGCCGATTTCCTCCCGACGGGAGCCGTAACGGCCCTGTTCGGCGCGCCCCTCCTCCTGTGGCTGCTGCCGCAGTTGCGCTCGGCGGGCAATGACTGGGCCACGGACATTCATGCTACGTCACGCATCGGAAAACGTCCTCTCGGCTTTTCGGCCTTCGGCGGAATCCTGATCGCCGCCGTTCTCATGGCGGTTTTCCTCGGCCGAACTCCCGACGGCTGGTCTTTGGCCTTCGGGGAGGAGTTTGCCACCCTTGCCCCCTGGAGGGTGCCCCGTGTCGCTGTCGCACTCCTCGCCGGAGCCATGCTTGGCATGGCAGGCGTCCTGCTGCAGCGGCTGACGCGCAATCCCATCGCGAGCCCGGAAGTGCTCGGCATCGGCACAGGGGTGGCACTTGGGATCCTGGTGAGCATGGTCATCAGCGCCGCTCCCGGGCGCGCACTGCAATTGGCTCTCGGCCTCGCCGGCGCTTTCGCGGTTCTGGCGCTCCTGCTGTGGCGTGGCACGCGAGCCCGCTTTGCCCCGGATCAGCTCCTGCTGACCGGCATCGCCTTGAGCGCGCTCCTCGATGCGATCATGGTCAGCTTCCTCGCCCTCGGTGATCCGCGAGCCTCCCAGCTTCTCGCCTGGATGGCTGGCTCGACCTACCGGGCCGACGCCTCCCTGGCCTGGATGACGTTCGCGATCGCCGTCCCGCTGCTCCTCGCGACGCCTCTGACCTCGCGCTGGCTCGACATCCTGCCCCTCGGGGACGAGGCGTCGCGGGAGCTCGGCGTCGAACTCGGTGCCGCACGCCTTGTCGTGATGTTGCTGGCATCCGTGTTGACGGCGGCCTCCGTGCTGGTTGTCGGCCCGCTCACTTTCGCCGGCCTCGTCGGTCCCCATCTGGCGCGGGTGCTCGGGATGCGGCGCGCATTCGAGCAATTGATCGGCGCCGCCCTTCTCGGCGCCGTTCTCATGGTGGCGGCCGACTGGCTCGGTCGCATGGTCATCTTCCCGTTCCAGCTTCCCGCGGGCCTCGTGGCTGCCCTGATCGGCGTTCCCTACCTGATCTGGCACCTCACCCGGCGCGAGCGCTGAATCCCCATCCTGAAAGGATCCCCGCATGTCGGACGCAACCAAGGCTCCCGCTCAGAAAGAGACCAGGCTGCAACTCTGCATACTCCATGTCGTGCGGACGATTGATCTGACACCCCGCATGCGCAGGATCGTCCTCGGAGGACAGGATCTCGCCGATTTTGACGTGCCGACGAATGCGCTCGGCCCGTATGTCAAACTCCTGATCCCGCCGAAGCATCTGGCCGAACCGGAATGGCCGACCATCGGGTCCGACGGACGGCTCGTCTGGCCGGCCATCGAAAGACGTCCCGTGATGCGCACCTACAGCGTACGCCGCTTCGACAAGGCGGCTGCGGAACTGCATGTGGATTTCGTCATGCATGGGGACCGCGGCGTCGCCTCCGCATGGGCCGCCCGTGCTCAACCCGGCGATGTCGTGGGAATATGGGGGCCGGGCTGTCCCACCACGCAGAATATCGACTGGTATCTGTTCGCGGGTGACCACACCGCCCTGCCGGCCCTCGCCTTCATCATGGAGCACCTGCCGCCAACCGCGCGCGGCCAGGTGTTCATCGAAATCCCCGACGAGACGGAAATGCAGGCTCTTGCCCGCCCGGAAGGTGTGGAAGTCACATGGCTCTGCCCGAACGGCGCCCATCCCGGCACGACCTCAGCCCTACAGGATGCGGTGAAAGCCGCCTCATGGCCCTCGGACGCACGTGTCTTCGTATGGGCGGGCGCCGAAGGATCCGTCGCGCGCTCGATCCGCAACCACATGCGCACCCAGCATCGCCTCGACCGCGAGCAGATGTACGTGCTGAACTATTGGAAGCGCGGCGCCTCGGAAGGCGCCTTCGGCTATGTGGATTAGCGCGGCCCGGTGGGGTCGCACGTCCGGCTCTGCGTCTCAGCGCTTGCGCTGATTGGCCTTCACCGCATTCTCGACCTTGTCGAGCTTGTCTTCGATTTTGTCGAGCTTCGCCAGGATCTGGTAAAGAAGATCCGGCATCACGCGCGCATAGTCGACATTCTCGCGGGAGGCCTTGGCAGTCGCCTGGGCGGCTTCGATCAACTCGCGGATCTCCGCACGGGATACGGGCGCGGCGTCAGCGGCGGGAGCAGGTCCTGTTTGCGCGTGAGCCTGTGCTGCGAGTCCCAGCACGAGAATTGCAGTCGAGACGGCGCGGCGCATCTTCGTTCTCCTGGAGAAAATCATCTTAGTTCTTGTGAATTCGTGCCGTAATGCAAAGCCTTTGACAAGACAACCGTTCGGCGCTCGAACATGCAAGACAAATCTACGGAACGGCTCGAGTGCCGCTCTGCCCGGTCGCGGCAGCCTGTCCCATTTCGGGTAGGCCCACGGTCTAAGACCATCGTCCAACCACACCTGTCGCGGCATGGACTAACCTCCTCCTTGTGACCCCGAATGCAAGGAGGGCGGGTTGCTGATCCTTCACTGGCACTGGCTTATTTCAGCGCTCCTGACCCTTGCTGCCCTCGCCATCGCTTTCGAGGCGCCTTGATGCTGGGTCGGTGCCACTCGGCTCGCCGTCGACATGAATTTACGCGCTACGCAATAACGTGTTATTTCAGTCGGCGAGTTGAGAAACTTTCCCTTCATCATAGCTGTGCCATTTAAAAGGGCATGAGCAACGACACCAAGGATATAGTAGAACGGTTGCGATTCACGGCGGACATGGCCCTGCCGTCGACAACCGGGTTCACCCGCCTGAACGACGACGCGACGCGGATGCTGGGCGAGGCTGCCGACGAGATCGAGCGGCTGCGGGTCGAACTGGCGGCAGCCAACGAAGCCATCCGCCTCTCAGACATACGCCTGCACGAGACCCGCAGTGAAGACCGGGCGTTTTCTAGAGGTCGATCCGTGGAGTCTCCGCAAAAGGCAGCCCGCGGTCAGGACAGGCCGGCGCGCCCCGAAGGTCGCACTGGACTCGCTTCCGACGGCTGCTAAGGTCCCGCGCGGAGGGCATCATGAAACGGTTTCTTGTCGGTCTCGCACTGTCTGTCTTGGGGATCACACCCGCCATCTCGCAGCAGGCCCCGGTCGGGCCGCCGGTCAACACCATCCGGGAAATGGGAGAGGCCCTCTGGTCCTGCTGGAATCCACCACCGGATACCCAGAATTTTCAGGTCACGATCCGCTTCAGCTTCAAGCGTAACGGCGAAGTGCTCGGGAAGCCCCGCATCACCTACTCCACCTTCAACGGCGACGTGGAGGAGCGGAAGATCATCATGAGCCGGATCCTGGCATCTCTCGATGCCTGCACACCTCTGAACGTCACGCCGGAACTCGGCGGCGCGATCGCCGGACAGATCTTCACGATGACATTCACCTCGCCTTCCACCAAGGCATAAACCGTCATCTGGCACGACGCCGACGAGCAGGTTCGGCTGTCGGACCGTTGATTTCATCTCTTGAGGTGGGGCAGAGAGCGGTGAGCCCTGCCACTCTCGGGAATGGCAGGCCTCATCGCATGATTTATCCGATCACTGCCGATCGTGACCCGCGGGAGGCCCAATAGTCCCGCACGTGCTTTCCGTAATCCGGCTGAGAGAATGGCTCCTCGCCTGCTCCATAGCTCGGAGCTCCCATCAGTTGCTCCTTGTCGACGTCAACCACGTAGCCCTTCTTGCTCGTGTCGTAGGTCAGCATGTTCCACGGAAGCGGATGATATTTCTGGCCGATCCCCAGGAAGCCGCCGAAGCTCATCACGGCATAGGCAACCTGGCCCGATCGCTTGCCGACCATGAAGTTGTACACTTCACCGAGCTTTTCGCCGCTGCGATTGTAGACCGCCGTGCTTTCGACCTTATTGGACGCGATCAGATCCGTCGTTTCGTCATGCTCGACGGAACCGTAGGATCTCCTTTGGTCCCGGTGGCCCGAGTACTGGCTGTCGCCCGACCGCCCGAACCGTCTCCGGGCTTTGCTGCCGACCTGATCCGTGCGAACTGAGGATGCGATCATGTATCCTGCCGTTCCCCCGAGAAGAATGCCGAGCAGGATGATACCGTCATCAAGGGCGAGGCCGGTGCGGGTCCTCTGGCGCTCGTCGTAATCACCCCATTGGTCGTAGTCGTAACCCTCCAGGTCTTCATCGTAATCCGGCGAGATCGCTCTTCTTTGATCGTCCATCCCGTAGGCTGGAGATCCCATTCCGGTTCCGGAGCCCAGACGCGAAGCGCCGCCTCGATATGTCTCAGCCATATGCACCTCCTCATTGAGAGTTGGATGGTCCGACAGTCTCCTCGGACTGCGCGGCCTAGCTGTCTAACCCAGCCGGAAAGCGATGGTTCATCAGCGGCGCCATTCTCAGCCCGCAGGGACAGCGAAACCCCGCGGCACGTGAGCACCGCGGGGTGAAGAAGGTCCGCAAGGCGGACCAGTCTCTTCCGAAGGTTTACCGCTCGATCACGGTGACGACCCGGCGGGAGCTGCCCTCGACGATGTAGTACCTATCGCCGACCAGCACGACCTTACACTCGCGGATGCCGGTGATCAGGCTCTCGAGCGT
This sequence comes from Microvirga lenta, assembly GCF_020532555.1. GTDB lineage: Bacteria > Pseudomonadota > Alphaproteobacteria > Rhizobiales > Beijerinckiaceae > Microvirga > Microvirga lenta. The sequence goes on along the minus strand of NZ_JAJBBR010000010.1, from coordinate 13,985 downwards.
TGTCGGGCAGTCGACCAGCTCGGTTACCGTAGTCGGGACCGTCTGCCCCACCGAGATGCTGATGTTCTGCTGCACCGGCCTCACATTCACGCTGCGGAGCGTCTCAACGGCTCGGGTGCGCTGCTCGCCCGACAGGTTGATGTTGACGTTGGTGTTGCCACCACCCGTGGTTCCAGACGCCGTGCCGGAGGTGCTGCCGGAGGCTCCGCCAGAGGTTCCACCCGACGTGCCGCTTGCCGCCCCGCCAGAGCCGCTGCCCGAGGTCGTTCCGGAGGCCCCGCCGGACGTGCCGCCCGATGTGCCTGAAGAGGTTCCGCCGGACGTGGTGCCGGAAGCGCCGCCGGAGGTGGTTCCCGACGCACCACCCGTGCCGCCGCCCGTCGTGCCCGAAGCGCCACCCGAAGCTCCGCCGGATGTGCTGGGAGCAACGGTCGTCCCGCCCGACGTACCGCCCGATGCACCGCCTGAAGTACCGCCCGAGGCACCGCCGCTCGTCTGAGCCACGGCCGCAAGGCTCAGTGAGAAAGCGGCAGCGGCGACTGTTGTCAGAAATGCTATGCGCATATGTAACCTCCCAAACATGAGCGGCGTACTGGAGCCGCATCAGTGGGGGATCAACGACAAATTCAGGGATGATGTTCCCTTATACTGAAGGATCGCAGGAATGATATGAAGAGACCACCCTCGCATGAAGACTTATTGAGCCCCATCGATGGGCAAACCTGGTCGGAGGAGAAGCGAGAACTCGGCATGTTCAAATGAACAACTGTTCAGAATTGGCTCGCCTCCCGATTTTGGAGCATAATTACATTAAAGCCAACGCTATAGTGTCCAATATGCGGACGAGGCTTGGCCGCAAATGCGAAGGGGCCAGGATATGTATGCGGATACTCCAACCGCTGGCATCAGGGGGATCCTCCAGGCTGCCTCTGAACCGAGATCGTCCGATCCTGCGAGCGAAGCACGTGACTGCTGCCAATCCCGGGTGGACAAGAAGCCCTATTGAGTCGCGGCTCCTGAAAACCCAAGTTCATGGGCTCTAATTCGAAATCGATGCAACGATCCGGGATACTGCGACACGGCGATGGCCTATACAAGCAACATGGTTCGCGATGTCGTGTGCAGTGCAATCGCCATTCACCAGGCCGCATATAACCAAGGTTACTGCGGCCATTGGCAAGGGCATGAAGATCCGCCAACTCGCCCGGGACATCATGAAGGCGTAGGAGAACGCCAAGCAGTGAGGCTCACATCATGAAAAGCAATCCGACGATCAACCGGCGAGCGCTTCTCGTCGGCCTTGCCGCCACCCCTATCGCCATGTCCGCCGTCGCCGCGGCGGCAACAGAATCCCAGCCGAAGCTGGTGGTCACCAAGGATCCCAACTGTGGCTGCTGTGGCGCTTGGGTCGACCACGTCCGCGCCGCAGGTTTCCCGGTGGAGGTGGTCGAGTCACCCGAGGTGAACCGCCTCAAGGTCCGCCTCGGCGTGCCCCAATCTCTCGCCTCCTGCCATACGGCCGAGGTCGGCGGCTACGTCATCGAGGGGCATGTTCCCGCGGACGCGATCAAGCGCCTCCTTGCCGAGAAGCCTCATGCCAAGGGTCTCGCGGTTCCCGGCATGCCCGTCGGATCACCGGGAATGGAAGTCGATGGCGTCGAGAACGACACCTACGACGTTGTTCTGTTCGGGGCTGAAGGACAAAGGACCTTTGCCCGTTACCGTGGGACCCGACAGGTCTGACGAGATTCGCAGCGTCTTTTCGATTTCCCGGCGTTGCATTCCTCTAAAGGCGAAAGGGTGCGCTCTTGCGCACCCTTTCCATGTCGATTCCGGACGGCGCCAGCCTCCGCTACTCCGCCGCCAACAGCGCCGGACCGGCATCCTCCGTGACAGGCGCGACATCAGATTTTCGTCCGAAGCCGAGCTTGCATGCCATGTCCTCGAGCAGGGTGAGCACCACCGGCACCACCACCAGCGTGAGAACCGTCGAGCTGATCAGGCCTCCGATCACGGCATGCGCCATGCCGGCGCGCTGCGCCCCGCCCTCGCCCAGCCCCAAGGCCATCGGCAGCATGCCGAAGATCATGGCGAGCGTCGTCATCAGGATGGGCCGCAGGCGCACCTCGGTAGCCTGCATGATTGCGGCTGAGCGTTCCATGCCGCCCTTGCGGGCTTGGTTGACGAAGTCCACCAGCAGGATCGCGTTCTTCACCACGAGGCCCATCAGCATGATGAAGCCGATCGCGGACATCATGTTGAGGGTCGATCCCCAGGCCAGCAGACCGAGGAACACGCCGACCAGCGACAGCGGAAGCGATGCCATGATGGCAAGCGGCTGCAGGAAGCTGCCGAACTGCGACGCCAGAATGATGTAGATGAAGATCACGGCCAGAAGCAGCGCCGACCCCGCGTAACCGGAAGTCTCCTCGATGTTCTTCGCCGATCCGCCGGACACGTACTGATAGCCCGCCGGCAGCTTCACCTCCTTGAGCGCGGCCTTGATCTCGCTCGTGACGTCGCCCGCGGCCCTGCCGCTGACATTGGCCGTGATCTGCACCTCCCGCGCGAGATCGCGCCGATTGATCTGGGACGGGCCGACGCCAGGCTCCAGCTTCGCCACCTCCCGCAGCGCGACCATGCGCGGCGTGCCGTCCTCGTTCGACAGCCTGCTGGCGAGATAGAGCCGCGACAGGTCCTCACGGGACTCGCGCCCCGTCTCGGGCAGGCGCACGTTGACATCGTAGTTCTCGCCGTTCGGCGCGCGGAAGCTGCTTGCATCCTCGCCGGACAGCAATGGCCTGAGCGTGTCGGAAACCTGCTGCAGGCTCACCCCGAGATCGCTCGCCAGCTCGCGATCAAGGCTGACTGCGATCGTGGGGCGGGCCGCCTTCAGGCTCGACTCCATGTCGACCACGCCCGGCACCTTTGCCATGATGGCCGCCGTCTCGTTTGCGATCCGGGCCAGTTCGTCGAGGTTCGGTCCCTGGACGCTGATCTGAACCGGCTTACCGTCGCCGACGCCCGGCAGGCTCACGGCCAGATCGATACCGGGAATCGCCTTGAGGCGCTCGCGCATCAGGTCCACCAGCTCCGTTGCCGAGCGCGTCCGCTCCTCGATGGGTTTGAGCGTGATCGCCACGCTCGCCTCGTTCTTGCCGGCCGCCTGACCGCTGTTGATCGTCGTGTAGGTGAAGTCCACCTCCGGGAAGTCCTTGATGGCGGCCTCCGCCTGACGGGCCTTCGTCTCCGTATATTCAAGGGAGGAGCCTACCGGCGCGGTCACCTTCACGGTCATCTCGCCCATATCGGCCGTCGGGACGAACTCAACGCCGATCATGGGCACGAGGGCGAAACTGCCCACGAAGATACCTAGGGCGGCCACCATCACGACCCAGCGGCGCCGCAGGCTGAAGCGCATCAGCGGCCGATAGATGGCCAGGATCCCCGCCGTCAGCTTGTCCGACAGGCTCGCGACCCAGCCGAACACGCCGCGGGGCTTCCGGCCGATGGACGGGTCGTGCCACACGCTCGAGAGCATCGGATCGAGCGTGAACGAGACGAACAGCGAAATCAGCACCGCCACAGAGACGGTGATGCCGAACTGAAAAAAGAACTTGCCGATGATGCCGCCCATGAAGGCCACGGGGGCGAACACGGCCACGATGGCGAGCGTGGTCGCCACCACGGCCAGACCGATCTCCTGGGTACCCTTGAGGGCGGCCTCGAAGTGGCCTGCCCCCATTTCGAGGTGGCGGGCGATGTTCTCACGCACCACGATGGCGTCGTCGATCAGAATGCCGATGGCAAGCGAAAGGGCCATCAGGGTCATCGTGTTCAGGGTAAAGCCCATGAAGGCGAGCGCCGCAAACGTGCCGATCACCGAGATCGGCAGCGTGAGCCCCGTGATCACGGTCGAGCGCCACGAGTGCAGGAACAGGAACACGATGGCGATAGTCAGGGCTGCGCCCTCGAGCATCGTGCTGCGCACGTTCGCGACCGAGCTGCGGATACCCTTGGACGTGTCCTTCACGATGGACAGCTCGACGTCCGACGGCAGGGAGGCCTTGAGCTCGTTCACCGCCTTGAACACGCCGTCGGCGACCTCGATCGTGTTGGCGCCCTGCACCTTCACCACATCCACCGCCAGAGCCGGCTTGCCGTTGTAGAGGGCGAGGCTTGTCTTCTCCTCCTGGCCGTCGATGACGTCGGCCACCTCGGACAGGCGGACCGGAGAGCCTCCGCGTTGGGCCACGATGAAATTGCCGATCTCGCGCGGCTCCTTCACGGTTCCCTCGATCTGGACGACCTTGTCCTCGCGCCCGCGGGTGACGTTGCCCGCCGGCAGGTCCTGGTTTTCGGAGCGGATCGTCGCCACGACCTGATCGACGCCGATGGCGAGCGCCTGCATCCGGTCCGGCTTGAGCCGGATCTCGACCTGGCGCTTCACGCCGCCGACGATGGCGGCGCTGCCCACGCCGCGCACCGTCTGAATCCGCTTGAGCACGACCTCGTCGGCCAGCGTCGTCAGCTCGCGCAACGAACGCGAAGGCGACTCCACCGCCACCGATACGATCGGCGCGCTGTCGGGGTCGAAGCGGGTGACGGTCGGGTCGTCCACCTCATCGCGGAGCTGACCGCGAATGCCGGCCACTTTTTCGCGCACGTCCTGCACGGCGGTCGCCGCAGGCGTGTCGAGGGTGAACTGCGCAATCACGATGGAGCGCCCCTCGACGGAACGCGAGGTGAGCGTGTCGAGACCGCTGATCGTGTTGACGGCATCCTCGATCTTGCGGGTGACGTCGCTCTCCACCGCCTCCGGGGAGGCCCCCGGATAGGAGGCCGTCACGACGACCGTGGGGATGTCGACGTCGGGAAACTGATCGACGCCGAGACGCTGATAGGAGAACAGCCCGACCACGAGAATCGCCACCATCATCATGGTGGCGAAGACCGGGTTGTTGATGCTGATACGGGTGAGAAACATCTTACTTTCCGCCGATGCGGACCGGAGTACCCGGTTCGAGAATGATGGACGGGGCGCTCACAACAGTGTCGCCCTCCGACAGGCCCGACTTCACGGCGACCAGGGTGGCCGTGGCGTCCTCCGACACCTCGACCGACTGCCGGGCGATCTTGCCGCCGTCGAGCTTGAGCACGTATTTACGGTCGGCGTCGCCGCGCACCGCTTCCGGCGGGACTGCGACGACCTCCTTTACCTCCCGGACAACGATGTCGCCCGAGGCGAACATGCCGCCGCGCAGAACCTGGTCGCCGTTTTCGACCCGGATATAGACCGGGATCGAGCGGGAGCCGGCTTTCGTCGTCGGATTGATCCGTTCGACTCGGCCGGAGAACTCTCGACCTTCGATGCCAGGCACGCGGAAGCTCGCCTTCTGTCCCACCGCCACGAGTGCAATCTCGTTCGTCGGCACCGGCGCCTCGATCTCGAGCTTCGCCAGGTCGATCAGCGTCAGCAGCTTGCCGTCCACGGGAACCTTGTCGCCCGGATTGACGGCACGCTCGGACACGAACCCGTCCATCGGAGCCTTTACGACGGCCTCCTCGAGCGCCTTCCGGGCGAGGTCGACCTGCGCCTGCTGTGCGCGAACGCTCGCCTGGGCAGCCCGGTACGAGCTCTCGACCTCGTTCACGGAGGCCTGGGCCGCATAACCTTTCTGCTGAAGGCTGAGCTTCATCGAGCGGTTCTTCTCCGCCAGCACAAGCTGTGCCTTCGCGGATTCGAGGTTGGCCACGCGCTCGTTCAGCCTGGTTTCGAGATCCTCGGTATCGAGACGCACGAGGACGTCACCCTTCTTTACAGGCTGGCCCTCCTGAACCAGGACCTCCGACACCTTCGCCGCAACCTCCGACTTGAGCGTCGTCTGATCCACAGGGCGCAGGGTACCGGCGAGCGGGACGTTGAACCGAAGGTCCGTCTTACGCACTTCGGAGATCTCGCTCGCTGCGAGTTCGACCACCGTGGGCCCGGGAGCCGTAGTCGGAGCCACCGCCTGGGCCGTATCGTTCTTCAGGTAGCGCGCCCCCCCGGCTCCCGCCGCAACGACGGCGGCCACGGTAAGCACGACAGCAAAGTTTTTCTTCAAGGTAATGCCCCTAGTGCTGGTCATGTCCGACGAGTTCGCCGGCCGCGGATGTACCCACGTCGCTTTCGCTCCGGCCGAGCTCGGCCAAGAGTTCCGGAACGCTCTCGCGCAGGAATGAGAGTTCCGCCTCGGCCAGGACCCTCCCCATGCGAACCAGGAACCGGTGCCCCGGGCGGCAGGTGTTGGTGGATGCTTCCATCTCGGCCTTGATCTGCTCCAGTTCCGCCACCCGATTGGCGAGGACGTCTCGCAGCTTCTCAGGAGGAAGCAGATCGGCGAACATCAGCAGCGTCACCAACTCGGAGCGGATTCTGTGCCGTCCCTCCGAGGCCCGGAGCGACGCAGCCAGAGCCTCGCGACCTCTGTCGAGCAAGGTGTAGACGGTCTTGTTCGGCTTGCCTTCCTGCGGCACGACCGTCGCCGAGACGAGGCCCTCCTGATCGAGCAGCTTCAGAGCGGCGTAGATCCCGCTCGGAGCGACGTCCATGAAGCGGGCGAAGACCTCCTCGACACGCTTTCTGATCTCGTAGCCGGAGGCGTCCCCCATGGACAGGACGGCAAGGCAAAGGGTTTTTGTGTCCAAAGCGGAATACTCCATATTGGAGTATGATGTAGGCGCGCCAGCATGCAGCGTCAATAGTCCCAAGGCCCTATAACGAGGGGTGACGCGCGAAGGCACGGCAATTCGAACGACAACCTTGGCTGTGAGCAGAGCTCGTAGCCGGGCCTCCCCTCACCGCGTCCGAGGCTCGTGCCGAGTCAGGGCCTCTTCACCGGTGCTCGGATCTCGCTTCGGGCGGACTTCCAAGGCAGGGAGGTTCAGTCACCGGCAGTCCGCAACCGCCGCAATCCCTCTCCAAGCAGGGCGACAATCAGGATACCGGCGGTCAGCACACCCATGTCGCGCCACGCCAGGGAGAATCCGCCCAGCGAAACCAGCAGCGCGGTCGCAGCAGCAGGCGGATGGGAGGCTTTGAGCGGAACCTGAATCAGGAGCGTCGCCCCCATCGCGATCACCGACGCCCAGATCCGGGGCCAGCTCAGCTCGTTCGACGACAACACGGGCGGAGCGCTCCCTGCCCCCAGGATGAGGACGCCGGTGATTGCGGCCACGATGCCGGCCGCATGCCCTACGACGACATTGTAGAGCTTTGCGGAACTCTGCCCCGGCTTATGCACCTGCAGAAAAATGGTCGGCCCAAGGCTCGGGAACAGCCACGGCAGGCCGGCCCAGTATCCCGTCGCGCCGACGACAGCTGTCAGCAGCATCGCCGACAGCGGCGCCCAAATCCACTCGGGAATGCTCTTCACGGGCTCTCATCCTTACGAGGGAACCGTAAGAGCCTGAGGCGAAGCCCGCTTGATCCGCGTCATCAACCAGGTGCGCTGTCGGTGGTTCTGCTCATCGATCCGCTTGATGAGGCCCTTCATCTGCTCATCGCGCAGCCCGCTTGCGGCTTGGGCGAGGATGACGAGCGATACATGCGATTCGTTGGCGAGAAGCCAGCAATCGTGCAGGTCGCGAACCAGGCCGAAACCGGTCGCCTTCTGCTGCGGCTTCAGGGCATTTCCGAGGCGGTCCGTCTCGGCCACCCTCTCCTCTCCGTAGCGCTCGATGAGAGAACGCAATTCGTCGAGCTCCTTGCGGGACCAGTGCGCCAGAAGGTGGCATTCGTTCCGAATGTCCGGCTCGCGCGCATGCGTCTCGGCAACCTTTTCCAGCGCGTCTGCCAGCGCCCGCTCGCTGCCTTCCAGCAGGCCGAGATACTCACGGACGTGCCGGTGCTCGGGCTTGACCACCTTCATGGCCGCATCCGCCATGTGCTGGAGGCGGTCGACCACCTCGGACGCAACGGTAGGCGCCTTGTCGGGCTGATCCGTTTGCGGCTCGTCGATTTTGCTGATGGATACCGCCGCATACTTGAAGTGCGGCTGCTTGCTTACAGCGTCCCATTCGAACAGGGTCAGCTCGTTCGCCGCGCGCATCCGCTCCGGGTCGTCCCAGTAGCCGTAGTGGAACGGAATGAAGACTCTCCCCGGCTCGATGTCGCCGATCCTGATACGGGCCTCGACCTTTCCCCGCCGGGAGGACACGCTGACCCAATCGCCCTCCCTCAAGCCGTTTCCGAGCACGTCCGCAACGTTCATCTCGATGAAGGTATCGGGCGCGGCATTGTGGAGTTCCTCGGAGCGTCCCGTCTTCGTGCGGGTGTGGAAATGGTAGACGAGCCGGCCTGTCGAGAGCCAGAACGGATATGCGTCGTCGGGCTCCTCGTGGGGAGCGTGGTACTCGGCTGCCTTCAGGAGAGCCTTTCCGCTCGGATTGAGGGCTTTGTATTCGGTCGGCGTGACCACGCCGCCGGTGACGAGGTCATGCCCGAAGCTTTCGCAATACTCGGGCTCCGTAGGGAAATGATGGTCCTCGTAGAGCCGTTTGGTGCCCTCCGGCTGCTGCTCGTTGCAGGGCCAGGGAATTCCTGAGCCTCCCGTGAGCTTGGCGTAGGACAGCCCCGTGTAGTCGCAGGGCCGCCCCCGGGTGCAGGCCTTCCACGCCTCGAACGTGCTCTCCGGATCGTGCCATTTGATCAGCGGCCGCCCATCCTTGTCGCGGAAGTCCATGCGGCGCGCATAATCCAGGAAGATATCCAGGTCGGACTTGGCCTCGCCCGGCGGTTCGACCGCCTTGTGGGTGATATGCACCGTGCGGTCGACATTGGTGAAGGTGCCGGTCTTCTCGCCCCAGCCCGCAGCCGGCAGGACCACGTCCGCCAGTTCCGTCGTCTCTGTCGGGAACATGTCCTGCACCACCACGAACAGGTTCGGGTTCTTCAGGATGGAGCGTACCCGACCGAGGTCAGGCAGCGAGACCGCCGGATTGGTGGCCTGGATCCACAGCATGCGGATCGAGCCTTTCTCCGCATAGTTGAAGATTTCGAGCGCATGGGTCGGAGGAGCCCAATGCGGGATCTTGTCCATCTCGACGTTCCACAGCTCCGCCAGCTCCTTGATGTGCTCCGGGTTATCCCAGTTGCGGAAAGCAGGCAGGTCGCCGTCGGCTCCGCATTCGCGGGTATTCTGGGCGGTCGGTTGGCCATTCATCTGCAGCAGACCACAGCCCTGCTTTCCGATGAAGCCGCGGATCAGGTTGATGTTGTTGACCTGCACGGCCGCCGCAGTGGCCTGCATCGACTGGTAGACGCCCTGGAGCACGGTGGATACGAGGCTCTTGGCTTCCGTGAGCATACGCCCGGCCTCCCGAAGCCTCTCAGCGGGCACGCCTGAGAGCTCCTCCACGCGTTCTGGCGTGTATTTGGAAACGGTCTCCTTCAACTTGTCGAAGCCGATCGTGTGCGCCTCGACGAAGGCTCGATCCACTCCGCCCCCCTCGATGATGAGGTTCAGAAGTCCGTTGAGGACAGGCACGTTCGTGCCGGGTTTCGGAGAGAGATGGATATCTGCTTCCTTGGCCGTCGGTGTCTCGCGCGTGTCGATTGCGATGAGCTTGGGCGGGTTCGGCTCGCGACGGCGGTCGAGCACCTTCATCCAGAGAACGGTATCGGTCTCGGCGATGTTGTGACCGACGTGAAGGATGCAGTCCGTCGTATCGATGTCGGAGTAGCTGCCGGGCTGCCCGTCGGAACCGAAGGTTTCCTTCAGCGCCGCAGCGGCAGTCGCAGTGCAGAGGCGGGTATTGCCGTCCATATGCGGCGTACCGATGCCGGCTTTGCCGATGACGCTGAGGGTGTAGTACTCCTCCAGCATCAGCTGACCCGTGGTGTAGAAGCCGATCGAGGAGCCCGTATAGTCGCGGATCAGCTCCTGCGACCTGGAGACGATGAGGTCCATCGCCTCGTCCCAGCTCGCCTCGCGAAAGCCCGTGCCGGAGCGGATAAGGGGTCGGGTCAGACGATCCGGGCTGTTGTTGGCGCGCCAGCCATGCAGGCCCTTGGGACCGAGTCGTCCTCGATTGACCCGATCGACCTCGCGGCCGCGCACCCCGACGATGCGCCCGTCCTTGACGCCGATGTCGAGAGCGCAGCCGTTGGAGCACAGGACACAGGCCGATTGAACCCAGCGCTCGGGCTCCTCGATCAAAGCCTCGTCGACGCGGGCAGGCCACTGGTCCTCGCCATGGAAGCCAGTGCGCTCCCCCCAGATGCCTGCAATGCTGTCCCGGCTCTGGCGGATCGCCCTGCCCGCCTCCCCAAATCGGCCCCGTCCCTGACGCATGGCACTCTCTGCTGATCGAGATACAACGGTCGCCAACTTGTCCGGAGGTGCATTGTTCCTGCTCCTCCTCGCGAGTGCCTGTGCTTCCACCGCAAAGTTTTGGTACGGTAGTGGACCATCGAGGTGCCGATGCTGTTCAACCTCTTTTCGGCACGGCGCGTTGATTGGGCGAAGCCACTCAGAACAACCGAACGGATGGAAATTGAAGCCGCGCCTGCAACAACAGCCCATGGACATGGCCGGTGGATCCCGGATGGGAGCCCTTGCCCGGCAGATCGGTCGGGCCGAGTGGCCCATCCTGCTGGCGAGCCTCGCTGCGGCAGGCGCTATCTGGGCCTTCGTCGAACTGGCGGACGAGGTTGTGGAGGGCAGCACCCACGCCATCGACCGGAGGCTCCTTCTCGCCCTTCGCAGTGAAGCCGACCCGGCAGAGCCGCTAGGCCCTGCCTGGCTGGAGGAGATGATGCGCGACTTCACGGCGCTGGGCGGGGTCGGCGTCCTGACGCTGCTCACGGTAGGCGCGGTGGGTTACCTTTTCCTGACCGACAAATGGCGTGCCGCTCTTGCAGTTCTGCTTTCGGTCGCTGGCGGAATCCTGCTGAGCACCCTGATCAAGATGGGCTTCGACCGCCCCAGGCCCGATCTTGTCTCCCACGGTTCCTATGTCTACACGGCCAGCTTCCCAAGCGGTCACTCCATGATGGCGGCCGTGGTCTACCTGACCTTGGGCGCGCTGCTTGCACGGGTCCAGTCGCCCAAGCGCGCGAAGGCGTACATTCTTGTATCTGCCGTGCTCCTGACGATCCTGGTCGGCATCAGCCGGGTCTATCTCGGCGTTCACTGGCCGACCGATGTATTGGCAGGCTGGGCCGTCGGCGCTGCCTGGGCGTTGCTGTGCTGGGTCGTCACTTTGTGGCTGCAGGCGGAGGGCAAGGTCGAGCGTGAGGCGGTTTAGGGGATGCGAAGCCTTCGCTGCCCCTGCGAAGCGGGCGCCCCTCGCCTTCGGGATGCGCCGCGGCCCAGCCGGCAGGCCGCTTGCGGAGCCTCTGTTTTGTCCGCCACCGTACGGAATTTGCCGCACGGCCACCACCCATGAGGAACGCTGCTCGTATCCCTCTGTTGTTCATGGGAATGACGCTCGCTGAACACTTCGATGCTCCACGAGGGATCTCGATCGATGCAAAAGATACACCGTAAGGTGCTGCTGGGCCTGCTTCTGTCGGCACCGCTTGCTGCCATGGCGCAGAATGCCACGCCTCAGCGCGTTTCTCCTCAGACCCAGGTGAACCAGGGCACGTCGGACCCGGCGAGCACGGCCGCACTTCCGTTCCGAACCATGCGGGCCGGAGAACTCGAAGGAAGCGGTGTCTATAATGCACGAGGAGAAAAGCTCGGTGAAGTGAAGCGTCTCGTCTTCAAGTCCACCGACGGACGCCGCTTCATCGTTCTCGATAGGGGCGGATTCCTTGGTGTTGCCGAGAAGGAAGTCCCTATCCGCCTGGACCAGGTCTTCTATCAACAGGGCCGTCTGGTTGTGCGGGATGTGACCGGGCCTGAGCTGGAGGCTGTTCCGGACTGGGACGTCAGGGACCATGAATACCGCGAACTCGTGGATTCCGACATCGTCAACATACCTCAGCTCTAGCAAAGCCCCTGCCCGATTAACCCGATCCCCGGCCGACCTGCGGGATCGTTCAAGGAGGAATTCATGCGGACATTTCTGCACTTCGTGAGTCTAGGCGTTTCGATCATATTGACGGCCCCCGCCCATGCGCAGGCCGGTGGCACGGCAGGAGCTCCGGTGCCTCCGGGCAGCGCGACGTTCGAGCTGGAGCGGTATCTCGGGCCATATACGCCGGGAACCCTGCGCCCCTCGGATTTCGTCGGACGGGAGGTCCATGGCGCGGACGATCAGGTGATCGGCGAGATTGCCGACGTGCTGTTTGGGCCCGACGGCCGAATGTCCGAGTTCGTCCTCGAGGTTGGCGGCACTCTCGGTTTCGGTGAACGCAAGGTCCGTGTTCCGGTCCATGCCTTCCGGATCGATCCGGGGACCACGGCAACGACCGGCACTGTCGGGGGCCTAGCTCCCAGCACCGAGGCGGGAGTCGACACCCGCATGAGCAACCGGATCAGCCCGGTCGTCTATCCCGATCGGATCATCCTTCCGATGTCGGCCGAGCAGCTCAAGGCGATGCCGTCGTTCAACGGCTGACGTGTAAAACCGTCCAGGGACCGAGTAGGCCGGGTCCGGGTATCGCGGGGATCGAGGCGAGATCCGCGATATCGGCGCTCGCTCGGCAAGCCGCGACCTCGTCTTCAACCGGGGACGATCAGGGTCTTCTCGAGCAGGCGGGCATACTCGTACCTGATCACGCGATAACAGCCGCAGGCGAGGCGCTCCAGCCTCGGCCGGCTCGCGATAGTGATGCACCCGCGGTCGGTGTGAATGGCGCCGGCCTCCTTGAGATTGCTGATGGCGACCGTGACGCTGGGCCTGCGGACGGTCAGGCTGTTGCTGAGCGTTTCGTGCGTTACGGGAATGAGATCGCACTTGAGCCAGTCGTGAGCCAGCAGGAGCCATCGTGCAAGGCGCTGCTCCGTCTCATGGCGTGAACTGCACAGCACGAGTTGGGAATTCTGCACGGTGATCGCCTGGGTATAGCCCAAGAGGAGATCGTGCAGTACCGGCGTGCGGGCCATGGCAGCTCGAAGGCTGGCGGCGCTGATCATGAGCGCTTCGCCCGGGATCAGCATGACGGCACGCAGGGGAGCATCAAGAGTACCGAGAACGACCGGTGCCCCGACCATGCCCATTCGGCCCAGAACCCCGACTTCGACGGGATCGTCGCTGTTGGTTTTGGCCTGCAGCGAGACCAAGCCACTCTCGATGAAGAAGACGTGATCCTGCTTCTTATAGTAGTCCTGCAGGATGGATCCGCGAGGAATGACGGCGAGTTCCAGTTCCGTGAGGATGTATTCCAGCTCGGAGGGTGGCAACGCTGCGAGCAGTCTGTTCCGAGGTCGCCCATCGAGGAGTAGCTTCGGCTCAACGGGTGTTCGTTCAAAGCTCATGCCGATCACCTCACCCATCCTTGGCCTTCTGTGGCGTCAACGATCCTGGATGCTCTCAAAACAGCGAGTACATAGCTCCTGTGAAGTCATGGCTTCGGCACGCCAGAGGATGAGCCCATCAACAATTTTGCAAGTGTAGGCTCAGAACTTGCCGCCTTCGTTCATCCCTCACTCCGGGTGCGTGATGTTCCTCTGGCTAAGAATCATCAGTCGTTCGCGGAGTCGAATAGGACGTTTCAGTTCCGGCGGATGCGTGCAGCCCTCATCTGTGATGACGCGACCTCACGTCGTTGCGTGTACCATCCCCTGAGGCTGCTGGAGCCGGCGGATTTCTCCGCCGGCTCGTTGTTTTGGTGTGGGGCGAGGTGTGGGATTACTCCCAGACCCGCAGCTCGGCCTGCTGGTTGCGCGGCAGACGCTGGAAGCTGTCGAGCTGATCGCGATAGTCGTCCATCGCCTCGATGTCCTGCTCCGTCACTCCGCGGATGAACAGCTGATCGCCCCGAAGCCAGAACCGCTCCAGCGGAAACGCCACACGGTCCGCCCCGATCCCGAGAAAGCCGCCCGACTCCA
>NZ_JAJBBR010000009.1 GCF_020532555.1 Microvirga lenta | reverse complement strand
TTAATCCATGACCTGAGCGACGACGCCGGCACCGACGGTGCGGCCGCCCTCACGGATGGCGAAGCGCAGCTTCTCCTCCATGGCGATCGGCACGATCAGCTCGACATCCATGGTGATGTTGTCGCCCGGCATCACCATCTCGGTGCCCTCGGGCAGCTTCACCACGCCGGTCACGTCCGTCGTGCGGAAGTAGAACTGCGGACGGTAGTTGCCGAAGAACGGCGTATGACGGCCGCCCTCTTCCTTCGTCAGGATGTACGCCTCGGCCTTGAACTTCGTGTGCGGCTTGATCGAGCCGGGCTTGCACAGCACCTGGCCGCGCTCCACGTCCTCGCGCTTCGTGCCGCGCAGAAGAACGCCCACGTTGTCGCCCGCCTGGCCCTGGTCGAGCAGCTTGCGGAACATCTCGACGCCCGTGACCGTCGTCTTCTGCGTCGCCCGCAGACCCACGATCTCCACTTCCTCGCCGACCTTGATGATGCCGCGCTCCACGCGACCCGTCACTACCGTGCCGCGGCCCGAGATCGAGAACACGTCTTCGATCGGCATCAGGAACGGCTGGTCCACCGGACGCTCCGGCTGCGGGATGTAGGCATCGACCTCGGCCATCAGCTTGAGAACCGCGTCGCGGCCGATCTCAGGCTGGCGGTCCTCCAGAGCGCAAAGAGCCGAGCCCTTCACGATCGGGATGTCGTCGCCCGGGAAGTCGTACTTCGACAGAAGCTCGCGAACCTCGAGCTCGACCAGGTCGAGAAGCTCGGCGTCGTCGACCATGTCGACCTTGTTCATGAACACCACCAGCGCCGGAACGCCGACCTGGCGCGCCAGAAGGATGTGCTCGCGCGTCTGCGGCATCGGGCCGTCGGCCGAGGACACCACCAGGATCGCGCCGTCCATCTGCGCCGCGCCCGTGATCATGTTCTTCACGTAGTCGGCGTGACCGGGGCAGTCCACGTGCGCATAGTGGCGGTTCGCCGTCTCGTACTCCACGTGAGCCGTCGAGATCGTGATCCCGCGCGCCTTCTCTTCCGGAGCCTTGTCGATCTGGTCGTACGCCGTAAACTGCGCGCCGCCAGACTCCGCCAGAACCTTCGTGATCGCCGCCGTCAGTGACGTCTTGCCATGGTCCACGTGACCAATCGTCCCGATGTTGCAGTGCGGCTTATTGCGCTCAAACTTTTCCTTCGCCATCGTGGCACCCGTTCCTTTAAATTCTAAAATTTCGCTTTAGTGGGTTCAGGCGTATTTCGCCTGAACCTCGGCAGCCACGTTCGACGGCACCTGCTCGTAGTGGTCGAACTGCATCGTGTAGCTCGCGCGCCCCTGGCTCATGCCGCGGAGCGTGTTCACGTAGCCGAACATGTTGGCGAGCGGGACCATCGCGTTGATGACCACGGCGTTGCCGCGCATGTCCTGACCCTGGATCTGGCCACGACGGGAGTTGAGGTCACCGATCACGGAACCGGTGTAGTCCTCGGGGGTCGTCACCTCGACCTTCATGACCGGCTCGAGGAGGACGGAACCGCCCTTCTGGAGAGCCTCACGCATGGCCGCACGGGATGCGATTTCGAAGGCCAGAGCCGACGAGTCCACCTCGTGGAAGGCGCCGTCGATGAGCTCGACCTTGACGTCGACCACCGGGAACCCGGCCACGACACCCGCGCCGATTACCGACTGCAGACCCTTTTCGACGCCGGGGATGTACTCCTTCGGCACCGCGCCGCCGACGATCTTCGACTCGAAGGCGAAACCGGCGCCCTGTTCGTTCGGCTGAACCACGAGCTTGACGCGGGCGAACTGGCCCGTACCGCCGGTCTGCTTCTTGTGGGTGTAGTCCACCTCGGCCTTCTTCGAGATCGTCTCGCGGTAAGCCACCTGCGGAGCGCCGATGTTGGCATCGACCTTGTAGGTGCGCTTCAGGATGTCGACCTTGATGTCGAGGTGCAGTTCGCCCATGCCCTTCAGGATCGTCTGTCCCGACTCCTGGTCGGTGGAGACGCGGAAGGACGGATCCTCGGCTGCGAGCTTCGCGAGCGCCAGGCCCAGCTTCTCCTGGTCGGCCTTCGACTTCGGCTCGATGGCGATCTCGATGACGGGCTCAGGGAACTCCATGCGCTCGAGGATCACCGGCTTGGCCGGATCGCACAGCGTGTCGCCGGTACGGACTTCCTTGAGGCCCGCGAGAGCGACGATGTCGCCCGCATAGGCTTCCTTGATGTCCTCGCGGTTGTTCGCATGCATGAGAAGCATGCGGCCGACGCGCTCCTTCTTGTCGCGGGTCGAGTTGAGGAGGTTCGCACCAGCCTCGACCTTGCCCGAGTAGACGCGGCAGAAGGTGATGGTTCCGACGAAGGGGTCGTCCATGATCTTGAAGGCGAGCATGGAGAACGCTTCCTCGTCCGTCGGACGGCGGATGGTCTCCTCCTCGGTCTTGAAGTCGATGCCCTGGATGGCTTCGCGGTCTGCCGGGGACGGCAGGAAGTCCACGACGGCATCGAGGAGCGGCTGAACGCCCTTGTTCTTGAAGGCCGAGCCGCACAGCACCGGATGGAAGGCGCGACGCTGAACCGCCGTACGGACCAGGCGGCGCAGGGTCGCCTCGTCGGGCTCCTGGCCCTCGAGGTAGGCAACCATGGCCTCGTCGTCCATCTCGACAGCCGCTTCGACCAGCTTGGCGCGGTACTCGGCAGCCTGGTCCTTCAGGTCGGCCGGGATCTCGACTTCGTCGAACTTGGCGCCCAGGGACTCTCCGGACCAGACGATCGCCTTCATCTTGATGAGGTCGATCACGCCCTGGAAGTCGCTCTCGGCGCCGATCGGCAGCTGGAGGCAGACGGGCTTGCCGGCGACGCGCTTCACGATGTCGTCGACGCAGTTGAAGAAGTTAGCGCCGGTCTTGTCCATCTTGTTGACGAACACGATGCGCGGAACGTCGTACTTGTCGGCCTGGCGCCAGACGGTCTCGGTCTGAGGCTCCACGCCCTGGTTACCGTCCAGAACGCAGACGGCGCCGTCGAGCACGCGCAGCGAGCGCTCGACTTCGATGGTGAAGTCGACGTGGCCGGGGGTGTCGATGATGTTCAGACGCTTGCCGTTCCAGAAGCAGGTGGTCGCAGCAGAGGTGATCGTGATGCCACGCTCCTGCTCCTGCTCCATCCAATCCATGGTGGCAGCGCCTTCATGGACTTCACCGATCTTGTGCGACTTGCCGGTGTAGTAAAGGATACGCTCGGTCGTCGTCGTCTTGCCGGCATCGATGTGGGCCATGATGCCGAAGTTGCGGTAGTCCTCAATTGCGTGCGTGCGGGGCATCGCTTAACTCCTGAAGGTCCAGCCGTTACCAGCGATAGTGCGAGAACGCGCGGTTGGCTTCGGCCATCCGGTGGGTGTCCTCACGCTTCTTGACGGCGTTACCCCGGTTGTTCGAGGCATCGAGCAGCTCGGCGGAGAGCCGGTCGACCATGGTCTTGTCGTTGCGGCCGCGGGCAGCCTGGATGATCCAGCGGATCGCCAGCGCCTGGCGACGCTCGGCGCGGACTTCCACCGGAACCTGGTAGGTCGCACCGCCGACGCGGCGGGAGCGGACTTCGATCGCCGGAGCGACGTTGTCGAGCGCCTGCTTGAACACTTCGAGCGGGTTGGACTTGGCGCGGCTCTCGATGACGTCGAACGCACCGTAGACGATGCGCTCGGCAGCAGACTTCTTGCCGTCGTACATGATGGAGTTCATGAACTTGGTGACGACGATATCCCCGAACTTCGGATCCGGGATAATCTCACGCTTTTCGGCGCTGTGGCGGCGGGACATGAGCTGACTCCGACCTCAATAACGGTTGACGGCTTACTTCGGCCGCTTCGCGCCGTACTTCGAACGACGCTGCTTACGATTCTTCACGCCCTGGGTGTCGAGAACACCGCGGAGGATGTGATAGCGAACACCGGGAAGGTCCTTCACGCGGCCGCCGCGGATCATGACCACGGAGTGCTCTTGAAGGTTGTGACCCTCACCGGGGATGTAACCGATGACTTCATAGCCATTGGTCAGACGAACCTTGGCGACCTTACGGAGAGCCGAGTTCGGCTTCTTCGGGGTCGTCGTGTAGACGCGCGTGCACACGCCCCGCTTCTGCGGGCAGGCCTCAAGCGCGGGAACCTTATTCCGGCTCTTTTGCGCCGTCCGCGGCTTGCGGATCAGCTGACTGATCGTTGGCATCCTGTGCCCTCTTTCACCAGCCACCGCCAGGTGGCCTTTTCGAGTGTCTTCAACGGTTGAGCGCCGCCCTGGCAGACTGCTAAGCCTGCACAAAACGAAGCCACGCCATTGGCTTTGGAAGGCCCTTGGCGCGGTGCGGTTGCAGAGGACCACGATATCGAGACCGCGGTCATGCCCTAATCTGACTTGTGTCAGTCAAGGTTGAGTTCGGCAGCGTTTAGGTGGCATCGGTCGAAGCTCGGCGCTTCGACTGGCGAAAACCTACGGCCAGCCGGAAAGTCCGGTCTCTCTAGCGCCCGAGTCGGGGAAAGTCAACACTTTTTAGACTTCCCTTACGTTTGGCCCTCTCGGGAGCCGAAACGAGGCTTGGCGGCATGGGTTCGAGAGCCGTTGGTCCCGATCTGGGAGCATCGAAGGGTCGTCGCAAGGGACGGCCCTGTCGTCGGCATCGGCTGGAGCTTGGCAGATTCGGCAGGGTGCGACTTAGTCCGCGCTGCCCTGTCTTGTCCTGCCGTTACGGCACGTCGGGAGAAAAGAAAAGGCCGCCCAGGGGCGGCCTTTTCGAGCTTGCTTTTGGCTGGGCGGTTACTCTGCCGCAGCGGGAGGCAGTTCGCTCACCTGGGCCTGGGACTCGGCGCGCTTCTGCTGGAGGATCAGGTCGTCGCGGTGCTGCGCGATGGCCTTGATCTGAGCGTTGAGCGCACCGGTGCCGGCCGGGATGAGGCTGCCGACGATGACGTTCTCCTTGAGGCCCTCGAGGGTGTCGACCTTGCCGTTGACCGCCGCCTCGGTGAGGACGCGGGTGGTCTCCTGGAAGGACGCCGCCGAGATGAAGGAGCGGGTCTGCAGCGAGGCTTTGGTGATGCCCAGCAGAACCGGCACGCCTTCGGCGGGCTTCTTCTTCTCGGCCACGAGGCGCTCGTTGATCTCCTCCAGCTCGAGGCGGTCGACCTGCTCGCCGCTGAGGAGATCGGAATCGCCGCCGTCGGTGATCTCGACCTTCTGCAGCATCTGGCGAACGATCACCTCGATGTGCTTGTCGTTGATGAGCACGCCCTGGAGGCGATAGACCTCCTGGATCTCGTTCACCAGGTAGGCGGCCAGCTCCTCGACGCCCTTGATCGCAAGGATGTCGTGCGGGGCCGGGTTGCCGTCCACGATGAAGTCGCCGATCTCGACCACGTCGCCGTCCTGCAGGTGGATGTGCTTGCCCTTCGGGATCAGGTACTCCACCGGCTCCGAGCCATCGTGCGGGTTCAGCGTCAGGCGACGCTTGTTCTTGTAGTCGCGGCCGAACTGAATCGTGCCGGACTTCTCCGCAATGATGGCCGCATCCTTCGGACGACGGGCCTCGAACAGCTCCGCCACGCGCGGCAGACCGCCCGTGATGTCGCGGGTCTTGGCGCTCTCGGTCGAAACACGGGCCAGAACGTCGCCTGCCTTCACCTTCGAGCCGGGATCGACCGCGAGGATCGCGTCGACCGGCAGGAGATAGCGGGCGTCGCCGCCGCGGGCCAGCTTGGCAACCTTGCCGCCCTTGCCCTCGATGATGACCGCCGGACGCAGATCGGCCGTGCGGGCCGAGCCGCGCCAGTCGATCACGACGCGCTTCGCGATGCCGGTGGACTCGTCCATGGTCTCGATCATCGAGGCGCCGTCGACGAGGTCCTCGTAACCCACCACGCCGTCCATCTCCGTGAGGATCGGACGGGAATAGGGGTCCCACTCCGCGATGCGCTGGCCGCGCTTGATCGTGTCGCCCTCGTCCACCTTCAGGCGCGAACCGTACTGCAGGCGGTGAACCGCCCGCTCGGTGCCGTCCGGCCCGCTGATGACGATGGCCACGTTACGGCCCATGACCACGAGATCGCCGTCCGAGTTCCGTGCGATGTTCTTGTTGCGGAAGCTGACGACGCCCTCGAAGCTCGACTCGAAGAAGGACGAGTCGGCAATCTGGGCCGCACCGCCGATGTGGAAGGTGCGCATGGTGAGCTGGGTGCCCGGCTCGCCGATGGACTGAGCGGCGATGACGCCGACAGCCTCGCCGTGGTTGACCGGAGTACCCCGGGCCAGGTCGCGGCCGTAGCAGGTGGCGCAGACGCCGTTCTTCGACTCGCAGACGAGCACGGAACGGATCTTGACCTCCTGGATGCCGGCAGCGCCGATGGCTTCCAGATGCTGCTCCTCGATCATCGTGCCCTTCGGAACGATGATGCTGCCGTCCTGGGCGACCAGGTCCTCGGCCGTGGAACGGCCCAGGATGCGGGAAGCCAGCGACGCGACCACCTGGCCGGCGTCGATGATGGCCCGCATGCGGATGCCCTTCTCGGTGCCGCAATCCGGCTCGCGGATGACCGCATCCTGGGCCACGTCGACGAGACGACGGGTCAGGTAACCGGAGTTGGCGGTCTTGAGCGCCGTATCGGCCAGACCCTTACGGGCACCGTGCGTCGAGTTGAAGTACTCGAGCACGTTCAGGCCTTCCTTGAAGTTCGAGATGATCGGCGTCTCGATGATCTCGCCCGACGGCTTGGCCATGAGGCCGCGCATCGCCGCGAGCTGCTTCATCTGGGCCGGCGAACCACGGGCGCCCGAGTGGGACATCATGTAGATCGCGTTGACCGGCTTGTCGCGGCCGGAATCGTCCTTCTTCACGGCCGAGATGCGGTTCATCATCTCGCCGGCGAGGCGATCCGAGCACTTCGCCCAGGCGTCGACGACCTTGTTGTACTTCTCGCCCTGAGTGATCAGGCCGTCCTGGTACTGCTGCTCGTAGTCCTTCGCGAGGGCACGGGTCTCCTCGACGATCTGCCACTTGTTCTCGGGGATGACCATGTCGTCCTTGCCGAACGAGATGCCGGCCTTGAACGCATTGTAGAACCCGAGCGCCATGATGCGGTCGCAGAAGATCACCGACTCCTTCTGACCGCAATGCCGGTAGACGGCATCGATCATGTTGGAGATCTCCTTCTTCGTCATGAGCTTGTTCACGACGTCGTAGGGGAGCATCGGGTGCTTCGGCAGGAGGCGCGAGAGCATGACGCGTCCGGCAGTGGTCTCGTAGACCTTGGAGACCGGCTGGCCGTCCTCGCCGAGACCTTCCCAGCGGTAGCGGATCTTGGAGTGGAGGGTGATGACCTTCTCGTGCAGCGCGTGCTCGATCTCGCCCATGTCGGCGAAGGCCTTGCCCTGACCCGGCTCGCCGTCGGAGACGATCGAGAGGTAGTAGAGGCCCAGAACGATGTCCTGCGACGGCACGATGATCGGCTGACCGTTGGCCGGGTGCAGGATGTTGTTCGTCGACATCATGAGGACGCGGGCTTCAAGCTGCGCCTCGAGCGAAAGCGGCACGTGGACCGCCATCTGGTCGCCGTCGAAGTCCGCGTTGAACGCGGCGCAGACGAGCGGGTGCAGCTGGATCGCCTTGCCCTCGATGAGGGTGGGCTCGAAGGCCTGAATGCCGAGACGGTGCAGGGTCGGCGCACGGTTCAGCAGAACCGGGTGCTCGCGGATGACCTCGTCCAGGATGTCCCAGACCTCGGGCTTCTCCTTCTCGACGAGCTTCTTCGCCTGCTTGACGGTGG
Source organism: Microvirga lenta (assembly GCF_020532555.1). Lineage (GTDB taxonomy): Bacteria > Pseudomonadota > Alphaproteobacteria > Rhizobiales > Beijerinckiaceae > Microvirga > Microvirga lenta. The sequence continues at coordinate 247,717 of NZ_JAJBBR010000009.1, read as the reverse complement.
CGGACAGGCCGCGGGCGTCGAGCTTGGCGTAGATGAACGGCTTGAAGAGCTCGAGCGCCATCTTCTTCGGCAGGCCGCACTGATGGAGCTTGAGCTCCGGACCGACCACGATGACCGAACGGCCGGAATAGTCGACGCGCTTGCCGAGCAGGTTCTGGCGGAAACGGCCCTGCTTGCCCTTCAGCATGTCGGCGAGCGACTTCAGCGGACGCTTGTTGGCGCCCGTGATGACGCGGCCGCGGCGGCCGTTGTCGAACAGGGCATCCACCGCCTCCTGAAGCATGCGCTTCTCGTTGCGGATGATGATGTCCGGCGCGCGCAACTCGATCAGCCGCTTCAGGCGGTTGTTGCGGTTGATGACGCGGCGGTAGAGATCGTTGAGGTCCGAGGTCGCGAAGCGGCCGCCGTCGAGAGGCACGAGCGGACGCAGATCCGGCGGGATCACCGGAACGACCGTCATGATCATCCATTCGGGCTTGTTGCCCGACTGGATGAACGCCTCGATGATCTTGAGGCGCTTCAACAGCTTCTTGGGCTTGAGCTCGGACGTGGTGGTCGCGATCTCCTCGCGGGTGTCGGCCGCCACCTTCTCCAGGTCGAGTTCCTGGAGGATGCGGCGGATCGCCTCCGCGCCGATCATGGCCGTGAAGGAATCCTCGCCGTACTCGTCCTGGGCGCGGAGATACTCCTCCTCGGACAGCAGTTGGCGGTCCTTGAGCGGGGACAGGCCCGCATCAACGACGATGTAGGATTCGAAATAGAGGATGCGCTCCAGATCCTTGAGCGTCATGTCGAGCAGCAGACCGATGCGGCTCGGCAGGGACTTCAGGAACCAGATATGCGCGACCGGCGCGGCCAGCTCGATGTGGCCCATGCGGTCACGACGGACGCGCGCAAGCGTGACTTCCACGCCGCACTTCTCGCAGATGACGCCCTTGTACTTCATGCGCTTGTACTTGCCGCACAAGCACTCGTAGTCCTTGATCGGGCCGAAGATTCGGGCGCAGAACAAGCCGTCGCGCTCGGGCTTGAACGTGCGGTAGTTGATGGTCTCAGGCTTTTTGATCTCGCCGTAAGACCAGGACAGAATCTTCTCAGGGCTCGCGATCGAGATCTTGATCTGATCGAAGCTCTGCGGCTGCGCCGTTTGATTGAAAAGATTCATGACCTCTTGATTCATCGCCGTCTCCTGGGCTGAAGGGCGCTAGATAAGCACCCTCGCCGGCAATTGCATGAGGCCGCGGCATTAAAACCGCCGCGGCCAGATCATTCAAACTCAGGCGCCTGGCGCCTTACTCGGCCGCCTCGGACGGAGGCAGCTGCTCCGGCTCGTTGGCGGCACGCTTGGAGTTGGTAAGCTCCACGTTGAGGCCGAGCGACCGCATTTCCTTCACGAGAACGTTGAAGCTCTCCGGAATGCCCGACTCGAAGGTGTCGTCGCCACGAACGATGGCTTCGTAGACCTTCGTACGGCCTGCCACGTCGTCCGACTTGACCGTGAGCATTTCCTGAAGGGTGTAGGCCGCGCCGTAAGCCTCGAGCGCCCACACCTCCATTTCGCCGAAGCGCTGGCCGCCGAACTGGGCCTTGCCGCCCAGCGGCTGCTGGGTAACGAGGCTGTAGGGGCCGATGGAGCGGGCGTGGATCTTGTCGTCCACGAGGTGGTGGAGCTTCAGCATATAGATGTAGCCCACCGTCACCTTGCGGTCGAACGGCTCGCCGGTACGTCCGTCGTAGAGCGTGACCTGACCCGAGGTCTCGAGACCGGCCTTCTCCAGCATCGCCTCGATGTCCGACTCCTTCGCGCCGTCGAAGACGGGCGTGGCGAACGGAACGCCGCGGCGCAGGTTCTTGCCGAGCTCGACGAGCTCGTCGTCCGAAGCCTGCTCGATCTCGGGCAGGTTGCCGTAGATCGAGACCAGCTGCTCGCGCAGAGCCGTGGCCGTGCCGGACCTCATGTAGGCGTCGACCGCCTGGGAGACCTGCTTGCCGAGACCGGCGGCAGCCCACCCGAGATGCGTCTCGAGGATCTGACCGACGTTCATGCGGCTCGGCACGCCCAGCGGGTTGAGCACGATGTCCGCATGGGTGCCGTCCTCGAGGAACGGCATGTCCTCGATCGGGACGATGCGGGACACGACGCCCTTGTTGCCGTGGCGGCCGGCCATCTTGTCGCCGGGCTGGATCTTGCGCTTCACGGCCACGAAGACCTTGACCATCTTCATGACGCCGGGCGGAAGCTCGTCGCCGCGCTGCAGCTTCTCGACCTTGTCGAGGAAGCGCTGCTCGAGACGCTTCTTCGACTCGTCGTACTGCTTCTGCATGGCCTCGATTTCGGTCATGCGCGCATCGTTGTCGACGGCGAACTGCCACCACTGGGACCGCGGATACTCGTTGAGGAGATCGCGGGTGACGCTGGTGTCCTTCTTGAAGCCCTTCGGGCCGGCAACGGCGCTCTGTCCGATCAGGATCTCAGCCAGTCGGGCATAGGTGTTGCGGTCGAGGATCGCCTGCTCGTCGTCGCGGTCCTTGGCGAGACGCTCGATCTCCTCGCGCTCGATGGCCTGCGCACGCTCGTCCTTGTCCACACCGTGACGGTTGAAGACGCGGACCTCCACGATGGTGCCGGTCACGCCCGGAGGGACGCGGAGCGACGTGTCGCGGACGTCGGAGGCCTTCTCGCCGAAGATGGCGCGCAGAAGCTTCTCTTCCGGCGTCATCGGGCTCTCGCCCTTCGGCGTGATCTTGCCGACAAGGATGTCGCCCGCATGGACCTCGGCGCCGATATAGACGATGCCGGCTTCGTCGAGGTTCTTCAGCGCCTCTTCCGAAACGTTCGGAATGTCGCGCGTGATTTCCTCGGGACCCAGCTTGGTGTCGCGGGCCATGACCTCGAACTCCTCGATGTGGATCGAGGTGAAGACGTCGTCCTTCACGATGCGCTCGGAGAGCAGGATCGAGTCTTCGAAGTTGTAGCCGTTCCAGGGCATGAACGCGACGAGCACGTTGCGGCCGAGCGCCAGCTCGCCGAGCTCCGTCGACGGACCGTCGGCGATGATGTCGCCCTTGCGGACGACGTCGCCGGCGCGCACCAGCGGCTTCTGCGTGATGCAGGTCGACTGGTTGGAGCGCTGGAACTTCTGCAGACGGTAGATGTCGACGCCGGGACGGGTCGGATCGGTCTCCTCCGTGGCGCGGATAACGATACGGGTCGCGTCCACCTGGTCGACGATGCCGGTCCGGCGGGCCGCGATGGCCGCACCGGAGTCACGGGCGACGACCGCCTCCATGCCGGTGCCGACGAACGGAGCGTCCGCCTGGACCAGAGGCACGGCCTGGCGCTGCATGTTCGAGCCCATGAGGGCGCGGTTCGCGTCGTCGTTCTCGAGGAACGGGATGAGCGCGGCCGCGACCGAAACGAGCTGCTTCGGCGACACGTCCATCAGATCCACGCGGTCCGGCGCCACGACGATGACGTCGCCGGCGCGGCGGCAGATCACGAGCTCTTCCGTCAGCTTGCCGGTCGGGTCCATGGCGGCGTTCGCCTGGGCAACGTTGTACTTGGCCTCTTCCATGGCGGAGAGATAGATGACCTCTTCCGACACCACGCCGTCGCGGACTCGGCGGAACGGCGTCTCGATGAAGCCGTACTTGTTCACGCGGGCGAAGGTGGCCAGGGAGTTGATCAGACCGATGTTCGGGCCTTCCGGCGTCTCGATCGGGCAGATGCGGCCGTAGTGCGTCGGATGCACGTCGCGCACCTCGAAGCCGGCACGCTCGCGGGTCAGACCGCCCGGGCCAAGGGCCGAAAGGCGACGCTTGTGCGTGACCTCGGAGAGCGGGTTGGTCTGGTCCATGAACTGCGACAGCTGGGACGAGCCGAAGAACTCGCGCACCGCAGCCGCGGCCGGCTTGGCGTTGATGAGGTCCTGCGGCATGACCGTGTCGATGTCGACCGAGGACATGCGCTCCTTGATGGCGCGCTCCATGCGCAGGAGGCCCAGGCGGTACTGGTTCTCCATGAGCTCGCCGACCGAACGGACGCGGCGGTTGCCGAGGTGGTCGATGTCGTCGATCTCGCCCTTGCCGTCGCGCAGGTCCACGAGCGCCTTGGTGACCGCGATCATGTCCTCGCGGCGCAGGGTGCGCACGGTGTCCTCGGCGTCGAGGTCGAGACGCATGTTCATCTTCACGCGGCCCACGGCCGAGAGATCGTAGCGCTCGGGATCGAAGAAGAGCGAGTTGAACATCGCCTCCGCCGTCTCGAGGATCGGCGGCTCGCCCGGACGCATGACGCGGTAGATGTCGAACAGGGCGTCCTCGCGGGAGGAAGCCTTGTCGATGGCAAGCGTGTTGCGGATGTACGGGCCGACGGTGACGTGGTCGATGTCGAGAACCGGGATCTCGGAGAGACCGGCCTCTTCCAGACCCTTCAGCATCTTCTCGTTGATCTCGTCGCCGGCCTCGGCATAGATCTCGCCGGTATTGGCGTTGACGAGGTCCTCGGCGATGTACTGGCCGTACAGGTCCTCATCCGTCGCGCGCAGCTCGGTGAGGCCCTTCTCGGCAAGCTGGCGGGCGGCGCGGGCCGTCAGCTTCTTGCCGGCCTCGAGCACCACTTCGCCCGTCTTGGCGTCGATGAGGTCGACCGAGGCCTTGAAGCCCTTCATGCGCTCGGCATCGAAGGGAACGGTCCAGCCGTCCTTCACGCGCCTGTAGAGAACGCGGTTGTAGAAGGTGTTGAGGATCTCCTCGCCGTCGAGGCCCAGGGCATAGAGCAGCGACGTGACGGGGATCTTACGCTTGCGGTCGATACGAGCGTAGACGATGTCCTTGGCGTCGAACTCGATGTCGAGCCAGGAACCGCGATAGGGGATGATGCGGGCGGCGAAGAGCAGCTTGCCCGACGAATGGGTCTTGCCCTTGTCGTGGTCGAAGAACACGCCCGGCGAACGGTGCATCTGGGAGACGATGACGCGCTCGGTGCCGTTGACGATGAAGGTGCCGTTGTCCGTCATGAGCGGCATGTCGCCCATGTAGACGTCCTGCTCCTTGATGTCCTTGACCGAGCGGGCGCCGGTATCCGGGTCCACATCGAACACGATCAGGCGCAGGGTGACCTTGAGCGGCGCAGCAAAGGTCATACCCCGCTGACGGCACTCGTCGACGTCGTATTTCGGCGGCTCGAACGTGTACTTCACGAACTCGAGCAGGGCAGTATTCGAAAAGTCCGAAATCGGGAAAACCGACTTGAAGACAGCTTGCAAGCCTTCTTCCGGCCGGCCACCCTTCGGCTCTTCGACCATCAGGAATTGGTCGTAGGAAGCCTTCTGAACCTCGATAAGGTTCGGCATCTCCGCGACTTCCCTGATTTTCCCGAAGAACTTGCGAATGCGCTTCCGGCCGATCAGTGTATTGGCCATCTGGACCTCGTTCCTCATACACGGCTGATCGTGCATCCCGCCCCGCTGGAGGAGGCTCGACCAGCCGCCCGACGGTGAAACCGTCAGCAAACCAACAAATCCAGGACCTTTTCCGGTCCCCTGCTGCCGCCAAAGCGCTCTCGGGCTCTTTGACGACACAACGGCCCCAAGCAAAAACTGCCTGGGACCGTGTGTTTCAGACCCCGGTTTTCACCGGGAGCAACCCCGCGGCCATGGAGGCCGCAGAAATTACTTGAGCTCGACCTTGGCGCCGACCTTCTCGAGGGTCGCCTTGATCTTCTCGGCCTCGTCCTTGGCCACGCCTTCCTTGACGGGCTTCGGAGCGCCTTCGACGAGGTCCTTGGCTTCCTTCAGGCCGAGGCCGGTGATGCCGCGGACTTCCTTAATCACTTCGATCTTCTTGTCGCCGGCAGAGGCGAGAACGACCGTGAACTCGGTCTGCTCTTCGGCAGCAGCGGCAGCGCCGCCGCCAGCGCCCGGAGCGGCCGCAACGGCCACAGCCGCGGCAGCGGAAACGCCCCACTTCTCTTCGAGCATCTTCGCGAGCTCGGCAGCTTCAAGAACGGTCAGAGACGAGAGATCGTCAACGAGCTTGGCAAGATCAGCCATTTTTTGATCCTTAAGTTCGGTTCGAACAGTTTGATGGTTGAGGTTACGGCCTCACGCCGCTTCGCCTGTCTTGGCATAGGCCCCGAAAACGCGGGCGAGCTTCGCCGCCGGCGCAGTGCTGAGCTGAGCGATCTTGGTCGCCGGAGCCTGGATAAGGCCGATCAGCGTACCGCGCAGTTCGTCGAGGGACGGCAAGGTCGCGAGCGCCTTGACTCCGTCCACGTTCAGGGCGGTCGCGCCCATTGCGCCGCCGAGGATCACGAGCTTGTCGTTACCCTTGGCGAAATCGACTGCGACCTTGGCCGCCGCGACCGGATCGCTCGAATAAGCGATCAGGGTCGGACCCTTCATGAGGCCCGAGATGGACGCGACGTCCGTGCCTTCGAGAGCGATTTTGGCGAGGCGGTTCTTCGCGACCTTCACGGTGGCACCGGCCTGCTTCATCTGCGCGCGCAGCTTCTGCATGTCGGCGACCGTGAGGCCAGCATAGTGGGCGACGACGACCACTGACGTGGTGTTGAACACGTCATTGAGCGTCGAGACGAGCTCGCGTTTTGCTGCTCTTTCCACTGGGCTCTCTCCGGTTGGCGGAAAAGTTCCGCCGGTTGCACCTGTCGTTCAAGGCCCAGGCTTGCACCCGAGGCATCTCGAACGACGCTCTCGCAAGCCCTGTCCCCCAAATCACGCCCTTTCAGACGCACCGGGTGAGATGGTTCGAACCGATAGTCCGCGCTCGCGTTAACGAGCAGAAACTCGGCTTCCCCGTCTATGCAGGCCCTCTCGAATTAAACCGGGCAAGCCGGCACCTGCAGTCTCGGACAGGACATAGCCGGAACGCGCCAAAGGATGACCCTTGGCCCGCCGGCCTGTCACCGCTCCGTTTCCGGAGCGGATTCGCAGCCGAAGACCAGCAGAACCGGACTTCGGCGAATTTTTAGAATCTCAACGCGTCTCCATAAGACGTTTGGATGCAAAAGCCAAGAGGCAATTGCATGACTTTTCCTTGCGGAAAGTTTGGAGACGAGCCTTAGCTAAGCCTTGAGAACGTGCTTTGCAAGGCCTTGCCGCACAATCCGGGTCTCGGGGCCGGGCCCGGGCGTATGATTCAGCCTGCGGCACCGGGGCATGGGCCGCCGGTGCGGGGTTGGCGCCAAGCTCGGCCCGCCCATGCAGATGCCGCTCCTTCAGGGCGCCCTCCCTTCGGCGCCCACCGCCGATGCTCCCAGGGACCCGAAGACGCACCGTTGTGCCCGGGCGCATGAAAAAGGCCCGGCAGCAAACTGCCGGGCCTTCAGATCTTGCGAGGACGCTTCGCTTAGCCGTTGAGAACCGAGGAAGGATCGACCTTCACGCCCGGGCCCATCGTCGAGGAGATCGCGACGCGCTGGATGTAGGTGCCCTTGGCGCCGGCCGGCTTGGCCTTGGCCACGGCGTCAGCGAACGCCTTGATGTTCTCGACCAGCTTGCCCTCGTCGAACGAGGCCTTGCCGATGCCGGCGTGAACGATACCGGCCTTCTCGACGCGGAACTCGACCGCGCCGCCCTTGGCGGCCTCGACGGCACCCTTCACGTCCATGGTCACCGTGCCGACCTTCGGGTTCGGCATCAGGCCGCGCGGGCCCAGCACCTTACCGAGACGGCCGACGAGCGGCATCATGTCCGGGGTGGCGATGCAGCGGTCGAAGTCGATCGTGCCGCCGTTGACGGTCTCGAACAGGTCCTCGGCTCCGACCACGTCGGCGCCGGCCGCCTTGGCCTCGTCGGCCTTGGCGCCACGGGCGAAGACCGCCACGCGGACCGTACGGCCCGAGCCGTTCGGCAGGTTGCAGACGCCACGGACCATCTGGTCGGCGTGACGGGGATCGACGCCGAGGTTCATGGAGACCTCGATGGTCTCGTCGAACTTGGCCTTGGCGCGATCCTTGATCAGCTTCACCGCGTCCTGGATCGGGTAGAGCTTGGCGGCATCGATGCCTTCGCGGGCAGAGCGGATGCGCTTTCCTTCTTTAACAGCCATCATACCCTCCTTAGGCCACTTCCATGCCCATCGAGCGCGCGGAGCCCTCGATCATGGCCATGGCGGATTCAACGGTGTCGCAGTTGAGATCGGCCATCTTCTTCTCGGCGATCTCGCGGATCTGGTCCTGCGTCACGCGACCGACCGTTCCGCCCTTGCCGGGAGTCTGCGATCCCTTGTCGATCTTCGCGGCCTTCTTGAGGAAGTACGAGACCGGGGGCTGCTTCATTTCGAAGGTGAAGGAACGATCCTGATACGCGGTGATGATCACCGGGATCGGGGTGCCCTTCTCCATCTGCGAGGTCTTCGCATTGAAGGCCTTGCAGAATTCCATGATGTTCAGGCCGCGCTGACCGAGCGCCGGGCCGATCGGCGGCGACGGGTTGGCTGCGCCTGCAGGCACTTGGAGCTTAACGTAGCCCGAGATTTTCTTTGCCATAGGACTGCTTTCCAATGGACCACCCGCTCGGAGCCTGCCGAACGGTATGGCGGTTGCAGGTCGCGGTGCAGTCTGCTGGTCCCGGCTGGCATCCGGGCAGACCTCCCGCGGGTGAAGGCCCCGCTAGGGGACCAAGAGCGGCGCGACGGGCGCGCCGCCCAACCGGTCAGACCTTTTCGACCTGACCGTATTCGAGCTCGACCGGTGTTGCGCGGCCGAAGATGGACACCGCCACCTTGAGGCGGGCCCGGGCATCGTCGACTTCCTCGACGACGCCGTTGAAGGAGGCGAACGGACCGTCGGAAACCCGGACCTGCTCGCCCACTTCGAAGCTGACGGACGGCTTCGGATGGTCGACGCCCTCGGCCACCTGGCCCTTGATGCGCTCGGCCTCGCGATCCGGGATCGGAACCGGCTTGGACTTGTCGGCGCCCAGGAAGCCGGTCACCTTCGGGGTATTCTTGATGAGGTGGTAGACCTCGTCGGTCAGGTCGCACTTCACCAGGACATAGCCCGGGAAGAACTTGCGCTCCGTATCGACCTTGCGGCCGCGGCGCACCTCGACGACCTTCTCGGTCGGCACCATGACCTCGTCGAACTTGTCTTCCAGGCCGCGCTGCGCCGCCTGATCCTTGATCGACTGGGCGACCTTGTTCTCGAAGTTCGAGTAGGCGTGGACGATATACCAACGCTTCGTCATTGCATCCGCCCCTTATCCGCCAAAGCCGAGGAGAACCGAACGGACTCCCCAGCCGATCACCTGATCGACCACGAGGAAGAACACGCTGGCGAGGACGACCATCACGAAGACCATAGCGGTCGTGATCATGGTCTCCTTACGGGTCGGCCACGTGACCTTGGCAGCTTCCGAGCGGACCTGCTGCAGGAAATCGAACGGGTTCGTTTTCGCCATTTCGCTCAACATCCACCTCGCCGGAAAGGGCGGCGGACGTCCTCCGTGGGCACTGTCAGGCCCAAATTGAAGGGGCGCGAGGCCGTTTTTCAAGCCTCGCGCCGCCTGTTTAAACGATTACGGGGCGCTCTCTAACGCAAAACGCCCGCTTTGTCGATCCGCTGGCAGGAGTGGAGGGACTCGAACCCCCAACCCCCGGTTTTGGAGACCGGTGCTCTAGCCGATTGAGCTACACTCCTCCGGCGGTCGACAGGTGGCGGCGAACCGCCACCTGGAACTCAATTAATCCATGACCTGAGCGACGACGCCGGCACCGACGGTGCGGCCGCCCTCACGGATGGCGAAGCGCAGCTTCTCCTCCATGGCGATCGGCACGATCAGCTCGACATCCATGGTGATGTTGTCGCCCGGCATCACCATCTCGGTGCCCTCGGGCAGCTTCACCACGCCGGTCACGTCCGTCGTGCGGAAGTAGAACTGCGGACGGTAGTTGCCGAAGAACGGCGTATGACGGCCGCCCTCTTCCTTCGTCAGGATGTACGCCTCGGCCTTGAACTTCGTGTGCGGCTTGATCGAGCCGGGCTTGCACAGCACCTGGCCGCGCTCCACGTCCTCGCGCTTCGTGCCGCGCAGAAGAACGCCCACGTTGTCGCCCGCCTGGCCCTGGTCGAGCAGCTTGCGGAACATCTCGACGCCCGTGACCGTCGTCTTCTGCGTCGCCCGCAGACCCACGATCTCCACTTCCTCGCCGACCTTGATGATGCCGCGCTCCACGCGACCCGTCACTACCGTGCCGCGGCCCGAGATCGAGAACACGTCTTCGATCGGCATCAGGAACGGCTGGTCCACCGGACGCTCCGGCTGCGGGATGTAGGCATCGACCTCGGCCATCAGCTTGAGAACCGCGTCGCGGCCGATCTCAGGCTGGCGGTCCTCCAGAGCGCAAAGAGCCGAGCCCTTCACGATCGGGATGTCGTCGCCCGGGAAGTCGTACTTCGACAGAAGCTCGCGAACCTCGAGCTCGACCAGGTCGAGAAGCTCGGCGTCGTCGACCATGTCGACCTTGTTCATGAACACCACCAGCGCCGGAACGCCGACCTGGCGCGCCAGAAGGATGTGCTCGCGCGTCTGCGGCATCGGGCCGTCGGCCGAGGACACCACCAGGATCGCGCCGTCCATCTGCGCCGCGCCCGTGATCATGTTCTTCACGTAGTCGGCGTGACCGGGGCAGTCCACGTGCGCATAGTGGCGGTTCGCCGTCTCGTACTCCACGTGAGCCGTCGAGATCGTGATCCCGCGCGCCTTCTCTTCCGGAGCCTTGTCGATCTGGTCGTACGCCGTAAACTGCGCGCCGCCAGACTCCGCCAGAACCTTCGTGATCGCCGCCGTCAGTGACGTCTTGCCATGGTCCACGTGACCAATCGTCCCGATGTTGCAGTGCGGCTTATTGCGCTCAAACTTTTCCTTCGCCATGTCCTACTGTCCTTGACACGCCTAATTGCCTGAACGGCAAACCTGCCGCCCATTAGGGCTCTTTGATCGGATCCGCAAGAGCCAGTTACGAATAAGAGTCATATAATCGGTGACAAGCGCGCGGCCCGATCGAACCGATTGGGCGCCCTCGCTATACCAGTGCCGCGCCCGCGACAAGGGGTCTCTTGCACATTCCGCCGATTTCTCCGCTTCCGGAGGCAGGCAGGCCGGCCTGCGCGCTGGGCCGCAAGCTTGGCCTGAATCGGGAACTGTCGGAGAGAGTGGGGAGAAGGAAGCGAGGTTGGAGCGGGTGAAGGGAATCGAACCCTCGTATTCAGCTTGGAAGGCTGCTGCTCTACCATTGAGCTACACCCGCGTCTCAACCATCGGGCTGGTGGTGGGGGAAGTAGGACTCGAACCTACGAAGGCATAGCCAGCGGATTTACAGTCCGCCCCCTTTGCCGCTCGGGACATTCCCCCTTGAGCCAACCGGACGCGCTTGAGCGCCGAGGTCGTCCACGGTTCGCCAGGTCGTCGGCGCGCCGTGGGCGTTCTTATGGTGACCCTCACAGCCGGTGTCAACTCCTAACCGCAAGGAAAGCGACGGGTCGTGAAGGTCCGTGGCCTGTGCTATGTGCCGAAATCCAACAGGTGAGATCAGGATCCCATGAGCGACCGCCCCTTCCAGTCCCGAAAGCCGAGATTCCAGCGCCCCTCTGGAAAGCCGGGCCGCCGCGAGAGCCAGCCGAGGCGCTTCTCCTCCGACGTGGAGACCACGATCCTCTACGGGTGGCACCCGGTCGTGGAGGCCCTTCGGAACGGAAAGCGCAGCTTCCGGCGCCTGCTGGCGACGGAAAACTCGGCAACGCGGCTGAACGAGGAGTTGAACGCCCCCCTGCCGATCGAGCCGGAAATCGTCCGGCCGCACGACATCAGTGTGCTCGTGGAGCCCGACGCGGTCCATCAGGGGCTTTACCTCGAGGCCGATCCCCTGCCCTCGCCCACCCTGGAGACCTTGAGCGGCGAGCGGGTGGTCCTGGCCCTCGACCAGATCACCGACCCGCACAATGTCGGCGCCATCGTCCGCACGGCGGCCGCCTTCGGGGTGGAGGCCATCATCACCACGGCCCGCCACAGCCCGGCCGCGACGGGGGTGCTGGCGAAATCGGCCTCCGGCGGCCTCGAGCACGTCCCCTTCATGATCGTGCGCAACCTGGCCGATTCCCTGATCGCGCTCGGCGAGCGCGGCTTCCAGCGCATCGGACTCGATTCGTCGGGCGAGGCGAATCTCGACGAGCTGCAGCTCCGCAGCCCGGTCGTGCTGGTGCTGGGTTCCGAGGGCAAGGGCCTGCGCCAGAGGACCCGCGAATGCTGCGATATCATCGGCCGGCTCGACATGCCTGGGGAAATCAAGAGCCTCAACGTCTCCAACGCCGCCGCCATCTCGCTCTATGCTGTGACCAAAGCCGTCGCGGCCGGCGGGGGAAAGTAAAGCGGGCCGGGCTTCAAGTTCTTACGCCGGTTGGTACTTCGGCACTTCTGTCGAGGCGTCTTAGACGGAAGTCTCAAATACCAATTGGCAATTGTGGCGAGCAGCGCCCGCGCTAGCCTTCCATGGCGCAAGATTCACGGCCGCCCCGTGCGGCCCTGATGACCTCGGCCCAGACCCGCGGCAGCGGCCTGGACCAAGAACCCGGATGACCGGGCGACGCGATATTGGAAGGAAACCCTATGGCAACAGCAGCAACCACGCCGCATTCGGCCGCCACCGTGCGCCCGATGACGCGGGAAGAGAAGAAGGTCATCCTGGCCTCCTCTCTCGGCACCGTCTTCGAATGGTACGACTTCTACCTCTACGGATCACTGGCCACCATCATCGGCGCGCAGTTCTTCTCCGCGTTCGACGTGACGACACGTAACGTGTTCGCGCTGCTCGCCTTCGCGGCGGGCTTCCTCGTGCGCCCGTTCGGCGCCATCGTGTTCGGCCGCATCGGCGACCTCGTGGGCCGGAAATACACCTTCCTGGTCACCATTCTGATCATGGGCTTCTCGACCTTCCTGGTCGGCCTGCTGCCCAGCTATGCCCAGATCGGCTGGATTGCCCCGGTGATCCTGATCGCGCTGCGCATGCTCCAGGGCCTGGCGCTGGGCGGCGAGTACGGCGGCGCTGCCGTGTACGTGGCCGAGCATGCCCCGGTCGGGCGTCGCGGCTTCTACACCAGCTTCATTCAGATCACGGCGACCGTCGGTCTGCTGCTCTCCCTGGTGGTGATTCTCACCCTTCGCACCTGGATGGGCGAAGCCGGCTTCCAGACGGGTGAAGGCTGGGCCATCGCCGGCTGGCGCATTCCGTTCCTGCTCTCCGTGGTGCTTCTCGGCATCTCGGTCTGGATTCGTCTCCAGATGCAGGAATCGCCGGCCTTCAAGAAGATGAAGGAAGAGGGCACCCAGTCCAAGGCTCCGCTCAAGGAGGCCTTCGGCCAGTGGGCGAACGTGAAGATGGTGCTCATCGCCCTTGTGGGCCTCGCCATCGGTCAGGCCGTGGTGTGGTACACGGGTCAGTTCTATGCCCTGTTCTTCCTCCAGAGCATCCTGAAGGTCGACCTCCTCACCTCCAACGTGCTGATCGCCTGGTCGTTGATCCTGGGCACGGGCGGCTTCGTGTTCTTCGGCGCCCTGTCCGACCGCGTCGGCCGCAAGCCGATCATCCTCGGCGGCTGCCTGATCGCGGCGATCACCTACTTCCCGCTGTTCGGCATGCTCACCAACGTCGTCAGCCCCAACATGACCCAGGCGCTGGAGACCGTGAAGGTCCAGGTTGTCGCCGATCCCGCCACCTGCGGCTCGGTGTTCGACCCGGTCGGCATCCGCGACTTCACCTCGCCCTGCGACGTGGCCCGCGTGGCTCTCGCTCGCGCCGCCATCAAGTACGAGCTTGCTCCAGCTCCGGCCGGCACGCCGACGAGGGTCACCTTCAACGGCACGGATGCTCCGCTGGCCCCGGCGGTCGCGGCCAACATCACCGGCTTCGCCAGTGCTGCGGCACAGGCCGGCTATCCGAAGGCGGGCGATTCGAGCATCCTGAAGCTCAGCGGCTTCTTCAGCGCCCTCGGCAGCGCCCAGGCCCTGAAGGCCATCGCGATCCTGACCATCCTCGTGCTCTACGTCACGATGGTGTACGGCCCGATCGCCGCGGCCCTGGTCGAGTTCTTCCCGACCCGCATCCGCTACACGGCCATGTCGCTGCCCTACCACATCGCCAACGGCTGGTTCGGCGGTCTGCTGCCTCCGACGGCCTTCGCCATGGTGGCGGCCACCGGCGACATCTACTACGGCCTCTGGTATCCGATCGTGATCGCCATGGTGACCTTCGTGGTCGGCCTGCTCTTCGTGCCGGAAACCAAGGATCGTGACATCATGACCTACGAGGGCCCGGCGAAGTAAGCCTTCCCGTCTCCCACAAAAGGAAAGCCCCGCCGCGAGGCGGGGCTTTTCGTTTCGAGGCTCGGGAAACCTCAGTAGCAGGTGGTGACCCGGCGCACGATCCAGCCTTCGCCCTCGACCCACAGACGCTTGCGGGAACGGGCGCAGTTGAGGTCCTCGCTCGCGGTCTCCGTGATCGACGATGTCGTCTCCGGATCCTTTGACGCAAGATCCTTCGAAGCGAGCGTGGTCACCTGTGCGCGAGCGTTCTTGGCAGCGCCGGCATCCGCACCGCGGGCGGCGAATGCCGGCTCCGCAGTCAAGGAAAGGCCTCCTACCAGGCAGATTGCGGCAAAAAGCCCCCATCTGCCGGCCGGAGAGCGATTCTCCTTTGTATTTGAGACCCTTAGGGCACCCATATCACCGAACTCCTTGATCATCATTGTGCAGATAATTCCAGAATTCGAGGATGGTTGCGGTGCGAAAAGACACTTAATTTTTACATTTGAAGGGAACTTGCTTCCTGTGCCTCGCGCTGATACCTCAACAGGCAGACAGGACGATGCCGGTTTAGCTCAGTTGGTAGAGCAACCGCCTTGTAAGCGGTAGGTCGCGAGTTCGAGTCCCGCAACCGGCACCATTCCCGCCAGCCTGCGACTTGGCGGAAGCCCGGAACGCCTCTTGGTCCTGGCGGCACTGGGGGCCGCTTCAGTGGATCTCTTCCTTCCCCCAGTTTTCCCGCGCCCCCTGTTCGGACACCCTCTGTTCGGTCCGGCTCAGACCGCCTCGGCGCTTGCCGAACAGGAAGATGGCGGCGCCGAGCAGAATCGGCCCGCACACGATCACCAACGCCCATAAATAACCTTCCATCAGACCTCTCCTGCTGAGGATCTGCGTAACGCAGAGCTCACATTCTGCAGGGCTAACCGGCATACAAAGTGGTTGTTCCGCGCCAGGGATGCGGTCATGCAGAGGGTGCCGCCGTACGGTTGCGGGGCGATCTCCAACGCGAAAAAGCCGATGCCGATCATCATCTCCGACCCTGACGACCCGCGAATCGAACCCTACCGCGCAGTGCGCGAGCGCGATCTCGTCGGGCGGGAGAACCGCTTCGTCGCCGAGGGAGAGGTCGTGCTGCGGGTGCTCCTGAAGCAGCGCCGTTTCCAGCTCGAATCGGTCCTGCTGGCGGAGAACCGGGTCGAGAGCCTGGCCGAGGCCCTCGCCGCCCTCCCCTCCGAGGTTCCGGTCTACACGGCGAATCGCCAGGTCATGGACGCGATCGTGGGATTTCCGATCCACAGGGGCATCCTGGCCATCGCCCGCCGGGCGCCGCTGCCGGCCGTCGACGAGCTGCTGGCGGGGCTGCCGCCGAAAGCCCTTGTCGTGGGCCTAGTCGGCCTTGCCAACCACGACAATGTCGGCGGCATCTTCCGCAATGCGGCGGCTTTCGGCGCCGATGCGGTGCTGCTCGATTCGCAGACCTGCGATCCTCTCTACCGCAAGGCGATTCGTGTCTCCGTCGGCGGGGTTCTCGTCGTGCCGTTCACCCGTGTTCCCTCGGCGTCCGCCATGGTCGAAGCCCTGCTGCGGTCTGGCTTCGAAGCGATTTCGCTGACTCCTTCCGGCCAGGAGACGCTCGCGAGCCTCAAGCGCATGCCTCGGGCGGCGCTGCTTCTCGGGGCCGAGGGCCCCGGACTGCCCGATGCCGTGCTGGCACAGACCCGGACCGTCACCATTCCCATGAGCGGCGGCTTCGATTCGCTGAACGTGGCGACGACCAGCGGCATCGCGCTCCATCACCTGTCGGGAGCCGGTCTCGACGATGAGGGCTTGAAATCCCGCGAGATCGCCGACTTGTGAAAGCTCCGGCTCTTGTCTGCAAGCTGGGCCGTTCTAGCCTCCCGTGTCCTTGACGGGAGAAACCTGATGACCCTCACACGCCGTACTGTTCTTGCCGGCACTGCCCTTGCCGCAGCGCCATTCGGAGGCCAAGCCTTGGCTCAAGCCGCACCCTCGACGCCGGGTTCGTCCCAAAGCGCGGAAACGTCCCAGGCGCCGGGCTTCTACCGCTATAAGGTGGGCGACATCGAAGTCACGGCCATCAACGACGGCTTCGCCCGCCGTCCTCTGGAAGGCTTCGTCCGCAATGCGGAGCTTTCGCAGGTCAAGGAAGCCATGCGGGAGGCCTTCCTCCCCGAGGATGCTCTTCCGATCACCTTCACCACCCTGGTCCTGCGCCGAGACGGCGGCGGACTGACGCTCATCGACACGGGAAACGGCGATTCGGGCGCTCCGACCTCCGGCTTCTGGATGGAGAATTTCCGTGCCGCCGGGTTCGAGCCGTCGCAGGTCGAGAACGTGGTGATCAGCCATTTCCACGGCGATCACATCAACGGGCTGCGCCTGAAGGACGGCACGGCCGTCTTCCCGCGGGCCGAGGTCATGGTGCCGGCCGCCGAATGGGCGTTCTGGATGGACGACGCCCGGATGAACCAGGCTCCGGAAGGCATGAAGGGCGCCTTCCAGAACGTGCGCCGGGTGTTCGGCCCGATCGCGAACGACGTGAAACGGTATGAGGCCGACAAGGAGATCGTGCCGGGCCTGACCTCGGTCGCAGCCTATGGCCATACCCCGGGCCACACGGCCTACATGCTCTCCTCCGGTCCCGGGAAACTGATGGTGATGTCGGACATCACGAACCACCCGGCCCTGTTCGTTCGCCATCCCGATTGGGCGGCCGTGTTCGACATGGATGCCGACCAGGCCCGGCAGACCCGCCACAGGATGCTCGACATGGCGGCCAGCGAGCGGGCGCAGGTGGCGTTCTACCATGCCCCCTTCCCGGCCACGGGCCACATCGCGAAGGAGGGCAACGGCTTCCGCTTCGTGCCCGTGCAGTGGATGCCGGTCGTCTGACCGTCAGGCGGGCGGCTCAGTCGCCCGCCGTTTCCCCCGCGAGCCAGGCAATGGTGTCCACATCGACGTCCGCAGGCTCGATGAAGAAGATCACCGGCGTCTCGTAGGGATGCCTTTCCTTCAGGGCCCGTCCAGCATCGTCCTGAAGCCTCTTCACGGTCTTGAGGATGGCGACCGCCTCCTCCCCGCGCTCGATCTTCCCCTGCCAGGCATAGACGGAGCGCATCCCCGGCAGGACGTTGATGCAGGCGATCAGCCTGTCGCGGACCAGCGATTCCCCTATCGACAGCGCAGTGTCCACATCGGGAAAGGTCGTATAGACGAGAAGTGGGCTCTCCATGCTATGCCTTTTGTCCGCATCTGGTTCGGGCATAACGTAGGTATGGGGCATGGCCCGTCGTTTCAACAAAGTCGCATTCGTCGCGAGTTCGACGCCTGACGCGCAGAGCGCGCTGCAGGTGCTGGCGGAGCAGTATGCGAACGTCCCCCCGGAGGAGGCCGACGTGATCGTCGCCCTCGGCGGTGACGGCCTGATGCTGCAGACCCTCCACCGCTTCATGGGCACCGCCAAGCCGATCTACGGCATGAACAAGGGCACGGTCGGCTTCCTGATGAACGAATTCAGGGAGGACGACCTCTTCGACCGGCTCGAGAGCGCCCACCGCAGCGTCGTCCATCCGCTGCTCATGGTGGCCTGGGACGTGAAGGGCGTCGCGCATACGGCCCGGGCGATCAACGACGTGTACATGCTGCGCCAGACCCACCAGACCGCCAAGCTGCGCGTGAGCGTCGATTCCCGCGTGCGGCTGAACGAACTGATCGCCGACGGCATCCTGGTCGCGACCCCGGCCGGGTCCACGGCCTACAATCTTTCCATCAACGGGCCGATTCTCCCGCTCAATGCCCCCCTCCTGGCCCTGACCCCCATCTCCGCCTTCCGCCCCCGCCGGTGGCGCGGGGCGCTGCTGCCGGACTATGCGAAGATCCAGATCGACGTGCTGGAGGCGGAGCACCGCCCGGTGAGCGCCGTGGCCGACCATACGGAGTTCCGGAACGTGGCTCGGGTCCATGTCTCGATGGACCGGACCGTCGATCTCGTGGTGCTGCACGATCCCGGCCACAGCCTGGACGAGCGCATCCTGCGCGAGCAGTTCGGCTGAGGAAACACCCAAACGCTTGGCTCATGACAAGGATAGGACAATGACCGACGAGAGCAGCAGGCACCCTCGTGGAGGCCTCTACTTCGAGGATTTCACCATCGGCACGACCATCGCGCACCGCCTGACCCGCACGGTGACGCAGATGGACAACATGCTGTTCTCCAACATGACCCTCAACCCGCAGCCGCTCCATATCGACGCGCATTTCTGCGCCACCGAGACGGAATGGGGCAAGCCGCTCATGAACTCCCTGTTCACGCTCGGCCTGATGATCGGCATCTCCGTGAACGACACGACGGTGGGCACCACCATCGCCAATCTCGGCATGACGGACGTGAAGTTCCCCGCCCCCCTGTTCGAAGGCGATACGGTCAATGTGACCACGGAAGTCGTCGCCAAGCGCGAGTCGAAGTCGCGGCCCGATGCGGGCATCGTCGAGATGGTTCATCGCGCCTACAAGCAGGACGGCAGCCTCGTTGCCGAGTGCCGGAGACAGGCCTTCATGCGCAAGCGGGGCGCATGATGCGGTCCCTCCTGTTCGTGCCCGGCGACAGCCGGAAGAAACTCGACAAGGGCCTGACTTCGGGCGCGGATGCCCTCCTGATCGACCTCGAGGATTCGGTCGCGCTCGATGTGAAGGAGGAGGCCCGCCGGGTCACGGCGGCCTTCCTCTCCGAGGCGAAGACCCAGGCCGAACGGCCGCGCCTCTATGTGCGCGTGAACGGCCTGACGACAGGCCTCACAGACGCGGATCTCGACGGGGTCATGCAGGCGGCACCCGATGGAATCGTCCTGCCGAAGACCGTCGGCGGGACCGACGTGGCCCATCTCGGCGCGAAGCTCGCTGTCCGCGAGGCGGAGTTCGGCCTGGACGACGGCGGCACCCGGGTTCTGGCCATCGCGACCGAGAACGCCCTCGGGGTCTTCGCCCTCGGCACCTTCGCCGGAGCCAGCCACCGCCTCATGGGACTGGCCTGGGGCGGCGAGGATCTCTCGGCCGATATCGGGGCGGAGGCGAACCGGGGCGACGACGGCGCCTACACCGAACCTTACCGGATCGCCCGATCCCTGACGCTCCTGGGCGCCGCGGCGGCAGCCGTCGACGCGATCGACTCGGTCTACACCAACTTCCGCGACATGGACGGCTTGGCGGCCGAGTGCCGGGAGGCCCGGCGCGACGGCTTCGTCGCCAAGATGGCGATTCATCCGGCGCAGGTGCCGGTGATCAACGAGGCCTTCACGCCCTCAGAAGAGGCGCTGGGCCGGGCTCAGGCGGTGGTCGATGCCTTCAAGGCCAATCCGGGCGCGGGGGTCGTCGGCGTCGGTGGCGAAATGCTCGACCGTCCGCACCTCCTGCGGGCCGAGCGTCTGCTGAAGCGGGCCGGAAGAATGTGAGCGGCGAACTCGCCCCCTTGTGGGCTCGTGTGGTGCAGCCTGCATAGCCCATGCGCCGACATGTCGGAATGGAGGCGAGGCTCCGCTTCAGCTCGTCTCCCCGACGGATTTCGCGTCTCTACGAGTTCGCCGGAAGCGCCGTCCGGCTCTCCCCCCCCTTGTGGGGAGGGAAATGGCGCCATGTTCTGAACAGGCGCAGCCTCATCCGGACCTGATGGTCCAGCCGCTCCCACGGTAAAGGCTCGATCTACCCGCCCGGCCGCGTGATCGAGAACTTCGTTTCAGGCGTCGCGACGAAATAGTCCCGATAACCCGAGCGGGCGATCGGGCGCATGGCGGCGGTATCGACGATGCCCTCGACGATGAACCGGTCGTCGATATGGATGCCGATTACCTGACCGATCACGAGGTAATAGCTCGGCTCGCCTCCGCCCAAGGGCGTCAGCGGCACGGTCTGGAGCCATTTGCACTCCAGGGCCGCCGGAGCATCCGCCACCCGGGGCGGCTTGACGAGGCGGGACGGCGCGGCGGCGAGGCCCGCATGCTCCATCTCGTTTTCTCCCCGCGGCAGCAGGGCGGACGTCTTGTTCATCTGCTCCCGGAGATCGTAGGTGGCGAGGTTGCAGACGAATTCCCCCGTTTCCTCGATGAAGGAGAGCGCGTCCTTCCGCCCGGCGCTCGAGAACGCCACCATGGGCGGACGCTCCGAGACGGCGTTGAAGAACGAGTAAGGCGAGAGGTTGATCTCGCCCTTGGCGCTCATGGCCGTGATCCAGCCGATGGGGCGGGGTGTGACGAGGGCCTTGAACGGATCGTGGGGAAGACCGTGGGCGTTGGCGGCGGTTTCGTAGAACATGGTGCGGCCTAGAAGCGGGTGACGATATCGGCGAGGTCCGGCCGCGCCCGGTCGCCGGGCTGCTCCTTCGTCGTTCCGATGTGGATGAAGCCCGCGATCCGCTCGTTCGGCGCGAGGCCGAGGGCATCGAGCACCCGACGGTCGAAGGCGGCCCAGCCGGTCAGCCAGACGGCGCCGTAACCGAGGGCTGTCGCCCCGTTCAGGAGGTTCATGCAGACGGCGCCGGCCGACAGGATCTGCTCCCAGTCCGGGATCTTCGCGTGCGGCACCACCCGGGACACCACGGCGACCACGAGCGGCGCCTGTGCGAAGCGCCCCCGCTCGGCGGCGATCTTGTCCTCGTCGGCGTCCGGGTTGTCCGCCTGGAACGCCGTCGCCAGAATGTCGCCCAGCCGGTGGCGGGCGTCCCCCTCGATCAGGATGAAGCGCCAGGGAACAAGCTTGCCGTGGTCCGGCACCCGGGCCGCGACCGTCAGCAGGGTCTCCACCTCCTCCGGGCTCGGCCCGGGCTCCCCCAGCCAGCGCGCGGGAACCGAACGTCGCTGCTGAAGGCGGGAAAGGCTTTCATTCATGGGATCTTCATCCGGATTGGATATTGTGGAACAATAGGTGTCGGGCGCTCACGCAGGGTGCGGTGCTTGGACGGCGCAGGCTTGCCATGGTCTCGCCGTCTTGATGCGCTTGAGCAAGCGCGGGCGTCCCAAGAGGGGCCGTTGCGAGAGAAGAACCGGCAACGGATGTATAGGGGGAGTGCGGCAATACGCCAAGCAGGTTTCCGGCCTGTGGTGAACGGTGACGGCATAGCTGCCCTTGCAGCAGCGCATTCTGGCGTGCCGCCGCATCCATCCCGACCCGACCGGCGAAGCGCCGCTTTGACAGCGATGCACACACCAACCACGCCAACCGGCATCCCCGGGTCCGCCTTCTGGTCGAGGCAGCAGACGATCGTCGCCTTTGCGCTCATTCTCGGGATCTGGGCCGTCGCGGCGGCCGTGTGGCCCCTCACCGGCTCGGTGGTTCCCTGGGATTCGAAGAACCAGTTCTACCCGACGCTCCGCTATCTCGGCGCCGCCCTCGCCCATGGCGAGCTGCCGCTCTGGAACCCCTATCATTTCGGCGGCCATCCTTCGGCGGCCGATCCCCAGTCGCTCCTGTTCACTCCCACCATGCTGCTGTTCGGCTGGCTGGTGCCGGAGCCGTCGATGCAGCTTTTCGACGGGGTCGTCTTCGCCCATTTCCTGCCCGGAGCGCTGGCCTTCGTCCCCCTCTTCCGTCGCCGCGGCTGGCATCCGGCAGGCGCGGTGGTGGCGGCCATCGTCTTCATGCTCGGCGGCTCCGCCACGGCGCGCCTCCAGCATACGGGCATCATCCTCAGCTACGGCTTCTTTCCCCTGGCCCTTTGGCTTCTGGAGGAAGCCCTGGATCGCCGCTCCTACCGGTTCGGCGCGCTGTTCGCCGTGACGGCGGCGTTCATGACCATCGGGCGCGACCAGGTCGCCTTCCTCTGCGCCCTGACCCTGATCGCCGTGGCGGCCCACCGCATCGGCTCCGCCGCCCATCCCCTGACCTATCTCAGGTCGCGCCTCGGACTGCTTGCCTCCATAGCCGTCATCGGCGGCGCGCTCCTCGCAGTGCCGGTCGTCCTCACCATGCAGTTCCTCGCCACCTCGACCCGGCCCTCCTTCGGCTACGGGGTCGCGGCCATGGGGTCCCTGCCTCCCGAAAGCCTGGCGACGATCCTCTTCGGCAACGTCTTCGGCTCCCTGCGCTGGACCTACGACTACTGGGGACCGGACTGGCACAGCCTGGCGGAGGGCACCTGGACGGACAGGGCCACGAACTACCTGTTCATCGGCACGCTTCCGGCCCTCCTCCTCATCTGGCACGGCATCGCCGGAGGGCGCCTCTTCGCCCGCGAATTCCGCTTCTTCCTCGTCGTCGGCATCATTGCCCTGTTCTACGCCCTGGGCCGCTACACTCCCGGATTCGAGGTCATCTTCGACTACATGCCGGGCGTGAACCTCTACCGCCGCCCGGCCGATGCGACCTTCCTCATCAACATCGCCCTCGCCTTCTCGGTCGGCTACCTGGTCCACCGCTATGTCACGGACGGGCTCCCGCAATGGAGCAGGGCCGCGTTGGGCCGCCTCCGGCTCGTCCTGCCCGGCCTCGCCGTCACGCTCGTCCTCGCCGCCATGGCGAGCGCCCTCGTCTTCGCCGTGAAGGCCGGGCAAGCCCCGGCGGCCCTGCGGGAGATCGGGATCGGCCTCCTTGCTGCCACGGCCGGCATCGTGTTGCTGCAGCGCTTCAGTGGCCCCTCCCGCTGGCGCGAGGCCGCCGCCCTTGCCCTCATCGCCCTGACCGGCACCGAACTCGTCTGGCGCCATGCGGCGTCAGCCCTCAATGCGGAGCCCGCGGAACGCTACGCGGTATTCCGCGAGCTGCCGCCGGAGCAGCTTCAGGGGCTGCGGATCCTGAAGAAGGAACTGGCCGGCCGGCATGCCCGCGGCGAGTACCCCCGCGTCGAGATCCTCGGCCTGCGCGGTCCGTGGCAGAACGCCTCGATGGTGCTGCAGATCGAGGACATCATCGGCTACAACCCGCTGCGCCTGGCCGATTACGAACGCGCCGTGGGGCCCGGCGAGAACGCGGAAGACCCCAACCTGCGCACCTTCCCGGCCACCTTCCGCGGCTACAAGTGCCGTCTCGCCAGCCTGCTCGGACTCGAATATCTGGTGCTCGACCGGCCCATCGAGAAGCTGCCGCGCCATTTCCCCCGCCTGCCGGGCGCCGAGGTGGTCTACGGTGCCGGCCAGATGTGGATCTATCGGGTGAACACGGCGAGCCCCCGGGCCTATGTCGCGCATCACGCGCATGTGGTCGATTCCGAAGCCGTGCTCGATCAGGAGGAGCTGCCCGAGTTCAACCGCCAGACGGAGGCCCTGATCGACGACGAGAGCGCTCCCCTGCTCAAGGCCAGCTTCGGTCCGTCCCCGGCCGAACCGGCCCAAAGCCGGGCCCGCATCGTCAGCTATCAGCGCAACTCGGTCGTGATCGAGGTCGAGACGGGCAAGCCGGGCATTCTCGTGCTCCACGACATCTATTACCCGGGCTGGGAGGTGCGGGTCGACGGGGAGCGCAGGCCGCTCCTGCGCGCCAACCTCCTGTTCCGCGGCGTCGAGGTTCCGGCAGGCCGGCACCGCGTCGAGTTCGAATTTCGCCCTCTTTCCCTGGACAATCTGGTTGCGGCCGCGTCCGAACTCGTGGACAGCGAGGAGGAAGCGATCAGGACGGCCGCCGCCCCCTGGTCCGCCGCCGGATCCCGAACCGACCAAGAATGATGCGTTTGTCGAACTCCCTGAGCCGCCTTCTCGGCTGTCTGGTGCTTCTCGCCGCCTCCGGCGCCGTCGCCCAGACGCCTGCCGTCCCGTCCCTGACCCAGACCCCTCCTCCGGTGGCGACAGGCCGGGTCACGGTCAATGCCAGCGCCGCCTTCGCGGACAACAACGAGCCGATCCGCTCCGGCCTCGTCTGGCGCGTCTACGAGGACCGGGGCGACACGACCCCGCCGACCATCGTCGCCCGGTCGAGCAGTCCGACACCGGGCTTCACCCTGCCGCCCGGCAACTACATCATGCATTTGTCCTACGGGTTCGCGAGCGCCTCCAAGCGGCTCAGCGTCCGATCGGGGCAGGTGAACGAACGGCTGACCGTGAGCGCGGGAGCGCTCAAGCTGAAGGGCGCCGTCGGCGACAGCCCCATCGCGCCGAACCGGCTGTCCTTCACGGTCTACGTTCCCAGCGGCCAGAACTCCGAAGGCCGCCTGGTCATCGCCAACGCCAAGGCGAACGACATCATCCGCCTGCCGGAGGGCACCTATCACGTGGTGTCCACCTATGGCGACGCCAACGCCATCATGCGCAGCGACCTCAAGGTGGAATCCGGCCGCGTCACGGAAGCGACCCTCAACCACCGCGCCGCGACGGTGACGCTGAAGCTCGTCGGCACGGAAGGCGGCGAGGCCTTCGCCGGAACGGCCTTCAGCGTGCTCACCCCGGGCGGCGACGTGATTCGCGAGGCCATCGGCGCCTTTCCGTCCGTGACCCTGGCCGAAGGCGAATACGTGCTGATCGCCCGGCACGAGGGCAAGGTCTATACCCGCGACTTCACGGTCGAGAGCGGGCTCGACCGGGATATCGAGATCGTCGTCCCGCCGACCTGAACCTTTTCCGCCTTCCCCGCATTGACCGGTCTCTGACGATCGGTCGCGCCGGGCAGGGACATCGAGCTCTCATGGCGTGGCCCTTACCGGGAGGACACCCATGAAGATTTCGGAAATCATGACACGCAACGTGCGCGTGGTCGCGCCCGACAAGACGATCCAGGAAGCCGCGAGGCTGATGGACGAGATGAATGTCGGCGTCTTGCCCGTCTGCGACGGCCGCCGGCTGCGGGGCATGATCACCGACCGCGACATCACCGTGCGCGCCACGGCGGCCGGCCTGCCGCCCGACACGACCCGCGTGCGCGACGTGATGTCCGACAATGTGTGGTGGTGCTTCGACGACGACGACGTGGATCACATCGTCGAGCTCATGAGCGATCACCAGATCCGCCGCCTCCCCGTCGTCGATCACGACAAGCACCTCGTCGGCATCGTCGCCCTCGGCGACCTTGCCACCGACCGGGAGGATCAGGCTTCCCACGCCCTGCATCGCATTTCGATTCCCTCCGAGCCGGACCGCACGGGCACGCTCAGTTCCTCCCGCGCCGATCAGACCCGGGACCGCAGGCCTTCTCCCCTCACCGGGGACGAGCGCCGCGAGCTGGAGCGCCGGATGCGCGGGGACGATGACGACTGGCGTCACCGTCCCAACGATTACCGCGAGCGCGAGGGCCGCGGGCAGTCCGGCCGGGCCCGTGGCGGAGACCAGTTCCGCTTCCGCGAGGAGGACGACGTGCGGGCGGCCTTCGGATCCTTCGGCTATCCGGGCCAGGAACCGCGGCGCGACGCCCGGATGCGCGGCGGCTACGGCGGCGAGGGATACCAGAATTACGGGGACGAATTCGCCGGTCGCGGCTCCGCCGGAAGAGGCTTCCATCCCCCGCGCTACGGCGCCTCGACCATCACGGGCGAGCGCGCCCGTCCCGGCGACGACAGCAGCGAGACCGACCGCCGGATGCAGGACCGCGAGCGCACCTGGAGCCTCGTGAACGAGCGCCGCGACCACAGCAACTACGGCAGCGGCCCCGGCAACAACCGGTTCAGCAACGATGCCACCGGAAGCTTCGGCGAGGTCCGCCGGGGCGAGCATAGCGGCCGCGGCCCGCGCAACTATCAGCGCTCCGACGACCGCATCCGGGAAGACATCAACGAGCGCCTGACGGACGATCCCCTCATCGACGCGTCCGAGATCGAGGTGACGGTGGAGAACCGCGAAGTGACCTTGAGCGGCACCGTCCGCGACCGCGGCGAGCGGCGCCGGGCGGAGGATCTGGCCGAGTCGGTTTCAGGCGTAAACCACGTGCAGAACAACCTGCGCGTCGGACAGCAGCAGGCAGGACACGGGACGGGAACGGAAGCGGGCGATGCCGGTGCCGCCACCGGCAATCCCGGCATCGGCCAGACAGGCTCCCGCGCCGGATCCCCTGCCGGCGGACGCAGCTCGGGGTCGGGACGCCAGCGCCAGACGACGTAAGGCCGCTTGGACGCGTCCCCTTGAAAAGCGATGGCCGGGGCTTGCCCCGGCCATCCTCGTTTGCAAACCTGAGGAAGATCGCTCTTCCGGCCGATCAAGCCACCGTGCGCTCGACCACGTGTTGCCCGTCGAGCGTCAGGTGGCCTTCGGGCTCCGCCGCGGCCTGGGACGCGCGCTTGCGGTCCGGCGTAATCGCCTCGGCGGCGAGCGCCCTGAGCGCGTCGCCGAGGGTCATGGTCCTCTGGTCGGGGCTGCCGAGGCGGCGGATCGACACCGTCCCTTCGGCGGCTTCCTTCTTTCCGACCACGAGCAGCACCGGCACCTTGGCGAGCGAGTGCTCGCGCACCTTGTAGGTGATCTTCTCGTTGCGCAGGTCGGCCTCGACCCGAAGCCCCATCCGCTCGGCGGCCCGCACCACCTCGGTGGCGTAGGCATCACCCTCCGAGGTGATGGTGGCGACCACGACCTGGACCGGAGCGAGCCAGAGCGGGAAATGGCCCGCGAAGTGCTCGATCAGGATGCCGGTGAAGCGCTCCATGGAACCGCAGATGGCCCGGTGGACCATGACCGGAGTCTTCTTCTGGCCGTCCTGATCGACATAGAACGCGCCGAACCGCTCCGGCAGGTTGAAGTCGACCTGGGTCGTGCCGCACTGCCAGTCGCGGCCGATGGCGTCGCGCAGCACATACTCGAACTTCGGCCCGTAGAACGCGCCCTCGCCCGGGTTGATCGCCGTCTTGATGCGTCCGCCCGACTGCTCCTCGATCTGCTTGAGCACGCGGGTCATCACCTCCTCGGCGTGATCCCACATCTCGTCGGTGCCGACGCGCTTCTCCGGCCGGGTCGAGAGCTTCACGACGATCTCCTCGAAGCCGAAATCGGCATAGGTCGAGAGGATCAGGTCGTTGATCTTCAGGCACTCGGAATCGAGCTGGTCTTCCGTGCAGAAGATGTGGGCGTCGTCCTGCGTGAAGCCGCGCACGCGCATCAGCCCGTGCAGGGCGCCGGAGGGCTCGTAGCGGTGCACGTTGCCGAACTCCGCCAGCCTGAGCGGCAGGTCGCGGTAGGATTTCAGCCCGTGCTTGAAGATCTGCACGTGGCCGGGGCAGTTCATCGGCTTGATGGCGAAGACGCGGTCGTCCTCGGTCTGGGTCGCGAACATGTTCTCGCGGTACCAGCCCCAGTGACCGGAGGTCTCCCACAGGGCCTTGTCGAGGATCTGCGGAGCGTTGACCTCCTGATAGTCGCCCTTGAGGCGGCGGCGCATGTAGGAGATCAGCTCCTGGAACAGGGTCCAGCCCTTGGCGTGCCAGAAGACGACGCCCGGCCCTTCCTCCTGGAAATGGAACAGGTCCATCTCGCGGCCGAGCCGCCGGTGGTCGCGCTTCTCGGCCTCCTCGAGCTGCTTGAGATAGGCGTCGAGCTCCTCCTGGTTCGCCCAGGCGGTGGCGTAGATGCGGGTCAGCATCGGGTTGTTCGAGTCGCCGCGCCAATAGGCGCCCGCCACCTTCATGAGCTTGAAGGCGTTGCCGATCTTGCCCGTGGAGGTCATGTGCGGGCCGCGGCAGAGATCGAACCAGTCGCCCTGGAAATAGATCTTGAGGTCCTGGCCTTCGGGGATCGCGTCGACGAGCTCGACCTTGTAGCTTTCGCCCTTTTCGGCGAAGACCTGCTTGGCCTTGTCGCGGCTCCACACCTCTTTGGTGAAGGGTTTGTCGCGCGCGATGATCTCGCGCATCTTCGCCTCGATGGCGGGAAAATCCTCGGGGGTGAAGGGCTCAGGGCGCGCGAAATCGTAATAGAAGCCGTTCTCGATCACCGGCCCGATGGTCACCTGCGTTCCCGGAAAGAGCTCCTGCACGGCCTCGGCCAGCACGTGGGCGCAATCGTGCCGGATCAGCTCCAGCGAGCGCGGGTCCTCGCGATTGAGGAATTCGATCCTGGCGTCCTGCGCGATGGGGTCGTTCAGGTCGGCGACGGTGCCGTCCAGAGCCATGGCGACGGTACGCTTGGCGAGGGACTTGGCGATGCCCTCCACAACCTCGCGGCCGGTCGTGCCGGGGCTGTACTGCTTCTGGGCGCCATCGGGAAAGGTCAGGGTAATCATGAGTGCGTTCTCCTGGCTCACTCCTGCCAACGGAGCAGGTAAGCGGGGGCCGACGGTTTGTTGGATGGGAGCGAGATCAGCCGCCGTCAGGTTCGACTGCCTCGCAGACGATCGGGGGAGCGTTCACGCCCCGCCAGCGACCATAGGCCCAGGGCTTATACCAGCCGGCCCCTTCGGGCAATGTTTCGGGCACCACATCGAGCCCGGACGTGCCGAAGGGCCCGCAACGGCAGATCCGCGACACGCCCATCCAGCCTCCGGCCCAGAAGCCGTGCCGCTGGATCGCCTCGTCGGTGTATTCCGAACAGGACGGCATGTGCCGGCACTGGCGGCCGATGAGGCCGGACAGGGTCAGCTGGTAGCCTCGGATCGCCCAGTGCGCTGCCCGTTGAGCGGGGCTCGCCATGCCTAGCCCGCCTCCTTCGTCCGCCCGGCCTCGATCTGGTCGAGGGCATCGACGACGGCATCGAAGGTGAGCATGATCGAGGGGTGGCGGGCCTTGTAGTCCCGCAGGGGCTCGAGGACCTTCAAGTCCTCCCACTTGCCTTCCGGGGCCTCTCCCCCGGCCCTGAGCATACGGCTCGCGATCTCCCGGACCTCGCGCAATTCCGCGGCGGTCGAGCCCAGCACGTGCCGGCCCATGATGGAGGAGGAGGCCTGGCCGAGGGCGCAGGCCTTCACGTCATGGGCGAAGCCCGTCACCACATCCCCGTCCAGGGCGAGGTCGACCGTGACGGTGGAGCCGCAGAGCTTCGACCGCGCGGTCGCAGTGGCCTGGGGCTCCGGCAGCCGTCCGAGGAGCGGAATGTCCGCAGCGAGCTCGAGGATGCGACGATTGTAGATGTCGTTCAGCATTTGGGCCTGATGACGCGTGGATGTCTCAGCCAATATATAGGAAACATCACTGAACTCTGCGACTGGGCTCCTGACGGCGCTTTCGCGGAAAGGGAATGGAAACGCCGGAGGCCTAGGGCCTCCCCAGTTCACGAGTTGAGAAAGGCACCGCATGAACGATGTGGTTAAGCCCTTGTCCCCGCGCCTGTCCGCAGTCGCCGACAAGCCAGGCGACCGGCCCAGCCGGGAGGAGGCGGAAGCCGCCGTCCGCACCCTGATCCGCTGGGCGGGGGACGATCCGCAGCTGGAGGGCCTGCGCGAGACGCCCAAGCGCGTCGCCAAGGCGTTCAGGGAGTTCTACTCGGGCTACGAGGACGACCCGCACGAGGTCCTGAACAAGATCTTCGCCGAGGTCGAGGGCTACGACGACATCGTTCTCGTGCGGGACATCCCGTTCTATTCCCATTGCGAGCACCACATGGTGCCGTTCTTCGGCATGGCCCACATCGCCTATTATCCCACGAAGGGCGTGGTCGGCCTGTCCAAGCTCGCCCGGCTGGTGGAGGTCTTCGCCAGGCGTCTCCAGACGCAGGAAACCATGACGGCCCAGATCGCCGATGCCATGGAGACCGCGCTCGAACCCCGCGGCGTCGCCGTGATGATCGAGGCCGAGCACATGTGCATGTCCATGCGCGGCGTGCAGAAGGCGGGAGCCATGACCCTGACGACCCAATTCACCGGCGCCTTCAAGGACCCTGCCGAACAGGTGCGCTTCCTGACCCTGGTGCGGCACGGAAAGGCTTGAGTTTTCGCGCCGTCCGGCGTTCTGAAGGGCATGTCCCCACCATCGAAGGTTTCCCATGTGCGCGTCCCACCCCTTCCCGGCTCCCGGTTCCAAGGCCGACCTTGAAGAAGGAGCGGCCCTCACCCCGCGTTTCGGCGCCGACGGCCTGATCACCTGCGTCACGACCGAGGCCGAGACCGGCGAACTCCTCATGGTCGCGCACATGAACGCGCAGGCCCTGGCGAAGACCCTTGAGACCGGAGAAGCCTGGTACTGGTCCCGCTCGCGGGGCGAACTCTGGCACAAGGGCGCCACGAGCGGCCAGATCCAGACCGTCGTCGAGATGAGGGTCGATTGCGACCAGGACGCCCTATGGCTCAAGGTCAAGGTCGCCGGCGACGGCGGCTGCTGCCACACGGGGCGGCAATCCTGCTTCTACCGGAAGGTGGAGTCTACGGAGGACGGGCCGAAGCTCGCATTGGCGGAAGCGACCTATCCGACCTCGTGACCCTGAGGCTCCGCGGATGAGCGGCTCGCCGGAACAGCGTCAGGGGAAGGATCCGCATCCTTCCTTGACCGGCCCTCCAGGTCCGCCATCAATGCGTCGGCCATCTGCTGGAGCCGCTGGCGATCCGGCTCCGGAAACTCGCGCGGCTTCGTGTCGATCAGGCACAGGGAGCCGATGACCACTCCGGAGGAGGCGCGCAGCGGAGCCCCGGCATAGAAGCGGATTCCCTTCTCCAGCACGATCGGGTCGTCGGCAAAGCGCGGATCCTTGGTCACATCCTCGGACACCAGCGCCTCGTTCGCCGCAATCACGTAGGCATCGAGCGATTCCCCGTGAGGATTCGGGCCATCCGCATGGCCGCCCTGGGGCGAAGCGGCCTCGTTCGAGGGCCGATGGACCTGATCGACGAGAGAAACGAGGGCGATGGGCGTGCCGAAGGCCTGAGCGACCTCCCTCGACACCCTGTCGAACTGCCGCTCCTTGACAGAGGTCAGACCGAGTTCCTCCAGCGCCGCGAGTTGCTCGTGTTCGGCGTCCTGAATGACCGGAGCCGCCCCGGTGGGCGAGGCCGGGCGGGAGACCCACGCATCCATCTGGTCGAGACAGGCCTCCAGGGAGGTGAACACCGCATCGGCCGCCATCTGCTTCGCGGGATCCTCCGGCCGCTCGGTCGCTGAGACCGGGTTCCAGCAGCAGACGACGAGCTTCACATGAGGCGCCCGGCGGCGCAGGCGGCGGCAGATGTAGCGCGCATAGACCTGCGGCTGCGGGTGCAGATAGGACAGGCACACCACATCCACGCCCTGGAGGTCGAGCTGTCCCAGGGCTCCCTGGCTGACGGCGATCGGCGGCAGGACGCGGGCGCCGATGCCCCGTTCATGGAGCACCTGAGACATCATCTCGGCCGCCGCGCGGTCGAGTTCCGTGCGCCCCGCCACGCAGAGGACGGCGGACGGCTTTGCCGCCCCTGTTGCCGACCGGCCTTCGCCCGTGTCCGCTTCGTCGTCCTTGTCGCGGATGTGGTCCTCGATCTCCCGGACGACGCAGATCGCCGTATCGGCGACAAGCCGCCGGTAATTCGTTTCCGTGGTGCTGCGCTGGCGGTCGTTCTCCGCCAGCCGGAGAGCGGGTATGGCCACGTTGTCGTAGAACTCGCGCGAGGAGCGTTCGTCGACGTAGTCTTCGGCCATTTCCACCGCCTCCTCCAGGTTGCCCGCCAAAAGGCGCTGGTAAAGGCGCTCCTCCGGCGCCAGCACCGGATCGCTGCCGAGGAGAACGCCGAGGAATTCGAGCTGGGGCACGTAGCGGCCGATCACCACGAGGCAGACCGTCAGGGGCGTTGCGAGAAACAGCCCGACCGGCCCCCACAGGCTGGTCCAGAAGATCGCCGCCATGATGATGGCGAGCGACGACAGGCCGGTGCTGGAGCCGTAGAGCCACGGCTCGATCACGTTGTTGCTGATGAGCTCCGCCATGAGGAAGAGCCCCACGACCCACAGCAGCATGGTCCAGCCCGGATCCACCGCGACCGCCAGGGCGATGGGGAAGAGAGCCGCCAGGAACGGCCCGAGATAGGGGATGAAACGCAGCACGGCCGCCAGCAGCCCCCACAGCACCGCATTGGGCACGCCGATGAAGTAGAGGGCGATGCCGATGGGAATGCCGTAGGTCAGGTTCACGACGAGCTGCATCAGGAGATAGCGGCTGACCCGCGCGGCCGCGTCGTTGATGGCTTGCGTGCTCTTCTGGAGATCGCCCGCCCCGGCAAGCTTGATGAAACGGTCGCGCAGGTCCTCCCGCTCGAGCAGCACGAAGATCACGAAGATGATGACTAGGCCGGCCGTGGCGAGCGGCGCCAGCAGCGGGCCGATAATGGTCTGGATCACCTCCAGCGGGCGCGGGCGTGGGGGCTCCAGCCTCACGGTGACGGGCTCCTCCAAGGTCCCCGCGCCGAGCGCGGAGCCCGGCGCCTGCGCCGGCTCGTCCTCGGGCTTCTCCTCGCCGGCAATCTCCTTGCCGAGATCCTCGATAGTCGTGGTGACTCTCTCGACCACGCCGCCGCCGGGCGCGGATTGCTGCAGGGACCGGATCTTTTGCGTGATGGTGGTCTGGTAGGCCGGAAGGTTGCTGGCGAGCTGCACGAGTTGACGGCCGACGACGAAGCCGATCCCGCCGATGAGGACGAAGGCAAGGGCAACGGCAACGAGCACTGCTGCGACCCGCGGCAGCTTCAGGCGCCGGAACCAGTTCACGAGAGGCGCGAGAGCGAAGCTCAGGAGAATGGCGAGCGCGAAGGGGATGAAGATATCCCGGCCGAAATAGAGGCCCCCGATGGCAAGGACGATGCCGCCGGCGGTCAAGACGGGAGAACTTGCGGGCCGCACGGCCGACGGGGGAGGAGGCAGAGCCGGATCGGCCATAGATGACGCCCTCAGCGACATTTCGCTGGAGACAACTCGACACGGTTTCTTTTGATCCGGTTTCGGCCGTAGAGCCCGTCCCGCACCCGGCGGACGGATCGCGCCTTCCTGCTGGCCTGGACCCGCAACGGCGCAGGCCGGTCCCTACAGGGGCGCTCCCGCAAGATAGAGGGCGATGCCCGCAACCGAGCTGGCCGCCAGGGTCGTCATCATGCCCGCCTTGAGCCGAATGACCGCGATCACCGCCGCTCCCGAGAGCAGGAGAGCCCACGGGTTGACGCTCGCGAGCACAGGGGCGTCGAAGGAGAGCCCGAAAGCGCGCACGGGCCATGTCTCGCGGAAGACCGTGTGAATCGCGAACCAGACGGCAAGGTTCAGGACGACGCCGACCACTGCCGCGGTAATGGCGGAAAGCGCCCCGTGCAGCGCCTGGTTGCCCCGCAGGGACTCGATCCAGGGTGCACCGAGAAAGATGAACAGGAAGCACGGGACGAAGGTGACCCATGTGGCGAGAAGGCCTCCGAGCACCCCGGCCGTCAGGGGCGACAGCGCCCCGGGATCCCGGAAGGCGCCCATGAAGCCCACGAACTGCAGCACCATGATGAGGGGTCCGGGCGTCGTCTCGGCCATGCCGAGGCCGTCGAGCATCTCGCCGGGGGCGAGCCAGCCGTAATTCTCCACGGCCTGCTGCGCCACGTAGGCCAGCACCGCATAGGCGCCTCCGAAGGTGACGACGGCCATTGTCGAGAAGAACGTGGCGATTTGGCTGAACACGTTGCCGGAGCCCAAGCCCGCCATCAGAAGCGCCACCGGGACCAGCCACAGCGTCATGCAGATTGCAGAGACCCGAAGGGCCCGGGCGACGGTCGGACGGGCGTGGTCCGGCAGTTCCTCCCCGAGCAGGGTCTCGGCATCGGCGACCTCCCTGCCTCCTCTCGCCGGGCCATGTCCGTTCCTCACCTGGAAAGCGGGAACGCCAGCGCGTCCTGCGAGAAACCCGATGATGCCCGCCGTGAAGATGATCGCCGGAAACGGAACGCCGAAGAAGAAGATCGCGCAGAACCCGGCGACGGCGATCACGACCATGACGCGGTTCTTCAGAGCCTTCGATCCGATGCGGAGAACCGCCTGCAGCACGACGGCGAGGACGGCGGCCTTGAGGCCGAAGAACAGGGCCGACACGATGCCGACCTTGCCGAACAGCGCATAGACGATGCTGAGCGCCATGATCGAGACGACGCCCGGCAGGACGAAGAGGACGCCCGCCATCACGCCGCCCAGGGTTCTGTGCATCAGCCAGCCGATATAGGTCGCAAGCTGCTGCGCCTCGGGCCCCGGCAGAAGCATGCAGTAGTTCAGCGCGTGCAGAAAGCGGTGCTCGCCGATCCACCGCTTCTCCTCCACGATGATGCGATGCATCACGGCGATCTGCCCGGCCGGGCCGCCGAAGGACAGCAAAGCAACCCGGATCCAGACCTTGAGAGCCTCCCGCAGGCTCACCCCATGCGACGGGGCCGCTTCCGTCGCGCACGTGGGAGTGGGAATGGACGCACTCATCGCGAACCCTCGAGCAGACGCCGGCTCTGCGGCTTGGTTCCCGGCCAGTTATGCGTCTCGTCGACCGCGTCACGGCACCAGCGGTAGAACGCATCGTAGAGGGTCATTCCCGCCTCGAGCTGCTCCAGGTCGTCCGCATACATGCGCGACAATCCGAGCGAGGCGGCGAGCAGGCCGGGCGCCTCAGGGGCGAGTTCGGGCCTGCCCGTATCGGCGCCCCGCACGATTGCGGCCAGTCGTAGGAGAGGCTCCGTCGCCAGGCCGAATTCCTCGACCATCGTGTCGAACGTGCAGTTCTCGCCCCGGTGGCTCCAGAACACGGTCTCGCCTTCGATGTCGAAGGGCGTTGCGGCAAAGCGCTCGGCAACTCCGGCGACGGCGGAGGGGCTGACGAACAGAAAGACGGCCTGTCGGTCGACGAAGCGACGGATGAGCCAGGGACATGCGATCCGGTCGATCTTGGGGCGCGAGCGCGTGACCCAGACGGTGCGTCCCTCGCGGTTGCGCGGAGGCAGTTTGGCTTCGGGAACCATCGGCAGCCCGGCCTGGGCCCATCCTGAGGAGCCTTCATCGAGATAGTCGGCGGGCGCACCCGTTTGGCGAAGCCAGGCAGCCACACCCTGGCTGAGCTTGAGGCCCCTGTGGCAGATGACGATGGCGGGCCGGCCGCGATAATCGGGAGCCCAGTCCGCGACAGCAGCCCATGGCCGGCGCACGGCCCCGGGGACCATGCGCGGATCGCACGCGAAGTCTTCATCGGTGCGCACGTCGATCAGGACGGGGCAGTCCGGCCTTCCGATGAGGCGCGCAAGCTTGTCTGTTGAGATGGAGTTGACTGACGACATGGGGCGTCCCCTTGAAAAAGAGATAGGACGCGATGCTTGGGCATGTCGCCTCGTGGGGAGATCGCATTCCCCATGGTGGGAACGGTTATCCCCTCGCCCGAAGTTGTCAAGACGCAGGGCTGACCGCCTCCCGGCGAAAATTGCCGGGGTGCAAAACCCGGTCTCCCGGTCTATGTCCCCGGGAATGAGACACCGTCACCTCCTCCCGGCGCGGGTGGCCGCGAGCGCCATCTTCTTCGGCAACGGCTTCGGCATCGGCACCTGGGCCGCCCAGCTGCCCCGGATCAAGGCCGCCCTCGGCCTGTCGGACGGGGAGCTGAGCCTCGCCCTTCTGGCCTTCGCCCTGGGAGCCATCGTGCTCATGCCCACCGTCGGCTGGCTGGTGGCGCGGGCAGGCAGCCGCAACGTCACGCTGACCGCCGCCTTCGCGTTCGCAGCCTGCCTGCTCCTTCCGGGTCTCGCCCCCGGGCTGCCGCTGCTCATCGGCGCCTCCCTGCTGGCCGGAGCCTCCAACGGGGCCATGGACGTGTCCATGAACACCAACGCCACGGAGGTGGAGCGCGCCTGGGGCGAGCCGATCATGTCGTCGTTCCACGCCTTCTTCAGCCTCGGGGGACTGACCGGCGCGGCGGCCTCGGGACTGATGATCGCGGCCGGGATCGGGATCCCCTCGACCCTGACCCTGTCCTGCGCCGCCATGGGCCTGCTGTTCCTGGCCGCCTCGTTCTGGACCCTGAACGAGACGGAGCGGCATGGCGGGGGACATGCCTTCGCCCTGCCCCGCCTGGAGATCATGGGGCTGGCCATGCTGACGCTGCTCTGCCTTCTGGTGGAGGGCGCCATGGTCGACTGGACCGCGATCTACCTCCAGACCGTCGCCGGGGCGAGCCTGGAAACCGCGGTCGCCGGCTTCGCGGCCTTCTCGCTGACCATGACCATCTGCCGGTTCATGGGCGACCTCGTAGTCCGGCGCCTCGGGCGGGCCGTCACCGTCAAGCTCGGCGGCCTTCTGGCGGCGCTGGGCCTCGGGCTCGCCATGGCCCTGCCCTATCCCGTCACGGCCACCATCGGCTTCGCTCTCGTCGGCCTGGGCTTGGCGAACGCGGTGCCGGTGCTGTTCAGCACGGCGGGCGAGACCAAAGGCATCCCGCCGAGCATGGGCGTGGCGATGGTGGCCACGATGGGCTATGCGGGGCTGCTCCTCGGCCCGCCCCTCATCGGCTTCGGCGGCGACCTCATGGGACTGCGCAATACCCTCGGCGTGCTGATCCTTTTCGCCGTGGTCATCATGCTCCTCTCCCGAAGGGTTCTGCGTCCCTCTACCGTTTAGTTTGGCCAAGCGTGACCTAAATGAAACTCTGAGGCGTTGTTCATGAGGTCTTCATGAGCGTGTGGCATGAAGGCTCGAGGCCTTGGAGTTCGCAGTCATGTTGTGGGACGGGATCACCCGGCGCAGCGCCGGGTCTGGCGGTGGCGGGGGGATCGCGGAAATGAACGCTCCGATCGAGCGCGACCCGCGGACGAAGGTGAAAATCGGCCTCGCCCTCGGCGGCGGTGCGGCGCGGGGCTGGTCCCATATCGGCGTGCTGCGCGTCCTGGCCGAGGCCGGAATCGTGCCGGACGTCATCGCCGGCTGCTCCATCGGGGCGGTGGTCGGCGGCTGCTACGCCGCCGGAAAGCTCGACGAGCTCGAGGCCTTCGCCCTCTCCCTGACCAAGCGGCGGGTCATGGGGCTTCTCGACTTCCATTTCAGCGGCGCCGGCCTGATCGCGGGCGGGCGGCTGCAGCGCCTTCTCGACCAGGATCTCATGGACCGCCGGGTCGAGACGCTCCCGATCAAGTTCTGCACCATCGCGACCGAACTCACCAGCGGTCACGAAATCTGGCTCACGCGGGGGCCGCTGGTCCAGGCGATGCGCGCCTCCTATGCCCTGCCGGGCGTCTTCGACCCGGTGATGATCGGCGGGCGCTGGCTCATGGACGGCGCCCTGGTCAACCCCATCCCGATCACCGCGGCCCGCGCTCTCGGCGCCGACATCGTGATCTGCGTCAACCTCAATGGCGAGATCCGCGTCCGCGGCACGGTCATCCAGTCCTACGACGCCGACACCAGCGACGAGAAGGAGATCGAGGAGGCCCTCGAGACCGCACCGCGGCGCTGGGGCCTGTTCTCCCCCTCGCGAGACGAGAAACCGCGCAAGCCCAACGCGCCGGGCCTCGCCACGGTCATGGTCGACGCCTTCAACATCACCCAGGACCGGATCGCCCGCTCCCGGCTCGCCGGCGACCCGCCGGACATCATGGTCGCCCCCAAGCTCGCGAAGATGGGCCTGTTCGAATTCCATCGCGCTCAGGAATGCATCGCCCTGGGCCGGCAGGCCACGGAGCGCGCCCTGCCGGACATCATGGAGATCCTGCAGGAGGCCCAGAGCGTACGGAGCTAGGCGGTGGCGATATATTCCCTGATCGCCTGAGCCTCGGCCTCGACCTCCTCGACCCGCAGCTTCACCACGTCGCCGATCGAGACGATCCCCCGCAGCGACCCGCCCT
This sequence comes from Microvirga lenta, assembly GCF_020532555.1. Taxonomy (GTDB): domain Bacteria; phylum Pseudomonadota; class Alphaproteobacteria; order Rhizobiales; family Beijerinckiaceae; genus Microvirga; species Microvirga lenta. The sequence goes on along the minus strand of NZ_JAJBBR010000009.1, from coordinate 209,768 downwards.
CGACCACCGGAACGTGCCGGAACTTGCCCTGGGTCATGACCTCCATCACGTCGTTGATGGAGGTGTCGCCCGTGCAGGTCACCACCTTCTCGGTCATGTAGCGGGAGACGGGCTCGTCCAGAGCCGCGGCTCCTCGGGCGGCTATCGCCCTGACGATGTCGCGCTCCGAGATGATGCCGAGGAACGGCCGGTCTCCGTCGCGGACGAGAACGGCGCCGATCCGCTTCTCGGACAGCGTCCGGGCGGCCTCGCTGAGGCTCCGGTCCGGCCCGATGGCGACGACGTCGCGGCCTTTGATGGAAAGGATGCGGTTGACGATCATGTTCGCCTCCGTTGCAGGGATGCGAAGGCCGTCATGCTTCGCGTCCGCAAGGCTGAAGACGAGTTTCACGTCCCATGACGGCGGGATAGTGACCCTGCGTCAGCTCTTGATGATCCGGCTAAACCGCGGCGGTTTCAAGCCAGGATGCGCCCCGGCCGCGGCGGGAGAGGATCGAGCAGGGGAAAAAGGGCCAGCCCGACCAGGAATCCGCCGAGATGCGCCTCCCACGCGATGCTCGCATCGGTGACGCCCAGCGGCTGGACGAAGGCGAAGACGTAGTTGGCCGCGAACCAGACGCCGAGGAAGATCAGGACCTGCCGGTTGCGGAACATGTCGAGAAGGCCCTCCCGGAGCCTCTCGTGCGGCTGGGTCAGGCGGCCTTCCGGCAGCCAGTCCGCCGGGGCGAACATGAACCAGGAAGCCGCCGCCATCATGCCCGAGACGGCGCCCGAGGCGCCGATCATCGGCAGGATCTGCAGGGGGTTCATGAAGGCGTACACAGCCGCCCCGCCGACGGCCGAAGCCGCCGCCAGGGTGAAGAAGCGCACTGCTCCGATGCGGCGGACGAGCGGCGTTCCGAAAGCCGCGAGCCAGACGCAGTTGATGAGGACATGGGCCCAGGATCCGTGCAGGAAGGCATAGGTCAGCCCCGTCCAGGGCCGCCCCTCGCCGTCGGCCAGCACGTATTGGGCCAGGGCCGCGAAAGGCGACAACCCGTCCTCGCTCCCGCCCGGTCCCTGGAGGGCATTCACGATCTCGTCGGCCTGGACGCTGCCGAACGCCACCGACCACCGGGCGGGAATCACGGCCCAGTCGATGATGAGGGTGAAGTCGGTCTCGTCGGACAGAAGCAGCCGGAGGGCGTGGATCCCCACCAGGGCCGCGACGCTGAGGGCGACGACGGTCGGGAGATTGAAGATCGGCTCGCGAGCCGGGCGGTCGGTGTGAGGCGGCATGGACAAGTTCTACGATCCGATTGCGCGGCAGACCACAATCGGCCACGTTCCAGGGTGACGGGATGACCTAGCGTTGATTCTCGACAGGGGTCGAGTCGCGCCGGTTTCGAACGGCTTTCGAAGGGTTTGGCCCGGCCGGATTAAAGAACGCCCGGAGCCATCAATCTTCGTAAATTTTTCGTTAACGTTAATGGAACTAGACGGGCCCGCGACGCGTTAACTCACCTTTTACTTTTCACTTGAGCCCCGCCCGCAACCGTGTCAGCTTGGTTAAAAGAACATTACCGGCTGGTGGGGCATGCAGCAGGATTATTTCGCAAACAAAGGTTTTAACGGTCGTAAGGCAAAGGCTTCCTTAACGGCCAAGTTCGTCAAAACGGCATTTATCGGCCTGTCCATGATGTTTCTGGGCTCGGCCGCCCAGGCACAGACCGTGGCGGCCCTCCCCGTGGCGAGCAATCCGATCATGAATCTGGGATCCGCCAAGCCGATCCTCGGCTGGGTGAAATTCTGCGACAGCTTTCCGTCGGAATGCGCCGTGAATGTGTCGGAGCCGGATATCATCCAGCTGACGCCGCAGATCTGGAGGACGATCGTTTCCGTGAACCAGCGCGTGAATTCCGGCATCAAGGCCATCACGGACGCGGATCACTGGGGTGTCGTCGATGCGTGGGGCTTCCCCGACGACGGCCAGGGCGATTGCGAGGATTTCCAGCTTCTCAAGCGCCGCATCCTGGTCGAGAGCGGGCTGCCGCGCCGCGCCATGCGCATGACGGTCGTCATCGACGAACTCGGCGAGGGTCACGCCGTCCTGATGATTCGCACCAACCAGGGCGACTACGTTCTCGACAACAAGACCTCGGCGGTTCTTCCCTGGTACCGGACCGGCTACGCCTACGTGAAGCGCGAGAGCGAGAACGCGGTGGGCTGGGTTTCGCTGGGCGGCATCACCACCTCGCCGACCACCACGGCGAATCGCTGAGACTTCAGTGGCTCAGAAAAGAAAGGAGCCGCCTCCACGTCGGTGGAAGCGGCCCTGACGACCGGAAAACGGCGGCGGGTCAATCGATCCGCCGCATTCCTTTTGCGTAGCGCTTCCAATTCTCCACATAGTGACGGGCCGACCAGCGCAGCCGCTCGATGGCGGCCTCGTCGAGCACCCGGATGGCCTTCGCCGGAGCACCGACGATGAGGGAATTGTCAGGGAATTCCTTGCCTTCCGTCACCAGCGCATTGGCACCGACGAGGCTGTTGGCGCCGATCCGCGCGTGGTTGAGGACGGTCGCCCCCATCCCGATCAGGGAGTTCTCGCCAATGGTGCAGCCGTGCAGGATCGCATGGTGGCCGATGGTGCAGCCCGCCCCCACGGTCAGGGGCGCCCCCTCGTCCGTGTGAAGGAGGGAGCCTTCCTGGATGTTGGTCGCCTCACCGATGTCGATCAGCTCGTTGTCGCCGCGAAGCACGGACCCGAACCAGATCCCCACGTCCCGTCCAAGCCGGACCCGCCCGATCACGTGGGCGTCCGGCGCAATCCAGAACCGGTCCGGCTCGGGCAGAATCGGGGAGACATCGTCGAGGCTGTAGATCGGCATCGCTTGCTGGATTCCTGAGCTGACGGGACGAATCGCCCCCCGAAACGACGGCAGCAGGATCCGGGTGAGGATTCTGCTGCGGCAGGCTGATCAGTCTTCCAGATCCGTGTCGAGGATCGCCATGGTGAAGTTGTAGGAGCGATCCCCGTCCTCGTCGTCGACGAACAGGACGCCCACGAACTCCTCGCCGATATAGACCTCTGCCGAATCGGTCTTCTTCGGGCGACCGACCACGCGAATCGAGTGGTTTGCAAAAGTCTGGCGCATGTACCGCTCGACCTTCGCCATCTCCGATTTATCCACCACGAACCCTTTCTTCGTTTTCAAGGATGCTGCACTTGCCACGCCGGGCCAACGTGAGCAAGCGCCGTTAGATCCCCTCGGACAGGAAGTGATCCATGGAGCGGAACGGCTCCGGGCACCCGGCGGAGCCGACGACCTTGGCCGGAACGCCGGCGACCGTGGCATTGTGGGGCACGGGCTTGAGCACCACCGAGCCGGCGGCGATGCGGGCGCAGTGGCCGATCTCGATATTGCCGAGGATCTTCGCTCCGGCCCCGATCAGCACCCCGTGACGGATCTTGGGATGGCGGTCTCCCCGCTCCTTCCCGGTGCCGCCGAGCGTCACGTCCTGGAGCATGGAGACGTTGTCCTCGATGACCGCCGTCGAGCCGACCACCAGGCCGGTGGCATGGTCGAGGAAGATTCCGCGGCCGATTCGGGCGGCCGGGTGAATGTCGGTCTGGAACACCTCGGACGAGCGGCTCTGCAGGTAGAGCGCGAAATCCTGCCGGTCGTGGCGCCACAGCCAATGGGCCAGCCGGTGAGTCTGAATCGCGTGGAAACCCTTGAAGTAGAGCACGGGCTCGACGACCCGGTTCGTGGCCGGATCGCGGTCGAGGACGGCGCTGATATCCGCCCGGAAAGCCGCTCCGATGGCCGGGTCGCGCTCGACCGCCTCCAGGAAGGTCTGCTCGACGATGTCGGCGGCGACGGCGGGATGACCCAGGCGGCAGGCGACCCGATGGATCACGGCGGCTTCGAGGCTCGGCTGCTGGAGAATGGCGCCGTGGATGAAGCTTGCCAGGGCAGGCTCGTCGTGCAGGATGATCTCCGCCTCCTGCCGCAGCCGATCCCATAGAGGATCCACGGTTCCAGCGACCAGTTCCGGTGCTCCAGGCTTCATTTTGGTCTGCGCCATGACGGTCTCCCTGCCGGCCCGAGGCCGAATGAACATGGATGAGATAAGAAGTCCCCGCCCTTTACCCTAGATCACACGCCCCATGAGTGTCTTTTTTTCGTCGCCCACGCCCAAGCTCGCGGTTTCCCTGGACGATTCCGTCGCGACGGTCGCCGTCGACAACCCCTCCAAGCACAACGCCTTCGACCTCGAGATGTGGAAGGCCCTGCCGCCGATCTTCAGCGCGCTCGACCAGGACGAGCGGGTCCGGGCGGTCATCCTGCGCGGCGCGGGGGCACACGCCTTCGCGTCCGGCGCGGATATCGGGGAGTTCGCCACCTTAAGGGCCGACGCCGAAGGCGGGCGCCTCTACGAGGCCGAGAACGAGGCCGCCTTCTGGGCCGTGGCGCGATGCTCGAAACCCGTCATCGCCATGATCCGCAGCTTCTGCCTGGGAGGCGGCTTCGGCCTCGCCCTCTCCTGCGACCTGCGCATCGCGGCGGACAATGCGGTCTTCGGCATTCCGGCCGCGCGGCTCGGCATCGCATACCCGCCGGGCGCGATGAGGATCGTCACCGCGGCCGTCGGAGCCCCGGCCGCGCGGGACCTGTTCTATACCGCGCGCCGGATCGGCGCCGCCGAGGCCGAGCGTCTGGGCGTCGTCCAACGGGTCGTGCCGGATGCGGATCTCGAAACCGCCACCCTGTCCCTGGTCCGGCAGATCGCGGAGAACGCACCGCTGACCATCAGGGCCGCGAAGGCGGCGATCGACCGCTCCGTGGGCATCGCCGCGCCGGACACGGATCCGGTGGCGCTCGCCGATCTCTGTTTCGACAGCGCGGATGCGGCGGAAGGCCGGAACGCCTTTCTGGAGAAGCGCGCGCCCGTGTTCAAGGGGCGGTGACGGACCGCAGGCGAAGCATTGCGGAGAGACGAGAATGATCTTTTCGCGTGCTTCGAAATACTCATCCCGAGCTCACGCCCTGTCATGGAGTACAGTTTCCACTGTTTCACAGGGAAGGCGACTTTTGCATTGTCGCTTACCGTACTGACAACTCGACTCCCACGCCGACGATCCTCGGATCGTCTCGGGAACGACCGCTCGGGACGACCATTAGTCCCCATATGGAAACGGTCTGCGCGCGGTTACCGCCGTGCCGATCGAATCGAGCATAGGAGGAGAGAATGCGTCTTCTGACGAGCGTTGCTGTACTTGCCCTTCTGGCAGGACCGGCCGTGGCTCAGGTCTCGAATCCCGTCGCTACCGCCGCCGATCCGGCCGGCTTCCGGGATATCGACGTGATCGAGCTCGAGGATACCGAGGTGGTGAGCATCGAAGGCGAGGAACTCGGCGAGATCGAGGATGTGGTTCGCGGTCCGAACGGGAACCTCTTCGCCGTGATGGAATTCGGCGGCTTCCTCGACATCGGCGAGGAGAAGCGGATGGTCGATCTGAGCCGCATGTACTGGCGTGACAATGCCCTCGTCCTGCCCGGCGTCACCGAGGCCGAGCTGGAGGCCCTGCCGGAATGGCAGGACGGCATGGCCGGCTACACGGCGCTGGACGACGATTACGGGGCTCGGGTCTCCCTGTACGAGGACGAGCCGGTCGCCACGGGCGCCATCGGGAACGAGCCCGCCATCGGCGAGGTGAACGAGTAAGTCGTCTCTGCCCCACTCCCGGGAAGGGCCGCGCCGAAGCGGCCCTTTTCCTTTGCCCTAGGCATCCCGGCGATAGACGAAGTAGCGCCCCTGCGCCACGCCGATCTCGGACGAGATGTCGGTGCAGCTCGGCAGGTCGAAGGCCCTGTCGCCGAGGAGAAGCCCTCCCGGCTGCAGCAGCGATTCGAGGAGCGGAGACAGGCGCCTCGCGACCTCGCGGTTCCGCGTCTCGTCGCCGGTCCCGATATCGATATGGATCAACGCGGCCACCCCCTCCCCGAAGCGCTGCGTGAACGACGGCAGCGTCTCGAACACGTCGCCGACGATGAGCTTTTCTTCCGGAGGCATGCAGTCGGGATGGGCAGCGGGCGAACGCTCGAAAACGTAGATCTCGCGCCCCGGAAGCCGGGAGCGCAGGTGATCGTAGGTCCTGCCGTTGCCGAGGCCGACCTCCAGAACCAGCCCTGCGGGAGCAATCTCCCGGCTGGCCCAGTCCAGCAGATCGCGTTGTGCCGTCAATCTCCTGATGGCGCTGTCGAGACGGGTCATACGATTCTCCTGAAGCAACCTGATCCGGACGGATGAAGAGCCAAATCAACGGGTTGGCGCCCGGCCTTGAAACGGCGCATCGGGACTGGCCCGTTCCCCTGCGGCCTGATCCCGGACGGCAGGGCCGGGCCGCAAGCGCTTCCGCCGCCTCGCCTTTTCGTCACGGCGCACTCACGGCCGGCGGGACAGGAACTCCAACACGCCCTGCTTGTGCGTCCGGTCGCCGACGGCAAGATTGTGGTCCCGCCCGGGAATGTCGAGGGCGGTCGCATTCGGCATCAGCTTCACGAGCTCATGGCCGGAACCGGCAACATCGTCCTTCGTGCCGACGGAAACCAGCGTCGGGAGCGTGATCGAGGCGACCTGGTCCTCGGTGAGCGACTGCCGGGTTCCGCGGATGCAGGCGGCGAGGGCCTTGAGGTCGCTCCTCGTCTGCTCGGCGAAGGCGCGGAACATGCGCTGCATCGGATCCGTCAGGTCGTCGAGGGACGGCACCTCCATCGCATCGGCGATGCCGAGGGGCAGGCCGACGCCGTCGACCAGATGAATGCCCAATCCGCCCAGAAGCGCGGAGCGCATCCGCTCGGGCGCGGCAAGGGCCATGTGGGCGGTGATCCGCGCGCCCATGGAATAGCCCATCACGTCGGCCTTCTCGATCCCGAGATGGTCGAGAAGGCGCCGGGCATCCTCCGCCATGACGAAGGAGTTGTACGCGGCGGGATCGTAGATTTTCTCGCTCTCCCCGTGCCCCCTGTTGTCGAAGGCGACGACGCGGTATCCGGCCTTGGTCAGCGTCTTCACCCAGAGGGTGTTGACCCAGTTCACCGCGTGGTTCGACGCGAAGCCGTGGATGAGGAGGATCGGGTCGCCATGACCCTCGTCCGGCATGACATCGATATAGGCGATGCTGACGCCGTTGGAGTTGAAGAAGCGCATTGGACCGGAATGGATGGAAAACGGAGGGTTGGAGTTCGGCGCACCCTAAGCCACCCTTGGGTCCGGAAGCAATCGCAACCGGCCGGACGCCCTGCCGGGGATCCCGGCCCATGTCCTTGTTTTGCCGACGAATCCCCGCCGAAGCGGCGCTGCATCGCGCGAATTAGCTCTAGGCGCATGGCGCATCGGACATTATGGTGCGCGCAAATTCCATAGCTCGCGAGCGACGACCATGGCCGACAAAGGCACTCCGCATTTCCACAATCAGCCGGGCGTTCCCGTCATTCATGTGGGCTCGAAGGAGTTCATGTGCATCGGCGCCCTGCCCCCGTTCGATCATCCGCATGTCTTCATCGACATGGGCTATGACAGCGAGACCATCTGCTCCTATTGCTCGACCCTGTTCAAATACGACGCATCGCTGAAGGCCGACGAGGCCCGCCCGGCGGAATGCGTCTGGGAGCCGGACTTCGCCACCGATCCCGCCTCGCGCTGAGGTGTCGGGACTTTCGATTGCTGTCGTCGGCGCCGGAATCGGCGGCCTGACCGCGGCCCTGGTGCTCGCCCGTCAAGGCCATGCCGTCACCCTGATCGAGCGGCGGCCCGGCTTCAGCGAGGTCGGCGCGGGCCTTCAGCTCTCTCCCAATGCCAGCCGCGTCCTGGTCGATCTCGGCCTCGGCCCCGCCCTGCGGCGGGTCGTGACGGAGCCGCAGCGCGTGGTGGTGCGCGACGTCAAAAGCGGCCGCGAGATCGGGCAGGTCGCCCTCGGCCCCTTCATGCGCGAGCGCTTCGGCGCCCCTTACTGGGTGGCGCACCGGGCCGACCTGCAGACGATCCTTCTCGACGCGGTGCGTTCGCTGCCGTCCATCCGCCTGGTCATGGGCCGCATGGTCGAGGACGTGCGCGAGGATGCGGGCCGCCCCACCCTCACGACGGTGACGGCGAAGGGCGCCCGCGAGACCGGCGCCTTCGACCTCGTGGTCGGAGCCGACGGAATCTGGTCGAAGGTGCGCCGCGCGCTCGGCGACGGAAAGCCCCCAACCTTCCGGGGCTACGTCGCCTGGCGTACGACCCTCGAACGGGCCAAGGCGCCCGCCGCGCTGGCCGGCGATGAGACCGGCCTCTGGCTCGGCCCGCGCAGCCACGTGGTGCACTACCCCATCGCAGGCGGAAAGCTGATCAACGTGGTGGCGATCCAAAGGACCGCCGACCCTGTCGAGGGCTGGGCCGATCCCGGCGACGGCCGGGACCTGCTGGCCGGCTACGCCTCGGCGGCCCCTGCCCTGCGGCAACTCCTGGCGCAGCCCGATCAGTGGCTGCGCTGGTCGCTCTTCGACCATCCGGTGCAGCGCCTCGCGGCAGGACGCATCGCCCTCCTGGGCGATGCCGGCCACCCGGTTCTGCCCTTCCTCGCGCAGGGCGCCGCGCTCGCCATCGAGGACGCGGCCGCCCTCGCGGCCCGCCTGGACCAGACGCCCGAATCGCCGCCGCAGGCCCTGGCCCGCTACGAGGCGGATCGTCTGGAGCGCGCGCAGCGGGTCCAGAAGGCCGCCCGGCAGAACGGGCGCGTCTATCATGCGCGCGGTCCGATTGCGTTCGGGCGCAACCTCGTCATGCGCCGGCTCGGCCCGCAGGGAATGACCGAGCGCTATTCCTGGCTCTACGGCTACCGGCCCCCGGCCTGATCTCCCGTCAGGCTTGCGCTTCGCGCCCCGGCCCGGTAACCGTCCTCGTGAAGCGGACGTGGCGAAACTGGTAGACGCAAGGGACTTAAAATCCCTCGGGCTTTGCCCGTACGGGTTCGACCCCCGTCGTCCGCACCATTCACGATGGATCTTTCTTGCAGGCCGGTAGCTTCCTTACGCTGCAAGGCTCTCCCTTGAGGGTTCATCCTTCGCGGCGGATGGAAGCCCGAACCTCCAACGGCTCGGCCGCCGAACGATTCCTGGCAGGCTGCGGTCCTACGAGAGCAGGAAGGCCGAGGCCAGGACTGTCGCCGCATAGGCCGACACGATCAGGAACGGCGCCAGAACGAACGCCGACACCAGCAGGGCAAGCGAGAGTTTGAGGGTCCGCATCATCAAGGCTCCTTTGCATTTGAGGCCCGAGCCTAAGGGGCAAGGTCTTAACCTTAAGCAAACCTTGGCTGCAAAGGTGTTACAGTTCGGGCGGCGGCGGACGCGCCGCCCTGCCCGCAATTCCTCACAGAGGCCATGATCCTGGGGTGACCTGAGGCCAGACGGCTTTCGAGAGGACCCTGACCGTGGTCATAGACTTCGAACTCCTTCTCCTGCTGCCCCTTGCGGTTCTTACCGGAGCCTTCGGGCTTCGCTTCATGTGGACCCGCCATAGGTTCCCGACGCCTCGAAGGGTCATGCCTACGGCGCTTGATCCGGTCACAGGCACCGGGGACCGGCCTTCGGTCTATGACTCGGGCGGCGCGTTCATCCCCATGCCGAACCATCTGAAGACGAACCATGAGATGGTCGCATGGATGACCGACGAGCTTCCGCGGCTCACCGCTGAACGGTCCAACCCTCGCCCTTGAGGTTCGTCCGAACCTTCGGAACCACCACCCCTGGGTCCGGTTGTTCCATGCGGCCAACCAGGGAAACGGGTAGGTGCCATGATGCCCAAGGACCGGAGCGACGGCTCTGAAAGCCGAACAGGCCAAACCAAGCACGGGCCCGGCAGCAATCCACCCGACCGCGCCCTTCCCCAAAAGAGCGAGGGACCCAATCCGCCGGGTGGTAACGAGCAGCCCAAGAACGACCGTCGCAAACGGGGCGATATCGGCAAGCGCCGAGCCCATGTGCCTCCAGGTCAATGAGGCTCGCGCGAGGGCAGGCATCCTGGGCGATTGCCAGCCAGGGGCCAGCCCGGACAACCTGTTGCGGCCTCACCGGTCTTGAAACCGCTTGCTAGCCCAGCGGAGCCTCGAACCGGCAGACGACGCCGGTCGGGGCGAAGTCGATATCGGCACTTCCATCGAGATCATGGGCGAGGCTTCGCTCGATCAGGCGGGTGCCGAAGCCGCGGGTGAGCGGCGGGCTCACGGGCGGGCCGCCCCTCTCCTCCCACTGGAGCTGGAGACGTGGCGCCCCCGATGTTTCGGTCACGGACCAGGTCAGGTGCACCTCGCCCTCCGCGCTGGAAAGAGCGCCGTATTTCGTCGCGTTCGTCGCGAGTTCCTGGAGGGCCATGGCGATGGCGAGGGCCACGATGTCATGAAGACCTGCGCCTTGCCAATGTTCGCGGGTGAGCACGTCGTGAGCGCGTGCGAGCGCCTTCAGGCGTTGCTCGACGGCGATCTGGGCATCGTCCTTGGACGGAGAGCTGCGCAAGGTCTGGGACACGATGGCCTGCACGGTCGCCAGGGTGTTCTTCACACGATGGTTCAGCTCGTTCGTCAGCAGCCGCTGACGCTCCTCGCCGCGCTTGCGCTCCGTAATGTCCACCGCGATCAGCACGGCGCCCACCATCTCGCCGTTCCGCATCACGGGCGCGTTGGAACAGGCCACATGGATCGGCGTGCCATCGCGGTGGAAGAACACGTCCTCGTGCTTCTCCAGCCGCCTTTGGGCCTGGAACACCTGTCCGAGAGGACATTCCATCATGGGAAAGGGCCGCCCATCGGGATAGTGGTGGTGCACGACGTCGTGAAGAATTTTGCCGACGAGTTCCTCTCTCGACCAGCCGAAGGTGCGTTCCGCGGCCGGATTGGCGAAAACCGTACGCCCTTCCACGTCCATCACGAAGATGGAATCGGCGGCATTCTCGACAGTAAGCTGTGCGAGATCGATCAGTCGGGAATTCCCATCAATTCCCAAGGGCAGCAGGATTGTCATGGCCGCCCATCAGTCACAGCAAAACAGCGCTTTGTCCAGGGCACCGGAGGTGTTGCGGCCGCGATCATCCTTCGATCGCTCCTGGAAGCCGCCCTGCGCATGGCAGCCCTACGCTTCACTCGGCATCTTGGCCCCTTGCCGGCGGGCGAACGGCACCGTCAGGAGCGTCCGCCCCTTCTCGTCGACGATCTCGAAGGACATCCTGTCGAGGGGTTCGGGATCGCCGTCGCTCCAATCCTGCAGCAGCTCCTGGATGACCCGCGACGCCTCCGCCTGCGCGGCATGGACGTCGCTCAGCTCCATTCCCTCGGGGTCCTCCTCGCATTTGAACCCGCGCCAGAGACGGAAATAGTAACGGGGCATCTATCTACCTTTTAGCTTCTTGATCTGGAGGGAGCCGCAGCGGACGCCCTCCGCAGCGATGCCGTCGGGGCATCGGGACCGGCTCTCACGTCCAGGGCCACAGATGGCGGCCACTCTCGGATTGTGAGGGATCTAGCGCCCGATCATCGCATTCGCGGTCGTGAGGACGGTGTCGGGATAGAAGGGCTTGGCGATGAAGTTCGCGCCTTCGGGAAGGTCGCCCTGTTGCGGACTGGCACGCCCCGACACGATGATGATGCCGATGTTCGGACGCTCCTCGGCGACGCGCCGGGCGAGCGTGAAGCCGTTGATCGAGCCCGGCATCTCCACGTCGCTGATGACCAGATCCACATCGTCCCGGCGGTTGAGCGCGAGCAGCGCCTCGTCCGCGCTGGTGGCCTCGATCACCTCGAAACCGTCGTCCATCAGCGTATCGACGAGAACCATGCGGACCAGCATCTCGTCCTCGACGATGAGGGCGACGGGGTGCTGACGGCCTGCAGAAGCCTGGGAGTCCAGAGGTGCAACCGGATTCATGGGCATTGACGGGGATCGGTGAGACAGGGAGTGTCGTCTTACTCGTTCAGATGTGAACCATCTACCTCGGCACGGGCTCCTTATTGTCGCAGCGGCGGCCCTGTGGGCCAAGGATGGCCCGGATTTCGCTCCGGCCGAGCGGCTCGCGCATCCTGCGTGCCCTAGTGGGGCGGCGTATTGAGATCGAACGAATAAAGGAGGGTTCCCTGAGGGCAGACGATGTCGAGCCGCCAGCCGCGCCATTCCTCGGATGCTCCCACCAGCTCCTGGCGCAGCTCCCGGATGGCCTTCATCGCTTCGAACTTCGCCGTCTCGAGATCGGGAACCTCAATGCCGGTGTCGTCCAGGATAGCGTCGAAATCGCTTACAAGGTGAAAGAAGCACCGCATCTGGAACCCACAACACAGACAGCCTCGACTCGTTGCTAGCCATCCCCCTTCAGCAAGTAAAGGCGCGTAAGATTAAAGCTTGGTAATGCCCGGGACGTTATTCCTTGAAAGCGTCCTCTCCCTGAAGCGGCACCAGCCCGTCGATGGAGACCCAGCCCACATCGGGGCGCTGGCACGGCACGAGATAGGCACGCCCGTCCTCGATCCTCTCCACGCGGCAGGGGATGGCTCTCTTCTCCGATGGCGGCCGGTAGACGACGATGGCCCCGACCCGGAGCCGGTCCCCCGGATCTTCGTCCGCACCCAAGGCCGCAGGTCCCGCGGCCGGGCCTTGCGACGGCACGGCCTCTGCCTTGCTGGCCCGGATCCGCTCCAAGGCGGCGATGGCGACCCGTGCCCGATCCTTGTAGCGCTCGCTCACAACCCTCAGGAGTGGGCCAGGGGTGCGGCCCGGATACCAGGACACGCCGCCGATCTTCGCGAGCTCCTCGGCAACGGCTTCAACTTCTTCTTCCGTCATTGTCCCCCCTGACAAGTCCACGCAACCAAGATGAAACTTTAATACCAAAGCCTGATAGAAACGTTAAAACAGCCAAGCTCAGTCGCGAAATAAACGAAAGAGGTAGCTCAATCACATTCCCGTTATGCAAAAGGGATTATTGCGCTGCAACGTAGGAGGACAAGGTTCTCAGGAAACAAACCACTTTCCGGCAGGCGCCATTTCATCTCCTATATTATAAAATTACATATTCGTCCATAGGTCGGATACCTCTCCCCCACGCGACCCGCTCCTCCCGACAAGCACCATCTCCGGCGATCAGACGGAGATCGATGCCACAACCCGGCAGCCGGGATTTCCCGCCTCGCGAGCAATGGTGCCGCCGACCTGCTGGACCAGCAGCCGGACAAGGCGGGAACCGAGCCCTTCCTTGACCTCTAGGGGGCACCCGACGCCGTTATCCTCCACCACGAGCATGATGGTGCCGGGTTCGCTTCGGCGGAAGGTGACGATGACCACCCCATCCTGACTGTCCGGGAATGCATACTTGAAGGCGTTCGTGACGAGCTCGTTCACGATGAGGCCGATCGGCACGGCGGTTTCGGTGCTCAGCTCAATGGGATCGGCCTCGACCCTCACGGCCACGGGCCTGACATCGCGCAGGCTGTCGCCGAGATCCCGGCAGAGATCGCCGAGATAGGACCGCATGTCCACCATGGATCTGTCGCCGCTCGGCTGAAGCTGGGAATGGGCATTGGCGATGACCCTGACGCGGGTGACGGCGGCGTCGAAGATCCGCTTGACCTCGGGATCCTCGACGCTCCGGGCCTGGAGGGCCAGCACGGAGGCGATGATCTGCAGGTTGTTCTTGGTCCGGTGCGCCAGCTCCTGGAACAGGAGATCCTTCTCGCGCTCGGCCCTCTGTGCCCGTTCGAGCGCCCGGCGCAAGGCTTCGCTGAGCACGGCGATGCCGCAGCTGATGAGCACGTAGAGAACGAGGGGAGGAACCTGCTCGACCGGCGGAACGAGGGTGTAGCGCGGCTCGATGAAGAAGTAGACCGCCAGGACCGTGGTGAGGAAGGTCGCCAGGAAGCCGGAGCCGCGGTCGAACAGGATCGACGAAAGAAAGACGGCCGGGAAGAAGATCAGGAACGGATATCCGCCGCCCAACGGGAGGCCGAGACGGATCAGGAAGAAGACGAGGACGATGACCGTGGTCAGTCCGTACCGCATCAGCGTCGATGGAGGACTGGACGGCAAAATACGGAGGAGGTTTTCCATCACTCGATCCGTGGGAGGCGAGGTGGAAAAACAGGAACGCATCCGCTCCAGACGCTACCCCGACGCTTCCGAGCGGTGCCGATTTCAAGGCAGGTCCGTGGTCACCCGAGCCCTCGGCGGGCCGCCGTGAGACGGGGGACACCGCCCCTTCCGAGACGGTGACCTGTCGCCGTGAGGATCTCTACCGGAACCAGGCTCCTGCCTGCTTGTCCGGACCGTTACCTCAATCCGAGGAACGAAAGGATCGCAAGGACGACGACAATGGCTCCGATAATCCAGATGATGTTGTTCATGACGATAGTCTCCAACAGTGAACACCTGAGCCCAACGGCCAGGGTCGGGGTTCGTTCCTTCGCCGGTACGGCTAAGTTGAGGCTCCGCCTTTCGAGCCAAGTCTATCCCTCAAATGATGACGAGCGCTTCTTGCGATTACTTGCCCCGGCGATGCCAACGTCGGAGCTGCTGTCCCAAGGCTTATGGGCGGACCGGAAAAACCCGCATCACCAAGGTGTTGTCGCGGCGGGAGGAGCCCACGGCAACAGCTCTGGAGGAACAGGACCCGGGACATTCCCCTGCGGCCACCCTTCTCAAAACTAGGCGGAAGCCAAGAAGACCTATGAAGATCCAAGCAAAACAACAATTGTTAATTCTCTGCCGGTAGAACAGGGAAAACACTAATTGCTGCGGGGCTCCAGTGTTACGCCAGGTTTATTCGACCACCCGTCCCGGGTGGCGTTCTCCCACAAGGATTCTACTGCCGGTCGGCCTCGTCACGCTGGTTGCAATCGTTCTGGCCGCCTTCTCCCTGTTCTGGGCCGTGCGCCAGAGCAACGACGTTTCCGTCGAGCGGCAGATCCGCACGACGGAGCGCAGCATTCAGGCCGTCGTCAGCGAGCTGGCGCAACAGCAGGAGATGGTGGCGGTCTGGGACGATGCGGTGGAGAAGCTTCGCGAACCGCAGCTCGATTTCGACTGGCTGGATGCCAATATGGGCATCTGGCTGCATCGCACCTTCGGCCAGGATCAGGTCTATATCCTGAACGAGCGGAATGAGCCGGTCGACGCGATGATCGGCGGGGAGCGCGTTCCCGTCAGCGAGTTCGGTCTCATTCGCCCCAGCCTGAACAGCTTTATCCGCGACATTCGCCAAACCGCGGATGAGCATGGAGGGCACGGTCACGAGCGAGCGGGCAGCTCCTATCTCACGACGGGCAAAGCGGTCCACGACGCTCACGTGATTCAGCTGCTCGGGCGCCCCGCCGCCGTGAGCGTGATGAAGATCGTGAGGGAATCGGATGACATTCCGCAGGAACCCGGCACCGAGCCTCTCCTCGTCAGCGTCCGCTTTCTCGACGACACGTTTCCCAAGCAGCTGGCCGAACGCAACCTGATCGAGGGCCTGCACTTTTCGTCCTCCAACCTGCCCCGGCCCGGCGAGGTCTCCGTTCCGCTCAAATCCGACTACGGCGATACCATCGGGTACTTCATCTGGAAGCCGGAATTGCCCGGCTCGAAGATCCTGAAGGTGATCGGGCCCAGCACCGCGCTCGTCTGCGCCCTCATGATCGTCGTGATGGGCTGGCTCGTCCGCTCGCTGCGTTCCTCCATGGCGCGGCTGGAATCCACGGTGGTCGAGCTTCGCGCGAGCGAGGCCCATGCCCAGCACCTCGCCTTCCACGATGTGCTGACCGGGCTGCCCAACCGGGCCCTGTTCGACGATCGCCTCGACCGGGCCCTGTCCCGCAGCGCCGGCGGCGAGAAATCCGCTCTCCTGATGCTCGATCTCGACCGCTTCAAGAACGTCAACGACACCCTCGGGCATCAGGCCGGCGACAACCTCATTCGCGAGCTCGCCGGCAGGTTGTCCGGTTTGGTCCGCACCCACGACACGGTGGCCCGCCTCGGCGGCGACGAGTTCGCCATCCTCCTGTTCGACATCGGCGGCAGAACCGATGTCGAGGTCCTGTGCTCACGCATCTTCGATGCGGTCCATCAGCCCTTCGACCTGCTCGGCAGCCAGGCCTTCGTGGGCGTCAGCATCGGAATCGTCATGATGCCGGACGAGGGCGTCGACCGCATCGACCTGCTCCGGAAAGCCGACATCGCGCTTTATCATGCCAAGAACGACGGGCGGGGCTGCCATCGCTATTTCGAACTCTGCATGGACGAGGACGTGAAGCGGCGTGCCACGATCGAGGAGGAACTGCGCGAGGCGCTGGAGACCGGCGATTCCCTGAAGGTCCATTATCAGCCCCAGGTGGCTGCCGCCGGCCGGCCGGTGATCGGTCTCGAGGCGCTGATCCGGTGGCAGCACCCGACGCGGGGGCTGATCGCGCCGGATCAGTTCCTGCCCATCGCGGAGGATACGGGGCTGATCGTCCCTCTGGGGGACATGGTGCTGCGGCACGTCTGCGCGACCTCCAAGCGCTGGCCCAACCTGTTCATCGCCATCAACCTGTCCCCCGCCCAGTTCCGCTCCAACGGATTTGCGGAACGCATCGTGAAGATCGTCCGCGAGTGCGGGGCCGACCCGCGGAAGATCGAGCTGGAAGTGACCGAAAACGTGCTGCTGGGGGACAAGCTGACCCGCGATGCGCTCCGGAAGCTGCGCAGCTCCGGCTTTCGGATCGCGCTCGACGATTTCGGAAGTGGGCATTCGAGCCTGAGCTATCTGCGCCGCTACGAGGTCGACAAGATCAAGATCGACCGTTCCTTCGTGCAGCATCTGGGCCACACCGCCGACGCGGACTCGGCCGCCATCATCAAGGCCATTACGACCCTCGGCCAGACGATCGGCCTGACCGTGACGGCCGAGGGCGTGGAGACGGAGGACCAGAGGCGGTTCCTGGAAACCACGGGATGCATGGAGCTGCAGGGCCACCTGTTCGCCAAGGCCCTGCCGGAGGACAGGATCGCGGGCCTGATGGCGAGCGACATGCGCGCCCGTCCATCCGCGAGGACGTGACCGGCCGGATGAAGCGGCCGTCAAAGGCAACAGGGAGAGGCCGGAGGCCCGCCCTGCGCCGCTGACCCGATCTATCTTTCTGCCTACGAAAGCCTGCTGCCGGCCTGCGCGGCCCGCTCGGCCTCCATGAGAACCTCCAGGGCCCTCCAGGGCTTCGGCATGAAGCGGACATCGCGGGGCATGTCCTCGGACGTGTCCGCCAGAGGCTGCCCGGAGGTGAGAACCGTCCTGACCCAGGGCCATTTCAGGCGCACCGTGCGCGCCAGGTCCACGCCGTTCATCAGGCAAGGCAGGCGGACATCGGCGAACAGGAATGCGACGTCTTCCGCATGGTGGCGCAGATAATCCAGGGCCTCCTCGGCGCTGGACGCTTCGGTGACCTGAAGATCGGTCTCCTCGAGAAGGGCGGCCGCCAGTTCGCGAACCTCGACGTCGTCCTCGACGATCAACGCAACGCGTGCGGGTTTGATACTACGTCCCATTCCGCAACTCTCCTCTTTCCGGTGGGGGATTGCTGGACCGGTCACAGCGCTGCAGCACTTCGAGAAGGCGCTCGGGAACCGGTTCGTTGAGAAGATCGTCATACATGGCGCGCAGGCGCGACCCGATCATGCCGGAAAGCACCGGGTCGGTGATGTCGAGAACTGCAATGCGCTCGCTGTCCGGCTCTGAGCCGTTATGGCTTCTGACAGTCATCGGAAGGTCCCAGTCGCGAGACCTCAAACGGCCCACGTCGTTACAAATGTGTCGTTATTGAACGGGACCCCAGGAGCTGAGTTTCAGCTTGGCCGCAGATAAATTGGTTTTTCATGTGGGAGTTGCCGGAACTTTCAGTTAAACTCCAGCTTGTCGGCAACGGGGTTTTCACGGACTTTCAGCGGTGTTCAAGGAGCAGCAACTTCGTCAGGAACTTCGAAACCTGGAGCAGCGCATGTCGCTCCTGGACCGTCAGTTGGCCGATGCCATGCACCGCATCCAGCACAGCAAGTCAGCCGACCTCGTCGAGCAGGCGGCACAGGACGAGAAGGCCTATCTCGCGCAGCTCGACCGGCTGATGACGCGGATGAGGGCCATCGAAGGACAGCTGCTTCAGATGGACAAGCAGGCGACCCGGCACTGAACGCCTTCCCTCGCAGGCGGAAATCCCGGACCGGAACGTCAGAACACGGGATCGGGGGCCGCCTCGTCGCAGACCTGCGTATCCGTGACGACCATATTCCCGTACGGATCGACGCCCCGCCGCGCCACGCCTCGGCACTCCTCGCTTCCGAAGCCCCTGTCCGTGTCCGCATAGACACGGCGCTCGTAGACCCGCTCGGCTTCGTAGCCGGGGCCGAACTGATACTCGCCATAGGACACATCGGCGGTGGCGGTGCACCCGCCGAGGGCGCCGGCTGTCAGGACAAGAGCGATGGGAACGACGCGAACGCAACGAGACATCATGAAGTTCTTCTCCTCGATCCGGACGGACCGCCCTGCCGGGCTCCTGGAAAATCGGTCCCGACGATTGAACGGCCCGTGAACGGCTGAAATGAGGCCGTCTCCCCTGATCGTCAGGTGCGATTTGGCACCTCGCGAACGGCTCGGCGGGTCCAATCTCCCCCCATTCTTTTAGTGATCCTGTCTGGAGGAACGAACAATGAGTCCTCTTCGCTTTCATCGCGTTCCGGATATTTCGGAGAGCACCGACCTGAACCGGTGCCGTTTTCCCTTCATCCCCGCCCTGATCGGCACTCTGGCCGCCATGAACGTCGCATCCGTGGTCCTGACGCTGATCGAGTGACGCGTTTCCCCGTTCGGCGCCGCAGCCGCCGGAGGCCGGGTTTCGAGCCCGGCCCCGACGGCTCGGCTCGTCCTAGTCCCAGCTCAGCGCGCCGCCGTTCTGGTATTCGATCACCCGGGTCTCGAAGAAGTTCTTCTCCTTCTTGAGGTCCATCGCCTCGGACATCCACGGGAACGGGTTCTCCGTTTCCGGGAAGACGGGCGCGAGCCCGAGCTGCGCGCAGCGGCGGTTGGCGATGAAGTGCATGTACTGCTCGCACGAGGCCGCGTTGAGCCCCAGGAAGCCGCGGGGCATGGTGTCCCGCCCGTAGGCCGCCTCGAGCTCGGCCGCCTCGCGCAGCATGGTGCGCACCTCCTCCTGGAAGGCGCTCGTCCAGACATGCGGGTTCTCCGCCTTGATCTGGTTGATCACGTCGATGCCGAAGTTGAGGTGGATGGATTCGTCGCGCAGGATGTACTGGTACTGCTCGGCGATGCCGACCATCTTGTTGCGCCGGCCGAGCGACAGGATCTGCGCGAAGCCCGTGTAGAACCACATTCCCTCGAACACCACGTAGAAGGCGATGAGATCGCGCACGAAGGCGCGGTCGGCCTCCGGCGTGCCGGTCTGGAACGACGGATCCGCGAGGCTCTGCGTGTAGTTGAGCGCCCAGGCCGCCTTGTCGGTGATCGAAGGCACCTCCCGGTACATGTTGAAGAGCTCGCCTTCGTCGAGGCCGAGGCTTTCCACGATGTACTGGAAGGTGTGCGTGTGCACCGCCTCCTCGAAGGCCTGCCGCAGCAGGTATTGCCGGCATTCCGGGTTGGTGAGGTGGCGGTAGATCGCCAGCACGATGTTGTTGGCGACGAGGGATTCGGACGCCGCGAAGAAGCCGAGATTGCGCTTCACCGCCCGCCGCTCGTCCTCGGTGAGCCCGTCCCGCGACTTCCACAGGGCGATATCCGCCTGCATGGACACCTCGGTCGGCATCCAGTGATTGTTGCAGCCGGCGAGATATTTCTCCCACGCCCAGCGGTACTTGAAGGGCAGGAGCTGGTTCACGTCGGCGCGGCAGTTGATCATCGCCTTGTCGTCGACGCTCACGCGCCCGCCGCCGCGGTCGATTTCTCCGAGGCCGGTGGCATCGGCGGGCGTGAGGTTCCGGCCGGTCAGGATCGGCGAGGTGCGGCCGGAGGTTGGTTCGGACCAATCGAGCATTGTTGTCGTCCTTCGATACGCGGGAGTTACTGGCAGGCTTCGCAGGTGGGATCGTCGATGGAGCAGGCCATCGGCGCGGCAGCCGGAACCTCGATCGGCCGGGGTGCGGATGCGAGCGGCGCGACCGAGACCGCGTTGAGCTTTCCGTCCGTGCCCTTGAGGGTGGATTTCTCCACATGCGTCGCGCCCATGGAGCGCAGGTAATAGGTGGTCTTGAGGCCGCGCTTCCAGGCCAGCCGGTAGAGCGCGTCGAGCTTCCGGCCGCTCGGATTGGCGATGTAGAGGTTGAGCGACTGCGCCTGGTCGATCCATTTCTGGCGCCGCGCCGCCGCCTCGATCAGCCAGGACGAGTCGATCTCGAAGGCCGTGGCATAGAGTGCCTTCAGGTCGTCCGGAACCCGGTCGATGTTCCCCAGGCTGCCGTCGAAATACTTGAGGTCGCTGATCATGACCTCGTCCCACAGCCCGCGCGCCTTGAGGTCGCGCACGAGGGCCGGGTTCACCACCGTGAAGTCGCCGGACATGTTCGCCTTCACGTAGAGGTTCCGGTAGGCGGGCTCGATGGATTGCGCCACGCCGCAGATGTTGGAGATCGTCGCGGTCGGCGCGATGGCCATGACGTTGGAGTTGCGCATTCCCACGCTGCGCACCCGTTCGCGCAGGGCGCTCCAGTCGAGGGTCGAGGAGCGGTCGAGATCGAGCCCGTCCCGGGCCTCGGCGAGGAGCTCCACCGAGTCGATGGGGAGAATCCCCCTGCTCCAGAGCGAGCCGTCGAAGGTGGGATAGCGCCCGCGCTCGGCAGCGAGATCGGACGAGGCCGAGATCGCGTAATAGCTGATCGCCTCCATGCTTGTATCGGCGAAGCGCACCGCCTCGTTGGACGCGATGGCGATGCGCAGATGCTGGAGCGCATCCTGGAAGCCCATGAGGCCCAGGCCCACCGGCCGGTGGCGCAGGTTGGAGCGGCGCGCCTCGGGGATCGTGTAGAAGTTGATGTCGATCACGTTGTCGAGCATCCGCACCGCGGTGCGGACCGTGCGCTCCAGCCGCGGCAGGTCGAGGCCGTTCTCGCCGAGATGATTGGCGAGGTTGACGGAGCCGAGATTGCACACGGCCACCTCGTCGTCGGAGGTGTTGAGGGTGATTTCCGTGCAGAGGTTGGACGAGTGGACGACGCCCGCATGGCCCTGGGGCGAGCGGATGTTGCACGGGTCCTTGAATGTGATCCAGGGATGCCCGGTCTCGAACAGCATGGTCAGCATGCGTCGCCAGAGATCGGCCGCGCGCAGGCGCTTGAACACCTTGATCTCGCCGCGCTCGGCCTTCGCCTCGTAGGCCTCGTAGGCCGCCGCGAAAGCGGGGCCGTAGAGATCGTGCAGATCCGGCGCCTCGTCCGGCGAGAACAGGGTCCATTCGCCGTTGGCCTCCACCCGCTGCATGAACAGGTCCGGCACCCAGTTGGCCGTGTTCATGTCGTGGGTGCGGCGACGGTCGTCGCCGGTGTTCTTGCGAAGGTCGAGGAACTCCTCGATGTCGATGTGCCAGGTTTCCAGATAGGCGCAGACCGCACCCTTTCGCTTACCGCCCTGGTTCACCGCAATCGCGGTGTCGTTCGCCACCTTCAGGAACGGCACCACGCCTTGCGACTCGCCGTTGGTGCCCTTGATGTGGGCGCCCAGGCCCCGCACGCGGGTCCAGTCGTTGCCGAGGCCGCCGGAATACTTGGCGAGCAGCGCGTTGTCCTTGACCGACTTGAAGATGCCGTCGAGATCGTCGGGCACGCTCGTCAGGAAGCAGGACGAAAGCTGCGGACGCAGCGTGCCGGAATTGAACAGGGTCGGCGTGGAGCACATGAAGTCGAATGTCGAGAGCAGGTCGTAGAACTCGATCGCCCTCGCCTCCCGGTCGATCTCGCGAAGCGCCAGCCCCATGGCGACGCGCATGAAGAAAGCCTGCGGCAGCTCGAAGCGGATCCCCTTCGTCTGCAGGAAATAGCGGTCGTAGAGGGTCTGCAGCCCCAGGAACTGGAAGTTCAAGTCCCGCTCCGGCTTCAGGGCCGCGCCGAGACGCGCGAGGTCGAAGCGCGCCAGCTCGGGATCGAGCAGCTGGACCTCGATGCCCTTGCTGACGAAGGCCGCGAAATACTCGCCGTAGCGCTCGCCCATCTCGGTCTGCCGGGCCTGCTCGGCGCGGCCATGGACGAAGCTCAGGGCCTCCCGGCGCAGCATGTCGAGGAGGAGGCGCGCGCTCACCTGGCTGTAATTGGGCTCGGTCTCGATCAGGGTGCGCGCCGCGAGGATCGGCGCCAGGGCGAGTTCGTCGATGGCGATGCCGTCATAGAGATTGCGCTGGGTCTCCGCCAGGATGCGCTCTGCCGACACGTCGGCGAGGCCGGCGCAGGCCTCCTCCACCACGCGGGTCAGGCGCGCGGCGTCGAGGGGGACGAGCTGCCCGTCCTCGGTCTTGACGCGCAGGCTCGTCTGCACGGACGGCGCGGCCTGCACCTCCGTGGCGCGGGCCTTCGCCCGTTCTTCCCGGTAGAGCACATAGGCGCGGGCGACCTTGTGGTGCTCGCCGCGCATGAGGGCCAGTTCCACCTGGTCCTGGACCTCCTCGATGTGGAAGGCACGACCGTGATCGCCCCGGCGGACGAGGGCGTCGACGATCTGCCGGGTCAGCCCCTCCACGATCTCGTGGATGCGCCGGGACGCGGCGGCGGAACTGCCTTCGACGGCCAGGAACGCCTTGGTCAGGGCGACGGCGATCTTGGACGGATCGAATGGCGTCACGGCGCCGTTGCGGCGGATGACCCGGTAGCCGGGCTCGGCGCTCACAGCCGCATGGGCGGCCGATGTGACGGGCAGCGGCGACCCGGCGACGGTTTCGGAATGAAGAAGAGACATCGGCAAACCCCATGTTGTTGGGGGCTTGGGCCGAGGAACGCGCAGGCCTGAGGAACGGCGGACGAAACCCGCCACGACAGGTGAGCGATCCAACGGGGCACCCCGCCCGAGGAACGTGATCGACTGTCGAATGCAGGTCTCCTGGCTCGCGGATCATCGCCTTCGCCAGCCTTCCCAGTGACCTTGATCACCAGTGGCGTGTTCGACGAAGGCTCGCCGCTTACAGTTGCGGGGGCAGCATCGGCCTTGCCTGACGGCGCACCGATTTCCCTCTTCGCTTCGGATAGCGAATCCGAAGACATTCGACAGCTACATATGGTGGGGAGAGGCCTCTGCGCGTCAATAGATTGTGGAGCTTGTCCACCACGCAATCGGCAGCATCGTTAACGGGTCGTTCTCAGACGAGGAGGCCGCGCATGGGCCAAAGCGCGGCCGTTCCAGGAGCGGAGAGCCGTTCCGGTGCTTCAATGCGGAACCGTGGATCCGCCGTTCAATCGCCGAACAGGAACGGATCGTCGTCCGTGCACCGATAGACCGGGCATTGCGGCGTGTCCTGGGCAGGCACCCAGGCGGCCTCGATGAACTCGTTGATCTGGCAGAAGCTGCGGTCGCGGACGTAGCGGTCGTAGGTGTTGGCACCGGTGCTCAGCACCACGGCGCCGCTCGCGAAGACGGTCTGCTGGATCTGGCCGCACGGCATGCGCGGCGTGAAGGGCCGTGGCTGCGCCTGGACTGCGCTTGCGGATGCCATCACGGCCAGGGCGAGGACGAACTTCTTCATGGTGATCCCAAATCGGATGATGCAAAACGTCAGGCATGTGCCTGTTATGCCAACGCATCAGCCCCCGCTTTGTTACGGACCTCCTCCGTCAGAGCATCGCCTGCAGCCTGTGGGCCATTTCCACGGCGGCGGCGTAGTCCGTCTTGCCGGAACCGAGCACGGGAATGCCGGCGACGAGGATCGACTTCGGCACCCACAATTCGGGAAAACCCTGCTCCCTGGCGTGGGCGAGGAGCGCGTCCCGGTCCGCATCCGGCTTGTCCGTGATCAGGACGATCTGCTCGCCCTTGCGGGGATCCGGCAGGGCGACGACCACGTGGTTGCAATCGGGCCAGAGCCTCTGGGTCATCGCCTCGATGGCCGCGAGCGAGATCATCTCGCCGCCGATCTTCGCGAAGCGCTTGGCCCGGCCGCGGATGGTGACCAGCCCGTCGTCGAGGGTCACGATGTCGCCCGTATCGTGCCAGCCCTCCGGAGGCGGAGCGACGCCGCCCGGCGCCTGCGGATCGAGATAGCCCTTCATGACGTTGGGGCCGCGCACATGGAGACGTCCGCCCTCGTGAATGCCCTCGACGGGATCGAGACGCCATTCGATGCCCGGCAGGATGGGACCGGCCGATCCCGGGCGGTTCCGGTCGGGCAGGCTCACGGCGATGACCGGCGAGCATTCGGTGGCGCCGTAGCCCTCTAGGATCACGGTGCCGTGGCGGCTCCAGAGCCTGCGCGTCTCCTCCTTCACGCGCTCGGCGCCCGCGATCACGTAGCGGACGGTCGCGAGATCGTTCTCGCCGGCGGCGCGGGCATAGCCCTGCAGGAAGGTGTCGGTGGCGAGCATGATCGTGGCCCGCGTTCCCGCCACGAGCTTCGGGATCTGCCGGTAATGGAGCGGGCTCGGATAGAGCACCGACTTCATGCCGTTGAGGATCGCCGTCAGCAGCCCGGCCGTCAGGCCGAAGGAATGGAAGATCGGCAGCGGGTTGAAGAACACGTCGTCCGGCGTCAGCACGTTGCCCGCATGGGCCTTCACCTGGTAGGCGTTGGCGACGAGATTGGCGTTCGACAGCACGACGCCCTTCGGCTTGCCCTCCGATCCGGACGTGAAGAGCAGGACCCCGGCATCGTCGGGAGAAAGCCCCGTCTTGGCGTGAACCCGACGCGCCATCCAGGAATCCACGAGACCGCGCAGCTTGTCGAAGCTCGTGATGGTCGCGCGCACATCCTCCAGCCAGACGATCCGCCGCCCCTCTTCGAGAGCGGAGACCACGTCGTCGAGCTTTCCCTGCTCGACGAAGCGTCGCGACGTCACGATGGTGCCGACCTCGGCCACCTCGCAGGCCGCCTTCAGGTTGACGGTGCCCGCCGTGAAGTTCAGGAAGGCGGGCACCCGGCCGAAGGCATTGAGGGCGAACAGGGTGACCGCGATGCCCTGCACGTTGGGCAGGAGCACGCCGACATGCTCGCGCGGGGCGGTGAGGCCCGCGAGCTTGCGCCCGAGCACCAGCGAGGCCAGCACGAGGCGGCCGAAGCTGATGGGCTGGCGCTCCAGGTCCTCGAGCGCGATCTTGTTGCGCCCGAACCGGTCTCGCGCATCGAGGAGCGCGCCGAACAGGGTCTTCCGGGTCGATGAGAGATCGAAATCAGCCACGGCGCCCGCTCCCAGATTTGGTTATCCCGCCGAGCCTTCCCGGATCGGCGCCTGGTAGGCAAGGCCCATATCCCAGGGGAAGTAGATCCAGGTATCCTGGCTCACTTCCGTGACGAAGGTGTCGATCAGCGGCCGTCCGGCGGGCTTGGCGTATACGGCGGCGAAATGGGCGCCGGGGAGCATGTCGCGCACGATCCGGGCGGTCTTGCCGGTATCGGTGAGGTCGTCGATCACCAGCACGCCCTTGCCGGCGCCGTCGCCGAGCGCCTTGACCGAAGGAGCGATGTCCTTGAGCACCTGGAGTTCGCCCTGGTTCTTGTAGTCGTGGTAGCTGGCGATGCAGACGCTTTCGATCAGCCGCACGTCGAGCTCGCGCGCCACGATGGCGGCGGGCACGAGGCCGCCGCGCGTGATGCACACGATGGCCTCGAAGGGCCCGGCCGAGGCCAGGCGCCAGGCGAGCGCCCGGCAATCGCGGTGGAACTGATCCCAGGAGACAGGGAAGGCTTTCGGTGAGGTCGGGGACATCGGCTTGCTCTTCTCGGGCGTTTGGCTCTGTTGAACTCTCAAAGGGGCGCCCGGTCGCCTTTCAGGCGACGGAGCAGGTCGTTGACGGCCAGGGTGGCGTTCGCGACGGCGGCCGGGTCCTTGCCCCGCACCACGATCTGGTTGCGAAAACCGCCGGCGGAAAAGGACGGATAGGATCCGATCGACACGCCCTCGTGCGACGATGCGACGGCGGCGAGGCCCTCCGCGTAGTTGCCTTCGGCGAGGCCCTCCGCGTCGATGGTCTCGGCGATCATGCGGGCGCCCGTCTGGAGGGTCGGAGAGATGTTGTCGAGCATGGCCTGCATGATCGACGGCACCCCGGCCATGACGAACACGTTGCCGAGCCGGAAGCCGGGGGCCCGGGAGATCGGGTTCTCGATGAGGTCGGCCCCATGCGGGATCCGGGCCATGCGCAGGCGGGCCTCGTTCAGCTCGTCGGGCTGGTAGCGCTCGCGCAGCATGGCGACGGCCCGGGGGTCGTGGTCGATGCCCACCCCGAAGGCCTTGGCGATGCAATCGGCCGTGATGTCGTCATGGGTGGGGCCGATGCCGCCGGTGGTGAACAGGTAGGTGTAGCGCTGCCGCAGGGCGTTGACCGCGCCCACGATCTCCTCCTCCACGTCCGGCACGATCCGGACCTCGCGCAGGTCGATGCCGATCCCGGTGAGGTACTCGGCGATATAGCCGATGTTCTTGTCCTTGGTGCGCCCGGTCAGGATCTCGTCGCCAATGACGAGAAGGGCGGCGGTAACGGAAGCGGCCATGCGGAACGATCCTTTTGAGGGCCTTTAGCGCCGGATGCGGCAATTCTCAAGCAAGCCTTCGGTTGAAGCCGGGGCTTCTCCCCTGCTACGGAGCCCCCTTTCCTTTCAATGACGGATCCCGATGCGTTTTCAAGAACCCCTGCTCGAAGGCCGCCTCATCGAGCGCTACAAGCGCTTCCTCGCCGATGTCGTCCTTGCCAGCGGCGAGCAGGTGACGGCCCATTGCGCCAATCCCGGGGCGATGATGGGGCTGAAGGAGCCGGGCAGCCGCGTCTTCCTGTCCCGGGCCCACAACCCCGCCCGCAAGCTCAAGTACAATTGGGAGTTCGTCGAGGTTCCGGCCGGCGGCGGGCCGGAGCAACTCATCGGCATCAACACCTCCCGCCCCAACCTCCTGGTGGCCGAAGCCCTGCGGGACGGACGGCTCGCCCCTTTCGCCGGCTATGACAGCGTGCGGCCGGAGGTGAAGTACGGCCGCAACAGCCGGGTCGACTTCCTGCTGGAGAAGGACGGTGAGCCGCCCTGCTATCTGGAGGTGAAGAACTGCCATCTCATGCGCGAGGCGGGCTTCGCCGAATTCCCGGATTGCGTCGCGGCCCGCAGCGCCAAGCACCTCTACGAGCTGGCCGACATGGCCGCTTCGGGAGCCCGGGCGGCCCTGGTCTACGTGATCCAGATGGACGCGGAGCGCTTCGACGTGGCCCGCGACATCGACCCGACCTACGACAAGGCCTTCCGCCATGCCCTCGCGGCGGGGGTCGAATCCTATGCCTATGTCTGCCGGATCAGCACAGAGGAGGTGGTCATCGACCGGCCGATCCCCATCGTGACGCCGCGCTGACCCTCGGCCGACCTCGCCCGCCGGGAGGGCCTCAGGCCTTTTCGTAGACCAGGTTGAGCCGCGTCTGGAGGATCAGCCTGTAGCCGTGGCCTTCCAGGAGCTTCGGCAGGTCGATCTGCCACTGGTCCCTTCCGTCCTCGATCACGATGAGGGAGGGATGGAGCGAGGCCGGGGCGTCGCGGAAGAAGGGATCGAGGATCAGGTCCTCGGCGCCCTCCACGTCGATCTTGACCGCGTCCACGCGATCGAAGTTCTCCCGCCGCAGGAGGTCGAGGAGCGTCACGGCCGGGACGCGCACCGCGTTCGACTGGCTCGAACCCACGATCTTGACGCTGGATTCGCCCTTGTTCCGGGGGTCGAGGAACAGGGTCAGCTCCCCGGTCTTGTCGGCCACGGCGCAGGCGATGGCCTTGATGGTGCCGAAGGGGTTCTGGCGGATGTTGTAGGTCAGCCGGTCGAAGATCTCGGGCTGCGGCTCCAGGGCCAGGATCCGGGCCGAGCGCCCGGCCCGGGCCGCCACGAAGAGTGCGTAGCCCCCCACATTGGCGCCCACGTCCACGAAGGCGAAGCCCTCCTTGATCCGGGTCTCGAGCAGGGCGAGCTCCTGGGGATCGAAGAACTGCGGGGTGAACAGAATGCGCTTCTCGCAGACGTTGTTGTAGGGATAAAGCCGCATCCGGGCGCCCAGGGTCTCCACGTCCAGGGGCGCGCCCCTCAGGGACCGGACCGCGAGGCGGCGCAGGAGAAAGGCGAGGCGGCGGGCGGCCCAGCCGCCGGACAGGGCGCGGGTGCGCTCGATGGCCCAGCGGGTGAAGCCCGAGGGCGCATAGGTGCCGAAGGGGCGAGGATCGTTCATTTCCCGTAACCTGACGCCGGACGACCGGCTGGATTGGGGCTGCTCATGACACCCTTGCGGCCCAATCGCAAGCCGGCCCCATCGTCACCCGGTCCTGGTGCGGTCGCAGAACCCGTGCCGTTCGGCCCATGCCGCCACCCATGTCTTTGCTTGCGTCGCGCGCGCCAATCCCTACATTCGCCTTAACTCAAGGATCGACGATGACTGACACCGACGTGATGGAACGCAAGCGGGCCTCCGAGATCCCGCTTCATGGCCCGGAGGCGTTCGAGGCCATGCGGCGGGTGGGCCGCATGACCGCCGAATGCCTCGACCTGCTGGCCGAGCACGCCAAGCCCGGCGTGACCACGGACGCCCTCGACAGGCTGGCCTTCGAGTTCATCCGGGACAACGGCGCCTATCCGGCCTGCCTGCACTATCGCGGCTACACCAAGACCATCTGCACCTCGATCAACCATGTGGTCTGCCACGGCATTCCCAACGACAAGCCCCTGCGCGACGGCGACATCGTCAATATCGACGTGACCCTCATCCTCGACGGGTGGCACGGGGATTCGAGCCGCATGTACTATATCGGCGACGTGCCCCGCCGGGCGCAGCGCCTGTGCGAGATCACCTATGAGTGCCTGCTGCGCGGCATCGCGGTCGTGAAGCCGGGCGCCACCACCAACGACATCGGCGCCGCCATCCAGACCTACGCCGAAGCCGAGCGCTGCTCGGTGGTGCGCGACTTCTGCGGCCACGGCCTCGGCCGGGTCTTCCACGATTCGCCGACGATCCTCCATTACGTGGAGCCGGCCTATAACGTGGAGCTGAAGCCCGGCATGCTCTTCACCATCGAGCCGATGATCAATCTCGGCCGCCCCCAGGTGAAGGTGCTCTCCGACGGCTGGACCGCCGTGACTCGCGACCGGTCCCTCTCGGCCCAGTTCGAGCACACGGTGGGCGTGACCGAGACCGGCGTCGAGGTCTTCACCTTCTCGCCCAAGGGCTACGACAAGCCGCCGTTCAGCTTGGCTTGACCGGCAAGGGGCCATGGCTGACACGCCGTGGCCTTTTTCTTTACCAGAGGTGCCGGACCAGCAGCGTGTATGAGCGCACGAACGCCCATATGAAGCCGACGATTGCACTGAGGAACAGAGTATAAAAACCCACTGTGAGCGGATCGAAACTGTAAGTTACGAAAGTAAAAAGGAAGACGGCTACCATTCCGGCGAGATAGCCAATGGCGGCGCCAAAAACCGCACCCGCGAGACCGCCCAAGCTTGAGAGAAGCAGGAAGAGCAAGAGCTTCGCATAGTAAGCCGCATTCATTCAATTCCCTCTGTCACCTTGACATCCGGATCTACCCAGCCTCAAAAGCTACATTGTTTCAAAAACGTGGGCAATTGCGGTCTTTGCCCTTTGGCAACTGAAACCTTGTGAGCAACGGCGGGCATGAGCGACGACGGGTCTCCCCATTATCACGGCCATCGCGACCGGCTGCGCGCCCGGTTCCTGCAGGTCGGGGGCGATGCGCTGCCGGATTACGAACTTTTGGAACTGGTCCTGTTCCGGCTCATTCCCCGCCGGGACGTGAAGCCCATCGCCAAGGAGCTCTTAAAGCGATTCGGCACCTTCGCCGAGGTTCTGGCCGCCCCGCCCGCCCGGCTGATGGAGGTGGATGGGATCGGCGCGAATGTCGTGACCGACCTGAAGGTGATCGAGGCCGCCGCCCGTCGGCTGGTGAAGGGCGACGTGGCCAAGCGGCAGGTCCTGTCCTCCTGGACTTCGGTGATCGACTATTGCCGGGCCGCCATGGCCTTCATGGACAAGGAGCAGTTCCGGCTGCTCTTCCTCGACAAGCGCAACGGCCTCATCGCCGACGAGGTGCAGCAATCGGGCACGGTCGACCACACGCCGGTCTACCCCCGCGAGGTGGTGAAGCGCGCCCTCGAACTCTCCGCCTCGGCTTTGATCCTCGTCCACAACCACCCTTCCGGGGACCCGACCCCCTCGCCGGCCGACATCAAGATGACCCGCGAGATCATGGAGGTCGCCAAGCCCCTCGGCATCACCGTCCACGACCACATCATCGTCGGACGGGAGGGCCATGCGAGCCTGAAGGGCCTCAAGCTGATCTAGCGGCAGGCCCGGTAGGCGCCGTCGCGCAGCACGGGCGCGCAGGCGCTGATGCCCGATTCCAGGGCCATTTCAACATCGCTGCCGAAACCGCCGTCGATCAGTTCCCGGCCGGACATCGAAGCCCGGATCAGGCGCGGGAGGTCCGCTCCCACGGCGCGGTAGGCTGCCCGGGCGATCTCGGCTTCGGCCGAAAGCGAGCCGTCCAGATGATGGAGGATGGCGCCCGCGCCCAGCAGGTCCTCGACGGCCGGACGCAGGCTGCCGTCCGGCCAGAGTTCACCCGCCGGCACCACGCCGATGGCGCCCTCGCCCGCGACGATCCGAGCCGCCCGCGCGACGGCGGCGGCATTCCGCAGACAACCGGCCAGAACCGGCGTCCCGCCGCAGGATAGCGACAGGCGTGAGCCGTTGGGCGACGGGAGCATCAGGCGCATCCCGTCCGGAACCGTCGCAAGGCTGGCCGGCGACAGGCTGAACTGACCGCCCGCTGCGCGCCGGGGCCGGGCCAGCACCGCCCCGAGCCGTTCGGCCTCGCGCTGCGCGGCCTCCCGCTCGCCGTAGGGAAACGGATAGACCGTCGCCCCTTTCGAGACCGCAACGTCGACCGCAGTCGAAAAGGACAGGACATCCACGATCACCACGGCCGCCACCCGGCCGAGCAGGGCCTCGATCCCGGACAAGCCCCATTCGCAGAAGACGTATGTCATGCGTGGACGATGGATGAAGGCATTCGTGCCTCCGTTGAATGCTCAGAGCAGCGTGTCGATGCCCGACAGGATCGCGTAGACGAAGCCGAGGCTCAAGGTGAGGCCGACGCTGCCGATGACGAGGCCGCCCAGCACCACGAGGCCGTCGCGCTCCACGAGGCCCAGGCCCACGAGGCACACGGCGAGGCCGAGCGGGATCTGACCGACGAAGGGCGGCGCGAAGAGAAGGCCCAGCGCCAGGATCAGGATGACGGCTCCCATGAGGCGCATGGCGATGGGCGTGTCGAGAAAGGTCATGCGCGGGCGGGAGACGCGCTCGAGACGGCGGAACGCGGGCATGGCGCGGCCGACGGCCCGCTCCACGTCGGTCTGGGCGATGGAGCGGTTGAGAAGCGTGCTCGGCAGCCATGGCGTCGGACGGCCGAAGAGGATCTGGATCGCCACGAGGGCCAGCAGCAGGCCGCAGACCAGGGGGATCGGCGGCGGCATGGGAAGGCAATTCGGCAACCCGAGCAGAACCACCAGAAGGGCGAACGCCCGATCCTGGAGCACGGCCATGATGTCTCGGACCGTCAGACGCTCGCCCGGCTGGGATGCGAGCGCGGCCAGGATCTGGGAGGTACGCGCGTTGGAGAACAAGGAGCCCCGGCAAGTTCAAGGACGCTCAAGAGAGGCTTCTCTACCCGAGTTGCGTGCCGGGGCCAAGCCCGGCTTGGTGCCGCCGAGGGCCGCATACCCCTTAATGGAGCGTGAGTTCGCCCTCGACCGCCCGGAACTCCGCCGGCCTGATCAGGCGGGCGTGGGTCACCGTGACGGAATGAAGCGGTCCGGCCAGTTCCCGCTGCCAGAAATCCAGGAATTCCAGAAGGATCGGGAAGTCCGGGGCGAGATCGTAATCCTGCCAGATGTAGGTCTGCAGGAGCGCGGGGTGATCGGGCAGACGGTAGAGGATGTTGGCGGTGGTCAGCCCGTAGCCTTCGAGCTGACGGATGAAATCCTTCGATGCCATGCGGCCTCCTTCCAGCAGGCCGGACTGTCCCTCAGGGCCTCCGGCCGGACAATCGGGGCGAGGATCGCCCATGCTCAAGGTTAAGTCGCCAGCGTTGTCCCCAGTTCCCGCCCGCCGCCTGACCATGCTGACGGCACGCTCCCGGCAAGTAACGATGACCGTGAAGACTTTCCCGACGACTATTGAGAGTTTTCCTGGGTCACGGTATTGCGTTCGTCATTGGCTGGGTGGACGACAATGAAAAAGTATAGGGGCCTGTTCGGACGCTGGGTGCTTGCGGGCACCATGGTCATGGCGGTTTCCGCCTGTGCGGGTTCGGTCGACAACACGCCGATCAACGGCCCCATCGCGGCGGCCGCCGACCAGAGCGGCTGGCCCCTCGGCCCTGAGCAGTTCGGTTCGACCGTGGTCGGCGTCGCGTTCTCCGGCGGCGGCATGCGGGCCTCGGCCTTCTCCTACGGCGTCCTGAACGAACTCGACCGCTACGAGATGACGACGGAGCGCGGCCAGAACCGCCTGACGGACATGGTCGACCTCGTGACCGGCGTGTCCGGCGGCTCGGTGACGGCCGCGTATTTCGGCCTCAAGGGCCGCGAGGGGCTCCCGGATTTCCGCACCCGTTTCCTGGAGCGCAATGCCGAGCAGGGCTTCGACACGGAGGTCTCCCTGGGCAACGTCCTGCGCATCGTGGAGGACGGTGGCGTCAACGACCGCTCCAAATTCCCCCGCTGGCTCGACGACAACCTGTTCGACGGCGCCACCTACGCGGATCTCTTCGCCCGCGGGCGTCCCCTGGTCTGGATCGCCGCGTCCGACATCTACAGCCGCGTGCCCTTCGTGTTCGAGCCGATCACGTTCAACGTGCTGTGCAGCGACCTGAGCAAGGTGCGCCTGTCGGAGGCGGTCGCCGCATCGGCGGCCGTGCCGGGCCTCTTCATTCCGATGAACGTCGAGAATTTCGGCGCGACCTGCGGCGGCAAGGTCCCGCAATGGTACCAGCGCGGCATCGCCGACCCGACCGCCCCCGCGACCTTGAAGGCCAGCGCCGCCGCGGTGATGCGCTACCGCAGCGATCCGGAAAAATACCGCTACGTGAAGCTCCTCGACGGCGGCCTCACGGACAATTTCGGCATCCATTCGCTGGCCGTCGCCCGCACCAACCGGGACCGGCCCTACATGCCGATGACCGCCGAGCAGGCCGTGCGGGTCAAGCGCTTCCTGTTCCTCGTCGTCGATGCGGGCCGCGATCCGGCCGGCAACTGGCCCCGCAACCTCGCCTCCCCGTCCGGCTTCGAACTCGCCGGGGTCGTGACCGACGCGGCCATCGATTCCGGCGTCTACAAGGGCTACGACTACTTCACGACCATCATGCGCGACTGGCAGGACGACCTGCGGCGCTGGCGCTGCTCCCTGTCCAGCGCGGAGGTCGTGAAGCTGCGCGGCACGCTCGCCGGCTGGAACTGCGCCGACGTCACCTTCACCGTCGGCCGGGTCTCCTTCGAGGATGCGGGCCCCGAGCTCAAGGCGCGGCTCGACAAGGTCCCGACCCGGTTCAAGCTCGACCCGCAGACCCTCGACACCGTCATCAGCGCCGGCGAGACGGCCTTGCGCAACAATGCGATCTTCCGTTCATTTATCAGGAAGGGGCCGAGGCGGGCGCTGACCGCCTCGGTGGACACGGGCATGAGCAGAGCCGAGTAAGGGACCCGGCAGGGAGGATCACCGCGAATGCGCTTCGCCTTCGCCGGAATCGATTTCCTCGGAGACGTCTTCGAGGCTCTGCTGGCCAAGGGCTGGGAGCCGGTCAAACTCTTCAGCCGCCCCTGCGACGGCATCTACGATTTCAACGAGGTCACCATCGCCCGTGCCCGCAGCTACCGGGTGCCGATCCAGATGGCGCGGATCTCCCTGGCGGATCTGGCGAGCCTCAGGGCCATGCGCTGCCAGGCGCTGGTCGTGGCCGGATATCCCTGGCTCGTCAAAGGCTGGGAGCCGTATCTGCCCTATGCGCTGAACTTCCACCCCTCGCCCCTTCCGGTCGGGCGCGGCCCCTATCCGCTGTTCCAGGCGATCCTCGAGGACCGGGAGGAATGGGGCGTGACCGCTCATGTGCTGGAGCCGTCCTTCGATACGGGCGCCATCATCGCGCAGGAGCGGTTTCCCCTGTCCCCGCACGAGAACCACGACCTCCTCCTCGCCCGGTGCCAGATGGCGGCCAGGCGCATCGCCGGCTCCCTCGCGGAGGAGCTGCCCCGGCTCTGGGCGGAGGCGAAGCCGCAGGGCGAGGGCTCCTACTGGCCGCGCATGACCCAGGCCGAGCGCACCCTCGACTGGACGAAGAGCGTGCGCGAGGTCCTGCGGACGATGCGCACCTTCGGGTCCATCGAGACCTTCGCCAAGGTGGATTCCCGGTTCATCTACGTCTGGGAGGGCGGCGGCTGGGAGGAGCGGCACGGCTACAAGCCCGGCACCCTCGTCCACAGGCACCGGAGGCACCTGGTCGTCGCCGTGAGCGACGGGTTCGTCCAGCTCACCGGGTGGAGCCCCTACGCGCCCAAGGGGCAGCGCTCGGGCCGGGATTAAAGCTCGTGGTAGAGCCGGTTCTGATAGACCAGGGCCGGCTGCGTCTCCCCGATCCGGATGGCGACGATCTCGCCGATGATCACGTGGTGGGTGGCCACGATCCGCGCCTCGCTCAGACGGCAGTCGAAGGACACGAGGCTCGTGCCAAGGACGGGAGCGCCGGTCGCGAGGGTTTCCCAGCGCCCGCGGGAGAACCGGTCCTGGCCGTGAAGATCGGCCCGCCCCGCGAAGATGTCCGCGACCTCCCGGTCGGCGGCGCCCAGGGTGTTGACGCAGAAGACCCCGTTGGCGAGCAGCGACTGGCCGGAGCGGCCCTCGGTGTTGACGCAGACCAGCAGGGAGGCGGGACTGTCGGTGACGGGCGTGACCGCGGTCGCGGTAAAGCCCGCGCGGCCCGCGGGCCCGTCGGTCGTGACCACGTGCACGGCCGCGGCCACGTGGCTCATGCCCTCCCGGAAGAGGACGGAATCGAGGCCGGAGGCACCGGTGGCGGAGTCGGGGAAGGGCTGCTTTTTCAACATCTGGATCCGGACAAGCCTCTTCCACCCTTTTTGGCCGAGCACAAGGTCATAGGAGGCATATGGTCTTCGCTGCCTATTTTGAAAGCGGCCCCTGACGCTAGTTTGGACTCCGGGTCCATTCGTGGAACTGATAGGAAACTTAACAGAACGTTGTCGAACGGAATCCCGTTTGCTAGAGACACCTCACCTTAGGTCCGGCTTGGCCTCGACCACGCATCGTGCTTTGCTGGCCTTCACCAACAATGACCCCATCCAGAGGGGCAAGGGTAGGACATGGAAATCTTTGTGCAGCAGCTCATCAACGGGCTGACGCTGGGGTCGATCTACGGCCTCATCGCCATCGGTTACACGATGGTCTTCGGCATCATCGGCATGGTGAACTTCGCCCACGGCGACGTCTTCATGCTCTCCGCCTTCATCGCGCTCATCTTCTTCGTGATCCTGACCACCTGGCTCGGGATCTCGTCGGTGGTGCTGGCCCTGTTCATCGTGCTCCTCATCGCGATGGCGCTGACCTCGCTGTGGGGCTGGACCGTGGAACGGATCGCCTACCGGCCCCTGCGCGGCTCCTTCCGCCTGGCGCCGCTGATCTCGGCCATCGGCGTGTCGATCTTCCTGTCGAACTTCGTTCAGGTGGCCCAGGGCGCCCGTAACAAGCCGACGCCCCCCATGGTCGGCGAGGTGATCGTGCTGTTCCAGGGCGAGAGCGGCTACAACGTGGCCCTCTCCTACAAGCAGATCATCATCATGGTCTCGACGGCCGTTCTGCTGTCGATCTTCTGGTACATCGTGCAGAAGACCTCCCTCGGCCGGGCCCAGCGCGCCTGCGAGCAGGACCGCAAGATGGCGGCGCTGCTCGGCATCAACGTGGACCGGACGATCTCCCTCACCTTCGTCATCGGCGCCGCCCTCGCGGCCGTCGCCGGCACCATGTATCTGCTGTATTATGGCGTCGTGAGCTTCAGCGACGGCTTCGTTCCCGGCGTGAAGGCCTTCACCGCGGCGGTTCTGGGCGGCATCGGCTCCCTGCCGGGCGCGGTTCTCGGCGGCTTGATCATCGGTCTCATCGAGACCTTCTGGTCGGCCTATTTTTCGATCGAGTACAAGGACGTGGCGGCCTTCTCCATTCTGGCCATCGTCCTGATCTTCATGCCCTCCGGCATTCTCGGACGGCCTGAGGTCGAGAAGGTTTAAGGAGCCCGCAGCCCATGAACGCTCCTTCCATCACCACGAGCTCGGCGCGAAGCCCGGCCGTTCCCACGCGCTTCGACCTCGCGGCGGCCCTCAAGGATTCCGCGAAGAGCGCCCTGATCGCCTTCGGCCTGTCGATCCCGATCGTCGCCTACCGCACCGACCAGAGCGGCGCGGACCTGTTCCTGAACCCGCGCTGGGACATGGTGGCGATCTTCTGCGCCATCGTCTTCGGCCTCCGCCTGGCGCAGCACGCCTTCATGGCGTCCCGGGCCGCCCGCGAGGCCGTCCCGAGCCCCACCCAGGCGACGGAGCTGGTCCATGCGGAGCCGAGCGCCTTCCAGAAGGCGTCCCGCTTCGGCATTCCCTTCTTCCTAGGGGTCGCCCTCGCCTTCCCCATCCTGATCTACCTGATCCAGGGCGGCCTGAACGAATCCCGCTACTGGGTCGATCTGGGCATCCTGATCCTCACCTACGTGATGCTCGGCTGGGGCCTGAACATCGTGGTGGGCCTCGCCGGTCTTCTGGACCTGGGCTACGTGGCGTTCTACGCGGTCGGCGCCTATTCCTACGCCCTGCTCTCGACCACGTTCGGGCTGTCGTTCTGGATCTGCCTCCCGCTGGCGGGCATTCTCGCCGCCTTCTGGGGCATCGTCCTGGGCTTCCCGGTGCTGCGCCTGCGCGGCGACTATCTCGCCATCGTGACCCTCGCCTTCGGCGAGATCATCCGCCTCGTCCTCATCAACTGGGTGGACCTGACGAATGGCGGCGCCGGCATCTCCTCGATCCCGCGCGCGACCTTCTTCGGCATCCCGTTCACGGCGGGAGAAGGCGGTTTCGCGGACACCTTCGGGCTCGAGTTCAACGGTATGCACAGGATGATCTTCCTGTACTACCTGATCCTGGCCCTGGCGCTGCTGACCAACTTCGTGACGATGCGCCTGCGCAAGCTGCCCGTCGGCCGCGCCTGGGAAGCCCTGCGCGAGGACGAGATCGCCTGCCGGTCTCTGGGCATCAACACCACGAACACCAAGCTGACGGCCTTCGCCATCGGCGCCATGTTCGGCGGCTTCGCCGGATCGTTCTTCGCGGTCCGTCAGGGCTTCATCTCGCCGGAAAGCTTCAACTTCCTGGAATCCGCGATCATCCTGGCCATCGTGGTCATGGGCGGCATGGGTTCCCAGATCGGCGTCGCCATCGCGGCCATCGTGCTCGTGGGCGGGCCGGAGGTGCTGCGTAACCTGACCTTCCTCCAGGCCGTCTTCGGTTCGGGCTTCGACCCGAACGAGTACCGCCTCCTGCTCTTCGGCGCCGGCATGGTGGCCATGATGGTGTGGCGTCCGCGCGGCCTCATCTCGGAGCGTCAACCCTCGGTGATCTTGAAAGAGCGCAAGGCGATTTCCGGCTCGCTCGTGAAGGAAGGACACGGCTAATGCGCTGGCTTCAGGACCCCATCCTCGACGTTCAGCATCTCACGATGCGCTTCGGCGGCCTCGTCGCCATCAACGACCTCTCCTTCAAGGCCGGGCGCGGCGACATCACCGCGCTCATCGGCCCCAACGGCGCCGGCAAGACCACGGTCTTCAACTGCATCACCGGCTTCTACAAGCCGACGGAGGGCATGATCGCGCTCCGCAAGCCGGACGGTTCGCACCTGCTCCTCGAGAGGCTTCCGGGCTACGACATCAACTGGAAGGCCAAGGTCGCCCGCACCTTCCAGAACATCCGCCTGTTCTCGGGCATGACCGTGCTCGAGAACCTGCTGGTGGCGCAGCACAACCCGCTGATGATCGCCTCCGGCTTCACCTTCCTCGGCGTGCTCGGCCTCGGCCGCTACCGCGATGCCGAGAAGGAGGCCATCGAGCGGGCGAAGTTCTGGCTGGAAAAGACCCGTCTCACCCACAGGGCCGACGACCCGGCCGGCGACCTGCCCTACGGCGACCAGCGCCGCCTGGAGATCGCCCGCGCCATGTGCACGGATCCGCTCCTGCTCTGCCTCGACGAGCCGGCGGCGGGTCTCAACCCGCGTGAATCCCTCGAGCTGAACGAGCTTCTCCTGTCGATCCGGAAGGATCACGGCACCTCGATCCTGCTCATCGAGCACGACATGTCGGTGGTGATGGAGATCTCCGATCACGTGGTGGTGCTCGATTACGGCACCAAGATCTCGGACGGCACGCCGGCCCAGGTCAGGGACGATCCGAAGGTGATCGCCGCCTATCTCGGCGTCGACGATTCGGAAGTGGAACAGGTGGAAGCGGAGATCGGCGCATGAGCACCGCTGGAGCACAGACACACCGCCAGCCCGGCGCGAGCCCGGCCGCGGGCCGCCAGCCGCTTCTCAGCGTGCGCGGCGTGAAGACCTATTACGGCAACATCATCGCCCTCAAGGGCGTGGACATGGACGTCCACGAAGGCGAGATCGTCACCCTGATCGGGGCCAACGGCGCCGGCAAGTCGACGCTGATGATGACGATCTTCGGCAACCCGCGGGCCCGCGAGGGCACGATCACCTATGCGGGCCGGGACATCACCAAGATGCCGACCCACGAGATCGCGCAGCTCTCGATCGCCCAGTCCCCGGAGGGACGGCGCATCTTCCCGCGCATGACCGTGTACGAGAACCTGCAGATGGGCGCCTCGATCAACGGCTTCGCCCATTTCGACCAAGATCTGGAGCGGGTCTGCACCCTGTTCCCGCGCCTGAAGGAGCGCCTGCAGCAGCGCGGCGGCACCCTGTCGGGCGGCGAGCAGCAGATGCTGGCCATCGCCAGGGCGCTCATGAGCCGCCCGAAGCTCCTCCTCCTGGACGAGCCGTCCTTGGGCCTCGCGCCCCTGATCGTGAAGCAGATCTTCACGATCATCAAGGAGCTCAACGAGCAGGACGGCATGACCGTGTTCCTGGTGGAGCAGAACGCCTATCACGCCCTCAAGCTTGCCCATCGCGGATATGTGATGGTGACGGGCAACATCACCATGAGCGGGACCGGCAAGGAGCTGCTGGAGGATCCGCAGGTCCGGGCGGCCTATCTCGAGGGAGGGCATCACTGATGCAGGGCATTCTCTACGAAGAGCCGTCCTTCTGGCTCTTCCTTCTCATCACCGTGATCATGGGCGGCTGGGCCGCCTGGATGACCGGCCGGGCCATCGCCATCACCTGGCGGCCCTACTGGAACCTCATCCTCTATCTGCTGATCCTGGGGGCGGCGGTCCGGTTCATCCACTTCGCCCTGTTCGGCGGCACACTCCTGTCGGTGCATTACTACGCGGTCGACACCATCGTGCTCCTGATCATCGGCAGCCTCGGCTTCCAGTACTACCGGGCCAGGCAGATGACATCACAATATCGTTGGCTCTACGAGCGGACCGGCCCGTTCAGCTGGCGGGAAAAGGCCTCTCATACGAAGGGCTAAGCCCGAGAATTTCCGGCGTGACTTCCGCTCAAAAAGAAGCATGATGTCACCCGGAAGGCGGGCCCAGGCCCGTCGAAGCCGGCCCCTTGAGGAAGAGGGGCCTAATAAAACCACCCAGAGGAGTGACCTCATGAAGAATTTGCTGTTGACCGGCGTTGCGCTCGGCCTCGGCCTTGCCTTTTCCGGTGCGGCCAACGCGCAGATCAAGGTCGGCGTGGCCGGTCCCATCACGGGCCCGAACGCCGCTTTCGGCGCGCAGCTCAAGAACGGCGCCGAGCAGGCGGTCGCTGACATCAATGCTGCCGGCGGCATCAACGGACAGAAGGTCGAGCTCGTCGTCGGCGACGACGTCTGCGATCCGAAGCAGGGCGTTTCGGTGGCCAACAAGTTCGCGGCCGAAGGCGTGAAGATGGTCATCGGCCACTTCTGCTCGGGCGTCTCGATCCCGGCTTCGCAGGTCTACGAAGAGGCCGGCATCGTCCAGATCTCGCCCGCTTCGACGAACCCGACCTACACCGAGCGCGGCATGTGGAACACCTTCCGCACCTGCGGTCGCGACGACCAGCAGGGCCTCGTGGCCGGCACCTATCTCGCCGACAACTTCAAGGGCAAGAAGGTCGCGATCATTCACGACAAGACCCCCTACGGCAAGGGCCTCGCCGACGAGACCCAGAAGACCATGAACAGCAAGGGTCTGAAGGAAGTCGTGTACGAAGGCATCAACACGGGCGAGAAGGACTATTCCGCTCTCGTGTCGAAGCTGAAGCAGGCCGGCGTGGACGTGGTCTATTTCGGCGGCCTCCACACGGAAGCCGGCCTCATCATCCGTCAGATGCGCGACCAGGGCCTCAACTCCCCGCTCATGTCGGGTGACGGCATCGTGTCGGCCGAGTTCACCTCGATCGCCGGCCCGGGCGCCGAAGGCACCCTGATGACCTTCGCTCCGGATCCGCGCAAGAACCCGAACGCCAAGGAAGTGGTCGAGAAGTTCCGCGCCAAGAACTACGAGCCTGAGGCCTACACCCTCTACAGCTACGCTGCGGCCCAGGTTCTGGCCGAGGCTGCGAAGCAGGCGGGCAGCACGGACGGCCAGAAGGTCGCCAACGTGATCAAGGCCGGCAAACCCTTCAAGACCGTGATCGGCGATCTCTCCTTCGACAAGAAGGGCGACATCACCCGTCCGGACTACGTCGTGTACGTCTGGAAGAAGGGCGCCGACGGCAAGATCGACTACGCCGGCAACGAAGTCGGCATGTAATCGGCCGGCTGACCCAATCCCAAGACCCGCCCTGGCGACAGGGCGGGTTTTTTCATGGAAACACCGAGGCCGACGATGCCCGCCCTCACCCTGTCGCTGCTCGAGCACCCCTATGCCGTCTGCCGTCTCCCGCCCGATGCGGCGGTGGAGCCGCTGCCTCCGGGGCCGTTTCACCTTCTGGTGAGAGCCCCGGAAGAAACGACCCTCGTCTGTCCTCTCGAGCGGGCGCCGCCGGGGGCCGAGATCGACCGCGCCTGGCGCTGTTTCCGGATCGAGCAGAGCTTCGATTTCAGCGTGGCCGGCATCCTAGCCTCGGTCCTCGGTCCCCTCGCGGCTGCCAATGTGGGCATCTTCGCCACCTCGACCTTCAGCACCGATTACGTGCTGGTGAAGGAAGCGGATCTGGACCGGGCCGTGGACGCCTTGCGGGCCGCCGGGCACGCGCTGACCCTCTGAGGGCGGCCCAAGGCCGCCGTCAAAGCCGCTCGATCCGCCCCGCGAAGCAGCCGCGCCGGGCGAAATGGGCATCCACATGGGCCACGTCCGGGCGGGCCAGGAACCGTTGGATCACGGCCGAAACCTCATTCCCCTCCGCCACCTCGGCATCGACGATCAGGGCGTCGGCATCGTAGGCCCGCAGGGACAGCAGCCGGTCGCGCAGGGCCGGAGGAAGCTCGCCCCGGTAATGCGCCGGCTCCTCGGCACCCCGGCTGACGAAGATCGGGCCGCCTGCCCTGTACGGCGAGGCCGGGTTCGGCTGGTGCATGTAATGGACGAGGAGCAGTTCCTCCCCCTCCCTCACCCGCGCCAGGGCGACCCGGCACGGATAGGCGTCGGGTTCGTCGGCCTTCACCCTGATGATGCCCTGGGCGGCAAGAGCCTCGTCGGACAGGCGGAAGAGCGGCTGGAACGGCTGCGGGTCGATGCCACGGACTTGGAACGGCATGAATGGTCTCCTTGATCGAGACCGCGACGGTCGCAGCACCGGAAGCCGGAGGCGACCCGATTCCTGCCGTGCTCAGCCCAAGGTCGCCAGCGCCGGAAACGTCTCAAGCAGCCAGAAGGACGCGGTGGTGATCCAGCCGGTCAGGAAGGCGATGCCGGTCAGCACGAGCAGGACCCCCATGGTCTTCTCCACCACGGAGAAGCGCGAACGCATGCGCTTCAGGAGCGCCGC
The DNA here is from genome assembly GCF_020532555.1 of Microvirga lenta. Classification (GTDB taxonomy): domain Bacteria; phylum Pseudomonadota; class Alphaproteobacteria; order Rhizobiales; family Beijerinckiaceae; genus Microvirga; species Microvirga lenta. The sequence continues at coordinate 167,387 of NZ_JAJBBR010000009.1, read as the reverse complement.
GAAGGGCTTCATGGCGAAGGCCGCGAGCAGGAACGGGATACCCAGCCCGGCCGAATAGGCCGCCAGCAGAATCGCTCCCTGCGAGACGCTGTCCTCGGAGCCCGCCACGGTCAGGATGGCCGCCAGGACCGGGCCGATGCAAGGCGTCCAGCCGAACGCGAAGGCAAGCCCCATCACGTAGGCGCCCCACAGCCCCACGGGCTTGTCCACGTTGAACCGCGCCTCGCGGTAGAGCAGCCCGATCCGGAAGATGCCGAGGAAATGCAGGCCCATCACGATGATGGCGACGCCTGCGACGGTGCTCAGGACGTCGAGGTACTGCCGGATCACCTGTCCCAGGGCCGAGGCGGTGGCGCCCAGGAGCACGAAGACGGTGGAAAAGCCGGCGACGAAAAGGAGGGCCGCCAGGACCGCGCGGCGGCGCACGGCGCCGTCCCCCGCGTTCAGCCGGTCGAAGGTGGTGCCCGCCAGGAAGGACAGGTAGGGCGGCACCAACGGCAGGACGCAAGGGCTCAGGAAGCTGATGAGGCCGCCGGCAACCGCGGCAGGAAGGGAGACGCTGAGCATTGAGGTCTTCTATCCTGTCGGCTCGGGACAAGAAAGCCGGTGGATGTCGCAGTCGCCAGCTTGTGAACGTGGCCGTTTTCAGCTTGCCTTGCCGTCATGCCCCAGCTCCGCAACCTCATCACCGACGTGCCCGGCCTTCGCGTCGGCAACGCTCACGATCCCGCCCTCGCCTCCGGCGTGACGGTCGCCCTCTTCGACGAGCCGACGGTCGTCTCCTGCGCGGTCCTCGGCGGCGCCCCCGGCACCCGGGAGACGGACCTGCTCGAACCGGACAAGATGGTGCCGGGCATCCACGCCGTCGTCCTGTCCGGAGGCTCGGCCTTCGGCCTCGATGCCGCGAGCGGGGTGCAGGCCTGCCTGCGGGAGCAGGGCATCGGCTTCCCCGTCGGACCGGCGCGGATTCCCCTGGTCTCCCAGGCGGTCATCTTCGACATGCTCAATGGCGGGGACAAGGATTGGGGGCGCTACCCGCCCTACCGCGACCTCGGCTACGAGGCGGCGAAGGCGGCGGGCCACGACTTCGCACTCGGCACGGCGGGCGGCGGCTACGGGGCCACGACCGCGAACCTGAAGGGCGGCCTCGGCTCGGTCAGCACGGTGACGGCCTCCGGGCACCGGGTCGGCGCCATGGTGATCGTCAACAGCATCGCCTCGGCGGTCATCGGGGAAGGCCCCCATTTCTGGGCCGGCGCCTTCGAGGAGGGCGACGAGTTCGGCGGCCACGGGCACCCCGAGAAGGTCCATCCCGAAAAGCGGGAACTCATCTGGAAAGGCGGCCCGCAGCCGGCCACGACCATCGCGCTGGTGGCGACCGACGCGGTTCTCACCAAGGGACAGGCCAAGCGCCTCGCCATCTCGTCCCATGCGGGCATCGCCCGGGGCCTGCGCTTCTCCCATGCGCTCTACGACGGCGACACGGTCTTCGCGGCGGCCACCGGGCAGCGGCCCCTCGACGATGTCGAGGATTTCACCCACATCACCGCGGCCGCCGCCGACTGCGTCACCCGCGCCATCGCCCGGGGCGTCTACGAGGCCACGGCCCTGCCCTTCCCGACCGCGCAGCCCGCCTGGCGCGACCGGTTCGCGGCGGGCGCGACCGAGTTCTAGAACCGGTCGGGACGATAGGGCTTGGGATCGATCACCGTCGGCTCGCCGGTGATCATCTCGGCCATGACGCGCCCGGTGACGGGCCCGAGGGTCATGCCGTGGTGGGCGTGGCCGAAGCTGAACCAGAGGTTCTTGTGGCGCGGCGCCCGGCCGATGATCGGCATCATGTCCGGCGTGCAGGGACGCATGCCCATCCAGGGCTCCGGATCGACCCGCTCGCCGAGGGGGAAGAAGGACTTGGCGATGGGCTCGGCCCGCTGAAGCTGCACGGGCGTCTTGGGCGCGTCCCGGTCGGCGAATTCGGCGCCCGTGGTGAGGCGGATGCCCCTCGCCATCGGGGCCAGGAAGTAGCCGCGCTCGAAATCCAGGGTCGGGCGATTGAGCACCGCGTTGCCTTCCGGCTTGTAGTGCATGTGGTAGCCGCGCTTGACCGCGAGCGGAAAGTTGTAGCCGAACTTCCTCGTCACCACGTCGGCCCAGGGGCCGAGCGCCACGACCACGTCGCCGGCATCGACGGCGCCCTTCTCGGTCTGGAGGCGCCAGCCGTCGGCGGTCTGCTCCAGGGTCTTGGCGTCGCCCGCCGCGACCTCGCCGCCGAGCTTTTCGAACAGCTCCACATAGGACAGGACGAGGTGGTACGGGTCGAAGATGGCGGCCGGGTCGGTCCAGTGGATGCCGCCCTTCATCTCCGCCTTGATGTGCGGCTCGCGCTCGGCCACGTCCTTCGTGTTCAGGGCGACGAAATTGACCCCGAAGTCGCTCCGCACCTGCTCGGCGTCGCGAAGCTGTGTCTCCATCGCCTTGTCGGAGCGGAAGACCTTCATCCAGCCGGTCGGGCGGATGAGCTGCGTCGAGCCCGCCTCCTCCGCAAGCGCCATGTGCTCGGTCACGCTGTGCTCGATCAGCGGCGCGTAGAGGCGCGCGATCGCCTTGTGCTGCGCGGGGCGCGAATGCATCCAGTACTGGAACAGGAACGGCGCCAGCTTCGGCAGCGCCGCCATGTGGTAATGGGCGTCGATGGTGTTGTTGAGCGCGTAGCGGAGCAGCGCGCCGAAATCGTGCGGGAAGCCGTAAGGATAGACGCCCTCGCGCTGGATCAGGCCGGCATTGCCGAAGGAGGTTTCCTCGCCGGGACGGCGCTTGTCCACCAGCAGCACGGAGCGTCCGCGCTTCTGCAGGTGAATGGCAATCGACACGCCGACGATGCCGGCGCCAAGAACAACGACGTCCTTACGCATGGGAAATCGAATCCTATCCTGTGATCCCCCGGAAGCCGGGAGCCGAGGAGCCTTGCACCCCTCTCGCGTGCCGCATGTTTACTCCCGATCCTTCGGGGCCGTCCACGCCTTTCCTGTGGCAAAAGGCCCTCTCCCCAGGGAGTTGGCGGGATCGGGCGCCGATGTCCCGTTGCCGCAGGGATAAGCTCGTGCTACCGGCGCGGCCATGACACGTCCTCTTCTCATCGCCCCCTCCATTCTGTCCGCCGACTTCGCCAAGCTGGGCGAAGAGGTGCGCGCCATCGACCAGGCCGGCGCGGACTGGATCCATATCGACGTGATGGACGGGCACTTCGTGCCGAACATCACCATCGGGCCGGACGTGGTGAAGGCCCTGCGTCCGCACTCGGCGAAGGTGTTCGACGTGCACCTGATGATCGCCCCGGTGGATCCGTATCTCGAAGCCTTCGCCAAGGCGGGAGCGGACATCATCAGCATCCATGCGGAAGCAGGACCGCACCTGCACCGGTCGCTCCAGACCATCCGGGCGCTGGGCAAGAAGGCCGGCATCGTGCTCAATCCCGGCACGCACGAATCCGCCATCGAGCCGGTGCTCGACATGGTCGACCTCGTCCTGCTCATGACGGTCAATCCCGGCTTCGGCGGCCAGGCCTTCATCGGGTCGGTCTGCGACAAGATCCGGCGCGTCAAGGCGATGGTCGGCGACCGGGACATCGACATCGAAATCGACGGAGGCGCGACGCCGGAAACGGCTCCTCTCGTGGCAGCCGCCGGCGCCAACGTGCTCGTGGCCGGCTCCGCCACCTTCAAGGGCGGCCCCTCGGCTTACGCGCCCAACATGGCGGCCATCCGTTCGGCGGCCGAGCAGGCCCGCTAGAGCGGGCGGGCTGCACTGGAGGCATGGCCTCATGCAGCGCTGTCGCATGACGGAACAAGCCAAGAGCCCGCTCGTTGCCCATCTCTCTGAACCGGAGGCTGGGTATGTTGAGCGGATGCCGCGTTCTCGTTCTGGAAGATGAAGCCGTCACCGCCGAGGACATCAGGCAGCTCCTGGTGGAGGCCGAAGGCGTGCCTGTCGGCCCGGTCGGAAGCCTGAGCGAGGCGAAGAAACTCCTGAAGGACGGAACGCCGCTCGACGCGGCCCTGCTGGACGTCAATCTGTCCGACGGCCCCGTTACGCCCGTTCTCGAGGCGCTGAGCGCCCGCGGCATCCCGACCCTGGTCTATACCGGCGGGGCGGTGCCGGACGACGTGCGCCAGCGTCATCCCGACCTGATCGCCCTGTCCAAGCCGGTGCCGCCGGCGAAGCTCATCGGCGAACTGCGCCGCCTGCTCGGCGGCGCGACCCTGCCTCGACCGGCGGGAAGCACGCACTGACCCCGCACGGCCTGGTCCGCCTGCGCGACCAGGTCACGCCCGGCGTTGCGTCGTGCCGGAGGCTTCGGGCTCCTCAATCCCGCTCGACCTCCTGGTCTATGTGCAGGTAATCCGGGTCGTACTGGCCGACCTCCTTGAGGCGCTCCCAGTCGTCGATGATCAAGATCTTGCCGCGCGAGGTGATCAGACCGTCGCTCCGGAGCCCCTGCAGGACCCTGTTCACATGGACGGTGGTGATGCCGAACGCGTCACCCAGCTCCTCCTGCGTGATCGGCAGTTCGTAGGAATTGTCCTTCGTCATTTGCACGGGTTCGAGACGGTCGCGCAGCTCGCACAGGAAGTGCGCGAGGCGCTCCCGGGCGTCCATTCGCCCAAGGCTGGTCATCCAGGCGCGATGCACGGCACCGTCGACGAGAGTGGTGAGCCAAAGCACGCGGGTGAGATGAGGATAGTGCTTGGTGATTTCCTTCAGGTCGCTGTGAGCGACATGGGACACGGTGCAGGTCGTGAGCGCGGCGACGCCGTCGTCGATCTTCTTGAGCAGGAAACTGTGAAGATCCGCGAAATCGCCCGGGACGTGAAAGGCCGTGATCTGCCGTTGCCCGTCCACTGCGTGCTTCTGGCGGGTGGCAAAGCCGGAAAGGATGAGGCTGCTGTGACTCGGACAGCTGCCCTCGGGCACGATGTCCTCGCGCGCCTGGTAAACGGAGGTCCGCAACGTGATCTGCCGAAGCACCTGCTTCTCGTCCTCGGAGAGGGGGCCATGCCGCTCAAGCTTTGCGATGAGTGGATGTGACATGCGCCCGCTCCTCCCGCTTACGGATTGGTGTCGGATCCCGCTTTGGAGCCGGATGCCAGGATTGCCTCGTACAGACGCTGCGGCAGAGCCTCGATGAACGGGACCGTCATCAGCTCACGGCCGGTTTCGTCCGCAATCACGACGGCATCGTCCAGGGAATCGTCGGCACCGCGTTTGATTGCTTCGGCCAGAATATCCCGGATGCCCGCGAGAGCCTCGGCCCGGGCGCGGGCGAGGTCGGGCAACTCGATCCCGTCAGGGTCTTCGATAAGCTGATCGCCCTGCCGGATGTGGCGGTAATATCGAGGCATCCGGCTTAACTTCCTTGCTCGGTGGTATGTTCCTCGCTCCACGGGCAAACCTGCTCCCGCATCCGAAACGTGCCGAAGCGCCGGGGGTGTCGGTTCGCGGCATGATCGTCTAAGCTGTCCGAACGCGCTCCTCAGCCGCAAGAGACCTCCCATGCTCGACATCGCCCCCGTCTTCCTCGGCATTTTCCTGGCCCAGGTCTCGCCGGGGCCGAACATGATGGCCGTGTCGTCGGCCTCCCTCGGGAGCGGTCGCGCCCCCGGCATCGCCACGGCCGCGGGAATCGCGACGGGTGTCTTCCTCTGGGCCACCCTCTTCGCCTCGGGCGTGGGAGCCCTTCTCGACGCCTTTCCGCAGGCGATCACGGCCATGCGCTTCATCGGCGGCGGCTACCTGATCTATCTCGGCCTGAAGGCCGTGCGCGCCGCCCTCACCCGCTCCCCGGGCGGCCGTGTCGCCGCGAGCGTGAGGACGGGCGGACGAGCGGCCTATCTGCGGGGCCTGCTGGTCGTCCTGACCAATCCGAAGGCCGCGCTCATGTGGGTGGCGATCTCCATGTATCTCGCCTCCTCCGGCCTGTCCGTCCTCGGGTTCCTGGCCATCGGGCTCGGTGCCTCGGCATCGGCCATGGTCATCTACGGCACCTATGCGCTGCTTTTCTCGACCGGAATCGTCATGCGCGCCTATGCCCGCTTCTTCCGGGCGATCGAGGGCAGCTTCGGCCTGGTCTTCGGAGCCATCGGCGCGAAGCTCGTGGTCGACGGGGTGAAGGAACTGCGCGCCTAGCGTCGCCTGCGCGGAGCGCGGGGCCATTCGGCGCGCACGAGGCTTGTCTTCGCCCCTGTCATCCAATAGCGATCACCTCATCGTCGAAGCCGGTCCGCGCTGCGCCCCGCCCGTAGGAGAAGACACGTGATCCCCCGCTACAGCCGCCCCGAGATGGTCGCCATCTGGTCCCCGGAAACCAAGTTCCGCATCTGGTTCGAGATCGAGGCCCATGCCACCACGGCGCTCGCCAATCTCGGCGTCGTGCCCAAGGAGGCGGCCGAGATTGTGTGGGAGAAGGGCTCCAAGGCCACCTTCGACGTGGAGCGCATCGACTCCATCGAGCGCGAGGTGAAGCACGACGTCATCGCCTTCCTGACCCACCTCGCCGAGATCGTCGGCCCCGAGGCCCGCTTCGTCCACCAGGGCATGACCTCGTCGGACGTGCTCGACACCACCTTCAACGTGCAGCTCGTGCGCGCGACCGACCTGCTCCTGCGCGACATGGACGAGCTTCTCGCCGCCATCAAGCGCCGCGCCCTCGAGCACAAGATGACGCCGACCATCGGCCGCTCGCACGGCATCCACGCGGAGCCCACCACCTTCGGCCTCAAGCTCGCCCAGGCCTATGCGGAGTTCGAGCGCTGCAAGGTGCGCCTCATCGAAGCCCAGCGCGAGGTCGCCACCTGCGCCATCTCCGGCGCGGTCGGCACCTTCGCCAATATCGATCCGAGCGTAGAGGAATACGTGGCCGAGCAGATGGGCCTTTCGGTCGAGCCGGTCTCGACCCAGGTCATTCCCCGCGACCGGCACGCCATGTACTTCGCGACTTTGGGCGTGGTCGCCTCCTCCATCGAGCGTCTCGCCGTCGAGATCCGTCACCTGCAGCGCAGCGAGGTCCTGGAAGCCGAGGAGTATTTCTCCGCCGGCCAGAAGGGCTCCTCGGCCATGCCGCACAAGCGCAACCCGGTGCTGACCGAGAACCTCACGGGCCTCGCCCGCATGGTCCGCGCCTATGCGATGCCGGCCATGGAGAACGTGGCTCTCTGGCACGAGCGGGACATCTCGCATTCCTCCGTCGAGCGCATGATCGGCCCCGATGCCACCGTGACCCTGGACTTCGCCCTCGCCCGGCTGACCAGCGTGATCGACAAGCTCGTGGTCTATCCGGAGAACATGCAGAAGAACCTGGACCGCCTCGGCGGCCTCGTCCATTCGCAGCGCGTCCTGCTGGCCCTCACCCAGAAGGGAGCCTCGCGCGAGGACGCCTACCGCCTCGTCCAGCGCAACGCCATGCCGGTCTGGCGCGGCGAAGGCGACTTCCTGACCCTGCTGAAGGCGGACAAGGACGTGACCGGCTATCTCGCGCCGGACGAGATCGAGGCCTGCTTCGACCTGGGCTACCACTACAAGCACGTGGACACGATCTTCACCCGGGTCTTCGGCGCAAGCTGACGACAGGCCGCTTCGCGGCCGAAAGCACCATCCCACCATGGCCGGCCCAAGCCGGCCATTTTCTTTTTGGCGGCGGCTCAACCCGCCAAGCGCGGCTTTTCAAGGAGAGAACGGCCCTGCCCCGCATTCACCGCAAAGCTTGAACGGCATCGGGGCTGGAAATATCTTTCCAATGGGTAACAATACCCATCAGGAGATCAACGGCACGGGGATTTGACCATGTTGTCGGAGAAACTTCTCGCTACCGCCTTCACCCGTGCGGTGAAGCGCGGCACGCTCGAAATGACGACCGCCGGAGGGTCGCACATGACCTTCGGCGACGGCGGCGAGCCGCGGGTCGCGATCCGCTTCACGGACCCTGCCGCCCAGATGGCCCTGTGCCTGCATCCGGAATTGAAGCTGGGCGAGCTCTTCATGGAAGGGCGGCTCGTGATCGAGAAGGGCACGATCTACGACCTGCTCCAGCTTCTCCTCCAGGACACCCATGGCGAGCTCGACGAGCTTCCCTTCCACCGCCTCAGGAAGATCAGGGCCTGGATGAAGCGTCGCAGCGAGAACGATGCGGTGAAATCCAAGCGCAACGTCGCCCACCACTACGATCTCGACGGCCGGCTCTACGCCCTCTTCCTCGACAGCGACCGGCAGTATTCCTGCGCCTATTTCGACCACCCGGATGCGAGCCTCGAAGAGGCGCAGCTGGCCAAGAAACGGCACATCGCCGCGAAGCTCCTGGTGGAGCAGGGCCAGAGCGTTCTCGACATCGGCTCGGGCTGGGGCGGCATGGGCCTCTATCTGGCGCAGATCGCGGGAGCCGGCGCCGTCAGGGGCGTGACCCTGTCGGAGGAACAGCTCGACGTCTCCCGCAAGCGGGCGGCGGCGGCCGGGCTCCTGGGCCGGGTCCATTTCGAGCTCGAGGACTATCGGGAAACGAAAGGCACCTTCGACCGCATCGTCTCGGTGGGCATGTTCGAGCATGTGGGCCCGCCGTCCTACGACGATTATTTCCGGACCTGCCGGCAGCTCCTGAAGGAGGACGGCGTCATGCTCCTCCACACCATCGGCCGCTCGGGACCGCCCTATCCCACGAATCCCTGGATCACCAAGTACATCTTTCCCGGCGGGCATCTGCCGATCCTGTCGGAAATCATGCCGTCGGTGGAGCGGGCCGGGCTCGTGGTGACGGATGTCGAGGTGCTGCGCCTGCACTACGCCCTCACCCTGAAGGCCTGGCGGGAGCGATTCACGGCTCATCGCGAGGAGGTCCTGCGCCTCTACGACGAACGCTTCTGCCGCATGTGGGAGTGCTATCTCGCCATGTCGGAATCCGCCTTCCGCTTCCAGGACGCGGTGGTGTTCCAGATCCAGCTCGCGCGGCGCAACGACGTGGTGCCCCTGACCCGCGACTACATCGCCGAGCGGGAGGCGGCGCTGAGGATGGCCGAGGAGACGGAAATGAAGCAGACCGCTTGAACCGAGCGGAGCGGACGTTTAACTCGGATCCCATGAAAACCTCCGATTGCGACATCCTCATCGTTCCCGGATACGAGAATTCCGGCGTGGACCACTGGCAGAGCCGCTGGGAGCGGCAGCTCTCGACCGCGCGCCGGATCGAGCAGGAAAGCTGGGACGCCCCCGACAAGGAGGCCTGGATCGGGCGGATCGTCCGCGACGTGGAGAAGGCCAGGAAACCCGTGGTCCTGGTCGGCCACAGCCTCGGCGTCATCGCGATCGCGCATGCGGCCCCGCTGCTCAAGACCGGCAAGGTGCAGGGCGCCTTCCTGGTGGGCCTGCCCGATGTGGAGCGGCCGGATTTCATCCCCGCCATCGACCGGAGCTTCGCGCCGATCCCGCGCGATCCCCTGCCCTTCCCGTCCGTGCTGGTGATGAGCCGGACCGACCCTTTCGGCGAGTACGAGAAGGCGGAGGACATCGCCTATTCCTGGGGCTCCGCCATCGTGGATGCGGGCGACGCGGGACATATCAACACCGACAGCGGCCACGGTCCCTGGCCCGAGGGCCTGATGCGCTTCGCGGGGTTCCTCAAGCGGCTGTGAGGGACATGCCGTCTGCGGATTGCCTCTGACAGCGCAGCGCCGTTTCCCCCGTGCGGGGAGGAGATCGGACCGGCGCTTCCGGCGCCCTCATCCACCCTGAGATCCACGCGAGAAGGGCCCGGCCGCGCCCCAACATGACGAAAAGTTCATGTTGCGGTCACTTGGGCGTGAGCGGCCAAGCCCCAATCTCCTCCGTATCGACTTCACGAAGGAGATTGAAATGAAGAAGAAGATTGCCATCCTCGCCGCCGCGGCCCTCATGGCCGGCACGGGCACCTTCGCCCTGGCCCAGGGAACCGCCCCTGCCAACCCGGCAGGTCCGGGAACGGCTCAGGAGAACACGACGCGCCCCGAGCGCCGCGGCATGTCGCAGGACGATTTCAACCGCTTTGTCGACGCTCGCATCGCCGGCATCAAGGCAGGCTTGAGACTCACCCCCGAGCAGGAGCGCCTCTGGCAGCCGGTGGAGGATGCAATCCGCTCCAACGCCAACGAGCGCTTCACCCGCATGGAGCAGCGCCGCAGCATGCGCGGCCAGGACCGGCAGGAAATGGACTTCATGCAGCGGCTCGAACGGCGCGGCACGATGATGACCGAGCGGGCCCAGCGCACGAGCGCCCTGGCGACCGCCATGCGGCCCCTCTGGAACTCGTTCAACGACGACCAGAAGCGGGTTGCTCCGCGCCTCCTGCGCACGGCCGTCGGCGGCATGGGCTGGCGCGGCCATCATGGTGGACGCCACCACGGCAGGGACCATGCCCGGATGGGTATGCACCAGGGCCATGGCATGATGCATCGCGGCCCGGGCATGATGCAGCGGCAGGGCGGCGGCGATCAGCAGCAGGCTCCGGCCCAGCCCCAGAATCAGCAGTAAGCCGGATGCAGAAAGAAAAAGGCCGCCCCGAAGGGCGGCCTTTTTGCTGTCTCGAAATCGCGGCGATTAGCGCGAATAGAACTCGATCACGAGGTTCGGCTCCATCTGAACCGCATAAGGCACCTCGGAGAGGGTCGGAATGCGGGTGATGCGGGCCGTCATCTTGGAGTGATCGACCTCGATGTAGTCCGGAACGTCACGCTCGGCGAGCTGGGACGCCACGACGACGACCTCGAGCTGCTTCGACTTTTCCTTGACCTCGATCACATCGCCGGGCTTCACGAGGTAGCTCGGGATGTTGACGCGGCGGCCGTTGACCTTCACGTGACCGTGGTTGACGAACTGGCGCGCGGCGAACGGGGTCGCGACGAACTTCGCCCGGTACACGACGGCGTCGAGACGGCGCTCGAGCAGACCGACGAGGTTCTCGCCCGAGTCGCCCTTGAGGCGGATCGCCTCGGCGTAGTAGCGGCGGAACTGCTTCTCGGTGATGTTGGCGTAGTAGCCCTTGAGCTTCTGCTTGGCGCGCAGCTGCGTGCCGAAGTCGGAGAGCTTGCCCTTGCGGCGCTGGCCGTGCTGGCCGGGGCCGTATTCGCGGCGGTTCACGGGGCTCTTCGGGCGGCCCCAGATATTCTGGCCCATGCGGCGGTCAAGCTTGTGCTTGGCCTGAATGCGCTTCGACATCTCGCGATTCCTCTTGGTAAAGCGAACGGTTTTCGAGGAACGCGCCCTCCTCTTCCCCTCATCCCGAGGAGGCCCAAGGGGCCGTCTCGAGGGACGGGACGACAGGCCGACCGGAGCCGGGCCACGGGTGCGTAAAAAGTTACGCGGCCCCTGAGGACCGCGCGAACGGGTGGCTTCTAGGGGAAAGGAGCGGGAAAGTCAATCGGGAAGCGCCTCAGCCCTGCAGCAGCGGCATGTCCTCGACCGCCACCAGCGGCAGTCCCTTCCGATGCAGGGCGTCGCGCAGGGGCGCCGTGATCCCCGCCCCGCCCGTGAAGACCGCCAGCGCCTCGCCCTCGTCGGCCTCGTGGCCGGGCACCGGGCCTCCGATGAGCTGCACCACGCGCCGGGCGATGGCGGGGGCCGGATCGATCCATGTCACGGGCCAGCGGGCCAGCTTCTCGAAGCGGGACAGAAGCAGCGGATAATGGGTGCATCCGAGCGCGATCACGTCGGTCCGCCCCGCCTCGTCCTCCACGAAGCAGGGCGCGAGCTCCTCCAGCAGCTCCTCGTCGGAGACGGGAGCGCCGGCAAGCTCGGCTTCGGCGAAGCCGGCCAGCCTGCGGGAGCCGACGAGCTTCACCCGGCAGCCGGCGGCATAGGTCTCGATCAGGTCGCGGGTGTAGTCCCGGGCCACGGTTCCGGGCGTCGCGAGGACGGTGACATGGCCGGACCGGGTCGCAAGCGCCGCCGGCTTGATGGCCGGAACCGTGCCGACGAAAGGCGTGGCGAAGCGCGCCCGCAGATGCGGCAGCACGAGGGTCGAGGCCGTGTTGCAGGCGATCACCACCAGCTCGGGATCGTAGAGCCCGATCAGCCGGTCCATCACGGCGAGAACGCGGGCCACCAGGGCCTGCTCGCTCAGGCGTCCATAGGGGAAGGCGGCATCGTCCGCCGCATAGACGAAGCGGGCATCGGGCCGCGCCTTCAGCACCTCGGCAAAGACCGTCAGGCCCCCGAGGCCGGAATCGAAGAGGAGGATGGTTGGCACCGGAGACGGCATGACGGCAGGGCTGTGGGTCGTTCCCGCAAGAAGATTGAAAAGCATCAGGGCAAGCCCCCGTCCCGCTTCTTTGATTTATGAGCGCCGGTTCATGAACTCGGAAAAGCTCTGCTTGGTTTCCGTCGGCACCAGATTGAGGCGCCGGCGCGGGCCCCGTTCCGGCTTCTCCTCCTGCCCCTCCACCTTCGGCATCTCGGCCGAGAGGCGGCGCACGGGCCATCCGTCGCTCCAGGAGCCCATGTCGACGAATTTCGGATCGCGCCGCAGGGCGGCGGCATCCTTGCCCGAGAAGGCCGCCTCGGCGGCCATGTCGAAGGTCTTCCAGAAGGCGAGGAAATCCAGCGTGTCGGTGCCGTTGTTGCCGAGCTGCTGGGTCAGGATCGTCTGCGGGCCGGTCAGCGCCATGTCGGCGCTCCAGCGCCAGGTGCTCTTCTGCTTGGGGTCGCGCGGCGGATCGGGGGGCAGCTTGATGGAAGCGGCGTCGTAGTCGGACTTGGGCGAGCCCGGCGAGGCCAGGGTCGCGGTAAGGGCCGGGTAGCCGTGGTCGTCGGAGCTCGCGCGCATGAACAGCTTGCGCGTCGCCGGAACGGCCGAGGCCGCCTGCAGGATCCGGCGGGAAGCCCGGTCGCTGGGCAGATAGTCCCGGTCGCCGCTCATGGTGACGATCAAGGTCGAGGCGTCGATGGCGGACAGGTCCTGGAGCATGATGCCCCTGTCCTTCTCGGTGGAGGCGATGCCGCCCGGCATCACGCCGAAGATGAGCTTCGGCTCGGGCAGCGCACCCGCCTTCGCCCCCGCCGCCACGTTGAGCGCGATGGGCACGCCGGCCGAATGCCCGATGAAGGCCACGCGGTTCGGATCCGGCTTCGCCTCCGGGTCGGAAGCGAGAGCCTCCAGGGCGCTCCCGATCAGGCTCGCCGCCAGCGCCGAGGCATCGGCGGGACGGGAGCGGTTCACCTCCTGGAAGCGCGGGAAGAGGACGAGGTGACCCTTGCGGGCGAGGTGATCGATCCAGCCGCCGTAGAGGGCCGGGTTCGCCGCTCCCCAGGAATGGAAGAAGACCACGACCGGCCGGGGCTCGGCGGGCGCACCCGCCCCATGGAACACGAAGGTGCCCGCGCTCGCTGTGCCCACCGCCCGCTTCGTTACCTGGGAAACGGCGTAATCCGCTCCGCCGGGCCCCTTCTCCGGCTGCTTCGGCGGGGTCGCCGCCTGCGCCCACGGAGCAGCGAGGCACGAACCCAGGAGGACGAGGGTGGTCAGCGGACGGCGCATGAACGATCTCGGGTCTAAAGGCCAAGCGCAGGATGCACTCGGCAACATTAAATCAGAAGATCTTTAAGGCTTTCTCAATCTGCGTCCTTCGGCAAGGGCACGAATCGCCCCACGGAGCGTGCGCACGTCCTGCTCGCTCATCTCGAGCCGGTGGAACATGTCCCGCATGTTCCGGGCCATGATCGGCTTCTTGTCCGCCGGGTAAAAGTTCACCGCCTCGAGCTCGGCTTCGAGATAGTCGAAGAAGGAGACCACCATCTCCCGCTTTGCAGGGGGAGAGAGTCTCTCGCCCGTGAAGGGCAGCGCGCCGCCGGTCCTGGCCCTCTGCCATTCGTAGGACATGAGAAGCACGGCCTGCGCCAGGTTGAGGGACGAGAATTTCGGATCGACCGGGAAGGTGACGATGGCATCCGCCAGAGAGATCTCGTCGTTCTCGAGCCCCGTCCGCTCGCGCCCGAACAGGATGCCGACCCCCTGCCCCGCCCCGATCCTCGCCCTGGTCTCGGCCATGGCGGCTTCCGGTGCGAAGACCCGCTTCATCTGCCCCCGCTCCCGGGCAGTGGTCGCGAAGACGTAGTTCAGGTCGGCGATGGCCTCACGGGCGGTGTCGTAGAGCTTGGCGCCTTCCAGCACGTGGACCGCGCCCGACGCCGCCGAATGGGCGCCCTTCTTCGGCCAGCCGTTGCGGGGCGACACGAGGCGCAACTCCGACAGGCCGAAATTCGCCATGGCGCGGGCGACCATGCCGATGTTTTCGGCCAGCTGGGGCTCGACGAGGATGATGATGGGGTTCATCATGGGCGGGTTTCGAGCATGACGCCGGTGGCGTCGCAAACCACTCCCTTAGCGCCAAGACGCTGCAGCCGCCAGCCTCCGCAGGCCGGGGACACCTCCCTGAATGCAAAAGGGCCTCCCGGGAGGCTTTCTCGCCAGGAGGCCCGCTCGTTCTCTTCTGGAACGCCGTTACCAGCAGCCCCAGCCGCAATGGTAGTAGTAGGGACGCGCCGTGGCCGCGCCGAGCACCGCGCCGCCGATCGCAGCCGCAGCCGCGCCGGCAGCCGCCTGGTTGGCGGCCGCGTTCGACTGGGCCACGTTGTTGCGGTAGCCGGCATTGACGCAGCGCTGATAGGTTTTCGTGCCGGGCTTCAGGCCCGTCTCCAGGCAGACGGATTCCGCGCTGGCCATGGATTGTTCGGCTGTCTGGCAGCCTGCGAGGGTGAGAGCGAGCGCGGCGGCTCCGATGGCGATTGCAAGACGCATGTGTGTCCCTGTCAGTTCGTTGTTGCCTCGCACCGGCGATCCCGCGCGACGTGCGCGCTTCCGGTGCCGGCCAAGCTTCAGGACAATTTTCAGCTCGTGACGGTGCGGAAGCACACAAGATGTGAGAAGACCTCCTTGAGAGATCCCCGGATAGATTAATATGTTATTATATTATATAAACGTCAGCGCCTAGAGGGGCCGGCGCATGCCGTCGCGATTCCCGGAAGTCCTGCACTCCTTCGCAGACCGGCTTCCCCATAGCCGGCATGGGAACAGGCCTGAATTCAAGTACGGCTCTCGGATTGAACTTATTTCCCGGCCCGACACCGCTTCCCCCGGAAGCCCAGCCGCGCTATAGGCCGCGTCAGACAGCCTGCCGTCCGGCAGGTCCGGTTCCCGCTCAACGTTCAAGGTGAGATCATGGCGAAGATCAAGGTTGCCAATCCGGTCGTCGAACTCGACGGCGACGAGATGACCCGCATTATTTGGCACTTCATCAAAGAGAAGCTGATCCACCCCTATCTCGACATCGACCTGAAGTACTACGACCTCTCCATCGAGAACCGCGACGCCACCAACGACCAGGTCACGGTCGATGCGGCCAACGCCATCAAGCAGTACGGCGTCGGCGTGAAGTGCGCCACCATCACGGCGGACGAGGCCCGCGTGAAGGAGTTCGGCCTCAAGGAGATGTGGAAGTCGCCCAACGGCACGATCCGCAACATCCTCGGCGGCGTGATCTTCCGCGAGCCGATCATCTGCAAGAACGTGCCGCGCCTCGTTCCGGGCTGGACCCAGCCGATCATCGTCGGCCGCCACGCCTTCGGCGACCAGTACCGCGCCACCGATTTCCAGGTGCCCGGCAAGGGCCGCCTGACCATCAAGTTCGAGGGCGAGGACGGCACGGTCATCGAGAAGGAAGTGTTCAAGTTCCCCGATGCCGGCGTCGCCATGGCGATGTACAACCTCGACGAGTCGATCCGCGACTTCGCCCGCGCGTCGCTCAACTACGGCCTTAACCGCAAGTACCCGGTCTACCTCTCCACGAAGAACACCATCCTCAAGACCTATGACGGTCGCTTCAAGAACATCTTCGAGGAAATCTACCAGAACGAGTTCAAGCAGAAGTTCGATGCCGCCGGCATCCACTACGAGCACCGCCTCATCGACGACATGGTGGCCTCGGCGCTCAAGTGGTCGGGCGGCTATGTCTGGGCCTGCAAGAACTACGACGGCGACGTGCAGTCCGACACGGTCGCGCAGGGCTTCGGCTCGCTCGGCCTCATGACCTCCGTGCTGATGACGCCGGACGGCCAGACCGTCGAGGCGGAAGCCGCCCACGGCACCGTGACCCGCCACTACCGCGAGCACCAGAAGGGCAAGGAGACCTCGACCAACTCCATCGCGTCGATCTTCGCCTGGACCCGCGGCCTCGCCCATCGCGCCAAGCTCGACGACAACGCCGAACTCGCCCGCTTCGCCACGACCCTCGAAAAGGTGTGCGTGGACACGGTCGAGTCCGGCTACATGACCAAGGACCTCGCGCTTCTGGTCGGCGCCGAGCAGAAGTGGCTCTCCACCACCGGCTTCCTCGACAAGATCGACGAGAACCTCAAGAAGGCGATGGCGGCCTAAGCCGTTTCCTCCCGTAGAAATCGAGAATGGCCGGGTTCGTCCCGGCCATTTTTTTGCTTTCGCCGCCGAAGCGCCGCCAGCCTTGCCGCAGGATCGGAGCGTGCCAGATATTGGCCTGTGAGCCCTCGCAAGGAAGGATTTTCCGGAATGACCGACGACAGAGCCTCAGGCGGCAGCACCCTCGATTATGCTGTCAGGGAATATCGGCGCCTGTTCGACGAGGCGCGGACCGGCGGGCAGCCCTGGGACGAGGACGCCACGCTCCGGGCGATTGCCTTCAAGACCGGCGTGACCGTAGAAGAACTCAGAGCGGCCGTCTCGCCTTCGACCTGAGAGGGAACGACTCGGACGGCGCACCCTAGGGAGGAGCGGATGTCGGAACAGGAAACGCGCCCGGTCATGACCGGCGGCTGCCAATGCGGCGCGGTGCGCTATGCGCTGATGTCCGAGCCGACCCATGCCAGCATCTGCCATTGCCGGATGTGCCAGAAGGCCTTCGGTAACTACTTCGCCCCCCTGACCGGCGTGCCGAACCGGGACATCGTCTGGACGAAGGGGACGCTCGGCACCTTCCGGAGTTCGGAAGCGGTCGAGCGGGGTTTCTGCCGCGACTGCGGAACGCCGCTGACCTTCCGTTACGTGGAGCAGGACCGCATCTGCGTATCGATCGGAAGCCTGGACGAGCCGGGTCGAGTGCAACCCGAGATCCAATACGGCATCGAGAGCCGCCTCCCCGCCTTCGACACCCTGCATCTGCTCGAAGGCGAGAGAACGGAGGATTCCGCAACGCCAGCCGACCTGGCGAAGATGAAATCCCGCCAGCATCCGGACCACGACTAGACTTCAGGCTCTCTACATCGAACGAACCTACGGGGTGGAGCGCCAGCGCAGTGACACACCGTCAGTACAACTCGCAATGCCGGGGCACCTGAATACACTATCCAAGTGCCCCAAGAGAAGGGTCGACGCTACGCCGCCTTAGACAATGAAGAAGTCCTTTTCCGTGACGTGCTTGGCCTTATTGGTCAGTGTCGCAAACTGAACAGCATCTATCTTGCCGGTTCCGTCCGCATCGTAATAGAGCGCACCCTTCTTGTCGTCGTAGATGATGCGATCGCTTCGGTCATGGGCTTTGACGCCCTTGTAGAATGCCGACTTGGACAGTGCGCCCGACTTGGCGATTTTATCGAAGATGTCCTGATCGAGCTGAATCGTATCCGATTTGGCGCTGTAGTCCATGATCTTATCGACGTTGCGCTTCTTGCTGAGATTATTATCGAAGATGAACACGTCCCGCCCGCTCTTGCCGGACAGGAGGTCGTTGCCGCCACCGCCATTGAGAACGTTATCTCCGGATCCACCTCTAAGAACATCCCGCTTTGCCGTACCAAACGTATCGACAAAAGCCTGGGCCTCCGGAGAGATGATGCTCTTGAAGTTGTGACCGTACATCTCAGCGCGTTGAGCGGACGTGAAGCTGCCCTTCGTCAGCACGAGAGTGGAATGATCACCTAGGGACCAAACGGTTTGGGCGACTTTGACGTCATCAACCTTTACAACGCACGCTCCAGCGATATCGACAGCCCGAACGGTGATGTGCTCGACGCCGTGAAGAGCCACCTCCTGCAGGTCAATGTCGCTGCCACTCACGTGAAAACCGTCCTGTATGCCATCCGAATTGTCAGTGCTTCCCTTGAGGTCGACGACCTTAAGGCTGGCAAGTTCTTCCACGTCGATCATGAACCTATTACGTCCCTCGGTCCCTATGATCTGCTCGATATTCCGGACTTGTCCCAGATCGACTTCGCCGTTTGCCTGGATGTACAGGGTGTCGTGTCCACCACGTCCATCAATGGAGTCCAAGTTGGAGCTTCCAGGCGCTTCTCGGCCTTGGTAGTAGAACGTGTCATTGCCATCGGTGCCGACGATGGTTTCGTCACCACTGCTGTAATAGGTGACAGGCGCGCCCGATGATACTGATAGACCCGCCTTGCCGCCAACCTCGACTCCATCCTTAGTGCGCAGGGAGACAAGGATGTCGCGCTGAGCGCTGTAAGTCTGATCGGTGGCAGTGTTGGTGTAATTCAGCGCACCGATAATGTGGCCAACATAGCCGAGCGGCAGGGTTTCGATGACTTTAACGACCAGATTGTCCGAACTCGAACCTTCAGCGACAGTACCGACTACGAAATCATACCCCCTCCCGACATAACGAACCTCGCTGCCGGCATTCAGGCCATTGGAGAAGCGGATCGTCGACGAAGTTCCGACGGACAGGGTATCGAACTCGCTTGCACCATCGATTTTAATGCTTAGTTCGTCGAGGCGGAGCGCCGGGCCGTTCATTCCCATCTGGGTAATATGCCCATTAACGTACTCGGTGACCGTATACTGGTTTGAGAAATAAGCCTTATAGCCGGCATCGAGCTTGACGGATTGGCCGACGCCGGCATGGAGCCGGTCACCGTCAAAATTTCCGATGTGAAGATGAGTGGCTGGATCGTAGTTCTGCATAACTGCCCCATAAGAATATAGTGCTTTTCACACGGAATTTCCTATAGGTTGTAACGTTACACATGTGCAGGTGACGCAGTGTCGCAACTTCCCCCGATCCAATCTCTGGTGTTTTGCACAAGAGAGAAGATCGTCATAAATACTATTAAAGCTTCACATTTCAGCACATCATCGTGACGAGAGCCTAGATTTTCCAGGCTCATCCGCACTCCAGTTTCAGCTCCGCTTGGTAAGCCCTTCCCGAACAAGTCCCGCTCCTACTCCACCTTCAGCGGCTTGCGGGCGATCACGAGGCTTCCGGCCTCTCCCGGCGCTGTCATGACGTAGCGCACCTCGTAGGAGCCGGGCTCCTCGGGCACCGGCAGCGTGACGGAGGATTCGTCCGGGGACACGGTGCGGAAGTCCGTATAGGCATCGGGCGCGGCGCCCGTGGGCACGATGGTGATGTAGTCGCCGTCGCCCTTCGGGCCGGTGAAGGCGACTGCCACCTCGCTGCCCGCCGCCACGCTCTCCGGCGCGGAAACGGACCCGACGGCAGGCTCCACCTCGACGGGCGTCGAGGCGAGAACCTTGTAGGTGCCGTTGGCCTCCATCACGAAGCGCATCTCGTAGGCGCCGGGCTCGCTCGGCAGACGCACCATTACCTGTTCTCCCTCCGGACGCTCGTAGGCTCCGGCGATCCATGTGCCCTCTTCGGCGCCCTTCTTCACCACGCCGATGAAGGTGTCGCCGCCTCCCGCCCCTGTGAAGCGGACCGGAATTCTCGTGCCCGCCATGCCGCGGGCAGGCGCCGTCACCGTGGCGCTGGCGGGCGTCACCTCCACCGGCTTCGTGGCCAGGATTCGCGGGTCGAGGCCGGAGATGTAGCGGGCCTCGTACAGGCCGGGCTCGGCAGGAAGGCGTAGACGCGCCGGGGAGCCGTTGCTGGCATAGACCCAGGCTCCGGTCTCGTAGGTGTCCACGGCGGCGCCCGCCTTCACCAGGCCGACCCAATCCTCGTTCGCGTTCGGGCCCTCGAAATTGATCGCGATTTCGGAACCCGCCACACCATTGGCAGGAGCGTCGATGGTGGCCGTAACCGGCGTGGCGGTCACCTTCGCCCGGGCGAGGACCGCGCCGCTGGCATCGGAGACGTAGCGCAGCTCGTATTCGCCCGGCTCCCCGGGCACCCGCACCTTCAGGGGATTACCGTCCTTCGTGTAGCTGTAATGGCGCGTCTCCAGGGTCGCGCCGTCCGGGCGCGCGAAGACGATGTAGTCGCCCTTGCCGTCCGGGCCGGTCCAGCTCACCTCGATCTCGCCCGTGGCCGGAGCGCTGGACTTTGCCGGCTTGAGGCTTGCCTTCGGCAATTCGCCGGAGAGCGCGACGACGATCTTCGCCGGTGCCGCCTTGGTGACCTCGACCTCGGTCTGCCCCGTCTTCGCAGCCGTCGCGGCCGAGACGCGGTAGCGGCCCGGCGCCAGGTTCACGGAGCCCGATACGCCATCCGCCACGGCGCCGGCATCGCCGCCGCGCAGGACGGTGAACTTCGCCTCCGCGACGGGGCGTCCGCCGTCGGTGGCTTCGAGGGGAATCGCGCGGGTGGCGACGGCGGGCTTTGCCTTGGCCTGCGCCGTCGTCTTCAGGGCCTGACCGAGCTCGCCCGCGTTGGACGCCGCCAGGAAGGCGCCGCCCGTCCGCTCCGCGATGCAGGAGAGCTTCGGGCGCTCCACGGCCGAGACGTCGAAGCCGATCACGTGGGCAACGAAGCCCGCATTCCTGCGCTTCAGCTCCTCGGCCAGGGCGCAAGGATCGCCGCTGCAGGTCTCGATGCCGTCCGTGAGAATGATGACGCTGCCAGACTTGCCGGGTTCGAGCAGCCCGGCCGCCTCCTTCAGCGATGCGGTGATCGGCGTCTTGCCGCGGGGCGTGAGGCGGCCCGCGACCGCCTGCACCCGATCCCTGTCGACGGCCCCGACCGGCAGGATGCGTTCGATGTCGCCGCAATCCCCCGCACGGCGGTGACCATAGGCGACGATGCCGAGGCGCGCGCCTTTCGGCAGGCCGTCCAGCAGCGACGAGACCGCATCGCGCGCGATCTCCATCTTCGGCTTCCCGTCGATACGGCCCCACATGCTGTTCGAGGCATCGATGACGAGCACGGTGGGCGGTACGTTACGGTCCTGACCCATACTTGGCGTGCCGGCCAAGATGCTGCCGAGAAGAGCGAGGGGCGCGGCGAAGTACAGTCTCATTGTAACGTATCCCGAATGTCGTCCGAGCCTTCGGGGATGTTGTAGCTTCCGTCAAGTCAACCTCCGTCGAATATCACAGGTCTTGCGACGGAGATTTCTGCGAAACCGGCCTGACAGGGTGTCGATCTTCCTTTGACGTGCATTGGCTCGATCCTTAACCCCTTTTGGCCTGTCGCCACCCGCCTCCACCGGGCTTACCCTTCGGGCCCGATCAGCAGGAGGTGGATATGCGTGCTCTCTTGATCGTCGCGATTGCCGCCGTCGGTCTCCCGTCCCTGGAAGCGTCGGCGCAGGAACGGGGAAGGCAGCGCTCTCCCGAGAGGGAAGCACAGAGACAGATCTGCCGGCAGGAAGCGCGGCTTGCCTACAGGGTGAGGGATAACGGCGTGACACGCAGCGCCGCGGTTCAGGACAGCGTCAAGGCGGCCCGGAAGGACTATGTCCGCAACTGCATGCGGCAGTCGAAGGCGGCGCTCCGGTAACCGGCTTACGTCAGCAGCTGATCCGCGCCGCTGCGGCTGCGGAACGCGACGCCGGCAACGTTGCCCTTCTGCCACCGCAGATCGCACGGGATGGTGCGGAAATCGCTTCCGAGAATGACGAGGTCGAAGGTTTCGGGCAGGTGCTGCGACTTGGTCAGGGTGAGCTTCGCCCCGGCCTGGGACAGGTCCGTGACCATGCAATGGACCACGGTCCCGCGCTTGAGAAAGATCCGCCCTTCCTGCCGCGTCTGAGTGCGCTTGTTCTTGCGGAGGTCGACCCTCCCGCCATCACTGCTCATTCGATCAACGCCATCTCGTCGGGCAACAGGTCCAGAAGCGGCGGGATGCTACCACAGGGCACGGCACCGTCAATTTCGCGAAGGTCGCGTCAGACAGCCCTGTCGCCGCCGCGCGACTGGCTCACCTCGTCGATATGCGAGGCCATGGCAGGATTGGAATCGATCAGCCGGTGCAGATCCTCCGCATCGAGCACGAGAAGCTTGCAGGGCGTGGCCGCCCTCACGGTCACGCCGCGGCGGCGGCGGCGCAGGACCGAGGCCTCGCCGAAGAAGTCTCCGGGCCCCAGCCTGACGGTCTCGCCCGGCAGCAGCACCTCCACTTCGCCGGATGCGATCAGGTACATGGAATGGGCCTCGTCGCCCCTGCGGACGACGATCTCGCCGGCCTCGCAGGATTGGGAGCGCAGGGAGTGCATCACCGAGGCGATCTCGCCCGCGTCGAGATCCGAGAAGATCGGAACGCGCGCCACCATGCTCCAGGTGATGACGAAGTCGCGCCGGTGGATCTCGCGCGAGAAGGCGCTGGCGATGATGCCCACCGGCAGGGCGAGCATGACGAGGCCCGCGACCGCCGTGATGCTGGCGATCACCCGCCCGAGCGGCGTCGCGGGAATGACGTCTCCGTAGCCCACGGTGGTGAGCGTGATGATCGCCCAATACATGGCGTCGGGAATCGTGCCGAACTTGTCCGGCTGCACGTCGCGCTCGACGAGATTCATGGCGGAGGCGGCGAGCAGCACCGTGCCGACGAGGATTACGCCGGAAGCCACGAGGGCGCGGCGCTCCGAATAGATCGCGTCGATGAGGCTCGTGAGGCCGAGCGAGTAGCGGGCCAGCTTGAAGAAGCGGAAAAGACGCAGGAGCAGGAAGGCGCGCAAGCCCCCGATGTCCCAGAAGATCAGGTAGAACGGCACGATGGCCAGGAAATCCACGATGGATTGCGGGTGCACCAGCCAGCGCAGGCGCGCCCGCCAGGGCGGAAGATGGCGCCAGGGCGTGTGCTCCGGCGCGCACCAGAGACGGGCCGCGCATTCCACCGTGAAGATGACGCCGCTGACGATCTCGATGACCATGAAGAGCGGACGATAGGCATCGCGCAGGGACGGCACGCTTTCCAGCACCACCGCCGTGACATTCACCACGATCAGCAGCATCAGGAAGAAGTGGAGAGCGCGAACGAAGGGATCGTTCACGCTGCTCCGTTCCAGGATCTCGTAAAGCCTGCGCCGCGCCGGAAGCGGATGCTTTCTCGGCACGGCGGCCGTCCTCAGGCGGCGTTCGTGAGCGCCGCCTCGATAGCGGCCAGCGCGGCTTCGGCCTGGGCCCCGTCGGGGCCGCCGGCCTGGGCCATGTCGCGGCGTCCGCCGCCGCCCTTGCCGCCGAGCTTTTCGGAGCCGACGCGAACCAGCGCGACCGCGTCGAGCTTGCTCGTCAGGTCCTCGGTCACGCCGACCACGATGCCGGCCTTGCCGTCATCGGCCACGCCGACGATGGCGACCACGCCGGAGCCGAGGCGCCGCTTGCCTTCGTCGGCCAGGCTCTTGAGGTCCTTCATCTCGACGCCCGACACCGCACGCGCCATCAGCTTGACGCCGCCGACCTCGCGGATCGGATCCTCGCCGCCGGTGCCGCCGCCCATGGCGAGCTTGCGCCGGGCCTCGGAGAGATCGCGTTCGAGCTTGCGCCGCTCCTCGAGCAGCGCCGCGAGACGGTCCGCCGCCTCGTCGACGGGGGTCTTCAGCAGGCCGGCCATCTGGCGCAGGCGACGGCTTTCCTCGGTCAGGTAGCGCCGGGCCGCGTCGCCCGTCATGGCCTCGATGCGGCGCACGCCCGCCGCCACCGCGCCTTCGTTGACGATGGCGATGAGACCGATATCGCCGGTGCGGTTCACATGGGTGCCGCCGCAGAGCTCCACCGAGAAGGCCCGGTTGCCGTCGCCCTTGCCCATGGAGACGACGCGAACCTCGTCGCCGTACTTCTCGCCGAAGAGCGCGCGGGCGCCGGACTCGATGGCCTCGTCGACGGCCATGAGCTTGGTGACCACCGGCTCGTTCTGGAGCAGCACGTCGTTGGCCCGGTCCTCGACGGTCTGGAGCTCGTCGTCCTCGATGGGCTTGGGATGGCTGAAGTCGAAGCGCAGGCGGTCGGGCGCCACGAGCGAACCCTTCTGGGCGATGTGATCGCCCAGCACCTGGCGCAGGGCCTCGTGCAGGAGATGGGTGGCCGAGTGGTTGGCGCGCACCGCGGCGCGGCGCGTGTGATCCACTTCGAGCTCGAGCGCCTGATTGAGCTTCAGGGTGCCGTGCTCGACGGTGACGTGATGCACGAAGAGGTCGCCGAGCTTCTTCTCGGTGCCGGTGACGCGAACCCGCGCGCCCTCGCCCTGCATGGTGCCCGTATCGCCCACCTGGCCGCCGGACTCGCCGTAGAACGGGGTCTGGTTGAGGACCGCGAGGCCGGTCTCGCCGGCCTTCAGCTCCTGGACCTCCTGCCCGTCCTTCAGCAGCGCCAGCACGACGCCCTCGGCGGTCTCGGTGTCGTAGCCGAGGAACTCGGTCGCGCCGGTGCGTTCCTTGATGCCGAACCAGACGGTCTCGGTCGCCGCCTCGCCGGAGCCCGACCAGGCCGCGCGGGCCTTCTCGCGCTGGCGCTCCATGGCGGCCTTGAACGCATCCGTATCGACGCCGATGCCGCGGGGCTTGAGAGCGTCCTGGGTCAGGTCGAGCGGGAAGCCGTAGGTGTCGTAGAGGGTGAAGGCCGTCTCGCCGGACAGGTTCTGGCCCTTGGCGAGGTCGCGGGTCTCCTCGTCGAGAATCGACAGGCCGCGCTCCAGGGTCTTGCGGAAGCGGGTCTCCTCCAGGCGCAGGGTCTCGGTGATCAGCGCCTCGGCGCGGATCAGCTCAGGATAGGCCTGCCCCATCTCGCGCACCAGGGCGGGCACGAGGCGGTACATGAGCGGGTCGCGGGCGCCGAGGAGCTGCGCATGGCGCATGGCGCGGCGCATGATGCGGCGAAGCACGTAGCCGCGGCCCTCGTTCGACGGCAGCACGCCGTCCGCCACCAGGAAGGACGAGGCGCGAAGGTGGTCCGCGATCACCCGGTGCGAAGCCTTGCGGTCGCCTTCCGGCGCCACGCCGGTGGCATGGGCCACCGCCTCGATGAGGGTGCGGAACAGGTCCGTGTCGTAGTTCGAGTGCACGCCCTGCAGGATCGCGGACATGCGCTCCAGGCCCATGCCGGTGTCGATGGAGGGCTTGGGCAGGGCGATGCGGTTGCCGGGCTCGATCTGCTCGTACTGCATGAAGACGAGGTTCCAGAATTCCAGGAACCGGTCGCCGTCCTCGTCCGGGCTGCCGGGAGGCCCGCCCCACAGGGCCTCGCCCTGGTCGATGAAGATTTCGGAGCACGGGCCGCAGGGGCCGGTATCGCCCATCTGCCAGAAATTGTCCGAGGTCGGGATGCGGATGATTTTGGAATCCGTGAATCCGGCGATCTTCTTCCACAGATCCGCCGCCTCGTCGTCGTCGTGGTAGACGGTGACCAGGAGCCGGTCCTTCGTGAGGCCGTATTCCTTCGTGATCAGGTTCCAGGCCAGCTCGATGGCGGTTTCCTTGAAGTAGTCGCCGAACGAGAAGTTGCCCATCATCTCGAAGAAGGTGTGGTGCCGGGCGGTGTAGCCGACATTGTCGAGGTCGTTGTGCTTGCCGCCGGCGCGCACGCATTTCTGCGCCGTGGTCGCCCGGGTGTAGGGCCGCTTCTCGGCGCCGGTGAACACGTTCTTGAACTGCACCATGCCCGCATTGGTGAACATCAGGGTCGGATCGTTGCGCGGCACGAGGGGGCTCGACGCCACGGCCTCGTGGCCGTTCTTGGCGAAGTAATCGAGGAAGGTCGACCGGATTTCGTTGACGCCGCTCATGGGTTCTGGTGCTCGGAGTTTGGGCCATTGAGGCCCGAAAAGGTGTTCATTCGTGGGCGGTTTTAGACGCCCGCGCCTCGGCTGTCGAGGCGGCGTTTCGCGCGGCAGGACGAACGTCGCCCTCCGACTGCCCGAGGGCCATCCCGGGGTGGCTTGAAGAGCCCGGCCCGGAATGACGGAGGTGGATGCGAAAAGACCGCCGCGATCTCTCGCGGCGGCCCGTTCTTTGCCCTTGAAGGAGAGCAAACCTCTTCTTTACGCGGCGCCCTCGTCGAGGTCTTCCGCCGTCGGGGTCGCCTGCTCCAGGATGCGGTCGGCCAGCAGGCCGGCATTCTGGCGGATCAGGGCTTCGATCTTGTTGGCGATCTCGGGGTTGTCGCGCAGGAACTGCTTCGAGTTCTCGCGGCCCTGGCCGAGGCGCTGGCTGTCGTAGGAGAACCACGCACCCGACTTCTCGACGATGCCGGCCTTGACGCCGAGATCGATGAGCTCGCCCACCTTCGAGACGCCCTCGCCGAACATGATGTCGAACTCGACCTGCTTGAAGGGCGGAGCGACCTTGTTCTTGACGACCTTGACGCGCACCGAGTTGCCGATCGGATCGTCACGATCCTTCAGGGTCGAGACGCGGCGGATGTCGAGGCGGACCGAGGCGTAGAACTTGAGCGCGTTGCCGCCCGTCGTCGTCTCCGGCGAACCGTACATGACACCGATCTTCATGCGGATCTGGTTGATGAAGATCACCATCGTGTTCGACCGGGAGATCGAACCGGTGAGCTTGCGCAGCGCCTGGCTCATGAGGCGGGCCTGGAGGCCCGGCTGGACCTCGCCCATCTCGCCGTCGAGCTCGGCCTTCGGGGTGAGCGCCGCCACCGAGTCGATGACCAGCACGTCGACCGCGCCGGAGCGGACCAGCGTATCGGCGATCTCGAGGGCCTGCTCGCCCGTGTCGGGCTGGGAGATCAGGAGGTCGTCCAGGCTGACGCCGAGCTTGCGGGCATAGACCGGATCGAGGGCGTGCTCCGCGTCCACGAAGGCGCAGACGCCGCCCTTCTTCTGGGCTTCGGCGATGGTGTGCAGCGCCAGCGTCGTCTTACCCGACGATTCCGGCCCGTAGATCTCGATGATACGGCCGCGCGGCAGACCGCCGACGCCGAGCGCGATGTCGAGACCGAGCGAACCCGTCGAGACGGTTTCGATTTCCACGGGCTGCTGGCCCTTGCCGAGCCGCATGATCGAGCCCTTGCCGAAGGCACGCTCGATCTGAGAGAGCGCCGCGTCGAGAGCTTTCGACTTGTCTTTATCCATTGATGAGCTTTCCACCAGTCTCAGAGAGGACTGCGACATGACCAGATGTCCTTATGGCACGGAGGAGGAGTGAATCTCAACGCGGTGTTGAGGAGATATATGTACGTGTTTTGTTCTCTTCCGCAAGTTCTTTTTTTGTTCTCCACAGGAGCTGGATGTGGATAAGTCCGGCATCGGAAGTCCGGCATGGAAAGGGCCAGCTCGGAGCCGCCTCACTTCCGGTCGAGAGAAACCTTGAGCTTATAGAGAACGTCGTCGGCAGAGCTGTCGATCTGGATAAGAAGCTGCGGACTTTGCTCTTCCCTCGTGCGGTAGAGGCAGCCCAGGAAGACCACATCCTTGTCGCCGAAGCTCCAGAGCTGCATCGAGACCGGATGTCCCTCAACCTGGGCGTTCGGCAGGGTCCGCAGGTGGCGCATCTGCTTGCCCTGCAATGCCCGGCCCATAGCATCGACGAGCTGCTGAACGTCTTTCTGCGCCTCCCGACGGTCGGACGGAGAGGAGCTTAAAGCGTACACGACTGCATCGACATCGCCCCTTATGACGCCCTCCGAGATCCTCCGGCACGTCTCGGCGTTGACCGGACTCGCGGCTTGAGGAGCATCGCCGCTCCATCCCAAGGCCATGAGAACGATACCGGCAGGCATGAGGGTTCGCAGAGTCTTCAATCCCATAAGCGTGGGGAGCGGAATCCTCATAGCCTCATCTCCGTGAAAACCAGAAACTGTAACCTGCGTTTCAAACGACTGCTTTACGCCCGGCTCTCCTTGAGGATGCGCTTGAATTCCTGCTCTATCTCGTCCGCGGTGCCGCGAACCTGCAGGTTGATGCGCACGTTCTCTTTTTCCCCGCGGAGCATGCAGCCGACGAGGAACACGTTCCGACAGCTGGAACCTGGAACTCTCACGACGCCCTCTCTCGATTGCAACAACATAACATTGTTATGTGGCGGGCGCAGAACTTGTCCAGTGCTCCGGAAAAGTGCCCGGAGAGGGAGCGAGGGCTCTCCCTCGGAGGGAAGAGACCCGTTACCGCCCCATCACCTGCTTCACGATCTCGACCAGCTGACGCAGGCTGAACGGCTTGGGCAGGAAATTGAATTCCTCGCCCTCGGGGAGATTTTTCCTGAACGCATCCTCGGCATAGCCGGACACGAAAATCACCTTCAGGTCGGGATAGAGCTTGCGCAGCTCGCCGAGCAGGGTCGGGCCGTCCATTTCCGGCATCACCACGTCGGAGACCACGAGGTCGACGGGCTCTCCCCGCTCCTCGATCACCTGCAGGGCCTCCACGCCGGACGCCGCCTCGAGCACCGTATAGCCACGGGCGGTGAGCGCCCTGGCATTGACGGCACGGACCGGATCCTCGTCCTCCACCAGGAGGATGGTGCCCTGGCCGGTCATGTCCGCGGCGGGCTTCTTGGCCGCCTCGGCCTTGGCCTCCTCGGGCCTGGCCTCGACCTCGGCCGCCGCGTGCCGGGGCAGGTAGATGCGGAAGGTGGTGCCCTGCCCGACCTTCGAATCGACGTCGATGAAGCCGCCCGACTGCTTGACGATGCCGAAGACCGTGGACAGGCCGAGGCCCGTGCCCTTGCCCACCTCCTTGGTGGTGAAGAAGGGCTCGAAGATCTTCTCCACGATGTCGGGCGTCATGCCGGTGCCGGTGTCGGAGACCTCGATCTTCACATAGTCCCCGGCGGGCATGCCGCTCACGTTCAGGCGGGCCGCCTCGGCGGCGCCGACATTGGCCGTGCGGATCGCGAGCTTGCCGCCGTTGGGCATGGCGTCACGGGCATTGACCGCGAGGTTCACGATCACCTGCTCGAATTGATTCACGTCCGCCTGCACGAACCACAGGTCGCGGCCGTGGGTCAGGTCGAGCTCCACCCGCTCGCCCAGGAGGCGCTTCAGGAGCATGGACAGGTCGTAGAGGCGGTCGTTGAGGTTGAGCACCTCCGGCCGCAGGGTCTGCCGGCGCGAGAAGGCGAGCAGCTGACGCACCAGGCTCGCGGCCCGGTTGGCGTTCTGCTTGATCTGCATGATGTCCTGGAAGGACGGATCGGTCGGCCGGTGGTTCGCCAGGAGGAGATCGCTGTAGCCGATGATGGCCTGGAGCACATTGTTGAAGTCGTGCGCCACGCCGCCGGCGAGCTGGCCGACCGCGTTCATCTTCTGCGACTGGGCGAGCTGCTCCTCCACCTTCCGGAAGTCGGTGGTGTCGAGGGCGTAGACGATGGCCGTCTCGTCCTCGGAGCCGGTCTCGCCCGCCGGGGTGATCCACACGCGCACGGAGCCGCCGTTCTCGCCCGCGGTGTGCAGCTCCAGGGGCTGGATGTCGCCCCGGTTTTCCGCCGCCGCCCTGAGAGCGGTCTCGACTGGCGCCCGTTCTCCAGCGGGGAAGGCTTCGAGGATGAGCGGCCCCTCCCCGCTCTCGCCCGTGCGCGGCAGGGTGCCGAAGAGCTTCGTGAACGGGGCGTTGGCCTGGATGATGCGGCCGGTCCGGTTGACCGTCGCGATGGCGATGGGGGTGTTGTTGAAGAACCGGGCGAAGCGCACCTCGGCCGCCCGCTGGCCCTCGTCCACCTCGACGCCGGGCGAGCGGTTGAGGACCAGGGTGCGCGAGGCGCCCATCCGGCCGTCCTGGCCGAAGGCGATGCGGTGGTAGAGGCGCACGGGCAGGAACTGGCCGTTGCGCCGGCGCAGGTCCAGATCGAAGGTCTCGGTGCGCACGCTCCCCGGCTCGCCGGAGAACGAGGTCATCATGGCGACCACGTTGCGCGGCACGATGTCGGACAGGCCGAGGCCGCCCGAACCCACCTGGGCCAGATCGTAGTCGAGCCAGGAGGCGAGGGTCGCGTTCAGGTAGACGATGGAGCCGTTGGGATCGATGGAGAGGAACCCGGCCGGGGCGTGGTCGAGATAGTCGATCGCGTGCTGCAGCTCCTGGAAGACGTTCTCCTGCCGCTCGCGCTCATGGGTCACGTCGGCAATGATCCACAGGGTCGCCTGACGGCCGCTGGGACGCGGCAGGGGGCGGACGCGGACCCGGTACCAGCCGAATTCCTGCGAGCCGTCGAGGGAGGGCGAAAGCCGGATCTCCTCGGTGCCGGTCCGGTGCTCCCGGGCGGCCTGAGCCAGCCGGTAGATGGCCTCCGAGACCTCGGGAGCGCCGGTGAAGAGGCGCTCCACGGCCCGGACGTCGCCCCCGTTCGAACCGGCGAGAGAGAGATAGGTCTCGTTGGCATAGACGATGCGCCCATCGTCCTCGATCACCACGAGCCCCTCGCCCGAGGTGTCGGCCATGATCTTCGTGATGTCGTTGCGGGCGGTCTGGCCGGCGAACTGCATCACGCCGATGGCGATGGCGAAGAGGAAGAACACGCCGGCCATGGCGAAGAAGGCGAGAAGGCCCAGGATGAGCGGCTGCGCCTGCTCGCTGCCCAGGAAGCGCAGGCTCAGGATCGCGCCGACGAGGATGCTGGCCAGGAGCAGGACGAGGCCGATATGCCCCGGCCGCTCGGAACGGTCGATCGTCGAACCCTTTGGCTTGTCGCCCACTTGAGCCATGGAACTTCGGTATCCCCAAGGAATGACGGTTGCGCACCACGGCTCGAGGCTGCGGATCTGCAGGCCAACCGCTTGATCTTGCGACCATACTACACGGAAATTATTGATTGACCTCTAAGGCGGCGTCCGGTGGGCGCACAAGAGGGGATTGCAGGATCGGGCTGTTGCGGGCTTGAGCTTTACGCAAGGTAATCCACATTCTGTCGGTTAGAAACCGATCGGGAGCCTGAAATCTTCGGGCCCCTTGAGGCCGTCGCAACCCTGTATCTCTTCAACATCGGGGCAGGAGCCGTTAACCATCTGTTAACCTTGCCCATCGCTTTCGTGGCCGATGTGATACAAGCAACCCTAGGAACATGGCCTGGAAAGGCCTCCACAACGCTTGAGAGTTTATCGTGCTAGCTCAATTTGGTATCGAAGCGTCAAGGGCGGCCCAATACGTCATCGCCTTCGCGATCATCCTCGCTCTGGTCGCGCTTTTCGGTGTGGTGTTGCGCAAACTGACCGGCTCGCGCCTCATGATGTCGGGCCAGGACCGGGGGAGAAGCCGTCAGCCGCGCCTCGGCGTGGTCGACATCTACGAACTCGACCGTCAGCGCCAGCTCGTCCTGCTCCGCCGCGACAATGTCGAGCATCTCCTGCTGATCGGCGGCCTCAACGACGTGGTGATCGAGACCAACATCGTCCGGGTCCCCGGCGCCCGCCTTCCCACCCCGGCGAACGAGCCGGGCGTGGAGCGTCTCGAGCCGAACCTCGATCAGGCGGCTCGGCCTGCGGTCGAGGGATCGGGGCGTCCCTCCATCGAGAGCCAGCTCGCCGCCCAGCTCGGGGCCTTCATCAAGCGTCCGGGCAACGAGGATTCCGACATCGATCAGGAGCTGACGGCAGTATCCTCCGTCAGCGCCCCGGTCCCGGCCCAGCCCGAGCCCGTCCTCAAGCCCGACGTGGTGCACGTGCACTCGGCTCCGGCGCCGGCCCCGGCTCCCCATCGCCCGCCGACGCCCGCTCCTGCGCCGGGCGTACACGGCCTGCGCGCCGAAGCCCGGTCGCCGGCTCCCGGCGTCAACGAACCCGAATTCGGCCCGGCCGTCCGGCCGCCTCAGCCGGCCCCGGCCTTCAATCCGCCGCCCTTCGTCAGCCGACCCGCCTCGCCGCCCCCTCCCCCGGCGCCGCCGCCGCCCGCCCCGGAGGTCGTCCGCGCACCCCAGCCGACGCCCGCAGGCCGGCCCGATCCCGACGCCGCGATCCTGTCGGACATGGCCAAGCAGCTCGAAGAGGCCCTGAAGCGCCCGGCCAGCCCGGTGGCACCGCCCCAGGCCACCCCCGTCCCGCCGGTTCAGCCTGTCACGGACAACGATGACGTGGTCGACGAGGACGAGCTTCTGGAACCGGCCTCTGAGCCGCAGCGCAATGCGGCGGGTCCCGGACGACAGGACTTCCAGGACGACCGGGAGGACGACGATCTGACCGAGGCGCCCGAACCGGCCGCCGAGGCCGCGCCCCTCCGCCCGGCCATGGACCCGGTGCGGCCGGCTCCCCCGCCTCCTCCTCCGCCGCCGCCGCGGGCCCAGCCCTCGCCGCCTCCGGCCGCGAACAGCGCCCCGGCGGCTCCCAAGCCGTCCGAGAAGACCCCCGATCCGTTCTCGGTGGAGGAGATCGAGGCGGAATTCGCCCGCCTGCTCGGCCGCCCGCTCGATTCCGGCAAGCGCGAGTAAAGCCTTCCGGCTCCGGCCAACAAAAAAGGGCTCCGCAAGCGGAGCCCTTTCTCATTGGATGCGGTATCGCTTAGTCGTCGCGGTAGACCCGCTCGTTGCGCTCGTGGCGTTCCTGCGCCTCCAGCGAAAGGGTCGCGATGGGCCGGGCCTCGAGGCGCTTGAGCGAAATCGGGTCTCCGGTTTCCTCGCAATAGCCGTAGGTCCCGTCATCGATCCGCGCGAGAGCGGCATCGATCTTGGCAATGAGCTTGCGCTGGCGGTCGCGGGCGCGAAGCTCGATGGCCCGGTCGGTCTCGGAAGAGGCGCGGTCGGCGAGATCGGGATGATTCTCGTTCTCGCTCTGGAGAGTGGCCAGGGTCTCCTGGGCCTCCCTCAAGATGTCGCCCTTCCAACGGATCAGTTTGCGCCTGAAATACTCCCTCTGCCGTTCGTTCATGAACGGTTCGTCGTCAGTTGGCCGATATCCCTCATCGATTACTGTGTTCGTCATGTTGGGCCGTTCTATCCCCAATGGAACTGGCGCCCCTATACAGACAAGCGCCGCCCGCGACAACGCACTTCGGTGTCATCGATTTGTCTAAGACGGGGGAGGCTTGCCCTTCGGGCACCTTGTACAGGTAAAAATGACCTGAATAGAACGATTTGCCGCACCCTCGGAATTCAGAGGAAACGGCGGAGCGCCTCCACCACGTCCTTCTCCACTGCCCGGGCGATGGGCTGGCGGTAGTGCATCATGTCGAAGAAGAGGTCGGGATCGCGGTTCTCGGGGCGGTCGACGCGCCAGTCGACCAGGGCCGTCTTGCCGCGCGCCTGGACCACGGTCGTCAGGGCCGCCTTGCAGGCCTCGGTGACGAAGGCCTTCTCGGTTCCGGGCGGCGGCTGGAGGTTCTTGTAGGCCGGGGGAATGACCAGGACCAGCGCGGTCTCCGGCGGGAGCGAGCCCGCCACCTCCTTCAGCCGCTCGATGGCGGGAAAGCGCCGCTGCCCTTCGAGGGGGTCGCGCTCGAACCGCTCGTCCTTGGCGTAAGGGTTCTGCTCGAGCCGCTTGCGGAGGGCCGGGTTCGTCGTATAGCCCAGCCCGATATATTCCGGTTCGTAGTCCCAGTATCCGTCCGGACGGGCCCGCTCCTGGTCGGCGCCGAAGAGGTAACCGAGGCGCCAGCCCAGCTCCTCCAGGGTGTCGAACCGCACCAGCCCCTTCACATATTCCAGCCGGTCGGCGCTGTAGAGCCAGAACGGAAACGGCTTCTCGTTGGGCAGCTCCGGGTCGGAGGTGCACCAGAGATCGTCGACGCTCACCACGAGCGCCTTCGGCGGCTCCCGGCGGTGACGCAGCCACCAGTCGATCAGGGTCAGATGCTCCTTCGGCCCGGAGCCGGGCACCGCCAGTTGGACGAAGTCGAGCCCCGTAGCCTTGCTCAGGTGCTCGGTCGAGATGATCTGGATGCGGGAATTGCCGACGATCATGGCATCGAAAGCGGGATCCCGGCCGCGGCTCGCATTGGCGGTGCGCGGCCCCTGCGGCCTCACGCCCGGCTTGTCGACCAGGAACGAGCGGCCGGTGTCGTAGGGGTCTATCGCGACCGCCAGAGCCAGCGTGGCGGTCAGAACCGCAGCGCTGGCAGCCACGAGGGTGACCGCAAAGCGCCGCCAGAGCCGGCCGTCGTGCTGGGCCGCCGCGTCAGAACTGGAAGTAGATGAATTCATAGTTTGCATCATCGCCGATCTTGAACAGCACGACCACGAAGAGGATGGCAAAGAGCGCCGCGATCCAGGGACGCGGCGGCAGCTTGTGAATGAAGGTCCAGGCGGTGGGGCCGATCATGGAGATCGCGGCCCCGATGGCGAGGGCGCGCCACTTCATGGTGAAGCCCTCGGCGCCGAAGCCGAACAGGGCGGCATAGAAGTTGCCCGCGACCTCGAAGCTTCCGGACCGGAAGATCGTCAGGGTCAGTACGAAGAAGGTGAAGGTCAGGAACCAGCCGACGATGCTCGGCATCGTATAGCCCGCCTTGCGCCAGAGCACGGCCACGCTGAGGCCGATCCCGTGCAGGGCGCCCCAGACGAGGAAGGTCCAGCCGGCCCCGTGCCAGAGCCCGCCCAGCGCCATGGTGGCCGTGAGCGCCGCGAGCTGGAGGGCAAGGCCCTTCCGGCTGCCGCCGAGGGCGATGTAGAGATAGTCGCGCAGGAAGCGCGACAAGGTCATGTGCCAGCGCCGCCAGAAATCCTGCAGGGACGTCGCCCGGTACGGCACGTCGAAGTTCTGCGGCAGCACGATGCCGAACATGAGGCCGAGGCCCAGCGCCATGTCCGTATAGCCCGAGAAGTCGAAATAGACCTGGAACGTGAAACCCAGCGCCCCTTGGAGCGCCTGGCCCATGTCGAGCGCCTGCCCCGCCTCGGCGGCGGCATAGATCGGGTTGGTGTAGTCCGCGAGCTGGTCGCCGAGAAAGACCTTCTTGGCGAGGCCCGCCACCAGCAGCATGAGGCCGCGGGCGAAGCGCTCCTCCGCATCGGGCCGCTGATACGGCCGCTCGTCGAGCTGGTGCATGATCTCGCTCCAGCGCACGAGCGGACCGGCGAGAACCTGCGGGAAGAAGGCGATGTAGAGGCCGTAGCGGACCAGGTCGTAGCGGGGCGCTTTGCCCGCCTTCAGGTCCGTCAGATACATGATGTGGTGGAAGGTGAAGAACGAGATGCCCAGCGGGAGGGCGAAGTCGTAGCGCGGGATCGTGAGGCCGGGGACGAAGCCCGCCACGTCCGCGAAGAAGTTGTTGTACTTGAAGAGGGCCAGGACGAGGAGGTTCGCGACGATGGCGAGCGGGATCAGGATGTCCCGGCCCGTGCGGGTGAAGGATTCCGCCACCAGCCAGTTCACGACGACCGAGGCCACCAGCAGCGGCGCGAAGCGCCAGTCCCAATAGCCGTAGAAGAACAGCGAGAGGCCCAGGAGCACCGGCAGCCGCCATTCCGGCTTGAAGCGTTCCACGAGCCAATGGATCAGGAGCGCAGCCGGCAGGAAGGCGAACAGGAAGATGAACGAATTGAAGAGCATCGCCGCGGGACATCATCGGATGGCGCGGAACGAGGCGTTGCGCGCCTGAAGGCGCGCTTGTGCGGGAATGCGCGCCGCACGTCAACTTTTCAGGCCGGATGCCTCCCTGTGGCTGCGCGCCTCAGGTCGTCGCGGCCTGCTCCGCGCGGCTCACCAGTTCGCCCGCCACGTCCCCGATCTTCGGCGGCTCCTCGCGCACGAAGGGGAGCGGACGGCAGACCGACAGGGCCGCGAGGCCGAATCGGGCGGTCATCAGGCCGTTGAGCACCCCCTCCCCCAGCTTGGCGGAAACACGCGCCGCCAGTCCGAGCCCCAGCACCTGCTGCATGAGGCTGTCGCCCACGGCGACGCCCCCGGTGACCGCGAGGTGGTTGAACGCCGCCTTGGCCAGGCGCAGGAAGCCGAACGTGCCCGGCCGGCCGCCATAGATCCGCGCCAGCGTGCGCAGCAGGCGCACGGCGGCGAAGACCACGAAGGCCACATCGACGATGGCGCGGGGGCTCACCGCCGTGACGAGGGAGACCTGCTTGGCCGCGGCGGCGATGGCACGCTTGGCCTGGGCGTCGAGCGGCGCGAGCAGTTCGCGCTCGGCGATGGCGAGACGGTCGTCCGCATCGATGATCTCGTCCATCGAGGCCATCAGCCGGGCGCTTCCCTTCACGGCGCTCGCGCGGGTGTTGTAGAGGCCGAGCAGGTCCGACACGATGGCCTTGGCGGCCTTGTGGTCCTTGACCGCCAGGGCATCCACGGCCGCCTCGCGCAGGTTCTCGATCTTCTGCTCCCGCCAGATGCCGCCGACCTCCCGCCCGACGATGGCCAGAAAGGCGAGGAGAGCCAGAGCGGACAGGGCCAGCGCCACCCAGCCGAGCCACGGCGCGACGGCATAGAGATCGACGATGAGGTTCTCGACCGCGAGGCCGAGGCCCAGCAGCAGCAGGCCCGACAGGGCCGAGAGAAGGATGCCGAACCACGGGGCGCGGCGGCGCTCGCCCATGGGAACGAGGGTGCCGTCGGCAGCCTCGATGGCGTCGAACGGGTCCTCGGTCACGACGACGGAGCCGCTCTTCACCTCCGGGTCGTCCAGGCGGAAGGCGCGCGGTTGGCGGGTCATGCGAAACGGTCCCCCAGCAGGAATTCGAGAGCGCGGTCGAGGCGGATATGGGGCATCTTGGCCATCCGCCCGGCCGCGTCCACGGGCAGCCTCGGCGGCCGGAAGCGCGGAAAGCGCAGGGAGCCGGGCGTCACCGCCCCCTGGAACACGGCATCGGCCGTCTCGGGCAGCTCGCCCGGGAAGATCGCGGCCTCGGTCTCTCCGTCGAATATCTCGTCGCCGACCCGCTCGCCCGCCTCGGGAACGCCCGCGACGGCGCGCAGGGTTTCGCGCCCCTCGCGGATCGTGGTCTCGCGGGTGGCGCGGACGGAAGCGAGCGCCACGGTTCCGACCCGGGCGCCTGCGGCCTCCGTGCGGCGGGCGGCGCGGTTCACGAGCAGGCGCAGGATCGCGTCCAGGCGGTCGTGATCGGTATGATGGATGTGGTCGGCCTTCGTGGCCGCGAACAGCACCCGGTCGGCCCGGGGCGAGAACAGGCGCGAGAGCAGCGTGTTGCGCCCGGTCCGGAACGCCATGAGCACCTGGTCCAGCGCCTCCTCCAGCTCGGCCAGAGCGACGGGCCCGGCATCGATGGCCGCGAGCACGTCCACCAGCACGATCTGCCGGTCGATGCGCTGGAAATGATCGCGGAAGAAGGGCCGCACCACATGGGTCTTGTAGGCTTCGAACCGCCGCTCCATAAGGGCCGCGAAGCTGCCGGGCGCGATGGGCTGCCCGTTGGGAAGATCGAGCGGCGCGAAGGTGAGCGCGGGCGAGCCCGCGAGGTCGCCCGGCATGAGGAAGCGTCCGGGCGGGGTCGTGGCCACGGCCTCCTCCCCGGCCCGAAGGGCGGTCAGATAGGACTTGAATGCCTCGCTCGCTTTGCCGGCCAGGACCTCGTCGGCCGGTCCGGCGGGATCGATGGTCTTGAGGAACTCATGCCACCGGCTCGCCACCATGACCCGGTCCCGGCGGCGGCTGGTCTCCACCGTCTGCCGGGACCATTCCTGGAAGCCCACGTCGAGGAGCGCAAGATCGAGCAGCCACTCCCCGGGATAATCCACGATGTCGAGGGCGAGCGAGGTAGGCCCCGAGCGCCATCCGCTCCGGCGCTCGTATTCGATGTCCACCCGCAATTCGCTGATCCGGTTGGTGGATTGAGGCCAGCGGCGCTCCTCGGTGAGAGCCGCCATGTGCTCCTCGTAAGGGAAGCGCGGAATGGCGTCGTCCGGCTGATGGGCCAGGTGCGCGCGCCGGATCCGCCCCTCGGCCGAGGCCCGGAAGGCCGTGAGCTGCGTTCCGCGGACGAGATGGTGCACGAGGGCCGTGGTGAAGACCGTCTTGCCGGACCGGGCGAGACCGGTCACGCCGAGGCGCAGGGAAGGCTGAACGAGCTGGCCTGAGGCCTCCCAGAGCGACTGCGCCGCCGATCCGGCGCGGGAGGCGATATTGGTGATCACGGACACGAAACGATACCTGCTTCTCTCAAGCCAAGCTTCAAGGTGGGGTTCGGAGGCCTGCCTCGCAAGGCGGCATCAGCGGGTGGCGCTTGCGGCTCCGTCCCGGGCCAGATCCGCCTTGCCTGCCCGGATTTTCAACGTAGCGCGCCGGATGGCCCGGTCCACCAGCTCCGGGTCGGCCCGCAGCATTCCCAGCTCGAACCCGGACATGGCGAGCATCACGTGGGACAGGTTGGGCAGCGGGGTGCCGTCGGCTTCGAAGAGCCTGAGATCGTCGGTGGGGCCGAGATCGAGGCCCGCCACCATGCGGGCCGCATAGTTGCGCAGACGCCGCTCGTCGGGGGCGCAGGCGGTC
The DNA here is from genome assembly GCF_020532555.1 of Microvirga lenta. Lineage (GTDB taxonomy): Bacteria > Pseudomonadota > Alphaproteobacteria > Rhizobiales > Beijerinckiaceae > Microvirga > Microvirga lenta. Next base: position 128,949 of record NZ_JAJBBR010000009.1, on the reverse strand, counting down.
GCCGCCGGGGGAGGAGCGGGTTTCGGCGTCGTGGAGGCGGTGGTCGTCGGACGGGCGGCGGGCTTCGGCGCGCGGACGGGCCGTGCCTGAGCGGAAGCGGCGCTCGACGAGGCGCTCCTGGACTTCTTCTCCCCCATGCCGGCGGCGATGTCGGGAACCCGGTATTGGGGCGTTTTGGCAGGAAGCACCATGGAGACGCGGCCCGGCTTGCCGCCGGGGCCGGCCTTGGCGGTGTACCTCACGGCCTTGCCCCTGCGCTTCGACGCGAGATAGCGGGCCCGCAGCGTGCCGCCGATTCCCTTGACCGCGATGACCGCCGCGCCGCCGATGCTCGTGGCGATGTTGCACTCCGCCGGGGCCCAGCGGCGCACAATGTCGAGGGCGGACTTGCGGTTGAAATCGAGGTAGTAGCGCCGCAGCAGGGTCGCGGCCGCCTCGGCCCCATAGGCGGCGGAAGCGAAGCCCACATGGCCTTCGCTGTCGGTGGCGAGTTCGCCGTTCCAGCGGGCGCTCTTGATGCACCAGTAATTGTTGAGCCTGACGCAGCGGGTGACCACGGGCTTCCCGGCATTCACCAGGGCAGCCAGGGCGACCACCGGCTTGGGCTCCAGGGCGTCGAGAGCCTCGAGGCGCCAGTTGGAGACCTCGCGGGCCGCGGCCTCGTAGCGGGCTGCCGCGACCTGCCCGCTCTCCTCGGGCCGGGAAGGATCTTCGGCCGGAATGTCCGGACTGCCGGGAAGCATGGCACGCCCGGCAAGGACGAGCGCGACGAGCGTGTGAGGCACCATGTGCGGTTCCGCCCCCTTTGTGCGATGAGGATCGTTGAAGGGATTTCAGGCAGAACGATGGTGGGAGCGGAATGGTTCGCTAGTCGTCCTCGCTGTCGCCCAGCGATTTCGGCGTAGCGAAGCGTTCCAGGCGGCCCGACTTGCGTGCGACCTCGCGCCAGGTCTGCTGGGGAAAGTCGATCACCGCCAGTCCCGCGGTGGGGTATTTCTGGCTCATGCGGAGCATCCCGTCCCGGTCGCCGTCGGCGATGAGGAGCGCCGCGAGATCCTCGAAGCCCGGATTGTGGCCGATCATCAGGAGCGTGGACGCCTCGGGCCCGACCTCCTGCAGCACCGTGAGAAGCCGCGCCACCGGGGCCTCGTAGATGCGCCCGTCCTGGCGGGCCTCGACGTCGCCGAGGATCGGCTGGGCGAGGTCCCAGGTCTCCACCGTCCGCCGGGCGGGAGAGACGAGGACGAGATCGGGCACGAGGTCCTCGTCCTTCAGATAATGGGCCATGCGAACGGCGGCCTCGCGACCCCGCCTGGCGAGCGGGCGGTCCACGTCGAGAACGCCGGACGGCCAGGCGGCCTTGGCGTGGCGAAGAAGAAGAAGACGGAGCATCACCGTCCGTCCCGCCGGGCGATGAAGGCGAGCTTCTCGAACAGGCTGACATCCTGCTCGTTCTTCAGGAGCGCCCCGTGAAGCGGAGGAATGAGCTTGCGGGTGTCGCGCTCGCGCAGATTTTCGGGGCCGATATCCTCGGCCAGGAGCAGCTTGAGCCAGTCGAGCAGTTCGGAGGTGGAAGGCTTCTTCTTCAGGCCGGGCACGTCGCGCATCTCGAAAAAGATCTTCAGGGCCTCCTCGACCAGGCGGTGCTTGATCCCGGGATAATGGACCTCGACGATCCGGGCCATGGTGTCGGGGTCCGGGAACTTGATGTAGTGGAAGAAGCAGCGGCGCAGGAAGGCGTCCGGCAGTTCCTTCTCGTTGTTCGAGGTGATGATGACGATGGGGCGCCGGGCCGCCCGCACGGTCTCGCCGGTCTCGTAGACGTGGAATTCCATGCGGTCGAGTTCGAGCAGGAGGTCGTTGGGGAACTCGATGTCGGCCTTGTCGATCTCGTCGATCAGGAGCACCGGCCGGGTTTCGGACTGAAAAGCCTCCCACAGCTTGCCGCGCCGGATGTAGTTGCGGATGTCCGACACCCGCGGATCGCCGAGCTGGCTGTCCCGCAGGCGCGAGACCGCGTCGTACTCGTAGAGCCCCTGCTGGGCCTTGGTGGTGGACTTGATGTGCCAGGTCAGAAGCGGCGCATTCAGGGATTTGGCGATCTCCTCGGCCAGGACGGACTTGCCGGTCCCCGGCTCACCCTTCACCAGGAGCGGACGCTCGAGGACGATCGCGGCGTTCACGGCCACTGTCAGATCTTCGGTCGCCACATACGATTCGGTGCCCGTGAAACGCGCCATACCCACCTTCCCTGTTGCCAAAACGACCCTAGGACCGGTCGCCGCCTTTCGACAACCGCCTTCATAGGGTAAGTCCACCACAAAGGAGAGGACTGACTTATGGCTTCCAACCGCTACCACAAGGACCGAATCGGCAATCACAAGCTCAAGCCTGAGACCCTCATGCTGGGCTACGGCTACGACCCGACCCTGTCGGAAGGCGCCGTGAAGCCTCCGGTCTTCCTCACGTCGACCTTCGTGTTCAACAGTGCCGAGCACGGCAAGGAATTCTTCGATTACGTGGCGGGCCGGCGCGAGCCGCCGCAGGGTGAGGCCGCGGGCCTCGTCTATTCCCGCTTCAACCACCCCAATTCCGAGATCGTCGAGGACCGCCTGGCCATCTTCGAGGAGGCGGAGGCGGGCCTTCTCTTCTCGTCCGGCATGTCGGCCATCGCAACCAGCATCCTGGCCTTCGCCAAGCCCGGAGACGTGATCCTGCACTCGCAGCCGCTCTATGGCGGCACCGAGACCCTGATCGCCAAGACCCTGGCCAATCTCAGCATCCAGGCGGTGGGCTTCGGCGACGGCGTGGACGAGGCGGGCATCCGCGCCGCCGCGAAGGAGGCGCAAGGCAAGGGCCGGGTGTCGATCATCAAGATCGAAACGCCCTCGAACCCGCTCAACACCCTTGTGGACATCGCCTTCATCCGCACCATCGCGGACGAGATCGGCGCCGCCCAGGGCCACCGTCCCATCATCATCTGCGACAATACCCTGCTCGGCCCGGTCTTCCAGAAGCCCCTGAAGGACGGCGCGGACATCTCGGTCTATTCGCTGACGAAATACGTGGGCGGCCACTCGGACCTGATCGCCGGCGCGGCGCTGGGCTCCAAGGAGCTGATGAAGCAGGTGCGCCTCCTGCGTTCGGCCATCGGCACGCAGCTCGACCCGCATTCCTGCTGGATGCTCGGCCGCTCGCTGGAAACCCTGGCCCTGCGCATGAACGCGGCGAACCGCAACGCCGAGATCGTCGCCGCCTTCCTCAACGATCACCCCAGCGTCGTGAAGCTGCACCACCTCGCCTACCTGCCGGAAGGCTCGCGGGCGAAGGAGGTCTACGAGACCCAGTGCAGCGCCCCCGGCTCCACCTTCTCGTTCGACGTGAAAGGCGGCGAGGCGGAGGCCTTCAAGGTGCTCAACGCCCTGCAGGTCTTCAAGCTGGCGGTGAGCCTCGGCGGCACCGAGTCCCTGATCTCGCACCCGGCCTCCACGACCCATTCGGGCGTGCCCAAGGCGACCCGCGACCGGCTCGGCGTCTCCGACGCCACGATCCGCGTCTCCATCGGCATCGAGCACCCGGACGATCTCGTGGCCGACCTCGCCCAGGCGCTGTCGACGCTGGATTGAGAACGCAAAGGCCGGGCGCAGCAAGGATGGGATTACACCGATCCTAGGTGCGCCCGGCTAGCGCCTCCGTGGCTCTCCTCCCCACCCCGGGCTTGCCGGAAGCGCCGACCGGCTCTCCTTCCACGGACCTCGGGCCTCGCCGGAAACGCTGCCCTGCTCTCCTCCCCCTTGTGGGGAGGAGGTGGAGGTGGGGGTGTGGGCGCCACACCTTCATAGGCTATCGCTCACACCCCCACCCTGGCCCTCCCCACAAGGGGGAGGGAAATGGCGTCGCGCTGAATTGCCTCGGCTCGAACAAGATCCCGCGCAGCCTCCCCAAGCCGCTCGGAGGCGCATGGAACAGGCAGCACGCCCGCACCTGCGGCATCGATGGCGGGACCTGCCTGGAATCCAGCCTTGCACGAGGGGTTTCGATGAACCCACAATGGGCCGAAATGGACAGATCAGATGGCCGCCTCGATTAACCTGCATGCGTACCAGGAACCGATTCTCTTTCTGGCGACGGCAGGAATCATCGTCCCTCTGTTCCACCGCCTCAGGATCAGCCCGGTTCTCGGCTTCCTGGGAGTCGGGGCTCTGCTGGGGCCCTACGGCCTCGGGCGGCTCGTTCCGGATTACCCTTGGGTCGACTGGCTGACCTTCACCAATCCGGAAGGAACGTCGCATCTCGCGGAGTTCGGCGTCGTCTTCCTTCTCTTCACCATCGGCATCGAGCTCTCCTGGCAGCGTCTGCGGACCCTGCGCAGGCTGGTCTTCGGCTTCGGCACCCTGCAGGTGGTCCTGTGCGCCCTGGCGCTGGGCGCCCTCGCCCTGGAGCCGGTCGGGAACGTCACGGGGGCGGTCCTGGTCGGGCTCGGGCTCGCCCTGTCCTCCACCGCCATCGTCATTCCGGTCATGGCCGAGCAGAAGCGGCTCAACACGACGGTCGGGCGCGCCAGCTTCTCGGCCCTGCTGTTCCAGGATCTCGCCGTTGCGCCGATCCTGTTCACCATCGCGGCCCTCGACACGACCCAGCCCGAGGTGACCGTGTCGTCCTTCCTGTGGGCGCTGCTGCAGGCCGCCCTGGCGCTCGCCGTCATCGTCGGCCTGGGCCGGGTGATCCTGCGCCCGTTCTTCCAGCTCGTCTCGGCCACCAAGAGCCCGGAACTGTTCATGGCCGCCTGCCTGCTGGTCGTGATGGTGACGAGCTTGGTGGCGGCCGTCAGCGGCCTGTCCATGGCGCTTGGCGCCTTCATCGCGGGCGTGCTGCTCTCGGAGACGGAATACCGGCGGGCGGTCGACGTCACGATCCAGCCCTTCAAGGGGCTGCTGCTCGGGGTCTTCTTCGTCTCGGTCGGCATGAGCCTCGACGCGTTCCGCTTTCTGGAGCAACCGCTGGAAATCCTGGCGGTCGCCACCCTTGTGATCGCCCTGAAGGCCGTCATCATCTTCGCCCTCGCGCGCCCGTTCGGCCTGAACCGCTCGGAGGCGGCGGAAACCGGGCTCCTCCTGGGCCCCGGCGGCGAATTCGCCCTCGTGATCCTCGGCAGCGCCATGGTGGCGGGGCTCGTCCCGGTCGGGGTCGGCCAGACCCTGCTCCTCGTGACCACCTTCACGATGATCGCCATACCGCTTCTCGCCCGGGTCGGGCGGCAGCTGAGCCGCAGGCTGGAGAGGCGCCTGCCCGTGGATCCGGAGATCGCCGCCCCTCCCCCCGCCGACGAGGTGGGCCGCGTCATCGTCGCCGGCTACGGACGGGTCGGCCAGCTCGTGGGCGACATGCTGGCGCGCCACAAGGTGCCCCATCTGGCCATCGACATGGACCCGGCCCGGGTGGCGGCCGAGCGCAAGGCGGGCAAGCCGGTCTTCTTCGGCGACGGCTCCTACCCCGAATTCCTGCGCGCCTGCGGCATCGACCGCGCGCTCGCCCTCGTCATCACCCTCGACACCCTGAGCTCCGTCGAGGCGGTGGTGACCGCGGCGCGCCAGGAGAACCCCGACATCACCATCGTGGCCCGCGCCCGGGACGCCCGGCATGCGGTGCAGCTCTACGACCTCGGCGTCGACGATGCGGTGCCGGAAACCATCGAGGCCTCGCTCCAGCTGAGCGAGGCGGTCCTGAGCGACATCGGCGTCCCCATGGGCCTCGTCATCGCGTCGATCCACGAGCGCCGGGACGAGTACAGGCAGATCCTGCGCAACAACAACCGCAAGCGCGATGCCTCCCTGGGGGAGTTCCGCGCGAGGCGGACGGCGGGAAAATCGTCCTGAGCGCAGTCCGAGACGGCGCTTTCGGGCGACGGGCCGCCTTTCGCCCTTGACCTCCCGGCCCGTTGCCGGACACTGGCGCCATGTTCCTGACCCTCTTCACAGAACTGCGCGCCGCCAAGGTTCCCGTTTCCTTGCGGGAATACCTTGCCCTGCTGGAAGCGCTCGACCAGGATCTGGCGGACAAGAGCGTCGAGGAGTTCTACTACCTGGCGCGCGCCTGCCTGGTGAAGGACGAGCGCCATTTCGACAAGTTCGACCGGGTCTTCGGCCAGGTCTTCAAGGGCATCGAGCGCCTGGGACAGACCGGCGCCGAGGCCGAGATCCCCGAGGAATGGCTGCGCAAGCTGGCCGAGCGCTACCTGAGCGAGGAGGAGAAGCGCCAGCTCGAGGCCATGGGCTGGGACAAGCTCTTCGAGACCCTGAAGGAGCGCCTCAAGGAGCAGAAGGGCCGCCACCAGGGCGGCAACAAGTGGATCGGCACCGCCGGAACCTCGCCTTTCGGCGCCTACGGCTACAACCCGGAAGGCATCCGCATCGGCCAGGACAGGAACCGCAACTTCCGCGCCGTGAAGGTGTGGGACAAGCGCGAGTTCAAGGACTTCGACGACAATGTGGAGCTGGGGGTGCGCAACATGCGCATCGCGCTGCGCCGCCTGCGCCGCTTCGCCCGCACCGGCGCGGCGGAGGAACTGGACCTCGACGAGACGATCCACGAGACGGCCCACAAGGGCTATCTCGACGTGCGCCTGAGGCCCGAGCGCCGCAACGCCGTGAAGGTGCTGCTGTTCCTGGACGTGGGCGGCTCCATGGACTGGCACATCCAGGTGGCGGAGGAGCTGTTCTCGGCGGCCCGGCTCGAATTCAAGCATTTCGAGCACTTCTACTTCCACAACTGCGTCTACGAGAACCTGTGGAAGGAAAACCGCCGCCGGTACGACGAGAAGATCCCCACCCTCGACGTGATCCGCACCTACCCGTCCGACTATCGGGTCGTCTTCGTGGGCGACGCCTCCATGAGTCCCTACGAGATCGTGACGCCGGGCGGCTCGGTGGAGCACTGGAACGAGGAGCCGGGCCAGGTCTGGATGCAGCGCATTCTCAACCACTTCCCCAGGGCCGTGTGGCTGAACCCCGTGACGCAGTCGCATTGGGGCTATACTCAGTCGATCAGCCTCATGCGGCAGCTCTTCTCAGACCGCATGTACCCGCTCAATCTCGAAGGCATCGATCAGGCGATGCGCGAACTGGTGCGCTAGACCTCATGACCCAGACCTACCAACACAGCCCCCGCCCGGTCGGCGGGCCGATCAGCTTCAGCCTGGAAGGGGACCGGCTCACCGTCGATTCCGGCCGCAAGGTGCACGAGGTCCGCCTCGGGGCGGTGGAGTCCGTGCGCATGGTCTACGAGCCGGGTCGCTTCGGACACAAGGCCTTTCGCACCAAGATCAGGATGCAGGACGGGAAGACCTTCTCCTTCTCGTCCGTCAGCTGGAAGAGCATGATCGAGGCCGAGCAGCTCACCGCCCCCTACCGGGCCTTCACCCAATCCCTGTTCGCCGCCATCGCCCAGGCCAACCCGAATGCCCGCTTCGTGGCCGGAAAGCCCTATTGGGTGTGGCTGTCGACCACCGTCGTCGCCGTCCTGTCCCTTCTCGCCATGGCCGTCCTGATCTGGCGCGCGCTCCAGATGGGCTCCACGAGCGTCGCTCTCATGGGCGGGCTGTTCGCTCTCCTGGGCGTGTGGCAGATCGAGCCGATGGTGAGGCTCAACAAGCCCCGCCCCTTCAGGCCGGAGGCGCCGCCGGCCGACCTGCTCCCCGGCCGGGCCTGAACCTCCGACGTCGGCGGCGGAAGGCTGCAATCTGGGATGGAGCGACCCGTACGGCACCCTGTCGCCGCAGGCGAAGCCGTTGACGTTTCTACGGAAAACGGCTTGCAGAGGACGATATTCCGGTTGACGCCCCTTCCCGCCCCCCTAATGTAACAATGTTAGCTTACCGGGAGCTCCGGCTGCCTGGAACATCGAAAGGGAACGGCAATGAAGATCAACATGCTCGTCAAGCTTGCGCTCGCCTTCGCTCTCATCGGTTCGGCCGTGGCCGGCACCGTCGCGATGCAGAAGGACGAGAGAATCGTCCTGGCGGGCGACCCGACCCAGTGGGAGCGCTGAGCCACCAGTGCAAGGTCTGAACCGACCTTCCAAGCCGCGGCACTCATCTGCCGCGGCTTTTTCTTTGAGGAAGCACTTCAGAGCAGCGAGCGCGAAGCTCAGGTCCGCACCACCAGCACCGAGCATCTCGCATGGCGCACGATGGTGGAGGCGTTGGAGCCCAGAAGGAAGGTCGCCATGGTCGGCCGGTGCGACCCGATGACGATCAGGTCGGCCCCGGTCTTTTCCGCCTCGTCCAGCACTTCGTTGTAGATGGAGCCGAGGCGCACCACCGCCGAGACGCGTTCCGCCGGCAGCTTCACGGCCGCGGCGAGTTCGGCCAGCTTCTTCTCGGCCTCGGCCTGCTGCTCCTCGTCGAAGGCGGGGGGCATGAACTCCATGTAGGTCACCGGAACGACCGGCCGCACATAGATCAGGCGCAAGGAGCCCTCTGCGCCTCGGGCCAGCTCCACCGCCTTCTCGATGGCAGGCTTGGCGGCCTCGATCTCGACGAGATCGACGGGAACCAGGATCGTCTTGAACATGGGGGCAGTCTCCGGATCAGCCTTGACGTGTGGGAGTGCGGACGACGAGGCCGTCCAGTTCGGGCCGGACGCGGATCTGGCACGACAGGCGGGAATTCGGGCGGACGTCGAAGGCGAAGTCAAGCATGTCCTCCTCCATCGGCTGTGGCTGGCCGGTGGCCGATTCCCACGCCTCGTCCACATAGACGTGGCATGTGGCGCAGGAGCAGGCGCCGCCGCACTCCGCCTCGATCCCGGGAATTCCGTTGCGCACGGCGGTTTCCATGACCGTGGCGCCCTCCTCCGCTTCGACGGTGCGGGCGGTGCCCTCGGGATCGATGAATGTAATATTGATCATTGCGGACCTCTGAGTATCGGCGCATATTTAAGACAAGGTGCGCCGGAAGACGAGTGAACGAGCGCGGCGACCTGCCGTCTTTTCGCCTCATTTTGCCTCGCACCACTGGTTACCGAGCCGTTAACGACGTTCTCAAGTGGCACCGGGCATCGGGTTTCCTTCGCTCAGACCCGCCGCTAGACTTGTTTGGTAAATGGCAGATTACCAAACGGAAGCACCGTCAGGGGCGTCCGGAGCGGGCTGAAGCTGCGCAAATCCCTTTTTCTTCAAAGGGATGAGCAAGGCTGCAACCACCATTCAGTTGCGTCACGAGGCAGATCATGGCGATCGAGAAAAAGAAGATGAAAGATCCGGCGGAGGCAGCCTTGTCGGCGGTCGAGCAGGCGCTCAATCTCGACGAGACTTTTGTGATTCAGCCCCCGGACAGGTCGGACGACGCTGCCTCCCGCGACGAGCCCCGGCTGCCCGATATCGACGATCACGACTTCACGAAGGGTCCCTTCGGCCTCGATTCCGACGGCCCGGGCGATCAGGCCGAGACCCGCGAGGGCCGGTCCGATGCGCGCCCGGAGGATACCTCCCGTGCCGGTTTCGTCGCGCCCGACCGCACCGCCGTCGCCAACGACGACCGGCAGAATGTCGGCGTGATGCTGCAGGCCCTGCAGGTCCGCCCCTCGGGCAGGGCCTACACCCTGGCGACCCTCGCCTCCCTGCTCTGGCTCGGCGCGGCCGGAGCCTACGTCTATTCCCTGGGCATCACCATGCCCGACCAGCTGCTGACGGTCTTCACGCCGACCCAGCTCGCCATCGGCGCCGCCCTTCTGCTGGGGCCGATCCTCCTGTTCTACATCGCCGCGATGCTGACGGTCCGCTCGCAGGAGATGAAGCTGGTCGCCCGCGCCATGGGCGAAGTCGCCGTGCGCCTGGCCCAGCCCGAGAGCTTCTCCACAGATGCGGTCCTGTCCGTCTCGCAGGCCGTGCGCCGCGAGGTGGCGGCCGTCGGCGACGGCGTCGAGCGCGCCCTCGCCCGTGCCGGCGAGCTGGAAACCCTGGTCCGCAGCGAGATCGCGACCCTGGAGCGCGCCTATTCCGACAACGAGATCCGGATCCGCTCCCTCGTCGACGAACTCATCACCCAGCGCGAGGCCATCGTCACCAATGCCGAGCGCGTGCGCGGCGCCATCACCGGCGCCCAGCAGAACCTGATCCAGGATCTGGACGAGGCCACCGAGCGCGTCGTGTCCAGCGTCACGGGCGCGGGCGACCGCGTGACCGGCTCCATCGAGCAGCGCGGCGAGCAGATCACCCAGGCCCTCGGCCGGGCCGGCGAGCGCGTCGTCGAGGAGATGGCGAGCCGCGGCGTCGAGCTCGTCGAACGCATCTCCGGCACCAGCGAAGAGATCAAGACCGGCATTGCCGAGGTCGGCACCACCATCACCAGCGCCCTGGAAAGCAAGGCGCAGGACATCACGGGCGCCTTCGAGCGCACCGGGGACGTCCTCACCCGCCACCTGCAGGAAGGCGCCAGCCAGGTCACCCGCACCCTGGCCGAGACCGGCCGCGGCGTCATCGATGCCCTCGCCCAGCAGGGCAACGACGTGCGCGAGGCCTTCGAGCAGACCGCCCGCACCCTGGAGGACAGCTTCACGCAGCGCGGCAGCGAGATCACCGAGAAGCTCGCGGCGACGGGCGGCGTGATCGCCGACGACATTTCGGCCCGCACCGCCGAAATGCGCGACCAGATCGCCGCCGCCGGCTCGACCGTGAGCGAGGAGATCGTCACCCGCGGCACCATGATCCGCGAGCAGCTCTCCGCCACCGGCGCCTCCATCGTGGAGGAACTGGGCACCAGCGGCAGCAACCTGCGCAACGAGTTCGCCTCCACGGCGAACGCGATCCTCGAGGACCTCTCGACCCGCGGCACCAGCCTGCGCGAGCAGCTCGCCTCAACGGGCACCGAGGTGGCGGACGAGATCGTCGCCCGCGGCAACACCCTGCGCCAGCAGCTCGCCTCGACCGGCACGAGCATCGTCGGCGAGATCGTCCTGCGCGGCACCGAGTTCCGCGAGCACCTCACGGCCACGGCCGGCAGCGTCACCGAAGAAATCACCCAGCGCGGCAACGAGGTGCGCGAACATCTGGAAGGCGCCGTGCGCATGGCCGACGAGGCCATCGGCACCCGGGTGGAGGACCTCGCCGTCCGCCTGGAGACCGCAAGCCAGCGCGTCAGCGAGTCCGTCACGGTCCAGGGCCAGGCCCTGGAGGCCAGCCTCAGCACGGCCGGCGACCGGGTCGCCACGCTCATGGCCGACCGGGTCGCGGAATTCCAGACGGCCTTCGAAACCCGCGGGCAGGAATTCTCCGAGACCCTGTCCCGCCATGCGGACGAGGCGCAGCTCCGCCTCGCCTCCACCGGCAAGGACATCGTTCTCGCCATCGCCACCCAGGGCTCGCGCGTCAACGAGGCCCTCAACCGCACGGCCGAGACGGTGGACACCCGCGGCCGCGAGATGGAAGAGACCCTCGGCACCCGCCTGTCGGCCTTCGAGGACGTGATGCGCCGCGGCGGCGAAGTGGCCGAGCGCATTTCCAACGACGTGGGCAACCTCACCGAGACGATCAGCGGCCGCTTCGAGGAGATGGACCGTCTCATCACGGTCCAGGGCCGCGCCATGTCCGAGTCCTTCGCCGAGCGTGCCCGCGAGGCCACCACGGCGATCGAGACCCAGCTCTCCGCCCTGGAGGAGCATGCCTCCCGCCGGGCAACCGAGATCACGGCCAATTTCGACACCATCGTCGAGCGCGTCGACCAGACCCTCGGCGCCCGCGCCTCCGCCCTCAACGAGGCCCTCGTCATCCGCACCGGCGAAATGGCCCGGGTCATGGCCGAAGGCGGCCGAGACGTGGCGAACTCCCTCCAGGCCCGCGTGGACGAGATCAGCCAGGCCATCACGGCCCGCACCGGCGCCATCGCCGAGACGATCTCGGCCAAGGCCGAGCAGATCGGCGAGGCCCTCGACGCCCGCGCCACGGCCATCAACCGGATCCTCGGCGACCGCGCCGGAGAGATCACGGAGACCCTGGGCGCCCGCGCCTTCGAGATCAACCAGACCCTCGGCAACCGGGCCGAGGAGATCGCCGCGACCCTCGACCAGCGCGTCACGAGCTTCGAGGACCGGGTGGTCAACCGCCTCGACGGCGTGGCCAACGCCATCGAGGAGCGCGGCCAGACGGTGCTCGGCTCCCTCGGCAGCCGGATCGACGAGATCCGCGGGATCTTCGACACGCAGGGAGCAACCCTCGTGGCGAGCCTCGACGAGCGCAGCGCCACCATCGGACGCGAAGTCGCCGCCGTCAGCGAGACGACCCTGCGCGCCCTGGAGGAGCGCAGCAATGCGGTGGTCGAGAGCCTGCAGCAGCGCAGCTCCGGCATGCTCTCCGCGCTCCAGGAGCGCACCATGGAGCTCACCGCGTCCTACGCCCAGTCGACCGAGGCCCTGCGCAGCTCCATCGACCAGACCACCTCGCAGGCCGTCGAGACCCTCGTCGGCACCAACCAGCGTCTGCGCGGCGAGCTCTCCGAGGTGCTCGACCGGCTGCAGGATGCCAACCGCCTGCTACAGCAGGTGGCGGCGAGCGCCAGCGGCAATCTCGGCGCCATCGAGGACGGCCTCGGCGGACAGGTGCAGCAGATCCAGAGCCTTCTGGCGGAAGTCGCCGCCCAGACGGGCCGTGCCTCCGAGCAGGTGGCCGACCAGGTCGAGGCGCTCCGCTCCGTGTCGACCGGCGCGATCCAGCAGGCCTCCGAACTGGCCCAGAGCCTCGAGCAGCGCGGCCGCTCGCTGACCGACGTCACCCGCGAGCAGATGCAGACCCTGACCGAGGCCGCAGCGGCCCTGGAGAGGGTCGAGGCCCGCATGGATGCCGCCCTGAGCGGCCGCCAGGAAGCCCTCACCGAGGTTCTCGCCCGCATCAACGACCGTTCGCAGGAACTGGAGACCGTCACGCGCACCTTCACGGCGCTGGTGGAAGGCTCGCTGCAGAACGTGGAAGGCAAGGCCCGCCAGATCGGATCCGTGCTGGCCGAGTCGGCGCAGGCCACCACCCGCGCCATCGGCGACCAGTTCGAGCTCATCCGCTCCTCGACAGGCCAGGAGGGCGAGCGCACCGCCGCCGCCCTGCGCACGGCCTACGAGCAGGCCGCCGCCGAGATGACGGAGGCGCTCAACAACGCCACCGCGAAGTTCCGCGACACCATGGGCGAACTGCGCGGCATGACCGGCCAGATCCAGCGCGAGCTCGAAACCACCCGGGCCGAACTCCGCCGCGGCGTCGTCGAGATCCCGCAGGAGACGCAGGAGACCACGGCCAACATGCGTCGTGTCGTCGCCGACCAGATCAAGGCTCTCAACGAGCTCTCGGCCCTGGTCTCGCGCTCGAACCGCGCCGTGGACGCCATCCCGGCCGCCCAGCCCCGCCGGGTCAACGAGGCTCCCATGGCCTCCGCGGCCGTGGTCCACGAGCCGCGCCCCGCCCCGGCTCCCACACCTGCTCCGGCGTCGGTTCAGGCGGCAGCCCGGCCGGTCGAGCAGCGCGCTGCTCCGGCCCCGGCTCCCGTCCCTCCGCCGGCTCCGGCGCCTGCGCCGGCTCCCATGGCGACCCGTCAGCCCACCCCCGCGCCTGAGCGCCCTGCCCCGCGGCGCGAGGAGGCTCAGGCCCGCGACGCCGCCGCGCGCGGCAGCGGCTGGCTGTCCGACCTCCTGAACCGGGCCTCGCGCGAGGACGGACCGCCGCGCGGTCCGGGTCGCCCCGACCGCTCCCGGGTCAACAGCCTCGAATCCCTGGACTCGATCTCGGTCGACATCGCCCGGATGATCGATCACGATGCGGCCGTCGAGCTGTGGGATCGCTACAAGCGCGGCGAGAGCAACGTGTTCACCCGCCGCCTCTACACGATCCAGGGTCAGCAGACCTTCGACGAGATCCGTCGCAAGTACCGGCAGGACGACGAGTTCAAGCAGACCGTCGACCGCTACGTGGAGGAGTTCGAGCGCCTGCTGGCGGAGGTCTCCCGCGACGACCGGGACTCGATGCTGACGAAGACCTACCTGACCTCGGAAACCGGCAAGGTCTACACCATGCTGGCCCATGCGAGCGGCCGCTTCGACTAAGCTGCCGACGCATCGCCACCCTCACCTGAAATGGCCGGCCTCGCGCCGGCCATTTTCGTTTGCGGATCGAACCCACACGCTGCGCCTGGCCGCCTCGATGGAGGAGATGCGGCAGCAACGGCGTTTGAGCCCGCCCGGTCCCCGTGGGTGCATCCTCCCTGTCCCTAGGAGACGCGAACACCGTCCCGGCAAAGGCTTCAGTGCTGTCCGGAGATGCCTCGCTTTTGCGGGCGAGGCTGTTGGAGCGGCAGGATGGGTCCGTCGCCTGAGCCGACTGAGGCCCTCCACCCTCCTCAGGGGGAAGGAAAGCGGTGGCGCTGCATCGGGCAACGTCGGAGCCTCTCACCCAAACCTGACGGTCCCGGCTTCACCGGGAGAGGCGAAGGGCGATGGAAACTTGGGCGGTTTCGCTTGCCGTGCCTCCGGCAACGCTTGCGTCGTTATGCCGGCGGCGGGCTGGCCTCGTCGCGGCGCTCCTCGCGGGGCGGGAGAGTGCTGACCGTCTCGGCCGGTTCGTCCCTGCGGGGCAGCGAGCTTCCGCTGACCCAGCGCACGATGTCGAGCATCGCCACGGAAAGGGCCTCGTCGAGGCCGCGGACGGCATTCGGAGCATCGATGGCGACGACCGGGGCCCGGGCCCTGAAGATCCTGCCGTTGACGATGCGGCCGTTGGCGTCGTTCACGATCTTCACCGCGATCTCCACCACCGCCTCGTTGCTCGGGGTGGCGATCTCGAAGCTGCGCAGTTCCGAGACAAGCTGGACGTCGGCCACGGCGCCGCTGCTCGGCCTCGCGACGCCACGGATCTGCGAGGAGTTCTCGAAGGTGTTGATCAGCTTGGTCTGGACGAGCCTCGGCAGGTCGTCCGCCCATTGCCCGCCTCCCAGGAAGGAGATGGCCCCGGTGGTGGTGTCCTTCACGAGGATCTGCTGCTCCGAGAGCACCTGAAGCGCCGAGGGCTCCGCCACGAGCACCTGCACCCCCGATGCACCCCGGATCCGCGACGTGGGCGCCGAGAGATCGTAGGTCGTGGGCGCCGGCGCCGAGGAGCAGGCTCCGGCCATCGCCGCGAGGACGAGCGCCGGGGCCAGGCGCCGAAGCGGGCCAGCCCTTTCGGTGGATGAGGAAAGCACGGAGGATCCAGACATACTGCTACTAGAACTAACGGCGGCCGTTGTATTCGGGGAGAGACGAACGGCCTCCGAACAGAAACTGCTGTGGATTACGTTCGATGCTCCGGACCGCGCGGCTGATGTCGTTGAGGGTTCTGCGCCCCTCCACGGCAAGAGCCTCGTATTCGCGCAGGCCTGACTCCGTGAAGCGTCCCACGCCTTTCAGGACGCCCTCGGTACGTTCGTTGAGATTGTCGGCCAGTTCCCGAACGGAGTTCGCCGCCTCGCGGATCTGATCGAACGCTCCCCTGCCCGCCTCTCCCGAGGCCGAGCCCAGGAAGCCTTCGGCGCCCTTCAGGACCGCGTCGATCCGGTCTGCGGACCGGTTGAGCTTCTCGGTGATCGAGCGCGCCTCCTGGATCGCCTTGTCCACGTCCGGGCTGCGCCGGCCCAGGGTCTGGGCGAAGGTGTCCACGTTGTCGACCACCCGGCCGACCTTGGTCGCATCGACGGCCTTGGCCAGGTTGGAAATCTCGGTCAGGGCCATGTCGAGCTTGGGCGCCGACTCGTTGAGACGGCCCACGAGGCTCGCCGCATCGCGCAGGGCATTGTCGATGGCCTGGCGGTTCTCGGCCAGAGCCTTCGTGAACTCCTCCGTATTCTGGACAATGCGCGCGACCCGCTCGCCGTCGATGGAGCCCACCACCCGATCCACGTTGTCGACGGTGCGGCCGACCTTGGCCGGGTCGATGGTGCGGGTGATGGCGGTGAGATCGGTGAGCGCCGCGTCGAGCTTGGGCGCGGTCTCGTTCAGGCGGCTCGCCAGGCTTGCCGCGTCCCGGAAGGTGTTGTCGATCGCCTCCCGGTTCTGCCCCAGAGCCTCGGTGAAGCTCTCCACGTTCTCCACGATCTTCGCGACGCGCTGCGGCTCCACCGAGCGCACGACCTGGTCGAGGTTGGTCGCGAGGGTCTCCAGCTTCTCGGCCAGCGGCCCCACCTTCTCGGCCGCCTGGCCGACCTGGGCCAGGAAGCGGTCGATGCCCTCCGCATTCTCGCCGAGGGCCTGGGAGAAGCGCTCCACGTTCTGGACGGTGCGGTTTATGCCGCCCTCGTTGTCCGACACGACCCGCCCGACGCGCTCCAGCACGTCGTCGGCCCGACGGGCGATGTTTCGTGCGGTCTCGATGAGATCCTGGAAGTCGGACCGGTCGGCGAAGATCGTCGGCAGGGGTTGGCCAGGACCGGCCGCTAGGGGCGGCGCGCTGGGCTCGCCACCCGACAGGGCGATGTTGGCGACGCCGGTCAGGCCCTGGTATTCCAGGCGGGCGCGGGTGTCGGTGCGGATGGGGGTGTTGGCGTCGACCTGCACGATCGCCATGACCCTGCGGGGATCCTCCGGCAGAAGGCTGATATCCGTCACCTCGCCGACCCGCAGGCCGTTGAAGGAGGCGGACGAGCCCTTCGAGAGGCCGGAAACCGACCCCGAGAACACCACGCGGACGGTCTGTCTTCCCTGGCCGCGGTCGCCGCCGGAGAACCAATAGACGAAGCCGAACGCCGCCGCGATCACCGCGAGGGTGAACAACCCGATCAAGGCGTAGTTTGCACGCGTTTCCATCACAAACCCTACGAGTCGCTGGCCATGGCCGCGCGAGCCCGTTTTCCATGAAAGTAGGAGCGGAGCCAAGGGTTGTCCGATGCGAGCAACGTCTCGATGGGCCCTTCCGCCAAAATCTTGCCCTCACCCAGAGCCGCGATCCGGTCGCAGACCGTGTAAAGGCTGTCGAGGTCATGGGTTACCATGAATACGGTAAGCCCCAAAGTCCGTTGTAACGTCGCAATCAGCTCGTCGAACTCCCCGGCGCCGATGGGGTCGAGGCCCGAAGTCGGCTCGTCCAGGAACACGATGTCCGGGTCGAGAGCGAGCGCCCGGGCCAGGGCCGCCCGCTTGATCATGCCGCCGGACAGTTCCGAGGGAAGCTTGTCGGCCGCGTCCGGCTTCAGGCCCACCATCTCGATCTTGAGCATCGCCAACTCGTCCAGGAGCCTGTCGGACAGGTTGAGATACTCCCGCATCGGCACTTGCACGTTCTGCTTCACGGTCAGAGCGGAAAATAGGGCGCCCTGCTGGAAAAGAACCCCCCAGCGCCGCTCCAGAAGCCGCCTTTCGGAGGGCGACAAATCGTCCAGGTTGCGGCCCAGCACCTCGATGGTGCCCGCCCGCTTGGGGACGAGGCCCAGGATCGTGCGGGTCAGCACCGACTTGCCCTGGCCGGACGCGCCGACGAAGCCCAGGATCTCGCCCCGGTACACGTCCAGGTCGAGCCCGTTGAGGATGGTCCTGTCCCCGAAGCCGACCTCGACCCCGCGGACGCGAATGACGACCTCGCGGTTCCTATCGATGGGGAGATGGTGCCGGTCGAGCATCGCTTCAGTACCTGATGGCTGCGAAGAACATGGCGAAGAGGCCATCGAGGACGATGACCATGAAGATCGCCTTTACCACGGACGAGGTCACGTGGCGCCCCAGGGACTCGGCGGAGCCTTCCACCGCCAGCCCTTCGAGGGTGGCGATGATGCCGATGACCAGGGCCATGAAGGGCGCCTTCATGAGCCCGACCAGGAAGGTGTTCATGCTCACCGCCTCGCGCAGGCGGGAGAGGAAGACGTCCGGGCTGACGTCGCCGTAGAGCCATGCCGTCACGCCGCCGCCCGAGAGCGCGGCGATGGACGAGATGAAGGTGAGGAGCGGCAGGCCGATGACGAGGGCGAGGATCCGGGGAACGATCAGGACCTCGATGGGGTCGAGCCCCATGACCCGCAGGGCGTCGATCTCCTCCCGCATCTTCATGGAGCCGATCTCGGCCGTGAAGGCCGAGCCGGACCGGCCGGCCACCATGATGGAGGTGAGGAGCAGGGCGAGTTCGCGCAGGACCAGGATGCCGATCAGGTCCACGACGAAGGGCGTGGCACCGAAGCGGACCAGCTGGAAGATGCCCTGCTGGGCGACGATGCAGCCCACGAGGAACGAGATCAGCACGATGATCGGCACGCTCCGGTAGGCGATCTGCTCGAGCTGGTTGACCAGCGCCGTGCCCCGGAAGCGCCGGGGATGGACGACGACCCGGATGAGGGCCGAGACGAGCTCCCCCAGGAACGCGACGCCATCGACCAGATCCTTGCCGGCCCCGGCCATGCTCTTGCCGACGTCGACGAGAAAATCCATGGCCTTGGAATGCCGGGCCTTCGGCTGCTCCTGAAAGCCGCGATAGGCCACCTCGTCGAGCAGGATCTGCTGTTCCGGGCTGGCATTGGCGAAGTCGGCCGCCTGGCCGCGCTCCCCCAGTTCGTGCCGGGTCCGGTCGAGCACCCAGGCGCCGAGGGTGTCCAGACGCTGGACTTCGCCCAAATCGAAGATCACGTGATGCTGGTCGGCCTCGGCGCCGATCTCGGCCGCGAAGGACTCCACGAGCTCGGCATGCTCCGCGGTCCAGTGGCCGACGATCCGTGCGGTCACCTTGTCCCCAGAACGCTCGATTTTCACTTGCGGCTCTTGAGCCAAGGTGCTCTGCGCCACGATCATCCTTCCGGTATCGATTCCGCTTGGTGATAGCGTGTTGCTACGCCACAAGTCGAGCCGAAGTTGTGGAGAGGCAGAGAGAATGCGCAAGCTCGACGTGACGATTGACCGCTTTCCCATCGCAGGAAAGTTTACGATCGCAAGGGGGTCCCGCACCGAGGCGGTCGTCGTGACGGCGACCATCGGCGAGAACGGCGCAGTCGGTCATGGCGAATGCGTCCCCTACCCCCGCTACGGCGAGACGGTCGAAGGCGTCGCCGCGGCCATCGAGGCCCTGCGGCCGCAGATCGAGGCCGGGCTGACCCGCGAGGCGCTCCAGAGCGCCATGCCGGCGGGAGCGGCCAGAAACGCGGTCGACTGCGCCCTCTGGGACCTCGACGCCAAGCGCTCCGGCATCCGCGCCCATGTGACGGCAGGGGTCAACCGCTGGCCGCCCGTGACCACGGCCTATACGATCAGCCTCGACACGCCCGAGGCCATGGCGGAAGCGACCGCCCGGGCGGCGGAAAGGCCGATCCTGAAGGTGAAGTTCGGCGGCCCCGGCGGGGATCTCGAACGCATCGCCGCCGTCCGCAAGGCCGCCCCCGACGCCACCCTCATCGCCGACGCCAACGAGGGCTGGACCCAGGAAAACCTCGCCGCCCACCTCGCGGCCTGCGCCGATGCGGGCTACGCCCTGGTGGAGCAGCCCCTCCCCGCCAAGGAGGACGAGTCCCTGCGCGGCATCGACAGGCCGGTGCCGATCCTGGCCGACGAGAGCGTGCACGACCGGCCGAGCCTCGACCGGCTGGTAGGGCTCTACGACGTGATCAACATCAAGCTCGACAAGACCGGCGGCCTGACCGAGGCCCTGGCTTTGGCCGAGGCGGCGGAGGCCAGGGGCTTCTCCCTGATGATCGGCTGCATGGTCGGCACGTCGCTCGCCATGGCTCCGGCCATGGTCCTGGCGCCGCGCGCCCGCTTCGTCGATCTCGACGGCCCTCTCCTGCTGGCGAAGGACCGGGAGCCGGGCCTGACCTATGAGGGCAGCATCGTCTACCCGCCGCTGCCCGCCCTCTGGGGCTGAGCCGGCAGGAGACGGACCGCAAGCAGCGTCAGCACGAAGCCGATGGCGCCGAGGGGCGCCATTGCGGCGAAGACCAGGGCGCCCGCCTCCCGGTAGATCACGCCGCTCACAATGGTGGAGAGCGCCATCACCAGGGCCGCGAGGGTGCCGTAGATGCCCTGCGCCCGCCCGCGGGCATGTGGTGGGGAGAACGCCGTCAGGGCTGCCATGGTCCCGAGATGGGTGGCGCCGAAGGAGAGGCTGTGCATGGCCTGGAGCACGAAGGTCAGGCCGAGACCCGGATGCAGGGACATGACCGTGAAGCGGATCGCCGCGGCGGCCGATCCGATGAGGATCAGCCCCACGCCCGACCCCTTGCCCACCGCCTGGCCGAGCACGAAGAAGACGACGATCTCGGCGACGACGCCCGCCGCCCAGAGATACCCGATCGTGGCATCGGCGAAGCCTTGGGACTGCCAGTAGATGCTGGCGAAGGCGTTCAGGGCCCCGTGGGTGCCCTGCGTGAGCGCGGCCGCGATCAGAACCAGCCAGAGCACCTTGGGCAGGCCCGGCGCCGCGGACCGCCCCTTGTCGTCGGCGCGAACCGGAGCCTCGGTCGTCTCGGGCCTGACGGCCACGAAGGTCGCCCAGATCCCGAGAAGGGGGATGAGCGAAAGCGCCACGACGACGGCGCCGGCCCCGAACCCTCCCACCAGGTACCCGGCCGCGATGTTGGCCAGGAAGAAGGCCACCGATCCGCAACCGCGGATCCAGCCGTAGTTGAGGCCCGGCCGCCGCTGCACCGCGCCCGTCACCACCAGGTCGTTTCCCGGGATGACCGCCGCCTGCGCAACGGCCACGAGCGCGACGATCGCGATGATCGCCAGGCTGCTCTCCGCCAGCATCAGCAGCGGGAAGCCGACGATCTGGCCCAGATGGCTGCACAGGAGGAGGCGGCGTGGGCCGAAGGACCTGTCGGCCAGGATCAGGAGCGGGGCCGAAACGAGGATGCGGACGATGATCGGGATGGAGACCACGATCCCGATGATCGTCGGCGGAAGCGCCTTGCTCTGCAGCCAAAGCGGGAAAAAAGGCAGGAACACCCCGATGCTGACGAAGCTCGCAGCCTGCAGCGCGCCGAGGCGGATACCGAAAACGAGGGTGGGTGCGGTCACGGCAAGGTCACCGAAAGGATAGGCGCGACGAAGAACACGGTGAAAATACCGTTAAGGAAGGTGTTGAGGGGTTGAGCTGTCCCCTGCTTTCGACACAATGGGAATCGCGGACCCCGCGGAAAGGGAAGTGTGTAGCATGACGGATGACGAGACGCGCGTCACGTTCAGCAATGCTGATTACGACGCCATCGAAGCCGCCGTCATGGAGACGGCACGGGGCCGCTGGTTCCTGCGCGAATTCGCCCGGCGCAACCGCAATGCGGATACCGAGGCCGTTCTGGCCGCCCTGGGCCGCATCGAGAAGACCGCGCACGACGACGCGGCCGGGCGGACCCTGGACCAGGTCCGGTCCACCTTGCAGGACATGGCGCGGACCATCGCCCGGACGAAGGGCGAGCTCGGCCTCCTCCCCCGCGGCAAGGGCCAGGACGACCTGAGGAACCTCCTCGACCTGGAGGCGCAGGAGCCCCTGAGCGACGAGGAGTTCCAGGCCCTGGCCGAGCAGCGCATCCGGCGGATCATCCAGACCCTGCGCTACCTCGAAGGCCGCATTCACGAGATGGCGGCCGTCTGCGCTCCCGATCAGCCTGCGCCCGACAAGGAGTCGTCCTTTCCCGAGGCCCCTGGCCTAGCGGACGAGCAGATCCTGCATCCGGGTCCCTATCCCTCGTTCCTGATGTGAGGCCCGCGGTCGGGCTCTTCGTGGGCCGAACCGATATTGGAGAAGAACTGTCGCGCGCTCTCGCGCCAGGTAAAGGTCTCGCCGTAGGCCCGGCATCTGTCCTTCGGGATCTCGAGGGCCGCCAGGGCCGCCTCGCGCAGATCCTCGTCGAGGACCCCGCAGGCCGAGGAGCCGATGACGTCGGCCGGTCCCGTGACCGGAAAGGCCGCGACCGGGAGGCCGGAGGCCAGGGCTTCCAGCAGGACGATGCCGAAGGTGTCCGTGAGGCTCGGGAACACGAAGACGTCCGAGGAGGCATAGACCCGTGCCAGATCCTCTCCGGCGAGGGTGCCCAGGAACCGGGCCTTCGGGTAGCGCCGCTCCAGATCCGCCCGTGCCGGGCCGTCGCCCACGACCACCTTGGTGCCGGGAAGATCGAGGGAAAGGAACGCTTCGATATTCTTCTCGACCGCCACCCGACCGACGAAAAGAAAGATGGGCGCGCGGTCGTCCAGGATCCGTTCGTGGCGCGGACGGAAGAGCTGCGTGTCCACGCCCCGGGTCCAGCGCCGGATGCGGTGGAAGCCGCGCCCCTCCAGCTCCCGCTCCAGGGAGGGGGTGCTGACCATCATGGCGCGGGCCTCGCGGTGGAACCAGCGCAGCGCCCGATAGGACCAGGCCTCCGGAATGGGCGTCCGGGCGGAGACGTATTCCGGAAAGCGGGTGTGGTAGCTCGTGGTGAAGGCGAGGTCCCGCCTGCGGCAGACCAGACGCGCCGCGAGGCCCACAGGGCCTTCCGTCGCGATATGGATGTGCGTGGGGGCGACCTCGTCGAGGACGCGCGCGACCCGTCCCGGCGTCGCCAGGGCCAGCCGGATCTCCGGATACGTCGGCATCGGAACGGATCGGAACCGCTCGGGCGTGAGGAAGACGATCTCGGCGCCGAAATGGGGCGCCTCCGCAGCCATGTATTCCAGCGAGCGGACGACCCCGTTCACCTGCGGATGCCAGGCGTCGGTCGCGACGAGGACGCGCATCAGGCGACCCGCGTCCCGGCCAGGGCCGGCACGGACTGAGACCGGCCTTCCGCCTGCGCCTCGGGCTGCTCGGCCCACCGGATCAGCTGCAGGGTGCCGTCGTAGTGCTCGACGACGGCGGTGCAGGATTCCACCCAGTCGCCGGTGTTCACGTAGGCGATGCCGAACCTTTCGTGCATGACGGCATGGTGGATATGGCCGCAGATGACCCCGTCCGCCTCCTGGCGCCTCGCCTCCGAGGCGAGAAGGTCCTCGAACCGGCTGATGTAGTTGACGGCGTTCTTCACCCGCAGCTTGGCCCAGGACGAGAGCGACCAGTAGGTCAGGCCGAGGCGGCGGCGCAGGATGTTGAGATGGGTGTTGACGAACAGCGCCGCCGTGTAGGCCCCGTCCCCGAGCAGGGCCAGCCAGCGGGCATGGCGCACCACGAGGTCGAACTGGTCCCCGTGGATCACGAGGTAGCGCTTTCCGTCGGCGGTCTCGTGCAGGGCATGGTCGGCCAGCTCGATGCCGCCGAGATTGACCCCGATATAGTCCCGCAGGAACTCGTCGTGGTTGCCGGGGATGTACACCAGCTTGGCGCCCTTCCGGACCTTGCGCAGGAGCTTCTGGACGACGTCGTTGTGGGCCTGGGGCCAGTACCAACCCGATTTGAGCTTCCAGCCGTCGACGATGTCGCCCACGAGATAGATGATGTCGGCATCATAGGCCTTCAGGAACGCCAGCAGCGGACCGGCCTGGCACCCCCTGGTGCCCAGATGGAGATCCGACAGGAACAGCGTCCGCACGCGGACGGCCTCGAATGCTTCGGCCATGGGGTCCTCACTCGGCGTGTCCCCTGACCAGACCGGATTCGCGTATCGTGTCTGTGACGTTAGCCTTGCGATTTTGTGACAGTCGCGAACTCTCGCATGTGCCTGACGCAGGGATTTTCCGCCCGAAAGGCCTTCACGGGAGAGCCGCATCGTGTTTGGTTGCGTCTCCAACCGAAGCGACTCACGCCTTGAAACCTCTCCTGGGGATCTCCCTCAAAGTCCTGTCCGCCCTCGTCTTCACGATGATGTCGGCTACGTTGAAGACCCTGATGGCCCGCTACCCCGTCGGAGAGGTGGTCTTCTTCCGTTCGGCCTTCGCCCTGCTTCCGCTCCTGGCCTGGCTGGCCTGGCAAGGGGACCTGATCAACGCCGTGCGGACCGACAACGTGCGCGGCCACTTCCTGCGCGGCCTCATCGGCACCTCGGGCATGTATCTTGGCTTTGCCGCCCTCTCCTACCTGCCGCTCCACGATTCCATCGCCATCGGCTACGCCTCGCCGCTGATCGTCGTGATCCTGGCGGCCCTGCTGCTCAAGGAGAAGGTGCGGGCCTACCGCTGGAGCGCCGTTGGCATCGGCTTCGTCGGCGTCCTGATCATGCTTTCGCCCTACCTGAAGGTCGAGACCTTCACCGGGAGCCTCAGCGGCGGGCCGACCCTCGGCGCGCTCTGCGCGCTGCTGGGCGCCTTCTGCTCCGCCGGGGCCATGATCCAGGTGCGCCGCCTGACGGCGACCGAGAAAACGGGCGCCATCGTCTTCTACTTCTTCATTCTCGCCTCGGCCCTGTCCCTCTGCACCATCGTGCTGGGCTGGCGCATGCCGGACGCCTACGACATGGCCCTGTTCGTCGTCGGCGGCATCCTCGGCGGGATCGGGCAGATCCTGCTGACCCAGAGCTACCGCTTCGCGGATACCTCGATCATCGCGCCGTTCGAATACACCACCATGATCTGGGCGCTCCTGTTCGGCTGGATGGTCTTCGGCGATCTTCCCACCGGCACCATGCTGACCGGCGCCACCATCGTGGCGGGCACGGGCCTCTTCATCGTCTGGCGCGAGCACCAGCTCGGGCTGATGCGGGCCCATGAACTGAAGGCGGCCTCGCCCAAACCGGGCGGCTGACGCCCTGCCGACAGGAAAAGGCGCGCCGCGACACCCCTGGTGCTTGACCCACCCCTGAGGTTGTCCCAAAACCGTTTTGAGGAACGAACGTTCGGTCTTTCAGAACAGGCAAGGCGGGCACGATGGGCGTTGAAGGCAAGGAGCGGAGCCGGGATCTCGAGACCGGCGCTCAGGTTCTATCCGGCCACATGGGCAAGACCATCCAGCGGCTGCGCAAGGCCTACAACCTGTCGCTCTCCGAACTCGCCGAGCAGTCGGGCGTGGCGAAATCCATCATCAGCCAGATCGAGCGGAACGAGACGAACCCGACCCTCGCCACCATCTGGCGCCTCAGCCAGGCCCTCGACGTGTCCATCGAGCGGGTTCTCGCCACCAGCGACGAGGAGCCGTTCATCGAGAAATCGTCCAAGGCCGACACGCCGATCCTCGTGTCGGAGGACGGCAAGATGCGCCTTGCCATCATCGGCTGGCTCAAGACCATCGAATGGCTGCAATGGTACGACGTGCAGTCGGAGCCCGGCGGCGTGCTCGATTCCGACAGCCACCAGCGCGGCTCCATCGAGTGCCTCTCGGTGCTGGAGGGCGAGTTCGAGGTCGAGGTCGGCGGTTCCACCCAAAGGGCGAAGACGGGCGAGACCCTGCGCTACCGCTGCGACCGCCCGCACTCGGTCCGCTGCGTCGGCGACGGGCCCGGGCGGGCCACCATGGTCTGCATCCTCAAAGCGGCCGTGATGGACTGACAGCCCGTCCCCAGCTTGTCCACCGATCATTCAGGCCGCTTGTAGCCCTCTCGCTCCGGCAGGGAGAGCAGGTATTCCGCCATGGCCCGACGGTCCGCGTCGGAGAGCTGCGCGGTGTTTGCGACCACCGACCCCATCGGTCCGCCGACCGTGTCGAAGAGCGGGGTTTCCCCCGTTTTCAACAGGGTGGCGATCTCGTCCACAGTCCAGCCCCCGATACCGCTGGAGTGAGGCGTGATGTTGGGAACGGTCCCCCGGCCCTCCGGATCGGGCCCGCCGGCGAATCGGCGCTCCTCGATGATCGCCCCCGCCGCGTTGCGCTCGCTGTGGCACTCGGCGCAATGGCCGGCCCCGTTCACCAGATAGGCGCCCCGGTTCCAGCTCTCGGATTTCGTCGGATCGGGCGTGAAGACGTGCCCGTCGAGGAAGGCGAGCTTCCACAGGCCGACGCCCCGGCGGATATTGTAGGGGAACGGCAGGTCGTGAGCCTGAGCCCGGCCCTCGACAGGCTGAAGGGTCTGAATGAAGGCGAAGACATCGGCGAGATCGGCCGGCGTCATGCGCTGGTAGGACGTGTAGGGAAAGGCCGGATAGTAGTGCCGCCCATCGGGCGAAACGCCCTCCCGCATGGCGCGGATGAACTCCGCCGTGCTCCAGGAACCGATCCCGTCCTGCCTGTGGGGCGAGATGTTGGGAACATGGAAGGTGCCGAAAGGCGAGTTGAGGGCATAGCCGCCCCCCAGCCGCAACTTGTCGTCCTGGTTGGGAGTGGCATGGCAGGAGGTGCATCCGCCGGCGAAGAACAGGGCCCGCCCGTTCTCCATGTCGGGTGCCCGGGCCGGATCGATCGCGCCCGCGTCTCCGGCCGCCGCCCCGCCCCGCAGGAGCCGGTACGCGGAGGGAGAGGTCAGGGCGAAGAAGCCGAGCACACCGAATACGACGAGGAGGAGCAGGCCTCCGAGCACCTTGCGCATCACCGAATCTCCAAACGAAACGGGCGGCCGAAAGGCCGCCCGCGTACGATCTACGACGACTTAGGAGCTCTTCTTCCGGAAGTCGTTGTGGCAGGCGCCGCAATTCTGCAGCACCTGGGGCATCTGCGCCTTGAAGGATGCCTCGTCCTTGATGGCGGACATCGCCGTCTGGGCGTCCTGGTGCAGTTCCGTCATGATCGACTCGAACTTCGCCTTGTTCTGCCAGATGGCCGGAAGCGCATCGGTCTTCGGCGCATCCTTGGAGCTTTCGGGCCAGAGGGACTGAGCCTTCTGCGAGTTCTCGGCGAAAACCTTCAGGCCGGCTTGAACCTTCGCGAGGTCGAAGGGCTCCTGACCGCGCAGCATGGCGCCGATGGGACGGGTCTGCGCACCCATCTCCTTCATCAACTGCTGGCGTTGTTCGACGACGTTGCTCTGCGCGATGGCTGCGGTGACCCCGAGCGCAAGCAAGCTGGCGACGAAGATAGTGCGCTTCATGTAGTTCCCCTCTTATGAGCGCGATCGACGGCTTCCCATTCGAGCCGTCACCGGCGGGAGGATAGTAGTGCACATCTTGCCAAGCTTGAGCACTCTACTTTGGAACAAATCTATGTGAGGTACCCGCGACAATCCGTGGGTGCCCCTATTCCACCGGTTCGCCCGCCGCCGCCCAGTCCTTGAAGCCGCCCTTGTAGTGCTCGCGCACGTCGCGCCCGGCGGCCTGCGCGAACTCGATGGCCCGCAGCGACCTCACGCCCGCGGCGCAGGAAAAGACGATCCGCCTGTCGGTCGGCAGGCTGGAGGGATCGAAGGCCGACAGGGGATGCGAGATCGAGCCCGGGATGTGGCCGGCCGCGAATTCATGGGGCTCCCGGACATCGACCAGATGGATCGATCCCTCGGCCAGTCCCCGCTTGACGTCCTCGCGGTCCAGATCCACGTGTCCGGCTGATGCGCTCATGAAAACTTCTCCCTTGTGGTGGAGAGCATTTAAGGTTCCGGCGGCAGGACCGCAATCCGGCCGGGCGGGACCGCCTCAGGCCAGCGACGAGAACACGTCCGCCAGGGACGGAAGGCGATCCTTCAGCCGCAGGAGGGCGATGAGCTCGATCTGGACGACCGCCGTATCGAATTCCTGGTCCGGGTCGTGCTCCAGCCTTTCCTCGAAGGCGGCGAGGATCTCCTCTTTCGTGCGCCCCTTCACGGCCATGATGAACGGGAAGCCGAATTTGCGCTTGTAGGAATCGTTGAGGGCGAGGAAGCGGTCGCGCTCCTCCTCGGTGAGGCTGTCGAGGCCCGCCGAGGCCTGCTCTCCCCTCGAATCGGCGGTGAGGTCGGCAAGCTTCAGCCGACCCGCGAGGTCGGGATGGGCGCGGATGAGACCGAGCTTCTGTTCCCGGGTTGCGTCCGACAGCACATGGACCATCGACGCGTGCAGCCCCTCGGCCGTGTCCTGGGCCGTGGTGAGGCCGGCATCGTAGGCCCGCTCGGCAATCCAGGGGGAATGCTCGAACACGTCGCCGAACAGCTCCACGAACAGCGACCGGTTCATGGTGCTGGGCTTGAGATCGGCCGGACGGTGGCGCCTGATCCAGTGCCGGGCGATGTCGACGCGCCGCGCCACCCAGACCCGGTCGTGGGATGCGACGTAGTCGAGGAAGCGCGCCAGGGCCGCCGCGCGCCCGGGGCGGCCGACGAGGCGGCAATGCAGGCCGACCGACATCATCTTCGGGGCCGTCTCGCCCTCCGCGTAGAGCGTGTCGAACGTATCCTTCAGATAGGCGTAGAACTGATCGCCCGAGTTGAAGCCCTGCGGCGTCGCGAAGCGCATGTCGTTGGCGTCGAGCGTGTAGGGCACGATCAGCTGGGAGTGCCTGCCATGCGTCTCCCAGTAGGGCAGCTCGTCCGCATAGGAATCCGCGCTGTAGAGGAAGCCGCCCTCCTCCGCCACGAGGCGGTTGGTGTGCTCCGAGGTGCGGCCCGTATACCATCCGAGCGGCCGCTCGCCGGTCACCTCCGTGTGGATGCGGATCGCCTCCTTCAGGTGCGCCCTCTCCTCGTC
This sequence comes from Microvirga lenta, assembly GCF_020532555.1. Lineage (GTDB taxonomy): Bacteria > Pseudomonadota > Alphaproteobacteria > Rhizobiales > Beijerinckiaceae > Microvirga > Microvirga lenta. The sequence goes on along the minus strand of NZ_JAJBBR010000009.1, from coordinate 100,549 downwards.
GGAGGAGAAATCCCGGTAGTCGATCCATTTGAGCCCGTGGCTCGCGATCTCCCAGCCGGCCTCCTTCATGGCCGCGACGGCTTCCGGATTGCGCATGAGGGCCGTCGCGACCCCGTAGACCGTCACCGGCATCCCGCGCTCGGTGAACATGCGCCACAGGCGCCAGAACCCCGCGCGGGAGCCGTATTCGTAGATCGATTCCATGCTCATGTGGCGCTGCCCCGGCCAAGGCGCCGCGCCGACGATCTCGGACAGGAAGGCCTCGGAGGCCCTGTCGCCGTGGAGGATGTTGTTCTCGCCCCCCTCCTCGTAGTTGATCACGAACTGGACGCAGATGCGCGTGTCGTTCGGCCAATGGGGATGGGGCGGATTGCGGCCGTAGCCGACGAGATCGCGGGGATAGGTGGCCTCGGCCATGGTCGATCAGCTTCCTCGATAGGTGGAATAGCTCCAAGGCGAGACGAGGAGCGGCACGTGGTAGTGCCCGAGCGGCTCGGCGATGGAAAAGCGGATGGGCACGACGTCCAGGAACGGCGGATCGGCGGTGGCCGTGCCGATGGACCGGAAATAGGCGCCCACGTGAAAGACGAGTTCGTAGGTGCCCGTGTGGAAGGTCTCGCCGCTCATGAGCGGCCCGTCCGTGCGGCCGTCGTCATTGGTGCGCGTGCGCAGGATCGAACGCCGCCGCTCGCCGTCGATGGCGAAGAGCTCGATCTCCAGGCCCTTGGCGGGCTTGCCGTTGGCTGTATCCAGAACGTGGGTGGACAGGCGGCCCATGGGAACCTCGAAAGCAGCGGGGGAGAACGATCGGACCGGCAGAGCTTTTCGATGCGGCGTACCGCCGTCAAGACGCCGCCGCTCGGGCCGAGGACGAACCCGAGGATTCCCCGTGAGGGAACCTGTTGAAAAAGCCCGCAGCCGGGCCTTTCGCATTCGGCGGTGCCGCCCTAGGCTAGATGTTCCCTATCATTACAAGTGGCCGCATGATCGACCCGCAGATTTCCGAATGGATCAGCCAGATCCTCCGCTGGATCCATGTCATTACCGCGATTGCCTGGATCGGATCGTCCTTCTATTTCATCCACCTGGATCTCAGCCTTAAGAAGAGAGAAGGACTGCCCCAGGGCGTGGGGGGCGAGGCCTGGCAGGTCCACGGCGGCGGCTTCTACAACATGCGCAAGTATTTCGTGGCCCCGCCCGAGATGCCGAAGGAGCTGACCTGGTTCAAGTGGGAGAGCTATTCCACCTGGATCAGCGGCTTCTTCCTGATCGTCTGGATCTACTATCTCCACGCGGATCTCTACACCATCGACCCGGCCGTCCGGGCGCTCGAGCCCTGGCAGGCCGCGGCCATCGGCATCGGCGGCATTCTTCTCAGCTGGCTCGTCTATGAAGGCTTGTGCCGGTCGCCCCTCGGGAAGAACGGGGTCGCCCTCGGCGTGGTGCTCTTCGTCTACATCCTGGCGGCGGCCTTCGCGTTCACGCAGGTCTTCAACGGGCGCGCCGCCTTCCTCCATACGGGGGCCATGATCGCGACCTGGATGTCGGCCAGCGTCTTCTTCGTCATCATTCCCAACCAGAAGAAGGTGGTGGCGGACCTGCTGGCCGGTCGCTCCCCCGATCCGAGGCTCGGCAAGGAAGCCAAGCTGCGCTCGACGCACAACAACTACCTGACGCTGCCGGTCATCTTCCTGATGCTCTCGAATCATTATCCGCTGGCCTGGTCGTCCCGCTACGCGGTCGCCATCATCGGCCTCGTGGTGATCGCGGGAGCGGTGGTGCGGCACTTCTACAATTCCCGCCATGCGGACAAGGGCTCGCCCTGGTGGAGCTGGGGCGTGGCCGCCGCCTGCATCGCCCTGGCGGTCTGGCTCTCCATTATCGGCAAGCCGGGAGAGGCCAACATGGCGGAAGGTCCTACCGAGGCCTCCCCCGCCGCGATGACGGCCTCCTTCGACGAGGCCGTCCTCACGATCCAGTCCCGCTGCTCCATGTGCCATGCGGCGGAGCCGGTCTGGGAGGGCATTCCGGTCGCCCCCAAGGGCGTGCGCCTCGACACCCCGGAGGAGATCGCCCGCCATGCGGAGCTCATCCGGGTCCAGAGCGTGCTGACCCACGCGATGCCGCCCAACAACATCACCGAAATGACCCTGGACGAGCGCAAGGTCGTGGCGGCCTGGCTCGCGCAGAAAGACGCCGCCTCTCGCTAGGCGGCCTGAAACGCTGCTCTATAACCCACTGAAACAAAAGGGGATCGGATTGTCCGAACTTGCTCTGGAAACCGCTCAAGCCATTGCCGACGCCACCCTCAGGGCCGGCCGGGAGAAGGGCTTCAAGCCCCTGTCGGTGGTCGTCTACGACGCCCGCGGCGCCGTGAAGGCCCTCCTGTCGGAGGACGGCACCAGCCTCAAGCGGGCCGAGATCGCCATGGGCAAGGCCTATGGCGCCCTGGCCGTCGGCCTGGGCTCGCGGGCCCTGCACAAGATGGCGGTGGACCGCCCCCATTTCATCGCCGGAGTAACCCACGCGACCGGCAACCTGCTCGTGCCGGTGCCCGGCGGTGTCCTGATCAAGGATTCACAGGGGAATATTCTCGGGGCGGTCGGCGTTTCGGGCGACACCTCGGACAACGACGAGATCGCCGCGACAGCCGGAATCGAGGCCGCGGGCCTGATCTTCGATACCGGAGCCTAGGGCCCCGGGCACCTCGCTCCCCCGTTCGTCCAGCCGATTGAATAGTACTGGACATGAACAGTTGTTTGAACAACAAATGGGATAAGGTTTCGCCTGATGGTTGAAGCCGAAACAATTCGAAACCTAGGAATAACAGTAAAGGGAACGCGTCAATGTCCTGGTTGAAACGCACGGCTCTGGCAGCCGTCGCAACGGCAGCCCTCATGGGCGCCGCTTCGGCTGAAGTCGTCTATAATCGCGGTAACACCGGCGAGCCCGAGACTCTCGACACCCACAAGACCTCGACCGTGCAGGAAGCCCACATCCTGCGCGACCTGCTCGAAGGTCTCGTGACCTACAACGCCAAGGGCGAGGCCGTGCCCGGCCAAGCCGCGAAGTGGGAAGTCAGCGACGACGGCACGACCTACCGCTTCACCCTGCGCGACGGTCTCAAGTGGTCGAACGGCGATCCGGTGAAGGCTTCGGACTTCGTCTATTCCTACCGCCGCATCATGAATCCGGAGACGGGCGCGAAATACGCGAACATCCTGTACCCGATCAAGAATGCCGAGAAGATCAACAAGGGCCAGGCCAAGGTCGAGGAACTCGGCGTCAAGGCCATCGACGACAAGACCGTCGAGATCACCCTGGAGCAGCCGACCCCCTACTTCATCGAGCTTCTCACCCACCAGACCAGCCTTCCCGTTCATCAGGCCTCCGTCGAGAAGTTCGGCAAGGACTTCGTAAAGCCGGGCAACATGGTGACGAACGGCGCCTACAAGCTCGCCGAGTTCGTGCCGAACTCGCACATCAAGCTCACGAAGAACGAGCACTATCACGGCGCGAAGGACGTCCAGATCGACACGGTCAACGTCATTCCGCATCCGGATCTCGCCGCGGCCGTGCGCCGTTACGAGGCGGGCGAGCTGGACTCGATGGACGAGCTTCCTGCGGACCAGATCAAGTCGCTCAAGGAGCGCTTCAAGGATCAGGTCAAGCTCGGCCCGTATCTCGGCACGTGGTATCTCGTGACGAATTCGTCGAAGGCTCCCTTCAACGACGTGCGCGTGCGCCAGGCCCTCTCCATGGCGATCGACCGCGAGTTCATCGCGAGCGAGATCTGGGGCGAGACGATGCAGCCGGGTTATTCGTTCATGCCGCCGGGCGTGGGCAATTACAGCCAGCCCGCCTACATGGACTACAAGGACGTGTCCCCCATCGACCGTGAGGACAAGGCCAAGGCCCTCCTCAAGGAAGCCGGGTTCGACGAGAGCAAGCCGCTGAAGGTCCAGATCCGCTACAACACCACGGACAACAACCGCAACAGCGTCATCGCCATCGCCGACCAGTGGAAGCAGATCGGCGTCGAGACGTCCTTCATCAACACGGACGGCAAGACCCACTTCGCCCATCTGCGCGACGGCGGCGACTTCGACATCGCCCGCTACGGCTGGATCGCCGATTATTCGGACCCGAACAACTTCCTGTTCCTGCTCAAGAGCGACAACAAGGGCTTCAACTACGGCAAGTACAACAATCCGGAGTTCGACAAGCTCCTGGAGCAGGCCGCCAAGGAGTTGGACCTGACCAAGCGCGCCGACATCATGAAGAAGGCCGAGGCGATCCTCATGAAGGACATGCCCTGGATCCCGATCATGTACTACGGCAAGAGCAACCTGATCTCGCCGAAGATCAAGGGCTTCGTGCAGAACACCCGCGGCGTCTATCCGACCCGCTTCCTCTCGAAGACGCAGTGAGTTTTCGCTGAGCAAGGGGCGGCCTGTGCTGCAGGCCGCCCTATTTTTTTAGCCGTTCACGCGTTCTCAAGTGGGAGGAGCCTGCCTTGCTCTCCTTCATCTTCCGCCGATTCCTCTCGGCGATCCCGACGCTGTTTATCATCGTCACCATCTCGTTCTTCCTGATCCGGCTCGCCCCCGGCGGCCCGTTCGATCTCGAGCGCCCGCTCGAGGCGAAGGTGATGGAGAACCTGAACCGGATCTACCAGCTCGACCGCCCGCTGATCGAGCAGTACTGGCTCTACCTGAGCGCCGTGATGCAGGGCGATTTCGGCCCGTCCTTCATCCTGCGCGACTTCAGCGTGGCGGAGCTTTTCGCCCGCGGCCTGCCGATTTCCATAACCCTCGGCGCCCTCGCCCTGACCGTTGCGGTCCTCGTCGGCGGAACCCTCGGCGCCATCGCGGCCCTTCGCCAGAACAGCGCCGTCGACTATCTGGTGACGGGTACGGGCGCCCTCGGCCTGACCATTCCGAACTTCGTCGTGGCCCCCATCCTTCAGATCGTGTTCGGGCTTGCGCTGGCCTGGCTGCCGGTGGCGGGCTGGGCCGACGGGAGCCCCCGCAATCTCATCCTGCCGGTCATCGTGCTGGCCCTGCCGCAGATCGCCGTCGTCGCGCGCATGACCCGGGCGGCCATGATCGAGAACCTGCGCTCCAACCACATCCGCACCCTCCGGTCCCTCGGCCTGCCCCTGCGGGTGATCGTGGCTCATGCCCTTCGCGGCGCGGCCCTGCCGGTGGTGTCCTATCTCGGCCCGGCGGCCGCCGCGCTCCTGACCGGGTCCGTGGTGGTGGAGACCATCTTCGGCCTGCCCGGCATCGGCCGCTACTTCGTCGAAGGGGCCCTCAACCGTGACTACACGCTCGTCATGGGCACCGTGGTCGTCGTCGCCGTCTTCGTTCTCCTGTTCAACCTCGTGGTCGATATCCTCTACGCCCTTATCGATCCGCGCATCCGCTACGATTGAGACGTGCCATGGCCCAAGGCGCTGTACTTCCCGTCGAAACCATGAAGGGCACGGTGACCGGGCGCTCCCTCTGGGCCGAGGCCCGGGGCCGCCTCGTGCGCAACCGCGCCGCCCTCACCAGCATCATCGTGCTCGCGCTCATCGCCATCGCGTGCATCTTCGGCCCCTACGTGACCGGCCATCCCTTCGACAGGGTCTATACGGATTACGTGAAGGTCCCGGCCAGCCTGGAGGCCTATCCCAAGGCGGACCAGATCGAGCCCAACATCGCACGGATCGGCTCGCGCGTGAGGGCGAAGCCCGAGAACATCGCCATCGACGGCGACGTCGCCCATGTCACCCTCGTGAGTTCGAGCAGCCGCCCCATCGACGAGAGGCTTCTGGCCTATTTCGAACGCTCAGACCTGTTCGGCCCCGCCCAGGTGGTCGAGCGCCAGGACGAGGGCCGGCGGCTCCTCGTCGACGTGCCGATCCGGCGGCAATACTTCTTCTTCGGCACCGACACCAACGGGCGCGATCTCCTCACCCGCACCATGAAGGCCGGGCAGATCTCGCTTGCGATCGGACTGCTCGCCACCTTCGTGGCGATCCTCATCGGCGTGATCTACGGCGCGACCTCCGGCTATCTGGGCGGGCGGGTCGACCTGGTGATGATGCGCATCGTCGACATCCTCTACTCCCTGCCCTTCATCTTCTTCGTGATCATGCTGGTCGTATTCTTCGGCCGGAACTTCGTCCTGATGTTCATTGCGGTCGGCGCGGTCGAATGGCTCGACATGGCCCGCATCGTCCGGGGGCAGACCCTTTCGATCAAGCGGCAGGAATACGTCCAGGCCGCCGAGGCGCTGGGGGTCGAGACGCGCGGCATCATCCGCCGTCACGTGATTCCCAACGCGCTCGGGCCGGTGGTCGTCTACATGACGCTTCTGGTGCCCAAGGTGATCCTGCTGGAGAGCTTCCTGTCCTTCCTGGGACTGGGCGTGCAGGAGCCGAACACCAGCCTCGGCGTCCTCATCTCGGAAGGCGCCAAGAACATCCAGGGCGCCACCTGGATGCTGATCTATCCCTCCATCACGCTCGTCGCGATCCTGTTCTGCCTCAACTTCATCGGCGATGGCCTGCGCGACGCGCTCGACCCGAAGGACCGCTGACATGGCCGAACCCGTTCTCTCGGTCCGCAATCTTCACGTCCGGTTCCGCACCGGAGACGGCATCCTCCATGCGGTGAAGGGCATCGACCTGGATGTGAACCCCGGGGAAACCGTGGCCATCGTAGGCGAATCCGGCTCGGGCAAGAGCCAGACCATGATGTCGGTCATGGGGCTCCTGGCCTCCAACGGCTGGGCGGAAGGCTCCGTGAAGTATCGCGGCGACGAGCTGGTGGGGCTTTCCCCCGACAAGCTCAACCGCTATCGCGGCTCCAAGCTCACCATGATCTTCCAGGAGCCGATGACGTCCCTCGATCCCCTCTACCGGATCGGCGACCAGCTGGCCCTGCCCCTGACCACCCATGGAGGCCTGAGCAAGTCGAAGGCCCGGGCCCGGGCCATCGAGCTCCTGGAGCTCGTCCGCATTCCGGACCCGGCCCGGCGCATCGACGCCTATCCCCATGAGCTGTCGGGGGGCCAGCGCCAGCGCGTGATGATCGCCATGGCGCTCGCCAACAACCCGGACGTGCTGATCGCCGACGAGCCGACCACGGCTCTCGACGTGACGGTGCAGGCGCAGATCCTCGAACTGCTCGGCGACCTGCAGAAGCGCCTCGGCATGTCCATCGTGTTCATCACCCACGATCTGGGCATCGTGCGCCGCTTCGCGGACCGCACCTACGTCATGAAGCGCGGCGAGGTCGTGGAGAGCGGCATCACGCAGGACATCTTCACGGCACCCAAGCATCCCTACACGCAGATGCTGATCGATGCCGAGCCGACCGGACGCAAGGAGCCGGTCTCGATGAACGCGCCCCTCGTGCTGGACGCCCGCAACATCGAGGTTCAGTTCGTCCTCAAGTCCGGCCTGTTCGGCCGCGGGAGCCATGTGCTTCGCGCGGTCGACGGGGTCAGCCTGTCGGTGCGGGCGGGCGAGACGGTCGGCGTGGTGGGCGAGTCCGGCTCGGGCAAGTCCACGCTCGGCCGGGCCGTCCTGAAGCTCCTGCCGGCCTCCGGCACGGTGCGGTTCGAGGACCGGAACCTCATGCCCCTCGACCGGAGCGGGATGCGGCCCTTGCGGCGCCACCTGCAGCTCGTGTTCCAGGACCCCTTCGGTTCGCTTTCCCCCCGCATGACCGCCGGCGAGATCGTGACCGAGGGCCTTCTCGTGCACGAGCCGAGCATCTCGCGGAAGGAGCGTGACCGGCGCGCCGCCCAGGCCTTCGAGGAGGTCCGTCTCGATCCGGCCTGGCGCAACCGCTTCCCGCACGAGTTCTCCGGCGGCCAACGCCAGCGCATCGCCATCGCCCGTGCCATGATCCTGCATCCCAAGCTCGTGGTGCTCGACGAGCCGACCTCGGCCCTCGACCGGTCGGTCCAGAAGGAGATCGTCGAGCTGCTGCGCGACCTGCAGCAGGCGCACGGGCTGGCCTATATCTTCATCAGCCACGATCTCGCGGTGGTGCGCGCACTCTCCGACGAAATCATGGTGATGAAGAGCGGCAAGGTGGTGGAGCGCGGCACGGCCGAGGAGATCTTCGACCGGCCGAAGGAGGAATACACCCGCGATCTCATCGCGGCGGCCTTCCTGCACGAACGCACCCCCGGCACGGCTCCGGTCGCGGGCGAGCCGCTCGCCTCCTGAGCCTGGAACCGAATGCCCGGCGCGGATTTGACTCCGCGCCATGGCAAAGCTCGCGCCCTATCGCGCCAAGCGCGATTTCACCAAAACCTCCGAACCGAAGGGAAAGGCCTCCCGCCGGACGGGGGCCGCCTTCGTCGTCCAGAAGCACGACGCTTCGCGTCTGCACTACGATTTCCGCCTGGAGCTCGGCGGCGTGCTGAAGAGCTGGGCCGTCGCCAAGGGTCCGAGCCTGGTCAAGGGCGAGAAGCGCCTCGCTGTCCATGTCGAGGACCACCCGGTCGAGTACGGCGACTTCGAAGGCGCCATCCCCGAAGGTCAGTATGGCGGCGGCACCGTCCTCTTGTGGGACCAGGGAACCTGGGAGCCCGAGGGCGACGCAGAGGAGGCCTATGCCAAGGGCCGCCTCACCTTCCGCCTGAACGGCGAGAAGCTGCATGGCTCGTGGCACCTGGTCCGCATGGGAAAACGCCCGCGCGAGCGTCAGGAATCCTGGTTGCTGATCAAGGCGGAGGACGAGTTCGCCCGCGGCGAGGACGAGCCCGACATCCTACAGGAGGCACCGCTCTCGGTCAAAACCGGCCGGTCTATCGAGGAGATCTCGGGCAAGCCGAAGTCGCCGTCGAAAGCAAAGGCGACGAGGAAAACCGCGAGCAAGGCGAAGCCGAAGGCCGCCGAACGATCATCCCCCGCCAGGAAGGCCAAGGACGATCACCGGGTGGAGGTGGCCGGCATCTCCCTGTCCCATCCGGACCGTGTGCTGTGGGAGGAGCAGGGCCTGACCAAGCAGCAACTGGCGGAGTTCTACGTGGACATCGCCGAGTGGCTCCTGCCGCATCTGGTCGAGCGTCCGCTGACGCTGATCCGCTGCCCGTCGGGCGCGCAGAAGAAGTGTTTCGTCCAGCGCCATTCCTGGGCCGGCATGAGCGATGCCGTTCATCGGGCAATGGTTCCCGACGATGGGGGCGAGCAGGAGATCCTGCTGGTCAGGGACATCCAGGGCGTCGTGGCTCTCGTCCAGTCCGGCGTCCTGGAGATGCATGTCTGGGGCGCCACCCTCGACGACCTCGAAAAGCCCGACCGCCTCATCTTCGATCTCGACCCCGGCGAGGGGGTGGATTGGCCGCTCGTGATCGAAGGAGCCCGCGCGGTGCGCGAGCGCCTGAAAGGCGTCGGTCTCGACAGCTTCGTCAAGACGACCGGCGGCAAGGGCCTTCATGTGGTGGCACCGCTGACGCCGCGTGCCCCGTGGAAGGACGCGCTGGCCTTCACGCGGGAGATGGCCGAGGCCATGGCCGCCGACGAGCCTGACCGCTACACGACCACGTCCGTGAAGAGCGAACGCGAAGGCCGGATCTTCATCGACTATCTGCGCAACAACCGCGAGGCCTCTGCGGTCGCGCCCTATTCGACGCGCTCCCGCCCGGGTGCGCCCATCGCCACGCCGGTGGCGTGGGAGGAGCTGTCGCCGAAGCTCAAGCCGAACGGGTTCACGGTTCAGAACCTGCGCAAGCGTCTTGCCTCGTTGAAGCGAGACCCTTGGGCGGACATGCGAGCGGTCGAGCAGACCCTGCCGGAGCGCAGGCGCACCCGGCGCGCATCGAAGGGTTGATGCGTCAGATCAAAGGCTCCTGAATGCCTTCGACCTTGAACGCCTCCTGCACTGCGGGGCGTGCCAGCACCCGATCGGCGAAAGCCTTGAGGTTCGGGATCGAACGCGGCGGGCGCGGCATTCCCCGCCCCCAGCGGATGAGCATCAGGAGGAAGAGATCGGCTGCGGAGAACCGATCCCCCAACAGCCACTGCCTGTCCCCGATCTGATCGGAAATCACGTCGAACATGCGGTTGAGGCGTTGCTCCGCGGCCTGCTTCACGCTCGCCGCCGCCGCCTCGTCGCTCACATGCTCATGCGGGTAGAACCAGGCCCGGTATTCGGCCTGGGGCGTATTGGTGAGATGGACCATCCACTTGTAGAACTCCCCCCTCTCGGCCGTGCCGACAGCGGGAGCGAGACCGGCTTCCGGAAACTTGTCGACGAGGTGGAGCGCGACCGCCGCCGTTTCGAACAGGACGAGATCGCCGTCGACGAGAACGGGGATGCGGCCGTTGGGATTGAGCTTGAGATAATCCGGACTCTTCTGGGCGTTCTGCGCCCTGTCCACGAGACGAAGCTCGAAAGGCGCTCCGATTTCCCGCAGCATCATGTGCGGCAGCAGGCTGGCATTGCCGGGGAAATAATAGAGAGCGAGCATTCCTTTGCCTTCCGGTCTCGTGGCGATGTTTCTTGGTAAGGTTGGGCGGACGACGAGTAAAGATGGGTCCGGGCGCCATCCAGACCTTCCTTTCGCATCGCCCCGCTCTATCGTCTTGTCGCACGTCAGGAGGGCAGGAATGCTGGACCAACCGCAGGAACTGATCGAGAAGCTTCTGGTGAAGCCCGGCACGCCTGTCGATCTGAAACAGCGGGACCCTCGCGACAAGTGCGGGTTCGGAGACGACAAGGAGACGAAGGCCGCAACGGAGATGCTGGCGCGGGAGATCGACGCGCTCCAGGATCGTCTCTACGCGGAGGGGCAGCGTGCGCTCCTCGTCGTTCTCCAGGGAACGGACACGTCGGGCAAGGACGGCACCATTCGCGGCGTCTTCAATGCGACGGGGCCTCTCGGTGTTTCCGTCACGGCCTTCAGGCCGCCGTCGGAGATCGAGCGGGCGCACGATTACCTCTGGCGCGTCCACGCGGCCGTTCCGAGGCGCGGCACCATCGGCATCTTCAACCGCTCGCATTACGAGGAAGTGCTGATCGCGAGGGTGCGGGGCTTTGCCCCGAAGGAAACGATCGAACAGCGCTACGACCAGATCAACAATTTCGAGAAGATGCTGGTCGAAAACGGCACCGTCATCCTCAAATTCATGCTCCACATTTCCAAGAAGGAGCAGGCGGAACGGCTGCAGGAGCGCCTCGACAACCCGAAGAAGCACTGGAAGTTCAGCCCGGGCGATCTCGACGACCGGGAACACTGGGACGACTTCCAGGATGCCTACGAGACGATGCTCAACCGGTGCTCGACGCCCTGGGCGCCTTGGCACGTGGTCCCGGCAGACCGGAAATGGGTGCGCAACGCCGCCATCGCCACTATCGTGAAGGCCACTCTCGAAGGCATGAATCCGCAATATCCAACGGTTTCATGGAATCCCAGCGACTTCACGGTCACCTGACCCGCTTCCGCGAACCCCGAGACCCAATCCACAACCTTGGCCGTATGGGCTTGCCGACGGGTGGATTGAGCGCGACAATACTCGCATGAAAAGCATTCTCGTTCCCATTGAAGACCACGGCGTGGTCGAGCCGATCCTGGAAACCGCCCTTCTCATGGGCCGGTTGTTCGACAGCTACATCGAAGGGCTTGCCATCACGCCCGACTATCCCGTCGTGCTGCCGGTCGACATCGCGATCGGCGTGCCCTCGCCCATCACTCCGGAGAACCGCCTCGAAATGGCGCGGGCGTGCCGCGAGCGCTTCGAAGCCTTCATGGTGAGGAAGCAGGTTCAGCGTGCGGCGGCGGGCCTGGCCGGCCTCGGCTTTTCCTGGCGGCAGGACGGCCTGATGGAAGACGCCTTCCTCGGCGCCTATGGCCGGGTCTTCGACGTCACCGTCGTCGGCCGCCCCGACGGCTCGAACGGCCAGACGCGCCTTTCGACCGTCGAGGCCGCCCTGTTCGAGACGGGACATCCCGTGCTCATCGCGCCTCCGACCGTTCCGCAAACCCTTGGCGAAACGGTCGTGATCGCATGGAACCGGAGCACCGAAACGGCCCGCGCCGTGCTCGGGTCGATGCCGCTCCTGGAGAAAGCCCGCCGCATCGTCGTCCTCGAACTCGAGGATTGGGGGGTTCCCGGCCCCTCCGCGGCCGAACTGGTGCGCTCCCTGCGAATGCGCGGCCTTCAGACGGAAGCCATGACCGCCCCCGATCCGAACAACAAGCCCGGCGAGACGATCCTCTCGGAAGCGACTTCTCTCGGCTGCGACCTGCTGGTGAAGGGCGCCTATACCCAAAGCCGCCTGCGGCAGATGTTCTTCGGCGGCGCGACCAGCCACATCCTCAACAACACGACCATTCCGGTCCTGATGGCGCACTGACCGGGGCCTGCGATGATCAGGGACGTCGCCGTTATCCTGGACGAGCGTTTCCGCCCTCTCGTCATCCCGACCGCACGGCTCGAAAAGCTGGCGGAGGGGTGCCGCTGGGCGGAAGGGCCCGCCTATTTTCCGGCAGGGCGCTACCTGGTCTGGAGCGACGTGCCCAACGACCGGATGATGCGCTACGACGAGACCTCGGACGCGGTCGGCATCTTCCGCGCACCGTCGGGCTACTCCAACGGCAACACGGTCGACCGGCAGGGCCGCCTCGTCACGTGCGAGCACGGCACCCGCCGGGTGACCCGCACCGAGCATGACGGCTCGATCACGGTGCTCGCCAGCCATTATCAGGGGCGCCGCCTCAACAGCCCGAACGACGTGGTGGTGAAGTCGGACGGCTCGATCTGGTTCACCGATCCGGCCTATGGGATCGATTCCGACTACGAGGGGCACAAGGCCGAGAGCGAGATCGGCGCCTGCCACGTCTACCGCATCGATCCGCAGAGCGGCGACGTCACCGTGGTCGCCGACGACTTCGTGCGACCGAACGGGTTGGCATTCTCGCCGGACGAGAGCCGCCTCTATGTTGCCGATACGGGCGCGACCCATGCGGCGGACGGTCCACGCCATATCCGGGTTTTCGATGTGAGCGAAGGCGGGCGCCTGAGGGGCGGCGACGTCTTCGCCATCTGCACGAACGGCCTTTTCGACGGGTTCCGCCTCGACGATGCGGGGCGAATCTGGGCCAGCGCGGGCGATGGGGTCCATTGCTACGACAGGGACGGGACCCTGATCGGCAAAATCCTCGTGCCCGAAACCGTCGCGAACGTGGTGTTCGGCGGCCTCAAGCGCAATCGGCTTTACATCTGCGCCACCACGTCGCTCTACGCGATCATGCTGCCCGTGAACGGCGCCAAGACCTTCTAATCGCGCGACAAGCGCCGTTTTTCGTCGGCGCTTGTCAATTTGCGGCGGATCAACCATGGATGTTCCGCGCTCGACGCGTCGTTTCCGGATTGTCCATGTCCCTCCCCTCCTCATCCACGATCCGCTCGGGCGTCCCCATCGGCATCGCCTTGATGCTCCTCGGCGTCTTCCTGTTCGCCATGAACGACGTGATGGGGAAATGGCTCGTCTCCACCTACTCGGTCGGACAGATCCTGCTCCTGCGCAGCGTGGCGGCCCTGGCGGTTCTCCTGCCCCTCATGCGCAGGCAGAGGGTGCCGCTCGCCATTCCGCCCCAGCCCGGCCTTCACGTCCTGCGGATCACGCTCTCGACCCTCGAAGTCGCCTGCTTCTATTGGGCCGTGACCTATCTGCCCCTGGCGGATGTGATGACCTATTACCTCGCCGGGCCGATCTACGTGGCCGCCTTCGCCGTCTTCTGGCTGGGCGAGAAGCTGGACGCGCAGCGGATCGCCGCCATCGGCGTCGGCTTCGTCGGCGTCCTGATCGCCCTGCGCCCCTCACCCGCAACCCTGAGCCTGCCCGCCCTGATCGCCCTGTCGGGGAGCATTTTCTACGCGCTTCTCATGATCACGACGCGGAAGCTGCGGGAAACGCCCGACGCAACGCTGGTCCTCGGGCAGGTCCTCGGCGCCCTGATCTTCGGCATCGTGGCAGCCCCCTTCGCCTGGGTGACGCCCGGACCGCTGGATCTCGCCGCCCTGTTCCTGCTCGGCATCGTGTCCATGGGGGGCCATGCCTGCGTCAACCGTTCGCTCAAGATCGCACCGGCCTCCATCGTTGCGCCCTATCAGTACACGCTGATCGTCTGGGCCATCGTGCTCGGCTACATCTTTTTCGGAGACGTCGTTCAGGTGTGGACGCTGGTAGGGGCTGGCGTGATCTGCGCGGCAGGTCTTGCCCTCCTGATCCTGGAAAGGGAAGCCGCCCGGCGGGAGAAGGACATCAATCGGCCGATCCTGCCGGAGGCGTAGTTTCCCTCCACAGATGGTCCAAGAGTCGTCCTTGACACGCGCTCGGGCGGAAGCGTGAATGATGTTATAAAAATTGGGGAGTCCGATGCGCCTGAAGTTCACGCTCGCTGCCGCTACGGCAGCGCTTTTCCTCACCTCGACCGCCTTTGCCCAGGATATCAAGATCGCCCTGATCGCGGGCAAGACCGGGCCGCTCGAGGCCTACGCAAAGCAGACCGAGGCCGGCTTCATGATGGGGCTGGAATACCTCACCAAGGGCACGATGATGGTGAACGGTCGCAAGATCGACGTCATCGTGAAGGACGACCAGCTCAAGGCCGATCTTGCGAAGACCTTGCTGGAACAGGCCTATAACGACGACAACGTGGACCTCGCCGTCGGCACCACCTCCTCGGCGGCCGCGCTCGCCATGCTGCCCGTCGCGGAGGAGAACGAGAAGGTCCTGATCGTGGAGCCCGCCGTGGCGGATGCGATCACCGGCGACAAGTGGAACCGCTACATCTTCCGCACCTCCCGCAACTCGACCCAGGACGCCTACGGCGCCGCCGCCGCCATTCCGTCGGAGGGTGAGGTTTCCATCGCCACGCTCGCCCAGGACTATGCCTTCGGCCGGGACGGCGTTGCCGCTCTCAAGGACGCGCTCGCCAAGATCCGCCCGAACGCGAAGGTCGTGTTCGAGGAATACACCCCGCAGAACGCCACCGACTTCACCGCCTCGGCCCAGCGCATCTTCGACGCTCTGAAGGACAAGCCGGGCAAGAAGATCATCAACATCATCTGGGCCGGCCAGCACCCCCTGCCCAAGATCGCCGATCTGAAGCCGGAGCGCTTCGGCATCGAAATCGCCCCGGGCGGCAACATTCTGCCGGCGATGCAGATCTACAAGAACTACCCCGGCATGGAAGGTGCGATCTACTACTACCATGCCTTCCCCAAGAACCCGATGAACGACTGGCTCGTGGCCGAGCACCAGAAGCGCTACGGCTCGCCGCCCGACTTCTTCACCGCCGGCGGGTTCGCCGCGGCTTCCGCCGCCCTGACCGCCATCGAGAAGGCAGGCGGCACGGATACCGAGAAGCTGATCGCCGCCATGGAGGGCATGAGCTTCGAGACGCCCAAGGGCACCATGACCTTCCGCAAGGAAGACCATCAGGCCCTGCAGCCCATGTACCACTTCAAGGTCAAGGGTGACGGCAAGGACGCGAACGACCTGCTCGATCTCGTCAACACCATTCCGGCCGACCAGATGCCCATCCCGGTCCGGAACAAGCGCTGATCCGACCGTGCAAATGTCGACGACAACGCCCGCGCTGGAAACGCGCGGGCTTACCATTCGTTTCGGCGGCCATGTCGCCGTGAACGACGTCTCGTGCCGGTTCACGCCCGGCACGCTGACGGCCATCGTCGGGCCCAACGGCGCTGGCAAGACCACCTATTTCAATCTCGTCTCGGGCCAGCTTCGCGCGTCCGCGGGGCAGGTTCTCGTCAGCGGCCAGGACATCACCACCCTGTCCCCTTCGGCCCGGACCAGGCGCGGTCTCGGACGGGCCTTCCAGCTCACGAACCTCTTCCCGCAGCTGACGGCTCTCGAAAACGTCCGTCTCGCGGTTCAAAGCCGGGCGGATGCGGGCTGGTCCCTGTTCAAGATCTGGAACGACCGCCGCGACCTCATCGAAAAGGCGGAAGCCGTGCTCGAGCGCGTGCGCCTGTCGGACAAGCGCCACGTGGCGCCCAAGGCCCTCTCGCACGGCGACCAGCGCAAGCTGGAAGTGGCTCTGCTCATCGCCATGGAGCCGAAGGTCTTCATGTTCGACGAGCCGACCGCTGGCATGAGCGTGGACGAGGTGCCGACAGTGCTCGAACTCATCCAGGACATCAAGCGGCGCGGCGATGCCACGGTTCTCCTCGTCGAGCACAAGATGGACGTGGTGCGCTCGCTCGCCGATCGCATCGTGGTGCTGCACAACGGTAGCCTTGTCGCCGACGGCGACCCCGCCGAGGTGATCGCCTCCCCCGTGGTGCAGGAAGCCTATCTCGGACTGGAGGCGACGCGTGCGTGAGCCCCTGCTTCAGCTCGAAGCCGTACAGACCCATATCGGGCCCTATCACATTCTTCATGGGGTGGATTTCGCCGTTCCCGCGGGCAGCCTGACGATGCTGCTCGGCCGCAATGGCGCCGGCAAGACCACCACGCTGCGCACGATCATGGGGTTGTGGCAGGCCTCCTCGGGGTGCATCCGCTTCGACGGTCGCGACATCACCGCGACCGCCACCCCCGACATCGCGCGGGCGGGCATCGCCTATGTGCCCGAATCCATGGCGATCTTCACGGATCTGACCGTCCGCGAGAACATCGTGCTCGCAGCCCGCAGCGGACCTGTCGACAGCGCACGGCTCGATTGGATGCTCGGTCTTTTTCCCGCCCTCAAGCGGTTCTGGAACCTGCCTGCCGGCAACCTCTCCGGCGGACAGAAGCAGATGCTCGCCATCGCCAGGGCCATCGCGGAGCCGCGCCGGCTCCTCCTGGTCGACGAGCCGACCAAGGGCCTCGCCCCGGTGATGGTGCGCAGCATGATCGAGGCCTTCAAGGCCCTGAAAGCCGCCGGCGAGACGATCCTTCTCGTCGAACAGAACTTCTATGCCGCCTCGGCCCTCGGCGACGACGTGCTGGTCATGGACGACGGCCGCATCGTGCATTCCGGCGCCATGAGCGACCTCGTGGCGGACCCGAACCTGCAGCAGCGCCTTCTCGGCCTTTCCCTGGACGCGCATCAATGAGCGATCTCGCCGCCGATCCTTCAGCCGTCGCCGAACTTCCGCGCACGAAGACCGACTGGCTCCCCCTGGCCATCGTCCCCGCGCTGGCGCTCGCCGCCCTTCCCTTCGTCGGCGAGCCGTCGTCCTGGGTGACACTGACCGTCGCGGGGCTGGCCATGGGCATGATGATCTTTCTCATGGCATCGGGCCTCACCCTCGTGTTCGGCCTCATGGACATCATCAATTTCGGCCACGGGGTCTTCATCTCGCTCGGGGCCTACGCGACCCTTCTCGTGCTCGGCCCCCTCGCCGGATGGGCGCAGGCGGAATCGGTCTGGCTCAATCTGGCCCTCCTCATGCTCTGCATCCTGGCCGCCATGGCGGTGACCGGGATTGTCGGAGCAGTCTTCGAGCGCGTGATCGTGCGCCCGGTCTATGGCAGCCATCTCAAGCAGATCCTGGTCACCATGGGCGGGCTGATCGTCGCGGAGCAGGCGATCCATGCGATCTGGGGCGCGTCGCCGATCCCGATCCCGCTGCCCGAAACCCTGCGCGGCGCCTTCATCCTCGGCGATGTCGTGATGGAGCGTTACCGGGTCTTCGCGGTGGCGGTCGGCCTTGCGGTCTTCGTCGCCATGCAGCTCATCCTCAACCGCACGCGGATCGGTCTCCTGATCCGCGCCGGCGTCGAGAACCCGGAAATGGTCGAGGCTCTCGGCTACCGCATCCGGCGCCTCTTCGTCAGCGTGTTCGTGGCGGGCTCCGCCCTCGCCGGCCTCGGCGGGGTCATGTGGGGCTTCTACCGGCAGACCCTCACCGCCGGCATGGGCATGGAGGTGATGGTCCTGGTGTTCATCGTCATCATCATCGGAGGCCTCGGGTCGGTCGGCGGCTGCTTCGTCGGCTCCATCCTCGTGGCTCTGGTGGCGAATTACGTCGGCTTCCTGGCGCCGAAGCTGGCGCTGATTTCCAACATTCTCGTGATGGCCCTGGTCCTGATCTGGCGACCGCAGGGCCTCTTTCCGGTAGCACGCCGATGACCGCGACCTCCGCCCCGACAGGCCTGCCCTTCGACGAAACGACGCCTCGCAAGGGCGCGCTGCAGACGATCCTGTCCTCGGATCTTCCGCGCTCGAAGGTTCTGTCCTTCATCCTCCTCGCCATCCTGCTCGTGCTGGCCGCGACACCCTTCCTGTTCTCGGGCAGCCAGCCCATCAGCACGGCGGCGAAGATCTGCGTCTTCATCGTGCTGGTGGCGAGCTACGACCTGCTGCTCGGCTATTCCGGCATCGTCTCCTTCGCCCACACGATGTTTTTCGGCATCGGCGGCTACGGCGTCGCCATTGCGCTGGAACGGCTCGGGGCAACCTGGACCTCCGTCGGGCTCGGCCTTGCGGCCGCCTTGGGTTCGTCGGCGGTTCTCGCTGTTGCCATCGGCCTGCTCTCCCTGCGGGTGCGCGCCATTTTCTTCTCGATGATCACCCTGGCCGTCGCCTCCGCCGTCGCGGTGCTCGCTTCCCAGCTTTCCGACATCACCGGCGGCGAGGACGGCCTGTCGTTCCAGCTGCCTCATGCCCTGCGCCCAGCCTTCCGGCTCCTGTCCGAGCCGTTTCTCGGCACCGTCGTGAACGGTCGCATCCTGGCCTATTACCTGCTCTTCTTCGTCGCGCTCGGGACCTTCCTGCTTCTCCTGCGCATCGTGAACTCGCCCTTCGGACGCGTTCTGCAGGCAATCCGCGAGAACGAGTTCCGGGCCGAGGCTCTGGGCTACCGGGTGGTTGCCTACCGCACGGTCGCCTCCGTGATCTCGGCCCTTGCCGCCACCGTCGCCGGCGCCCTGATGGCACTCTGGCTGCGCTACAACGGACCGGACACGACCCTGTCCTTCTCCATCATGATCGACATTCTTCTCATGGTGGTCATCGGCGGCATGGGAACCATGTACGGCGCGGTCATCGGAGCGACCCTGTTCGTGCTGGCTCAGAGCTATCTGCAGGTCCTGATGGAGGCGGGAAGCACGGCCCTTTCCGGAATTCCGGTTCTGCCGAACCTGATCCACCCGGACCGCTGGCTGCTGTGGCTCGGCGCGCTGTTCATCGTCAGCGTCTATGCATTCCCCGGCGGAATCGTGGGGCGCCTGCGTCAGGGGCGCTCATCTCAGGCCTGATCGAACCCAAGCGCCCACAACGCCGTTTTCCTTCGAGAGCGGAGGGATGCCCCATGAGCCGTGCCTTTGTTCGGGAAGTCGAGGGCGGAGAGGCCTACGAGGACCTGCCTGACCGCCCCATCAGTCCTCATGCCAACCTCGTTACGCCCACCGGCCTTGCCCGGATGGACGAGGAGATCGAGACGCTCGAACGGCGTCTCGCCGATGCACGGGCGTCCGGCGACAAGGCGGAGACAGCCCGTCTCTCCCGCGATCTCCGCTATTGGTCACACCGCAGGTCCACGGCAGAGGTCGTGCCGCCTCCGTCCGACAACAGTCAGGTCCGCTTCGGCTCGCGCGTGACTTTCGAGCGCAGCGACGGCCGCACCCAAACCTACCACATCGTCGGTGAGGACGAGGCGGATCCGTCGAAAGGGAGCATCTCCTATGCCTCGCCGCTTGCCCAGGCGCTCATGGGCAAGCAGGTCGGCGACGTGATTGCGGTCGCGCACGGCGAGGCCGAAATCACCGGGATCGACTAGCCCTCCTCCGCCTCCTTGAGCGGGTAGACATTGTCGTAGACCGGGGTGCCCTCGGTGGTGGCCTTGTTCGTCACCAGCACCCGGTCCCGCAGCAGGAGGTCGATCTCCTGCTGGATTTCGAGGAAGTCTTCCCATTTGGAGGTCAGGATGAGCGCCTGGATCTCCGCCTTAGGCTTCTCCTCCTGCCCCTCCCGAAGACGCACGCGAACCGAACCGTTCTCGATCTTCGGATGTTCGGCGACGAGCGCGGTGAGCGCTGCAATCTCCTGACGGATGGCAATGCTGTCGGTCACCTGGAGCGAGATCGTGCGGGTATAGGGCATCCGATCGCGATTGGTCAGGTTGATGATGTTCATGTTCACGAACGTGGCGTTCGGGATCGTGATCAGGGAGCGGTCGAGACCTCGAATCCTGGTGGAGCGGATGCCGATTTCCTGCACCCTTCCCTCCAGATTTCCGAACCGGCACAGATCGCCCACACGAACAGGCCGGTCCGCATAAAGGATCAGGCCGCCGATGAAGTTCTCCAGGGTGGGCTTGGCCGCCAAGGCGACGGCCAGACCGCCGACGCCCAGACCCGCGAGGAGGCCCGCCAGAGGAATGCCGAGATAGGACGCGCCATAGACGAGAAGCCCCAAGGCGACGGCAATGCCTCCGATGCGCACGGCGGCGCGGGCAAGGTGAGCATCGATGCTCTCGGACCGGGAAAAGGTGAGCTGTCCGGCGAGGGCGTTCGAGAATTTGAGAATGCCCCACATGATCGAGAGATACGCGACAGCTTCTGCAATCTGGTCGACGATGTCGTTCACTCTGCCGGTCAGGTTGACCTGGAAGTCGGCCATGTAGGACACGAAGAGCGCCGCCACTGCGACGGAGGCCGGCATGACGATGCTCGCCGGCAGGGAAATGGCCGCGTCAGCCGCTTTCTGGCCCGAACGGCTCAATCGTCTCACCCCGAGGACGCCCATGACGGCCAAGCCGAGGACGAGGGCGAACCCGATCCACTGCCAGACCGCCTGCCCTTGGATCTCCGTCCGGAATGACCGCGGGAGCGCCTCGATGAGCCCGAACCACTTCGGCGGGAGGAGATAGCCGGGAGACTGGCTGTAGAAATCGTAGAGGTCCTCGCCCGATCCGCTCAGGTTCGGCTCGTCGCGAATGGCCTTGTAGAAGGCTTCGAGCTGCTGAACCGTCTCGCGGGAGAACAGGTACTCCCCGGACCGGGTGCCATCGGTGACGCGCACGATCCTGATTTCGGTTCCGGGCACGTTCCAGCTGGGCACGGGCTGCTTCGCGACATCCGCATCCCCTGGGATCGTGCCCGGGTCAGGAAGAGGCAGCCGATCGAGGATCTCCTTCAGCAGCAGCGGCGCTTCGAGGCGCCGGTGATCGAGTTCGACCGGCGGGATGTCCCGCAGATCGAGCGCGCGTGCCGCTTGGGCCAACAGGCCCTCGGCCTCCTTGACCTTCTCTTCGACGGCATCGCTCGACCGTAGTCCCGGCTCCGTCTTGTTCTGCCGGTAGGCCTCCATCAGAAGCGCCGAGGCTCGCGCCATATTGGCTCTGAACCCCTCCAGCGTCGTCCGGGGGCTTCCCGTCTCCGCCGCGGCGAGGAACCTGATGCTCCCCAATGCCGTGGGCGTCGCCAGGAACTGGAAGACGACGAAAAAGGCGGCGAGAAGCACACAGACCAACGGAATGGCTGCTTCCTGGAAAGGACGTCTGCCAAGCATGGTATTTCTTGTCCTGTTGGGTCCCTGGATATGACGGACTCATTCCATGGATGCAGCGCACTCTAGCGGAACTGATCGGCGCTCGAAACCATTGGCACCATTCCTGCGGTCGGTACCTCTTGTCTCAGCCTGCACCTAGCCACCGGCGGGAAATCGACAGTAAAGAAACGATGCAACATTTTGATTGCGCCGTTCTATGGGACGCCTCGTATTTACCATTCACCCTTTTGCTATCCCACCTCTGAATGACTAGCGGACTTTATGTGGAGCTCTATTTACTTCCGTATTATTCTTGTCAGTGAAGCCGGCAACAATGAGCTTCATGAAGCTACAGGCGCATAATTCGCTGGAGGAACGCTCTTCATGAATGAAGCGGAGGTAGACGTCGTCGCAGAAGAACTTGCAAAATTGGGAGGCACTGCTTGGTATCCTGGACGAGAGCCAGGCCCTCTTCTGAGAATTGTCCATGAACGCTATCGGGACCGTGCCCGTGCCGCCATCGCGGCCCTCGACCGGTTTCGCGCCACGGCAGCCGGAACGACGTCTCCAGAAGCTCCCCCTGCGAGTGCGGCCGCTGAGGACATCTCACCTTCCCAGGACACGGAAACGCAGATCCGGATCGGCACCACGATCATCTACCGCCCGGAAGGAGATCGCCGGGCCTATGCCTGCACGGTTCAGAAAATCGTCAATGGTTTCGTCTTCTTGGTTCCTGAGAACAGAACCGGGATTGGCTGGGTGCCCTTGGCCGACCTTGAGAAGCCGCAGGCGATAACGGCTTCGAGGCAGGAGGATGAAACCGGCAGGAACGGCTCGGGGCCACCGGGAAACCAGTCCTGACCGAAGGCGACAGCCTCAGGACGATCCCTCGTCCGAATAGGCTCTCATGACAGGGTCGGGCGATGCAGCATAATAGGTGCGCTTCGCCTCGTACATCAGCAGGTCGGCCCGCTTCACGACGGATTCCAGCCTTTCTCCCGGCTGGCTGGTCGCCGCTCCCATGGAGAAGCTGAGGGAGATGCCGGAGTAAAACTGGTTGTTGATCTCGACCAGCTTGTCGATGTTTTCCATCACCGCCGCCCCCTCTCTCTCATCCGTCGCCGGCAGGAGCAGGGCGAATTCGTCGCCGCCGATCCGCGCGGCATAGCACGGCTTGTCGACGGCCTCGTTCAATACCTCGCCGGCCCGGCGCAGCAACGCGTCGCCTGCGGCGTGCCCCAACTGATCGTTCACCGCCTTGAGACCGTTGAGATCGACCACGACGATCGTTACCGGGAAAGGTCCTTTCCGTTCCAGACGATTCAGCTCGTCGGCGTAGAACGTTCGGTTGTAGAGCTTCGTGAGGACATCGTGCTTGCCGAGATATTCGAGGTAAGCCTCGGCTTTCTTGCGGGCGGTGATATCCGTCAGGGCGACCTGAACCAGCGACCAGTCGTGCTCGTGTCCGGGCAGCACCGAGAACTGCAGGTGAAGGTTCAGCTCGTCCCCGCTGAGGGAGTAGTTGACGACTTCGCGCTGCTGGAAAATCTTGCCCTGCCAGAGGTCGATCAGCTGCTCGCGGAAATTGTCTCGCATGTCGTCTCGAAAGACTTCCGTGAGGCGACGCAACAGGGTCGGCTTGTCGGGTGCAGCAAAGAGTTCGAGCGTGTGCTGATTGACGTCGATCACACGAATTTCCGACATGCAGCGCTCGACGAACTCGGGGTGGACGTCGGTAAACACGCGGAAATCGTGAATCCCCCTTGCTCTCACCTCTTCCAGAAGGCTTTTGACGCTGCTGAAGTCCTCGACCCAGAGAGAGACCGGCGAATGCTCGAACAGGCCACGGGCATATTCCTCGCTGAGCGCTGCCCGGCGCCGCGCCGCCTCCAGTTCGGTCACGTCCTCGACGGCGATGAGAACGCGCTCCCAGTTCTCCTCATATCCCGGCAGGACGCTGCCCTTGAGCTGGATATCCAGCCGACGCCCCGACAGGGTGTAGTTGACGGCACGGCTGGAGAACTCCGTCCTGCCATCCCACAACTGCAGAAGCTCGTTGATATGGGTCTTGAGCATATCGTTACGGAAGATAAGGCCGAGATTTCCGACCAGGTGAGCCAGGTCGGATGCCTCGAAAAGGGAAAGCGTCTTCCGGTTGACCTGCAGGACTCTGATCCGATCCGAACTCGCCTGAACCCGTCGCGGATCCTCGTTCAGGTGCCCGCGCAGATCCGTCACGCCGGCTCGCCGCCATTCGTCCAGCAGTTGTTTGACCCCGCTGAAATCCTCCAACCAGAGGGAAACCGGAGCAAGTTCGAACATTTCGGCATAGTTGCCGTGCTCGGAATGGAGGGAGACGGCAGGTCTGCTCTGAAGGGAGTGCGACATGAGGCGTTCGAAGGCTCGGTCCGAAAGGGCAAGGCACTTGAACGCTCAAACCGGCTGTTACGCAAGATCAGCAGAGCTCGAATTTTAGGACTAGATGCTGATTTGCGCGTCTCTGGACGAAGAAATGCCTCCCCATCCCGTGCAGGGCAGCATCCCCCTCCAATGACAAAAGGTACTCCGCCCGTCCGGACGGAGTACCCTTCTCAAGGTGAAATGGACTTCACGAAGGATCGTTTCAGTCGCTTTCACAAGTCGCGGATCAGCGACCGGACTGAATCACGCCGAAATCGAAGGCCTGAGCCGGATTGGCGGTGAATGACGCAAACGAAACGGCCAGAGCCATGGCGAATGCGACCTGCAACACTGCTTTCTTAAGCATGTTCATTTCCCCTTTGATTGCGTCGTCACAAGACGACGGGGGCATATGTAACTTAGTTACAAACGGCCTGTAAACGATACTGCCGGTTGAAGCGCCACACCCAGGCCGATAGTCCATGGGCCTGCACGCCGGAGCGCCTACTGCCCCACCTTGCTCAGGACCTCGGCTTTCAGGAACCGTTCGATGATGATCATGAACAGGATGGACGGCACGAGAAGGATGAGCGCGGTGATAGATGCGATCTGATAGTTTCCGCCCATGCTCGAATTATAGAGAAGAAGCGGAAGGGTCGTGACCTGCGGCACGCCGACGAAGAACGTACCGGTGAACTCGTCGAGAGATTCCAGAAAGACGAAGATGGCGCTCGCCATGATGCCGGGCGCAGCAAGCGGCAGCGTGACCGTGAAGAAGGTCCGCAAGGGCGAAGCCCCGATGTTTCGGGCCGCCAGTTCAAGGTCCCTGTCGACCGCCGCGAAGGCGGCCGCTGCAATCCACACGGAATAGACGAGACCATGAGCAGCGTGCACGAGCACGACGCCCGTGATCGTTCCGGTCAGTCCGATGCTGTAGAAGACCCTTGCGACGTTGATATAGATCGCCACGGAGGGAAAAGCCTGCGGCAGCAGGAACAGGATCATCAGCGCGGTCCGCCACGGCAGCTTGAGGCGCGCCAGCGCATAGCCCGCAGGAACTGAAACGGCGAGAGCCACAAGCACCGTCAGACAGGCGATGCTGACGCTCGTCACGAGAGACGACATGGCGTCACCCGTCGGACGGAAGACCACCTCCCAATACCGTGTGCCATAGGAGACCGGCAGCTTGAAGGGGGCGTACCAGCGCTCGGCAAACGACCAGAGAGCCAGGTTGGCCAGGGGCCCGAACAGCAGGAATGCGAAGACGGCAAGCCCGAACACCTTGAGCAGCGTGGAGCCCAAGGCCCAGAACCGGACGCGCGCAGCAGACGGAGCGGGCTCCCGCGGCACGGACAAAGAGCGGTTTGCCGAAGCGAGAGTCCGAGGCTCCGGCACCGCCCCGGCGGAGGACAAGCGCAACTTCACGCTCATGCCTGCACCTCCCGCTTCACGTTGTGCCGGAGGTAGATCCACGCGACCGTGCCGGCAATCAGGTATGAGATGACCCCGAGTGCGTTTGCCGTCGCATAATCGCCGTAGGAGTTGATGCGGAAAGCCATGTCCACGGTCAGCATGGTCGGCTGGGAACCCGCGACCATCATCGGCACCGAGAGGACGGAGAGCATCGTCACGAAGGAAAGAACCAGACCGACGAGGAGCGTCTGCGAAACCTGGGGCAGTACGATCTCGATCAGAACCCGCAGGCGTGATGCACCGAGATTGCGCCCTGCCTCGATGGTGGCTCGGTCGATGGAGGCCATGGCACCCGCGAGCATCAGCGTCACGAACGGCACCTGTTTCCACACGAAGGTGATGATGATGCCGCGCCAGTCGAGAAAGCTGGTCGCCTGCAACGGTTCCATCACTCCGAGCGCCACGAGCGAATTGTTCATCAGCCCGTTCTTGGCAAGAAACGTGCGCATGCA
Source organism: Microvirga lenta (assembly GCF_020532555.1). Classification (GTDB taxonomy): domain Bacteria; phylum Pseudomonadota; class Alphaproteobacteria; order Rhizobiales; family Beijerinckiaceae; genus Microvirga; species Microvirga lenta. The sequence goes on along the minus strand of NZ_JAJBBR010000009.1, from coordinate 74,762 downwards.
TTGTGCGGCAACGATGAACGGGATGAAGAGCGGCCAGCGGTAGAGTTGCCGTAATGCTCCTACGAGCCAGGGCGTCTCTCCGAGCGTGAGGATCCCCGCGATGATGATCGCGAACAGCCCGGTCAGCAGCGTCGACGTAATGACGATGAACAGCGTGAAAAGAATATCGGTGGAATAGAGCTCATAGGCCTTCCGGAAATGCATGAGCGTCAAGCCGCTGCCCGGCTCCGTGAACGCCGCGGCGAGCGAATAGCCGAGAGGATAGAGGAACAACGCCCCGATCATCGCCAGGGCTGGCGCGATAAGCAGAAGGCCGAAGAACGATGGTCTCGCCATGGACTGGAAGCACCCGGAACTCTGCCCGGCATTCGATCCGGGCGATAGGCGGCGGGCAGCCGAAAATGCCGGCCGCCCGCCAGTGATCAGGTGAAGGCGCGAACCTCAGTTCGCGACGTTCTTTTCGTAGCTTTCGAGAATGTCGTTGAAATAAGGCCCGATCGGGAAAGGTTTCCCGTTGGCGGCCAGAGCGTCGGGGGTGATATCCGCGAAGAGCTGGTTCCAGGCGGCTTGGTCGAGCTTGCCCTCGAGGTTCTTCGCGTCGATACCCGGATACCAGTTGAAGCGCTTCACGATGCCTTCGGCCTGCACTTCCGGGCTCGTCGCGAGAGCGATGAAATCGGCCGCAAGCTTCTCCTGCCCGGTCTTGGCGGGAATGGCATAGTACATGGGCTGCCCCGGCATGCCCGGCGATATGAGCTTCAGGCGGGTGTTCGGCGGCAGCTTGCCCTCCGCCTTCCAGGTGTAGAACATATCGACCCAGACGGGACCCATGGCGATCTCGCCACGGTTGAGCATATCGAGAGTTCCGGCGTTGCCGGGCGTGATGACGACGTTCTTGTTGAACTCCTTCAGGTCGGCCAGCGCCTTGTCCCAGGTGGCCTTGGTGGCCGCATCGTAGGGCCCCTTCTCGAGCTTCGCCGCATCGCCGCCGAAAGCCGAGACCCAGCCGGTCACGAAGGCGACGCCCGACATGCCGCCCTTGATGCCGTTATAGCCGAATTGCTGCGGGTTCTGCTTCACCCAATCGCGCAGCTCGGCGTAGCTGCTCGGCGGGTTCTTGACGAGATCGGGATTGTAGGCGAGCGCCGTCTGCGAGTGGAACATGGGCATGACGTAGCCCGAGACGTCCGTGCCGAGGGCGTTCGTGGCCGTGTCGCGCGTCACCATCTTCCCCGTCGGGAGCGTGTCGCGGTACTTCTTGAGCAGGTCCTCCTTCACCATGGTGCCTGCGGCCTTCTGGTGAATGACGACCACGTCGAAGTCGGACGCGGCACCCGCCTTCTTCTGCGCATCCAGCTTCTCGTAGATCTTCTGCGAGCCGCCGTCGCCAGGTCCGGTGCCGACGGCAACGACCTTCACGCCGGGGTTCTTCTTCTCGAACATCGGTCCGAGATAGTCCTTGATGTAATCGACCATGTTCTGGTCGCCTGCCGTCGCGACGTTGAGGGTCTGAGCGCTCGCGGACGTAGTCAGCAGAAGCGCCGCAAAACCGGCGGCCCATAAGCCTTTACGCATGGTTTCCTCCCTTGGTGGGGTCAGTGGGGAACAGGTGCAACGATGCCAGCGGCAGGCGCAGGCCTACCGGGCGATCGAGCTCGTGGTAGTCATCGTCTGTCACGGTAAAATGACGGTCGGCGATTGCCACCACATACCTGTAGTGTCCGCCCGGATACGTTCTCTGCGTAATTGTTCCGGGCAGGACGATGGACCCGTCGATGCGGGCGTTGGGATCGACGAGCGAAGCGACATCGTCGCGGAAGTAGGCGGTCACACGGCCAGGAGGCGCCCGCCCGTCCCAAGCGGTTGCAGCGGCCCCGTCGGCCTTGACTTCGATACCCTTGCTCGCCGGATTCACGTCGAGGTCGATCGTATTCTCCGCTCCCATGAAGCTCGCCACGAAGGGCGAGTTGGGACGGTCGAAAACCTCCTTCGGCGAACCCATCTGCGCAATGCGGCCGGCATCCATCACCACGATCCGGTCCGCCATCGTCATGGCCTCCTCCCGGTCATGGGTGACATGAATGGCCGTGAAGCCCAGTTGGTTCTGGAGGGACTTGAGTTCGGAGCGGAGCTGGACGCGCACCTTGGCGTCCAGATTGGACAGGGGCTCGTCCAGGAGAAGGATTTCGGGCTCGATGGCGAGGGCGCGCCCGAGAGCCACGCGCTGACGCTGCCCGCCCGACAGGTTGGTGACCTTGCGGTCCTCGAGCCCGGACAGGTTGAGCATCTTGAGGATCTTGGCGACGCGGGTCCGGATCTCGTCCTTCGGGACTCCTCTCAGGCGCAGGCCGTAGCCGACATTGCCCATCACCGTCATGTGCGGCCACAGGGCATAGGACTGGAACATCATGGCCATGCCCCGCTTCTCGGGAGGCATGTTCACGACATCCCTCCCGAACAGCCGAATGGCGCCGCCTGCAGCCTTCTGAAACCCGGCCACGGTGCGAAGAAGCGTCGTCTTTCCGCAGCCGGACGACCCGAGAATGGCGATAAACTCGCCCGGCGCCACTGAAAGATCGACCCCGTGCAGCACGCGCTGACGACCGTAGCTGACGTGCAGATCGTGAATATCGATCGCAGCAGAAGGGGAACTGTTCACAGCCCTCGTATCCTCCCTAGTGAGCTTTCTGCTTCTCTTTTGTAGCCAGCAAACCACATCCTAGGGCTGCTGGAAAGAGAGCGAGACGGGCTTCCTAGAGATCGCGTGTGACAGATCCACGACGGAGTGAGGACCTGGACGGCAAGTTGGACAGGATTGCTGCCATTTTTTGCAGCGCCGCTACGGCATGCGAGGCGGGCTCCTGCTCGACACCGAGCCTGAACAAGACGGCTCCGTGGCCTTGCCACGGAGTCCTCCGCACTTAGTGGCCGAAATGGCTTACGCAACTGCCACGACAATACCCATAAGAGCCACCGCCGCGCCTGCGAAACGGGTCGCCTGTCGCGACCGGAGAGAAGCCATACCTCCAGCGATCCCGATCCCGTGCAGGAGGGCCGTCGCCGTCGCGAACCCCAGGCTGTAGGAGATCGCGCCCGAGCCCAGCGGCATCTCGGCTCCGTGGGCATAGCCATGGAAGACCGCGAACACGCCTACAAGCGCCATCGCGGCACTGGCGGGCCATGCCCCACCGAGCGCCACTACGCCGCCGATCACAATGATCGAGACCACGATCCCGGTCTCCGCTGCCGGTATGTCCGTGCCGGCAAGGCCGAGACTTCCGCCGGCCAGCATCATGACCACGAAGCTCGCCGGCACGGTCCAGAGCGCCCGCCCGCCGAGCAGGGCGGCAAAGAGGCCGACAGTCACCATGACGAGCACATGGTCCAGCCCATGGACGGGGTGCAGGAAGCCCGTCGCGAAATCCGCGCTGGGACCCGCTCCCGTGTGAGCCAGAGCCGGTGCCGTCGGCACTGAGAGAGCTGCCGAGAGGATGAAACGCTTCAAGATCATGAGGTGCTCCTGTCAGGCGGCCGCGGCCAAGCCGCCGGCCTGTTCGATGAAACTGGCGATGGCGTCGACCCCGACGCCGCCGCGAATGTTGCTGAAGACATAAGGACGCCGGCCGCGCATGCGCTTCGTGTCCTCCTCCATCACGGCAAGATCAGCACCGACATAAGGAGCAAGGTCGATCTTGTTGACGACGAGAAGATCCGAGCGGGTGATGCCGGGGCCTCCCTTCCGGGGGATCTTCTCACCGCCGGCCACATCGATGACGTAGATCGTCAGATCCGCGAGTTCGGGGGAGAACGTCGCCGCGAGATTGTCGCCGCCCGACTCCACCAATACGATGTCAAGTGCGGGAAAACGCTTTCTCATCGTGGCAATGGCGGCGAGATTGATGGAGGCATCCTCGCGGATTGCCGTATGCGGGCAGCCGCCCGTTTCGACCCCCATGATGCGCTCCTCCGGCAACGCATCCGCTACGGTCAGCAGGCGCGCATCCTCTTTCGTGTAGATATCGTTTGTGATGGCGCAGATGTCGTAGCGCCGGCGAAAGGTCTTGCAGAGCGCCTCCATCAGGGCGGTCTTGCCCGAACCGACTGGGCCGCCGATGCCGACCCGCAGGGGTCCCGTGCGAGAGATCATGAGCGAAAGAGCCTCGTGTACTGGTTTTCGTGGTGGAAGGAGCCGAGATCGGCCCGGAAGGTCGCACCGCCGATATCGTCGAGCGACAAATTCTGCGCCTCCTCGGCTAGGTTGCGAACGATCGGAACCATGGCGGCGCAAACGCGTGTCCCTCCGCTCTGCCCGATGGGAGCCGATCGGATTGCAGCGGAGACGAGGTTCTGAACCATGGCGAGCAGATAGGCGCTGGCTGTTGCGGATAGAGGCACGCCATGCGCCGCTGCAGCCATGCCAACGGCGACCGGGAACGCCACCTCACCCTCGATATCCCTCAGCCGGGGAGAAGGCCAAGCCGCCAACGTGGCGTCGAGGAAGCTTCGCCCCTGCTGAGACGTTTCAAGGTGGAGTTCGGCCGAAGGCGAAAGAGCCAAAGCGAGTTCGTTCACCTCATCCAAGTCGTCGGCACGATCAGCCGCGATGGACCTGTACGCATGACTCAGAAGGATCGCATCGTTCCGGCCGGCACCGAGGAGCATGAGATCGCCGAGCCACGCGATGAGCGATGCCTCGTCCCCTACGTCGCCCGACTCCACGGCCCATTCCAGCGTGTGGGAATAGGCATAGGAGCCGACAGGAAAGGATGGGGACAGCCATACGAACAGCGGCAGGAGCGACTGGGTGCCGTCCTCATGTGGTAGGCGGTCGTGCTGTTCAGCCATGGGAATGCCCATGATGATGCGTGTGCGCGCCATGATCGTGATGGTGGTAGGCGCCTCGGACGGGTCGAAATGGCCGTTCGACGATCCTGGTCCGTGCTCCCAGGCCATGGAGCATATCGATCAGAACATGATCGTAAGCGATGTAGATGGCGTCATCGGCGATCTCGGCCGGCACGTGACGGTTTCCGATGTGCCAGGCCAGCGTCAGGAGTTCGAGCGTGCCAGCGGTCGTCACCTCGACCAATCTCTCCGAAGCGGCCTTCACCTCTACGAGCCAACCGCTGTCGAGCCGGATGGCATCCCCGTCTTCGAGAATGTCAGCCCTGTCGAGATCGAGCAGAAAGGCGGTGCCGCCATCGGCATTGAGTACGATACGACGCCGGTGGCGGTCGCCATGATCGAGAGTGATGACATCGACGATGCGATCGGCATCGACCGCGTCACGACGAATGATGGAGGATGCGCGGATCATGTCAGAACAGGAAGTAGCGTTGTGCCATGGGCAGGATCCTGGCCGGCTCGCAGACCAGCAATTCGCCGTCGGCACGGACGTCGTAGGTTTCAGGATCTACCTCGATATGAGGCATGGCGTCATTCAGGATCATGTCCTTCTTGCCGATGCCGCCACGAACATTCTCCACGGCAACGAGTTGCTTCTGGACCCCCAGCCTCGCGGCAAGACCGTTCTCCGCCGCAGCCTTGGACACGAAGGTCACCGAGGTCGTGGCGAGAGCCCGTCCGAACGATCCGAACATCGGCCGGTAATGCACCGGTTGCGGCGTCGGAATCGATGCGTTCGGATCACCCATGGGAGCCGCGGCAATGGCCCCGCCCTTGATCACGAGATCCGGCTTCACGCCGAAGAAAGCGGGTGACCACAACACGAGGTCGGCGAGTTTTCCGGGTTCGATGGACCCGACATGCTTCGAGATCCCATGGGCGATGGCCGGATTGATCGTGTACTTTGCCACATAACGCCGAACGCGGAGATTGTCGTTGTCCCCGGTCTCACCCGGGAGTGCCCCCCGCTGGACCTTCATCTTATGCGCCGTCTGCCAAGTCCGGATGATGACTTCTCCGACACGGCCCATGGCCTGGCTGTCCGACGACATCATGGAAAGGGCGCCGAGGTCGTGCAGAATGTCCTCGGCCGCGATCGTTTCCTTGCGGATGCGGCTCTCGGCGAAGGCGAGGTCTTCCGGGATCGCAGGGTCGAGATGGTGGCACACCATGAGCATGTCGAGATGCTCGTCGATGGTGTTCACCGTATAGGGCCGTGTCGGATTCGTGGAGGACGGCAGAACGTTCGGCAGCCCTGCAACCTTGATGATGTCCGGCGCGTGCCCACCACCCGCTCCCTCCGTGTGAAAGGCGTGGATCGTCCGTCCCTTGAAGGCCGCGACCGTGTCCTCGACGAAACCGGATTCGTTGAGCGTGTCGGTATGGATCATCACCTGCACGTCGTATTCGTCCGCCACCGAGAGGCAGCAATCGATCGCGGCAGGGGTCGTGCCCCAATCCTCGTGCAGCTTGAGGGCGCAGGCCCCGGCCTGAATCATTTCCTCGAGTGCTCCGGGCTTCGAGGCGTTGCCCTTGCCTGAAAATGCGAGGTTCATCGGAAAGGCGTCCGCCGCCTCGATCATGCGAGCCATATGCCAGGGCCCGGGCGTGCACGTTGTGGCGAAGGTTCCCGTCGCAGGTCCCGTGCCGCCGCCGAGCATGGTCGTAATGCCCGAGGTCAATGCCTCTTCGATCTGTTGCGGGCAGATGAAGTGGATATGGGAGTCGAAACCGCCGGCGGTGACGATCTTGCCCTCCCCCGCGATGATCTCCGTACCGGGGCCAATGACGATGTCCACACCAGGCTGCACATCCGGGTTGCCGGCCTTGCCGATCCTGGCGATGCGTCCGTCCCGAATGCCGATGTCCGCCTTTACGATTCCGGAGTGATCGAGGATGACCGCATTCGTGATGACGGTGTCCATCGCCCCGTCCTGCCGGGTGGCCTGCCCCTGCCCCATCCCGTCGCGGATCACCTTGCCGCCGCCGAATTTAACCTCCTCGCCATAGATCGTAAAATCCTTCTCCACCTCAATGACCAGTGCCGTATCGGCCAGACGGATCCTGTCTCCCTTTGTGGGACCGAACATATCGGCATAGGCTGCCCGGGGGAGCGATGCAGGTTTGCGTTGGTTCGTCATCACAGGGCTCCCATCACATCCTGACGGAAGCCATAGACTTCGCGCTTGCCTGACAGAGGTACCAGAGTGACCTCGCGCGTGGCGCCCGGCTCGAACCTCACTGCCGTACCGGGAGCGATGTCGAGACGCATGCCGCGTGCCTTCTCCCGCTCGAAGGAGAGCGCGGGGTTGGTCTCGTAGAAATGATAATGGCTCCCGACCTGAATCGGGCGATCCCCTGTATTGGCGACCGTGATGGCCGTGCGCTCGGCTCCATCGTTGAACACGATCTCGCCTTTCTCCGTCATGACCTCGCCCGGTACATGCTCGGAGGCTGCGCCGCGGATCGGGTGGTGGACCGTCACGAGCTTCGTGCCGTCCGGGAACGTCGCCTCGACCTGGATATCGTGGATCATCTCGGCCACGCCCTCCATGACCTGATCGGCGCTCAGGACGTGGGCCCCGGCCTCCATGAGTTCGGCGACGGAGCGCCCGTCACGTGCTCCCTCCACGACCGTATCGGTGATGAGCGCAATTGCTTCGGGATGGTTCAGTTTCACGCCGCGCTCCAGGCGACGGCGCGCCACCATGGCCGCCATGGCGACGAGTAGTTTGTCCTTTTCACGAGGCGTAAGTTGCATGGTTCAACCTTAGCTAAGCCAGACGCGGGGCAACGGCTCGCCGCGAAAGGCGAGAAGAAAAGGGCAGATGGCGGAGCGCAGCGCTTCGATGCTTCGGGCGCAGAAGCGAACAGCCAGAAGGCCGTTCCATGCACTGGCAGCGGCCTCGCACCCGCTGTTCAGGGACAGGTGCTGGCGAACGCTCTCAAGACGTGATTCCGCATCCGGGGCGACGTGGACGAGAGTCGCCAGAGCACGGGCACCATCGGCGACACTGGGCTTCTTCAGAAGGTCAGCTATCGGACCTTCGAGACGGAGAGCATCCGCGTAGACGAGACGCTCGCCGCGCCGGATACGCCAGCGATCTTCGAAGAACCCTTGCGTGACGTGCTCTGCGCGGGCCGCACGTCCGAAGACGACAGCTTCGAAGAGGGTCAGCCGGGCATCCGGCGCCACTTCGGCATCGAGGCGCCGCGCCAGACGCGCCCGGTCGAAAAGAAGCGTCTCCTGAGGGATCCAATCGAGCCGGGAATCCGATCCCAGCGAAAGCTTCACGGACAGTTCGGCAACGGGTCCGTCTGAGCGATACACCTTTTCGGCGGCAGGAGTCGCCACCGTTACGACGGAACCTGCCTGCACATCGATCTCTACAGAAAATAGATCACCGCAGGCAATGCCGCCCGCCGTATTGACGATCACCGCATCAAGACCACACCCCTCGCCCCTCGGAAGCCTGATCCGCATGGAACCGCTCTCGGCAATACGGTCTGGGCGCGTTTGCCCGTTTATGCTCATGGCGCCGAGTGCTACTCGCCCGACAGCGCGCTGACGAAGAGGGCTTGCAGCAGGCGACGAGGCCTCAAATGGCAAGACGTTGACGTACATCGTCCCCCTCAAGCGCTGAACGGTCGCCATGCTGGACTATTTCGCCCCGTTCCATCACCACGAAGCGATCCGCAAGCTCGCGCGCAAAATCGAAATACTGCTCGACCAGCAGGATGGCCATGTCCTTCCGCTCGCGCAGATACGAGATCGCCCGCCCGATATCCTTGATGATCGACGGTTGGATTCCTTCTGTCGGCTCGTCCAGCACGAGCAACCGAGGTCGCATCACCAGAGCTCTGCCGATGGCGAGTTGCTGCTGCTGCCCTCCGGAAAGGTCCCCGCCCCGCCGTCCGAGCATCGACTTCAGTACCGGGAAGAGTTCGAAGACCTCGTCGGGAATGCGTCGCTCCCCACGTTTGAGTGGAGCAAATCCGGTCTCCAGATTCTCTCTTACCGTCAGAAGTGGAAAAATTTCACGTCCCTGCGGAACATAGGCTATACCGAGCTCCGCTCGCTCGAAAGGCTTGAGGCGCGAGATGTCCCTCCCCTGAAAGCGGACAGCCCCACCGGATATGGGCCTCTGGCCCGAAATCGCTCGCAGAAGCGAAGTCTTGCCCACGCCGTTACGCCCCAGAACGCAAGTCACCTCACCCACCTCCGCGGAGACGGAAACCCCGCGCAGGGCTTGGGCTGCACCGTAGTGAAGGGACAGGTTTTCAACGGACAACATCGTCATCGGCCCAGGTAAACCTCGATCACGCGTTCATTGGCGCTTACCGCATCGAGAGAGCCTTCGGCCAGAACCGAGCCCTCGTGGAGACATGTGACTTTCACTCCGAGATCGCGCACGAAGGTCATGTCGTGCTCCACCACGACCACGGCGCGGGTCTTCGCAATATCCCGCAGGAGATCGGCGGTATCGGCGGTCTCCTGATCCGTCATACCCGCGGCGGGCTCATCCACGAGAAGGAGCTTCGGCTCCTGGGCCAAAAGCATGCCGATCTCCAGCCATTGCTTCTGACCGTGGGACAATTCGCCCGCCTTGCGGTACCGGTGGGCGCTGAGGCGGACACGTTCCAGGAGCGCCTCGATCCTCTCTCTCTCCCGCGTCGTGCGCCGAGAGAATAGGGCTGCGAACGGACCGCGCTCACCCTTGAGTGCGAGAAGCAGATTATCCTCGACATTGTGCATGTCGAACACCGTCGGTGTCTGGAACTTTCGACCGATGCCAAGTTCGGCGATAGCGGCCTCGTCAAGTACCGTCAGGTCATGAACTCCTTCGAACAGGGCTGTTCCCTGGTTGGGACGTGTTTTGCCGGTGATCACGTCCATCATGGTGGTCTTGCCCGCGCCGTTGGGTCCGATGATGGCGCGCATCTCCGCGTGATCAATGGCAAGGGAGAGTGCGTTCAGAGCCCGAAAGCCGTCGAAGGAAACCGTGACGTTGTCGAGGTAAAGCAGCGTTGGAGTGATAGGTTCGCTCATGACTTACTCCGCCGCATAGGGTAGCCCACCAGGTGCGTGTCGGGTCCGGGACCGCCTGACCTTCGCCCACAGATCCGTGCCGCCCCCCAGGATGCCGCGCGGCATGAGAAGCGTCACGAAAACGAAGAGGCCGCCAAGTGCAAACAGCCAGAACTCGGGAAGGGCACCGGTAAACCAGGTTTTCCCAGCATTCACGACCAGCGCTCCGAGGATCGCGCCAGCTAGAGTTCCACGTCCGCCGACAGCGACCCAGATCACCACCTCGATCGAATTGGCGGGGGCAAACTCGCTCGGATTGATGATGCCGACCTGCGGCACGTAAAGCGCGCCGGCAACACCCGCGATCATGGCTGAAAGGGTAAACACCGCAAGCTTGTAGATCTCGACGCGATAACCGAGAAATCGTGTCCGGCTCTCCGCATCCCGCACCGCGACCAAGACCTTGCCGAGTTTCGAGTTCACGATCCACTTGCAGAGGAGATATCCGGCAGCGAGCGCAACGGTGGAAAGAACGAAGAGGACGATCCGGGTCGAGCCCGACTGGATCGGAAATCCAAGGATCTCCTTGAAATCGGTCAGGCCGTTATTGCCGCCGAAGCCCATATCATTGCGGAAGAAGGCAAGCATCAGCGCGAAGGTCATGGCCTGCGTGATGATTGAAAGGTAGACCCCCGTCACCCGAGACCGGAAGGCGAACCAACCGAAGATGAAGGCCAGGAGGCCCGGCGCAGCGATCACCATAAGCGCCGCGATGGGAAACCAATCGAATCCATGCCAGAACCATGGCAACTCCCTCCAGTTCAGGAAAACCATGAAATCGGGCAGGATCGGATCCGCATAGACCCCGCGCGAGCCGATCTGGCGCATGAGGTACATGCCCATCGCATAACCGCCGAGAGCGAAGAATGCCCCGTGACCAAGCGAAAGAATACCGCAGAAGCCCCAGATAAGATCGACCGAGAGCGCCAGCAGAGCAAAGCATAGATACTTGCCGAGAAGCGGCACGAGGTAATCGGACAGATGAAGCGCCGACCCAGGGGGCGCCACCGTGTTCAGAACGGGAACCAGAACAGCGGTGGCCGCCAGCAAGGACAAGACGATGATGCTCTGCCTGTCGATGAGAGACTGCGTCGTCATGCTTCCACCGCCCTGCCCCTGAGCGCGAAAAGTCCGCGCGGTCGCCTTTGAATGAAGAGGATGATCGCAACGAGCAGGACGATTTTGCCCAATACCGCCCCGGCATAAGGCTCGAGAAACTTGTTCGCGATGCCGAGCGTCATCGCTCCGACCAGAGTACCCCACAGATTCCCGACACCGCCGAACACCACGACCATGAAACTGTCGATGATGTAGCTCTGACCAAGATTGGGGCTCACATTGTCGATTTGGGACAATGCAACACCGGCAATCCCCGCCACGCCCGAGCCGAGACCGAAAGCCAAGGCGTCGATCCGGTTTGTTCGGATACCCATGGATCCCGCCATGCGGCGGTTCTGCGTGACTGCCCGCATGTAGAGTCCGAGGGACGTATAGCGCATCACCAGAAGCAGGGTCGCGAATGCCGCAAACGCGAAGATGACGATGGCGATGCGATTGTAGGTGAGGCTCAGTCCCCCGATCTCGAGAGCACCGCTCATCCAGGCTGGTGTCCCGACCTCCCGGTTCGTCGGCCCGAAGATTGTGCGGACTGTCTGCTGTAGGATCAGAGACAAGCCCCAAGTCGCAAGCAGCGTTTCCAGCGGGCGCCCGTAGAGAAAGCGGATGACGGTACGCTCGATGAGGATCCCGACAGCACCCGCGACCACGAAAGCAAGTGGAAGCGATAGGAACAGCGAGATGCCGAACAATTCCGGTGCATAGGTGCGGATCGCCTCCTGAACGACGAAAGTCGTATAGGCACCCAGCATCACCATCTCACCGTGCGCCATATTGATGACGCCCATGGTACCGAAGGTGATTGCCAGGCCGATCGCAGCCAGCAAGAGGACCGACCCGAGGGAAATGCCGTACCAGACATTCTGAAGCGCGTTCCAGAACGCCAGACGGGAGCGGATGCTCTCAACGGCCTTCCCTGCCGCGTCCGCCACCTCGGGCTGCACCCCGACAGGCAACGTCGATAACAGCGCAAGCGCGTCCTGGTCTCCGCGGGCCTGCAAGGCCTCGACGGCCTTCAGGCGATCTGCGGTAGATGTACCGGAGGCGCCCAGAAGCACTGCAGCACGGGCTATCTGCAGGGCGCCCTTCACATTTGCATCCGTTTCCTGTGTGATAGCCGTTTCCAGATTCGGCAGAGCCGTCTCATCGCGGGAGCGAAAAACCGCTCGAGCCGCCTGCAGTCGTGCAGCCGGATCGGAACTGAGAAGTGTCAGGCTGCCCAACGCAGCCTCGATAGCGCGGCGAACGCGATTGTTGATCCTGACCGGTTTGAGGCCTGATGGCGTTGGCCCGAAAGCCTGCCCCGTCACCGCACTAATCAGGTTACCAGACGGTTCACGGATAATGATTTGTCCGGAGCTGACGAGAAGCCGACCATCGCGCACGGCCTCAACGACCTTCAAGGATAGGGGATGACCGCTTCCCGCAACAGCAGAAATGGCGGCATCGGTCTCGGCATAGCTGTCGGCGGCAAACTTCGGCAGCGCATCTTCATAGACGCCGGCGAAGGCAGAGGAGGCCATGCCGATAAGGACTGCAAAGGCCGCTAAGAGATGGCGCAAGATGATCATGAAATATGCTTCAACGGAGGATCTGCGAGGGCGGAGAGATCACCGCCCCCGGCGTTCAAGAACTTAGGCGCCGCACTTTCTCGTGACGGTGTTGTAGTTGCCGCACTTCAGGGTTTTCCAGTCGGCGATCAGGTCCTTGGATCCGTCCAGGAACTTCGACCACGCATCGCCTGGCACGAGACCTTCGGTTTCCCACACCACATCAAACTGGCCGTCGTCCTTGATCTCACCGATGAACACGGGCTTGGTGATGTGATGGTTCGGCAGCATTTCGGAAACGCCGCCGGTGAGGTTTGGGACCTGGACGCCTACGATCGCGTCGATCACCTTGTCAGGGTCCGTCGTTCCTGCCTTCTCGACAGCCTTCACCCACATGTTGAAGCCGACCACATGGGCCTCCATCGGATCGTTGGTGACGCGCTTGTCGTTCTTGGTGAAGGCCTTCCATTTCTCGATGAAGGCCTTGTTGTCGGCATTGTCGATGGATTGGAAGTAGTTCCAGGCCGCAAGGTGGCCGACGAGAGGCTTGGTGTCGATGCCGGCGAGTTCCTCTTCACCCACCGAGAAAGCCACCACCGGAATATCCGTCGCCTTGACGCCCTGGTTGGCAAGTTCCTTGTAGAACGGCACGTTGGCGTCGCCGTTAATGGTGGAGACGACAGCTGTCTTTTTGCCGGCGGACCCGAATTTCTTAATATCCGCGACAATGGTTTGCCAGTCGGAGTGACCGAACGGCGTGTAGTTGATCATGATGTCTTCGGATTTCACGCCCTTGGACTTCAGATATGCTTCGAGAATCTTGTTGGTCGTGCGGGGGTAGACGTAGTCGGTGCCCGCCAGGACCCAACGCTCCACATTTTCTTCCTTGGCAAGGTAGTCGACAGCGGGGATCGCCTGCTGGTTTGGCGCCGCACCCGTGTAGAAGACGTTCCTTTCGCTCTCCTCGCCCTCGTACTGCACCGGATAGAAGAGGATGCTGTTGAGTTCCTTGAAGACGGGGAGCACGGATTTGCGGGAGACGGAGGTCCAGCAGCCGAATACGGCCGCAACCTTTTCATTGCTGATGAGCTCGCGAGCCTTCTCGGCAAAGAGCGGCCAATTCGACGCCGGATCGACGACGACAGCCTCCAGCTTCTTGCCGAGGAGGCCGCCCTTCCTGTTCTGCTCCTCGATGAGCATCAGCATGACGTCCTTGAGCGTCGTCTCGCTGATTGCCATCGTCCCCGACAACGAATGCAGGACGCCGACCTTGATCGTCTCCTGCGCCGTCGCGGAGCCGACTGCGCCCCCCGATACGAGCGCGGCTGCCGCCAGCGCCAACATGTTGCGTCGAGTCAAATTCCATACCGACATCAGCCTCTCCCTTGCGTGCGCTGCACCGCGTGCAGCCCCAAAGGACATAGGCAAGAAACGTGCCAGTATGAGTTTCGATGGAAGGCTCGGCCGTAAATCGGCAGGCTTTGCCAGGAGCTGGCCAAACGAAGTGGCTTATTGCCCAGAAAAGAAGCGGGCGCTCAAAAACAAGACACTCGGGCATCAACGAGCGCGGGGCGGAATATGTTCCGCCCCGCGCTCGTGAGCAACATGGTCTGCTCGAATGCTATGCCATCTAAGGGTGCGTCTTTTGCGGAGGCTTAAGCGGCCATCCGCTCGTCCGCCAGAGAAACGATGCGACGAACCTCATCGCCATCAATCGTTTCGCGCTCCAGCAGCGCCTCCACGAGAGTGTCCAGCGCGCCTCGATTGTGTTCGATGCACGTTTTGGCGGCAGCATACATCTCTTCGATAATCCGGCGGATTTCGCGCTCCACCTCTGGGGGAAAGCTGTCGTTCGATCGCGAAACCCGAACCATGCCAATGGCAGAGCTCATACCCCATTCGGTGACCATTCTTCGCGCAATGTCCGTAGCATGAGCAATATCGCTGGCCGCGCCGGTCGTAACCCTCTTGGGGCCGAACACGATTTCCTCGGCAGCCCGGCCGCCCATAGCAACGATCAGATCCGCCTCGAGCTTCTCGACAGGAATGCAGTGACGGTCATGATCCGGCAGGCGCATGACCAGACCTAGAGCCTGTCCATGAGGCACGATGGTTGCGCTATGAACCTTGTCGGATCCAGGCGTCAGGCAGGCACAGAGGGCGTGGCCCGCCTCGTGCACGGCGACTAGCCTGCGCTCCTCGCGGGTGACGGCGAGGGATCGTCTCTCCAGGCCCATGATGACCTTGTTGCGGGCCGCCTCCAGATTTTCACGAGTGATGGCGAGGTTACCTTCACGTGCAGCGAAAATGGCGGCCTCGTTCAGCAGATTGCCGAGGTCGGCACCGGAGAAGCCGGGCGTACCCTTGGCAATGGAACTCAGGTCGACACTCTCTGCGAGTGTTACTTTTCGGGCGTGAACCTGAAGAATCGCCTCCCTTCCCGCAATATCGGGAAGGCCGATATGAACCTGGCGGTCGAAGCGGCCAGGACGCAGAAGGGCCGGATCGAGCACATCAACACGGTTGGTCGCCCCGATGACGATGACTCCAGCCGTCGTGTTGAACCCGTCCATCTCGACAAGGAGTTGATTCAGGGTCGACTCGAACTCGCGGTCGGCAGCGGATCCCCCTCCCCCTCGCTTGCGCCCGATGGCATCGATCTCGTCGATGAAGATCAGACACGGGGCCCGCTTGCGTGCTTGCTGGAACAGCTTCGAAACGCGGCTCTTGGCGATGCCGATGAGTGGGGCCGAGAAATCGCTGCCAGAAACGGCCAAGAACGAGACACCCGCCTCGCCGGCCAACGCCTTTGCGATGAGTGTTTTGCCTGTCCCAGGAGGGCCGACCATAAGAAGGCCTCGCGGAATGCGGGCGCCCACCTTCGTGAAAGCCTCCGAGTCCCGCAGAAAGGCAATGACTTCCTGCAATTCCGCCTTCGGCTCGTTCTGCCCTGCCACATCGTCGAAGCGATCGGGAATGTTCCTGATCACACGGGGCCACCGGGCCGCCGGGTTGAAGTCCGTCTGGACGGCGAGTAGCGCAAGAACCGCCACCACCAGGACCAGAGGGACGACGAAGCCTGCGATACCGGATGCATCGATCCCAGGCTTCGCGAAATCCACCTCCACGCCGGACGATGCCAGACGGTCAAGGTAGGAGGCGCTCAGGAGATCACCGGGGAGGCGCACGAAGGCTTCTTCATCGGAGAGATGAACGGTAAAGCCGCCCTCCTCGATCAGCACCCGTTCGACCTTTCCAAGGCCCAGGTCCCGTGCAAACTCGGAATAAGTGATCTCGGCAACCGGATCCGACATCATTCGAGGTGCAACAATCGCAGTTACGACTGCAAGAGCGACAAGAATTGCCGAACAAACGGCCACGCTTCTCTGACGAAGCGTTCTTCTTATTTTTTCCAGAACGATGGTCACAGGCCGAGCCCCCAAAGCGCAGGTATGGACTTACTGTCCCTGAGACGCTCTCTAGTCTGTTTTGCGAAATGCCGCAGTACGGCGAAATGGCACGGTTACCCTTCAGGACAGAGGTATATATACCTAAATGCCGTATTGCCACAGGTGCGAAAGGAAGTGCCGTTTCCAGGAGCTCAGCGCCTATGAGGCCAGAACGCGGGAGCTCGCCACGCCGAAATAGCACAAGCCGTCCCCGGGCTTGGCGCTCGCGTTCGGAAAGATAATGAACCCGTCACGCGGCGCGGTCAGAACCTCCCCCGCGCCCCTTCTGACCAGGGCTTGCCCCTCCGCTATTGCGTCCCCTGTCCTCCAATTCCCCTCAAGCCGATCCCCTTCGGCCTCGCAGATCAGAACGTCGACGATCTGGATGACAGTGTTCGCCGTGACCTTAGGGACGGGCGCATCGACGAGGCCGAGATGGGCTAGGGCGCTGACGATGGCCGAATAACCAACCTCGACCGCCTTGGGATCGTCATGCGAACCGCATTCCAATGTCACGCCATACCCGCCTGAAAAGCGCATGTATTCCGTCGTGCCGACACCTTCGGAACTGGCCCTGTTGGAATAGCCGAGCCGAATGCGTTCCTTCAGGAAGCGCCCATACACTTCAAGCCAGCCATGGATGACGACCGTCGTTCCAAGCCTCGCAGCGAGCTCACCTTCAGCCTCCGCGAACCGAAATGGCTCCACAGGACCGGAATTATTGAGCGGCCCGGCAAAAACAAATGGTTCGCCGGCACCTCTGAACGAGTGGATATCGAGCAGAACCTCATTCTCCCGCAAAAGTGCACAGAGGCGATTGCCGATACGGTCTTCATAGTCCTCGGGGATCGTCTTCTCGCGCAGATCGCGGTTCAGGTTCCGGTCGCCTTCCCTGGTTCGCTGGCGATAGGCCTTCAGATTAGCGACCGGCAGGAACGTCACTTCGCCCCTGCGGATTGCCAGCTTTCCAGTGCGGCAATCGGAAATCGCACGCAGAATGGCCTGTGTCCCGCACGGCTCGTTGCCGTGGACCGCACCCATCACGAGGAGTTTCGGACCAGGCTGAATGCCGATGAAGCGCACCGTCTCCAGTGGCCCCTCCGGATCGGAGGCTGGGAACGCCGTTGTCTCAGCGAAATCGACATCGATGACCATCCCGGGCTCCAGCCGCCGAGCAAAGTCGAGCATCTTTTCCCGGGGAACGCCGACGCATCCCGCGGTGCCGCTCATATCGGGACGGGCAGCATGGATGAAAATGGCGCTACCGCGCCCGAATTCAGGAATGGAGTCGTTGAAACCTATCGGCACGATCACGTCGAAAAGACGCTCGCTCCGGTGCCGGACCAACCTCTCGTTCATGCGTTCATCGTTCGGCGAGAAGACGAGCCGGTTATAGTCGGGCCCCTCCTCTTCCCAGACCATATCGTCCGACAAGGGCACGAAGGGAAACGCGAGATCGCGCGGAAAGTCGGGCAGCGTAGTCTGGTCGAAAAGCCCATAGCGGAGCGGGAAAACACCGATGGGCGTCCGCTTGTCGCCCTCGCGCTTCAACGAGGCCTGAACGAGCCCTTCAGATCCGATGGTGCACGGGATGGTCCAGTCCCCGATTGTAAGCGTAGCGAGGTGAGGCGCCTCCCCAGAACGAGGAGCACGAACATAAATTCTTGGAATGCGCGTCATCGCAGGTCTCTCTCGAAGAGCAACGTCCACCACCTGCCGTCACGCAGCCGGCTCTTGTCTTTCGGTTTCACGCGAGCAGTGCCTTCTCCGGCATCCCGATTTCGCCAACACGTCGGCATCGGACAAGATGCCCTTTCCCAACCTGGCGAAACTCGGGTGTTGAAGGCGCGCGGCAAATATCCCGCGCCTCAGGGCAGCGTGGGTGGAAGCTGCAACCGGTAGGGAGGTCGAGCGGGTTTGGAATCTCACCCGTGATCTTCGCTCCCCTGCTGCGTCTGAACGGGTCCGGAATCGCCGAAATGAGGGCCCGCGTGTACGGATGCTGCGGATTCGTGAAGATTTCCTCCCAGCCTCCCGTCTCTACGATACGACCGAGATACATGACAGCGACCCGGTCGCTCATGTGTTCGACCACACCGAGATCGTGGCTGATCATGATGTAGGAGAGGCCAAGCGTTTCCTTGAGCTCCAGCAGCAGGTTGATGATCTGCGCCCGAATGGAGACGTCGAGTGCAGATACCGGCTCGTCCAGGATGATGATCTTCGGCTCCAGGATCAGTGCGCGCGCGATGCCGATGCGCTGACGCTGCCCTCCCGAGAACTCATGCGGATACCTTTCGGCATGCTCCGGCCTCAAACCGACCCGCTTGAGAATATCGGCCACGCGCCCCTCGATCTCGCTTGATGCCGAAATGCCGTGGAGGCGGAGGGGAGCTTCGAGGGTCCTGCGTACTGTCTGACGGGGATTGAGCGAGGAATACGGATCCTGGAACACCATTTGGGCAATGCGCGCCCTCGCCTTCCGCCCCGCACTCGCTCCTGAAACATCCTGACCATCAAGGATGATCCGCCCACGGGTCGGCGCCTGAAGTCCCAGAATGGACAGCGCAAGGGTCGACTTTCCGCAACCGGACTCTCCGACAAGGCCAAGGCACTCGCCGCGCTTCAACTCCAGATCGACGCCATCCACTGCATGCAGGAGCCGCCTCGGTCCGCCGAACAAGCCGCCGCCAAGCGGAAAGTGGACCGCGAGATCCTCAATCCTCAGGATCGTATCGCCAGTGTTTTCATTCATGATGGTGGCACCGTACGAAACCGCCACTGTTCAGTGGGGTCGCTGCAGGATCGTTGGCTCTGCAGATATCGCTGGCCGCGTAGCAACGGGGATTGAAGCGACACCCGGTCGGAAATGCCGCAACGGGTGGAACGACGCCAGAAATTTCCTTGAGACGTTGCCGGCCATGCCGAGCCCTTGCACCGAGCAGCGGCAGGGAGGCTACGAGCCCACTTGTGTAAGGGTGGCTCGGAGCCCGGAACACATCCTCGGCAGCACGTTCCTCAACGAGCTTTCCCGCGTACATGACTCCGACCCGGCGACACATATTCGCGATCAGGCCCAGATCGTGGCTGATCATCAGCACCGCCGTTCCCTTGGCGGCGGACAGGTCACGGATAAGGTCGAGTATCTCGGCCTGAACCGTCACGTCCAGGGCTGTCGTCGGCTCGTCCGCGAGCAGAAGATCCGGCCCGCAGGCCAAGGCAATCGCAATCATGACCCGCTGGCGCATGCCGCCGGACAGTTGATGAGGGTAATCTTCGACCCTCCGGTCCGGTGCCGGAACCCGCACGCTTGCCAGCGCCTCGACAGCGAGCCGCTCGGCCTCCCGCCAGCTGGCCCCTTTGTGCAGCACGAACATTTCCGCGATCTGCCTCCCCACGGGAGACAGGGGGTTGAGCGCCGTCATCGGCTCCTGAAAGATCATCGAAATGCGATTGCCACGCAGTTTCCGCATCTCGGAAGCTGAAAGGCTTTGGATCTCGCGTCCATCGAAGCGAATGGTTCCACCACCAATGGCGAGCGGATCACGCAGGAGGCCGATGAGCGCCAGAGCGGTGATGCTTTTGCCGCAGCCAGACTCACCGACGAGTCCCAGCGTCTCACCGTGCCCGATCGTGAAGGAGACATCCTGCACGGCGGCAAACTTCTTGTTGCCGAGAGCAAGATCGATCCTGAGGTTCTCAACCTCGAGAAGGGGTTTAGCCGTCATGCGCGTCGTGCCCTCGCTTGAGGATCGAGGATATCGCGCAGCCCGTCACCTAGCAGGTTCAAGCCCAAGACGGTCATGAAAATCGCGAGCCCGGGGAAAATAGAGATCCATGGGGCCGTAGTGATCTGATCCCGGGCATCCGACAACATGCTGCCCCAGCTGGGGTAAGGTGGGCGGATGCCGAGGCCAAGGAAGGACAGCGCAGCTTCGGCGAGCACCGCACCGCCCATGCCGAGGGTGCCGATGACGATGATGGGACCGAGCATATTGGGCAGGAGCTGCGTCAGCATGATGCGCAGATCACCATATCCCAGCACCTTTGCCGCCTGCACATAGCCTTGGCTCTTCAGCGAGAGAGCCGATGCGCGCGCGAGCCGGCAGGTAAACGACCAGTTCGTGAGGCCGAGCGCGATCAACAAGCTCGTCAATCCAGGGTTCAGGATCGCCATGATTGCAAGAGCGAAGATCAGGGAGGGAATGGCCAGCATCATGTTGGTCAGGCCATTCACAAAGTCGTCCCACCAGCCACCCCAGTAGCCGGCGGAAAGACCGAGGCACACGCCGATGACGGTATTGATGAGCTGCGACACGATGCCGACCGTGAGCGAAATACGAGCTCCGTAGAGAACACGACTATAGATATCGCGACCTTGGGCATCGGTGCCGAACCAGAATTCCTGGCCAGGCGGCTCCTCCGCATACATCAGATTGGCATCCATCACCGGGTCGGTGTGAGCCAGCCAGGGAGCGAAGATTCCGGCAATGACTACACCGGCGAAAAGCACGCCTCCAATCAGGAGGTTGGCTCTGAGCTTCATGTCATAGCCTCAGGTATACTTGATGCGCGGATCGATGACGGCACAAAGCACATCGACGAGCATGTTGATGAGAAGGAACAGCAGGACGATCACGAGAATCGAACCCTGAACGACAGGGATGTCCCGCAGAGTGACGCTGTCGACCAGCAACGAACCGAGCCCAGGCCAGGAGAACAGCTTCTCGACGACCACAGCCTGACCGATAACGGTACCGAACTGAAGACCGATCGTCGTCAGTACGATCACAAGGGTGTTCCGGGTAAGATGCCATCGCACGACCTTGCTCTCGCTCATTCCTTTGGCGCGAGCCGTGCGGACGAAATCAGCGTTCATGATTTCAAGCACCGCAGCCCGTGTTGTACGCGCCAGAAGCGCCAATGGCGCGACACCAAGGGCGACGGCAGGCAAGATCAGATAGCGGATGCTGCCGTCTCCATAGCCGAAGCTCGGCAGCCAACCGAGCACGAGCGCGAAGAGATACATCAGCATCAGGCCAAGCCAGAACTTCGGAAGTGACAATCCCGACACGGCACCGATCATGGAAAGTGTATCGATCCATCCGCCGGGCCGCAGGGCTGCGATGAACCCCAACGGCACTCCGACGGCTATCGCGAACAACATGGATGCAATCGCGAGCTGAGCGGTAGGCCAAAGGCGCTCGGCAATGACATCCGCGACCGGCTGGCGCGTCCTGAAAGAGGTTCCTAGATCGAACGTCGCCAACTGGGCGATGTATTTGCCGAAGCGGACGTAAACCGGATCGTCGAGACCGAACTCCTTGTTCATCCGCGTCATGACTTCGGCGTCCAGGACACTCCGTCCGTCGTCGCTCATGCTCGATGCGAAAGTGCCCGGAATGACACTGAACATCACGAAGATCAGAGCTGCAACAGCCAGAATGATAGGCAATGTCTGCAGCAATCGCCGCACGATGAAAGACAGCATACAACGCTCCGGCCTGACGCTCTGGTGTTTGGTCCCAGAGCGTCAGGATCTGCAGTTTACTGTGAGTGCTTGCGAAACCTGCCGCTTACTTTGCGGCTGGCGAGGACGCCTCGACCCAGATGTCCTCGTAGTTCTGGATCGCCAGTTCGGTTGCGTTCGGCTGCAATCCCTTGATCCAAGGCTGATACGCCATGACAGCCTTGTTGTAGTTGAACCACCACATAGGCGCTTCTTCACGGAGGATCGCATTGGCCTTTTTCAAGTTGTCAATCCGCTTTGCGGCATCGTCCGTCGCGGCTGCTTCATCGAGAAGCCTGTCGAACTCGGCATTCTTGAACTGGGTGTAGTTGCAGGCCGTTTGCGGCGTCGCCGAGTGGAAGCACTTGAGCGAGGTCAGCGGGTCCGGACCCGAGGTGTTAGACCAGATGAAGGCCTGGTAATCGCCGCTACGTGCCACCTCCGACAGCACAGTGCCCTCGACCGGCTTGATCCTGACCTTGACTCCCACCTTTTCGAGCATGGGAATGACGGCTTCGACGATCGGAATTCCCCAGCTCTCATTCGATGTTGCCGTCCATTCGAACTCGAAGCCTTCCGGATACCCCGCCTCCGCGAGCAGCTTCTTCGCCTTCTCAGGGTCGTAGGCGTAAGGCTTCATATCCTTGTCGTATGCCGGCGATGAGATCGGAAGCCAGCTCGTCGCGCGGTAGGCCTTGTCCTTCACGAGCCGCTTGATGATGAGGTCCGCATCAATGGCGTGATTGATGGCCTGACGGACACGCTTATCGGAGAATGGCTTGAAGTTCGGGTTCATTCCCATGATGCGGGTATAGACCTCGGGAACCTCGAGAATGCCCTTCGAGAGCTCCGGATCCGCCTTGTAGGCGACATACTGGGTTGGCCCGAGGATCGACGCGTCGATCTCCTTGTTCCGGAATGCGACGTCACGTGCCGAAGCTTCGCCCATGATCGAGATCGTCACCCTGTCGGCATGAGGCTTGCCGGGCTTATAGAACTTCTCCCAGCGCTCCGCGACCAAGCGCGATCCGGGGACGTACTCGACGAACTTGTAGGGCCCCAACCCGATAGGCTTGGAGTTGAAACTGTCCTTGCCTGCCTCGTCCGCAGGATAGATGGAGGTCATGGCCTGGTAGAAATTGAAGCCAGGATCAACCTTTTCGGTCAGGGTCATTTCGATGGTGAAGTCGTCGATTTTCTTGAGACCGGAGATTTCCTTCGCCTGCCCCTTCTCGACGTCGATGGCACCCTTGATGATGCGCACGTAGCGCGCGCCGGGATAGGCCTTTGCGCCATCCATCAATCTGGTGAAGGTCCAGATGACATCGTCGGCGGTCATTTTACGCCCGTGATGAAAGAATGCGTCGTCTCGCAGCTTGAAGGTATGCACGAGACCGTCGCCTGAAACCGTGACCTCCTTCGCCAGTTCGAGAACCGGCTTATTGGCGTTTGCGTCCCAGTTGTAGAGCGCCCGATGGATGGCCTTCGCCCAGATCTCGTCCTGAGCCCGATTGGACGTGTGGATGTCGAGGTTCGCGAAGCTCGATCCATACGGCGCCGTGAAGCGGATCGTACCGCCCTGACGCGGTGTTTCGGCATAGGCGCCGGCACTCATGGTAAGAGCAAGCGCTGTGGTGATGACGAATTTCTTGAGCACGGCTGATCCTCCAAAGCTGTGACATCTGCGGACGCGCCGGCGATATGCCGGCCCGCAAATAGTTCATACACCCGTCGATGCAGTTCGACGTCCAGGCGCGTTCCCCTTTATGTTCTAAGAGACGCCTAGACGATCATGAACGATCGAACCTCCTCGGATCGTAAGATCGCATTGGGTGTTGTCAAGAATATCCTCTGGCGAGGCGGTCAGAAGATTTCGCGAGAAGACTGCGATGTCCGCCAACTGACCCGGCACCAGGCGCCCTTTCACGTTCTCCATCTTCTGCGAGAATGCGCCATACTCGGTGTAAGCCTGAAGCGCCTCCTCTATCGAGATGCACTCGCTCGCATCCATCACTGTTCCCTTCCATGTCTTGCGTGTCAGCATTGCATAGAAATTCGGGAACGGATCAGGTTCGCAGACCGGCGCATCGCTGCCGGTCGCAGGCTTCAGGCCGAGATTGATCCACGTCTTGAACGGATAGCTCTTCAATCCCCGCTCTTCGCCGAGCACGGAAACATAGGCGTCTCCGAAGTCATAGACGAATACCTGTTGCGGGCATGGATAGATACCAGCTTTCACCATCCGGTCGTGCTGCTCCGGCGTGGAGAATCCGGAGTGCTCAATCCGGTGACGCCTGTTCGGGTCGGGAAACGCGGCAAGAGCTCGCTCATAGGCGGTGATCAACTGCTCGATCGCCGCATCTCCAATAGCATGACAGGCTAGTTGATACCCCTTGGCGTGAGCGTCCATGACAAGTTCATTCAGTTCGTCGTCGGACATCATCTGAACACCGGTCGTGGCATCCTCGCCCAGGTAGGGCTTCGACATCCAAGCAGTGCGGCCGCCGGCGGAACCATCGAGGAAGAACTTGATGGCTCCGACCATCAGCATGTCATCTCCCGTACCCGAGATCAGTCCAGCTTCATAGCATTGCGGAACGATCGTCTTGTCAGGATCGCCCAGCAGCGCCAGCCAGGTACGGACGGGAAGCCGGCCTTCGCGTTTTGCTCTGTGGTAAGCCGCAATCTCGCCGAAACCGCCCCGTTGTCCGACAGCCGCATCCATGCAGCTGGTGATGCCGTACGACAAGAGGTGACGGCCACCTCGCTCGATGGCGGCGACGAGTTCGTCCTGCGTTGGCGGAGGAATGACTGCCCAAACAGGCGCACGGGCGTTCTCCGCCAGCAGACCTGTGAGGCGGCCATTCTGCTGCTCGATCAGACCTCCCGGAGGCGTCGGCGAACTCTCATCGATTCCTGCCAATTCCAGGGCCTTGGAATTGCAGATCGAGATATGTCCGCAGGTGCGTACCAGCATCATAGGATGGTCTGGAGCCGCCTGATCGAGTTCGCTCCGATGGGGATGGCGCTCTACATCAAGCTTCGTCTGATCGTAGCCGCGGGCGAGGATCCATTCGCCGGGACGTGTCTTCGAAGCCCGCTCCTTGATCGCGGAAAGAAGCGATTCAAGCGTCGGTGCGGTTGTTGGCTTTGCATCCACCCAGTCCATCATCATTCCGAGGGAGATCAGGTGGAGATGCGAGTCGTTTAGTCCGGGTGTGGCGAGACGACCTTTCAGGTCGATTATACGCGTTGCCGGGCCGGCTAGACTGGCGATGTCAGCATCGCGCCCGGACGCCAGAATCCGGTCCTGCCAGATTGCGACCGCCTCCACGACACCCTCATTTCGGCCGCACCAGATCGGACCGTTTCTGAGTATGATGTCCGCGATTGGGCGAGCAGTTGCTTCTCCCGACCGATCGGATGCGAGGGACTGGCTAACAGCGATATTCATGCAAGCTTCCTGGTTACTGACGTCGGCCGGGGAATGATGCTTCCTTCCGGCGGTCCACGGCAAGATGTCCTCAAATGGCGTCCAGAGGCCAAATCGGACGTCTGATGTTCTTGTAGGGGCGCTCCTTGAAATTGCGCGTCGACAACGCACCGGTATCGACTTCAAGGACCTCTCGCGCAATCGGCTCGAAGGCTGCACGGAAGTGCTGCATCGACTTCACGATGAGAGTCGATTTTCGAGTTGGATCGACTCCGAGGGACGTGAACTGCCCAAGGTCAGTGGCTTGACCGTTATGACTGATCACGATGATTTCCACTCCACCGACCCGGAGCAAAAGGCTCAGACCATAATTGCGACGGGCACCGCCCCCCATCGGGCCGTAGGCGATGAAGGATCCATCGGTGATTGCAGCGACATGGCCGGTGATCTTGAGAGGACCTCCTCCCATCGTCGGATCGGTCTTTCCTCCCAGTTCGAGCCTCACCCGATTGCCAACCCCAGCCGCCTGCGCCTGCTGCACCGCCTCGGGATCGCAGATGGCATGGAAGCCGACATTCTGGAGATCCGCCTCGAGCACGGCCTTGAGAAGAGCGGTGGCATCCCCATAAGCGCCGGAGCCGGGATTGTCGGAGTAATCTGCAATGATCAGAGGCTTTACGGCTCCAGCCTCTTCGGCTTTCGCCTTGGCGATGGCCTCAGCGAGTGGCGTGAAATGGATCGACGAGAATGTTCTCTGCTCCCAGGCATAGTTCATGAGCTCCTCGGCGATTATCTGGGCCGAGGCTCGATCATTGCCAGTGACGGCAATGGACGGTCCGATGTCGTGAACGTCGGCAGAGGAGAATCCGGCTTGGACGCTGACGACAAGAGCCTTTCCTGACACCTCTATCTGGTCACCTCTTCGGAGCAGTTCCATCATGGGAGGGGACGTGGTGCGCCCTCCATCCAGGGCATACAGGATGGGGCGGCGGGCAAGAGCTACTCGAGGCGTTACTACACCTGCCATGGCCTTCTCCAGAAGCTCCGCAGCCTGCCAAGTTCGTTCGTACTGATCGATGTGGGGATAGGTCCGGTATGAAATCAGCGAGTTTGCATTGTCGGCCATTCGCTGCGTCACGGTCGCATGGAGGTCGAGCACGGCGATAACGGGCACGTCAGGCCCGACACGCGACCGGATGCGGGCGAGCAACTCACCCTCGCCATCATCGTGGCTTTGAGTGGACATCGAGCCATGAAGGTGAAGCAGAATTCCGTCCATGCCATCGCAAGCATCCAAGATTCGCTTCGTCAGGGCTTCGAAACACTCGTCGGTCACCCTGCCAGATGGATTGGCCGAAGCAGCGACTGGGTGAACGACGTCCCACCCGAACTTCTCCGCCGCTTCAAGGGCCGCACCGATGGATGTCCGCGTCCCACGAAATGCCGGCGGGATTTCGTCGCCAAGATAGTAGCTGGAGTTCTTGAAAGCTTTCTCGTCCGTCAGCTGAACACTGAACGTGTTCGTCTCATGCATGAATTCTGCAACCAGAACGCGCCGTCCCATCTCCGCCCATCCCCTTATATCAGCCACACGAAAAGTGCGGCGCCCTGAACCCAAGCGACACTTTGTTGCGTCAACCCGAGTTTCTTCGGAACTCATTTTCGCGGATGGTGACAAACGAGAAAGAATTCTCCAAATATCATCTTTCACTCAATCGATCCATTTTTGATATGGATAGAGGGAACTGTGACATTATCTCTCCGTCACGTAGAGGTTTTTCATGCCGTTATGTCGGCGGGTGGCGCCACTCAGGCGGCCAATCTCCTGCGTACGTCTCAGCCTACCGTGAGCCGGGAGCTGAAGGAGCTTGAGAGACTCGTCGGCTTCCCACTCTTCACCCGCAAAGGCAGACGCCTTCTTCCAACCGAGGCCGCGCTCTCATTGCACGCCGAGGTAAGACGCTCTTTCGTAGGGCTCGAGGAAATAACTCGCACCGCCGATGCCATCCGTGCGAATGCCTCCGCGCACATCAAAATCGCCTGTCTACCGGCTTACGGCTCCACATTGCTTCCTCCCGTGTGCCGCAGCTTTCTCGGCAGTCACGATGCCCTTCGTCTCAGCATCCACTCCGTTGAGCAGGGGGCAATCGCAACCGGCCTTTCCACTGGCCACTACGACATCGGTATCCTTGAGGCTGCCCCAGCTTTGGAAGGAATAGAATCCACCATTAT
This sequence comes from Microvirga lenta, assembly GCF_020532555.1. GTDB lineage: Bacteria > Pseudomonadota > Alphaproteobacteria > Rhizobiales > Beijerinckiaceae > Microvirga > Microvirga lenta. The sequence continues at coordinate 47,479 of NZ_JAJBBR010000009.1, read as the reverse complement.
CGACGTTGGCGAGGAGCTCTGCATTCTACCGAAAGGTCATCCTTTGACCAGGAAAGCCGTTCTTGAGCCGTGCGACTTCGAAGGCGAAGATTTCATCTATTTTTCTGCAGACGACGCTTACCGGAGAACGGTCGATGACATTTTCCAGCAGCATGCTGTCACTCGGCGCCTGCGTGTCGAAGCGACCACAGCCACCTCTATCTGCTCCCTCGTCTCCCAAGGCCTTGGGGTTTCCATCATCAATCCAATCAGCGCACTTTATTCCCTGGATAAAGATATAGAACTGCGCCGCCTGTCGGTGTCCATTCCATATGTAATTGGAATATACAGACCGGCGAACAGGCAGTATCCCGATTTGGCGAGGCGGTTCGGAGAGTACTGCATGGCGTCTCTCACCGACATCAGGCGGAGGATAGAGGAAGTTCTTTAATCCTTGGAGCACCTCACGGAATATCGCAGCGTTTTATAAACCCTCGTCAGCCATAGTCGGACGGTGACGCAGGGTCATTATAATGAAATTTCATCATGTTCTGGTTTCAAGCTTTCTATGCTGCACCTGTTTCATGGCAGCACCTGCCCTCTCCCGTGAGAGCACGCCAGCCGCTGCACCGCAGGAATCCGTCTTGCCTACTTCCGTAGCGATGCGGGAAGTTCAAGCGCCCGACAGGAGCAGGCCAATTCCTGCTCCTGTCTCGATTTCACAGGATCCTCGCCCGACTCTGGATGCGACAACCTTCATCAATACGATGCGGGCAGCATGGACATACAAGCGCATCGCCGAAGCAGGCGGTTGGCCGGTCTTGCCCCCCAACACGGTACTGAAGAGCGGGGACAAGAATCCCCTGGTCGCCGTTCTCCGCAAACGACTTTCACTCGAGGGAGACCTGCCATCTGACAAGATCGGCAGCGATGTTGTCGACGCCGAGCTTACAGCAGCCATCAAGCGGTTCCAGGCGCGTCATGGCTTACCCGAGTCCGGCGCTATGCGTGAAAAGACCCTTGAGGCGTTGAACGTGTCTGCGCTCACCCGACACCGGCAGCTCGCGGCATCGGCCCAGAGACTGATGGGCACGACTTTCCCATTCGGCGAACGCTATGTCGTGGTCAATATTCCTTCCGCCACGGTCGAGGCCGTCGAGAGTGGCCAGGTTTCGAGGCGCTACGTCGCAATCGTGGGAAAAGCTGACAGACCCTCCCCGACGCTCGAAACCCGCATTTCCGCCGTCAATCTCAACCCGACATGGACGGTTCCAGTATCTCTGATCAAGAAGGATATCATTCCGCATGTGCGCAGGGATCCTTCCTATCTCGACAAGATGAAGATTCGCATTCTGGACGCGAAGGGGCAGGAGATCGATCCGCAGTCTCTCGACTGGTCGACCCAGAAGGTGGCCAGCTATACCCTGCGGCAGGATCCGGGTGTGCTCAACTCACTCGGCCAGATGCGCATCGACATGCCGAATAAGGAAGCGGTCTATATGCACGACACGCCTACGAAGCGGCTCTTTGCGCAGGATTCACGCTTCCATTCATCGGGCTGTGTTCGTGTCGCGGATATCGCCAGCTTTGCGGAGTGGTTGCTGCGCGACACATCGGGCCCCGCAGGCGGTTGGACGAAAGCCGCAATCGAGACTGCAATTTCTTCGACAGTTCGACAAGACATCAGACTTGAGAAGCCGGTCCCGGTCACCTGGGTGTATCTCACCGGGTATGCCACCAAGGATGGAACGGTACATTTCAGGAAAGATGTTTATGGGCTTGATGATCTCAAGCTCGAACCGGATGCTAAAACCCTCGACGTGCCGGCAACCTCCTCGATTGCCCCCAGGCGCTCCTGACGGAGAAACGCTGAAGCTCGAAGGCTCGCGGTGCGGCTTCGTTCTCGTGAAGTACCCCTTATGAAATCATGCCCAAGGCATCAGACATGGGTATGAATATGACAGGAGATATTGCAGACGGACTAGAGGCCACAATGATCTGGGTCAGAAAGAACGCCAACAGCTCTGAATGGGCGCAGTTGAAGCAACAGTATAATCAGCTCTCGAACAGCTTAGGTTTGCCTTTCGACATGCTCATGGTTTCAACGCCTCGCCCGAATGACGGTCGCTCCGACGTCTACCTGAGCCTGCCGACGGAAGACCATCTCGCTCTCTTCAAAGGCTTCGATGTTGTACCGGAAAGAGCTCTGCCCACCGAGGCGACCTTAAGCTTCGGTCATCTGGAAGCGTTCAAGGAGCGGTTCTGCTGGTTGGAAGAGGATACCGTCCACTAAGGATGACAGCCAACCTTATTGAGCGAAGTCCTTCTGTCGTAGATGGAGCGATACGCGATGAGGTGAAGCGTCTGCCGCCAGATGTCCGAAACGACAGGAGCGCGACGTGCATGACGAAAGCGAACGTCTCCTTGAAGTTCATGAAACAACCCCCGCTAACGACAGCGCGGCGCACGTGCTGCGGTGGGTGGGACTGATCGGCGGGCTTGCTCTCTGCGCCTGGGGCATAGCGGCGACACTCATGTAGCCGCGCAGGAGACTGCATCTGTTCGTCATGGGTCGCCCGTCGTCACTCGTCCGATGATTGCGTCTCCACGACGGGAGGATCGTCCCAACTGGGCAGCTGCTCAAACGGATCGGCCGGCTGCGTCCTCCGCCCCAGTCCCGAATCCCTGCATCCATTCTCGCAGATGCTTTTCTGAGCGCGCATATTCCTCGCCTCGATACGGCGGTGCTTCCGGTCCTGCTGTTCCAGCACCTCGCCTCGCGTCGTCTCGGACTGGATCAAACTCAGTTGCCGCTCCTGTGCGAAGCTGGACGATGCCAGAGAAACTCCAGCGGCCGCAAGGGCAAGCGATTTCAGTGAGAGCGCCATAGATAAATCTGCTTCATTTTAAGGGTGGTGCGATAGGTTAACGATTTGCCGTCTGCGCGGTCAGGAAACTGGCAATGGCTTCGAAAGCCTCATCTCCCTCCTTCAACAGACCTGGGAAGAAGTAATAACCATGAGGCATTCCTTCCCGCACGAAGTGAACGACTTCCCTGCCGCCATCCTGCAACTTTCTTACAAAGAAACGATTGTCATCGACTATCGGGTCAGCCGAGCCGGAGATGATGATCGTAGGAGGGTAACCGGCAAGGTCCGCGCGGGATGGACTCACGTGAGGGTGAGACCAGTTCCTGCCATGGACGACATAGGCGCCGCGAATGTAACCGACGAAGGCTGTGTCATAGATAATCCCGAGCGGCGCGAGACGCTCGAAGGAGTCGTACTCTTCTACATGGAAATCCGTAATCGGGCACATCAGGACGGCAGCCTCAGGTGGGACATCGCCCTCATCGCGCAGCTTTATCGGCAGAGCAGCTGCCATATTCCCGCCGGCAGAATCTCCTGCCACCGCTATCCAGGAGGGAACGCCTCCGAGTTCGCCTCCATGCTTGCGCAGCCAGCGGAAGACAGTGCAGCAATCCTCAAGACCTGCAGGGAACGGCCATTCCGGCGCCAACCGATAGTTGACGCTCACCACGACCACCCTGCCCTCCCACGCTATGCGGCTGGTGATATATGCGGTGTCCTCTGATCGACCGACAGTAAAGCCGCCTCCATGCGCATACAGCATGATCGGAAGCAGTTCGGCGCCCGCAGGCCTATAGACCTGACAGCGAATGGGCCCGAGAGATGAAGGCACGTAGATCTGCGAAACAGTGACTTGCGGATAGAGTTCATCGGCACTCGGAGGCAGATCCGCAGGATTGATATCCTCGCTGATATAGCCGCTCCGGACAGGCCGGATCATGATGTCACGCAGTGTCAGAGGTGTCCGCATCTTCGCGAGCAGCCGATAGTAAGGAGCTGCTGGATCGGAATCATCGATATGAGAGACGCCTGGACCATCGCTGAGCTGATCGACGGCAGCCTGCATGTTCTGCCTGCCGGAAGTATCATCGTTCACAAGACCAGCTCCGCCAATGATTATCAAGCTTTGCGGAGATTAGTCAGCAGCAGCTCGACTTCCAACTGAATAAAGAGCTATCTGATGCCTCCTGAAGGATTAGGCACATGCTCTGCAACGCGAGCAATGATGCCAAAGGTCCGAACTGCTATTGTGTCTCCCCAACGGGGACCTCTTCGACCGGTTTCGTTGCAGCATTCTGGGCCTGGACAACCAGGCTACCGATCAGCGATGCAGGTGCAGGACCTCCAGATCCTTGTTGCCGCACCTCAATGATGTCTCCTGGAGCGAGGCGCGTCCTCATATCACCTTGAATGAGTTCTTCTTTTCCGCTGCGGGATCTTAAGATCGCAACCGTGTAGGTCGCATCACCGGCCGCCCCCATAAGAGCAGTCCGACTCTGGGTGAGGCGCGCCGCTCGCACCTCTTGAGCAAGCGGAATCGTGATCTCCATTTCCTGCATGCGTGCACGAGCCTCCTGCAATTCGGTGATCGTGCGTCGCATATACTCGTTTTCAGCCTCCTGGATTCGTACCCCGATTTCGCCGATGCTAATTTCTAGACGTGCGATATCGGCCGCGAAGCGCGCGAGATTGCCCTTATGGCGAGCCTCTTCACGCTGCAGTTCAATCATGGCGTACCTGCGTGCCAAGCCGGTGGACACCAGCTTGTTGTAATCTGCGATATGCTCCTGAAGGAGTTGCAACTGCTTTTCCTCAGCGTCCGACTGAGCCTTCACTCCAGCGATCTCCGCTGTAAGACGGGGCTTCTGATCGCGGAGCAGCCGTAGAGTTTGCTCATGCCCTACCCTCTGGACCGAGAGGATATCCTGCTCCTCCTTGAGGATCCGTGCTACGTCCGGATCGTCGCTCGCATAGGGAGCGCCTTCCGGCAGAACGACCTTTGGCGAGCCCGCTCTTTGCGCCTCCAGTCGCGCCCGCCGGACATAAAGTGCGCGGTGTGTTGCTTGAAGAACTTGTAAACGCTCGTCCGCTTGCAGGAGCTCTGACCTGTTACCAGCGGCTGCCTGTTCCGCTGCACCGATTCCACCAGCCAGCGCGACAGCACTCAGAACGGATGCACCGTAACGATATGGGTAGCTCCCCGGTGACCGCACATCTCCGAGAATGTGGATCGGCCGCTGTTCGTTGATCTTGAGGCTGACGACCGCTCGATCCATGTACCCGTCGGCGAGTCGCGCCGCGATCCGCTTCTCGGCTTCGACAAGTGTCAGATCCTGCACCGGTATGGCACCCACAAGGGGAAGGATCACCGCCCCCGATCTATCGACAACGAAATCTCCGGAGAGTTCGGGCTGCTGAAACACAGTTATCTGGACACGGTCTCCAGTGGACAGTTGCTGCGGGCTGGCGTCGCTCTCTGCCAGGACCGGCCGCACGTGCAGGACAGTGGAACCGAAAGCAAGGGCTCCGATGAGAAGGAGAGTAGGCAATCGCAAAGATTGGACCACAGGCGACATCCCTTCGGCTGGTGTTGGCCCCGCAGCCCTTGGATGCGCGGGGCAGGCATAACTCCAGAGCGAAACTGAAGCGAGTAATGTGCGTCCGGAGCGAGCCGATTCATGCGTGAGCGACCGTTCCTTATCGCAGCTTAGAACCTATGGGCCCCGGCGTGGCGGCAATTTTGGGCGAGCATCGGCCTCGACCAAAGTACCTCCATCGGGTTGTTGTCCACTCAAGGTTCCTGACTGCAGGCCCACACTTTCCTAACAGCCCATATTCATCTACGGCCGGTTGCTTCCGCGCCATCGAGGGCTACCTATGCATCGAAACGTCCCTGGTCTGTCTCACGAGAGGCAACGTTGTCGACTGGTAGCACCTCCAAAGATGCGGACCTGCCCTATCCTCCAGCCCCCTGGCATCTCGTTGGAACCCTTTACGCTTCCCTCTGGTCCATACCTCTGAAAGATCTCCCCTTGCCACTGCCTCCCGGCACCCGTCCACTCACCCTCTACGGGAGGACCCTGATCGGAACGGCATGGGCCGTTTATGAGCCTCCCGGCACTCTCTCCTATGACGAACTCCTGGTTGCGCTCCGTGTGCAGTCGGACAACAGGACATGCACGTACGTACCGCTCATCTGGGTTGACAGTCCTGCCTCGGTCGCGGGAGCCCGGGCAATGTGGGGCATCCCGAAGGAATTCGCGTCTTTTGGCAAGAGGATCACCGATGACAGCTTCGAAGCCTCAGCGGCGCATGGCGATAACGTATTCGCATCGCTCAATTTTCGTCCGCGCGTCTCACTTCCGGGACGCTGGCCCCTCCGAACGAGCATAGTTCAGGCACATGAGGAAGGAGTGAGACTGTCTCGCGCCCGTGCTTCGGCGCGCATCGAGACGGGAAGGGCCGAGTGGCACTTCGCAACTCACAGCCCTCTCCGCTTCTTGGGTAATTACACCCCGCTTCTAAGCGCCCGCCTCTCCGAGATTAAGCTCACGTTCGGTCTCTGAAGAGCCAGTACCTAGCCCAGCGCCGACAGCCGATGGGTAAAGACAGCCGTATCACGGACGAGAAACGGGATATCGCCTGCTGATGTAGGTTTATTCGGCAGCCTGTCTAACAGGAATGAAGCCGATAGGTTGGCGCTGCGGCCCCTCCTGTTTCAACGTTCGGAGCATGTCCTCATACTCGCGCTCCATCTCCGGCGTGACGGAAGGTCTTGTTTCTCTAAGAGCCTGTTCGAAATGATTCATCGTGACGAGCTGAGCCTCGATAGATTCCCTGAGGGCGAGCAGCCCCGCCCTACGTGTCAGATCTTCCAGGTCTGCGCCCGTGAAACGGTTGGTCCGCTCCGCCAAGATGTCGAGGTTCACGTTCTCCGCCAAGGGCATATTTTTGGTATGGATGCCAAGAATATGCCTTCGGCCCTTAGCATCCGGCACCGGAACGTAGATCAATTCGTCGAACCGGCCCGGGCGCAGGAGGGCAGGATCGACGAGATTCGGGCGATTGGTTGCAGCCATCACTACGACGCCCTGCAACTCTTCAAGTCCATCCATCTCAGCCAGGATCGTGTTCACCACGCGCTCCGTCACTGCAGGCTCGCCAAGCCCGCCGCCCCGCACGGGTGCAAGTGAATCGATCTCATCGATGAAGATCACCGTCGGCGCCACTTGGCGGGCTCGAGCAAAGAGACGTGACACCTGCTGCTCCGATTCCCCATACCACTTGGACAAGAGATCGGACGATTTCGTCGCCACGAAATTAGCCTGAGCCTCCCTAGCGACTGCTTTCGCGAGAAGGGTTTTTCCAGTGCCCGGAGGTCCGAACAGAAGGAATCCCTTGGCCGGGCGGATACCGATGCGCCGGAAGGACTCCGGACTCTTGAGAGGGAGCTCGACGCCCTCCTGCAGACGGGTACGAGCCTCCTCCACACCGCCGATATCGTCCCAGGTGACATTTGGGACCTGGATCATGATCTCTCGAAGCGCAGAGGGTTGTATGCGTTTCATCGCATTGATGAAGTCCATCCGCGTGACCTGAAGGTTATCAAGCACCTCAGCAGGTATTCCATCCTTGAGGTTGACGTTCGGCAGGATCCGACGCAGCGAATCCATTGCCGCTTCGCGAGCTAGGGCAGACAGATCCGCTCCGACAAACCCGTACGTGGTACGCGCCACCTCATCCAAGTTCACATCTTCTGCAAGCGGCATTCCACGGGTGTGGATCGCCAGAACCTCACGCCGTCCAGGCTCGTCCGGGACGCCGATGACGATTTCACGATCGAACCGACCAGGGCGGCGCAAGGCTTCGTCGATGGCTTCACGCCGGTTCGTGGCTCCAATCACGACGATGTTCTGTCGCGGCTCCAACCCATCCATGAGCGTGAGAAGCTGCGCCACGATCCGGCGCTCCACCTCGCCCGTTACTTCCTCGCGCTTGAGTGCGATGCTATCGATCTCGTCGATGAAGATGATTGCGGGGGCATTCTGCTGGGCCTCCTGAAAAACCTGTCTCAGACGCTGCTCAGATTCTCCATAATGGCGTCCCATGATTTCAGGACCGGCAATGTGAAAGAACTGCGCCTCCGTCTCGTTGGCAACCGCCCGCGCCAGCAGCGTCTTGCCGGTGCCAGGAGGGCCGTAGAGCAGAACGCCCTTCGGGGGATCGATCCCGAGGCGCTGGAAGAGTTCCGGGTGGCGCAGTGGGAGTTCCACCATCTCGCGAACTTGATCGACCGTATTCCCAAGACCTCCGATGTCGTCATACGTGACATCTGCCCTTCGAGCTTCCTTCGGCTCCTCGAACTGCGGGCGAAGTTCGATTTCAGTCTCGGCAGTGACCTGCACGATCCCGCGAGGTTGCGTCGAAACAACGACGAGCCGGATCTCCTGCAGACCATAGGCTGGAATGTTCAGAAGGCCACGCAGTTCTTCCGGCAATCTCGGATCTGTAGCGCGCGGGGAATGTACCGACGTCGAAATTACGTCTCCGGCTGTCAGTGGGCGTTGGTAAAACGTGCGCTTCAGGGCCTCGCCCGAACCCTGGAGCCGAAGCCCCTTCTGAGCCGGCGCCAGGACGACGCGAGTAGCCGGACGAACCTCGGCTGGCTTAACCTCGACATAGTCACCGCTTCCAACACCGGCGTTGACACGCTGAAGCCCATCGATCCTGATGATGTTCAGCCCTTCGTCCTCGGCATAAGGAGTAACAGCTATGGCCGTGGTGTGCCTTTTGCCGATGATTTCGATGGCTTGACCTTCTTGAAGGCCAAGCTCGCTCAGTGCCTTGCGGCTCACCCGTGCAACACCCCGTCCGGAGTCTCCCGGCCGTGCATTGGCGACCTGAAGGCGTATGACCTGCCCATCGTCTGTCATCGGCGCAATCCTGTATCACTAGAGGGCTAGTTCATCGGGATGGAGAGCCAACGGCCAGAAGGCACCCCTCCCAGCCCCACCGGTTCCCCGACGCGTGCTTTTGCAATCGATTCCCGGGAAAAACGTCAGGTCGCTGGATTTGTTGCAACAGCCACAGATCGCTCCAACTGCCAAAGCGACGCATTTGGAGCTTGGTCGTTGCCACGACGCCTCCAGGACCGAATGCAACCACCTTCGATGGCCGCTCCCGCAGAGGAGCATCAGGCAGATCACCGAGGTTTCATGCGCGATGCCCCTCCCCGTCTATCGGAATCGCTCTACAAGATCTTCGTCGCATCGGCTCTGAAGATTGTCGCCCACATGTAGTCGCTTGAATGGTTAGTGCGGAGACGCACGGTTGAGCGCGCGACCGGACTGCACGAACAGCTCTATAAGGCCACTGCCAAGGTGTTCTCCGAGAAGTCTTCGCCAAGCAGAAGATTGCCCCAGCGTAGCTGCACAACTGCACTCACGTCGATAGGAGTTAGGCAAGTCACGGTTCGCGCCTGAGCATCGAATGCTGTTACGATACCTAGCCCCAAATCCTCACCGGCATCGTCGGAAAGACCGATCAATAATCTGTTCCGCAGCAACAGATCGGAATCATCGGGACTGCCGAGTGCAACCTTCGACAGATCGAAGAGCGTCTCCTTGGAGTTCTGGAAATAGGACCGAAAGGCATGGCGTCGGGCCGCACGACGTTGACCCTCTGGTTTGCGACGGGCATGAGGCGATGGAGGCAGTTCGATAACCTGCGTGTGACTGATCCAATCCGGTTCGAGAGCGCGGACCTCTCCGATAAGGACCAGCAGGTCTGGCTCCAAGGCTTTGACTTTCTCTGCTTTTAGACGGAGGCCCGGGCCGTGGACGAGGCCGCCGGTGTTGATGACGAGGGGTCCACTGGAGACTTTTGTGCTGAGGCGCCTTATTCCGTTTATGAGACCTCGCCAGCCTCGAAGCGGATCCGTCGTCCCGACGAAGGCCAATCCTGATAAGCCGATAACTCCTTCTGGTAGTGCATTTCCCAAGGTAACGCAGGCTGGGGGGCCGATCATCTTCTGCCCCAGATCGGCATCAAGCAGGCTCGCCTCCTGTCGAGTATCACACATTGCTTTCAGGAGCAGGCCGCAAAACGTACTCTTGCCCACATCCGTGGGACCGAACACGAAAACGCGAGATGCTGCGAGGTCAGCGATGCGGAGCGCCGCATCAGACCAAGGGCGCGGAATCTCAGGATGAGCGCCCCATCCTTCATCTGCACCATGCTCGGAATTCAATGGATGACTACGACGTTCCAGGCTTCTTCACTCCTAGTGGATTCATGATCTTGCGACTTCTGGTGAGCTGGCTGAGAATAACGGTTCCGGCAAATGTTGCACCGGCAACGTCCGTAAGAATGCCAGGTTTGATGAGGCAGAAAGCGGCAGCGACAAGGAACACCCGTTCCCAGGCATTCGCAGTCTGTAGAAGGTAGCCGTGCAGGCCGGCAGCCAGCAAGAGCGCCCCGGCTGCAGCCGTTACCGTTGCAGTGACGATCAAGGGCCAATCGCCGATCATGAGCAAAGCAGGCTCATAAACAAACATAAACGGGACGATAAATCCTGCCGCACCGATCTTGACTGAGGCCACGCCGCTCTTCCACAGGTCCGCCTTTGCGAGGCCCGCTGCCGCGAATGTAGCCAACGCGACAGGCGGAGTGATGGCCGAAAGAATGGCGAAGTAGAAAGCAAACATATGCGCGGCTGGCTCGACAACACCGAGCTTGATGAGCGCCGGCACGAGGAGAGCCGTCATGATGATGTATGCCGGTGTCGTGGGCATGCCCATGCCAAGAACGATTCCGGCGAACATGGTCAGAACGAGAGCCAGCAGCAATGTACTTTGAGCGAGATGAAGGACGACCTGGGTGAAGACGATTCCTGCTCCGGTGAGCGAGACGACCCCAATGATGATGCCTGCGCACGCGCAAGCGAGTGCGACGGGCAATGCATTCCGGGCCCCATCGATCATCGCCTCCACGACATTACGCAGGGTCACGTTCTGGCGGGTCGAGGCGCGCAGTGCTGCCACCGGGAAACAGGCGAGAGTGCCGGCGAGCGCGGCCATAGGTGCGCTGTAACCCGAGTACATGATGAAGAGGATCGTCAGGACAGGAATGAACAGATGGCCGCGCTCGCGCAGCACGGTGCCTAAGCGGGGCAGGTCAGAGCGCGGCATACCTGCCAGTCCCAAGCGCTTGGCTTCGAAATGAACCGCTCCGAAACATGCAAGATAGTACAGCACCGCGGGAATTAGAGCCCAGATGACCACCTGGCCATAGGAGACTTGCATGAACTCGGCCATGACGAAGGCCGCAGCTCCCATGATGGGCGGCATGATCTGCCCTCCGGTTGAAGCCACGGCCTCGACGCCGGCTGCAAAGTGGGGCCGGAAGCCGGTCCGCTTCATGAGAGGGATGGAAATGGGTCCATCCACCATGACATTGGCGACCGCTGAGCCCGAGATGGTGCCGAACAGGCTCGAACTGACGACGGACACCTTTCCCGGCCCGCCGGCAGTATGCCCGGTCAGGCTCATGGCGAAGTCCATGAACAACTGTCCCGTTCCGGTTCTCTCCATGAACGAACCGAACAGAACGAAAATCATGACATAGGACGCGGAAACCCCGAGCGGCATCCCGAAGATGCCCTCTGTCGTCATGTAGAGCTGGTCGAGCAGACGCATCGGTTCGACACCGACATAGACGATTCCATAAGCCAGGAACACCAAAGCGGTGATAGGGAGCGCCCATCCGATGAGGCGCCTTGTCGCCTCCAGGATCATGACGACGAGGAGAGTTCCCATCGCCATGTCGAGCCAGGTCAGGTCATCGATGTAGTAGATGCGATTGACGACGTAGTCGTAGAACACAAAAAGATAGAGAACGGGCGAGACGGCTAGAGCGAGCAAGCCATAATCCCAGACGGAGGGCGGCTGCCCCTCATGGGTCTGACTGCGCCGAACGACCAGAAATGTGAGCGTCAGCGCGAACAGCAGGTGAGTGCCTCGAAAGATGATCGCCTCCGGCGTACCGGACACGATAACCCACATGTGATAAGCGGCCATGGCTACGCCGATAATTCCGGCGGCCCAGCGAACGATGCTACCGTGCGTCAGATACTGGTTCATAGAAGCGGTCTCGCGTGCTCAGGTCTCAAACGCCTTGGAGAGCCGTCCCCCTCACCGAAGCAGCGAGGGGAACGGCGAGCTTCTCTCAGAAGCCCCTCGTCAGGAGCTCTTAGCCTGCACGGAGATACCCTGCTCCTTGTAGAACTTGGCAGCCCCTGGGTGGAAGGGCACTCCAACATCTTCAGCCATTTCCTTAGGCGTCAATCCGGATATCGCCTTGCTGGTGGCTGCCAGAGAGGAGACATTGTCCGCGACGGCCTTGGTCATCTTGTAAACGACATCCTCAGGCAAATCGCAGGATGCGACGAGGTGCGTGGCATAGCCGATCACCTTCACGTCGCTGTCCTGTTTCGGGTAGGTATTCTTCGGGACAGTCACGAGGGTGTACCCTGGATTCATCTTCTTCATCTCGGGCAGACTGCCGGACAGATCCAGAAGCTTCACGTCTCGAGCCGAGGCCAGATCCATCACGGCGCCGGAAGGTATGGCCGTTCCGAGCGTGAAGGCCTGAGCATGTCCATCCTTCATTTGCTCGACCGAGTCGGTGTACGAAACGTAGCTGACCTTCACGTCGTCGTAGCTCATTCCGTGAGCCTTAAGGAGCTGCTGGGTAATCAGCTCGCCGGTATTGCCGCGCGGCTGCGTCGTTATGGCTTTTCCTTTAAGGTCGGTGACCTTCTCGATTCCCGAATTGGCCGGTACGAGCATCTGGAAATACTGGGGGTAAAGGGTTGCGACGTTGCACACATTGGTGTGCGGCTTGTTGAACGGTGCGTTGCCCGCCAGTCCGTCAACGGTCGAGATCGAGTTTCCGAACCCGACATCGGCCTTGCCTTCCTCGATACCACGGACGTTTGCGATGCCCGCCCCAGGCAAAGGCTGCACGTTCGTGCCTGGAATGGCCTGTTCCCAGATTTCCTTCAATTGGCCGCCTAGCGGCACCCACACACCACCCTGCGGCCCTGTCATCAGTTTCAGGTCAGCAGCCTGTGCGCCAAGAGCAATCATTGAGGCCGTGGTGGCAGCCAGCATCGTGCGTAACATCATCGTTTCCTCCATGTCATTGTCCCGCAACGGATCGAGCCGTCACGGCCTTTCATTCTGCTGGCTGGGCCAACAGAAAGTCTGCGCCGCATTCGCGAGCGATGGCCGCAACGGCCTGAACCAGCGAATGAGGAACGGGCACGCCCTCGCGTGAGCGCCGCTCGAAGGTTTCGTGCTCCGGGTCACCTGGAACTCTCACGGGCTCATCAGGATCAGCGGGGTGTGTTGCGTGAAGACAATCGATGAAGGCATCGAGGTCATCCAGGAACGCACCGGAGTCACGGAAAGCATCCGGATGAAGGGCCATATGAAAATGTCCAACGTCAAAGCGCGCGGCATCAGGGGCGCGAAGCGGTGCATAGCTTGCGCCAGGCAGAAGGGTCGACAGCACCTCCACCATTGCCGCAAGGCCATAACCTTTGTGTCCGCCCATCATCCGTGAACCACCGAGAGGCGTCATCAGACGGTCCAGAAGCGCCTGGGACGGGTCCTCTTGGGGTTGCCCATGAGCATCCAAGGCCCATCCCTCGGGCAGCCGCCTACCTTCGCGCGCGGCAAGTTTCAGTTTGCCGATGGCTATCGTGCTCGTCGCCATATCGAGAAGGAAAGGCCTGTTGTGTCGCCCGGGCGCCGCAAAGGCGAGAGGGTTCGTGCCAAGCCTTGGCTCACGCCCGAAAATGGGAACAATGGATGGTTTGTAAACGGCGGACGTGGAGAGCCCTATAAGGCCTCTCTCCGCAGCGCGGAGAGCATAAACTCCCGCAGCGCCATAGTGATTCGAGTTGCGCACCCCGACCGCGCCGATCCCGAAGGCATGGGCCTTCTCAATGGCAAGGTCCATGGCGCGAACGGACGGAACTTGGCCGAACCCGCCGCCTCCATCGATCACCGCGATCGCGCCGAAGGAGCGATCGATCCCGATCTTGGCCCGAGGCTCCAAGCGGCCGGTTCGGATCAGCTCATCGTAGAGGGGCAGTAAAGTAATACCGTGGCTATCGATCCCCATCAGATCGGCTCGTGTCAGCACCTCGGCCGTAATGTCTGCATCTGCCTCCGGCAGCCCCCAAGCTTCGAAAACCAGCGCCATTTGCTGCTGCAGGAGCTTTGCGGGAACCGTGAGGTGCTTCTGGGTCAACGCGCTAACCCACCTGCCCCACTGCCCTATAGGGCGGGGAAGAAAGCGCTTTCCAAGCGGCCGGGGACCGTTGCTGTCCCATAGGGTACTCCTATGATCGTCGGTGTCCGCGAGTTACCGCAAGCGTTCCACCCCAATAGAAACTTGTCAAGTTGAGCTCTCATCTACCCATACTTTGGGAAGGCAATACCTTTTCACTTTATGGCATAAGTCATTCCCGACGGATGACGCCAGCGAACCCAGCGGAAGGCTGACTTGGAGACCTCAAATGACTGGTCGCCTCCAGCCTGTAGATGCTATCCAACAGAGCTGTAGCCGGAGGGAGCCTCGAACCATGGAAATACCTGCGAATGCCTTCAAGCGCGCGATTGCCGATCAGCAGCGCCAGATTGGACTGTGGAGCTCCTCCGGGAGCGTTGCCGCGGTCGAAATGCTGGGCCATGCAGGTTATGACTGGATCCTACTGGATACGGAGCATACCCCGAGCGAACTCCCCGACATCATTGCTCAGATGCGAGTTCTTGTTGGCTGCACCGCCGAAGCAGTGGTGCGGCCGGCTTGGAACGACCCGGTCCTCATCAAACGCTTCCTCGATGCGGGCGCGCAGTCCCTGCTCATCCCATTCGTCCAGAATGAAGAGGAGGCAGAACGAGCCGTGAGGGCGATCCGCTACCCGCCACACGGCATTCGGGGCGTTTCAGTCAGTTCACGAGCCAACCGCTACGGCAGAGTGACTGAATATTTCCGTCGCGTACACGACGAATTGTGCCTTCTCGTGCAACTTGAGACCGGTGCCGCTCTCGATCGTCTCGAAGCCATTGCAGCAGTCGATGGAATTGACGGCATCTTCGTTGGCCCATCCGATCTCGCGGCGGATTTGGGCCATCTCGGCAACCCGGGGCACAAGGACGTTCAGACAGCCATTCGGACAGCAGTGGACAAGTGCCGACGCCTCGGCAAGCCGGCCGGCATTCTAGCGCCAGTCGAAGAGGATGCTAAGCGCTATCTGGAATGGGGCTTCACGTTTGTTGCTGTCGGCGCTGATATGGGTCTTCTGCGCAAGGCTGCTGACGAACTGGTCACACGTTTCAGGGAATAGGGCTCGAGTTGGGCCAGCGACATCCGGAGCCGAAGCGTCCCAGTGCTGGCTCCGGACAATCTGGGTCCGTTGTAGGATTGCGGGAGCTTTCGGGTTATGCGGGCGCAATCACGAGTTCGAAGGTGACACATACGGGATTGTCCCCGCGGACAAGTTCTCCTGAGTGAATGTTTCCCCCCATATCGACAACATCGACCTCAAGTCTCGCTTCGAGGTGGCCGTCACTGTCCTTCACCGCCCCTCGGCGGATCAGAACCTCCGTCGCATGAGATGCGATAGAGGTTCCATCGGTGAACCGGACCTCGTTCAGGCTCCCGATGCCATATACGGTCGCGGGCCCGATATCGCACGTGGAACAAATCTCCTCGATCGCGAGACTAATATCTTCGTTTGGGCGCACCTTGGCGAGGATTGCCCGAACATAGGAATTGCCTGCGCCGATTCCAGTCACCTGTACCGGCTCAAAAAGTATGAAGTTCGTCTCGCCGTCGGGCATGGCCTCGAAAGTCGCCGTCCTCAATCCGATTCCGCTGACATCGATCGGTTCTGCGGCAAACGTCTCGGGCGCGAGCATGTGCCCCATCCGGAGACCTTCGCGAGTGCTCCATACCCCATGGCAGTGGATGAATGGACCACCGTCGCGGATGCCCACGATGGCACAGGCACGGTGAATGGCCACGACGCCGTCAGGTTGAAAGGTATCACTGTACCAAGCCGCGTGGCGACCGTCAGGTGACGCTGCCGGGATCACATATTTGAACGGCTCGCACTTTCCTCCTACGAAGGCTACGAAGCCGCCGATACAGCCGGATGCACGGAAACCTTCAGAGATCGCCTCGTCGATCCTGCACCCTTGCTGCAGAGTGAAGCGGATCGGGATGGCTTCTCCTGGGACAGCCATCATGCGCTCTGCAGCAACGGGACCGGGATGAATGATCTGCCTCATTACCTTCCACTCCTGCCGCTGTTGCTCCTCATGCGCATTCTGCCACACCGGATCAGACTGCTCAGCGGAACTCCGATACGGCGCAACTTTGTCCGCCGTCCACCGGGAGGCATACACCGGTAATGAACTGGGCCTCGTCGGAGGCAAGGAAGACGGCCGCATTCGCGATGTCCCAAGCCGTTCCCATTTTGCCGACCGGAACCAACGCATTGCGCGCAGCGACCATCTCCTCGGTCGAGGCATATTGCCCGGAAATTTGTTTGTAGATCAAGGGAGTGTCGATGAGGCCGGGCATGATGCAATTAGCCCGTATTCCACGTCGTGCGTATTGCATTGCGAGCGCGACGGTCGCCTGATTAACAGCGGCCTTGGCAGCATAATAGGCAAAGTAGGGATAGCCGGTCCACCGGATCGCCGCGAGCGACGATATATTGATGATGACGCCGTTCCCCTGCCGCAACATATGCGGAATGACGGCCTTCGCGGAACGATAGACCGATCCGATGTTCAAATCGAGCGATGCTGCGAATTGCTCCTCGCCAAGCTCCACCGGGCCACCCATGTGAGTTGCCCCAACATTGTTATGAAGAATGTCGATCCGCCCGAAACGTGCGATTGCTTCTGCGACAGCACCTTCGATTGAGCTGCTATCTGTCACGTCCGCCGCGACCGCAATGGCAGTTCCGCCCTCCCCCCTGATGATACCGGCCGTTTCTTCCGCCGCCGCCTGAGCGAGATCGCCGCATACAACCTGCGCACCCTCTCGCGCGTATGCAACCGCTGCCGCCTTGCCGTTGCCCCACCCTGGTCCCGAGGACCCTGCTCCAAAAACGATTGCCGTTTTCCCCTTCAGGCGATCGACCATCTTTTCTCCCGGGTGCAGGCTGCAAAGCGCAATGCGGCGATGTTGACTGAAAGAGATGATACCGTGCGGGAAGCCTCAGAGCGGACAGCAAGCCTTACTGACCTGCCGCCTAAGGCATTAGCTCGTTCCGGTTCAGTAGGGTAGTCAATCTGACAGCGGATGCCGGCCGACAGCCAATTGCCAACGGCCGGCCAGGTTGGATCAGCTCAGGCTACCGCCAACTGACTTCTCAAGGATGGCCCAAGCCTCATCGCCGTATTTTTTCTTCCATTCGGCGTAAAAGCCTGCACTTCGAAGCGCTTCGCGGAAGGGTCCAGCCTCGGGCTCGTTGAAAACCATACCCTTGGAGACAAGCTCATCCTTGAGACTGGCATTCAACTTAGCGACGTCTGCACGTTCCGCGACAGCCGCCGCGTTCATATGTTTTGCGACGACAGCTCGAAGATCTTCCGGCAGTCGCTCCCAGGCGCGGCGGTTGGCCAGGAACCAAAAGCCGTCCCACATATGATTCGTAACCGAACAGTACTTCTGCACCTCATACAACTTCGCCGTTGAAATGATTGCGAGCGGATTCTCCTGACCGTCGACGACCTTTGTCTGCAGCGCAGTGTACACTTCGGCGAAGTTGATGCTGGCGGGGGCAGAACCGAAAGCCGTGAACATCGACGTCCAAAGAGGACTGACAGGAACGCGGATCTTGAAGCCCTTGAGATCATCAGGAGTCTGGATCGGTTTGTTGGAGCTGGTGATCTGTCGGAAGCCATTGTCCCAAATCTTGTCCATAACGACCAGATTTGCCTTGGCGATCTGACCCCGCACATATGCACCGAGTTCGCCGTCCATCGCCCTCCAGACAGCATCGTAGTTAGGGAAAGCAAAGCCGATGCCGCTCAAGGAGGCATTCGGCACGAGCGTCGACAGAATCAAGGGTGACAGCGTGAAGAACTCGACGCCGCCCGATCTGACCTGGCTCAGCATATCGGTATCGGAGCCAAGCTGGTTGTTGGGGAAAATCTGAATTTCGACCCTTCCACCAGTCTCCTGCTTGATCTTGTCCGCGGCCTCCTTCGCCCGCAGGTTCATTGGGTGGGTCACCGGCAGGTTGTTGGCATATTTGTACGTATACTCGGCCGCCTGAGCGCGAGCCCCAAAGCTGCCCGCGACAGCCACCGAGGCAGCTCCCTGCAGCATCGTCCGACGTGAAATGATCATGTTTCTCTCCCTCATGGTTGTTATGTTGAAAGGCATCTTCCGCGGGTCATAGGAAGGCAGTCGAGATGGCAGGAATGCTGGCTATCAGCACGAGCCCGACGAGAAGAGCGACGATGTACGGCCAAATCGCACCCATTGCCTCATCGGGAGAAACGCCGCCAATCTTGCACGCAATGTAGAATCCGATCCCGATCGGAGGCGTCATGAGGCCGATGTTCATGGCAGTCACAACCACCATGGCATAATGAACATCGTTGATGCCGAGGTTCTTGGCGATAGGGAACATGAGAGGTGCCATGAGCACGATGGCCGGCAGCCCCTCGAGCACACAACCCAGGACCAGGAAGACCACGACAGTAACGGCCATGAAACTCATCCATCCGCCTGGAAGAGTGGTCATCAGGGCTGCGAGCTGTTGGGCGAAACCGGTTTGGGTGAGGGCCCACGCCATAGCGAGGGCCGTTCCCAGGATCAGTAGAATGGCACCGCTCAATGCGGCTGTCTCAACCAGCATACCGTAGAATTTGCGCCAGCCGATACCGCCATAGAGGAAGATCCCGACGAGGAGTGCATAGAGCACTGCGATGGTCGAGACCTCTGTCGCCGTTGCAATCCCGCCGCCGACGGCACTACGAATAAGGAAAGGCAGGACGAGTGCAGGCGCAGCGATGAGCATCGTGCGCCCAATGGTCGACAGAGGCGCGCGTCTGACCCCTGCCAGACTCTCTCGCGCTGCTTTCCAGCGTGCGAGGATCGCGAGAACCAGCAGCAGAACCATTGCCACGACGAAACCGCTCGTGAACAAGCCCGCGATGGACACACCGGCGACAGAACCAAGGACGATCAGGACGATGCTGGGCGGTACGGTATCTGCCATTGCGGCGCCCGTTGCCAGAAGTGCGATCATTTCCCTCGGCCTGTGGCCTCGCCTTTTCATCTCCGGGAACAGCGCCGGGGCGACGGTCGCCATATCGGAGACCTTGGAGCCCGATATGCCCGATACGAGGAATAAAGAGCCAAGGAGAACGTACGACATTCCTGCCCGGACATGCCCCAGCAGGGAGGCCAGAAAATCGACGATGGCCTTGCCCATGCCCGTCGCATCCAGCACACAACCGAGCAGCACGAAGATAGGCACAGAGAGAAGGATGATACTCGACATGCCTTCATCGATACGCCCAATCATAACGAAGATCGGAACCCTGGTGCTGAAGGCGAGGAATGCAAGCGTGCCGATGCCGAAACAGAAGGCGATCGGAACCCCCATTGCAAGGCACACGGCGACGACGCCGACCAGAAAGATGAGGATGTTGATGTGGCCGAGTCTCAGGAGTGTGGGGGAAAGCAGCCAAAATGCTCCGGCGAAGGCTGCAATCAGCAACGACGCCGCGAGGATGTCGCGCATCCTGGACGTCCTGACCACGTAGGACAGAACGAGCAGCAGCATCGTAAAAAAGCCGAAGGCAATTGCCGATACGCGAAAGCTGTTGGGAATGTTCAGCGCTGCCGATGTGACATACCACTCCTCCATCACGTACTCGATCGCCGGCTGCAGCATGACGAGCAAAAATGTAGCCATGCCCAGCGAGGCAAGAGTCTGGATGAATCCCTGAGCTTTCTCAGGAAACATTCCAAGGAAGAGGGTCAGCCTGAGGTGCTCGTTCCTATCGATGGCGATGGCGGAGCCAAGCATTGCGAGCCACAGAAAGGAGATGGAGGCGACCTCGTCGATCCAGATGACCGGAATGGAGAAAATGTAGCGGGATGCGACGCCGCCGAGGAGCAGAACGACAATCAGCGACAGGAGCAATGCCGATACCACCTCAATTGGCCGTATCAGCAGCGATCCAACGCGACCCTGCGCGGCGGCCTCTTCGGAGCTCGACACCGAGATGGCGTCACCAATGGCGGCCATGTTTCTCTCCTAGCCTGGGCAATCTTCTCACGGCAGCCAGGTGAACAAACCTGCTGCGAGGAATGATCAGTCCCGCAAGTGAGGAAAAAAGGACAGGCCGGACCGCATGTTGCCACCGATCAGCAAGATCGGCTCCGATACATCGGCTTTAGTAGAGCAGAAACTCGAATACCGGCCGCTCGCATCAAACATCCCGATCCTCCCTCTGATCGCATGGCGAATGAGGCCACGTTTGGGTCCATCTTGTGGATCTTCGTCTTTATGTTTGCGAGAAAAGATACACGTCTGCTAGGTCATTGCAATATATTGCCGGTCAAATTAGGCTATGAAATGAGACTTGCAGGTCCATGATATGGACCATTCCTCGGTCCATCATGAAAAATGCTCAACCCACGACCCATGACCCATCTGGTTCACAAAGCGTGGATCGGGCGTTGCGATTGCTGGCACTGGTAGGGCGCGGGGCTGAGCGCGGAACGGGCTTGAGCGACATCGTCGAAGGAAGCGGCCTCAACAAGCCTACGGCGAGACGCCTTCTTCTTGCCCTCATGCGCGCCGGGCTCATCGAGCAGGAGGCGTACACAAAGCGTTACTTCCTGGGAGAGGAGGCCTACGTTCTCGGCACTCTCGCATCCCGTCGCCATGGATTGCTTGAGCTCTCGCTGGAGAGTCTGCGCAATCTCTCCAAGGCCACCAACGACACCAGCTTTCTATCTGTCAGACGCGAGAACTACGCGGTGTGCCTCCATCGGGAGGAAGGTTCCTATCCGGTTCGGTCCCATGCTCTCCTCACAGGCGATCAGCATCCCCTTGGGATCGGAGCGGGATCGCTTGCAATTCTGGCCGCATTACCCGACGGCGATATCGAGAATGTTCTTACGGCAAACCAGAAAGTGCTCGATGCGCAGTATCCCGGCTTCTCCTCAAAGGAGGTTCGCCTAGGCGTCGCCGAGACACGTGAGCGCGGATACTCCCTGAACCCTGGCCTTATTGTCGCCGGATCCTGGGGCATTGGCGTCGCCATAAACTTCCCGGATGGAAGGGTCGCCGGCGCACTCAGCCTGGCCGCGATCGATAGCCGGGTCTCCGCTGAACGGCAGCCCGAGCTTGTCCGCCATCTGCGCCTCGAGAAGGAACGTATCGAAGCCAAGCTCCACAGGATGTTCGCCCCTACTCCGAAACGAAGCATGGACCCTGAGAGATCTCGCGCCTGGAATGGATAGAACGATGACCACCCCTGAGCCGCTGGGCGGGATAGTGCCTGTTTCAAGACGGGTTATGAATCTTTCCTATTTTCTCCGCCAAACGGCGCGGCGACATGGCAGAGAAATCGGTTTCGTATGGGGCGATTTGGCACTGACTTGGGCCGAGATCGATCAGCGCGCCGACGCCATGGCCGTGGCTTTAGCGGCAAGAGGAATCAGGAAAGGAGATCGGGTGCTGGTTCAGTCAAAGAACTGCAACCAGATGTTCGAGTCCATGTTCGCATGCTTTCGGATCGGCGCAGTCTGGGTGCCGACGAATTTTCGCCAAACCCCGAGCGAGGTTGCCTATCTGGCAGAGGCGAGCGGTGCCTCCGCCATGATCTGCCACTGCGACTTTCCCGAACATGCAATCGCCGCTCGTGAGGCAGCGGCGGGCATTCGGTTCGTCCTTTCCATAGGTCGGTCGGGCTTCGGGGATGATTACGACGAGGTGGTTGCGCGGCATGCCGGGCAACAGGCTCCGACAGCCGAAGTGCAGCATGACGACCCATGCTGGTTCTTCTTTACCTCCGGAACGACCGGTCGCCCGAAAGCAGCTGTCCTGACCCACGGCCAGATGGCGTTCGTGATCACGAACCATCTTTGCGACCTGATGCCTGGCACAACGCACGAAGATGCCTCTCTGGTCGTGGCTCCACTCTCGCATGGAGCAGGCATCCACCAACTCGTTCAAGTAGCGCGAGGTGCCAAGACAGTCCTCCTCTCGGGCGACCGCTTCGACATCGATGAGGCGTGGTCATTGGTAGCCCGGTGGCGGATTACGAACATGTTCACCGTTCCAACAATCGTGAAGTTGCTGACCGAGCACCCATCCGTCGATAAGCACGACCACTCTTCATTGCGTTACGTCATCTACGCCGGCGCCCCGATGTATCGGGAAGATCAAAAGCACGCGTTGAAGAAGCTCGGCAAGGTTCTGGTTCAATATTTCGGCCTGGGGGAGGTCACGGGCAACATCACCGTCCTGCCCCCTGCCCTTCATGAGCCTGAAGACGGCTTTGGCACCAGAATCGGAACCTGCGGCTATGAGCGCACGGGGATGCAGGTCTCCATTCAAAACGACGAAGGGCGCGAGGTCCCACATGGGATGACGGGCGAGATCTGCGTTTGCGGCCCTGCGGTATTCGCCGGCTACTACAACAATCCGGAGGCCAACGAGAAGGCGTTTAGAAATGGCTGGTTCAGGACAGGCGACCTGGGTCACATGGACGACGAGGGCTTTCTCTATATTACCGGTCGCGCCTCCGACATGTACATATCCGGCGGCTCAAACGTCTACCCTCGCGAAATCGAGGAGAAGCTGCTCACCCACCCTGCGGTCGCTGAGGCGGCAGTTCTAGGCGTACCCGATAAGGTTTGGGGAGAGGTGGGCGTGGCCGTCTGCGTTATGCGGTCCGAGGCCGTTTTGAACGAGCACGAACTCCTGACCTGGCTGGACGGCAAGGTTGCCCGTTACAAGCTTCCCAAGCGGGTCTTCTTTTGGGAGGAGCTGCCGAAATCCGCTTACGGCAAAATCACGAAAAAGAACATACGGGCAGAGCTTGAAGCCCGAGGAGATTTGCCGCTTGACCAACATATCGAAGCATCAGCCTAGCGGAACTGGATACCGCCAGGGAACAGGTCCTCTCGCACCGGAGACACCGCTGTGATCGACAATGTCTACAGTAAAGACTTGGGAAAAAATCCGGCGAACTTCCAGCCTCTGACGCCACTCACTTTCTTGGAGAGAGCGGCTTGTGTGCATCCGGACCGGATCGCGATCATTCACGGCCCCTTGAGACGGAATTACCGCGACTTCTATACCCGCACCCGCCGACTTGCCTCGGCATTAGCCCGCAGAGGCATCGGGCGCGGGGATACGGTCTCGGTCGTGCTCCCCAATACACCCGCCATGCTCGAATGCCAC
The DNA here is from genome assembly GCF_020532555.1 of Microvirga lenta. GTDB lineage: Bacteria > Pseudomonadota > Alphaproteobacteria > Rhizobiales > Beijerinckiaceae > Microvirga > Microvirga lenta. The sequence goes on along the minus strand of NZ_JAJBBR010000009.1, from coordinate 24,103 downwards.
TATGGTGTTCCGATGGCAGGAGCGGTTCTCAACACCCTCAACACGCGCCTCGATGCGCGGGTCATCGCCTTCTCCCTTGAGCACAGCGGCGCCAAAGTATTGATAACAGACCGGGAATACTCCTCTGTTGTAAACGCCGCCCTGGAGCATTTGGCCGTCAGGCCGCTGGTCATCGACTACGACGACCCTGAATTCACAGGTTCTGGCGAGCGCCTGGGGACAATGGAGTATGAGGAATTCCTGGCCGAGGGCGATCCTGAGTTCTCGTGGATTCCACCTCAGGACGAGTGGGACGCTATTGCGCTCAACTACACCTCCGGAACCACCGGGGATCCCAAAGGTGTCGTTTATCACCATCGCGGTGCCTATCTGCTCGCCATGGGAAACATCATCACGAGCAGCATGGGCCAGCACCCGGTTTACCTCTGGACCCTCCCCATGTTCCACTGCAATGGCTGGTGCTTTCCATGGTCGCTTTCGATCGTTGCAGGCACCCATGTCTGCCTGCGCGCGGTGAGAGCGAAGCCCATGTATGACGCCATAGCCGATCATGGGGTAACACATCTGTGCGGTGCTCCCATCGTGATGTCGACCCTGCTCAACGCCCCTTCCAACGAGAAGCGCACACCTCGCCAGGCGGTTCGGTTCATGACGGCCGCGGCGCCTCCACCCGAAGCGGTGCTGGCCGCAATGCAGAAGGCAGGTTTCGATGTGACCCACCTTTACGGATTGACGGAGGTTTACGGACCGGCTGTGGTCAATGAGTGGCATCAGGACTGGGATGACCTCCCGGCGGCAGAGTACGCTGCACGCAAGGCCCGCCAAGGTGTGCGCTATCCCGTTCTCGAAACTCTGGACGTCCTCGATCCTGAAACTATGCAGCCTGTGCCTGCCGATGGGATTACGCTCGGCGAGGTGATGTTCCGCGGCAACGTGGTGATGAAGGGTTACCTAAAGAACCCGGCCGCCACGGCCAAGGCATTCGAGGGTGGTTGGTTTCACTCCGGCGATCTCGGCGTTAAGTACCCGGATGGGTACATCCAACTGAAGGATCGGTCCAAGGACATCATCATCTCCGGTGGCGAGAACATCTCGTCCATCGAAGTGGAGGATGCTCTCTACAAGCACCCTGCCGTTCAGGCAGCTGCAGTGGTCGCCATGCCGGATGAAAAATGGGGCGAGACCCCTTGCGCCTTCATCGAACTCAAGCCGGAAGAGGCCGTCTCCGCAGAGGACATCATCGCGTGGTGCAGACAGCATCTTGCACCATTCAAGTGCCCCCGCAACGTGGTGTTCACCGAGCTCCCGAAGACCTCCACCGGAAAAATCCAGAAATTTCGCCTGCGGGAAATGGCGAGGGCGAGACCTTGAATGTGTGGCCCTTGGAGAAGATGCCGACCTGGTAGTCCGAAACAGGCAGGTGACGAACCGGCGAGACATCCAAGACTTTTCAATGCCCTTTCCAGATAGGCTTGCGCCTCTCGATGAAGGCGTCAATTCCCTCGGCAGCGTCCTCGGCCATCATGTTGCATGCCATGATGTTACCGGCATAGCGGTATGCCTCCTCGAGACTCATTGTGCGCTGCTGGCCAAACATAGCCTTTCCGGTTCGTATGGCGACCGGACTCTTCGAACAGATTTCATCGGTAAGAGTCGCAACGGCGGCATTCAGCTCAGCATCCGGAACGACGGTACTGACAAGACCGCTCGAGAGAGCTTCGTCGGCACTGATGAAGCGTCCGGTGACCAGCATGTCGAAAGCTCGCTTCGGAGGAATATTGCGGGAGAGAGCAACGGCAGGCGTCGAGCAGAACAACCCGACATTTATGCCGGAAACGGCAAATGTCGCACTCCTCGCAGCAACCGCGAGGTCACAGGACGCCACCAGCTGACACCCGGCCGCGGTGGCCATTCCCTGCACCTTCGCAATGACCGGCACAGGCAGATTGACGATGCCCTGCATGACCCGGCTGCATTTCGCGAACAAGGTCTCGTAATAATCCTGGCTGGGGTTGGCACGCATCTGCTTCAGATCATGCCCAGCGCAGAATGCCCGGCCGGCGGCGGCAATGACGACGCAACGGACGCGCTCATCGGATGCAATCTCGTCCAGCGCGGTCTGCAGTGCCGAGAGCACTTCTTCCGAAAGAGCATTGAACTGCGCCGGCCGGTTGAGCGTCAGCACGACAACGCCCCCGTCATCCTCGCGCAGCAGAACATCCTCATGTGTGGCCAAGGGCGATGTATCCATGATCCATTTTCCTCCAGCTTCGCAGCCTTATCTCGGCCCGACCGGCCGGCATCGGCTACTCTATTCTCTACGTCAAAGGCACTTGAAGTTCACGAGACTCCCAGAAATCCTGAAGACGTTAGAGCACGTTTCGTCCGAGGTCCAAGTGAGCTATGATAATATGAAACATGGTCGCGGTGCCATATTCTAGGCCGGGTCGTTCCTAACAGCCAAGGTTTCGCGGTGTTCCCTCGAGCTATCCATTGGGAGATATCATCTTGACGTCCAGTCCGGTCAGTCGATTTACGGTTCCCGCTATCGCCGAACTCCCAGACGATATTCGTGAACGGATTCTTGCAGTTCAACAAAAGTCCGGCTTCGTACCGAATGTCTTTCTGGTCCTTGCTCGTCGTCCTGACGAGTTCCGAGCCTTCTTTGCCTATCACGACGCACTCATGGAGAAACCCGGCAATCTGTCCAAGGCCGAGCGTGAAATGATCGTCGTCGCGACGAGCGGCGCAAACCAGTGTCAGTACTGCGTTGTAGCCCACGGTGCGATATTGCGGATAAGGGCGAAGGATCCTCTGATCGCGGATCAGGTCGCTATCAATTATCGAAAGGCTGACATCACGGACAGGCAGAAGGCGATGCTCGACTTTGCCATGAGGGTGGCGCTCGAGGCCTACGCCGTAGGGGATGCGGAAATCGAAACGCTGAAATCCCACGGCTTCACTGAGGAGGATGCCTGGGACATCGCTGCAATTGCAGCCTTTTTTGCCATGTCGAACCGGCTTGCGAATGTCACCAGCATGCGGCCGAATCCAGAATTCTATGGATTGGGGCGAGGCTGATCGTCATCGAGAAACGAGGCGAGCCGACTCCGCGAGACGAACGTTAGGCTACCCGATCAACAGAGGTTCGCTTCCGCAGCAATCCTATAGACAGAGCGCAGTTCCGTTCGAGCCGCCTCTTTTGCGGCATAAAGCGCCTTGTCGGCCTTCTCGAACAGCTCCTGGGGAGTTCTGCCGTCCTGTGGATAGTACGCTATTCCAATGGAAACGCCGGTAGTGATGGAATGCCCGCCGACGTTCATCGGCTGATCGATGGCACGAATGATATTCTCGGCAATGTGCCTGGCCGACCCGGAGCCCGCATTGGCGTCGAAAAGTCCGTATGCGATAAGAGCGAACTCGTCTCCACCGAGGCGGCTCAATGTATCACCTTTGCGCGTGCTGAACCGTAGCCGCTGCGAGACGATCTTGAGAACTCGGTCTCCCACCGGGTGGCCCAGCCTGTCATTGATCTGCTTGAAATGATTCAGATCGAGCAAGATCAGGGCCGCCGCTTCGCCCTCTGCGGTCAGAGCAGACAGGCTTTCATCGAACACGATCCGATTGCCAAGTTCCGTCAGATGATCCCGGCGCGCCTGAGACTCGGCCTCGACCGCGCGTTTCTCGGCCTCTGCAAGCCTCGTCATCTCACGACGGAGATCGCGCAGTCTTCGCAAGCCGAAGATCCACAGACATCCGCACAGAAAGGCTCCCAGGAGCGTCGATTCGTAGAGATCGATGCGCTTGTCGGACCGTAGCTCGCCTTCGAGAGCGCTCACGATCTGGATCTCATAAGCCACCCAGGCGAGAATCATGAATGCCGATACGACGACAAAGAGATCCTGAGCAGTCCGCCTCCGGTTCCACCGGTGGTGTTTGACGCCCACTGCCAACTTAGAAGGGGAACACATTTTCACTGCACGAAGTCTGTTGCACCGGTCTGCTTCACATGCTGTTCGACATGGCCCTCATGTCGAACAGCATGTGAAGTGTGCCTGCCCTCGTTTGACACTACAACCTTGTGCTGCTTGGAAGATTAATGGAGAATCTTATCAATCTGCGAGCTACGCTGCCGATTTGGAATCTACGATCAGCCTGCAGATACGCGGCACCCGTTCACCATGACCTCACTCTGACAGTTCTCCCAGGCGGAGCCTTTCGCTAGGGTGCGCCCACACCAATCTCAGGGAGGCATCCATGTGGGCACCAGTTGTGGTGATGTTGTACGCGCTGAATGGTCCAACCGCTCTTGTCGTGGGCGATGAGATTCACAAGACCAAGGAGGCGTGCGAGGCGGCTGTCGCCAAGGCTGTTCCCGACCAGCTGGACCAGGAGGGTAAGGCTTCGTACGAACAGGGATACCGCCATTTCGTCTGTGTACGCATCACGGGCTCGGATATCTTTCAGAAGGTGCAGTAGCCCGGCTCTCAGAAATTGCACTCACGCCCCTTCGACCCTCAGACGATGAAGTCGTACCGCCCGAACCTGCCGTCGGCTGCTTTCTGGAGTCGGAGCAGCAATCGTTCGTCGAACAATCGGTCCCTTCGGTTCAGCGCCTCATCCGGAAAGTAGAGTTGCGTGGTGAGGATACGATCTCCAGGCCTCTGAACTTTGAAATGATAGTGCCGGGTCCGCCCTGGATAGGCGGCGGGAACAATGGTCGAGAACCACCAGCGTCCTCTCTCGTCGGCATAATGGAAGCCCCGGAACCGGTAACCGGCATTGTCATATGCCCCAGTGCTGTCCGCATGCCAGACCTGTACAAGCGCCCCCGGTACCGGCCGGCAAGCGGTGTCGAGAACGAAGCCTGCGATGATGATGGATTCCGCCACAGGAGAGTGAGACACCAGATCGTGCCTCAGGGGTGCATCAGGCTTGAAATACGGCCCCTCGGTCTGCGCTGTCGTAAGCTCATGCTCATCATCGCAGGCGGGCGTTCGCGGCAATGACAACTGCTCCCCTTGGGCAAGGCCGGGAACATCTCCCAAGACCGAAAGGGCGGGGGCTGCGAGAAAAGCGGTCAAGATCGTGCGGCGGGTCGGTGACATGATGCGACTCCATTCCGACATGCTGTGCTGCATTATTGCGCAGCGAGAGGCTTTATCCAAGCTCAGCCGTACACGCCAAGGTCGCAGCCGTTAGGCCGCTTTCCTCTGCAGCTTTCTCCGGATGGGCATGACCACATACTGCAGGACCGGGATGATGGCGGCCCCGACCAGAAGGCCGAAGAGGCCTGAGCCGGCTGCGGAAACGAGCCACTCCACGGCTCCTTGCACGGCCGGAAGAGCATGAGCGGCGGCCTCGGCCATGGAATGGATGACGTGCCCGAACGCTGGGAGGCCATATTCTTCCAGGCCGTGGACGAAGATGCCGCCGCCGACCCACACCATAGCTGCAGTTCCCACGACGCCGAGGACCTTGAGAAACACCGGCATTCCCAGCACCAGACCTCGGCCCAGCCCTTGTGTCAGAGGCGCCGTCATGCGATCGGCGTAGGATCGAGAAGAGCTCTCCAGCCCTCGCGGCCGCATCCCCAGCAGGCTGGAGACCGGCCGACTGTTACCGGCAAGCGCGACCCCAGCGTCGTCCGCCTTCACGATCAGAGCGACGCCGCCGTACACCAGCGCCGTGATCCCCGCGCCGACGACGGCTAACACCAGAGCCTGCATCCAGAAAGGGGCTTCGGGAACCGTCGCCAAGGTGATCGCCATGATCTCAGCGGAGAGAATGAAATCCGTCTTGATCGCGCCCCTGACCTTTTCATCCTCGAACTTCTGCGGGTTCGGGTCCACCGCCGCGACCGCCTTCTCATGCTCGTGGGCATGATGGGGCCAAAGCGCTTCGTAGACCTTTTCCGTTCCTTCGTAGCAAAGGTACGCTCCACCGAACATCAGCAGCGGGGTGATGGCCCAAGGCGCGAGCAGACTCAGCACGAGGGCTGCCGGCAAAAGATACAGCAACTTGTTCTTTAGCGAGCCGAGGGAAATCTTGCCGACGATCGGTAATTCACGCGCCGCGGTAAAGCCTACAACATAGCGGGGCGTAACGGCAGCGTCGTCTATGACGACACCCGCTGCCTTGGCTCCAGCCCTTGTGGCCTGTGCGGTGATATCGTCCAAGGAGGCTGCTGCGACCTTCGCCAGACCGGCGATGTCATCCAGCAACGCAATCAAGCCTACGCTCATGAGTGCCCCCGTCGGATCAAAGTCGAAACATAGCCCAAGCCGCAGGAGCAGCTATATTTCACCACTTCGGCTCCAGCCAATATTCGGTTCCTCTCGATCAGGTCTTCTTCCCAGGAGACCGCACGATCCGGCGCAGCGACAGCCTCGACTATTCAGGAGCAGGCTCGCGAAGGATGCCCGAAGCGACAATTTCCTGTGCATGAAGGCGAACTTTGTTCCAGAGCTGCCTTTCGCGCTGTGCGTCGGCGAGCGCCCGGTGAGCCGGGGGGCCCTGTTGATCGTCCCAGCGTTCAACCTGTGCCAGGATGTCCTGAAGGATGCCCTCGTGACGGTCCGCCGGCACTTCTGCGGCCTGCAGCACGCCCAATACGGTCTCCCTTTGTACAAGGCTGGTATCCTGGAGCCGGAGGGAGTGACGAGGCAAGCCGGCCGCGCGCAGGAGCTTGCTGAGCCATTGGCCGTCCCATGAGGGAGCGCTCGCATAAAGAGCGCGCCCCGTGAGGACCGTGGTCATACGCTGGGCAACCTCTTCAAGCGGCATACCCTCTTCCATCAGTACTTGACGGGGAATTCCATGAACGGCCTCAGCCTCCGCAGACCAGTCGGTCCAGGACGAATGCGGCCTGATGAGGTGGCTCTCCTCACCGCCGCTCGCGAAAACCCAGGCGACTTCGATGGGATAGCCGTGCTTTCCCAAGGAGGACGCTTCAAAATCAAGAAAGACGATATCGGCCGGATGAGTCACAAGCGCATTCCGCTGCATCTGCATTCATAACTCTGCACATGCACAGCAGTTTCGCTCTCCGGGACGCGCAGCATTCGGCGCCATGGCCGGAGTTCTGAAGAGCCCGCCTGCGGAATGACTGGGCTATGGTGGGAATGACGCATCCCGACCGCGGGCCTCGCTATGAAAAGGGCCGCATAATGCGGCCCTTTTCGTTCTTTCCATCAATGTCCTGCGATGGCCAACCGGGTTCCTACCGCTTCCAGGATCATCCGGTGCGCCCGTTCAACGATATCGTCCAGGGAGCGTGTTTTCGCGAACATGCTCGCGGCACGCGCCCAAACCTCCTCCCTGGTGGGAAGATGGGGCAGTTGCACCTGCACCAGAACCTCGTGCGCCTTGTTCTCCGCAGCCGACAATCTTGCCCGAAGATCTGCCAAGCTGGGGGTGGTTTCGAGAGCATGGTTCAGCTTGGTAGAGATGCTTTCGATATTGAAGGTGGCCACGAGATCACCGGCCGCCCGGTCGATCACCCTTGAGCCGAGCCTCTGCTCGTTCCTGAGCACCGCCTCTGGCGGGCTCTTGAGATCCCATACGATGCCAGCCCAAGAGAGCACCTTGATGATGTAGAAGGTCGGGTCGATTTCCCACCAGCGGAATCCCTGGCGCACGCTCGCCTGGTACGCATGGTGGTTGTTGTGCCAGCCTTCGCCCATCGTAAAGAAGGCGAGAAGCCAGTTGTTGCGGGAGTCGTCGCCCGTCACGTAGCGCTTCGAGCCATGCACATGAGCGAGCGAGTTGATGCAGAAGGTGGCATGATAGACGGCCACCGTGCTCCAGAAGAAACCGACCACAAGTCCCGGCCAGCCACCGACCAAGAAGGTGATCGAGGCGAGCACGGCAGCGGGCGCCAGCTCGTATTTGTGAAGCCACATGAGTTCCGGGTACTTCGTGAAGTCCCCGACCTTCACGAGATCCGCCGTGTCATGCCTGCGCGAAAAGATCCAGCCCACATGGGCAAAAAGGAAGCCGTCGTGCCTGGGCGAATGTGCGTCGTGCTCCGTATCCGAAAACAGATGATGGTGCCGATGCTTGGCGGCCCACCACAGAACGCTTTTCTGGGCCGTACTCTGTGCCAAGCAGGCGAGGATGAACTGAAAGGCACGGCTTGTCGCGTACGAACGGTGAGAGAAATAGCGGTGATAGCCAGCCGTAATCCCGAACATGCGCACCCAATAGAGCGTGATGCCGATGACCACGGCCTCCCAGGTCACACCAGTCCAGACGGCAGCGAAACAAGCCAGGTGAACGAGGATGAAGGGGATGGTCTGCGGGTAGACGATATCGTCATGGTCGTGATGATCCTCCTGCGGCCGCTGCTTGGGAGATGTCGCAGAACTCATACTGAATCCATATTGTTGGTAAGTGGTCGGCTTGGCATTAGCCGCCAGAGCCTCAATGCACGGAATCGTTTATCTCTAAACTATCGCTAGGGAAAGCTTCATTCAGTGCGGCCTAACGGCCGCCCCTGCAGTTCCTGCACAAGATATATGCCGCCGACCCAGACATGCGAGGGCTTCTCTGCCCTTATTGGGGAGCGAAGGCAGCGTCAGCGCTTCATCTCATCTCGAACAGGGCTCCGAAGTCTGATGGCTGTTCACGAGGTTTGTCGCCGAACTCTTTCGGCTGCCCGGCGAGGCGGCTGGTGAGCTGCCTAATTTCGGTATCGGTCAATGCAGGTCCGTTTTCCCGTACCATCTCCGCGAGATCTTCGGGAAGCATATCGGCCTGCTCTTGCAGGAGGAGGAGCGCAGCGCGGATCGTACTCAACTCTCGATCATCAACGAGAAGGGTGAGTGTACTCATCTGTTCCTTTCGCCCTAAGCCATCCCATCAGGCTACGAATGGGTGAGGCAGAATCAAGGCAGGCCGCGCTTTCTGGTGACCCGGATCCATTCCATACACCCCTGTCGGGAAAAATGGCGCAACTCCGGTATTCAGCAGGATCACCGGGGGCTTTCAGAACGAGAGGATGCAGGAAGACCAGATCCCTCAGGATCCGTCTTTTCTTCCATGTCGTCTTCCGTCTTGTTTCCGGGTTCTGTTTGGGCCGTCTCGAATGCGTCGAGCGATGATCCGGAAACGCTCCGGGTGCGTGCCTCGTCCGGGGGCTCGCTGCCAGACCCGAATCGGGAGCCCAGGATCGCGGAGAGCATGCCACGCGCAATTTCCTGCTCACCCATGATCACCAGACTGGCGCCATACTTGTAGAGGTGCTCGATCTCGGCATCACTGTGAGCTCGGGCAATGATCTGCAGATCGGGGTTCGCGGCGCGGGCCGTCTGGATCAGATTGCTTGCCTCGAAGGGGCTTGGAATGGCGCTGATCAAGTAGCTGGCCTCCGCGAAGTTGACCGCCTCGAGGAGGCCGGGCTGTCCGGCTTCGCCGTGTATGGCCTCGATGCCCTCCGCACGTAGACGATCCACCACCTCTTGGCGCTCCTCGATAACGAGGAAAGGAGACCCCTTCTCTCGCAGGGCCTGCCCGACGAGGCTCCCGACACGACCGTAACCCACCAAAACAGTGTGCCCGCGCAGATTTGTCCTTGGAAACTCGGTCTCCGGCACCGGCGGTGGCGCGACTGGCTCGGCGATATGCACTTGGTGGTCCGTAGCGGACCTCGCCGGGCCACCTGCCCGTTCCCTCTCCTCGAACCTGAGGCTGATCCGGTCGGCCATATAGAAGAACAAGGGGTTGATCAGGATCGACAGGAGCGCCCCGGCCAGGATCAGATCCCGTCCTGCCTCTGGAAGAAGCCCTAGCGAGATCCCAAGCCCTGCGAGGATGAAGGAGAACTCGCCGATCTGCGCCAGGCTGGCAGAGATCGTGAGAGCAATGCTGAGCGGATGGCGAAAGGCCCTGACGATCAGGAACGCGGCAATGGATTTGCCGACGACGATGATCAGAACCGTGACCAAGACCGCCACAGGCTCGCGCAGGAGAATGCTCGGATCGAACAGCATGCCGACAGATACGAAGAACAGCACGGCAAAGGCATCGCGCAGCGGCAGCGTCTCCTGCGCGGCCTGGTGGCTGAGCTGGGACTCGGCCATGATCATTCCGGCGAAGAACGCCCCCAGAGCGAAGGAAACCCCGAACAGCTCCGCCGATCCGAAGGCCACGCCGAGCGCTGTTGCGAGTACCGACAGCCGGAACAGCTCGCGCGAGCCTGTATGCGCCACGTAGTGCAGCATCCAGGGTATCACCCTGCGCCCGACCACGAGCATGACGACCCCAAAGGCCCCGAGCTTCAGAACCGTGAAGGCCAGGGTGCCCCAAATGGTGTCCAAGTTGAGCCAATTGGCGAGGCCGCCGAGATCGACCTGCGACGTCTGCATGTCGCTGCGCCCACCCAAGAACCCGGCTATGGCAGGAAGGAGGACCAATGTGAGGACCATCGCCAGATCCTCGACGATGAGCCACCCTACTGCGATGCGGCCCTGATTACTTTTGATCAGCCGCCTCTCCTGCATGGCTCGCAGCAGCACGACGGTGCTGGCAACGGAGAGCGCCAGACCGAACACAAGCCCTGCCCCCACGGTCCAGCCGAGGAGCAGCGCGAGCCCTAGTCCCATCAATGTCGCAAGCGCGATCTGGCCCAGGGCGCCGGGAACGGCGATAGCCCTGACCGACAGCAGGTCCGCCACCGAGAAGTGGAGACCCACACCGAACATCAGCAGGATGACACCGATCTCCGCCAGTTGCAGCGCCAGCCCCTGATCCGCCACATAGCCGGGGGTAAACGGCCCGATCAGGATGCCTGCGATGAGATAGCCGACCAGCGGTGACATGCGCAGCCGGTTGGCCACAGCCCCGAGGATGAATGCCAGACCAAGGCCGACGACAATGGTGGTGATGAGCGGCGTGTGATGCGGCATGCGCTCCCGATCGCGTGAGATGTAAGGCACTTATGGCGGCGCCTTGCGCACGGCGCCAAGCCGGCCTAATCTCAACCATAATGGGCGACCTTGGTGCGCCAATGCAAGAGCATTCTCAATGCCGCTGTTATCGCCTGAACAATGCCGAGCCGCCCGTGGTCTCCTGGACTGGACCCAAGAGGAGCTCGCCGGGAATGCAGGCGTGTCGCGCAGCACCATCCGTGACTTCGAGAACGGTCGGCATTGCCTCCATCCAGGAACGGCAGCCCAGGTCGTCGCAGCGTTGGAAAGCGGCGGAGCGCTGCTGATCCCGTCGGGAGAAGCCGGCCCTGGAGTGCGGCTCCAGAAGCCTGTCGTCTAGCAGGAACCCGCCTCGCAGGGACGAACCACTCTCCAAACGGCAACCGCAGACGCTAACCGGATCGCGGCGGCTTGGAACCTGCCCAGGGGATTGGCCGTCTATCGAATGGGCTGGTGCCATATGGTTTGTGGTCGAGATGCCAGGGGTGTACGTGGATGAACAAGGGGTTTGGCGTGACTGTAACGGTGGCGCATCCAGGGAGCGGAAAGTCGAAGACCGCACCTCTGGTGGTGGTCGCCAAGGACGAACGGGATGCCGAGCTCGTCGCCGAGAAGGCGGCGGGACCGAACTCGCACGCTGAAACGCTACGTGAACTTACGGATGAAGAGGTTCGGGAACATGGCCTCGACCTTCAGGCCCATGGAAGCGCAAAGGCCTTGCCAATCCTGAACCTGTGACGTCCACGAAAACACTTTAAGGAGCCTCCGGAGGCGGCGCCTCCACCGCCTGGCTTTCGGATCCTTGGACGTGGAGTACCGACAGCCGCATTCGGTGTCGGCCAGGCCCCGCTGACACGATGAGCCAGGTGCAGCAGAGGCCGACCCCGATGAGGAAAAGCTGCGCCTTAGCCTGGTCCGGATTTGCAATCCCTCCCCCAAAACCCACATCATAGGCCAAGGGAGGTATCATGCCCGACAAGAAGGATCTCACCCGGTCGTCCTCGATCATCGGCAGTCCGGATTCCATGATCGACTCCTTCCTGACGGAGGCGAAACGTCTCGGACCATTGGAGAGCGGCGCACCCCGGGCGCGGCTCGTCTTTGCTCTCGATGCCACGATGAGCCGGCAACCCACCTGGGATCTCGCCTGCCGTGTCCAGAGTGAGATGTTCGCAGCAGCGAGCCATGCAGGGGGCCTCTCGGTCCAATTGGTCTATTTCAGAGGTTTCGACGAGTGTCGCTCCTCCCGCTGGGTCGCAGACCCGCGCGCCCTCACCGATCTCATGACGAAGATCAGCTGCCGGGGCGGCCAGACCCAGATCGGGCGCGTGCTCCGTCACGTTCGGGCAGAAGCAGGCAAGGCCCCGCTGAAGGTGCTCGTCTATGTCGGAGATGCCATGGAAGAGCCCATCGATGATCTCTGCGCCGTCGCGGGTGAGCTCGGCCTCCTCGGCATCAAGGCATTCATGTTCCATGAGGGGCAGGATCCTGACGCAGCCCGGGCATTCAAGGAGATCGCCCGTCTGACCGGTGGGGCTTATGCGCATTTCGATGCGGGGGCGCCGCAGACCCTCTCCGCGCTTCTGCGCGCTGCTGCCGTTTACGCCACGAGCGGCGTCGAAGGATTGACCCGGCTGGCGCCGAGCAGCGAACAGGCTCGCGGTCTCTTCACCGCAATGACCGGACGCAAACCGTGATGCTGCTCTACGGCATCGCCGCCGTTGCCATTCTGCTGTTCTTCCTGAGCAACTTTGCGCAGGCGAATACGGCCAGCCTCGCAAAGCTTCTCAAGGTGACCGGCGGCATCATGGCTCTTGGGGCAGCCGCGCTGCTCGGGTTCAGGGGGCGGATCGACATGGCCCTCCTCCTCGCAAGTCTTGGAGCCTGGCTCCTCGGGTGGAGCGGCCTCGGTTTCTCAGGTGCGAGCGGATCGGCACAGCCGTCGCCGGGCAATACCTCCCGGGTCCGCTCCAGCATGATTGAGATGGAACTCGATCACGATACGGGGGCCATGGACGGTTCCGTGCTCGCCGGCGTCTTCGCGGGGCAGCGGCTCGACTCGCTCGATGAAGCCAGCCTGCTGCACCTCCTGACCGAGTGCCGCGCTCAGGACACGGACGGCGCCCGTCTCCTGGAGGCCTATCTTGACCGCAGGTTTCCAGATTGGCGCGGAAGCAGCCAGAGCGAGGAGAAGGCGCATTCGGCGGCTCAATCCTCATCCGGCGCCATGACGCGCGAGGAGGCTTACCAAGTCCTGGGGCTTCAGCCGGGTGCCGGTCCCGACGAGGTCCGGCAGGCACACAGGACCCTTATGAAGAAGCTCCATCCTGATCAGGGAGGTTCGACCTATCTCGCGGCCCGAGTGAACCAGGCCAAAGAGGTCCTGCTCGGCTCCCGCAGTTCATAAGCGGAACTGCACGCCACCTGCCCTCCTTTCTGGCTCACCGGCACCATGCAGGGGACCTGTGGGTTCGACCGGCTTGGAACCTTAGCCTTTGATGGTCGTCATCCTTGTGCGGCTCCTCATCGGAGACCCCGGACACCAAGCGGAGGCAGGCTGATGCGAGGATCGACCTCATCTGTCGTTTTGTTTGTCGGAATGGTTGTCCTGTCTTCCCCGGGGATTGGCGCCGAGATCGCCATTTCTATCGATAAGACGGCCCAGCGCATGACGGTTTCCGTCGATGGAGAGGAACGGTATTCCTGGCCTGTGTCGACCGGCATGGCTGATTATGCGACGCCCACCGGCGCATTCACACCCTCACGCTTGGTGAAGCAGCACTATTCCAGGGAGTGGGACAACGCTCCCATGCCTTATTCCATCTTCTTCACCGATGCCGGGCACGCCATCCATGGAAGCCATGCCACGAGCCGCCTGGGCTCACCGGCCTCGCATGGCTGCATTCGGTTATCGCCGGGAAATGCCAGGATCCTTTTCAACCTCGTCATGGCGGAGGGACCCGACAACACTCGGATCGTCATCACCGGCGTCGATCCGATTGGAACGGCCTTACGGGGTGGATACGGAGCCGGACGCGATTACAGCCGTCTCACGAGCTTCGACCCACTCACCGATGGAATCATGGCGGGGGGTTCCGCAACTCGCCAACGGCGGGAAATCCCTGGGCGTCCATGAAGAACACGATCGAAATGCAGGCGTCTTTCTTGCGGCGATCCAGCCCTGACCCGGAAGGCGTCTGCTGGAATGAGTACGCCTCAACTTGAGACCTGAACGCAATTGCCGAGAGGCTCGAGGAGTGCCTGCCTGGAACGGCCAAGGTAATGGCGAGCCAAAATCGACGAAATCCCCGCTCAGTTTCCAGCCTCTGGCCTGTGCTGCCCTGCGACCAAGCCGAACGAGGCGATCGCCAGCAATGAGCAGGCTGTCATGATGGCGATCAGCGGCCATATGGTGGTGCTGAGTGTAGCACCGATCAAGGGAGCTACGAGCGCACCGAACCCGATCTGAAGGCTCCCTGACAAGCCGGCCGCTGCGCCCGCGACATCCGGCTTGACGCTCACGGCGCCCGCAATCCCGCTCGGGAGGACCAATCCGTTTCCCAGGCCGATGAAGAACATAGGGCCGAACAAGGCCGCCGGATGCATGAACCCGACAGCGAAAATCACGGCCATGGCTGCGACACTGGCCAGAGCCATGAACGTGCCCGCCAGAATCATCCTGTTCGGACCGACCCGGGCGGCGAACCGACCGGAGGCAAAGTTGCCCAGAATGTAACCGCCGGGGACGAGGGCGAAATAGAACCCATACTCCGCAGCGCTCCGCCCCATCAGCTCGATCATCACGAAGGGTGCACCTGCCAGGAAGGCGAAGAACACCGCCGAGATGAAGCTGGCGGCGAGCGTGTAGCCCCAGAACAGGCGGGAGCGAAAGAGAATGGAATAACTATACAGAAGCTCGCGGCCTGCGCCCCCTGAGCCGCGGTTGTGGTTCGTCTCGGGGAGTTGCCAAGCGGCGAAGAGCAGGGCGAGACCGCCGAATGCGATCAGAAAGGCAAAGGAGGCACGCCACCCGTAAAACGTGTCGAGAAGACCGCCGATGGTCGGCGCGACCATGGGCGCGACCGCCATGCCCATGGTGACGTAGCCGATCATGCTAGCCACCTGATTCCGCCCGTAGAGATCGCGGACGATGGCACGGCTGAGGGTGATCCCTGCGCAGCCGCCCATGGCTTGTACGACACGACCGAAGATCAAGAGGCCGACATTCTGCGCCAGGAAGCAGATGAGAGAGCCGATGATGAAGACGGTGAGGCCGATCAGCAGCACAGGACGTCGGCCGAACCGGTCCGATATCGGCCCGATGATCAACTGCCCGAGCGCCATGGCGGCAAGATAGAGCGAAAGGGTCAGCTGGATCGTGGTGAAATCGACCCCGAATGCCCGTGCCATGCCAGGCATCGAAGGAAGATACATATTGATGCCGAGCGGGCTCACCGCTGATACGGCAATTAGCAGCGCGATAAAGGAAGGCTTGGCGACTGACGGTGTCGCGATGGCGCTGATTTGGGTCATAACTTCCGGACATTCCGCAGGATGGCTTCCGCCGATGAGGAGAACAGAGCCTCTGGAGGTTCATTCCCGTCACACAACCTAGCTCGCAAACGGCGCAATGGTAGCGCAAGTTTGCGCAACCGACGCAATGCTACCATGCTTCGGCTGCAGCGGCAGGAGGGATGCGACAGCCCGAGGAGTGAAAACGGAAGGCCGGCTCAGGCTGCTTGTGCTAGCGGTGTCCCGTGGCTGGAAGCAGGGTCCTCTGCGATACCTTCGCTCCACTTGTCGCAATCTGGACCTCAGGGTGCCTCGGTTCCCATGAGCGGGTCAGATCATCTCAAGGGGACGCTTACGGTCCGGGGGCGGGAACCTCGCGTCGATCGCCTGCAGATCCTCCAGGTCGAGCTTGATCTCCAGAGCGCGATGATTGTTCCTTACGTGGGCCAAGGTACCCGCTTTGGGAATGGCGATCACGCCCCCGCGCTGAAGCAGCCATGCAAGGGCAACTTGAAACCGGCTGGCTCCGTGCTTGTCTCCGATCGCCTGCAGCGTGCCAGACCACGGAAGCCGGCCCTGCTCGATGGGGCTGTAGGCCATCAGCGGCATCCGGCGATCCGCCATCCATGGCAGCAGATCGAACTCCGGACCGCGTCGCGTCACGTTGTAGAGCACCTGGTTGGTGGCGCAGCGGGCGCCACCCTCGATCTGATCCAGTTCCTCCATGTCGCCTGTGTCGAAGTTGCTGACGCCCCAATGCCGGATCTTGCCGGAACGGCGCAGCTCCTCGAATCCGGCAACGGTATCCTCAAGCGGAACTCCCCCGCGCCAATGCAGGAGGTAGAGATCGAGCCGGTCCGTTCCCAGCCTCTTGAGACTGCGTTCGCAGGCCCGAATGACACCGTCATGGCTTGCATTGTGCGGATAGACCTTGCTGACGAGGAAAACCCGATCGCGCCGTCCGGCGATGGCTTCGCCCACGAGCTGTTCTGCAGCCCCTTCGCCATACATCTCCGCCGTGTCGACGAGCGACATCCCGAGGTCGATACCGAGGCGCAGCGCCTCGATTTCCTCCCTCCTCCGGCTGGCATCCTCGGCCATCTGCCAAGTCCCCTGCCCGAGCACCGGAACAGCCTCACCATCCGTCAGCACGATTTCCTTCACGCTGGCTCCCCTGGTTGCGGACCGCGTATTGCGACCTGCAAAGACGCCCGGCGGGCGCAGGCCCGTCGCGATTCGTGATCAGCCGGCCCATTGTGGACGATCTCGGCACTGCCGGCAAAGACATGATGCGATGTTCGATTTCATCGGCATTTGGTGCGCAGGAGCCTTTTGGAATATTCACGTGGACCGGCTTCCTAAGCCAAGCTGCCGCACCAGAATCCCGGTAGGAGGACAACGCGTGCTATCCCGTAGACACTTCCTCACGCTGGCTGCAGCGCTTCCGTATCTTGGCGCCACGTCGACCGCTCGCGCCAATCCGGGCAGCTTCTACTACAAGGGCCCATTGAGCGACCACTTCGATGGGCGCCGTTTCTTCAACCCTGGTGGGGATCGCCCCAGGGGCTTTGGCGACTTCCTACGCTGGCGGTTATCCGAGCGTTCCGAGCCTTGGCCGGAGGACTACCCGAGCCCGTTCCAGGACGTTCCACCGCCCCGCGTAGGAAAGCACGATCTTCGTATCAGCTTCGTGGGACACGCTACTTTCCTGATCCAGACAGGCAACCGAAACATCCTGACGGATCCCATTTGGTCGGAGCGAGCCAGCCCGGTGCCGTTCGCCGGCCCACGACGATACAATCCACCCGGCATCTCCTTCGACAATTTGCCTCCCATCGATGCGGTGCTCATCTCGCACAACCACTACGATCACTTGGACGTTCACACCCTTGTACGTCTCTGGCAGCGCGACCGGCCGAGAATTGTGGCTCCGCTCGGAAATGACACCATCATCCGAACACATGATCCGAGAGTTGAGGTCACGGCTCTCGATTGGGGTGAAGATATCGAGCTCGCGCCCGGCCTTCAGGTATTCGCTAAGCCTGCCCATCATTGGTCGGCACGAGCCACCAACGACCGGAACCATGCTCTCTGGGCTTCCTTTGTCCTGCGCAGCGCAGGCCGCTCCATTTACTTCGCGGGCGATACCGGCTTCGGCGGCGGTCGGCACTTCCAGGAAATTGGCGAACGGCATCGGAGCCTGGACATAGCCCTTCTGCCGATTGGCGCCTATGAGCCGCGCTGGTTCATGGCACCACAGCACATGAACCCGGAAGATGCCGTTCGGGCCTTCCGCATTCTCAAGGCCAAGTATGCGCTTGGCTTCCACTGGGGAACCTTCAAGATGACGAACGAGGCGGTCGACCAACCGCTGCGGGACCTTGCCGCTGCGCTGCAGAACTTGAGCATCTCTCCTCGCCGCTTCATCGCCATGCGTCCGGGACAGGTCTGGGCAGGCTCCTAGGGCGCAGGTTTGACTGTCTCAGACTCCGCGAGCTGGCGGTCAGCTTGCCTCGGCCTTGCCGGCTTCCCAAAGGTGGTCGGGAGTGGCCGCGAGACGTTCCACGATGAGCCAGCGCTCCCAATCAGGAAGAATGCTCCAGTTCGGGTCACTCAGGTGAGCCTGCGGCAGGCGGTAGTGAAAGGCCGGTCGCGGGTTGATCTTCTCATGGGGGAGGACCGAGCGAACGTGCTCCTCATCAAGGTAGGTGAGAAGCGGTAGGAGATCGAGAGCCCGGTCCCGGGTCGGGTTTGCTTCCAGGTAGTCCGCCGTGAAACGCGTGAGATCGGGCCAGTAATCCGGAGACAACACGCGCTGCACATAGGCCTTGGGATACTCGGGCGGGAGGGCAAGAGTAAGCCGAACACTTCCGCGCGCTGTTTCCCGTCGAAGGCGCCTATCGACGAGGAGCAGTGCCTTCAGAAAGGCCGTTATCGTGGCCACATCGAGACGTGGCGGATCGATATTGAGGTGCAATCCAAGGGAATCCAGGAGCACGGCTCCCCGACCGCGAGCGCCGGCTTCCCTCAGAGTTTGGACGACTTCGTCCATCTCTGGAAGCTGCGTGACGGGCATGGGCGATGTGATGAGTTCGCGCGGAACGAATGGAGAGATGACAGTGCCGAGCCATGCAGCGGCATAGCGGTTCAATCTCGGACGTAGGTTGGGATGACGCTCAGGATGAATATGCCGGAGATCCATCTCGATCGACATGTCGCCCAACCGAGAGCCGCAGATTCTGAAAGCGTGGGGATCCTCTACCTCGACGGATCCGCCGAAGTTACGGCTAATGGCCCGTGCTGCGCCGCTGACGCTCGCTCCTAGGAACTCGATTTCCAGGCCCACCTGCCGCAGCTTTCCATCCGCCCGTTTCAGGATCGGGGGATTGAGCGCCTCAGGCAGAAGGGCAATGTCATGCATCGACAGGAATTTGGGAATGGCATGGCCGAATAGCAACGGTCGACGAGCAGGATGGATAGAATTTCAGTTTCTCGCGTCCTCGCAGCCACGGCTCGACCGCACGCGTTCGGCGCCTTTAGCACCGAGGCTCTTCACACCCATGTGACATCGCCGACGATGTACTTAGCCCTTGGGAAGGCTTACCATTTTCCTTGAGCCTAGGACCAAACGTGCGTTGCCTGCGCCGGGAAGGACGTATTGCCCCTCATTCTCAGTACCTGCCGAATACTGACCGCAGCCATTCTCCTGCATTGTGGCCCAGTCGCGGTTCGAGCAGACGTTCGCCCTGCTTCCGGACTCGAGGGTGGCCCATTTCGCCACATCCAGGCCTTGCAGGGAATCGCGGCCGCGAATGGGAACAACAGGGCAGCGGGGACTTCCGGCTACGACCGGTCGGCCGAATACGTCGCGGATCAGCTTCGCAGTGCAGGTTATACGGTCCAGCTCGAGGAATTCACATTCCCATTCTTCAAAGAGCGGTCTCCGCCAGTTCTCGCAGCCGATCTCACCAGTCCAGGGTCTTACACGCCCCCACCGGAGGCGCTGCGGACCTTGCGAAACTCCGGCTCGGGTGACGTGATGGCTCGTCTCCAGGAGGTCGCCCTGGACTTGGATGAAGGACCCGCGCGGCCGTCCACCAGTGGTTGTCGACAGGAGGATTTTGCAGGGTTTGCACGGGGAAACATCGCGCTCATCCGGCGCGGAACATGTCCATTTCAAGCCAAAGTCGAACATGCCCAAGCAGCCGGAGCGGCTGGCGTGATCATCATGAACCAAGGAACCGAGGGGCAGACCGGGGCCTTTACTGGAACATTGACGACCCCAGCCGCAGTCCCAGTACTCGGTGTAACGACAGAGGTCGGGAGCAAGCTCGCTGTGGCCGGCCGGGAGGCAAACGGCATCGAGGTCCGCTTGCGGATCGATGCAGAGGCGGGAACCCGTTCCACGCATAATGTGCGGCAGAGCGAGGTAAGACGGACGGCTCCCTCGTTGTCGTAGGAGCTCACCTCGACAGCGTATCGGAGGGTCCCGGCATGAACGACAACGCCAGCGGCTCGGCAGCCGTCTTGGAAGCAGCATTGCGGCTTGCGGGCGAGCCTGCAACGGACATGCCGATCCGGTTCGCCTTTTGGGGCGCAGAGGAGCGCGGTCTCCTCGGCTCGCGGCACCATTTGGATACCCTTTCCGAGGAAGAGCGCCGCCGCATCGTGCTCTACATCAACCTGGACATGGTTGGCTCCCCTAATTTCGGGCGCTTCATTCAGCTCACGCAGGATACCAATAACGCCTTCGTGGCAAGCACTGTGGGGTTTCTCACCGACTATTTCAGAGAGAACAACCTCCCCGTGGAGGAGCGGATCGGCTCTCCTCGAGGCTTCAGCTCGGATAACGCATCTTTTGCCACCAAGGGCATCCCGACGGTCAGCCTGTTCACGGGAGCGGGTGGCACGAAGGATGCCGCTCATGCTCAGCGGTTCGGCGGCACTGCGGGACAGCCTTTCGACCCCTGCTATCACAAGGCCTGCGATACGGAGCAGAATGTCGATCGACAGGTGCTGGAGCAAATCACCGATGCCCTCACGTCCGCTCTACGCCGCCTCACTCCCCCGCCGCATTAAGATCGGGTGCGCCGCGTAAGCATTCCGATAGGCACCTCCGGCCTCGCCTTTCATTCCGCCAGCTTGCGAGCTTGGTGGGCGGGTTCTAGGCTGTCGGCCGTTCGCGCATCGTTCCGGTTTCGAAAGCCCAATGTCCAAAGGCTCATGACCACTCATGTTTTCCTCCCCGCTCTTGCTCGGTGCAGTTGCCATTGAGGGCTATGCCGTCCTCGCGGTGGAACTCCTCGCCATCCGCCAACTCACGCCATACGTGGGCAATGCGACAGACACGGTCGCCATCGTCATCGCGGCGGTCCTCCTGCCCCTCGCCTTCGGCTACGAGGCCGGAGGACGGGCCGAATTCGCTTCCGGGGACGAGGCAGGCATCCGCCGGCGGCTCACCCGCAACCTGCTCGTTGCTTCGCTTATCCTCAGCTTCGGCCTGTCGCACCCCTTTCTGGTAACCTTCTTCCAGATCCTTGATGGAATTGGACTGACACATCGCCTTGCCCAGGCAGCAGCCCATACGTCCCTGTTCCTGGTCTACCCGATCTACCTCATGGGCCAGACCATTCCGCTGGTTGCCTATTGCTCGACCGGGGGCAGCCTGCCGCGCTCCACGGGACTGATGCTGTTCCTGTCTACCTTTGGGTCGTTTCTAGGTTCTGTGGTGTCGACCCTCGTGTTCATGACCTTCCTGGGGGTCCACATCACAGTGGCATTTACCCTCGGGCTTCTGGTGCTGCTCGCCGCTCTCATCGGCTGGCGGACGGAGAGCCGGAACAAGCTTGTTCCGGCTGCCGGCGCACTCGGCCTCTACATCGTGGCAATCAACAGCCCGGCGGTGATGCAGGCCTATGGGATCGTCAGCAACAATCTCTACAGCGAGGTGCGGGTGGTCACCAATCCTGCAGAGAACAGCCGCCTTATGGTGATCAACAACAGTCCGTCCTCCAAGGTGGCGGCTCATCCTGAACACCGCTTCGCTTACGTGAAATTCATTGAGAAGGAGGTACTCGAGAAGCTGGACCCGGCTCGGCCTCACCGCATTCTCGTGATCGGCGCTGGAGGGTTCACCATCGGCCTTGAGGATCGCGTCAACACCTACACCTATGTCGATATCGACCCCGCACTTCGAGAGGTAAGCGAAGAGCATTTTCTGCGCCGGCCTCTCACTCCCAACAAGACCTTTGTGCCCGAATCCGCCCGCGCATTTCTGCGGCGCAACAATCAGACTTACGACGTTGTTGTACTCGATGCCTTCACGAACCGCTTGAACCTGCCGCCGGACCTTATCACGCGCGAAGCATTCATGGCGGTCGAACAAGCGCTTGCCCCAGGAGGCCGGGTGATCATGAACGTCATAACCTCGCCCACCTTTGAGGATCGCTTCAGCCGCAGCATCGATGCAACCATTCGCAGCGTCTTTCCCTTTGTCAGCCGCCATGTCCTGCCGCAGACCCAAGTCGGCAGCGTCGCAAGTGTGCTTTACCTCGGAGGCGGGCACGAGGGTGAGCCATATGAGATCTACACGGATAACCGGAACCGGTCGTTTCTCGATTACTGACCCAGAACGAACCGTTTCGGCGCTGATGATTCCTGCAGGAATGTATGGTTAACGGTTTGCCGATAGAGATGGGATGGAAACCAGCACGAGTCGGCGGAAGTGCCCGTCAGGAAAGAAAATCAATGCTCCAGCCAGATCCTGATGAAATTATCGAGGCAACTCGCCGCGAGCGCATGAGGACCCTCCTGAACGGAATGCCGCACGCTCTCCCCGAAGCCAGTCATTCCGCCTCGGTTCTAATGAAAGCCGTCGACGATCATCTGGCGGGTCATCCGGCTGTTGCCGCCTGTCCGGATCTTTACCGTTTGGCCTATAGAGCTTTTGAAAATCTGTTCGCACTCCACCAAGCCCTTGGTGAGGAGAGCAACCGGACGAAGTCTCGTTAGCAGTCCCGGGTCTCGGCCTGATCAGTCGGTCGTGAACCGAACGGGTGCGCGTCTGTTAGATGATGAACGAGATCAGATGAGGTTAGAGATGGACCCGTTTGTTCCTGCCATTGAAGAACTTGCTGAGGCGCTCCTCTCCGATGAGGATCTGGACCAGAGTCTCTCCGACATTGCCGAAGAGCATGGTCTCTCTGCTCCGGCCCTGCGGAATCGGGCTATCCGCGCACTCGGACCTCTGGAGACCTACAAGCAGCGCCAGGCGGATCTGAAGAAAGAGCAGGAGCAGACGGCGATGCGACGCGATCCTGTGCTGGCGGGCGCCTCATTCGTCGCTGCTGTTTCAAGTCTGTCTCCCCGCCTCTCTTCCGAGGAGAGGCAGGCCGAGATCGAGCGGCTCGCCGGCCTGTACGGAGTCGACGCCGCAGCGCATCGGGATGCGATCGAACGCCTCCGGAGGCGATAAGGGTCGCCGACATCGTCGAGCCCCATCGAGGTTGAAGGCCGAGGGATTCGGAAGTCGAAAGAAAAAGCCTGACAGAGTTGTCTGTCAGGCCCCAAGTTCATCCAGAGGGAACATCGTGAAGGTCGTAATCCTAACGGCCAAGTTGGGTATCGGTTCCTTCTTCTGTCCACGTCGTCCAATATCACGGTCACGCCTCCCGAGCACATTGCCGGCCCCAATGTGAGCCGCAAGCGATACCCGGTCGACATCATGGCTTTTGCCCGGCCTTTCACCCAAGGAGGTAATCCCTAACACTTGGCTCTTGCACCCTGTCCATGTGCTCAGGCGCACCTCAAGCAGCTTTCGGAGCAAGCATCTTCTACTCGGCACCCGCGACTTGGGAACGGGAATGTCACGGCTTGGGTCGGCACTCTCACGGATATCGATGATGTTCCAGAGGGCCTTTTCCGACTGGCCGACAACGGGAGACGGCACCGATGTTCACGACTCTCTTCGGATATCTGGGCGATGGGTTGCGGGAGATCATTCGGGAGGTCAGAGACCCCTATCGGCCGGAGCTACATTATATGCGGGGCCCTGGTCCACGTTGGCACGAGGTCCATGCCGCAGACCGGAATGCAGACGAGCCGCAAGCTGTGGAACAGGCGATCTCGATCGATGAACCAGCCTGCTCGGGCCAAGCTTAAGGCGGCAGCGTGGAGACCGCCCTTGCGGCTGAGCGGAGTACGCCGACGCTGATCTTCGGAATGTAAAATCGAAGGGGCGTGCGCCTTGCGGTGCACGCCCCTTGGTTCGTGACTATTGCATCAGCCTTCCGGCTGCGGCCGCAGCCGGCCATCGACGGCCTCCGGCCTTCCGCGTCCTGCGGTGGGGACGGCGGAGCCGCGGGTGGCGGTGACGCTCTCGCCGGTGTCGCGGATCGGCGGCTGCCCGTCGAGAAGGTTGCGGATCTCGTCCCCCGACAGGGTCTCGTACTCCAGAAGGCCCTTCGCCAGCGCCTCCAGATCCTGCTGCTTCTCCGTTAGGATCCGCCGCGCGTCGTTGAGACCCGCCTCCACCAGGCGCCGCACCTCCGAGTCGATCTTCTGCGCGGTGGCCTCCGAGATGTTCTGCTGGCGCCCCATGGACATGCCCAGGAACACCTCCTCCTGGTTCTCGCCATAGGCCACCGTGCCCAGCTCCGGCGAGA
>NZ_JAJBBR010000008.1 GCF_020532555.1 Microvirga lenta | reverse complement strand
CCCTGAAGGCGAAGGGATACAAGCCGATTTTGTCTGCCAAGGCTGTGGAGGCGGCGCTGTCCTATCCCTGCCGGGTGGATGGCGGCTTCCTCAACACGATGATCGATGCGAACCGTGCCCTGTCGGCGGACGAGCAGGCTGTCCGTGCAGGCCGGAATCTCTTCGTTGATCGCTACGGCCGGGGAGAGATCGACTGCCTCTTCGAGACGCGAGACCTGACACAGCGTTGGCCGGCAATTCTAGATCCGGTTTCGTCCGTTCCGACTCCACACAACTGCTCTGCGGGCATCGCCCTGATGGCCGCTCTCGGCGCGGTGTCGCTGCCGGAAGCCGCCGCCGAGGCGATCCGGGAGAGCCACGACCGCGCCGTGCTAGCGCAGAAGCAAGGGGACCTGGCGACATGCTTCAGAGCTTCGCTGTCCGGCCGCGCGAGCTATTTCGATCTTATCTTGAAACCCTACGCCAACGATCGCCAGCGGCGATTGGACGAGACCCTGAAGGCGAAGGGATACAAGCCGATTTTGTCTGCCAAGGCTGTGGAGGCGGCGCTGTCCTATCCCTGCCGGGTGGATGGCGGCTTCCTCAACACGATGATCGATGCGAACCGTGCCCTGTCGGCGGACGAGCAGGCTGTCCGTGCAGGCCGGAATCTCTTCGTTGATCGCTACGGCCGGGGAGAGATCGACTGCCTCTTCGAGACGCGAGACCTGACACAGCGTTGGCCGGCAATTCTAGATCCGGTTTCGTCCGTTCCGACTCCACACAACTGCTCTGCGGGCATCGCCCTGATGGCCGCTCTCGGCGCGGTGTCGCTGCCGGAAGCCGCCGCCGAGGCGATCCGGGAGAGCCACGACCGCGCCGTGCTAGCGCAGAAGCAAGGGGACCTGGCGACATGCTTCAGAGCTTCGCTGTCCGGCCGCGCGAGCTATTGGAGCCTTATTTTGAAGCCAAAGCAGGATGGTTTCGGGCGTGCCAAGAAGGCAGCAGCATCGAGCGACCCATAGGCCTTTCGAGAATGCCTTCTTCGACGCTTCACCTCTTGGGCGAATTCCAGGCCTGACTGCGGAGCGAGGCGCGGGCCGCTCCGCCGCTTGACTTTACCCGTCATGGAGATGTGAGGGGTGTCGTGCTCTCAGAAGGCGAAGCGGACCCACTTCGTCAAACTGTTGGATAAAAGTGGATTTGCACTTTTGGAGGTCATCCGATGCTTTAGGCAGCCCTCAGGATATCGGCGTAGCTCAGCACCATTCTGTCGTAGTTGAACTCCACTTCGGCGAAGGCCCGTGATGCTCGTCTCATCGACTCAAGCAGTTCCTTGTTCTCGGCGAGTGCACATAGACGGTCGACGGCAGCAGGCACGCTCCACGGCGTGAGGCAGAAGCCGTTCACTCCGTCCTGAAGCATTTCCGGAATTCCGCCGACTCCAGCCGCGATTGTCACGACGCCGAGAGCACTCGCCTCCATGATGGCGGCCGGTCGACCATCAAACCGCGACGGCACGATCAGAACGTCCAGTGAGGAGAGTGCCTCCACATTCGTTGGGGCAAACCCCTCCATGGAGATCCGCTCCTGCAGATCTGCCCGTCGGATCGCCGCCAAAACTTCCCGTTCCATAGGACCTTTTCCGAAGATCTTGAACTGAGCTGAGATCCTCTGCGAGGCCTGCTGGACGACCCTAACGAACTCGACCGGCGCCTTTTCCTCGCTCAGGCGTCCGGCATAGCCGACCGTCAGGGGGCGAGTCGTCTGCAGCGTGGAATATGCGCCCCCTATTCGTGTTCCACTTCGAACGACGCGGATATCTCGTGCAGGGCGCATCGTCGAATTCCTTATCACGTCCGCCATGAACTCTGACTCGACGACAACGGTGTCTATGACGTTCTCGAAAAGAAAATGGTCCCAGTTGTGACCATAAGGGTTCAACATGAGGTCGATGATGCGAATATGGGGAAACCTCATCTTCAGTTCGGGGAGCAGAGGATAGCTCATGCTTGCACCGATCTGCAGTATTGCTGAAATGCCCCGCGCCTCGATCAATCCCGCCAGAACGGAGGAATGGCGGGAGTAGTCCTCCGCCGACAAGTCCGTAAGGGACCGCATCTGGACAAAATCATCCAGTGAATCACTCGCATAAGGAGAGGCATCCATGGATTCGACGGCGATATGAACATGGACGCCGTGCTCACTAAGCGACCGAAGCGTGGACAGGTGCAAAAAGCTCTTTACCGGGAAGGGTAGCAGTGCCAAAACATGCGTCATGAAATAGCATACCTTTATCGGGGGCGTAGAGGGCGTGTATCGGGGCGTAGAAGAGCGGGCGCAGGGTGATCACATCGTGCGGAACTGAAGTCCATGTCGGTGAAACGGGGGTTCTCGTTTTGCTATTGCGGATCTTTTTTGCCGCCGCATCTCGGCTTCAAGGTCTTAGTTCTTGTGCATCATCCACCGCAAAGCCGTTTCCGCCTTTCAGGTCAGTGCCTGAGAGCATTTTCACTGGTGTGGGGGCCGCTCTCTTCTTGTGCGTGGTATTCTTGAAAGCACATCGGATCCTCCACGCAAAGAACGCTACAGGTCCGTTACTTCACAAGCTGTAAGATCCGGCGAATTTTACCCTTGAGGCCGGTGCCGCTCGACTGCTGCTGCGCGATGGCCGCTTTCGCTGACTTTTCAGCAATTGCCGCCGCGCGTCTTGCGGCACGCAGATCCGCCTTCAAGGTGTCGCACTTCTGACGGCTCTCGCGAAAAGACATTTCCCATTCATTGCTTTTCTTTTGCCACCAATCGCGTGCCTCTTCCAGCTTGACTGAGTATCTTCTCTCTTCGATAAGTTTCGCGCTGGCTGCGCCATAGCGGAAAATGCACGCGATGTTTCTGCCGATTTCCTCGGCATTCTCGCTCTCTTGGTTGGAATCAACCATAATCCAGTCGCGGAACTCGCGGTATGATAGCTCTCGATTGGCGGAGGCTAAGTATCCAAGGACGCGGAACCGCTGCTTCGGGGGAAGTTCCAAGGCCTGTGGCGCCACCATGAACCAATCGAACAGTTCGGCTTTTGACTTCTGATCCCCCCATTTATTCAGAAGAGGAAGCATATTCTTCCTGAATGTGTACGCGATCTCAAGGTAGCTTCCAATGGGATCGGCGTGTGTCACTCCGCCGGAATGCAGCCTGTAGTTCGTCAGCTTTTCCTGGACCATATGGAAGCGCTGTCCGCCGCTCAAGGCTCTGAGCCAAAGCTCAAAATCTGGAGCGCGAACAAGCTCAGGGTCCATCAGCCCGAATTTCTCGTGGAATGATCGCTTAATGAGCGTCGATGATCTGCAAAAGCTGTTTTGCACGATCCAAGTGCTCGGGAGGTTGTAGTCCGCCTGCCGACTCGCAATTACCTCAAGCGCCTCGCTGTTTGGGTGCAGCGATCCGGATTCGTCGACGTAGTTAACCCATGTCCCGACGATATCTGCCGAATGTTCTTGCGCTGCCTGGAGTTGTTTTTCGGTCTTCTCCGGCTCGATCCAATCGTCCGCATCGACATTCGAAATAAAGGTTCCGCTGGAATGCTGAAACGCCTTGTTGAACGAGCCGGCTCCTCCTAAGTTCTTCTCGTTCCTGATCAACTTGATGCGCGGATCGTCGAAGGTCTTTACGACCTCCACGGAATTGTCTCGCGAGTTGTCGTCGATGACGATGAGTTCGAAGTCTCCCATCGTCTGCTTGAGAATGCTGTCGATGGTCTGCCCGATGTAGTGGGCATAGTTGAATGACAGCACGATGAAGCTCACCTGGGGCGCCATAGCGGCAAATCCTATGCGTCTGTAACGATTCTGCTAATCCGAGCGATCTCCTGTTCCGAGATCTCGACGTGGAAAGGCAGACCGATCGTGTTGTACGCGACAACTTCGGTGACTGGCAGTTCTGTACGGGCGGAGTTTGCGAAGGCCGGATGGGTGTGACACCCGAGGGACCACCACCGTCGCCATGGAAGCCGATGTCGGTCAAGGGTATCCAGGACCCGCTGGACACGTGCCCCCTCTAGGATAACATTCATCGTCATGGCAATCCAGTCCTGGCCGAAACCAGGTTGAAAGCGAACAGGGTTGCCGCTGAAATTTTCTCTGTAGATTCGAGCCTTGTCGAATAGCAACGACACCTTGCCGTCGACCGATTCGAGGGAGGAGAGGCCGATGGCGGCTGCATATTCCGAGAGGCGATAGTTTCCACCTACGACTTCCGATATCCTGCTGTCCGGTGTGAAGCCGAAGGACGCCGCCTGCCGGATCCGTGCGATGAGATCCGCATCCGTTGAAATGACTGCTCCACCCTCACCGACGCCTATCATCTTCGTCGCATGCAGGCTGATACACATCGGTTGCCGCGAGACCGAGCGGATTGACGTTATGGCTGCAGCGCAATCGAAGATTACCGGTATGCCTGTCTCATCCTCGAACTGCTCCCAGCCCGACGTCTGCACAGGCCCTCCAAATGGACTCACGACAATGACGGCGGCCGGTGCGTCGCACTCCGAGAGCGCGGCACGCACGATCTCGGGGGTAATTGTGAGAAGCTCCTCATCGACGTCCAGGAAGAATGGTTCGAATCCTGCGTTCTTCACCGCATGTGCGGTAGCGATAAACGTGTAAGCGGGAAGCATGATGTATCGTGCATCCCTTTTGGCCGACGCCTTGAGGGCGAGTTCGATCGCGATGGTTCCGTTGGAAACCGTCGTGGCCACAATCGTTGCAGGAGGCGTGATGCGTCCCTCTAGATACTTGGCGAGTTCCAGGCAGAACAGGCGGTTCAGGGGGCCGTCATTGGAATAGATATGGGTCCGGTCAATCGATTCCAGGTACGGGCGGATCATCTCTAAGGTCGGGAGAACAGGTACGAGGACCTGTGTCTGCAGAGAATTCGTTTCGGCCAAGTCACTCTCCTGGGCCCTGCTTACGTCATTCCGAGAATGGAACGCCCCCGCACGGCGGGAAACTGCCCAATAAACAAAAGGGAGACCATGAGCAAGAACACCGGATCCTCTCTCCTAGGAGAGGAAGAGCCGACCGAGTCGCGCAACCCCGGCGGCTCCCGTAAAGGTGGGCGGCGAAGAGGTCCCTAATGGCGAATACATAGATCCACTTTTGAAGCGTGATGCTCTATTCTCCCCGTTCGAACGGTAACCCAACCTCCGGAATTCATGCGGGGGAAATGGCCGCCAGACAGGCTTCTCAGAGCCCTCCGGCGCGGGACGATGGGGACTTTTGCGGGATGCGGTTGGCAATTTTCGGATGTGGCGGAATGGGACGCGAGGTCGCGGATATCGTCCGACGGGGAATTTCCTCCACCGATCCCATCGACCTCGTATTCGTCACGGATGAACCTGATGGGCCGGTCCAGGGCATTCCGGTGATCCGTCCGACCGACCTGCGTCCGAGCGACAAGATCTGTTTTGCCGTCGGCAGTTCCGACGACCGCAGGACTTTATCTGTCCGGTTTTCACATCAGCCGCTCGCCACGATCGTTGCTTCGACGGCGATTGTTTCGTCCTCGGCTAAGATCGGAGAGGGGTCGGTGCTGTGCGATTATTCGGTCATCAACAACTCCGCTCTGATCGGGCGGCATTTCCAAGGAAATAGTTTTTGCCAAGTCTCCCATGACTGCATCATCGGCGATTATGTTACGTTCGCACCTCGGGTCTCCTGCAATGGCTGGGTCCATATCGAGGACGGCGTCTTCGTGGGGGCAGGAGCGGTCATTCGCAACGGTTCGCCCGGGCGACACCTTCGGATTGGCAAAGGCGCTGTCATCGGGATGGGAGCTGTCGTGGTCAGGGACGTTCCCGCCGGCGCGAGCGTCATCGGCGTGCCGGCTCGTTAAGTCGATCTCGTCAGGGGCTATCGCTGGGGTATGCGGCCCAGCTTGCCTCTGAGGCCGTCCTGGAAGCCGCGGACGATGAGTTTCAGCCGTAATTTCCGCTGATCGGCGGCGGTGGTGTACACCCCCAGAAAGGCCAGGCATCGACTGATGAAGTACAGTCGCCATGCCGCCGGCGTGCAGGACCGCCGCGCGAGCCAGAGCGCATTCCTGACCCAGTAATAGTTCCTTATCGGCACATGGAGGGCAACTTCGCGGGAGCCGACCTTTACGGTGCCGCTTCCCAGGCGGTGTTCCACGGCCGCCGTCGGCGCCAAGAAGCTCCGGTAGCCCGCGGCGCGAGCCCGGAAGCACCATTCCACATCAACAAGGTCGATGAAGAGATCCTCATAGAATCCCCCGACCTCATCGAAGACGGCGAGCGCGATGAGGGAGCCCGAGGCAATGATGAAGTCGCTGGCGACCGGCTGGGTGCCGCCGTCCAGAGGGATCCGGGAAATGCGCGTGGCGCTGGCGTGGTACGCCCTGGTCCGCCGCTGGCTATTGATCTCGTAATAGGCTGGGCCGATGGCAGCCACGCGTTCCTGGCGACGTTCGAGTTCTTCCAAGTTCTGCATCAGTTCGGCCACGACACCGGGCGACAGGACGGTATCCTGATCGAGCAGCAGCACGTGCGAGAAGCCGTCAGCCCGCGCCTGCGAGACACCCTGGTTCTGGGCGGCGGCAATTCCGAGATTCTGATCGTTGGCGATGATCTGCGCGCCGACTATCGCGGCGATGTCGCGAATGCTGCTCACATTGGCCGACCCGTTGTCGACCACGACGATCCCTTGAACCTGCGGAGCAATCGCCTTCAGAACGTCGGCCAGCAAGGCTGTTTCGGGATTGTATGTGATGGCGATCGCCAGAACGCGCATGGCCGTCCTCCGGGACTCGGAACGTCTAGTAGAGCGGTCTCAGGGCCTGAGCAAGCACGAGGAAGAGGGCGTGGCTGCCGGTTGCGAGCCAGGTGCTCCTGAGTGACTTGCGTGAGGCGCTGGGTCCGGTTCAGGCGAATCGCCACATGGCTACGCTTCCCGGGGAGGGCGCATACTGTTAGGAAACTATACGCCGCCCGGCCCTCGGAGGGGCGCCCGCCGGCGGCATGGGCCTTCTGGGGCATACTCCCGCCTTGCGATCCGGCTGAAACGCTGACGATCCAATGTTCCATGACGGTTGCTGGCCGCACGCCAAGGAGGTATAGCGGCGTGCGCGCGGCCCTAGCCAAGGTCTCTTGGCTAGGTGACTGCCGCTTTTCCGGTTCCGGCGGGCCTGTGGCGCCTTCCGGAGCCCTTGCGGGCCCGATCATGCCTTTTGGTTGGTCCGCTGTCCAAAGAAGGCGAGGCCGGGATTCCTCATGAACAAAGATGCGCTGCTTCAAAAGCTGAACGACAAGACGGCGGTTATCGGGGTCGTTGGATTGGGCTATGTCGGCTTGCCGCTTTCGCTCCGCTACGCCGAGACCGGCTACAAGGTCATCGGCTTCGACATCGACCAGAGCAAGGTCGAGATCATCAACCGCGGGCAGACCTATATCGAACACATTCCGGCCGAAGGGATCGCCGAAGCGGTCAGGAACGGCTTCGAGCCTACCTCCGACCTGTCTCGTGCTCGCGAGGCCGATGCTCTGATTCTGTGCGTCCCGACGCCCCTCAACAAGTACCGCGAGCCGGACTTGAGCTTCGTCCTGAACACGGTGGAGGCGCTTTTGCCGCACCTGCGAGGCGGCCAAGTGGTCTCCCTGGAGAGCACCACCTATCCCGGCACGACCGAAGAGGAGCTGCGGCCCCGAATCGAGAAGGTCGGCCTCACTGTCGGCCAGGACGCCTTCCTGGTCTTCTCCCCAGAGCGCGAGGACCCAGGCAACCCGAAATTCAGCACGCGCAACATCCCTAAAGTGTGCGGCGGCACCACGCCGGCCTGTCTGGAGGTGGGGATCGCTCTCTATGGCCAAGTCATCGACAAGGTCGTTCCGGTGAGCTCGACCCAGGCCGCCGAGCTGACCAAGCTGCTCGAGAACATCCATCGTGCAGTCAATATCGGCCTCGTCAACGAGATGAAGATCATCGCCGACCGCATGGGGATCGATATCCACGAAGTCATCCGTGCGGCCGCGACCAAGCCGTTCGGGTTCGTTCCCTACTATCCCGGTCCCGGCCTTGGCGGGCACTGCATTCCCATCGATCCCTTCTATCTGACCTGGAAGGCGCGCGAATACGGTCTGCATACGCGCTTCATCGAGCTCGCGGGCGAGATCAACAGCACGATGCCCGAATGGGTGGTCGAAAAAATTTCCGATGCTCTCAACGACCGAGAGAAATCGATCCGCGGCAGCCGGATCCTGGTCCTCGGCATTGCCTATAAGAAGAATGTGGACGACATGCGGGAATCCCCCTCCGTCGAGCTTATGAGCATGCTTGAAGCCAAGGGGGCTCATATCGCGTACAGCGACCCGCACGTGCCGCACTTCCCGAAGATGCGCCGCTACTCGTTCCAGCTCGACAGCATCGATCTGACGCCGGAGGTGCTCTCCGGCTTCGACCTCGTGCTCCTTGCTACGGACCACGACCGGTTCGACTACGGGCTGATCGAGAAGCACGCGCAGCTGATTGTGGACACCCGAGGACGCTATCTCGGGACCCGCGACAATGTGGTCAAGGCATAAGCCGAGAGGCAGGCGGTAAAGAAAGCGGGCTAAGGCGAGGCCCTTGACCAGGGCATCGCAGGCCGATCGAGGTCGGCGGTTCCGGATTCGGACATGCCATCAAGGATGGGAAAGTTGAGAAGCAAAGGATCCGGGCTGGTGGAAGCGATACGCGAGGTCCGCGAGGGTTGGCGTTGGCACGAGCTGTGGCTCACGCTCGGCTGGCGAGACGTGCTGTCGCGTCACCGCCAGACGCGGCTCGGGCCGCTCTGGATCTCTCTTAGTATGGCCTTCGTGGCCTTCGGCATGGGAACGCTGTACAGCGGTATCATGGGGCAGAGCGTCCACGACTACATTCCCTATCTCGTGGCGGGCTTCACCACGTGGAACTTTCTTTCGGCGCTGGTGAACGAGGGTAAGGACGCCTTTGTGTCGAACGCCTCGGCCATCAGGGAAATCCCTGTTCCCAGCACGGTGTTCGTCTACCGACTTCTGTGGAAGAACATCCTGATCTTCGGATATAACGCCGTCGTTCTCGTCATCGTGCTCCTGATCTTCCAGGTCTGGCCATTCCCCGCCGTGCTCTTGGCCCTTCCGGCGCTTGCGCTGATCCTTCTGAACGGCGTCTGGGTCGCCATGCTGCTCGGGCTCATCAATGCGCGCTATAGGGATCTCGGCCAGCTCATACCCAACGCGATGCGGCTGATCTTCTTCGTCACTCCGATCCTGTGGCATGCGGAGAGCGCGACAGGCGCACGTATGATCTTCGTCTACTTCAACCCTATGTACTACTTCGTGGAAATCCTGCGCGCGCCGCTTCTTGGTCAGGTCCCGAGCCTGCTCGTTTGGGCTGTGGTTCTGGGGATCACTGTGCTGGGCTGGTGCATCATGCTGCCGGTCTACGCCCATTGGCGGCGTCAGATCGCCCTCTGGATCTGAGGTGCTGTCATGGCTCTCCTGGAATTGGATAACATATCGCTTGACTTTCCGGTGCTTCAGACGAAAGCCCGCGGCAATCATCCCGGACTCCAGAGCAATGCTGTCGGCGGTCAGCTCGCCGACGGCGGAGCCGGATATCTGCGGGTGCGGGCCCTTGATGGGCTTTCTCTTCGCCTGGAGCCCGGTGACCGGCTCGCGCTGCTCGGCCACAATGGCGCGGGCAAGTCGACCCTGCTGCGGGTCATGGCCAAACTATATGCCCCTACGGAGGGTCACATAGTCGTCGAGGGGCGCGTTGCACCGCTCCTCAACCTCAGCTTCGGCCTCGACATGGAGGCGACGGGATACGACAACATCTTCATCCGGGGTCTCTTTCTCGGGATGAGCCGCGCCGAAATCAGAAGAAAGATCGACAGCATCGCCGAGTTTAGTGAGCTCGGTGAGTTCCTCGATCTTCCGATGCGCACCTATTCCTCCGGCATGCGGGCTCGCCTTGCCTTCGCGGTTTCGACCCATGTCGACACCGATATCCTGTTGCTCGACGAGGTGGTGGCCACTGGCGACGCCGCTTTCCTGAGAAAGGCCAACGAGCAGCTCGAGGGTTTCATGATGCAGTCGAAGATCATGGTGCTGGCGTCCCACTCCAACTCAGTTCTGCGGGATCTTTGCAACAAGGCCCTTCTGCTCGAACACGGCCGGGCTAAAGCGTTCGGCTCCGTCGATGAGGTGATTCAGATCTACAAGACCTCGTCGGACGTGAAAGCGAAGTAGGGCAGGGGGCAGAGCCGAGCCCGCTCTCTCACCCCGAGGTCGAGCCAGCAAATATTATAGGCTTGCAGCGCCATTGGCGTGGAAGCTAGAAGGGACGAATGGCGGAGCCTTTCGAATAGAGGCAAAGCGTTTGGCAGGAATAGGGCCTAGCATCAAAAGGTTAGACTGGAGGAGATCGGAGGGATGCGAAGTTCCCTTTCCCATAAGGTGACGAGCCCTCTGCGCGCCCTAGCCCACCGCGTTCCGCGTTTGGCCGCCTTCGGGCGACAGGCGATCAACAGCACGAGGGACGCCCTGCTGGCAAGACTCCCAAAACAAGTCGCCGCCTTCCTGACCGACAGCCGCTGGCAGGTCGACCCGGACATCGCCCGAATGATCGCGGCGCATCGCGAGGCGCGAGGCGAGGGTGGACGAAAGATCATCTTCTACACCGCCATCTTCGGCAAATACGACAATCTGCTGCTTCCGGACATCATCGATCCCGGCATCGATTACGTCTGCTTCACCGACGAGCCGCGCCATGATTACGGCGTGTGGCAGATGCGCTCCGTGCCCTATTATCATCCCGACCCCACCCGCGTGGCCCGGTGGGTAAAGACACATCCTCATGAGCTATTCCCGGATCACGAAATCGCCGTGTGGCTGGACGCGAACATCATCCTGAAAGGCGACGTCCGGCGATATATCGACATGGTCGGTCGGGCCAATGGGCATCTGGGGCTGGTGTCGCATCCGCATCGGGACTGCTTCTACGAGGAAGCGGAAGCCTGCAAGCAGCTCAAGAAGGACAGCGCGGCGGCCATCGACCGGCAGGTCGCGCACTACCGGCAGAACGGCCTGCCGCCGAAGCAGCCCATTTTCGAGACCGGCTTCATGGTGGTTCGGCTGCAGCGCCCGGAAGCGGCCGCGGCGCTCGATCTGTGGTGGCAGCAAATCGAGGGGTTCAGCCGTCGTGACCAGCTCGGCCTGGCCTGGGTCACGCACCAGCGTCCGGATCTCAAGATCGTGCCTCTCCTGCCGCAAGGCCAGTCGGTACGGGATCATGACGACTTCCGCTATTTTCGTCATGTCAATGCACGCGCCCTGATCGTACCCGAGGTGCTCCTGCAGCTCGGCTCCAAGATGAGCCCCGATGGCGGTCCTTCCTTTGCGACCGTCAAGGACGAGCGTCTGCGAGCGGTGGCCGGCATTCCGGTCGATATCGTCGTCTGCGTCCACAACGCCCTGGAGGATGTTCGCCTCTGCCTGGAGTCGGTCCGGGAAAATCTGCTGCCCGGACATCGGATCATCATCGTCAACGACCGGTCCGATGAGGAGACGACTGCCTATCTGCGCCGGTTTGCGGGAAGCGAGGAGCAGGCGACCCTGATCGAGAACGAGGAGAATCTCGGTTATACGGGCTCGGCCAACTGGGGCCTTCAAGCCGGGAGCGCCGGCTTCCGGATCCTCCTGAACAGCGACACGATCGTGTGTCCGAACTGGGCCCTGAAGATGCTCGACGCCGCAAACCGGAGCGACCGGATCGGCATTGTCGGGCCGCTCTCGAATGCAGCAGGCGCTCAATCGATCCCTCACATCAAGAGCAGCCGCCGGAACACCGCCATCAACGAACTGCCCAAGGGGCTTGGCCTCGTCGATCTCGACCTCGCCTGCGAGGGTTGGAGCTTCGCGGACCTCCTGCCGCGCGTGCCGCTCGTGCACGGCTTCTGCTTCGGCATGAAGAAGGAGGTCATCGACCGCATCGGGTTGTTCGACGACGTGAACTTCCATCGCTTCTACGGGGAGGAGAACGACTACTGCTTCCGGGCTCTCGCGGCCGGCTTCGAGTTCGCGGTCGCGACCCATACTTTCGTGTTCCACCGCAAATCCCGCAGCATTGACGAGGAGAAGCGCGTCGTCCATATGGCCGAGGCCTGGAAACGGTTGCGGGATCTGTATGGTACGGAGGCGATTCTGAGCGCCTACCGCCAGGTGGAGGAGCATCCGCTTCTCGAGCGCATGCGCACGGAGGCGGCATGTTATTTCAAGGCCGCGCGAACAGCACGGCACAGCGCATCCAAAAGTTCAGGCGTTCGATAACATGCTGCAAGAATCTGAATGCGGCTTTCCGCTCCCGGGACGAACTGCTGTACCCGAGCCTAAGCGTGAAGTTCAATGAGGTGCCAAAGGTGTTGAGCGTAGAGCCGACAGCGATCCCGGATGTGAAGATCGTGACGCCAAGGCGCGTTGGCGATAGCCGGGGCTTCTTTTCAGAAACTTACAACCGCCAGCGGTTCACGGAGACTGGAATCGCCGAGGAGTTTGTCCAGGACAATCACTCTCTGTCTGCGATGGTTGGAACCGTGCGGGGCCTACATTTCCAAAGTGGTCCGTTTGCACAAGTCAAGCTCATTCGGGTTGTGCGCGGCAGGATCCTCGATGTCGCGGTCGACCTGCGGCGCTCGTCCCCTACTTACGGAAGGCACGTCACGGCCGAGCTGTCTGCCGAGAACGGATGCCAGATCCTTGTGCCGGTCGGGTTCGCTCACGGGTTCTGCACCCTCGAGCCGAACACTGAAGTGCTGTACAAAGTATCCGCCTACTACTCCGTCGACCACGACCACGGTCTGGCCTGGGATGATCCGGACCTCGGCATAGCATGGCCCGTCGGTCCGACTGACGCAATTCTTTCCGACAAGGACCGGCGGCAGCCGAAACTGTCAGAGTTGCCGACCTATTTCCAATGAGGTTGTAGGCGGCTCCACCGGCTGGCGTGAGGTGTTCCTGCATGAAGCGTCTTCTTGGAACAACAGTTTCCCGGCTGAAGGCGAACGCTACGCTCCGGCGAGCCGTCTTCTGGCTCAGGGCTGTGTCCTTCGACCGGCAGACGGCGGCCCTGGGGCGGGCCGGACAGTTGATCGAAACTGGCAATTTCAATGCCGCCGCCGCTCTTCTGGACCGTATCGATGCGAAGCGGACCCGTGCCTGGAAGATGTTGCTCAACTGCTACTTCACGGCCCATCGGTTTGAGGAGGTGTGCTCCACCTATGAGGTAATGCCGGTCGAGTATAGAAGGGACTATACGTGTCGGCAGCTCTATCTGCTGGCGTCCGCCAATCTGAAACGCCCAGCAGCGGCCGCAAGGATGATCGAGGACGTCTTGAAGGAGCCGGATAGCGCCGACGCATCCGGCTTCCTATGCAGAGTCTATCCATTCGCGGCGTCCATCAGCCCTGAGGTCAGCCAAATTGCCGTCGCACGTATCGTCACCCATGCATCGCGGATCGCAGCAAACCAGTTCGATGCTGCTCTCAAATGTGCGCACCAGTTTCGTGGAGCGAATATGGCGGATGCGTCTCTTGCACTTGAACGCGCGCTCCGGAACGAGGCCGCCGATGTCCGGAGCAGGATGAAGCTCGATATCTTCGATGCGCAGACTCAATTCTGGGATGGTCGCTACGATCTTCAGCTCGCCGCAGTAAACAGGATCCTTGCTGGGCAGGGAGTCGATCCGGTGCGCCTCAAGGAAGAGAATGCTGCGTTCGCCTGCGAGAATCTAGCGCCTATCTCATGCGTGGGTGCTCCTGTTCATGGGCCACTCGTGTCAATCCTGATGCCGGCCTACAACAGCGCGCATACGCTGCCATACGCCCTAGAATCATTGCGCAACCAGACCTATCGGGATCTTGAGATCATCGTTGTCAATGATGCGAGTAGTGATGAAACGGCCCGTATCGTTGAGCGGCTGAGCTGGGACGATTCACGATTTCGCCTGATCTCCCTCGACCGGAATTCCGGCGCCTTCGTGGCGAGGAACGTCGGCCTTGCAGCGGCGGCAGGGGAGTTCGTCACCAACCAGGATGCCGACGACTGGGCGCACCCGCAGAAAATCGCAACGGCGGTCGCCGAGCTGCAGCGGGATCGATCCATTGTCGCCACTTGGGTCGAACACGTTCGCTGCTCGCCTGAACGCGGGTTCCGGGCGCTCAATGGCTATTTCCGGCCGGATGCGTCGTCGCTGATGTTCCGGCGCAAACCCGTCATGGACAGGATCGGCTGGTACGATTCGGTGCGCGCCGCCGGCGATGGGGAGTTCCATCTCAGGATGGAGCGTGCCTTCGGGCGCGACAGCATCCGCAGGATCGACAAGCTCCTGTCCTTTGTCAGCTGGTCGGAAACGAGCCTCTCCGGCGGCGGCGTCTTCCAGATCGACAGCGACATGGGCCTCTTCAGCCCAACACGAAGTGCCTATCGCCGGGCGTTCGGCCTCTGGCACGAAACCGCGGACAGGCTCTACATGCCCTTTCCTCTGGAGAGGCGCCCGTTCCCCGTTCCAGACAATCTGCTGCCCGCGCCGGCCCTCGCAAGCTGAAGGCATTCGGAGCGAAACGCGAGGATCTTATAAAGGGCCTACAGGCGCATGCGAGTGCATGGCGCCGTCACGCAGACGGCGCTGTCATAACGGCGCTGTCGAGCCCATTCAGCGCGGACGTGATGTCATCCTCGCCGATCATGAGGGGAACACAGCCGAAGAAGCCCTGCGCATCCGCCTCCTGCTGCGCCGAAAGCGTGGCGGCGGCCATCACGTAGAGGCGCTCGGCGGAGATGACCGGAAGCGGGGCAGGAGGATCGGCGAGAAGCGCTGGATCCAGGAGAACCGCGGCCCGGCACGACACGCTCTCTCCCGGAACGATGTTTTCGATGAGGCCCGTGGCGATCGCGGAGCGGATCGGAGCTACGATGTTGGCCTCTGCGCGCCGGTAGGTTGGCCAGTGGACGAGGCCGAGCTTCAGGCCTCCTTCCACGAGGCGCTCCCAGTGCGCGACGTCCCGCTCGAAAGGCCGCGCCGCATCGGCGAAGTTCCCGACGACGACCACGTCGATGTCCTGGATCGGCTCTTTCTGTCCGAGAACGATACGGGGGGCCGGGAAGCGCCGCTCCGGGGTCATGCGCAGATCGGGCTCGGGCTTGGCCATTTCCGTGGCGTGCCAGAAGCGGTAGGCCTCCTTGTACTGCCGGCGCGCGCCGTAGTTCACGGTCGCGATCCCAGCCGCCTTGGTCTGCGTCAGCGAGGAGCCGCTGAACAGGATGAGGGTCAGGGGCGTGGCCGGGAAGAGCTTGTTCGTCGCAAGACCGTGCTTGACCTTGATACGCTCGTAGAACTCGGAATCCGCCCCCAGCCGGGTCACGTCCCAGCCGCCGAGATCGGCCATGACCTGCCGCTTCACCAGAAGTGACGAGGTGTTCTCCATCAGCATCCCGGCCATATTGGCCTTTACGTCGAAGCGAAGATCCATCGAGACGCGGACGCCGATCGTCGTGCTGATGCCGTCGGGCTGCGAGAGCGCATGGAGCATCTGCGCCGCGAATTTTTCGGGATGCGACCAGTCGTCCGCATCGTGAACGGTCACGAAGTCGCCCGTCGCATGCGCGAGGGCGGTGTTCCTGGCCGCATAGGCGCCGCCGTTGCGTTCGTGACGCAAGGGAATGATGCGGTTGTCGCGCTCGGCGAAGCGCTGGATGACCTGCCAGGTCTCATCCGGGCTCCTGTCGTCCACGACGAGCACTTCCAGATTGCGCCAGGTCTGGTCGAGAATGCTGGTCAGAGCGATCGGCAGGGTGTCCGCGCAGTTATAGGCGGGCATCAGGACGCTCAGCTTCGTCGTCGCCTCGACCGAGCGAGGATTGGCGACCTTGAGGTTGTCGAGGCTTAAGGGAGCATCCGGGTCCCGTTTCTCGATCTTGGAGAAGCCCCCC
This sequence comes from Microvirga lenta, assembly GCF_020532555.1. Taxonomy (GTDB): domain Bacteria; phylum Pseudomonadota; class Alphaproteobacteria; order Rhizobiales; family Beijerinckiaceae; genus Microvirga; species Microvirga lenta. The sequence goes on along the minus strand of NZ_JAJBBR010000008.1, from coordinate 406,419 downwards.
TCCTCGTAGACCCGGTTCAGCCATGCCAGGCGCTCGGCGTCGGCGGTGGTCAGGGAGCCCGCCCGGCTTGCGAGCGCATAAGCTATATTGGCGGCCGAGAAGTAGAATTCCGCTCTGGTCTCGGTGCCGCGCGAGGCCCATTCCAGCCATTCCTGGGCCTCGTCCAGCCGGTCGAGCCGGAGCAGGCACTCGACCACCATGAGTTGGGTGTAGACATTCCGCCGCATCCTGGGGATCGCCGTCGTCATGAGAACGAGGTTCTCGAGGGCTCGGCCGTAGTCCCGGTTGTAGGCGTACCACTTGGCGAGCGACCAGGCCGCGGCGGCCAGCACCTTGCGGTCGCGCTGGGCTGAGAGCTTGGACAACTCGATCTCGCCGGAGGCCCGCTCCCCGAAACCGGACCACAATTTGGACCCCAGGGGATGCAGTCGCTGGTTGGGGTTGGGCTGCAGGAGCCGCTTCCATGCCCTGCCGTTCAGGAAGAGAGGAATCGAATCCAAGCCGAACGCAACCTTCTCGACCGATCCGGGAAAGTTCTTCTTGATGAGTGTCCGAGCATCGGCCGGAACGATGTGCTTGATGGTTCGTGCGACCGTCATGGCTTAGGATCAGGTTCCAGGATGTGGCGAATGACCAGGACCCAATCTTGGACCCAGTACGTGGGACGAAGCTATAGATCGGTTACAGGGATACGCAAGGGGCGTGCGGACGCATGGAACGGCGGTGACGGACCCACCGCCGCATGAGGCTGGAGGATCGGGACGGGCTCTCCCGAACCCGCCTGGACATTTACCCAGGGAGAAACTGCTGGTCGGGCGTATTTCAGCCGACCTTCGTCGAGGTTTTCAGCAGAATGACGACGGCCTCGGAGGTATTATGATCGGGGCTCTCGTAGCCGAATGTCGCAGCTGCGTTCGCGCCATAGAAGCTCATCGGCTCGAATGGCAAAGGCTCCAGCCAACCTTTTCGGCGCAGCCATTGGACTAAAGCCTCTTCATCTTGCCGCCATTTGAGCTTGCGCCAGCTGCCCGCCACAGCGCCGAGCGCAAAGACCTGTCGGCCGCCGGGTGATAGCAGGGCATCGATGCTTTTCAGGGCCTTCTCAGGCCTTGGGTCGTCATTCCGGAGAAAGCCTGAATGGACGCAGAGATCGACCCGGCCGTGAAGCTCGGGCGGGACCTCGGAGAGATCCTCCGCAAAATGGATGCCGTCCATTCCATCAAAGATGGTTTTCAGAAGAGGGTCGGAGCCGAGCGCCAGGACGCGTCGATTTGGCAGCGGCTCGCAGGCATAGGCAGCCAGCGCCAGCCGACGGTGATGCGGAGCGGATCCGCACCCGGCGCATGTGGTCGTCTGCTCGTCCGGAGGAGGAAAGGGAGTGCCGCAGATCGGGCACTGCGGCTTCTCGGCGATGGGTTTGCTTTTGCTTGCCTTGGTCTGCGCGCTCGACGCTCCGCGTGCCGGCGCGGTCGCGATCAGGCCGACCAACTGCGTAGGAAGCCGCTCCTTCAGAGAACGACGGGCCGACAATGGAATGAGGTTCTTGATCGCTCTTAATATGGTCACGTCGTGCTCTTCATGTCAGGTTGAGCAATGACCTGCCCGTTGGAGGCGCTCTGGGCGGACGAGAGCAGGTCCTGTTCACCGGCGGAGAGCCTGCAGCCACGCCGCAGGAGGATTTTTACTCGGTCGCGAGCCTGGGTGGTCGCTGTCCTGTCGCCCGAGGCTTGCGCCAGCAGCAGCTGCGCGAGCCAGAAATCGGGGAGATCTTCGACGCAGGTGATGTGCTCGTGTCGTTCGGCAAGGAATATTTCGAGCCCGGACAGGTCCGGCAGGCTCCTGGACAGAGCCGCGAAATCCATGCCCAGAAGAGGAGTTTCGACAGAGATGTTCACAGACGCCAAGAGCGCTGAAAGCCGCCCGAGCAGTTCCGCTTCCTCAGCCGTTAGGTCATGGACCGGCAGAACGAGGCGAACGATGCCGAGGTCCTCGCAAAACAGCAGCGCAGCGGCGATCGCCGGCACAAGGATGTTAAGTTGGCCTTCTTGGTTCGCAAAAACGCCGAAGTTGGAGGCGACCACCACGTTGCGTGGTCCAATCAACGTCGTATAGGCGCTCTCGCTCAGCCTGAATGAGAGATCCGCCTTTCGAGTCTTCAGCAACGCCGCCGACCGGTAGGACCCGTCGCACACGATGGCAGTCCGCGTCCCGGTCGGAATGCGGGCGGGCGCCATCTCGACGCCTTCGATGAGCACGTTTCTCGGCAGGAAAAGTTCGCGCAGGGGTTTGGCCACATCGACACCGCAGCCGCGGGCCGGGCAGAGGCGACCCGACACGAACGGAAACAGAAGGAGCGCATGAGCTGCCGCCTCCCGGTCCCTGTTGCGCTCGATGACCCGTCCATCCACCCAGGCCATCGCCGCAGGCGGATAGGCATCATAGTTTTCGGGCGTGTACCGGACCGTGGTAGTTCGCTCGGAGGACTCGATGACAGTTTCTGTCTTCACTTCAAACCTCTGCGTCGACGCGGCGGCCGTTGGTGAGAAAACCTCCCAGCTTCGCCCGTACGAGAGTGCCGGTGGCCGGGCCCAGGGGAGGAAGATCGAGCCGGTATCCATCATCCTCGCCAGTGGAAAGGACGCAGCGACCGCAATGCTTCCCGATAACGCGAAGAATCCCTTCGATGTCGCGGCCAACGCCGAGCGTCTCACCCTTTCGGTCGGGCCCGCTCAGAAGATCGTGCTCGAGGATGGGGAGATTGGGATAGGCGAGGGGGAGTACGACTTCATCCGCGCTGGCGATGGTCCCAATCCGGGCGAAGCGTGAGGCGATGTCGTCCTGGGAGGAGGACGCATCATCGAGAGGAATTGTTACGGCGACAATGCCGCGTGATCCCTCAGAATCGAACTCGAAGGTAATGCTCCGGTGAGACGCCAGTGCTGAGGCAAGGAACTTGAAGGTGTCGCTGCTCCCCGGTAGGGGCACCATGAATTCCAGCCGCATGCTTTTCGCCAGGAGCCGCGGCGGCAGATGGCGGATCGCGTCGATGACCTCCGAAAGGTCCATCTCGGCCTGCGGATTCGCGCGCGACGCCTTCCCGAGTTGGTGATCCCGGTCGGCCGAGACGGTGCTGCGAGCCATGGCCTTGCTGATCCCCGCAGTCGGCTTCTGAGCCGAAAGGTAGGTTCCTGCCGGATCGTTCGCATGAATGCGGCGAAAGACGACGTAGTGGCCGCAATGAGTGAGCCGGATGCCTGCGCGCGCGATCCTGTTCAGAAGGTGATACTCGGAATCGACTAGGAAATTCTCATTGTAGCGGTAGTGTTCGAGCACCCGGCGTCTGACGAGAAAGCTCGTGTGACTGGGTGTCCTGCCGAACATCATGGACGCGCAGTCGAAGGCCCTGCGGCCCGGGTTGAGCGTCAATGCGCCGGTCTGGTCGTCGAACCCGATCGACCCTCCATAGGAGCCGGCGCAGTCGTCGATGATTGCGGCAAGCTGCCGCTCCAGCCGGCGAGGGAGCATGATGTCCTCGTCGCTGTGGATCGTGATGAACTCCCCCTGCGCCAATGCGGTCGCGCAGTTCCTGGCGAAGCCCGGTCCTCGGCTCTCGCCGAGCTCCAGCAGCCTGATGCGCTTGTCGTCGAAAGCGTTCAATATGGGTCTCAGCCCTTCGCCAGATCCATCGCTGACGACGAGAAGCTCGAAATCCTGGAACGTCTGACGAAGGCAGCTTGAAAGCGATTCACGGAGCGAACCCGGGCGCTCTCCAATGGGGATGACAATGGAGACCGTTGGAACGAACGGTGCCGAGCCTCTGTAGGAGCGCGACAGATTTCTGACGATAGTGTGATCGTTCTGCAGAATTTTCTTGTTCTGCTCGATGGTCTTTGCTCCCGCAGGGGAGGCTCCCCGGGAGTCCGGAGCATGCCAAATGTGGTAAATCTGCGCCGCGGGATCCTCGACCCAGTTCAGCAGAGCGCCGGATCGGCGTGCACGCTGCACGAAGTCGTTGTCCTCGCCGCCCCACACGGTCATCCGCTCCTCAAAGCCATGAAGCCGCGAGAAAAGAGCCCTGGTAAAGGTCGCGGAACCTCCCATGCCCCATCGGGGGCGGATGGAGGATACGCTGCAGAGTTCGTCCCAGTCGAAGGAGGAAAGGCCCTCTGCGCCATAACCCTCCGGTAGGTCCCGGCACTGGATGATCTGCACGGAATCCGGCATGCGAGAAAGATTGCTAAGCAGGACCTCGTGCGATCTCGGTGAGAAGATGATGTCGCCGTCCGTCGTCAAAATGTTCTGGCTGGACGCAATCCTGATGCCAGCGTTCAAGGCAGCGGAGCGACTCCAGACATCTGCGTCGGTATAAACATAGCCGCAGCCGAACCGCTCTGCGATTTTTCGAACGGCAGAGCTGTTGTCGGAGCCGTAATCCGAGATGACGATCTCTAAATCTTCAGTATTGGACGATCGGTGCGATCGGATGGCGACTTCCAGTCTGTCCAGTCCCCAGTTGCGAATGCCGATAATCACACTGAGACTAGGATTTCGGCCGATCCTTTCTGTGGGATTGCTGGTGATATCCATTCTGCGGACCTATCGCTTTTCGCGAGGAAACATGCTTACTAGCGTGCTCGCCTCCCTTTGAGAAGGGGGTAGCCGAGAGACGGCTCCTGACCCCTGCAATCGCCGCCAATGAGGCCTTTCTTCACAGGGAGGGGGTAAGGGAGAGGCGGTGCCGCGCGGGCAGCGCGGAAATCCCAAGGGTGTTGGCAAGAAGACCCTGTCGGAGTATATCCGCCTTTAACGAAGTATGTTCTGTTTCAAGCAGAAGTTGTGCGGCTAATTTTCCTTCCAGGGCTTTTCAGCAGGCAAGGGGCATCATGAAGCGGTTTCTTGTAACCGGTGGCGCCGGATTCATCGGTTCGGCGGTTGTCCGAATGCTCGTGCGAGACACGCTCTATCAGGTGCTCGTGGTCGATAAGCTGACCTATGCGGGCAACCTGGACTCCCTCAAGCCTGTCGCCAACAATCCGCGATACGGGTTTGAATGTGCCGACGTGGCCGATCCCGAGCGGATGCGCTCGATCATCCAGGCTTACCAGCCTGACGTGATCATGCATCTCGCAGCCGAGAGCCATGTGGACCGGTCTATCGACGGACCTGGAGAGTTCGTGCAAACCAACGTAATCGGCACCTATGTCCTGCTCCAAGCGGCTCTGGAGTATTGGCGCGGCCTTTCGCCGGAGCGACAGGCGGCTTTCCGCTTTCACCATGTGTCGACCGACGAGGTTTTCGGCTCCCTCGGAGACGAGGGTTTCTTCCATGAGGAATACCCTTACCAACCGACTTCTCCCTATTCCGCCTCCAAGGCCGCATCGGATCATTTCGTGCGCGCGTGGCATCACACCTACGGTCTACCGACGCTGGTCACGAACTGCTCCAATAATTACGGGCCCTACCACTTCCCCGAGAAGCTTATCCCCTTGGTGATCCTCAACGCGCTCGAGGGAAAGCCACTCCCGGTCTACGGCAAGGGCGAGAACGTTCGGGACTGGCTCTACGTCGACGACCATGCACGAGCCTTGATCCTCGCGGCGGAGCGGGGGCTTCCGGGCGAGACCTACGCCATCGGCGGGCATAACGAGCGCCGCAACATCGACGTGGTTCGCACCATCTGCGCTCTCGTCGACGAATTGGCCCCCGATACGGGTATCGGTCCCCGGGAGAAACTCATCACCTACGTCGTTGATCGGCCCGGGCACGATCGGCGCTATGCCATCGACGCCTCGAAAATCGAGCGTGACCTCGGTTGGCGTCCTGCAGAGACCTTCGAGACTGGACTACGCAAGACGGTGGAGTGGTACCTGGACAACCGCGAGTGGTGGGAACGCGTCCGCTCTGGGGTATATCGCGGCGAACGACTTGGAATTGTTGCCTAGACGTATCTTGGGTGCCTGGAGTGCAGTCCCGCAGCCGAGTCCATCCAAGATCCAATGAGCTGACAGCATCATCCATCGGGCAGGACGAAAAGGTGCCCTCGCCTAAACCGGGCATAGAGCTTTCAAAGAGAATTCAATGCGCCTCATCGTGATTGGCAAGGAAGGCCAGGTCGCCCGCGCGCTTGCGGAGCGGGTGCTCGCCCATGGGGCGACCGCTGTCTTGCTCGGGCGGCCGCAGCTCGATCTGGCCGATCCTTCCGGCATCGAGGACATCCTGGTCGAGACCGGAGGCGATCTCATCGTGAACACGGCGGCCTACACGGCCGTGGATCAGGCGGAGGCCGAGCCGGAACTGGCGGAGGCCGTCAACGGCATCGGCGCCGGCGCGGTCGCCGGCGCGGCGGCCACGATGGGCGTGCCGATCATCCATCTTTCGACCGACTACGTGTTCGACGGCACGGCCTGGCGGCCGTACCGCGAGGGCGACGAGCCCCGGCCCCTCGGCGTGTACGGATCCTCCAAGCTCCTGGGCGAGCGGGCGGTCGCGGCCGAGGCACCCGATCACGTCATCCTGCGGACCGCCTGGATCTACAGCCCCTTCGGCCGTAACTTCGTCAGGACCATGCTCCGCCTGGCCCGGGAGCGGGACGAGGTCGGCGTAGTGGCCGATCAGGTCGGGTCTCCGACCAGCGCCTTGGATATCGCCGACGGTGTCATCGCCATCGCCCGCAATCTGCTGGCCAGGCAGGACGAGGCTCGTTTGCGCGGCATCTTCCATATGACCGGATTGGGCACAGCCAGCTGGGCAGAGTTCGCCACGGAGATCTTCCGGCTGTCGGCCCGCCATGGGGGGCCGACAGCGCGCGTGCGTCCGATTGCGGCTGCGGACTATCCGACGCCCGCAAGAAGGCCCGATGATTCGAGGCTCGATTGCACCAAACTTGCCAGCGTGCATGGGGTCGCCCTGCCGGATTGGCACACCTCTCTCGAACCATGCATCAAACGCCTCCTCGAAGAGGCGAAAGCTCAGGAGACCCGATCATGAAGGGCATCATTTTGGCTGGGGGCTCCGGCACGCGGCTGCATCCGATGACCTACGTCACGTCGAAGCAGCTTCTGCCGATCTACGACAAGCCGATGATCTACTACCCGCTCACCACCTTGATGCTGGCGGGCGTGCGGGACATCCTCATCATTTCCACACCCGATGACCTGCCGCGGTTCAAGCAGCTTCTGGGTAGCGGCGAGCGCTGGGGCATCCGGCTGTCTTATGCGGAGCAGCCGAAGCCGGAGGGGCTGGCGCAGGCCTACATCATCGGGGCCGAGTTCGTGGCCGGGGGGCCGTCGGCCCTGATCCTGGGCGACAACGTCTACTACGGCCACGGCCTGCCCGAGCTGATGCGGGAGGCCCGGGATCAGCCAGCCGGCGCCTCCGTGTTCGCCTACCACGTCACGGATCCGGAGCGCTACGGCGTGGTCGAGTTCGACCCGAAGGGGCGGGCGATCTCGATCGAGGAGAAGCCGGCGCAGCCGAAGTCGAGCTGGGCGGTGACCGGGCTCTACTTCTACGATGAGCAGGTGGTGGAGATCGCGGCTGGCCTCAAGCCCTCGGCGCGCGGGGAGCTGGAGGTCACGGACGTGAACCGGGCCTATCTCGAGCGGGGGCAGCTGCACGTGCAGCGCATGGGGCGCGGCTATGCCTGGCTCGACACGGGTACGCCGGACAGCCTGGTGGAGGCGGCGGAGTTCGTGCGGGCGCTGGAGAAGCGGCAGGGGTTCCGCATTGCCTGTCCGGAGGAGGTCGCCTTCAACATGGGATGGATCGATCGCCAGCAGCTGATCAAACTCGGCCAGGAACTCGCCAAAAGCAGCTACGGAAAATACCTAATGCGGATTGCCGATCAGGTATAGGTGCGCAGTTCGTCCCTACCTGGCGCTATCGGGGAATGATTTGACCCGATAACGTTCGTTTCCAAGCGCTATTCCTGCCGAAGGGGAGGGGGCGTTTGGCGGCATGGGCCCCGAGATGACGGATCTTCTGCCGCTTGGCCCTTGCCGCCCGACGGTGGTCGTCTTGTGTCTTCGACCTCGCACATCGCTCATGAGCGGGCCCTAGGTTCGCCAGTTCATCTGTGCCACCAAGTTCCAGGGCGCGAAAGTGCTCGGCAATCCAGCGTTCGCGGACGCCATTGATCCTTTGATGGCAGATCACACAGACGCCTGCTGTCCTCTCCCACACCTGAAGTCGCCGATGGGGCGTAAGCCTGCGACGGGATGTCGTGCCCATATCCTCTGTTTCAACAAAGCACATAGCATACCTCCGTCACGGGTGGGGGCGGTGTAGGGAGCGGTTGTCATGGCAGTGCTTTCGACTGTCTTCATCAAGATACGCGATGATCCGCTGAAACAGTCGCTCCCATTCGGTGCGCAGCGTTTCACACGCATCAATCAGGTCCGATAGCCGGCGCTCACGTTCTGGATTAGCCGGAACTAAACACACCCGCATTCCTAATGATGCAACAGTCGGGGAGGCATGCCGCGTAGACAACTTCGGCCTGTATACTGTCCTTCGCGGAAGGGAGCGTGGTGGTCTCTGTGTCATCGTAGTGCCTCCCTGTTGTAAAAGGGAAAACCATTGAGTTCAGTCCCTGCTCCTCCTCGTGACAAAGGTCCTTCGATCGGAGCTATCGGGGCTGCTTGCGGAACCAAGAGGAGAGACGCAGTTGCCTGAAGTGCATCACGGCCCTTGGCTGCAGCCTCGGAATGAGCCACAAGATGAAATGCCGCGCTCGGTATCGGGTACAGCAAGAGGATGAGGGTGATAGGCCAAGTAGTTCGAAGTATGAATGACATGGTGAACCTCAGGATGTATAATACCTAAAGTATCATTTTGACCTGCCAAAGTCAATACTTTAGGTATCAAAAAATGCTTAGGGGCTCGAATTGGTGCTAACAAGTGAGCAGGTCCGTGCTGCCCGGGCGCTATTACGTTGGGAGCAGAAGGATCTGGCGGCGGCTTCTGGCGTATCACTGCCAACAATCAAACGGCTTGAAGCGAAGCCGGGTGTCTTGAACGCTCACGGTCCAACTCTTGGAGCATTATCCCGAGCACTGGAAGCTGCTGGCGTTCAGATCATCCCTGAAAACGGTGGCGGTCCTGGTGTCCGTTTGCGCTACCCTATCCGAAAAGGTCCCGCCGAGCCCTGATACCAGCAACAAGCTTCGATTGGGTGGTGTTCAGGAACTCGCTCGTGGGTTTTAGGGGATTAGCAGTGCCTTCCAGCCAGATGCTCGGACGAGCCTGAACTTGTGCAGCCCATCCGCACAAAGGCGCTCGCACACTGCCGTCATTTTGGAATGTGGGCCAGCAGGGCGAATAACCGATCGCATCGCAGCTTGAACGCGCCGCTGGTTCAGCCGTGGTTCTGCCACCGAGGGGCGGGGCGGCTTCGTCCGATGCCCAAGAGCGAAACTGGCCGATCCGGGAGAAGGCCAAGGGCCGGTCGTGGCGTGGTCCAGCCTGGAATCAGAAAGATCCACGCCAGCATCATGAACGGATCCGACCCTACTTCAGGATCGAAGCATTGAACCACTCCATCCGAGCCTAGGCTCGACCTTTCGGTTCCAAATCCTCAAGCCCGCCGTCCGTCACCGGCTCCAGAAGTGACCGGAGCATTTCAATCATCTCCGCCGCTTCAAGAAACAAGGCCTGGGCGTCGGCTGCCGGGATCCCTTCGTCATGGTCCGACGCCGCTTTGAGACGATCAACGAGGTCTGGACCTGGCATACCATCTCCCCCGTGAGGCCTTCGGCCGCCTCGGTTCAACCGAACACATTCGCCACTTGCCTTCCGGATTCGGTGCCGTGTCACTGCCCAAGGTCTTCGTTCTCCTACGACGATCTTGATAGCACACGATGGTCGTGAGCCGAGATGTCCCGAAGCGCAAGGATCCTACCGGAAGCACTCTCCCCCGGCTGCGCCGCTCCTCGCCGCACCTGCGGACGGTATTGCAGCGTGTGATGCCACCCGCCCGATCCCGGCGGACAGCGGGAGTAGCCGGAGCATACCGATCCTATGCGCACCCCTTAAAGACTGTCCAGGTTTGGGGCCCTCATGGCCGTCTCCTGCGGGTGCCGTCGCTTCCTGCACAGCGTCGGGCAACCGCATCGGATCCAGGTCACCTTCCGGATCTCGTGCCTTTGCCGCCACCCTCAGGAGGGTCGCGGCGCTCTGGGCCGATCGCATCCAGCGGCCAGAATTCGATGCCGCGGATCACCAACCTGACCCTGCCTGCCGGCTCATTGGCCTTGATCCACCAGAGTGCTCCACAGGGAACTTTCGCGAGGTCCTAGGGAGCCGACAATTCGCTCTTACATCCGTCATAGCGCGTCGGCGGAAGGCGATCGGACCGGCGCAGCAGCACTGGTCACGTTCAGGGCATACCGGCCCCGGCCTGGCCGACCGAGCGACATGAGAAAAGGACGGATCTCGCTATGGCACGCAATCTTGCAACAAATGCCCATCTGCCGGCCACTCAGGATGAGCGCATCAGACGCTCCCCGCCGGGCCGTGACACTCTGGTCGCTCTGACCAATCTCGGGCTGCTCGTCGCCAAGCGTCCGCTGGTGATCGGCGAGAGTGAACAGGACTACGACGAGCTGCTGGCGGAAATCGCCGCCGCCGTGGCGCCCAGCGACACTATCGAGACGCTGTGGGTCAAGGACATTGCCGACCTCAAATGGGAGGCCATGCGCTTGCGGCGGATTCAGGCAAGCCTTCTGATCAGTGCGGCAAAATCCGCTTTGGCGAGGCTGTTGCGCAGCGGTAACGCTGGCGTGATTGATGGCACTCAGACGTTTACCGTTTCCGAGCTGGTGAACGGCTTTGCCGAGGGCGACGGCAAGGCCACGGCCGAAGTCGAGAGGGTCTTGGCGCACTTTGGCAAGGACATGGACGCCATCTTGGCAGAGGCCCTTATCGACAAGCTCGATCAGATCGGCCCGATCGAGCGCATGATCACAGGGGCGGATCTCCGTCGGAACAAGGTGCTCCGGGACATCGATCGGCGGCGCGATGCGTTTGCCCGCCGGCTCCGCGCGAGCGGCTACGCCAACACCGAACGGTGACATGCTGTCCCCTAGGCTGAGGGCAAAATCCGAATGACCTCACAACGCAAAATTACCGCCAATCGCGCGAATGCCCAGCGCAGCACCGGCCCGCGCTCGGCCGCGGGCAAGGCATCATCCCGCCGCAATGCCACCAGGCACAGTCTCGCTGTGCCAGTCTCGGCTGTCCCAGACTTGGCCCGGGCGGCGGCGCAACTGGCACGGCATATCGCCGGCGGGCAAACCACGAACCCGGCCATCGTGGAGGCTGCAACGCAGCTGGCCGAGGCCGCAATCGATGTGCTTCGTGTGCGCCAGGCCCGGGCACAGGCTATCGGTGAGTTGGTGAGCCTCCTCGATCTGCCACCGCCCCCGCCGGCAGACAAACGGTTGCCACCTCTGCCGGTGCTGCCGCGTCCGCCCACACGTCGCGAGACGTTACGCGCCTATGACAATGGCGGTGGGCCCGCAATAACCGCACTCTTTAACGCTAATCTCCTCGAGCGCTACCATGTCGGGCTCGAGGTGCGGCGGCTAAAGGAGAGCCGTCCGCTGGCCCAACAGCGGGTGAAACAGCACTCCGCACAATCCCGGTTGACCTGGTCCCGGCTCGAGAAGCTCGAACGGTATGAGCGCCGAGCGCTGTCACGGCGGCGCAGCGCGGTCAAGGCTCTCCTTGCTCTCGAGGGTTCCGCCCCTTCCAGCGACGAGGAGAGCTGAATCTGGCAGAACGAACCCACTTGGCTCACGCAAAGAGCGGGCCCGGAAGCCCGAGCGGCCCACGTGAATCACTCCTGCCCGGAGGCCAGGGCAATATCCTGTCGCTGAATGCGAAGGAGACACCAGCAGAGGCCAAACCCGCGACGGGGACAAAACCACGGGTTCTCCGACCTAAGAATGGGCCTCCCGGTCGGGACAAACTGGGGTGAATGGGAATGATCGATGCGGACGAGACCGGAGATGAGCTCAAACCTTGGACATCTGGGTCTGCTTGGCTCATGGTCCTCGGCGTCCACGTCTGGAGTTTGGCAGAACAAACCCACCAGCTCGATGCCGACGCTTTAGTCCAATCAGGACCGGCGCATGGCCCTCATCCGTCATTTGTAAGGCTCGTAGTGCTCTCCCCAAACTCGCGGTGAGCCGCCCCAAACCGGCTTTTCTTTCTCCGGAGCCTTCCCATCTTTAGCGGCAGAGTTCAGAGATCCTGCCCAATCGGCAGTCGCTTCGTGAAAGTCGCTCCCGTTGCCCCCTGCACCCCCTGCACCCCCTGCACCCCCTGCACCCCCTGCACCCCCTGCAGATGGAACAACAGGTGCTGGAAACCCGCCGATCGACTACCAAGCCCTGTTCGATTCCTCTCCGAACCCCTACGTGCTGCTGGCGCCGGATTTCACCATCCTCGGCATGAACGAGGCCTACCTTCGGGTGACCATGCGCACGCGGGAGGACATTACCGGGCGCAACATGTTCGAGGCCTTCCCGGGCGAGGGCGCCAGCGTCGAGCAGCTGCGGGCGTCCCTCGATCGGGCGCTCAAGAACCGCAGCCCGGATCACCTGGCCCTGATCCATTACGATATCCCGCGTCCGGACGGGAACGGCTTCGAGGAGCGGTTCTGGAGCGCCACTCACACGCCCCTCCTCGATGCGGCGGGCGAGGTCTTCTGCATCCTCCAGCACACGGTCGACGTCACCGAACTGCATCGCCTGCGCATGGCGGCGCGGTCGTTCCCCGGGGCGGCGGAGCCGGCAACCCAGGTCGAGGGCGATGTGCTCCGGCGGGCCCAGGCGGTCCAGGAGGCCAACCTCTCCCTCGACGCGGAGCGCCGCCACCTCCGGCGCCTGTTCGAGCAGGCCCCCGGATTCATGGCGGTCCTCGCAGGGCCCGAGCACCGCTTCGAACTGGCCAATGCGGCCTATCTCCAGCTCGTCGGCCACCGGGATGTCGTTGGCAAGACCGTCCGCGAGGCGCTGCCCGAAGTGTCGGGGCAGGGCTTTTTCGAGCTCCTCGACAACGTCTTCACCAGCGGGCAGCCGTTCGTCGGGCGAAACCTGAGGGTCCTGCTCCAGCACGAGCCGGCCGGCACGCCCGAGGAGCGTTTCGTCGATCTCGTCTACCAGCCCATCGTCGGAGCCGACGGCACGGTGTCGGGCATCTTCGTCCAGGGCCACGACATTACCGAACGGATTCTGGCCGAACAGGCCCTCCAGGAGAGCGAGCGCAAGTTCCGCATCCTTGCGGATGCCATGCCGCAGATGGTGTGGTCGACCCGCGCCGACGGCTTTCACGACTACTACAATGCCCGCTGGTACGAGTTCACCGGCATGCACGAGGGCTCGACGGACGGAGAGGAGTGGAACGGCATGTTCCACCCCGAGGATCGGGATCGGGCGCGAAAGCTCTGGCAGCATTCCCTCGCGACCGGGGAGCCCTACCAGATCGAATACAGGCTGCGGCACCGCAGCGGACAATACCGCTGGACGCTCGGCCGGGCGCTGCCGGTCCGCAACCAGGCCGGCGAGATCGAGCGCTGGTTCGGGACCTGCACGGACATCTCCGAGATCAAGGAAGTGGAGGCCGACCTGCAGGCCGCCAACGACGAGATCCAGCGCTTCGCCTATATCGTGAGCCACGACCTGCGCGCGCCCCTGGTCAACATCATGGGATTCACCAGCGAGCTCGAAGCCACCCGCAAGGCGATCGAGCGCTACCATGCAGCCGTCCAGGACCGGGCGCCGGATCTCGCCACCCAGGAGGCGCGCGTCGCCATCGAGGAGGACCTGCCCGAGGCGATCTCCTTCATCCGCACCTCGACCGCCAAGATGGATCGCCTCATCGGTGCCATCCTCAGGCTCTCCCGCGAGGGGCGCCGGGTTCTCACTCCGGAGCCGGTCGCCATGCGCGACCTCCTGGCGGTCTGTCAGCAGAGCCTGAGACACCAGTTCGAGGAAACCGGTGCCGAATTCATCATCGAGTCTGCGCCGGACCTCACGAGCGACCGGCTCGCCCTGGAGCAGATCTTCGGCAATCTCATCGACAATGCGGCAAAATATCTCGATCCCGCCCGACCGGGCCGCATCGTGGTCAGGGGGGATGAAACGGGCGCATATCTCCGTTACGAGGTCGAAGACAACGGCCGGGGCATCGACCGGAAGGATTTCGATCGCATCTTCGACCTTTTCCGGCGGGCCGGGTCGCAGGACAGGCCCGGAGAGGGCATCGGCCTGGCGCATGTACGCTCCCTTGTGCGACGCCTCGGCGGGGCTATAAGCGTGTCGTCGCAACCAGGTCAGGGCTCGACTTTCACGGTGCTTCTGCCCAAAACGCTTCATATCGCATCAGAGGCCGCCTAATGCCCCAGCACCAGTCAGTCACCATCGTCATGGTCGAGGACGATGAGGGCCATGCCCGCCTGATTGAAAAGAACATCCGGCGGGCCGGCGTCTGCAACGAGATCCGGCACTACACGAGCGGCACGGCTGCACTCCAGCACCTGCTCGATCCCGCCATCCGCAACGGCGGTCCGCTCCTGGTGCTACTCGACCTCAACCTGCCGGACATGAGCGGCGTCGACATCCTCGCGCAGATCAAGCGGGACGAGAAGCTGCGTCTCGCGCCGGTCGTCGTCCTGACGACCACCGACGACCAACGCGAGATCCAGCGCTGCTACGATCTCGGCGCCAACGTCTACATCACCAAGCCCGTCGAGTACGAAACCTTCTCGCAGGCGATCCGGCAACTCGGGCTCTTCCTGTCGGTCATCCAGATACCCGAGGCATCGTGAGCGGCTCCTCCAACCCGGATTTACGGCGCATTCTCTACATCGACGACGATGCAGGGCTGGGCCGTCTCGTGGAGCGGGCCTTCGCGCGTCACGGGGTCTCCGTCACCCATGTCCAATCCGGCAACGAGGGCCTAACGCGGCTTTCTTCCGGTTCCTTCGATGCGATCGCGCTCGACCATTTCATGCCGGGCCGGGAAGGGCTGGAAATCCTCGCCGAGGTCCAGACGCTGCCGGATCCGCCTCCCGTCGTCTACGTGACCGGTTCGGATGAAGGCCGCATTGCGGTCGCCGCCATGAAGGCCGGGGCGGCGGACTACGTGATCAAGGACGTGAGCGGTGCCTTCGTCGAACTCCTGCACACGGCGGTGGAGCAGGCGATCGAGGCCAAACGCCTGCGGCGCGAGAAGGAGGAGGCCGACCGGCGGATGCAGGAGGCTCGGGAGCGGGCCGAGATGCTTCTGCGCGAGGTCAATCACCGCGTCGCGAACAGCCTTCAGCTCGTGGCGTCCTTCGTGGCCATGCAGCAGCGCGCCATCAAGTCCGATCGCGCCGCCTGGGATGCGCTCACGGAAACGCAGGGGCGGATCACGGCCATCGCCCAGATTCATCGCCGCCTCTACACCTCCGAGGATGTCCGTTTCGTGGAGATGGACACCTACCTGCGGGGCCTCGTGGAAGAGCTCGAGGGGGTCATGCGGGCCGCCGGGCGCGAGCACGTGATCCAGCTGCGCGCCGAACCGCTTCGCGTGCCGACCGACAAGGCCGTGTCTCTCGGCGTGATCGTGACCGAACTCGTCACCAACGCGTTCAAGTATGCCTATCCTCCAGGCCGTTCGGGCGATATCCGGATCACCCTGACGTCCCTCGGGGACCGTGCCTCCCTTGTCGTCGAGGACGACGGCATCGGGTGGCGGGGCGACGGGATCGTGCAGGGCACGGGCCTCGGCACCAAGATCATCCAGGCCATGGTGTCGAACCTCAATTCCTCCATCGCGTTCGACCCGACCCACGCAGGTACGCGCGCCGCGCTTCTGTTCTCGAACTGACGGCAGCGCCTGCGCCACCGGACGGGGAACGCCGACAATTATCCTCTTATATGTTATATATTAGCGTCAAAATAGACCTGCTGCAGGCTGGATGTACGATCAATATACCGGCAGAATTCGTCCAGGATCATTTATGAACGGTGCTGCTGCTGACGTATATTAAGGAATATATCGTGCTTTCGTCTGCTATATATGCGAAATCGTGCGCCAAAGGCACTGCCGATGTGCAGCTGAGTCTCTGATCTTTTCGTGTGATTTCGGTTTATTTCTCGACAAGCCAAGAGAAGAGGCCCGCTTTTCCGGGTCGAGAGTCCGTTTTTTGGAAACCAACTCCCGAGAAGTCCGTTCTCAAGAGGTGCGCGCTTCCAAGCGCCCTGGTCTCAATCAACGGAGGAAAACATGCTTAATCGTGTCGCCATCGGACTTCTTGCGGGCACGCTTCTATCGGCTCCGGCGCTGGCGCAGACCGGCACCACGGCTCCGTCCGGCACCACCACGACGGTTCCGGTCATCCAGCAGAACCAGCAGGGCACGCAGATGAACCAGCAGGGTTCGGCGGCCACCATGCAGGGCGGCAATATCCAGTACGTCACCGAGAACCGCCCTGACCTGTGGCGCGCCTCGCGTCTCGAGGGCGTGAACGTATACAACCAGAACAACGAGCGCATCGGCGACATCAGCGAAGTGCTGGTCAATGAGCAGGGTCAGGTCGAGGCCGTGGTGATCGGCGTCGGCGGCTTCCTGGGCATCGGCGAGCGCAGCGTGGCGGTGCCGTTCAATGCGCTGCAGTGGCAGCAGGAAGAGGCTCGCACGGCAGCGACCGGCACCGGCGCGGCCGGTACGGTCGGCACGGCCGGCACGGGCATGGGCGCAGGCGGCCAGACCGGCACCAACACGGCCATGACCGGCGCGGCGCCGGCCAACAACAACCGCGCCGCTACGGGCGCCACCGGCACGGCGGGCACCACGACGGCGATGACCAACAACGCCTCGCCTGCAACCACCGGCACGGTGGGCGATGCCTACGGCGTGCGTGCCACGGCCGGCGACGAGATGCGCGACTATCCGGAGCGCGCCATCCTGCCGAACGCCACCAAGGAGATGCTCGAGCGGGCGCCGGAATTCCGTTATTCCCGCTAAGCGAGAGTCCACGACAAGGAAGGAGCCCCGTCCGGGGCTCCTTTTTCGTTTCACTGGGGCAGCTCAGGACATGGGCTCCGGCGAAGGCCTCGGCTCTTCGGGGAGGGGGATGAATTCCCGGTCGTCGTCCAGGGGAAGGCGAATTCGGCCGGCCTGCCAATCGGCTTTGGCCTGCTCGATCCTGTCCTTGCGGGACGACACGAAATTCCACCAGATATGCCGTGGCCCCAGGGGCTCTCCACCCAGGAGCATCACGGTCGTGGGCTCGAGCGCTCTCAGGACCGGGTCGTCCCCGCCTGCGAAGACCAGCATCTGCCCTGCCTCGTATGGGTGGCCGTCGGCCTCGATCCGTCCCCGGACCACATAGGCGGCCCGCTCGGGATAGCCTGTCGGAACGCCGATCCGGGCGCCGGCATCCAGCTCGACATGCAGATAGAAGAGGGGAGAGTGGGTCGTGACCGAATTGGCGAGGCCGAACGCCTCGCCGGCGATAAGGCGGGCGGAAACGTCGGTCTCTCCGAAGATCGGCAGTTCTTCCGCACCATGATGAATGAAGCTCGGATCCGTCTCCTCGAAGGTCTCGGGGAGGGCGACCCAGGCCTGGATGCCGTGCATGCGCCCGCCGGTCTCGCGGATGGGTCCGTCGAACCGCTCCGAATGGCTGATCCCGCTTCCGGCCGTCATCCAGTTCACGGCACCGGGACGAATAGCCTGACGGGCGCCGGTGCTGTCCCGGTGCATGATTTCGCCATCGAAGAGGTAGGTCACGGTCGACAGCCCGATATGCGGGTGAGGGCGCACATCGGTGCTGCGCGGCACATGGGGCGGCAGGTCGACCGGTCCCATATGGTCGAAGAAGATGAAGGGCCCGACCATGCGGCGCTTCATGAAGGGCAGCACCCGCCCGACCTCGAAGCCGCCGAGATCCCGTCTCCGGGCCGAAATCACCATGTCCAGCATCTGATCCTCCTGCGCATTCCTCGGCAGCGACGGTGCCCCATCCGCTCGAAAATGTCCGCTTCGAGTGAGGCGCGGGCGTGGCCGGGGGGCAGCATGCTCGGCGGGAGCGGGAACCGTCAATTCCGTCCGGGAGTTAGCGGAAAAGCCAAGCAATGACCGCTTGGGAGAGGAGCATCGCTGACTACGCCATGGCAAACAGTCCCGCGCAAGGCCGTCCCACATATCCGTCCGCCGCAACCACCATGTGGGCCATGGTCGCGGGATGGGCCCTTCTCAAGCTCGTCGCCGGCGGCACCCGGCCGGCCCATGCTCCGGCGTACCGGCGCGATGTTCCGGCAGGGCGTGGCGATGCGGTTCAGCAGGGCAGCCGGAGGGGTGCCCCTTTCCCCAAGAAGAATGCCACGGCGGGAAAGGAAGCCCGCCAGGACCAGGGCGGACAGGAACGCGGACGGCATGCGGACACGCCCACGGAGATTCCGACGCCGGGCTGGAAGGACATCCTCTGGCGGGTCTACGAGGAATTCGGCGAGGATAGGATCATGGCCGTCGCCGCCGGCGTGACGTTCTATGCCCTGCTGGCGCTGTTCCCGGCCATTGCGGCTCTTGTTTCGATCTATGGCCTCTTTTCCGATCCGGCAACGATCGAGGGCCATCTCAGCGCGGTATCCGGGGTTCTTCCGGGTGGCGCCATGGAAATCATCAGCGAGCAGGTAAGGCGCATCGCATCGCAGGGCGGCGGCGCCCTCGGATTCGGCTTCATCTTCGGCCTCCTGGTCTCCCTCTGGAGCGCGAATGCAGGCGTGAAGGCCGTCATCGATGCGCTGAACATCGTCTACGAGGAGGACGAGAAGAGAAGCTTCGTCATGCTGAACCTCCAGTCGCTGGCATTCACGCTCGGCGGAATTCTCTTCATCCTCCTCGCACTGGGCGGCATCGTCGTTCTTCCCGTCGTCCTCGGGTTCCTCGGCCTGGGAGGCACGGCGGAGACGCTGATTTCGCTGGCGCGCTGGCCGGTCCTGCTCCTCATCGTGATCACGGGGCTCTCGGTGATCTACCGCTACGGTCCCAGCCGCGACAAGCCGGAGTGGCGCTGGGTGTCGCCGGGAAGCCTGGTGGCCGCCGTTCTCTGGCTCGCGGGCTCTGCGCTCTTCTCTTGGTACGTGTCCAATTTCGGCAGCTACAACGAGACCTACGGCTCGCTGGGCGCCGTGATCGGCTTCATGACCTGGATCTGGCTCTCGACCATCGTCGTGCTCCTGGGCGCCGAACTGAATGCCGAGGTCGAACACCAGACGGCCAAGGACAGTACCGAGGGCGCACATGAGCCCATGGGCGCACGCGGCGCGCAGATGGCGGATACCCTGGGCGAAGCCAAGGCCTGAGCAGCCTGAGCTCTCGCGGCACGAGAAAAGGCGCAGGTCCCACGGGATCTGCGCCTTTGCATGAGGAGATTGTCCGGTCGCCTCTCACTCCCGGCGTTGGGAGAGGGCGACGGCGCCTCTGTTCTTCCACACCACCGCCGCGATGATCAGCACGAAGGCGGCGACGCGCAGGAGATAGATCCAGCTCCGCTCTTCCCGCGGCACGTCGATGAGCGCGGCGAGGGCCTGGTTGGCGGCAAGAAGGGCGAAAGCGGCCGCGAAGGCGGCAAACAGCATGTCGCGGGTGCGGGTCCAGAAGCGCAGGAAGAGAAGGCCCGCCACGAGGAAGCCCATCGTGATCATGCCCGAGATGAATTGCGACGCGGCGTTGCTCACTTATTCAGTCTCCCAGATAAAGCCGAACAGCAGGACGCTCACGGCGGCAAGGGACGCCAGGTGCCGGAAAGGAACGAAATCGACGCTCGGCAGGACCAGCAGGTCGATCACGACGAAGAGATTGTTGAATGCCAGAAGGACGAAGCACAGGGCGCTCCACAGGAGGAGCTTCGCCCGCGTTTCCCGGTAGCTGCGCACGAGGAGCGAGGCGCAGCCGGCGCTCGCCAGGAGGCAGAGGGTATAGATGGTCGCCTGAAAACTCAGCATGCGGTTTTATTCCTTCTTCAGACGGAACGCATCGGCGAAGGTCGTCAGCCTGTCGGTGGGTGACGAGAAAAGGGCCTTCGTCACGGCCGAGGGGCGCTCGCGATAGACCCGTTCGAGTTGCTGAACGAGACGATCCAGATTCGGCGAGGCCGGCGCATAACGATAGGTTTCGCCGGATTCCGCGATGATCAGCCCGGCCTGTTGCAGGCCGTCGACGCCCTGGCTCACCACAAGATCGCTGGCGCGCAGCTCCCGTACCAGGTCCCCGGCGGGCCAGCTGCGGCCCTGGTGACGGGCGAGCAGGAGCAGAAGCTCGATATTCCAGACGGAACGGAGGGAGTGCCGGAGGAATTCGCGCAGTTCATCATCCATCAAACCAGTATCCGCTTTCTTCTCATGCTGATGAGGCCTTAGCGGCTAACGGTTTCGGAGGAGTAAGCATCTCGCCCGAAAGTCCAGAGCGGCACGAGATTGCCGTCCCGGCCCTGAGCCATGACCTCGGCAGCATTGCCGCTTTCCCCGGACTGGAGAGCGGCTTCGATCGCAGCCTTGATCGCATCCCTTCTCTTGGCGAAGGTGCGAAGGGTGCTTGCGTTCAGCTGAATAGCCCAAAAGGCGCCGGCGCGCACGATCTGATATCGGTCGAGTTGCATGCGCGCGCATATAGTGCCCAACTTTTTGCGGTCCAGGGGCGAAAATGCGTCCGCAGCACGCCGTCACGATTTCGCTCGACTGAAAGCGTAGCCTCTTAGGAAGACCCTTCTGGAGAGGAGCACTTCCCATGATGCGGACGGTTACGGCTCTCTTCGACAGCTACCGCGATGCCGTTCAGGCGGTAAAGGACCTCGAGGCGGCCGGCATTCCTTCCAGCGACATCAGCATGGTGGCGAACAAGTCCGAGGACTGGCAGACGGTTTCCTTCGGCAACGCGGAGGATGCCAAGGACGGGGCCGGCACCGGCGCGGCCGTCGGGACCGCCGTGGGGGGAGGGGCCGGTCTACTCGCCGGGCTCGGCCTGGTGGCGATTCCCGGCCTGGGCCCCATGGTGGCCGCGGGATGGCTCGCCGCCACCGCCGTCGGGGCAGGAGCCGGAGCCGCCACCGGCGGGATCATCGGCGCCCTGACGGGGGCAGGTCTCAACGACGAGGATGCCCGAGTCTATGCGGAAGGCGTGCATCGGGGCGGCGCCCTGGTCTCCGTCCGGGTCGACGACGACCGGCACGCGGCGGCGCAGGACATCCTGGCCCGGGGCCATGCGGTCGATGTGGGGGCGCGGGCGCGGGTCTATGAAGCGTCCGGCTGGACCCGCTCGGACGACAGGGCCGGTCCGGCCGCCGCCCAGGCTGGCGCCGGCCGCACGACCTCGCCGGAGCCCCTGATCGCCAGCGACCGGGTGGAGGGCACGTCCGTCTACGATCCCAACGGGAAGCATATCGGCGCGGTCAAGCGCATGATGATCGAGAAGGTGAGCGGGCAGGTCGCCTACGTGGTGCTGGCCTTCGGCGGCATTCTCGGCGTCGGCGAGGACACGCACCCCATTCCCTGGGAGACCCTTCGCTACGACACGGATCTCGGCGGCTACCGGACCGACGTGACCGAGGAGCAGGTGCGCGGCGCTCCGGCGCTCTTCGGCGAGGAGGGCGAGAGCCGGCTCTATCGGGATCGGGAGCGGGCCCTGCACGATTACTACGGCGCCCGCTACTACTGGGGCATCTAGCCTTCCGATGGAGATCGGAGTGAACCAAACGGCCCGGCTTCTCGTTCAACCTTGGCCGAGAGATGGAAGGTCGATGCCGTCCCATGTGTGCCCGAGTGTTCAGAGTTCTTGCCGCCACTGCCGCCCTCGGGGGGCTCCTCGCCGGATGTGACCTGCCCCGGGACCCGGAGGAGACCCTGGAGATGGTCCGGGGCAAGGAATTGCGTGTGGGAGTGCTGCAGTCGGACAGGAACGCGGAACAGGATCGGGCCGTCGTCGAGATCCTGGCCGAGAACCTCCAGTCCCAGCCCGTCTACACGGAGGGCGATGCCCACAGGCTGTTCGAGGAACTCGACCGAGGGCATATCCATCTGATCATCGGCGGCGTCCCGAAATCCACTCCGTTCAAGAAGGCCGGCTTCTCCAAGGCGGTGGGGCCGCTTTACGGCTCGGCCGAGGAGGAGAAGCGCGTTCTGGCCGTGCGCGCGGGCGAGAACGCATTCCTGCTGAGGGTGAACCGCGCCATCGAGGCCGCGAAGGCCGCGGGAGCCTCGTCATGAGCGAGACTCATCCCGCACTGCCCGCCGAAATCGAACAGGCGATGCGGCGCGCCAAGAGGCTGTCCTGGATCAGCATCGGCCTCCTGACGTCCATCATCGTCGCCATGGCCCTCGTCATGGGCGGCAGCCAGGCCATGCGGACGGCCTGGGTGGAGGACATGCTCAGCCTTCTCCCGCCCATCGCCTTCCTCATTGCCCTGCGCCTGGAGGAGAAGCCGGCGACGAACCAGTTCCCGTTCGGCTTCTACAGGGCCAACTCGCTCGCCTTTCTCATTGCCGCCACCGCGTTGACGGCCATGGGGGCGCTCATGCTCTACGAAGCGGGCGCCACCCTGATCAAACGCGAGCACCCCACGATCGGATCGTACAACCTGTTCGGCCACGAGATCTGGATGGGCTGGATCATGATCGCGGTCCTGATCTATTCCGTGATCCCGCCCATGATCCTGGGCCGGCTCAAGAAGCCCGTCGCCGCCAAGATCGCCGACAAGGTGCTGCACACGGATGCCCTGATGAATGCCGCCGACTGGCAGACCGGGCTCGCCGGCATCTTCGGGATCGTCGGCGTCGCCTTCGGCCTGTGGTGGGCGGATGCCGCGGCTGCGGGCTTCATCTCGTTCTCGATCCTGACGGACGGCTTGAAGTCGATGCGCTCATCCATCTTCGAGCTCATCGACGGCGCTCCCAGGAAGATCGACGGTCCCGAGATCGATCCGCTCGTGGACCGGCTGGTCGAGAGGCTCAAGGACGTGCATGGCGACGTGAACATTCAGGTGCGGGAGACCGGCCGCTTCATGCGGGCCGTGGTCGAGCCGCCCGACCGGCCCCATGTCTCCGGCGAGCGCGCGCGGTCGCTGATCGGCGACGACGAGGCCTGGCGCCTGATCGAGGTGGCCCTGGAGCAGCGCGAGGACAGGCCGGAGCGCGCGAAGGGATGAGGGGTGGATCCTCTTCGCCCCTTCGGGCGAGGGGAGGCCGTTGCACCACTTGTCGTCTCCCATGCTAAAGGCTCGGGCGTCCAACTGCCGAAGCATGACGGAGAAGCGCCCTTGGCCGTGCGACCACTCGTGTTCTTTCCCGATCCCCGACTGCGCCGGAAGGCGGAGGCCGTCGCCGCCTTCGACGAGGGGCTGCGGACGCTCGTGCAGGACCTCCACGACACCATGAAGGCCGCGCCGGGGGTCGGGATCACGGCGCCGCATGTGGGAATCCTCCAGCGGGTGACCGTCATCCAGCTCGATCCCGCCAGCGAGCGGAAGGTCTACGTCAATCCGGAGATCGTCTGGTTCTCCGACGATCTGATCCGGCACACGGAGGGCAGCGTCTCCATGCCGGGCGTGACCGAGGAGATCGAGCGTCCGGCGCGGGTGCGGGTGCGTTACCGGGATGTGGAGGGCGCCGGGCGCGAGGAGGAGGCCGAGGGCTTCATGGCCGTGTGCCTGCAGCACGAGATCGACCAGCTCGACGGCATCTTCTGGATCGACCGCCTTTCCCGGCTCAAGCGCGAGCGCACGGTCAAGCGGTACGAGAAGCTCCGCCGCGCACAGGGGTGAGACTTCAGGGCATCGACCTTTTTCGGCTCTCGCGTGTTGTGCCTACTGCGACTCTCAGCAGGAGGATACGGACGCACATGCCTTCCGACGGCGACATTCTCGATTGCCTCATCATCGGCGGCGGCCCGGCCGGGCTCACGGCGGCGCTCTATCTCGCGCGCTTCAAACGCCGCTTCCTCGTCGTCGACAGTGGAGCGCCGCGGGCTGCGTGGATCCCTACGAGCCACAACATTCCGGTCTTTGCCGAGGGCATCTCGGGCAAGGACATCATCGCCCGCGCGCGGGAGAACCTGGAGCAGTACGGTCCCTGCATCGAAGCCGGCATGGTGACGGGCCTGCGCAAGCAGCCCGACCGTTTCGTGGCGCTGGTCGAAGGCAACGGCGCCGGCACGCGCCAGATCGCGGCCCGGCGCGTCCTGCTGGCGACCGGCGCCGTCGATATCGAACCGGACCTTCCGGACCTGCCGAACGCGGTTCAGCGCGGGCTCATCCGCTACTGCCCGATCTGCGACGGGTACGAATCCCGCGACCAGAAGGTGGCGGTCATCGGATACGGCGACCACGGCCTCGGGGAGGCGGTCTTCATCGCCCGAACCTATTCCGACGACGTGACGCTCCTGACCCTGGGGCAGCCCATGCAGCTCGCGCCGGAGCAGCAGGCGAAGCTCGACGCGCACGGGATCAAGGTGATCGAGAACCCGGTCGAAGCCCTGGAGATGGAGGGAGACCGGATCGCCGCCATCAACGTGAACGGCCAGGAACACCGCTTCGACGTGCTCTATTCGGCGCTGGGCCTGAAATACCGCTCCGATCTCGCCGTTTCGCTCGACGCCGAGCACGATCCCTCCGGCAGCCTGATCGTGGACAGCCATTGCCAGACCTCGGTGAAGGGGCTCTACGCGGCGGGCGACATCGTGCGCGGCATCGACCAGATCGTGGTCGCCATGGGTCACTCCGCTCTCGCCGCCATCCACATCCACAATCACTGCGAACTGCCGACGGAAGACGAACCCGGCGGAGCGTGAGCCTGCAAGCCTTAAGCCAGCGCCTTCGCAAGGAGCGGGAGGCTCGTGTCCATGCGGTAGTCGATGGAGGAGTGGTTGTCGTGGAACTCCTCGTAGATGTGGGGCACGCCGGCCGCTTCGAGCTTCCGGTGCAGGATGCGCGAGCCGTAGACCAGGTTGTACTGGTCGATATCGCCGCAATCGATGAAGAGCAGCTTCAGCTTGCGCAGGGATTCGAGGCGCTCGGGCTCGTCCGCCATGCGCAGCGGGTCCCAGCGAAGCCAGTTGGCCCAGCGCTCGGCGATGAGTTCGCCCGTATGGAGATCGACCGGCAGCCGCACCCCGTAGAACTGGCTCGGATCCGGGTCGAAGGTCGCGGCCTGGGCCAGGATCATGAGGGTATGCCAGTCCGCATCCTTGGCCTTCGGGCCTTCCTCGAACTTGCGGATGAACGCCTCGATGGACATGCCGAAGCCGGACAGGTGGCGCAGGGCGCCGGCGAACTCGCCCAGGTGATAGAGATATTCGAAGCCCACATCCCCCGAATGGGAGGCGGCGGCCGACCAGACGGACCCGCCATGCCTGAGGGCGTGGACGAGGGTGCCGTAGCCGCCCGAGCTCTTGCCGAACACGCCCCGCCGTCCGTCGCCGCCGCAGCCGAAGCGCTCCTCCACGAAGGGGAGCATCTCGCGGATGAGAAAGGTCTCCCAGGGCCCCG
This sequence comes from Microvirga lenta, assembly GCF_020532555.1. GTDB lineage: Bacteria > Pseudomonadota > Alphaproteobacteria > Rhizobiales > Beijerinckiaceae > Microvirga > Microvirga lenta. The sequence continues at coordinate 380,888 of NZ_JAJBBR010000008.1, read as the reverse complement.
TCGCCGCGCTGTCGATGTACTGATTGCCGCCGAGCCGGGTGAAGCAGTCGGGAAAGGCCACCACGACCGGCGGCATCATCCCGGTGGCGATCAGGCGGTCGAGGCGCTCGGGCACGTTCTCGCCGTAGTTCTTCCAGTTGGTGTGGCCGAGGCCGCTCCCGGTATACCCGGCGAGATCGACGAGGAGGGGCAGCCCGCGCCCGTCATGGCCGGCGGGGACATAGACGTCGATCCGGCGGCGGGCGGGGTCGCCGAGGAGATTGCCTTTCAGGCACTCGCTGTCGATCCGGAGAGTGTGAACGACGCCTTCCGGCGCGCTGTGGTTCCTGCGCATCGTCATCCTCGTTGAGTCGGGCTGGGGGCGGGTTTGACCGCATGGCGACCAAATGTCCATAAATGGGGCAGCCGCGGCGGTTAATAAGTCCTTACCCCACCTAGCCATTCCGAGGCTTCCGGCGCTACGGTGCGAGCACATTCCGCATTCAAACGGCCGTGACTTGGGGGAGTAATCATGTCCGACGGTTTCCTGCCACGATGGACCCTGAAGTCCGAAGGGGTCATCATGCCCGACGAGCGTCTGCCGTCGGGTCAGATGTTCATTCTCGGGCTGCAGCATGTGGTCGCCATGTTCGGCGCCACGGTGCTGGCGCCGCTTCTGATGGGTTTCGACCCCAACGTGTCGATCCTCTTCTCCGGCATCGCGACGATCATCTTCTTCTTCATCGTGGGCGGACGGGTCCCGAGCTATCTCGGATCGAGCTTCGCCTTCATCGGCCCGGTGCTGGTCGCGACGGGAGCCTCGGTCGGGGTGCCGAACCCCAACATTTCCCTGGCGCTGGGCGGCATCATCGCGGCGGGCGCGCTCTATTTCCTGATCGGCCTCGTGGTGCAGCTCGCCGGCCATCGCTGGGTCGAGCGGCTCATGCCGCCGGTCGTGACCGGCGCCATCGTGGCCGCCATCGGCCTCGTGCTCGCTCCCATCGCGATCTCGAGCGCCTCCGGCGTCACGCCCGACAACGCGGAAGGCACCGCCTTCGCCCGCTGGATCGCGCTCACCACGGTGGTGGCGGTCGGCATCATCGCGGTCTATGCGCCGGGCATCTGGCGCCGGCTGCCGGTGCTGGTCGGCGGGGCGATCGGGTATCTGGTCTATTTCATCTGCGCCAACATGCTGGGTCTCGGCCAGCCGGTGGACTTCACCAAGGTCGGAGAGGCGGCCTGGTTCGGCCTGCCCACCTTCCAGAGCCCAGTCTTCAACATCCAGGCCATCAGCCTGATCGCGCCGGTGGCGATCATCCTCGTGGCTGAGAACCTCGGGCACATCAAGGCCATCGGGGCCATGACCGGCCGCAACCTCGATCCCTATCTCGGCCGCGCCTTCATGGGCGACGGCATCGCCACCATGCTCTCGGGCGCCGCGGGCGGCACCGGCATGACCACCTATGCGGAAAACATGGGCGTCATGGCGGTCACCCGCATCTATTCGACGCTCATCTTCGTCATCGCGGCCGGCATCGCGCTGCTGCTCGGCCTGTCGCCGAAGTTCGGCGCCTTCATCGGCACCATTCCGGGGCCGGTTCTGGGCGGCCTGTCGATCGTGGTGTTCGGCCTGATCGCCGCGACGGCGGGCCGGATCTGGGTGGAGAACGGGGTCGACTTCTCAAACCCGCGCAACCTGATCACGGTGGCGGTGGCGCTGGTGCTCGGCGCCGGCAACTTCAAGCTGAACGTGGGGGGCTTCACCCTCGACGGCATCGGCACGGCGACCTTCGGGGCCATCATCCTCTACCACATCCTGAACATGGGACAGACCGCCACCGCCGCGGAGCGGCCGCGCGCTGCGGAATAGCCCTATCCCGCCAGGAACACGCTTCTGGAGCCCGCGTTGAGAAACAACGCGGGCTTCGTCTTTTTACGGGCCTGCTTTCGTTCGTCGCCTCCGGTCCACGCGACCGCATCCTTCCACTTCGCGGAGACGTCATGAGCCCCGACCAGAACCAGACCCTGCCGCCGCAGACCCAGGACCAGCAGCCCGGTCGCGAGACCCAGATGAATCCCAGGCCCGACTACGAGCCGCGCTATCCCGGCAGCGGACGGCTCCAGGGCAAGACCGCGCTCGTCACCGGCGGGGACAGCGGCATCGGCCGCGCCGTCGCGGTTCTCTTCGCCCGCGAGGGCGCGAACGTCGCCATCGTCTATCTCAACGAGGGCGAGGATGCGCAGGAGACGAAGCGCCTCGTGGAGCGCGAGGGCGGCAAGTGCATGACGATCGCCGGGGACGTGGGCGATCCCGGCTTCTGCCAGGCCGCCGTGGACCGTACGATCAAGGAATTGGGCCGGGTCGACGTGCTGGTCAACAACGCGGCGGAGCAGCACCCGCAGAAGGAAATCGAGGATATCAGCGAGGATCAGCTCCAGCGCACGTTCCGCACCAACATCTTCGGCTATTTCCACATGGTCCAGGCCGCCATGCCGCACCTGAAGGAAGGCGCCTCGATCATCAACACCACGTCGGTCACGGCCTATCGCGGCAGCTCCGAGCTGCTGGACTACAGCGCCACGAAGGGCGCCATTGTCGCCTTCACGCGCTCGCTGGCGCAGAAGCTGGCGGGGCAGGGCATCCGCGTCAACGGCGTGGCGCCGGGTCCCATCTGGACGCCGCTGATCCCGTCGACCTTCCCGGAGGACAAGGTCAAGTCCTTCGGGGCCAACACGCCGATGAAGCGTCCGGGCCAGCCGAACGAGGTGGCCCCGAGCTATCTGTTCCTGGCCTGTGCCGACGCCTCCTACATCACCGGCTCGGTCCTGCACCCGAACGGCGGCGACCCGACGGAGTCCTGACACGAAAAAGGGCGGCTCCATCAGGAGCCGCCCTCGATCTTCGTAGCGATGGCAGCGGCCGGTCAGCGCCGCCGCCGGACCCTCACGGGGACGGGAGCTGGAGCCGACGCCGACATGGCAAAGAAGAGCATCAGCGCGGAGAGAGATCCGCCGATGAGAAAAAGAACTTCTGCGATCTCGACGTTAGACGCCAGACCGGTCATGGCAGCAAAGGCCGCAATGATCGTGAAAATAAAAAATGCTCGAAGGGCAACTGGCCTGTTCATCGGATTCGTCTCCCAATTGTTTTGGGAAACGTGGGGACGGGAGGTCGGTTCCATACCTAAGGTGAGCTCCTTTATACTTCCGAGGCTTTCCCAAAAACTGTCCAAATGAGTCTTTTTGACGGAACTCCACAGTCGCGCTTGACGTTGGTTGAGTGTCATCGGCCCAGGCCGATCCCATAGTATGCGAGGTAACATCATGCTCGGTTGGGCAGTCACTTTTCTCATCATCGCGCTGGTCGCCGCCCTGTTCGGCTTCGGCGGCATCGCCGGCACCGCGGTTGAGATCGCCAAGCTCATCTTCTTCGTTGCCATCGTTCTGTTCGCCATCTCCGCCGTCATCGGTCTGATGCGTGGACGAAACCCGATGTGACGTTGCGGAACGAGTTGAAGGCAAGAACGCCGTCCGGTTCGGGCGGCGTTTTTGTTGGCGCAGGGGGCAGGCGAGGGGGCGGAACGACAGGCCTCAGACCGAACTCTGAAGCGCGGCGCGGGTCATGCGGTCGGGACCCAGATCCTCCGCGTCGCCCACGTCGAGAGAGGCGGCGAGACGGGACCGGGCGCGGTTGACGCGGCTCTTGATCGTTCCGACGGCGCAGCCGCAGATGCTCGCGGCCTCCTCGTAGGAGAAACCCGAGGCTCCGACCAGGAGCAGGGCTTCCCTCTGGTCCGGCGGGAGCGTCGCCAGGGCCGTCCTGAAATCCTCCAGATCCAGGTGCGAACCCTGCTCCGGCAGGGCTTTCAGCCGGCCGGCATAGGACCCGTCGGGATCCTCCACCTCGCGGCGGCGCTTGCGGTACTCGGAGTGGAACAGATTTCGCAGGATCGTGAACAGCCAGGCGTTCAGGTTCGTGCCGGGCTCGAAGCGATGAAGGTTGGACAGGGCGCGGAGGAGGGTGTCCTGGACGAGATCGTCGGCGCGGTCGACGTGGCCGGAAAGGGATATTGCGAAGGCGCGGAGGCTTGGAACGGCAGCGAGGAGAGCGTCTCGGAGGTCAGGCTCCGGAGTCATGGGATGTCTCCCTGTCCTTCTTCTCCAGCTGATCCAGCAGGTTCTTGAAGCGATCGGGGACAGGTTGCTGCATCAGCTCGTCGTACATGGCGCGCAACTGGTCGCCGATGCGCTTCTGGCTGGTGCTGTCGAGCTTGGGATCGGCGGCAAGCGTCCCGTTGAGGTCCGAGTCAGGTATGACACGAGCCAGCTTGTTCCCCTTCTCACCCGTCATTGGCATCCCCTTGCCATTCCCGATTCGACCGGGATAGTAACCTTGGCAGTATCTCAAATCGTTTTGAGCAACAACGCATATCCTCGTCGCAGGTTCCAACGGATGGAACTTTCGCATGGCTGCCGAGTTGAATGGTCCGTATCGGTACAATGAGTCAAAAGCACATAAGGGGAAGCGAATGTCGACAGCTCAGCTTGTCGTCCAGCACTTACCGTATCTTCGACGCTATGCCCGAGCCCTCACAGGCAGCCAGATGGCGGGCGATGCCTATGTTGCGGCCACACTTGAAACCCTGGTAAGCGAGCCTGAGACGATCGGCCCTTCCGGTAACGTGAAGGTCGAGCTTTTCCAGGTCTTCACGCGGATCTGGAATTCCCTGTCGGTCAATGGCCGCAGCGACCAGATCCAGCGGGACCTGCCGGCCGAGGTTCGGCTGGGGCAGATCACCCCGCTGCCGCGTCAGGCCTTCCTGCTTTCCTGCCTCGAAGGCTTCGGAGAGGAAGAGGTCGGCCAGATCCTGAGCGTCGACACGCAGACGGTCCGTGAGCTGGTCGACGAGGCCGGGCGCGAGCTGGCCGCCGACATGGCCACCGACATCCTCATCATCGAGGACGAGCCGCTCATCGCCATGGATCTCGAGGCCCTGGTCGAAGGGCTGGGCCACAACGTCACCGGCGTGGCGCGGACCCGCACCGAGGCGGTCAAACTCGCTTCCACCAAGCAGCCCGGTCTCATCCTGGCCGACATCCAGCTGGCCGATGGCAGCTCGGGTCTCGATGCGGTGAACGATCTTCTGAAGTCCTTCGAGGTTCCGGTGATCTTCATCACCGCCTATCCGGAGCGCTTCCTCACCGGCGAACGGCCGGAGCCGGCCTTCCTCATCGCCAAGCCCTTCCAGCCGGCCAACGTGTCGGCCGTCATCAGCCAGGCGCTGTTCTTCCAGCAGAGCGCCCGGCGGCGCGAGGTGCGGGCGACGGCCTGATCTCAGTATTGCCAAGCTTGAAAGAAGTAAAAGTCCAGCCGAAAGGCTGGGCTTTTTCGTTATTGCAAAGCTGTGAGGAAATAAAAAAAGACGGGCTATAAAGCCCGTCTTAAGGTGCCGGCCAATGCACAAGGGGAATGCGGGGAGGACCAGGAGGCCGGTGCTTAAAGAACGCCAGTCTTCGACTAAAGGTTCCAGGTACTTTATTGAGTTTTTGCTGAAGTTTTCCTTAGGAACAGGACAGATACGGTCGCGTTGTTTTCCCACAAGATGCCGATGGGAAAGCAGGAGACGAGGATGTTCCGGACACCCGCAACAGTCATTGGGCTGGCCGCTGCGGCCTTTCTGGCGGGGAGCAAGGCTCCCGATGCGTTCAGCACGGCATCCCTTGCCGGTTCCGAGCCCGCCTCCCTTCAGGCCGCCCTTGCCCGGCAGGTCGTGTCCTCGGCCAAGGCGGACCGCATGGATGCCCCTCTCTCCCTGGAGGAGCGCCTGACGGTCTCCACGGTCGAACTGGTGGGCGTGTCCCAGGCCACCGTGATCCTGCGGGACCGCAACGGCGCCATTCTCTACAAGTCCGACCCGCAGTCCGGCACCACGACCTTCTCCAAGAACACCGAGCTCCCGGTCGTCACCCTCAAGGAAGAGACGCGTGGGCCCGCCGTGCAGCATCCGACGGTGCGGCGCGAAGGCAACGAGGCGCCCGCGGCCAATCCGAAGAAGCGGCGCAATCCGGTCGGCTGCCTCGGCGACGTCAGCCCCCTGGCGCGGGCCAGCGCGGACCGCTCCCCGAGCCTGTGCCTCGCGCTGCTCCAGCATTCGCTCATCTGATCGCGAGGGGCGGCCGGCCTCCGGCCGCCTGCAAGACGCGAGCTGCGCTTTCCGCTCGCGGCACGGCCCCGGGCCGACCTTGTTCCGAACGGAAGACGACGGCGGAACAATTTACTCCAGCACAGGTTGATTTCATCAAGCTGGACGGTTCGCGCCCGTGCATGTCGGGTGGAACATTTCTTTTGTTGTCCAGTAATATTAACAAGTATTCATGTTCAGGCTGCAAATAAGCAGCGCCGCTCCCTGATGAGATATTCGGGATCTCAGGGAACGATTACATGCGGCTCGCGTTTTGCCAACGCGCAGTATGGCGCATGAAGCGATTCAACGTACTTTCAGGAGAATAACCGATGCTGAAGACGCATATGGCGGCGTGCCTCGTCGCGACCATGTTCGTGGCGGCTCCCGCTCTCGCACAGACCTCGACGACCCCCTCCGGTGCGACGGATCGCCCGGTCGCAGCCGGTTCCGGCTCCACGGCGACCGGATCGCCTGCCATGCAGCCCAACACCGCCAACCAGGCCAATCCGGCTGCCGGCGGCATGTCCTCTCCCAACACTTCCGCCATGAACCAGGGTGGCGGCGCTCAGGGCCAGTTCATGACCCAGATGCAGCCGAACCAGATCATGGCCTCCAAGCTGATCGGCACCCGCGTCGTGAGCAGCAACAACGAGTCGATCGGTGACATCAACGACGTGATCGTCGATCGCAACGGCCAGGCCGTGGCGGCCGTGGTCGGCGTCGGCGGCTTCCTCGGCATCGGCGAGAAGGATGTCGCCGTTCCGTTCGATTCGCTCGAATTCGCCAGCCGCGACCAGGTGAATGCCATGAGCGGCAACAATGCCGGCGGCAACAACGCGGGCGGCAACGTCACCACCACCGGTTCGACTGCAGGTACTGCGACCGGCACCACCGGCACCACCGGAGCCGGCGGCGCCATGAGCGGCAACACCAACACGGCCGGCGCCTCCAACACGACCGCCGGCAGCGGCGGCAACACCAACGAGCCGGAGCGCGTGGTGCTGCGCATGACGAAGGCCGAACTCCAGGCCGCGCCTGCCTTCAACACTAGCGGCAACAACAACGACAACAATGCCTCTGGCGCGGGCGGCGCGTCCGGAACCGGCACCACCGGCACCACGGGTGCGGGCGGCACGACGGCTCCCCAGCAGTAACCCGTCCCATAGCGGCATCGGAGCGGCGTCCGGCGACCCCGGGCGCCGCTTTTCCATGGGACGGCTGCCGTGGGCGAAGGCAAAATAAAAGGCGCGGTCATGAGTGACCGCGCCTTGTAGGGTGCCGGCCCGAGGGGGCAATCGAACCGACCCAGTCATAACACCGCGACATGCGGTTGGTTCCGTAAGGATCTCTCTTTTTTGCCAGGAGGAACCGGGCCGGTGCCTCCGGACGAGTTGCCGCATGAGGAACCGCGGCCATCCCGATACGTTGCTACGCAAGTACGGTGGGAGGAAGCCATGACCGCAACCAACGAAGTCGACGCCATTCTGTCCCGTGAGGAACTGCCCGACGAATTCTGCCGCCTGGCATCGAGCTCCGCCCCCGGAGAGAAGCCGTCCATCGCCTCGATGCTGAGCGGGGTGGTCGCGGCGTGCGAGCAGCACGACGACGCCATTTGCCCCCTCCTGCTGCGGCGCCACCTGATCATTCCGGCATGGCAGAACAGTTTCGCAGTGCGGCCGGGGCAGCACATCTGAGGCCCGTAAAGTTAGGTTTGTTCAGTTCATGACCGCGACCCATTCGTTTTTCCATGAATCGGGGCCCGTCTCCGTCCTCTTTCACCCCAACACGGTTCCGATCGTCGATATTTTCCGCTGCATCAGCAGCTTCGACGATCAATACGATCTTGCCCTGCTCAACGGCCCGGAACAGGCCCTGATGGGGCTGACGCGGCCGGAAGCGGCGAAGGCGATCATTTCCGACGCCCTGCTGCTTGCCTTCGCCCTCGACCGGCAGCGGAGCCAGCCCCTGCAGCACGGGCCGATGAACTCGCGCCGGGGCAGCATGGACGAGTACTGCCTCATGGCCCTGATCGGCTCCGCGCGCATGCCGGATTCGGAACTCGCCTTCGAGGCGGCTTCCGTGCTCGGGGTGGCGTCCCTCGACCTGATGACGTCCCTTGCCTCGGATCTGATCCGTCAGATCGACAATGGCGGGCTCATGTTCACCACACCGAGCGTATCCGAGTTCCGAGGCGTGGTGGGCGAGCGCGTGCTGTTCGAGGACGATCTGGGCGAGGTCCTCGGCCGATCGGAACTCCGGTTCCGGTTCTGAAGGCGCGGGCTTCGGCCCGCGTTTTTTTGCGCATCGCCGGGACAAAAACTAAAGGGGCCGCTGAGCGGCCCCTTTACTTATGCAAATCAGTAAAAATCATTCCTGATTGTTACGGGTGCTACCCGAGGCCTGACCGCCTTTGCGGCCTGCTTCGGAGGCGAGTTCACGGTCCTGCGAGAAAGACCGCTTCTCGGCCGGAACGCTCTTGCCGCCTTTGCTGGCGATTTCGCGCTGCCGGTCACCGTCCATCGATGCGAAACCACGCTTCGAAGTCGAACTTCCTGTCGCCATCACATGCCTCCTTAACCGGATGTTCTACTGTCCTGAACAACCACCCTTAATTTCGATAGTTCCGCTTATTAGTTGGAGTTTTTAGCGTTTGCTTTGGCTCTACTGCAAAGCTAGGCTGTGGCATCGGAGGGTTCCTGTGCGGCCGGCTCGCTGCCGTTCCGGCAGGGCTCATGCGCCCGGCCGCAGATCCGCCGTCGCGTCCGCTCGGGAGGACGGGACTCGATGGCTGTACGGGCCACGCCCGGTCGGCTATCCCTGTCCCCGGCTCCGCGCCTGCAGCGAGGGGCGGCGGGTCCCGCGCCCGCGGCACCCACCCGACGCGCGGCGACCGGCCGGAGCCTCAGGCGCGGTCATCAGAAGGACGATCCATGAGCTACGACAAGGACAACGTTTTCGCGAAGATCCTCAGGGGGGAGCTGCCGTGCCACAAGGTCTACGAGACCGATAGGGCGCTGGCGTTCATGGACATCATGCCGCGCGGCGACGGCCATGTTCTCGTCATCCCGAAGGTCGAGGCGCGCAACATCCTGGACATCGCGCCGGACGCGCTGGCCGATCTGTCGAAGGACGTCCAGATCGTCGCCAAGGCCGTGAAGCAGGCCTTCGACGCGGACGGACTGACGATCCAGCAGTTCAACGAGAGTGCCGGCGGCCAGGTGGTGTTCCACCTGCATTTCCACGTGATCCCGCGCTTCGAGGGCGTTCCTCTCAAGCCCCATACCGGCCAGATGGAAGCGCCCGAGAAGCTGGCCGAGGCGGCCGAAAAGATCCGCGCCGCCCTGCGAGGGTAAGGATCGGGAACGGAGGGCGGCCTCGCCGGGAGGCCGCCGGATCGACTTACTTCGCCCAGTCGAGCGACCGCTCGACCGCCTTGCACCACTCTGCATAGAGGCGCTGGCGCGTGCCGGCGTCGAGGGTGGGCTGCCAGCGCTTGTCCACGGCCCAATTCCGCACGAGTTCGTCGGTCCCGGCCCAGAAGCCGGTGGCGAGGCCGGCCGCATAGGCCGAGCCGAGGGCGGTGGTCTCGATCACCTTAGGGCGCAGGACCGGCACGTCGAGAATGTCCGCCTGGAACTGCATCAGGAGCTCGTTGACCACCATGCCGCCGTCGGTGCGCAGCTCCTTGACGGCGATCCCGGTATCCTTGGTCATCGCCTCCAGGACCTCGCGGGTCTGGAAGGCGGTCGCTTCCAGCGCCGCACGGGCGATGTGGCCCTTGTTGGCATAGCGCGTGAGGCCGCCGATCAGGCCGCGGGCGCCTGCGTTCCAGTGCGGGGCGTAGAGGCCGGAGAAAGCGGGGACGATGGTCACGCCGCCATTGTCCTCGACGCTGCGGGCCAGTTTCTCGATGTCGGTGCTGGCCTGGATGATGCCGAGATTGTCCCGCAGCCACTGCACCAAGGCGCCGGCGATCGCGATGGAGCCCTCGAGCGCATAGACGGTCTTGCCCTGCCCGAAGCGGTAGCCCACCGTCGTGAGCAGGCCGCACTTGGACGGGTAGGGGGTCTCGCCGGTGTTCATCAGCATGAAGCAGCCGGTGCCGTAGGTGTTCTTGGCGTCGCCCTGCCCGAAGCAGGCCTGGCCCACGAGGGCCGCCTGCTGGTCGCCGAGAATGCCGGCGATCGGCACGCCCGCCAGGAGGTCCACTGCCTCGCCGTAGACCTCGCCCGACGACACGATGGTGGGAAGGCAGGCGCGGGGGATGTCGAACAGGGCCAGGATCTCGTCGTCCCAGGCCAGGTCGTGCAGGTTCATGAGCTGCGTGCGGCTGGCATTGGTCACGTCGGTGATGTGGCAGCGGCCGCCTGTGAGGTTCCAGACGAGCCAGCTGTCTACGGTACCGAAGAGCACGTCGCCCGCCGCGGCCTTCTCCCGGGCGCCGGGCACGTTGTCGAGAAGCCAGCGCAGCTTGAGGCCGGAGAAATAGCTCGTCAGGGGCAGGCCGGTCTTGTCGCGCAGACGGTCGTAGCCGCCGTCCCTGGCGAATTCCTGCACCATCGGGTCGACGCGGGTATCCTGCCAGACCAGGGCGTTGTGCAGGGGCTTGCCGGTATGCCGGTCCCAGATCAGCGTGGTCTCGCGCTGGTTGGTGATGCCGATGGCGGCGAGATCCCGGGGCGCCAGGCCCTTCTTGGCCAGGGCGTCCGCGATGACGGCTTGCGTGTTGCGCCAGATCTCCAGCGGATCGTGCTCCACATGACCCGCCTTGGGATAGATCTGCTCGTGCTCCTTCTGGGCGACGGAGACGATGCTTCCCGACCGGTCGAAGACGATGAAGCGCGAGCTGGTCGTGCCCTGGTCGATGGCGCCGACGTAGTTGGCCATGATTTCCCCCGAGAGTTCAGATGCGGCTTATTGGGCGGCGATGGCGGCCGCGTTCCGCTTGGCGATGTGGGCGTCGATGGCCTGAGCGGCGCCCGGAGGCACGTGCAGGCCGAGCTTGGACCGGCGCCAGAGGATGTCCTCCGAGCTGCGGGCCCACTCGCGGCGGACCAGGTAATCGACCTCCGCGGCCGTCAGGCCGGCGCCGAAATCCTCGCCGAGATCGGCCATGGACTTGGCCGAGCCCAGAAGCTCCTCGATCCGGGTGCCGTAGGCGCGGGCGAGCCGGTGGGCGAGGGCCTCCGGCAGGAAGGGCCAGCGCGACCGGACGGTGGCGAAGAACCGGTCGAAATCCGCATCGGGCATGTCGCCGCCCGGCATCTTGGCCGTTTCGGTCCAGGCCGGCTTCATGCCGGGGAAATAGGATTTCAGCTCCTCGAGCGCGTGCTCAGCGAGCTTGCGGAAGGTGGTGATCTTGCCGCCGAAGATCGACAGGACCGGCGCCTGGCCGGGGGCTCCGTCGAGATCGAACACGTAGTCGCGGGTCACGGCGGAGGCGTTGGAGGAGCCGTCGTCGAAGAGCGGGCGCACGCCCGAATAGGACCAGACCACGTCGGAGGGCTTCACCTCCCGCTTGAAGAAGTGGTTCACCACGTTGCAGAGGTACTGGATCTCGTTCTCGTCGATGACGACCTTCTTGTCCGGAATGGACTCCACCGGGATATCCGTGGTGCCCACCAGGGTGAACTTCTCCTGGTAGGGGATCGCGAACACGATGCGCTTGTCCGTGTTCTGCAGGATGAAGGCCTCCTTCGTGTCGAAGAGCTTGGGCACCACGATGTGGCTTCCCTTCACGAGGCGCACGTTCTTCTGGGTGTTCAGGCCGAGCTTGGAATTGAGCACGTCGGCCACGAAGGGGCCGCCCGCATTGACGAGGGCGCGGGCGCGCACCTCCGTCGTCTCGCCGGTCTCGGCGTTCTGGAGCGTGGCGACCCAGACGTCGCCCTCGCGCCGCGCGGCGGTCAGCTTCGTGCGCACGCGGATGTCGGCGCCGCGCTCGAAGGCATCCAGCGCGTTCAGCGCCACCATGCGGCTGTCCTCGACCCAGCAGTCGGAATAGACGAAGGCCGTGTCGAAACCCGGCTTCAGGGCCTGGCCGGCCGGATGCCGGGTGAGCTTGATCGTCTCCGTGCCCGGCAGCTTCTTGCGCGGGGCGAGGTTGTCGTAGAGGAAGAGGCCGATCCGCACGAACCAGGCGGGGCGGATGCCCTTCTCGTGGGGCAGGATGAAGCGCAGCGGCCAGATGATGTGGGGCGCGGAGTTCAGCAGGCGCTCGCGCTCGAACAGGGCCTCGCGGACCAGACGGAACTCGTAATATTCCAGATAGCGCAGGCCGCCGTGGATCAGCTTGGTGCTGGCGGAGGAGGTGTAGCCGGCGAGGTCGCCCTGCTCGCAGAGAACCACCGAAAGGCCCCGGCCGACAGCATCGCGCGCGATGCCCGCGCCGTTGATGCCGCCGCCAACAATCAGAAGATCAGTCACTGTCGTCACGAACGCGTCTTTCCTTGAGACCGGGCGATCCCGGTCTCCTGCAAATGTTTCCTTTAGCCGTCTAACGCAAGGCTTTTCTAGCGGGATTCACCGCCCCTCGCCACGGCGAGGTTTAGCATGAAAGCGATGAGGGAGCAGAGGGCCATAGCGAAGCACAGGAATACGACAGCGTCATAACTGCCCCTCCAGGCCCAGAGCGCTCCGAACGCGAAGGGCGTCGCCGCCATGGAGACCCGGACCGGCATGGCGATCATGCCCTGGATCAGGCCGTAATTCTCGCGCCCGAACAGCTCCGGCGGCAGGAGCGCCCTCACGATGGTCATCATCCCGGCGGAGGCGCCGTAGAAGGCCGCGAAGGCCAGGATCAGCCAGGAGCCCGGGGGGATGAAGGGCAGGAGGCCGAAGGCCAGGACGTTGAGCCCCATGGTGAGCACGCCGACGCCCTTGAGGCTCAGCGCCCGCTCCCCGAAGCCGGTGAGGAACCGGGCCGCCACCTGGGCGGGGCCGATCACCGCGAAGGCGGCGACGGCCGAGTCGAGGCTGAAGCCCCGCTCGACCAGGAGCGGGATGAGGTGGACCGGGATGCCGGTCGCGATCATGCCCTGGAGCACCGACGTGACCACGAACAACCAGAACGATGCCGAGGTGAGGACCCGCCGCGCGCCCGAGGGGGGCGGTGCGGCCGGCCCGGGTCCCGGGTTGGCCGCATGGGCGCCCGAGCGCGGAATGCTCAGCCCTTCCAGCACGGCGCAGAGGCCGAGATTGAGCCCTGCCAGCACCAGGAGGGCTCCGCGCCAGCCATACGCCTCGATCAGCAGGTGGGTGAGGGGGATGAACACGGTGCTGGCGAAGCCCGCCACCAGGGTCATGAAGGTGATCCCCCGCCGGGTCAGCAGGTGGAGGTGCCCGGCCAGGATCGCGAAGGCGGGCTCGTAGAACACCGCGCTCATGGCGATGCCGAGGCCGAACCAGATGAGCAGGAAGGCCGGATAGCTCTCCGTCTGCGACCAGAGGGCGAGGAGAACGGCGGCCAGGATCGAGCCGCCGGTCATCACGGCCCGGCCGTAACCGAGATCGATGAGGCGGCCGACCGGCACAGAGAAGAGGGCCGAGGAGCCCAAGGCCAGCGAAAAGGCGGCCGTCAGGGCCGTTTTCGACCAGCCGAGCTCCTGCTCCATGGGCTCGATGATGAGCGCGAAGGCATAGAAGATCGTCCCATAGGAGATCGTGACGGCAATCGAGAGCGCCGAGACGAAGCGCCAAGGCATGCGAGGGGGAGAGGACATGGCGGCCTTGAGACAATCGTCCGAAAGAAGAACGATCCTTGCTCTTATGTCATCGGCGGCGGTTGACGGATAGGCCTTTAGCCCTCATATGCACAACACGGCGTCAGCGCTCCGCATCCGGAGCCGCTTGAGCGGGACTGCGTGACGGATATTCGCCGCAACGGCGAAGGCCCGGTCCCCTTCTTCAATCGCTCCAACCGTACGACGGCCCCATCACGCGGGTTGTCGCCTTAGAGCCCGGAAACGCCTGTTTCCTTGGAAGATCAAGCCTTTAGGGCTCGCCAATATCTGTTCGAAAGACAATACCCTTTGACCCTATTCTCCGATTTCGGATTGGCCCAGCCGATTCTCAAGGCGCTCGCATCCGAGGGCTATGAGAAGCCCACGCCGATCCAGGCGCAGACCATTCCGCTTGCGCTCGAAGGCCGCGACGTGTGCGGCATCGCCCAGACGGGAACCGGCAAGACGGCGGCCTTCGCGCTGCCGATCCTCCACCGCCTGGCCCAGAACCCGCGTCCCAAGGCCCCCAAGGGCTGCCGCGTGCTAGTGCTGAGCCCGACCCGCGAACTCGCCGGCCAGATCGCCGACAGCTTCCGGGTCTACGGCCGCAATCTCCGCCTCTCGACCTCGGTCGTGTTCGGCGGCGTGACCATCGGCAAGCAGGAGCGTGAGCTCTCCGGCGGCGTCGACGTCCTCGTCGCCACCCCTGGCCGCCTGCTCGACCTCATCGACCGCAAGTCGCTGACCCTGCGTGACGTGGAAATCCTCGTCCTCGACGAGGCCGACCAGATGCTCGACCTCGGCTTCATCCATGCGCTCAAGCGCATCGTGAAGCTGCTGCCCGCCAAGCGCCAGAGCCTGTTCTTCTCGGCCACGATGCCGAAGACCATCTCGTCGCTAGCGGACGACTTCCTGCGCGACCCGGCCAAGGTGGCCGTCACCCCGGTGGCGACCACGGCGGAGCGCGTCGAGCAGAGCGTCATGTTCGTCTCGACGGGCCGCAAGCAGGCCCTGCTCGAGATCGTCCTGAAGGACGAGAGCATCGACCGCGTCCTCGTCTTCACCCGCACCAAGCACGGGGCGGACAAGGTCGTGCGCTCGCTCGACAAGGCCGGCATCGTCGGCGCGGCGATCCACGGCAACAAGTCCCAGCCGCAGCGCGAGCGGGCCCTTGCGGCCTTCCGTGACGGCAGTTGCCGGGTTCTGGTGGCGACCGACATCGCGGCGCGCGGCATCGACGTCGAGGGCGTGTCCCACGTCATCAACTACGACCTGCCGAACGTTCCGGAATCCTATGTCCACCGCATCGGCCGCACGGCGCGCGCCGGCGCGACCGGCCTCGCGATCTCGTTCTGCAACGACGAGGAGCGGGCCTACCTGAAGGACATCGAGAAGCTGACCCGCCTCAAGGTGCCGGTGGCGAACCTGCCGGAAGGCTTCTCGGCCGGTCCGGTCGGCGGCGAGGCGGCTCCCGAGCCGCGCCGCGAGCAGCCGCAGCGCGGACGCCCGGCCCCCCATGCCCGCGGGCACCAGGGCCACGGCCAGCCCCGTTCGGCCGACCCGAACGCGGAGCGCGGCCCCAAGCGCCGTCGCGGTCGCGGCGGAAAGCCCGCAGGCGGACAGCCGGGCGAGGCCCGTCAGCCGCAGGCGGCCCAGCACGGCAAGCCTGCCCAGAAGGCGGCCCCCAAGGCTGCTCCCCGGCGTGGCGACGGCCGCAACGACGGGATGCAGGTCGCATGGCTCGACAAGGCGCCGCGGCGCCGCTGAGGCCTGCTCAAAACGACGAATAAATAAAGGCGCCTTCGGGCGCCTTTTTGCTGTCCGCGACTACGATTTGGGTTCGACGGTCGGCTTCGGTGCCGTTATATGGAAGCAAGTCTCGCGAGGCCAACAATGCATTGGCAATCCCTTGGACGGCTGCTTTTCTGGGTGCGCAACGCCACTCTGGCGGCAGGTGCCCTTTCTCTGGCAGCGACCCTCGTCGCCTATCTTTGGGTGCTCCTGACCGGGACAAGCGGCGAAAGGGCGTTCGCGCCCCGCATCCTGGATGAGCTTGCCGTCTACGGCCTGCTGGCCCTTTCAGCCGGTTTGTGCTTCGGCGCCATCACCGCCTCCGGCGGGAGACGTCTTTCCTGGATCCTCGGGGTGGTCCCAGGAGTTCCAATTATTACCCTCATCCTTGCGGTCCTAGCGCTCAGTGCCGGAACTCCGAGCGAAATCAATCGCATTCGGCTCGACGATGGCAGGCTGTTGATGCTGGCGATAGAGCCTGTTCCAACCGACGCCGTCTACAATGTCTGGCAGTCCGAAGATTCCTTTGGACTGGTTTGGAGCAGGTTGCGCGACGTCTCGCTGACCTATTCGGAAGACGGGTCATGGACAGAGGATCCGGCGCTGGTTCTGACGCCGAACGGAAAGCGCCTGCTTGTCCGACGTGGGGGAATATGGACCGACTGCCTTGAGACTACGCCGGGGCTTGAGCACTGTCCCGGTGTTCTCTCCTCTCTTGCTTGGACGAAGCCCGATGCATGGCTTCGGCAGTCCGAGCGCATTGGTGATCTGTCAGGGCTGTCACCCGGGCCGGTCGAAAGCAGGCAGCCCCTGAGTGAGGCTGCCCGAGAGTATCTGAGCGACACGGACCTGCCGCACCGGTGACACTGTGCTCAGCGTCCCTTCTGCAGCAGGCTCTTCTCCAGCATCACGTGCACGCCCTTGTTGCCGTTGACCACCTGGGTGATCCGCAGATCGGCCGCGAGGCTGCACAGGGCGTAGGCCTCCGTCTTCTCGATGCCGGTCCGGGCGACGATCAGGTCGATCATGTCGCGCAGGGCGATCACCACGCATTGATCGAGGTCGGGATCGAACGCCATGGTCATGACGTGCGTCTCCGTCTCGGCCATGGGCCAGGTGAGGCGCATGTCGTCCCGCAGGTGCAGCTCGAACGTGCCGATCAGGCCGGTCTCGATGGCCGTGACGCAGACCTCGCCGTCGCCCTGGACGCCATGGCCGTCGCCGACGGAGAACAGGGCGCCGTCCACGTGGATCGGCAGGTAGAGCGTGGTTCCCGCGACCAGTTCCTTGTTGTCGAGGTTGCCGCCGTTGCGGCGCGGCGGCAGCGTGCTGAGCGCCCCCCAGGCGGCGGGCGGCGCCACGGCCATCACGCCGAAGAAGGGCTTGAGCGGAAGCTCCAGGCCCCAGGGGAGGCGGCCGGTCATCCGATCCCGGTCGAGCGGGATGTGCATCAGGTGCATCTCGTCGAAATCGTCGGGCAGGGCGCCCTTGAGCGGCGCCACATAGGTGAAGCCCCAGTCGTAATGCAGGTCGATGGCCTTGATCCGGACCTCGAGAACCTGACCCGCCTTCGCGCCCCAAATGGCGACGGGTCCCGTGCAGATGTGGCCCGGCAGCTTCGGCGTCCGCGTCGCGTGAATGGCGGAAAGGGCCTCGGGCACCGCGAGGGGCGCCTTCGGCATCACCTCCGGACTGCCCGACACGGTCGAGATCGTGACCGTGTCGCCGGAATCGACCGTTACGAGCGGTGCGAGTCCGGCGTCGAAATAACCCCAGTGAACGGTGTCGGGGGAGGCATCAAGTCGGTGTTCTGCCACGGGAATCCTCTGCGCATGGAATGCCGGCGCGGGCCTTCGCGGCGCACCGGCACGGTGGTTGAAATGTCTCGCATTCCCTTGAGGCAAGGGCAACCGGGTGACCTCACCACGAGGCGAAGAACGTGAAGTCCCGGCGTATCGGCTTCCAGGTCTGCACCTGCCGCGGCTCGCGCAGGAGATCGGGCAGGCGCTCCCAAAAGGTCTTGCGGTAGTCCCGGTGCATCTGGACCTGCACCACGTCGTCGAGATCGGCCCAGGTCTCGTAGAGCATGAAACGGGACGGATCCTCCGGATCCTGGTGCAGGACGGCATTGATGAAGGTCGGCTCGTGGCGCATGGCGTCGAGAACCGGCGTCAGCAGGTCGAGAAGCGCCTCCTCGCAGCCCGGCTTGAGGGCAACGGTGATGACGAAGGTCACGATGCCGGCCGGGCCGTCGTGTCTCTCCTCGCGGGCGAGATCGGGATGATGTCTCATGGGCTCTCTCCTTCAGGTGCGATGCACGGAGGATCGTCCCTGGCGGGAGCGAAAGAAATTACCCGGCAGGTAACGGTCCGTTCCCGTCGAGCGCCGTTCCGGGGACGGTCCGACGCGGCCCTTCGTTCGCATCCGCGTCAGTGATACGGATCCGCCGCGTCGCGCAGGCCGTCGCCCATGAAGTTGAAGGCGAGGACCACGATCACCACGGGGGCGATGGGAAAGAGCAGCCACGGGTGGAGCTGCACGGCGGCGAGATTCTGCGCCTCGTTGAGCAGCACGCCCCAACTCGTCACCGGCGGACGCAGGCCGAGCCCCAGGAAGGAGAGGGCGGTCTCGCCCAGGATCATGGACGGGATCGACAGGGTCGCGGAGGCGATCAGGTGGCTCATGAAGTTGGGGATGAGATGGCGCCCGATGATGCGCCTCTTCGAGGCCCCCATCAGCTCCGCCGCCTTCACGAAATCCTCCTCGCGCAGCGACAGCAGCTTGGAGCGCACCGCGCGGGCGAGGCCCGGCCAGTCGAGAAGGCCGAGGATGATCGTGATGCCGAAGAAAACGAGGATCGGGCTCCAGTTGGGCGGCAGGGCCGCGGACAGGGCGAGCCAGAGCGGCAGCTCCGGCAGGGAGCGCAGGATCTCGATGATGCGCTGGATCACGTGATCGACCCAGCCGCCGAGATAGCCGGCGAGGCCGCCGAACAGGAGGCCGAGGGAGAACGATACCGCGATGCCGACGATGCCGATGGTGAGCGAGATGCGCGCCCCGTAGATGATGCGCGAGAGCAGGTCGCGGCCGAGCCGGTCCGTTCCCATGATGAACAGGGTGCCGTTCTCGGGCGGGCAGAAGAGGTGGAAGTCCGTCGTCCACAGGCCCCAGAACTCGTAGGCGTCGCCCCGGCAGAGGAAACGGATCGGCTGCGGGTTGGAGGTGTCGACCGTGTAGACCCGCCGGAAGGTCTCCAGGTCGAAGCTCTGCGAATAGGGATAGACGAAGGGGCCGACGAAGCGGCCCTCGTGCATCAGATGCACCCTTTGCGGGGGCGCATAGAGGAACTCGCCGTTGCGCTTGGTCTGGTTGTAGGGTGCGATCACCTCGACGAAGGGCACCACCAGATAGAAGGCGAGCAGGATGAACGCGGCGGCCACCGCGACCTTGTGGCGGCGGAACTTCCACCACATCAGCCGCCAGGACGAGGCGCGGTAGAAGCTTTCGTTCTCCGCGCCGACGGGCTCCGTCGCGCCGGGATCGAAGAGCGTGGGATCGACGAAATGGCGCCGGGAGGGAGCGACCTCGTTCATCGGCTGCCTCCCAGGCGAATGCGGGGATCGAGCAGGGCGAGCAGGAGGTCGGAGACCATCATGCCGATCACCGTCAGCACCGCGACGAACATCAGGATGAAGCCGGCCAGGAACTGGTCCTGGCTCTTCAGGGCGCCGAGCAGGATCGGTCCCACCGTCGGCAGGCTCAGGACCAGCGACACGAGCACCGAGCCCGAGATCAGATGCGGCAGGAGGTTGCCGATATCGGCGATGAACGGATTCAGCGACATGCGGAACGGATATTTGAGAAGCGCCTTGCCCGGCGGCAGGCCCTTGGCCTTCGCGGTCACGTAGTACTGCTTGCCGAGCTCGTCGAGCAGGTTGGCGCGCATGCGGCGGATCATGGCCGCCGTGCCCGAGAGGCCGATGACCAGGGTCGGCACGATCAGGTGGGACAGGAGCGACTTGGTCTTGTCCCAGGTCCAGGGTTCGCCCGCATATTGCGCGTCGTAGAGCCCGCCGATGGAGACGCCGAACCAGCGGTTCATGTAGTAGAGCAGGATCAGGGCGAGCAGGAAGCTCGGCGTCGCAAGGCCGATATAGCCGATGAAGGTGGCGATGTAGTCGCCGACCGAATATTGCCGGGTCGCGGAGTAGATTGCGATGGGGATCGACACCACGTGGATGAAGATCACCACCGCCAGGTTGACGAGGAGCGTCAGCCACAAGGCGTCGCCCACCACCTCCGCCACCGGCCGGTCGAATTCGAACGACCAGCCCCAGTCGCCCTGGAGCAGGCCGGAAAAGCCGTTCGGCCCGGGCATCACGCCGATCCAGACCAGGTATTGCTGCCACGCGGGCTCATCGAGCCCGTATTGCTGGATCAGGAATTCGGCCTTGGCGATGGAGGCGGATTCGCCCTGCGCCCGCAGCTCGGCGATCTGGTTGGTCAGGAAGTCTCCCGGCGGCAGCTTGATGATGAAGAACACCAGCGCCGAGATGATCAGGAGCGTCACGCACATGGTGACGAGGCGACGCAACAGAAAACGGATCATCGGCGGGCCTCTTTGCCGGCGGCCTTGTTCCAGTACAGCTCGTCAGGGCGGTAGATGCCGATCATGGCGGTCGGCTCCCAGCTGTAGAGCGCCTTGTCGGGCAGCCCGTGCAGGCCGTTGCGCAGGACGATGGGCTGCAGCGCGCCCGCGACCGTGCCGATCACCCACTGGTTCTCCGCATGGTTGCGCAGCATCTCGGTCCAGACCTCCCGCTGCACGGTTCTGTTGCCGGTGTTCATCCAGGTCTCGTAGAGCTGGAGGAGGCGCTCCGCTTCGGGAATGTCGACCGGGTCGCCGTTCTTGCCCTTGGTCTCCACGTACTGGCCCCATTTCGGCCAGGCGTAGTTGTCCTGGCGCATGGGGGCGTATTCCGTCGGCGGCATGATGGCCGTCGGAATGGCGTTGTCGAAGCCCGCGGACGCCACCATGACGGTGAGGCCGGCGTAGGACCGGTTGCGCAGGACGGTGCGGTCCTGCGGCTTGATGAACAGCTTCACGCCGATCTCGCGCCAGAACTCGGCGATCAGGGTCAACCCGTCCACCACGAGGCTGCTTTCGCCGTCCGTCTCGACGATGATCTCCAGCTCCCGCCCGTCCGGCAGGAGGCGTATGCCCGCCCCGTTGCGCTCCGTCAGGCCGATCTCGTCCAGAAGGCGCGAGGCCTCCGTGGGATCGTAGGTGGCGTTGAGCGTCCGCAGCTCCGGAGAGAACAGGGGGCTTTCGGCCACCACCGTGTTGTTGCCTTCGACGCCGAGCCCGAAGAGGAGCGCGTTGTTCAGCGTCCTGCGGTCGATGCCCAGGGACAGGGCACGGCGGTAGCGCACGTCCCGGTTCAGCTTGCGCCACACGGGATCGGTGGTGTTGAGGTTCGGATAGAGCGCCAGCTCCGTGCCGCGGGCATAGGGCCAGAGCAGGGTCTTGTAGCCCTTGGCCTTCTCGCCCTCCTTCAGGATCGGCACGTCGGTCATGGACAGGCCGCGGAACAGGAGGTCGACCTCGCCCGCATTGGCCTTGGCGGCGAAGAGGCCGGGGGCGGACACGTCCATGATGATCCGGTCGAGATAGGGAAGCTGCCGGCCCTCGTCGTCGATGCGGTGATAATAGGGATTGCGCTCGAAGACGAAGCGCGAGGCGGGCGCGGTGTTGGTGATGCGCCAGGGCTGAAGGGTCGGCAGGTCCGGGTTGGTCTGCTCCTTCATGTCGTCGAGGCGGTTGTGCAGGGCGGCCCAGGATTTCAGCTTCTGCTTCCTGGCCTCCTCGTCGAGCGCCGCCTGGTCGGCATATTTGGCGTGAAAGCGCTTGAGATAAGCCGAGGCGCGGTAGATGCCGGGATCGAGCGGGCCTGCGAGCTGCGGCAGGAAACGCGGGTTCGGCTTGTCCCAGGTGTAGCGCACGGTCCGCTCGTCGAGCACCTCGAAGCGCGGGAGCTTGCCGTCCACCATCATGAACTCGGGCGGACCCGCGGGGGACAGCTCCCGGTTCTGGGCCACGTCCTCCCAGTAATAGCGGAAATCCTCCGCCGTGAAGGGCGAGCCGTCCGACCAGCGATGCCCGGCGCGGAGGGTGAAGGTGAAGACGCGGTCGTCCTCGTTCTCCAGGCGCTCGAGAAGGTCGGGCTGGAGGTCGAGCTGCCGGTCGTAGCCGACGAGGCGCGTATAGGCATAGGTCGAGATGTAGCGGATGTCGCGCGCGCGCGGCACCAGCGTGACCACGTCCCCGCCGTAATCCCCGCCGGGCGGGTTCACCACGATGGGATTCTGCGGCAGCCGTTCGGCCAGCGGCGGCAGTTCGTTCTTCGCTACCTTGTCGGCGAAGAAGGGCGGTTCCACGAGCGTCCGCGCCAGGGCCGGAAGGGCGAGGAGGCTCAGCGCGGCGGCGAGGAAGAGACCCTTGGTTCTGAGTGTCGTGAACATCACGCGGCCTCCAAAGCCCTGTGGCTTCCCAGGCGGACCCTGTGGCCCGGCTCGATCTCCTTCATCAGGCCGGCTTCTCCCTCGACGAGGCGGAAGGGTTCGGGCCATTCGGATGGATGGGAGAAGCGGTCGGTCCGCAGCTTGTCGAAATCGAGCGGGTGGTCGATGTCCGGGTCCGGCACGGCGGCCAGCAGGGCCTGCGTGTACGGATGGACCGGATTGCGGAAGAGTGAGGTCTTGGGCGCCTCTTCCACGATGTAGCCCCGGCACATGACCGCGATGGTGTCGGCGATGTAGTCCACCACGGCGAGGTTGTGCGACACGAAGATGTACGAGAGCCCGAGGGCGGATTGCAGGTCCTTGAGCAGGTTCAGGACCTGCGCCTGCACGGACACGTCGAGGGCCGAGACCGGCTCGTCGCAGAGCAGGACGCGCGGCTCGAGGGCGAGCGCGCGGGCGATGCCCAGGCGCTGGCGCTGGCCGCCCGAGAAGGAATGCGGGTAGCGCCGCAGGGAGCGCTGATCGAGCCCCACCATGTCGAGGAGCTGCTTGACGCGTTCGTAGCGCTGGTCGGGCGTGCCGATGTTGTGGATGCGAAGCGGCTCGGTGAGGATCTCGTAGACCGTCATGCGCGGATTGAGCGACGAGAACGGATCCTGGAAGATGAACTGCACGGAGCGGCGATAGGCGGTCAGGGCGTCGCCATCCAGTTCGAAGACGTTGCGCGGCCCGGTGCCGTCGTCGAAGATCACCTGCCCGGCATCGGGCTGCATCGCCCGCATGATCATCTTCGAAACGGTGGTCTTGCCGCAGCCGGACTCGCCCACGAGCCCCAGGGTCCTGCCGGCGGGGAGGGTGAGATTGACGTCGTTCACCGCATGGATGGTGCGGGTCTTGCCGGAGAACCAGCCCGACCGAAGGGTGAAGCACTTCGTCAGCCCCTCGGCCTTCAGGATCGGTCCCTTGGGCTCGGGCCGCTCCGGCGCATGGACGCGCGCAAGGGTGGCGCTCTTCACTTCGCGGATCGGCCTCAGCCGCTCGTCCTCGCCCATGTCGAAGCGGGGGACCGCGCGCATGAGCGCCTGGAGATAGGGGTGCTGCGGATTGCGGAAGATGTCCTCCCGGGAGCCCGCCTCCATGACCCGGCCGCGATACATCACCACCACCTCGTCGGCCACGTTCGCCACCACGCCGAGATCGTGGGTGATGAGGAGCACCGACATGCCGGTCTCGGCCTGGAGCTCCTTGATGAGATCGAGGATCTGGGCCTGGGTGGTCACGTCGAGGGCCGTGGTCGGCTCGTCCGCGATCAGGAGGGCGGGGCGCGTGATCAGCGCCATGGCGATCATGGCGCGCTGGCGCAGGCCGCCGGAGAGCTCGAACGGATAGGTGCGCAGCGCCCGCCTGGGATCGGGAAAGCCGACCCGGGCGAGCACCTCCATCGTGCGCTTGCCCGCCTCGGCCCGTCCCACGCGGGCATGGATGACGAGAGCCTCGCCGATCTGGTCCCCGATGGTGTGGAGCGGCGACAGGGACGTCATCGGCTCCTGGAAGATCATGGCGATGCGCCCGCCCCGCAGGGCGTGCATGGCATCGCTCTCGGCGCCGATCTCCGCGATGTCGAGGGGAGCGGTCCCGGCGGGATCGTTGAAGACGATCGAGCCGCCCGACAGATGGGCCTTCTTCGGAAGAATCTGCAGGATGGCCTGCGCGGTCACGGACTTTCCGGACCCGGACTCGCCCACCAGCGCCACCGTCTTGCCCTTCGGGATGTCGAAGGACAGACCGTCGACCGCGCGGAAATCTCCGGAATCGGCCTTGAAGTCGACGGTCAGCTGACGGATCGACAGGAGAGGCTTCTCCATGGACTCCTCCAGACGCGGTTTCGACGATAACGCTTCATTGCTCCACCGCGATCCTGCTTTCGTTACGGAATAACCGGTTTATCCGCAAGAAGCGGACTTCCCGGTCGGCGAGATAGGCCGCCAGACCCTCGCAGAAGAACCATATGGATTCGTCGTGGACCTTGTGATGGGTCAAGAATCCGATGGGTTCGTCCGCATCCGCCGTTCCATCGACCCGCCGGTCGATGGCCGCGGCCACGCTTGCGACCAGCGCCGCAGGCTCGACGAGGCTGCGCGAGCCGTGCCAGTCGATGGGGTCGATATGGGTGTTGATCTGGACGAGGTCCCTGACAGGTTGATGACGGTCCCGGTCCCTGAACGTGGAAAGGGCCCGGTAGCCCAGCCCCGGCAGGTGCGGCACGAGCCCCGGCGCGATCCGGTTCCAGGGCGGCACGAAGACCGGCAGGACCTTCTGGCCCAGGGCCGCCCGCGCCATCCGGAGCGCATCCCCGGCCTCCGCCGCAAGGGTCGCGGTGGGGCGGTGATCGCCGAACTCGGCTTTCTTCTGGCCGGGCGGCGCATGATTGGCATGGCTCCAGCCATGGACGAGGGCGAGCGCCCCGTCCTCGTCCCGCAGGCGGTGCGCGAGCGAGGCTTCGACGAGGGCGGGGATCGCCGCCAGGCCGATGCCCGCCTCGTAGCGGCGGGCCAGGCCGAGGAGACGGTCGAGCTCGGGCGTGTGCGCCACCGCATCGTCGTCCCGCCACCAGAAGCCGATCCCGCGGCCCGCATCGCGGGCGCGGCTCAGGGCCTGGCCGATGGGCGACCAGTCGATGGACCGGTTGAGGGCCGGCCTTGCGACGGAAAGGGTCTCGGCGATGGTGACGCTCTCGCGCGCGCCGTCCAGGGACAGGGTGGGCGGCGGGGAGGAGGGACCGGCAAGGGCCTGCCGGACCGCATCGGCCAGGAGGGGAGCCGACAGTCCGGCCTCCGGCACGATCTCGGCGAAGCCGAGGCTCTTCAGCCGCTCGGCGCGCAGGCGCTGCTCCGTCTCGTGCCCGGCCTCGAACGGCACGAGAACCGGCGTCACCCCGGCCTGCAGCAGATCGACGACGGTGTTGTAGCCTGCCTGGCTGACGGACACCTCCGCCTGCGCCAGCAGGTCCCGGAAGTCGCGCCGCGCCCGTTCGACCGTCGCATGGGGCGGGGCCATGGCCTGAAGCGACCGGAAATCGGCCTCCGCCACGCCACGCCCGATCAGGATGCGCCAGGGCCGGTCGGCAACCATGCGCGAGGCCTCGACGGCGGCACGGTAGAGCGGCAGGCTCGCCGCGCTCGACCCGCCCGACACGACGATGCCGTTCCGGGCGAGGTTCCGGGCCGGCGCGGAGCCCTCATCCACATAGCCGGTATAGTGCAGGAGGGGCGCCAGCTCCGGGTCCACCGGCCAGGAGGCCGTGAGCGGAACGATCCGGGGATCGCCGTGCACCAGGACGGCGTCGTAGAACGCGGCGATGCGTCCATGGGCCTCGGCAACGCGCTCGGGCTTCGACGGGGCCACGAGGATGTCGCGGATCGAGGACAGGACGAGCGGGCGCGGCTGCAGGGATCGCGCCGCCTCCAGCAGCGCCATGAACTCGTCCGCGAGGACCCGGCGTCCGAACGGAAAGAGCTCGGTGACGACCACGTCCGGGCGGGCCTCCTGCAGGGTTGCGAGCAGGAGTTCCCGGCGCCGGTCGAGCCGGGTCGCGTCGATGGGCGCACCGGCCTCGTCGAGGAGCGCCTTGAAGTCCGTGCCGGTCGTGCGCACGGGCGGGAGCTGGACGAGGGACACGTCCTCGAAATCGGCCAGGGGAACCGGCGTTCCGCCCGAGACCAGGGTCGTCGCGTGTCCGGCGCGGGCGAAGGCGCGGGCCAGCGCCGCCGCCCGGGTCAGGTGCCCGGCGCCCAGGAGATGCGTGACGACGATCAGGACGCGCAAGACCCTATGCTCCGATCACCGCGTTGAGAGAGGAAAGCGCAGTCTGCAACCGCGCGGCGGCGTGGTCGAGATCTCTTTCGGCGGTCACGAAACGCTGGGCAGCGGCGGCGAACGGTTCCCGCCTGTCCGGGCTCTCGAGAAGCATCGCGACGGCCTGCGCGAAGGCCGCGGCATCCCCGGGCGGCGTCAGAAGACCCGTCTCGTTGTGCCTCACCACGCTGGCGACGCCCCCGAAGGCGCCCGCCACCACCGGACAGCCGAAGAGCTGGGCTTCCAGCAGGACCATGCCGTAGGCCTCGTTGACGGCGGGCCAGACGAAGAGATCGGCGCTCTCGTAGAGCGCCTTCAGGGCGGCCTTGCTCCCGACTTCCCCGTGGAAGCGTATCCGCTCCCCAAAAGGAGCGAAGAGGCGCCGGATCTCGTCCCGCGCCTCGCCGTCGCCGGCGATGTCGAGGGTCCAGGGCCGGTGCCGCAGCTCATCGAGAGAGGCGGCGAGGAGCCGGTACGAGGCCAGCTTGTCGCCGTCGCGCATCATGGCGACCGTGAGCAGGCGGGGCGCCGCATCCGGCGCCTGCGGGGCGGGAGGCGTGTCGGGCCATTCCCCGGCATCGATGAAGGGCGGCAGATCGACGAGGGCCTGATGGGCGGGCTTTGCGGCTGCCAGGGCCTCGCGGTCAAGGGCGGTCATGACGAAGACCGCGTCGGCCCGGTCCAGGGCCGCTTCCGCGCCCGCGTGGCCGAGCGCCCACGGACCTCCGGCGCGCTTGGCCGCGCGCGATCCCTCGGCCACGGCATAGGGGATGCTCAGGGCATCGGCGACGCGCGGTCCGATCCAGTCCGGGGCCTTGTAGTAGACGTGGTAGGTGAACCAGAGACAGGGGCGCTCCGCAGCGGGCAGGGCGCGGTAGCGCCGCACCAGGCGGTCCGCCTCGGCCAGAGCCTCCTTGCGGATCTTCTCCTGCAGGGCCGGTTCGCCCCCCTTGTCGAGGCTGCGCAGGTGGCTGGCGAGGCTCGGCGCGAAGCCGGCACGTCCGAGGGCCTTCATCAGGAGCCGCGCCATGGTGCGGTCGCCGGACGGGGAGGGATGGTCCGGACTTTTCAGGGGAGCATAGAACGCAACGGACTTCGTGCTGTTCACGCGGCCACCGGATTTCGCGGACCCGCTTCGGTCAGGGCGCGGAAGCGGCCCTCCAGGTCGTCGATGCCGCCGTCCATGGAGAAGTCCCGGCGCAGGCGCTCATAGGCCGAGGCGCCGAGGGCCTGTCGGCGTTCGGGCTCTCGGGCCAGCAGGTTGACGGCGTTCGACAGCGCCTCCCAGTCGCCCGGCGGTACGAGCTGCCCGTCCGTGCCGTCGCGGATGAATTCGGGAATCCCGGCGAAGTCGGTCGCCAGGATCGCGAGCTTCTGGCTCGCGGCCTCCATGATCACGTTGGGCAGCCCGTCCCGGTCGCCCGACGCCGCCTTCTTGGACGGCAGGACGAACAGGTCCGCCTGCTGCAGGAGCGCGATTACGTCGGGCTGGGCCTTCGAGCCGAGGAACGCCACCTTGTCGGCGATGCCGTTCTGCTGCGCCTTCGCCTTCAGGCTGTTCAGGAGCTCACCGCCGCCCACATGGGCGAAGCGCCAGTTGAGATCCTGCGGCAGGGCGGCCAGCGCCTGGATCAGGTCGTCGAACCCCTTCTTCGAGACCGCCCGTCCCACGGAGACGATCCGCACCGGATCGGCCGGGTCGGAGCCGTCCCGCATGGGCCGCGCCTCCGGCGGCGCGGGGAAACGGGACAGGTCGAGCCCGTGATAGACCAGGGAGACATGGCCCGTCAGGGGGCTCAGGGATTGCAGGTGCTCGGCGCCCTGCGCCGTGCAGGTCACGCCCCACAGGGCTTCGGAGAGCTTTTCGCGCTTCTCCCAGTCCGGCGTGGTCCAGATGTCCTTGGCATGGGCCGAGAAGGTCCAGGAGCGGCCGGTCAGGAGGGCCGCGTAGCGCACCACGGAAGCCGGGGTGTGGAGGTAGTGGACATGCAGGTGGCCCACATCGGCCGGGAGTTCGCGGGCCATGACGAAGGCCTGGCCGAGGCGACGGACCCGGTTGGCGGTGAAGTCGCGTTTCAGGTCGCGCCAGAAGGTCTTCATCAGGGAGCCGAACGCCTTCCGGCGCAGGCTCCAGAGGGCGCCGCGCAGCACCCGCACGGGCTCCTCGTAGAGATATTCGGGCAGATAGGTCACCGGCGCCTTGATCTGCCGGTTCATGGGATGCACGGCCCTCTCGGTCGGGTGCCGCAGCGACCAGATCTCGAGCGGTAGCCCACGCCCTTCGAGGGCGAGGATCTCCTGGGCGATGAAGGTCTCGGAAAGGCGCGGGTAACCTTTGACGACGACGGCGATCCGTCGGGCTGCAGGGGATGGAAGCATCCTGGCTCTTACTCGGCCGCCTGATGGTACGGGGCCGCAAAGGTGGTGGCGGTCTCGGCCAGAGCCTTAAGCCGCTCCTGCACCCGGTCAAGCCCGTCGAGCAGACCGGGGATCACCACCTCGGAGGGGCGCGGCTGCGACGAGAGACCTCGCAGGGCCTCCGCCATGCGCTCCGGCGTGCGCGGCTCCTCGTAGTCGCTCAGCATCCGCACGAGGCCGAGGCGCTCGGCCTCGACGGCGCGGATATACTGTTCCAGCCGGGGGCGGGTGCGCGGAACGATGAGCGTGCGCTTGTCGAAGGACAGGACCTCGCAGAAGGTGTTGTAGCCGCCCATGGCCACCACGGCCTCGGCCTTCTGCATCAGGTGCTCGATCTTGTTGTCGAAGGAGAGCACGTCGAGCTTCGGCTGCCGGGCGATGCGCTCCACGAAGAAGCGGCGCTTGTCCCGGTCGATGAAGGGGCCGAACACGACGAGGGCCGGCATCTCGATGGCCGGGTCGGCCTCGTAGGCGGAGATGACCCAGTCGATGAGGTCGTCCCCGTCGCCGCCGCCGCCGGTGGTGACCAGGATGAAGGGCTGCTTCGTGATCTTGGGATAGCGGTTCAGCGAGGGCGTCGGCGGCACCTCCCGGCGCAGGTATCCGGTATAGGTGATGCGCTTCTCCACCTCCGGGGGCAGGCCGAGGGCCGCCAGCGGCTGGTAGACGTCCTTGAGGCCGTAGACCCAGATCTCGTCGTAATAGCGGATCAGGGCGTCCTTGGCGTCCTTGCGCTCCCATTCGGGAACCAGCAGGGCGGGCTCGTCCATCACGTCGCGGATGCCGAGCACGAGGCGGCAGCCGGCTTCCTGAAGATAGTCGAGGGCCGGCACGACCTCGCCGCGGAAGCCCGTGGGCTCCTTGTCGACGATGAACACGTCCGGCTGGAACGACTTCGCCGCCTGGAGAATGAGCGACTGGCGCAGGCGCACGGCCTCGTCGAGGCTCATGTTGAGGTTGAGGCAGCGGTAGTCGCCGTCGGGAAGCTTCGTCACGCCCGGAATGCGGATATAGTCGACGCCGCTGCCGAACTCGAAATTGCCGATCACGGGCGAGCCGGAAATGATGACGACGGAGGTCTCCGGCTCTTTCTCCACAAGGGCGTTCGCGATCGCCCTGGACCTGCGCAGGTGACCCAGGCCAAAGGTATCGTGGCTGTAGATGAGGACACGCGTGCCTGAGCTGCGCCCTGACGGAGCCTTCGTATGGTGAGATGCCATCTTCACATCCATGACCAAGTCCGCCGGGCAGGCGCCCCTTGGTGGAAAGGGTTTCAGTTGACGTTAGGACACTACTCTCTACCGTTGCAATAGGCCTCGCGCAAAGAAGCTATGGCGCAACTTTAGAACGGGTAGAGGTATCGCCCCATGCTCTGGAGATGGTAACGTCCACCTAATGGATAAGAGCCTCTTCCGTTACATTTGGAAGCACTCGAAGCGCGATCAACTGATCGTTTGCGGAGTCGTCCTCGCTTCGCAGCCCTTCTACTTCATGTCCCTCGATCTGCCTCGCCAGATCGTGAACGAGGCGATTCAGGGCGAGGCCTTCCGCGACGGCAATGTGACGGCGCCGTTCCTCAGCCTCGGCTTCGAGCTGCCCGAGTGGCTCGGCGGCGCATCCGTGCAGATCTTCGAGGGGTTCCAGCTCTCCCGCGTCGGCCTTCTTTTCGGGCTCTCGTCCCTTTTCCTGCTGTTCGTCATCATCAACGGCGCGTTCAAGTACTGGATCAACGTCTCCAAGGGCGTGCTGGGCGAGCGGATGCTGCGGCGCCTGCGGTTCGACCTCTTCTCCATGGTGCTGCGCTTCACGCCGGAAGCCCTGCGCACGGTGAAGTCCTCCGAGACCGCCACGATCATCAAGGACGAGGTGGAGCCCATCGGCGGCTTCATCGGCGATGCCTTCATCACGCCGGTCTTCCTCACCATGCAGGCGCTCACCGCGCTGTTCTTCATCATGGTGCAGAACGTCTGGCTCGGGCTGCTGGCGCTGGGCGTCGTGATGATCCAGATCGTGATCATTCCGCGCCTGCGGCGCGAGCTGCTCCGCCTGGGCCGCGAGCGCCAGCTGGCCTCCCGCGAGCTGGCCGGGCGCGTCGGCGAGGTCCTCGACGGGATCGAGGTGGTGCACGTGCACAACGCCCACAGCTGGGAGCGGGCCGAGATCGGCAACCGGCTGTTCACCCTCTTCGATATCCGGGTGAAGATCTACAACCGGAAATTCCTGGTCAAATTCCTCAACAATTTCCTGTCGCAGCTGACGCCGTTCTTCTTCTACGCCATCGGCGGCTATTTCGCCCTGCGCGGCACCCTCGACATCGGCCAGCTCGTGGCCGTCATCAGCGCCTATCGCGAGCTGCCGCCGCCCCTGAAGGAGCTGATCGACTGGGACCAGCAGCGCCTGGACGTGCAGGTGAAGTACGATCAGGTCACGCAGCATTTCGCGGAGGAGCGTCTCGCGCCGCTCGTCGAGGCGCGGGAGGAGGCGGCGCAGGACGAGCCTCTGGTCGGCCCCCTGGTGGCCGAGGAGCTGCAGCTCAGCGATTCCCACGGCGGCGCGATCCTCGACAATGCCTCCTTCGCGATCGAGCTTCCCGCCCGGTTGGCCCTGATCTCCGCGGGCAGCCCCGCCGCGAGTATCACCGCACGGATCCTGGCGCGCCGGATCCCGGGCTTTGGCGGCCATATCCGCATCGGCGACAGGGACCTGATGCGGCTGCCGCCCTCGGTCGCCGGCCGGCGGATTGCCTATGCGGGCATCGATCCGATCCTGTTCCCCGGCACCATCCGGGACAACGTGGTCTACGGCCTGCGCTTCAAGCCCCTGGGCCAGCGCGAGGAGGACAGGCGCGAGGCGGAGCGCCGGGTGGCCGAGGCGATCCGCACGGGGAACCCGGTCGAGAGCATCTCCGACCAATGGATCGACTACAGCCAGTTCGGGGTGGGGAACGCGGACGAGTTCGACCGCCTGCTCGTGGATCTGCTCAGCCGCATCGGGATGGGCAACGAGATGTATCTCTTCGGCCTCGCCGGCCGGCTCGACCCCGAAAAGGATCCTGACCTCGCCGGACGGTTCGTGGAGGCCCGCAGGCGCCTGCACGAGACCTTCCAGGCGAGCGGCATGGAAGGTCTGGTCGAGCCCTTCGACGCCGACCGCTACAACGACCAGGCGACGGTGGCCGAGAACCTGCTGTTCGGCGTGCCGACAACGAGCGAGCTCAAGGGGCGGAATCTCGCGGAGAACAACGAGTTCCGCAGCGCCATCGACAAGGCGGAGCTGACCCGCGATCTCGTCCGCATGGGCCTGCAGATCGCCGAGACCATGACCGAGATCTTCGAGGGACTGCCGCCCGGCCATTCCCTGTTCGAGCAGTTCTCCTTCGTGGGGGCGGAGGAGCTGCCGGAATTCGAGGCCATCCTGCGCCGCCACCCGCATCTCGACGACGACATGGACCGGGACGACCAGGTCCGGCTCCTCTCCCTGCCGCTCGCCTATGTAGAGGCCCGGCACCGCCTCGGCCTGCTCGACGACAAGCTCAGGGGCAAGCTCGTGCGGGCACGGGCCCTGGTGCGGGAAACCCTGGAGAAGGACGGAAGCGCGGGGGTGGAGTTCTACGATCCCGAAAGGGTCTGCTCGGCCGCCCCCTTGCGCGACAACCTCCTGTTCGGGCGCATCAGCTACCGGGTCGCCAATGCCCGCGTGCGGGTGTCGGAGGCGATTTCCACCGTGGTCAAGGAACTCGGATTGCTGGAGGAGATCCAGCGCATCGGCCTCGACCAGCAGGTCGGAACCGCCGGCCGTCTCCTCACGCCGCAGGAGAGGGCGAGCGTCAGCCTCGCGCGCTGCCTCGTGAAGCGGCCCGACATCCTCATCGTCGACGGAGCGCTGGCGCCCTTCGACGAGGCGCGCAGCCAGCAGATGACCGAATTGCTGATGGAGCTCACGGAGCAGCGGAGCCTGTTCATGGTGCTGCCCAACGACCGGCAGGCGGGTTCGTTCGATATTCAGATGCGGTTCCGCGACGGACAGATTACAGCAGAGAAAACCGGCAGCCGGGCTCCCGGGGCGGACGAGCCCCCGGCGGCGGCTCAGACAATGGAAGGAGAGGTGGCATGACCCTTGAGGCCGAGGTGCAATCCCTGCGACAGGTGCCGATGTTCCGGGACATCGATCCTGCCCGTTTGAAGCTCCTCGCCTTCACGAGCGAACGGGTGCAGTTCTCGGACGGCCAACGGTTCTTCTCGCAAGGCGATGCTTCCGACGCGGCCTATGTGATCCTCGACGGCCGCGCCCATGTGCTGCTCAACACGCCGGGCGGCGAGATCACCGTGGCGGAGCTGGGGGACAACGCCCTCGTGGGCGAAATGGGCATCCTGTCGGACTCGCCCCGTTCGGCCACCATCATGGCGGCCGAACCCACGACGGCCCTGCGAATCGACAAGCGGGTTTTTCTCGAGTTGCTGGCGCAGTTCCCGCAGATGTCCCTGGCCGTGATGCGCGAGCTGGCGCAGAGGCTGGAAAGAACGAATGCCCAGCTTGTCGCGCAATCATCTTCCTGAGCGCGGCAAAATTTCCCGGAATTTAAGGGAAAATTCACGGAACTTTCGGGGGAAAACCCTGAAAACGGCCCTGGAAAAGGACCTGTTACGGTCAAGCTGACCGATTATGGACACATCTTCCCGTCAACCCTTGTCCCAGAATGACACAAGGGAAGGTTCGGCCGTCCGGTCGGATCAAGCGGGAAAAACTGATGCAAACCAATGCGAGAACGCTGCTGTGTGCGGTGCCGCAACCCGTTGCGGCACCCCGCACGACCACTGGCCGCCATTCGCTTCGCCTCCTCGCGGCCGTCTCCATGATGATCGGTTTTCAGGCCTTCACCGCCGGCCCCGCCGCGGTGGCGACCCTGCCGAGCGCCCTGAACGCGAGGCCGTTCGCGGTGGCGCCCGTCGCCGCCGCCACCGCCATCGAGGTTCCGGTGGCCTTCACGCCCGCTCTGGGCAAGGATCCGGACCTCTTCCGGTCCATCGTCGAAAGCGCCTTCTCGTTCACCCGGCCTCCCGAGGCCAAGCCCCGGCCCGAGCCCGAGGCCGAGCCTTACCCGGTCGAGGCCGCGGGCGATCCCGACGAGCTCATTCCGTTCAGCGGCCGCAACGTTCCGCGCTGGCTCGTGCACTCCATCCTCAAGGCCGCTCACGTGACCGGCGTCGATCCGGTCTACATGATGACCCTGGCGGACGTGGAATCGAGCCTCTCGCCCGAGGCCAAAGCCTCCACCTCCTCGGCCGAGGGACTGTTCCAGTTCATCGACGCCACCTGGCTCGAAACCGTCCGCAGCCATGCCGCCGATTACGGCTTCGGCGCCGCGGCCGAGGCCATCAAGGTCGTCGACGGCGAACTCGCGGTGAGCGAGAAGGACCGCGAGTGGGTCATGGGCCTGCGCACGGATCCCTATTTCTCCGCCCTCATGGCGGGCGAGCTGATCAAGGACGTGGAGCGCGCCCTGCAGGCGCAAGGCGAGCGCGAGCTGGCCGAAGCCGAGCTCTACATCGCCCACTTCCTGGGCGCGCGAAGCGCCGTCCGCTTCCTCGAGGTTCTGGACCAGGACCCGAACATGCGGGCCTCCAAGCTGTTCCCGAAGGCCGCCAAGGCCAATGTGGGGCTGTTCATGGAGGGCAAGGGCCGCAAGCGCCGCGCGGTCACCGTGGCGGAATTCTACAACAAGATCGATTCCAAGATCGTCCGCCGCCTGGACCGCTACGACGATATCGGCCCCTACCTCGCCGAGATCACGGAGCAGAACGGCCGCACGATCGAGGCGAGCGCCGTCGTCCAGTAAGCGCCCGCGGCGCGACCTCGAAGGTATAGCACCCGCTCTTCACGGAACTTGGCCGTGAAAAGCGGGTTGTAGCCTGGATGTCCAGGAAGAGCCACGATACCGCATCCGAACTGAAGCGCATGCACGAGTACCAGCGTGCGCTCGCAGCGTTCAGCCGTATCGCGTCCGAGCCCCTGCCGGTGGACCGGCTGCTGCAATACGTGACCGCACAGGTCTCCCGCGTCACGCATATCCGGCACGTCAAGGTGATGTGCTACCGCCCCGACCACGGGGACCTGCTCACCGTTGCGGGGGTCGGCTGGAAGCCCGGCATCGTGGGCAATGCCACGTTCCCCCTCGACAGCGCGTCCCCGCCCGGCCGCGCCATGCAGACCGCGGCTCCCGTCATCATCGAGGATTTCCCGAACGAGACCGAATTCCGGATGTCGACGGTGCTGCGGGACCACGGCATCGTCTCGCTCATGAACGTCCCGGTGCGAATCGACGGGCGCACATGGGGCGTGCTGGAGGTGGATTCGGAAGAGGCGCGAACCTTCGACGAGGGCGACGTGATCTTCCTGAGCACCTTCGCCAACATCCTGGGCGTCGCTCTGCTGCGCCTCGAAACCGAGCGCAAGGCGGCCGACGCGGAGGCGGAACATGCGCGGCAGAAATCCTTCTCGGAGGTCGTGCTGCGCGAGTTCCAGCACCGGGTGAAGAACAACCTGCAGACGGTCGTCTCCTTCTTGGCGCTGCAGCGGCGCCACGCCGACACGCCCGACAGCCGCAGCCGCTTCGCCAGCGTCATGGACCGGGTTCACGCCATCGCCCTGGCGCAGGACCAGCTGTCGTTCGAGTCGGGGGTCAGCAACGTCGAACTCGGAGATTACCTGCGGGCCTTGTGCTCCAACATCGATCCCCGCCGCGACAGGGTTTCCATCGAGGTCGAGACGATCAGGGGCGTGCTGCTCCCGCTCGACCGCGCGGTTCCGGTCGGGCTGATCGTCAACGAGCTGGTCACCAATTCCATCAAGTATGCCTTCGACGAAGGCGGCGGCACGATCCGCGTCACCTTCACGACGAACGTGGAGCACGGAGAGGCGTGTCTCGCGGTCGAGGACAACGGTCGCGGCATGGGGCCGCCCCGCGAGGGCGGCCTCGGCCTGCAGCTCATCGACGCCCTGACCAACCAGCTCGACGGCCGGGTCGAGCAGGAGCCCGTCGCGAAGGGCACGCGCACCTGCGTGCGGTTTCCGGTGCCCCTCTAGCGCCGTCCCGCAGGGGCGGGGTCAGAACGCCTTGAAGGTGATGATCGTGCGGGTGTCGGCGATGTCCGCGATGGATTGCACGTTCTGGGCGATGAAGTGGCCGATATCCACGTCGTCGTCCACGTGGAACTTGGCCAGGATGTCGTAATTGCCGGCCGTCGAGTAGATCTCGGACGCGATTTCCCGGTCGGCGAGCATGCTCGCCACGTCGTAGGTCCTGCCGAGCTTGCACTTGATCTCGACGAAGAAGGTCTGCATGGGCGCTCCAAAGGTCGTTCGGCCTGAATCTCGTGACGGCAGATATGCCACGGCCGGGAGCCCGCGTGAACAGGCTCCCGGCTGCAATCAGACCCGTCCGACGCTCACATAGGTGAAGCCGCGGCGGCGGACCTCCTCGGCGCGGTAGATGTTGCGCAGGTCCGCGATCACCGGTTCGGCCATGGATTTCTTCAGCCGCTCCAGGTCGAGCGCGCGGAACATGTTCCATTCGGTCACGATGGCGAGCGCATGGGCGTCCTTGGCGCAGTCATAGGCGTCGCGCGCATATTCCACGTCCTGCAGCATCCCCTTGGCCGCTTCCATGCCCTCCGGATCGTAGGCGCGGATCTTCGCGCCCGCATCCTGCAGGGTGCGGATGATGTCGAGGGACGGCGCCTCGCGCATGTCGTCGGTGTTGGGCTTGAAGGTCAGGCCCAGCACCGCCACCGTCTTGCCGCGCACCGAGCCGCCGCAGGCGGCGATCACCTTGCGGCCCATGGCGCGCTTGCGCTGGTCGTTGACCGCCGCCACCGTCTCGACGATGCGGATCGGCGCCTCGAAATCCTGCGCCGTCTTGATCAGCGCCAGGGTATCCTTGGGAAAGCACGAGCCGCCATAGCCCGGACCGGCATGGAGGAACTTGGAGCCGATGCGGTTGTCGAGCCCGATGCCGCGGGCCACGTCCTGCACGTCGGCGCCCACCTGCTCGCACAGATTGGCGATCTCGTTGATGAAGGTGATCTTGGTGGCCAGGAATGCGTTGGCGGCGTATTTCGTCAACTCCGCCGCGCGCCGGCACATGGCGAGGATCGGCGCCTGGTTGAGGTAGAGCGGGCGGTAGATCTCGTTCATGACCGCTTCCGCGCGCTCGTCCTCGGTGCCGATGACGATGCGGTCGGGCCGCTTGAAGTCGGCGATCGCCGCGCCCTCGCGCAGGAATTCCGGGTTGGACACCACGGCGAAATCCGCATCGGGCCGGGCCTCGCGGATGATGCGCTCGACCTCGTCGCCGGTGCCGACCGGCACCGTGGACTTGGTGACCACCACCGTATAGCCGTCCATGGCGGCGGCGATCTCGCGGGCGGCCTGATAGACGTAGGACAGGTCCGCATGGCCGTCGCCGCGCCGGGACGGGGTGCCGACGGCGATGAAGACAGCCTCGGCGGACTGGACGGCCTGCGAGAGGTCGGTGGCGAAGGAGAGACGGCCTTCGCGGACATTGGTGGCGACGAGTTCGGCCAGGCCGGGCTCGAAGATCGGGATCCGGCCCTGCTCCAGGGCCTCGATCTTGGCCGGGTCCTTGTCGACGCAGCACACCGAATGGCCGAAGTCCGCAAAGCAGGCGCCGGAGACCAGGCCCACATAGCCCGCTCCGATCATCGCAATACGCATCAGGTTCTCCCCATTTCACCCAAGCTAGGGTTTAGGGGGGCAGGGGTCCCGCGGCAAGCGGGGGCCGTGAGGTGCCCCGAAATAACCTAGTGCAACAAGGTCCCCTTTGACTTCCGGGCCTCACCCGCCCAAAAGACCGCGTCCAAAAAGGGGGCCCTCATGGATAATCCTTTCCTCGTCGAGGTTCTGCGCGGCGATCTGGTCGAATCGCGCCACCGGGGCAGCGTGTCCGTGATCGACGCGGACGGCGCCACGGTTCTGTCTCTCGGCGACATGGAGCGTCACGTCTTCCCGCGTTCGGCCGTGAAGGCGCTTCAGGCGCTGCCGCTGGTCGAGAGCGGCATCGCCGACAGATACGGGCTGACCGATGCGGAAATCGCCCTGGCCTGCGCCTCCCATTCGGGAGAGCCGGAGCATGTGGAGACCGCCGCCGCCATGCTGGCGAAGGCCGGACGGGACAAGGGGTGCCTGGAATGCGGCATCCACTGGCCCATGGGCGAGGCGGCCACCCGGCTGCTCGCGGCGCAGGGGGAGCAGCCGAACGCCCTCCACAACAACTGCTCGGGCAAGCACGCGGGCTTCATCTGCCTCGCCTGCGGCCTGGACGAGGACCCGCAGGGCTATGTGAAGGCCGGGCATCCCGTCCAGCAGGCGGTTCGCGCATCCCTCGAGGACGTGACCGGCGCGTCGCACACGGACGAGGAGGCGGCCATCGACGGCTGCTCGATCCCGACCTATGCCATCCCGCTGCCGGCGCTCGCCTTCGGATTCGCCAAGTTCGGCACCGGCGCGGGCCTGCCGCAGGGAACGCAGGAGGCCGCCAAGCGCATCCGCCGGGCGGTGGCGCAGCATCCCTTCATGGTGGCCGGCACGGACCGGTTCGATACCAAGTTGATGGAGACCCTGCGCGAGCGGGCCTTCGTGAAGTCCGGCGCCGAAGGCGTCTATTGCGCGAGCCTGCCGGAACTCGGATACGGCATCGCCCTGAAGGTGGACGACGGCGGCCCGCGCGCCGCATCCGCCGCCATGGCCGGCCTCATCCTCCACTTCCTGCCCCTCAACGACCAGGACCGCGCCGTCGTCGAAGCCCTGGCGCAACCGGTGCTCACGAACTGGAACGGCATCGAGGTCGGCCGCTTCAGGGTCGCGCCGGAGGTGCTGGGCTAGAGCGGAACGAGGGTTGCGCGGGCCGCCTGCAGCACTGCGCGGGTCACCTCGCGCAGCAGGGCGTCGGCGATCCGGCTCTGCTGCCAGAACAGGGGCACGTCCAGGGGCTGGTCCGGTTTCAACGCGACCAGCCTTCCGTCGCGCAGGTGATCGGCCACCAGCGGCTCGGGGTTCATGCCCCAGCCGATACCCGCCAGCGCCGCGTCGATGAAGGCCTGCGACGAGGGCAGCCAATGGACCGGCGGGCGCGGATCGGATCCGAGAGCCTGGCGCAGCCACAGGCCCTGCAGCCGGTCCTTCTGGTTGAACACCATGCACGGGGCGCGCTCGGCGGCTTCCGCATCGACCCCATCGGGGAACCAGCGGCGGACGAAATCCGGGCTCGCGGTGGCGACATAGCGCAGCGCGCCGAGGGCGCGGCAGTCGCAGCCCTGGATCGGCCTGCCATGCGCCGTCACGGCCGCCACGACCTCCCCGCGCCGCAGCCATTCCGCGCTGTAGTCCTGATCGTCCAGCACGAGGTCGAACAGGTAGCCGTCCGTCTTCGCCATCGCGGCCACGAACCAGGTGGCGAGGCTGTCCGCGTTCACGGCCATTCGCAGGGTGACGGACCTGTTCTCGGGCTGAAACCCCGGCAGGCTCTGGTGCAGCGAGCTTTCGAGAAGCGCGACCTGTTCCACATGCCGGCACAGGCGCTGTCCGGCCGCCGTCGCCGTGCAGGGCTGGCCCCGCACCACCAGGACGACGCCGAGCCGCTC
Organism: Microvirga lenta; assembly: GCF_020532555.1. GTDB lineage: Bacteria > Pseudomonadota > Alphaproteobacteria > Rhizobiales > Beijerinckiaceae > Microvirga > Microvirga lenta. The sequence goes on along the minus strand of NZ_JAJBBR010000008.1, from coordinate 341,759 downwards.
CTCCAGGAGCTTCACCCTCTGGGACACCGCCGAGGGGGTCACGTTGAGCTGCTGCGCCGCGCGCTCGAAGCTTCCGGTCCTGACGACGGCCGCGAGGGCGGAGAGATGGGCATAGTCGAGCATGGATTAGAATTTCTAAATCGGATGCAGAAGCTTTAACTGTCCTAATTGTGCGGCCCGATCTATCCAGTGTCGACACATTTTCGGACGCACGACATGACCATGCCTCTCGTCGCCGGCTTCATGCTCGGCCTCAGCCTCATCCTGCCCATCGGCGCGCAGAACGCCTTCGTGCTCCGCGTGGGCTTGCGCGGGCGCCACATCCTCGCGGTCTGCCTGACCTGCGCGCTCTCCGACGCGGTGCTGATCCTGGCCGGCGTCACGGGCTTCGCCACCATCAGCGCCGCCATGCCCTGGGCCGAGCCCACCCTGCGCTTCGCGGGCGCCGCCTTCCTGGTCATGTACGGCGTCCGCAGCTTCATGGCCGCGTTCCAGGCGGATGCGGCGCTGAAGCCCTCGGAGGCCACCGCGACGACCTTGGGCCGGGCCCTGCTCACCTCCCTCGCGCTGACCTGGCTCAACCCGCACGTCTATCTCGACACGGTGGTGCTGATCGGCTCCATCTCGACCCAGTTCGACGGAAGCCGGGGCATGTTCGCGCTCGGGGCCATGCTGGCCTCCTTCACGTTCTTCTTCTCCCTCGGCTACGGCGCGCGTTTCCTGCGCCCCGTCTTCGCCCGCCCCGCCACCTGGCGCTTTCTCGACGCGGGCATCGGCGCGGTGATGTGGATCACCGCCGCGCGCCTGCTGCTGGATGGCGCCGCCTAGAGCATCGTGCCCGCGGCTCCTCACGGATCCATCAGTTGCCGTGCCTGGACGAGATCGTCGGGCTTGAGGCCGTGGGTGCCGCGGAAGGGGCGGTCGAGCACCGCGACCATGTAGATGACGAGGCCGATGAAGACCATCAGCACGCCGCCGAAGATGAAATGCGTCGTGCGCTTCAGATCGAACAGCCACAGCACGAAGACGTTCAGCACCGCCCCGATGATGACCACGTACCACATGATCGTGGGGATGTTGGTTCCCGCCGCCTGGATGCGGGCGCGGCGCCGCTCCACGAACTGGTCGAAGGCGTGCAGGGTCTCACGGTGCAGCATGTCCTCGCCCATGGCGCGGTCGGGTCTGAAGCGCATGATCTGCTCGCCGAACTGCGTGACCAGGGCCATGCCCTGGGACGCGGCCTCGTCCTGTCGCTGATGCGACCAGCCCGGACCGATCTCCTCGTCCACATAGCGGCGCAGATTGTCCAGCAGGATGGTCCGGGGCGGCTCCGGATAGCTGCTGATGTTGCGGTAGAGGGTCGTGATGCTGGAAGCCTCCCGGGCGATCGCCTGCTGGGCCTCGCCGTAATTGTCGAAGACCGAGACCGAGAGCAGGGCCAGGAGCACCCCGTAGAAGAGCGTATAGGCGTTGAGGAGCAGCCCCACGAGGGTGTTGGCGTCCTTCTCGCCCGACATCAGGCGCGCGACGGCGGGCTGCAGCAGCACCGAGCCGATGAGGGTCGGTACGACGAAGATGAGACAGAGGAGGCCGGCGCCGAGCAGGGTCGGCATTTCATGCAACCACTCGATCACGGCGCCGTCAGCTCCCGTTGCGGCATGGACGGCACAGGCTCCGACAGATTCCGTCTTCCGGCAAGGGCTCAGGCCGGTATGCCCCCACGGGGCAGGGGATTCCTCAGGCGGCGGGGGATCCGCGCCCTTCCTGCATCGCCCGCGCGAGCTGCTCGGCGCATATCCTGAGGGGGGCTGCATCCTGGCTGGCCTTGGCCATGGCCATGGCGCCCGAATAGGCGGCCACGACCAGGGTCGCAAAGGCGTCGGGGTCGAGACCGGCCGCCAAGCCCGCCGCCCGATCGGCCCTGATCCTTTCGGCGATCGCCTCCCGCCAGCGCTCGAAGACGGCCTCGATCTGCGCCCGGAAGTCGGGGTCGTGCCGGGAGAGTTCGAGAGCGAGATTGTTCAGGGGGCAGCCCGACACGGCGCCGCGCCGTTCCAGCTCGGACGCGATGGCGGAGAATGCCGCCTGAATGCCTTCCGACGCGCTGGCGGCCGACCGGAGCGGCTCGATCCAGGTTTCCTCCACCGCGTCGGCCACCCGGTCGCGGATGACGGCGAGGCCGAGATCCTTCTTGGTCGGGAAGTGATGGGAGAGGGCGCCGCCCGTCGCCCCGGCCTCGCGCTTCAGGTCGTGCATCGAGGTGGCGTGATACCCCTGGGTGGTGAAGGCCGCATAGGCGGCATCCACGAGCCGGCGTCTCAGGCCTTCGGGATCGTTGGTCCGCCCGCGCGCCGGGGCAGGTTGCTTCGCCATTCTCGTCGCCTCCTGGACCGGACCTTAGCAGATTGACAAAACAGGACAACCATCCTGTAATCAGAAACAGGACAAGTGTCCTGTTCGGCGGCGCCGAGGAATGCGGGCCTGCTGCAGCGGAATGGAAGGAGCGGACGATGAAGCTTTACTCGGGGCCTCTGAGCCTCTTCTCCCGCAAGGTGGAGATCGCGCTCGGCGAAAAGGCGCTTCCCTTCGAGCGCATCATGGTGCCGTTCAACCAGACGACGGGGTACAGCCCCCGGCATCCGGACGTTCTGGCGGCGAACCCGAAAGGCCAGGTGCCGGTTCTCGTCGACGGGGCCGTCACCCTCTACGATTCCACGGTGATCCTCGAATATCTCGAGGATGCCTACCCGGATCCTCCGCTCTTCCCCCATGGGCCGGCGGAGCGGGCGGCCTGCCGTCTCCTCGATCTGTTCGCGGACGAGGTCATGTTCGTTCCCCTGCGGGCGCTCATGCACCGTACGGGCCCCCGTCCCGCCGATCCGGAAAGGTGGCTGGCCGACGAGGCGGCCGCCAAGCAGGCGGAAACCGTCATGAGCCGGCATCTCGCCGAACTCGACCGCAGGCTCGGGGACAGGCCGTATCTCTGCGGAACGTTCAGCGCCGCCGACACCTCGGTGTTCATGGCGGTGCTCTTCGGGCAACGCCTCGGCGGCCCGCCGCTCGCGGAGCACCGGGCGCTGGCGGCCTGGTACGACAGGCTGAGCGACCGCCCGCCCTTCGCGAAGGCGGCGTCCGAAATCGTCGCCGCCGATCTGGAACTGTCCGCGCCGGTCGAAGGCGCCTATGGCGGCAGGACGCCCGTTTTCACAGCCCCAGCAGTGCGATGATCTCGCTCGCGCCCGCATTGGGCGAGAGGGAGCCGTCGGCGATGGCGCGCTCGATCTCCGGCACGCGCTTGCGCAGGGCGGGATCGTGGGTGAGGCGGTCGTGCAGGCGTTCGTGGACGAGGGCCCACATCCATTTGGTGTCCTGCGCCTGGCGCTTGCCGGCGAGTTCGCCGGTCGCCTCCAGGCGCTTGCGGTGATCGAGGACCTTCGTCCACAGCTCGTCGAGCCCCTGGCCCGTGAGGCCGGAGACCGTCAGGACCGGCGGCGTCCAGCTCGACGAGGCGGGGGTGAGGATGTGGAGGGCGGCCTTGTACTCGGCCGCCGCGGCCTTCGCCTTCGCGCCCGCATCGTCGGCCTTATTGACCGCGATCATGTCGGCGAGTTCGAGGATGCCCTTCTTGATGCCCTGCAGTTCGTCGCCCGCGCCGGGAAGCATCAGGACGAGGAAGAAATCAGTGAGGTCCGCCACCGCCGTCTCCGACTGCCCGACGCCGACCGTCTCCACGAGGATCACGTCGAAGCCCGCGGCCTCGCACAGGAGCATGGTCTCCCGGGTCTTCGCCGCGACGCCGCCGAGGGTGCCCGAGGAGGGGGAGGGGCGGATGAAGGCGTTGGGATCGGCGGCGAGGCGCGCCATGCGGGTCTTGTCGCCGAGGATGGCGCCGCCGGTGCGGGTGGAGCTTGGATCGACCGCCAGCACGGCGACCTTGTGACCCTGCTCGGTGAGCATGCTGCCGAGGGCGTCGATGGTGGTGGATTTGCCGACGCCCGGCACGCCGGTGATGCCCACGCGCACCGCATGGCCGGTGCGCGGCATCAGTTCCTGCAGGAGCGCGCGGGCGGTCTCCCGGTGGTCGGCGCGGCGCGACTCCATGAGCGTGATGGCGCGCGCCAAGGCGGCGCGGTCGCCGTTCGCCACGGCCTCCGCCGTCACCGCCTGTCGTCTGTGCACGCCCCCGTTCATGGGCAAAGCCTTAGCGCGTTCCGCGCGGCTTTTCATCAAGTAACGGGATTCATCCCGATCCGTCCCCAGCCGGGAATCTTGACGGCCGGGCGGCGGACATCGACGCCGGCCACGAGGCCGAGGAAATCGACCTCGACCCCCTCGATCCAGCCGAGGGTGAAGCCCGCATAGCCGCCGAGGGAGACCTGAATGCCGGTGCGGCTCGGAGTCAGGCCCACGATGTCGGTGAGGGGCTGCCAGTCCTTGCCGATGGCGGTGGGCGGAAGCGGGGCCTCCAGCTCGGGCACCTGACGCATCACATGGGCCACGAAGGTGTTGGAGTTCGGGCCGGGCCAGGCGTTGTAGGCTCCCACGGACCGGTAGGGATAGCTCGCCACCGCCTGTTGGATCTGCGGGATGAGGCGCTGCGCGGCCTCGCCTTCGATCAGGACGATGGGCTGCGGCGCGTTGCCGAACCAGCGGCCGTCCGCCACCCATCCGTTGGTGCGGACCGGGCTGCCCCAGCCGACCTTGTCGTAGCGGGTGTAGCGGGTGGCGCCTTCCTCCTTCACGACGATCCAGGTGTGATGGGCGAAGATGCCGCGCCAGCGTCCGACCCGCGCCGCATAGACGGCGACGATGGCCTGGGGCGCCTCGGAGGGCTGCGGCAGGAGCTTCGCGCTCGACCAGTCGGCGGCGCGCCAGGACGGCGCCACGTCGTCGCGCATGGCCCACCATGCGGCATGGGCGGCGAGGGGAAGCAGGAAGAGGGCGAAGATGGTCAGGAGGGCGCGGGCGAGGAGGAACATGGTTGCGAAGGTAAGTCTCGATTCCTGGGGCATCAAGGCTTCGCAGCGGCCTGCGGCGTTCCGTTCACCAAGGGTTTACCATGTTCGGAAAGGAATGCGGCGAAGCACGGCGGTTGCCTTGTGCCCGCCATCATCGGAGGTGAAACAGCTTCCCCGATTGGTCCTTTCGATTCCCGGTTCATGCCGCTTCCCACACGACGCCTTGCCCTCGTCGCTCTCGCCAGCCTGACTCTGTCCGGCTGTCTCGGCGGCGAATCCCCCCTGACCGAAGCGCCCCTGGCGCCTCGCGCCGGGCTGTCGCGCGACCCCACGCTTCTCATCGCCACCACGCGCCTGCCTGCGGGTGAGCCGCTGAAGGAACCCTGGTTCACCGGCGAGCGATCTGCGGACCTGGTCTTTGCCGAGGCGAAGATGACGCCGCCGGCCGATGGGCTGCTCGGCACGTCGGACTGGAGCATCGCCTCCGTCGGCTCGCTCGACCGCAGGAATGCCGCGCAGACCTTCGCCCAGGCGGCCCTCGGGCGCGACCTGCTTCTCTACATCCATGGCTACCGGGAGAGCTTCGAGTCCGCCGCCACCTCCACCGTTCAGCTCTCGCAGGGGATCAAGTTCCCGGGCGCGACCGGCCTCTTCACCTGGCCGTCGGCCGGCTCGACCTTCAGCTATGTGAGCGACCGCGAGAGCGCCATGTGGTCCCGCGATGCCCTGGAGGAGCTGCTGACCGCCATGGCCAAGACCCCGAGCGGCGGGCGCATCCACATCGTGGCGCACAGCATGGGCACGCTGCTGACCCTGGAGACCCTGCGGATGCTGCGCGGCTCCGGCGGCGCCAGCGCGATGGAGCGCATCGGCGCGGTGGTGCTGGCCGCCCCGGACATCGACATCGACCTCTTCGCCCGCGGCCTGGAGAAGCTGGGACCCGACGCGAAGAAGATCACCGTCATCAGCTCCACCAACGACCGCGCCCTCCAGGTCTCCGGCCGTCTCGCCGGCGGCATCGTGAGGGCGGGCGCTGCCGACCGCGAGCGCCTGGAGGCGCTGGGGGTGCGCGTGGCCGACGCGTCCGAATTCGGCGGACGCTTCATCAACATCAACCACGACCTCTTCCTGTCGAACCCGGAAGTGCAGCAGGTGGTGAAGCGCGCCATCGAGCGCGAGAAGCTCTGATGGCAGGACCTGAGCCTGCCCTTCACCTCTTCCGCCTGAGGTGGGTCCGCAAACGCTGCCCATATGGCGCGACCTCATTCCCTCCCCCTTGTGGGGAGGGTCAGGGTGGGGGTGTGAGCGCCGGACCTTCATAGGCTATCGCTCACACCCCCACCTCCACCTCCTCCCCACAAGGGGGAGGAGAGCAGGTTGGCGCTTCCGGCGTGAGTTTTCGAGCCGGGGCGAGGTCCGTGGGGAGGAGAGCAGGCTGGCGCTTCCGGCGAGCCCGAGATCAGGGAGGGGAGCCGGTCGGCGCTATCCGTGCGAGCCGATTACCGCCGCAATCCAACATCCTCGCTTCGCTGCACCTCTCCCTGAAGGGGAGGCGAGGCGGCGTCGTCAATGTGGCTGTCCCGACAGGTCGATGGCCTCGAGGATCGGGAATTCGAGGACGATCTCGTCCAGGTCGTCCGTCACCTCGATATGGCAGGCGGCCCAGTTGATCGGCTGCGCGAATTCGGTGCCCAGCAGGTTCTGCGCCATCGCCCGGGCGACCTCCCAGGCCTGGTCGGCGTCGCGCAGGTCCTGGCCCTCGGGATCGCCGAGAACGTCCTCGCCGATATGCACGTTGAAGAAGTAGCGTGGCATCCCTTCACCCTGAATGGCTCGTTCCCCGCAGGCGCGGGGGGAGGTGGATCGGCGGCCTCTGAACTGCGAGGGAATCGAGCAGGGAGTAGAGCATCGTCTCCATTTCCGCTCAACCCGGTGAAAAGTCCTGTGCGCGGCGGGTCTCCCGCGCAGGTCCCGCTTGCCCTCACGGGCGCCGGGACTAGCTTCTTCTCACAACCAAGAAGATGCGAGGAAACCATGAACCCGACCCGCCGCAACGTTCTCCTGAGCATGGCCGCCGCCTGCGCAGCCTCGATCCTGTCGCCGTGGCCCGCCATGGCGCAGGCCGATTATCCGACCCGGCCCGTCCGGGTCATCGTGCCCTACGCGGCCGGCGGCGGAACGGACTTCTTCGCCCGCCTCGTCTTCGCCGAAATCGGCAAGGATCTCGGCCAGCAATTCGTGATCGAGAACAAGGCGGGCGCCGGCACCAATATCGGAGCGGAATCGGCGGCCCGCGCCGAGCCGGACGGCTATACGCTCCTGCTCGGCGACAGCTCGACCTTCGCCACGAACCGCACCCTCTACCGCAACCTCTCCTTCGACCCCTACAAGGATTTCAGCCCGATCTCGCTCAGCGGCCGCTTCGCCCTCGTGCTGCTCGTCAACACGGACAAGCTCAAGGTGAACTCGGTCAAGGAGCTGGTCGAAGCGGCCAGGAAGGCGCCGGGATCCATCAACTACGGCACTCCGGGGCTCGGAAGCCCGTTCCATCTCGCCACGGAGCTGCTGTCCCAGCAGGCCGGGATCAAGATGACCCACGTGCCCTACAGGGGCGCCGCACCCGCCGTGCAGGATCTGGTGGCGGGCAATATCAGCATGATGTTCATCGATTTCGCGACCGCGCGGTCCCAGCTCTCAGGGCCCATCAAGGCCATCGCGGTCGCGTCGCCCGGGCCGTTCCCCGGGCTTCCGGGCGTGCCTCCGGTGGCGGCGGATTATCCCGGTTTCGAGGCCTGGGCCTGGCAGGGGATCGTGGCGCCTGCGGGAACGCCACCCCAGATCGTCGCCAAGCTCAACGAGGCCTACCGGCGCGCGGTCGGCAAGCCGGAAATCCGCGAGAAGCTCGCTGCCGCCGGGATCGACGTGCTCCAGAGCTCGCCGGAGGAGATGGCGGCCTATATGCGGGCGGAGGGCGACAAGTGGGAGCAGGTCATCAAGACGGCCGGCATCAAGTTCGAATGAGGGTGAACGATGCCGTGTGAGCGCGGCAGGTCTTGCGGCTGGGGGGAGTCCTGACCGGGTTCAGGACTCTTCGCCGACCGGCGAGGCGTGGATGCCGGCGGCGCGTTCCCGCTCACGCTCCCGTTTGAACTCGGCTCTCGCCTGCAGCAGCCCGGGGATCAGGGCGCACAGGCTGCCGCCGATCATGTAGGCCAGGAAGGCGGCGATGTAGCCGTAGGGGAAGGCCAGGTAAGCCGAAAGCGCACCTCCCACTATCCCAAAGAGAAGCATCGGGATCATCATAAACTCCGGTCGTCATTCTGAGACTTTGAGGCGGCTTCGATTTCTAAGGTCTTAACAATCCACGCTTTAACGCGTTTCATTCCCTTGCGACACCTCTATTCATAGAGGTATGCGGCCAAACCGAGCGATTTTTTGCGGCCAAATCATGTCTATGCGAAATAGTTCGCGGGCCGGGGCTTGTCCGCCCGGCCCGCCGCGCTAGCGCATCGGACCCACTTCTGGGTCCGATGCTCCGGCCTTTGAGGAGCGCCTCAGACGATGAGGAAGTCGTCGTATCCGAGCTGCGCCTTGCTCACGCCCTCGAAGGTGATCGAGCCGCCGTCGGCGAGCTTGAGAACCGCGTCCCCGGCCGCGTTGTCCGAGATCTTGCGGTAGAGGCCGGAAAAGTTCTTCTGGCCCAGGATCGCCTTGGTCACCCGGACCACGTCCCCGCCGGAAGGATCGAAGTCGAGAATGACGTCGTGGCCGGTCGGACCGCTCCTGTAGAGGAAGGTGTCGGCCCCGGCGCCGCCGGACAGAAGGTCGTTGCCCTTCCGGCCCTCCAGCGTGTCGTTGCCGCCATAGGCGAAGATGATGTCGTCGAAAGTGTTCGTCCGGTTGTCGCCCACGAGAACGTCCGGCCCCGCACCGCCCTCGAGCGTCGGAACGATGGAGGGGGCGGGGGCATCGAGAGCCCAGGCGCGGATGTAGTCGATCTGGAACTGGGAGGGGAACGGCGTCGTCCCGTCCGGCGCCCCCGGCCAGTTGCCGCCCACCGCAAGGCCGGCGAGCAGGTACATGGGCTCGTTCATGCCGGCGGGGGTCTGGATGGAGCAGACCTCGTTGCCGTCGAGATAGAAGGTGATCGTGTCGGCGGTCCACATGGTACCGTAGGTGTGGAACCCTTGCGAGAGATCGATTCCGGTCGAAACCGCCTGCGTGTCGTAGGCGTGGCCGCCGCTGGCATCGGTCCAGTGGGCGCCGGCGTAATAGGTCGAGGGATCGTGGCCGAGGAGCTCCAGCACGTCGATTTCCGGCGGCCAGTTGCCGCTCTGCGGCAGAAGCCAGAAGGCGGGCCACAGCCCCTGGCCCGCAGGCACCTGGGCGCAGATCTCGAAGTAGCCGTAGGTCTGCGAGAAGGTGCCGTGCGTGTTGATGAGGCCCGAGACGTAGGGCAGCCCGTCGGTCAGCGCCGGATCGGGGGAGACATTGGCCGTGATGGTGAGAATGCCGTCTCCCGTCTCGAAGGGATCCGCCGCGATGGCGAAGGGGTCCAGATGCGGGTTCTGCTGGACCACCGGTGTGGAGCGGTCGGCGAAGTACTGCATCTCGCCGTTGCTCGCGAGGCTGCGCCCGCCCCACCAGTATTTCGTGCCCCAGACCGAGGTGTCGAGATAGCTGCCGGTGAATTCGTCGGAGAAGGTGAGTGAATAGCCGTCGAGATTGAGCGACATGTGGAGCCCCCGTCAGTTGTCCTGCGCTCATGCCGCAGGTGGAGGCAAAGTATCTCGCGCAGGATGTTAAGACTGTGCGAGGGAGGCGGGGCTGACGAGCCGGTTTTTTCTTGAAAAGCCGGCGCGCGACGATTTGTCTAGGCAGGAAAGGCAAGAACAGGCGAGGGGCTTTACTCCGCCGCCTGCTTCGGGCCGTAGCCAAGACGGCGGTTCAGGTCCTCGATCAGGTTCGCGGCCGCATCCGCGATGACCGTGCCGGGCGGGAAGATCGCGGAGGCGCCGGCCTGAATCAGTGCGTCGAAATCCTGCGGCGGGATCACGCCGCCGACCACGATCATGATGTCCTCGCGGTCGTACTTGGCGAGTTCGGCGCGCAGCTCCGGAACGAGGGTCAGGTGACCCGCCGCGAGCGACGAGACGCCGATGACGTGGACGTCGTTCTCGATGGCCTGACGCGCGGCCTCGGCGGGCGTGGCGAAGAGCGGGCCGATATCCACGTCGAAGCCGAGATCGGCGAAGGCGGAGGCGATGACCTTCTGGCCGCGGTCGTGCCCGTCCTGGCCCATCTTGGCGACGAGGATGCGCGGGCGGCGCCCGTCGTCGTGCTCGAACTGCTCCACCAGACGGCGGACCCGCTCCAGGGCTGGCGACGCCATGCCGACCTCCCGCTTGTAGACACCGGAAATGGCTTTGATCTCGGCCCGGTGACGGCCCCAGACCTTTTCGAGGGCGTCGGAAATCTCACCCACGGTCGCCTTGGCCCACGCCGCCTTCACGGCGAGGTCGAGCAGGTTTCCTTCGCCGGATGCGGCGCCCTTCGACAGGGCCGCGAGCGCGGCGTCCACATCGGCCTGGTTGCGCTCGGCGCGCAGTTTCTTCAGCTTCTCGATCTGCTGCGCGCGCACCGCCGCGTTGTCGACCTTGAGGATGTCGATGGAGGCTTCGTCGCTCGGCTTGAAGCAGTTCACGCCGATGATCTTCTGGTGGCCGGAATCGATGCGCGCCTGCGTGCGGGCGGCGGCCTCTTCGATCTTGAGCTTCGGAATGCCCGCCTCGATGGCCTTCGCCATGCCGCCGAGCGATTCCACCTCTTGGATATGGCTCCAGGCCTTTTCGGCCAGCTCCTGCGTCAGGCGCTCCACGTAGTACGAGCCGCCCCACGGATCGATGATGCGCGTGGTGCCGCTTTCCTGCTGCAGGAAGAGCTGCGTGTTGCGGGCGATGCGGGCGGAGAAGTCGGTGGGCAGGGCCAGCGCCTCGTCGAGGGCGTTGGTGTGAAGCGACTGGGTGTGCCCCTGCGTGGCCGCCATGGCCTCGATGCAGGTGCGCGTGACGTTGTTGAACACGTCCTGCGCGGTCAGCGACCAGCCGCTCGTCTGCGAATGGGTGCGCAGCGGCAGCGACTTCTCGTTCTGCGGATTGAACTCCTTCACCAGCTTCGCCCAGAGCAGGCGCGCGGCGCGCATCTTGGCGACTTCCATGAAGAAGTTCATGCCGATGGCCCAGAAGAAGGACAGGCGCGGCGCGAACTGGTCGATGGTGAGTCCCGCCTGGATGCCGGCGCGGATGTACTCGACGCCGTCGGCGAGCGTGTAGGCGAGTTCGAGATCCTGCGTCGCGCCCGCCTCCTGCATGTGATAGCCGGAGATGGAGATCGAGTTGAATTTCGGCATGTTCGCCGAGGTATAGGCGAAGATGTCGGAGATGATGCGCATCGATCCCTTGGGTGGATAGATGTAGGTGTTGCGCACCATGAACTCTTTGAGGATGTCGTTCTGGATCGTGCCCGAGAGCTTGCTCGCCGGAACGCCCTGTTCCTCGGCGGCCACGATGTAGAGCGCCAGCACCGGCAGCACCGCGCCGTTCATGGTCATCGACACGCTCATCTGGTCGAGCGGGATGCCGGCGAACAGCGTGCGCATGTCGTAGATCGAGTCGATGGCGACCCCCGCCATGCCCACGTCGCCCGCCACGCGCGGATGGTCGGAATCGTAGCCGCGGTGGGTGGCGAGGTCGAAGGCCACCGACAGGCCCTTCTGCCCGGCGGCCAGGTTGCGGCGGTAGAAGGCGTTCGAGTCTTCCGCCGTGGAGAATCCCGCGTATTGGCGCACGGTCCAGGGCTGGTTGACGTACATGGTCGGGTAGGGGCCGCGCACATAAGGCGCGATGCCCGGATAGGTGTCCGCGAAGGCAAGGCCCACCCGGTCCTCGGGGCCGTAGGCGCCCTTGACCGCAATCCCCTCGGGCGTGAGCCAGGGCTCTGCACTCTGCGACCGCTGCGCCGCGGGCGGCGGCGCGGTTTCGGCCCAGCTGATGCTCGAGAAGTCCGGAATGCGAGTCATGGTCGAGACGGATGCCCTTGATGTACCTGAAGCAACGCGAAAGCTGCCTCATTCTAGGGCATCCGGCGCGGGGAGGCTATCGTCGCTTAGTCGCGACACCTTCCATCACGCCGGACGGCCGAGCCGTCATCCCCGCTTTTCCGCGTTCCAGTTGCCGGAGCAGGCGCGGCCGCCGGAGGTGCTCCAGGTGCCGGAGCCGGAATTGCCCGAGAGGCGGCCCCGCACGTTGGCCCGGTCCTGGCCGCGCGAGATGCTGGCGTTGACGGTGCCGTTGGGCTGGACCTGACCGCTGACGTTGAACTGCTCCGGGCCGCCGTAGCGGGCGCGGCCGTTCTCGACGATCACCTGATAGCGGTAGGCCCGGTCGCACGCGCCCTGCTCGGTGACGACCTCCACGCTCCAGGTGCCGTCGAACCGGCTCGTCTGGGCGAAGGCGGGAGCGGCGAGCAGGGAGCCCGTGACGGCCGCTGCGCCGAGCAAGGAAAGAAACCGCATCGACAACTCCATGATCTCATCCAATCGGGTGAGGGTAACGTGAGGTTCTCACAGGGGGTTCCGGCGGTGCTGCTCAGGTCATCGTGAGGCGGGAGCGACGATGGGCGCCGCATGTGTGGATGTGGCGGTGTTCAGCGCGACCTTGTTCCCTCCCCCTTGTGGGGAGGGCCAGGGTGGGGGTGTGAGCGATAGCCTATGAAGGTGTGGCGCTCACACCCCCACCTCCACCTCCTCCCCACAAGGGGGAGGAGAGCCGGTCGGTGTTTCCGGCAAGCCCGAGGTCTGTGGGGAGGAGAGCACGCGGTCGCTGTCGGAAGACGTAAAAAAGCCGCCGCATCGGGGATGCGGCGGTGCGGAAGTCTTTTGTTATTTTTGGTTGTCCTGGTCGCGGTGGTGCCGGTGTCAGGCGTTGCCGGAGCGCTTCTGCGCGTTCCAGCGGCCGGAGCAGCCGAGCATGGCGAGATTCCAGGTGCCCGAGCCGGACTTGCCGTTCAGCCGGCCCTGCGCATCGACCTTGGCGATGCTGCGGCGGATGTCGAGATTCACGTTCCCGTCGGAGCCGACCCGGCCCGAAACGGAAGCCGGCGCGTCGCCGGGGCCCTGCAGATAGCGGACGCTGCCCTCTTCGATGGCGATCGAATAGTCGTAGTTGCTGTCGCAGGTGCCGGAATCCGTCACCATCCGGACGCTCCAGGTGCCGTCGTGCCGCGCGGCCGGAGCCGCCATGGCCGTGCCGATCAGGGTCAGGCCGAGGCCCAGGGCGATGGCGGATCGTGTCGCAAAAGTCATAAACCGTGCTCCTCCCGGTTCGGGACCGGGAAGAACTCCCCGCGGTTCAGTCGCAGGCCGCTTCCAGCGCCTCGCTCAGAACCTTGAGGGTGTCGCACCCGGCATAGATGAATGTGGATACGCCTGAGCGGGTGAGCTGTTCTTCGCTTTCCCCCGGTCGGCCTGCCAGGTAGATGGGACCTGATCCGGCATCTCGCAAGGTCTCTGCGGTCTCGGATGCATGCATTACGTAAATTTCATCTGTCGAGCAGATGCACGAAAGCTTGGCTTTGCTTTCAACAAAGGCTTGCCTAAGCTTGTCTTGATCCGAAAACCCTTCGTTTGTCACGGCTTCTATTCCCGCGGCCTCGAAGAAATTCTTCGCAAACGTGGCGCGGGCGGTGAAGGCTGCCGCCGGGCCGAGATTGGCGAGGAAGACCTTCGGCCGCGCGCCGGTCCGGGCCAGATGCGCATCGGACAGGTCGCGCAGGCGCTCGAAGGGCTCGGCCGTGCGGGTGGAGGGAAGGAGCTCGATGCGAAGGGCTGCGTCCTCCTGCTCTTCGTCCCTCCGAGGCGGGGAGGCGGGCAGGGGAGACAGCACCGTCACGTCCGCCTCCCGGATGTTCGGAAACTCGCTCGTGCCGGTGATGGGCTCCCTGCGGGTCGCAACCGCCTTCTCGCGCTGCGCCCTGGTGGCGGCGATCCGCTGCTGCAGCGCTCCGCGGGCGAGGCTTTCCACGATCCCGCCTTCACGCTCGATCTCCTGGAACAGCGCCCAGGCCTTCTCGCACAGGGCATCGGTGAGCGCCTCGAAGCCGCCCGCGCCCGCGGCCGGATCCGCGACGCGCCAGAGATTGGCCTCTTCCAGCAGGATCAGCTGCGTGTTGCGCGCCACCCGGCGGGCGAAGGGGTCCGCCAGACCGAGCGCGGCCGTGAAGGGCAGGGCCGTGACCGCATCCGCGCCGCCGATGCCGGCGGAGAACGTGGCGATGGTGGTGCGCAGCATGTTGACCCAAGGGTCGCGCCGCGTGGTCATGCGCCAGGCGGTTTCCGCGTGGAGGCGGATGGGCTTCGGCGTCAGGCCGGATGCCTGCTCCACCTGCGCCCACAGGCGCCGCAGGGCCCGGAACTTCGCGATGGTCAGGAACTCGTCCGCATCCGCCACGAGCAGGAAGGCGAGGGCGTCCCGCGCCGCTTCGAGGGTGTGGCCGTTGGCCTCGAGCGCCCGCAGATCGGCGACGCCCGTGGCGAGAACGGCGGCCAGCTCCTGCGCCTCGCCGGCGCCGGCCTCGTGATAGGGCCGTCCGTCCGCCAGGAAGGCCCGTCCGGAAAAGCCCCGCTGCGCGAGGTCTCCCAGCACGGCGCCCATCCGGCGGGCGGCTTCGTCCCACGAAACGGAGAGGCGGCCCAAAGCCGCCAGGGCGCCGACGGGGTCCATGCCGAGATCGAGCGAGAGCGCGGAAAGGTCGTGGCCGCGCCGCTCCGCCAGCTCGACGAGCATTCCGGCCATCTCGCGGCCCTTGCCGCCGGCATCGAGGCGCAGGTGAATGAGGTCGAGCATCACGCCGGAGAGAGCGCGGTCGAGATCCTCGACGCTGTCGACCCTCACGCCGAAGCCGCGGGCGGCGGGGGCCTTGCGGGTGACGAGGGTCAGCGCATCCGCGCCGCCCTCGAGGTCGAGGAGGGCGAGTTCGTTCGCCTTCGCCGGTTCCGGGTGATCGACCCGCTGCGACACGCGCCAGGGGCCGCTTTCCGCCCGGACGATGCGGGAGGCGTTCTCGGCTTTCGGATAGAGCGGCTGAATCTCCAGCCCGTCATGGGTGCGGGCGACAAGCTTCTTCCTGAAGTCCGCTCCTTTCAGCACGCCCTCGACCAGCGTGAGCCACTGCTCGCGGGTGGGCGTCGGAAAGTCGGCGGCAAAGTTCAGATCGTCCATGGTCAGGCCTCGCCCGAAGCGGTCGGTGATGTTCGGGGGAGGGTATACCGGGTCGGGCGGGCCGTGGAAACGCTACCATGGTCATGATGAGCGGATGCGCCGTCCGGCTCTCCTCTCCCTTGTGGGGAGGAGTTGGAGGTGGGGGTGTGGGCGCCATCCTGGTTCCAGTCCTGCGCCGGCACCCCCACCCTGACCCTCCCCACAAGGGGGAGGGAAGATCCTGCGCCATGTCCGGAGAGAGTGTCGCCCTCCGCCCGGACTGGCAGTCCGCCTTCTCCCTGAGGGAGACGGTCGTGGCGAAAATCAGACGAACTGGGACAGGCCCGGGATCGAACCGACGATGGGGCCCATCACGTCCTCGCCCGCCTTCTCGCGGCCATAGGCGAAGAGCTCCTTGCCGAGGGGCTGCATCTGGCCCATGGAGACGCCCGCGCCCATGAGCTGGCCGCCGAGCGCCATGACGCCGCCGCCCATGGCGCCCATCATGCCCATGATGCCGCCGCCGGTGCTGTCGCCCTTGGCGTTGCTGATGGCCTCTTCCGCTCCCGGCAGGGCTGCGATGAGCTGGTTCACCTCGGTCTGCGGCCCCTCCTTCTGGAGATAGGCGAGAATGATGCCGATGGCCTTGCGGGCCACGGCGGCCTCCAGTCCCGTCTTCTGCGTTACGCGAGCGATGAGCTCTTCCATCTGATTCTCCTGCACTGGGATGGACGTGATGGTTCACATATAAACCGTTGAGCCGAAATTCCCAGAGTGGAAACTGGCAAAAGGGCGTCTAAGATCCTCGGCGATTCTGGAGAGACATGATGCTGGAAGACGGAAAGATCTTCATCGGCAAGAGCGGCAAGCCGGAGTATCTCGATCTGCGCCTCGCCAACCGGCACGGCCTGATCACCGGCGCCACGGGCACGGGCAAGACCGTATCCCTGCAGGTGCTGGCGGAGGGCTTCTCCAATGCGGGCGTTCCGGTCTTCGCCGCCGACATCAAGGGCGATCTTTCCGGCATCGCGGCGCCCGGCACGGGCAAGGAGCCTCTCGTCAAGCGCGCGCGGGAGATCGGCATCGACTACGTGCCCGACCGTTTCCCGGTGGTGTTCTGGGATCTCTTCGGCGAGCAGGGGCACCGGGTGCGCGCGACCGTGTCCGAGATGGGGCCGCTGCTGCTTTCGCGCCTGCTCGATCTCAACGACACGCAGGAGGGCGTGCTCAACATCGCCTTCCGCATCGCCGACGAGCAGGGCCTGCTGCTCCTCGACCTGAAGGACCTGCGCGCGCTGCTGCAGCTCATCTCCGAGAACGCGCAGGAACTCACCACCACCTATGGCAACGTGTCCAAGGCGAGCGTCGGCGCGATCCTGCGCCAGCTTCTCGTTCTGGAGAACCAGCAGGGCGACGAGTTCCTGGGCGAGCCGGCGCTCGACATCAAGGACCTGATGCGCACGGACCGGGACGGGCGCGGCGTGGTCAACATCCTCGCGGCCGACAAGCTCATGAACAACCCGCGCCTCTACGCCACCTTCCTGCTGTGGCTGATGTCGGAACTGTTCGAGGAACTGCCCGAGGTGGGCGACCTCGACCGGCCCAAGCTCGTCTTCTTCTTCGACGAGGCGCATCTTCTGTTCGCGGATGCTCCCAAGGCTCTGGTCGAGACGGTGGAGCGCGTCGTGCGCCTCATCCGCTCCAAGGGCGTCGGCGTCTATTTCATCACGCAGAACCCGGTGGACGTGCCCGAGACCGTGCTGGCGCAGCTCGGCAACCGAGTGCAGCACGCGCTGCGCGCCTATACGCCCCGCGAGCAGAAGGCCGTGCGCGTCGCGGCGCAGACCTTCCGCCAGAACCCCGCCTTCGACACGGAGAAGGCGATCACCGAACTCGGCGTCGGCGAGGCCCTCGTCTCGACGCTGGAGGGCAAGGGCGCGCCCTCCATGGTGGAGCGCACCCTCGTCGCGCCGCCGATGGCGCAGCTCGGGCCGGTCGATGCGCAAGAGCGCCGGCAGATCATGGCGGCGAGCCCGATGCGCGGAAAATACGATCAGGCGATCGATATCGAATCCGCCTACGAGATGCTGGCGAAGCGCGCCGAGCAGGCCTCCGTCGACGCCAAGGCGGCGGAAGGGGGCGGCGGCATTCTCGACATGATCGGCAACCTCTTCGGCACCGGCGGCCCGCAGCGCAAGGGCACGATGACGGTCGGCCAGCGCGTGACCCGCGAGGTCACCCGCACCATCGTCAACCAGACCGTCGGCAACCTCGCCGCCGAGATCGGCAAATCCATCGGCGGCCGTCACGGCAGCTCCATCGGCCGCGCCATCGTCCGCGGAACGCTGGGCGGGCTGCTGCGGCGGTAGGTCCGCCGCTCTCCCGGTCTGAAACTCGAAAAAGCCCGCCGCGGTACGTCCGCGGCGGGCTTTCCGTTGGCGTTCGAGAAGCATGTCGCGGCGCTACTCCGTGCCCATCACCAGGCCTTCGATGTCGTGCTTCTGCGTCACGGGGATGAGCTTTTCGACGACGCGGCAGACCAGGTGGTCGCGGACGGATTGCGGCAGGGCGTCGTAGTAGTCCTGCGTCACCATCATGTCGTGGAGCGCGGCATGGCCGGCGCCGGGGGCGTCGACGCCCAGCACCATCACCGGGCGGGCGATGGGCGAGGGGTGGGCCGTGCCGCGATGGACGGTCAGGGCCGAGCGGCAGGAGATGTCGCCCATCTGCGGATACTTGCGCACGCCCCGCTCGGCAAAGCGCGGCCAGAGATCCTGCGGCGGGAACATCTCGTGCTTCCACTCGCGTCCGTCGTCCCAATGGGTGCCGGGCGCGACCTCGAACGGCCCCATGTCGGGGGTCACGTCGACGCCGGTCAGGTTGAAGGCGAGCGAGGTGATGCGGTGCTGCTCGTAGGATTCGGGCGGGGAGGGGAAGTCCCGGTGCCAGGGCTGGTTCTTCGCGCCCTGGAACGGGGTGTCGAAGCCGATCTCCACGATCTCGTAGTTCGGGCCGCACACGGCCTCGCACATGGAAACGACCCAGGGATGCGTCACGAGATCCACGAAGCCGCGGAAATCCTGCGGGTGGATCTCCACATACCAGCGCCGCGGGCCGCGGCCGACGGCGCCGCCCGGCCGCTGGATCGCCTCCCAGAAGGCGGTCATCATGTCCTCGCGCATGGCCTCGGCCCATTCGCGCGAGAAGGCGCCTTTCAGGCCGGTGATGCCGTCGCGGTACAGGGTTTCGACATGCTCGGTGACGTCATAGGGCAGCTTGGCGTCCGTGGCGAATTTGGCTTGTGCCGTCATGGATGTCTCCTTCCAGGTGTTTTGTCGTTCTCGCTTCGATGTGCCGATGCAAACCACCGGCACGCATCACGTCACCGCCGGGGCCACGCGCCATGTCGGACGATCCCGTGGCCGTCGCGGCAGTTCGGCAATCCGGTCTTTCATGGCGCGGGCCGGAGCCCGCCGCCACGGTTACGCATACGCAACGCAAACTCACTGGCCGTCGAGGACGGCTCCGTAGCTCTCGGGCAGGGCCGGCACGCCCTGAACCAGGCTGCTCCACGAGAACGCACGATGGATCGGCTTCGAGGTCGGACCGCTGAAGATCCTCTCGGATGCGCGGGAGATCGCGGCGGCGATGTCCGGGCAGGGTGCGCTCACCGAGCGGCGCGGCACCAGGGGACAGTCCATCTTGAGCTGGATCGGGCGCTTGCCGCCGCCGTTGACCGCCATGTCGATGAGCGTCTCGGCCGCCCAGCGGCCCATGTCGTAGTTGGGCAGGACGCAGGTGGACAGGGCGGGGCGCGTGTAGCGGGCCATCTCCTGGTCGTCGTAGCCCATGACGGAGATCTCGCCCGGCACGTCGATGCCGAGTTCCGCCAGCGCCTCCATGGCGCCCACCGCCATCAGGTCGTTGGCGCAGAATAGGGCGGTCGGCGGCCGGTCGAGGCGCAGCAATTCGTAGGTGCGCCGATAGCCGGTGTCGGGCATCCAGTCCCCGTTGCGCACGAGCTCGGGATCGAAGGGCACGTCGGCCGTGGCGAGGGCCTGGCGATAGCCCTTGAGGCGGTCGCGGGAGGCGTCCATCCACGGCTCGCCGTTGATGAGCCCGATCCGGCGATGGCCGTGCTGCAGCAGGTATTCGGTGGCCGTGAAGGCGCCGGCCACCTCGCCGGGAACGACCGAGGGCTGCTGCCGCTGGCCGGTGTAGCAGTTGAGCAGGACGGTCGGAATGTTGTCGAGCTCCGGCGGCAGCTCGACCTTGCGGGTGAAGATCGTCGAATAGATGACGCCGATGAGCGCGGCATCGGCGGCGACCGCCCGAAGAGTGGCCGCCTCCAGCTCGCGGTTGGCGCGCGTCACGTGAACCGCGATCAGGTGGCCCGCTTCCCAGGCCGCGTCGCGCGCGCCGTCGACGCTCACCACGGGGTGTGGGCTCGTGGAGATTTCGTCCACCAGATAGGCGATGATCTTGGGCTGCGCCCCCGTATCGATGCGCCGGCTCTGCAGCCGGTAGCCGATGGCCTGCGCGGCGTCGAGGACGCGCTTGCGCGTGCTCTCGGCGATGCGCGCGCCGGACATGTTGTTGAGCACCAGCGACACGCTGGACTGGGAGACGCCCGCAAGGCGCGCCACGTCGGTCATCGTCGGACGACGTCCGCCCTGGCGAGCCTTACGCTCGCGCTTGGGATCGGTTCGGTCGCCCTGACGCATGGTCGCCTCTCAATTGCCGCCGGCAGGCCGTATCATGACTTGACTAATAAAATTAGCAAGCGTTCAATCCGGTCGGTGAGGTGACACAGAAGCACCCCCTGTCAAAACCCGGAGGAAACGTATGCTCAGAAGAACATTTCTCATGCTCGCGGCCGGTGTCGCGACGCTCGGCGTCAGCGCCGCCGCCGTCTCGGCCCAGGAACTTCCGAAGCTGAAGCAGAAGGACAAGTACAAGGTCGGCTTCGCGCAGACCGAGTCGAACAATCCCTGGCGCATCGCACAGACCGAGAGCATGAAGGCCGAGGCCGAGAAGCTCGGGCACCAGCTCGTCTACACGGATGCCGCCGGCTCCGCGGCCAAGCAGGTCGCCGACGTCAACTCGATGATCGCGCAGGGCGTCGATCTGATCTTCCTCGCCCCCCGCGAGGAGAAGCCGCTGATTCCGGCCGTGATGGCCGCCAAGCGCGCCGGCATTCCGGTGATCCTGCTCGACCGCAACGTGGACCAGAACCTCGCCAAGGCCGGCAGGGACTATGTGACCTTCATCGGCTCCGACTTCATCGAGCAGGGCAAGCGTGCCGCCGAGGCGCTCGACAAGGCCACGAACGGCAACGCCAAGATCATCCAGCTCGAGGGCACCACGGGCTCCTCGCCCGCCAACGACCGCCGCAAGGGGTTCGAGGAGTACATCAAGAACAAGCCGAACATGAAGATCGTCGCCTCGCAGTCCGGCGACTTCGCCCGCGACAAGGGCCGCCAGGTGGCCGAGACGCTGCTCCAGGCGCATCCCGACGCCACCGCGATCTACGCCCACAACGACGAAATGGCCATCGGGGCCATCTCGGCTCTCGAAGCCGCGGGCAAGAAGCCGGGGCAGGACGTGACCATCGTGTCGATCGACGGTACGCGCGATGCGCTCCAGGCCATCATCGACGGCAAGATGCTCGCGACCGTGGAGTCGAATCCCCGCTTCGGACCGAAGGCGTTCGAGACCATGGCCCGCTACGCCAAGGGCGAGCAGATCGAGCCGTGGGTCGTGGTGCCCGACCGCTTCTTCGACAAGTCGAACGCCAAGCAGCTCATCGGCGAAGCGTACTGAGTCCCGAAGGCGCCGCTCCTCCTCGCGAGGCGGCGCCTTTTTTCGGCGTGCATCGGGCTTCTCGGTTGCCCTGAAGGGTGGATGGATCGCCATGACCCCGCTTCTCTCCATGCGCGAGATCGACAAGCGCTTCGCGGGCGTGCCCGCGCTCGTCTCGGCCTCGCTCGAAGTCGGCCGGGGCGAGGTTCATGCCCTCATCGGCCAGAACGGGGCCGGCAAGTCGACGATGATCAAGATCCTCACCGGCTACTACACCAAGGATGCCGGCGAGATCCTGTTCGACGGCAGGCCCGTGGAGTTCTCGTCGCCCCAGGACGCGCAGCGTTCCGGGATCAGCACGATCTATCAGGAGATCAACCTGGTTCCCTACCGCTCGGTGACCGAGAACATCTGCCTCGGGCGCGAGCGCCGCCGCTTCGGCCTGCTCGACTGGCGCGCCATGCACGCGGAGGCCGAGGCGCTGCTGGCCCGCTTCGACATCCATATCGACGTGCGCCGCCCGCTCATGGCCTATCCGACCGCCGTGCAGCAGATGGTGGCCATCGCCCGCGCCATCGGCTTCGAGGCCAGGCTCGTGATCATGGACGAGCCGACCTCGTCCCTCGACGAGAAGGAGGTCGAGGTCCTCTTCGACGTGATCCGGCAGCTCAAGCAGGTCGGCGTGTCCGTCATCTTCGTCAGCCACAAGCTCGACGAGCTCTATGCGGTGTGCGACCGCATCACGATCATGCGCGACGGGCGCACCGTGCGCGTGGCCGAGATGAGCGAGCTGTCGAAGCTCGATCTCATCACCGCGATGCTGGGGCGCGAGCTGGACCGGGTGCTGCACGACGCGGCGGCCCATCGCGCCGCGGCGGCCTCGCAGGATGCCCTGCTGAAGGTCGCGCACCTCGCCGTCGGCCGCAAGGTGCGCGACGTGAGCTTCGATATCCGCCCCGGCGAGATCGTGGGACTCGCGGGCCTCCTCGGGTCCGGCCGCACGGAATCCGCCCGCGTGGTCTTCGGGGCCGACAGGGCCGAGGCCGGCACGGTGGATTTCGGGAGCGTCCACGAGCCGGCCGCCGAACCGGCCGAGGCCATTCGCGCCGGCATGGGGTTCCTCTCGGAGGACCGCAAGCTGGAGGGCATCATCCCCGACATGTCGGTGCGCGAGAACCTGATCCTGGCGCTCATGCCGCAGCTCGCCCGGCGCGGCATCGTCGACGATGCGCGCAGCCGCGAGATCGTGGACCGCTTCATCCAGCGCCTCGGCATCCGCTGCTCGGGGCCGGAGCAGCCGATCCGCGAATTGTCGGGCGGCAACCAGCAGAAGGTTCTGCTGGCGCGCTGGCTCTGCATGAACCCGCGCCTCCTGATCCTCGACGAGCCCACGCGCGGGATCGACGTGGGCGCCAAGGCCGAGATCCTCAACCTCGTGCGCGAGCTCGCGGGGCAGGGGCTCGGCGTCCTCATGATCTCGTCCGAGCTGGAGGAGGTGGTGGAGGCCGCAAGCCGCATCTTCGTCCTGCGGGACGGGCGCAGCGTCGCCGAGCTCACGGGCGACCAGGTCAGCGAGCAGGCCGTGATGGCCGCCATGGCGCATGGGCACGACCAGCCGGAGGAGATGGCCCATGGCTGACACGGCCACCACCCTGCCGCCTGCGCGGAGCCAGCCGAGGCTCGATCCGCGCGGCGTGCTCACGCGCTACGGCGCCTGGGTGGCCCTGGCGCTGCTCATCCTGTTCAATCTCGCCTTCACCCCGAACTTCGCCACCTGGCAGACGCTCAACGTCAACCTCACCCAGGTCTGCTCCATCGTCATCGTCGGCGTGGGCATGACCCTCGTCATCGCCACCGGCGGCATCGACCTCTCGGTCGGCTCGCTCATGGCGATCGCGGGGGCGCTCGCGCCGCTGATCTTCCTCGGCAACCTCTTTCCCCTGCCGCACCCTTACGTGGGCATCGCGCTCGCCTTCGTGGTGCCGGTCCTAGTCGCGGGGGCCTTCGGCTGGTTCAACGGCTGGCTCATCACGCGGCTTCGCATCCAGCCCATCATCGCGACCCTCGTCCTGTTCATCGCCGGGCGCGGCATCGCGCAGGTCATGACCAACGGCAATCTCCAGGTCTTCAAGGTTCCGGAGTTCCAGTATATCGGCCTCGGCCGCCTCTTCGGCCTGCCGTTCCAGGCGGTGCTGATGGTCGTGATCGTGCTGGCGGCGGCCTGGATGCTCAAGCGCACCGTGTTCGGGCGCCAGATCCTGGCGGTGGGCGGCAACGAGCGCGCGGCGCGCCTCTCCGGCATTCCGGTCGTGTCGGTGAAGCGCCGGGTCTACATGATCAGCGGCCTGCTTTCGGGCATCGCCGGGCTGATCGTGATCGCGCGCAACTCCGCGGCCGACGCCAACCTCGTCGGCCTTGGCATGGAGCTCGACGCCATCGCGGCCGTGGCGGTGGGCGGAACGCTTCTCACGGGCGGGCGCGCGACCGTCATCGGCACGCTGGTGGGCGCGCTCATCATCCAGCTCGTCCGCTACACGCTGCTCGCCAACGGCGTGCCGGATGCGGCGGCGCTCATCGCCAAGGCGGCGATCATCGTGCTGGCGGTCTGGGTCCAGCGGCAGGGCAGGAGCTGATCCATGGCGAGGCTGAACACCGCTCAACTCTTCCGGGGCGTGGGCCGCTACGGGGTGCTGCTGGCGCTTCTCGCGCTGCTCCTCTTCGGCTGGCTGCGCTACGAGAACTTCCTCGGCAGCTTCAACATCCTGACGGTGCTGCGCTACAACAGCATGTTCGCCCTGGTGGCGCTCGGCATGTGCTTCGTGATCATCACGGGCGGGATCGACCTCTCGGTGGGGTCCACGGCGGCCCTGGGCAGCGTCGTGGCGGCGCTGCTGTCGCCCTACGGCCTCCTGCCGGGACTCCTCGGCGGGCTGGCGGCGGGTCTGGCGGTGGGCCTGATCAACGCCTTCGTGATCATCCGCCTCAATGTCCTGCCCTTCATCGCGACGCTCGCGACCATGCTGGCGGCGAGCGGCTGCGCCCTGCTGCTGGCGGACAACCAGTCGGTCTCGGTGTCCTACGACACGGCCTTCATCGAGATCGGGCAGGGCGACTTCCTCGGCTTTCCCATTCCGGCCTGGATCGCGCTCGCGGCCTATCTCGCCGGTTCCCTCGTGCTCAACTTCACGGCCTTCGGCCGCACCGTGCTGGCCGTGGGCGGCAACGAGGACGCCACCCGCCTCATGGGCCTGCCGACCACCCGCGTGAAGGCCGCCGTCTACATCCTGAGCGGTGCGCTGGCGGGGCTGGCGGGGGTGATCCTCGCCGCCCAGTTCGGCGCCGGTCAGCCCATCGAGGGCGTCGGCTGGGAGCTGTTCGCCATCGCGTCCGTGGTCGTGGGCGGCACCCTGCTCACCGGCGGCGTCGGCTCCGTCGGCTCGACGCTCGCGGGCGTGCTGCTCCTCGGCCTGATCTTCAACATCCTCAATTTCGAGAACGGCCTCGGCTGGATCAGCCTGTCGGCCTATTGGCAATCGGTGATCCGCGGCGCTCTCCTGCTGCTCGTGGTGGCGATCCAGGCCCGCCTCGTGGCGCGCACGGAGGAATCCCACGCCTGAGGGGGGCTTGCAGACAGCCCGCCCGGACGGCATCCTCCGGCCATGGTTCACATCCGTCTCGCAAGTCCCGGCGACCGGGCGGCGGTCGAGGCCGTCGTCGAGGCGGCCTACGCCCCCTACATCCCGCGCATGGGCCGCAGGCCCGGACCGATGCTCGACGATTACGGGGCGCTCATCGCGGGCCGGCACGTCCATGTCCTGTGCGACGAAGGCCGCATCGCCGGAATCCTCGTTCTCATTCCGGAGGAGCACGCCATGCTCCTCGACAACATTGCCGTCGCGCCGGACGCTCAGGGACGCGGCTTCGGGGGTGCATTGATCGCCTTCGCGGAGAAATTCGCGCGGGAGCGCGGCCTGCGCACGATCCGGCTCTACACCAACGAGGCCATGACCGAGAACATCGCGCTCTACGGGAGGCTCGGCTTCGTCGAGACCCACCGCGCCGAGGAGAAGGGGTTCAGGCGCGTCTACATGACGAAGCTGCTCGACGCGCGGCCGTGAGGCCAAACTCGCACTTGCGACCCTGCCGCCCGAGGGAGTACCTCTCGGACGATCCTTCTCATCAGGCAGCCATCACACCATGTCCCAACTCGACCAAGTCCTCTCGAAGATCGATGCCGACCTCGACCAATCCCTGGAGCGGCTGTTCCAGTGGCTGAAGGTTCCGTCGATCTCCACCGATCCCGCCTACAAGGACCATTGCCGCACCGCAGGCCAGTGGCTGGTGGACGAGCTGAAGGGGATCGGCGTCGATGCGTCCTTGCGCGAGACCGGCGGCCACCCGGCCGTGGTGGGCCATGCCAACGGCCAGGAAAAGCCGCACGTGCTGTTCTACGGCCATTACGATGTGCAGCCGGTCGATCCGCTGGAACTGTGGGAAACCCCGCCCTTCGAGCCGCGGATGGTGACGCTGCCCGACGGCCGGAAGGTCATCAGCGCCCGCGGCGCCTCCGACGACAAGGGCCAGGTGCTCACCTTCGTGGAGGCGTGCCGGGCCTGGCAGGCCGTCACCGGCTCGCTGCCGCTCAACATCACCTTCCTGGTCGAGGGCGCGGAGGAGGACGGCTCCAAGTTCCTGCCCGAGTTCATCGAGGCCAACAAGGACGAGCTGAAGGCCGACGTGGCCCTCGTCTGCGACACCGGCATGTGGGACCGCTCCACGCCCGCGATCACCTCGTCCCTGCGCGGCATGGTCTACGAGGAAGTGATCGTGCGCTGCGCCGACCGCGACCTGCATTCGGGCATGTTCGGCGGCGCCGCCCGCAACCCGATCCACGTTCTGTCGAAGATCGTCGCGGCGTTCCACGACGATAACGGCCGCATCATGATCCCGGACTTCTACGAGGGCGTGCACGAGACCCCGACCCAGGTTCTGGAGCAGTGGAAGAAGCTGAACCTGACGGAGGAGGAGTTCCTCGGCCAGGTCGGCCTCAAGCACTCGGCGGGCGAGAAGGGCCGCATGCTCATCGAGCAGATCCAGTCCCGTCCCACCTGCGACGTGAACGGCATCATCGGCGGCTATACGGGCGAGGGCACCAAGACGGTGATCGCGTCGGAAGCCCGCTGCAAGGTCTCGTTCCGTCTCGTGGGCGACCAGGACCCCGAGAAGATCTCCAGGAACTTCGAGGCCTTCGTGCGCGAGCGGATCCCGGCCGACTGCTCGGTGGAGTTCATCCATCACAAGGGCTCGCGCGCGCTCGCCCTGCCGCACGATTTCCCGGCGCTCACCGCCGCCAAGGCGGCCCTGCACGACGAGTGGAAGGCCGATCCCATCGTGATCGGCATGGGCGGCTCGATTCCCGTGGGCGGCGACTTCAAGCGCACGCTCGGCCTCGACACCCTGTTCGTCGGCTTCGGCCTCGACGACGACCGCATCCACTCGCCGAACGAGAAATACGACCTCACGAGCTTCCACAAGGGCACGCGCTCCTGGGCGCGCATCCTGGCGGCTCTGGCGAAGTAACGGCAAGGGCGCACGGCGGCCCTAGCGCGACGGTCTTCCCTCCCCCTTGTGGGGAGGGCCAGGGTGGGGGTGTGAGCGATAGCCTATGACGGTGTGGCGCCCACACCTCCACCTCCTCCCACAAGGGGGAGGAGAGCAGGTCGGCGCCATCCGCATGAGCCTTCGAACCGGCCGAAGCTTGTGGGGGAGGAGAGCCGGTCGGCGCTTCCGGCGCGAGCCTCTGCCCACAATGGGGCAGGGATCGATCTCAGAGGAGCTTCTCGAGCGAGGAAACCACCGCCCGAGGGGCGAATTCCGTGTATTCGTCCGGCAGCCCGAAGCGGTTGATCCAGACCGGCGTGAGCCCGAAGGCGGCGGCGCCTGCGATGTCCCAGCGGTTGGACGACACGAAGACCACCTCCTGCGGCGACACCGACAGGGCGTCGCAGACAAGGTCGTAGGTGCGCGGGCTCGTCTTGAACACGCCCGCGGCTTCGACGGACAGCACCGGATCGAGCAGGCCGCGCAGACCCGCCGAGGAGACGGCCGCCTGCAGCATGGCCGGGTCGCCGTTGGACAGGATGCCCGTGCCGAGGCCGCGCCCGCGCAGGGCCTCCAGGGTCCGGCGCACCTCGGGATAGGCATCGAGGCTGCGATAGGCGTCGAGCAGCAGCGGCCTCACCGTCGGGTCCACGCCCGGATGGCGGGCCAGCGCGTAATCGAGCGCCTTTTCCGTGAGCCGCCAGAACGGCTCGTAGCGTTCGGCGAGGGACAGAACCCAGGAATATTCGAGCTGCTTCGCCCGCCAGACCTCCGAAAGGCGCGCCGCATCCGGACCGACGCGGTCCGCATGGCGCGCGACGGCGGAATGAACGTCGAACAGGGTGCCGTAGGCATCGAAGACCACGGCTCGGGTTTGGGCGGGAATGATGGGACGCAGCGGCATGGGGCAAGCTTGGCATCCGGTTCCGTCCGACGCAACCGAAGATCAATCAGCCTTCGTCATGCGTTTCATCACAAGTCTTTATGACCCATGAGCCAGCCAAATGATTGACGCGGGGGCGGGGAGGGGATTCGATAGCGTGACCCTCCGTTCGGTAAGGAAAACAAAAGTGGCTTGGTATTCGCAGACCTGGAACTGGTTCAACGGCGCATGGCATGAGGGCAATCCGCCGCTCATCGGGCCCCGTTCGCACGTCTCCTGGCTCGGCTCCTCCGTCTTCGACGGCGCGCGCGTGTTCGAGGGCGTCATGCCCGACATCGACCTGCACTGCGCCCGTGTGAACCGCTCCGCCCGCACCATCGGCCTCGAGCCGACCCTGTCCCCGGATGCCATCGTCGAGCTGGTCCGCGAGGGCGTGAAGAAGTTCGCGCCCGGCACGGCGCTCTACGTGAAGCCGATGTACTGGGGCGAGGCCGAGGGCATCGCCACCATCGCGCCCGATCCGGCTTCGACCCAGTTCTGCCTGTCGCTCTTCGAGGCGCCGATGCCGGTGCCGGGCGGCCTGTCCATCATGAAGTCGAGCTTCCGCCGCCCGACCCTCGAATCCATGCCGACCGATTCCAAGGCGGGCGCCCTCTATCCCAACAACGCCCGCGTGATCCGCGAGGCGCGGGAGAAGGGCTTCGACAACGCCCTCGTGTGCGATGCGCTCGGCAACGTGGCCGAGACCGGCACCTCCAACGTGTTCATGGCCAAGGACGGCACGGTCTACACGCCGTATCCGAACGGCACCTTCCTTAACGGTATCACCCGCCAGCGCGTGATCCAGCTCCTGCGCGACGACGGCGTGCCGGTGGTCGAGGCCACTCTGCGCTACGAGGATTTCGCGGCCGCCGACGAGATCTTCATCTCGGGCAACTATTCCAAGGTCATGCCGGTGCTGCGCATCGATTCCCGCGACCTCCAGCCGGGCCCGTTCTACCGCCGCGCCCGCGAGCTCTACTGGGCCTACGCCCACGGCAACAGCGCCAGCAAGGCGGCGTGAGGCTGGGGGATCATTCCCCAGCCTTAACAGAGTTGTCATCGATACGTTAACGGACGGACATCGAGCTCCTTCAAGAGACGGCCTCGCTTGAAGAAGCATGAAAGGTCTACGATGTCTGTCCGTCTCCTCTCGGCCCTGCCGCTGGCCGCACTGCTCGGAACGAGCGCCCTCGCGCAGCAGCAATTCCCGGTCTCTCTCGCCGGCCATGCCATCCTCCCGGCGCAGAGTTTCGTCGAGGCTCCCGCGGATGCGCCCGCCGACCTCAAGACGCCGGGCAAGTTCACGACGGCCAAGCGCGTCGACGCGCTCGGAACCGTGGAAGGCACGTCGGGGGATCGCCCGACGGGCGTGAAGGTGCCCTTCAAGGGCCAGCCCCTCCAGGGGCATTCCGGCATCAAGTCCGCCGGCGACGGCACCTTCTGGGTCCTCACCGACAACGGTTTCGGCTCGAAGGCCAATTCGCCCGACTCGATGCTGTATCTCAACCGCTACCGGATCGACTGGACGAGCGGATCGGCCGACCGCCTCGAGACCGTGTTCCTGCACGACCCGGACAAGAAGGTGCCGTTCCGGATCGCCAACGAGGCGACCGAGAAGCGCTATCTCACGGGCTCCGACTTCGACATCGAGAGCTTCCAGCCCATCGGGGACAAGATCTGGATCGCCGACGAATTCGGCCCCTTCCTGATCAAGGCCGACCGCTCCGGCAAGATCGAGGCCGTGTTCGAGACGTCGATCGACGGCAAACCCGCCCGCTCGCCCGACCATCCCTCCGTGACCACACCCGCCGTTCCGACCGGGACGGTCAGCTTCAATATCCGGCGCTCCAAGGGCTACGAGGGCATGGCGGCCTCGAAGGACGGAAAGTTCCTCTATGCGCTGCTCGAAGGCCCGGTCTGGGATGCCGAGAAGAAGCAGTGGGAGAACGTCGACGGGCGCGAATACCTGCGTATTCTCGAATTCGACGTGGCGAACGAGAAATGGACCGGCCGCCATTGGAAATACGTTCTCGACCAGAACGGCCTCGCCATCGGCGACTTCAACATGATCGACGCCACGACCGGCCTCATCATCGAGCGCGACAACGGCGAGGGAACGGCCGACAAGGCCTGCCCGCAGGGCCAGAAGCGGCCCGACTGCTTCCACGACGTGGCGAAGTTCAAGCGCATCGTGAAGATCGAGCTGTCGGACGCCAACGCGAACGCGCCCGTCCGCAAGATCGGCTATGTCGATCTCATGCAGATCGCCGATCCGAACAAGAAGGCCCGCAAGCCGCTGAACGACACGATGCTCACCTTCCCGTTCTTCACCATCGAGAACGTGGACGTGGTCGACGACCGTCACATCATCGTCGGCAACGACAACAACCTTCCCTTCTCGTCGAGCCGCGAGCCCAACAAGGCGGACGACAACGAGTTCGTCCTGCTCGAGGTCGGCGACCTGCTGAAGGCCCGCTGACCGTCTCTCCCGGCCGGGAAGGGCTGAGGGCCGGTCTCAACGAAGTTGTGATCCGGTCCCCTCGGCCCTTCGCCGGAAGAACGCCCTAGATGGCTCCATCGTGTGTCCCTTTCATGGAACTGCGGTGGAGCCTTCCGATGCGCCTTGCACTGACCAGCCTGCTCGCTCTCGGCCTCGCGATGGGAGCGGCCCGCGCCGAATCCGTCGATCTCGAACTCGTCTTCGCGGCGGACGGCTCCGGCTCCATCGACGACGAGGAACTGCGCCTCCAGCGCAAGGGCTGGGCCGATGCGCTGACGAGCGAGGACGTGCTCAACGGGATCAGGAACGGCCCCCTCGGCGTCATCGCGGTCGCCTACATGGAGTGGGGCGGGCCGAGTTCGCAGGTGCTCATCGTCGATTGGCACGTGATCCGCGACGCCGCGAGCGCCCAGGTCTTCGCCGACAAGCTCATGAGCGCGCCCCGGGGCGCCTACGGCTACAATTCCATCTCCAACGCCATCGACTTCTCCGTCCGCCTCGTGGAAACGAACGCCCATGATGGCACCCGCAAGGTGATCGACGTGTCCGGCGACGGAGCGAACCGGGGCGGGCGCCCGCTGGAGGAGGCGCGGGCGGATGCGCTCGCCAAGGGCTTCACCATCAATGCCCTGGCGATCCGCCGTCCCGGCAGCGGCCGGCCGGGCGGGCCCGGCGGGATGCCGCTGGAGGATTATTACGGCCAGAACGTCATCGGCGGGCCGGGCTCCTTCGTGGAGATCGCGAACGAGACGCAGCCCTTCGCGGTCGCGGCGCGGCGCAAGCTCCTGACCGAGATCGCGGGTACGGGCGGCGCGGCACGCCACGCGAGCCGGTAGTCCCGCTTCGCCGATCCGCCACGCTACGAGCGAACATTCCTTTGCGGAATGCTAGATTGCGCGCCATGACGAATCTCGAAAGCTGGATCATCCAACAGGGCCTGAGCGGCACAGGCGTCGCCCCGCTGCTCGCCGGGTTTGCCGAAGGACTCGCGGCGGAAGGCATTCCCGTGGCGCGGGCCTATCTCGCCCTGCCGACGGTCAATCCGACATTCCGCGTCTACAACCATGTCTGGACGCGCTCCGCCGGTCTGTCCGTCGAAGGCGTCTCCCATGAGCGCAACAACGACGCCTTCGAGGTCAGTCCCTTCGGCCATCTGCTCAGGATCGGGGAGATGAAGCGCCACTGGCGCTTCGACGGACCCGACGCGGAGGCTTTCGCCGTGTTCGAGGACGTCAGGCAGATAGGCGGCACGGATTATCTCGCCCGCCTGTTCAGCTTCGAGAATGCCGCGGCTCCCGATCTTCGCGGCTGCGCGGCGGCGCTCTCGTCCCACCGCGACGGCGGCTTCTCCCCGGAGGAGGTCGCGCGCATCGACGCCGTGCTGCCCCTGCTGGCGCTTGCCGCCTACCGCATGACCCTGTTCGACCTGACCGTCGGCATCCTCGACACCTATGTGGGCCTCTCTGCGGGCCGCCGCGTGCTGAGCGGCGAGATCCGGCGCGGCCTCGGCACCACCATCACGGCGGCGCTGATGTTCGCCGATCTGCGCGGCTTCAGCGCCCTTGCCGACGGGGGCGGGACGCAGCTCATCGAACGCCTCGACCGGCATCTCGAAGCCATGGCAGATCCCGTGGCCGAGCAGGGCGGCGAGGTGCTGAAATTCATGGGCGACGGGCTTCTCGCGGCTTTCCCCATCACCGAAGAGCAGCCCTCGGAGGCCGCCTGCGCCGCCGCCGTGCGCGCGGCCGAGGCGGCGCTGGCCCGCAACGACGCCGTCAACCGCCTCTACGAGGGCGAGACCGCGCTCCACCTCGACATCGCGCTCCATTGCGGCGACGTGTTCTACGGCAATATCGGCGCCGCCGGCCGTCTCGACTTCACGGTCATCGGCCCGGTGGTCAACGAGGCGAGCCGCATGGAGGCGCTGTGCCGGGAGCTCGATTGCGCGGTCGTCATGTCCGAGAGGATCGCGGATGCGAGCCCGCTGCCCGTGCGCCCCCTCGGCCGCCAGCGCCTGCGCGGGATCGCGGCCGAGCGGGAGCTGTTCACCCTGGCCTCGATCAGCGGCGCGAGAGCCTGACTCCCAGAACCTTCAGCGAGATGAGCAGCACCGCGCCGTAGACCAGCGCCCCGCCCGTGCCGAGAAGGCCGAGGAGGATCTCGTTGCGCCACACGGACAGGGTGTCCGTCCAGGCCGAGAGCGGCGCGGGCGCGAGCCAGGCGAAGGCCGCCAGCACCACGCTCGCCGCGGCCACCGCCGCGAGCGTGCGGGCGAGCGCCCCGCTCGGCGCCATCCAGTCCCGGCGCCAGGCGAGGATGACGAGGAGGCCGAAATTCACCCAGATCCCGACGGCGGTGCCGAGCGCGAGCCCGACGACGCCGAAACGGTCCATGAGCAGGACCTTGGTGAGGATGTTGACCGCCACCGCCGAGAGGGAGGCGATGAGCGGCGTCACCGTGTCGGAGCGCGAGTAGAAGCTTGCGACCGCGGAGCGGATCAGCACCGCGGGCGGCAGCGCCAGCGCATAGGCGGCGAGCACCGCGCCGGAGCGCTCCGCCGCCGCCTCGTCGAAGGCGCCGCGCTGGAACAGGGCCGACATGATGAGTTCCGGCATGGCGACGAAGGCCACGAGGAAGGGCGCGGCGAGCGCCAGGGTCATGCCCATGGCCCGGTTCTGCGCGTTGTGGGCGGCGCCGACATCGCCCGCCGCGATGCGGCGGCTCATCTCGGGCAGGACCACGGTGCCGGCCGCGATGCCGATGACGCCCAGGGGAAGCTGGTAGAGCCGGTCGGCGTAATACAGGGACGCGACCGCGCCCGTGGGCAGGAAGGACGCGATGATCGTGTCCGCGAACATGGCGAGCTGCACGCCCGCCGAGCCGATCACGGCCGGGCCGAGGGTCTTGAAGAAGCGCTTCATGGCCGGGTCGAGCCGCGGCGCCTCCAGCCCCGGCGCGGCCTTCGCCCGCTTGGCCGCGAACCAGACCAGCAACAGTTCGAGCACGCCCGCGGCCGCCACGCCCCAGGCGGCGGCATGGCCGGCGCTGGGAAACAGGAAGGCCACCCCCAGGGCCGCCACGATGGCCACGTTGAGCAGGACCGGCGCGGCGGCGGCGGCGGCGAACCGCTCATGGGCATTGAGGATGCCCGAAAGGATCGTCACCAGGGTGATGAAGAGCAGGTAGGGAAACGTGATCCGGGTCAGGGTGACGGCAAGGTCGAACTTCGCCGGATCCTCGGTGAAGCCCGGCGCCAGCAGGGTCACGACCACCGGCATGCCGACGAAGGCGAGGACGAGCACGCCGATCTGCACGATCAGCATCAGGGTCGTGATGCGGCTCGCGAAGGAACGGGCAGGGGCCGCGCCCTCGCTCTCCAGCACCTGGGCATAGGTCGGCAGGAACGCGCTGTTGAAGGCGCCCTCGCTGAAGATCGCCCGGAAGTGGTTCGGGATGCGCAGGGCGACCAGGAAGGCGTCCGCCACCAGGCCGACGCCCATCACGGCGGCGATCACCACGTCGCGGACGAAGCCGGTGAGGCGGGAGACGAGGGTCCAGCCGCCGACGGAAAGGATTTTCCTGAACATCGGTCAGACCCGGCGCATCATCCGGGAGCCGTCCGGGACGAGGCCCGTCCCGACCTCCGCCGCGCCGCCGAGCCGCTCGGAGACCACGTAGAGCGGACGCCGCTTCACCTCCGCGAAGATGCGGCCGACATACTCGCCGATGATGCCGAGCGACATGAGCTGGATGCCGGAGAAGAACATGACCGAGACGATGAGGCTCGGGAAGCCCGGGAGGTCGGTGCCGAACAGCATGGTGCGCACCAGGAAGTAGACGGCCGTCGCGATGGCCAGGAACGAGATCAGGAAGCCGAGATAGGTCCAGATCCGCAAGGGGGCCGTGGAGAAGGCGGCGATGCCGTCGAAGGCGAAGCGAAAGAGTTTCCTGAAGCTCCACTTGGTGGCGCCGTGGAGGCGCTCCTCGACCACGAAGGGCACGCCCGTGCTCTTGAAGCCGATCCAGGCATAGAGGCCCTTGGAGAACCGGGCCTTCTCGCCCAGCGCCCGCAGCACGTCCACGCCCTTGCGGTCGATGAGGCGGAAATCGCCCGCGCCGGGCGGCAGCTCGATTTCGCCGAAGCGGGCGAAGAGGCGGTAGAAGAGATGGGCGAAGCCCCGCTTGGCCCGGGTCTCGTCCGACCGGTCCGTGCGCTGGCCGTAGACCATGTCGTAGCCTTCCTTCCAGCGCTCCACGAAGGTCTCGATCATCTCCGGCGGGTGCTGAAGGTCCGCATCCGCGATGACCACCGCATCGCCGCGCGCATGGTCGAGCCCCGCCGCGATGGCGATCTCCTTGCCGAAGTTCCGGCTGAAGGAGACCGCGCCGATCCGGGGCTCCTTCAGGCTTTGGGCTCTGATCAGGTCCAGGGTGTCGTCCCGGCTGCCGTCGTCGACGAAGATGACCTCCCAGCGGGAGGTGATCCGGTTCAGGACCGGCAGCAGACGGCCGCACAAGGGCGCGATATTGGCGCTCTCGTTGTGAACGGGAATGATGACGCTGAGCTCGGGCGACGCCACGCGGTGATCCTTCGTTGTCGCGCGCATTGAGAGCCGAGTTTGCGGCTTTCCTCAAGAGTATTAGGGTGCGGCAAAGCCGAATTTGGGGATATCCATGGTCTCGAAGCGTTCCGTCGTGCTCTGCGCCGACGATTTCGGCCTGGCCGACGGGGTGAGCCGGGGCATCGCCGAGCTGGCGGAGGCCGGCCGCATCTCCGCGACCGGAGCCATGACCAACATGCCGGGCTGGCGGCGCAACGCCCCGATGCTGGAGCCCCTGAAGGGACGCATCGGAATCGGCCTGCACCTCAACCTCACGACGGGGAGGCCCCTCGGAGCCATGCCGCAGCTTGCCCCCGGCGGCGTGTTCCCGCCCTTGGGGACGTTGATGGCGAAGGCCTTGAGGCGGCGGGTGCCCGCCGACGAGGTGCGCGGCGAGATCGCACGGCAGCTCGACGCCTTCGTGGAGCACCACGGGGAGCATCCCGCCTTCGTGGACGGGCACCAGCATGTCCATGTGCTGCCGGTCGTCCGGCGGGCGCTGATCGAGGAGCTGACGGAGCGGGGATATGCCGGACGCCTCTG
Source organism: Microvirga lenta (assembly GCF_020532555.1). Classification (GTDB taxonomy): domain Bacteria; phylum Pseudomonadota; class Alphaproteobacteria; order Rhizobiales; family Beijerinckiaceae; genus Microvirga; species Microvirga lenta. The sequence continues at coordinate 306,573 of NZ_JAJBBR010000008.1, read as the reverse complement.
GCTGCGGGATCCGTCGGACGGGCCGGCCGCGATCCTGCGCCGTCCCGTCGGGCGGAGGAAGGCCTTCGTGGTCCAGGCCCTGGCGGCAGGATTCGCCGGGGATGTCCGCGCCTCCGGCTTCGGGACGAACGAAGGCTTTTCCGGCTTCGCCCCTCTCGATCTCTCCATTCCCGTCGACCGGATCTTCGCGGCGGCCTTCTCGCATCTGGGGCCGAAGCCCGTCGTCATGTGCCACCCGGGTTATGTGGACGACGAACTGCGCAGCCTCGATCCGGCTCTCGATAGCCGCCGGGAGGAGCGCGACTATCTGGGATCGGACGCGTTTCCCGCCCTGCTGGAAAAATGCGGAGCCCGGCTCTCGCCCCGTCCCGGCGGATAGAAACCAGTCACGGCCCAGGGAGTTTGTCGATACGATGTGCAACTGCGATTTTTCCTACCGCGCCTCCTCCCCGAAGAATGCGCTGTCGCGCCGCAAGGCCCTGCGCCTGATGGCCTGCGCCGCCGTTGCGCCCGCCCTGGCGGGCTGCGAGCGGATCGCCCCCTTCGTCGTCTCGGACGAGACGGTGGAGCAGCTCGGGCTGGAGACCTGGAGCCGGCTTCAGCAGCGGATGCCCGTCTCGCGCGATGCCGGGGCGCAGCGGCAGGTGGCCGAGATCGCGACCCGCCTGCTCGTCGCCGCCGGCGAGGATCCCCGCCGCTGGGAGGTGCAGGTCTTCGCCCAGCCGGAGGCGAACGCCTTCGTGCTGCCGGGACGGAAGATCGGCGTGCTCGAAGGCATGATCCGGGTGGCCGAGAACGAGAGCCAGCTCGCTGCCGTCATCGGCCATGAAATCGGGCATCTCCAGGCCGAGCATTCGCGGGAGCGGGTCTCCGGCGAGACGCTGCGGCAATGGGGATTGCAGCTCATCAGCTTCCTGCTCCAGGTCAACGACGTCGCGTTCGCCCGCGAGATCGCGGCTTTGCTCGGCGTCGGCGTGGAGTTCGGCCTCGTCCGGCCCTATGGCCGGGCCCAGGAGCTGGAGGCGGACAGGCTCGGCCTGTTCACGATGGCCAAGGCCGGCTACGACCCGCGCGAGGCCGCCGAGCTCTGGCGGCGCATGGACGAGCGCGGGGGCGGCACCCCGGCGCTCCTCTCGACCCATCCGGCCCCGCAGGACCGCATCGAGGCCATCGAGGCGCTGATCCCGCAGGCCATCGAGGCCGCGAGGGCCTAGCGCATCGTGCAAAAGAAAACGGGCCCCGAAGGGCCCGTTCACGGTCGTGGGATCGTTCCTTACCGCGTCGCGGTCTCGAACATCTCCTCGACATGCTCCCAGTTCACCAGGTTGTCGAGGAAGGCCTTGAGGTAGTCGGGGCGACGGTTGCGGTAGTCGATGTAGTAGGAATGCTCCCACACGTCGCAGCCCAGGATCGGCTGTGCGCCGTGCACGAGCGGGTTCTCGCCGTTCGGGGTCTTCATGACGGTGATCTTGCCGTCCTTGACCGCGAGCCAGGCCCAGCCGGAGCCGAACTGGCTGACGCCGGCCTGGATGAAGTCCTCCTTCATCTTGTCGACGGAGCCGAGATCCTCGACGATCTTCTTCTCGAGCTTGCCCGGGAGGGCGCCGCCGCCATTGGGCTTCATCCACATCCAGAAGTGGATGTGGTTGTAGTGCTGGCCCGCATTGTTGAAGAGCGCCTGGTTCTTGCCGTAGGAGCCCTGGACGACCTCCTCGACGCTCTTGCCCTCGAACTCGGTGCCCTTCAGCAGATTGTTGCCGGTGTTCACGTAGGCGGCGTGATGCTTGTCGTGGTGGAACTCCAGCGTTTCCCGCGACATGTAGGGCTGCAGCGCGTCGTAGGCGTAGGGCAGTTCGGGCAGGGTGAAAGACATCGGCGTCTCCTTCGGGGTTGAGCGACCAGGGGATCGTCCAGGCGGAACGGTCCCTCTGCTTCTCGTGCCGCATTTTCCACGGCGAACCGGATCCACGTCGGAAAATGCTCTGGGGCTTAGTTAAAGCGCCGAAAGCCCAAGGGCAACGGCCAAGCTCCTGACTTTTTTCCCGTCAAGCTTTCCATGATATTGCCTTTGGCCTATAGGACCATAGCTTTGCCTTTGAATGTACATGACGTTGCGTAACATGGAGCCCGCATGATCATCGCCCTTTTCGCCCTAGCTGTCGCGATGATTGTAGGCGGATTGCTGGCGGCCTTTCTCGGCTGGGACATCGTTCTGGTCGAGCGCGGCTGGACCATGGTGATCGCCGGAAGCGTCTTTGCCGCGAGCGGTGCGCTGCTTCTGGGCATCGCGGCCGCGGTGTCCAAGCTGAGCCGGATCCAGGGCGAGCTGGCGCGCCTTCACGCCGACCTGAACGACGACGAGGCGGGAGCGTCCCTGCCGACAGCGCAACCCTCCCTTGCGCCGGCCGCCGCGGGCGGGCTTTCGCTGGCGGCCTTGTCCGGCGGGCTGTTCGGCAGCCGGTCGGCGGAAGCCGCTCCGGAGCCCGAGCCGCGCACCGAGCAGCCGCCGCTGCCGCTCTTCCCCGAGGCGCCCGAAAGCAACCTGGACAGGGACCGGGACTTCGAGCCCGGGCCCGCCGCCGACAGCCGCGACGAGGCGCCGGCCGACCTGTTCCAGCCCATGGAGCCGCGCGTCTATCCCGAGGCCCCCCGCGAGCCCGAGCGTGTCGCCGAGGAGGAAGAGGCGCCCGAGGTGAGGGTGCCGGATTTCCTGATCGCCGACCGCTACCGCGAGGCGGTCTATACCGAGATCGAGGATCCCGAGACCGACGAAACCCTCTATGCGCCCGGGCCCGACGAAGCCCGTTCCGAGGAAGAAGAGCAGCCGTCCGCGGCGCCCGAGGAGGAGGAAGAGCGGCGCGAGGCACGCGGCTTCGACGAGACCGAGGAGCCGGTCACGGAGACGGCGCCGGAAGAGGATGCCGCGGCCGACGAGGAGACCCGGGCCGACGCGGGAGATTCCGCCTCCACGATCGTCGGAACCTACAATTCCGGCGACAACCGCTACGTCATGTTCTCGGACGGCTCGATCGAGGCGCAGACGCCCCAGGGCGTGTTCCGGTTCAACTCCCTGGACGAGCTGAAGGAATTCATCGCGTCCGGCGGCGAGGGCGACCGCGGCTCCTCGGCTACTTGATGAGCGCCGACAGGGCGCGGAAATCGTCCGTGCCCGCCCGTTCGAGCCATTCGAACACCACCATCTCCGTCGTCACCCAGTGACAGCCCGCATGGAGCAGGCGTGCGCAGGCCGCGCTCACGCTGTGGCCGGAGCGGCTCGAGACCGCGTCCCCCGTGACGAAGACGTCGAAGCCCGCGTTCTTCAGGCCCAGGGCGGTCTGCAGCACGCAGACATGAGCCTCCACGCCGCAGAGCACCACCTGGTCGCGCCGCTCGGCGCGCAGGGCCATCATCCGCTCCATGGTGGCGGCATCGCCGGCGGCGGAAAAGTCCATTTTCGGCAGGACGACGGGATCGGCCGGGAGGGCCTCGGCGACGGCGGAGACCGTGGGGCCGAGGCCCTTGGGATATTGCTCGGTTACGGTGACGGGCACGCCGAGCCGGGCGGCGGCGGCGATCAGGACCCGCGCCCGCTTGACGACCTGGTCGCCGTCCAGGATCGCCGGCATGAGGCGCTCCTGCATGTCGACGACGACGAGATGCGAGCGGGCGGCATTCAGCAGCATGTCACTTGTCCGGATTGAAGAGCGGCGGGTCGCCGGGGATGGGCAGCACCATCGTAAACCGCAAACCGTCTTCCGGGAAATCCATGTTCACATCGGCCTGGAGCTGCGTGGCGAGAACCCGTTGCAGCAGGCGCGAGCCGAAGCCCTGGCGGGTCGGCATCGAGACGCGCGGACCGCCGCGCTCCGTCCAGGAGAAGCGAAGGATCGGCCGGTCGCCGCCGCGCACGACCTCCCATTTCACCTCCACCTGACCGCCGAAGGTCGAGAGGGCGCCGTGCTTGGCCGCATTGGTGGTCAGTTCGTGGATCGCCATGCCGATGGGAACGGCCGCCTCGGAGGGCAGCTCGACGGACGGGCCCTCGACGACGACCCGGTTCCTCGCCTCGTCCTCGTAGGGGCCGAGCTCCGTCTGGACCAGCTCCTCCAGGGAGGCCTTCTGCCAGAGGTCTTCGGTGAGCAGGTTGTGCGTGCGGGCGAGCGACACGATGCGGCCGACGAAGCCCTGGTAGAAATCGTCGATGCTCGACGCGGTGCGCGCCGTCGAGCCCACGATGGCCTGCACGGTGGCGAGGGTGTTCTTGACCCGGTGGTGCAGCTCGCGGATCAAGAGCTGCTGGCGCTCCTCGGCGTGCTTGCGGTCCGTGATGTCCTGCACCACGCCGGTCATGCCGCTCAGGATGCCGAACTCGTTGAAGGTCGTCTGGCCCTGCGCCGCGACCCAGGCCCGGACCCCGTCGCTGGCGCGGGTGATCCGGTATTCCACGTCGTAGGGCGCCTGGGTGTCCATGGACCGCAGCATGGCCGCGGATGCCCGTTCCATGTCGGCCGGATGAAGCAGGTTGCGCAGGTCGGTCCAGGTCAGGGCGGTGCCGGGCTCCAGGCCGAAGATCTCGGCGGCGCGCTCGGAGAGGGTCATGACGTCGCTGTCCATGTCCCAGTTCCAGTCGCCCATCTTCGCGGCCCGCAGGGCGATGCGGAGCTGCTCCTCGCTGCGGCGCAGGGCCTGCTCGGTCTCCTTGAGGTCGTGGATGTCCACGCTCGTGCCGCACCAGCCCCTGAACTCCCCGCGGGCGTCGTGAACCGGCGCGGCCTGGATCATGTGCCAGCGATACTCGCCCTGGAGGGTGCGGTAGCGCATCTCGGTGGTGTGGGCCGACTGGCTCCGGCCCACCGGCTCCATCTCGGCGCGCACCCGGGCGAGGTCGTCCGGGTGGATCCAGTGCATCCAGCTGTCGCCGAGGGCGTCTTCCGCCGGAAGCCCGGAAAACTCGCGCCAGCGGTCGTTGGCATAGGTCAGGTGCAGGTTGGTGTCGATGATCCAGACGAGGGCCGGGAGCGACTCCGCGATCACGCGGAAGCGCGCCTCGCTCTCCCGCAGGGCGGCTTCCGCCCGGGCCCGCTCGACCGCGATCCAGGTGCGCTCGGCCACGTCCTCGATCAGCGCGAGTTCGTCGCTGGACCATTCGTGGGGCTCGGCCGCGTTCAGATAGAGCAGGGCCGTCAGGCGCTGGTTCTTGAGCAGGGGGATGGCGAGCGCGGTCCTGGCGTTCACCGCGTTGAAGACCCCCTGGCGGGACAGGTTGGCCCGGTCGGGGTCGTTCTTCAGGTCGTTGAACGAGAGCGTGCGCCCCTGCTTGAGCTCCGCCAGCATGTCGGGCAGGAAGTCCTGGAGGCGGTAGTGCCGCCCTTCGTTGCTGATCGCGCCCCTGGACCATTCCCGCTCCACGAGAATGAGCTCCCGGTTCTCGTCGACCTCTCCGTAGCCCGCGCAGTCGACCTTGAGGAAGCGGCCCAGGGCGCGGGCCGTGGCCTCCATGATCTCGTAGGGATCGTCGATGCCGCGAAGCTGGTCGTTCAGGCGCAGGAGGAATTCCTGGCGGCGCTGGGCGAGGTTGATCTCCTCCTTGGCCTTTTCACGCTCGGTGACGTCCTGGATGACGCCGAGGATGCGGATCGGGCGGCCGGCCTCGTAGATGGCGCCGCCCCGGACCAGAACCCGCCCGATCCGGCCGTCGGAGCGGATGATGCGGTGCTCGATGTTGAGGTCGGTCTTCGTGGCCAGGGCATAGGCGAGGGCCTGACTGCGCCGCTCCACGTCGCCCGGATGGATCATCCGCTCGTATTGCTCGTAGGTCAGGGTGTCGTCGGGCCCGACGCCGAGAATCGTCTTGCCGGCCTTGTCGATGACGAGCTCGTTCGTGGCGAGGTCGCGCTCCCAGGAGCCGAGCCTTCCCACGTCGAGCGACATCCGCAGGGTGCCGCGGCACCGGTCCAGCTCCGCTTCCGCGGCCTCCAGGCGGCTCCGCAGCTCGGCCATGCGGGCAGGATCGTCGCCCGCGGCGGGGGCGCCGTTCTTTGCATCCGGCAATTCGCGTTGCTTCTTCATGTACTCGTACTCGTACTCGCGGATGCTCTTAACGCGCGTCCCATCCTTCTCGTTGCCCCGATTTCCGGACATGACCCCTGGACATAGGGCCTCGATCAGTTCTGGAAACCTGCCACGGTTTTAATCGCGAATGTATAGGCGATTGCAACCTCCTCCAGCCTGTCGAACCGGCCGGAGGCGCCGCCATGGCCGGCATCCATGTTGAGCCTGAGCAGGATCGGGCCGCCGCCGGTCGCGGTGGAGCGAAGCTTCGCCACCCATTTGGCCGGCTCCCAATAGGTCACCCGCGGATCGGTGAGGCCGGCGAGCGCCAGGATGGCCGGATAGGCCTGGGGCTTCACATTGTCGTAAGGGGAGTAGGACAGGATCGTGCGGAAGGCGGCCTCGTCGGCGGCCGGGTTGCCCCATTCCGGCCATTCCGGCGGGGTGAGGGGGAGATCCGCGTCGAGCATGGTGTTGAGCACGTCCACGAACGGCACCTCGGCCACGATGCCGGCGAACAGGTTCGGCGCCAGATTGGCGACCGCGCCCATGAGCATGCCGCCCGCGCTGCCCCCATGGGCCACGATGCGCCCGCGCGCGGTGTAGCCCGCCGCGATCAGCGCCTCGCCGCAGGCGATGAAGTCCGTGAAGGTGTTCGTCTTCTTCTCGCGCTTGCCGTCGAGATACCAGCGCCAGCCCTTCTCCGTGCCGCCGCGGATATGGGCGATGGCATAGACGAAGCCGCGATCGACCAGCGAGAGGATGCCCGTGCGGAAGCTCGCCGACATGGACATGCCGTAGGAGCCGTAGCCGTAGAGCAGGCAGGGCGCCGTGCCGTCGAGGGCGATCTCGCGCCGGTGGACGATGGAGATCGGAACCTGCTCGCCGTCGGGCGCGGTCGCGAACAGGCGGCGCGTCACATAATCGGCGGGGTTGTGCCCGCTCGGCACTTCCTGCCGCTTCCGCAGGGTCCGCTCCGCCGTGCGCAGGTCGTAGTCGTAGACTTCCGTCGGCGTGGTGAGGGACGAGTAGCGGTAGCGGATCGTGTCGGTGTCGAACTCGTAGCCGGGATCGACCCCGAGGGAATAGGTGTCCTCCTCGAAGGCGATGGTCTCCTCGCGGCCGGTCGCGATCTCGCGCAGGACGATGCGGGGATTGGCGTTCTCCCGCTCGAGGCGCACGAGATAGCGCGCGAGCGCCATGACGAAGAGGATCATCACGCCCGGCCGGTAGGGAACGAGGTCGCGCCAATGGGCGCGCCCGGGCGTCGCGACCGGCGCCGTGACGATCTTGAAGTCCTCGGCCCCGTCCGCATTGGTCAGGATGATCAGGCTGTCGCCGTGATGCTCCACGTCGTATTGCAGCTTCGGCGTGCGCGGCTCGACCAGGCGCGGCGTCGCCGTCGGGTCGGTCCTGTCGATGAGATAGACCTCCGACGTCTCGTGGTCGCTCGCCTCGATCAGCACGAAGGCGTCGGACTGCGTCACGCCGAGCTTGACGAAGAAGCCGGGGTCCTTCTCCTCGTAGATCACCGCGTCCTGATCGGCCGGCGTGCCGAGCATGTGGCGCCTGACGCGCACGGGACGGTGGTTCTCGTCGAGTTCGACATAGTAGAAGCCCGACGAGTCGTTGAGCCAGACGGCGCCGCCGGAGGTGTGGGGCACTTCGTCGGCGAAATTCTCGCCGCTCTCAAGATCTCGCACGCGCAGGGTGAAGTATTCGGAGCCCTTGACGTCGGAGCCCCAGACCATCAGGCGGTGGTCGGGAGAGTGATCCGCGCCGCCGAGGTCGAAGAAGGCGTGGCCGTCCGCCTCCTTGTCCCCGTCGAGCATGATCGTCTCCGCGCCGCCGTCGCGCGGCATGCGGCAGACGAGGGGATGCTGTCCGCCCTCGCGGTAGCGGGTGAAATAGGAATAGGGCCCGTCCGGCTGAGGCACGGAGGAATCGTCCTCCTTGATGCGGCCGCGCATTTCCGCAACGAGACGCTGCTGGAACGCCTCCGTGCCCGCGAAGGCCGCCGCCGTGTAGGCGTTCTCCCGTTCCAGGTATTCGCGAATCGACGAATCGAGCGCCTGCGGGTTCTTGAGCACGTCCTTCCAGTTTTCAGCCTTCAGCCAGGCGTAGTCGTCCCGGATCCGCTCGCCATGAAGCTCGAAGACATGGGGTTTCGCCGGGGCGGCGGGGGCGGGCGGAAGCACAGGAGAAGGAAGGCGCTCGAGCTTCATGAAACCATCCAGATCGTGACGTTAAGGAATACGGGACCGGCACCCATATATAACACCGATTAACCGGTGACAGTCCCGCCCGATGCTGCGAAGCGGGCGAAGGAACGGAAGAGAACGATAAATAGCTACTTCTTCTGGTCCGGATGCCGGACATGAGCTTAGCCAGCACGTGACCTATGGTTAAAAGCAGGAGCTGTAAACAAGCGGTCTTTATTGCGTTCACGAAGATGATACAGAGTTTTCCAAAGTTTTCCTTTTGAACATCTTGTAATCCGGTGAATTTTGCCATACCTGAGCGGTCAGGCACGTTTTATGCGTGATTACAGTGCGGTTCGATGATGAGGCAAGCATAGCCTCGGAAAAGACTGCTCAAAATATGGGCTTAAAAGCTTTTTTGAGTTGTTCTAAAGAACCGGAAAGGAACAAAATCAAAATGAGCGACAACATCGCTACATCGAACTATATCGAGCTGGCGGCAGACATCGTTTCGGCCTACGTGAGCAACAACTCCGTTCCGTCGGGCGAACTCCCGAACCTGATCAACGATATCCATTCGGCTCTTCTGCGTGTCGGGGGCGGCGCGATCGAGGTGCCGGCCGAGGCTCCGAAGCCCGCCGTTCCGGTGAAGAAGTCCGTCACTCCGGACTACATCGTCTGCCTGGAGGACGGTAAGAAGTTCAAGTCGTTGAAGCGTCACCTGCGGACGCAGTACAACATGACTCCTGAGCAGTACCGCGAGAAGTGGGGCCTGCCCGTCGATTACCCGATGGTCGCTCCCAACTACGCGAAGGCCCGCTCGGAGCTCGCGAAGGAAATGGGTCTCGGTCAGCAGCGCCGCAAGCGCCGCTCCTCCCGCGGCTGATCCTTAACGAATACTTTAAATCAGCCGCCCCACGGGCGGCTTTTTTGTTATGCGGGCCGTGCGGCGTCCGCATCGCCGCCGTTGTTGCGCGCGAACCTGATCCGGTAGGCGGCCGGGCTCGTGCCCAGGCGGGCGCGGAAGTGGTGGCGCAGGGCCGCCGCCGAGCCGAAGCCCGATGCCGCCGCGATGGCGTCGATGGAATGCGTCGTCGTCTCCAGCAGCTCGCGGGCGCGCAGGAGCCGCGCCGTCAGCAGCCACTCCCCCGGCGGCATTCCCGTCGCCGCCTTGAAGCGCCGCAGGAAGGTGCGAAGGCTCATGCCGGCCTCGACGGCGAGCTCCGCCACCGGCTGCTCCTCGGTCAGGCGCGAGCGCATGCGGTCGAAGAGCGGCCCGAAGCGCACGCCCTCCCGGGCCGGAGGCACCGGGCGCTCGACGAACTGGGCCTGCCCGCCTTCCCGGTGCGGCGGCACCACGAGACGCCGCGCGATGCGGTTGGCGATCTCGGGTCCGAAATCGTGGCGCACCACGTGCAGGCACAGATCGATGCCCGCCGCGCTGCCGGCGGAGGTGAGCACGCTGCCTTCATCCACGTAAAGAACGTTCGGCTCCACTTGGATGTCGGGATAGGCGGCGGAAAGCTGCTCCGCGTAATGCCAGTGGGTCGTCGCCTTCCTGCCGGAGAGCAGACCCGCGGCCGCGAGAACGAAGACACCCGAGCAGATCGACATCAGCCGCGCGCCGCGCGCATGGGCCCGCCTGAGGCTCTCGATCAGCGCGGGCGGAACGGGCTCCGCCATGGCGCCGCGCCACCCCGGGATGACGATGGTGCCCGCATCCTCCAGCAGCTCCAGCCCGCCATCGGCGATGACATGGAAGCCGCCCGTGGCCCGCAGCGGGCCCGGCTCGATGGCGCAGACCGCGAAGCGATACCAGTCCGGTCCCATCTCGGGACGCGGCAGGCCGAACACTTCCGTGGCGATGCCGAATTCAAAAGTGCACAGCCGGTCATAGGCGAGGGCGACGACGAGACGGTTTGGCATGATTTGAACGCTTGTTGGCATGAGTGCCACTTTTCACCTTAGCTCCGGCGCGGAAATCTGGCAGCGGCTTTTCCACAGGGAGATTGCAATGCCAGTCAGTTCCGTCGCCGCCGTCGTCGCGGCCTCACCCGCCCAGGCCGCCGAGCATTTCGCGCGCCGTCTTTCCCTGGAGACCGACTGCGCCGACGTCCACGACGCCATGCAGAGCGGCACGGTCGATTTCGTGCTGCTCGACGTGCGCGGCCCGAACGCCTATCTGCGCGGGCACGTGCCGGGCGCGATCAACCTTCCGCACCGGCAGATCACGGCGGAGACGCTGGCGGCATGGCCGCGCGACGCGCTCTTCGTGGTCTATTGCGCCGGTCCCCACTGCAACGGGGCCGACCGCGCGGCCTTGAAGCTGGCGACCCTCGGCCGTTCCGTCAAACTCATGCTGGGCGGCATGACGGGCTGGGCCGACGAGGGCTTCGCCTTCGCCCATGGCAGCGAACCCGGAACGCCCTCGGCCACCACCGCCGCATGAGAATCGGATGCGCCCTTCGCCGAGCGGCAAGGGCGCGTTCGTTCTCCGGCACGGTTCGGGAGGGAGTTATCCTCGCTATCAACACCGCCCATGAATCGCCGTTGACAGGTAGGAATGATGGCCCACTATCAAGGGCGGAGGGACTCGTCCCTCCGTTTAGTTATTTTAGGAACAAATCATGAACAAAAAAGGCGATTGCTCAGACGAGACGATTTCGAAGAAGCCCGATCCCGCCGCCGGGCGGAGCCGCCGGGCGGGCCGGAGGCGCGACGGCGAGGGACGGGCGAGGGAGCCTTCCAACCTGCGCCGCAACGACCTGCTGGCGAAGGAGGCGCAGCGCCTGCTGAGCGCCCTCGGGCTGCCGGAGGCGCGGGTTCTGCTCGACCCCACCGACGACAAGGACGTGATCCTCCAGCGCAGGAGGGCAGGGGTCTCCGTGGGGGCGGGCCGGTTCTCCCGCGCGGCGGCCGATGCCCTGCAGCGGCACGATCTCGCCTGCTGGGAGAAGGCGAAGACCGGGCAGACGACCCTGTGCCTGACCGAAGCGGGGCGCGCGCATCTGCGCCGCGCCGAGGCGCCGGAGCCGGACGCCGCCTTCTTCCATCAGCACCGGGAGACGGCGCTGGTCGCCATGGAGACGGAGACCGGGATGCAGCGGGTGCGGGTCGACACGGACGAGAGCCCCCTCGACTGGCTGCGCCGCCGCAAGGGCCGCGACGGGCAGCCGCTGATCGACGAGGCGTCGTATCAGGCGGGCGAGCGCCTGCGGACCGACATCATGCTCGCCGGGATGCTGCCGAGCGTGACGGCGCGCTGGGACGCGATGCCCCGCAGCGGCGGTCCGTCCTCGCCCTCCGATGCCTCGGACCGCATGGTGGCGGCGCGCCAGCGGATCCGGCACGCCTTCGACGCGGTCGGCGCCGATTTCGCCGACCTGCTCATGGATCTCTGCGGCTTCCTCAAGGGGCTGGAGGTGATCGAGCGCGAACGGCACTGGCCGCCACGCTCCGCCAAGATCGTGCTGCGCATGGCGCTGGCGCGACTCGCCGAGCATTACGGCATCGAGGCCGCCGCGCAGGGCCCCGCCGCATCGCGGGGCATCCGCACCTGGAAGGCGGTGGTGATCGAGGGCGGGCGGACCTGACCTCAAAGTCTGGCCCATGAAGGCGCGGCGCGATTTCCCTCCCCCTTGTGGGGAGGGCCAGGGTGGGGGTGCCGGCGCAGGACTGGAACCAGGATGGTGCCCACACCCCCACCTCCAACTCCTCCCCACAAGGGGGAGGAGAGCAGCGCGGCGCTTCCGGTGAGGCTCAAGATTCGTGGGGGAGGGCTATCGGCGCTTCATGAGCGAGACTCCGAGGAGCCGCGTCGGCGGCGTCTCGAAGGCCTCATCCTGAGGCGGCCAGCGCCGCCTGCGCGTCGTGGCGGATGCGCTCGACCATGGATCTGACGCCGTTCGACCGTTGCGGCGTCAGATGCTCCGACAGGCCGAGTTCCTTGAACAGGGCGAGGGCGTCGGTGGAGAGGGCGTCCGCCGGGGTCTTGCCGCTGTAGAGGGAGATCAGCAGGGCCACGAGGCCGCGCACGATATGGGCGTCGCTGTCGCCCACGAGCCGCAGCACCGGCTTGTCGCCCTGGGTCGGGTCGAGCTGCGTCACGAGCCAGACCTGGCTGGCGCAGCCCTGCACCTTGTTGGCGTCCGTATGGGCCTCCTCGGCCAGCGGCTCCATCTGGCGGCCGAGCTCGATGATGTAGCGGTAGCGCTCTTCCCAGTCGTCGAGCAGCTCGAAATTGGAGACGATCTCGTCAATTGACGGCAGCATGGCATCCCTATCGTGTCTGCCGCTCATATAGTCATGGCGGGCCGCTTTGGCGATGGCGGCAGGCGCGCAAAGGCGCGCTTCAGCGTAAGGAAGGGTGGCGCTCGCCCGGCTGGAGGGTGTCGGTCGGCCCGGAAGGGGCCGGGGCGCCGAGGCCCGAGGTGGTGAGGATCTTCTCGATCACCGCCTGCTTGGCCCTGTCGGGCAGGGCCTGCCACACGGTTTCGAGCCGGTCGGGCGTCAGGGGAGGGGCCGCTTCCGCGTCGTCCTCGTTTCCGCCCTTCGACCAGCCGAGAAGGGCCTCGAGGGAGGCGGGCATGTCGCTGCGCTCGCGCACGGGCGAATAGTAGAAGATCGCTCCGACGATGAGGATGAAACGCAGAATGGAGAACATGGCCGGCTGCTGATTGCCCTGGGCGGGAGATGACGCGCAGCATCATAACGTGCCCGCCCGCCGCCGCGTAGGACCTCCGGCGACAACCTGCGGACAGGATGAACAAAGGGTTAAACCGGCGCGAGTGCCGTTAAGCTGTTGAGGAACCATGCCAAAACCGGGTGTCCCGCAGGCGGTGCCGTTCCTTGTGGACTGCCTGCGGGACCCGGGTGCGGGGCTGCCGCCGGTCCCTTTAGGGTTCGCTTAAGCGGCCTCTGTCAGGGTCCGGTCCAGTGAAGACGGGGAGCGGAAACGCCTTGCAAACGGACCTCACAGGCAACTGGACCGATGAATGGCTCTCCGGGCTCGTCCATCGTTCGGCTCTGGCCGTTCCCGCCGAGCGTCTGCGTCAGGAGCGGTTCGTCGTCGGCCGCATGGCGACGTCCCTGGTGGCCATGGCGGGCCTACCCCTGTCCCTGCTGGGGGAGGTGGCGCCCGAGCTTCTCGATTACTGGGCCATCCTGATTCTCGCGCCTCTCGCATCCGTGTTCGTCCTCTCCCGCTGGGGGCGGCTCGGCACGGCCCAGGCCGTGATGTCCGCGGCCCTGACCTTCTTCGTCGCCAAGGCCATGGCGGCGGGCGGCGGACCGCTTCTCCTCGCCCTGCCGGCCCTGCTCGCGGTGCCGCTGGAGGCCGCCTCGTCCGGCTCGCGCCGGGGCTTTCTCGCCGCCTGCCTCCTCGCCCTGCTGGGCCTTCCCCTGACCCTCCTTCTCCAGAATTACGGCATGGCCGGCCAGAGCCTGCCTGCCGGGGCCGTGTTCGCCATCGCGGGGGCGGTGGCGTTCGGGCATGTCCTGTCCCGTCTCGTGTCGGACCGGACGGTTGCGGCGCTGCTCGGCACGGGCGCCGATGCGGGCGCGGAGCGCGATGCGCAGACCCTGCTCGCCATCGACGACCTCGTCACCTGGCATGACGGCAACGGCATCGTCCTGCGTTCCAACGGCGCCTGTACGCGCCTGCTCGGCGCATCGCCGTCCTCGATCCACGGCAACGGCCTGTTCACGCGCATCCACGTCGCCGACAGGCCCGCCTTCCTGAAGGCGATCAGCGACGCCGCCAACGGCAGCGGCTTCGCGGTCGCGCAGCTGCGCGTGCAGACGGGCGAGGGTCCGTCCCAGTCCACGATCTGGATCGAGATGCGCGCGAACCGGCTCGTCCTGCCGGGCGACGACCGCTGCGCCGCCGTAGCGGTGATCCGCGACATCACCGAGCATCGCCGCCATGCGGAGGAGCTCGACGCCATGCGCCGCGAGGCGGTGAGCGCCAGCGAGGGCCGCGCCCAGCTCCTCGCCACTGTCAGCCACGAGATGCGCACGCCGCTCAACGCCATCATCGGCTATTCCGAAATCCTCATGGGCAAGGGCGGGCCGATCCTGCTCGACCGGCGCGAGGGCTACGCGCAGATCATCAATCAATCGAGCCAGCACATGCTGGGCGTGGTCAACACGCTGCTCGACCTCTCGGCCATCGAGGCCGGGCACTACAATCTCGCCTTCGAGACCATCGACCTCGCGGAGCTGATCGGCGAATGCTGCACGGTCATGGCGCTGCCCGCGGAGCAGGGCGGGATCGTGCTCAAGCAGGAGCTGGCGCCCGGCCTGCCTGCGCTCGTGGCCGACCGGCGCGCCTGCCGGCAGATCCTGCTGAACCTGCTCTCCAACGCGGTGAAGTTCACGCCGCAGGGCGGGCAGGTGACCGTGGAGGTGCGGCACGAGGCCGATGCCGTCACCCTCGCGGTGCGCGACACGGGCGTGGGCGTGGCGCAGGACGAGCTTCCGCGACTCGGCATGCCGTTCTATCAAGGCTCGACGCGCGCCCGCCCGGAAAAGGGCAACGGCCTCGGCCTTTCCGTGGTGCGCGGTCTCGTGACCCTGCATCAGGGCCGGCTGCGCATTTCCAGCGCGCCCGGCAACGGGACCTGCGTGAAGATCAGCCTGCCGGTCGACGCGCACCGCGCCGCTGCCGCCAAGGGACTTGTCCCGGCAGCCAAGCGCCCTGAATCCGACGTGATCGTTCTCAAGACGGGATGACCTCTCTTGCGTGAAGCCCTAGCCGCCCGCTCCGACGATGATTTCATGATCTCCGCGCCCGTGCGGAGGAGATCGGCCGTGAAGCGCAAGCCGAAGACGCCGAGCCTGTCCTCGCGCCTGTTGTCGCTGGCCCTGCAGCATCCCCGCCGCATCCTGGGGACGCTGATCCTGGGCGGGTGCGGCACCTACATCGCCTGGAACGCTCTCGTGCTTCAGACGGCCCATCACCCCGCGCCGCTCTTCAACCAGAGCCCCGAGGCGCCGCAGGCCGCGCAGCCGCTGCCGGCGGCACATCCCATGGCGGCTCCGTCCCAGGCGCAGGCGGAGACGGCGCCGCAGACGTTCGAGGCGGCTCCCGCTCCTGCGGCGTCGCCCTCCGTCGCCGTGCCCATGCCGCCCTCGCGCAGCGCCATCACGGATCTGATCCGCAACAACGGTCAGCCGGGCGCCGTTTCCCAGCCGTCCCCGCGTGCCGCGCCCGCTCCGGCGCCTGCGCCGCCAGCGAAGGTCGCGGCCGCTCCGTCCAGGGCGCCGCTCGTGCGCGATCCCATCGCGGAGATCATCCGCATGGGCGGCCCGGTTCCGATGCCGCCCGCCAATGTGGGACACAGCGACAACGGCGACGTGGTGCTCTCCGGCCAGCGTGCGCTCGCCAAGCTCGGGTTCAACATCAAGGTCGACGGCATCATGGGTTCGGAGACGCGCCACGCCATCGAGCGCTTCGAACAGGACCGCAACCTGCCGGTGACGGGCGAGCTCAATGCCCGCACGATCCGCGAGCTGTCCGCCGCCTCCGGCATCGCGGTCCCGTAGTGGCGCGCCTTCGTTCCGACTTCTGGGTCTCGGCCTATCTGCGCCGCTGCGGCGTGGAGGGGATCGAGGCCGCCCTGCGCCGTCGCGGCGCGGCGGAGGCCGGGGCCATCTTCGTGAAGGTGGATCGTCTCGACGGCACCGCGAGCCTCTACGGTCCCGCGCCGCAGCTCTTCCTCGATGATTCCGGCGAGCGCCTGTTCGTCCCGGTGCTGCAGGACGTGACGCCGCTCGATGTGGAGGAACGGGTGCAGCGGGAGCTGCGCTTCGATTCCGATCTCTGGCTGGTCGAGGTGGACGACCGCGACGGAAGGCATTTCCTCGATCTCGCGCCCGACATCTGAGGCCTTCACCGGCATCCGTGAGCCCTCCTTCGAGACGCAGACTTCGTCTGCTCCTCAGGATGAGGGTGGAGTTTGGTTGCGACCGTCGTGGATGTGGCTGTGATGGCGCGACCTCATTCCCTCCCCCTTGTGGGGAGGGCCAGGGTGGGGGTGCCGGCGCCACATCCTGAAGCCTTAGCGCCCACACCCCCACCTCCACCTCCTCCCCACAAGGGGGAGGAGAGCAGGCTGGCGCCTTCGACGGGCCCCGAACTCCGTGGGGAGGAGAGCAACGCGGCGCTTCCGGCGAGACTCGAGATCCGGGAGGACAGCAACGCGAGGCATGATGAGCATCGAGCGCTGAAACGGGCTGTCAGGGATCTGCGTTGGTCTGTCCCCGTTGCGCCAGGGCCGCGAAGGCGCGGCGATCGACTTGCGCATCCGCGAGCGCCCGCTGCGTGGCCTCGCTCCAGGACAGGGCCTGCACATCCAGGATCGATTCCACGAGCGCGAGCGCCACGGGACTCGGAACGTCGCGCACGATGCGCGCCAGCGCCTTGAGCGCCGACAGGGGATGCGAGAGCGCCGGATGCAGGGCGATGAAGACGCGCGCGGCATCCTTGTGCGCGAAACCGAGAGCCTTCAGGCCGAGGGCGAGAAGTCCGTGGCGGCCGATCTGCAGACAGCACCAATCGGTTGCGGGCGGAAAGCCGAGGGCCGCGTTCATCAGGCATTCGAGGCGCCGCGCATCGCCTTCCTTTGCGGCATCGAGGAACTCGCCCATGTCGTGCTGCGTCAGCACGAAGGTCAGCTTCGCACGCCGATGCGCGAGCGAGGCCGCGATCCTGTTCCTGATCTGCGCACGGCGCTCGGGTGATGCGGAGAGATAGAGCGCCGCCTCCTGCGCGCAGGCGAGATCGCTGCGCGCAAGGAGAAGGGCCGCGAGGGCAGGGCGGTGCTGCGCGCGGCGCACGAGGGCGTCGAAAGCAGGCTCCGCCGGAACGAAGCCCGCATTGGCGGCCAGACGGTCGTCGATGTCGTCCTCGTGCAGGACGAGAAGGCGCTCCGCGAGAGCCGGCTCGATGTCCGAGCGGGAGGCCAGCCGCATCCGCCCCTCCCGTGTCGCGAGGCGCTTGTCCCCCTGTGGCGAGGGCAGGCGAGCGGCACCTTTGAGAACGATGTCCCGCGCCTGCGGCGAATGGCGCGCGAGATGGTCGAGCACGGAAGCGGGCGTGTCCTCGCAGGCGGCGAGAATGCGCGCGATCTCGACCAGGGTGGCGTGGCTCACCATCGGCAGGAAGCCGAGCGCCAGCATCTCGAAGGTCTCGATCATCTCCCGGTCGCGGACGGGCGCCGCGACGAACATCTCCGCATTGGCCTTCAGGAGGGCCGCACGCGCATCGGTGCCGTTGGTCTCCGCCATGTCGAGACCCGACAGATCCGGCCGGCGGTCCGGCGAAGCAAGGGACGCCATCACTCAACTCTACTCACGCAACTGAGCCGGAAGCTTAGAGAATGTCCGTTAGCGCATCTTTAACCAGCCCCTCCAGATGGAGAGGATGTGATCGGGCGCGCATGGAACAGAAGCGCAGCCGTAGTTGTTGGTTTTGTGTCCGAGCAAGGTTTTTGAAGCAAAGCCCGCCTTCCCGGAAACCGTCTGTTAACCATAGGGCTATTTTGTTGAGGTCGGTCGAAGCAGCTTTGTCCCGGTGAAGGGAGGATATCCGATGCGTGAGGTCTCGATAAGATCGCCCGGTGTGGTGATCGATTTTCCCGATGCCGCCTCGCGGCCGTTGCGTCCGCACCTTTCTCCCGACGAGCCGAGGGGCGAGATCCTGCTCTTCACCGGCGTGCGGTACGAGCGGCCTTCTCCCAATCCGGGTCCCTCGAAGCCCTTCGCGTCGGACGGCCCGGGCCGTCGCCGCCGCTTCTGATCCAAGATCGGGCCCGCGCGTCGTTCAGCGCCGGCCGGCCGTCGTCAGATCGCGCACCATCAGTGTCGCGTCCGACCCGTAACTGAGCAGCTTCGTCTCCAGGCCCGGTACGGCCTCCGCACGAAAGCCCAGCCGCTCCCAAAACCGTCGAGACCCGTTCACGGCCACCAGCGACATGTTGGTGAAGCCCTCCGACCGTGCATGTTCGGCCACGCGCTCCGCGATGTCGGCCGCATGTCCCTTGCCGCGTCCGCCGGGCAGCAGCGCGACGTCGTGGATGTAATAGGTGGTGGGGACCGGCGGGATCCCGCGCAGGCGCTCGTTCAGCGGCGGCGGCTCTCCGAAGCGCCAGGGATGGGTGAGCGCATAGCCGACGATGCTTCCGCCTTCCTCGAGCACGTGGCAGCCCGCGGGATAGAGCTCCAGGCGCTCGGCCAGAACATCCCTGTCCTCGGGATGATCGACATGAATCCGGTCTGCCAGCTCCTGCACCCGATCGAGGTCCGGCGACGTCATCGGACGCCACGGCATCAGGCTTCCTCGTCCACCGTGCAGGCGACGGCCTTGGCGGATTCCTCCGCCTGGGTGCGCAGGCTGTGGGACGGCGCCGCGACGCGCACCACCACGAAGCCCTGTTCCTCGGGCGCGATGATGCGCACGTCGCGGGACGGGTCGTTCTCGTCTTCCGCCGCGCGGGCCTCGTCGAGCTGCCGGGGCGTCATGACGACGATTTCGAGCTGGTTGCGCACGGCGGCCCGGTCGGTCACCGCGAAGAACACGCCGCCCGTCTTGGTGTGGAACGAGAACGACAGGAAGAGCGATCCGGTCTGCGCGCCGACGCGCATGGGGCCGGTCCGCAGGTCGAACGCGCAGGCCGCGACCGCGACGGACGGGTCGGGCAGGGGAAGCCAGGTGTCGCCGCCGCCCGGGGCGCTGACGATCTGCGCCCGCTCGGCGGCCAGGGTCGGCAGGATCTTGCCGAAGGCGTCGTTTTCGGCAAGGCGCGGGGCGGCGATGATCGCGGCGATGTGGACGCCCAGGCCCAGCACGACGCCGACGAGAGTGGCGAGCAGGAAGCGGTGGCGGAGTTTCATGACCCGCACCCCACGCGCTCGATGATCGGATAGGCGCTTGCCTCCAGGTTGGAGCCGGCCGCGCCGGGCATGTCGTAGAGGCGGAGCACGATGCTGAACGGCCCCCCGGCCGGAACCTGCAGCCAGTTGCCGGCGGTCAGGTTGCGCGACAGCGCGATGGAGAAGGTATCGTCGGGAGCCCGCACGATCTCGGCGGAGGTGAAGCTGCTGCGCCCGAGTTCGGACGGGGGAAGGCGGCCCTCGGAATCGTAGAGCGTCAGGGTCCACAGGCGCGCCGGCGGCATCACCGAGCCGATGCGGTAGGAGCACCCGGCGTCGAGGCGGCGGCCTTCGCTGTCGACCCTCGCGGTCAGGGCCAGGCCTTCGCCGGTCGCCAGCGGAATCTCGCCGCGCCGGGCGACGATCGCCCGCATGTAGGGATCGGCCTGGGGCGAGCCGAGCCGGGGCCAGGTCTCCCACGGGCCCAGCCGCACGCCACCGAAGGGCGGATCGCCCTTCAGGGCCCAGTAGGCCGTGCCCAATCCGAGCCCCAGCGCGAGCAGGAGCGCATAGACGATCAGAAGGGCGGTCAGGTTGAATCTGGCTGTCACGGAAAACGGCAAGCTCGAATAGGCGCGCGCCGAAGCGCCCGCCGGGAGGTTCGTCAATATCGCGTGGCGCTCCATCCTGCTAGGGGACGGTGACCTGACGGGCGACGCGGGTCGTGTTCCCTGTGGATGCCGCCTGGCTCTGGGCACCCGCCGGAGCCGCCGGGGCGGCCGCGCGCTCCACCGACTGGAACAGGTTGCCGATGTTGCCCAGCACCTCGTAGGACTGACGGGACAGGGTGCCTGCCAGATAGGCGGGAGGCGCGGCCTGCTGATCCGTGGCGGAGCCGCCCTTCGAGGCGACGCGGGCGCTCTCCGGCTCGAGGCCCGGCATCGGCCGGATCTCCAGGTTCTGGTGCGCGACGGTCATCACTTCCTTCCAGGTCATGGCCGGAAGGCTGCCGCCGGTCATGTCGTTCATGGTGCTGTGATCGTCGTTGCCGTACCAGACCGCCGCGCTGAGATTGCCCGTGTAGCCGACGAACCAGGCGTCGCGATAGGCGTTGGTCGTGCCGGTCTTGCCGGCGACCTTGATCCCGTCGAGGGCGGCGCGCCTGCCGGTGCCTTCCTCCACCACCTTGCTCAACATGAAGTTCATGTCGTTCACGACGCGGGGTTCGAGAACCTGCTTGGGCTCCGTGTCGCGGTCGTGGCGGTAGATGATCTCGCCGGAGGAGCTGCGCACCTCCCAGGCGGCGTAGGGATCGGCCCGCCGTCCGCCGTTGGCGAAGACCGCGTAGGAGGCGGCCATGTCGATGACGGTCGCCTCGGCCGCGCCGATGGGCAGCGAGCTCGAATCCGTCAGCGGATGGGTCAGGCCCATGCGCTTCGCGGTGTCGATGATGACCGCGCGGCCGGCCTTGGCGTTGCCCTTGCCGATCTCGAGCGACATCCGCACCGGGATCGAGTTGATCGAGCGCGCGATGGCGGAGGTGAGCGACATGCTGCCGGAGAACTTGCGGCCGTAGTTCTGCGGGCACCAGTTGCCCAGGCAGATGGGCTGGTCGACCACGTTCGAGTTGGGCCGCAGCTTCGGGTTCACCGTCATGGCGGCCGCGTAGACGAAGGGCTTGAACGACGAGCCCGGCTGGCGCAGCGCCCCGACGGCGCGGTTGAACTGGCTCTGGCCGTAATCCCGGCCGCCCACGATGGCCCTGACGGCGCCGTCCACGTCCATCACCACCATGGCGCCCTGGCCCACCTTGTACTGGCGGCCGTGCTGGCGGAGCATGTTCTCCAGGGTCTGCTCCGCATGCTGCTGGAGCGCGGTGTCGAGCGGGGTCTTCACGATCAGCACCCGCTCGCTGCCGAGCTTCTTGTCGGCGGCGAGGCGCTTCACCTGGTCGAAGGCCCAGTCGAGATAGTAGTCGGGGGTGGTCTCGCGGCTGCGGTTGACCGGGGTCGCCGGGTTGCGCCGCGCGATCTGGATCTGGCCCTCCGTCAGGAAGCCGGCCTCGACCATGTTGCGCAGGACCTCGTTGGCGCGGGCGCGGGCCGCCGGCAGGTTCACGTGCGGCGCATATTTGGTCGGCGCCTTGAACAGGCCGGCCAGCATGGCCGACTCGGCGAGGGTCAGGTCCTTGGCCGACTTGCCGAAATAGTACTCCGCCGCGGCCACGATGCCGTGGGCGCCGCCGCCCATATAGGCGCGGTCGAGATAGAGCTTGAGGATCTCGTCCTTGGTCAGGTGGAATTCCAGCCACACGGCCAGGAAGGCTTCCTTGATCTTGCGTTCGAGGGAGCGTTCGTTGGTGAGGAACAGGTTCTTGGCGAGCTGCTGCGTGATCGAGGAGCCGCCCTGCACCACGCCGCCGCCCTGCGCGTTGACCACGAGGGCCCGGAAGGTGCCGATCGGGTCGATGCCCCAGTGCTCGTAGAAACGCCGGTCCTCGGTCGCCAGGGCGGCCTTGATCATGTAGTCCGGAAAGTCTTCGAGCTTGTACGAATCGTCCAGGTTCAGGCCCCGGCGCCCGATTTCCTGCCCGTACCGGTCCAGGAAGGTGACGGCGAGGTCCTGGGTCTTCAGCCAGTCGTCCTCCGTCTCCCGGAAGGCCGGAAGCGCGAGGGCGAGCATCACCACGCCGCCGACCAGGCCGAGCGTCGTCGCCTCGCTGGCGAGGTCGAGGGCGACGCGCGGAACGCCGCGGAATCTCAGGCACTTGGCCTTTTCGGAATAGGCATCCCAGGCGCCTGCCAGTCCCCGACCGCTCTGGAACAGGAACGAGTTGAGCCATGCGTCGAATGCCAGAGCCGCGCGCTTGAGACGGGTTGACAGGGGGGGAGTGGGTTGAGGGCGCACGGCGGTCCTTCGGGGCAGGTCAGGCAACCTTGTGCCTGCTTATATGATTGTTGAATTTCGTTACGGCAACGCTTCCGAGCTGCCGAAACCTTCTATCAACAACTCACAAACAGGTTTATCGGTTCAAACGGTTCTACCTCTTCCGGGCGAAAACGGGACAGAGCCAACAAAGCCGCACCTCACATCCTCGCGACTTCCCTCAAACCGCCGCAAAGGAGGCGCCAAGGCTCCCCCTATGACACACGCAACGTCCCCCGCCGCCCCCCTTCCGGAAGACCGTCCGGACGAGCTGCCCTTCTGGCGCGCCAAGACCCTCGAGAGCCTGACCCCGGACGAGTGGGAAAGCCTCTGCGACGGCTGCGGCCGCTGCTGTCTGGTCAAGCTGGAGGACGAGGATACGGGGGATGTCCTCTACACGGATGTCGGCTGCACCCTTCTGGACGACCAAGCCTGCCGCTGCCGGGACTATCCCAACCGGCAGGCCAAGGTGGCGGATTGCGTGCGCCTGACCCCCAATGCCGTGCGCGGCCTGTCCTGGCTGCCGGAGACCTGCGCGTACAGGCTCGTGGCGGAGGGGCACGACCTCTATTGGTGGCACCCCCTGGTGTCCGGGGATGCGGAGACGGTCCATGCGGCCGGGATCTCGGTCCGCGACCGCGTGGCCGGACCCGAGGAAGACTTCACCATTCGTGAATTGCTGGAGCGGATCACCGACTGGCCGCAAGAAAATCCGGCTTGACGCCCCTGACGATCGCGCCCAGAATCCCGGTCTCTTCGATGCTGGAGGCTAAGATAATGACGCCGCCGCAGAGGAATGCTTGAGGTCGACCTGAGGCTGCAGCGAAACAGCTGCGCTTGTGACCGGAACAGGACATAAAATCCGTCTTATACTTGCCGGCTTCTGCCGGATTCTCGCCATTGGCGCATGACGACATCGTCACGGAGGGGTTCTGAGTCCCAGCGCAGAACCCCTTTTCCATGGGTTCGCGAGGCTCGGGCCGCCGGTCACGACGGCTTGTCGGCGGTCTCGTCCTCGCCCGGGATCGGCGTGTCCTCGCCCAGGGTCTCCCGGACATAGAGCTTCTTCACGAGCACGTAGGTGACCACGGCGAGCGGGAAGCCGAAGATCAGGCCGAAGCTGCCGAACAGGATGCCTCCGGCCACGATGGCGAAGAGGGCGAGCGCCGCCGGGATCGTGACCACCTTGCGCGCCACCAGGGGGAAGATGATGTTGCCCTCGATCTGCTGGATCGCCAGCACCGCCACGATGGTCCACAGGGCCGCGTTGCCCTCGAGCGTGAAGGCGATCATGACGGCCGGCAGGGCGCCCAGGATCGGGCCGAGGAACGGGATGAAGTCCACCAGCCCCGCGATGAGGCCGAGGGCGTAGAAATAGGGCAGGCCGATCATCCAGTAGGCGAGGGTCGACAGCACGCCGACGCACACCATGGCGATGAGCTGGGACAGCAGCCAGAGCTTCAGCGCCTCGCCCGAGGCGTGGAGCGAGCCTCTCACCCGTTCGTGGTGCTTCACGGGGAACAGCTTGACCAGCCCGTCCACGTAGGTCTTGGGCGAGGCGGCGATGTAGAGGCCCGCGACGATCACCAGGAGGAAGTCGGCCAGGCCGCCCAGGATGGTTCCCCCGATACCGGCCAGGCGGCTGGCGAGCCCGCCGGCGCTTTGGGAATCGATGATGTTGCTGAGATCGTCGCTGACCGCCCCCACGCCGATGGCCCGGCCGAAATTGTCGAGGGCCCTGGGCAACTGCTCGATGACGTTGGTCAGCTGCGACCGGAGCTGGGTTCCGAACAGGATCGCCAGCCCGACGAAGAGGCCCAGGATGAGGAGGCTGGCCAGGGCAAGGCTCCAGCGCTCCGGCACGCGCAGGTAGCGCACGAGCCCCTCGGCGGCGGAATGGAAGATGATGGCGACCAGAATGGCCCCGAAGCCCAGGAGCAGGACGCTCGACAGGCTCCACAGGACCAGGGTGAGCAGGACGATTCCCAGAACGATCAGGCACTTGCGGATGAATTCCGCATCGCTGATCAGGCCCCTCGATGAGCCGCCTTGCTCGTTCATCGTCGCACCTCACGTCTCCGCTGGACAATGGAAACGGTGAAGCTTGGTTCCTTGGAAAGTGAAAACCCGGGCGTGGCGGCGCCGCGTGCCGGCTCGCGGCGAAAAAGTATTCACTCCTCGGTGAGTGAAAAAATTAGGGAACGGTTCCTTTTTCCGGAGGTTGATCCGATGAAGGAGGGTTCTCCTATGACATCGAGCGTAATCTGTTTTCTGTTGGGAACGGTATTCCCCTTGGCTACGGTGGGTTGGTTGCTTGTGAACGGCTGACGAAGGGCATTGTTTTCCTGGTTTTTATTGAAGTATTTATTTGTACTGCATGACTTGAAAGTTGCGTAGCATTTGAAAAAGAACCCGCCCGAGCTTGCCCGGGCGGGTTTTTTCTGGCCGTGACTGGCGGATCGTGCGGATCGTGCGGATCCGGTCAGGGAATGTTCAAGGTGGTCGCCTTGGGGGCGCGCCGGATCAGCTCCTGGCGCAGGGCCTGGGGCAGCTCGACGCCCGTCAGGCGCCAGGTCATCCCGCTGAGGCGAAGGGTGAGCCTGAACTGCTTGTCCCGCGGCTCGTCGACCGGAACGGGCACGGTCACGCTCCTGAAGCCCTGGCCTTCCGAGGTGAAGAACAGCTTGAGGGCCTGTCCCAGGGACCCGATGTCGAAGCTGATCGGCGAGACCGCGGGCGCGGCAGCGCCGCCGCGGCGGCTGCCCGCCGCCGCCTGGGGCCAGCCGTCCTCGAGCAGGTCGATCAGGGCCTGCGGCGTGACGAGCTGCTCCACCAGCGGATTGACCATGACCGCGCCGGCATTGGCCGCGGCGCGGGGGTCGAGGCCGCCGAGCTCCTCCTTGCCGTCGCGGGTCTTCAGGAACTCGCTGGCGATCTGGCGCGAGAGCGAGATCCGCAAGGCGCGGAAATTCACCCGCTCCGTGATGGTATCGACGTCCTTCGCCTCCACGGCCCGGGAGAGGTCGTACAGGGCCACGAAGGGCGAGACGAGAAAGACGATCCAGGCGATGAAGAGCAGGAATGTGATGCGCAGCGTCCAGATCATGTCTTCGTCTTTCCTTCCGGCCGATAGGCGCGGGCGGGAGGCCCCCGCGGGCCACCTCATATGGGAATCGTTCCTTGATGCCGGGAAGGACGTAACGTCGCAACAAAAAAGGGCGATCCGTGGATCGCCCTTTGTCGAGATCGTGAAGACGACGCCTTAGCCGCGCGCGCGGGCGCGGATCATGAAGGTGTCGTAGGCGTATTCGGCCACTTGGAACCAGAGGTATTCCTCGTTGCGGAAGGCGCGGTAGTTCTCGTAGATCTTCTTGAAGTCGGGGTTCTTGGCCGACACCTCGTCATAGACCTCGTTGGAGGCCTTGTAGGCGGCGTCCAGGATCTCGGCCGAGAACGGACGGAGCTGCGTGCCGGCGCCGAGCAGGCGGCGCAGGGCGGCCGGGTTGCGGGCGTCGTACTTGGCCAGCATGTCCGAGTTGGCGTAGCCGGCGGCGGCGGTCAGGATCGCCTGATAGGCCTTCGGCAGCTCGTTCCACTTCGCGTTGTTGATGAAGAGGTGGATGGCGGGGCCGCCTTCCCAGAAGCCCGGATAGTAGTAGTACGGCGCAACCTTCGCGAAGCCGAGCTTCTCGTCGTCGTAGGGGCCGACCCACTCGGCGGCGTCGATGGTGCCGCGCTCGAGCGCCGGATAGATGTCGCCGCCCGGGATCTGCTGCGGCACCGCGCCGAGCTTCGCCATGACCATGCCGGCGAGACCGGCGATGCGCATCTTCAGGCCCTGCACGTCCTGAACGGTCTTGATCTCCTTGCGGAACCAGCCGCCCATCTGCACGCCGGTGTTGCCCGCGGGCATGCCGTACATGTTGTGCTTGGCGTAGAACTCGTTCAGCAGGTCGTTGCCGCTGCCGTGATACATCCAGGCATTGGTCTGACGGGCGTTGAGGCCGAACGGAATCGCGGTGCCGATGGCGAAGGTCGGGTCCTTGCCGAAATAGTAGTAGGAGCAGGTATGGCCCATCTCGATGGTGCCGTTGCCGACCGCGTCGGCGACCTGCGGCGTGCCGACGATCTCACCGGCCGCGAAAGGCTGAATCTGGAACTTGCCGTCGGTCGCCTCGGACACGAACTTGGTGATGACCTCGGCGGCGCCGTAGATGGTGTCGAGCGACTTCGGAAAGCCGGACTGCAGGCGCCACTTCAGCTCCGGCATCGACTGGGCGATGGCCGGGGCGGCAACAGCGGTCGAGGCTGCGCCGATCGTTGCGGCCTGAAGAAACTGACGACGTTTCATTGGGTGAACTCCTCCCTGGTTTATAGTGACTCTGTCACTCGGCGCTTATTGACACCAAATCCCACCACCCTAGCAAGGAGCTTTCGTCATACTATCGACCAATGGCTGAGATGCCTGAGGAGATCTCACGGGGATTTGCTCAAGCAAGAGGCACGTCGATCGTGCAGACCACGCCGCCGGGGGCGAATTCCAGCCGGACGGAGCCGTTCAGCTCCCGCGCCAGGCCCCCTTCGATCAGGCGGGAGCCGAACCCCTTCCGGGCCGGCGGCGCCACGGGCGGGCCGCCGCTTTCCTCCCAGCGCATCACCAGACGGGTTCCCTCCGGGCCGGACGGCGTTTCCCAGGAGACCGAGACCCGGCCGCCGGGCGCCGCGAGGGCGCCGTATTTCAGCGCGTTGGTGCACAGCTCGTGCAGGGCCATCGACAGGCTCAGGGCCATGGCGGGGGTCACCCGCAGGTCCTCCCCGGAGATGCGGAAGAGGTCGCAGCCTTCCGGGCGCTCGCGATAGGCCGCGAAGGCCTCGTCGAGAACCGTGCGCAGGCTCGCGCCCTCCCAGTTCTCGCGGGTCAGGACGTCGTGCCCGCGCGCCAGGGCGAAGAGCCGCGCCTCGAAGGCGCTGCGGGCGGAGGCGCCGCCCTCGTCCCCGGGAGCGCCGATTCTGGAGAAGCTCTGCGAGGAGAGGGACTGGACGATGGCGAGGGTGTTCTTCACCCGGTGGTTCAGCTCGTTGACGAGAAGCTGCAGGTGCTCCTCGGCCCGCTTGTGGTCGGTGATGTCGATCTGGATTCCGTCCCACACGACGGCGCCGCTCGGCAGCTCGCGCGGCGTGGCGACGATGCGCTGCCAGCGGGTCTCGCCCGTCTGCGCATGGCGCAGGGCGACCTCGATGTCGAAGGGCTGGCGCTTGTGGAAGGACTCGACCTGCTTCTCGAACATGCGCTGGCGGTGTTCCGGCAGGAGAAGCTCGTAGAGCAGGAACGGGTTCTTCAGCGCCTCCTCGGCGGGAATGCCGTTGAGCCGTTCGCAGGTCGCCGACAGGTAGATGAACTTGCGCGCGAAGAAATTGTCGCTCTCCAGCATCTGGTAGACCATGCCGACGGGCAGGTTGTCGGCGAGCGCGCTCAGGCGCGCCTGGGTTTCGCGCAGTTCCTCCTCGGCCCGCCGCCGTTCGGTCCAGTCGCGGAAGCTGACCGCGAGGCCGCCATCGTAGGGAAAGACGTGGAATTCCACGAAGCGGTCGGGCGCGCTGACGGCCTTGCCCTCGAACGCGACCGGCCGGCCGGTGCGGAACACCTCCTCGTAGCGGGCACGAAGCTCCGTGCCTTCAGACCAGGGGAAGAGATCCCAGATCACCCGGCCCAGCATCTCGTCCCGCGGCATGCCGTAGAACGTCTCGGCGGCGCGGTTGATGTAGGTGAAGCGCCAGTCGCCATCGAGGGAATAGAAGGCGTCGCCGATGCCTTCGAGGATCACGGAGAGGCGGGCTTCGACCTTGGCGTCGACGGAAAGCTGGATCGCCTTCTCGAGGGCCGCTTCGGCCAGCCCGCCCGCATCCGGGCGGGAGGCGGCCGCCGTCGCGTCGCTGACGAGCTGCGCGAGGGCGGGCGAATCGGCGTATTTGGGCCGGGCGATGTCCATCAAGTGAAACTTAGTCACAAAATGCCGTTGAGGCAATGCGGCCAAGCTCCGTGGCAATCAGTCTATAGGATAACGTTCGCACCCCTTGCCGCGTGGGACCGCCCGCCTAGGAAAGCCGCCGCGCTACTGGGCAGGGGCGGGGGCAGGTGTCGGAGCCGGGGCGACGCCCGGTGCCGGTGCGACGCCCGGTGCCGGAGCCGGGGCTGGTGCTGGAGCTGGAGCTGGAGCCGGTGCGACGCCCGGTGCCGGGGCAGGGGCGGCTGGCGCCGGCGCCGGAGCGACCGTGCCCTGGTCGAGGGCGGGAGTCGGTTCGCCGGCGATGAAGACGTACCAGAGGACGGCGCAGAGAACGATCGTCGCGATGGCAATGATCGAGAGTGCACCCCATCTGCGCGGACCCATGACGTTCTCCTCCTCGAAGCCTGCCGGCATTGCCGTTCTAGGACTGAACTCCAAGGCTGCGGGGTGGTTCCGGGGACGCAGGCGACCGGTCGCCGGGCCTGCGGCGCTGCCGTTTTTGGCCTCATCGTCGTGATCTGCAGACTTCGTGCGGGCGCCTTCCTGCCGCCGGTCGGTCCTCTCACGGCACACGACGCCACGGCCAATGACGGGTCCGCGGAGCGATCATGCCGGATGGCGCGGCTCAGGTCTGGTCGAAGGACTCGGCGGCGCAGACAAGGGCGAAGAGCGCGAGGACTCCGCCGAGTTCGGCCAGACTGAGGAAAAAGGAAGAAGGATCGCTGCTCAAGTAAGCGATTGCGCTCAAGATGAGCGCGACAACGGCAGCCCAAGCGATCATGGGCCCTCTCCCAGGCATTCTTTGTTGTGCGGCCGGTCAACGGCCAAGCCGGGTGAAAGTTCCTGGCCGCGGTGAAAAATTTCTGTGCCGCGGAGGCCCTGTGGCGGGCGCCGCGCGACCCTATCTTGCGCGAGAGTTCTTCCTGACGTCAGCGCCCCCGACCTCCATGCGGCCCCCGATCAAGCACGCGCTCGATGAGCTTCCGGCACCGGACGACGCGCTTCTTGCCGAGGCGCGCCGCGCCGAGCCGAATCCGACGGAGCACCGGCGCTTCCTGGAGCGCATCGCGGCGCTGCACGCCCTGGAGCGGCGCCCGCCCGCGCAGCCGCTCGACTGGCCGGGCCGTCTGCGGGTCGCGGCGTTCAATGCGGAGCGCCTGAAGTACCGCCCGGCGACCCGCGCCCTGCTGGACCGGATCGGCGCCCATGCGGCCCTTCTCAGCGAGGTCGATGTGGGGATGGCGCGTTCCGGCAACGTCCACACGATCCGCGATCTGATCGGGGAGACGGGCGACGGCTATCTCTACGGGGTCGAGTTCGTCGAACTCGATCTCGGCGGGGTGAGCGAGACGCGTCTTCATGCGGGCGAGCGCAACGCCTGCGGCTTCCACGGCAATGCGGTCGTGACCCGCCTGGCGCTGGAGGAGCCGTGCCTGATCCCGCTGGAGGAAAGCGGCTTCTGGTTCCCGGGCCGGAAAGGGACCCAGCGGCGCATCGGCGGGCGCATGGCCCTGGCCGCGCGGGTCGCAGCCGCGCCGCGTCCCCTATGGCTCGTGAGCACCCACCTCGAAAGCAAGACTGACGAGGCCGACCGGCAACGCCAGGTTCAGGCGCTTCTGCGCGCCCTCGACGGCTTCGCGCCCAACGATGCCTGCATCATCGGCGGCGACTTCAACACCAAGGCGCTGCCGCGCGGGGAGGACGAGCGCCATCTCCTGATCGACGCGCCCGAACGCTTCGAGCCTCTCTTCGGCGACCTGCGCGCCGCCGGGTTCTCATGGGCCGAATCCAACCTGGCCCGCCCGACCCAGCGCACCGGACCGGCGAACAAGCCCCGGCCGCCCTTCGGCAAGCTCGACTGGCTCGTGGTGCGCGGCGTGACGGCGGAGAATCCCCAGGTCGTTCCCGTGCTCGACGGGTCCGGAAAACCGATCTCGGATCATGAGATGGTCGCGGTGGATCTGGTCCTTTGAGGCCCGGCGCCACCCGAAGCGGGGCAACAGAACAGGCCGTTGTAAAATAACCTACTCAATCGTATAGGTAATGCAGAAACATCACATCAAGTAATAACGTCAGGGAATAGCTATATAAACATATAGGTTATTCTGTTGAGGCGAAATTTAGACTGTCGTTGTTGCCGATTGATTGCCGGAATGTTCCGATTTTGATCGTGATCATCTGCAACAATATTTACCGGAAAACGGTATTGTGGGAACTTATCGTGAACACGGCCGACGCAGGGGCCGGTCAGGCGGCCTCGTCGTAGCTCAGGCTCCAGTCCGGTCCGCTGAACCAGCAGCGCCCGGGATCGCCCGGCTCCTTCCAGGCGAGGCTTCGCACGAACTCGACGCCGCCCCGCTCGAAGGCGGCTTTCAGCGCCGCGCTCTCCTCCGGGCTACCGGCGAGCGCGCCTTCCGCGCAGACGAAATAGGCCGCGCCGAGCCAGCGCGCCGCGAAGCCCCCGGCGCGGCGCTCGATGCGCAGGCCGGCGCCGTGGAGCGTGTGCATCCCGCCGGCCGGGCTGCGCTGCGGACGCGGCACGCCGAGGGGAAAGATCAGACGGCCGCCCGGAGCGAGACGCTCGATCCAGGCATCCGCCGGACGCTGCACGAGAAAATTGACATAGACGCAGTCCACCTCCTCCCGGGGCCATTCGGCGCCGTCGCCCTGGACGACGGTGACGTTGGCCGAGGGCTCGAGATTGCGCCGGGCCATGTCGGCGAGGGCGGGATCGAACTCCACCGCGAGAACATGCCCCGATTCGCCGACGAGATCCGCGATCAGCGCGGTGTAGTAGCCGGTTCCGGCGCCGATATGCGCCACGCGCTCGCCGGGTTTCAGCCCGGCCTGATGCAGCCAGCGCGCATGGAGGGACGGGGAGCCGTTATTGACGCCGCGCGAGGGCGAAAGCGCGAAATTGACGTCCTGATAGACGAGCACCGGGTCGCCGGAGGGCAGGGGCTTGTAGCCGCCGAAGCCCGACATGAGCCAGGGCGGGTCGCCGAGGAAGTGTTCGCGCGGGACACTGGCGAAGGCCTCCTCCAGCCGGGGATCGTCCTCGATTCCGGCCACGGCCAGCATCTGCCGGGCATAGGCGCGCCGGATAATGGAGAGGGCCTTGTCGTCGAAGGAGGTGTCATAGTCCATGCGGAGCCGTTAAGCTTTTTAACCCTCAGGCAGCCAAAGCACCGACGTTGTGCTGAAAACGTTTCCAGTCTTTCAAGACCCTTGTCGTCGGTAAATCTTTCCGGTCGAATTTGTAGATCCAAGCGGTCTTGAAGCGGGTTAGCTCAGTCGTATGGTCGGATGTCTCAGAGATTTTCATTTCCTGAGGTCCCTTCTTGATTGATTCTTCAATCAATCTACGAAGAGCATGAACGATGCTAAGGCGTGGGCTCAAAACCTCCACTGTAAAGGGGTCGATTTCCTGCGGGAGCGCCGATAGGCGATAGGCTTTGAACAGGAGCTGAGCAAGCTTGTAAGGGCCGAACTCATCAACGCCAGACCACACAATCCAGAGGTGAAACTTCTCGTCATATCGATCAAAGGCCCAAAGGAAGCCCTCGGGGTCTAAGCCAAGAGCTCTTAACTTCCTCTGATAGTCTGCGCCTGCTCGCTTTAGAGCTTCAGGAAGCGCTGGCGTATCCATGTCACTACTCCCTCTTCTCCAAAGGTTGCGTCAAATAGATCCTGTGCCGCCGCAGGCGACATCTCAAGGCTATACATATGGCCGCGCCGCCAGTTGACCACAACACTCCATGCTGGGGCAACGTGATCCCGAGGGATAGGTTGCCAGCCCAAGATCTTAGCTAAATCCTGTAGATTATGGGTGTGTGATTCCTTTCTAGCTCCCTTGGAAGGCCAGGAATTCAAACGTTCTTTATCCATAATTGCAGCCTTGAGAACACACTCACAGGCAAAGCCACAGTGGCTCCAAGCTGCGGCGGCCATTTCAGGAAATTGGAGACAAAACTCTGCTTGCCGGCGAGAAAGCTCCACCAACTGTAGCCACTCCTCAACCGATTCCGCTTGACGCCCGTGCATTGACCGAATTGTGGGTTTTATTCTGGATAGAATGGCACGATGTGCAACATTGTGTCCACTTGCCTATTCAGAAAATCCACCTTGACAGCGCGACGCTCTTAGAGTACAAAACAAGAACGCTGACGAAGTGTGAATGAGACCCGTGCCCCCCGGCCTCTTTGCTCTCCTGTCAGTCTGCAACCGCCCAAGCCTCCGGCCTGGGCGGTTTTTTTATTCCCCTTCCGGGGCCCTCGCAGGCGCGACCTTCGCCTCGGGCCCCGGCATTCGTTTCAGTCATATTCGGAGATCGCCCATGGCCGCACGCGCCCGCATCGAATGGGTCACCCTCGGCGAGGGCCGCTCCCTGAACGGGTCGGCTCACAACATCATCCAGCGCCTGCACGGCTCCGCCGTGATCCTCGCCGTCACCACGGCGCCGACGGCGGGCGCGGCGCGACCGGCGGCGCCGGATTTCGGCTCGCGCGCCTCGGGCTATGCGCTGGTGCGCTGCCTGGGCGGGTCGGACAATCCCGTCGCCGTCGCCTGGGGCGAGGATCCGGTCGCGTCGGAGACGAACGGCAAGCTCGTCGAGCCCGGCGAGGAGGTGCCGGTCTTCTGCGAGGCGGGCACCCTGTTCTCGCTCGTCGAGATCGCCTGATGGCCGCCTACAGCTTCGGCTACGGCTACGGGCTGCAGCGGCGCCGGAGGCGAACCCGTTCCCCCGTCGCGATGCCGGACCCGATGATCCGCCTCGATTTCGCCCATGCGCAGACCGCGCCCCTCGTGGTGCCGAGCACCGGCACGGACACGACGGAATGGCGCCCGAAACCCGGCGAGGAGCCGGCACTCGTCGCGCTGGGCGAGGGCGGGGCGCTGCAATTCACCGCCGCGCAGATCCTCGAAACCGCCGCCACTCTTCCCGCAGGTCCGTTCACGGTGCTGATGCTCGTGAAGAACGCCAGCCTCGACGGGCAGGGGGTGTATTTCACCGCCAGGAGCTCGCCGCTGCCCTACATGCTCTGGCGCGGACAGCCGGGCGGCGCGAGCCTCAATGCGGGCACCGCCGGCAACGGCAGCCGCGCGGTCGGCGGAACGGTGGTGCCGGGCGTCTGGCGCGTCTTCTGCGTCACGTTCGATCCGGCGCTGCCGTCCAACCACCTCAAGGTCCACATGGACGGCGAGGTGGTGGCCGCGGCCGATGCGCCGGTCTGGGATCCGGGCGGCTCGGCCGGCATGATGATCAACTCGATCTACAGCGACACGGGCACCGGCGACGGCAACAACATGGTGCTGGCGGCCTTCGAGGTCTGGACCGGCGCGCTCGCGCCCGCCCTCGTGGCGCAGCGCACCGCGCAGGTCGCGGCCGAAGCCGGCGTCACTCTCGGACAAGCATGAGACAGACATGAAGACATCCGCCATCACCGACGACGTCAGGCAGCGGGCCTACGACTACTATGCCCGTCACCCGAAAGTCTCCCTCGGCGCCATCGCGTCGTTCCTCGGCGTGAGCGTGTGGAGCTTCCGCCGCCTGCGCAAGAGCTGGGGCTGGCCGCCGCGCTCCGAGGCCCTGAATGCGGAGCCGCCGCAGAGCGTTCCCGCGTCGCCGCAGAACACCCTGCGCGAGGCGGCCCTGTCGCTCGCGCAGGTCACCCGCACGCGCATCGACGCGCTGGTGAGGGAGCAGCGCGCGGACGGCGCCGACGATCACGACAGGACCGCGCGCACGCTCGCCTCCTATGCGAAGACGCTCACGGCCGCGCAATCCCTGCTGGAACAGGAAGGCAGCACGCTCGATGGACACGGGCACACCGAAAAACCGCCCCGCAGCATCCACGAACTCCGCGACGAACTTGCTCGCCATCTTGAGCGGGTTATCGCGGAGGAGGAGGCTCGAGGCCGCGACGGCCTCCTGGTCTGAGGCGGAGTTCGACGTCGCGCTCCGGCACTGGCCGCTGCGCTGCCGTCCCGAACAGCGAATGCCGGGCCTCGCGCGGCATCACGATCCCTGGACCACCTGGCTCATGCTCGGCGGGCGCGGCGCGGGCAAGACCCGCGCTGGCTCCGAATGGGTGCGCGGCCTCGCGCTCGGCCTGCCGGATTTTTCCCCGAACGCCGTCGGGCGCATCGCGCTCATCGGCGAAACCTTTTCCGATGCGCGCAACGTGATGGTGGAGGGACCCGCCGGAATCCTGGAGGTCCATGACCGCCACGAGCGCCCGGCCTGGTCGCCCTCCCTGCGCAAGCTGGAATGGCGCAACGGCGCGGTGGCGCAGGTCTTCTCGGCGGAGGACCCCGACTCCCTGCGCGGCCCGCAATTCGAAGCCGCCTGGGCGGACGAACTCGCCAAGTGGAAGCACGCCGAGGAGACGTGGGACATGCTGCAATTCGGCCTGCGCCTCGGCCAGCATCCGCGCCAGATGGTCACGACGACGCCGCGCCCGATCCCGCTGCTCAAGCGCTTCCTCGCCGATCCTCACGTGGCGGTGTCGCGGGTGAGGACGGCGGACAATGCGGACAATCTCGCACCCGCCTTTCTGGAAACGGTCATCGGCCGCTACGGCGGCACGCGGCTCGGGCGGCAGGAGCTCGACGGCGAGATCGTGGAGGACCGGCCCGACGCGCTCTGGACCCGGGACGTGCTCGAACTCAACCGGGTGGACTCGCCGCCGCCGCTCATGCGCATCGTCGTCGCAGTCGATCCGCCCGCCTCGTCGTCGAAGCGGGCGGATGCCTGCGGCATCGTCGCGGCGGGCGTGGACGAGGGCGGCACGGCCTATGTGCTGGAGGACGCCACCGCCTCCGGCCTCAGGCCGCCGGAATGGGCCACGAAGGCTGTGGCGCTGTATCGCCGCCTGCAGGCCGACGCCCTCGTGGTCGAAACCAACCAGGGCGGCGAGATGGCGACCGGCGTGATCCGCGAGGTCGATCCCGCCGTGCCGGTGGCGAGCGTGCGCGCCACGCGGGGAAAATACCTGCGCGCGGAGCCGGTCTCCGTGCTCTACGCGCAGAACCGGGTGCGCCACGTGGGCGCGCTGCCGGAGCTGGAGGACGAGCTGTGCGATTTCGGCCCCGGGGGCCTGAGCAACGGCCGCTCCCCCGACCGCATGGACGCGCTGGTCTGGGCGCTCACGGAGCTGATGCTGCGCGAACGGCGCGAGCCGCGGGTGCGGGTGCTGTAGGCGGGCGGCGCTGCCCTCCTGCCATCCCCGGCGGCTCGCAGAGGATTGTTCTTTCCCGGCTTCTCGAACCGGTCTAGACTCCCGCCGTCGTATCCGGTGCAGCGCTGGCCTGATGCCAGTCACATCAGCCTCCACGAGGAGGTCATCATGTACGCACGATTGACGACGTTCCGCGTCAAGCCCGACAAGCTCGAAGAGCTGCGCCGCTGGCGCGAGCAGAACGAGGCCGCGATCTATGCCCAGCCGGGGCTGCGGCAATGGATCGGGATGATGGACACCGGCGGCGAGTTCTTCGTCCTGGCGATCTTCGACGACGAGCGGGCCGCCCGTGATGCCCTGCCGCACGCCAGGGCCCTCTGGGCCCAGATGGCGCCGATGGTCGAGGGCGAGCCGACCGCGCGGTTCCTGGAGGTGGCGGCCATGAAGGACACCGCCATGCAGGGCGTCGTGATGGCATGACCGGCGCTCCGGGTCGTTCCCGCGGGACACGGCCTGCCGGCTGCTCCTCGGGATGAGGCGGAAGGCCGACCGCGCACGCCCCGGACGGGATCGTGCTATGACCCGGTTCGTGAAGCATCGCGACACGGACGGACCGGACGGCCCATGACGATACCGATGGAGTTCCAGCACGCCTCGGAGGATTTCGAGAGATTCCTGGCCGATGCGCGGGATCTCGCGGGCCTTGCGACCCGCAACCAGACCTACACGATGGTGCAGGCCGTTCTCCAGGTCTTCCGCCGCCGCCTCGCGGTGAAGGAGGCGATCCGCTTCGCCAACGCGCTGCCGCCCGTCCTGCGGGCGCTGTTCGTGACCGATTGGGACGTGGACGAGCCGAGGCTTCCCTTCGCGGATCGCGCCGCAATGACCCGGGAGGTGCAGGCCGTCCGCCGCCACCACAACTTTGCGCCCGACAGCTCGATCCGGGACGTGGCGGCGGCCCTGCGGCGCCACGCGGACGGGGCCGGGCTGGACCGGGTCCTCGCCGAATTGCCGGCGGCGGCGCGGGAATTCTGGAGCGCCTGATCCGATACGGGCCTCTTTACGGGCCTCATGGCGGCTGAACCGGACCGTCGCCGCATCCACCCGTCTTCGCCCCGCCGGGGCAGGAGCCTTTTTCATGATCGATCTGCTGACCCGCTGGCTTCAGGCGCCGCCCGAAGCCAAGGCCTCGCGCACGCAAGGGGCCATCGCGCTCTACGTGGCGGGACATCCCGTCTGGACGCCGCGGGATTACACGGCGCTCTCGCGCGAGGGATTCCAGAAGAACGCCGTCGTGCATCGCGCCGTGCGGCTGGTGGCCGAGGCGGCGGCGTCGCTGCCGCTGGTGCTCAGGCGCGGGGCAGGGGAACTCGTCGAGCATCCGCTCCTGGCGCTTCTCGCCCGGCCCAACATGCGGGAGGAGGGGCAGCGTTTCCTGGAGAGCGTCTACGGGCATCTCATGGTGTCCGGCAATGCCTATGTGGAAGCCGTGCAGGTGGACGGTATGCCGCGCGAACTCCACGCGCTGCGTCCCGACCGGATGCGCGTGGTGCCGGGCGCGGACGGCTGGCCCGCCGCCTACAACTACGCCGTGGGCGGCGAGACGATCCGCTTCGCGCCGAGGGCCGGGGAGACAGTGCCGCCGGTCCTGCACCTCACCCTGTTCCATCCGGCGGACGATCATTACGGCCTGTCGCCCATGGAGGCGGCCGCCACCGCCCTCGACATCCACAACGCGGCGGGCGCCTGGAACAAGGCGCTCCTCGACAACGCGGCGCGGCCCTCCGGCGCGCTGGTGGTCGGCGGCGCGTCACTCACGGATGCGCAGTTCGACCGGCTCAAAGGGGAGCTCGACACGCAATACCAGGGCTCCGCCAATGCGGGCCGCCCGCTGCTGCTGGAAGGCGGCCTCGATTGGAAGCCTCTGTCGCTGTCGCCGAAGGACATGGACTTCGTCGAGGCCAAGGCGGCCGCCGCGCGGGAGATCGCGCTCGCCTTCGGCGTGCCGCCGCTGCTGCTCGGACTTTCCGGCGACAACACCCATGCGAACTATGCGGAGGCCAACCGCGCCTTCTACCGCCAGACGGTCATCCCGCTGGTGCGCCGCACGGCCGAAGCCCTCGCGCACTGGCTCTCGCCTGCCTTTGGCGAGACGCTGACGCTCATGCCCGACCTCGACGCCATCGAGGCGCTGGCCGAGGAGCGCGAAAGCCTGTGGCGGCGCGTCTCGGCGGCGGCGTTTCTCACGGACGACGAGAAACGCGAGGCGGTGGGATACGGGCGGCGGTGAGCGGCACAGATGTTTCGATGCGCCACCTCAATCATTCCGGGGCCGCGTAGCGGAGCCCGACCCGAAGGGGCACACGAAGCGGGCAAACCCAGAACCGCTGACGGTTCAGGATGAGCGGCAATGTTGTCGCTCCTTCCTGCGATGCTGACGTTTATGGGTTCCGGGCGCGGCTCTGACGAGCCGCCCCGGAATGACGGGCGTGGGAGCACTCAATGCCGCTTGAAGGCGTGGGTGGCCGGGACAGGCCCGGCCATGACGCGAGTGGAGCCGACCGGCTCTCCTCCCCACGGACCTCGGACGCGCCGACCGGCTCTCCTCCCCCTTGTGGGGAGGAGGTGGAGGTGGGGGTGTGGGCGCCACACCTTCATAGGCTATCGCTCACACCCCCACCCTGGCCCTCCCCACAAGGGGGAGGGAAGGACGTCGCGCTGGACACCGCCACGTGGGAGAGGACGCAGTGCCATTCGGCGTGAGCCAAGGGCCTGTTTCCAGCGACAGCCCCCGCGAAGACGACGGCGGGAAGCGGGCACGGGTGTGGAATGTTTTCTGCAATCATGTTTCATATATCGCAGGTTGAGGAGAGCGCCGTCCTGACATGCAGTTGCCGTTACCCGAACAGATCAAGCAGCAGGCCGCCGAAGTCGCGTTCGGCAAGCCATTGATCGTCAACAATCTGAGAGCCCTGGTGGCCGAGTTGATCGTCGACTGCGCATTGCGGCCCGAGTGGCGATGGTGCTCAGGGGACTGGGCCGGCTGGGACTTCGAACACGCGGATGGAACGCGCCTCGAAGTCAAGCAGTCAGCGGCCAGACAATCCTGGTCCACGCGACCGAAGCGTCCGCAATCTCCCAGATTCGACATCGAAGCGCGTAGTGGCCACTGGGTGGAGGGAGGCAATTGGCAGCAAAACGAGACGGCAGGCCGTCTCGCCAACCTCTATGTTTTCGCCTTCCATCCTGTGAGTGACGACACGGCCGACCATCGCGACCCCTCGCAGTGGATCTTCCATGTGACGCCATCCGACCTGTTGCCGAACAACAAGACCATCACTCTTTCGCGCGTACGGAGTCTTGCCGAGCCGGTCGGATACGCCGACCTCCTGGCGAGCGTCGAGAGAGTTCGCCGGGCGAGATCGGGCTTTGAAACTCCGGTCAGTGGGTCGGCGTGAGGGCGTTCGGGCCCTATTGCTCCCGCATCTCCGCCCTTCGCATCGGCATGGTGTCGATCAGCCCGAAGATCTCGGCCGGGGTCACGGGTTTGTGCTCGCGCCGCTTCACGCCGCCGTTCTTGCCGATCAGCAGGGCCGTGAAAGGCGTTCCGGCCTCCACGCCGTAACGGGCCCGCAGGGCCGCCGCGTCGGCGCCGGAGGGGGCGTCTCCGAAAACGGGATCGACCCGGTCGCCGACCACCGCGAGGACGACCATGTCGCGCTCCGCGAGCGCATCGCGGTCGGACAGGAAGGCGCCGGTCTGCTCGTCGACCCGCGGGCCGGCTGCATCGGCGAAGACGAGAAGGACGCGCTTGTCGTGCCAGGACGACGGCATGGCTGAGGCTCCATCGGCAATGACGACGGCGGCTTTCGGATCGGCCACAGGGGCGACCCGAACCTGCCGCCCGGACCAGGAGGTAAGCCGCCGGACGGGCGCGGGTTGCACCGCGCCTCGTTCACCTCTCCGTATTCCCCCATATCCAGGCTAGAACAAATCATGAACATTTTCGATCAGGTCGCCGAAGCCGTGATCCGGCGCGGCGACCTTGCCCATCTCGCCCTGTTCGTTTGGGCGAGCGGGGCCTCCGCGCTGCTCGCCATGACCCTGCGCGATCTGTTCGCGGCCAACCGCCGCTTCGACGCCTTCGTGCGCGAGCTCGCCCTCTTCAACCGCCGCCACTCGGGAGACACCCCATGACCCGCGCCGCTTCCAACGCCCCTTGCCGCGCCTCGACCCGCCCCGCCCGCAAGCCCAAGGCGGCGCGCGAGACGCAGAGCCGCGCCTCGCTCGTGTTCCGCGATTTCGTGCGCCAGCTCGAAAAGCTCGACGCCCGCCCGCTGAAGGCCGCC
This sequence comes from Microvirga lenta, assembly GCF_020532555.1. Classification (GTDB taxonomy): domain Bacteria; phylum Pseudomonadota; class Alphaproteobacteria; order Rhizobiales; family Beijerinckiaceae; genus Microvirga; species Microvirga lenta. Next base: position 266,986 of record NZ_JAJBBR010000008.1, on the reverse strand, counting down.
CGCGGCGGTGCGCGATGAAGGCCCGCACCCCTTTCACCCGCGAGGTGAAGCTCCTGGCCGAGCCGCTGAGCACCGTCGAGGCGGACGGGGTGTTCGAGGGCTATGCCAGCCTGTTCGGCATCGCCGATCTCGGCAAGGACGTGGTGATGCCCGGCGCCTTCGCCGACAGCCTCGCCAAGCGCGGCGCCGCCGCCGTGCGCCTGCTCTGGCAGCACGATCCGTCCGAGCCCATCGGACGCTGGCTCGCCATCGAGGAGGACCGGCGCGGCCTCTTCGTGCGCGGCAGGCTCAACCTCGCGGTCGAGCGGGCGCGGGAGATCCATGCGTTGATGCGCGACGGCGCGGTCGACGGGCTGTCCATCGGCTTTCGCGTCGAGCGCGCCCGGGCCGAGCGGCCCACCGGCCTGCGCCGGCTCGAAAAGCTCGACCTGTGGGAAATCTCCGTCGTGACCTTCCCCATGCTGCCCGGCGCCCGCGTGGCGAGCGTGAAGGGCGGCAGGCCCGATCTGGCGGGCGCGATCCGCCGGGCCGCGGCCCGATTGTTCCCCTGAACCTTAGCTGCGACAGCGCGTTAGCTGAAAGCCCGCAGAGGGGCGGACGCTGCGGGCATCTTCGGGTGTCCGGTATCTCAAGTCCGCTCGCCTGGGAGGTTTTGATGAAGAAGCTTGGATTTGTCGCTCTCCTGGCCCTCGCGGCCGCGGCCTGCACCACCACCGAGGAGCGGATCGGCGGCGCGGCCGTCGGCGCGGGCGTCGGTGCGGTGGCCGGTCCTGTCGGCGCAATCGCCGGCGGCGCCGTGGGCGCCGCGACGGCGCCCACGGTGGTCGACACGGTTCAGGACAATACGCGCACGGTTCGCCGTCGCCGCTGACCCTTTCCCTCACCGAGGGAAAACCGCAGGGCCCGCCATCCGGCGGGCCTTTTCGTTGAAATCCATCCATTCGATTGAGTGACATGATCCCCATTGTTGAAACCAAGGCGCAATCCGCCGACGTGGCCCAGGCCTTCGAGGATTTCGCCCGGGCCTTCGAGGCCTTCAAGGACGCCAACGACACCCGCCTCGGCGAGATCGAGACGCGCCTGACCGGCGACGTGGTGACGGACGAGAAGCTCGCCCGCATCGACGCCGCCCTCGACGACGCCAAGCGCCGCCTGGACCGCCTGGCCCTCGACCGCTCGCGCCCGCCCCTGGGCGACGGCGGGGAGGGAGCGCGCGATCCGGCGCAGGCCGAGCACAAGACCGCGTTCCACGCCTATATCCGCAGCGGCGAGGCCTCGGGGCTCAAGCGGCTCGAGGAGAAGGCCCTGTCGGCGGGCTCCGGACCGGACGGCGGCTATCTCGTGCCCGATGTCGTGGAGCGCGAGGTGCTGCGGCGCCTGTCCGCGGTGTCGCCGATCCGTGCCATCTCGTCCGTGCGGGTGATTTCCGGCGGGCAGTACAAGCGCGCCTTCTCGGCCTCGGGACCGGCCACCGGCTGGGTCGGCGAGACGGCGGCCCGGCCGCAGACGGCGGGCCCGACCCTTTCGGAGATGAGCTTCCCGGCCATGGAGCTCTATGCCATGCCGGCCGCGACCCAGACCCTTCTCGACGACGCGGTGGTCGATATCGACCGCTGGATCGCGGAGGAGGTCGAATCCGCCTTCGCCGAACAGGAGGGCGCCGCCTTCGTCAACGGCGACGGCGTGAACAAGCCGAAGGGTTTTCTGGCCGCCGACACGGTGGAGGACGAGATCTGGGAATGGGGCCGCCTCGGCACGGTGCAGACCGGCGGCGCGGGCTTTCCGGCCACCAACCCGTCCGACGTACTGGTGGAGCTGATCTACGCCCTGAAGGCCGGCTACCGGCAGAACGCCGCCTTCGTGATGAACCGCAAGACGCAGAGCGCGATTCGCCGGTTCAAGGACGATAATGGCCAGTATCTCTGGGCGCCGCCCGCGAGCGCCGGACAGGCCGCGACCCTGATGGGCTTTCCCGTGGTGGAGGCCGAGGACATGCCTGACATCGCGGCGGATGCCTGCGCGGTCGCCTTCGGGGACTTCAAGCGCGGCTATCTGGTGGTGGACCGGGCCGGGATGCGCGTGCTGCGCGATCCTTACTCCGCCAAGCCCTACGTGCTGTTCTACACCACCAAGCGCGTGGGCGGCGGCGTGCAGGACTTCGCGGCGATCAAGCTCCTGAAGTTCGCGAGCTGATAGTCGGGGTCATCATCGCCTCACCACAGCCCTCATGCTGAGGAGGTCACGCAGTGACCGTCTCGAAGCACGAGGGCGTTTCCGGAGACCGCTGGAACCATCCTTCGGGACGCGGCTACGCCGCCCCTCAAATCTGGCCCATGAAGCGCGACCTCATTCCCTCCCCCTTGTGGGGAGGGCCAGGGTGGGGGTGTGAGCGATAGCCTATGACGGTGTGGCGCCCACACCCCCACCTCCACCTCCTCCCCACCGCAAGTCGGGTGTTCCCGACTTGCGCAAGAGGATGCGGATCTCGGGCAAGCCCGAGGTCCGTGGGGAGGAGAGCCGGTCAGCGCCACCGGTGAACAGGGGCAGGCCCGAGTTCCGTGGGGAGGAGGGCTGTCGGCGCCCCGAGAGCCAGACTTTCAGGATAAGGACGGAGGGTGATGAGGAGCCCGGTTTTCGCCCTCAGCGCCGCGTCCAGGCGGGCCCGATTCCGTCCAGGGAGCGGATGCCCTCCATGATCCAGCCCAGATGCTCGGAAATCGGCGTCACGGCCGTCAGCCCGCCGCAGGCGCTGGTGTCGCGGCTGCGCAGGGCGCCGCTCGACCAGCTGACGATGCCGAGGAGGCGGTAGCCGCCGCGGGTCGCGGCCAGAACGGGGCCTCCGGAATCGCCGCGGCAGGCGCCCGCGCCCGTGGTCTCGGCGAGCCGGGTCCTGTCGGCGACGATGATCACCCGGTTCGCCACCTCCACCGGGCCGAGGGAGACCAGATCCGTCTGGCGCAGAATGCGCGCCGTGCGCCGCTGCCGCTCGGACAGAAGCCCGAACCCCGCGATGGTGACCCGGTTGCCCGTGTCGATGTCCACCGCGAGCCTCGGATCGAGCGGCGCGTAGTCGGGGCTGAGGGGCTGACCGAGTTTGAGGATCGCCAGGTCCACGCCGGGTTGGGTGCGCGGCGTCGTGCCGTGCACGAAGGTCGGGTGAACCGCCATCGCCACCACCGCGTAGCGCTGCGGACGGAAGGCGCGGTTCACCGCGACGACCCGGTAGGACGCCACGTCCATCATGCAATGGGCGGCGGTGAGCACGAGGTCCCGCGCGATCACCGCGCCGGAGCAGAGCTCGCCCGCGCTGTTCTCGATGTAGACCACCGAGCGCCGCAGGCCGTTCGGATCGCGGGTCGTGGTGCCCAGCAGCACGGCCTGCGCGGGAGCGGCGAAAAGCATGAAGGCGGCGATGAGGAACGGCAGGATGCGCATGGGAACGAGTGTGAGGGGTGGTGGGCGTTTCCACAAGTGAAGGTTTGGGGTAGGCCAATGGTTCCCTGAGGAATTTCAGGGCACCGCGCCGTTCCACCGCGCGCTTCGCCGCCAGCTCGCGAGAGTTTGATCGATCCATTGCCGCTGCGGCCCCACCAGGATGCCTTGCGTCACGTCTCCGCAGCTCTCTCCCTTGGCGGCGGTGGACCAGCTCGTGACCGCGACCACCGAATCTCCCGAGGCCATCGGCCCGCCTGAATCGCCCTGGCACGCGCCCATCGCGCCCGTGCCCTTCGACCACAGGAGAATCCGGCTTGGGCCGTAGGGCTCGATGACCGTCAGGGACGCGGTGCGGAAGGTGCCCGTGGTCTTCGGGTCGTTGCGGCGGGCAAGGCCGTAGCCGCCCACCACGACGGTGCCGTTCTTCGCCGGCCATGACGCGCCGAGGGTCGCCGTCTCGAATCGGTCCGGCAGCGGTTCGGGAATGCGCAGCAGCGCGAGGTCGATGGAGCGCCGGCGGGTCTCGATGGCCTTCGGGTCGTAGGCCGGATGCACCGCCTTCGCGGCGGGCACGATCAGCACCGGCTCTCCCGACTCGTCGCGGAAATGCACCCGGTGTTCCGCCGCGCCGGTCACGCAATGGGCGGCGGTGAGCACCGCGTCCGGCGCCACGACCACGGCGCTGCACACGCCGCCGTTCGAACTCAGGACCATCACGCTCTGCCGCGCGAGAGGACCGTTGTCCTCGCGGCCGCCGACGATCGCCTGCGCGGCCGTCGCCGACAGGCCGCACGCGAGGAGGAGGGTGGTGAGCCGTTTCATGAAAAAGGATCCCTGTTTCCATGACCCCGATACTCGTCGAAGGCCCCGCCGTCGAGCCCGTGAGCCTGCCGGAGATGAAGCTGCACCTGCGCGTCGACGGCGATGCGGAGGACGAACTCATCGGCGGCCTCGTGACGGCGGCGCGCCTGACGGTGGAAGCCGCCTCGCGGCGCGTGCTCGTCTCGCAGCGCTGGCGCGTGGTGCTGGACCGCTGGCCCGAGAACGGAACCCTCATGCTGCCCCTGTCGCCCATCATCGCTGTGGAGAACGTTTCGGTGCGCGATTCTTCCGGTACGGAAACCGAGATCGCGCCGGACCGCATCGAGGCCGACACGCTCAGCGATCCGCCGCGCCTCGCGGTTCTGCCGCCGCCGCAATCGCCGCTCGCCCGCAACGGCATCGCCGTCACCGTGCGGGCCGGGTTCGGGCCTGCGCCCGAGGACGTGCCCGCCACCCTGCGCCTCGCCGTGCGGATGCTCGTCGCCCGCTGGTTCGAGAACCGGGGCGACATGACCGGCGAGCAGACCCTGCCGCCGGAGGCCCTCGCCCTCGTCGCGCCGTTCCGGCGCGCGCGGCTGTGAAAACCGCCGCCGCCATTCCGGGCAGTCCGCAGGGCTGAGCCCGGAGGGGCGGCGGAGACATCTCCCGTCATCCGAAAAGAACCATGCCATCCAAAACCCTTCCCATCGGCGCGCGGGCGCGCCGGTTCGTGCTCGAACTGCCGCTCGAACGGCCCGACGGCTTCGGCGGCGTCATCCGGTCCTATGCGCCGGGCCCCCAGATCTGGGGCGCCATGGAAATGCTCTCGGGCGCCGAGCGCGTGCGCGCCGACCGGCCGGAACAGGCGCTCACCCACCGCATCACCCTGCGCTACCGCGAGGGCGTGACCGGCGCCATGCGGATCGTCTGCGGCCTCCGGCGCTTCGCGATCCGCGCCGCGTCCGATCCCGACGGCTCACGGCGCGACCTCGTCTGCCTCGTCGAGGAGATCAAGGCATGACGAGCCCGGTCCTGGCCCTGCGCCGCGCCATTCTCGATGCGGCGACGGCCGATCCGGACCTCGTCGCGCTCATGGGCGGCACCCTGCGGCTCCACGACGAGCCGCCCCGCGCCAGCGCCCTGTCTATGCGCTGTTCGGCAACGTGACCGCGCAGGACTGGTCCACCGATTTCGACCGGGGCCACGAGCAGGATGCAAGCCTCGTGGTCTGGGCCGAGCGCGGCAGCGCCGGCACGGCGCTCGCAGTCGCCGAGCGCTTCGCGGCGATCCTCGACGATGCGGCGCTTCCCCTCGACGGCCACCGCCTCGTGAACCTGCGCGTGACGGAACTCTCCGCCAGCCGCGACAAGGATAGCCAGCTCACCCGCGTGGCGCTCAATCTGCGCGCGGTGACGGAGGTGGGTTGACATTTTTTCAACGCCCGCCGTCATCCCGGGCCGCGAAGCGGAGCCCGGGACCCATAACCGCCAGCGTATCCGAGACATGCAGCGAGCGTCCCGCTTCATTCTGCATCGTCAGCGTCTATGGGTTCCGGGCTCTCGCTGCGCTCGCCCCGGAATGACGGTGGAGCGTTCCTCATCGATCATGAAAGGAATCTTCCATGCCTGCACAGAAGGGCAAGGACCTGCTCGTCAAGATCGGCGATGCGGATGGCGGCTTCGTCACGGTGGCGGGGCTGCGCACGCGCCAGATCGCGTTCAACGCCGAAACGGTCGACGTGACGAACGCGGAATCCGCCGGACGCTGGCGCGAGCTTCTCGCCGGGGTCGGCGTGCGCCGCGCGGGCATCACCGGCTCCGGCGTGTTCAAGGACGAAGCCTCCGACGCGCGCATGCGCCAGGTTTTCTTCGACGGCGACATTCTCGCCTACCAGATCGTCGTTCCGGATTTCGGCCGCATCGAAGGCCCGTTCCAGATCACGAGTCTCGAATATCGCGGCGACCATGCGGGCGAAGTGACCTTCGAGATGGCCTTCGAATCCGCAGGCGCGCTCACCTTCGCGGCGTTGTGACAAGCGGCGCGGCCTGCACTCGGCGGCAGGTCGGAAGCGCCGCGTTGCTCTCCTCCCCCTTGTGGGGAGGAGGTGGAGGTGGGGGTGTGGGCGATAGCCTATGAAGGTGTGGCGCCGGCACCCCCACCCTGGCCCTCCCCACAAGGGGGAGGGAAGGAGGTCGCGCCAGACAGCGCCGCATTAACGAGGGCCGCAACCGCTCCCACCCTCATCCTGAGGAGCCGCGAAGCGGCGTCTCGAAGGAGGCTCCAGTTTACTCCCGAGACGCCTCGTCCTTCGGGACGGTCACGGCATGACCTCCTCAGGATGAGGCTTCCAAACGGCGGGAAGCCGCCGGAACGGGTCTTCGTACGGTCCCGAACGACACCATCCATCACGAAAGGACACGACCATGCCCAACAGACGACGCGGCGAGGTCGCGCTGCAGATCGGCGAGGTGCGCTACACGCTCTGCCTCACCCTCGGGGCGCTCGCGGAGCTCGAGGATGCCTTCGGCGTGCAGGATCTCATGGCCCTGGCCGAGCGCTTCGGCACGGGTCGCCTGTCGAGCCGGGATCTCCTCGCGCTGCTCGCGATCTCCCTGCGCGGCGGCGGTCATGCGCTTTCCGACGCCGAGGTGGCGAGCCTGCCCTTGAACGACGGCATCGCGCCCGTGGCGGCGGCGATTGCGGATCTTCTCGCCGCGACCTTCGGAGCCGCTCCAAACCATCTGCAGCCGCAGGACGCGTGAGCGAGCCGCAGGCGTTTCCCTGGGACGACGCCATGATGTTCGCTTTGAGTGTCCTGCGGTGGAGCCCGTCCGCCTTCTGGCGCGCCACCCCGCGCAAGCTGATGGCGGCGTGGGAGGGATTGAACGGTGGGCGAAGAGCCGAGCCGGCGCTGGGCCACGATCTCATGCGGCTGATGGCGGCATTTCCGGATGAACGAGGCACGGAAGGATCATCTGCGAACAAGTGACGACGGACCTGCGGACGACAGGCAACGCCTCGACATGTTCATCGGCCTCTCCGACCGTTTCGGTGCGTCCACGGCCAATGCCTCGCAAGGAATACTGCCGAGAGCGCCAGATTGGACGATGTCATCAATCGCTGGTTTTCTGCACCGCACTCCTCCTCAGGTGCGGAAAGTCGTCGGTTGTTCCCAGATATTTGATTCCACGCAATTCTATGCAGCCGATGTAGAGCCTTCGCCACCTGTAATAGGCGATGTTGACGGGTGCCGAGGCCGTGGCTTTCTCGGCCTCGTAGTCGCATTCATCCTGCATCCGCACCCGTTCCTGCTGCGTGAGCTTGCTGGTGTCGAACACCAGCGATACCGGCTCCGACACGCAGGCGGCCAGGCTCAGGATCGGAATCAGGAACAGGTTTAAAGGAGATCGGATCGTGGCTGATCCTATCGATTTCAAGAATACGCAAAAAGAAGTTTTCAAGGATAAAGACCGGCAGCTCAATACGCTCATAGGTCTTTCCGACCGTTTCGGTGAGTCCATGGCCAGTGCCTTCGCAAAGAACATTGCCGAGGGCAAGAAGTTTGACGATGTTCTGAAGAATGTCCGGCAGACATTCACACAATTCGCTTTACGTAGCGCCATCGCGCCGCTGCAAAATTCCCTGACGAAAGGTCTCCAAAGCTTGCTTGGGGGCATCTTCGACAATTCGCTGTCGGACGGGTCCGGCCTGTCCGATGTCGGAAAGGGCATCGGCTCGTTCTTCGGCTCGCTTTTCGGTGGCGGGCAGGCCACGGCGCTCGCGCAGGGCGGCGTGCTCTCGCGCGGGATGGTGATGCCGTTCGCGCAAGGAGGCGTGGTCGGCGCGCCGACCTATTTCCCGCTCGGGCGCGGCCTCGGGCTCATGGGCGAGCGCGGCGCCGAGGCCGTGATGCCTCTGGCGCGGGGGCCGGACGGACGGCTCGGCGTGCAGGCGGGCGGGGCGGGGCGTTCCGCCTCGATCACGGTCAATATCGCGACCCCGGACGCGGAGAGCTTCCGCCGGTCCGAGGCGCAGGTTTCCGCCGCGCTGGCCCGGGCCGTGGCGCGGGGGCAGCGCGGGATGTGAGGACGGTGCCTAGAGCATCGTGCGAAAAGGGGATCCGGTTTTCCGCATGAACGATGCTCTCATCCATAGGGAAAGCATCGGATCAGCCCCAAAGTGCAAGTCCACTTCTGGGTCCGGTGCTTTAGGCGTTCTCCTCGTTCTCGATCATCGCCAGCAGCTCGTCCTTGAGCCTGACGCGGCGGCGCTTGAGGTCCTCCTCGACGTCCTCGGTGGTCGGCTCCACCCGGGTCTCGACCCTATGGATGGTGCGGTTCAGCTCGTTGTACTCGTCGTAGAGCCGCGCGAAGTGGTTGTTGCTCGTCTTGAGCTGGTGGATCCGGTCGGTCTTGTCCGGAAAGTCCGAGGCGAGGTCGTTGGGGGCGTTGCTCATCGCCTGTCGTCTCCCTTTTCGTTTTCGACGTGTCGACACGACAACGTCACCCCGCATTTTCCGTTTCATCGCAAAAGGTGAGGATCATGGCCTCCGACTTCCACGAGGTGCGCTTTCCCCTCGACGTCAGCCTCGGCAGCCGCGGCGGGCCCGTGCGGCGCACGGATATCGTCACGCTGGCCTCGGGCCGGGAGCACCGCAACAGCCGCTGGGTCCGGTCGCGCCGCCGCTACGATGCGGGCCTGGGCGTGCGGACCGTGGACGCGCTGCACGCGGTGATCGCCTTCTTCGAGGAAAGGCGCGGGCGCCTCATCGGCTTCCGCTTCCGCGACCGCGCCGACTGGCGCTCCGGCCCGCCCTCGCGGGAGCCGACGCCCCTGGACCAGCGCATCGGCACCGGCGACGGGACGAGCCTGGCCTTTCCCCTGGCGAAGACCTACGGCTCCGCTCACGCGCCCTACCGGCGCCCGATCGCCAAGCCGGTGGGCGGTACCGTGCGCGTCGCCCTCGACGGCGTGGAACAGCCCGTCGGCGCCGCCTTCACCTGCGACCCGGCCACGGGCGTCGTGGTCTTCACGGCCCCGCCGCCGCCCGGCTCGGCGGTCACCGCGGGCTTTGCCTTCGACGTGCCGGTCCGCTTCGACACCGACGAACTCGATATCGACCTCTCGGCCTTCGACGCCGGCGAGATCCCGAAGATCCCGCTGATCGAGATCGTGCCGTAGCGGCCGTCATTCCGGGACGGCCGCAGGCCGGGACCGGAACCCACAACCACTGACGTTCTGCTAAAAAGCGGCAAGCGTCCCACCTCTTCCTGCCACGTCGGCGGTTATGGGTCCCGGGCTCGCACCTCCGGTGCGCCCCGGGATGACGGGAAGGGCGCGCCTCGGATCGCTGGCGGTTGCGTCTTCTCCTTGGAGTCCCCATGCGCACCATCCCCCAAGACCTCGCCGCCCATCTGGCGGAGGGGGCGACCTTCCTTTGCCATTGCTGGAAGCTGATCCGCCGCGACGGGCAGGCCTTCGGCTTCACCGACCACGACCGCGACCTCGCCTTCGGCGGCACCGTCTTCGCGGCCCGTACCGGGCTCGAAGCCGCCGAGGCCTCCGCCGAGCTCGGCTTCGCGGTCGGGGGCGGGGAGGTGGCGGGCGCGCTCGTCTCGGCCGGGCTGACCGAGGACGACATCGCGTCCGGCCTCTACGACGACGCGAGCGTCGAGACCTGGCTCGTCAACTGGGAGAGCCCGGACGAGCGCATTCTCCTCGACATCGGCTCCATCGGCGAGATCCGCCGCTCGGACGGCAGCTTCGTGGCCGAGGTGAGGGGGCTCATGCACCGGTTCGACGAGGAACGCGGCCGCCTGTTCCGCGCCACCTGCTCGGCCGATCTGGGCGATGGGAAATGCGGCGTGAACCTCTCGTCGTCGAGCTATTCCGGCACCGGCACCGTCACCCGCACGGACGGCGCGCTGGTCATCGCGGCTGCCGGCATCGGGTTCGCCGACGGCTGGTGCACGGGCGGGCGGCTCACCTGGACCGGCGGGGCCAATGCGGGGCTGTCGGTCGAGGTCAAGGTCCATCGCGCCGTGAGCGGCACCGACGAATTCGACCTCTGGCAGCGCGCGCCGCAGGCCATCGCGGCCGGCGACACGTTCCGGGTCACGGCCGGATGCGACAAGACCCATGCCATGTGCCGCGCCAGGTTCCGCAACGTGGCGAACTTCCGCGGCTTCCCGCACATGCCCGGCAACGACTTCATCATCCGCATGCCGCGCCAGGGCGAACCCGGCCTCGACGGCGGCAGCTTCTTCCGGTGACGCAAGGCACTTCCGCAGTCTCATTCTCAGGGGCGAGGCGTCTCCGGAATGCCCTGGAGCCTCCTTCGGGACGCCGCTTCGCGGCTCCTCGGGATGAGGGTGGGAGATGTGTCGCTTCCGAATGTGGCAGCGTACAGCGCGACCTCATTCCCTCCCCCTTGTGGGGAGGGCCAGGGTGGGGGTGTGAGCGCAGGACTGGAACCAGGATGGCGCTCACACCCCCACCTCCACCTCCTCCCCACAAGGGGGAGGAGAGCAACGCGGCGCTTCCGGCAAGTCCGAGGTCCGTGGGGAGGAGAGCCGGTCGGCGCTTCCAAGGCCCAAGATCCGTGAGGGAGGAGAGCTCGCGCGGCGCTGCCCGTGTGGGCCTTCGACCGACCCGCCTCCTCATCCGTCGCACGTCCATCCCTGACTCTTCCCCAAGGGGAGAGGAACGAGGCTGCATCTTCCATGCCCATACCCGACATAGTCGTCGCCGAGGCGCGCTCCTGGCTCGGCACACCCTATCGCCATCAGGCTTCGCTCAAGGGCGTCGGCTGCGACTGCCTCGGCCTTCTGCGCGGGGTGTGGAGGGAGGTCATGGGCGCCGAGCCCGAAAAGCCGCCGCCCTATGCCGCCGACTGGGCGGAGGCGGGGGCCGACACGCTTCTCGCCGCGGCGCGGCGGCACCTGGTCGAGGTGGAAATCGCGGATCTCGCGCCGGGGGACGTGCTGCTCTTCCGCTGGCGCGCGGGCCTGCCCGCCAAGCACTGCGCCATCGCCACGTCGGACGCCACCATGATCCATGCCCATGACGGGGCCTGCGTCGCCGAGGTGGCGTTCCGGCCCTGGTGGCGGCGCCATCTCGCCCATGTCTTTCGCTTTCCCGGATAACGCCCATGGCCACTCTCGTCCTGCAAACCGTCGGCTCCGTGGTCGGCGGCGCGATCGCCGGGCCCATCGGGGCCATGGCGGGCCGGGCCCTCGGGGCCCTGGCCGGAGCCGCCATCGACAACGCGCTCTTTGCCGGCTCCGACGGCCCCAAGGTCGTGGAGGGACCGCGCCTGAAGGAGATCGACGGCCTCACCTCCACGGAGGGCGCGCCGATCCCCCGCGTCTACGGACGCGCCCGCATCGGCGGCCAGCTCATCTGGGCGACCCGCCTGGAGGAGGTGGTCAACACCAGCACGCAGCGCTCCGGGAGCCAGGGCGGCAAGGGCGTGGGCGGCCAGGGGCCGGAGACGGTCAACAAGACCTATTCCTATTTCGCCAATCTGGCGGTGGGCCTGTGCGAGGGCCGCATCGCCTTCGTCCGCCGGGTCTGGGCCGACGGGCGCGAGATCGACCTGTCGACCGTCACCATGCGGGTGCATCGCGGCTCGGAGACGCAGAGTCCCGATCCGCTCATCGTCGCGAAGGAGGGCTCCTCCCACGCACCCGCCTATCGCGGCCTCGCCTATGTGGTGTTCGAGCGCCTGCCCCTCGCCGATTACGGCAACCGCGTGCCGCAATTCGCCTTCGAGGTGGTGCGGCCCGTGGACGGCCTCAACCGCATGGTGCGCGCCGTCTGCCTGATCCCGGGCGCGAGCGAGTTCGGCTATGACACGCGGCCCGTCACCCAGGTCCTGGGCCTCGGGGCCACGCGGCCGGAGAACCGCCACCAGCTGCGCAACGGCACCGACGTGGCCGCCTCCCTCGATGCCCTGCAGGCCCTTTGCCCGAACCTGAAACGGGTCTCCCTGGTGGTGAGCTGGTTCGGCGACGACCTGCGCGCGGGCTCGTGCCTCATCGAGCCGCGCGTGGACGTGAAGACCAAGACCACCGACGGGTCGGAATGGGCGGTGGCAGGCCGGTCCCGCGCGGACGCAAAGGCGGTGTCGCAGGCCGACGGCGCCCCCGCGTATGGCGGCACGCCCTCCGACGCCTCCGTGCGGCGCCTGATCGCGGAGCTCAAGGAGCGCGACCTGGAGGTGGTGCTCTATCCCTTCGTGATGATGGACGTGCCCGCCGGCAACGACCTGCCGAACCCCTATGGCGGCACGGGCCAGCCCGCCTATCCCTGGCGCGGGCGCATCACCTGCCATCCGGCGCCCGGCCAGCCGGGCTCGCCGGACGGGACCAGCGATGCGACGCTGCAGATCAACCAGTTCTTCTTCCGGGACGGCGGCGGCCTTCGCGACCTGATCGTGCATTACGCCAGGATGGCCAAGGACGAAGGCGGGGTCGACGCCATCGTCATCGGCAGCGAACTCGTGGGGCTCACGCGGGTGCGCTCGTCCTCGGGCATCTACCCGGCCGTCACGCGCCTGCGGCAGATTGCGAACGAGGTCCGCTCCATTCTCGGCCCGGGCACCAAGATCGTCTACGCGGCGGATTGGACCGAGTACGGCGCCCATGTGCTCGACGGCGGCAACGAGGTGCGCTTTCCCCTCGATCCGCTCTTCGCGCAGGCGAGCATCGACGCGGTGGGCATCGACTATTATCCGCCGATCTCCGACTGGCGCGACGGGCCGGATCACGCGGACCTTCCGGACGGGCGCAGCGTCCATGACGTGGATTACCTGCGCGCCCGGCTCGGCAGCGGCGAGGCCTTCGACTGGTACTATGCCGATGCCGCCGAGCGCGCCGGGCAGGTCCGCCGGCCCATCGCGGACGGGGCCTACGGCAAGCCCTGGATCTACCGGGCGAAGGACCTCGTCTCCTGGTGGTCGAACCCGCATGTGGAGCGCCAGGGGGGTACGGAAATCCGTACTACCGCATGGGAACCCCGGTCGAAGCCGATCTGGCTCACGGAGATCGGGATTCCGGCCGTGGACAAGGGCTCCAACGGCCCCAACGTCTTCCCGGACCCGAAATCCTCCGAGTCGGCCCGCCCGCCGTTCTCCCGGGGCGTGCGCGACGACCTCATCCAGGCGCGGGGACTGGAGGCGATCCTGTCCCGGTTCGATCCCGGCCTGCCGGGCTTCCAGGAGACCTACAATCCGGTCTCGCCTGCTTACGGCGGCCGCATGGTCGATCCGGACCACGTCTATGTCTGGGCCTGGGATGCGCGCCCCTTTCCGGCCTTTCCCGATTTCGACACGGTCTGGAACGACGGCGCCAACTGGGAGACCGGGCACTGGATCACCGGGCGCATCGAGGGCGCGCCCCTCGACCGGCTTCTCGCCGCCATCCTCAGGGATTTCGGCCTCGACGCGTCGGGCCCGTTTCCGGTCGACGGCTTCGTGGACGGCTATGTGATCGACCGCCCCCTGTCGGCCCGCGGCGCCCTCGAACCCTTGCTGCGCCTCTTCGGCGTCGATGCGGTGGCGAGCGGCGGCCGGATCCTCTGGCGCGGGCGCGGCGGCCGGGCGGTGCTCGACCTCGCGCCGGAAGACCTCGTTCTCGACGAGCGCGAGCCCTCCCTCAAGCTCGTCCGGTCCCAGGAGACCGACCTGCCGCAGCAGGTGGAGATCGGCTACACGGAAGGGGACCTGGATTATCGCCGGGCCGCGGTGGCCTCGCGCCGCCTCGCGGGCACCAGCCGCCGGGAGGCGCGGGCGGATACCGCCGTCGTGACCCGCCGCGCCGAGGCGCAGCGCCTCGCCGATGCCTGGCTGCAGGACCTCTGGGCCGGGCGCGAGAGCGCCGAGTTCGCCCTGTCCCCGCGCCGGGTCGATATCGAACCCGGCGACGTGATCTCCCTTTCCACGGATGCCGGGCGAAAGCTGCACCGGGTCACGCGCATCGCCGACGGGCCGACCCGCAAGGTGACGGCGCGGGCGGTGGAGCCTGCCGTGTTCGAGACGCCGGGCGCCTCGATCCCGCGCCCGGTCCGCCGTCCGCCGCCGCTTCCGGGCAAGCCGCTCGCGGTGGTCCTCGACCTGCCCGCGAGCCCGGCGGATCCGACGCCGCTGCAGCATATCGCCGTGGCGGCCGATCCGTGGCCCGGCGCGGTGGCCGTCTGGCGTTCGGGCAACGGCGCGAGCTTCACGCCGCACCGCATTCTCAGCCTGCCGGCGGTGATCGGGAGGACGCTGACCGCGCTGGATCCCGGTCCCCTCTGGCGCTGGGACCGGCGCGGGAGTGTCGATGTCGAGATCTCATCCGGCGCCGTCGGTTCCATCGACGACGAGGCGGCGCTCGCGGGCGGCAACCCCTTCGCCGTGCAGGGAGCGGACGGCCGGTGGGAGATCCTGTCCGCCGCCCGCGCGGAGATGATCGGCGAGCGGCAATACCGCCTCTCGCGCCTGCTGCGCGGCCTGGCGGGCAGCGAGCCCGAGGCCATGCGCGCCGTGCCGCAAGGGGCGCTGATCGTGCGCCTGGACGAGGGCGTCGTGCCGCTCACGAGCGACCTTCAGGACCTCGGCCGGACATGGCGCTACCGCGTCGGACCGGCGGGCCGCGACCATGCGGATCCGGCCGTGGTGGAGTTCGCGGCCGCCGCGGGCCGCGAGGCGCTGAAGCCCTTCAGTCCCGTCGGCGTGAGCGCGAGGCGGGAGGAGGGCGGCATCGCCCTGCGCTGGTTCCGCCGCACGCGCCGCGACGGCGACGCCTGGGAGCCCGCCGACGTGCCGCTCGGGGAGGATGCGGAGCTCTATGAGGTCGACATCCTCCAGGGCGGCGCCGTCTGCCGCGTCCTGTCGAGCGCGGCGCCCTTCGTCCTTTATCCGTCCGTGCAGGAAATCGCCGATTTCGGCGCGCCGCAGACGAGCCTCGACCTGCGCATCGCGCAGGTGAGCGCCGCGGCCGGGCGCGGCTTCGCGCGCGCCGTCACCGTTCCCATCCTCTGACCTCCCGTCGGTACCACATGACCAGCACACCCCATCTCGACCTGCCGCTGCTCGCCGCGGCGCAGGCCCAGAAGCACGTCACGCACAACGAGGCCCTGGCCTCCCTCGACGCGCTCGTCCACCTCGCCGTGAAGGAGAGGAACCGCGTTGCCGCGCCGGGTTCCCCGCAGGAGGGGGACCGCTATCTCCTCGGCTCCGACGCCGCCGGCGTCTTCGCCGGCCATGGCGGCGAGATCGCCCTGTTCGACCTCGGCTCGTGGCGCTTCCTCGTCCCGCGCCCCGGCTGGCGCGCCTATGTGGAGGCGGAGGACGCGATCCTCGTCTTCGACGGCGCGCAATGGCGCGATCTCGGCCGCTACACCCGGGAGCTCTCGCATGTGGAGCGCCTCGGTATCGGCACGGGCGCGGACGATCTCAACCGCCTCGCCGCGAAGCTCAACGCGGCGCTGTTCACGGCGCTCGGCGCGGGGGAGGGCGGCACGGGGGATCTGCGCTTCGTGCTCAACAAGGAGGGCGCCGCCAGCGTGCTGTCCCAGCTCTATCAGAGCGGCTACAGCGGACGGGCCGAGACGGGCCTGATCGGCGGCGACGACTTCCGCATCCGCGTCTCGCCCGACGGCAGCGCGTGGCACGATGCGCTCCGCGTCGATGCGGCAACGGGGCTCGTGTCGTTTCCCAGCGGCCATGCGGGGGAGACCGCGCCGAACCTCCTCGTCAACGGCCATTTCCTCGTCAACCAGCGCCCCTTCGCAGGCGGCGCCCTGGCGGCGGGCGCCTCCGGCTTCGACCGCTGGAAGGCGGGGCCGGGGGGCTGCACGATCGCACGCACGGCCGACGGAACCGTCACTCTCACCGGGCCGGTCGAGCAGGTGGTGGACGTAGCGCAGGCGGCGGCGCTCACCGGCGCGTCCTCCTATGCGGGCGGCACCCTGACCCTCTCGGTCGAAAACCCTTCGGCGCCGATCCCCGTGGTCGTCGGCACGAAGGCCGCGACCATCCCGGCCGGAAGCGGCCGCCGCTCCGCCACCGTGACGCTCGACGCATCGGAGACCGGGCACGTCACCGTCCGCCTTCATCCGGCATCGGCCTGCACCTTCGCCCGCGTCCGGCTCGAACGCGGAGCGGTCGCGACGCCATGGAGCGCGGAGCCCATCGAGATCACGGAGGCCCGCTGCCGCCGCTACTACCAGCGCATCGCGAGCGGCGGCGGCATGGTTCTCGCCCAGCGGGTCTCGGGCAATCTCATCGACGTGTTCTGTCCTCTGCCCACGCCCATGCGGGCCGCTCCGGCCCTCCTGACCAGCGGCTTCGCGTGGTCGGGTGCGGCGCCTTCGGGCAACCAGATCGCCTTCTTCGACAATGCCGCCGGGCTCTGGGCGGGCCTGTCGGGCGGGCTCGCCCTGTCGCTGGCGCGCGCGGGGGCCGGCTCCGCTGTCGTGAGGCTGCAGGCGGGCACCTCGTTCAGCGGGTCGCCGGGCGCGGTCGGCGCGCTCCATCTCGGCGCCTCCGCCTTCATCGCCCTGCAGGCGGAACCGTGATGGCGGCGACCTTCGAGGCCTGCCTCGCCTGCGTCCTGCGGCACGAGGGCGGGTTCGTCCACCACCCGGCCGATCCGGGCGGAGCGACCAAGTTCGGCATCACCCGCGCGACCCTCGCCCGGTCCCGGGGCCGCCCCGTCTCGGTGGAGGACGTGCGCGGGCTCAGCCGGGAGGAGGCGGGCGGGATCTATCGCCGCCTCTACTGGGACGTGGTCCGGGCCGACGACCTGCCGCCCGGGCTCGATCTCGCCCTGTTCGATTTCGCGGTCAATTCCGGTCCGGCGCGGGCCGTGCGGACGCTGCAGGACGTCCTCGGCGTCGCGGCGGACGGCGTCGCCGGGCCGCTGACCCTGCAGGCCGCGCGGGAGGCGGACACGGCGGACGCCGTCCGCCGCCTGACCCGCGCGCGGCTTGCCTTCCTTTCCCGGCTCGCCGCCTGGCCCGTCTTCGGGCGGGGCTGGCGCATTCGGGTTCTCGCGGTCGAGCGGGAGGCTCTCCGGCTCGCCCCTTCCTCCACCCACCCTGAAAGGGAACCATCCTCATGATCGACACCAAGACCATTCTCGCCAGCCGCACCGTCTGGGCCAATCTGGTCGGCCTCGCGGCGCTCGTCCTCGGCCTCCTCGGCTTCGACGCTTCGGAGCTGGACTCGGACGCCTTCGCGGAAGCCGCGGCGCAACTCGTTGCCGGCGCGAGCTTTATCGCTTCGACGGTGTTCCGGATCCTGGCCACGAAGCAGATCCTGAGCTAGTGTTACATTCAGACTTCGTTCAGTGCTGGAAAGGCATGGTCGCAACATGCGTCTGGTTTGGTCGATCATCGTCTTGTGTGGGTTGATGGGTTCCGCGCACGCGCAGAGCGCGTCGGCGGCGCTCCGGAACTGCCTGCCGCCCCGGGAAATGCAGGAGGCTGTGGCCTCCAAGGGCGTGGTCGCGCCCGCCGTCGCCGTGATGACGGCGAGGCGCCAGGTTCCCAACGCCGACGTGGTCCGGGCCAATCTCTGCCGGAGCAGCGATGCCCTGGTTTATGTGATCATGGCCTTGCAGAAGAACGGCCGGATCGTGCAAGTGATGATCGACGGTTCTTCGGGACGCGTGAAATCGGTTCAATAAGGAAAGCTGAAAAGCGTGCGCCTTCTCGTTGTCGAGGATGACAATACCCTCAATCGCCAGATCGTGACCGCCCTGGAGCAGGCCGGCTACGCGGTCGACTCCGCCTCGGACGGGGAGGAGGGGCAGTTCCTGGGCGACACAGAGCCCTACGATGCCGTGATCCTCGATCTCGGCCTGCCGAAGGTCGACGGCGTGTCCGTGCTCAACGCCTGGCGGCGCGAGGGGAGGAAGATGCCCGTCATCATCCTCACCGCCCGCGACCGCTGGAGCGACAAGGTGCAGGGCTTCGACGCCGGCGCCGACGACTACGTGACCAAGCCCTTCCACATGGAGGAGCTGCTGGCCCGGGTGCGGGCCCTGCTGCGCCGGGCCACGGGCCATGCGACGAGCGAGATCAGCTGCGGCCCGGTCAAGCTCGACACGCGCTCCGGCCGCGTGGCGGTGGACGGCAATCCGATCAAGCTCACCTCGCACGAATACCGGCTGCTGTCGTACCTGATGCACCATACCGGCCGCATCGTCTCCCGGGGCGAGCTGACCGAGCATCTCTACGACCAGGACTTCGACCGGGATTCGAACACCATCGAGGTGTTCATCGGCCGGCTGCGCAAGAAACTCGGCGTCGACATCATCCAGACCGTGCGCGGCCTGGGTTATCTCCTCGACGCGAGCCAGTCGAAGACGTGAGCGGGCTCCGCCCGATCCTCAAGGGCTTCACGGGCCGGTCCATCGCGGTCCGCCTGGCGGCTTCCTCGGTCTTCTGGAGCTTCGCGATCCTGCTGATCGCGGGGCTCATTCTTTCGACCCTCTACCGGGACACCACCGAGAGGGCGTTCGACCAGCGCCTGCTGGTCTATTCCAACACCCTGGCCTCCAACCTCGTCGCGCCGGGCGATCCCGACCGGGACCTCGGCCCCATCGGCGACCCGCGCTTCGAGCTGCCCCTGTCGGGTTGGTATTGGCAGGTGGCGAGGCCGAATGCAGGGCCGGGGGAGGTGCGCTCCTCCAAGTCGCTCTTCGGCGGAATGCTGCCGAGCCTCGGGCCGGTGAGCGACGAGACCTTCGGGCAGATCCGCCGCGGCTACGGCAAGGCCCCGGACGAGCGCGGCCTGCGCATCATCGAGCGCGACATCGACCTGGGCGAGGACGGCCGGTTCATCATCCGCGTCGCCGGCCCCTCCGACGAGATCGCCACGGACGTGCGCAACTTCGTGTTCGCGATGACCGTGACCTTCGCGCTGCTCGGGCTCGCGCTCGGCTTCACGACCCTGCTGCAGATCCGCTTCGGCCTGCGCCCGCTCGCCAACCTGCGCAGCGCCCTCGGGGCCATCCGGCGCGGGGAGGCGGAGCGCATCGCGGGCGAGTACCCGCAGGACATCGCGCCGCTGGCGAGCGAGCTCAACCTGCTCCTCGACACCAACCGGGAGATCCTGGAGCGGGCGCGGACCCAGGTGGGCAACCTCGCCCATGCCCTCAAGACGCCGCTGAGCATCGTCGTCAACGAGGCCGAGAATGCGCCGGAGGAGGTGGCCGCCAGGGTGCGCGAGCAGGCGGCGGTCATGCGCGACCAGGTGAACTACTATCTCGACCGCGCCCGCGCCGCGGCGCTCGCCGGCACCCTGGGCACGCTGACGGATGTGGACCCCGTGATCGACAGTCTCGCCCGCACCTTCGCGAAGATCTACCGCGACAAGGATCTGGCGGTCGAACTCGCCGTTCCGAAGGGCCTGCGCTTCCGGGGCGAGAAGCAGGACCTGGAAGAGATGGCGGGCAACCTCATCGACAACGCGGCCAAGTGGGCCTCGGGCAAGGTGGCGGTGACGGCCGAGATCGTTCGCACCGACGCGGACCGGACCAACCTGCGCCTGTTCATCGACGACGACGGCCCCGGCCTGCCCGAAGCCGCGCGGGAGGAGATGCTCAAGCGCGGACGCCGCCTCGACGAGACCAAGCCGGGCTCGGGGCTGGGCCTGTCCATCGTCAGCGACCTGGCCGCGCTCTACCGGGGCTCCCTCAAGCTCGACGCCTCGCCCATGGGCGGTCTGCGCGCGATCCTCGAACTCCCCGGGGACAGAGCTTGACCCTGTGCGCTTTGCGCGTGACACCGTGCCGCCATCGTGCTTGACGGGTGCGCGGGTTAATTAGGAGCCCATGGTGATCTGGATAATACTCCTGGCGATGACGGCCGCGGCCGTGATGGTGGTCCTGTGGCCCCTGTCGCGCCACGCCGCCGCGCGCGGGCAGGCGGATCCCGACATCCAGTTCTACCGCGAGCAGATCGCCGAGATCGAACGCGACCAGGAAAGAGGCGCGCTCCTGCCGGGCGAGGCGGAGGCCGCCAAGGCCGAGGCCGGACGCCGCCTCCTGCGCGCCACCGGCACCCAGGACGAGGGCTTCGCGGCCCTCGGCGAGCCCGCCCTGCGCCGCCGTCGCGCCGTATCGGCCCTGGCCCTGTCCGTCGTCCCGATTCTCGCCATCGCCCTCTACGGCGCTTACGGCTCGCCCCACATCTTCGACCGCCCCGCGATGATGGCGAGCCGGCCGCAGGCCGCTGCGCCCGACCTCGACGTGGCCGTCACCCAGATCGAGACTCATCTGGCCCAGAACCCGCAGGACGGGCGCGGCTGGGAGGTTCTGGCGCCTGTCTACCTGCGCATGGGCCGGGTGGACGATGCGGTGAAGGCCTACGGGAATGCCCTGCGCATCCTCGGCGAGAATGCGGACAGGCTCTCCAATTACGGAGAGGCCATGGTGCTCGCCGGGAACGGGTTGATCTCGTCCGAGGCGCAGGCCGCCTTCGAGAAGGCGGTGGCCCTCGACAAAGCCGCCCCCAAGGCCCGGTTCTATCTCGCCAAGGCCGCCGAGCAGGACGGGCGGACCGACAAGGCCAAGGCGGCCTACGAGGAGCTCCTGGCCGTCTCCCCCGCCGATGCCCCGTGGACGCCGCTCGTGAAGGAGCAGCTGGCCCGGCTCGGCGCCCCGCAGGCCGCTCCGGCTCAGGGCGGAGAGCCGCAGATGGGCCCGGAGGACATCCTGCGCATGGTCTCGGGCCTCGCCGAGCGCCTGGAAAGCCAGGGCGGCAGCGCCGAGGAATGGGCGCGACTCATGCGCTCCTATGCGGTCCTCGGCCAACGTGATAAAGCAGAGGCCGCAGCTCGACGTGCGCGCCAGGCACTGGCGAAGGACGACGCAGGGCTGAAGACCATCGAAACGATGGCCCGTGAACTGAAACTGACTGACGCCGCGCAATGACCAGAAAACAACGCCGCCTGACCTTGATCGGTGTCGCGGGCTGCTTCCTCGCGATCGCCCTGGGCCTTGTGTTCTACGCGATGAACGACACCATCGTGTTCTTCAACTCCCCTGCGGACGTTGTTGCCAAGAACGTGCAGCCCGGCACGCGCTTCCGCCTCGGCGGGCTCGTGAAGGAAGGCTCCGTCCAGCGCGGGGACAATCAGCAGGTGGCCTTCGAGGTCATGGATGCCGAGCGCTCGATCAAGGTGAGCTACCAGGGAATGCTGCCCGACCTGTTCCGCGAGGGGCAGGGCGTCGTCGCCGAGGGCATGCTCGACCCGGCCGGGATCTTCAAGGCCGACACGGTTCTCGCCAAGCACGACGAGAACTACATGCCCCGCGAGGTGGCGGACACCCTGAAGAAGCAGGGCCATTGGCAGGGCGAGGCCAGCGCCGCGCCGCCGACTCAGTAACGAAGGAGTGCCATCCGTGTTGGTCGAGGCCGGACATTTCGCGCTCGCGCTCGCGCTTGGCTTATCCCTGATCCAGTTCGTGGTGCCGCTCTGGGGCGCCCGTTCGAACGATCCGGTCCTGATGGCGGTGGCCCCGGCCGCCGCCCTGGCGGTTCTGGCCTGTCTGGGCTTCGCCTTCCTCAGCCTGACCGTCGCCTACGTGACCTCCGATTTCTCGGTGCTCAACGTGGTCGAGAACTCGCACTCGACCAAGCCGATGATCTACAAGATCTCCGGCGTGTGGGGGAACCACGAGGGCTCCATGCTGCTCTGGGTCCTGATCCTGGCCCTGTTCGGAGCCGTGGTCGCCCTGGCGCGCAACAGCGTGCCCGCGCGCCTCCAGGCCAACACCCTGGCCGTGCAGGGCCTCGTCACGGTCGCGTTCCTGCTCTTCATCCTCACCACGTCCAACCCCTTCACCCGGGTGGTTCCGATGCCGGCCGAGGGACAGGACCTCAACCCGCTGCTGCAGGACCTGGGCCTCGCGATCCATCCGCCGCTGCTCTACATCGGCTATGTCGGCTTCTCGATCTGCTTCGCCTTCGCGTGCGCCGCCCTCATCGACGGGCGCATCGACGCTGTCTGGGCGCGGATCGTCCGGCCCTGGACGCTCGGGGCCTGGGTGTTCCTGACGCTGGGCATCGCCATGGGCTCCTACTGGGCCTATTACGAGCTCGGCTGGGGCGGCTGGTGGTTCTGGGACCCGGTGGAGAATGCCTCCCTCATGCCGTGGCTCGCGGGAACGGCCCTCGTGCATTCCACGGTCGTCATGGAGAAGCGCGACGCCCTCAAGGTGTGGACGATCCTGCTCGCGATCCTGACCTTCTCGCTGTCGCTGCTCGGCACCTTCCTGGTCCGCTCCGGCGTGCTGACCTCGGTTCATTCCTTCGCGGTGGACCCGGAGCGCGGCGTGTTCATCCTCGGCATCCTGGTCCTGTTCATCGGCGGATCCCTGACGCTCTTCGCGTGGCGCGCGCCCCTGCTCAAGCAGGGCGGCCTGTTCGCACCCGTCTCGCGGGAAGGGGCGCTGGTCCTCAACAACCTCTTCCTGGCGACCGCTTGCGCCACCGTGTTCATCGGCACCCTCTACCCGCTGGCTCTCGAGGTGGTCACCGGCGACAAGATTTCGGTCGGTGCGCCGTTCTTCAACTTCACCTTCCTGCCGCTCGTGGTCCCGCTGCTCCTGCTCGTGCCGCTGGGGCAGACGCTGGCCTGGAAGCGCGGCAACTTCCTCGGCACGGCGCAGCGGCTTTACGCGGTGCTGGGCATCTCCCTTATCGCCACGCTGGCCCTCGTCGCCTTCCGCAACGGCGGCCCCGTGGCCGCGCCCCTGGGAATCGGCCTCGGCATCTACCTGATCCTGGGCTCCTTCAACGAGATCGTGACCCGGTCCTGGAGCCGGGGCACTCCCCTGGCCTCGGCCTGGCGCAAGGCCTCGGGCCTGCCGCGCTCGACCTGGGGCACGGTGCTGGCCCATGCGGGCGTGGGCGTGACCGTGATCGGCATCGCCGCCACCGCCTGGGACGCGGAGGGGCTCGGAACCCTGAAAATCGGCGACACCATGCGGGCCGGCGCCTACGAGGCGCGGCTGGAGCGGGTGGTGCCGCGTCAGGCGGCCAATTACCGCGAGGACGTCGCAACCCTGCGCATCTCCCGCGGCGGGCGGGAGCTCGGCACGGTCGAGACCATGAAGCGCCTCTACGTGACGCGCGGCATGCCGACCACCGAGGCGGGAATCATGACA
The DNA here is from genome assembly GCF_020532555.1 of Microvirga lenta. Classification (GTDB taxonomy): domain Bacteria; phylum Pseudomonadota; class Alphaproteobacteria; order Rhizobiales; family Beijerinckiaceae; genus Microvirga; species Microvirga lenta. The sequence goes on along the minus strand of NZ_JAJBBR010000008.1, from coordinate 243,587 downwards.
GTCGGCCTCAGCCAGGTCTATGTCAGCATCGGCGAGATCCTGCCCGACGGCTCCATCGGCATGAGGATCTATCACAAGCCCCTGGTCCTGCTGATCTGGCTCGGCGCCGTGGTCATGGCCGCGGGCGGCACCCTGTCGCTCACCGACCGGCGCCTGCGCATCGGCGCCCCGTCGCGGGCGAGGGCCATGCAGGCGGCATCCGTACCGGCGGAGTAAGGGCATGCGGTTCGTTCTGGCGCTCGTCGCAACCCTGTTCATCGGCACCGCGGCCCATGCGGTCCAGCCCGACGAGGTGCTGAAGGATCCCGCCCTGGAGCGGCGCGCCCGCGACATTTCGGCGGGCCTGCGCTGCCTCGTCTGTCAGAACCAGTCCATCGACGATTCCGACGCGCCTCTCGCCAAGGACCTGCGCCTGATCGTGCGCGAGCGCCTGCAGGCGGGGGACACGGATGCGGAGGTCGAGTCGTTCCTGGTCCAGCGCTACGGCGAGTTCGTGCTGCTGAAACCCACCTTCGGCACGCACACGCTGCTGCTGTGGCTCGCGCCGGCCCTGGTGCTCGTCCTGGGCGGCATCGGGGCCTATGCCGCCCTGCGCCGCCGGCCGCAGCCGGCGGCCGCGCTCGATATCGAGGAGCAGCAGGCACTGGAGGCCGTGCTCAAACGGGACGAGGGCGCCCGGTCCTGACCGGATGCCGGCCTTGCCTTTCGGAGGCGTCAGCTCTTGGGATTCACGCCGCTGCAGAATTGCGGGGTGTTGATGTTCCAGTTCCCGCACTTGTCGCAGGCCGACGCCAGGAGCCCGAGCCCGACCACGCATGCGACCTGAATAATACGCTTCATCTTCAAACCCCCACTCTGCGCCGCCACCCTATGACACGACCCTCGAGGCTTCCAGCCTCCCGGGGCCGGCGCGGACGGCCGGGCAGGGACCCTATGGGGTCATGCCCAACAAAACCTTACCAACATTTCATCTGCGCGTGAGGGTACGGTAACGCGGGGGACCCCATCTTCCTCTCACGACGATCCCACAAGGGTTCCTCCCCAAGGGTCCTCGAGGAGAGACAGAAATATGATGGACAAGGTTTCCACACCCCGCAAGCGTATGACCACGTGGCTCGGCGCGGCGGCCGTCGCAGCATTGATTGCGGGCGGCGCTGTCGAGTCCGGTCTCATCGCTCCCAATTCCGCCCATGCCGAACTGCGCTCCATGACACAGGCCGTTCCGGCCGCCCCGTCCTTCGCGGACGTGGTCGAGCGCGTGAAGCCCGCCGTGGTCTCGGTCAAGGTCAAGGTGCAGAACGTGGCCGACCGCAGCGGCGACGGCGACGGACAGCAGTTCTCGATGCCCGACCTCCCGCCCGGCCACCCGATGGAGCGCTTCTTCCGCAACTTCCGCGACCGGCAGGAGCCGGGCGAGCGCGGTCAGCGCGGCCAGCGTCAGCAGCCCCGCCGCTTCGGCCAGGCCGTCGGCTCCGGCTTCTTCATCTCGGCCGACGGCTATGTGGTGACCAACAACCACGTGGTCGACAAGGCCAGCGAAGTGACCGTGATCATGGACGACGGCAAGGAGCTCGACGCCAAGGTGATCGGCACCGACCCGAAGACCGACCTCGCCCTGCTGAAGGTCGAGGGCAGCGACTTCCCTCACGTCCGCCTTGCCGGCCAGAAGGCCCGGATCGGCGACTGGGTGGTGGCGATCGGCAACCCCTTCGGCCTCGGCGGCACCGTGACGGCGGGCATCGTCTCGGCCCAGCACCGCGACATCGGCGCGGGTCCGTACGACGACTTCATCCAGATCGACGCCTCCGTGAACCGGGGCAACTCGGGCGGCCCGACCTTCAACCTCGCGGGCGAGGTCGTGGGCGTGAACACGGCGATCTTCTCGCCGTCCGGCGGCAATGTCGGCATCGCCTTCGCGATCCCGGCCAGCACGGTGGACAACATCGTGACGGCGCTCAAGGAGAACGGCTCCGTGACCCGCGGCTTCATCGGCGTGCAGATGCAGGCGGTGACCAAGGAAATCGCGGAAGCGATCGGCCTGTCCGAGCCCAAGGGCGCCCTCGTTGCGGAAGCCATGAAGGACGGTCCGGCCGCCAAGGCGGGCGTGAAGACCGGCGACACCATCGTGGCCGTCGACGGCCAGCCGATCCGCGAGGCCAAGGACCTGTCCCGCAAGGTCGCCCAGGTCGCGCCCGGCAAGTCCGTGTCGCTCACGCTCTTCCGTGACGGCAAGGAGCGCACCGTGACTCTCGAGGTCGCCCCTCAGCCGAAGGGCATCTAACCCCTTCCCAAGTCGGATACCGGGTTTCTTGTTGATAGCCCCCGTACCCGGTGTCCCTTGCCCACGGCAGGCCGGCCTCTTTCCCCTCCAGGGCTGGCCTGCCGCTGGGAAATCAGTACGTTACGCTCATGTCCATGCGGATTCTCATCATCGAGGACGACCGAGAGGCGGCCTCCTACCTCGTGAAGGCGTTCCGTGAGGCCGGCTACGTGGCCGACCACGCCGCCGATGGCCTCGACGGCTACGCCATGGCCGAATCCGGCGATTACGACGTGCTCGTGGTGGACCGCATGCTCCCCAAGCTCGACGGCCTCTCCCTCATCCGCTCCCTGCGCGAGCAGAAGGTCGAGACTCCGGTGCTGATCCTTTCGGCCCTCGGCCAGGTGGACGACCGGGTGAAGGGCCTGCGCGCGGGCGGCGACGACTACCTCCCCAAGCCCTATGCCTTCTCCGAGCTGCTCGCCCGGGTCGAGGTTCTCTCGCGCCGTCGCGCCGCGACGCCGAACGCCGAGCCCACGATCTATCGCATCGCCGATCTTGAGCTCGACCGCCTGTCCCATCGCGTCACCCGCTCCGGCCAGGAGATCGTGCTGCAGCCGCGCGAATTCAGGCTGCTCGAATACCTGATGAAGAACGCCAACCAGGTCGTGACCCGCACCATGCTGCTGGAGCACGTCTGGGACTATCATTTCGACCCGCAGACCAACGTGATCGACGTCCACGTCTCGCGCCTGAGGGCCAAGATCGACAAGGGCTTCGACAAGCCGCTGATCCACACCATCCGCGGCGCGGGCTACATGGTGCGCGTGGGGGCGGAAGGGGCCGAGGAGTGACGGGGGCCGATCCATGACCGCCCTCGGCAAGCTCTTCCGGACGACCGCGTTCAAGCTGTCCTTCGCCTATCTGCTGGTCTTCACGATCTTCGCCTTCGTGACCCTGGGCTATGTGGCCTGGAGCGCACAGAGGCTCCTGACCGAACAGTTCATCTCCACCATCGAGGCCGAGATCAACGGCCTCTCCGAGCAGTACCGGGTCGGTGGATTGCGCCGTCTGGTGAACATCGTCGAGCGGCGCTCCCGGGCGCCCGGCGCCTCCCTCTACCTCGTGACCACGAATGCCGGCGAGCGGATCGCCGGGAATGTCGGGGCGCTGCCGCCGGGCGTGATTGACCGGCCCGGGCAGTTCGAGACGCCCTATAGCCGGACCGAGGATGCGGATGCCGGGCCCAACCACGCCATCATCCGGGTCTATCGCCTGCCGGGAGGTTTCCGCCTGCTGGTGGGACGGGACGTGGAGGAGCGCATCCGTCTGCGGGACATCATCCACCGCGCCTTCGGTTATTCCCTTCTCTTCATCGGCATTCTCGGCTGCGCCGGAAGCTGGTTCATCGCCAGGCGCGTGCTCAAGCGCGTCGACGACATGACGGAGACCACCCGGGAGATCATGGCGGGCGATCTCGGCGGGCGCCTGAGGATCGCCGGAACCGGCGACGAGCTGGATCGTCTCGCGCAGAACCTCAACGACATGCTCGACCGCATCGGCGAACTCATGCACGGCATGCGGGAGGTCTCCGACAACATCGCCCATGACCTGAAGACGCCGCTGACGCGCCTGCGCAACAAGGCCGACGAGGCCCTGCGCACCGCCAAGTCCCCCGACGAGCTGAAGGGCTCCCTGGAGGCCATCATCGAGGAGAGCGACAACCTCATCCGCATCTTCAACGCGCTCCTGATGATCGCGCGCCTGGAGGCCGGCAACGCCCGCGAGGGGCTCGCGGATTTCAACGCCGCCGAGACCGTGCGCGACGTCGCCGAGCTCTACGAGGCCCTGGCCGAGGAGGCGGGCCTGCCCCTGGAGGTGACGGTCGACGAGGACCTGCCTCTTCACGGCAGCCGCGAGCTTCTCGGACAGGCGGTGGCCAATCTGCTCGACAACGCCCTGAAATACGGCGCCCAGGCCGAAGGCAGCGACGCCTTTCGCTCCATTACCGTATCCGCCCACCGGATCGACGGGGCCATGCGCATCGTGGTGGCGGATCGCGGCCCGGGCATTCCCGAGGCCGACCGCGGCCGCGTGCTGGAGCGCTTCGTGCGGCTGGAGACGGCCCGCTCCCGCCCGGGTTTCGGCCTCGGCCTGAGCCTCGTCGCCGCCGTCGCCCGCCTGCATGGCGGAGCCCTCACCCTGGAGGATAACGAGCCGGGCCTGCGCGCCGTCCTCGTCCTGCCCCTGGGCAATGCGCAGGCCTCGCCGGAGCCTGCGCAAACGGCGGCGTGAAGGTCCGATATTTCGATTGCCTTCCCGGCAGCGGCATGGAGACATAGGCTCCGATGACCCTTTCCATGGATTGGCCGTGCCGGACCAGAACCGTTCCCTCCTCAGCCGCCTGAGCAAGGCGCCTCCCGTGTCCGATCTCCGGCGGGCGAAGGCGCAACTCGCCGACTTCGTCGAGCGGGTGCGGGACAATCCCGAGGCGGCCGCGCTGCTGCCGCATCTGGAAGGGGGAATCCTGCGCGATCTCCTTCTCGCCCTGGCCGACCATTCCACCTTTCTCTGGCAGCTCGTGGTGAGCGACCCCGCCCGGATGGCGAGGCTCGTCCTGCAACCCCCCGAGGAGAGTCATCGCGCCATCGTCGAGAGCCAGGCCAATCTCTTCCGCGAGCTGCGTTCCGGCGCACGGACCCGCGACGACGTGGTCCGCGCCTTCCGGCGCAACCGCAACTCCCATGCCCTTCTCGTGGCGCTTGCGGATATCGGCGGTCTCTGGAGCGTGGAGGACGTCATCGGAGCCCTGTCCGCCTTCGCGGATTCCTCCGTGCGCGGCGGCGTCAATCTGGTTCTGACCGAGACCGCTGATCTCGGGCGCATCCGCCTCAAGGATCCCGAGGATCCGGGGGAGGGCTGCGGCTTCACCGTGCTGGCGCTCGGCAAGCACGGGGCGGGCGAGCTCAATTATTCGAGCGACATCGACCTGGTGATCTTCTTCGATCCTCAGTCGCCCGCTTTGCCGGAAGGGGCGGAGCCCGCCACCCTCTATACCCGCATCGCCCAGCAGCTCGCCCGGCTGCTGCAGGAGCGCACGCCGGACGGCTACGTGCACCGGGTCGATTACCGCCTGAGACCCGACCCCGGCTCGACGCCCACCGCCGTCGCCCTGCCGTCGGCCTATATCTATTACGAGACCGTCGGCCAGAACTGGGAGCGCGCGGCGCTCATCAAGGCGCGGCCCGTGGCGGGAGACATCGCCCTCGGCGAGACCTTCCTGGCCGAATTGCGGCCGTTCATCTGGCGCAAGTATTTCGATTTCGCCTCCATCGCCGACGTGCACGCCATGAAGCGGCAGATCCACGCGGTGCGCGGGCATGACGAGATCGCGGTGGCCGGGCACGACATCAAGCTCGGGCGCGGCGGCATCCGCGAGATCGAGTTCTTCGTGCAGACGCAGCAGCTCGTCTTCGGCGGACGCCGTCCCGCCTTGCGCGGCCGCCGTACCCTGGACATGCTGGAGGCGCTGCACGACGAAGGCTGGATCACGGAGACGGCCCGCGACGAGCTATCCGACGCCTATCGCTTCCTGCGCACCATCGAGCACCGGCTGCAGATGGTGGCGGACGAGCAGACGCAGCGCCTGCCTTCCGACGAGGAAGCGCTCAAGAGCTTCGCCAAGTTCTGCGGCTATCCCAACCTCAAGGCCTTCGCCAAGGCGCTGACGCAGCAGGCCAGGATCGTGCAGGGGCATTACGCGCTGCTGTTCGAGGAGGGGCCGGAACTCGCCTCGGACGTGGGCAATCTCGTCTTCACCGGCACGACGGATGATCCCGAAACGCTCGCCACCCTGGAGCGCATGGGCTTCCGCAATCCCGCGCAGGCGGCGGAAACCGTGCGCGGCTGGCATTTCGGCCGGCGGGCCGCCATCACGAGCCAGCGCGCCCGCGAGGTGCTGACCGAGCTCGTGCCGGCGCTCCTGGCGGCGCTCGGCGGCACGGCGGACCCCGACGGGGCTCTCGCGGCGCTCGACCGGGCCTTCGGCAGGATGCCGGCCGCCGTCGAGCTCCTCACCATCCTGCAGTCGCACGACCGCCTGCGCCTGCGCTTCGCCGATCTTCTCGGCACCGCGCCGCGCCTCGCCGACACGGTGGCGCAGTCGCCCCACGTGCTCGATGCGCTGATCGATCCGGCCTTCGGCATTCCGTTCAACGACGATGCCGCCGTCGGCGAGCAGGTGCGCCAGATCATCGGCACTCCCAGCGATCACGAGGATTTCCTCGACCGGACCCGCGACGCGGCCCGCCAGATGCGCTTCATCACCGGCGCGCGGCTCCTCTCCGACATTCTGTCGCCCGCCCAGGCGGGAGAGGCCTATGCGTCGATCGCCGATGCGGTGATCCGCGCTTCCTTCGAGGCGGTGCGCAAGGTGTTCGAGGCCGATCACGGCGTGGTTCCGGGAGCGAGGATCGCCATCCTGGGCCTCGGCCGTCTCGGGTCCCGCGAGCTGACCGCGGGCTCCGATCTCGACCTCGTGGTCATCTACGATTTCGACGAGGACAGGCGGGAGAGCGACGGGCCGAGAAAGCTCGATGCGGTGGTTTATTTCACGCGCCTGACCCAGCGCCTCGTCGCGGCGCTCACTGTGCCGACCCGGCGCGGCCTGCTCTACGAGGTCGACCTGCGCCTGCGCCCGCAGGGAGGGAAGGGGCCGGTCGCCTCGCAGTTCCGCGGCTTCCTGAGCTACCAGAAGACCGAAGCCGATCTGTGGGAGCACATGGCGCTCACCCGCGCGCGCGTGATCGCCGGCAACGGCGACTTCGCCGCCGAGGTCGAGGCGGCGGTGAAGGAGATCGTCGGCACGCCCCGGGACCGCAAATACGTGATCTCGGAGGTTGCCGCCATGCGGGAACTCATCGCGCAGGAGAAGGGCGACGACAATCCCTGGGACCTGAAGCTCGCCCGCGGCGGACTGACCGACATCGACTTCATCGCCCAAGGACTCGTCCTGACGCACGGCGCGGAGCATCCCGCCCTCATCGGCCTCGCGCCGGAAGCGCTCTTCGCCGAGGCGCGAAAGGCGGGTCTGCTGAGCCGCGACGATGCCGAAACCCTCATCGAGGCGCATCGCCTCTTCAACGCGATCTTCCAGTGGCAGCGGCTGACGATCGAAGGAAGATTCGATCCTGCGACGGTGCCGCCGGTCATCCTGAAACGGCTCGCCTCCGTCGCCGGGCTGCCGGACGAAAAGGTGCTGCTCGAGCACCTGGGCGAGACGCGAGGGCAGGTGACGGAGGTGTTCGGCCGGGTGCTCGATGCGGGCGCGGCGAAGAGATCGAGGCGGTCGGGCTGATTGCGCCCGCAACCATCAACGCCGGGCGAACGCCACCCTCCGCAGGGAGCCGGATCCTGATTCGGGCACCGGCTTGTCCGAAGGGACGATATCCGATATGTTACAAGATATCATTTTGGATGTGCCGCAGAGCACATCTTCCCCGGTCCGCCCGGCCTAGTGTGGAAATGGGGACAGGATATCGCTCACGAGGCGATGGGGTGACGAGTCATGGACGGCGATAACAGCCAGAATGCGGGTCGGACGTCACGCTGGGCAGAGATCACAGCCGTGCTGTCGGTCGTCTGCGTCATCGGCGTTCTGTACCTGCCTCTCATTCTCTGAGGGGACCGCACACCTGACGGCCTTGCGGCCGGGCCGAAGACATCTAAGCTCGATCCGCCCGGCGCGAGCCGGAGGTCGGCCTTGCCGATGGCAGGCGCCCGGTGCGGAGGCTCGTCATGCACATTGTCTGGCCCGATATTCCCTATGCCGATTGGCGGGGGACCGCCACGACCCTCCATCTCTGGACCCAAGTGGTCGGCAAGGTCCGTCTCGCGCTGTCGCCCTGGCTCAACCACGGCTGGCACGTTCCGCTCTACGTCACCGCGCGCGGGCTCGGAACCTCGCCCGTTCCGTTCGGTTCCGAAATCCTGGAGATCGACTTCGATTTCATCGCGCATCGCGTCGTCGTCCGCACGAGCCGCGGGGACGAGGCGGCGCTCGACCTGAGGCCCAGGACGGTCGCGGATTTCTACGGTGACCTCATAGGCATCCTGCTCCGGACCGGCATCCCGGTCGCGATCAACGAGATGCCGAACGAGGTTTCCGATCCGATCCGCTTCCCGGAGGACCGGACGCACTCCGAATACGATGCCGAGGCGGCGCACCGGTTCTGGCGCGCGCTGGTGCAGGCCGACCGCGTCTTCAAGCTCTTCCGCAGCGGCTTTCTCGGCAAGTCGAGCCCGGTCCACTTCTTCTGGGGCAGCTTCGATCTCGCGGTGACGCGCTTCTCCGGCAGGCCGGCTCCCCTTCATCCCGGCGGTGTGCCGGGACTGCCGGACGCGGTCACCCGCGAGGCCTATTCGCATGAGGTGAGCAGCGCCGGCTTCTGGCCGGGCAGCGAGGCCTTCCCGCAGGCCGCCTTCTACTCCTACGCCTATCCGGAGCCCCAGGGCTTTCGCGAGCACGCCGTGCCGCCGCCAGCCTATTTCGATACGACCCTCGGCGAGTTCATCCTGCCCTACGAGGCCGTCCGCACGGCGGATGCGCCGGATACGCTGCTGCTCGATTTCCTGTCGGCCACCTACGAGGCCGCAGCCGAGACAGGCCGCTGGGACCGGGCGGCGCTGGAATGTCCTTTCGGCGTTCCGGCGCAGCCGCGTGTCGTCGGATAGAGTGGGGAACTCAGCCCGTCCTCACGCCGCCGCGTCGGCCAGCGCGATGTCGGCGCTGGTGGCCTCCGAAAGCGGCAGGTGGACCAGCACGATGGTGCCGATGCCTTCCTGGCTCTTGATGCGCAGGGAGCCGCCGTGCAGTTCCGTGAGCGAGCGGGCGATGGCGAGGCCGAGGCCAGAGCCCTTGTAGCTCTTCGAGAACTCGGTTTCGACCTGCTCGAAGGGACGCCCGAGCTTCTGCAGGGCATGGGCCGGAATGCCGATGCCGTTGTCCTCGACGTAGATGTTGACCGCCTTGCCGGCCTGACGGGTGCGCACCGTGATGCAGCCGCCCTCGCTCGTGAACTTGGTGGCGTTCTGGAGCAGGTTGACCAGGATCTGGTGCAGGGCACGCTCGTCGGCCGGGACCACGATGTCCTCGGGGTTCACGTCGACGGAGACGGAGAGGCTTTTGCCGCGGATCTGCTCGCTCACCAACTTGATCGCCCGCTGGATCGAGGCATGAACCTCGATGGGCTGTTTCTTGAGGCTCGTGCGGCCCGCCTCGATGCGCGACATGTCGAGGATGTCGTTGATGACCGAGAGGAGGTACTCGCCGCTGGAGCGGATGTCGGAGCAGTATTCCTCGTACTTGTCCGAGCCCAGCGAACCGAAGATGCCGCTCTGCATCACTTCCGCGAAGCCGATGATGGCGTTGAGCGGCGTGCGCAGCTCATGGCTCATGTTGGCCAGGAATTCGGACTTCGCGCGGTTGGCGCTCTCGGCCTGGGCCTTCTGGTCGAGATAGCGTTCGGCGAGATCGGCGAGCTGGTGCGTCTGCGCCTCGAGCTTCTGGCGCGACTGCTTGAGGTCGAGAACCGTGGCGATGAGTTCCTTCTCGGATTCCACCAGACGGTGCTCGTGGCGCTTGAGGGCGGTGATGTCCGTGCCGACGGAGACGTAGCCGCCGTCCTTCGTGCGCCGTTCGTTGATCTGCAGCCAGCGGCCGTCCTGAAGGCGGGCCTCGAAGGTGCGCGCGCCCACGTCCTGGTTCTGCGCGCGGACGAACTGGTGCTGCACTTCCGGCGGACGGCCGAGAGCCATCACCTCGGCGTAGCTCATGCCCTGAAGCGGCGCCTCGGCCGGCAACTCGTGCAGCTTCTGGAATTTCGAGTTGCAGAGAACGAGGCGGTTGTTGGCGTCCCAGAGAACGAAGGCCTCGGAGATCGCCTCGATCGCGTCGTGCAGGCGGGCGTCGGCCTTGGCGGTCTTCTCTTCCAGCTTGCGCTGTTCCGTGACGTCGACCGCGATGCCCACGAGATGGCTCGCCGCATCGTCGGGATCGTTCATCAGCTCGGCGCGGGCGCGCAGCCACACCCAGTCGCCGCTGAGGCTGCGGATGCGGAACTCGTAATCCACCAGCGAGGTGCTGGCCGAAGCGAGCTGCTCGGCCAGCGTGTACAGGTCCTGATCCTCGGGATGGATCATGGCGTTCACTTCGCCGAAGGAGAGGAACTCGTCCTGCCGCTCGTAGCCGAGAAGCTCGTACATCGAGTCCGACCAATAGATGCGGCCACGGCCGATATCCCAGTCCCACAGGCCGCAGCGGCCTCGGTTCAGCGCGGAGTCGATGCGGTCGCGCACCTTCTCGCACACCTCGTCGGCAGCGCGGGCGCGGTTCGCCTGCATCACATAGGCGATGCCGATGCCGATCAGCACGACGATGGTGGCGGCCAGCAGCGACACGTGACCGATGGTGCGCGTCCACCAGCCGGAGAGCACATCCGGCAGGGGCTGGATCACGGCGATCCGTCCGGACGATGCCGGCAGGGAGCGTACGGTCGCGATGCCTTCCTGGCCGCTGACGAGCCTGATGGTCATCACGCCCGCGCGGTCCGCGAACAGGGCGAGGGGCTGCGCATCGCCGAGCACCTCGGCGAGGGTGTCGGGCGCGTTCTCCATCGCCGGGTAGACGGCCAGAACCTTGCCGGACTGATCGACCAGAAGCAGCGTGCGGCTGTGCGCGAGGGCGCTGTCCGGCATGCTCTCCGCGAGACCCGCGAGCTGCGCGACGGCCGCGGCATGATCGGCCGGTGCGGCCCGGTCGCCGAGCTTCGCGGCAGAAAGGGATGCGACGATGTCGATATCCGCGATCGCATCGACGAGCGTGTCCTCCCGGTTCTCGCGAACCTGGATCCACGCGCTGCCTGCGAGCGTGATGAGAAAGAGGGCGAGAAGAGCGGGAACTGCAAGCCTGAGCCAGGGTTCGTATTGCTCAAGTCGCCGATATGTCGGGTTCGCGTCGGATCGCGTTACCCCGAGAATTGTACCCGCACGAGCGGGTACGCATGCGGTCACCGCCCCCGCCATGCGATTCTCCCTCCGGAACCATTTACGTCCTTGATCGGAGGACGTGCCGCATCTCTCCGAATCACCATCAATAGAATCATGGGCGAGTGATTTGTCTAGCTATGTGATCATCTAGGTTAACAGAAATTTACGCTGCCGATTGCGCATCAGCCGTTCGTGGTACTGGACAGAAAAACCAAGTCCTTTCAGGAGGTTGTCAGGCATTCTGTTCCTCCAGCGAACGCGCCGCGATGTCGCCTACATCGCGGGAAAGATTGGGCTTTCCAGCGATGCGGCGCAGGGCTTGTTCGGCCTTGCCGCGACGCGTTTTTTCCATCATTCGCCAGCTGCTGAACGAGGTCAGAAGCCGTGCCGCAAGTTGAGGATTCAACGCGTCCACGCGCAGCACGATATCGGCCAGGAACTCGTAGCCCGATCCGTCCGCGCGATTGAACTGCATCTGATTCAGCATCGCGAAACTTCCCACCAGCGAGCGCACGCGGTTGGGATTGTTGATCGAGAACGCGGGGTGCTGCATCAGGCGCTTCACGCGCTCCAGAGTGCCATCCTCGGGAATGGCGGCCTGCAGGGTGAACCACTTGTCGAGCACGAGCGGCTCATGGCGATAGCGCTCCTCGAACTGCGCCAGCGCCTTCTCCCGTGCATCGCCCGGCAGCGTCGTCAGAACGCTCAGCGATGCGAGACGGTCCGTCATGTTGCCGGCGGATGCGAACTGCTCGCCCGCAAGCGCCTCGCCGAGCTCCGCGTCCGCGGCCGCCAGGAGATCCAGCGACGCATTGCGCAGGGCGCGCCGTCCCGCGCTCGCTGCATCGGGGCTGTAGGCGCCCGTCTCCGCAAGCGAACGGCGGAAATCCTGCAACGTTTCGAGGCAGGCCTGCCCGATATGCCGGCGCATATGCCTGCGCGCGCGATGGATCGCGTCGGGGTCCACATCCGCGCCGATCTCCTGCGCGATATCGGCCTCGCTGGGAAGCGTGATCGCAAGGGCCGCGAAAGCAGGATCCTGCAGGGCATCCGCCTCCATGAAGGCGCGCAACGCCGAGGTGAAATCTGCGATTGCCGCATCGGGAACGGACGCTCCCTTCGAGAGCTCGACCAGAAGACGCATGGCGACGGTCTGCGCCGCCTGCCAGCGGTTGAAGGCATCGCTGTCGTGGCGCAGGAGAACGAGAAGTTCCTCGTTCGTCAGGTCGAGCGTGACCTTCACCGGAGCGGAGAAGCCCCGGAAGATCGAGGGGACGGGCCGGGAGGCCACGCCCGTGAAGGTCACGCTGTCGCTGGCCTTGTCGAGCAGGAACACGCCCTGGGCATTCACGCGGTCGCCGGAGGCGTCGAGCGCGCCTCCATCACGCGCCACGAGGCCGACCACCACCGGGATCGCCATGGGCTCCTTCGTCGGCTGCCCCGGCGTCGCGGGCGTTTCCTGCGTGAAGTCGAGGCGGTAGGTCCGCGCCGCCTCGTCGTAGGTTCCCTTCACCGTCACCCGTGGCGTGCCGGCCTGGGCATACCAGCGGGCGAAATGGGACAGGTCGCGACCGGTCACCTCGGCGAAGGCGTCGAGGAAATCCTCCACCGTCGCGGCGGTGCCGTCGCAGCGTTCGTAATAGAGGTCCATCCCGCGCCGGAAATCCTCGGGGCCGATCAGCGTCTTGAGCATCCGCACGATCTCGGCGCCCTTCTCGTAGACGGTGGCCGTGTAGAAGTTGTTGATCTCCCGGTACTGCGCCGGGCGCACCGGATGGGCGAGGGGGCTCGCATCCTCCAGGAACTGGCGCGCGCGCAGGGTCTTGACCTCGGCGATGCGGTGCACGGGACGCGAGCGCTCGTCGGAAGAGAATTCCTGGTCGCGGAAGACCGTCAGGCCCTCCTTGAGGCAGAGCTGGAACCAGTCGCGGCAGGTGACGCGATTGCCCGACCAGTTGTGGAAATACTCGTGCGCGATGATCGCCTCGATATTGGCGTAGTCCGCGTCCGTCGCGGTCTCGGGGCTCGCCAGCACGTATTTGTCGTTGAAGATGTTGAGGCCCTTGTTCTCCATCGCGCCCATGTTGAAGTCCGACACGGCGACGATGTTGAACACGTCGAGATCGTATTCCCGGCCGAAGGCCTGTTCGTCCCAGCGCATGGAACGCTCCAGCGCATCGAGGGCGTAGTCGGCGCGATCCTCCTTGCCGGGCTCCACATAGATGGCGAGCTCCACCTCGCGGCCGCTCATGGTGGTGAAGCTCTTGGCCACGCGGCCGAGGCGTCCGCCGACCAGGGCGAAGAGATAGGACGGCTTCGGGTGCGGATCGTGCCACACGGCATAGTGCCGGCCCTTGCCCTCGATGGCGCCGGCCTCGACCAGGTTGCCGTTGCCGAGGAGCACCGGCGCCTCCTCCCGCTCGGCCTCGATGCGGGTGGTGTAGACCGCCATCACGTCCGGCCGGTCGAGGAAATAGGTGATGCGGCGGAACCCTTCCGCCTCGCACTGCGTGCAGTAGTTGCCGCTCGACCGGTAGAGGCCCATGAGCTTGGTGTTCGAGGTCGGGTCGATCTCGGTCTCGATCGTGAGCGTGAAGGGCCGCCGCGGCGGCTGCGCGATGGTCAGGGATTGCGGCGAGGCCCCGAACTCGCCGCCCGGCAGGGACCGTCCGTCGAGGGCCAGGGCCTTCAGGTTCACCTCGTCGCCGTCGAGCACGAGGGGCGCATCCGCGCGCCCTTCCGGATTCGGCCGCAGGGCCAGCGTGGCCGTAACCCGCGTCGCCGTGGGATGAAGCCGGACATCGAGTTCCACGCGGTCGATCAGGAAATCGCTGGGCCGGTAATCCTCAAGGCGGACGATCTGGGCAATGTCGGTGCGCATCGGAAAAGCTTTCGTGCTGGCGTAACTTTGTTTTGATCTATGGCCTGAGCGATTCAGTGCAAGGCTGCGGCGGTGCGAACGGTGAAAGGTTAACAAACATTAAACATCCTCAAGCTTTCCTGGTGCTTGTGACGGGTGGCTCTTGATCTCTGCGTCAAATGCGCCATCACGTAGCCTCGGCAAAAGGGGAGACCATGATGGAATACCTGCACACGATGGTTCGCGTTTCGGACCTGGACAAATCCCTCGACTTCTTCTGCAACAAGTTCGGCCTCGTCGAGACCCGCCGGATCGAGAACGAGAAGGGCCGTTTCACCCTCGTCTTCCTCGCCGCCCCCGGAGACGTGGAGAAGGCCAAGGACACGAGGGCTCCCCTGCTCGAACTCACCTATAACTGGGACGAGCATGAATATGCGGGAGGGCGGAATTTCGGCCATCTCGCCTATCGGGTCGACGATATCTACGAGACCTGCCGGAAGCTGATGGATGCGGGCATCACCATCAACCGTCCGCCGCGCGACGGCTACATGGCCTTCATCAAGACCCCGGACAACATCTCCATCGAGCTGCTCCAGCGCGGCGAGCCCAAAGAGCCGCAGGAGCCCTGGGCCTCCATGCCGAACACCGGAAGCTGGTAAGGGCCAAGCGTTTCGGCGCTTCCCTGGCCTTCGTCCGAGGCCACGCCTAAGGATGGTGTTGGCGAAAAGCCCTTGCTCCGTCATTCTACCCGGCTCACCATAAGGAGCCGGGTGCAACCGGCGGAGGATGATTGTGACACGGGAAGCGATCCGCTTTTGGCGGCATGGACGAGTTGTCGAAGCCGCGGGCTTTCACCCGCGCACCACGCTTCTGGACTACCTGAGGCTTCAGGAACGCAAGCTCGGCACAAAGGAAGGCTGCGCCGAAGGCGATTGCGGCGCCTGCACGGTCGCGCTCGGGCGCGTGCGCGGCGGGCGGGTGCAGTACGAGCCCGTCAATGCCTGCATCCTGCTTCTCGGCCAGGTGGACGGCGCGGAGGTGGTGACGGTCGAGGATCTCGTCGCCGACGGCGACTTCCATCCGGTTCAGGCCGCCATGGTCTCCCATCACGGTTCCCAATGCGGCTTCTGCACCCCCGGCATCGTGATGAGCCTGTTCACGCTCTATCACGAGGGCGAGCGTCCCCTGACGCGCGAGGCGGTCAACGATGCGCTGGCGGGCAATCTCTGCCGCTGCACCGGCTACCGTCCCATCGTCGATGCGGCGCTCGATGCCTGCGGCGGCGATCCCGACGATTCCTTTACGCAATCGAGCGAACGGACCTTGGAAGGCCTCACGAGTCTTGCGGACGGGCAGGACGTGTTCGTCGGCGGCACGGACGGTTTCTTCGCCGCTCCGGCCACGGAGGATTCCCTCGCCGCGCTCTATGCGCAGCATCCCGACGCCACGCTGGTCGCGGGCTGCACCGATGTGGGCCTGTGGATCACGAAGGGAATGGCCGAGCTCGAAAAGATCGTCTGGCTCGGCCGCGTGGCGGGCCTCGACATCATCGACGACGGTACGGACGCGCTCGCCATCGGGGCGACGGCGACGCACGCGCAGGCTTACGCCTCGCTCGCCCGCATCGATGCGGATCTCGGCGAGCTGATGCGCCGCTTCGGTTCCGCGCAGGTGCGCGCCTCGGGAACCGTGGGCGGCAACATCGCGAACGGTTCGCCCATCGGCGACCTCGCCCCGGCGCTGATCGCGCTGGGCGCCGAGCTCGAACTGCGCCGGGGCGAGAGCATCCGCACCATTCCCCTCGAAAACTCCTTCATCGCCTATCGCCGGCAGGATCGCCTGCCCGGCGAGTACGTGCGCCGCGTCGTCCTGCCGAAGCCGAAGGCCCACGAGGTCTTCCGCGCCTACAAGGTCTCGAAGCGCTTCGACGAGGACATCTCGGCCGTCATGGGGGCCTTCAGGCTGACGCTGGACGGGCGCCGCGTCGCCTCGGCCCGCATCGCCTTCGGGGGCATGGCGGGCATTCCGAAACGGGCCTCTGAAACGGAGCGGGCGCTTGCCGGCATCTCCCTCGACGAAGCGTCGTCCTGGGGCGAGGCGCTCGCGGCCATCGGGCGCGACTACCAGCCCCTCGACGATCTCCGGGCCTCGTCCGCCTACCGTGCGACGGTCGCCCGCAACCTCCTGTTCAAGGCCCTGAGCGAGACCGCCTCCGGCCAGACCCATGCCACGCGCATCGTCGGCCGGCGCGATGCGCTCGAGGCGGCGGAGTAGACCATGAACGAGCGTATGAAGTTGGACGGGGCCGCCAGTGCTTCCGCATGGGCCGGAGAGCAGGGCGAGGCCCTGCGCCATGTCCGGCAGCCGCTGCCGCACGATTCCGGCGCCAAGCACGTGCAGGGCTCCGCGCACTACATCGACGACATTCGCGAACCGGAGGGCACGCTTCACGTGGCCATCGGCCAGTCGCCGAAGGCGCGGGGACGGCTGCTCTCCCTCGATGTCTCCGCCGTGCGCGCCGTGCCCGGCGTCGTGGCGGTGCTGACAGCCGCCGATATTCCCGGCAAGAACGACGTCTCGCCCGCCTTCGGCGACGATCCGCTCTTCGTCGAGAACGAGATCGGCTTTCTCGGCCAGGCGGTCTTCGCGGTCGTCGCCACCACCCGCGACGTGGCGCGCCGGGCGGTGAAGCTGGCCGTGATGGAGATCGAAGCCGAGACGCCCAGCATCACCGTCGAGGATGCGCTGGCGCGCGGCGAGACCGTGCTGCCGGACTATGCCTTCGGCCGCGGCGACGCGAAGGCGGCCATTGCGGCGGCGCCGCACCGGATCGAGGGTCAGTTCCGGGTCGGGGGACAGGAGCATTTCTATCTCGAAGGCCAGGTGGCCCTCGCGGTGCCGGGCGAGGACGGCGACATCCACGTCTATTCCTCGACGCAGCATCCGAGCGAGGTGCAGCACGTGGTCGCCCGGGTGCTCGACATTCCCGATGCCTATGTGGTGTGCGAGACGCGCCGCATGGGCGGCGGTTTCGGCGGCAAGGAGAGCCAGGCGACGCAATGGGCCGTGACGGCGGCGCTCGCCTCCCGCGTCACGGGCCGTCCGTGCAAGCTGCGGCTCGACCGGGACGACGACTTCATCCTCACCGGCAAGCGCCACGATTTCCGCTGCGACTGGTCGGTGGGTATCGACGGGGAGGGGCGCATCCAGGGCTACTCCGTGGAGCTTCTCGCCCGCTGCGGCTACTCGGCCGATCTCTCCGGCGGCGTGGTCGACCGTGCCATGTTCCACGCCGACAACGCCTATTGGATGCCGGCCGTCCATGTGGGGTCGAAACGGCTCAAGACCAACACCGTGTCGAACACCGCCTTCCGCGGCTTCGGCGGACCGCAGGGAATGCTCGCCATCGAGCACGTGATGGACCAGATCGCCTGGGCGACCGGGTGCGACCCGCTCGACGTTCGCTATGCCAATTTCTACCGGCCCGACGGCAACCTCACGCCCTTCGGCATGGAGGTGGAGGAGATCGAGACGCTGCACGGCCTCGTGCAGACGCTGGAGCGAACCTCCGATTACCGGGCGCGGCGCGCGGAGATCGCGGAGTTCAACGCATCCTCGCCCATCATGAAGCGGGGGCTGGCGCTCACGCCGGT
This sequence comes from Microvirga lenta, assembly GCF_020532555.1. Classification (GTDB taxonomy): domain Bacteria; phylum Pseudomonadota; class Alphaproteobacteria; order Rhizobiales; family Beijerinckiaceae; genus Microvirga; species Microvirga lenta. The sequence continues at coordinate 225,769 of NZ_JAJBBR010000008.1, read as the reverse complement.
GAAGTTCGGCATCAGCTTCACGCTCACCCATCTCAACCAGGCGGGTGCGCTGGTCCATGTCTATCAGGACGGCTCCGTACACCTGAACCACGGCGGCACCGAGATGGGGCAGGGGCTCTACATCAAGGTGGCGCAGGTGGTGGCCGAGGAGTTCGGCATCGCCATGGAGCGGGTGCGCATCACCGCGACGACCACGGCGAAGGTACCCAACACCTCGCCCACGGCGGCCTCCTCCGGCTCCGATCTCAACGGCATGGCGGCCCGCATCGCGGCCGGCGCCATCAAGCGCCGCATGATCGCCCATGCGGCGCAGAGCTACGACGTGCCCGAGGAGCAGATCCAATTCCGCGACGACAGGGTCTTCATCGGCAACGAAAGCATCTCCTTCACCGAGCTCGCGCGCAAATGCATCCAGTCCCGCGTGGCGCTCTCGGAAGCGGGCCATTACGCGACGCCGAAGATCACCTGGGACCGGGCGAGCGCCACGGGTCGCCCGTTCTTCTACTTCGCCTACGGGGCCGCCTGCTCAGAGGTGATCGTCGACACGCTGACCGGCGAGAACCGCCTCCTGCGCGCGGATATCCTCCACGATGTCGGCAAGTCCCTGAACCCGGCCATCGACATCGGCCAGATCGAGGGCGGGTTCGTTCAGGGCATGGGCTGGCTCACCACGGAGGAGCTGGTCTTCAACAGCGAGGGGCGCCTGCTCACGCATGCGCCGTCCACCTACAAGATCCCGGTGGCGTCCGACGTGCCGGCGGATTTCAACGTTGCGCTCTATCCCAACGCCAACCGGGAGGAGACGGTCTACCGCTCGAAGGCGGTGGGCGAGCCGCCGATCATGCTGGCGAACAGCGTGTTCTGCGCGCTGGCCGATGCGGTGCATTCCCTCGATCCGTCGAAGCCCGTGCCGCTGCACGCGCCTGCCACCCCCGAGGCCCTCCTGAGAGCCTGCGAGGCCCTGCGCGGGAGGCCGATGGGGTGAAGGTCTGGCGGCAGCTTGCCGAGTTCGTGGGCCGGCACGGTTCCGCTGCCCTCGTCAGCGTCCACGAGGTGAAGGGCTCGGCTCCGCGCGAGGCGGGCGCCCGCATGGTCGTGCGCCCGGATGGCGCCTTCCACGGCACCATCGGCGGCGGCCAGCTCGAGTTCCTCATGCTCGACATCGCCAGGGACATGCTGGCGAGGGGCGACCGGCAGGCCCGCCTGCTCGATCAGGCGCTCGGCCCCGATCTCGGCCAGTGCTGCGGCGGGCGGGTGAAGATCCTGATCGAGACCTTCGACGGGCACGATCTGGAGGACATCGAACGCCTGGCGGAGGCCGAGGAGGGTGGCACGTTCGAGGTGGAGTGCCGCCTCGTCGACGGCCGCGTGGTGCGGGACATGTCATCCGCCGTCGGCGACGACGCGGAGACCCAGTGGCATGAAACCCATGGAGAGGAGCGGACGCCGGTTCTCGTCTTCGGGGCCGGGCATGTGGGGCGCGCCCTCGTGCTGGCCCTGGCGCCCCTGCCGTTCTCCGTACGCTGGCTCGACGACCGGGAGGACGCCTTCCCCCGCCATGTGCCCGGGAATGCCGTTGCGGTCCGCATGCAGGATCCGGCCGCCGAGATCGCCCAGGCGCCGCCCGAGGCCCTCGTGCTGGTCATGACCCACGACCACCCCCTCGACATGGCGATCACGGCCGCGGCCCTGAGCCGGGGCTTTCCTTACGTGGGCCTGATAGGCAGCGCCACGAAGCGGGCGCGGTTCGAAAAGCGCTTCCGGGAGCTGGGCCTGAGCGAAAGCCGCATCGGTTCGCTGGTCTGCCCCATCGGCCTTCCCGGCATCGGAGGCAAGGAGCCCGCCGTCATCGCGGCCTCGGTGGCCGCCCAACTGCTCCAGGTGCGTGAGCGGGGCCTTTCCGGCTTAAACTTCTCGCGTCCCACCGCCGCAAACGATAAAAGCGCCCCATGACAGACGACAGAACAGAAGATCAGCGCCATCTCGCCCGCGCTGTCGCCCTTTCGCGCGAGCACATGGCCGAAGGCGCCGGCGGCCCCTTCGGCGCCGTGATCGTGCGCGACGGCAAGGTGCTGGCCGAGGGCTGGAACCAGGTCACGTCCACCAACGATCCCACGGCCCATGCGGAGGTCACGGCGATCCGCCGCGCCTGCGAGGCGGTGGGGGATTTCGCCCTCCATGGCGCGACCCTCTATACGAGCTGCGAGCCGTGCCCCATGTGCCTGGCCTCGGCCTATTGGGCGCGGGTGTCCCGCATCGTCTACGCCAATACCCGCCAGGACGCGGCCGAGATCGGCTTCGACGACAGCCTGATCTACGACGAGATCCCGAAAGCGCCGGAAGAGCGCCTGATCCCCATGGACCACCTGCCGAGCCTGGAGGCCAGGGCCGTCTTCGACGCCTGGGCGGACAAGCCGGACAAGGTGAGCTATTAAGCAGCGCCCGCCGGCATGGGTTTTGCCGGCGGCACGTCCTATCTAAAGAGCCCGCACCTCCACCCTTCCGAGACAAAGCCATGCCCCGCGTCACCACCATCGTCCGCAAGCCCGCCGTGAAGGCCGACCGCGTCGTCGACACGATCACGCTCGACCATGCGGCCCGCAACCGCCGCCAGGGGACGCTCAAGGGGGAGGGCGGCACCGAGATCCTGCTCGACCTCGACATGGAGACCACCGTCAACGACGGCGACGCCCTGCGCCTCGAGGACGGACGCCTCGTCCAGGTCAAGGCCGCTCCCGAGCGCCTGCTGGAGGTGAAGGCCGAGAACCCGCTGCGTCTCACGCGCCTCGCCTGGCATCTCGGCAGCCAGCACGGCCTCGTCGAGGTGACGGCGGATGCGCTCTACGTGGAAAACGACCCGGCCGTCGCCGAGCTGGTGCGCGGGCAGGGCTGCACGGCGACCCCCGTCGAGCGCCCCTTCCGGCCGGAGCGCAGCGCCCACCATTGCGACCACGACCATCACGGCCACGGGCATCACCACCATCATCATGGCCATTCCCATTCCCATGGGCACGACCATGGACATCACGACCACGGCCATGCCCACAGCCACGACCATGCGCACCACGATCACAAGCACGGTCACGCCCACGACCATGACCACCATGAGCACGGTCCCGGCTGCGGTTGCGGGCATCACCACCACGGGCACAAGCACGAGCACTGACCGGGCATCTTCCGGAGCCTGAACGGCCATGTCCAAGACCACCCGGGCCACGCTCGCCCTGCAGCAGGCGGGCGTCTCCTTCACGGTCCATGCCTACGACTACGATCCCAATGCGGAGCGCATCGGCCTCCAGGCCGCCGAGGCCCTGGGCGCCGATCCCAACAGCGTTCTCAAGACCCTCATGGTGACGGTGGACGGCAAGCCCGCCTGCGCCGTGGTCCCGTCGGACCGGGAGGTGAACCTGAAGAAGCTGGCGGCGGCTCTCGGCGGCAAGTCGGCCCAGATGATGAAGCCGCCGGATGCGGAGCGCATCACCGGCTATCATGTGGGCGGCATCAGCCCCTTCGGGCAGAAAAGGCGGGTGCCGACCGTGATCGAGCAATCCGCCCTCTCGCACGTCAGCGTCTTCATCAATGGCGGCCAGCGCGGGCTGCAGGTGCAGCTCAGCCCGCGCGATGCGGCCTCGGCGCTGGAAGCCAAGGCCGCGGTCCTGATCTAGATCAGGAAATCCCCCTTCCAGGGCAGGTCGAGCCTGTCGGCCAGGGCGGCGAGCGACGGGGGAGGGCTGTCCGGGACGAGGACGGCGGCCCAGTCGAAGGCATCGCCGTCCAGGAGGTCCCGCAGGTCGTCCAGCTTCGCCGTCGTTGCCATGGTCTCGACCGCATCTTCGAGATGCGAGCCCAGGTCTTCCAGGAAATCGAGCGCTTCGTCGGTCAGCACGTTCTGGAACTCGGCCGGAGGCGCGGCGGCGAGGGATGCCGCGAGATCGAGGAACTCCTCGGAGAGCGCATCGGCGAGCGGGCTGTCGGACTGGGCGAGCGCATTGCCCGTGGTCGTGAGCCAGGTCACGAAGCCTGCGATCTCCTGCGGGTCGGGCTCGACGCTGCCCTGTTCGATGAGGTCCACCGCGCCGCGGATCGTGTCCCTCAGGTCGATCTGGGCCAGAACCTGCGGCTGATCGTGCCTCTCCACGATCTGATAGATCATCGCCAGGACGGCGGCGCCCGCATAGAGGTCGCCTTCGCCGGTCACCGCCTCCTCGGGAAGGGCCAGGATGTTCTCGATCAGGAGGATGTCGGCCTGGGCGAGTTCGCCCGGCGTCGCCGTGGGCGTGTAGGCGGCGTCGTGCTGCCGGAAGAGGGCATCCAGCGGGTCCTGGGGCTGGAGGGTGGGGTCCGGGACCTCGCCCGCGCCGATGAGCGCGCCGCCGGAATAGCCGGGGCCGCCATAATAGCCGTAGGTCGGGAGCAGGAGGCTTTCGGGACCTGGGGTCAGGATGAGCCAGTTGATCGACATGGGCGTTCCCTTGTGTGATGGAGCCGCGATTCGGCTGGTCCGATGGCTCAGGTCAGCGGCCCATTCGGGCGAGATTGCGGTAGCGCGGCAGCAGGAGAGCCGCCGCCGTCCCGGTGCCCGATGCGGCGCAACCGCTTATTTTCCTTGAGTTTCGCGCTCCGGGCCACAAAAGCCGCCAGGGCCGGCGCAATCGCAGGACTGTTTGCCCAAAGCGATGCCGGCGGGGCGGGGGAAAATTTTTTGCTTTCGCGAGGGGCGCGGCCCGTCAGCCGTCGATCTCGATCCTCAACCGGATCGAGTCCGGGGGAATGCCCATCGCCTGGGCAAGCTGTTGCCGGGCATCGTCGAGAATGTCCTGAACGTGCGAGCTGGCGGAAGCCTGGGCCGCCCCGGCCCCGCGGCCGGTCTCCGGCTGCTTCTGGACGAAGGCGATGCCGTGGCTTCTGTCCTTGGACCAGATGATCTGGGCCCGATGGGACTGCCCCCGCTTCGGGATGTCGATGTCGAATTCCCGGGGGAGGTCGACGGAGGGGGGAGCCCAGATCTGCGCCCCGGCCTCCGAAAGGTCGCGGACGGTGCATTCGATGTCCGGCATCCGCTCACCGACCCGAATGCGTCCCTCCAGGATCGTAGGCTTCCGGCTGTCCGAACGACGGTCTTGCACTGCAGTCCTCCCATGAACGCGCGCCGCGCACCACAATTGTTACAACATAACTTATTCCGCTCTCGCCTCCAAGCCGCAAGTGATCCCGCAGGCTCCAGCCTGCGGCGCATTTCGACGCGGCCGCGCTTGTTGCCCTTTGCCACCGTCGCCATGTCTGGCGCGGCTGCCGATCCGAAAGGGCGCGACGGACCTTGATCCGGGGTGCGTCGGGACGGTATCGGGAGCCACGTGGTGAAGATGCCGGAGGTGGTTCGGCAGGAAGGGATCGAGAGAAGTGCTGCCTGTCGAGGACATGAGGCTGAGCGTTGCACCCATGATGGAATGGACTGACCGTTTTTGCAGGTCGCTCCATCGGGTCATGTCGCGCCGGGCGCGGCTCTATACGGAAATGGTCACCACGGGCGCGGTCATACACGGCCCGCGCGAGCGCCTGCTCGGCTTCGACGAGGCCGAGCACCCGGTGGCGGTGCAGCTCGGCGGCTCCGACCCCAAGGACCTGACCGAGGCAGCCCGGATCTGCGCCGATTTCGGCTACGACGAGATCAATTTGAACGTGGGCTGCCCCTCCGACCGGGTGCAGAACGGCCGCTTCGGCGCCTGCCTCATGCAGGAGCCGGAGCTGGTGGGCGATTGCGTCGCCGCCATGAAGGCCGCCGTCTCGCTGCCCGTCACGGTGAAGTGCCGCATCGGCGTGGACGACCAGGACACGGAAGAAGCCCTGAACCGCCTCGCCGAATGCGTGGTGGCGGCGGGCGTCGACGCCCTGACGGTCCATGCCCGCAAGGCCTGGCTCCAGGGCCTGTCGCCCAAGGAGAACCGGGACATTCCGCCCCTCGACTACCCGCGAGTCTACCGCCTGAAGCAGGCGCGGCCGGACCTGCCGGTCGCCATCAACGGCGGCATCCGCACCATGGCGGAGGTGCGCGAGCACCTGCGCCATGTGGACGGCGTGATGCTGGGCCGCGTGGCCTATCAGGAGCCGGAGATCCTGCTGGCCGTGGACCGCGAGCTCTACGGCGAGGAACCGCCGGTGGCCGATGCCTTCGAGGCGGTCGAGGCCTACGAGCCCTACGTCGCCGCCCGTCTCGCCGAGGGCGTGCGCCTCCACGCCATGACCCGCCACATGCTCGGCCTCTTCACCGGCCGCCCCGGCGCCCGCGCCTATCGCCGCCATCTGGCGACGGAAGGCGTGAAGCCGACCGCGGATCTCCAGACCCTGCGCGACGCGGTGGCCCATGTGTCCCGCGGCGAGGCGGCGCCGGAAGAGGCGGCGCTGTCGGCGGCGGGTTGAAGACCCGTCGGCATTGCGGAACGGGCGATCCGGGTTCCGCTTCGTCTGCGGGCTGCCGAGCAGAAGGGTTCAACCGGCCATCGTCACGATTAGGGGCCCGTTTCGGGTTGCCACGACGGTGTGCTCGTACTGGACGGTAGGGGCCTCGGGGCTGCTGTAGAGCGTCCACGGATCGTCGCCATCCTCGGCCCACTCGGCGCCGAGGGACAGGAATGGCTCGACGGTGAACACCATGCCGTCGCTCATGATGCGGCGCTCGGAGGCGTCCGGCCATGTGGCGATCTCTTTCGGCTCCTCATGGAGCGACAGGCCGACGCCGTGACTGGCAAGGTTCCTGACGAGACTGTAGCCGTTCTTCCGCGCAAAGGCCCCGATGGCTTGACCGATGCCGGCAATCGGCTTGCCGACTCCCACCTGCCGCAGGCCCGTCCACATGGCCCGCCGACCGTCCCGGCAAAGGCGTTCGATCGAGCGGGTTACCGGTGGGACGGCGAAGGAGGCTCCCGTATCGGCAAAGAAGCCGTTCTTCTCGGCAGAGACGTCGATGTTGACCAGGTCGCCACGCTCGATCCGTCGGGCGCCCGGGATGCCATGGGCGATCTCCTCGTTCACGCTGATGCAGGTCGCCCCAGGAAATGCGTAGGCCAATTCCGGAGCCGGACGCGCCCCGGCCGCTTCCAGGAGCTTTCGCCCGATCAGGTCGAGTTCGGAGGTGGTCATGCCCGGCTCGAGGGCCTTCCCCATCGCCTCGAGAGTATTGGCGACGATACGCCCGATCTCCTTCAGGTGGGTGAGGTCGTCGTCATTCGAGATTGTCATGCCAGGCTCTTCCGAAAGCCACGACATAGCGCTTGTGAACCCGACTTACAAACGGGAGAGCGCGTCGGAATTCGTGGAATGTGCCCTGCGGAATGCGAGCTGCGGACCGACTGGCGACGTCAAGGGGCGCTCTCTTCAGGCGTGTGCTGGATCGAAAGGGAGATTACGACCCGTTCCGGACCTTGATGCACGGCTTAGGAAAGTTCCCTGGTGCCGGCGGGCGTTTCTATCTGCGCGCGGTAGCGCAGGGCATCGCAGCGGATAATATGAGGCAAGCGGTCGACGCCGATCTCTCGATAGAGTTCAGAGATGGCTGCAGCGTCAGGATGTTCGAGCGAGAATGATCTGAGTCTGGCTCCCAGATCGGCGATCGTGTCCATCGACCGAGGTTTGCCGCGTCTGTCGATGATCGAAGGAGCCGCGCCCCCAAGAGGAAGCGAGCCGTCGTCCGGAATCGCAAAGTCGAACGACGGATTGGACCACGGAAGGGACACCTTCTTTCCGAATATCCCTTCCCGACCGGCCAGGACGGTATCGATTGCGTCCGTCCGCGCCACCCAGCTCCGAAGGCGGCGGCCGGCATCCCAATCGGCTCTGACGGCTTTACCATCGTCCAATCCAAACCAGCGCGCGCGACCCGGCCTTGTCGCGTCCGGGTCGAGGGCGATGATTTCCAAATAGACGCCGTCCCCCAACTGCAGCAGGTGATTGTAGGTGCCCATGTAACCATGGTGCTGCCCGAAGGGGACATCGAGATCAAGGCACCTTCGTACGTGCGCCACTCCCTCTGCGAGCGTTGGAGCGATGATGGTCAGATGGTCAAGTTTGAGCATGGAAAACCAAGGAGGGCGGGCGACTGGACCATTATAACAGAGTTGCGAGGTTGTCTGTCGCCTGCTCGCGGCCCGAAAGGCGCGGCGGGCCGAGCGCTTCCGGTCAGTCGTCGCCTGCGCTCACATCGCCCTTCGCGCGCAGGATCAGCCGGTTGCCCCGGACTTCGAAGGATGCGAGCCGCTCCAGGAACGTCATGCCGAGCAGGTTGGCGTGCAGCACGCCTTCGCGCGCGATCAGGGCGCGCACGTTGCGCTCGGTGATCGGGCCCACCGATATGCTCCCGATGGTGACGGGGGCGGCGAGCGCCGTGCCGTTCGCGGTCGAGACGGGAATGGAATAGTCCAGCGCCTCGGGATCGATGCCGAGGGCCTCGGCGCTTTCCGCGCGCAGCACCACGGTGCTGGCCCCGGTGTCGAAGATGAAGCGGGTGTCGCGCCCGTTGACCTTGCCGGCGACGATGAAGCTGCCGTCCGAGCGGCGCGCGGCCACCACCTCGCCCTCGGTCGTCACGACGGTCCGGCCGTAGGAGATGTCGCCGATGGCGCGGTCGAGCACCGCCTGCCATTCGCCCCGCGAGGCATGGATCACCAGCAGCGCGACGAGAATGCCGCCGCTGACGGCGATGGACTGCACGCCGTAGGTCCAGTGGCGGCGGAAGCCGTCGATGATCGTGCCGGCCATGACCAGGGCGATGCCGCCGAAGCCGACCAGGAGGGCGGCCTCCATGGGGGAGAGATCCCCGATGGGCTCGACGCGGACGAGGGCGATCATGACGGCGGCGCCGAGGAGAAGGCTGCTGACGAAGCCGATGCCCGGCATCAGGACTCCTCGTCCGTCTCAGCCGTCGTGGCGAAGGCCCGCCGCATGCGCTCCGGCAGTTCGGCCATGATGCGCAGGCGCTCCTCCTCCGGCAGCCGGAACCAGCGGCCGATCTCTTCGCGCGTGCGCCCGCAGCCCTCGCACAGGCCCGTTTCGGGATCGAGGAGGCAGACGCGGATGCAGGGGCTCGAAACGCGGGTCATGCTCAAGGGTTCATGTTGTCAACGTTCGACCACGGTCAAGAGGCCGATGAGCGCGGCGATCTCCGCGACCTGCTGGGCCGCGCCCGCGATATCGCCCGTCTGCCCCTGGATGTGCCGTGCCGCCAGGCGGGTCAGCGCCCAGCCCGACGCGGCCGAGAGGATCAGCATGAGGCCGATGCCGGACGGGTCCAGGCCTGAGAGGGTGCCCAGAACGACGGCGATCACGCCCGCGAGCGCCGCCGCGCGCCAGAAGGTGTCGCGGGTTGGTTGCCCGACCGCATGGGAGGCGCCGTCGAGGCGGGCGGGTGGCAGGAGGACGAGGGGCGTCAGTCCCGCGGTGCGCGACAGGGCGGCGGCGATCAGGACTGCCGTGCAGGCTCCGGCCGTGTCGACCCGCGAGACGAGCTCCGCCAGAGCCCCGATCCGAAGCGCGAAGACGAGCACGAGGCCCGAGGCCCCGAAGGAGCCGATGAGGCTGTCGCGCATGATGGCGAGACGCCGCTCGCGGGTCGCGCCGCCGAAGCTGTCGGCGGTGTCGGCGAAGCCGTCCTCATGGAATGCGCCGGTGGTCACCGTCATGGCAGCGACGGAGAGGGCGGCGGCGAGCCAGGGACCGAGATCGAGCAGCAGGGCGCCCGCCAGAACTGCCGCCGGCAGGATGCCGAGGACGAGCCCCGCCAAGGGCACCAGGCGCGTTATTCTGGGAAAATCCGGTAGGGCGTGCGGGTCTTGCTCCCAGGGCAGGGCCGGTACCGGCAGGCGGGAATAGAAACGCAGGCAGGAGGCGAGATCCGCCAGGACACCCTGCCACGATCCCATCGCGACGGGTCCGGTCTCTTCCAGTTGCTCGGCCATGCTCGACTCCCTCGAGCCGACCGATAAAGCATGGCCGGGTCTTACGGAACCCGGCCAGGGTGAGAACCCGGTCGTCGCTATCCTCCCCACGGACCTCGGGCCGTCGGAAACGCCGACCTGCTCTCCTCCCCCTTGTGGGGAGGAGGTGGAGGTGGGGGTGTGGGCGATAGCCTATGAAGGTGTGGCGCCCACACCCCCCACCCTGGCCCTCCCCACAAGGGGGAGGGAAGGAGGTCGCGCCATCACAGCCAAATCCTACAGCGGTATCATCCTCTCCTGCGCTCATCCCGAGAAGCCGCGACAGCGGCGTCTCGAAGGAGGCTCCAGTGCACTCCGGAGGCGCCTCGACGTTCGGCTACGGGATCGCTGATGCTTTAGGAGCAAAGGATGCGCATCCTGCGGGCTCCGCCCGTCACACCCGCTCCTGGCTCATGTCGGGGATCAGGAGCAGGCTCTGCGGCGACAGGGACGGGTCATCGTAGATGCCGTCCACGTCGGCGCGGGAGAGGCCGATATCGGCCAGCGCCCGGTCGTCGAGGCGGTACAGGGCGCGGCGGCTGGCGCGGCGGTCGAGCCAGGCCTCCACCTTCAGGAGCAGCGGCAGCAGAGTGCCGCTCCTGCGCGACGGGGCGGCCTTCGAGCCAAGATTTACTGCGGCAATTCCGACGGTCATGGCAGACCTCATCTGCATGTGTTTCTCTAGGCGTAAATGTGCTCCTGGGCTAGGATGGAAGCAAACGAGATGTTCTTGTGTTTCGCCCAAGCACAGCTTGGGCAGAGGCATCATTCAGGCTGAAAAATCCATGTCCCGTCGCCGCCTGCCGCCCCTGAATTCCCTGCGCGCCTTCGAGGCCGCCGCCCGGCATCTCAACTTCGAGCGGGCCGGGGACGAGATCGCCGTCACGGCAAGCGCGGTCGGGCAGCAGGTGAAGGGGCTGGAGGCCTGGCTCGGCATTCCCCTCTTCGTGCGCCTGCCCAGCAAGGGCGTCGTCCTGACCCCCGCCGGGGAGCGCTATGCCGCCACCCTGTCCCAGGTGCTCGACGAACTGGACGAGGCGACCGCCCGGGTGATGCGCTCGGAGGCCTCCCGGGTCGTGACCGTGAGCACGCTGCCGAGCTTCGCGTCGAGCTGGCTCATCCCGCGCCTCGGCTCCCTGAGGGCGCGCCACCCGGACCTGGAGATCCGCGTCTCGGTCTCCACCAGCCGGACCGATTTCGCCCGCGAGGACGTGGACGTGGCGATCCGCTTCGGCAAAGGGGGCTATCCCGGCCTGCGCACGGACCTGCTCATGGAGGAGACGTTCTTTCCCGTCTGCAGCGCCGCGCTGCTGGACGATGCCGAGCATCCCCTGCGCGAGCCGGCGGATCTGCGCCACCACACGCTTCTGCACGAGATCCCGGAGGGCGTTCCCGATTTCATGACCTGGCCGCGCTGGCTCGCCGCCGTGGGGGTGCAGGGCGTGGACGCCTCCCACGGACCCCACTTCTCCCACACCTTTCTGGCCCTTCAGGCCGCGGCGGCGGGGCAGGGGGTTGCGCTGGCGACCAACGTGCTCATCGGCGACTATCTCAAGGCCGGGCGCCTCGCGCGGCCCTTTCCGCACCAGGTGAAGGGGGCTTACCAGTACTACGTGGTCTGCCCGGAAGCGGTCGCGGAGCGGCCCGCCATCGCGGCCTTCCGTACCTGGCTTCTCGACGAGGCGAAGGCCCAGGCCGAACTCGACGGGGTGCTGTGACGGACGGGCCCGCGCCATTCGCCAGCCGCACGGCGGGTCTTGCGTCAGTGCATCCGTCGGGCGCAGAACGCGCCTCCCCATCCCGGCAAAATGGTCTATAGGTCGGGCCGAATTCTTTGTCTTCTTCAGCGCCCGCACGGGCTGGAGCCCTCCATGACCGACGCCGCCACCTCGCCCTTCGACGACATCCGCCGCCTGATCACGACCATGCCGGGGCCGGACGAGGCGGCCGTCGAGGCCGTGCGCCTGCGCGAGCGGCAGCTCACGAAGCCGGCCGGCAGCCTCGGGCGGCTGGAATGGATCGCCGAATGGCTCGCCGCCTGGCAGGGCAAGGAGAGGCCTTCCGCCGACCGGCCGCTCGTCTGCGTCTTCGCCGGCAGCCACGGGGTGACGGCGCAGGGCGTCTCGGCCTTCCCGCCCGAGGTGAACCGGCAGATGCTGGAGAACTTCGCCGCCGGGGGCGCGGCGATCAACCAGATCTGCGCCAGCCTGGGCCTCGGCTTCAAGGTGTTCGACCTCGCCATCGACATGCCCACCAACGACATCACCGAGCGCGAGGCCATGGACGAGAAGTCCTGCGTCGCCACCATGGCGTTCGGCATGGAGGCGATTGCGGGCGGCACCGACCTTCTGGCCGTAGGCGAGATGGGCATCGGCAACACCACCATCGCGGCGGCCATCTACACGGCCCTCTACGGCGGGCCGGCCGAGCACTGGGTCGGCCGGGGCACCGGCATCGACGACGAAGGCTTCAGGCGCAAGGTCGCCGCCGTGGAGGCCGCCGTCGCGCGGCACAAGGACCACCTCAAGGACCCGCTGGAGGTGCTGAGCCGCCTCGGCGGCCGTGAGATCGCGGCCATTGCCGGCGCGATCCTGGCCGCGCGCCTGCAGAAGATCCCGGTCATCCTCGACGGCTACGTGGCCACGGCCGCCGCCGCCGTCCTTCACGCCATCCATCCGTCCACCATCGATCACTGCCTTGCCGGTCATCTTTCGGCGGAAGGCGCCCATCAGGACGTGCTGGCGCGGCTCGGCAAGATCCCGCTCCTGGCGCTCGGCATGCGCCTCGGGGAGGGCACGGGCGCGGCGCTGGCGGCTGGAATCGTCAAGAGCGCGGCGGCGGTCCATCGGGACATGGCGACATTCAGTCAGGCCGGGGTTTCCGAGCGCCTGGCCTGACCATGGCGCGACGTGGTTTCCGGCCCCGCCGCTCCTCCCGTTCCTCCGGCCTCAGTTCCCTGGTCCTGGCCCTCGGGCTCGCGGCGGGCGCCTGGTTCCTGCTCGAGCCGAGCGACCGCACGATCGAGGGCCGCGCCCACGCGGTCGACGGAGACACGATCCGCATCGGCGACAGGAGCCTGCGCCTGGAGGGCATCGACGCGCCCGAGATGCGCCAGACCTGCACGCTCGACGGGGAGGTCTATCTTTGTGGCGAGACCTCCCGCAACGCGCTGATCCGCATGATCCTGAACCGGGATGTCCAATGCCGCTCGTCCGGCCGCGACCGCTACAGGCGCCTGCTGGTGTCGTGCACGGTGGACGGGCGCGACCTCAACGCCCGGATGGTCGAGGAGGGCTGGGCCGTGTCGTACGGGCGCGAGTACCAGGCGGAGGAAGCCGCCGCCCGCAGCCGCTCGGCGGGCCTGTGGGCCGGAAGGTTCGAACGGCCGCAGGATTGGCGGCGGCAGAACGCGCCCGCGCAGTGACGCTGCGCCGCGCTCCCTGAGGCGGGCATCCGTCCCCAGATGAGGGGAATGGATTCCGCTCCCGATTTCGACCAGCTTTCCCGCCGGCTCAGGGCCTGCCGCATCTGCCGCGATGCGCCGCGCTACGGCTCGGCGCTGCCGCACGAGCCGCGCCCGATCATCCAGGGCAGCGCCACCGCGCGGCTCTGCATCGCCAGCCAGGCGCCCGGAACCCGGGGACACGCCATCGGCATTCCGTTCCCGGACCGCTCGGGCGTAAGGCTGCGCACCTGGCTCGGCCTCGACGAGAAGACCTTCTACGACGCTTCGCGCATCGCCACCGTCCCCATGGGCCACTGCTTCCCGGGCCAGGATGCCAAGGGCGGCGACCTGCCGCCGCGCCGGGAATGCGCGGAGATGTGGCGCCGACCGGTCTTCGAGGCCCTGCCCAATCTCGAACTGATCCTGCTCATCGGGCAATACGCCCAGGCCTGGCACCTGGGCGACGATTTCCGCGACGGGCTGACGGAGACCGTCAAGCGTTGGCGGGAGATCCTGGCCGGCCCGCGCCGGCCGCGCATCCTGCCCCTGCCGCATCCCTCCTGGCGCAACAACGGCTGGCTCAGGAAAAATCCCTGGTTCGAGGCCGAGCTCCTGCCGGTGCTGCGGGCGGAGATCCGCACCATGCTCCAGCTCGACCAGAGAGGCGATGCCGCCTGATCCTGCGGGAAGCAGGTTCGTCGGCAGCCAGCCCAAGGTTTTATGCTCGAATTTACCTGTAAATTCTCGAAGTATTTTTTATCGTCCGCACTGAGATCCGGGATTTCTATTTTCGGAACAAAAGTAGAATTCATCCGTTTGCTTCATGACCTCAAGAAATCATTATAAGGATCACCGACGTGGCACGGTTCGCGGGCACGAAACATATCGGCTTCATGGGCCGCAACCTGCGGGATGCCCAAGCCAAGTGGAGCCGCCTGACCCCGTCGGATCTCGATCAGATCAAGACTAAGGCGCAGCTGATCGCGCGCGTGCAGGAACGCTACTGCCTGCCGCACGAGGTCGCCGCCGAGGACGTGGATATCTGGGGGCAGGACCGGCATTTCTGAGCCGGCGGATCCCTTACGACCGACCGCACACCTTCGGACATCGTTCGTGTATTGCGGCCTGCGCGGACCTCACCTCGAAGGACAGTCCCATGACCCATCGTTACGCCGTCGGCGAGCGTGTTCTCTACACGCAGCGGCTCTTCCCGAATCTCACGTGGAAGGCGCCCTACACGATCACCCGGTGCCTGACCGCCGACTCCGTCGAGCCGCAGTACCGCATCCATTCGGTCCTACGGTCGGACGAGCGTCTGGCGGGGGAGCACGAACTCACCCGGTTCGCCCAGCCGCAGCAGGCCTTCCGCGCCGGAGCGTCGGACCCCGTGGACTGCATCGGCCCGGATGCCGCGGCCAATCTCAACCTCATCCCGTCCGACCTGCGGCGCAGGGCGTGGCACAAGAACGAACGTTTCGTGCGTGCCGGGACATGAGAGCCATGTCGCGCAGTCCGCTCGCCTTGAGCCGTAACCAGAAGACGTGGCTGTCCTTCGCCGGGCTGGCCGCTGTTTTCGCCTTCGGGATGTCCTGCGTGATCTTCCTCCAGTGACGTCCCCGCTTCGAATCCCTCGAAAGGAAATCGGATGACCGAACATCTCTATGCCTGCGGCCAGCATGTGAGCTTCACGGACAGGCGCTTCACCGGTCCGGCCTGGACCGGCTCGTTCGTGATCGCGGAACTGCTGCCGTCCGGCGGCGGGGCTCCGCGCTACCGCATCAAGAGCACCGGCGAGACCTACAGCCGGGCCGTCTTCGAGCACCAGTTGACGGCCGATGTCGGGATGCTCGACGGAATCAGGAGCCGCGGCGCCTTCTGAACGCGTCAGGCTGTGCTTTAATCGCGTCTCGCTCCCCTCTATGCTCCAGCTCGACGAGTCGGGAGCTGAGACCTCATGAGTTTGACCACCCTGCGCTGCACCGTGAACGGACCCGTCGCGACCATCGCGCTCGCGCGGCCCGACAAGCTGAACGCCCTGAACGCCACGATGCATGCGGAACTGCGGGAGACCCTGCAGAAGCTGGAGGACGACGAGGCGGTGCGGGTCGTCGTGCTGACGGGGGAGGGGCGCGCCTTCTCGTCGGGCCAGGACCTGACCGAGGACCTGCCGCGCGATGCGGACGGGCGCCTCGACCTCGGGCCGGCTCTCTCCCGCGACTACAATCCCCTGGTCCTCAAGCTCGCCAACTATTCCAAGATCACCGTCGCGGCCCTGAACGGCCCGGCGGTGGGCGCCTCCATGAACGTGGCTCTCGCCTGCGACGTGGTGGTGGCGGCCCGCTCCGCCTATCTGCAGGAGGCCTTCGCCAAGATCGCCCTCGTGCCCGATGCGGGCGGCACCTGGATCCTGCCCCGCCTCGTGGGGCCCAAGCGGGCCCTGGCGCTCATGCTGACCACCGATCCGGTTCCGGCGGAGGAGGCGCAGCGCATGGGGCTCGTCTACAAGGTGTTCGAGGATGCCACCTTCGCGGACGACGTCGCCGCCTTCGCGGCCAGGATCGCGCAGGGGCCGGGCCTCGCCTACCGGCTGACCAAGCAGGCGGTAGCGGAAAGCCTCTCGAACGACCTCGAGACGCAACTGGCCCTCGAAGCGAAGCTCCAGCAGCAGGCCGGCTTCAGCCACGACTTCATGGAAGGCGTCACCGCCTTCCGCGAGAAGCGCGCGCCCCGGTTCGAAGGCCGGTAAGGGAGAACGATCATGCGTCCCAATTATCTGATCCTCATCCTTCTCACCCTGATGATCGTGCTCGGGATCTTCATGTCCCGCGACCCGGAGCGCGCCGCCCAGATGTCCCAGATGTACCGGGACGCGGCCTTCACCGGCGAGACCCGCCAGATGGTGCTGATGCTGCTCGCCGTCGGGATCGGCGCCTTCATCGTCTATCTCACGGTGACGCGGCGCTGACGGGGACCTCGCGCCGCTCCACCCTCATGCGCAATTCGCGCAGGGGCCTCAGGGTCACCTTCATGGTGGGCTTCGGCGTGTCGGCGGACGTGTTTCTCAGCCGCGCGGCCTTCAGCAGCACGGCGAGGATCGCGACCGCCTCCATGGTCGCGAAGGCGCTGCCGATGCAGATGCGGGGGCCCGCCCCGAAGGGCATGTAGGCATAGCGGTGGCGCCCCTTCGCCTGCTCGGGCGAGAACCGGTCCGGATCGAACCGCTCCGGATCCTTCCACAGCCTCGTGTGGTGATGCACCGCGTAGATCGGCACCACGGTGATGGTGCCGGCCGGAACCGTGAAGCCGGCGAGCGGGAAGTCCCGAGCCGCCGTCCGGGTGATGACGGGGGCGGGCGGGTAGAGGCGCATCGCCTCCGAGAAGACCTGGCGGGTATAGGTCAGCCGGGAGATGTGCTCCGGGCGCACGGCCCCGCCCTCCGTGACCTCCTCGATTTCCGCCAGCGCCTTCGCCTCGTGCTCCGGATGCCCGGCGAGCAGGTGGAAGGTCCAGGCGAGGCCCAGCGCCGTGGTCTCGTGTCCGGCGGTCACGAAGGTGATGAGGTTGTCGGTGATTTCCTCGTCGCTCATGGTCCGGCCGGTCTCGGGATCGGCCGCCGCCAGCAGCAGGGCCACCAGGTCCTCGCGTCCTTCGCCGGTGCGGCGGCGCTCGGCGACCATGGCCATGATGGCGGAGCGCAGATAATCCGCCGCCACCGCGGCCTTGCGCCGGCCGGGATAGGGCAGCCATTCGGGGGCCTTGAGCAGGCTCAGCGCGAAGACCCAGCCCGTGGGATGCAGGTATTCCGTGATGCTGCGCTCGACCCGCGCCACGTCGATCCCGCCGGGACCCGACATCATCGTCTCCACGATGATGTCGAAGGTCGTGTGCATCATCTCGTGGCCGATATCGACGACCGGCCCCGCATCGGGCGCGAGCCAGCGGTCGCGGGTGCGCTCCGCCGCCGCGATCATGGCCGGCAGGAGACCGACCAGCCTCTCGTGCCGGAAGGCCGGCGCCACCGACTGGCGCTGCCAGCGCCAATGCGCCCCGTCGGAGGTGAGCAATCCCTGGCCGAGGGCAGGGCCGAGGGTGCGCCGGATGTCGTCGCCCTTGAGCTGGGAATCGGCGTTGCGCACCAGGGCTTCGTGGATCAGCGCCGGATCGGTGATCAGGATGCGCCGGCTGCCGGCGATGCGCGAATAGACGAGAGGCTCGTGGAAGATCTCGGGCGGCAGGGCATCGAGCGGGTTGCGCACCATGGCGCCGAGAACCGACACGGGCGAAGCGCGGCTGACGGCGATGCCCGGGCTCCGCTCGGACATGACCGGAAGGGCGGCTTGGCTCATGAGACATCCTTTCGCATCGCATCCCGGCGCCGCCCGTCGCGACCGAGGCGCACTCGAAAGCCGCCCGGGACGAAGCTGATTTAGGGTGTCCTGCCAGGATCTGCGAGGAGGGCGCGAGCCTTCGCGTGCGGCCGAACGCATACAGGGAGCCCGCTGGGGCTCCCTGCGGCTTTGAGGATGCAGCCGTGAAGCGCCTCAGACCATGAAGTACTCGGCGGGCGAGGAACTCTCCGGGCCCTTGTCGATGTCGACGACCACGGGCTTCCTGCCGTTGCAGGCGAGGGTGAAGAGTTCGGTTCCCGTCTCTTCCGTGGTCGCGGAGAAATAGAGCTTGCCCTTGGCGGATGTGAGATCGAAGGGATTGGAATCCTCCGCGCCCCGGTTCACGTCGATCAGCTTCGCCCGGTCGCTCCAGGGCGAGACCCGGTAGAGCTCCCGTCCGTTCTCCTCCGTCTCGGCCGTGAAGTAGAGCTTGCCCTTGTGCTCGGTGAGCGAGAGGGGCGTCGAGCTTTCCGCGCCGGGATTGATGTCGATCAGGGTCGGCGTGTCGCTGCCGGGCCGCAGGCGGTAGAGCTCGGTGCCGTTCTCCTCCGTCGTGGCGGTGAAGTAGAGATGGCCCCTGACGACGGTGAGATTGTCCACGAAGGACGTCGCCTCGCCGGGATTGATGTCGATGATCGTCGGCGTGTCGCCGCCCGCCGGCAGGCGGAAGAGTTCCGTGCCGGTCTCCTGCGAGAAGCCCGCGAAGTAGAGGTCGCCCCTCAGGCCGACGATGCCGCTGAAGGAGCCCAGGAACGAGCTGTCCGCCCCCGGCGTCATGTCGAGGACCTCCGGCGTGTCGCTGCCCGGCGCCAGCCGGTAGAGTTCCTCGCCGGTCTCCTCCGTGAAGGCCGTGAAGTAGAGATAGCCCCTGTACTCGGTGAAGCCGCTCAGGAGCCCCGGCGACGAGCTCTCGAAACCGGGATTGATCTCGATGAGGGTGGGCGTCGTGCTGCCGGGATCGAGCCGGTAGAGTTCGCTTCCGGTCTCGTCCGTGAAGGCGCGGAAATAGAGCTGGCCGCCGAACTCGAAGAAGTCGGTGGGAACGGAGCCGGAGGTGTCGGGGCCGGGGCCTCCGATGCCCGGGTTGATGTCGATGAGGGTGGGCGTGTTGCTGCCGCGCTCTAGCCGGTAGAGCTCCGTCCCGGTCTCCTCCGTCGTCGCCCCGAAATAGAGCGCCCCCGCGAAGGCGGTGAGCTGGTAGGGATCCGAGCTTTCCGCACCGGCATTGATGTCGATGAGGGTCGGGGTCTTGCTCCACGGGGAAAGACGGTAGAGCTCGCCGCCGTACTCCTCCGTGGCGGCCTGGAAATACAGCCGCCCGCCGAGTTCCTCGAAACCGGTCGGGAAGGAACCGCTCGGCCCCGGATCGATGTCGATCAGCATGGGCTTCTTGCTCCAGGGATAGAGCCGGTACAGCTCGGTGCCGTATTCTTCCGTGGTGGCCGAGAAATAAAGCGCGCGCTTCGCCATGGCGTTCTCCAATGGTCTTTGAGCCCCATTCGCTTCTGAACAGTTTCTGAGACGCTTTGACTGAGATCTATCGACTGGCGTGCATCGGGTCGGATCGAAGGTTGAGACCCTTTCCCCGTCGAGGGGAGGCCGCTTCCCCGGGCAGGGCCGGTGCGGCTCCCTGCAGTCTCGCATATCGGGCGGGCGCCGGGCGCTATCCTTCGGACGGAACGAGCCTGGGCATGCGGGCTATGCCGGCCGCGGGCCGCTACCCAACAAGGGGCAAAAAAGAAGGCGGATCCCTTGCGGGACCCGCCATCGGCGCAATCGGCTCACATGCGGACGCTCAGATGACGAAGAAGTCCGCTTCCGTCATCTTGAGGTTCTTGGCGAGAGACGCGAACTTGACCTGAGCCGCGCTGCCGTTGCCGTCGGGGTCGTAGTAGAGCGCTCCCTTCCGGCTGTCGTAGATGATCCGGTCGTCCTCGTCCTGCGCCCTGCTGCCGATGTGGAAGGCCTCCAGGGAGAGGCTGCCGGCATCCAGCGCCTTGAAGATCCTGTCGTCCAGGCGGATCGTGTCGTCCTTCACCCGGAAATCCGTGATCTTGTCGACGTTGGTCTTCGCATTCAGCTTGGTGTTGAAGACAAACGCATCCTTGCCCCGACCGCCTGTGAGCGTGTCGTTGCCCTGCAGGCCGAGGAGGGTGTTGGATCCGGAGGTGCCCTTCAGCTTGTCCGCCTGGGGCGTGCCGGCGAGGCCGTCGAACTCCACGACGGAATAGAGGCTGGTCCACTGATTGACGTCGTTCCACTGCCCGGCGCGGCCGAGGCCGCCCTTGCCCGCAGGCCAGGATTCGAGTGCGAGACCGGCGACGTTCTGATTGCCGTTGTAGTTGTCCGGCTCCCCGCCATAGCCCCAGTTCGCGTATTTGAGCGACGTTCCGTCGGTCCAACGCCAGGAGCCCTCGGAGCCCACGTCGGACGCGCCGATCCAGAGATATTCGGCGCCGCCGCCATCGAAGGCGAGGTAATGGGTCTTCCAGGACTTCGCTTCGCCCTTGACGTAGTTGAAGACCGCCTTGTTCTCCGACGAGGATTCGATCTTCACGAGATGACCGCCCATAGACTCGGCCTTGGCTTTCGCCTTGTTCCAGTCCATGGCTTTCAGAACGATAGTGTAGGTGTGACCCTTATAATAAAGGTTAGCCACGTCATGCCCCCAGATTCTTACGATCGGAATCTCTAAGGGGCAGTTTTACTTTATTCAAGAAGTATTGCTTTTATAGTACTTGTTATTAAATAACGTTTCATATGACTTCTGCTGAAGCGTGCTTTCTCGGATGAAAGAACAGCTTCAGGTGTGGCCTGAAGCTGTTCCGCTCTGTGGACGGAGAAGGCCGTTCAGCGTTCGAGCCGGGCGATCAGGCTCGACGTGTCCCAGCGGTTGCCGCCCATCTTCTGCACCTCGGCATAGAACTGGTCGATCATCGCCGTGGCGGGGAGGCTGGCGCCGTTCTTGCGGGCTTCGCCGAGCACGATGGCCAGGTCCTTGCGCATCCAGTCCACGGCGAAGCCGAAGTCGAACTTGCCCTGGTTCATGGTCTTGCCGCGGTTCTCCATTTGCCAGGAGCCGGCGGCGCCCTTCGAGATCACGTCCAGCACGGCCTCGATGTCGAGCCCGGCCTTCTTGCCGAAATGGATGCCTTCGGCGAGGCCCTGCACGAGGCCCGCGATGCAGATCTGGTTGATCATCTTGGTGAGCTGGCCGGATCCCGCCGGTCCCATCAGGCGGCAGGCGCGGGCGAAGCTCATGATCACCGGCTCGGCCTTCGAATAAGGCTCCGCGTCGCCGCCGCACATGACCGTGAGAACGCCGTTCTCCGCCCCGGCCTGACCGCCGGAGACCGGCGCGTCGATGAAGGCGGCGCCCCTGTCCTGCGCGGCGGCGTAGAGCTCGCGCGCCACTTCCGCCGAGGCGGTGGTGTGGTCGACGAAGAGCGAACCGGACGTCAGGCCCTGGAAAGCGCCATCCTCGCCGAGGGTCACCTGGCGCAGGTCGTCGTCGTTGCCGACGCAGGCGAACACGATGTCCTGGCCCTCGGCCGCTTCCCGCGGCGTCGCGGCGGCGCGGCCGCCGTTCTCGGACACCCACTTCTCCGCCTTCGCGGCGGTGCGGTTGTAGACCGTGACCTCGTGGCCCTTGTCCTTGAGATGCCGCGCCATGGGGTAGCCCATCACGCCCAGTCCTAGAAATGCGACCTTCGCCATCGTCTGCTCCCGTTTCGTCACCGTGTTTTTATGGAGCGGCGGCGCTGCGGTCAAACGCCGCTACTTGATGTCGAAGGGAAAATACTTGGCGCGGATCCGGTCGTAGGTGCCGTCCGCCATGACCTGCGCGATGGCGCTGTCGAACTGCGCCTTGAGCGCCGTGTCCTCCTGGCGCAGCCCGATGCCGTAGGATTGATGCCGGTAGGCCGGATTGGCGGGCGCGTCTCCCAGGACATGGCAGCAGCTGCCTTCCCGCGATTCCAGGAACCTGGTGAGGAAGCGCTTGTCGCCGAACACCGCGTCCAGCCGCCCGACGAGCAGGTCCAGATTGGCCTCGTCGGTCTTGCCGTAGAGCTCGATCTCGGATTCCCGGTAGAACTCCTTGAGATAGGTCTCGTGGTCGCTCCGGTCGGCGGTGCCGATCTTCTTGCCCGCCAGCGCCTCGGGGGAGACCTGTCCGGCCGGGGTCTCCTTGGGGCCGATGAAGATGGCCGGGATGCGGTAATAGGGGATCGAGAAGGCGATCCGCTTCTTGCGCCGCTCGTTGATCTCCAGCGACGACATGATCGCGTCGTACTCGCGATTGAGCAGTCCGCGGACGATGCCGTCCCATTGATGGGCCACCGGCACGCACAGCACCTTCATGACCTCGCACAGGGCCTTGAGCAGATCGACCTCGAAGCCCTGGAGCTCGTTGTTCTCGATGTAGTTGAAGGGCGGATAGGCGCCCTCGACGGCGACGCGGATCACCGGCCTGTCCTGCGCCATGGCGGGAGGGCCCGCGCCCAGGACGGCGGCAAGCGCGACCAGCGCCAGTTTTCGCCCGAAATTCAAAAGGTTCACGATCAGCCCGCCCCAATATCCGGCGCGATATTCCCCTATTGGCGGCAACAGTCAATCGAGGCGCGCCTGAGTGACTTTGGCGCTGCCTTCGAGGCTTTGGGGCTCTAGACCCTGCTCCAGTCGAAGCAGCCGGCCGGCAGGCCCGAGCCGCTCACGAGAAGCGCCCCGCGGCCGTAGAAGCTCCACCGGCGCTCGGGCGCGACGCTGACCACGACGACGCCCATGGCCGGGTCTGACCAGACGAGCCGCGCATCCGCGGCGGCGAGGGCCGAGAACACCTGTCCCGGCCCGTAGCCCGGCCGGAAGACCACGGTCGTATACGGCTGGTCGCCGGGAGGCCGCAGGGCCCAGGCGCCCGCGCCCGCGGTCAGCGCACCGAGGAGGAGGACAAAGATGGTGGAGGCGCCGGACCGCTCCATCCAGGGACGCTCGCGCCGCAGGAGCAGCCAGCCGGCGGCGAGGGGAACGAGGCCGAAGGCTCCGAACCAGATCAGGTCCCACAGGAGCGGATCGGGGCTGTCGAGCCTGATGCGGTGGATGCCGAGCACCCAGTGCGACAGGATGCTGTCGACGACGTGCCAGGTGCCGAAGCCGACCGCGAGCGCGCCCAGGAGCCGGGAGCCCCAGTCTTCCTCGGCACTCCTGTGAGCCCGCCAGAGGCCCCACAGCCCCAGGGCCGCGATCACATACATGAGGGCGTGGAAATAGCCATCCCAGAGCACCTGCAGGCGCAGGTCGTCGATGCCGGGCACGAGGCTCAGCAGGTGGTGCCATTGCAGGATCTGATGGAGCAGGATTCCGTCGAAGAAGCCGCCGAGGGCGAAGCCCAGCACGATTCCCCAGCGCGTCCAAGGCGATTTCATCATGGCGACCCTCCGTCTCGCTTCTCAATCGAGGAGGGGCGCCTTTGGTTCACCTGAACGCGGAGGCCCTAGCCGCCCGTCATGCTCATGTGGCGGCCGACCGCGGGGCGGGAATGGCGCCGGTCGATGATGAAGTCGTGGCCCTTCGGCTTGCGGGCGATGGCGTCGACGATGGCCCGTTCGAGGGCTGCGTCGTCCTCCGAGGCCCGCACCGGCGCGCGCAGGTCGGCGGCGTCCTCCTGTCCGAGGCACATGAAGAGCTGGCCCGTGCAGGTCAGCCGCACGCGGTTGCAGCTTTCGCAGAAATTGTGGGTCATCGGCGTGATGAAACCGAGCTTGCCGCCCGTCTCGCGGATGCGGACGTAGCGCGCGGGTCCCCCCGTGCGCTCGGCCAGGTCGTCGAGGGTGTAGCGGGCGGCAAGGCGCGCGCGGACGGTCGAGAGCGGCAGGAACTGGTCGATGCGCTGCTCCTCGATCTCGCCCAGGGGCATCACCTCGATGAGGGTGAGGTCCATGCCGCGCCCATGGGCCCATTCGATGAGCGTCTCGATCTCGTCCTCGTTCACGCCCTTGAGCGCGACCGTGTTGATCTTGACCTTCAGCCCCGCGGCCTGCGCGGCGTCGAGCCCGGCCATGACCTTGGACAGGTCGCCCCAGCGGGTGATGCGGCGGAACTTGTCGGCGTCGAGCGTGTCGATGGACACGTTGATCCGCTTGACGCCGCAGGCCGCGAGCTCCTGCGCATGGCGCGCGAGCTGCGAGCCGTTCGTCGTCACGGTGAGCTCGTCGAGCGCTCCCGAGGCGAGATGGCGGGAGAGCGAGCGGAACAGGGACATGATGTCCCGGCGCACCAGCGGCTCGCCGCCGGTGATCCGCAGCTTGCGCACCCCCTGGCGGACGAAGGTGGAGCAGATGCGGTCCAGCTCCTCCAGCGTGAGAAGGTCGCGCTTGGGCAGGAACGCCATGTCCTCGGACATGCAATAGACGCAGCGGAAATCGCAGCGATCCGTCACCGAGACGCGCAGATACGTGATCGCCCGGCCGAACGGGTCGAGCAGGGCGCGGTCGGAACCGGGAGGCATCGGGATCGGGGTTCCCCGCATTCGTGGGCTCATCCTTGTCGTTGTCGCGGCCGGAGCTTGCCTTAAAGGTAGTTCTCGCGCAGCTAGCGTCAAATCACGAAACAGGAAGGGGTCTCCCACCATGTCCGAGCGCTGGCCCACCGAACTCCGCCTCGCCAGGGACAAACGGTCCTTGCGCATCGCCTTCGACGACGGCGCCGGCTTCGATCTCCCGGCGGAGTATCTGAGAGTGACGAGCCCCTCGGCGGAAGTCCAGGGGCACGGCCCGTCCGAACGCAAGACCGTGCCCGGCAAGCGCAACGTGGAGATCATCGGCGTCGAGCCCATCGGCAATTACGCCGTGAAGCTCGTCTTCGACGACATGCACGATACGGGGATCTACGGCTGGGACTATCTCTACAGGCTCGGAAGCGAGCAGGCCGAGCGGTGGCAGGCCTATCTCGACGAACTCGCGGCGAAGGGGCTGTCGCGGGATCGGCGGTGACGTTGTCATTCCGGGGCCGCCAAAGGCGGAGCCCGGAACCCATAAACCGCCCGAACGCAGAGAATCGGGACGAACGTTCGCCGCCCTGTTCCTTCACCGTCAGCGACTATGGGTTCCGGGCTCTCGCTACGCTCGCCCCGGAATGACCGTGGTGGATTGCGAACTCAGCGCTGGACGATGACCCGGGAGCCGACCTTGGCCCGGTTGTAGAGGTCGATCACGTCCTCGTTGGTCATGCGGATGCAGCCGGAGGACACCGCCTCGCCGATGGTCTCGGGCTCGTTCGAGCCGTGGATGCGGTAGATCGTGCTGCCGATATAGAGCGCGCGGGCGCCGAGCGGGTTGTCCGGGCCGCCTTCCATGTGGCGGGGCAGGTCGGGACGGCGCTTGAGCATGGCCGCCGGCGGACGCCAATCCGGCCATTCGCGCTTCATGGTGATGGAATGGGAGCCCGACCAGGTGAAGCCGGGACGGCCCACGCCGACGCCGTACTGGATCGCCTGTCCGTTGCCGAGCACGTAGTAGAGGCGCCGCTCGCTGGTGGAGACCACGATGGTGCCCGGCGCATAGCGGCCGTTGAACGATACGACCTGCCGCGGGACCGGCGCAGCCTGGGCTTCCAGCGATTCATCGGTGCTGTAGAGGGGCTGGCGGGTGAGCGGATCGATCGCGGTGATGGCGTAAGCCGGCGTCGCCAGGACGGCGAAGGCGCAAGCAAGCCCGGAGAGGGCAGCGTGAGTGCGTCCCATTATTGCCTCGAAATCATC
Organism: Microvirga lenta; assembly: GCF_020532555.1. Lineage (GTDB taxonomy): Bacteria > Pseudomonadota > Alphaproteobacteria > Rhizobiales > Beijerinckiaceae > Microvirga > Microvirga lenta. The sequence goes on along the minus strand of NZ_JAJBBR010000008.1, from coordinate 200,215 downwards.
AAGTTTGGTGCAGGTTTTGTAGGTGCTAAACGCAACAGCCGCGTTTCGGATCCAATCCCTATCAGGATTCTGTAATAGAATCCTAGGCTCCGACTGCCTTATTTTCGCCACGTCGTAAGCGAGCGGTTAAAGCCGCGCTGCCACAATTCGGAGCCGGAAAAATTTGTCGCGTCGATTTCGGATTCTTTGGCTTGACGCCAGGGGTTTAAGGACACTAGAAGGCCCTTGTCAGGGCGCGTAGCTCAGCGGGAGAGCATTCGCTTCACACGCGAAGGGTCACAGGTTCAATCCCTGTCGCGCCCACCATTTCCTTCCTGACAGCTCAAGCTTCACATATTCGTGTTCCGGCCCGGAACACGAGGGATGCGCCGCGGCCCTTTCAGGCCGCGATCGGCTTCATGACGTTGTGGACGGCGGCGAAGAGCTCGTCGAAATGCTCGATGACCAGGTCGGGGCCCAACTCCTGCACGGGCACCTCCGTATAGCCGAAGGGCACCGCGATCACCGGGATGCGGGCATTCTGCGCCGTCACGATGTCCGTGCGCGAATCCCCCACCATGACGGCCCGGCCCGGATGGCCGCCGGCCCGCTCGATGGTCAGGGTCAGGTGGCGCGGGTCCGGCTTGAAGTACGGGAAGGTGTCCCGGCCGCAATTGGCCGCGAAGCGGTGGCCGATGCCCAGCTCGTCCAGGAGCTTCACCGAGTGCTCTTCCACCTTGTTCGTGCAGACCGCCAGGATGAAGCCGGCCTCCTCCAGGCGGTCGAGAGCGCCCAGGACGCCGGGGAAGAGCTGCGTTTTGACGCAGATATTCTCCCCATAATGAATCATGAACTGCTGATAGAGCCCGTCGAGATGGTCGGGCGTCAGCTCCTTGCCGGCGGCATGGAAGCCGCGCTCGATCAGAGCCCGCGCTCCGGCGCCGATCATGTCGCGCGCCTGTTCCACGGGCAGGGGCGCCAGGTCCTCCCGTTCGAGGATCACGTTCAGGGTGCCGACGAGGTCTCCGGCCGTATCGGCGAGGGTGCCGTCGAGATCGAAGACGGCGATGGGCGGGGTATGAATGGGCATGGAGGTCGGCTACCTGCTGCGGGCAAGGGAATCAAGCCTGGGGATGGTATGGTGTTTATGGTTGATTCGTTCTTACCCGATGGAGTGATGAATGCGGATCGTTGATTCTGCAGCGTTTCTTTCTGCGGCCGTTCTGCTGGGGGGCCTGTCCCTCCCGGCCGTGGCCGCACCTTATGATTTCGTGCCCGCGCCGCAGACCGATCTCAACCGGATCTACCGAATCGACCGGATCACCGGCGAGGTCAGCTCCTGCCAGTATGGTCTGCAAGAAGGCACGATTGGGGTGACGCTCTGCTTCACGGGCGGGGAGGGCGCGGGGCCCCAGGCTCCCAGCGAATACGGTCTCGTCGCCTCCCGGCACGAGCGGGAAGGCGGCGTCTTCCGGGTCAACTACCGGACGGGCGAGATGAGCATCTGCTACGTGTTCGAGGAGCGGGTGGTGTGCACCCCGCAGGCCAGCCCGTCCAAGGCGGTGTCGACCCCCGAATCCGCCGCGACGCCGTCCGTGCGTCCGGGCACCGGGGCCTCGCCGCAGCGTCCGTGAGGGCCGCCGGCCCCCTCGTTTCGCAGAGGTGAAACGTTCTTTCTTCCATCCACCCTTCCGTGTAAGAGCGGGGCGAACCGGCCCCGCCGCAACGATTCAAACAGAGAGGACTTCGTGAGCGACGATCTCAAGCGCGCAGCAGGCGAACGGGCGGCCGCCCTCGTCACCGACGGGATGAGGGTCGGTCTCGGCACCGGATCGACGGCGAAGCATTTCGTCGCGGCCCTGGGGCAGCGGGTTCGGGACGGCCTCGCGGTGGTCGGCGTGCCGACCTCGGAGGCGACGCGCGAGCAGGCCCAGCGCGAGGGGATTCCCCTGACGACCCTGGACGAGACGCCCGAGCTCGATCTCACGGTGGACGGCGCTGACGAGATCGACGAGGAGCTGCGCCTCATCAAGGGCGGCGGCGGCGCGCATCTGCGCGAGAAGATCGTCGCCAGCGCCAGCCGGCGCATGATCGTCATCGCGGACAGCTCGAAACGCGTGGTGACGCTCGGGCGCTTTCCGCTGCCGATCGAGGTGGTGCCCTTCGGCCTGAAGGTCACCGAAACCGCGATCCGGAAGCTCCTGGACAGCCTCGACATGAGTGGGGAGCTGCGCCTCAGGAATGCCGCAAACGGAACGCCCTACGTCACGGACGGCGGGCATTTCATCCTCGATGCGCATCTCGGACGCATCGAAAAACCGAACGTGCTCGCCTCGACGCTCAACAACATTCCCGGCGTCGTCGAACACGGTCTTTTCCTCGGCCTTGCCACCGGAGCGATCCTCGCGACCGGGGAGGGGCTTGTCGAGCTCGGTCAGGTCTGACCGGCATCTTTCGCGATTGGAGCCTAGTCTAATGATCCGTAACGCTTCCCGCCTGGCCGCGACCGCCGCCGCGCTCTTCATGCTGGCGAGCCCCGTCTTCGCGCAGGAGCCGAGCGCCAGCCATCTCGCCCTCGCCCGCGAGGTCGCCGTCAATTCCGGCATGACCCGCTCGTTCGACGCCATGACGGAGCCGCTTCTCGCGCAGCTCCAGCAGATGAACGTGACCCGTCCGGAGATCAAGCAGGACCTCGAGCAGGTGGTGGCGATCCTCCGTCCGGAGGTCGAGCAGCACAAGCAGAAGATGGTGGACAACGCCGCCCGCGCCTTCGCGGCCCGCATGACCGAGGCGGAGCTCAAGGAAGTGGCGGCCTTCTACAACACCCCGGCCGGCAAGAAGTACGTCGAGGTGCAGCCGCTTCTCCTCGACGACATCGTGCGCGACCTCGCGACCTGGACCCAGAACGTGTCGGAATACATCATGATCCGCGCCCGCGCGGAAATGGGCAAGCGCGGCCACCAGCTGAACTGAGGACGCTGCAGCGCGCGTCTCTTGAAGGGCCCGGGTAACCGGGCCTTTCTTTTTGGCGCCTCGGTCCGGACGAGGGTTGCTCTTTCCAGGAGCGCGTCGCCGGCGCGCGCGTCCGGCGAAAGTGCAAAGAGAGATTTGCAGAATCGGGAAAACATTCGGCGCGGCGAGGCCGCCGATTGGTTGAAGCTTTAAAGGTGCCTTAAGAATTGAAGACCAATTTGAGATCAGCTCAGTCGCGGAACGTCCTGAGACTGCAGCATGGTGTCCTTCGGTCCTTCCGAAATCCTGGCGCAAAGGACACGACAGACAATAACCCTAGGGGATGTCGTAAATGTTCGTGTTTCAATCCAGCCGCGAGGGGGCTGGAAAGCTTGAGGCCCTGAACCGGTCGCAGGCCATCATCGAGTTCAGCCTCGATGGCACCATCATCCATGCGAACCAGAACTTCCTGGACGCGATGGGCTACCGCCTGGAGGAGATCCAGGGCAAGCACCACGGCGTGTTCGTCGATCCCCAAGAGCTGGGGAGCGCCGCATACCGGGAGTTCTGGGCTTCGCTCAAGCGGGGCGAATACCAGAAGGCCGAGTACAGGCGGTTCGGCAAGGGCGGAAGGGAGATCTGGATCCAGGCCTCCTACAATCCCATCCTCGACCGGAACGGAAAGCCCTACAAGGTGATCAAGTTCGCCACCGATATCACCCGGCAGAAGCTGCAGGCCGTCGAGTACGAGGGCCAGATCCAGGCGATCAACCGGTCGCAGGCCGTCATCGAGTTCGATCTCGACGGAAACATCCTGACCGCCAACCAGAACTTCCTGGACGCGATGGGCTACCGCCTGGAGGAGGTTCGGAGCAGGCACCACGGCATGTTCGTGGAGCCGTCGCATCGAGGCAGCCAGGAATACCGGGATTTCTGGGAGCGGCTCCGACGCGGCGAGTACCAGGCCGCCGAATACAGGCGCATCGGCAAGGGCGGCAGGGAGGTCTGGATTCAGGCCTCCTACAATCCGGTCTTCGACGCGGCCGGGCATCCCTACAAGGTCATCAAGTTCGCAACCGACGTCACGGCGCAGGTGAACGAGCGCATGCGGCGGGCCGACATCCAGAGGTCGATCGCAACCGAACTGACCGGGATCACGAAGGCCGTCGCCGATGTCACGGCCCAGGCGGAAGGGGCTGCGAGGGCATCCACCGAGACATCCGTGAGCGTTCAGGCCGTCGCGGCCGGCGCGGAGGAACTCGCAGCCTCCGTCGACGAGATCGGCGTGCAGGTCAATCAGGCCCTTGCCATCTCCACCCAGGCCGTGGAGCAGGGGAGGGAGACGAATGCCGTCGTATCCGGCCTGGCGGCATCCGCCCAGAAGATCGGGGAGATCATCACCCTCATCGACAGCATCGCCTCGCAGACCAACCTTCTCGCGCTGAACGCCACCATCGAAGCGGCCCGGGCCGGCGAAGCCGGCCGTGGCTTCGCGGTGGTTGCCGCGGAGGTCAAGAACCTCGCTACCCAGACGGCGAAGGCCACCGAGGAAATCGGCGGGCAGATCGCTCAGACCCAGGACGTGACGCAACAGGTCATTTCCTCCATCGGAACGATCACGTCGACCGTCCAGCGCATCAACGAGATTTCCATCGCCATCTCGGCGGCCGTCGAGGAGCAGTCCGCCGTCACGCGGGAAATGTCCTCGAACATGCAGGGCGCATCGCGAAGCGTGTCCTCGATCAGCAGCAACATGAACGAGATCGCCCACGCGGCGGAACTCGTCAGCGCCGCGACCGTGAAGGTCCGCGAAGCCTCCGCTGCGCTCGGATGATCCGCCCGGCGCTTCAACGACGACCCTTGCGGGGCCGAATGGCTCAGGTTCCGCGGGCGAGAAGGACGACCGGGCGTTCCTTGTAGGTGGCGCGGGCGAATTCGGCGTAGCCGCACTTCTCGGCGACGCGCAGCGAGGGGACGTTGTCCGGCGCGATGAGGCAGACCGAGCGCGGGCTGCCGAAGCGGGTTTCGCCCCAGGCGAGGGCGGCGCGAACGGCCTCCGTCGCATAGCCTTTCCCGTGCGCCTTGGGGGACAGCACCCAGCCGGCTTCGGGAGCGTCGGGCAGGGGCGGCTCGATCTCCCGGTGCAGGTCGCTGAAGCCGATCAGGCCGATGAAGGCGCCGGTCGCCTTCTCCTCGACCATCCAGTAGCCGAAGCCGAGCATCGCCCAGTGGCCCGCATTGCGCAGGAACTTGGCCCAGGTCTCCTCGCGGCCGGACGGCGTGCCGTTGCCGATGAAGCGGACCGTTTCCGGATCGCCCCACAGGGCCTCGCAGGCCGGGAAATCGGCCATGGTCTGTCCGCGCAGGCGCAGCCGCTCGGTTTCGAGGACCGGCACATGGGCCGGAATCCCGCCTGCTCGTTCAGCCGATCCCGCACGGTACCGCATCGACCGCCTAGTCCTCGGTCGCCCTGAACCGGCCCAAGCCCTTGAGCACGAAGGGCGCGACCAGGGCGATCAGGGCGATGGCCAGGAGCGTCGCCGAGATCGGGCTCTGCAGGAGAACCATCGGGTCGCCGAGGCTGATGGAGAGGGCGCGGCGAAGCTGGCTTTCCGCGATGGGGCCGAGGATCAGGCCGACCACCACCGGGGCGATGGGGTAGTCGAAGCGGCGCATGATGAAGCCGAGGACGCCGAAGGCGGTCAGCATCATCAGCTCCACCGGCGAGGGATTGGCCGCGATGGTGCCGATGGTGGCGAAGACCAGGATGCCCGCATAGAGCCAGGGCTGCGGGATCGCCAGGAGGCGCACCCACAGGCCCACCAGCGGCAGGTTCAGCACCAGCAGCATGCCGTTGGCGATGAACAGGCTCGCGATGAGGCCCCAGACGAGATCGGGGCGCTCGGCGAAGAGCAGGGGGCCGGGATTGAGGCCGTATTGCTGGAAGCCCGCCAGCATCATGGCGGCGGTGGCGGAGGTCGGCAGGCCGAGCGTCAGGAGCGGCACCAGGGTGCCGGCCGCGGCCGCGTTGTTGGCGGCCTCGGGGCCGGCCACGCCCTCGATGGCGCCCGTGCCGAACTCCTCCGGGTGCTTCGACAGGCGCCGTTCCGTGGAATAGGACAGGAAGGTCGGGATCTCGGCGCCGCCCGCGGGCAGGGCGCCGATGGGGAAGCCGAACAGGGCGCCGCGGATCCAGGCCTTCCATGAGCGGCCCCAATCCTGCTTCGTCATCCACAGGGACCCGCGCACGGGTTCGAGCGTCTCCTGCTGGATATGGCGGCGGGAGGCGACGTAGAGCGCCTCGCCGATGGCGAAGAGGCCGACCGCGAGGGTGGTCACCTCGACCCCGTCCAGGAGTTCGGGAACCCCGAAGGTCATGCGCGCCTGCCCGGTGAGCAGGTCGATGCCCACGAGCCCGAGCATCAGCCCGATGAACAGGGAGGTGAGGCCCCGGATGGGGGAATCGCCGAAGGTGGCCGACACGGTCACGAAGGCCACGCACATGAGCGCGAAATAGTCCTCGGGCCCGAACTGGATCGCGATGTCCACCAGGTAGGGCGCCAGGAACGCCAGGCCGATGGTGGCGATGGTGCCGGCCACGAAGGAGCCGATGGCGGCGGTGGCGAGGGCCGGGCCGCCGCGCCCGGCCTTGGCCATCTTGTTGCCCTCCAGCGCCGTGACCATCGACGCGCTTTCGCCGGGCGTGTTGATGAGGATCGACGTGGTCGAGCCACCGTACATGCCGCCGTAATAGATGCCCGCGAACATGATGATCGAGCCGCCCGGATCGAGCTGGAAGGTGATGGGCAGGAGCAGCGCCACCGTGAGCGCCGGGCCGATGCCGGGCAGCACGCCCACGGCGGTGCCGAGCAGCACGCCGATGAGCGCGAAGAGAAGGTTCATCGGCTCGAGGGCGATGGTCAGGCCGTTGGCGAGGGCAAGAAAAGCGTCCATGACCGGGGTCTCAGATCAGGCGTTCGATCGGACCCATCGGCAAGGACAGGGCCAGCAGTTTCGAGAAGAGGACGTAGATCAGGAGGCCGAGCACGAGGCCGATGATCAGGTCGGTGACGAAGGCGCGTCGCCCGAAGGCCGCCGACACGGCGGCGAAGAGGATGCCGGTCGCCGGGATGAGGCCGCCGCCATAGGAGATGAGGGCGATCAGAACCGCCATGCCGCCGAGAATGAGGAGGATGGGCTTCCAGTCGAGGCTGTCGCGGGCCGGAAAGTCGCCGCGCAGGGCCAGCACGAGATTGCCGACGGCGATCAGGAGCATTCCGGCGCCCACGATATAGGGCATGGCGGTCGGGCCGGGGCCGTAGGCCGAGGCGATCTGCACATTCGTCGTGTCCCACCAGATCAGGCCCGCGAAGGCGAAGAGGATGAGCGAGATGACGAGCCCGGGCACGTCGGGGCGGTGCGAGGCGTTCATGGCATTTCCTTAAAAGGAAGCGCCGCGGCTGGGCGCGGCGCTTCCGTGTTGACGGATCCGGCTGGGATCAGGACTTCACGAGGCCGACGGAGGTCAGGACTTCCTTCGTGCGGGCCTGCTCCTGTTCCAGGATCTTCGCGAAGGCGTCCCCGGACACGTAGGAATCCTCCCAGCCCTTGGCCTTCAGGATGCTCTGCCACTCGTTCGACTTGGCCATGCGGTCCATGGCGTCGGTGAGGGCCTTCTTCTCCTCGTCGGTGAGGCCGGGAGGCGCAACGACCGCGCGCCAGTTGGCGATCTCGAGGTTCACGCCCTCCGCCGTGAGGGAAGGCTTGTCGGGGGTCGCCTTGTCGGCCGGGGAGGTCAGGCCGAGAAGGCGCAGCTTGCCGGCCTTGATCTGGCTTTCGAACTCGCCGTAGCCGGAGATGCCCGCCGTGACCTTGCCGCCGAGGATGGCCGCCAGGGCCTCGCCGCCGCCGGAGAAGGGGATGTAGTTGATCTTGGTCGGGTCCGCGCCCGCGGCCTTGGCGAAGAGAGCCGCCGCGATGTGGTCGACGCCGCCTGCCGAGCCGCCGGCCCAGGTCACCTTCGCCGGATCGGCCTTCACGGCCTCGGCCAGTTCCTTGGCGGTCTTGATCGGCGAATTGGCCGGAACGACGATGGCCTCGTATTCCGCCGTCAGGCGGGCGATGGGCGTCGTCTGGTCGAGGGTCACGGGCGAGTTGTTGGTGAGCAGCGCGCCGACCATGACGTAGCCCATGACCATGAGCTGGTTGCCGTCGCCCTTGGCGTTGTTGACGAGCTGGGCGATGCCGATGGAGCCGCCGGCGCCCGGAACGTTGGTCACCTGCACGCTCTTGGCGATGCCCGCCTGGGTCAGGGCCTGCTGCATGGAGCGGGCGGTCTGGTCCCAGCCGCCGCCCGGCGCCGCCGGGGCCATGATCTTCAGCTCCATCTGAGCCGCTGCCGTCGTGACGAAGCCGACGACCGCCGCCGCAGCGAGTGCGCTGCGCCAGAGACCTTTGCGATACTGGCTCATGTTGTTTCCTCCGTTTACGCCTGTGATGGATGGCTCTCTAAAAGCACGTCCTGCGGCGAACGGTAAAGGCCCAAGCGAGGGGCGGCAAGCGCGCTTCCCGTCTTTATCGCCAGCGAACCTTCGCGTAAGAGCCTCGCCATGAGCATTCTCGAAACCGCATCGGCCGAGCGGGCCCTGCCTAATGCCGGCTCCCGGCTGGCGGGCATCCTGTGGCAGGTGGCGATGGCGGCGCTTGCCGTCATGCCTCTCGGCATGACCATCGCCCACCGGTCGAGCCCGGCCTTCCTGGCCGTGAGCGCCCTGTGCGCCCTCGGCGCCGTGGCAGCCGAGGGGCGGCTGCGGCAGGTGGGGCGCGAGGCGCTGACCGCCCTGAAATCCCCCCTTGGGCTGGCAATCCTGGCCTTTCTCGCCTGGTCGGCGATCTCCATCGGATGGAGCCCGTTCAAGAGCCTGTCGCTCTTCACCCTGGGCGAACTCTGGATCCCGGTCGCCTCCGCTTTCACGGTCGCGCTGGTCCTGCCGCGACGGATGACCCGCGCCGCGTTCTGGCTGCTCGCCGCCTCGACCGCCGCGGCGTGCCTCCTGATCGTGGTCGAGCTGCGCACCGGGCTCGCCCTGCGCCAAAGCCTGGGGATGCGGGCGAACACCTTCATCTTCAACCGCCCGACCCTGACGCTTCTGGTCCTGATGCTGCCGCTCCTGGCCTGGCTCGCGGGCTCGGGACGCCACGGCTGGGCCTGGAGCGCCGGGATCGGCCTCGCCTTCGCGACGGCCCTGGCCCATTCGGACAGCGGCGCCGCGCTTCTCGGGCTCCTGGTCGTCGCGCCCGTCTTCCTGATCGCCTGGCTTTTCCCCAGGCTCACCGGGTGGCTCGCAGCCGGCGCCTGTGTCGTTGCCATGGCGACGGCTCCGTTCCTCGGCCCCATCGGCGACAGCCTGATCACCCCCTCCATGCACGAGCGGATGGCGGACCATCACACCCGGGAGCGGGTTGATCTCTGGCGCAGCTTCAGCGCGGCGGTCCGCCAGCAGCCGGTGCTGGGCGCCGGCTTCGGCGTGAGCCCGCGCATCCGCGAGACCCGCGTGGCCCGGAAGGTGCCGCCGCAGATGCGGCGGATGCTCGCCATCGGCCATCCGCACAGCACCCCGCTTCAGGTCTGGACCGAACTCGGCGCCGTGGGCGCGTTCCTGGCCCTCGTGATCCTGCTTCTCGTCCTGCGCGCCATCCGCCGCCAGTCCCGCCTCGTCATGAGCCTCTCCATGGCGCTGTTCGCCGGAGCGGCGGCGGTTTCCATGGTCGGGCACGGGGCCTGGCAGGGATGGTGGGCGGCCTCCCTCGGAGCCGCTATCGTCTGGATGCTCGCTTTTCGCAAAACCCGGCTGGAGACAATGCCATGAGCCAATTCGATGTGGACCTCTTCGTCATCGGCGCCGGGTCCGGCGGCGTGCGCGCCGCGCGCATCGCCGCGAGCTACGGCGCCAAGGTGATGATCGCGGAGGAATACCGGGTCGGCGGCACCTGCGTGATCCGCGGCTGCGTGCCCAAGAAGCTCATGGTCTATGCCAGCCGCTTCTCCCTCGAATTCGAGGAGGCGGCGGGCTTCGGCTGGGACGTGGGCGACGCCACCTTCGACTGGGCCACCCTGATCCGCAACAAGGACAAGGAGATCGACCGGCTCGAGGGCATCTACCGCACCAACCTGGAGCGATCCGGCGTGACGGTCGTCGACAGCCGCGCCGTGATCGAGGACCCGCACACGGTGCACGTCCTCAAGACCGGCGAACGCATCCGGGCGCGCTACATCCTCGTGGCGGTGGGCGCGCATCCGACCCTGGAGCCGGTCATCCCCGGCGGCGAGCTCGGCATCACCTCCAACGAGGTCTTTCATTTGAAAGAGCAGCCGAAGCGGATCATGATCGTCGGCGGCGGCTATATCGCGGTGGAATTCGCCGGCGTCTTCGCCGGCCTCGGGAGCGAGGTGACGCTCCTGCACCGGGGCGACAAGCTCCTGCGCGGCTTCGACGACGACGTCCGCGACGCCCTCGGCGCGTCCTATGCCCAGCGCGGCATCAATCTCGCCCTGGGCCGGACCGCGCAGCGCCTGGACAGGACGCCCGACGGCATCGCCGCCACCCTGTCGGACGGATCCGTGGTCACGGTCGACCAGGTGCTCGTCGCCACCGGGCGGCGCCCCAACACCAAGGGGCTCGGGCTGGAAAAGGTCGGCATCACCGTCGACGAGGTCGGGGCGATTCCGGTCGATTCCTATTCCCAGACCCTCATCCCGTCGATCTACGCGGTGGGCGACGTGACCAACCGGGCCAATCTCACGCCCATCGCCATCCGCGAGGGCCACGCCTTCGCCGACACGGTCTTCGGCGACAGGCCCACCATCGTGGACCACGACCTGATCCCTACGGCCGTGTTCTCGACCCCCGAGATCGGCGTGATCGGCTGCAGCGAGGCGGCGGCCTGGGCCCGCTACGGCGACATCGACGTCTACAAGACCGCCTTCCGCCCCATGAAGGCGACCCTGTCCGGCGCCCATGAGCGGATGCTCATGAAGCTCATCGTCGACAAGGCCACCGACAGGGTGGTGGGCGTCCACATCGTCGGCCACGACGCGGGCGAGATGATCCAGCTCGCAGGCGTCGCCGTCACCATGGGGGCCACCAAGGCCGATTTCGACCGCACCGTCGCGGTCCACCCGACCGCCTCGGAGGAACTGGTGACCATGCGCACCCCCGCGGTCGTCAAGCGGCCGGTGGCGGTGGGGTAGGGGCTCGCTTTTTTGGGCTGATCGAACGTCTGTTCGACAGCACGTCGAGCGAGCCTCTATGGATGAAGGGTTGTTATGAGTGATTATCATGCAATAGGTGGTTGCATGATGAAATCCCTTTTTCATCCGTTGAGCCCTTGGAGCCGACGGTTCGGTTTTCTGAGGTCGAACCTGACTTGTGCTATCCGGCGCAGGAGGAGAGCCGCTACGGTATTAGCTGCTATGCTTGCGGTTCTGGCGAGCGCGAAAGTTGTCGCTGCACCTGCGGAAATATGCGGCCCCGACCCTGCCATTCTGACGCCGCTCTATCCGATCCGTTCGTCCCCATCGGGGCCCCGGTTCGGTCCCAAGCCCGACATCACTTTTACGTTCGAGGGGCAGAGGCCATGCTCCGGCACATGCAGGATCGTGTTGAGGCGTGGCGTCAGCGGTCAGGTCATTGGCTTCGTCAGGATTCCCTCGGACGAAGCAATCTACTGCCGCAATGCGGATCCATTCCTGAAGTTGTCGAAGTTTCCAGGCGACGACAAGCTGAAGGAGTGTGGCGGCGGTGTTTACGAAAGCTATCGACTGATCAGATCTGGATCTGCGCGAGGCTCCTCATTGCCCGCTGTATCGATCTCCCTGTCTCAATATGAGCGTCCAGGGAGGAAGCCGATCTACAGGTGCAGAGGGCCATCATCCGGGGATGCGGACGTGTTCCAGGGCCGGGTGAGACGGCTGGCGACCGAGAGCAATGCGCTCCTCCGAATAATTGAGCACCCTCCACAAGGATCCGCGCGCTTCGGCGAGCTTCTGTACTTGCATTTGTACGACAACGTCACATTGAAAGAGTGATGCAATGGCTGGCATTCAAGTAACCTATGATCGGAGTGTGCTGACTGAGGTAAGATCAGTGATCGATTCCATGGTCGACAAGATAAACAATCATCCACTGCGAGATGTAACATTAAATGTACGTCAGATTGTTTGCGACCTCTCTTGTTCAGTCCATAATGCATGAGCGATGGGATCGTTGAATGCCCCTGAAAATCTATTCGGAGGAGCCGGAATTTATGGCGTTATCAACGTTCGAAAATCGGCGAGTGATATCGGCTAGTCTCACGAAGAGCGGCTTTTTCGCGATGGCTATGGTGCTTACGTCTGTCGCGACTCCAGCGCACGCGCAGCTCTATGAGATTGAAAGCGATGCGATCGATACCCCGTTCGATCGAATTCTAAAATGGAGTCGCCTCCAAGAAGTAGAAGAATATGTCGTACGAGATGTAAAGCCGTTCATCGTGAAGTTCTGCAATAAAAAAGATCGAAGAGAACTGTTAGAAGCCAATTTCATCTGTAAAGGATATGTCTGTACGACCACAAGAACTTGGACCTATTGAAGCGTGTTAACAGGGAACAAATCGAGGCGTGAATGGCATTTTGTTGTCGATTTGGCTCCGAAGGGGTGTCCGAAAATAAATGTAGAATTCAAGCGATGGATATTTCGTTGAGCGGGGGGGGTAAATGAGCGATAACGATAATTGGAGTGTCGAATACTCCAATAGGCCCATTGGAGGTGTTGGGGCTCACGGCATCATTAGCGTTCGAAACGCTGACGGAGACATTGTCCGTTCATATGAAGGGTTGTCCTATGGGCCGGATGGTGAATTCAAGCCGATGGGCACCTCAGTCCATGATAATATCAAAGCCGCTGCGAATGACGGCATTTCAGAAAACTATGATCCTACAAGTCTGTCGGATGTTCTGTTCAGCGGGCCGCGCGAGGAAGTCATGTCCATGATGGCGGCTGCCGAATTGGCTGTTACTGCCATCAACGCTCGCGATATCGGCTACCCTCCTTTCGGCGTGTTCTCGACCCCCCGTTCGATAGGGATCAGCAACAGCAACGCGGTCATTGAAACGCTTGCTGTGGTCATGGGGCTTCAGCCGCCCCTCTCCACCACGCTACCCATTCCCGGGCAGGGCGTCCTGCTCCTCGATGTGGAAACCATCCTGAGCATCCGGGCCGCGACCTGGGACCGGCTGGGCTCCACCCTCCAGCCCCACTGCTTCCTCGCGGATACGCCGATCGAGATGGCGGACGAATCTGGGAAGCCGATCCAGGACATCGTGCCGGGCGACTGGGTCATGGCCTTCGATCCGAAGGCCAATAACGGCATGGGCGCCAAGCGCCCGGCCCGCGTGCGCCGCACCTTCCGCAACACCGCCAGGCAGATCGTCGACCTGCGCGGCCTGCGCATGACGCCGGGCCACGTGGTGCTGTCCGACAACGGCGAGTGGCTCAAGATCGTCGAGGTGCTACGCCGTGACCGCGCCCTCGTCGAGGAGCGCAAGACAGGCCCGGTGCCGGTGCGCGCCAGGACCGGGGCGGTGCTCGGCTCGGACGAGGACGCGCCGGTGACGGTGCTGTTCACCGACCGCGACGGCCTGCCGCACAAAGCCGTGGTGCGCGCCGGCATCGTCTGCACCGCCCAGCGCCGGGCGGACGGCACGTATGAGGGTTGGAGCCTCGCCCGGGTGCTGCGACACCAGAATTACACCATCGAACAGGACGGCGCCCTGATCGCGGCGGACGGCCGGCGCTTCGACGCCACCCCCTGGCCGGGCGGCACGCCCCTGGACGCCGCGTTCCAGCACGACTGGGTGATCTCCGTCGACGAGGTGCCGTTCACGCCCGCCTGGATTGCGGAGCTGCGCGACGAGGACGAGCAGGCCATGGCCGTGAACGAGACGCCGGTGCCGTTCGCGACCGCCCCGCCAACCGGATCGGCAGGGCTCAACCGCAAGCAGCGCCGCAGGCTCGCCGCTCTCAGGGTGGTGAAGTGAGCGCAGCCATGACTCTCCTGGAAGCCTATGTTTAAAGCCTATGTTTACCTGGGTATTCCGGTGATTGCCGTCGCCATAGGCCTGGGTTCCCTCTGGGTGTCCCTTTGGGAGAGCCGCCGAAGCCCTATTCGTTGAAACGGATGAACCGGCCGCCCCGCCTGAAGGGGCCTTTTCACCTGCAAAGCCGTCGTCTCCAGCCGCTTCGCCTCGATCTGGCGGCATGACCCGGCGGGGCGCCGCGCCGCCCCGCGCCCCAGCGCATAAGTAGACTGCGCCAACGCGTCCTTCCTCCGCACTCGCCTTTTTGTTTATGTCGTGTATAGGTGCCCTTTCGTGCCGCTTGTTGCGGTGCACGATGAGGATTCGAGAGACACGGGGGTATGTGTCATGACCGAGCGGTGGACGCCGACGAGCTGGAGAAACAAGCCGATCCAGCAGGTTCCGGCCTATCCGGACCCTGAGGCGCTGAAGAACGTCGAGCAGCAGCTCGCGGGCTTTCCCCCGCTCGTTTTTGCAGGCGAGGCGCGCAAGCTGAAGCGGAGCCTGGCCAAGGTGGCGGCCGGCGAGGCTTTCCTGCTCCAGGGCGGGGACTGCGCCGAGAGCTTCGCCGAGCATTCCGCCGACAACATCCGCGATTTCTTCCGCCTGTTCCTGCAGATGGCGGTGGTGATGACCTATGCGGGCGGCTCGCCCGTGGTGAAGATCGGCCGCTCCGCCGGCCAGTTCGCCAAGCCGCGCTCCTCCGACACCGAGACCGTGGACGGCGTGTCGCTGCCGAGCTATCGGGGCGACATCATCAACGACATCGACTTCACGCCCGAGTCGCGCATTCCCGATCCGCGCCGCCAGACCGAGGCCTATCGCCAGTCGGCCGCGACGCTCAACCTGCTGCGCGCCTTCGCGACGGGCGGCTACGCCAATCTCGAGAACGCCCATCGCTGGATGCTCGGCTTCGTGAAGGATTCGCCGCAATCCTCGCGCTACAGCGAGCTGGCGGAGCGCATCACCGAGAGCATCGAGTTCATGCGCGCCATCGGCATCGATCCGGAGACGCATCCCGAGATGCGCCAGACGGATTTCTACACCAGCCACGAAGCGCTCCTCCTCGGCTACGAGGAGGCCATGACCCGGGTCGATTCCACCACCGGCGACTGGTACGCCACCTCGGGCCACATGCTCTGGATCGGCGACCGCACGCGCCAGCCCGACCATGCCCATGTGGAATACATGCGCGGCATCAGGAACCCGATCGGCCTCAAATGCGGCCCGTCCCTCACGGCGGACGGTCTGCTGCGCCTCATCGACCAGCTCAACCCGGAGAACGAGGCCGGCCGCCTCACCCTCATCTGCCGCTTCGGCGCCGACAAGGTGTTCGAGCACCTGCCCGCCCTCGTGCGGGCCGTGAAGGCGGAAGGCCGCACGGTGGTGTGGTCGTGCGATCCCATGCACGGCAACACCATCAAGGCGGGTTCCGGCTACAAGACCCGTCCGTTCGAGCGGATCATGGGCGAGGTGCGGGACTTCTTCGCGGTTCACCGCGCCGAGGGGACTCATGCGGGCGGCATCCACCTGGAGATGACCGGCAAGAACGTGACGGAATGCACCGGCGGCGCGCGGGCGCTCACCGATGCGGACCTCTCCGACCGCTACCACACCTATTGCGATCCGCGCCTCAATGCCGAGCAGGCGCTGGAAATCGCCTTCCTCACCTCCGAGCTGATCAAGCAGGAGCGTAATTCCCGGGAACGTCCGGCCCCGCTCGCCGCGGAGTAGGGCGGTCTGAGATTATCGGAGAGAAGGGGCGCCGGTGGCGCCCCTTTTCGTTCGAATGGCCGCTCAGGCGGGTCGGCGGGAGCGGTTCTGCGCGCTTCGTTTCGAGCGGCCCGGGTGGCGGGACCTGTCGAGGAGGCTCAGCATGGCTTCGGTGGCGATGCCGAAGACGAGGTGGGCGACGACGCTGCGGGCATGAGCCTGCCAGGGATAGCGCTGCGGGGGAGCGGCTGTGCCGAGGACCGGGTTGAGGACCTCGTCCTCGATCATGAACATGCCGAGGCCCAGCAGGGCCCCGCGGCCGACGACGCCGCCGGGAACGTGCTCGCGCAGGGTGCTGTACACGGCCGCCGGTCCCATCCCGAGGGCGTAATGGATGGCGAGACCTGCGGGATGCGGCTCCGGCGGGGGCTCGGTGCCGACCGCTTCGGCGGCCATGCCGGCCATGTTGTGGGCGGGATCCTTGTGGTTCGGGCGGACCTCCTTGGTCCGGCTCCAGGCGGCCGGGTCCTCGTAGGCCACCATGAGCCAATCGGCCCGGTCCATGACCCACACCGCGGCCGCTCCGGCCATGGCGCCGCTCGCAAGCTCCGTCGTCAGCGTTCTCGACATGGAAGTCTCCGCAATCGTCCGTCCTGTCAAAGGACGCGGCGGGCTTCCGGTTCCGAGTTCGAAGAAAGACGACGCAGGAGGCGCGCTCCTGCGTCGGTCATGAAAAGTCTGTCTTGCCTCGACTCCGGCAGAGTAGATGCAAACTCCGCCAAGCAATCCGAGATCAGCTCAGGAAGCCGAGGAAGAACAGGATAAGGATAATCGGCAAAGGAATGCCGATGAGCCAAAGTAGACCACCTTTCAACATCTTCAATCTCCCATTCCGTTCGTGCCAGAACAACGAACTGGGCTTTGGCCGGTTCCGCTCAAGCTTCTGGCTCTTTCCCGGACGCGATGTGGCCGAGGCCGCACTGGAGACCCATAGGTGGGGCCCTCGACCCGGCCGTCACAGGAAAGCGCATGCTCCTCATTGCTGCGCATAAGCTGCCGCGCTAAATCGTGAGGCTATGGCCCAGAACAGACTCAAGATCGCTCTCGCGCAGCTCAACCCCATCGTCGGCGACGTGGCCGGCAACGAGCAGAAGGCCCGCGACGCGCGGGCCGAGGCCGCCCGGATGGGCGCCGACATCGTGATGTTCCCCGAGCTCTTCCTCGCCGGCTATCCGACCGAGGACCTGGTGCTCAAGCCCGCGTTCCAGGACGTATGCCGGGCCGCGGTGGAGCGCCTCGCCCGCGAGACCGCCGATGGCGGACCGGCGCTGCTGATCGGCCTGCCCTGGCGCGAGGACGGGGCGCTCTACAACGCCTATGCGCTGCTGGACGGCGGCACGATCTCCGTGCGGTTCAAGGTCGATCTGCCGAATTACGGCGTGTTCGACGAGAAGCGCGTCTTCGAGGCCGGGCCGCTGCCGGGGCCGGTCAATTTCCGCGGCATCCGCCTCGGCATCCCGGTCTGCGAGGACATCTGGAGCGGGGACGTGGTCGAGTGTCTGGCGGAGACCGGCGCCGAGATGCTCCTGGTGCCCAACGGCTCTCCCTACTGGCGCGGCAAGACGGAGGAGCGGTTCAACATCGCCGCCGCGCGGGTGACGGAAAGCGGCCTGCCGCTGGTCTATCTCAACCAGGTGGGCGGCCAGGACGAACTGGTCTTCGACGGCGCCTCCTTCGTGTTCAACGCCGATTGCTCGCTCGCCTGCCAGCTCCCGGCCTACACGGAGACGGTCGCGCTCTCGGTTTGGGAGAAGTCGGAGGAGGGCTGGGCCTGCATCGAGGCTCCCAGGGTCACGGTGGAGGAGGGCGAGGAGGCCGATTACGCCGCCTGCGTGCTCGGCCTTCGCGACTACGTGGAGAAGAACCGTTTTCCGGGCGTGGTGCTCGGTCTCTCCGGCGGCATCGATTCCGCCATCTGCGCCGCCATGGCGGTGGATGCGCTCGGGCCGGACCGCGTCCATTGCGTGATGCTGCCCTACCGCTACACCTCGGGCGAGTCCCTGAAGGACGCGGAGGCCTGCGCCAAGGCGCTGGGCGTCCGCTACGACACGCTGCCCATCGCGGCGGCGGTGGAAGGCTTCGAGGAGCTGCTCCAGCCCATGTTCGCGGGCAAACCGCGCGATATCACGGAGGAGAACCTCCAGAGCCGCGCCCGCGGCACCATCCTCATGGCGATCTCGAACAAGTTCGGCGCCATGGTGGTGACGACGGGCAACAAGTCGGAGATGTCGGTGGGCTACGCCACCATCTACGGCGACATGAACGGCGGCTTCAACCCGATCAAGGACCTCTACAAGATGGAGGTCTACCGCCTCTCCGCCCTGCGCAACCGCTGGAAGCCCGAGGGCGCCCTGGGGCCGGACGGTGTCGTGATTCCCGAGAACATCCTGACCAAGGCCCCGACCGCCGAACTGCGCGAAGGCCAGAAGGACCAGGATTCGCTGCCGCCCTACGAGGATCTCGACGAGATCCTGCGCGGCCTCGTGGAGCAGGAGCTGCGCGTCTGCGAAATCGTCGACAGGGGCTACGACCTGGAGACGGTCAAGAAGGTGGAGCGCCTGCTCTACCTTGCCGAATACAAGCGCCGCCAATCGGCCCCGGGCGTGAAGGTGACCCGCCGCAACTTCGGCCGCGACCGCCGCTACCCCATCGTCAACCGCTTCCGCGACCAGGGCATGGTCGCCCACCGGAACGACGAGGCCCTGCAGCGGGCCACCGGCAAGCCGCGGATGAGCGAGATGGACGTCTGACGCGCCGTCCTTCCCTTGGCGGGGAGGCACAAAGGGCAAAGGTCGGAAAGACGGGCATGTGGCTCGAATGCGCAGTGCCGATGCCGCCAGCATTCTCCTCCAGGTCTTCATGCCGAGGGGCGGCGTCTCCGGAGACCTCTGGATCATCCTTCGAGACGCCGCTGACGCGGCTTCTCAGGATGAGGGTGAGGAGGGACGTGTCGCCTCCGAATGTGGCGGTGTTTCGCGCAACGGTCTTCCCTCCCCCTTGTGGGGAGGGCCAGGGTGGGGGTGTGAGCGATAGCCTATGAGGGTGTGGCGCCCACACCCCCACCTCCACCTCCTCCCCACAAGGGGGAGGAGAGCAGGTTAGCGTTTCCAGCGAGGCCCTAGGTCCGTGGGGAGGAGAACAAGCTGGCGCTTCCGGCCACCTATCGGCGCTTCATGAGCCAGGCCCTCAGGATGAGGGGCGATTGAAACCGGTCTCCCGCCTGTCCGCATCGCTCCGGCCCTCTCCGTAAGGGGAGGAGGCACACGCAGCCCCTTGCGCCGCGCGCCGCCCTTCGCCATAGGCTTTCGCCATGTCACAGCCCATCGTTCGCTTCGCCCCGTCCCCGACCGGGCTCATCCATATCGGCAACACCCGCGTGGCCCTGCTCAACGCGCTCTATGCGCGCCGGGAGGGGGGCCTGTTCATTCTCCGGTTCGACGACACGGACCAGGAGCGCTCGAAGCGGGAATATGCCGATGCGATCGAGTTCGACCTGAAGTGGCTCGGCGTGCCGCCGGACGTCACGGTGCGCCAGTCGGAGCGGTTCGAGCTCTACGACGACGTGGCCGAGCGGCTCCGCATCATGGGGCGCCTCTATGCCTGCTACGAGACGCCGGAGGAGCTGGAATTCCGCCGCAAGCGCCAGCTCGCCCGCGGCCTGCCGCCGATCTACGACCGCGCCTCCCTGAAGCTGACCGCCCAGGAGAAGGAGAAGTTCGAAGCGGAGGGCCGTCGCCCGCACTGGCGCTTCCTGCTCGACCACCGGGTCGTGCCCTGGACGGACATGATCCGCGGCGACTGCCATGTGGATTGCAGCTCGCTCTCCGATCCGGTGCTGGTGCGCGAGGACGGGACCTATCTTTACACGCTGCCGTCGGTGGCCGACGACATCGACCTCAGGATCTCCCACGTGATCCGCGGCGAGGACCACGTCACCAACACGGCGGTGCAGATCCAGATTTTCGAGGCGCTCGGCGCCCTGCCGCCGATCTTCGCCCATCACGGCCTGCTCACCACCGCGAGCGGGGAGGGGCTGTCCAAGCGCCTCGGGCACCTGTCGCTGAGGAGCCTGCGGGAAGCCGGGCTCGAGCCGCAGGCCATCGCGTCCCTCGCGGTCCTCGTCGGCTCGTCCGAATCCGTGCGGCCGGTGGCCGACGTGGACGAACTCGCGCGGTTGATTGATTTCAGCCACATCTCCCGCGGCCCGGCGAAGTTCGACGAGCACGAGCTGGAACAGCTCAACGCCCGCCTGATCCACGAGATGCCCTACGACAAGGCGCGCGAGCGCCTTGCCGCCCTCGGCGCCGACGGCGGCGAGGCGTTCTGGAACGCGGTGCGCGGCAACCTGGGCAGGGTGGCCGATGTCGTCGAGTGGTGGACAGTGGTGAACGGGCCGGTGACGCCCGTGATCGAGGACAAAGGCTTCATCGAGGCCGCCGCCAGGGTGCTGCCCGAAGGGCCGTGGGACGCGACCACCTGGAAGGCCTGGACGGAGGCCGTGAAGGCCGAAACCGGCTTGAAGGGCAAGGCCCTGTTCATGCCCCTGCGCCTCGCGCTCACCGGGCTCGATCACGGCCCCGAACTCGGCGCACTGCTGCCGATGATCGGGCCGGAACGGGTGAAGGCGAGGCTCGCCGGGCAGGCGGCATAAGATCCGCGCCGCACGCGGGAGTCATCCACCGTCATTCCGGGGCAGTCCGCAGGACTGAGCCCGGAACCTATAAACATCACGTTTCAGGAAGAGCGATCGGCGTCCCGCTTTGTCCTGCCCCATCGGCGGCTATGGGTTCCGGGCTCTCGCTACGCTCGCCCCGGAATGACGGAGAGGGAGCCCATCGCTCGTCATGGGAATATCAGTGGCGCCCCTCACGCCTTGATCTTGTACCCCGTCCGGAAGATCCAGCCGATGGCCGCGAGGCAGATCAGCATGAACACCAGGGTCATGCCGAGGCTGATGCCGACGCCCACGTCGGACACGCCGTAGAAGCTCCAGCGGAAGCCGCTCACGAGATAGACGACCGGGTTGAACAGGGCGATGGTCTGCCAGAACGGCGGGAGCATGTTGATGGAGTAGAAGCTGCCGCCCAGGAAGGCGAGGGGCGTCACGATCATCAGCGGGATGACCTGCAGCTTCTGGAAGCTGTCCGCCCAGATGCCGATGATGAAGCCGAACAGGCTGAAGGTGACGGAGGTCAGCACCAGGAACGCGATCATCCACAGCGGATGCGTGATGGAGAAATCCACGAACAGCCGGGCCGTGATCAGGATGATCGTGCCCAGGATGATCGACTTCGAGGCCGCCGCGCCCACATAGCCGATCACGGTCTCCATGGCGGAGACCGGCGCCGAGAGCAGCTCGTAGATGGTGCCGGTGAATTTCGGCATGTAGATGCCGAAGGCGGCGTTGGAGATGCTCTCCGTCAGGATGGAGAGCATGATCAGACCCGGCACGATGAAGGCGCCGTAGCTGATCCCGTCGATGTTCGCCATCCGCGACCCGATGGCCGAGCCGAAGACGATGAAGTAGAGCGAGGTCGAGATCACCGGCGACGCGATGCTCTGCATCAGCGTGCGCCAGGTGCGCGCCATCTCGAACAGATAGATGGCCTTGATGGCGTGGATGTTCATGCGCGTCCCCTGACCAGATCGACGAAGATGTCCTCCAGCGAGCTCTGGCTGGTCTGGAGATCCTTGAAGTCGATGCCGTGCTCGCCCAGCCGCCGCAGCAGGCCGGCGATGCCGGTCTCCTCCTGCTGGGTGTCGAAGGTGTAGACGAGCTCCGTTCCGTCGGCGGACAACTGGAGCGGATAGGCGGAAAGCTCCGGCGGGATCGCCGCGAGCGGGTTCTGCAGGTGCAGGGTCAGCTCCTTCTTTCCGAGCTTCCGCATCAGGACGGCCTTGTCCTCGACCAGCACGATCTCGCCCTTGTTGATCACCCCGATCCGGTCGGCCATCTCCTCGGCCTCCTCGATGTAGTGGGTGGTCAGGATGATGGTGACGCCGCTCTCCCGGAGGCCGCGCACCATCTCCCACATGTCGCGCCTGAGCTCCACGTCGACGCCGGCCGTGGGTTCGTCGAGGAACAGGATCTTGGGCTCGTGCGACAGGGCCTTGGCGATCATGACGCGCCGCTTCATGCCCCCGGACAGGGTCATGATCCTGCTGTCCTTCTTCTCCCAGAGGGACAGGTCCTTCAGGATCTTCTCGAGATAGGCGGGATCGGGCTTCTTGCCGAAGAGGCCGCGGCTGAAGCTCACGGTCGCCCACACGCTCTCGAAGGCGTCGGTGGAAAGCTCCTGCGGCACGAGGCCGATCTTGGAGCGGGCGGCCCGGTAGTCGCGGACGATGTCGTGGCCGTCGGCCAGGACGGTGCCGGAGCTCGGGTTCACGATCCCGCACACGATGCTGATCAGGGTGGTCTTGCCGGCCCCGTTCGGTCCCAGCAGGGCGAAGATCTCGCCGCGGCGAATCTCCAGGTCGACCTTCCGCAGGGCCTGGAAGCCGGACGCATAGGTTTTCTCCAGGCCCGAGACCGAGATGATCGGCTCCGAGGCGTCGGAGGGGTGAAGGCTCTGACGGAAATCGATGGGTTTCATGGCACGGCCTGATAGCACGAAACGGGCATGGGCTGAACTCCGCCGACCGTTCCCGGCGGAGTCGTCCAAGCCGAATTTTCGACGCGCGGGGCCGCCCGAAGGATCAGTTCTTCGCGTTCGGCACCGGAATGACGTTGGGCGCGATCACGCGGATGGTGCGTTTGGTGCCGTCGCTGGCCACGACCTCCTGCCGCGTGCCTTCGCCCTGGTTCACCACCGTCGCACCCTCGATGGCCTGGGGCCCGATGCCGGCGGATTCGCGGCTCGCGGTCGGGGCGGAATCGCCCGCCTCGGCGGCGGCCTGGCTTTCCTCGTCCGCCTTCTTGTCGGCGGCCTTGCGGGCCTGGGTCGCCTTCGGGCGCGACAGTTCCTCGGACTTTTCGGCGGTGACGATCACGTCGCCCTTGCGCTGTTCGAGCATGCTCTCGGCCCGGCGCAGCACGACGGCCCAGCTCTCGTTCTCCTTCTTGCAGGCGCAGCTCTCGTCGAAGGTCTTGCGGAACTTGAAGGCGTTCGCGAGCGACGTGTAAGGCTGGTTGGTCGAGACCGAGATCGCCCGGTTCAGGCCGTCGTCGCCGCCGGGGCTGGCGAAGGCGCGGGTTTCCGTCCCGGGGCAGAGGGCCTGGCACATCTCGTCGGCGCCCTGGCGCCCGCCGGGGGCGTTGCTCAGGGGGAAGTAGGAGCCGTCGCAGGTCCTCACGCAGACGAGCTGGCGCCCGCCCAGGGACTGCTCGCCGTCGGCGATGATCGGCTGGCCCTCGGGCATGATCTCGGACGGCTGGGGCTGGCCGCGCGGCGGGCCGAACAGGGATTCGAAGAAGCCGCGGGGCTGCTCGGTGCTGCAGGTCTGCTGCACGGCGGCCTGGAGCTGGCGGCGGCGGAACTCGACCTCGCCCGAGGCCGCGGCCTGCTGGGCGAGGCGCGCATAACCGGCCTCGAGCTGGCGGATCTGCCCGGCGATGGCGCCGCACTCGGCCGGAGCCGGGCCTGCGAGGAACCCGAGGGGGCCGCGGTCGCAGCCGATGGAGCGGTAGTAGCGCAGGAGCCGGTTCAGCTCG
Source organism: Microvirga lenta (assembly GCF_020532555.1). Taxonomy (GTDB): domain Bacteria; phylum Pseudomonadota; class Alphaproteobacteria; order Rhizobiales; family Beijerinckiaceae; genus Microvirga; species Microvirga lenta. The sequence goes on along the minus strand of NZ_JAJBBR010000008.1, from coordinate 176,741 downwards.
TTCCGCTGGGCCTGCATGGCGGCGGTCTGGGCCTGTCCGCCGCCCCGTTCGAGGGCCGCGAGCTCCGCGCGGAAGCGCTGGCATTCCGGCGACTGGGCGATGGCGACTCCCCCGGTGACGAGGAAGGCCGCGGCGGCGATCAGGGAGCGGAAGAAGGGTGTCTTTGTCATCAAGCTTGTCGCTAAACCGGATTCGTCAGGGCGTCATGTCGCGAGTCGGTGGTGATATGACGTCGTGAACTTGGCCCTAATGTGGTTATCCCCTTGCCCGCCCCGCGGGAGGCCAACTAGCCTCCCATGCGAAAAACGCCCGCCGGACCGGAATACGAGCCCCCATGTACAGCCATACGACCATCGGATCAAATGACCTCGCCCGCGCCAGGACCTTTTACGATGCGGTGCTGGCGCCGCTGGGGCTGGAGGTGCGGTATTCCAACGAGATGCTCCTGGGCTACGGCCTGCCGGGCGGGCGCCCGCAATTCATCGTGGCGCGGCCCTTCGACGGCCGGGAGGCCTCCCCCGGGAACGGCGCCATGGTGGCCCTGCTGGCCGCGAAAAGGTCCCAGGTCGATGCCTGCCACGCGGCGGCCCTGGAGAAGGGCGGGGCCGACGAGGGCGCGCCGGGCCTGCGGCCGCATTACCACCGGAACTATTACGGCGCCTATTTCCGGGATCTCGACGGCAACAAGATCTGCGTGGTGAGCCATCACCCCGAGTGAGCCCTCGTCAAAGGACGGGGCAATCCCCACATGCGAGCTTAACGTTGGGAGTTCACGATGTTTGCTCGAATCGCTCTGGCCGTGGCGCTGATCCTGGGAACGGCTTCGGGTGCCGCGGCCCAGGAGCCGGACCTGATCTTCAAGAAGTCCACCGTGTGGCGGGCCCTGACGCCCGACGACAAGCTGGCGGTCTACGGACTCGACGATCCCCTCGTGGAGGGCGTGGCCTGCCACTACACGACCCCCGAGCGCGGCGGCATTTCGGGAACCTTCGGCGTGGCCGAGGAGGTCTCCGACATCTCGCTCGCCTGCCGCCAGGTCGGCCCGGTGCGCTTCAAGGGCAAGTTCGGCCAGGGCGATGTGGTGTTCAGCGAGCGCCGGTCGCTGATCTTCAAGAAGATGCAGATCGTCCGCGGCTGCGACGCCAAGCGCAACACCCTGGTCTACATGGTCTATTCCGACCGCCCCATCGAAGGCTCGCCGAAGAACTCCACCTCCACCGTGCCGCTCATGCCGTGGGGAACGGAGGTCCCGCCGAAATGCGGCGAGTGGCTGAAGGGGTAAAGAGCCCACCTCGTGGACGTGGCGGTGTTCAGCGCGACCTCTTTTCCCTCCCCACAAGGGGGAGGAGAGCCGGTCGGCGCCACCCGCGTGAGCCTCAAGCCGGCGAGACCAGTGGGGAGGAGAGTTCTATGGATGCCGGGCACGAAAATGGCCGGGGAGGGCCCGGCCATGATGAAGCAACTTCAAGTATTCGAAGATCAGTTGGTGCAGGTGATCGCGACCGGAAGCAGTTCCTGCGTATCGAAGGATGCTTTCTGGACGGTGCCCGTCACCTCGTGGGGGGCGACCTGCCGGAAGGAGACGGCGCGGGTGTAGCCGTGGGCCTCGCACCAGGTGTCCGCCACAACTTGGCCACATGACTGGCTTGAGATGAGGCAATCCGCGACGCCGTAACCGTCGGCGGCGGGGACGAGGAAGGTGGCCTGGGTGGATGAGGCTTGAGTCCCGTTCGGCAGGAGGGTCAAGGACGCGGCTGCAAAAAACAAAGCAGTACCCAACCCGAGCATGGCATATGCGCGGCGCATGAAAACCTCACTGAACTCTACTCGTGATGTATTATCACGAAGGGGCATGAACAAAGCTCTAACGCTGCTGTCAAATGCCCGTTGCATGCATTTGTGCAAATAAAACATGCCAAGCTGGCGGGAACCTTGACGCCGGTCGGCTGAAAGGGCATTGATCTTTGCTATGACCACGGCAACGATCCTCATTTCCGGGATTATTTGCAGCTAGCGCATTTCGCTGGCTGGAGCCGTCTCGTTCTCGTTCCAAGATCGAAACCATCCTCCGGCCTGCGGCCTGAAGGGACTTGGTTTCATGGCGCCCAACCTGCGGCTCTACAACACGCTGACCCGATCGAAGGACGACTTCGTCCCGATCGACGAGAGGAACGTGCGCCTCTACGTCTGCGGCCCGACCGTCTACGACTATGCCCATATCGGCAATGCGCGTCCGATCATCGTTTTCGATCTTCTCTTCCGTCTACTGCGCCATCTCTACGGCACGGACGCCGTGACGTATGTGCGCAACATCACGGATGTGGACGACAAGATTAACGCCCGCGCCGCCCGCGATTACCCGGACCTGCCCCACAACGACGCGATCCGCGAGGTGACGGCCAAGACCGAGGCGCAGTTCCACGCCGACATCCGGGCGCTCGGCGTCCTCATGCCCGAGGACGTGAACGAGGCGGGGCAGCCCCCGCGCTTCGTCGAGCCGCGGGCGACCGAGCACATCGACGAGATGCGCATGATCATCGAGCGGCTGATCGAGCGCGGCGCGGCCTATGTGGCGGAGGAGCACGTGCTCTTCTCCGTCGCGGCCATGCAGAACCTGCCGAAGGTGCCGAAATACGGCGCCTTCTCCAAGCGTTCCCTCGACGAGCTCCTGTCCGGCGCCCGGGTCGACGTGGCGCCCTACAAGCGCGACCCGATGGACTTCGTGCTCTGGAAGCCCTCCGGCCCGCAGGACCCGGCCTGGCCTTCGCCCGCCGGCATCGCGACGCCCGGCCGTCCCGGCTGGCACATCGAATGCTCCGCCATGTCCTGGCGGCATCTGGTGAAGGCGTTCGAGACGCGGCTCTCCTGCGCCGATCCGACGGAGCGCGAGATCTTCGACATCCATGGCGGCGGCATCGACCTCGTCTTCCCGCACCACGAGAACGAGATCGCGCAGTCCTGCTGCGCCTTCGACACGCCCCGCATGGCCAATGTCTGGATGCACAACGGCTTCCTGCAGGTGGAAGGCGAGAAGATGTCGAAGTCGCTCGGCAACTTCTTCACCATCCACGACCTGCTGAAGGACTGGCCGGGCGAGGTATTGCGCTTCAACATGCTGCGCACCCATTACCGCCAGCCCATCGACTGGACCGCCAAGGGGCTGGAGGAAAGCGAGAAGACCCTCGACCGCTGGTACGATCTGGCGGGCGACGGCTCCTCCGCCGCCCTGTCGCCCCAGATCGTCGAGGCATTGTCGGACGACCTCAACACGCCGAAGATGCTGGCCGAACTCCATGCGCTGGACGGGCAGGGGGCGCACGCGGAGCTGAGCGCCAATCTCCGCGCGCTCGGCTTCCTGACCGAGGGGGCTGCGGCCTGGAAGGCGCGCAAGCAGGCGACGCTCGGGATCGACCCGGCCATCGTCGAGGCGCTGATCGCCGCCCGCAGGGAGGCCCGCGCCACGAAGAACTGGTCCGAGTCGGATCGCATCCGCGACGAACTCGCGGCGCTCGGGGTCGTGGTGAAGGACAACAAGGACGGCACGTCCACCTGGGAGGTTGCACGCTGATGGGACAGTCGCTTCCGAAACCGGGCCTGCGCCCGTTCCTGCCGGCCGACGTGCCTCTGCTGCTCGAGATCTTCCAGGCGAGCGTCGAGGAGCTGACCGAGGAGGATTACAGCGAGAGCCAGCGGGAGGCCTGGGCGGCCAAGGCCGACGACGAATCCTTCCCCCTGCGGTTCACCAAGGGGCTGACCCTGGTCGCCACCATGGAGGGGGCGCCGGTCGGGTTCATCGCACTCCACGACAACGAGCTGATCGACCTGTTCTACGTGCATCCCGACGTGGCGGGGCAGGGCGTCGGCGCCATGCTCTACGACGCGGTCGAGAAGCTCGCGACGGCGCGCGGCTCCAAGCGCCTCGTGGCCGACGTGAGCGACACGGCGCGCCTGTTCTTCGAGCAGCGCGGTTTCCAGCCCCAGCGCCGCAACACCGTGCCGCTGGGCGACGAGTGGCTCGGCAACACCACCATGGAGAAGCGTCTCGCCGATCCCGAGGAACAGAGACGTCCGTCATGACCCGCGAGCGCATCCATCTCTTCGACACCACCCTGCGCGACGGCGCGCAGACCACCGGGGTCGACTTCTCCCTCGAGGACAAGAAGGCGATCGCGAGCCTGCTCGACCGGCTCGGCATCGATTACGTGGAGGGCGGCTATCCGGGAGCGAACCCGCTCGACACGGCCTTCTTTGCGGAAAAGCGGACGAAACGGGCCAAGTTCACCGCCTTCGGCATGACCAAGCGCTCCGGCCGCTCCGTCTCGAACGATCCCGGCGTCGCGGCGCTCCTGGAGGCCGAGGCCGACGCGATCTGCTTCGTCGCCAAGGCCTGGGACTACCATGTCCACGTGGCGCTGGAGACCACGCTGGACGAAAACCTCGCCGGCATCCGCGACAGCGTCGAGGCCGCCCGCGCCAAGGGCCGCGAGGTGGCGGTCGATTGCGAGCACTTCTTCGACGGCTACAAGGCCAATCCCGGTTATGCGCTGTCCTGCGCCAAAGCCGCCTACGAGGCCGGGGCGCGCTGGGTCGTGCTGTGCGACACCAACGGGGGCACGCTGCCGCACGAGGTCTCGGCCATCGTGGCCGAGGTGACGAAGGCGGTGCCGGGCTCGCATCTCGGCATCCATGCCCATGACGATTGCGGCTGCGCCGTTGCCAATTCGCTCGCCGCCGTGGAGGCGGGCGCCCGGCACATCCAGGGCACGCTCAACGGCCTCGGGGAGCGCTGCGGCAACGCCAATCTGGTCACCCTCATCGGTGCCCTGAAGCTGAAGGACGGCTATGCCTCCCGGTTCGAACTCGGCGTCACGGACGAGACGCTGAGCCAGCTCACCCACGTGTCGCGGCAGGTGGACGAGATCCTGAACCGGCCGGCGAACCGCCACGCGCCCTTCGTGGGCGCGAGCGCCTTCGCGACCAAGGCCGGCATCCATGCCTCGGCGGTCCTGAAGGATCCGCGCACCTACGAGCACGTGGAGCCGGAGATCGTCGGCAACGTGCGGAAGGTCTTGGTCTCCGACCAAGGCGGCCAATCCAACGTTCTCGCCGAGCTGAAGCGCCTCGGCTTCGAGCTCGAGAGGGGCGATCCGCGCATCGGCCGGCTGCTGGAGGAGGTGAAGCGCAAGGAGGCGGAAGGCTTCGCCTTCGAGGGGGCGGATGCGTCCTTCTACGTGCTGGTCAAGCGGATGCTCGGCGAGGTGCCGGCCTTCTTCGACGTGGAGCGTTTCTCCGTGAGCGTGGAGCGCCGCTTCAACGCCGTCGGCGAGATGGTCACCGCGTCGGAGGCCATCGTGAAGGTGAGGGTGGGCGACGAGGTGCTGATCTCGGCCGCGGAGGGCAACGGCCCGGTGAACGCCCTCGACGTGGCCCTGCGCAAGGATCTGGGCAAGTACCAGGACCTGATCCAGGACCTGGAGCTGATCGACTACAAGGTGCGCATCTACCAGGGCGGTTCGGACGCGGTCACCCGCGTGCTGATCGAGTTCGGCGACGCCTCCGGCGACCGCTGGACCACCATCGGCGTGTCCGCGAACATCATCGACGCCTCGTTCCAGGCGCTGACGGATTCGATGACCTACAAGCTTCTGAAGAGCGGGGCGGGGCTTTAAAGCATCGGCCCCAAAAGTGGATCTGCACTTTTGGGGCCGATCCGATGCTTTCTCCTGAGCCAGGAGCATCGTTCGAGCGGAAAACCGGATCCACTCTCCGCACGATGCTCTCGCGAGGCCGGGACGTCCTCAGCAGCCGACGCAGATGCCGCGCTCGAGCGGGGAATCGACGATGGTCGTATCGTCCGATTGCTCCACCGAGCCGCCAAGCGTGCCCGTGTTGTCCGGATCGGTGATCGCGCGGTCCGGTGCCGTGGGATCGCTGAGCTCCCCGTCGACGCCGAGGAGGCCTTCCTCGTAGAGATTGCCCGTGGTCCCCTGAAGGCCGCGCTCGTTCAGGCTGCCCGGCGTTCCCAGGAGACCCTCCGAGGACGGCTGACGGTTCAGGACGCCCGTCTCGGAGCCGGTCGGCGGGGCGGACGGCGACGACGTGCCGATGCTCGATCCGCCGATGGAGCCGCCTCCGATCGGGCCGCCGCCCACGCCTTGCGCCCAGGCGGAGCCTCCGACGAGGCACCCCGCGACGAGGGCCGTTGAGATGAAGAAATGACGCATGAGCTCCTCCTGAATGAGCAGTTCAAACGTCAACCTCCCGGCCTGGGCATGGTTCTGCCCGAGCTTGCGGGCGATCGCGCCGTGGGAGCGGCCTGGCGCTCACGATGCGGTGAGGAGGGGCGGGCCGCCAAGGCAGCTGCCCGGCTCGGCCCGAGGCGAATGAGGGAAATGGCGGGGCTAGAACCGTCCCTCGATCATGTCCTCGTTGCCGACGAGGCCGATGCGGCGGGCGGAGGCTTCGAGCATCGGGATCACTTCCTCGACGCGCTCCGCGACCAGGTAGTTGAGCTCGAGGCCAGGACGGATGAAACCCTGCTCGCGCATATGGGCGAAGAGGGTCAGCAGGGGCTTCCAGAAGCCGTTGGTGCTGAGCAGGAGAATCGGCTTGGTGTGGCGCCCGAGCTGGGCCCAGGTCATCTGCTCCACCAGCTCCTCCAGGGTCCCGATGCCGCCGGGAAGCGCCACGAAGGCATCCGCCTTCTCGAACATGAGCCGCTTGCGGGTGTGCATGTCGGGAACCACGACGGTCTCCTGGACGTCGTCGAGGAGCTTCTCGCGGGATTTCAGGAAGTCCGGGATGATTCCGGTGACATAGCCCCCGTGATCGAGGGCGGACTGGGCCACGGTGCCCATGAGGCCGACATTGCCGCCGCCATAGACGAGACGGATTCCCTGCTCGGCCATCGCGCGGCCTAATGCCGCCGCATTTTCAGCGAAAACGGGCTCGTCGCCGAATCCCGAGCCGCAATAGACACAAATAGATTTGATTGCTGACATGGGCACTTCAAAGGAGCGGGGAGCTACCCGCGCTGAATCGTAGAACATTGTTATTGTCCCTTATGGCCGTAGCCTTTTGAAAGATAAACGGTTTAAATGCAGGAAAGTGCCTGAGGTTGAGAAAAAGCATCATGGCGAACGAGAAACAGAACAGGGGAACGATCGCTGCTCTCGGCGCATCGGCAGCTGCTGTCGTCGCCGTGCTGCTTGGCGTGCTCTATTGGGAACGGTCCGAAAACGCCGCGAAAACCGAGGATACTCCTCCGGTCGCGGCCCGGCCCGGCGAGAATTCGGGAACGCAGGTCGCCACGGCTCTGCCCCAGGCGCCGCTGCCCCAGGGCGCCCTGGGCGAGGCCAAGCCCAAGCCTGAAACCTCCCCCGAGCCTGCCAGGGTCGCTCACAATGCCCCCGTGGCCCCGTCCTTCGACGTGGTGCGGATCGAGCCCGACGGGGAAAGCGTCATCGCGGGCCGCGCGGCCCCCGGTGCGACGATAGAGCTCCTGCGCGGCGATCTCGTCCATGCCCGCGCCGCGGCGGACGCCTCGGGCCTCTTCGCCATCGTTCCGCCGCCCCTGCCGCCGGGCTCCCACCAGATCGCCCTGCAATCCATCGCGCCGGACGGCACCCGCCAGCGCTCCCGCGAGAGCGTGACCGTGGTTCTCGACACGGCCAAAACCCGGCCCCTGGTGGCCCTGACCGCTCCGGACAAGCCCACGGTGCTGCTCTCCAATCCCGAGCCGCCCGAGGCCAAGACCGCGCAGCCGGCTCCGGCTCCGGCACCGGCACCGGCCGAGCAGCCGACCGCCCAGCCGGCCGCTCCCGAGACGAAGACGGCCGAAACGCCGGCCCAGCCTGCGCCCCAGCAGCAGGCCAACGCGGCCCCGGGCGCCGCTCCGCCGGCACCGGCGGAGCCCGCCGCGCCGGCCGCGCCCCGGCCCGAAATCAAGATCGTCACCGTGGAAGCCGAGGAGGGGAAGCTCTTCGTCTCCGGCCAGAGCGCCCCGGGCGCCACGGTCCGCCTCTATCTCAACGAAAGCTTCGTCGCGCCGGGCGGCGCGGGCGGCGACGGAAAGGTCTCGTTCGCCATCGGCAGCGGCGTGAAGCCCGGCGATTACCGGGTGCGGCTCGACGACGTGGATCCGGTCTCGGGCCAGGTGAAGTCGCGGGCGCAGGTCGCCTTCAACGTGCCGGCCCAGGTGGCGGCCGCCCAGCCCCAGACGCAGGCCCAGACCGCGGCGCCGTTCTCCATGACGGCCCCGGCCCCCGCGGCCGGGACGGCCGCTCCGGCCCCGTCGAGCCCGTCCGTGGCCGGGTCGTCGACGGCGGGCGGCACCAGGACCGCCTCGGCGGACGCCTCGATCCTGCCTGAGGGGACGGTGGTGATCCCGAACATCAACACCGCCATCGTGTCGAAGGGCGACAACCTGTGGCGCATCAGCCAGCGGACCTATGGCAAGGGCATGCGCTACACGGTGATCTATGGCGCGAACCAGGAGCAGATCCGCAATCCGGACCTGATCTATCCCGGCCAGGTCTTCGTTCTTCCGGGGGATGAACCGAAGAAGACGAACTGATCGGCCCGGGGCAGGGTGAATTCGTCCGGCCGATCAATTATATGCAGGTCCGACAGATTGATCGGATTCTAAAGAATGTCCCCCTCCCATGCCCCTTCGGCGAGCCCGTCCGCGCCGAAGTCCAACGGCTTGGCCGCCACCCTCAGCAAGCTCTGGCCCTATCTCTGGCCCCATGGACGCCCCGACCTCCAGCGGCGCGTCTTCCTGGCCTTCGCGCTTCTCCTGGTCGCGAAGGGCGTGACCATGGTGACGCCCTTCGCGTTCAAATGGGCGACGGATGCGCTGGTCGCAGTGACCGGAAGCGGCAACGCGGGAACCGCGGCGGAAACCGCCGGGTCCTGGCTCTGGCGGGCGCCGATCCTGCTCACGGTGATCTACGGCGTCACCCGCGTCCTCATGGCGGTGCTGACCCAGGTCCGCGACGGGCTCTTCGCCAAGGTGGCGATGCACGCGGTGCGCAAGCTTGCGCTCCAGACCTTCGAGCACATGCATCGCCTGTCCCTGCGCTTCCACCTGGAGCGCAAGACCGGCGGCCTCACGCGCGTCCTGGAGCGCGGCCGTGAGGGCATCGAGGAGCTGTCGCGCCTGGTGGTGCTGACCCTGGTGCCGACGATTCTCGAATTCGCGCTCGTGCTCGGCATCCTGGCCTGGGAGTTCGACTGGACCTATTCCGCCGTCGTTTTCGTGATGGTGGTGATCTATCTCGGCTATACCTATCAGGCGACCCAGTGGCGGATCTCGATCCGCAAGCGGATGAACGAGTCCGATACGGACGCCAACAGCAAGGCGGTCGATTCGCTCCTCAACTACGAGACGGTGAAGTATTTCGGCGCCGAGGCGCGGGAGGCGGTGCGCTACGACCGTTCCATGGAGAAATACGAGAAGGCCTCGACCCAGACCTATACCTCGCTCGCCGTGCTCAACGCGGGCCAGGCGGTGATCTTCTCCATCGGCATGACCATCGTGATGATCCTGGCGGCGCGGGACATCATGGCGGGGCGCGTCTCCATCGGCAGCTTCGTTCTCGTCAACGCCATGCTGGTGCAGCTCTACATTCCGCTGAACTTCATGGGCATGCTCTATCGCGAGATCAAACAGGCCCTCATCGACATCGAGGACATGTTCAGGATCATCGAGCGCAACCCCGAGATCGAGGACAAGCCCGGCGCCAAGCCGCTCCAGGCCGCCAAGGGCGTGGTGCGCTTCGAGGACGTGCATTTCGCCTACATTCCGGAACGGCCGATCCTGAAGGGCGTGAGTTTCGAGGTGCCGGCGGGCCATACGGTCGCCATCGTCGGCCCCTCGGGCGCCGGCAAGTCCACCATCTCCCGCCTGCTGTTCCGCTTCTACGAGCCGACGAGCGGCCGGATCCTCATCGACGGGCAGAACATCGCCGACGTGCAACAGGCGTCCCTGCGCAAGGTCATCGGCATGGTCCCGCAGGATACGGTGCTGTTCAACGACACCATCGGCTACAACATCCAGTACGGCCGCTGGGACGCCTCCGAGGAGGAGGTGAGGGAGGCAGCAACCCTTGCCCAGATCGACCGCTTCATCGGCTACCTGCCGGAGGGCTACGAGACCCCGGTCGGCGAGCGCGGCCTGAAGCTCTCGGGCGGCGAGAAGCAGCGGGTGGCGATTGCCCGCACCATCCTCAAGGGCCCGCCGATCCTCGTGCTCGACGAGGCGACCTCGGCCCTGGACACCTTCACCGAGAAGGAGATCCAGGACGCCCTCGACCGGGTCAGCCGCGGCCGCACGACCCTGGTCATCGCCCACCGCCTGTCCACGATCATCGGCGCGGACGAGATCATCGTCCTCGACCAGGGCCGGATCGTCGAGCGCGGCACCCACACCGGCCTGCTGGCGCAAGGAGGCGTCTACGCCGCTATGTGGAACCGCCAGCGGCAGGTGGACGAGGCCCGCGAGACCCTCAAGCGTGCCGAAAGGGAAGAACACAGCGAGGAAAGCGTGGCGGGTTGACGGAACCCGCCCCTCCTGCCATCCCCCCTCCAACGAAATATCAAGGCTCCCAAGAGAATGACCGATATCCTCGAATCGATGCGCCGCCTCTTCGTGCCGATCCACAAGGAGGGCTATCCCTTCATCCTGATCGCCCTGGTCGCCACGATCCTGCTGGCGCTTCTGTGGTCGCCTCTGGGCTGGATCGGCACCATCCTCACGGTCTGGGTCTGCTACTTCTTCCGCGATCCGCCGCGGGTGACCCCCATCCGCGAGGGCCTCGTGGTGTCGCCCGCCGACGGGCGCGTGAGCCTCATCACCACCGCGGTTCCCCCGGCCGAGCTCGATCTTCCCCAGGAGCCGATGACCCGCATCTCGGTCTTCATGAACGTGTTCGACTGCCACGTGAACCGCTCGCCGGTCGCGGGCCGCATCACGCAGATCCTCTACACGCCGGGGCTCTTCCTCAATGCGGAGCTCGACAAGGCCAGCGAGGACAACGAGCGCAACGCCCTCGTGATCGAGAGCAACGGGGTGAAGATCGGCGTCGTGCAGATCGCCGGCCTCGTGGCGCGGCGCATCGTGTCCTTCGTCAAGACCGGCGATTCCTTGAGCCCCGGCGAGCGCTTCGGCCTGATCCGCTTCGGCTCCAGGCTGGACATCTACGTGCCTCTCTCCACGCAGGTCCTCGTGGGCCTCGGGCAGATGGCCGTGGCGGGCGAGACGGTTCTCGCGGACCTGACGGCCAAGGAGCCGGCACGCCAGTTCCGGGTCGGCTAACTTGTCGCAGAGCATGGCTGACCCTAGAATTTCCGCATGAGCGACCTGTTTCCCCCCTTCGCCCCCGATCCGGACGAGCCGAAAAGACGCTTGTTCAAGCCGGTTCCGGTTCGCGTGATCATCCCGAACATCATCACGCTGATCGCCCTGTGCCTCGGCCTGACGGCGATCAGGCTCGCCTATGAAGGACGCTACGAGCCGGCGGTGATCGCCATCGTGGTGGCGGCGCTCCTCGACGGGGTGGACGGGCGCGTCGCCCGGCTCCTGAAGGGCACGTCGCGCTTCGGCGCGGAGCTCGATTCCCTGGCCGATTTCGTGAATTTCGGCGTGACCCCGGCCCTGATCCTCTACAGCTTCGTCCTGCACGAGCTGAGGGCGCTGGGCTGGATCGTGGTGCTGGTCTTCGCCATCGCCATGGCGCTGCGCCTGGCGCGCTTCAACGTGATGCTCGACGATCCGCACCGGCCCGAATGGAAGAAGAACTTCTTCACCGGCATGCCGGCGCCCGCGGGGGCGGTCACGTCGCTGCTGCCGCTCTACCTGAACTTCCTGGGCGTGCCCATGGAGGCGATCCTCGCCCCCGTCGTGCTCGTGTACCTGCTCGGCCTCGCCTTCCTGATGGTGTCGACCATCCCGGTCTATTCCGGCAAGAACGTGGGCAGCAACGTGCCGCGCCACTGGGTGCTGCCGATCTTCGTCCTGTCCGCGGCGGCCTTCGGCCTGCTGGTGAGCTTCCCGTTCGAGATGCTGACGGTGATCACAGTCCTGTTCCTCGGCACGATCCCGGTCGGGGTGATGCGCTACCGCAAGCTGGACCGCCTCCACGCCCAGCGGCCGTCGCAGCCCGAAGGCGAGCCGCCGCCGGCCGCTTGAATCGGAATAACCCGCTTTCATCTGTGACCGGCGCAGGGCGGTGCCGGTCGCGAGGAACGGGCCTGTCGTTAGAGGGGTCCCGCGCGGACCCGAGAGCGTGGAGATCAATTCGTGGCGTCTTCTTCCGAGGTGTCGAATCCCAGCTGGCGTCCGAAGCTCGTTCTGGCTTCGGCCTCGCCCCGGCGGCTGGCCCTTCTGCAGCAGGCGGGGATCGAGCCCGATGCGCTGCTGCCCGCCGACGTGGACGAGACGCCCCTGAAGTCGGAAACGGCGAAGGAGCTGGCGCGGCGCCTGTCGCGCCAGAAGGCCGAGATCGCCCGCAAGACGGCCCGCAACCGCGAGGACCTGCGCGACGCCTATATCGTCTCCGCCGATACGGTGGTTCTCGCCGGCGGGCGCATCCTGCCCAAGGCCGAGGTGGTGGACGAGGCCGCGGCGTGCCTGCGCCTGCTCTCGGGCCGGGCGCACCGGGTCTACACCTCGATCTGCGTCGTCACCCCCAAGGACGCCGTCCGCGAGCGCCTGGTGGAGACGCGCGTGCGCTTCAAGCGCCTGTCGCGGGACGAGTTCGAGCGCTACCTCGCCTCCGGCGAATGGCGCGGCAAGGCGGGCGGCTACGCCATCCAGGGGCTGGCCGGCACCTTCGTGGTCAAGCTCGTCGGGTCCTACACCAACGTGGTGGGCCTGCCGCTCTACGAGACGGCGGCGCTCCTGGACGGGGAGGGCTATCCCGTCCGATTCACCTGGCTCAATGCAGCCTGAGCCGTAGAGCAGGGAGGCGACGGTGACCCCCGCCAACGAGAACAACCCTCAAGCTCCCGCCGGCAAGTGCCCGGTCTGCGGCAAGCCGGCCCAGATGGAATACCGCCCCTTCTGCTCGAAGCGCTGCGCCGACGTGGACCTGAACCGCTGGCTTTCGGGCACCTACGCGATCCCGGCGGTGGAGGATGACGAGGACCGGGACGAGGGCGACCGCGAGGCGTGAAAAAATTTCCTCGCACTTATTGAAGAAGCGGGTAGACAGGCGGCGGCGGTCTGACTATACAACCGGCCTCTGACGCGAACAGCCAAGCGCTGACGCCGAATGCCCAGGTAGCTCAGTTGGTAGAGCATGCGACTGAAAATCGCAGTGTCGGTGGTTCGATTCCGCCCCTGGGCACCACTCTTCCCCCTCGACGATCATCAAGTTCGGTTCACGGGACGCAGCCTCGCTCGCAGGCGATGAGCGTTGCGCTCTTCAGCGCCGTTTCCGCTTCACGCTGCCGGTCGTCTCGACGTCCTTGGTGTTGGCTGCAAGCTTGCCGCCGGTGCTCACGCCGGCCGTGCTCCAGGCGGGGTTCTCGCCCGGCAGCAGATGCGCCACCAGCTTGCGCGTCGAACGGGGCAGGGCCTTTCCGGCTTGCGCCAGAGGCTTGAAGTCCTTCATCGTGTGCTGGCTTCCCGGTTTCCCGGTGAACACCCTCAGGCCGTCCGGGAACATCACCATGTCGCCCGGCCGCAGCGTGCTGTCGGCCAGCAGGGCCGGAACGGGATTGTCCATCTCGCCGGGCGACCGGGGCTTGAGGGGCTTCTTGATCTCGGGCTGCGGGACGGAAATGATCTTGGGGCGCGGGCGCGGCTTACGCGTCTGCTCGACGGCAGGGCCGACACGGAAGTCCACGGGAGGAGGCTGCACCGGCAGCCGCGGGGAGGTCAGAGCCCTGAGGAACCCGAAGATGTCCTGCGCGCGCGCCGGCACCGTGCCGACCGCCAACGGGATCGAAAGCGCCACGGCGAGAACGCCGGGGAACCTGACCAAGGCGACGAGCTTCGATTGAACCCTCGGCATGACCCGCCTCCCTTTCGTGTGGAAGCAACGTAGCCACGCTTGGCGGGTTCCGAATGTCGCGCGGGCAGACGAGCGCGCCGCGGGGCGATCCGTGGTCGACGGTCGGGGCCGTGTCCCGCCGGCCGTGAACGGCCCCGACCGCGCGGCCGCTACGGCGTGCCGGGTGCCTCCGGCGAAACCGGCCGATCCGCCTCCGCCGGGACCGTCTCGACCTTGATGGGCTCCTTCGCGGTGACGGATCCGAGCAGGGTGTCGAGGGCGTTTCCTCCACCGGTGAAGCCCGCTTCCGCCAGGATGGAGTTGACGATGGGCATGTTGGCCTGCAGCGCGAGAAGCTGGCCGGCAAGACCGTCTCCGAGACCGATCCCTGCGCTTTCGGACGTTCCCTTGCCGTTGACCAGACCACCGGTGTCGAAGATGCGGATGTCCTTGATCTTCTCGATCGGCTTCACCGCCTCGGCCAGGGCCGCCGGGATGATGCGGATGCGCTCGCGCGTGAGTTCGAACTCGATGATGTTCGGAGACAGCTTGTTGCGGGCCTCGGTCATCGCAGCTGCCGCCTCGGCCTGAGCCGCGCCTTTCTCGCGAATGCCTGCGGCCTCGATCTTGGCGGCCTCGGCATTGGCCAGGGCGATCGTCTTGATCGCGTGGGCCCTGTCCTCGGCGGCGTTCTTCTCCGCCTCGGCCGCGACGGTCACGTTCGTGGCTTCGGTCTCGGCCTCCTGCTGCGCCGCGATGACGGCGATGCGCTTCTGACGCTCGGCGATCTCGACCTCTCTGGCGGTTGCCACCTTCTCGTCGGCGGCGACCGCGAGAGCCTCGGCCTCCTTTGCCGCGGCCTTCGCCTCGGATTCCTCCCGGCTCTTGTTGGCAACCGCGATGGCGCTTTCCTGAGCCACGATCTGCACGTCGCGCTTGGCCTCCAGTTCGGACTGCTGGACGGCGCGGCTTGCGACGATATTGGCGCTTTCCTTGATGCGCTTGGCTTCGGCCTCGCGCTCGGCGATGGCGAGTTCGGAGGCGATCCTCGCGGTTTCCTCGGCTTGTCTGGCCGCGGCCTCCTTCTCCGCCTGCTCGGCGCGGGTCTTGGCCGTCGCGTTGGCGATGTCGCGCTGCTGGGTCAGCTCCGCCTCCTTCGAGGCGCGGTCGATTTCGAGCTTGCGCTGCAGGGCCTCGCGGTCCTTCTCCGCAATCGCCACCTCGGTGTCCCGAACCACCTCGTTGCGCTCCTTCTTGCGCTGCTCGGTGATCTTCGTGAGCGTCGCCAGGCCTTCCGCATCGAAGCTGTTGTTGGGGTTGAAGTGCTTGATGTCGGTCTGGTCCAGGCGGGTCAGCGAGACGCTCTCGAGCTCAAGCCCGTTGGACGTGAGATCCGCCGCGACCGTCTCCTGCACCGCCTTCACGAACTCGGTGCGCTTTTCCTGAAGATCGTTCAAGGACATCGTCGCGGCCACGGATCGCAAGGCGTCGACGAACTTCGCCTCGATCAGCTGACGCAGAGCGTCGGCATTGTTCGTCCGGTCGCCGAGAGTCTGCGCGGCAAGGGCGATGGAATCCGCTTCCGGCCGGACGCGCACGTAGAACTCGGCCCCGATATCGACCCGCATGCGGTCGCGCGTGATCAGGGCGTCGCCCTCGCCGCGGCGGACCTCGAGGCGCAGGGTGTTGAGGTTCACCCAGGCGATGGAGTGGAAGACCGGGAGAACGACGGAGCTGCCATCAAGCACGACCTTCTTGCCGCCGAGACCCGTGCGGACATACGCCTGGTCGCGGGTCGAGCGCTTGTAGAGAATGCCGATCACCACGCCTATGCCGACGATGGCGACAAGGCTGAGGACGACCGGGATGATGATACCGCTGAGCATAGGTGGTCTCCGGAAGGTTTTGTCTTAAGAGCTTGCTTTGAGTTCGTCGGGCGCAGGTACGACGAGGAATGTCGATCCGCTCCTGTCGACGAGGAGGGCCTGTCCTCCGACCGGGACGGGGGCGTGGCCGTCTGCGACTTTGGCGATGAGGAAGTGCCAGTTCCCGTGGGCGTCCCTGACCTTCACGCGTCCGGGCGGCCCCTGGTCGAGCGGCCCGAGCGTGACCTCCGCGACCCGCCCGACGAGGTCGTCGTTGGAAACCACGTAGGTTTCCTCGCGCGGGATGATGAAGGAGACCAGGCGCGTCGTGAAACGCGTCGCTGGAGTGGCAAGCAGGAACGCGGCAAGACTGGCGGCCAGGGTGGGCAACGCAGTCCACACGCCGATGGCGACGGTCTGGATCACGAAACCTGCCACGGCGAAGGATGCGAGCCAGACGATGAGGAAGATCAATGCCGGAACCCGGCCGGCATTGACCCAGCCCAACATGCCGCCCAGCCAGCCGGCGCCGCCGAGATCGGCATGGTGGCCGTCATAGGCGTCGACATCGACTCCCTTGTCGATGAAGTGGCTGAGGGAGAAGCCCCCGACCAGCGAGACCGTCTCGATGAGAACCAGGCCCGCCATGACGAGGCCCGCGACCGCGAACGGCTGGTAGCCGGGTGAAAGGAGGGCATCCATTTCGTTCTCCGGCTATTGGCCGCTCCGGGCCTTGAAGGCCGCGAGGCGCTCCTCGACCGTCTTGTCCCGGTGGAGCCGTTCGAGTTCGTTCATCTGGGATGCGTGCGGAGTGCCGCCGGAGGAGGGGACGCCGGTGACGCGGGAGATGGTTTCAAGGGACCGGAAGGCCTTTTCCCCGGGAGGGGCGGACCGGGAAGCGCCGGGCGCGCCGGCAGCCTGTTCCCGGGTCAGGGAGCGCTTCAGCTCCGCGAGACGAGTCTCTCCCTCACGACGGGCTGCGATGACGGCCTGGACGGCTCCCTGGGCCTCCTGGATGCGCTCGTTGACGTCGGCGATGGCAACCTCGAGGGCGGAGATCTGCGCTTCGATATCGATCTGTCGCTCGATCCCGGCCTTCGCCAGATCCTCGCGTCCCTGCTGAAGCGCCGTGGCGATCCTGTCGGAAAGGGTCGCCATCTCCGCGTTCAGCTCCCTGCTGCGGCTTTCGAGCCTGTGCTGCTCGGCGGTGTGCTTGCCCAGCGCGGCGCGGGCTTCCTCGGCCTCGCGGTCGATCTCCCGGATCGCCTGTTCGACGATCGTCACCGGATCGGCCTGTTCCGCCTTGTCGACCGCGGCATGGGCGAAGCCTGCCACCAATCGGCCGACACGGGATAGAATGCCTTCATAAGCCATGGACTTCTCCTCTGCTGGACGAATGAACGGTTTGACGCCGACGACGAGCTCGGAGCCCGTGTCGGTGGGGACGAGGCGGGCTGGCGCTGATCCGCGCCAGCCTTCGCCATAGCCGGCGACGTCGTAATGGACGGCTAGCCGGCCACGGACGGTGGCGAGCGTAAGCGTGGTGGGGCCCTTGATGGCGTAGAGCTTCTCGTCGAGAGGAATGCCGGGCACGTCCTCCCCGGATGTCCGCCGGGCCGCGAAATCGCGGATCCCCAGGAGAACCATCTGAGCCGGAAGCTGCGTCTCGGTGCGGATCTGTTCGTAGGCGAGTTTCTGGAGCCGGACGACATCGGCCCTGATGCCTTCGCGCTCCGCAATCCGGTCGAGCGTCTCCAGCAGGAAACCGTACCGGGCAAAAGTGTCCGCGACCGCAGCCTGCTCTTCCTGCCCGAGATGCAGGACGTAGCGGAGGCTGGATGATGGGAGCGGTGTCTTGAGCTTCATGAAACGATATTAAGTGACTTATTTCGTCACTTCAAGGCCGAGCTATCGAATATCGTTTCCTGTGCGGCGGCAGGCAGGTCTTGGAAACAACGGATCCAATGGACCCGCCCGAGGTTGTTGACCTGCGGCCGATGTCGTAAAGGATGTGCGATGATATTGCCCTGGATGAAGCTGGCTGCGGATACCTCTCTGCTTGCGATGGAAGCGCAGGCGGTGATCTGGACGCGCATGATGCAGATCGCCTCCGGCCGCGGCTCCGCGGCGGAGAACATGCTGATGGTCACCGAGAAGGTCAGCGCGTTCGCCGAGGCCGCCATGACGGTCGCGGCGGGCGGATCGGCGCACAAGGTCGTGAGGGGCTATCGCCGGCACGTGCGGGCGAATGCCCGGCGGCTGCGGCACAAGTAAGCCTGCCCGCGCCACCGGCCGCGCTTGCGGCGGCCGCCAGCCCGGCTCACGGAAGAGGCGGCTCGGCCCGAAGGGGGATCAGGCCGTCAGCTTCAGCTGATGCCTTCCTGACTTCTCTCGCAGTCGCGCTTCGGGGTCGCCTGAGGGGCGGTCTGCTGCTGTGCGACGAGGATCGGGGAACCGGCCGGCTCGACCGCGACGCCGGGACCGGCGGCGGCGATCAGGATGGCGAGGGAGAGAGCGCGGAGCATCGTCTGTCCTTCCATGGCAAATCGCCCCGATGCTAGCGCATCGTGCGAAAAAGTGGACCCGGATTCTCGCCCCGAACGGTGCGCGCCCTTGGAATGGAGCATGGGGCGGCTTCCGAAGGGGACGCTCCGGCGCGCAAAGCCGCTTCGGGCCGCCCGATGCCGAAGCGCCACCTTAAGCGGAACGTCCGCCGCGGGGCAGCCGTTGTCCCGGAGGAGAAGCCTCAGCACCCGCTGGGGCGGAGTTGCCATGCCCATGCGCCGGAAGCCAGCAATCAACTGGATCGGAGGCCTGCTGGCCCTGTCCCTCATCGGAGCCGTCCCTGCGGGCGCGGTGGAGGATGCCGTTCCGCCATTGCCGCCGCCGAGGCCCGAGACGGCTGCCCCGCCTGCGCCGGAGACGGCCCAGCCTGCCGCCGAACCGGCGAAGCCGCCGGATGCCTCCCAGGCCCAGGCCCAGGCCGAGCCGGGGGAGGGAACCTGCATCGAGCGCCTCGCTCAACTGGGGGTCAAGTTCGAGGTCCGCCCGGATATTCAGGACCGGGCCTGCACCGTTCGGGAGACCGTGCGTGTCACGGCCTTGCCGGACGATCTCGAAATTTCTCCCGCCGCGGTCATGACCTGTCCGCTCGCCGAGAACCTGGTGCGCTGGAGCCGCGAGGTGCTCGCGGTCGAGGCCGAAAAGCACCTCCAGAGCAAGCCGACGAAGCTGTTCGTCGGAACGTCCTATCAGTGCCGGGATCAGCGCTCGGGCGGCAAGCTCAGCGAGCATGCTTTCGGCAACGCGGTGGATATCATGGGGTTCGCGTTCGCCAAGCGGGACCCGCTCAACATCGGCACGCATCATGAGGAATCGCCCGAGGCCGCGTTCCAGAAGGCGGTGCGGACGGGGGCGTGCCCCATCTTCACCACCGTGCTGGGGCCCGGCTCCGACGCCGCCCACGGCGATCACCTGCACCTCGACATGCGTGCCCGCAAAGGGGATTACCGCATCTGCCAGTGACAAAAATCGGAACACCGGGCCGCCTTCATCCCTTGTCACGGAAGACAAACAGGATGGAGTGAACAATGAAAACGGCGGCTGTTGCGTTACTCGGCATCTGGGGGGTGGTTCTTGCCGCACCGGCTCAGGCGCAGTCACTGACCCTGGAAGAGGTCAACAAGGCCGACCTCTCTGCCCAGAAGGAGAGCGGCATCAGCCCCACCATGATCAAGGCGCAGGTCCTGCTCGACCGCGCCCGCTTCTCCCCCGGCGTCATCGACGGCTATCAGGGCGAGAACCTGCAGAACGCCATCGAAGCCTTCGAGAAGGAGAACAACCTCCAGGCCGACGGCAAGCTCGACGAGGAGCTGTGGTCGAAGCTCACCGGGACATCGTCCGATCCGGTGCTGAAGGAATATACGATCAGCGAAGACGACGTGAACGGCCCCTTCGTCGACGAGATCCCGGACAAGCTGAAGGCGCAGGCCGACCTCGAGCGTCTCTCCTACACGAGCGCACGGGAACTGCTGGCCGAGAAATTCCACATGGATGCGGACCTGTTGAAGGCGCTGAATCCCAACAAGAGCTTCGACAAGGCCGGCACGACCATCCTGGTGGCGAATGTCGCAACCGACGGAAGCGATCAGGCCAAGAAGGTCAAGAAGATCGAGGTGCTCAAGAGCGAGCGCGCCCTGCGCGCCCTTGCCGAGGACGGGTCGCTGATCGCGGTGTATCCGGCCACCATCGGCAGCGAGGAGAAGCCCGCTCCCGACGGCACGCACAAGGTCGAGGCGATCGCCAAGAACCCGACCTACACCTACAATCCGGAATATTCCTTCGAGGGGGTGGACTCGAAGGAGAAGTTCGTCGTCGCACCGGGACCGAACAACCCGGTCGGTTCGGTCTGGATCGATCTTTCCATCGAGTCCTACGGCATCCACGGCACGCCCGAGCCCGCGAAGGTGGGCAAGACCTATTCGCACGGCTGCGTCCGCTTGACGAACTGGGATGCGGAAGAGCTCGCGGAAATGGTCGAGAAGGGCACCGAGGTGACCTTCCTCGACTAGGGCCTTCGCGGGCGCATCGGCGCGAGCCTCCGACGGTCAATCGTCGTTGGAGGAGTTCAGCTCGCTCGGCTTCATGCCCTCGTCGACCTCCGTGTCGTGCATTCTGACCAGCCATTCCAGCTGCTCCTGCACGAAACCGGGGTCGCTGTGGAAACGCATGGCGCAGGCGACGAGGAAGATGGCGATCTCGGGCAGATCCTCGTCGCCCATATCCGGCAGCACCAGTTCCAGCTCCGTCATGTTGCTCGCGGTGACGATCGCCGCCTCGTTCGGGGGAATGAGCGTTGCAGGTGCTTTGGTTTCCTTGGCCATATTCCACTATCCTCGACTTCGACTCACGCAGGACGACACCGAACATAACGCGCAGGCGGCGAAAATCGACGCGGCGTCCGCGTTCGCGGCCCGTCAGGGACGGGACAGGAAATCCGCGATCCTGCGCGCCACGTCTCCCGGACGCTCGACCGGCAGCATGTGGGTCTCGTTCTCGAACAGCGCGAGGCGCGCATTGGGGATCGCGCGGGCCGCTTCCTCCATCGCCGTCACGTCGAAGAACTGGTCACGGGTGCCGCCCACGATCAGGGTCGGGGCCGCGATGCGCTTCAGCCAGGCGGGATCCCGGCCGAAATCCTCCGACGCGACCGCGCTCAGCCCGCGGACGATCACGTCCGGATCGTTCATCTTCTCGTGCAGCCGCTTGCGCTCCATGCGAAAGCGCAACCGGACGAGCCAGTTGAGCCACGGGCGCCGGAAGACCATGCCGAACTCGTCGAGCAATCCCGCGAAATCGCCCGTGCGGGCGCATTCGATCTGCCGGGCGATGCTGCGCCGTCCCTCGGGGGAGAAGCGATGGGCGCTGACGGTCAGGATCAACTCGCGGACGAGGTCGGGATGCTCGGCGGCGAGCCGCGCGGCGACGAAGCCGCCGAACGAGATGCCCATGACGGTCGCCGGGCCGATCTCCTTGCGCAGGATCTCGGCGAAGTCGCGGGCGATGGTCTCGATGCTGTACTCGGCCGGCGGCGCGGGATCGTAGCCGAAGACGTAGAACGGCCGTCCCTCCGGCAGCATCCGGGCGATGCGTTTCGCGTCGCGGCTGGTGCGGGAAGGAGCGGGACGCCGCACGAAAGCCTGCCCGCCGTTGAACACCACGATGGGGTTCGGCCCGGAGCCTGCTTTCACGTAGGGAATTTTGTCGAGGAAGAGACCTGTCTCGAAATTCATGATGATTTGCCGGAGAAGCCCGTCCGCCTGCGAAGTCCGGACGGGTCCGGGTCGCGGGACGGGCGCTGACGTGAGGAGGGAAATCGACCCGTCGAGCCGCTGCGCTGCGGGGCGCGCCTCAAGGTTCGCCGACCAAGCGGTCTGGGCGCGATGAAGGGTCTGGATGGGAGCCGACGGACACTGGAAGGGCGGCGGCGGCTGTGGCCGGGCATCGCTTCCTAGAAGCTGAGCCGCAGCCGGTCAATACCGGACGGGAAGGGCTCTAGACCGCCTGAGCCGCCTGCTCGAAGGCGACGGCCGGAAGCTGCTCGATGACGGGCTTGGCGAACAGGTAGCCCTGGAACAGCCGGATGCCGGCGTCCCGCAGGGCATGGAGCTCGGCGGGCGTCTCGATTCCTTCCGCGATGATCGCGATGTCCAACGTGCGCGCCATCAGCATGATGCCGGCGACGATCGCCCGCCGGGCCGCGGAATCGCCGATGCCGCGGATCAGTTCCATGTCGATCTTGATCAGGTCCGGCTGGAAGCGCGCGAGAAGGTTGAGGCCCGCATGGCCCGCGCCGAAATCGTCGATGGCGGTGATGAAGCCGAGCCGCTTGTACTCCGCGATGATGCGGGCCACGTGGCCCGTATCGCTCATCCGTTCGTTCTCGGTGAACTCGAACATGATGCGGTGCGGGTTGAAGCCTACGCGGCGGGCGGCCTCGAGGGATGCCCTGATGCAGGCGGACGGCTCGTAGACCGCGTTCGGCATGAAGTTGATGGAGAGCCGCGTGTCGCTGTCCGGCTCGAAGAGCCTGCCCGCGAGTTCGATGGCCTTCACGCGGCAGCTCTGGTCGAACTTGTAGAGATTGGCCTCGTCGACCCGGTTCAGGATCGAACCCGCCGATTGTCCTTCCGTTCCGCGGACGAGGGCCTCGTAGCCCCAGACCTCGTGCCGCTCGACATCGACGATCGGATGGAAGGCCATCGTAAAGTCGAAGGGCAGGGGCTCGCTGCTCCGGCAGCCCTGGCATTTGGCTCTCGCATCCATCTCTCGGCTCCCGGCCTCCGCTGGCACAGTTTCCGTTGAGTAAACGTCACCACCGGTAAAAAAGCCGACAACGCCGGACGGATCTCGGAAGGGATCACCCGTTCAAGGAGCGGCGATCCTCGTTCCTGTGCTTGTTCCAGGGCCAGCGGCCCTCGATCTCCACTTCGAGCGAGAAGCTCAGGAACGTGCGGATCAGAACGATGCCGCCGAGCACGATGACGCTCTGCAGGGTCGGCTCGATGGCGACCGTGTTGATGATGTCCGCCGCGACCAGGAGTTCGAGACCGAGGAGGATCGCCCGGCCGATATTGGACCGGTAGTCGCTGAAGGCGTCGGTGGTCGACCGGCGGCCCTTCACGAGCTGCCACAGCACGGCGACGCTGGCCCCGAGGATGCCGAGAACGATGACCGCAATCCCGCCGATCTCGATGATGCGGATCGTCATCCTCAGTGCGGAAAAGTGCGCGTCGCCCATGAACTCACCCCGAACTCACCCCTGGTATCGAGGTGCCATCTAGGGCGGCGTGCGGAAATGTGGATCCGGTTTTCCGCACCGGGCCCTGCAATGGGTTCGGGAGCGAACATGAAAAGGACCCCGGAGACGGGGTCCTTTCCTCAGATGCCTTCTCGCGAGGTCGGCTTCCCTCGCGCGGTGCCCTAGTAGGAGGAGACCCGGATTTCGTCCCCGCGGCGGGAGCCGTTGAGCACGATCACGGGAGAGCCCACGGGAACGCGGTTGTAGAGGTCGATCACGTCGTGGTTGAACATCCGGATGCAGCCGGAGGAGACTGCCTGGCCGATGGACCAGGGCTCGTTGGTGCCGTGGATACGGTAGAGCGTGTCGCGGCCGTTGTCGTGCAGGTAGAGGGCGCGGGCGCCGAGCGGGTTTTCGAGGCCGCCGGCCATGCCGCTGGCCCAGCGGGCGTTGCGCTCGGGATCGCGGCGGATCATGTCCTGCGTGGGCGTCCAGCGCGGCCAGGGAGCCTTGCGGCCGACGCGGGCGCGGCCGCTCCAGGCCATGCCTTCGTTGCCGACGCCGATGCCGTAGCGGATGGCGCGGCCGTTTTCGCGCACGAGATAGAGGTAGCGGGCATCCGTATCGACGACGATCGTGCCGGGTTCCTCGCGGCCGTTATAGGCGACCTCGCGGCGCAGGTAGCGCGGGTCCACGTCCGTGAAGTCGAGGGCCGGAAGCGGATGGGCCTCGTCGGGCCGGGCGCCGTACATGGCCGCGTAGGTGGGATCGATGCGGGGAGCCGCGCTCTGCTGCGGGGGCTGCGAGGTGGAGACGCAGGCCGCCAGGACGAGCGGAAGAAGAAAAAGAGCACCCAGACGGAGCGCTTTACGTAGGAGTGACAAGCTCAAGGCTGGGGCATTCATGAACATCAGGAGGAACTCGCAGTTTCTGGTTATGAGACGTGTGAGGAGCATTGGTGGGCAGGATAGGCCACAGCCTGTTTGAGAAAGCTCAGCCGTGGCCGCATCTTGGATCATCAATGGCCGAAATATGGCAAGGTTCCCCCTGTGGTTTTACAGTCACAGGTTTGTGACGCCGCATTTTCGGGTCCCCTCCGCGGGCAAATGCTCTAGAAGAGTGTAGCCTCCACAGAGCGGGCGATGCTCCTCATCTCTTCGTGAACGGACCGATTTTCCATGAAACCCTCATCCATCACCATGCTGACGATCTGCGGAATCTCGGAGCTGCCGGACCAGGGGCAGCGCTCGGTGACACACGTGCTGTCGATTCTCGATCCCGAGCATCCCGATCCCGAGGCCTTCGAGGCCTACGATCCGCATCACAGGACCATCCTGCGCTTCCACGACATCATCGAGCCCCGGCCCGGCATGATGATGCCCGAGCCGGAGCACGTGGAGGCTGTCCTGCAATTCGGCGAGGAGCTGGCGAAGAGCGGCCCGAGCCGGGCCGAGGGGCATCTCCTCGTCCATTGCCATATGGGGATTTCGCGCTCGACGGCGGCGATGCTCACCCTGCTGGCGCAGACCCACCCGCAGGAGAGCGAGGACAGGCTCCTGGAACGCCTGGCGGAGATCCGCCCCCAGGCATGGCCGAACTCGGTCATGGTCGGGTTCGCCGACGACATGCTGTCGCGCGGCGGCCGGCTCACCGATGCGCTGCGGCGGCACTACGGCAGACAGCTCCGCCGGGACCCGCGCTTCGTGCAGTGGATGCGCGACATCGGCCGCAGCCGGGAAGTCGACATGGCCGCCTGAGGCGGCCATCCGGCCTTCACTCGCGAACGGAGATCTTCCCGAGCGTGCCGAATTTCGGAGGAGGCCGCGACGTCACGCTGCCGGCGTCGCTGGCGAGCTCCTCGATGATCGGGCAGTCGGGTCTGCCGTCGCCATGGCAGGTCCTGGCGAGGTGCTTCAGGGTGCCGGCCATTTCCTGCAATTCCGCGATCTTGCGTTCGAGCGTCTCCACATGCTCGAGCGCCACGCGCTTCACATCCTTGCTCGCCCGTCCCCGGTCCTGCCACAGGGACACGAGATCGGCGATCTGCTCCACCGAGAACCCGAGGTCCCGCGCCCTGCGGATGAAACGCAGGGTGTGGACGTCCTTGTCCGAATAGACCCGGTAGCCGGCTTCCGTCCGCACGGTCTTCGGGATCAGCCCGATGGACTCGTAGTAGCGGATCATCTTGGCCGAGACGCCCGACGCCTCGGCCGCTTGCCCGATATTCATGCCCGTCCCTCCACAGGTTGCATCGACCGACCCGCTTCGCCTTCCGTCCCGATCGGAGCCTTCGCCCGGCGCAGGCGCAACGCGTTGCCGACCACGAACACGCTGGACAGCGCCATGGCGCTGGCGGCGAGCATCGGCGACAGGAGCACTCCGTTGACCGGGTAGAGGACGCCCGCCGCCACCGGGATCAGCAGCACGTTGTAGGCGAAGGCCCAGAACAGGTTCTGCCGGATGTTGCGGATCGTGGCCTTCGACAGGGCGATGGCGTTGACGACCCCGCGCACGTCGCCGGACATGAGCACCACGTCGGCGCTCTCGATGGCGATGTCGGTCCCCGTGCCGATGGCAAGGCCGATATCGGCCTCGGCCAGGGCCGGGGCGTCGTTGATGCCGTCGCCCACGAAGGCGATCCGGCCATGGGCCTCGCGCAGGCGCTTCACCGCCTCGACCTTGCCGTCGGGCAGGATTTCGGCCGCCACCTCGTCGATGCCGATCTGGCGCGCGATGGCCTGGGCGGTCTTGCGGTTGTCGCCCGTGATCATCGCCACCTTCAGCCCCAGGGCGTGAAGGGCGGCAATCGCCTCGGGCGTCGAGGGCTTGATCGGGTCGGCCACGGCCACGATGGCCGCGAGCCTGCCGTCGATGGCGGCATAGAGCGGGCTCTTGCCCTCGTCGCCGAGGCGGGCGGCGGTGGCGCCGAACATGGTGACGTCATGGCCGAGCCTGGTCATGAACCGGTCCGCGCCCACATCGACCTTGTGCCCTTCCACCGTGGCGGAGACGCCGAAGCCCGGCACGGCATCGAAGCTCTCCGTCGCGGCAAGGGCCAGGCCGCGGCGCCGGGCGCCTTCGACGATGGCTTCCGCGATCGGGTGCTCCGAGCGGCTCTCCACCGAGGCCACGAGCCTCAGCACGTCCTGCTCGGAGAAGCCCTCGGCCGTCACGAAGTCGGTCAGGTCCGGACGGCCCTTGGTCAGGGTGCCGGTCTTGTCGAGGGCGACGACGCCGACCTCCTTCAGGCTCTGCAGCGCCTCGCCCTGCCGGAACAGTACGCCGAGCTCCGCGGCCCGCCCTGTCCCGACCATGATCGAGGTCGGCGTGGCGAGGCCCATGGCGCAGGGGCAGGCGATGATGAGAACCGCCACCGCGTTGACGAGGGCAAGGCTCAGCGCCGGTTCGGGACCGAAGACGAGCCAGACCAGGAAGGTGAGGGCGGCGGCGGCCATCACGGCCGGGACGAACCAGGCGGTGACCTTGTCCACGAGCGCCTGGATCGGGAGCTTGGAGCCCTGCGCCTGCTCGACCATGCGGATGATCTGCGCCAGCACCGTATCGGCGCCGATGCGCGTAGCCCGGAAGGTGAAGCTGCCGGTCTTGTTGATGGTGCCGCCCACGACCTCGGCCCCTTCCGCCTTCTGCACGGGTACCGGCTCGCCGGTGATCATGGACTCGTCCACGAAGGACGATCCCTCGATCACCTGGCCGTCGACCGGCACCTTCTCGCCCGGACGAACCTGGACGACGTCGCCCGCGAGGACCTGATCGAGGGGGATTTCCATCGCCTGTCCGTCCCGCACCACGCGGGCGGTCTTGGCCTGAAGGCCGAGAAGGCGCTTGATCGCCTCCGAGGTGCGCCCCTTGGCCTTGGCCTCCAGGTAGCGGCCGAGGAGGATCAGCGTCACGATCACGGCGGCCGCCTCGTAATAGACGTTGGCGGTGCCCGCCGGGAGCAGGCCCGGCAGGAAGGTCGCGACCACCGAATAGCCGTAGGCCGCGCTCGTGCCGAGCACGACGAGGGAATCCATGTCGGGTGCGAAGCGCAGCAGCGCGGGCACGCCCTTCCTGAAGAAGCGCAGGCCGGGTCCGAACAGGACCAGGGTCGTGAGGGCGAACTGAAGATACCAGCTCTCCTGATGGCCGATCGTGGCCATCAGCCATTCATCGACGCCCGGAACGAAATGGGCGCCCATCTCCAGGAGGAAGATCGGCAGGGTCAGGACGGCGGCGATGGTCAGGGACCGGCGCAGGCCGGAGAGCTCGGCCTCGCGGGCGGCGTGCCGGCGGTCGGCCTGGTCGTCGACGCGGATCTCCTTGGCCTCGTAGCCGGTCTGTTCCACCGCCTCGATCATGCGGGCCACCACGTCGGCGCCGCCGAGGAAGCGGATCGTCGCCCGCTCCGTCGCCAGGTTGACGGAGGCATCGAGAACGCCGGGAACCCGCTTGAGCGCCTTCTCGACCCGTCCGACGCAGGAGGCGCAGGTCATGCCCTCGACCGCCAGCTCGACCTTGGTGTCGGTCGGCTCGTAGCCGACCCTCCGGACGGCCTCCGCGATGGTCTGGGGATCGGCCGGGGAGGAGGCCAGGGAGACGGTCGCGCGGCCCGTCGCAAGGTTGACGTTCGCGGACGCGACTCCCTCGACGGACCTCAGGGCCTTCTCGACCCGCCCCACGCAGGAGGCGCAGGTCATGCCCTCGATCGGAATGTCGAGGGTGGCGCCCGGTGTCGAAATCTTGGCCGTAGCCATGGCGAATCTCCTGATTCAACATCTCTGGCGGATGTTGTGATCCTTCCCATGATGGGAAGGTCAAGCGGCGGTTTCAAGGAGATGCGGACCGGGCGGGCAGGGGGAGCGCGTCCGAACGGGAAAAGCGTGCGCACCGCTCCGGCGGGAGCGGAGCTGCCGGCATGTTCAGGAGGGAGGTCCGAGGGTACGGGAGTTCGGTCGGTCCGAGATCAGACCGGAATCATCGAGAAGTTCATCACCAAGCCGATCACGCCCAGGCCGAAGGCAAGTCCGACCCAATCCAGGACCCTAGCGATGGCGTCCTCTCCAGGACGATTTCCAGATGTGTTGCGCATGAGCAGCAGATGATTCGACCGGCCCCACTTGGCCAAGCTTAAGCATTCAGTTCCATTAAGGTAAATGTGCCGTAAAGGGAACAGGAATTTAGTCGATATATGTAACTTCGCTTCTTTCAGTCTGGGGTTGTGGATGCTGCCTCCTGCCCCCTTGTGCGGATGCACGGAAGAAGCCGAAGGCCCGGGCTCGCGCCATGAAGCCTCCGCGCAGGCCGGGGAACCTTGGTCGGTTCCGTGCCATTGAACCCGATGTTTCTCCGTGGCCCGGCAGGACGATATCTTCGCTTGTGCCGTTCGCCGTGGCCGCCTACCTGTAAACGTCCTTTCTGAGCCGGTACTGACCTTTGAAGCATATCGACAAACAGGGGCGGGTCGTTCGAATCCTGACCTACAACGTCCACCGTTGGCTGGGGACCGACCGCAAGATCGCCCCGGGGCGCATCGCGGAGGTGATCGCATCCTGCGACCCGGACATTGTCGCCCTGCAGGAGGTGCGGGCGGGCCGCGTCCATGCGGGCGCCTCCGATCAGGCGGCTGCGGTTGCGGCGCAGCTCGGAATGGATCTGCATTTCCAGCCGACCATCCGGATCCTCGGCGATCAGTACGGCATCGCCGTCCTGTCCCGTCACCCGTCGAGGATCGTCAAATCGGGCCGGCTGCCGACGCTCTCGGCAAAGCCGGCCTTCGAGAAGCGCTGCGCCCTCTGGGTCTCGGTGGAGGTTGGCGGGCAGGCGGTGCAGGTCGTCAACGCCCATCTCTCCCTCCGCTCGGGCGAACGCCGGACCCAGGCCGCAGCCCTTCTGGGACCGGACTGGATGGGGCATCCCGATTGCGCCGATCCGGCCGTGCTGCTGGGCGATTTCAACGCGCCGCCCTATTCCCGCTCCTACCGTCTGATGGCGGACCGGTTGCGGGACGCCCAATTGTCGAATCCCGCCGGCGAGCCGCAGCCGACCTTTCACACCCGCGCGCCGGTGCTGCGCCTCGACCATGTCTTCGTCACCGACAGGGTGGAGGTGGTGTCGGCGGCGCCGATCCGGAATCCGCTGACCCGGGTGGCGTCGGATCATTACCCGCTCCTGGCGGAGCTGCGCGTGCGCAGCCGGGCGGCACCGGCCGGCGAGGGCCACGCCCTGGCCTCGGAGAACGAACTCCTCTGACCTTCTTGCATCGGTGCAAGATTTCGGTGAGCGATGCACGCAATCGAGCGTTGCCGTTTCCTGCGGATCATATTACGTTGCTGTTACTCAACAACACTTTGTAGGCGCCGCAGGGGAAGGGGAGGTTTTCCGTGAAGCTCTACTACACGCCTGGTTCTTCCTCCCTTGCGTCCCGAATCGTCGCCTGCGAGGCCGGTCTCGACCTCGTCTACGACAAGGTCGACCTGAAGAACCGGACCACGGCGTCCGGTCGGGATTTCAGCAAGATCAACCCGAAAGGCTACGTGCCGGCCCTGGCCCTGAACGACGGACAGGTCCTGACGGAGACGTCCGTCGTCATCCAGTTCCTGGCCGATCAGGCACCCCAGACCCGCCTCATGCCGGAATTGGGCTCGCTCGAACGCTACCGCGTCCAGGAATGGATCGGCTTCATCAGCACGGAGCTGCACAAGGGCTTCGCTCCTCTCTGGAAACCGACCAGCACCGAAGCGGCCCGCCAGATGGCCGTCGAGCAGCTGCATCGCCGCTTCGGCTACGTGGACCGGCATCTGGAAGGGCGCTCCTACCTGATGGGAGAGCTCTTCACGGTGGCCGATGCTTATGGCTATGCGGTCCTCAACTGGACATCGTTCCACAAGATCGACGTCTCCCCCTATTCCCGCCTGCTCGCCTACATGCGCCGCGTGGCCGAACGGCCGCGCGTGAGGCAGGCTCTGGAGGCCGAGGGCCTGCTGAGGCTTGCGGCGGCCTGAGGGGCGCTCCGCTGAGGACCGGAGCGCGAGGGCAGGGGCCCAAGCCCTTGCCATTGCTCCATCTTCCGGCTAGGCAGCCCGTGAATCGGCGCCCCCCTCATGCTCCCTGTCTCCATCTTCATCATCGCCAAGAACGAAGCCGATCGCATCGGCGAGACGATACGGGCGGTCAGGGATCTGACCGACGACCTGATCGTGGTCGATTCCGGCTCGACGGACGGGACACAGGCCATTGCCGAGGAGCTCGGCGCCCGCGTGATCTTCAACGCCTGGCCCGGCTACGGACCTCAGAAGCGCTTTGCCGAGGAGCAGTGCCGCCACGACTGGCTGCTCAACCTCGATGCCGACGAGGTGGTGCCGCCCAGGCTCGCCGCCGAGATCCGGGCGCTCTTCGCCCAGGGAGAGCCGCCCTGCCAGGCCTACAGGACCCGCATCGCCGAGGTCTTCCCGGGGGAGGTCGCGCCCCATCCCCTGGCCTATGCGCTGGCGCCGGTGCGGCTCTATCGCAAGGATCGCGGACGCTACTCCCCCTCGCTCGTCCACGACCGCGTCGACCTGGCGCCGGGAACCGCCGTCGGAACGCTTCGGGGGACGATCCACCACCGCTCGGTGCGCTCCCTGGGCGACCAGATCTCCAAGCTCAATCGCTATTCCGATCAGCAGGCGGTCGATCTCGAGATCAGGGGCGTCTCCATACCCACATGGCGGATCTTCTTCGAGCTGCCGGCGGCCTTTCTCAAGGCCTATATCGGCCGCCGCCATGCCCTGCGCGGCACCTACGGCTTCCTGACGGCGATGAACTATGCGATCTCGCGGCACCTGCGCCTCGCCAAGCACTACGAGAGGAAGCGCCTGAAGGCCCTGAAGGATTCCGCGCCTGGGCCTGACGCCTAGCGCAGCCCCGAGGTGAGGGTGGGCAGCTTCGGCAATCCCCTTGCAAAGCCGAACTGCTGGAATGCCGGATCGGAGCCGAGCCAGGCCAGCAGGCCGATGCACAGGCCGATCAGGGCGAGAAGGATCGACAGGAGAAGTCGTTCGACGGGCCGGGAGGGCCGGTCGGCGATGTAGCCTTCCCGGATGGCATCCAGAGGGGTTCCCGCTCGCAGCCGCAGGAAACGGAAACACGTTCTCATGCAGGGCTCCGCCGTCGATTCGAGTTCGAGCGAAGCTAGGCTGCAGGGGCGCACCTGCGACGTGCTGGGGCGCACAGGGCCGTCAGCAGGCGGCGATCACGCGGATTTCGAGGGCATAGTCCGGATCGGCGAGTTTCGATTCCACGCAGATCCGGGCCGGGGCCTGCCCCGGAGCGACCCAGGCGTCCCAGACGGCGTTCATCTCGTCGTAGGAGGCGATGTCGGCGAGCCAGATCGTAGCCTGGAGCAGCTTGGATTTGTCGCTGCCGATCTCGGCCAGGGACTGGTCGATCTGGTCGAGGATGTCCTTCGTCTGCTCCGCAACCGGCCGCCCCAGGGTCGTCTCGGGCACGTAGCCCGAGAAATGCGCCGTGTCGTCGAGGATCACGAGGTCGCTGTAGCGGGCGGCAACGCCGATCCGTCGAATTCTTGACATGCAGGCCGGTCCTCTTGCGAAAGGAGAGGGCTGCCTATCACAGGCTTGTGCCGATTGGTACGGGTCCCCGGGCCAGCGCGGGCCCCGTCGCAGGGCCTATCCGGCCCGGTGAGCCGCTTTGTCCGCTCCCGAGGCCGAAAACGGGATTGACCCTTCCTCCCTGACAGCCTAATTACTCCGCCACCGGAGACGTGGCCGAGCGGCTGAAGGCACTCGTTTGCTAAATGAGCATACCCCAAAAGGGTATCGAGGGTTCGAATCCCTCCGTCTCCGCCATTTCCTTTCCTGAAATCCTGCGAGACGTTGAGATCCGGCCCTCCCGGAGCTTTGGCGCGTGCCTGTTGAGCGGATGGCCCGGGCCGGTTCTTCGTCGACCGCTCGAAGGAGGAGCGCCGATCCGGCTGGCGCTCGTGGTGGGCTGACGTGGAAGGCTCGATGTGCCGTCAAGGTCCGCCCGCCCGCTAGTGCAGGACCAGCAGCCATCCGACCAGGGCGAGCGGTGCAACGATACCGAAGAGAAACGAAACAGCAGACTGGGTCATCAAAGCCTCCTGCCGATCGTTTCACATTAAGGGGCGATGGCATCGAACGCCGTGCGCCACGGCACCTGCATAGGGCCCGTCCGGATCAGGCGTTCCCGTCGGGGGAGGATTTCTCTTTCGGTCCGGTGTTGCCGGCTTCGGAGACCCCGGCAGGGGGCGCTCGCCGGGCGGCGCTCTTCTTCCCGCGCCATTTGTACATGAGCCAGGCCAAGCCCGAGCCCAAGGCCGCGAGCACGACCACGGCCGAGCTCGGATAGTCGCGGAAGTTCACCCGCGCCGCCTTGTCGAAGTCGTCCAACTCGGCGTCGGGCTCGTCGTCTCTGTCGCCCATGGAAAGCCCCTCGTCGAAGAATGATGCAGATATGGGGAGGTTGGCCGGGGCTTCCATCCATGCGGAGCGGAATCGGTGAGGCCCTGGAGGCGTCAGGGGCGGTGCCCGCCGAGAGGCAGGGACAGAAAACGGCCAAGCTCGCCAGGCGTATCAGGTATAAGCTTTTAGAGTAAGGCTATTTACCCGTAAGGGCAGCTCACGGCCCCGTGAACACAGGCTATCAAGGGAGTCGAGCAATGCATATTCATCGCTCAATACTGGGCCGTTCCAGCGGCCACCTAGTTGTCGTTTTCGGCAGGCTTCGCCTTGCCGGGTAGAGATAGAGATAATTCCATTGCCTTGACTATGGAGATCTGTCGAATTGATCAGTGCATGTCCCGATGGTTTTCATACGGTTGCAGTCTCCGATTTCAAGGCTCTCGAGCCTCATCGCGCCGCCTGGGATCGCCTCGCGTGGCATGCGCCACAGCAACTCCCGAACCTTCTCCCGGCCTGGGCCGAAGCCTGCTTCCGAAGCGGGCTGGGCCCGAACGAGCGCTGGATGTGCTGCTTCGCCTATAGCGAGGGTCGACTGGCGGGCGTGCTGCCCGTCATCGTGGCGCCGCATCCTCTCCTCGGCGAGCGCTGGCCCCTCCTGCGCACCGCCAACAGGCAAAGTCCTTCGGGCGACATCGTGCTGTCGGCCGACCGGGCGCCGGACGTCCTGCGGGCGCTTCTGGCGGAGCTCGGCAGGCAGGTGCCGACGCATGTCAGCCTGGAACTGAAGGCGGTGCGGCGCAACTCCCCGGTCCGGACGGCCCTGGAGGGCGGAGCGCACGGCTACATTCCCCACGGCGACACGCCCGCCATGCTCTCCCGCCTCGACGTGACGGGCAGCTTCGAGGCCTACATGGCCAGCCTCGGCAAGATGCGACGGAACGTGAGGATCGGCCGCAAGAGGCTCGAAAGCCGCGGCAGGGTATCGGTCGAGATGCGCCGAGGCTCCGATGCCCGGGCCGATTTCATGCCGGAATTTCTGGCCCTCGAAGCCTCGGGATGGAAGGGGCGCAACGGCACGGCCATGCTGAACGATCCGGCATCCGCCGCCTTCCACACGGCTCTGGTGGAGAACTTCGCGGCGCAGGGACGGCTCGAATGGCACATGATCCGCGTCGACGGACGCCTCGTCGCGGCAGGTATCGGCGTGCGATGCGGATCCGCGCTCATGCTGCCGAAATACGCCTTCGACGAGGACTTCTCCGACTGCATGCCAGGCAGCCTGCTGACCGAGGAGATCTTCCGGGATGTCTTTTCCCGGCCGGAGATCGAAGAGGTCAATCACATGAGCTATTCGGAATCGGACCGGCTCTGGCACATGTCCAGCGACAGCTACGCGACCCTGCATCTGGTCCGCCGGAGCGCGGTGACCCTGTTGATGCGCCTGCCCCGCCTCGTGGCGCAATCGGCCTACCGGGTCTATGTGCAGCCGCGCATCCCCGCAGTCGTGAAGGAAGCCCACCGGAAGTTCCAGCGCAGGGGCGGTCGCAGGCCGCCGCGGATCAATGCCTGCGGAGACGTTCTCCAATCGTGACGCCGGCCTTCCGACGCGACGATTTCCCGATCCCGGCACCACGGCCAGGGTAGGCTTTTCGGTTTCGTGCGGGCTATCCTCGGATTTCGTCGGGCTGTCGCCCGCACGCAATCAGGGGAGGAGAGCTCGTGGTCAAGGAGCGGATAGGATTCATCGGCGTCGGCCTCATGGGGCACGGCATGGCCGCAAACATCGTCGGCAAGGGCTGGCCCCTCACGGTCATGGGGCACCGCAACCGCGAACCGGTGGAGGATCTGAAAGCCCGCGGGGCTTCGGAGGCGGCGACCCCGCGGGAGCTTGCGGAGCAATCCGACATCGTGATCCTCTGCGTCACCGGTTCGCCCGAGGTGCAGGGCATCCTCCAGGGGCCCGACGGGCTGGCGGCGGCCGGCAAACCCCTGCTCGTGGTCGATTGCTCGACTTCCGACCCGTCGGTGACGATGCGGCTCGCCGCCGAGCTGGCGCCGGCCGGCATTACGCTGATCGATGCTCCGCTCAGCCGCACCCCTGCCGACGCCCAGGCCGGCACGCTCGACGTGATGGTCGGCGGCGATCCCGATGCCGTCGCCCGGGCGCGTCCCGTGATCGATGCCTTCGCGGGCCGCGTGATGCATACCGGTCCCACCGGGACGGGACACACGATGAAGCTGCTCAACAACTTCCTGTCGCTGGGCTATGCAGCGATCTATGCGGAGGCGTTGGCGCTGGGTGCCAAGGCGGGATTGACCCCGCAGGTCTTCGACAGCGTGATCCGCGGCGGCCGCATGGATTGCGGCTTCTACCAGACCTTCTTCAAATGGGTGCTCGACCGCGATCCCAACGCCCACAAATTCGCCATCCGCAACGGCCTGAAGGACATGACCTACCTCGCCTCGCTCGCGAATTCCGTCGGCTCGTCCAATCCGGTCGGCGCTGCGGTGCGCAACAGCTTCGCGCTCGCCGTCGGCACCGGCCACGGGGACGATTACGTGCCGATGCTGACGGATGCCGTCGCGGAGCTGAACGGCATCAAGTGACGTCCGCGACGATGCGGTGAGGCAGGGCAGGGGCGGGCGCGTTCCGCCCCGTGCCGTGCGGCGGCGTCCCTGGCCCGCCTTGCCGGGCGAGCGGGCTCGCGGGAGACATGGCGGGTCGGGCCGTGGACGGGGCTTCACGAGCCGGGATGCTGTGTTATGGCTGGCTCCACATACATCGCTGCCGGGCGGGTTCGCGTCCGAGCGGAACTGCCAGGGGAGATTTCTCGATGAAAGCGCGGGTGAAGTTCGTCGACGGCATGACGTTCGTCGGCGAGTCCGGGAGCGGCCATGCAGTGGTGATGGACGGAGCGCCGGAATATGGCGGCCGCAACATCGGCATACGGCCCATGGAAATGCTGCTCATCGGCCTCGGCGGCTGCACCGCCTTCGATGTCGTCCAGATCCTCCGCAAGGGCAGAGAGGACGTGACCGACTGCGAGGTGGAGGTGAGCGCCGAGCGGGCCGAGACCGACCCGAAGGTCTTCACCAGGATCCATATCGACTACCGCGTGAGCGGCCGCAACCTCGCCCCCGCCAAGGTGGAGCGCGCCATCCAGCTCTCCAAGGAAAAATACTGCTCCGCCTCCATCATGCTGGGCGCGACGGCGGCGATCACCCATTCCTGGACGGCTGTCGACGCCGCCGCGGCGCCGGAGGCGGTGGGCTGATCTGCTTCCGCCCGGTGCCTCGGTTGCGTGCCTGCGACGGACCGGGCGCAGCTCCCGCAGAGGCGTATCTTCAGTGCGTCGCCGCAATTGTAATGTTGCGACGTTGCAAGTCATGATCGTATCGGAAGAAATCGGCCTCTGGTTTTCGCGCGCAAGCATTCTTCTTTTGGGCCGAATACGACTACGAAATCCCGAAATCTAGAGCATCCGGCTCTAGGCGCCGATGCGACAGGCATGGATTGCCTTGCGCGCGGGCAGAGTCTCGTAGCGGCAGGGATTTTCGATTATCTTATTGAAATGTAATGAAATTTTCATGAGCTTAGACTTTTCGGCCTAGTGCGAAGGATTGCCTTCTGGTCCCATGCAACCCTGTTGCAAAAACCTTACGAAAGGTTACAACGTAGGGGATAGGCCGAGCGCAGAAAGCCTCAGCCAGATTTTTGCGAGCCGGACGGGGCGCACCATGGCGATCTCATTTGAACCGACGAACCTCGAAGACAACAACCTGTCTTCCGAGGACGAGAACGCTCTCAGTTTCGAGGCCGAGCCTCGGGCGCACAGAACCCGGCATCCCGGAGGGGCTGATCGCAAGGACGGCTCAGGGCCGGAAGAGGTCCGGCCTACCACTGTGGCGGAACTCCCGTCGCACAAGGGCGGGGGGCGGATCGAACTGCAGAAACCGGTCCAAATCGGTGGCGGCGCATCCGTCCAAGAGAGGCTCGACGCTTTGTTCACGGTCGATCCGGCGAACGAAGGTCGCGCCATGGAGGCTCGGTCGGGAGGTTTGCGGGAGTGGGGCATGGGTCCCGGCGCGGATGGTTTCAACGGAAATGCGCCTGGGCACGCGGCGCTGCCGCATGAAGCGTCAGCCGGTCAGCTGACCGGACCGGGGGCGAGACCTTCAAAAAGCACGGTCCCGGGGAATCGGGCGCAGGTTCTGGAGCCTGCGGCGATGGCCGTGTCGTCCGACTCTTCCATGGCGGCAACGAGCGGCGTCATGGTTGTCGAATACGATGGAATTACAACGCTCCCGGAGACGCCCATTCATACGCGCAAGCTCGGCTATCTGGATCTGTACGATCCGGAGGAGCGGCTGTTCCTGGGCTTCTCCATCAGTGAAAGCTCGGTCGCGGGTGCGTTCGAGATCGTGGAGGAAGACACGGATTACGGCCCAAGGTGGTACTTGGCCGTCAAGGATCCCAACCTGTTCGACTACGAGACCGCTCCGAACCGCCAGATGACGGTGACCGTCGTCGGGCGGAACCGCGACGGCAGCTCTGCTTTGACAGTGTTGACGTTCACCCTCACGAATGTCGACGACCCTGGGAACGAGGCGCCGGAAGACATTACCTTGTCCGGGACCAGTATCGACGAAAACAGCGGCCCGTGGACACTCGTCGGTCACCTTGGGGTCTTCGATATCGACATGACCGGGATGTACGGGAGCGACTCCTGGACCTACCGCCTGATCGAAAACCCGAGCGGCAAGTTCGAAATCTTCGATTTCGGCGGGGCCAGGCTGCAGCTGAAGGCCGGCCAGACGCTCAACTATGAGGACATGCAGACCTCTCAGGTGACGATCCGGGTGACCGATTCCGGAGGCCTGTTCTTCGACAAGACGTTCACGATCCATGTCAACGACATCGAGGACGAGCAGGCCACAAACCATGCGCCGACGAATCTGAGGCTATCGGGCGGATTGATTGCCGGTGTCAAAGAGGATCTTGCCGGCGACGCGACGATCGGCACCGTGAGCGCTTTCGATCAGGACGGAGGCGACATTCTCGCCTACCGGATCATCGACGATCCAAGCAACAAATTCTACCTTTTCGGCAACGAGCTGCGTCTCAAGGCCAATGCGCGGCTTGATGCCGAGACGGCTGGACAGCACACCATCACGGTCCGCGCGAGGGATCTATACGACGCGACACACGACGAATCCTTTACGATCCATGTCGAAGGGGTCAACGAAAGGCCGACGGACATCTCTCTGTCCAGCTTGACGGCTTATGAGGATCTCGCGCCTTCCGGTTTCATTGCGGACATCACAGCCGAAGATCCCGAAGGTCCTGGCGATATTCGGTCCTACCGGATCGTCGAGGATCGGGACGGCAAGTTCGTGATCGATGGAACCCAGCTCAAGCTTCGGTCCAACACGAGGCTGGACCACGAGCGCAAGGCCTCTCATTCCGTCACCATTGAAGCGGTGGACATGGGCGGTCTGACCTACAGGAAGTCCTTCACCATCGAGGTGAAGGATGTTCCTGAGAGACCGCACGACATCGAAATTTCCTCAAACCTGATAGCTGAGAATTCCCCTGGCGGGGCCCTCGTAGGCTACCTCACCGCTCGCGATCAGGACAGTTCCACCTTCACTTACACCATCGTCAGCGATCCGGACATGAAGTTTCAGATCGTCGGCGATCGGCTGGAGGTGCGGGACAATGCCAGGCTGAATTATGAGCAAAAGAAGTGGCATTATGTTACAGTAAGGGCGAAGGACGAGACCGACCTTACGTTCGATCTCCAGTACCAGATCCTTGTTACCGACGTTAACGACGCCCCGCAAAACATGTCGTTAGGACCGGCGTTCATCGCCGAGGGGGCCGGCGGCAGAAAGATCGGCGTTCTGAGCACGACCGACCAGGACGGGGCAGCGGGCGACGTCAATCATATCTACTCGATTGTCGACGATCCGGATGGCAAGTTCATCATCAAGGGCAAGGAACTGTGGCTGCGGGATGAGGCTGCCGTCGATTACGAGGTCAAGAGCCAACACAAGGTGACGCTCCGCACGACGGACAGGGGCTTTGCCACGTTCGATAAAACATTCAACATCGTCATCACGAATGTCGCCGAAGCGCCGAACGATCTGCGCATCTCCAACGACATCATTGCCGAGAACAGTGCAGGCGGCACCGTCGTCGGCCTGTTGCAGGGCGAGGACCCTGATGGCAACAGCGTCAGCAGGTTGAGCTACTCGATTGTCGAGGACCGGGACGAGAAGTTCGAGATCGTCGCCGGCTCGAACGAGCTGAGGATCCGCGAGGGCGCTATCATCGACCACGAGACGGGGGAGCTTCATAAGGTCACGATCAAGGTAACGGATATCAGCGGCCTGACCTATCAGAAGACTTTCACGATCCATGTAGAGGACATCAACGAGGAAGAGAACCGCGCCCCGACGGGCGCCACCCTGTCCAGAAGCACGGTGCCTGAAGACCTCGCGGCAGGCTCTGTCATTGGAACGCTGACCGGCGAGGATCCGGACCCGAATACGGTATTCACGTTCGAACTCGTCCAGGATTCCTCCGGCAAGTTCGAGATCCCGGAGGGCACGAACCAGCTGAAGCTGAAACCCGACGTCACGCTGGATCACGAGACGGGGCCAACGCACGAAATCGTCGTGCTGGTGAAGGACCACACCGGGCTGAGCTACCGGAAAACCTTCACCATCACCGTCGAGAACAGGAACGAGAACCCGACGGAGATCTTTCTGTCGAACTCTCCGCACCGCGTGGATGAGGATATCGCCGTCGAGACCGTCGTCGGCGAGTTGTCCAACAACGACCCGGATCTGAGTGACGCCTGGACCTACTCCATT
Organism: Microvirga lenta; assembly: GCF_020532555.1. GTDB lineage: Bacteria > Pseudomonadota > Alphaproteobacteria > Rhizobiales > Beijerinckiaceae > Microvirga > Microvirga lenta. The sequence continues at coordinate 137,278 of NZ_JAJBBR010000008.1, read as the reverse complement.
GTCGGGACCCAGCCGCAGTTCAGGATCCAGGGCAACCAGCTGATAGCGAAGCCCGGGCTGAATCACGAAGGGGTTTCGGCCTACAATATCACCATCCGGGTGACGGATCGCGCCGGCAAGTATGTCGACAAGACCTTCACGATCCAGGTCGCCGACAAGAACGACACGCCGCATGGGCTGACCCTCTCCGGAGACCATGAAGTCGAGGAGAACAGCGGCATGGATACGGTCGTCGGCATCCTTGAGGGACACGACGAGGATGATGACGCGGAATTCACCTATGTGATGGTTGCCGACCCTGACAGCAAGTTCGTCGTGGTCGGCAACGAACTTCGGGTTCGGGAAGGCGCAGGGCTGAACCATGAGACCAAGCAGTCTCACCTCGTGACGGTTCTCGTAAAGGACCAGTGGGGCAAAACCTTCCAGAAGGAATTCACGATTGCCGTGAAGAATGTGCCCGAGCCCGAGCCGAACCATGCGCCGACGAACCTCGTTCTCTCCCATACGACAGTGCATGAGAACATCGATGCGGGAGAGACCATCGCAGTCATGACCGGTTACGATCAGGATGGCGGGGACATCCTGCGCTACTCGATCGTGCAGGATGAAGACGAGAAGTTCGCCGTCGTCGGCAACCGCCTCGTCCTGCGGAACGGCGCGATCATCGACCACGAAGAAGAGACGTGGCACGAGGTCACCCTGCGCGTCACGGACCGTGCGGGCGAGTTCTTCGAAAAGGTCGTCAGGTTCGAGGTCATCAACGGCGAGGACGGTCCCAACGCCGCCCCGACGGACCTGTCCCTGTCGGAAAGCTCGGTCGTCGAGAACAGTCCTGCAGGGACCATCGTCGGCATCCTGTGGGCCACCGATCCGGATGGGAACACCGTTTACTATTCCCTGGTCGAGGATTCCGACGAGAAGTTCATGGTGTCCGACAACCAGTTGCTGGTGCGCCAGGGAGCGGTGCTGGACTGGGATGCTCAAACCCAACACGAGGTCAAGATCCGCGCGTTCGATCGGTTCGGCACCTATACGGAGCAGACCTTCACGATCGCGGTGCTGCAGGATCCTAACGAGCAGAATCGCGATCCTACGGAAATCATCCTGTCGAATAGGCTTGTTTTTGAGAATGAGCTCGATGGAGCCGCCGTGGGCGTGCTCTCTGGAACCGATCCCGACGATGACGTCCTGGCTTTCGAACTCCTCGACGGTGCGGATGGGCGCTTTGCGCTGGGACAGGAGGTCCGCAATGGAGTTACGGTCACGGTCGTGAAGGTGGCGAGTGGGGCCAAGCTCGATTTCGAACAGAACCGGCAGCACCAGATCAAGGTTCTTGCCGACGACGGTCAAGGCGGCACATTCGAGAAGACCATTCAAATCGATGTCCGCAACGTGCTGCACGAGAGTGTCGGCGAGACTCCGACGCTTTCCGGCGCCGCTCACAACATGTCGGGCATGGACCGGATCGTTGGCGGTGTCGGCAACGATGCCTTCAACGGCGGCGAGAATAATGATGTGCTGAATGGTGGAGCGGGCAACGACACGCTCTGGGGCGGTGCAGGCGAGGATGTCTTTGTCTTCAGCCATGCCGGCCTGCTGAACCGTGACCTCGTCATGGATTTTGACGTCACCGAGGTCGTCGGCGACCGGATCCATCTAGTAAAGGCAGACGCATTCAGGGGGCTGGACCTTGGAGTTCTGTCCGAAACAGCATTCCGCCTCGGCACCGAGGCGATGGATGCGGATGACCGGATCATCTACGATGCTTCGCAAGGGCGCCTGCTCTACGACAGCGATGGCAACGGCGGCCGGGCGGCGCTCGAGGTAGCAACCTTCAGCAACAAGGCGGCGCTGACCCATGGTCATTTCCTTGTCATCTAGTTGATCAAGGAGCGCCCGGAATCCGCCTTCTCCGATGCTATGATAGCGCCCTCCGTTTACGTTCTTTTGAATGGCAGCCTGCCAGGGATGGGCCTGTGTCGAGATCCCTTACTGATCGATGAGGGACGTCACCCGCTCAGCGCTCGCGCCCAATAGCCCAGGTTGTGCGGGTCGACCGGTGATCCGGCTGCTTCGTGGCGGGCCATGACGGCATCGTGGAAGGCGCGGGCTTCGGCGTCGCCGGACAGGAGCTTCAGGCTCTGGATGATGCGGGTGATGCGCAGATGGTTGTGGTCGCTCCAGGTCAGCCAGTCGTCCGTCGCTTCGTAGAACCGGCGCATCCGCGCTGCGCCGCGGCGCAGATTGGCGAGCGCCTGCTCGTCCGCTCGGATCGCGGCGATCTCTTCCTCGGACAGGACGGGAGCGTTCGGCTGCGCCATGCTCCTCGTGGGGAGGGGGAAGAGCCACTGGATGTAGTCGTGGATGCGCTCCAGAGCTTCGTCGGGCAGGGCGAGGACGTCCTCGACGGTCCGGTTGCGGCCGTCAATGCCGCTTCCGGCGAGGTAGGCATGAAGCGGGCCGGATTTTCGATCCACGTTCATTCAGATCTCCATCGTCCAGGTCTCCACGGGCGCTGCCCACAAGGTCCGACGCGACAAAAGCCCCGCCGGGGCGGGGCTTCTCGGGAGCGATGGTCCGCTGCGGATGAAAGAGGCGCCCGCTATTTGGCGGGAGCCGCCTCCTTGGCGGGCGCCTCGGCGGGGCTGGGCTTCGGCGCCTCCTTGGCATCGCGCAGAAGCGCGTCCACCGTTTCCGTCCGCTTGGTCTGCATCTGCTTGGATTGATCCGTCCCGGCCGCCTTGCGGCTCTCGGAGGCGAATGACCTTCTGTCGTAGCACATGGTGCCCTCCGTCATTGCTGAAACGACCAACGCTCGCGCGTCGGCGCCGTTCCTGCGCGTGCTGAAATGTCCCAATTTCCTGGCAGGAAGGGGTAGCCTCGAGCGATGATTGACAACTTGGCCGGGCGGGAGGATCATGATTTTCGCGCGATGCAGCCGACGATTGTCGCAGCCGCAGCGCGTGTTCTGTGTCGGTCGAGACGTCGCGGCCGCCCTGTCGGTGGCCGCGGGAGGGCGCGGTCATGGCGAGCCTTCGCAGGTCTGTCACAGGGATGAAAGACGCCCCGTTCGGGCGCCCGGCGATCTCATGCGAAAACGGGAACTGCACGCCGCCGAAACGGGCAGGCACGGGCCTGCTCATGCCGACAGGAGCGGGTGACGGGAGAGACGGAGTAGACGGCGCCTTCTAGTTCGTATCCGCCGCCTTCGAGGGCAAGGATGAAACCGGGATGGCTGTAGCGCTCATACTCGTTGTGGTGGCCCTCGGCTCGGTGCTCTTTCACCTCGTGAGCCCGTGGTGGTGGACGCCGATCGCGTCCAACTGGCGCTTCATCGACGACACGATCATCATCACCTTCTGGATCACGGGGCTCGTCTTCGTGGCCGTGGTCCTCTTCATGGCCTATTGCATCTACCGTTTCCGCCACGAGAAGGGGCGAACGGCGGCCTACGAGCCGGAGAACAAGCGGCTCGAATGGTGGCTCACCGGCGTGACCGGAGTGGGTGTGGCGGCCATGCTGGCGCCGGGGCTCTTCGTCTGGAACCAGTTCATCACCGTTCCGGAGGACGCGACCGACATCGAGGTCGTGGGCCAGCAATGGCAGTGGAGCTACCGCCTGCCGGGGGCGGACGGCAAGCTCGGGATGGCCGACACCCGGAACGTGAGCGCGGACAATCCGCTCGGGCTGAAGCGGGACGATCCCAACGGGCAGGACGACATCATCATCGAGGGCGGCGAGTTGCGCCTGCCGGTGGGAAAGCCCGTGAAGGCGCTGCTGCGCTCCATCGACGTGCTGCACAATTTCTATGTGCCGGAGTTCAGGGCGAAGATGGACATGGTGCCGGGGCAGGTCTCCTATTTCTGGCTCACCCCCACGAGAACCGGAACCTTCGAGATTCTCTGCGCCGAACTGTGCGGCGTCGGTCACCCGCATATGCGCGGCACCGTGATGGTGCAGACGGAGCAGGAATATCTGGCCTGGATGCAGGAGCAGTCGGAGCGCACCTTCGCGCGACTGTCCGCGCCCGACTGAGCGGAGACACGTTCAGGAGCAAGGGGAGGAGAGCACAAGCCATGGTCGATGTCCCGCTAGGTCCAGCCGGCGTCATCCCGCCGGCCGAAGTCGAGGATATGGAGCTCTACCACCCGCACAGCTGGGTGACGAAATACGTCTTCAGCCAGGACGCCAAGGTCATCGCCATCCAATATTCCGCCACCGCCCTGGGCGTCGGCCTCGTGGCGCTGGTGCTCTCCTGGCTCATGCGGCTGCAGCTCGGCTTTCCGGGCGTCTTCTCCTTCATCGATGCCAATGCCTATTACCAGTACATCACCATGCACGGCATGATGATGGTGGTCTATGTGCTCACGGCGCTCTTCCTCGGCGGCTTCGGCAACTATCTCATCCCGCTCATGATCGGCGCGCGGGACATGGTGTTCCCCTATGCCAACATGCTCAGCTTCTGGCTCTACCTGCTCGCGGTGCTGGTTCTGATGGCGAGCTTTTTCGTGCCGGGCGGACCCACGGGGGCGGGCTGGACGCTCTATCCGCCGCAGGCGATCATGACCGGCACGCCGGGCGGGCAGGACTGGGGCATCATCCTGATGCTCGTGTCGCTCATGATCTTCATCGTCGGCTTCACCATGGGCGGCCTGAACTACGTGGTGACGGTGCTGCAGGCTAGGGCGCGGGGCATGACGCTGATGCGCATGCCGCTGACGGTCTGGGGCATCTTCACTGCGAGCTTCATGGCGCTCCTGGCCTTTCCGGCGCTTTTCGTGGGCGCGGTGATGATGCTGTTCGACCGGGTTCTCGGCACGAGCTTCTTCATGCCGGCCATCGTGGAGATGGGGCAGCCCCTGGAGCGCGGAGGCGGGAGCCCGCTCCTGTTCCAGCACCTGTTCTGGTTCTTCGGCCATCCGGAGGTCTATATCGTGGCGTTGCCGGCTTTCGGCATCGTGTCCGATCTCATCAGCACCCACGCACGCCGCAACATCTTCGGCTACCGCATGATGGTCTGGGCCATCCTGATCATCGGCGCCCTCAGCTTCGTCGTCTGGGCGCACCACATGTATGTGAGCGGGATGAACCCCTATTTCGGGTTCTTCTTCGCCACCACCACGCTCATCATCGCCGTCCCGACCGCCATCAAGGTCTACAACTGGATCCTGACCCTCTGGCGGGGCGACATTCACCTGAACGTGCCGATGCTCTTCGCCCTCGGTTTCATCGTCACCTTCGTGAACGGCGGGCTCACCGGCCTTTTCCTGGGAAACGTGGTGGTGGACGTGCCGCTCTCGGACACCATGTTCGTGGTCGCGCATTTCCACATGGTCATGGGCGTGGCGCCGATCCTCGTGATCTTCGGAGCGATCTATCACTGGTATCCGAAGGTGACGGGGCGGATGCTGAACGACGCCCTGGGCAAGCTCCATTTCTGGGTCACCTTCCTGGGCGCCTATGCGATCTTCTTCCCCATGCATTATCTCGGGCTCATGGGAGTGCCGCGCCGCTATCACGAGATGGGCGGCATGGCCTTCGTCCCGCCCTCGGCCCAGACCCTGAACGCGTTCATCACGGTCGTGGCTCTGGTGGTCGGCTTCGTTCAGCTTCTCTTCGTCTTCAACCTGATCTGGAGTCTGAGGCACGGCAGGCCCGCGGGCGGCAATCCATGGCGGGCGACCACGCTCGAATGGCAGACGCCGGAAACGCCGCCGCCGCACGGCAACTGGGGCAAGGAGCTGCCGGTGGTCTACCGCTGGGCCTATGACTACAGCGTGCCGGGCGCGGACCAGGATTTCGTGCCGCAGAACCAAGCCTCGATCACGCGGGCGGCGCCGGAGCCGGCCTCATGACCAGCATCCTCCTCTTCCTCGCGGGGCTGATCGGCTTCGGCGCCTGGTGGCTGGCCAAGCAGAGGATCACCGCGAAGCCCTGGCTGGAGGAGGGGATCGCAGGCGAGTTCCCGGGTGGCGGCGCGACATCCCTCCCGGCGGCGAAGATCGGGCTCGGCGTCTTTCTCGCGGTCGTCGGAGCGCTCTTCGCCCTCTTCATCAGCGCCTATTCCATGCGGATGGGCATGAGCGACTGGCGCTCGGTGCCCATGCCGCGGCTGCTCTGGCCCAATACCGGCATGCTGATCATGAGCAGCGTCGCGCTGCAATGGGCCCTGGTGTCGGTGCGTCGGGACGACATGGACGTGGTGCGGGCCTGCCTCCTCGCCGCCGGGGCATTCTCCGTCGCGTTCCTGGCCGGGCAGCTCCTGGTCTGGCGCCAGCTGTCCGAGACCGGCTATCTCCTGACGGGCAATCCGGCCAATTCGTTCTTCTACCTCATCACCGGCCTGCATGGGCTGCACATGCTGGGCGGGCTGGTTGCCCTAGGGCGCGCCACCGACCGCTCCTGGCGCAGCGACGCACCGAGCCGAGTGGCCCTGAGCGTGGAGCTTTGCGCCCTCTACTGGCATTTCCTGCTCCTCGTCTGGCTGGTTCTCCTGAACCTGCTCACCGGCTGGGCGGACGAGTTCGTCGATATCTGTCGCGCGTTGCTGACCTAGAGGGGATTGGCATGGCGGAAGCAGCGGTCACGGGAAGGGCGCAGGTCTACACCGCGCAGCCGGGCCTGAAGGGCGTGGCGGGAGACTTCGCCTCGGACCAGCGGGCGTTCAAGAACGTCTCCTGGGGCAAGGCGATGATGTGGATCTTCCTTCTCAGCGACACCTTCGTGTTCAGCTGCTTCCTCATCGCCTACATGACCGCGCGCATGTCCACCACGGTGCCCTGGCCCAATGCGAGCGAGGTCTTCGCGCTGACCATCGGCGGCGTGACGCTTCCGCTCATCCTCATCGCGATCATGACCTTCGTGCTGATCTCGAGCAGCGGCACCATGGCGATGGCGGTGAACTTCGCCTATCGGCGCGACCGCCGCAAGACGGCGATCCTGATGCTGGTGACGGCGATCCTCGGCGCCGCCTTCGTGGGCATGCAGGCCTTCGAGTGGAGCAAGCTGATCCACGAAGGCGTCAGGCCCTGGGGCAATCCCTGGGGCGCGGCCCAGTTCGGCTCGTCCTTCTTCATGATCACGGGCTTTCACGGCACCCACGTCACCTTCGGGGTGATCTTCCTGCTCATCGTGGCGCGCAAGGTCTGGCGCGGGGATTACGATACCGAGCGGCGCGGCTTCTTCACCAGCCGGAGGGGGAGCTACGAGGCGGTCGAGATCATGGGCCTCTACTGGCACTTCGTCGACCTCGTCTGGGTGTTCATCTTCGCCTTCTTCTATCTCTGGTGAGGGAGCCATGGCACAGGCAGCGGCGCACGACACGGCTCATGCCCAAGGACAGCATCAGGGGCAGCACCATCCGATCCGGCTCTATCTCGTGGTGTGGGGATGGCTCTTCATCCTCAGCGCATTCTCGTATCTGGTGGATTATTTCCAGCTCGAGGGCGCGCTGCGCTACACCCTGATCCTGCTGTTCATGATGCTGAAGGCGGGGCTGATCGTGGCCGTGTTCATGCACATGGCCTGGGAGAGGCTGGCGCTCGTCTATGCCATCCTCGTGCCCGTGGCGGCGCTCTTCGTCTTCGTCGGCATCATGGTGTTCGAGGCGGATTACACGCTGCTCTCACGGGTGCTCTTCTTCGAGCCGGGAGCCTGACCGGAATCAGGCTCCCGCAGATCCTGCGTCAGGGACGCGGCTGCCCGTCGGCGGGCAGCACTTCCTGCGGAGGCGGAGGCTCCACCACCCGGCGGTAGAGGTGCCAGGTGGCATGTCCGAGCACCGGCATGACGATGGCGAGGCCCACGAACAGGGGCAGGGAGCCGAGAAGGAGCGCACCGGCGACGATCAGGCCCCAGACCGCCATCGTGAACGGGTTCGCCAGCACGGCTCGGACGGAGGTGTGAATGGCCACCGCCGCGCCCACGTCGCGGTCGAGGAGCAGCGGGAACGAGATCACGCTGATGCTCAGCACCGCCACCGCGAAGACGAAGCCCAGCAGGTTGCCCAGAACGATCAGCTGCAGGCCCTGGGACGTGGTGAGAACCTCGTTGACGAACCGGGTATAGGATTCCGGGGCCGCATAGCCGAAGAGGCCCTCGTAGAGCATCCGGGCCGTGGTCAGCCAGGCGAGGAAGATTCCCAGCAGCAGGACGCCGAGCGCGATGATCGACGGGATCGACGGCGAGCGCAGCACGTCGAACGCGTCCTGCCAGCTCGGCTCCAGTCCCATCTCCCGCCGCCGGCTGATCTCGTAGAGCCCGATGGCCGCGAGAGGGCCGAGCAGGGCGAAGCCCGAGGCCAGCGGGTAGAGGAGGGGCAGGGCGTTGTTGGTGAAGGTCAGCGCGGCGAGGCAGGCGCCTGCGATGGGATAGATGAGGCCGAGGAAGACCAGATGGGACGGCATTGCCCAGAAATCGTCGAATCCCTTCGACAGGGCGTGCCTCAGGTCTGCCAGGCCGATCTTTCGCACGATGGGGTAGACCGGGGTTTCGTCAGCGCCGGCAATCACATGGAATTGGGCCATGACCATTCCTCCAGAACCGAGGTTGGAGCGGTCACAGGTCACGGAAGGCCGTGCCGAGTCGGTAGGTCGGCACAACGCGACCTGCACTCGCCAATACTATAGGGCGAGGACGGGGAAATGTCGCCCCCGATCGCGCCCCGACGACTCACAATCACGACAGGAGCCCGAATTCCCTGTCGATTTGTCGGTGGAGCGGGCGAGCGAGGGTTTGGTAGAACATGGTCATGACCACATCCTCGCTCCCTCCCACATCCGAAATGGTCCGCGCCATGCTGACCTGCGACGCGGCCTATGAAGGCGTCTTCTACACGGCGGTGAAGACCACCGGGATCTTCTGCCGCCCCACCTGCACGGCGCGAAAGCCGAAGCCGGAGAACGTGGTGTTCCACCGGACGGCGGAGGATGCGCTGACTGCGGGCTTTCGCCCCTGCAAGCGCTGCAGGCCCCTCGACGTGAAGGGCGCGGCGCCGGACTGGGTCGCGGCGCTGCTGAAGGAGGTCGAGGCCGAGCCCTCCCGGCGCTGGACCGACGAGGATCTGGTGGCCCGCGCCATCGACCCGGTCCGCCTGAGGCGGTGGTTCAAGGAGCAGTTCGGCATGACCTTCCACGCCTATGTGAGGGCGCGGCGGCTGGGGGCGGCGCTGGGCAGCATCGGCGCGGGCGAGTCCATCGACGGCGCCGCCTACGACCACGGCTACGAATCCGTCAGCGGCTTCCGCGATGCCTTCCGGCAGACCATCGGCACCACGCCGGGCCGCAGCCGGTCGAAGGCGCTGATGCTCTATGCGCGCATCCTGACGCCCCTGGGACCGATGATCGCCATGGCGGAGGAGCGCGGTCTGTCCATGCTGGAATTCACCGACAGGCCCGCCCTCCCGGCGGAAATCGAGGAGCTGAGGGGGCGCTACGGCTATGCCATCACCCCCGGACGCAACGGGCATCTCGACCGGATCGAGCGGGAGCTGGAGCAGTACTTCGCCGGAACCCTGACGGTCTTCGAGGTTGCCCTCTGGCTGCCCGGAACGGCGTTCCAGCAGGAGGTGTGGACGGCGCTGCAGGCGGTGCCCTTCGGAGAGACCCGGTCCTATGGCGAACTCGCCGCAAGCCTTGGACGGCCGGGCGCGAGCCGTGCGGTCGGCCGTGCCAACGGACAGAACCGGGTCTCCATCGTCGTGCCGTGCCACCGCATCGTCGGCGCCGACGGATCCCTGACCGGCTACGGCGGCGGCCAGCCGCGAAAGGACTTCCTGCTCAAGCTCGAACGCCGGATACGCTTCGGGCAGGGCGATGCGGTTGCAGCCCGTTCCATCGAAGTGCAGGCCAGCCTGTTCTGAGAGGTGGGTTATCTGGCGATCGGGAATGTGCTCCCAGGCACCCATCCTGAGAGGCTGGCTCAGCATGTACCGCGTTGCTCTCCCCCTATGGACCCCGCCCCGGCTCGAAAACTCACGCCGGAAGCGCCGCGCTGCTCTCCTCTCCTCCCCACGGACCTCGGGCCTCGCCGGAAATGCCGACCTGCTCTCCTCCCCCTTGTGGGGAGGAGGTAGAGGTGGGGGTGTGAGCGATAGCCTATGAAGGTGTGGCGCCGGCACCCCCACCCTGGCCCTCCCCACAAGGGGGAGGGAAGACCGTTGCGCTTCATGAGCCAGACTCCCGGGACGGTGATGAGCCGATCCGCGGAGCATCTCATGCCGGCCATGCCGTGAAAGCCGTTTACGCTGCGGTGGGGATGACGCAGCATGGGGCTTCGTCGAATCCGTTCGAGCCTGAAGGAGACCTTGCGTTGACCGCCCAAACCTCTTCGTACCGGGGCAATCCGGAGCCTGCGGCCGATCTTGCCGACTGGACGGCATCGGAGATGCTGGAAGGCTATTCCCGCAGGCAGGTCTCGCCGGTCGAGGTCGCGAAGGCGGTGATCGCGCGCATCGAGGCTTACGAGCCGCAGCTGCAGGCGCTCTATGCGTTCGATCCCGAAGGGGCCCTGACGGCGGCGAGGGAATCCGAGGCCCGCTGGACACGGGGCGAGGCGCTGCCCCTCGACGGGGTTCCGGGAACGATCAAGGAAAACATCGCGACGAAGGGCACGCCCATTCCCCTCGGCACCGCCGCGAGGGACCTTACGCCCGCCGCCGAGGATGCGCCGCCCGCCGCCCGCCTGCGCGAGGACGGCGTCGTCATCCTGGCCAAGACCACGATGCCCGATTACGGCATGCTCTCGTCAGGGCTTTCGAGCTTCCATCCCCTGGCGCGCAACCCGTGGGACCTCACCAAGAACCCGGGCGGCAGCTCGGCGGGCGCGGGCGCCGCGGCGGCGGCGGGCTACGGGCCGTTTCATGTCGGCACCGATATCGGCGGGTCGATCCGCCTTCCGGCCGGCTGGTGCGGCGTCTTCGGCCTGAAACCGAGCTTCGGCCGCATTCCGATCGATCCGGCCTATTACGGCCGGGTGGCAGGCCCCATGACCCGCACGGTGCGGGATGCCGCGCTCATGATGCGCAGCCTGACGCGACCCGATGCGCGCGATGCCATGAGCCTGCCCTATCAGGATCTGCCCTGGCTCGATCTCGACATCGACGTCAGGGGATTGAGGATCGGCGTCATGATGGAGGCCGGCATCGGTATGCCGCTCGATCCTGAGGTTCGCGCCTGCATCGAGGAAGCGGTGCGGATCTTCGCGGAGGCCGGAGCCGAGATCGCGGAGGTGCCGCCTTTCGTGACCCGCGAGATGCTCGACGGGCTCGACGATTTCTGGCGCCAGCGCGCCTGGATGGATATCGGGGCGCTCTCCGAGGAGCAGCGCTCGCGCGTTCTGCCCTACATCCTGTCCTGGGCGGAGGGCGGCAAGTCCCTCACGGGCGCCCGGGTCTACAACGGCATGAACCAGATGCTGGTGATGCGAAATGCGGCGGTCGCGGCGACGCGGGACTTCGATTTCGTGCTGTCGCCCGTCGCGCCGGTTCCGGCCTATCATGCGGAGCTGGCGTCGCCGATCCACGATCCGGAGGAGCCGTTCGAGCATATCGGCTACACGGTCGCGTTCAACATGTCGGATCAGCCTTCGGCCTCGGTCAATGCGGGCTTCACCGCATCGGGCCTGCCCATCGGCCTGCAGATCACCGGCCGCCGTTTCGACGATGTGGGCGTGATGCGCCTGAGCCAGGCCTGGGAGGGCATGTGTCCCTCCCAGCGGCCGTGGCCCAAGCTTTAACGGGGGCCGTATTTCGGCTGCGCGACCTGCACGGCGGTGGAGCCGGTCGTCTCCACCGAGACCGCCTTGCGCAGCCGATTGACGAAGGCGCTCAGGCTATCGTCATCGGCAGGATCGCTGTCGAGTCTGGCCAGCGTGCTGCTGTCGAAGGGCTCCTCGTGGATCGTGCCGTCGGTCATGACCACGGTCTTGATGCCTGAGCTCACATCGAACGAGACCGACTTGATCGTCTGCGTCGTCGACGGATCGGGCGCCGCCTCCGGTGCGGCGGCCGTCTCCGCGGTCGGGGCGGGAGGGGCGGCAGGCGCCGGAGCCGCCGGTTCCACGGCGGCGGTCCGAGGCTCCTCCTGGACGTCCGGCTGAGCCTCGGGGGCTTCGGCGGCCTGCTGCTGTTGCTGCTCGGCCTCCTTCCGGAGCTGCTCTTCCCTGGCCGCCTGCGCGGCCCGCTGGCGCTGGCGGGTGGCGTCGGCCGCGGCCTGCTCGGCTAGAACGCGCTTGAGGTTCTCCTGAGCCTGAAGCGCCGCCTGCTGCGTGGTCGATCCGAAGACCCCCACGAGCGGGTTGTTGAGGCGCTCCGCATCGGCCCTGGCCTTCGCGGCGTCGGCGGCATTGGCGGCGTCGATCCGCTTGCGCGCCGAGGCGACCTGTTCCGGATCGCTGCTCTCGTAGGAGAAGCGCTGGCCGTTGATGTCGTAATAGACCTTCTTGGCCTCTGCCCCGCCGATCATGACTCCGAGCGCAACCGTCGAGGCCGCCATCATCCTGAGTGTCTTGTGCATCGTCGTGTTCAAGTCTCCTGACTTGTTAAGACTCATTTAAAGATTATGGCGGGTCTATGACGTTGCGTAAGGATGACGAAAACTTCCGGGTATAGTAATAATGGATCAACGCTGGCGAAGAACGCCGGGTCGGTTCTGCAGGAATACTGTCTGAGGGGGCATGATGGAGCATGTGGGGCAGATCCCCGGTTTCGAAGCGCTATGTCGCGGCCGGTGGCGGGTTTTCCGCCCGTTGTCGTGCTGGTAAAGCAGCCCCATGACATACAAGGTTGCCGCCCTCTATCAGTTCGTTCCGCTGCCGGATTTCCAGGACCTCAAGGAGCCGCTCCGGCGGCTCTGCGTCGACCTGGAGATCAAGGGCACGCTGCTCCTCGCCCATGAGGGGATCAACGGCACGGTCGCCGGACGCGCCGGGGCCATCGACGCTCTCGTGGAGGAGTTGCGCCGGGGAGCCCTGTTCGGCGGACGCCTCGACAATCTCGAACTGAAGTTCTCGACCGCCGCCGACATGCCGTTCCGCCGGATGAAGGTGCGGCTGAAGAGGGAGATCGTTACGCTGGGCAGCCCCGACGTCGATCCGACGGGTCGGGTCGGCACCTATGTGTCGCCGGAGGACTGGAACGAGCTTCTCGAAGATGGGGACATCGTGCTCCTCGACACGCGCAACGACTTCGAGGTCGCCATGGGCACCTTCGAGGGCGCGGTCGATCCCAGGATCAAGCGCTTCAGCGAGTTCCGCGACTTCGTCGGCAAGGAGCTCGATCCGCAGAAGCACAAGCGGATCGCCATGTTCTGCACCGGCGGCATCCGCTGCGAAAAGGCGAGCTCCTACATGCTGGCCAAGGGCTTCGAGGAGGTCTACCACCTCAAGGGCGGCATCCTGAAATATCTCGAGGACGTGCCGGAGGCCGAGAGCCGCTGGCGGGGCGAGTGCTTCGTGTTCGACGAGCGCGTCGCTCTCGGCCATGGCCTCGTGGAGCGCCCGGGCGCCGCGAAGCAGGACGGGGATGCCTCATCCCATGAGTGACGACGAAACCCTGAACGAGCGTATCGACCGTCTCGAAATCCGCATCGCCTATCAGGACGAGATCATCGAGGATCTCAACAAGACCGTCCTTGCGCAGTGGAAGCAGATCGACCTTCTCACCCGCCGGATCGCGGCCCTCACGGACCGCATCCAGGAGGCTGAGCACAAGGCCGGCGGCCCCTCCGCTCCAGAGCCCCCGCCACCCCACTACTGAAGAAGCGGGCGGAGCGCCCGTAACCCGACAGGAAGACACCGATGCAGCGCCGCCTCCCTCTTGCCCTCACTCTCGCGCCCCTGGCCCTTGCCGCAGTCGCGACGCCGGTTCTGGCGCAGCAGAAGCCATCGGGTGCCGCGTCCCAGGTGCAGCCCCTGAAGCAGTTCAAGGACTGGACCATCGGCTGCGACAATGTCCGGAACTGCACGGCTCTGGGCCTCTCTCCGGACGAGAGCATGATGGGGCCCTATGTGAAGATCGACCGCGCCGGGACTGCGGCCGCCACACCGGAGGTGACCTTCGTCGCCATTCCCGACGACGACGTGAAGGTCGCCGATCCCGGCCTGAAGCTCACCCTCGACGGCAAGGACATCCCGGGGCTTTCCGCGCAGCCCCTGAAAGCCAGCGCCGACGGCGACCTCGTCCGGGCTACCCTGCCTGCGGAGCAGGTCGGGGCCTTCATTGCGGCCCTGCGCAACGGCACGAACCTGAATCTCCAGCTCCTCGACGGAACGAAGGAGGCGGCGAACGGAACCGTGTCTCTCGCAGGTTCGGCGGCGGCGCTGCTCTACATGGACGACCAGCAGAAGCGGATCGGCACCGTCACCGCCCTCGCGCGCAAGGGCGATGCGCCAGCCTCGTCCATTCCGGCGCAGCCCGATCTGCCGGTGGTCGCCGCCAAACGCATGACCGAGATCGACGGCAAGGCGAAGCCGCCCCTGCCGGCGGGCATCGTCCGTCCGAAGGACGGCTTCTGCACCGACGGCTATCCGGACATCGTCATCAAGCTTTCGCCCAGCCAGACGCTCTGGGGCGTCTGCTCGCAGGCGGCGGCCTACAACTTCGATTACGAGTTCTACGTCGCCGGGCAGGGCCGCCCGAAGCCCGCAGCCTTCACGGCTCCCGGATTCGCGCAGGAGCGGGGCGCGAGCGTTCTGACCTCCCCGGGCCTCGCCGATGACGGCATGACGATCGGATCCTTCGCGAAGGGCAGGGGACTGGGCGATTGCGGCGTGATCACGGAATGGGCCTGGGACGGCACGGCGTTCAGGCCGATGAACGTGAGCATGATGGGGGCGTGCCGCGGCGTCTCCGCGGACGATTGGCCCGTGCTGTTCCAGGCCAAGCGCGGATAAGGCAGGCTATTGCAGCCTGTATTCCCCGTCGATGGTCCTCATTTCGGCGGGCCGGATGAGCCGGGCATGGGCAACCGTGACCGAGTGCAGCGGTCCGTCCAGCTTCTCCTCCCAGAAGGTGAGGAATTTCGTGAGGGCCGGGAATCTCGGGAAGATGTCGTAATCCTGCCAGACATATTCCTGGACGAGGGAGCGATGGTCCGGGATCCGGTAGAGGATCTGCGCGGTCGTGAGGCCGTAGCCCTGGAGCTGGCGGACAAATTCCGGTGACACCTGCATGAGGCGCTCCTTGCCTGTTTCGCTAACGGTCGGATTGGAGCAGAAGAAGGCGGGGCCGACAAGGTTGTCTGCGTAAAACTTTAGTGATTTCAGTATGTTGGCAGCAAGTGAAACCTGCTGCTAACAGCCAAGGTGGCACTCGCCCCAAGGGAGTGCCAAAATTTTTTCGCGACCCTCTTGAACGGTGAAGCTTGTCCACCCAAATCATCGCCGCGCGGGGGCCGAAGAGGACCCGCGCGGTTGGGTTAACCTACTGAAATATCTGGAGGAAGCTTCATGAAGTTCCGTCCTTTGCATGATCGCGTCGTGGTCAAGAGGATCGACGCGGAAGAGAAGACGGCGGGCGGGATCATCATTCCCGATACCGCGAAGGAAAAGCCCCAGCAGGGCGAGGTCGTCGCGGTCGGCCCCGGCGCCCGGAACGAAGCCGGTCAGATCGTCGCCCTCGACGTGCAGGTCGGCGACATCGTGCTGTTCGGCAAGTGGTCCGGCACCGAGGTGAAGATCGGCGGCGAGGATCTCCTGATCATGAAGGAATCCGACATCATGGGCGTGGTCGAGCAGAGCGCCGCGCAGAAGAAGGCCGCTTAAGGCAACTCCATCCTCAAGAGTCACACATCGTTACGTCTCAAGGAGTGACGAAACATGGCTGCTAAAGAAGTCAAATTTTCCGCCGATGCCCGCGAGAAGATGCTGCGCGGCGTCGACATCCTCGCAGACGCGGTGAAGGTCACCCTCGGGCCCAAGGGCCGCAACGTGGTGATCGAGAAGTCCTTCGGCGCCCCGCGCATCACCAAGGACGGCGTCACCGTCGCCAAGGAGATCGAGCTTTCCGACAAGTTCGAGAACATGGGCGCCCAGATGGTGCGCGAGGTGGCGAGCAAGCAGAACGACCTCGCCGGCGACGGCACCACCACCGCGACCGTTCTGGCCCAGGCCATCGTGAAGGAAGGCGCCAAGGCGGTTGCCGCCGGCATGAACCCGATGGACCTCAAGCGCGGCATCGACATGGCCGTCGAGGCGGTCGTGCAGGATCTCCGCAAGAATGCCAAGAAGGTGACCTCCAACGACGAGATCGCCCAGGTCGGCACCATTTCCGCCAACGGCGACACCGAGATCGGCCGCATGATCGCCGAGGCGATGCAGAAGGTCGGCAACGAGGGTGTGATCACCGTCGAGGAGGCCAAGTCGCTGGAGACCGAGCTCGACGTGGTCGAGGGCATGCAGTTCGACCGCGGCTATCTCTCGCCGTACTTCATCACCAACGCCGAGAAGATGCGCGTGGAGCTGGAGGATCCCTACATCCTCATCCATGAGAAGAAGCTCTCGAACCTGCAGTCCATGCTTCCCATTCTCGAGGCCGTGGTGCAGTCCGGCAAGCCGCTGCTGATCGTGGCCGAGGACGTGGAAGGCGAGGCTCTCGCCACCCTCGTGGTGAACAAGCTGCGTGGCGGCCTGAAGATCGCCGCCGTCAAGGCTCCGGGCTTCGGCGACCGCCGCAAGGCCATGCTCGAGGACATCGCCATCCTCACCGGCGGCACCGCCGTGTCGGAGGATCTCGGCATCAAGCTCGAGAACGTGACCCTCAACATGCTGGGTCGCGCCCGCAAGGTCGTGATCGAGAAGGAGAACACCACCATCGTGGACGGTGCCGGTTCCCGCAACGACATCGAGGCTCGCGTGGGCCAGATCAAGGCGCAGATCGAGGAGACCACCTCGGACTACGACCGTGAGAAGCTCCAGGAGCGTCTCGCCAAGCTGGCGGGCGGCGTGGCCGTCATCCGCGTCGGCGGCGCCACCGAGGTCGAGGTCAAGGAGAAGAAGGACCGCGTCGACGACGCCATGCACGCTACCAAGGCTGCGGTCGAGGAAGGCATCCTGCCCGGCGGCGGCGTCGCGCTCCTGCGCGCCCTGAAGGCTCTCGATGCGGTGAAGCCCGAGAACGACGACCAGAAGACCGGCGTCGAGATCGTGCGCCGCGCCATGCAGGCCCCGGCCCGGCAGATCGCCATCAACGCGGGCGCCGACGGCTCCATCGTGGTCGGCAAGGTGCTGGAGCAGAGCGACTACGCCAAGGGCTGGAACGCCCAGACCGGCGAGTTCGGCGACCTCTACAAGCTCGGCATCATCGACCCGGCGAAGGTCGTGCGCGCGGCCCTGCAGGACGCCGCCTCGGTCGCCGGCCTCCTCGTCACCACCGAGGCCCTGATCGCCGAGAAGCCCAAGAAGGATGCGGCTCCGGCGATGCCCGGCGCCGGCATGGGCGGCATGGACTTCTAAGCGGCCCGAAGGGTCGTCCCGGACCAGCCGCGTCACGCCAGTGGCGCGGCGGCGATCCGGGAATCATGCAAGAGCCGGAAAACTACACGGCGTCGCGTTCGCGCGGCGCCGTTCTCTTTGGGCCGTAGAAGATCACCCAGGTCTTGAAGTCGTCCGAGAACGTCTCGAACCGGTGCGGCACGTAAGCCGGGACGTAGAGAAGGTCGCCGGGCCCGAAGGACACGAGTTCGTCGCCGCGGCTGAAGGTGCCGTGGCCCGAGGCGACGATGTAGAGCTCGTCGCGCTCGTGCGGCGTCTGGTTGTCCCGGCCCACGGGGGCGTAGAGCTCGACGGAGATGTCGTCGCCCCGGTCGAAGACCACGTTGAACGGGTTTTGCGCCGAAAGCCGCGCCGCGGCGGCCGCCAGCGTGACCTGAATGTCGCTGGCCTGCATGCCCTTCGTTGCCGCAGATGTCATCGAAGCCTCCATCGAACCGTTATCGTCCATCGCCGCGATCCTACACGGCCGCTTCCCGCCCGCGCAGGGTCGGGTCGAGGGCGTCGCGCAGGCCGTCGCCCAGCAGGTTGAGGCCCAGCACCGAGAGCGCGATGGCAATGCCCGGCGCGAAGGCCAGGTGAGGGGCCTGCGAGAGATAGGTCTGCGCGTCGCTCAGCATCCGGCCCCAGCTCGGATTGGGCGGGCGCACGCCGAGCCCGAGATAGCTCAGGCCCGCCTCGGTGAGGATGGCGAGGGCGAGCTGGATCGTCACCTGCACGATGAGGGCGCCCGCGATGTTGGGCATCACGTCCTCCCAGGTGATCCGAAGCGGATGCTTGCCGAGGGCGCGGGCCGCCGCGATGTAGTCGAGGGTCCAGACCTGGAGCGCCACGCCGCGGGTGACGCGGGCGAAGACCGGGATGTTGAAGACCGCGATGGCGAGAATCGCCGCGAGCGGGCCCGATCCGAGAAGCGCGCCGATCATGATGGCCGACAGCACCGCCGGAAAGGCGAAGACCACGTCCGAGACGCGCATGGCGATCTCGTCGGCGATGCCCTTCCAGGCCGCGGCGGCGGTGCCGATGGCCGTGCCGATGGCGGCGCCCAGCAGCACGGCGGGCCAGGCGATGGCGAGCGAGTTCCACGCGCCGACCATGAGGAGCGAGGCGACGTCCCGGCCGAAATGGTCCGTGCCGAGGAGGCCCGCCTCCAGCGGCCCCTTCAGGCGCAGGGCGATGCGCACCCGCGTGGGCACTTCGGGGGTCCAGAACAGCGAGAGCAGGGCGGTCGCGACGAGAGCGGCCGTGAGAATGCCGCCGACGACGAGCGCGGTGTTCCAGCGCAGGCGAAGCAGGCCCCTCATGCCCGGCTCCTCAGGCGCGGATCGAGGATGGCGTAGCCGATATCGACGAGGAAGTTCACCACGATCACCAGTCCGGAAAAGATCAGCACAATGTCCTTGATCACCACGAGGTCGCGCTGGTTCAGCGCCTGATAGGCGAGGCGCCCGAGGCCGGGCAGGTTGAACACGTTCTCCACCAGGATGGCGCCGCCGAAGAAGAACGAGAGCTGCAGGCCGAGAATGGTGGTGACGGGAATGAGCGCGTTCGGCACCACGTGCCGCCGCATGGTGGAGCGCTGGTTCACGCCCTTGGCCCGCGCGGTGCGCACGAAATCGGCGCCGATCACCTCCAACGTGGCCGAGCGCGTCACGCGGGTCAGCACCGCCGCCTGGGGCAGGGCAAGCGCCACGGCGGGAAGCAGGAGGGCCTGGAGCGCCGGCGCGATGCCGGCATCCCACCCTGGAAAGCCGCCGGCCGGAAACCATCCGAGCCAGGTCGAGAAGAACAGGATGAAGATCAGGCCGATCCAGAAATTCGGCACCGCCACCCCGAGCTGGCTGAACACGAGCACCGCGCGATCCACGGCCCCGTCCCGCCGCGCCGCCGCGGCGACGCCCAGCGGCAGCGCCAGCAGGGTCGAGATGACGATGGCGAGCAGGCTCAGGGGCAGCGTCACGCCCATGCGTTCGGCCACCAGCGTCGAGACCGGCATCTTGTAGGTGATGGACGTGCCGAGGTCGCCCCGCAGGACGATACCGCCGACCCATTCCACGTAGCGGACGAGCGCCGGCCGGTCGAGGCCGAGCTCCTGCCGCAGGGCGGCGAGCGTATCCTCCCGCGCGGCGGTGCCGAGCATGATGGCGGCCGGATCGCCGGGCAGGACCTCCAGGATCAGGAAGATCGCCAGCGATACGAAGAGCAGGGTCACTGCCAGCGAGACGAGACGCGAGATGACAAGACGCAACATGAAGCCGAACTTACGAGCCGCCCTTTCCGTCCCCCTTGCAGGGAGGGAAAGGGGTGAGGGGGACGTGGCGGGGTGAGCGAGATCGTCCAGGTGAGGGATTGCGGGACTTTCCGGATATGGCGCCCTTTCCGTCCCCCTTGTGGGGAGGGGCGGGGTGGGGATGTGAGCGATAGCCTGTGAAGGTGTGGCGCCCACACCCCCACCTCCACCTCCTCCCCACCGCAAGTCGGGTGTTCCCGACTTGCGCAAGAGGATGCGGATCTCGGGCAAGCCCGAGGTCCGTGGGGAGGAGGGCTGGGGCGGCGCTGCCTGCGCGATCCTTCAAGTGTCCATCCCCTCGACGTCGCTTCGCTCGACCTCTCCCTCGGAGAGAGGTGAAGGGCGCGAGCCTCACTCCGTCCAATAGACCTCCGTCACGTCGTTCGACGGGATCGGGGTGTTCTCCCACATGCCTTTCAACTTGGCGTCCCAGACGCCGAGCTTGGGCAGCTGGAACAGGAAGAGGGCGGGCACGTCCTCGGCCAGGATCTTCTGGGCCTCGGCGTATTTGGCGTAGCGCGCCTTCTCGTCCGTGGTCTTGGCGATGTCCGCCATCAGCGCCTTGAACCTGTCGTTCTTGTAATTGAAGTAGTAGTTGTCGCGGGCGAAGATCTCCATGTCGAGCGGCTCCGCGTGGGCCACGATCGTCATGTCGTAGTCCTTGCCCCGGAAGACCTCCTCGATCCACTTGGCGGGAAACTCGGTGGGGACGATCTTCAGGTCGACGCCGACCTCGGACAGCATGGCGGAGATGAGCTCCGCCGAGCGGCTCGCATAGGCCATCTGCGGGCTCTTGATGGTGATCGACAGGCCGTTGCCGTAGCCCGCCTCCTCCAGGAGCGCCTTTGCCTTGGCCGGGTCGTAGGGGATCGCACCCGTCATGTCGACGAAGGCCGGATGGTTGGGCGAGAAGAAGCTGCCGATGGGCTGGCCGAAGCCGGAATAGGCGCCTTCCACGAGCGCCTTGCGGTCGATGGCGTGCAGGAGCGCGCGGCGCACGCGCGGATCGTCGAAGGGCTTCTTGGCATTGTTCATGCCGGCCACGATCTCGCCCTCGGTGTTTCCGGCCACCGCCGTGAAGCGGTTGTCGTTCTGGAATTCGCCGAAGAGCTCGGGGGCGCCGAGATTGGGGAAGGCGTCGACATCGCCGGCCTTCAGGGCCGCGACCTGGGCCTGGGGATCGTTGATGAAACGGAAGGTGACGCTGTCGAGCTTGGTCTTGTCCTTCTGCCAGTAATCTTCGTTGCGGGTCAGCTCGACCCGGTCGCCGCGGGTCCAGGACTTGAACTTGAACGGGCCCGTCCCGACCGGGTTGGACTTGTTGTTCTCCGCCGTCTCGGGCGCGACGATCACCGCGTCGCCCCAGCCGAGATAGTTGAGGAAGTTGCCCGAGGGCTCCTTCAGCTTGATCACGACCGTCTGCGGATCGGGCGTCTCGATGGACTCGATGGGCGCGAAGATCTGCTTCTGCGCATTGGTGGAGTTCGGCGCCCGGGCGCGGTCGAAGGCGAACTTCACGTCGGCGGAATCGAAGGTCGTGCCGTCGTGGAACTTCACGCCGTCCTGCAGGCGGAAGGTGTAGGTGCGGCCGTCGGGAGAGACCTCCCAGCTCTTGGCGAGCAGGGGCTGCACGCGGCCGTTCCGGTCGATGCGGACGAGGCCCTCGTAGAGATTGGCCCAGGTCACCTCGCGGATGGCGACCGGCGCGGCGATGGTCGGGTCGAGGCCCGGCGGTTCGAGGGCCATGCCCACGACGAGGGAGGTCTTGGCGGCAAAGGCCGGGGCAAAGCTGAAGGAGAGGAGAAGGGCGGCGGCCAGGAAGCGCTTCGACATGAACGGGTTCCATCCGGTAGGTGCTGGAAGGGCTCGACTGAGTCCAGCTTACGCACCCAGGCGGCGGATGGAAGCCGCAAGTTAACGATTCCCGCGATTAAAGTCCTCGGCTCGCTCGTGCCTCCCGTGGGAGATCGCCGTCAGCCGGGATGAGAGGTTCGGAGCTGAAATCGGAATAGCGCGACGTTTTTCCCTCCCCCTTGTGGGGAGGGCCGGGGTGGGGGTGTGAGCGATAGCCTATGACGGTGTGGCGCCCACACCCCCACCTCCACCTCCTCCCCACAAGGGGGAGGAGAGCAACGCGGCGCTTCCGGCGTGAGTCTTCGAGCCGGGCGAGGTCCGTGGGGAGGAGGGCAGGGCGGCGCCATCGGCGTCAAACCACCGAGGCCGTTTGCGATCAGATGCAGCGCCCGCCGTCGACCTCCAGCACCACGCCGGTGATCATGCTGGCCTCGTCCGAGGCGAGATAGAGCGCCGCGTTGGCGATGTCCTGCGGGGTGGAGAAACGGCCCAGGGGAATCGAGTTGACGAATTGCTGGCGCCTCTCGGGCGTGTCCTCGCCCATGAAGGTCGAGAGCAGCGGCGTCTCGCCCGCGACCGGCGCGAGCGCGCAGACGCGGATGCGCTCGGGGGCCAGTTCCACCGCCATGGACTTGGTCATGGTGTGAACGGCGCCCTTGGTGCTGTTGTACCAGGTGAGGCCGGGGCGAGGGCGCAGGCCCGCGGTCGAGCCCACATTGATGAACACGCCGCCGCCCTGCTGGCGCATCTGCGGCACGGCGGCCCTGGCGAAATGGTAGATCGACTTCACGTTCACGGCGAAGATGCGGTCGAACTCCTCCTCCTCGACCTCCAGCATCGACCGGTTGCGGTGCGTGATGCCCGCATTGTTCACGACGATGTCGAGGCGGCCGAAGGCGTCGAGGGTCTTCTGCACCGCCGCCTGCACGTCGGCGGCCTTGGAGACGTCGGTGGCGAGCCCGAGGGCGGAATCGCCGATCCTGCCCGCCGCCGCCTTCGCGGCCTCCTGGTTGATGTCGACGATGACGACCCTGGCGCCCTCGCGCGCGAACGTTTCCGCGATGCCCAGGCCGAAGCCGGAGCCGGCGCCCGTGACGAGCGCCACCTTGCCTTCAAGGCGTTTCATGCTGATCCCCTTTTGATGTGTTTCGGCCGGGTTCTTACCCGTGCGCGATGACGATGGTTCTGGTCGTGGTGAACTCGATCAGTCCCTCGAAACCCTTCTCGCGGCCATGGCCCGAGCGGCCGAACCCGCCGAACGGCAGCTCGATGCCGCCGCCTGCGCCGTAGCAGTTCACGAAGACCTGGCCCACCCGCATGGCGCGGCCGACCCGGGTCGAGCGCATGCCGTCGCGGGACCAGACGCCTGCGGCAAGGCCGTACGGCGTGCCGTTGGCGAGGCGGATCGCCTCGGCCTCGTCTTCGAAGGGCGTCGCCACGAGAACCGGGCCGAACACCTCTTCCTGGGACAGGATGCTCTCGTGGGCGACGGGCGCGAAGAAGGTGGGCGCCACGTAGTAGCCGCCCTTGGGGGCGTCCTGCGCGACGCTGCCGGAGGCCGCGACCGTGAGCCCTTCTCCCGCCGCGCGGTCGAGATAGCTCTGGACGCGGCGCTGCTGCGCCTGATTGATCATCGGGCCGAGATCGGGCTCCGCATCGGGGCGTCCGGCGCGCAGATTGCGGAAGCGTTCGGAGACCGCAGCGGCCACGTCCTTGAAGATGCCGCGCTGGACCAGAAGCCGGCTTCCGGCCGAGCAGGTCTGCCCGCCGTTCTGGATGATGGCGTTGACGAGCACGGGGAGCGCCCGGTCGAGGTCGGCGTCGTCGAACACCACCTGGGCCGACTTGCCGCCGAGTTCGAGGGTGACGCCCACGTGGTTCTGTGCCGCCGCCGTCTGCACGGCCGTGCCCGTCTCCGGGCTGCCGGTGAAGGACAGGAAGTCGATGCCGGGATGTCCCGCGAGCGCCGCGCCCGCCGTGCGGCCCAGCCCGGTGACGACGTTGAGTGCGCCATCGGGGAAGCCCACCTCGCGGGCGAGCGCCGCCACGCGCAGGATGGTGAGCGAGGCGTCCTCCGCGGGCTTCACCACGGTGGCGTTGCCGGCTGCCAGCGCCGCGCCGACGGAACGGCCGAAGATCTGCATCGGGTAGTTCCAGGGCACGATATGCCCCGTCACCCCGTGCGGCACGCGCTCGACGCCGATGAAATGGGTGTTGAGGTAGGGAATGACCTCGCCGTGCAGCTTGTCGGCGGCGCTGCCGTAG
This sequence comes from Microvirga lenta, assembly GCF_020532555.1. Lineage (GTDB taxonomy): Bacteria > Pseudomonadota > Alphaproteobacteria > Rhizobiales > Beijerinckiaceae > Microvirga > Microvirga lenta. The sequence goes on along the minus strand of NZ_JAJBBR010000008.1, from coordinate 113,385 downwards.
AATTCGAAATAGCGCGCGAGCGCCACGGCGTCGGCCTTGGCCTGACGGAGCGGCTTGCCGTTGTCGCGGCTCTCCAGCTCGCCGAGTTCGTCGACCCGGGCCTCCACGGCGGCGGCGAGGCGCATGAGCAGGCGGCCGCGCTCGGTGGCGGTCAGCCTGCCCCAGGAGCCCTCGAAGGCGGCGCGGGCGGCCTTGACGGCCGCGTCCACGTCTGCCGCCGTGCCGGAAGCGATGCGGGCGAAGAGGGAGCCGTCCACCGGGGACAGGACGTCGAGCATCGCTCCGTCCGATGCCGGTACATTGCGTCCGCCGATGAGGTTCTGGTGAACCATGTCCGGCGCTACGGTGAAGCTCGCCTGCTCGTCCACGTTTCCATCCTTCCTTAGGTCATTCTGTGCGTGCCCGGTACGGCAGCGAGGAGCTGGCGCGTATAGGCATGTTTTGGTTCGGCGAAAAGTTGAGCCGTTTCGGCCATTTCCACAATCCGCCCTTTTTGCATGACTGCCACGCGGTCGCAGATCTGCGCCGCCACCCTCAGGTCGTGGGTGATGAAGAGGATCGCCAGGCCGAATTCCTCCTGCAGGTTGCGGATCAGCTTGAGGATTTCCGCCTGGACGGAGACGTCGAGAGCGGAGACGGCCTCGTCCGCCACCAGCACGTCCGGCCGCATGGCGAGCGCCCGGGCGATGCCGATGCGCTGGCGCTGGCCGCCGGAGAATTCATGCGGATAGCGGTCGGCCGCGTTGGCGGGCAGGCCCACCAGCTCCAGAAGCTCCCGCGCCCGCGACAGGGCCACGCCCGCGTCCTCGCCCTGCGTGATCGGCCCCTCGGCGATGATGCGCCCCACGGTCCGGCGGGGGTTGAGGGAGGCGAAGGGGTCCTGGAACACCATCTGGATGCGCCGCCGCTGCGGCCGCAGATCCCTCTGGGAGAGGGCGCTGAAAGGCAGGTCGCCGATCTCGATGAGCCCGCCATCGGGCTCGATCAGGCGCAGGACGCAGCGGCCCACCGTGGATTTGCCGGAGCCCGATTCCCCCACCAGCCCCAGGGTCTCGCCTCGCCGGATGTCGAAGCTCACCGCATCCGCCGCCTGGACCTCGCGGCCCTTGCTGAAGAAGCCGCGTCCGCCATAGGTCTTGGTCAGGCGGTCGACCTTGAGGGAGATGGGCTCTCCCGCCAGAGCCTTCGGCTGCGGAGGCGTCAGGGACGGCACGGCGGCCAGGAGCCGCTTCGTATAGTCGTGCTGCGGCCGGGTGAGGACCTGCTCGGCCGGTCCCTGCTCGACCAGCTCGCCCTGCTGCAGCACCGCGACCCGGTCGGCGATCTCCGCCACCACGCCGAAATCGTGGGTGATGAACAGGACCGCCGTGCCCTTCTTGCGCCGCAGGTTGTCGATGAGCTTCAGGACCTGGGCCTGGGTGGTCACGTCGAGGGCGGTGGTCGGCTCGTCGGCGATGAGGAGCTTCGGCTCCAGGGCGAGCGCCATGGCGATCATCACGCGCTGGCGCTGGCCGCCGGAGAGCTCGTGCGGATAGGCGCGGGCGATGAGCTCGGGATGGGGAAGGTTGACCTCGTCGAGAAGCTCCAGGGTGCGCTTCCGGCGCGCCGTCTGGCTGAGGAGCCCATGCGCCCGGAACGTCTCGGCGATCTGGTCCTCGACCCGCATGACCGGGTTGAGGGAGGTCATCGGCTCCTGGAACACGGTGCCCACGTCTCGGCCCCGCACGTCGCACCATTCCTCCTCGGTGAGGGACAGAAGGTCGATCCCCGCGAGGGTGATCGCCCCCGACAGCACCTGCACGCTTCGCGGCAGGAGACCGATGGTCGCCATGGCGGTCATGGACTTGCCCGAACCGGATTCGCCCACGACGCAGAGCGTCTCGCCGGGATGGATCGAGAGCGACAGGTCCCTGATCGCGTAATCGCGATCCGCAAGCCTGGGCAGACCGAGGGACAGGTTCTCGATCTTCAGCACGGGGGAGGAGCTCGCCATCCAATTCTCCTAGGATCTGCGATGCCGGAGCAGGGCGCAGGGCAGGGCGGCGATCATCCTCGCCATATGTGCCGCTCCGTCAATCCGCCGCAGCGGCTTGGCTTGGGAAAAGGCCCGTCTGCGGGCAACGGGAGATGGGGCGGTCTGAGCCCAATGTCTAAGGCCGGCCGCGTTGAGAACCGGTCGGGATTCCCCATATCTAACCCTTCCCCTGGAGGGCTTTTCCCGGACGATGCGCGATTCAGTGACCAATCCGACCAAGGAGCGTCTGTCCGCCTGTCTGGCCGCGCAGCGCCATGCCTTGCGGGCGGAAGGCCCGCTGACCGTGGAGCGGCGGGCGGAGACGCTGAAGGGGCTCGCGGATGCGGTCCTGCGTCATACGGATGACTTCGCCGACGCCGTCCGGCAGGATTTCGGACACCGCTCCGTCCACGAGACGAAGCTGGCCGACCTTTATCCGGTAGTCGCGGGCCTGCGCCACGCAAGGCGGAATTTCCGGCGCTGGATGAAGCCGCGCCGCCGACCGATCCAGTGGATGTTCAAGCCCGCCTCGGGACGCGTCGTCTACCAGCCGCTCGGCGTGGTGGGGATCATTTCCCCCTGGAACTATCCGGTGCAGCTCGCCCTCGCGCCGCTTGCCGGCGCGATTGCCGCCGGAAACCGGGTCATGATCAAGCCCTCCGAGATCACGCCTGCGACCTCGGCCCTGCTGGAGACGGTGATCGGCGAGGTCTTCAAGCCGCACGAGGTCGCCGTCGTGCAGGGCGGGCCGGACGTGGCGGAGGCGTTCACCGCCCTCAAGTTCGACCACCTCCTCTTCACGGGTTCCACCGCCGTGGGGCGCCACGTCATGCGGGCGGCGTCCGAGAACCTCGTTCCCGTGACCCTCGAACTCGGCGGCAAATCCCCCACTCTCGTCGCGCCCGACTACCCTCTCGACAAGGCGGCGGAGCGCATCGCGGCCGGAAAGCTGTTCAATGCGGGCCAGACCTGCATCGCGCCGGATTACGTTCTGGTGCCGCGCGGCAGCGAAACGGTCTTCGTCGAGGCGTTCAAGGCGGCGGCGACGAAGCTCTACCCGACGCTCGGCGCGAACCCGGACTACACCGCCATCGTCAACGACCGGCATTACGAGCGGATCGGCCGCCTCGTCGCGGATGCCCTAGAGCGCGGCGCCCGAGCGCACGAGGTCAATCCCGCCGGGGAGACGCTCCAGGCTTCCGGGCGCAAGATCGCGCCCGTTCTCCTCCTCGGTGCGCCCGATGACGCCCTGGCCCTGCGCGAGGAGATCTTCGGGCCCGTCCTGCCCATCGTGCCCTACGACACGCTGGAGGAGGCCTTCGGGTATATCGGCGAGCGTCCGCGCCCCTTGGCCTTCTATCTGTTCAGCCACGACAAGGAGACGGTGGAGTACGGCGTTCAGCGGGTCGTCGCCGGCGGCATGGCCGTCAACGACACGCTGCTGCACTGCGTGCAGGAGGAGCTGCCCTTCGGCGGCGTCGGCGAGAGCGGCATGGGCGCCTATCACGGCGAGGCGGGCTTTCGCACCTTCAGCCACGCGAAATCGGTCTTCCGCCAGGCGCGCCTCAACGGGGCGGGCATGACGAAGCCGCCTTACGGCAAGCGCATGGAGCGCCTGCTGGGTCTGATCCTGCGCTGACCGGGCAGCGCCCTCAGGAATCTGCGGGCAGGGGAACGGAGACGTCGTAGGAGACGCCCGTCGGCGCGAAGTTGATGACCACGTAGCCCGACAACTCGCCCTCGATGCTGCGGCGGATCAGCCGCGAACCGAAGCCCTGGCGCTTCGGCTTCTCCACCAGGGGACCGCCCCTTTCGCTCCAATGCAGGCGAAGCTGCTTCGGGCGCTCGGGATCCGCGATGACGGACCATGTGACCTCGACCTGCCCTGACGGCGTCGAGAGCGCCCCGTATTTGGCCGCATTCGTCACCAGCTCGTGCAGGACCAGCCCGAAATTGATGGCATAGCGGGCGGGAAGGTTGACCTTCGGGCCCTCGATGACGGCCCTGTCGTCGCCGTTCCGGCGGTAGGGGGCGAGCTCCTGCCGGGCGAGATCGTGCAGATCGGCATCGCGCCAGGAGTTGCGCGTCAGGAGGTCGTGGGTCTTCGACAGGGCCAGCAGCCGCCCTTCGAAGGCCTCCTTGAAGCCCGCGGAGTTTCCCGCGGAGCGCAGGGTCTGCGCCGCGATGGACTGGACCGTGGCGAGGGTGTTCTTCACCCGGTGGTTCAGCTCGTCGAGAAGGAACCGCTGCTGGTCCTCGGCCTGCTTGCGGTCGGTCACGTCCTGGAAGATTCCGACGAAGTAGACCGGCTTTCCCTGCGAGTTGAAGAAGACGCGGCCCTTCGCGTTGATCCAGCGCACCTCTCCGCCGGGGTGTCGCACGCGGTACTCGTCCTCGTACTCGCCCTTTCCCTGAACCGCCGCCCGCAGCTTGTCGAAGACGCTGTCCACATCGTCGGGATGCACCAGTTCGCGCCACTCGGGAATGGTGATCGTCGTCTTCTCGGGAGGCAGGCCGAGAAGGGCGGCCGACTGGCTCGACCAGCCTCCGGCTCCCCTGAGGTGGTCGTACCACCAGGTCCCCATATGGCCGGCATCGAGGGCGAGGCGCGCGCGTTCCTCGCTCGCCTGCAGGGCCTTCTGCCGCTCCGCGACATCGTCCATCAGATCGTTGAAGGCGTTCGCCAGAACACCGAGCTCGCCCGGGCTTCCGGGCAGGTTGATGCGCGCGAGATAGTTGCCGCGGCGCCAGGCGCGCACCGCGTCCGTCATCATGTCGAACGGCTTGGTAATGAAGGTGCGGCTGATGAGCCAGGACAGGGAGAGCGCAAGGATCAGGGCGGCTGCGATGAGCATGAAGCCGCGCCGGGAGGCTTGGTTGATCGTCCTGAAGGCCGCCTTCGACGACAGGCCGGCGCTGACATAGAGACCCTTCGGCGGCATCTGGACCGGGATGTAGCCCAGGATGCGCCTGACGCCGTCCTGGCTGACCGCCTCGAAGCTCCCGGCATGGTTGGAATGGACGATCTCCCGGAAAGACTCGGGAATCCTGGTTCCGATGAACCGTTCCGGGAGGGGCTCCCGCGCGAGGATGATGCCGTTCCGGTCGGCGATCGTGACGGACCCGCCTGCGGGAAGCACGCGCTCCTTCAGCTTCTGGCCGAGCCACCGCAGATCGAGGGCGGTGGCGATGACACCGCTGACTTCTCCGTCGTCGCTCCAGATCGGCATCGCCAGCGGCAGGACCGGATGGGCGCCGAGCCCGCCCTCGGTGAATTCGGGCGTGTAGGTGCCGACGACGAAGCCCCGCTCCCGCAGGACATCCTGGAAATAGGGGCGGCCGCTGAACTGGGTCAGGCTGACGGGAAGCGGCGATTGCTGGCAGCGCACCCGGCCGTCGAGATCGAGCGCCACGAAGGCCAGAAGGTACGGGACCTTCTGCTGCAGCGCGCGCAGGTAGTTGCTGCAGGCCGGCGCATTGAAGGTGCGAATCGAGGGCGTTTCGTCCACCGCGATCAGGAGGCTCTGGATGCCGTCGAAGATGCGCTCGAGCTCCGATGCGGCGACTCCCGCCTGACGGATCGCGAGATCGTTCACTTCAGCTTCACGGGCGCGACGAAGGGAGACTTCCGTATAGGTCCAGATCACGAGCGCCGGCAGAACCGAGATCAGCGCCAGGAGAAGCAGCCGCTTCGTCAGTGTCATGCAAAGGTCCAGCTTGCGGGAAGACAGGGGACCACAAAGATCGGCAAGCGTCCACCCTGACGCAGCATCACGATCTTGCTTATGCGGCCTGGAGATGCCACGGAAGCGGGAATGGCTGCTCCTCCTCTTCTTCTCCTCCAAGATATTGCGCTCACCTTCGGCGGCACGCCGCTGATCGAGAGCGCCGAATTGTCGGTTTCGCCGGGCGAGCGCGCGTGCCTCGTCGGCCGCAACGGCTCGGGCAAGTCGACCCTGCTCAAGATCGCGGCGGGACTCGTCGAAGCCGACCGGGGCAAGCGTTTCGTCCAGCCCGGCGCGACGGTGCGCTACCTCGCCCAGGAGCCGGACCTGAGCGCCTATCCGAACACGCTGGCCTATGTGGAGGCCGGCCTCGGACCGGGGGACGATCCCTACCGGGCGCGCTACCTGCTCGAACAGCTCGGCCTGACCGGCGAGGAGGTGCCCTCCCGGCTCTCGGGCGGCGAGGCGCGCCGGGCTGCCCTGGCGCAGGTTCTGGCGCCCGCGCCCGACATCCTGCTCCTCGACGAGCCGACGAATCATCTGGATCTTCCCGCCATCGAGTGGCTCGAAAGCGAGCTGAAGAGCCTGCGCTCCGCCCTGGTTCTCATCAGCCACGACCGCCGCTTTCTGGAGAGCCTGTCGCAGGCCACGGTCTGGCTCGACCGGGGCCGGACGCGCCGCATGGACCAGGGCTTCGCCCATTTCGAGGAATGGCGCGACCAGGTTCTGGAGCAGGAGGAGGCCGAACATCACAAGCTCGGCCGCAAGCTCGTCGCCGAGGCCGATTGGCTACGCTACGGCGTGACGGCGCGGCGCAAGCGGAACGTGCGCCGCCTCGGCAACCTCCAGGCCATGCGCCAGCAGCACCGCGACCGCAAGCGGGCGGTCGGCACCGTGAGCATCAGCCTCGCGGAGGCCGAGCAGTCCGGAACCCTCGTGGTCGAGGCCGAGGGCGTGTCGAAATCCTACGACGGCCGTCCCATCGTGTCGGACCTCTCCCTGCGCATTCTGCGCGGAGACCGCCTCGGCATCATCGGGCCGAACGGCGCCGGCAAGACCACGCTCATCAACCTGCTCACCGGCGTCGTCGCGCCGGACGAGGGGCGGGTGCGGCTGGGGGCCAATCTCCAGATGGTGACGCTCGACCAGCGCCGCATGAGCCTCGACCCGAACGCCACCGTGGCCGAGACCCTGACCGGCGGACGCGGCGACACGGTGGTGATCGGCGGGCAGACCAAGCACGTCATCGGCTACATGAAGGACTTCCTGTTTTCTCCCGAACAGGCGCGCACGCCGGTCGGCGTGCTCTCGGGCGGCGAGCGCAATCGCCTGATGCTCGCCCGGGCCCTGGCGCAGCCCTCGAACCTGCTGGTGCTCGACGAGCCCACCAACGATCTCGACCTGGAAACCCTGGACCTGCTCCAGGAAATGATCACGGATTATTCCGGCACCGTCATCCTCGTCAGCCACGATCGCGATTTCCTCGACCGCACCGTGAACTCCGTCCTGGTGTCGGAGGGCACGGGCCGCTGGCTCGAATATGCCGGCGGCTACACGGACATGGTCGCCCAGCGCGGCCAGGGCGTGCAGGCCAGGACGGTGGAGAAGGAAGCCAAGCCCAGGGGAGGCGACACGTCGTCGTCGAACCAGTCCTCCGCTGCCGCGTCCAAGCGCAAGCTCAGCTTCAACGAGCAGCACGACCTCAAGACCCTGCCCAAGCGCATGGGCGAGATGGAGGCGAAGATCGCCAAGGTGCAGGAGATCCTAGCCGATCCCGACCTCTACTCCCGCGACCCTGCCCGTTTCCAGAAGGCGATGGATGCCCTCGCGCAGCTGCAGACGGAACTCAGCGCGGCGGAAGAGCGCTGGCTCGAACTGGAGATGCTGCGCGAGGAACTCGACGGCTGACCGCAATCCGTTTCAGCTCGCAATCCGGTCCGCCTTCATCGCGCCACAGGAAATAAGCCATCGTTAACGCCTCCTGCGACATGGTGACGTAAAGTCATGTTCGGAGATTGGGGCAATGTCGTCTCTTGCGCGTTTGCGGTGGCCGTCTGTTCGCGTGCGTGTCGCCGCGCTCAGCGGCGTGATGGTGCTGGGTTTCGGAATCATCGGGGCGGTGTTCCAGACCGGACGCAGCGAGGTCGAGCAGGCCCTCGAAGGCCAGCAGACCTATGCGGCCCTGGCCGAGAAGGCCTACCAGTTCCGGGGCCGCGCCGATGCCCTGAAGGTCACGGCCCGCGAATGGACGGCGACCCGCCTCGGCCATCTCGCCCAGGCCTTCACCGAACAGCACGGGGCGCTCGTCTCGCGGCTCGACGAGATCAAGGCGGCTCCGGGTGCGGCCCTGATCGAGCCCGAGGTCCAGGAGCTCGCCCAGCGCGCGGCGGCCCTGAGCGAGCAGGCGAAGGAGCTCGACAGGCTCTATGCGGAGGTCGGCTACCAGGCGGAGGAGGGCGCCCGCGGACGCCTTCTGACCACGGCCACGGCTCTCGAAAAGACCGCCCGGCCCCTCGCCAGCAGCGAGGATTTCGACGCGGTGCGCGTGTGGGCGGCAACGCTCGGCATGTTCCGGCAGGAGGCGCGGGCGCAGCGCGAGCTGGAAGACATGATCCTGGGCGCCTTCGAGGTCGACCAGGGCCGCTTCACGCGGGCCATTCCCCGCCTCGGCGGGGATGCGGCGGCGTTGCGCGGCCCCATCGCGGCTGCGGGCGAAGCCTATCGGGATGCCTTCAATGCCTGGGCGGAGCTGGAGAAGAAGGTGATGGGAGAAGGCGAGCGCCTGATGGGCCAGTTCGACCTGCTCGTCCCGACCCTCGAACAGCTGCTCACGAAGGTGCGGGCGGAGGCGGACAAGACCGGCGCGCAGCTGATCGCCTCGCAGGAGCGGACCTTCACGCTCATCCTCTGGGTGATGGGCGCGGCCCTCGTCCTCGGCCTGACCCTGACCATGCTCGTGGGACGCTCGATCTCCCTGCCGCTCGTCCGCCTGCAACGCGCCATGCAGCGCCTGGCCGACGGCGACGCCTCCACGGAAATCCCGTCCACCGCCGCGTCCGACGAGATCGGCGCCATGGCGCGCACCGTCCTGGTGTTCCGCGACAACGCCCGCGAGCGCGAGCGCCTCACCGGCGAGCGCGAGGGCATGGCCGCGTTCGAGGCCCAGCGGGCCTCGGCCATCGCCGGAGCGATCAGCGCCTTCGACGCCTCCGTCGAGGAGATCCTGGCGGAGGTCCGCAGGGCCACCGACGACCTCGCCTCGGCCTCCGGGCAGCTCAAGGGCTCCGCTCACCACGTGACCGAACAGGCCCAGGTGGCGGGCGACGCGACCCTGCGGGCGTCGCAGAACGTCTCTGCCGTGGCGAGCGCCGCGGAGGAACTCGATGCGTCCCTGGCCCAGGTGGCGGCCCAGACCAGCGAGTCGACCCGGGCGTCCGAACGCGCGGTCGCCGAGGCACGGGGCGCGTCCCACTCCATGTCGGCCCTGTCGGCGGCGACCTCGCAGATCGGCGAGGTGGCGGACCTCATCCGCAGCATCGCCGAGCAGACCAACCTGCTCGCCCTCAACGCCACCATCGAGGCGGCCCGGGCCGGGGAGGCCGGTCGCGGCTTCGCCGTGGTGGCAAGCGAGGTCAAGGCGCTGGCCAGCCAGACCACCCGCGCTACCGAGGACATCGCCCGGCAGATCGAGGCGGTCCAGGCGGCCTCGCAGGACACGCTGGGTGCCCTCGGCTCGGTGCAGGAGACGGTGGAGAGCCTGGCCTCCGTGGTGTCGTCCGTGGCGGCGGCCGTGGGCCAGCAGACGGCGGCGGTTTCCGAGATCGCCCGCAGCGTCAGCCAGGTCTCCAGCGAGGCCCAGGCGGGTGCTTCCGCCATCCAGACCACCGAGACGGTCGCCACCCAGTCGCTTCAGGCGGCCCATGCCGTCGCGGACCTGTCCGTGGCGCTGGAGCGTCAGGCGGAGCGCCTGGGCGCCGAGATCGGCCGCTTCCTGGAGACGGTCCGGGCCGCCTGAGGCGCCCGTCCTTTACGACGATGCAAGCGGCCGGTCCCATGGGACCGGCCGTTCGCGCATCAGGAGGTCACCGACCGCCGGGCGGCGTCGATCTGGGCATCGAGATGCGCCACGAGATCGCCCGGCAGGTCGAGCAGGGCGGTGAGACGGCTGAGATAGGCCTTCTCCTCCGGCGTATCCACGTCCCCGATCGCGACCCGGGAGGCCACGTAGAGCTCTGCGGCGTGCTCCTTGGTCCGGGGCAGGCGGGCGACGGCGGCGGCATCCGCGGGCTTGGCCATCAGGTCGAGCAGAAACGCCTTCTCCTGGCTGCCGAGGCCGAGCTGCTGGATCTGCTCCTGGATGCGCGTGCTTTCCTCGCCGTCCAGGTGCCCGTCCGACTTGGCGGCCGAGATCATGGCCTGCACGAGGGCGAGGCCCATCTCGTTGCCGTCCTTGTCCGTTTCCTCCTCCAGGCGGAAGCCGCTGCCTGCCGGAGGCTGGGGCGGGATGTTCCCCTTCTGCCCGACGCTCGGCATCTGCTGCGCCTGCCAATCCTGGTAGGCCTTGAAGGCGACGCTCGCGAGCACCGCGAGGCCGCCGGCCTTGAGCAGCGATCCGCCCTTGGAGCGGCCGCCGCGCGAGCCCAGGATCAGCGACAGCAGGCTGCCGCCGGCAAGGCCGCCCATCCCGCCGGGGATCATCGATCCCAGATCGCCCATTCCGCCTTGCCGTCCGCCCATGCGCCCCTGGCCCGGATGCCCGCCGAAGGGGCCCTGCTGCCGGTGCCGCTGCTGCCCCTGACTCGCCATGAGACTGTCCAGAATGCTGCCGAGATTCATGCCTTTGCTCCCTGTCACCTCTACTCACCTGAGTAAGGCAGGGAATTGGGAAGAGTTCCTCGATAGATGCACGCCCGCGGCGTTCGGACCGGTGCAGATGTCGAATAATTCAGGGCGAGCCCATGAATTCCAGCCGGTTTCCGAGCGGGTCCGCCACATAGAAGCGGCGGATCTCGGGGATGGCGTCGTCCCAGGTCGGTTCGTGCCCGGCCCGGGCGAGCGTGCGGGCGAGGCCGTCGAGGTCGGCCACCGCAATGGCGGGATGGGCCTTGCGCGCCGGGCGGAAATCCACCTCGACGCCCAGGTGGATCTGGACCGCGCCCGACCTGAGCCAGAGCCCTCCGCGAGCCGCGAGGGCCGCCGGTTTCGCGACCTCCTCCATGCCGAGGACGCTGACGTAGAAGCGGCGGCAGGTCTCCTCGGCGCCCGCTGGGATCGCGAGCTGGACGTGGTCGATGCGCAGCATCACGCCTCCTTGCGGTATGCCGCCACCTCCTGCTCGATGGCGCCGAAGATGGAATGGCCGGCCTTGTCCTTCATCTCGATGCGGATCGTGTCGCCGAAGCGCAGGAAGGGCGTCCTGGGCTGGCCCTGCAGGATGGTCTCGACGGTGCGCTGCTCGGCGATGCAGGAATAGCCCAGGCCCCCTTCGGCGGCGGGCCTGCCGGGGCCGCCGTCCTTGTCCTTGTTGGAGACGGTGCCGGAGCCGATGATGGTGCCCGGCCCGAGGGGCCTCGTCTTCGCCGCGTGGGCGATCAGGGTCGGGAAGTCGAAGGTCATGTCGACCCCCGCATTGGGGCAGCCGAAGGGCTTGCCGTTGAGGGTCGAGATCAGGGGCAGGTGGAGCTTGCCGCCGTCCCAGGCGTCGCCCAGCTCGTCGGGCGTCACGGCCACGGGCGAGAGGGTGGAGGAGGGCTTGGCCTGGAAGAAGCCGAAGCCCTTCGCCAGTTCGGCGGGAATCAGGTTGCGCAGGGAGACGTCGTTCACCAGGACGATGAGCCGGATCGCGGCGGCCGCCTCCTCGCGGGTCGCCCCCATGGGCACGTCGCCCGTGATCACCGCGACTTCGGCCTCGAAATCGATGCCGTGGGCCTCGTCGGCGGCGAAGACGAGGTCGCGCGGGCCGAGGAAGCTGTCGGAGCCGCCCTGGTACATGAGCGGATCGGTCCAGAAGGATTCCGGCATCTCGGCCCCGCGGGCCTTTCGCACCAGCTCCACATGGTTCACATAGGCCGAGCCGTCGGCCCATTGATAGGCGCGGGGCAGGGGGGAGGCGCAATCGTGCTCGTGGAAGCGGAACGAGGGCACCGAGCCGTGTTCGAGCTGCTCGGCCAGGTCCCGGAGCAGGGGCTCGACCCTGTCCCAATCGTCGAGGGCTTGCTGCAGCGTCGGAACGATGAAGAATGCGTCCGTTGCGCGAGTCAGGTCTCTCGAGACGACGACGAGGCGGCCATCACGGCCTTGCTTGAGGGAAGAAAGCTTCATAGCCACCGACCGGGTTGTTGTGATTTACTGAGCTTGCAACGGAAAATTTCGCGGGGAAACGCCTGATGACCACAATGACGTTGAAAAGAAGAAACTTCCTGAAAGGAGCCGGGCTCGCGGCGGCGGCCGGCACGGTGGCCGCACCGGCGATTGCCCAGTCGATGCCGGAGATTCGCTGGCGCCTGACGTCGAGCTTCCCGAAATCGCTCGATACGATCTTCGGTACGGCCGAGACCTTCTCGAAGTACATGGCCGAGGCGACGGACGGCAAATTCCAGATCCAGGTCTTCGCCCCCGGCGAGATCGTCGGCGGCCTGCAGGCCCTCGACGCCGTGCAGAACGGCGCCGTGGAATGCGCGCACACCCCGGTCTACTTCTATTTCGGCAAGGACCCGACCCTGGCGCTCGGAACCGGCATCCCCTTCGGCCTCAATGCCCGGCAGCAGCATTCCTGGTGGCATTTCGCGGGCGGCAAGGAAGTCGTCAACGACGCTCTGGCGAAGTTCAACGCCACCTCCTTCGCCTGCGGCAATTCCGGCACCCAGATGGGCGGCTTCTTCCGCAAGGAGATCAACACAATCGAGGACCTGAAGGGCCTCAAGTTCCGCATCGGCGGCCTCGGCGGCATGGTGCTGGCCAAGCTCGGCGTGGTGCCGCAGCAGGTCGCGCCCGGCGACGTCTATCCGGCCCTGGAGCGCGGCACCCTCGACGCGGCCGAGTTCGTCGGCCCCTACGACGACGAGAAGCTCGGCTTCCTCAAGGTGGCCAAGTACTACTACGCCCCCGGCTGGTGGGAGGGCGGCGCCATGCTCCACCTCGTGGTCAACCAGCAGAAGTACAACGAGCTGCCGAAGCACTATCAGGCCATCCTGTTCAACGCCTGCGAGGCGGCGAACAACTGGATGCTGGCCAAGTACGACGCGGTGAACGGCAACGCCCTGCGCCGCATGGTCGGCGCCGGCGCGGAACTGCGCACGTTCTCGCAGCCGATCATGGAGGCCTCGCTCAAGGCCGCGAACGAGCTCTATGCCGAACTCTCCGCCAAGAGCCCGGAATTCAAGAAGGGCTACGATTCGATGACGGCCTACCGGGCCGAGGTGCTGCCCTGGTGGCAGCTCAACGAATACGCCTTCGACACCTTCATGATCCGCACCCGCGGACGGGTCTGATGTCCGGGTGCTGATGCCGGGGACACCCATGCCCCGCCCGGGCCAGGACTTGGCCCGGGCGGGGGCAGGACGACTGGCGGCGCCGTCGGTCGTGCTGGCGGCGCTGCTCGGTGTCGCCACCGTGGCGAGCTTCCTCGGTGCCTGGTGGTGGCTGTTCGACATCGCGTCACATTTCCGGCCGCAGCTTGCGGCCGCCAGCCTCGTCTGCCTCGCGACGGCGCTGTTCGCACGGTCCCGGGCGGCAGCGATCCTGTGCCTGGTCCTCGTCGCCGCCAACGCGGTGCCCCTGCTTCCCTATCTCTCCGGCAGCGCCAGGGCAGCGGGCGCCGAGCGGGCGGATCTGCGGGTTCTGACCCTCAATCTGCATCTTGAAGGAGCCGACATGGACGCCGTCCGACGCCTGATCGCGTCGGAGGATCCGGACGTCGTCATGTTCACGGAAATGCCCGCCGACGATGGCGCAATCCTGGCCGGGCTGAGGGACGCCTATCCGCACCGGACCGAGTATCGTCGCGGCTCGCCCTTCGACGTGGTTCTGCTGAGCCGGTGGCGAATCGAAGACTGGTCCATGGACCGGAGTGTGGCGCCCTACCTTCCGGTTCTCTCGGCTCGGCTTTGCGGAGCGCAGTCCCGGCAGGGCTGCATCACGATCGTGGGGCTTCACGCGGCCCGTCCCTTCGGCAGGGAGGGCCGGCGCCAGCGGGCGCAGCTCGATGCTGCCGCTGCCGCCGTCCGCGCCGCACCGTTGCAGCAGGCGGTGGTGATGGGCGATCTCAATCTCACGCCCTGGTCTCATGCCTTCTATCGTTTCACTCAGGGCGCAGGCGTTCGCGGCAACCCGCCGGAACGGGGGCTGGCGGCGACGTGGCTGTCGCGCGTGCCCCTGTTCGGACTCATGATCGATCATGTTCTCGCCAGTCCGAACGTAAGGATCGTCCGGGCCTGGGTCGGTGCGGACGTGGGCTCCGATCACCTTCCGGTCATTGCCGACCTGGCTTTCGAGCCGGAGCCCTGATCCCGGCTATTTCGGCTCGCGCCGGTTCGGATCGAAGTGCTTCTTCAGCTTGTGCCCGTAGGCGCCGTAATCCTTCTGCAGCGCTTCGGTCTGCGCGGCGAAGGCGGTCACCTTCTGCGGAAAGCGGGTTTCGAACATGAAGGCCATGGTGCCTTCCAGCTTGTGGGGCTTCAATTCGACGTTGCTCGCCTTCTCGAACGAGTCCACGTCGGGCCCGTGCGGCAGCATCGTGTTGTGCAGCGATATTCCCCCCGGCACGAATCCGCCACCGGTCTTCGCATCGTAGACGCCGTAGATCAGGCCCATGAACTCGCTCATCACGTTCATGTGGTACCACGGGGGGCGGAAGGTGTTCTCGGCCACCAGCCAGCGCTCGGGGAAGATCACGAAATCGATGTTGGCGGTGCCGGGCGTCTCGGAGGGCGAGGTCAGCACGGTGAAGATCGACGGGTCGGCATGATCGTAGAGAAGCGGCCCCACCGGCGAGTAGCGGCGCAGGTCGTACTTGTAAGGTGCATAATTGCCGTGCCATGCCACCACGTCGAGCGGGGAATGCTCGATATCCGCGGCCCAGAGCGCGCCGCCCCATTTCACGTACATCGTCGAGGGCGCATCCTTGTCCTCGTAGGCCGCGACGGGCGTGAGGAAGTCCCGCGGATTGGCAAGGCAATTGGCCCCGATGGGGCCGCGCTCCGGCAGAGTGAACGCGCCGCCGTAGTTTTCACAGAGATATCCGCGCGCGGGCCCGCCGGTCAGCTCCACCCGGATCTTCACGCCGCGCGGAATGACGGCGACCTCGCCCGGTTCGATGTCGATGATGCCGAACTCGGTCCACAGGCGCAGGCCTCCCTGCTGCGGCACGAACAGCATCTCGCCGTCGGCATTGTAGAAGTATTCGTCCGTCATCGAGCGGGTGACGAGATAGACATGCGCGCCCATGCCGGCCTGGGTGCCCGCATCGCCGGCGGTGGTGATGGTGCGGATGCCTTCGAGGAAGGAGATCTTCCCGTCCGGAATCGGGATCGGGTCCCAGCGCATGGGGGCAATCGGCACGTCCACCTCATGGGCGGGGGCCGTGCGCCACAGGCCGATATCCGCTTTTCGGAACTGCCCCCAATGGGTCACGGTGGGCCTGATGCGATAAAGCCAGGAGCGCTCGTTGGTGGTGCGCGGCGCGGTGAAGGGCGAACCGCTGAGCTGCTCCGCATAGAGGCCATAAGCGCATTTCTGGGGCGAGTTGCGCCCTATGGGCAGCGCGCCGGGAAGGGCCTCGGTTTCAAAGCCGTTGCCGAAGCCCGACATGTAGCCGGGCTGAATGGCGCTCTCGATCCGGTCGGCGGCCTGGCCCTGCAGGGAAGGGTTCTGGACGTTCATGAGCGCTCTCCCTGGATGATCCGTTGTCGGAATGCCTGAAGGATATTGACCTTGCGGCACATAAATCTAGTTGCCAGTGCAACGAATTTTCCTTATTAGTTGCACTGGCAACGATTGATGTCAATGATGGCTTCTCATTCCGCAGCAAAGAAGGAGGCGCTCGAGCCCCGGGTGGTTCTGGAGCGTTTCCTGCCTTATCGGCTCAACGTTCTGGCGAGCCTGACGTCCAACGCGCTTGCGCAGATCTATGCGGAGCGGTTCGGCCTCTCGATTCCGGCCTGGCGGGTCGTCGCCACGCTCGGGCAGTACGACGTGCGCACCGCGCGGGACATCGCGGCCCATGGGGTCATGCACAAATCCACCGTCTCCCGCGCCGTCTCGTCCCTGGAGCAAAGGGGGCTCATCGTCCGCAGGCCCAACCAGGACGACCGGCGCGAGGAGCTGCTGGCCCTGACGCCGGAGGGGCGCACCATCTACGACGCCCTCGCCCCGCAGGCGCTGGCCTTCGAGGACCGCCTGGTCTCGGTGCTGAGCCCCGAGGAGCTGGAAACCCTGGGCGGCCTCGTCGAGAAGCTCACACTTCATGCCCGGTCGCTCGCGCCGGAAGGGGAGGGCGAGGCGTGAAGCTCTATACCTATTTCCGCTCCTCCGCCGCCTATCGGGTGCGGATCGCCCTCAACCTCAAGGGCGTCTCCTACGAATCCCTGCCGGTCAACCTTCTCAAGGGCGAGCAGCGCGGCGACGGCTACCGGGCCATGAACCCGCAGGGGCGCGTGCCGTCCCTCGATATCGGCGACGCCATCCTCACCCAGTCGCCCGCCATTCTCGAATATCTGGACGAGGTCTATCCCGAGCCGCCGCTGCTTCCGGTCGGCGCGGTCAACCGCGCCAAGGTTCGCGCCGTCGCCAGCCTGATCGCCTGCGATATCCATCCGCTGAACAATTCCGGCACCCTGGGCTACCTCAAGAACAAGCTGGGGCACGACCAGGCGGCAGCCGACGAGTGGTATGCCCACTGGGTCCGGCAGGGGTTCGAGGCCATCGAGACGATGCTCGGGCCGGGCCCCTACGCCTTCGGCCCGCGCGTGACCCTCGCGGACGTCTATCTCGTGCCGCAGGTCTTCAACGCCCGGCGCTTCAACGTCGCGCTCGACGCCTTTCCCAGGATCGCCGCCGTGGAGGCCGCGTGCATGGCGCACCGGGCCTTCCAGGATGCCGCGCCCGAACGCCAGCCGGACGCGGCCTAGAGACGACTGATCGCATCCGCCGCCGGGGCGGATGCGTTGTTTCGACGAGCAGGCCTGCGAAGGCCGAAGCATAACAGGAGGAAACCATGGGACCATTCCCGCACGACGCGCCGCCGCCGGCCATTTCCGAAGAAAACCCGATGGGGACCGACGGCTTCGAGTTCGTGGAGTTCTGCCATCCCGATCCGCAGGAGCTCGACCGGCTCTTCAAGGCGATGGGGTTCAGCCTCGTCGCGAAGCACCGCTCCAAGAACGTCCTGCTCTACCGGCAGGGCGACATCAATTTCGTGGTGAACGCCCAGCCCGGCTCCTTCGCCGAGCGATTCGCCAGCCAGCACGGTCCCTCGGCTCCCGCCATGGCCTTCCGGGTGGTGGACGCGAAGCAGGCCTTCGACCGCGCCCTTAAGCTCGGCGCCAAGCCGGTTCAGACCCAGACCGGCCCGAACGAGCTCGAGATTCCCGCCATCGAAGGCATCGGCGGACTCCAGATCTACCTCGTGGACCGCTACGGCGCGAAGGGCTCGATCTACGACGTCGATTTCGAATGGCTCGGGGAGCCCGATCCCAGGCCGCACGGCGTGGGCCTGCACTACATCGACCACCTCACCCACAACGTCTATCGCGGGCGCCTGAACGAATGGGCGGCCTTCTACGAGCGGCTCTTCAACTTCCGCCAGATCCGCTACTTCGACATCGAGGGCAAGGTAAGCGGCCTGCATTCCCGCGCCATGACCAGCCCGGACGGCAAGATCCGCATTCCGATCAACGAGGATGCGGGCGAGAGCGGGCAGATCGAGGAATACCTGCAGGAATACAAGGGCGAGGGCATCCAGCACGTGGCGCTGGGCTCCTACGACCTCTACGATTCCATCGAGGCCCTCCTCGACGCGGGCGTGGAGTTCATGCCGGCCCCCAACGAGATCTACTATTCGCGCATCGACAAGCGCCTGCCCAAGCACGGCGAGCCCCTCGACCGGCTGAAGAAGAACGGCATCCTCATCGACGGCGAGGGCGTGGTGGAGGGCGGCTTCACCAAGGTGCTGCTCCAGCGCTTCGGCAAGACCGCCATCGGGCCGATCTTCTTCGAGTTCATCCAGCGCAAGGGCGACGACGGATTCGGCGAGGGCAACTTCAAGGCGCTCTTCGAATCCATCGAGGAGGACCAGATCCGTCGCGGGGTTCTGAAGCCCAAGGTCGCCTGAGGCACGTAACAACGATTCGTCGGAGGCCGGGCTCGCCCCGGCCTCTTTGCGTTGGGGCAGGAGGGAATTCCCGGCCGCGGAGCCCCCAACTTATTCACAGCCTGCCACCAGGACCTGAGGCCATCGGCAGAACGATTCTGCCGGCCCGGACGGCCGGTCATGCTCCGCAAAGCCCTTTCATTTTAAGGGTTTGTTAGGGAGTGGCGGCAAATCTTTACGAAAGGTAAATGGGCGTGGGCGGAATCGTTGCCTTTGTGCAACATGCCCTCGAAAAGCCCCCCTTGGCGCCCGTTTTGGGCCTTCATTCTGTTGCTTGCGAAACGGGGCTGGCTAATGTGGCTTCAGCGACGGGGGCACCCCGGTCGTGATTTGGTGATTTCCGGCCAATGGGGCTGGAGACGTCAAGTCCTAGGGGAAAAGGGACGTGTTTAGGCTTCGTTGAAGCACTCGAGGCACAAACCCGGCCCCCCAAGGGTCTCGAAACTTTGGAGGTCAACCATGAAGCTCGTTAAGAGCCTTCTGCTCGGATCGGCTGCGGGTCTCGCCGCCGTCGTGAGCGCCCAGGCTGCGGATCTTCCCGTTCGGAAGGCTGCTCCTGTTGAGTACGTTCGCGTCTGCTCCACCTACGGTGCAGGCTTCTTCTACATCCCGGGCACGGAAACCTGCCTGCGCATCGGCGGCCGCGTCCGCGCGGACTTCGGCTATCGTGAGCCGGTGACCCGCCTCGACAACGTCACGGGCTTCCACGCTCGTGGTCGTCTGAACGTCGACACCCGCACGGCCACCGCTTACGGCCTCCTGCGCGCCTACATCCGCTACGACCTGATCCGCAACACGGGTCCGTTCGGTTCGGACTCCGCTGGTCTCTCGCAGGCCTTCGTCCAGTTCGGCGGCCTGACCGCTGGTCGGGTGACGTCGTTCTTCGCTAACGGCGACCTGCCGACCGGCCACATGGGCACCCTGCGCTTCGACGACGCGCCGGACGTGAACACCTTTGCCTACACCTTCGCTTTCGGCAACGGCTTCTCGGCCTCGATCGGCATCGAAGACGGCATCTCCCGTCGCACCACCGGCTTCATCGCTGGCGGCGGCAACGCTCTCGACCTGGTCTACGCTGGCCAGCGCCTCCCGAACGTCGTCGGTAACGTCAAGTACGTCGGCACCTGGGGCAACATCCAGCTCTCCGGTGCGGCTACCCAGCTCAGCAGCGCCAACCTGTTCCCGGTCGGCGGCGGCCTCGTCAACATCCCGGACACCGAGTACGGTTGGGCTGCTCAGCTGAGCGGCGCCTTCAACCTGCCGATGCTCGCTCCCGGCGATGCTCTGTGGTTCGCTGCTACCTACGCCAACGGCGCTCTGTCGTACCTCGGCTTCGGCTCGACGCTCGGCATCGGCGTTCTCGCGGCTGGCATTGATGACGCTTACATCAATGCCATCACGGGCGACATCGAGCGCGGCGAAGGCTGGTCGATCGCTGGTGGCCTGCGCCACTACTGGACCCCGCAGATCCGTTCGAACGTCTTCGGTTCGTACGCTCGTGTGGAATACGGCCGTGGCGCTGCCACCCTGCTCCCCACCGGCGTCTACGCTGGCCTGAACGACTTCAACGAGTGGCGCGTTGGCGCTAACGTGTTCTGGCAGCCGGTGTCCGGCCTCGATCTGGGTGTTGAAGTCATGTACTCCAACCTCGATCCCCGCGGTCGCGTCCTGCTCCCGAGCGGTCAGCTCGTGAGCTCCGACAGCTCCTGGGAAGGTCGTATCCGCGTTCAGCGCGACTTCTAATCGGCTCAACCCGATTGGTAGAGGAAACCCCGGTGGCAACACCGGGGTTTTCTTTTTGTGCGGTCGGCCGGCGCGCATGAACGGCATGTCGTGAAGCGGCGCCAGGGTCGGCCGTCTTCTCATCAGGAAAATCGCCGAACCGGCAGCCGGAGCGCGGGGCTGCTTGCGCCCGTGCACAGTCGTTCCCGTGCATTCCTGCGGCGCGGTGCTTGCGGCAGGCCGGGCCTTGCGGCCGGGAGGTTTCTCACTCCCGGGAGCCGCGGCGTCCCCGGCGCGGAAGGCCGGAGCCACTCCCGCTATGGCATCGCGCGCGCAAGCGGATCCGGTTTTGTGCGCTCGACGATGCTTTCGCCTTAGACGAGAGCATCGCATCGACCCCCCGGACGTGCAGATTGCCTTTCAGTCCGGTTCTTCAGGCTGCGCTCTCGGCCTCGGCGATCAGGCGCCTGACGGCTTCGATGAGGTCGCCCTCGAAGGCCGGCGCATGTCCCTGGTCGGGCACGGTGATGGCGGTCAGGCGCGGGTGCTTTTCCTGCATCGCCCTCAGGGTCTCGGCCGAAAGCAGGTCGGAGTTGCCGCCCCTGACGGCGAGAACCGGCACGGGAGCCAATCCTTCGAACAGGGGCCACAGGACCGGAAGCGGCATCTCGAGATCGATGGCCTCCAAGGTTTTCATGAGCTTGGGGTCGTAGTTGAGCCGAAGGCCGTCGCCGTTCTCGTGCCAGGTGCCTCGCGCCAGCTTTTCCCACTGCTCCTCGGTGAAGCGCGGGAACTGGGCGTCGGAAATGCGCTTCAGGATCTGGCCTGCCTCCTGCATCGTGCGCGGCTGCGGCAGCTTGCCGACATAGCTCCTGATCCGAACGAGACCCTTGCCCTCGATCACCGGTCCCACATCGTTGAGCACCGCTCCGCGAAGCAGCGTCGGTCGGATCGCGCCGAGGGCCATGGTGATCAGGCCGCCCCGGGACGTGCCGACGAAGACCGCCTGGTCGATCCCGGCGGCGGTGAGAACCTGCAGGGTGTCGTTCAGCTCGATGCGGACGTCGTAATTGCGCCAGTCCTTGTCCCAGTCGGAGCGTCCGCGTCCACGATAGTCCAGGGACAGAACCCGGCGCGGCCGGGCCTCGTCCCGGCTGAGGGCTTCCGCCAGTTCGTGGAAATCCCCCGAGGTCCGGGCCAGTCCCGGCAGGCAGACGACGGGCAGGGCTCCTCCGATTTCGGGGCCGTAATCGCGCGCATAGAGACGAAGGCCGTCGGCGGCCGATACGAAGAGATCTCGGAAGCCGCCGTTCATGTCTCGCCCCACCCCTGTTTTCGACGGGAGGGATCCTGCCTCAATAATCGGTCGCTGTCGCGTCCGCCGTGGCGGGCGCTTCCTTTTCTTCCATCCGCTGGCGGTAGACGAGAAGGTTCTCCATCACGCGCTGGACGTAGTTGCGCGTCTCGTAGAAGGGAATCCGCTCGATCCAGTCCACCACGTCCACGTGCGGCTGGCGCGGATCGCCGTAGGCCCTGACCCATTTGATCACGTTGCCGCCGCCTGCGTTGTAGGAGGCGAAGGCGAGGATGTGGGACCCCTTCCAGTCCTCCATCAGCTCTCCGAGATGGGCCGCGCCGAGTTTGGCGTTGTAGGAGGGGTCCTGCGTCAGGCGCTGCAGGTCGAAATCGACCTTGAACCGCTTCGCGGTCCGCTTCGCGGTCGCGGGCATCAGCTGCATCAGGCCGCGCGCCCCCGCGCTGGAGACGGCGCGCGGGTTGAAGGCGCTTTCCTGCCTGGCAATGGCATAGACCATCGCCGGCTCCACCTCGTCGCCGACCGGCTCGAAATCCGGGATCGCCGCGAGCGGATAGGCATGGGTGTCGAGCGGGAAGCCCCGCTGCGTGGCGATCTTGCCGATGGCGAGGACCGCCCGGGGATTGTTCTCCGCCGTGGCGACGCCGGCCAGGGCGTCGAGCTTGCCCGGGTCGGAGAGGGTCTGCGCAAGGTCGATGTAGAGGGACAGGGCAAGGTCCGGCTCGTCGATCTGCTGCAGCAGCTTCACGGCCTGGACCGGAGCCAGGGCCTCGAACGCCTTGCGCTCCTCCTCGGAGAGCGGATCGGCGCTGCGCAGGGGCACCTTCCGTCCGAGCTTGTCCATGGCGAGCTGGCCGTAATAGGTCGTCGGCATGTCGGCGGCGCGCTCGTAGAAGAGCTTCGCATCCGCCTCCGCGCCGGCCGCTTCCGCGGCGCGTCCCTGCCAATAGGCGATCCGCGCCACCGAGATCGGCGTCGAGGCGGTTTTCGCAACCGTGGCGAAGTGCCGGGCGGCGCTCGTCGGGTCGTTCAGGAAGCGGAGCGCGATCCAGCCGGCATGGAACTCCGCCTCGATCTGCTGGGCCGGCGATTCCGCCGCGTGGTGGCTCGCCACCTCGTAGGCGTTCTTGGCGTCGCCCTTGTCCAGGAGCGTCCGGGTGATCAGGCGCTGCTCCGCCCACCATTCGTCCCCGTCGACGCGCAGCTCGTGGTCGCGCGGCGCCGCCTGGATCACGGCGGCAGCCTCGACCAGCTTGTTGCTCCGGCGCAGGAAGAGCGCGCGGGAAAACAGATAGGAGGGGTCCTTGCGCAGGGCCGCGGGAACGGCCGCGAAGGCCTTCTCGGCCTTCTTCTTGCCCTGGAAGATGCCCATGCGGGCCTTCACGAGGGTGGCGTAGTCGTTGCCCGCATGGCCGGCGGCGCGGGTGGCGGCGCCCCAGTTCTCCTTGAGCAGGAAGCGCTCCATGCGGAAGCGGTGATCCGCCTGGCTCAGCACGCCGGGGAACCGGTCGAGGATGCGGCGCTCCAGGTCGTTCCCGAAGCTGTCCTCGCGCCAGACGTGGCGGATCTGGTCGTTGGCCTGCGCCTCGAGGCCGTCCGCCTTCAGGGCGAAGGCAAGGGCGATCCGGCCCGATGCGGTCAGCGGCGCCTGATGGGCGAAGAAGGCGCGAACCTCGGAGGAGGGCCTGCGCTCGGCCACCAGCGCCTCCTCGGCCTTGCGCCGGAGCAGGGTCGTCACGGGCCAGTCGGGATAATCCTTCTGGAAGGCCATCATCCGGTCGAACCCGACCGGGATGCCGCCGCGGATGGCGAACCACTCCGTCAGCGCCACGGCGGCGGGCTGGGTGAGCTTGGTCTTCAGGATCGTGGCCTCGGTCCAGTCGCCGTCGCGGTAGGCCTTGAGGATCGAGGGCAGGTGATCCAGGTCGCCGTCGACCTTCTGCAGGGGAACGAAGCCTTCCGCCGGGGCGGCCGGCTGGCCTTCCGGAGCCGGAGCGGCGACCGCGGCCTCCGGCTGTGCGGGCGCCGGAGAGGGATCGGCCTGCACGGCGAAGGCCGAAAGCTGGACGAGAGCTGCAGACGCCATCAGGCGCGTGAGAAGGCGCATCTTTAGGCTCATGAGATCCCCTTATGCCACCGTCACCATTTGGCGATGACGACGTTTCACTTGAGGAAACACCAAGAGCCGGGCTAGGACAACAGGCCAAAGGGCGGTTTGCGCCGATGCGCCGCAGCTCTTATGTGTAAGGCCCGATGGGCTTCCAGAACCCGGCGCATCTTTCTTGAGGATTACCCATGACCCAATTCAAAGGCTCCATCACGGCTCTTGTGACCCCCTTCAAGGATGGGGCCGTCGATGAAGCGGCGTTCCGGGCCTTCATCAACTGGCAGATCGAGAACGGCACCCACGGTCTCGTGCCCGTCGGCACGACCGGCGAGAGCCCGACCCTGAGCCACAAGGAGCACGACCGGGTCGTCGAGATCTGCGTCGAGGAGGCGAAGGGCCGGGTCCCCGTCATCGCCGGCGCCGGCTCCAACAGCACCGCCGAGGCCGTGGCCTTCTCCAAGCACGCGGAAAAGGTGGGGGCCGACGCGGTCCTCATCGTGACGCCCTACTACAACAAGCCGACGCAGGAAGGCCTGTACCATCACTTCAAGGCCATCAACGATGCCATCGGCATTCCGATCTTCATCTACAACATCCCGGGCCGGTCGGTGATCGACATGTCCGTCGCCACCATGGCGCGGCTCTACGAGCTCAAGAACATCGCCGGCGTGAAGGACGCGACCGCCAACCTCGCCCGCGCCAGCCTGCAGCGTCAGGTCATGGGGCCCGATTTCATCCAGCTCTCGGGAGAGGACGCCACCGCCCTCGGCTTCATGGCCCATGGCGGCCATGGCTGCATCTCCGTGACGGCGAACGTCGCGCCGGCGCTCTGTTCCGAGATGCAGGAGGCCTGCCTGGGCGGCGACTATGCCGCCGCCTTGAAGGTGCAGGACCGGCTCATGCCCCTGCACGAGGCCATGTTCGTAGAAACCAACCCGTCCCCGGCGAAATATGCCGCGTCCGTGCTGGGCCTCATGGAGGATACGGTGCGCCTGCCGCTGCTGCCGGTCTCGGACGGCACGAAGCAGGTGATCCGCTCCGCCATGACCCATGCGGGCCTGATCAACGCTTGAGCGCCATGAAGAACAATCAGAAGAACGCCCACCGGGTCGTCGCCGACAACAGGAAGGCGAGGTTCAACTACGAGATCCTCGACACCTACGAGGCCGGCATCGCGCTGACCGGCACGGAGGTCAAATCCCTGCGCCAGGGCAAGGCCACCATCGGGGAGGCCTATGCCGGGCCGTCGGGCGAGGAGATGTTCCTCTACAACGCCTATATCCCGGAATACCTGCAGGCGAACCGCTTCAACCACGAAACCCGGCGCCCGCGCCGGCTGCTGCTGCACAAGCGGGAGATCAACAAGCTGATCGGCGCCACCCAGCGCGAGGGCTTCACGGTCATTCCGCTGCGGGTCTACTTCAACGACCGCGGCCGGGCGAAGGTGGAGCTGGGACTGGGACGCGGCAAGAAGCTCCACGACAAGCGCGAGACCGAGAAGTCACGCGACTGGGACCGCGAGAAGGCGCGCCTCATGCGCCAGAAGGGCTGACGGGTTCTCTCCGGCCAGCCCTTATCCTGCTTCAGATGTCGAAGTCTTCGTCCTGCGGCTGGCGGATGCCGTAGCGGCGCTCCAGGCCGTTGTTCGGCGCTCCCTGGGGGCGCGGACGCTCGTGGTTCTCGCCCGCGGGCCGCTGCGGCCGGTCGGACGGATCGCGCCCGATCCGGGAGGCGAGGTGGGCGAGGTCGAGGAACTCGTCCGCCTGACGGCGCAGCTCGTCCGCCACCATGGGGGGCTGGGTGGTCACCGTGGAGGCCACGGACACCCGCACCCCCCGGCGCTGCATGGCTTCCACGAGGGAGCGGAAGTCGCCGTCGCCCGAGAACAGGACCATGTGGTCGATATAGGGGGAGAGCTCCAGCGCATCGATGGCGAGCTCGATATCCATGTTGCCCTTCACCTTGCGGCGGCCCGAGGAATCGACGAACTCCTTGGTGGGCTTCGTCACCACGCGGTAGCCGTTGTAGTCGAGCCAGTCGATCAGCGGGCGGATCGAGGAATATTCCTGATCTTCCACGAGGGCCGTGTAGTAGAACGCCCGCACGAGCGTGCCGCGGCCCTGGAATTCCTTGAGCAGGCGCTTGTAGTCGATATCGAAGCCAAGGGTCTTCGTCGTGGCATAGAGGTTGGCGCCGTCGATGAAGAGCGCGATCCGTTGCTGGCCTGACATTCTTGTTCTCTGTTTCGGAGCCGTCAGGGCCTGGATAGAAGCCGTGTCTGAAAGAGCGACATCAAAATCATTCGCGGTTGCAATACAATTACGCGTCAGTTTTACGACGTGCCCGTTTTCAGGCTGCTATTTACCCGTCTGGTGAGTAAAAATTAAACTATAAACAGTAAAGCGACCTGCCATCTTTGTGTCAAGATAATGGCAGGTCTCGGGTCAAGCCTTTTATAAGACAGTAAACAGCTTTTTCTATGTTCTAAGATTGCGGCTTCCGGGCTTGGTCGCCGGAAGGGCCGCCAGGTCCGGCGGGAGCTGGTCGGCCGGATAGGCCGGAATGTCGAGCTGAACCAGGGAGACGAGAGGCGCGCCGAGATCGGCCTTGCCGCCCGAGCGGTCGATCAGGCAGGCGGCGCCGAGGATCTCGCCCGGGTGCTCGCGCAGGGCCGCGAGGCATTCGCGGGAGGAGAGGCCCGTGGTCACGATGTCCTCCACCATGACGATCCTGGCCCCTTCGGGGATGGTGAAGCCGCGCCGGAGCACGAAGACGCCGTTCTCGCGCTCCACGAAGATCGCCTTGCAGCCGAGATGCCGGGCCGTCTCGTAGCCGGGCACGATGCCGCCGACCGCGGGGGAGACCACGTAGTCCACCGGCCCGTAGGCCTGCCGGATCTTTTCCGCGAGGGCCTTGCAGACCCGCTCGGTCCGGACCGGGTCCTGGAACACGAACATCTTCTGCAGGAAGACCGGGCTGTGCAGGCCCGACGAGAGAATGAAATGCCCTTCCAGCAGGGCGCCGGCGGAGCGGAATTCGTCGAGGACTTCGTTCTGGGTCATGGCTTGGTCTCCTGCGCGAGCGCTGTTTGGCAGGCGTCTCGACGGGAGGCAAGCCCCACCGATCGAGCAGCCCCCGCCGCTCAAGGAAAAGGCCCGGCGGAGAAGCCGGGCCTTGCGGGCATCGCGATGCGATCCGTCCTAGAAGCCGCCGAAGCGGTAGTTGAGGCCCAGCCGCACGGTCGAGAAGTCGTTGTGCTCCTTCACCAGCGCCATCGCCTCGCCGTCGGCGAGGTCGTGCATGGGGTACTTGGTGTCGGACAGGCCGACATAGAGGTATTCGCCCTTCACGGACCAGTTGTTGGTGAGCGCGTATTCGACGCCGGCGCCGACCGCATAGCCCCACTTCTTGCTGGACTTGGACCCGAAGGAGACCTCCGTGCCGTCAATGTCGGTGGAGGAGCCGGAAGCCGTGTGCTTCACGTCCGCATAGGCGAGGCCGCCCGTGGCGTAGACGAGCAGCGACGGCATCGCCAGGAAGCCGACGCGGCCGCGCAGGGTGCCGAAATATTCGAGCTTGTTGGCGAACTCGCCGGTGGTGACCGTCAGGTCGCCGTTGTCGTCGTCGACCCCGAGGAGGCGGCTCTTGCGGTTGATGTTGGCCCAGGACAGATCGCCCTCGACGCCCGCGACGACGTTCGGGCCGAGCTGGAAATTGTAGCCGGCCGTGCCGCCGACGCTGACGCCCGTGGTGTTGCTGCCCGAGATCGGGCCCGGGAACGGCACGCCCTCTGCGTCCCACAGGATCGGCGTGGACCGGTTGGCCCAGAGAGCGCCGCCGTTGAGGCCCACATACGCGCCCGTCCAGGTGAAGAGCGGAGCCGCCGCGTAAGGGGCAGGGGCGCTGCGATAGGGAAGGTCGGCGGCCTGGGCCGAAACGGTGAGCGCCAGCAGGGCGGACGAGACGAGAAGAACGTTTTTCATTGGACACCTCAAGACGGTGTCCAGGACTTACCCAGAAGAGGTAGATTTGTCAGTTACGCAACGGCAACAAACGGCCTGCGGCGGGCGATTCCGGCCCGTGTGGTTTACCAATGGTAATCAGAGATTGGGCGTGATCCTGATCTCCAGCCCCGCGAAGGCCGCCGGGCGCGTATCGGGCGCGAGATCGTATCCGAGCTTGAGGTTCAGGACGGACTTGAACTCGCTGACGGGCGAGCCGAGCACGTGCTGGCTGACGATCTCCGATGTGAGGTGGGTGCCGATTTCTCCGTTCGACGTGTTCAGGCTCATGCTGGGCGAAAGCCGGATCTCCATGGTCCATTTCTCGAGCGGCATGGCGAGCGGGAGCCCGAGGGTTCCGCTGACCGACTGCGAATAGACCGCATCCTGGCTGCCGACCGATCCCGTGGTCGCAACGCCGAGTTTGAGCCCGCCGAGCCGTTGCAGATTGCGCGACCAGGACGTTTCCCAGTTCACGTTCGACGACAGGATGCGGGTGGTGTCGCCCGAGCGGACGAGCTCGGTGCCGATCAGGAAGGAGAAGTCGTAGAACGGTTTCAGCTTGGCCCCGACGACCTGGTCCGAGGGCGCGGTCGCGAAGGCCTGGAAGCTGGAGGGCACAAGGCCGTTCGACCAGACCTGCGTGCCGCCCAGGGAATAGCGGAGGCGGGTGGGAGGCGTTCTCTTGGCGAAGGCGACATGATCGTCGAGCCAGGCCTGCGTGATCCTGGAATTCCAGATCTCGTCGTCCGCCGCGCGGGACGCGCCGGGGAGAAGGGAGAGGAATGCGAGAGAAGCCGGAAGGCAAAGGCGAAGCGCCGATAAGTGAAAAGACAAAATATCTAGTCCGATGGATGAATTAATTTCAGTCAGTGAAAGATACTTGAGTTAACAAATGCCTAACCGGCGAATTGCGCCAGTCGAACGGGTGGAGAAACGACCCGAATGTTGCCGGGAGCGCAGGCAATAGCCTGGACCGGCATAGGACGATTGTCGGAGCGCATGGTGATGCGTGAGTCATCACGAGGCAAACGAGCGAAATTCGGACAGTCTGGGATCAGCGTCTCGATGCGAGGCGGCGGAAGAGCAGGTCCGTCACGGGGACCACGAGGATGGAGAGCAGGAGGGCGCCGAAGAAGCCCCAGCCGGCCACCTGGGCGATGGCGATGGCGGCAACGATGCTCGCCGCGAGGACGGCGAGGCGCCATCCGGTGGGCCAGGCCTGCGTTCCCGGGATCGGCCAGCGGTCCATCGGCTCCCTCCTTGATTCACGCGGACGGGCGCCAATGGATAACGATAGGGAAGGGCTGTCAACCGCCGGGCACGGGGGCGGCCCCGCCCGGGAGGGCGGGGCCGAGGGTTCAGGAGATCACGACGAAGTCCAGGTTGTTCAGGACCACCTTCGGATCGAGCTTGGCGAATTGCTGGGCCTGGCCCGCTCCGGTGCCGTCGGGGTCGTAATAGAGGTTCCCGGTCTTCTCCTGATAGATGATCCGGTCGTCGCGGGCGCCCGCGAGGGCCGCGGTCTTCGAGACGTGGAAGGCGGCCTTGGACAGGGTTCCCTCCTTCCCGAGCGCCGTGAAGACGCTCTTGTCGAGACAGATCTTGTCCCTGTTGGTGAAGTTCTTGATCGTGTCGACATTGCCCGCGCCGAGGGCGGTGTCGAAGACGAACCTGTCCTCGTCCTTGTCCGCGCCGGCATCCAGCCAGTCCGTCCCGAGTCCGCCCTTCAGGAGATCCCTGCCGGTGCCGCCGTCGAGCTTGTCGTCGCCCTGATCGCCGTGGAGGTCGTCGTTGCCGGCGCCGCCACTCGAGGTGTCGTTTCCTTCGAGGCCGAAGATGAGATCGGCCTTCTGGGTGCCGTTCAGGGTTTCGGAGCCCGACGTGCCGCCGATCCGCTCATGGGCGGCGAACGCATCGTGATAGACGTATTTGACGCCGCTGGTGCGGGCGATGATGTCCGCGAGCGAGGTCGACTTCACGTCCTGAAGGACGTCGGGGCTGAGCTTCAGGCGGTTCTCGTAATAGAACCGGTCGCCGTCGCGCAGGCGCTCGAACTGCATCACCGTCAGCCGGGTGAAGGTTTCGCCGAGCTGCGAATCCCGGTGGTTCTTCTCCAGGAGGCCGCCGACGAGGGAATCCATCGTGCCGATGCCCGCGGTATAGACGCTCTTCAACGCATCCAGCGTGTTCGTGTCGAGCCCGTTGGCGGCGGCGAACTCTTCGAAGCTCGCATAGGTGGCGAGGCCCAGCCCTTCGCGCAGCTTGTTGTAGTTGCCGACCCCGTGATCGCGGGCGCGCTGGATGTCGAACACGTTCAGATCCACGGTCGCGCCCGGGATGCCGAACAGGGCGTTGCGGTTGCCGTCCACCACCTTTCCGTCGAGCTCCTGCGTGTAGTGGGAAAGCTGGCCGCGCACCCATTCGTCCATGCTGCCGCTCGTGCGGATCGCCTGGGCGGTGTTGGCGAGGGCGAAGGACTGGCCCAGGGTGAACGAGGCGAGCGCGGAGCCGTCCTCGCCGAGGGTCTTGAACACGTTGCTCGACTGGTCGTGGCCGAACCGGAATGCGACGGTCGTCCATTCGTTGATCACGGAAGGATCGACCGTGGACTTGTAGCCCTTGTAGGCGCTGAGCGCCTTCGTGCCGAGGAGCTTGGGCAGGTACTCGCTGTAGACCACGTGCTGCCACTCGGCCTCGGTGATGGTGCGCGCGGCCTCGAACAACTGGTTCTGCGACCATGTGGGGAATTTCTCGGCAAGGCGCTCGACCTGCCAGTTGTGCTCGCGCGCCCACATGGTCTGGTGGGTGAGGAGGGCCGCGTTCTGGTTGGCCCTGTTGTCGCCGGCGACATACTGGTTCGGGTCGAACGCACCCGGCGCGGTGCCGTTGATGATGAAACGGACCTCGTCCACCGTCTTGCCCGAGTCGGCGGCGACCTGCGCGAAGGTCGGCAGCAGGTTGTCCGCGTTTCCGGAGGTGAGGAGCTTGGCGGATTGGACCGTCTTGCCGTTCACGACGATGTCGTCGCGCAGCAGGTTGAGGATCGTCGCGTTCCGGCCGTAGACGGCCGACAGGTCGAGGAAGCTGGTCTCCTCGTTGTGCTGCTGGCGCACGCCGCCCACCTCCTCGAAGGGCGTGCGGTTGAACGGGAAGGGCAGGCCTTCGAGGAACAGGGGCGGATCGACGCCGTTCGGCCCGAGGGGCGCCTCCGCGATGTCGTGGGTCAGGAACTGGCCGAAGAACTGGTGGAATTCGTTGAGGCCGGCCGCGTTGGGGATATCGAGATCCTTGCCGTCGGATCCTTTGGGCTGGGCCATGATGGTGTTGCTGATCAGCCGCGGGCTGGGACTCACCTCCATCTGCCCCTTGCCGTCGAGGTAGCTGTTCGGCGTCACCCGCACGAATTCATGCCCGGCCGAACCCCAGTCCCGGTGAAGAAGGTTGTTGCCGGTGCCGTCCGGATTGCGGACCAGGAGGTCCCTCAGGAACGAGTAAAGGCTGCTGATCGGCATGTGTGGTTCCCCTCGTGTGTTTCTGGCAGCCGTTCGGAAGGCCAGAAGCCGGTGCCGATGGCCGCGATGCAGTAATGACGCTCAGGAACGCGCTGGAACGCCCAGCACAATGGGCTTAATACAGTCGTATTCGTATGTTTTATTCAGTCTGAACTAATAAGACCTCTGCGGGTCGAAGAGATGATGCGTTTCGTTCGCGATATTGTGAACGTATTTCATGGATTAACTCTTCGGATACTTTTTGCCGCCGGCATCATTCTGAATAAAAGCACAGCGCTCGATTCCTGTGCGGACGGATAAATTCAGCCTCCGGGCGTCTCCATTCTCATGCTTAGGAGTAGTGTGCTTTCGGTCGGGCGCAGGCAGAAGCCGTCCGCCCGCGCGCGGCGGACGGATTTAAGGGGCATACCCATTAATGGCGGTTGGGAGCGTCCGGCGGGCCCGAGGGGAAAGAATTCACGCCTCCGGGCGTGCTTTTCCCGGCGCCGCGGTCAGTCCGTGCGGCGTGCCGCCTGCACGAAGGCGTCGAACACACGCGTGCCGGGATGATCGGCGGACGCGAACTTTTCCGGGTGCCATTGCAGGCCGAGAGCGAAGGACCGGCCGGGAACCTCGATCGCCTCGATGACGCCGTCGGGGCCGTGCGCGGCGGCGACGACGCCGTCCGACACTTCGACGAGGGCCTCCCGGTGGAAGGTGTTCACCTCGAACGTCTCCGCTCCGACAAGCCCGGCCAGCTTCGTGCCGCTCCGAATGGTCACGTCATGGAGCAAGTCCCGCTTGTCGTGGTTGAGCGCGCCGGGCCACGAGGCATGCACGTCGGACACCATGCGGCAGCCATGAAGGCATCCGAGCATCTGCATGCCGTTGCAGATGCCGAGAACCGCCTTGTCCCGTGCGAGGAAGCCCTCCATCAGCGCCTGCTCGACGGCGAGGCGGTCGGACCGTTGGTATTGCGAGCGGTCGCCGTCCACATACCAGGCCTCGGGAAAGCCGATCCGGCCGCCCACGCTCAGGAAGCCGTCGAACTCCTCGACCACCGGGGCGACCAGATCCGCCAGGTACGGGATGCCGAACGGGAGGCCTCCGGCGCGGTGTATGGCGGCGAAATAGCTCTTGGACGTGTCGTAGCGCGTGCCGTCGACGCTGGTGTTCTCGTCCATGATGACGGCGATGCGGGGCTTGCGGCTCATGCTCTGGCTATCCGGTGACTCGGTCGACGCGGCTCACCACGCGCTTGGCGCGCAGCTCCGCGATGATGGCGTTGAGGTGCTTCAGGTCCCACACCGTCAGGTCGATGGTGACGTCGGTGAAGTCCTGGGTCCGGCGCTTCATCGCCACGTTGTCGATGTTGCCGTCGTGATCGGCGATCACCTGGGCGATCTGGGCGAGGGAGCCCGGCTCGTTGATCGACTGCAGCTTGATGCGGGCCGGGAACCGCTGCGGATCGTGGGTTTCCAGGTCCCAGCGCACGTCGATCCAGCGGTCCGGTTCGTTGTCGTAGGCGGCCAGGGAGGGGGACTGGATCGGATAGATGGTCACGCCTTCGCCGGGGGTGAGAATGCCCACGATCCGGTCGCCCGGCACGGCGCCGCCTTCCGGCGAGAAGCGGATCGGCATGTCCGGGTTGAGGCCGCGGATCGGGATGCCACCCGATGCGTGATCCCCCGACCCGTCCTTCGCCGCGCCGTTGGGCTTGGCCGACTGGCCGTCCGCTCCCGCCCGGCGCTCGTCCTTGTAGTCGGGATAGACGGCCCGGACCACGTCGCCCGAAAACATCTCGCCCCGGCCGACCGCGGCCAGCACGTCCTCCATGGAGGCGCGGGCCAGGCGGGGCAGGGCGCCCTTCAGCTTCTCGTCGGAGAAGGGGCGGTTGGCGCGCTCGAAGGCGCGCTCCAGGATCTGGTGGCCGAGGCCCGTATATTGCCGCCGCACGGCGGCGCGGGTTGCGCGGCGGATCGAGGCGCGGGCCTTGCCGGTGACGACGAGGGATTCCCAGGCGGCCGGAGGGGTCTGCCCCTCGGCGCGGATGATCTCGACCTCGTCGCCGTTCTGCAGTTCCGTCAGGAGCGGGGACATGCGGCCGTTGATCTTGCAGCCGACGGCGGTGTTGCCGACATCCGTGTGGACCGCATAGGCGAAGTCGATGGGCGTCGCCCCGCGCGGCAGGGCGATGAGGCGGCCCTTCGGGGTGAAGCAGAAGACCTGGTCGTGGAACAGTTCGAGCTTGGTGTGCTCGAGGAACTCTTCCGGATTGTCGCCCTCGGCCAGCAGGTCGATGGTGCGGCGAAGCCACTGATAGGCGCGGCTCTCGTTGGCGAGGCGGGAATTGCCGTTGATGCCCTCCTTGTAGAGGGCATGGGCGGCGATGCCGTATTCCGCCACCTCGTCCATCTCCAGGGTGCGGATCTGCAGCTCGACGCGCTGGCTGCCGGGGCCGATCACCGTGGTGTGGATCGAGCGGTAGTCGTTCTGCTTGGGCGTCGAGATGTAGTCCTTGTAGCGCCCGGGCACCATCGGCCAGGAGGTGTGCACGACGCCGAGGGTCCGGTAGCACTCGTCGACGGTGTCCACGATGATGCGGAAGCCGAAGATGTCGGAGAGCTGCTCGAAGGAGACCGATTTGCGCTCCATCTTGCGCCAGATCGAATAAGGGCGCTTCTGGCGTCCGCTGACGCTCGCCTCGATGCCCTGGGCCTTCAGCTTGGCGGTCAGGTCCTGCTCGATCTCCTCGACCAGCTTCTCGCTCTTGAGGGTCAGTTCGTGGAGATGGCGGTTGATCGCCTCGTAGGCCTCGGGGTCGAGGTTCTGGAACGACAGGTCCTCCAGCTCCTCGCGCATCTCCTGGATACCCATGCGCCCGGCGAGCGGGGCATAGATCTCGAGGGTCTCCTCGGCGATGCGCTTGCGCTTCTCCGGCGTCATGAACTGGAGCGTGCGCATGTTGTGAAGCCGGTCGGCGAGCTTCACCAGGAGGACGCGCACATCGTCCGCGATGGCCAAAAGCAGCTTGCGGAAATTCTCGCCCTGGGCCGCCCGCTTCGACACGAGGTCGAGCCGCTTGATCTTGGTGAGGCCGTCCACGAGGGCGCCGATCTGGGGGCCGAAGGTCTTGTTGATCTCGTCGAGAGTCGCCTCGGTGTCCTCCACCGTGTCGTGGAGCACGGCGGCCGCGATGGTGGCGTCGTCGAGCTTCAGCTCGGTCAGGATGGCCGCGACTTCGAGGGGATGGCCGAAGAACAGGTCGCCGGATGCGCGCTTCTGGTTGCCGTGCGCCATCATGGCGTACACGTAAGCGCGGTTGAGAAGCGCCTCGTCGGCCGAGGGGTTGTAGCGCTTGACCCGCTCGACAAGTTCGTACTGGCGCATCATTCGGCGGCCATCTCCTTTCCAAAACGGTTTAGGCGGCTGAAGTTAAAAAGATATTGTGGAACAGAGCAGAACCGCAAGGCTCGCGATTGCCTCACCTGCTGTTAACGAAAAAGCCCGGCCTGGAGCCGGGCTTTTCGAGAAATTTTTTGTCGTCGGGCTTACTCGCGGTCGTCGTCGTCCGCGCTGCTGCTCGGAGGAACGAGGCCCTCCAGGCCGCGGAGGAGGTCTTCCTCGCTCATGCGGTCGAACTGGACGTCCGTGTCGTTGTCCTTGCTGGCCGAGGCGGCGGCGGCGGTGTTGCCGAGCAGCGGAACGGCCTCCGCTTCGGGCTCGTCCACTTCGACGTATTTCTGCATCGAATGGATGAGCTGCTCCTTCAGGTCGTCGGGAGCGATGGTCTGCTCGGCGATCTCGCGCAGCGCCACCACGGGGTTCTTGTCGCGGTCGCGGTCGATGGTGAGCGGCGAACCAGACGAGATCAGGCGCGCCCGATGGCTGGCGAGCAGCACGAGCTCAAACCGGTTGTCGACCTTGTCGATGCAGTCTTCGACGGTCACACGAGCCATGAAGAGGCTCCTTCTTGAGGTTCGAAAATATCGGAAGACGGGCTGGATACACCGTAAGTGGCAGGAAGACAAGGGGAAGGCTCTCCTGGCCGGGGCAGGGGGCACCCGCGGGCGCCGTACGGCTTCCGGAATGCGCTCGAGCCTCCTTCGAGACGCCGCTGGCGTGGCTCCTCAGGATGAGGGGGGAGGATGAGACCGCTGTAGGATTTGGCGGTGATGGCGCACCGCCATTCCCTCCCCCTTGTGGGGAGGGCCAGGGTGGGGGTGTGAGCGCAGGACTGGAACCAAGGACGGCGCTCACACCCCCACCTCCACCTCCTCCCCACAAGGGGGAGGAGAGCAGGTCGGCTCCACCTCCGTCATGGCCGGGCCTGTCCCGGCCATCCACGCCCTCAAGCAGCGCTGGGGTGCTCCCACGCCCGTCATTCCGGGGCGGCTCGCTAGAGCCGAGCCCGGAACCCATAGCCGCTGACGGCGCAGGATGAAGCGAAGCGCTCACAGTCTTTTCTTGAACCTGTCGAGTTTATGGGTTCCGGGCTCCGCTGCGCGGCCCCGGAATGACAGGTGAGTGGCACGCGCCTTCATGCGCCGGCGAGACACCGCAGCATCGGCAGAAACGTTCCCATTTTGTTCTTGACGGCCGCACCAAGCTAAGCTATATCGTTCCTGTCCGGTCCTCCGAGGGGCGCGCTCGCGAGGCGTCGTGATTGTGGGACCGGGCACGGTCCTGCGCACGGGGCGACGCTACCCCGTGCGGCAGGAGGCCCAGGCACCCGCCCTGGGGCCGGAGCGGGTCGCAGGCCCGGCCGCACCAGGCGTGCGGCGTCCGCCTGCGGCCGTTCACGGACCAGCGCCGCCTGAACGCCTGAAAAGAACCGTGCGCGAGGGGCCATCCGGCTCTTCTCCATCACCACCACCCTTCGAGCCGGTTCGCTCCTCGCGCCCCCTCGACTGCCACACGGTTCCGCGCAGCACGCCCGGAGCCCGAGAACCCGTGCCTTTTGCGCTTCGGGAGTGCGCCGCCGCACCCCGGCCAAGCGTGACGTTAGGCAATCTTCCCTAAGGTCAAATCTGGAGGGCTCCATGAGGAGGTACTTTTTGAATGAGCGCCTGAGATGGCACGTGCTGATCCTGCTGGCCCTGGCTTCGTTCTGGGCGGTGGTCTGGTTCTGGAGCAATTTCACCGAATCCGGGATGATCGACGCCTGTTTGGACGATGGCGGCGCCTGGAGCTATGAACAGTCCAAGTGCGAGGGAGCGCGCTCTTCGCCTTGACTCGCGCGCGTCCGGGTGCGAGTCGGCGCCCGGTTTCCAGTGAAAGGGCGGCTCTCGATGAAGCGCGCATTCATCTTCCCGGGGCAGGGAAGTCAGTCGGTCGGCATGGGCAAGGCCCTCGCCGAGACGTTTCCTCAGGCGAAAGCGGTCTTCGACGAGGTGGACGAGGCGCTGTCGCAGAAGCTCTCGGCCATCATGTGGGAGGGGCCTGCGGACGAGCTGACCCTGACCGCCAACACCCAGCCGGCCCTGATGGCCGTGAGCCTGGCCATGGTCCGGGTGCTGGAGGCCGAGGCCGGACTCGACCTCGGGAGGGATGCCGCCTTCGTGGCCGGCCACTCCCTGGGCGAGTACTCGGCCCTGGCCGCCGCCGGCAGCCTCACGATCGCCGACACGGCCCGGCTGCTGCGGATTCGCGGCAATGCCATGCAGGAGGCGGTGCCGGTCGGGCAGGGCGCCATGGCGGCGCTGCTGGGCCTCGAATACGATGCCGCCCTCGAGGTCGCCCGCGCGGCGGCTCAAGGCGAGGTCTGCGACGCGGCCAACGACAACGGCGGGGCGCAGGTCGTGGTCTCGGGCCATAAATCGGCGGTCGAGCGCGCCGTCGCCATCGCCCAGGAGAAGGGCGCCAAGCGCGCCGTGATGCTGGCCGTGTCCGCCCCCTTCCATTGCGCCCTCATGCAGCCCGCCGCCGACGCCATGCGCGAGGCGCTGG
Organism: Microvirga lenta; assembly: GCF_020532555.1. Classification (GTDB taxonomy): domain Bacteria; phylum Pseudomonadota; class Alphaproteobacteria; order Rhizobiales; family Beijerinckiaceae; genus Microvirga; species Microvirga lenta. The sequence continues at coordinate 76,691 of NZ_JAJBBR010000008.1, read as the reverse complement.
CCAGGGTGACGGTCCATGCGCCGGTCGTGCCAGTGGTGGCGAACGTGGAGGCGGCTCCCATCGGCGATCCCGACGCCATCCGCGACGCCCTGGTCCGTCAGGTCACGGGAACGGTGCGCTGGCGCGAGAGCGTGGCCTATATGGCCTCCCAGGGCGTCGAAGCGTTCTACGAGGTCGGCTCGGGCAAGGTGCTGACCGGACTCGTGAAACGCATCGCGGCAGGAGCCTCGGCCACCGCGCTGGGCGCCCCGGACGACGTGACCGCCTTCAAAGCTTCCCTGCAAGGATAAGGAACCTCGCATGTTCGATCTTTCCGGCCGCAAGGCTCTCGTCACCGGCGCCACGGGCGGCATCGGCGGCGCCATCGCCCGCGCGCTGCACGCGCAGGGCGCGACCGTCACCCTGTCCGGCACCCGCCGGGCCGCCCTGGACGAACTGGCCGCCTCCCTGGGCGAGCGGGTCCACGTGGTCGAGGCGAACCTGTCCGACAAGGACTCGGTGGAAGCCCTTGTTCCGGCGGCGGAATCGGCCATGGAAGGGCTCGACATCCTGGTCAACAACGCGGGCGTGACCAAGGACAACCTCTTCATGCGCATGAAGGACGACGAGTGGGACACGGTGCTCGCCGTGAACCTGACCGCCGCCTTCCGCCTCTCGCGGGCGGCCGTGAAGACCATGATACGCCGCCGCTACGGCCGCATCGTCAATATCGGCTCGGTGGTGGGCTCCACCGGCAATCCGGGCCAGGGCAACTACGCCGCCTCGAAGGCGGGCCTCATCGGCATGACCAAGGCCCTTGCGGCGGAGGTGGCGAGCCGCAATATCACCGTGAACTGCGTCGCCCCGGGCTTCATCGAGTCGCCCATGACGGACGTTCTCAACGAAAAGCAGCGCGAGGGAATCCTGGGCACCATCCCCATGGGCCGCCTCGGCCAGGGCGGCGAAATCGCGTCGTCCGTCGTCTATCTCGCTTCGACGGAAGCCGGCTACGTGACGGGCCACACCCTGCACGTGAACGGCGGAATGGCCATGTTCTAAAAGGGCTTGGCGGCCCTTTCGGAATCTGTTTGCGAGTGCTCGCGAACCCCTCGCCAGAGCCGATAAGCTTGTGTTAATCATGAGCTCGATTTGGTCGGAGGGGTTGACCGACGCTCAAAAATGCGGCTTTGCACGACGCAAGTTAGCGGTTCCAGCGTTGTCAGCTGAGCAGCTGATCCAATTTCAATTTCTTGATCCGCCCAATCCTGAGGCGGCAGCCACTGAGGAAAAAACGATGAGTGACGTCGCTGATCGCGTGAAGAAGATCGTTGTCGAGCACCTGGGCGTCGAAGCCGACAAGGTCACCGACAATGCCAACTTCATCGACGACCTGGGCGCCGACAGCCTGGATACCGTCGAGCTCGTCATGGCGTTCGAAGAAGAGTTCAACGTCGAGATCCCGGACGACGCGGCGGAGACCATCGTGACGGTCGGCGACGCGATCAAGTTCCTCGAGAAGAACGCGGCCTAAAAAGCCACGAGGGCGTCGGATTGCCATCCGACGCCCGTATTTTGTTCAAAGGGCAGGAAACATCATGCGGCGTGTTGTCGTCACCGGTCTTGGCATGGTCACCCCGCTGGGCTGCGGCGTCGAGGAGACGTGGGCCCGTATCCGCGACGGGCAGAGCGGCGCCGACCGGATCACCGATTTCGAAGTGGACGACCTGGCCTGCAAGATCGCCTGCCAGATCCCGCGTGGCGACGGCACCAACGGCACCTTCAACGCCGACCAGTGGATGGAGCCGAAGGAGCAGCGCAAGGTCGATCCCTTCATCGTCTATGCGATGGCGGCCGCCACCCAGGCCCTCGACGACGCGGGCTGGAAGCCCACCACGTACGAGGACCAGTGCGCTTCCGGCGTGCTGATCGGCTCCGGCATCGGCGGCATCGGCGGCATCTACGAGGCATCCCAGACCCTCATCGAGCGCGGTCCGCGCCGGGTCTCGCCGTTCTTCATTCCCGGCCGGCTCATCAATCTCGCAGGCGGCTACGTCTCGATCGAGCACGGCCTCAAGGGCCCCAACAACGCGGTCGTGACCGCCTGTTCCACCGGCTCGCACGCCATCGGCGACGCGGCCCGCCTCATCGCCCTCGGCGACGCGGAGGTGATGGTGGCCGGCGGCACGGAATCGCCCATCAACCGTCTTTCCATCGCCGGCTTCGCGGCCTGCCGCGCCCTGTCCACCGGCTACAACGACGAGCCGACGAAGGCGTCGCGCCCCTACGACAAGGACCGTGACGGCTTCGTCATGGGCGAGGGCGCGGGCGTCGTCGTGCTGGAGGAGTACGAGCACGCCAAGGCGCGCGGCGCCAAGATCTATGCCGAGGTCATCGGCTACGGCCTGTCGGGCGACGCCTATCACATCACGTCTCCGTCCGAGGACGGAGACGGGGCCTATCGCTGCATGGCCGCCGCGATCAAGCGCGCCGGAATCTCCGCGTCCGAGATCGACTACATCAATGCCCACGGCACCTCGACGCCGCTGGGCGACGAACTGGAGCTGAAGGCGGTCGAGCGCATCGTCGGCAACGCGGCCGGCAAGCTGTCCATGTCGTCGACCAAGTCGGCCATCGGCCATCTCCTGGGCGCCGCCGGCGCGGTGGAGGCGATCTTCTCGATCCTGGCGATGCGCGACGGCGTCGTGCCGCCCACGATCAATCTCGACAATCCGTCCGTCGAGACCCCGATCGACCTCGTGCCCCACAAGGCGAAGAACAAGGAAATCAACGTGGTCCTGTCCAACTCCTTCGGGTTCGGCGGCACCAATGCGTCGCTGGTGATGCGACGGGTTTCCTGATCGTTATGGTGACACGTTACGGCTTTTCGCCATAATCCCCGTTAGGGTGTCGGAGGGACGGCAGGTTCGCCGATCGGCACCAGAAAAGCATCGTGATGTTCGGCAGAAAAAAGCACACTCTGATCTCGTCGCCCGAAGCGCACCAAGAGGAAGCGCAGCAGCCGCGCCTCGCTCCCAAATCTCCGAGCGAGGCCATCAAGCCCATGGCGGCCCCGCCGCCGCCGCCGCGCCTGCGCCGCCGCCGGGGCGGGCCCCTGTCCATCTTGAGCGGCGTCCTGACCCTGTTCGTGGCGCTTGCCATCGCGGCCGTCTTCGGCTTCGGCATGCTGGAGCGCGAGGTGACCACTGACGGACCGCTGCAGAACGACAAGGTCGTCGTGATTCCGCACAACACCGGCACCGGCGAGATCGCCGACATCCTCAAGCGGGAAGGCGTGATCGAGCAGCCCCTGCTGTTCGAGGTCTACGCGCTGGTCAGCCGGCAGCGGGGGCAGCTCAAGGCCGGCGAGTTCCAGTTCAAGGCGGGCACCAGCATCAGCGAGGCCATCGACACCCTGGCCCAGGGCAAGGCCATCCTGCATTCGGTCACGATCCCCGAGGGACTCACCAGCGAGCAGATCGTGGCGCGCCTCTACGAGAACGAGATCCTGTCCGGCGACATCATGGAGACGCCGCGGGAAGGCACGCTTCTGCCCGACACGTACAAGTTCGAGCGCGGCACGACCCGCCAGCAGATCATCAATTCCATGCAGGCGGCGCAGCGGCAGGCCCTGACGCAGATCTGGCAACGCCGCTCCTCGGACCTGCCGATCAAGACCCCGCAGGAAATGCTCATCCTGGCCTCCATCGTCGAGAAGGAGACGGGACGAGCCGATGAGCGTACCCGCGTGGCGGGCGTGTTCATCAACCGCCTCATGAAGCGCATGAAGCTGCAATCCGACCCGACGATCGTGTACGGCCTCGTCGGCGGAAAGGGCACCCTCGGCCGCGGGATCCTGCGCAGCGAGATCGAGGCGGCGACGCCCTACAACACCTACGTGATCGAGGGACTGCCTCCGGGGCCCATCGCCAATCCCGGCCGGGCCGCCCTGGAGGCCGTCGCCAATCCGTCGCGGACGAAGGATCTCTACTTCGTCGCGGACGGCTCCGGCGGCCATGCCTTTGCCGAAACCTACGAGCAGCACCAGCGCAACGTCGCCCGCTGGCGCCAGATCGAGAAGGCCCGCGCGGCCGAGACGCCGGACGACGTGGATCGGGTCGAGCCCGAGAGCGAGGGAGCCGTTCCGCCCGGTACGTCCGGCAGCCTGAACCAGGAACTCCGCGGCTCCACCAACGTGGCGCGCGGAACTCTCCCGGCCGGCCGCGCCCGGGGCTTCGACGCCAGCGAGGGGACCGACAAGGATCCTCTCAAGAACAAGTCCTACGACCTGAACTCGCCGAAGAACGTCCCCGTCCTGTCCGATCCCTGACGGCTTCGCTGCTTGTGGCGGAGGCGGGCGCGCATTATGGTCGCGCCACTTTTTCAATCCCGCCCGAGGTTCAGCGTATGGCTATTGCGAGCATGACCGGCTTCGCCCGAGAAGCCGGCATCACCGGTTCCTATCAGTGGGCCTGGGAGATCAAGACCGTCAACGGGCGCGGTCTGGAGATCCGCGTGCGGACGCCGTCTGGCCTCGACGCCGTCGGCGAGGATGCACGCGGCCAGATCATGAAGGCGCTCACCCGCGGGCAGGGCCAGTTGAACCTTTCCCTCACCAGGGCCTCCTCCGCGCCGAAGCTGCGGGTGAACCAGGACGTGCTGCAATCGCTCCTCGAAGCGGTGGGCGGCCTGTCGCTTCCCGCGAACGTCCAGCCCGCATCCCTCGACGGGCTGCTCTCGGTTCGCGGCGTGGTGGAACTCGACGACGATGCCGTCGATCCGGGGCAGGACGAGGCTCTCGTACAGGCACTGAAGGCCGGCGTCGGCTCGCTCATCGAGGCGCTGAAGACCGCCCGTCGGACCGAGGGCCAGGCGCTCGCGGGAGTTCTCGGGCAGCATCTCGATCTCGTCGCGCGTCTCGTGGACGAGGCCGATGCGGCGCCGGCCCGCCGGCCCGAGGCGATCCGCTCGCGGCTCGAGGCGCAGATCGACCAGATCCTCGAAGGCAAGTCCGCCCTCGATCCGGCCCGGCTTCACCAGGAAGCGGTGCTCATCGCCGCCCGGGCCGACATCCGCGAGGAGCTGGACCGGCTGCGGGCGCATGTGGATGCCGCGCGGGGGCTGCTGCATGAGGGCGGTCCCGTGGGGCGGCGGCTCGATTTCCTGGCGCAGGAGTTCGGGCGCGAGGCGAACACCCTGTGCGCCAAGGCCAACGACGTCTCGCTGTCGCGGATCGGTCTTGACCTGAAAGCCGTGATCGAACAATTCCGCGAGCAGGTTCAGAACGTCGAGTAGCAAGGGAGTACGGGTGTGGTGGAACTGAAGCGGCGCGGTCTTCTCCTGATCCTGTCCTCCCCGTCGGGGGCGGGCAAGTCGACCCTCACGCGCAACCTCGTGCGCGAGGACCGGGGAATCCGTCTGTCGATCTCCGTCACGACCCGACAGAAGCGCCCGTCCGAGATCAACGGCGTCCATTACAATTTCATGGAAGACGTGGCCGATTTCGAGGAGCTGCGGGACCGGGGCGATCTCCTCGAATGGGCCCAGGTTCACGGCAATTACTACGGCACGCCGCGCAAGCCCGTGGAGCAGTCCCTCGCCCGAGGCGAGGACATGATGTTCGACATCGACTGGCAGGGCACGAAGCAGATCGTCGAGAAGATGCGCGCGGATGTGGTGAGCGTCTTCATCCTGCCGCCCTCGATGGCCGAACTCAAGGCGCGCCTGGAGCGCCGGGCCGAGGACACGCCCGAGGTGATCGCCCGCCGCCTGCGCAACGCCCGCGACGAGATCGCCCAGTGGGCTGCTTACGACTACGTGCTGATCAACGACGACCTCGACCGCACCTATGGCGACCTGAAGTCCATCCTGGCCGCCGAGCGCCTGCGCCGCGAGCGCCAGGTGGAACTCGAAGGCTTCATCGACGGGTTGCTGGGGGAGCCTGTCGGCTAGGTCGTCCCTGCCGCTGTCTCGGGCCTGTGCCGGGGACCGTGCTGTCCGCCTTGAGACCCCGGGCTAGGGGGCTCATTGTTCCCGGCTGTCATCCAAGGCGTTCGCGAGGGCGACATAGCCTTCCACGGGAACGTTCTCGGCCCTTGTCTTCTCTTCCAGGCCCGCTGCCGCAATGACCGCGGACGGGTCCGGCGTGATGGATTTCAGGCTTTGGCGCAGCATCTTGCGCCGTTGCCCGAAGGCGGCGCGGGTCACCGCTTCCAGCGCGCCGATGCGACAGGGCAGGGGCTCCGGCCGCGGCGTCAGGTGGACGACGCTCGACGTGATCTTCGGCGGCGGCACGAAGGCCGAAGGCGGCACGTCGAAGAGAATGCGGGCCTGCGTGCGCCATCCGCAGAGGACGCCGAGGCGGCCGTAATCCTTCGGGTCGCTCTCGTCGGCCACGATGCGCTCGGCTACCTCCCGCTGGAACATCAGGGTGAGCGACGACCACCAGGGCGGCCAGGATTCCGTCGTGAGCCAGCCGGTCAGAAGGGCGGTGCCGACGTTGTAGGGGAGGTTGGAGATGATGCGGACCGTGCCTTTGCCGACCATGGGCCGGGGATCGAATTCCAGGGCATCCGCTTCGACGACTTCGAGCCGGCCCGGATAATGGGCGGCGATCTCCGCGAGGACCGGCATGCACCGGGAATCGCGCTCGATGGCGATCACCCGCTTGGCCCCGGCGGCCAGGATGGCGCGGGTCAGCCCGCCCGGACCCGGGCCGACTTCGATGATTGTGGCATCCTCCAGCGGGCCTGCTGAGCGTGCGATCCTGCTGGTGAGATTGAGATCGAAGAGAAAGTTCTGGCCGAGGGATTTCTTGGCCATGAGGCCATGGGCGCGAACCACCTCGCGCAGGGGCGGCAGATCGTCGATCTGGCTCATGGCGCATCCCGCCGCGAACCGAGGCGTGCGGCCAGGCGAATGGCCGCCATCAGGCTGTCCGGCCGGGCAATGCCCTTGCCGGCGATGTCGAAGGCGGTTCCATGGTCGGGCGAGGTGCGCACGAAGGGAAGCCCCAGCGTCACGTTGACGGCCTCGTCGAACGCGATGGTCTTGATCGGGATCAGAGCCTGGTCGTGGTACATCGCCAGCGCCGCATCGTAGCGCTGGCGGGCGCGGGCATGGAACATCGTGTCCGCGGGCAGGGGGCCTGCCGCTTCGATGCCGTCTGCCCGCAGGATCTCGATGGCAGGCGCGATAATGCGGTCGTCTTCCATTCCCATGGCCCCGCTCTCCCCTGCGTGAGGGTTAAGGCCCGCCAAGGCAAGTCGCGGATGGGAAAGGCCGAAACGCTCCTTCAGTTCCCGCGCCACGATGCGGCCGGTCCGGACGATCAGGTCCGTGGTCAGGGCCGAGGGCACGGAGGAGACCGGGATATGGACCGTCACGGGCACGACCGCGAGTTCATCGCTCCAGAGCATCATGACGGGATGCGGGGGCTCGCTCCCGCCTTCCGATGCGAGCGCGGCGAGGAACTCCGTGTGGCCCGGATGCCGAAAGCCGGCATCGTAGAGCACATGCTTGGCGATGGGATTGGTTACAAGCGCCGGCGCCTCGCCTTTACGGACAAGGCGCACGGCGGTCTCGATGGCCTCGATCACGGAAGGGGCACAGGCGGGATCGGGTTGCCCCGAGCTGGCTTTGACGGTGGTACTCAGAGGGATGACGGGCAGGGCGCCATCGAAGGCGGCCACAGCCTCGGCGGGACGGACCGGCACGATGGGGATGTTCCATCCCAATCTGGAGGCAAGTCCGTTCAAGTGATCGGGATCGGCCAGGACCGCGAAAGCCGGAAGGCGCGCCTCCTTCCGTTGGAGCCATGCCTTGAGGGTCAGTTCAGGCCCAATGCCGGCCGGATCGCCCTGGGTGACGAGGAGCGGCCGTCCGTCCGCGTCCATCACTGGGCGGCAACGCCTTCTTGTCCGGCTTCGTTGCCGAGATTCTGATTGAGCGTGACCTCACCGAGCGTCCGCAGTTCGAGCCGCAGCAGCACGGTATGGTTCCGCTCGCTCTCGCCCGACGTGATAGCCGTGTCGCGCGGTGCCACGGAGTAGTTGACCGAGAAGGTCGTGCACTCGTCGATGTAGCCGATGCCGAGGCCCAAGGAGCTGACATAGGCCGAATCCGTGCGATTGTAGACGGCATTCACAGGGTCCACGGCGTACTGGGCAGCGTAAAGATCGCGGGCGAGGAGATAACGGTCGAGATCCAAGAGGACCGAGCCTGAGACGTACCAGTTCGGAGTGATATTCCACCGCGCAGAGGCTTGGAGGCCTTCGCGGCGATGATTGAAGCCGATCTCGGGCTGGGCCGCATATCGGGCATAGGTGAGCGACGCAGAGATCGGCAGGTAGGGATCGAAGTTCGCAGTGACGCCGGCTTCGAAGCGGTTGAGGCTGAAATCCTCCTGATCGAACCGGGCACGGGTCACGAACGAGAAATTGTTGTTCGGCTTGAGCTGGAAACGGCCGACATAGTCCGATGCACGGGATTCCAAGCCGGAGGCCGGGCCGACATTCGCAAGATCTCCCTGTCGGAAGGAATTGCGCCCCGCCACTTGGAAGGACTGGCCGAACAGTAGGTTGGCATAGAAGCCTTCCGCGCCTGTGACAGTGTACTGGAGGCCGAGATTGGCGCGCACACCGCCTTCCGCACGGTCATAGCCGGAGAACTTATCCCAATCGAACAGAGAGCTGTCCTCGAAGACGAGGCTCTGCGCGTCCTCGTTCGGCAGATGTCCGATTCGAGTCTCGTTGGGCCGGGCAACGATCTGGGCGATCGGTTCGATGATCTGCGTACCCGAGGTGCCGATATCGGCCACGAACGGGAACCGGTACTCGAGGCCGACAGCCGGCATGGCCCGGAAGAGGAAATCGTCGTCGCCGCCGATGAAGTTCGACAGTTCGATGTTCGGATAGCCGTTGAAGTCCGGGGCGATCCAGAAGGAATCGGCGCGGAAATAGGTGAACGGCGTCCAAACCTGCCCGATGGGATCGATGAATTCGCGACGCCAGGACAGGTTGACCGAAGCGCGCGACATGGAACCGCTGATGCCGCGAACGAGGCACGATTCCGGGTCATAGACGGCGCAGGTCTCGTACTGACCGAAGAGATAGCCCTTCTGGCTCGTCAGACTCTGAAACTGAGCGGCCTCGCGAGAGAGGCTCGTCACGTTCACGTCGATCGCGAATTCGCCGCCGATCCCGGCCGGGGTGATGCGCTTGTTATAGTCGAGGACAGGATGCACGACAGGCTGCTGTTTCTGCCAGTCGCTCGTCGAGAGGCCCTGGAAATAGTACCCCCGGACATCGAAGAACGAACGGTCGCCTTGACCCTGCAGGTAAAGAGTCGAAATCGATTCCTTGGCATACAGCGAGCTGAGGCTTTCGCTGCGGATCCGGTAGTTCTGCAGGAACCATTTGTCCGAGAGCAGGGCGACGTCCCAGCCCCATTTCCAGCGTTCGTTGATGTAGAAGAGACCCGTGGATTCCAGCGAGCCGCGCGCATCCCGGTCGCCCGCCCCGTAGGGGCTGCTGAGAAATGCGTCCCCGTCACGCTGGAAGATGCCGGCGGCGCGGATGTTATACGCGCCGTTCTCCAGACGGTGCCGCCACTCGACCTCCCCGAGCACGCCCTGGCGGCTCAGGATGGTCGGTGTGACCGTGAGATCGTAGTTGGGTGCGATGGCCCAGAAGAACGGGATCGACGCGCCGATGCCGAGAGAACTCGAATAGACGTAGCGCGGGGACAGGAAGCCCGTCTTGCGCTTGACCGTCGGATCGGGGGTCCAGAAATAGGGCAGATAGGCGACGGGCAACCCGAGAATTTCGAGGCTCGCATCCTCGTAATAGATCGTCTGTTCGCTGTTGTTGTGGATGATCCGGGCGGCCTTGACCTGCCAGAGCGGCGGCCTTTCCGGATTGTCCTTGCACGGTTCGCAGGCGGTGTAGGTGCCGCGCTCGAAAACGGTCGTCTCGCCCTCGGAGCGCTCGGCGCGGGGGGCGGAGAACCGGGTCGTGACGGGACGGCCGTTCTCCTCGACCGTCTGGACGACCCGAAGCGAGTTGATGAAGCCGTTCTTGAAGTCGTCCGTCAGTTCGAAACGGTCGCCGGTCACGACGGCGCCGCTCGAATCGGTCAGCCTCGCATTGCCCTCGGCAAAAACCCGCCCGGTGTTCCGGTCGTAGGTGACGCGATCGGCCTGCAGGGTCCGGCCCTGATAGTTCATCTGAACATCGCCGGAGGCCGCGATGGTGTTGTTGTCGTTGTTGTAGATGATCTCGTTGGCATCGACGAGGAGGCGGTCCTGGCCCGAGCCGGACTGCGCCCGCGCGCTGATGGCGTCGTTGAGGGACTGGGCAAGCGCAGGCTCAGACCCGACGGCACAAAGGAGCGCCATCGCGACCGCAGACGTTGCGATCGTTGTCGTGAACCGTTCCATGCCTACTCCCCTACCGCGCCCCTTTGTCGAGAACGGTCAGCCGTCCTCTTGGTACAACAACGCCAGAGTCCCTAACAAACTGCCTACTACAGCAGGGAACCAGGCGGCGACAACCGAACTGATGATTCCGGCCGCCCCAAGCTCCGCCATAAGCTCCGTCGCGACATAAAGCATGAAGCCGGCGGCGACGCCACCCAGAACCATCATCGCTACACCGCCAAATCGAAAGAATCTTAACGACACCGATGCCGCTACGAAAACCATCGCGATGAAGAGAAGGGGGCGGGCGAGAAGGATGTCGTAATGCAGGCGATAGGCCGTCGTGTTGATGTCGGCCTGCTCCAGGCGGTCGATCGTTTCCTTCAGGTTCCAGAAGGGGACCGCGTCGGGATTGGTGAAGCTCTGCCTGACCTCTGAAGGCTGGAGGCTGGAGGAAACCTGGTACCGGTCATAGGAATGCGGCTCCTCCGTCGCGCTCAGGACCCTGGCTTCCTTGAGCTCCCAGTAGCCCTCGTGAAGGGTCGCCTCCTTGGCCTCGATTCGCTGGCTGAAGGCACCCGAATTGTCGAAGGCGTAGACGGTGACGCCGGTGATCGTCGTGGAATCCTGGAGCGCTCCCTCGGCGCGGAAGATCGCCTGCCCGTCGAGGCTCTTCTGCCGAATCCAGATCGGCTTGTCCCTGCTTTGCACGGGATTGCTGAAGACCTTCGCCTCCATGTCGGAGGCCTGCTGCTTCAGGAATGCGGAGACAGGATTGTAGACCGTTACGGAAAGGATGCCCATCGCCAGCGCCACGAACAGGCCCGGCTGCAGGAACTGCCACGCCGAGATCCCGGCGGCCCGGGCGATGACCAGTTCGAGCTTGCGGCTGAGCTGCAGGAGGGTGGCCATGCTTCCGAAGAGAACGGCGAACGGCATGACCTGCTCGGCGATGGCCGGCGTCCGGAAGAGGGCCAGCTGGGCCATGAGAGGGGCCGTGGCTCCCTCCGTATCGCCGGCCCGGCGCATCAGCTCCACGAAATCGAGGGTGTAGACGAGGGCGAAGACCGTTGCGAAGACCAGGAAAATAGTCTTCAGAAACTGCCGTGAGAAATAGGTGCCGAGCGTTGCGCCGATAAGCATGCTCAGGCCCTCCGGATGGCGGGGGTTCTGGAGGGAATCAGGGCACGGATCCTTGCCTGGATGGCTCTGGTGGTCGAGCCCTGCATGATCAGCATCAGGGAGATGACGATCGCCGACAGGGGAACGGCATAGACGGCAATGACGGCCGCTTCCGACCGCACGACGGCGCTCGAAGCGGCAAAGCCGGCGATTCGAAGCGCGACCACGGCCACCACCGCCGTCGCAATGGCGAGGCCGCGCCCCTGACGCGTCGTGCGCGGGTCGCCGAGAGCCGCGAAGGCGATGATCATCATGGCGAGCGGGTAGAGCCAGGACGAAAGGCGGTCGTGGAGCTCCGCCCGGAACCGGCCTTCCTGATATTGGTAGAAGGCGTCGTCCTTATTGGGGAAGAGGAGCTGAGTGGTGCTCCGCTCGCGGGGGCGATAGACGATCTCGCCGTTGCCGTCCTGGTTGAAGGCCGACAGATCGACCGCATAGCGCTCGAAGGCCACGATGGACGAATCGCGGCTGTTCGGCTCCTTGCGCTGAACGCTGCCCTTTTCGAGGACGAGATAGGCCTGTCCGTTGTTCTCGACCGTCTGTCCCCGCTCGGCGAGGTAGACGATGACCTTGTCCTTCTCCCGCTGGTCCTCCATGAAAATGCCCAGCAGGGCATCGCCCGAACGCTCGCGGTAATGGAAGGTGATGCCGTTCTCGAGGGTGATGAACTGGCCCTCCTTGGCCATGGTCGCCACGAAGTCCGCCCGGATCTTCGTGACGAGGTTTCGCATCTCCTGAAAGCTCGCCGGCATCACGTAGACGGTGATCATTCCCACGACGAGGCACACGAAGGCCGCCAGGGTGACGAACGGCCTCAGGAGGCGCAGCGGCCGCATGCCGGCGGCGCTCATGACGATCAGCTCGGAATCGCTGTTGAGCTTGTTGAGCGCGTAGATCGTCGCCAGGAACAGGGCGACGGGGGAGATCACGCTGATGAGGGCGGGCAGGGACAGCCCCGTCACGGTCATGAAGATGAAGAGCGTCTGGCCCTTGCCGGTCAGGAGGTCGAGCTCCCGCAGGGCCTGCGTGATCCAGATGACCCCCGTGAGGGCGATCAGGCACGCGGTAAAGGCCGTGAATGCGATCTTCAGGATGTATCGTTCGAGAAGTGTCATGAAGCCCTTCGCCTCTTGGGCGCGAACGCCCTGGGTACATTGTCACCTGCTCGCAGGCAAGGCCGGCGCCGTCTCAACAGCTTGGGATTGCGCCGCTTTCACGGCAATGCCTGCGTGATCCCGTGCCCTATATGCTGTATGTCAACAAGTCGCAGCCGGTCCCGAGCCGGCGTCAGCAGCCACCATCAAGAGGATTTCATGGCCGACAGCTTCAAGATCGATTTCCAGGCCCATGGGGACGTCGGAGCCGGTGATCTCATCGTCTTCGTCGACGAAAATCTCAAGCCGAGTCCCTCGGTCGCGAAGCGGATCGGGCCGAAGGCTGTCGATCTCATCGCCAGGGCCGCTGCCGCCGAGGGCTTCAAGGGCAAGGCCAAATCGAGCCTGACCATTCCTGCGCCGACGGTCATTGCGGCGGACCGCCTAGTCGTGATCGGCGTCGGCGGCGAGAAGGACCGGGCCTCCCTGGACTGGGCGCAGTTCGGCGGCCTGATCGCCGGCAAGGCCTCGGGCAAGACCGCGACCGCCGTGCTCGACATGCCCGGGATCGACGTGACGCCGGATGCGGTGGCGGACATGGCGCTCGGGGTCCAGCTCCGGCGTTACAGCTTCGACCGCTACAAGACCAAGAAGGATGATTCCAAGCCGAACGGCACCACCCGCCTGACCTTCAGCGTGGCGGATCCCGCGGCCATGAAGAAGGCCTACAAGGCGCGCGAGGGCGTGGCGGCCGGCGTCCTCATCGCCCGCGATCTCGTCAACGAGCCGCCGAACGTGCTCGGCCCCAAGGAGTTCGCCGCCAGGGCCGAGGCCCTGACGAAGGTGGGCGTCGAGGTCGAGATCCTCGACGAGAAAGCCATGCAGAAGCTCGGCATGCGCGCGCTGCTGGGCGTCGGGCAGGGCTCCGTCCGCGGCAGCCGCGTCGCCATCATGCGCTGGAACGGCGGCAAGGCGGCCGACAAGCCCGTCGCCTTCATCGGCAAGGGCGTGGTGTTCGATTCCGGCGGCATTTCCATCAAGCCGGGCGGCGGCATGGAGGACATGAAGGGCGACATGGCCGGCGCGGCCTGCGTGGTCGGCCTCATGCATGCGCTGGCCAGCCGGAAGGCGAAGGCGAACGTGGTCGGCGTCATCGGCCTCGTGGAGAACATGCCCGACGGCAATGCCCAGCGCCCGGGCGACATCGTCACCACCATGTCGGGCCAGACCATCGAGATCGTCAACACCGATGCGGAGGGCCGTCTGGTCCTGGCAGACGTGCTCTGGTACGTGCAGGAGCGGTTCAAGCCCAAGTTCATGATCGACCTGGCGACCCTGACGGGCGCGATCCTCGTGGCGCTGGCCCAGGAATATGCCGGGCTCTTCTCGAACAACGACGAACTCGCCCAGCGCATCACGGCGGCCGGACAGGCCACCGGCGAGCGGGTCTGGCGGATGCCGCTCGGTCCGGAATTCGACAAGATGATCGAGTCGAAATTCGCCGACATGAAGAATTCCGGCGGCCGGCACGGCGGGTCGAGCACGGCGGCGGCGCTGCTCCAGCGTTTCGTCAACGACGTGCCCTGGGCCCATCTCGACATCGCCGGCACGGCCATGGGCTCGCCCCAGACCGAGATCAACAAGGGCTGGAGCTCCGGCTGGGGCGTCCGCCTGCTCGACCGCCTCGTGCGGGACCACTACGAGGGTTGAGGATGACGGCCAGAAAGGACCTGCCGGAGCTCGCAGCCTCTCACCGCCCTTTCGGATCGTGAGAGGCGATGGCCGAGGTCCTTTTCTACCATCTCCAGAACCAGCCTCTCGAGGCCGTTCTCCCGACCCTGCTCCAGAAGACCCTGGAGCGGGACTGGCGCGCGGTGGTCCAGGTGACGACGGAGGAGCGTCTGGCCGCCCTCGACGACCACCTCTGGACCTTCACGGATGAGAGCTTTCTTCCGCACGGCACCGACCGCGAGGCCCATGCGGCGGACCAGCCCGTGCTGATCACCCTCTCCGACGGCAATCCCAACGGCGCCTCGATCCGCTTCCTGGCCGAGGGCGCCGACCTGCCGTCGGACATCTCCGCCTATCAGAGGATCGCGATCCTCTTCGATGGAGGCGACGTCCAGGCCCTGGCCCTGGCGCGCGACCAATGGCGAAAGGTGAAGGAGGAGGGGCACGACGCCACCTATTGGCAGCAGGACGAGCGGGGCCGCTGGCAGCGCAAGGCCTGAACCTCGCGGAATCGTTTGTGGAACGCAGGTGCGGCTTTCCCATTTGCAAGGAAGCCAGGAGGATCCCCTTGATGACCCGGATGTCCCGTTTTTCCCTGCTCGCCGCGCTGTGCCTGTCCCTGGCGGCGCCTTTCACGCTTCAGGCCCAGGAGGCGAGGCCGGCCGCGGAGCGGCCGGAGCCGCGGCGCCCCGAGGCGCAGCTTCCGCCGGAATCGGTCACACGGCATACCCTCGAGCTTCCCGGCCGGACCTTGCGCTTCATCGCAACGGCGGGTTCCCTGACCCTGACCGACCCGCAAGGAGCTCCGCAGGCCGAGATCGGCTTCACCGCCTACACGCGGGAGGACGCCGATCCCGCCACACGGCCGGTGACCTTCGCGGTGAACGGCGGGCCAGGAGCCTCGTCGGCCTATCTCCATCTCCTGGCTATAGGGCCCTGGCGCCTTCCCCTGGACGGCCCGACCATCAACCCTTCGGCTTCGCCGGGCCTGGTCCCGAATGCGGAGACGTGGCTCGAATTCACGGACCTCGTCTTCATCGACCCGCCCGGAACGGGGTACAGCCGCATCGTCGGCGGCGACCAGGTTAGGGAGCGGTTCTATTCCATTCAGGGCGATATCGACGGTCTCGCCGCCTTCGTCATGCGTTGGCTGAAGGAGAAGAACCGGCTCCAATCGCCCAAGTTCTTCGCCGGCGAGAGCTATGGCGGGTTCCGCGGTCCCCTGCTGGCTCAGAAGCTGCAAAGCGATCAGGGCATCGGCTTCAGCGGTTTGGTGCTCGTCTCGCCCGTTCTGGATTTCGCCTGGATCGATCAGGACGTGACCGATCCCTGGGCCGTCGCCGCAAGGCTGCCTTCCGCCGCCGCCGCGGCCATGAGCGACCGAGGACCGGTCACCCGGGAGGCTCTGGCGGAGGCCGAGCGCTATGCCTCGGGAGAGTATCTGGTCGATCTGATCCGCGGCGTGCAGGACAAGGAGGCAGTGGAGCGCGTCGCCCGCCGGGTGACCGAACTGACGGGACTCGATGCCGATCTGGTCCGCCGTCTCGCCGGCCGTATCGACGTGACGACCCTCCAGCGGGAGTTGCGCCGTGGCTCCTCGACGGTGGTCAGCGCTTACGACACCAATGTCTCGGGAGCCGATCCCAACCCCACGAACTACATGTCCCGCTATGAGGATCCTGTCCTCGACGGCATGACCGCTCCTCTGACGAGCGCCACGATCGATCATCTCACCAGGACCCTGAACTACAAGGCGGAAGGCCGGTACAACCTGCTCAACGGCGGTGTGAACCAGGCATGGAGGTGGGGCGGCGGACGCGACGCTCCCGAAAGCGTGGAGGAGCTGCGGCAGGCCATGGCGCTCGACGGAAACCTAAGGGTTCTCGTCACTCACGGCTTCACCGATCTGGTGACGCCCTATTACGCATCGCAGCTCATCATGAACCAGATCCCGGATCTCGGTCCGGAGAAGCGCCTGTCCCTCGAGGTTTACGAAGGCGGCCACATGTTCTATTCGCGCCAGGACTCGCGCCAGGCCTTCCGGGACGACGTGCGGCGCCTCTTCGAGGAGGCCCTGCAGGCGCGGGCTGCGAGTAACAGGGATTGAACGGAATGCGTGTGAAGGTCGTATCGATGCTGGCCCTCGTGACTCTTGGGCTGGCCGCCTGCAACAGCGGCCGGACGGAAGCGCCGGCCGTCGCCACCGTTGCCTCTGCGCCGGCTCCCATGGCCGCCTCGGGACCCGTCGTCGACGGCCCGGTGCTCGGGCCGGACGGGCGCTGCACCGGAACCGCCGCCACCACGGCCACCGTCATCGCGCCCGGGATCACGGAATGCGAACTGGTTCTCCTGAAAGGAAAACCCGCGACGGATGTGCTCGTCGGCGAGAGCGGCAAGGGCCAGCGTGAGGTGCAGGTGCTCTATTCCGAGCCGGGCGGTCGCGAGCTCTATTTCTTCGTCAACAACCGGCTCGACCGGGTGGTGAGGTAAGGGGCCGCATCCTGACCGGCTTCGGGCTCAGGCCGAAGCTTCCTCGATTTCGCTGCTGACGGTCAGCCACTCCTCCTCGACGGAGGCGAGGGTCTGTGCCGCCTCGGCGCGCATCTTGGCCAGTTCGCTCGCCTTGGCCGGGTCCTTTTGGAAGGCGCTGCCGTCGGCGAGCGCCGCATCGACCTTGGCGATCACGTCCGAGAGCTTGGACATGCGGGCTTCGAGGACCTCCAGCTTCTTGCGCAGGGGTGCCAGCGCCACGCGTCGCTCGGCGGCGGCCCGGCGCTCGTCCACCTTCGACGCCCCGGAAGCCTGAGGCTTGTCCTGGCGCTTCTGCGGTTCGAGGTCGCCCGAAAGCACGAGCTGCCGGTAATCGTCCATGTCGCCGTCGAACGGCTTGACGGTGCCGTTGCCGACGATCCAGAGCCGGTCGGCGCAGGCCTCGATCAGGAAGCGGTCGTGGCTCACCAGGATCACGGCGCCCGTATAGTCGTTGATCGCCTCCATGAGGGCCGTGCGGCTGTCGATGTCGAGGTGGTTGGTCGGCTCGTCGAGAATGAGCAGGTTGGGGCCGTGGAAGGCCGCCAAACCCATGAGAAGGCGGGCCTTCTCGCCGCCGGAAAGCGACGAGACCGGCGTGTCGGCCTTGGGCCCGCCGAAGCCGAACCGGGCCGCGCGGGCCCGCGCCTTGGCGACCGGAACGTCGGGCATGAGCTTCGCCACATGGTCATAGGCGGTGGCGTTCGGGTTCAGCTCGTCCACCTGGTGCTGGGCAAAGTAGGCGACCTCCATCTTGCCCGGGCGGCGGATCTCGCCCTTCAGGGGCGCCAGCCTGCCGCCGATGAGCTTGCAGAAAGTCGATTTGCCGTTGCCGTTGGCGCCGAGGAGCGCGATGCGGTCGTCCGGCTGGATCGTCAGGTTCAGGCGGTCGAGGATCGTCCGGTCCCCGTAGCCCGCGGCGGCGCTCTCGATGGCGATCAGCGGTGGGGCGAGGGGGCGTTCCGGGCTCGGCAGGTCGAAGGGAAGCACGTCGTCTTCCACGATGGTGGCGATGGGCTCGAGCTTTGCCAGCCGCTTCACCCTCGACTGCGCCTGGCGCGCCTTGGAGGCCTTCGCCTTGAAGCGGTCGACGAAGGCCTGCAGGTGCTTGCGCTCCGCCTCCTGCTTCATCTTGAGCTTCGCGGTCAGCTCGCGCTTCTCGGCGAGCTGCTTGGCGAAGGAGGTGTAGCCGCCGCGATAGATGGTCAGCTTGCCCCGGTCGAGGTGCAGGATGTGGTTGACGGAGGTGTCGAGGAGTTCGCGGTCGTGGCTGATGACCAGAACCGTGTGGGGGTAGCGGCCCAGATAGTCGTAGAGCCAGAGCGTGCCTTCGAGATCGAGGTAGTTGGTCGGCTCGTCGAGGAGCAGCAGGTCCGGCTCGGCGAACAGAACGGCGGCCAGGGCCACCCTCATGCGCCAGCCACCCGAGAAGGACGAGCAGGGCCGGTTCTGGGCCTCGGCGTCGAAGCCGAGGCCGTGCAGGATCGAGGCCGCGCGGGCGGGCGCCGAATAGGCGCCGATATCGGTGAGCCGGGTCTCGATTTCCGCCCGGCGGAAGCCGTCCGCCGTCTCGGCCTCCGCCAGAAGGGCAGTGCGCTCCTTGTCGGCGGCCAGCACCACCTCGATCAGCGTCTCCGGCCCGCCGGGGGCCTCCTGGGCGACGGCGCCGATCTTCACGCCGCGGGGAAGGGAAATATCCCCGCTCTCCGCCGGGATCTCGCCCTGGACGATGCGGAACAGGGTGGTCTTGCCTGCGCCGTTGCGTCCCACAAGGCCGACCTTGCTGCCGGGGGGCAGGGCGAAGGAGGCCCGATCGAGGATCAGCCGGTCTCCAATACGATAGGTCAGGTCGGATACGTGAAGCATGGCGCCTTTTGGCCCGTCATGGGGTTCCTGACAAGACGGTTGCCGATTTTCCGAAGCAACAGCAGCATGTGGCGCCTCTTCGGGACCTTTTATTGAGAGTGGCTACGCTATATAATTGAAGCTTGGCCTTAAGGTGGCTCGGAAGGCCCTTTAGGGGATGAAGGGAGGCGAACGATGGCACGGCTCGCGAGCGTCTTGCTCTTCAAGGGGTTGGACATCGACCTTGCTCCTTTCGAGGCGCGGGCGAACTGGCGCCGCTTCGACCCCGAGGAGACGCTGGTCGATTTCGACGATCTCTCGACGGACGTCTATTTTCTCCTGTCGGGCGAGGTGCGGGTGCTCATGCGCACCGCTTCCGGCAAGGAGGTCATCCTGGACGAGATGAAGCCCGGAGAGCTCTTCGGCGAGCTTGCGGCGCTCGACGGGATCAAGCGCTCCGCCAACGTGACGGCACTCACCCGGGGCGAGGCCTGCGTGATGCCGGCTTCGGTCTTCCGGGAAATCCTGTTCTCCAACAACCATGTGGCGGAGCGGCTCTTCTGCCTCATGGCGTCCCGCATCCGCGACCTGAACGCCCGCTTCGTCGAGCAGACGGTGCTCGACCTGCGGCACAGGCTCTATTCCGAGCTCCTGCGTCTCTCCATGCCCCGGGGCGACCGGGGAGGGGAGCGGGTCATCACGCCGCCGCCCTTCCACCACATCATGGCGGCCCGCATCGGCTGCCGCCGCGAGCAGGTGACGCGGGAATTCTCGATGATGTCCCATGAGGGACTGATCGAGCGCACCAGGGGCGCCCTGATCCTGCGCAAGCCCGACGTGCTCCAGGCCCGCGTGGCAGAGGCCATGCGCGAGGACGCTTGAAGGCTGGGGAGGCGACTGGCTCGCAGCTTCAAACCGGGCCGGCTCTGAGAGTCAAATCAGCTTCTGAAGGCGCAAAAGGCCAAATGCCGCGACGGTCGCGGCATCCTTGATCATGCCGCCGACGATCATTTGCTCGACCTCATCAAGGCCGAAGCGACGGCAGATCATGTCCTGCTCGGTCCGCTCGCGCCGGGCATTGTGCTGAGCAAGGCCCCTGGCCAGATAGACGTCATAGCTCTGGGTTGAATACCCGTAACCCTCGAAGAGATGCCCGACCTGAACCATCTCATCGGCCGTTAGGCCGGTCTCTTCCAGCAGCTCGGCCCCGGCGAGAACAAGGGGATCCGTGTCGGGAGCCTGCTCCCATGCCCCCTGCGGGAATTCCCAGTAACGCCCTTTTACCGGATAGCGGTACTGCTCAACGAGATACGTCGAGCTGTCTTCGACCGGCACGATCACGGCGAAATTGGTTTTCTCGACTACGCCGTAGACCCCACAGGAGCCGTCCCGGTGGCGGATTTCATCCTCGCGAACTCGCATCCACCGGTTCTCATAAACGATGCGGGTAGCGACAGTAGTGATGTCGGCGGTCACAGCATTCCCGATTCTATCCCATGACTGGGACGCTATTCGAAGGCCCTGATCCGATCAACAATCCGTCCTGTCGCTATGCCGCGCCGGTGGAGCTGATGCTTAACTCGCCCTCGGCCCATAGGCCGCGAAGAAGACGCGGATCGCATTCTCCACGTTTTTCCCGATCTCCTCCTCGGTCGGCATGTCGCCCACGGCGAAGAGCAGGCGGCGCAGGGTGCCGGAGCTGCACAGGTCGAGGAAGTGCTGGGCGGCGATGCCCGTATCCTCGATGGAGAGGCGCCCGGCCTCGACCTGACGGTCCAGGTAGGCCTTGAGGCGGGCGGCGCCCTGGCGCGGCCCGGCGTCGAAGAAGGCCTGGCCCAGGCGGGGAAACTTCTCGGCCGCGCCGATCACCATCCGGACCGACGAGACATGGTCGGGACGCCCCATGTAGCGCAGATAAGTCTCGCCGAGCTTGGTCAGGACGGCGCGCACGTCCGGATCCTCCCCGTCGAGCTTGAAGAGAACCTCGGCGAGGCCGCTCTTCTCCTCGATGGTCAGCGCCTCGAAGAGCTTCTCCTTGTTGTCGAAATAGACATAGAGCGTGCCCTTGGAGACGCCCGCGACCTTGGCGATCTCGCCCATGCTCGCGCCGTCGAAGCCCTGGGCCAGGAAGACCTGCCGGGCTCCGTCCAGGATCTGGCGGCGCTTCTGGTTCTCGGCGCCGTCTTCCGGGGGAGGAGGAGACGGATTTCCGGCGACAGCGATGTCTTTCACGTCGCTCATGTGCGTTTTATCACCTTCAAGCCATTGACCGAACCGTTCAGTCAAATCATATAGATCACATAGGCATCATAGGCGAAAGCGGCAAGGAAGCGAGCGGACTCGTCCGGCTGTACCGGTTGTCGCGCTGTTAGAGGTTTTCCACATGGCTTACCGGGACGAATACGATCAGGCCGGCCGGGGCGTTTCCGCGCCCGCTCCCGAGAGCAGGGCCCCCGAGGCGGCGGCCGAGCCGCGGCCTGCGGCGGCTCAGGAGCCGGCTCCGGCGAAGCGGCCGAAGGGCAAGCTCGGCAAACGGCTGGTTATCCTTGCCGTTCTGGCCGGCGGCCTTGCGTTCGGCGGCTATGAGGGCATGGAGTGGTGGAACACCGGCCGCTTCATGGTTTCGACCGACGACGCCTACGTGCAGGCGGATATCACGATCCTCTCGGCCAAGGTGTCGGGCTATGTGGACTCGGTCAGCGTCGCGAACAACCAGAGCGTCAGGGCCGGCGACCTGATCGCCAAGATCGACGACGGCGATTACCGGCTCGCCCTGCAATCGGCCAAGGACAAGCTGGCCACGCAGGAAAGCGCCATCGCGCGCATCGGCAAGCAGGTGGAGGCCGCCCGGGCCTCCGTCGCGCAGGCCGAGGCCCAGGTCGCGGCGGCCCGTGCCGAGGCCGAGCGTGCCGAGGCCGATTACGCCCGTCAGCTGCAGCTTTCCCGCTCCGACTACACCAGCAAGGCGACCCTCGAGACCGCCAAGGCGGGCCGCGACCGCGCCGAAGCCAACGTGAAGAGCGCGCAGGCCGCCCTGGCGGCGGCCAAGGCCAATGTGGACGTTCTCGCGGCGCAGCAGACTGAAGGCCGGCGCGTGGCCGCCGAACTGCAGACGGCCGTCGACAGGGCGGAACGCGATCTGTCGTTCACCGAGATCCGCGCCCCCGTGGATGGCGTGATCGGCAACAAGGCGGTCGAGGTCGGCACCTTCGTGCAGCCGGGCGCACGCCTCGCGGCGGTCGTCCCGCTCACCACGGTGCACGTGGATGCGAACTTCAAGGAAACGCAGCTCGCTTCCCTGCATGCGGGGCAGAAGGTCCGGATCGAGGTCGATGCCTTCCCGGATGCGGACATCGTCGGCACCGTGGAGAGCGTCTCGCCGGCCTCGGGCGCCGTGTTCAGCCTGCTTCCGCCGGAGAATGCCACCGGCAACTTCACCAAGATCGTCCAACGCGTGCCCGTCCGGGTCAGCGTCGAC
This sequence comes from Microvirga lenta, assembly GCF_020532555.1. Taxonomy (GTDB): domain Bacteria; phylum Pseudomonadota; class Alphaproteobacteria; order Rhizobiales; family Beijerinckiaceae; genus Microvirga; species Microvirga lenta. The sequence continues at coordinate 54,439 of NZ_JAJBBR010000008.1, read as the reverse complement.
CAGGAATTCGCCCGCAAGGGGCTTCTGCGCCCCGGCCTGTCCGTCGTCGTGAACGTGGACACCCGGACGCAGACCGGATCGACCAAGACCGCCCAACGGTAAGAGAACGAAACCATGGCCGCCTCCGCCGCCATTGCCGGCAAGCCCTCGGCACCCATGCCCGCAGCGAAGTCCGCGCCGCTCGACCGGCGCCGGACCTTCGCGTTCTTCTGCATGGTCTTCGGCATGTTCATGGCGATCCTGGACATCCAGATCGTCTCGGCCTCGCTTGCCGAGATTCAGGCCGGCCTGTCCGCTTCGTCGGACGAGATCTCATGGGTGCAGACGAGCTATCTGATCGCGGAAGTGATCATGATCCCGCTCTCCGGCACCCTGTCGCGCGTGCTCTCCACGCGCTGGATGTTCGTGATCGCCTCGGGCGGCTTCACCCTCATGAGCTTCATGTGCGCGACCTCCACCTCCATCGAGGAGATGATCGTCTGGCGCGCGCTGCAGGGCTTCATCGGCGGCGGCATGATCCCGACCGTCTTCGCCTCCGCCTTCACGATCTTCCCGCCCGAGAAGCGCCCGGTGATCTCGCCCATCATCGGTCTGGTGGCGACGCTCGCGCCCACCGTCGGCCCGACCATCGGCGGCTATCTCACCGACATGTTCTCCTGGCACTGGCTGTTCCTGGTCAACATCGTACCCGGCATCTTCGTGACCATCTCGACCTACCTGCTGGTCGATTTCGACGAGCCGGACTGGAGCCTGTTCAAGACCTTCGACTGGGCCGGGCTCGGCTTCATGGCGGTCTTCCTCGGCAGCCTGGAATTCGTGCTGGAGGAGGGGCCGATCAACGACTGGTTCCAGGACGAGGCGGTTCTCATCCTGACGGTGCTCTGCGTCGTCACCGCGATTGCCTTCTTCTACCGCGTCTTCACGGCGAAGCATCCCATCGTCGACCTGCGGGCCTTCACGGACCGGAACTTCATGGCAGGCTCCGCCTTCAGCTTCGTCATGGGCATCGGCCTCTACGGACTGACCTATCTCTATCCGGTCTATCTGGGGCGCGTGCGCGGCTATTCCTCGCTGCAGATCGGCGAGACCATGTTCGTGTCGGGCGCCTGCATGTTCCTGATGGCGCCGGTCGCCGGCATGCTGTCGCGCAAGCTCGACCCGCGGGTGATGATGGCGATCGGCTTCGGCTGCTTCGCCTTCGGCACCTGGCAGTTCACGGGCCTGACCAAGGACTGGGACTTCTGGGAGCTCTTCATGCCTCAGGTGTTCCGTGGCGTGGGCCTGATGATCTGCATGGTGCCGATCAACAACATCGCGCTCGGCACCCTGCCGCCGGACCGGATCAAGAACGCGTCCGGCCTCTACAACCTGACCCGCAACCTGGGCGGGGCGGTGGGCCTGGCGCTCATCAACACCGCCCTCAACAACCGATGGGACCTTCACCTCCAGCGCCTGCGGGAGAGCGTGAACTGGAGCCGTTCGACGGCGGTCGAGACCCTGAACACCATGACCATGGGCTTCCAGAGCCTCGGATCGGATGCCAACCAGGCGGCGCTCAAGACCGTGTCGAACATGGTCCGGCGCGAGGCGCTGGTGATGTCGTTCTCGGACGTGTTCGTGCTGCTGACGATCCTGTTCCTGGCGCTGATCTGCGCGCTGCCCTTCGTCAAGAAGCCGAAAGCCGCGCCGCCGGCGGATGCGGGGCACTGAGCCCGCGCTACTCCGTCAGCCGGGAAAGCACCCGGTGGGCCGCCTTCACCCGCGCCTCGTTGGGGTAGGGCTTGTTCGCCAGCATGACGATGCCGATCCTCTTCTCCGGCACGTAGGCGACATAGGCCCCGAAGCCGCTCGTCGACCCAGTCTTGTTGAGGAGCACGTCTCCACGCGGCGCCATCGGCGGATTGATCGCTTCTGCCGGAGTGGCGTTCATGATCATCGTGGTCGAATTGCCGGCGACGATCTTCTCCAGAGCGACCGGGTAGGGGTATTGCTCCCAGATCAGGTCCTGGATCAGCTCGCCGGAGCGGAAGTATCCCGCATGCGTCGCCTCGACGGCGCGGGCGACCTTCTCCGGCACCGTGCCGATGCCCATGTTCACCTCGACGTAGCGGATCATGTCGACGGCGTTCGATTTTACGCCCCAGGCTTCTGTCGCGAGCAGGCCGCGGGAGGCGCGGGTAGGTTTGCCGGCCCGGTTATACCCCCAGGCGTAGGACGCCATCTCCGAGGCCGGAACGGCGATGTAGGTCCGCTTGAGCCCGAGGTCGCGGAACAGACGCTCCGCCATGGTTTCGAAACTCTCCCCCATGGCCTTTGCGGTGATCATGCCGAGCAGGCCGATGCTCGGATTGGCGTAGCTGCGAGACGTACCGGGAGGGACGCTCGGCTTCCACGCGCGGAAATAGGCGACGAGCTGCTCCTGATTTTTCACGTTGCCCGGCAGCTGAAGCGGGAAGCCGCCTGTCGTATGCGTGGCGAGGTCCAGCACGCGCACATGGTCGAGCGCGCTCCCCTTCAACTCGGGCATGTAAGCGCTGACCTTCCCGTTCAGCGACAGCCTGCCTTCGATTTCGGCGTAGGTCGCCAGGGTCGCGGTGAAGGTCTTGCTGATCGATCCCAGCTCGAACAGCGTGTCTCGCGTGACGGAAGCCCGCGGGCTCTTCGAGGCCAGGCCGTATTCGACGAAATGGCGTGTTCCATCGACCGTCACGGCGACGGCCATTCCGGGGATGCCGTATTGCTCGATAACAGGTTTCACCGCCTCGTCGACGATGCGCCGCACCTTGGCGTCGAGGTCCGCGTCTGCTGCAAGCGCACTGGAGAGGGTGCACCAGGAACAGGCGAGGAGAGCGGCGGCGAGCCGTGGGGCAAACAGAGGTCGCAAAGGCATCTCCTCGTTTCGGGTCCGAGCGTCAGACGCTCTCTTTTAGCGCCCGTAGATCCGGTCGAGAACCTGCGCCACGTCCACCAGCCGTTCGGCGGCGGGATCGAAGCGCTGCCCGGCGGCGAGCCGCATCGCCCAGTCGGCGGCCGCGCGTCCGCCCCATTCGTCGGGCGGGTTCGACAGGGTTTCCCGGGACGTGCCGCGATAGCGCTCCGCGACGAAGTCGTAGAACGAGCCGTTGACGTTGCGCAACGCGGCGCCGCCTTCGGTGCCGTAGAAGGCCGCGGAGATCATCGCATCGCAGCCGGCCTGGAGGCGCCAGGAGCAGGCGAGCTGCACCGCCGTTCCGGTCTCCAGCCCGATGGTCGCGAGGGCATAATCCTCCACCTTGTCGGGCCGGCTCCCCAGGGGCTCTCCGCCGGCGAAGAGCCTGCCGGAGACGTCGCTCACACCCGGATAGTTGAGCGTCCACAGGGCAAGGTCCACGAGGTGGACGCCGAGGTCCATCACGCAGCCGCCGCCCGAGAGCGCCCGGTCGTAAAACCAGGCCTTGTCCGGCCCGTAAGCGTTGTGGAACACGAGGTCCACCGCATAGATGTGCCCGAGTTCGCCCGAGCGGATAACCTCACGGATGCGCTGCATTCCCTCCGTGAAGCGGTAGGAGAGGTCCACGTCGAGGAGCCGGTTGGCCCGGCGCGCGGCATCGACCACGGCCTTCGCCTCCACGGCATCGCGCCCGAGGGGCTTCTGGCAGAAGACGGCCACGCCCCGCTCCAGCGCCCGGATCGACTGCTCCGCGTGCATGGCGCTCGGGGTCGCGATCACCACCCCGTCGACCCCGGCATCGAGCAGATCGTCCAGCGTCGAGACGAGCTGCGCGTCCGGCGCCATCCTGGCGGCCTCCGCCGCCATTTCGGGTGAGGGATCGGCGATGGCCGCCGCCTCCACCATGCCGGTCTTCAGGATGGCCTCCATGCGGTGGCGGCCGATCCATCCGACGCCCAGGAAGCCGATGCGCGGGCGGGCGAGCGAGACTTCCGGCGCCTTTTCGAGCAGAACCTGTGTCATCAGAGGGTCACCAGTGCCTTGAGGAAACCGTCCGGCCGGTCGCGGGTGGCGTCGAGCGCCTCGTCCAGCCGGTCGAGGGGATAGGTATGGGTGTAGAGGGGGCTCGGGTCGAGGCGGCCGGACGCGACCGCGTCGACGGCCTCGCGAATGCCCTGGATATAGATCTTCGGGTCCCGCTCGTGGGCGTTGATCACGTCGAGCCCGCGCCAGTTCCAGAGCCACATATTGACCTGCCGCGGCCCGTCCTGATGGTAGCCGGCGACGATCAGCTTGCCCCGCTCCCGGGTGAGCTCGCCTGCGAGGTCCAGGGGCCATTGCTTGCCGACCGCCTCGATCACCCGGTCGCAGAACATGCCTCCGGTCAGCTCCTTCACCTGCTCGATGATGGCGTGATGATCCTCCATCGGAATCGTCTCGGTCGCTCCGAACTCCCGGGCCACGTCGAGGGAGAAGGGGCGCCGCGAGATGGCGATGACCCGCGCGCCCGCATCCGTGGCGAGCCGGGTCAGGATCGCGCCCAGGAAGCCGATGCCGACGATCGCAACGGTCTGCCCCGGCTGGATGTCGCTCCGGCGCAGGATGTTCATGGCGCAGCCGAGCGGCTCTCCCGGGAAGGGCTTGCCGGCGAGCGCTTCGGGCAGGCGAACCACCGCGTCCGCCTCGGCCAGGTCGTATTCGGCATAGGATTTGTAGGAGAGGGCCGCCACCCGGTCGCCGACCGCGAGCCCTTCGACGCCGTCGCCCAGGGCATCGACCACGCCCCAGCCCTCATGGCCGAGGGAGCCGGGCTCGGTGGGAAACTGCATCCATTCCGGCCCCGCCCAGGGCGTCAGGTTGGAGGCGCAGACGCCGCAGCCTTCCAGGCGGATGCGGACCTGTCCCGGCCCCGGCTCGGGGCGGGCAACGGGATCGATCCGGATGCGGCCCGGCCCCGTGAGGATCGCCGCCCTCATGGTCTTTGCGGCGGACGGGCTGCTGTCTGCGTCGTGATTCCAGGAGTTCGCTTCGACGGCCGCCAGATCGGCGCCGCTCAATCCATCGTCGTTCTGCAAGTTCGTCTCCACTCACGTGCAGGGTGAACTAGAAAAGCTTGGCAGCGGTTCAAGTGTGAGGGCAGCCATCGGCCGGAGATCGGCACGGATGGGGAAGGGGGCATTAAGCTGTTGTTCTTCCAGCCTGAACATCCTAGTTTGCCCCGCAGTTTCCTCATCATTCAGGTTGAAGTGCGAACATCTTGCCTCCTCCCCGCCAATCCGCCTCCGTCGGCGCCGTGCGCCGTTCCTTCGCGCCCTGGTCGGACCCCGAAGCCAAGCCGCTCATCCGCTTCGATAACGTGACGAAGCGGTTCGGCGACGCCGTCGCCGTCGATCATCTCTCCCTGAACATCTTCGAAGGCGAGTTCTTCTGCCTCCTCGGCCCGTCCGGATGCGGCAAGACCACCCTCATGCGGATGCTGGCCGGATTCGAGCATCCGAGCGAGGGCCGCATCACCCTCGCGGACAGGGACCTCGCGGGCGTGCCGCCCTATCGTCGGCCCGTGAACATGATGTTCCAGTCCTATGCCCTTTTCCCGCACATGAGCGTCGAGCGGAACATCGCCTTCGGCCTCAAGCAGGACGGGCTGCCGAAGGCCGAGATCGCGGCGCGCGTCGACGAGATGCTGCGCCTGGTCCAGCTCGAGCGGCTGGCCAAGCGCTATCCGAGCCAGCTCTCGGGCGGGCAGCGCCAGCGCGTCGCCTTGGCCCGGGCCCTCGCCAAGAAGCCGAAGGTGCTCCTTCTCGACGAGCCCCTTGGCGCCCTCGACAAGAAGCTGCGCGAGGAGACCCAGTTCGAGCTCATGGACATCCAGCACGACCTCGGCATGACCTTCGTGGTCGTCACGCACGACCAGGAGGAGGCCATGACCATGGCGGACCGGATCGCCGTCATGGATCACGGGCGCATCGTCCAGGTCGCCACCCCGGGCGAGATCTACGAGCAGCCCAAGACCCGGTTCATCGCGGAATTCGTCGGCGACGTGAACATCCTGGAGGGCAACGTGCTCGGCCAGGAGAACGGCCTGTGGCGGGTCCAGACCCCGTCCGCGGAGGCTCCGCTCACCATCGACGATCCGGACGAGGTGCTGCACTCCGATCAGGCCGTCGCCATCGCCGTGCGGCCCGAGAAGATGGTGATCCGGCGCGACCCGCCGGGTCCCGACGCCATCAACGTCCTGACCGGCGAGGTCTGGGACATCGGCTATCTGGGCGACTGGACGGTCTACAGGGTCAAGCTCGCCTCCGGAGCCATCCTGCGCGTGACCCGGGCCAACAGGTCGCGCTATGTCGAGCATCCCATCGACTGGGACGAGCAGGTCTATGTCACCTTCGCGCCGGATGCGGCGGTGATCCTGGCGGAATAGCTATGACGCCCAGACCCTCCTTCTCCAAGAAGCTGGCCGAGAGCCTCGTGCCGGCCGTGCCCTATCTGTGGCTCGGCCTGTTCTTCCTCGTGCCGTTCCTGATCGTCTTCAAGATCAGCCTCTCGGACCCGGCGGTCGCGCAGCCGCCCTACAAGCCCACCTTCGAGTGGGGCGACATCGTCGGGTTCTTCCAGGGGCTCGATCTCGAGAACTTCGAGCTTCTGACCAGCGACGACCTCTATTTCAGCGCGACCCTCTCGTCGGTGCGGATCGCCGGCATATCGACGGTTCTGCTGCTCCTCGTCGGCTTTCCCATCGCCTACGCCATGGCGCGGGCGCCGGTGCGCTACCGCTCGCTCCTGGTCGCCCTCATCATCCTGCCGTTCTGGACGAGCTTTCTCATCCGCATCTATGCCTGGATCGCGATCCTGAAGCCGGAAGGACTGCTCAATCAGGCGCTTATCGGCCTCGGGGTGATCGGCGAACCGCTCACCATTCTCAATACGGAGGCGGCAGTCTTCATCGGCATCGTCTATGCCTATCTGCCCTTCATGGTGCTGCCGCTCTATGCGACGCTGGAGAAGATGGACGACACGCTCCTCGAGGCGGCGCTCGATCTGGGCTCGACGCCCTGGCGCGCGTTCTGGACCATCACCGTGCCGCTCGCCATGCCGGGCATCATCGCAGGCTCGCTTCTCTGCTTCATTCCGGCGGTCGGCGAGTTCGTCATTCCGGACCTGCTGGGCGGATCGGAGACCCTCATGATCGGGCGCCAGCTCTGGAGCGAGTTCTTCTCCAACCGGGACTGGCCGCTGGCCTCGGCCGTCGCCATCCTGCTCCTGATCGTCCTGGTCGTGCCCATCGTCATCTACCGCGATGTGGAGTCGCGCCGTGTGGAGACTCGAGCATGACCCGCCGCTTGAGCTTCTTCAATGTCACGTCGCTCGTGATCGGCTTCGCGTTCCTTTATCTGCCGATCCTGCTGCTCGTGGTCTATTCCTTCAACGCCTCGCGCCTCGTCACGGTGTGGGGCGGCTTCTCGACCCAGTGGTACGTGGCGCTCTTCCGCAATCAGGCGCTCATGGAGGCCGCCTGGGTCACGTTGCGGATCGCGCTCCTGTCGGCGACCCTCGCGACCGTCCTCGGCACCCTCGCGGCGCTTGCGCTCACCCGCTACGGGCGTTTCACCGGCCGGACGCTCTTCACCGGCATGGTCTATGCCCCGATGGTCATGCCGGAGGTGATTACCGGTCTGTCGCTGCTGCTGTTCTTCGTCGCCATCGGCCTGGACCGGGGTTTCTGGACGATCACGCTCGCCCATACCACGCTCACCATGTGCTTCGTGACCGTGGTCGTGCAGTCGCGGCTGATGACCTTCGACAGGTCCCTCGAAGAGGCCGCCATGGACCTGGGCGCGCCGCCCTTGCGCACGTTCTTCTCCGTGACGCTGCCGCTGATCGCACCGTCCATCGTTGCCGGATTCCTGCTGGCCTTCACCCTGTCCCTCGACGACCTCGTCATCGCGAGCTTCAACACGGGACCGGGGGCGACGACCCTGCCGATCCGGATCTACAGCCAGGTGCGGCTGGGCCTGTCACCGGAGGTCAACGCGGCCTCGACGATCCTGATCGGGATCGTGGCCCTCGGCGTCACGACCGCGACCCTGCTGAGCAAGCGTTCGCTGCTGCGCTCCCAGCGCAACATTCACTGAGCCGTCGCCAGAGGAGCCTGATTGGTTAGGGGTGGACGCCTGGGGCCGAACAGGGGCTTGGCGGCGCCGGATCTTTCGATCAGCGGACGAACCTCGGGCCTCACCAGGATGTTGTCCCAGCTTCCGCTGACCTCGAAGGCAATCGCGGACAAGGAATCGGGAGCTCCCTTCGCGAGGGTGACGTCCGCCTTCACGTCCAAGGCCCGGTCGGCGAGGGAGATGTCTCCCTGGAAGCTGGCGATCAGTTCCTGAGCGGTCAGGCGCCCCTCGGTGATGACGCCGATGCCGTTCTTGACCGAGACGTGGGCCTGGGCCTGGTCGAAGGGCGTCCGCCCGCCCTTCCAATGAAGGAAGGCGAGGAGAGGGCGCTTTTCCACCCTGCGGAGGGCGTCGTCGAGGGCGATGCCGATAAGCTCGCCTTCCTTGACCGTCACGGACATGCGTCCCTGGACTTTCCGCATGAGCTCGGCCGGGTTCTTGCCCGATCCTTCGAGCGCGAACTGGCCCTGGGCGCGTCCGGCAATCCAGCGCGGCTCGCCGATGGCCTTCAGGAACGGCCCGAGATCGACACGCTCGAAGCTGGCCTGTCCCTTCAGTTCGGCCGGACCGTTCACCGAGACGAGGGACAGACGGCCCTTGAAGGTTCCTTCACCCAAATCGGCGCGTCCGATGGATGCCTCGATGCGGCCGGGCTGCACCAGCACGCCCGCAGCCATGTCGTTGACGAGGATCCGCCCGAACTGCGCGTTCGTGGCCGAGAGGCGCAGGTCGAGATCGCTGCCGGTGGCGCGCGTCAGGTCGATGGCGTCCTCGCTCCAGCCGCCCGAGCGGGCGCGGGCCTCGGCCAGGGGGCGGACGAAATCCGAAAGATTGAGGTTTTCCGCAGCCAGGGTGCCCGAGATGAGTGGGCGCTCCGCGTCGAGACGCACCGACAGGGTGCCGTCGAGCTTGTCTCCCCCGAGGGTCACGGCGACCGAGGGCCAGGAGAGGCGGCGGCGATTGATCGAGACATCGCCCTGGATCGACAGGTCGTCGATCAGAGAGGCGAAAGGCAACTCCAGCCCGCTCCAGCGGGTGAAGTTGCGGACGGACTTGGCCTGGATCAGGCTCTCGCCCGTGACCCGGGGATCGCTTCCGAGCTGGGCTTCGCCGGTAACCGCAAGGCGGCCCGAGGGCGCCGAAAGGGTCAGCGAGAACGGACTCAGCTGCTCGGCCGCAAGAAGGTTGGGGGTGAAGGAGGCCTGCTCGACCGTCACGGTCTCTCCACGCCACGAGGCCGAGCCCACGGCATAGAGCGGGGAACTCGCCCCTTCCCAGTTGATCACGCCGTTGATCCGGTCGAGGGAGGCGTTCTTGAGGTCGGTCCAGGAAAGCGACGATGCCGCCACGATCAGGCGCCGGGCCGGGATCGGCTTGGTCCCCTCCTTGAACAGGCCGGCCCAATCCAGGGCTCGCAGGGCCTCATGGGACGCGGTGATCCTGGTCTCGCTGATCATGACTTCGGACAGCTCAAGCCGCCCGAAAAGAAGCGGAAGGAGGCGCAGTTCGCCCCGCAGGGTTCCCCCTTCGGCCTTCGCGGATCCATCCGCCGCGGCCAGGGTCATGTTCTCGAATTTCACCCGCGGCGTCGGCAGCACGGCGAAGGTGCTGCGTCCCTCGACCGTGAGGTCGAGGCCGTAGCTCTTCCGCAGGTGCCCGGCCACGGTCGACGACAGCCTGCTCCCGGTCAGCGTCCAGGGAACGGCCGCCGCTCCCAGGACCGCAAGCGAGATCAACGCGATGAGAAATACGACGCGACGCGACATGGATTGACGTCTTAGACCTAATGGTTTCGCTTCGGAAGCGCTGGTGGGGAACCGCCGGGGGATGACGGCACCGGAAATCGAGGTTTCCATATATCCATACGAAGGGATTGTCTAAATTGAGGCCAGGTTGCAGGGTGGCGTCCTGAGCGCCGTCGGTGGTGCAAAATAGGCACAGTCCCAATAGACGAGGGGTGGATGGATAAGGTTTACAGCGATGCTGGCTCGGCCATGGCCGGGCTCATCAAGGATGGCATGACCATCATGGCCGGTGGGTTCGGCCTTTGCGGCATTCCCGAGGCGCTGATCGAGGCGATCCGTGATTCGGGGGCGAAGGACCTGACCTTCATCTCCAACAATGCGGGCGTCGACGGCGTCGGCCTCGGGCGGCTCCTCGAGACCCGCCAGATCCGCAAGATGATCTCCTCCTACGTGGGCGAGAACAAGCTCTTCGCCCAGCAGTATCTTTCCGGGGAGCTGGAGCTCGAGTTCAACCCGCAGGGCACGCTCGCCGAGCGCATCCGCGCGGGCGGCGCGGGCATCCCGGCCTTCTTCACCAAGACCGGCGTCGGCACCCTGATCGCCGAAGGCAAGGAAGTGCGCGAGTTCGACGGCGAGAAATACGTGATGGAGCGCGGTCTCTTCGCCGACATCGCCGTGGTCCACGCCCATACGGGCGACCGGGAGGGCAACCTCGTCTACCGCAAGACGGCCCGCAACTTTAACCCGATGATGGCCACCGCCGCCAAGATCACCATCGCCGAGGTCGAGCACCTGGTGGAAGCCGGCGAGATCGACCCGGACTGCATCCACACGCCGGGCATCTTCGTGAAGCGCATCGTGCACGTGCCGAACCCGGTAAAGCACATCGAACAACGCACGACCCGCAAGCGCGCCGAGGCGGCCGCTCCCGCGGGCGCAGGGGAGGAAATCTGATGGCTTGGACCCGTGAGCAGATGGCCGCCCGCGCCGCCAAGGAACTGCGCGACGGCTACTACGTGAACCTCGGCATCGGCATTCCGACCCTGGTGTCCAACTTCATCCCCAAGGGGATGCGCGTGCAGCTCCAGTCGGAGAACGGCATGCTCGGCATGGGGCCGTTCCCCTACGAGGGCGAAGAGGACGCCGACCTCATCAATGCGGGCAAGCAGACCATCACCGAGCTGCCCACCACGAGCTACTTCTCCAGCTCCGATTCCTTCGGAATGATCCGCGGCGGCCATATCGACCTGTCGATCCTCGGCGCCATGCAGGTGGCCCAGAACGGCGACCTCGCCAACTGGATGATTCCAGGCAAGATGGTGAAGGGCATGGGCGGCGCCATGGACCTGGTGGCGGGCGTCAAGCGCGTCGTCGTGGTCATGGAGCACGTGGCGAAGGGCAAGGACGGGTCCGAGGATCCGAAGCTCCTGAAGGAGTGCAACCTTCCCCTGACCGGCACGGGCGTCGTCGATCTGGTGATCACCGATCTCGGCGTCTTCTCCATCGACAAGAAGGGCGGCACCGGCATGACCCTGATCGAGCTCGCCGACGGCGTCACGCTGGATGAGATCAAGGCGAAGACCCAGGCCGACTTCAAGGTCGCGCTGGATTCCAAGCAGTCCGACGCGGCCTGATGCAGGGCGGCCCTTCGGGGCCGTCCTTTCTCAGGTAGAAGCGGTGCCCGCGGCCTTCCGGCGGCTTTCGGCGCTGCGGGTGAGCTGGATCACCGGCAGGAGCCCGACGAGAACGATCACGAGGGCGGCGAGGGAGCCGTCCTCGAATGCGCCGCGCGCCGCATGGCCGTAGACGAGCGTGGCGAGCGTTTCCGTATTGAGCGGACGCAGCAGAAGCGTCGCCGGCAGCTCCTTGATGCAATCCACGAAGACGAGCAGGGCGGCGCTCGCGAGGGCGGGCCGGAGCAGGGGCAACTGCACCCTCCTGATCAGCTCGCGCCGGTTGGCGCCGAGCGTGCGCGCCGCATCTTCGAGCCCTGGTGAGACACGCTCGAACCCGGCCGAGAGGGCGCCGGTGGCGATGGGCAGGAAGCGGATCACATAGGCGAGGATGATCCCACCTGCCGCTCCCATGAGAAGCAATCCGATGCGCTGGCCCGTCAGGTTGCGCCAGATCGTGCCGACCATGTTGTCGAACGCGATGAGGGGCGTCATCAGCCCGATGGCGAGCACCGTTCCGGGAACGGCGTAGCCAAGGCCGGCCACGAAGAGAGCGCTTCGGGTAAGCGCGATCTTCGTGAGGCGCGAGGCGGAGACGAGCAGGATCGCGAGGGCGAGGGCCGCCAGGGTCGCGACGGTGGAAAGGCCTATCGTCGTGGTGAGATGCGCAAGGAAGGTCGTGTCCAGCTGGCGGACGAGCCCGCCGCGCAGGGTCTCCCGCAGCAGGAAGGTCGCCGGCAGGAAGAAGCCCAGGATCACCGGCATGACGCACAGGACGGCCGCAAGCCAGCCCCGCCCGCCGGAGAGCGGCACGGGCTGCGCGACGCGGGGCCGCTTGGTGGACAGGGCATAGCGCCGGTCGCGGCGGCCGTACCGCTCGATCAGGATCAGCGCGATCACGAAGGCCAGCATGACGCAGGCGATCTGGGCCGCTCCGGCGAGGCTGCCGCGGTTGAGCCAGGTGGTGAAGACCGAGACGGTGAGCGTTCGCACGCCGAGATACTCGCTCGCGCCGATGTCGTTCAGGGCCTCGAGCAGGGCCAGCGACAGACCGACCGCGAGGGCCGGGCGCGCGAGCGGGATGGCAATGACGCGAAACAGCTTGAACCGGCCGGCCCCGAGGGTTCTCGCCACCTCCATCATGCTCGCGCTCTGGGTGAGAAACATGGTCCGGGCGGCAATGTAGACGTAGGGGTAGAGCACCGCCGACATCACCAGGATGCAGCCGGACAGGGAGCGGATTTCCGGAAACCAGTAATCGGCCCGCGACCATCCCGTGGCATCGCGCAGGGCCATCTGCACGAGCCCGGCCGCGTCGAAGACTTCGACGTAGATGTAGGCGGTGATGTAGGTCGGCACCGCGAGGGGGAGCGGCAGGAGCCACACCAGCATGTCACGCCCCGGAAAGCGGTGGGCGGTGACGAGCCACGCGGTGGTGATGCCCATGGAACCGGCCACCAGCGCGACGCCGGTCAGGAGAGCCAGGGTGTCCCTGAGGCTCGAGGGCAGAACATTGGCGATGAGGTGAGGCCAGATCTCCGCGTCGCCCTCGGCGGCAATGCCGATCAGGGCGACGAGAGGCATCAGCACCAGCAGACCCGTCGCGGCCACGGCGGCTTTCAGCCATCCGGGAAGTTGCCGCGCCAGGCGTCGGCGGGCAGGAGAGGGCGCGGTCGTTGCGGTGGCGGTGGCGCTCAATGGAAATGGCGCTGCCGATGACGGCAGCGCCCCCTGTTCAGGTTCGGTACGGTCGAAAGACCGTCCAGGCTTACTGGTCGAAGCCGACTTTGTCGACGAGTTCGCTGGCCTTCTTGCGGAGCTTTGCGATCTCGGCAATCGACACGTTGTCGGGCTTCAGCTGTCCGAACGACTCGATGGTCGGGTGGATCTTGATGCCGGCCTTCACCGGGTATTCGGAGTTGGCCTCCGCATGAAGGCGCTGGGCTTCGTCCGAGACCATGTACTCCATGAACTTCTCGGCATTGGCCTTGTTGGGCGCATTCTTGGCGAGCGCGAGGCCCGACACGTTCACGTGGGTTCCGCCGCCTTCGAAGGTGGGCAGGATCACCTTGATCGCCTCGCCCCACTTCTTCTGCTCTTCGTTGTTGCCGTTGCGCATCAGCGAGACGTAGTAGGTGTTGCCGATGGCGATGTCGCAGACGCCGGCCAGAATGTCCTTGGCCTGCTCGCGGTCGCCGCCGGAGGGCTTCTTGGCGAGGTTCGCCTTCAGACCCTTGAGCCATTCCTCGGCCTTCTCCTCGCCCTTGTGGGCGATGACGGCGGCAAAGAGGCTGATGTTGTAGAGGTGCTGACCCGAGCGAATGCAGACCTTGCCCTTCCACTTCGGATCGGCAAGCTCCTCATAGGTGATCTGGTCCTGCTTGACGCGATCCTTCGAGGCATAGACCACGCGGCCGCGCAGGGCGATGCCGAACCAGTGGCCTTCCGGATCGCGGTACGCGGCCGGAATGGTCTCTTCGAGGGCGGTCAGCTTCACCGGCTGGGTGACGCCGAGGTCCTTGGCGGCCTGCAGGCGGCCGATATCGACGGTGAGAATCACGTCGGCGGGGCTGTTTTCGCCCTCCGTGCGGATGCGCTCCTCGAGACCGTTGTTCACGAACACGGTGTTGACCTTGATCCCGGTCTCCTTCGTGAACTCGTCGAGGATCGGCTTGATCAGGCCGGGCTCGCGGGACGTATAGAGGTTCAGTTCCTGGGCGATGGCGGCCAGGGACGACCCTGCCAGGAGACCGGCGGCCGTGGCGCCGAGCAGCAGGGTGCGGGCGATTTTCATCTTCATCGTGGAAATCCCTAAGTCACACGTCAGGAAGCGGCCTCTGCCAGCCTCCGTATAAACTGCAAAAAACACGTGCCTCGAATCCGGTCAATAAAAAACTCTGTAACATCAATGATTTAGAGGGTTTCTAAACTGGCTCCAGATTGGAAGCTCTCTAAGATGGAGCGCGACGCGACAGGCCGGTGGCAACCTGCATCGCCTTCGCCCGCGGCCCGTCGCGACCACGGTCCATGGACCGGAGAGCCCGACCGGGCGCACGGGTTTTCGAACGGAACTTCCTGGCGGGGCAGACGTCCGTCGCGCAGGCGTTACGCCGACAGCTTTTCCTTGACGGGGACGACCTCTTCGGAGGCGGCTCTGAGACGGGCGATCTCGGCCTCCATCTTCTCCATGTTGTTGAAGAGCCGCTCGCTGGCCAGACGCAGGAAATAGAAGCCGAATTCCGGGTTCTGGAAGTAGAGCTGGCGCACCTCGTCGTAGCTGATGCTCAGCACTTCGCCGCTCTCCAGGCATTCGAGCGTCTGCGTGCGCCTGTTGTCTGGCGACATGAAGCCCATCTCTCCGACCACGTGGCCCTGAGGCAGCTCGATGCCCAGCTCCTTCAGCCGGTAGCGGCCCGAGAGGGTGTAGAACATGCAGGAGGCGCTGTCCCCCTTGGCGAAGAGGATCTCGCCGGCCTTCACCGGCCGGCGGGTCATGAAGGGCTTGAGCCATTCCATGGACAGGTCGCTCTTCGAGGCCTGCTTCACCTTCCTGATCAGCCGCAGCATCTGGTAGAGGCGCAGGCTGTTGAGCGGGAGCAGGATCAGGTTGACCGTCATGCTCGGGTAAAGGCCCATGAACGATGAATAGGTCAGCGAGACCACGTTCGTCGCGATGCCGAGGCAGCGCAGAGGAATGATCGTCTTCATCGCGCTGCCGGTGATGGCCAAAGCCGCACCGAGCCAGCCGAGTGCCTCGACCCAAGTCATGGTCAAAGTCATGGAACCCATCCGTGATGGTGAATACCGTTACGGCATATAACATCGATTGGCGGAAGTCAGGTGGGATATGCGACCGCGCACATGTGGGCAAGAGCCGCAGGCATGTTCTTAGGTGGTGCACCGTTTGGTTGGGCGGGTGCAGCACTGCGATGACAGTGGTTGAATAATATTCCCACATACTTCGAAAGATCTTGCTGCAACCGATATAATATTCGAATTTTCGATGTGTGCTTGATCCTCATCCCGATAGATTGCGTGCATGGATGGTCCTAAAGTACGCCTGAGGCAAAAAGGGATCAGGCGATATTTCGATATTTCGTATCGAAGAGGATGAGGGCCTTTAGACTTTGAGTTCTGTCTCGATGACTGGAGGGTATTCGAAGAAATGAACCTGCGTTTCGTGGAGACTTTCCTCTGGGTGGCGCGCTTGGGCAGCTTCAGCGCTGCGGCCGAGAGGCTCAACACGACGCAGGCGGCGATTTCCAACCGCATCGCCACCCTCGAGCGGGATTTGGGAATCCGGCTCTTCGAGCGGGATGTCCGCTGCGTCCGCCTCACCGGCCTGGGACAGCAGGCGGTCGCCAAGGCGGAGGAGCTGGTTCGGGTCGCCAACGAGTTTCGCGAGGCCGTGAGCGATCCCGGCAGCCTGCGCGGCTCGATCAGGATCGGCACGATCGATTCGATCGCCCATGCCTGGCTGCCGCAGTTCATCGAGCGCCTGTGGGCTCGCTATCCGAGTGTCGCGGTGGACCTCAACACCGATACCAGTCTCCACATGGCGCGTGAGGTGGCCGAGCGGCGCATCGACCTGGCCCTGATCATGGGACCTGTCATCGCGCCCGACATCATCAATCTCGATCTGTGCACGTTTGCCTGCACGTGGCTCGCAAGCCCGAAGCTCAACTTGCCCGACAGGCCGCTGACCCTGGCGGAGATGGCCGACCATCCGATCCTCGCCTATTCACGGGACAGCATACCTCATCACAGATTGTTGAAGCAGCTCGCCGATGCGGGCATCGAGGATCCGACGATCTACAATTCCAATTCTCTGGCGACGGTGATCCGCCTTGCGCAGGATGGAATCGGAGTGACGCCGCTGCCGAAGGTGATCGTGCGGGAGCAGCTCACGGCCGGAACCCTCGTGGCGCTCGACGTCACGCCCGCTTTCCCGCCTCTCAGCTTCCACGCGGTCTATTCCGATCATCCGGACAATCTCATCTCGGCGGTCGCGGCGAGAATGGCGCAGGAGGTCGCCCATGGATTTTCACAGGCTCAGACGGACGGAGCGTCCTGGTAGGCCGCTCCCCGAACACGTTGGGAATGCTGGTTGTGCAGCGCAGAACAAGCAAAACTTAGCCTGCAGGAAAAGTATTTCGTGTTTGTCGCAGGTCGGCCGGCGCGCCCACACTTCGGGCTCGGATCAATGGAGGCCGTGACGTGAAAGTCAGTCTAATTCAGATGAATTCCCAGAACAACAAGGCGGAAAATCTGAAAACCGCCGCCGCGATGATCGAAAAGGCCGTCAACGAGGAAACGCCCGATCTGATCGTCCTGCCGGAATACTACGCCTTCCTCGGGGAAGGGCGCGACAACATCCATGCCAGCGCCGAGACCTTTCCCGACGGCGAGGCCTACACGCTCATGGCGGAGCTCTCCGCCAAGTACCGCGTGACGATCCATGCGGGCAGCGTCGTGGAGCGCGTGGGCAACAACCACTACAACACGACCGTGGTGTTCGGGCCCGAGGGCAAGGAGATTGCCCGCTACCGCAAGATCCACCTGTTCGACGTGGATATTCCGGGAGGCACCAGCTACCGCGAGTCGGACACGATCAGCCGCGGCGAGGACGTGGTGACGTACAAGGTCGGCGACGTCACGGTCGGCTGCGCCATCTGCTACGACATCCGCTTCCCCGAACTGTTCCGGAAGCTGCGCGACGCCGGCTCCGACGTGATCGTTCTGCCTGCCGCCTTCACCCTCATGACCGGCAAGGATCACTGGGAGACACTCGCCCGCGCCCGCGCCATCGAGACCCAGACCTATTTCCTGGCGGTCGGGCAGGTGCTGTCCAACTCGGACGGCAAGAAGTGGTGCTGGGGCCATTCCATGGTCATCGACCCGTGGGGGCACATCGTGGCGCAGTGCTCCGACAAGGTCGCGAGCACCAGCTCCCGCCTCGACCTGGATTATGTGGGGCACGTGCGTCGCAACGTACCTGTCGCTCAGCACCACGTCCTGGCCTGAGGAGCGCACAGCATGTTCACCGTCAATCAGATGCCGAAGCAGATCTCCGAGGAACTGATCTCGCTCCTCGAGCAGGTCGAGACCGCAACGGTCGGCCATTTCCTGCATTCCGGCTTCGTGAACCGCGAACTGCGCGCGGTTCTCCCTGAGAAGCGCGTCGCCGGAACCGCCGTCACCGTGCGGCTGCCCCATGCGGACAGCACGGTCCTCCACTACCTCACGAAGCTGGTTCGTCCGGGCGACATCGTGGTGGTCGACCGCTGCGGCGACGACAAGCACGCCTGCTGGGGCGGTGTCGTCACCCACTCCATGAAGCTCGCCGGCGTGAAGGCCGGCATCGTGGACGGTCCGGCCACCGATTTCTCCGAGATCCGCCGGGTCGAGATGCCCATGTGGTGCCGGGGCCCGTCGCCCATCACCACCAAGATCCTCGGGCTCGAAGGGGCCATCAACGTGCCCGTCACGGTCGGCGGTCAGGTGATCGAGCCGGGTGACGCGATCCTCGCGGATGAAAGCGGCGTGATCGTGCTCCATCCCTCCGAGGCGAAAGCCGTGGCCGAGCGGGCCATCGGAATGCAGGAGGCCGAGATCAAGCTGCTGGAGCGGCTTCGCAACGGCGAGAAGCTGCCGGACATTTCCGGCGCGACCCGCATCGTTGAAGAGAAGGCCCGGCGCGTCGCCTGACGCGCCGGTTACGGGAAGAGCAGTCAAAAACAGAGGGAACAATGACGATGATGAAACGGCGTACGGCTCTGCTCGGCATCTCGGCGCTCGCATTTGCCGCCTCGATGCCCGCTTTCGCCCAGGAGAAAACGGTGACGCTCGCTGCCTATAGCGGGATCTTCCAGGACCACTATACCAAGGCGGTCGTCGAGCCCTTCATGAAGGCTCATCCGGACATCAAGGTCCAGTTCTACGGAATGCCGAACTCGGCTCAGATGCTCGGCACCCTTCGCGCCCAGAAGGCCTCGCCCCAGATCGACGTGATGATCATGGACGTGTCCGTCGCGAAGGCGGCGACGGACGAGGGGCTGTTCGACAAGGTGGACGAGAGCGTCTCGAAGCACGTCGCGGATCTCTATCCGGCAGCCCGCGCGGAGGGCGTGGGCGGCGTTGGGGTGACTTTCGACAACCTCGTTCTCCTCTACAACGAGGATCAGGTGAAGACGGCGCCGACCTCCTGGAACGCCCTCTGGGACAAGCAATACGCCGGCAAGGTCGCCATTCCGGCCGTTCCCGACATTCAGGGCACGACCCTGACGATCATCGCCAACAAGATGGCCGGCGAGGAGGACTACAAGAAGACCGTGGAGCCGGGCATCAAGAAGCTCGGCGAACTGGCCCCGAACGTGCAGACCTGGGACCCGAGGCCGGACGTGTACACGCCCATCGCCAACGGACAGGCGGCTCTCGGCATCGGCTGGAACGCCCGTGCGCAAGTCTATTCGGATGCAGCCGGCAGCAAGCTCGGCGTCGCCCTGCCGGAGGAGGGCAGCGGCTTCCAGATCAACACGATCAACCTGGTGAAGAACAGCCCGGCCAATGACGCGGCCAAGACCTTCATCGATTATGCGCTCAGCCCCGAGGCGCAGGCCGCCTTCACGGAGGCCATGTTCTATGCGCCGACCAATTCCAAGGCGCAGGAGAAGATCTCCAAGGAGGCCCTGGCCCGCACGGCGGCCGGATCGATGGACGACATGATCGGGATCGACTGGATCGCCGTCGCCGGCATCCGCGATGCGATCACGGAGCAGTGGCGCCGTCGCGTCATCCCGCTCAGCCGCTGATCGACCAGACCTGCCGCAGCCGAAGGCCCGCATGGAGAACGCCATGATGCATCAGACGATCCTTTCGGGGAGCCCGACCGTGTCCGACGACCGCGATGTGCACCTGCGCCTCGACGGACTGACTAAGACCTACGGCAATTCCGTTGCCGTTTCGGCTCTGGACCTGTCGGTGCCGAAAGGTGAGCTCGTGGCTCTCCTGGGACCTTCCGGCTGCGGCAAGACCACGACCCTGCGCATGGTGGCCGGTCTCATCCAGCCCACCGGCGGGCGCATCGTCGTCGGCTCGAACGACATCACCGCCATGCCGACCTACCGGCGCGACATGGGGCTCGTGTTCCAGAGCTATGCTCTCTTCCCGCACATGACGGTGGCGAAGAACGTCGCCTTCGGCCTCGAAATGCGCTCCGTTCCCAAGGCGGAGATCGAAAGGCGGGTGAAGGAGGCGCTCGCCATGGTGCGGCTCGAGGCTCTCGCCGAGCGCAAGCCGCGCGAATTGTCGGGCGGCCAGCAGCAGCGCGTGGCGCTGGCCCGCGCCCTGGTGATCCGCCCGTCGATCCTTCTCCTCGACGAGCCGCTGTCGAACCTCGACGCCAAGCTGCGGGACGAGATGCGCAACGAGATCCGCGACATCCAGCAGAGCCTCGGCATCACCGCCGTCTTCGTCACGCACGACCAGGTCGAAGCCCTGAGCATGTGCGACAAGGTGGTCGTCATGCGGGCGGGCAAGCTCGAGCAGGTGGGAACCCCCATCGACGTCTACGAGCACCCGGCCACCCCGTTCGTGGCGTCGTTCGTCGGCCGCACGAACCGCCTCGAAGGGCGGGCGCGGGGCGACGGGACGGTGGATGTCGGTCCCATGAGCGTGCGGGTGCCGGGACGTCCCGGCGGCAATGTCGAGATCATGGTGCGTCCGCACCGGATCAGGCTGCTCGACGCAGATGCGGCGCAAGGCGCATCGGGCGAAGGCACCAATCTCCTCTCCGGGCGCCTGACACGGGTCACCTTCGTGGGCGACCTGCTCCAGTATCAGGTCGATGTCGGGGGGACGGAGATCGTCGTCGAGGCCGCTTCCGATCACGGCCGGGGCATCCGCTCCGTCGGGAGTCCGGTCGCGCTCGCCTGGCGGGTCGAGGACACGATGGTGTTCGGGAGGAGCGCATGACGGCGATCACGGCTTCCGCGCCTCCCGCGGCGCCGCGCCTGGCGCTCGGCCGCACGGGAACGGCCATCGCGCTGCTGCTCCCCATAGCGCTGATCAACGCCATCGGATTTATCCTGCCCGTCCTCAACCTGCTGCGGATGTCCTTCAACGAGGCGCTGGCCGGAGGCGGCGTGCGCGAAACGGTGACGTTCGAGAACTGGACGGGGCTCTTCGGGGATTCGTTCTACGTCGAGCTGATCCTCAACTCGATCACCGTGAGCCTCAGCATCACCCTTGCGACCCTCGTCGTCTCCTACCCCATTGCCCTATACCTGCACCGGAGCACGGGACGGTGGCGCACCTTCCTCACGGTTCTCGTGATCTCGCCGCTGCTGACCTCCGCTGTGGTGCGCACCTATGGCTGGATCGCCTTGCTCGCCGATCAGGGGCCCATCGTCAGCGGCATCGCGGCCCTGGGCTTTGCTCCGCCGCGGCTGATGTTCAACACGACCGGCGTCATCATCGGCCTGACCGAGATCCTGATGCCTTACATGATCCTGTCCCTGCTCGCCGGGTTCGGCCGCCTCGATCCCCGCGTGGAGGAGGCCGCGATGTCCCTCGGCGCACCGCCGATCAAGACCTTCTGGCGCGTGATCCTGCCTCTGACGGTTCCGGGTATCGCGCTCGGATGCCTGCTCTGCTTCGTGCTCGCCGTGTCGTCCTTCATCACGCCGAAGCTCCTGGGGGGAGGGCGGGTGTTCCTCCTGGCGACCGAGATCTACGATCAGGCCATCGTCACCCTGAACTGGCCCCTGGCGGCGACGCTCTCGATGCTGGTTCTCATCATCTTCGGAGCGGCGCTCGCGGTGTATGCCCGCATCCTGCGCGCCATCGATTGAGGAGGGACACATGGAAGCCGACAACACCTCCGTGCCCATGAAGATCCTGGTGGCGCTCCTGTTCATCTTTCTCCTGGCGCCCGTGATCCTTGTGGTGCCGCTCTCGTTCAGCGGCGAGCAGATCCTCTCCTTCCCGCCGGAAAGCTGGTCGCTGCGCTGGTATGCGGCACTGGCCGACAACCCGAAGATGATCTCCGCCTTCTGGACGAGCCTCCTGCTCGGCGCCATCGTGACGGCGATCTCCCTCGCCGTCGCCATTCCGGCCGCCTACGTCATCGTCCGGATGCGCACCCTGGGATCGTCCTTCCTCTACAATCTCTTCACGGCGCCGCTGCTGCTGCCGACCATCGTCCTGGGCCTCGCCATCCTCATCGTCTTCGCGTCGATCGGCTTCCTGGGAACATTCCCGGGACTGATCATCGGGCATCTCGTGATCACGCTGCCTTATGCGCTTCGTGTTCTCGCGACGACCTTGGGCAACCTCAACCTCGCCTGCGAGGAGGCGGCCTCGACCCTCGGCGCCCGCCCGATCACGGTGTTCCGCCGCGTCACGCTGCCCATGATGGCGCCCGGCATCGTCGCAGCCACGGCCCTGTGCTTCCTCGTCTCCTTCGACGAGGTCGTCATCACGCTCTTCCTCACCGGTCCGCGCCTGACGACCCTGCCGGTCGAACTGTTCCATCACGTGGAGAGCCGGGCCGATCCGCTGGTCGCGAGCGTCTCGGTCCTCCTGATCCTGCTCACCCTCGCGGTCGTCATGATCGTCGACCGCTCGGTCGGCCTGTCGAAGACCTTCGTGAAGTGACCTGACCCCGTCGTACACCAAGGGAAACAAGGGAAATCGTCCCAAATTTGGGGTTGCTTTCTCTGCTTCCCTTGCGGCAAATACTCCTCAAACAAAGGGGAGTGGGGGCTTAACCATGATCAAATCCGTCGGCGCCGTGCTTGCGGCCGCCTTGGCTCTTGCCGGATGCAAGACAACGGAAGAGGCTGCGAGAAGCGTGCGCGCCAAGTGGATCGGCGAACCGGTCGACCGGTTCTTCGTGGAGAACGGCCCGCCGGTTTCGAGCTATGCTTTGGATTCGGGCGGCACGATCTACACCTGGAGAGGCGGCGAGATGGATTTCGTCCGGCCTGCCCAGTACCAGACGCGCCCGGCCTTCTCGAGCCCCATGAAGGTTTCGGAGCGGACCACGACAGTGACCGCCCACCCGGCTCCGGGTGTCACCGTCACCCGCTCCAAGACGACGAGCTCGTCCTTCGGATTCGCCGCGCCGCAGGTCACGACGATGGTTCGGCCTCCGCAGCATGTTCATCTGGTCTGCGAGGCGCAGATCACCGCGGATGACCAGGGGATCATTCAAGCCGTTCGCATCAACCGGGATACGGAAGGCGCTGCCTTCTCGCTGTCCCGTTGCGGCGACATCTTCGGCGACTAGGCCCGCCTTTCGCTTTCATCGGAAGCCTCCCTGTGCGTCCGCTCAGGGAGTCTTTCGTTTTTGCCGCTACTCGCCCCACCAGAACTGATAGCCGTAGATCGCGAGGGCGAGGATCATGAGGACGACCACGGCGGCTATGATGCGCTGGTGGCGCGGCCGCTCCATGGCGGGATGTTGCCTTTTGGGGTGGTGGGCCATGGCGCGAAAGGTCCTGCCTTTTTCTGTTGGGTTGCGAGGAGAGGGGGAGCGTCCCCGTCCGGCTTAGAAACGAAAGCCGGCGCCGGCGCCGCTCGGCGTCATCACGGGCTCGACGCTCGGCGACGAAGGGCGAGGCGTCTCGATCCTGTCCGGCACGCTGATGGCCCGGCGCCGGACGCCTGGGCCGGCCTCCCGCGCCGTTGCGGTCGCCGTCTGACGTGAGGCCGAGGCGTTCAGCGAGGGAGGAGGCGGAAGCGGGTCGCGCGGCAGAACGCCTTGAGGAGCACCCGTGTTGCAGCCGCCAAGGAGACCTCCGACCAGAACAAGGGCAGGGATCGGTGCAAGGTGACGCATTGTTTCCTCCGGACGTGACGGAGAGGAACCGTAAGGGATGGCGGCGAGAAGTCGAGTCCTTGTGCCGGAGCGCGCTGGATCGAAAAGAGGAAATCGACAGGAAATTCAAGGGCAGAGCAGCGCGTGGCAGGTTCTTCTATGCTCTTGGCCCCAGGAATGCCCTCATCTATGCGGATCCTCCTGGAATTGTTTGTCGCGCAGCGCCATGAATGCTTGTCTCCCGCTCCCGAATTGATGAAACTCGCGCGCGGAAGAGCGGTCTCCCTGTCCTCCCGGAACAGCCGGCTCGGATCGGGGGTTGAAGCAGGCGAGGTTCGAGAGGGAATGATGCAGCGCAGCGAAGGCAAGCCGTCTGGGATCGTCCCGTCAGGTGCGGGAAGTGCAAAGCGGTTCACTGGCGCGGTGCTCTTCCTTGGTCTTCTCTGCGGCGGAGCCTCGGCCAAGTGCCAGGACGGACCGGATGCGGGCGTCGATTGGTCCGGCTGCTCCAAGGCCCGGCTTCTCCTTGCCAACGATGACTTGAGCGGGAGCAACTTCACCCGGTCCCTGCTGACCCTGAGCGATTTCGGCGGCTCCAAGCTGACCGGTGCGAAGCTGGTGGAGACGGAGGTCAGCCGCACGCGCTTCGAGGCCGCGGACCTGTCCCTCGCAGATTTCACGAAGGCGATCGGTTGGCGTGCCAATTTCGGTCAGGCCAATCTCACCAAAGCGGTGTTCCATGCGGCGGATATGGGCCGTTCGAACTTTGCCCAGGTCCGCGCGGCCGGTGCCAATTTCAGCAAGTCCGAACTGAACCGTTCCGATTTCAGCGGCGCCGACCTTTCGGGGGCCGACATGTCGAAGGCGGAACTGGCGCGCGTGAACTTCCAGAGCGCGAATCTTTCCGGCGCCAGTTTCGGATATTCCAACCTTTCACGCGCCCGACTGACCGGCGCAAACCTGCAGGGCACCGATCTGACGCGGTCCTATCTCTATCTCACCCAGCTCGGAGGGGCCGACCTGAGCGGCACGATGGGTTTGACGCAGGCCCAGGTCGACATTGCCTGCGGCACGGCCGAGACAAAGCTGCCTGCAGGGCTCGTCGCGCCTCAATCGTGGCCTTGCACCGAGGATGCCGAGTAGGCTTCGCGATCCGGCTCTTTTCCTGCGCGGCAGGGGCGGGAGCTTAGATTCCAGCGGTCTCCTGCTGCGAGGCTGAAGCGACGATTTTCTCCCACTCGCTACCGTGCCAGAGATAGGGGCCCTTGTTGGTCAGGATGACCAGCCGCCCGTCATAGGTCGTCAGCGAGATCAGCTCCGTTCCGCGGGGAAGGGGCAGGGGATGAGCGATGTTCCTCAGGCTCAGAGGCGTCCTTCTGTCGGTCCGCTCCTCGCCACCGTCGGCCTGCGGCTGCTCGCCGGAGGTGCTGCGCCCGAACCCGATGGAGCTGCCGGCGGCGCGGCTGAGTTCCGCCAAGGAAATCGCGCGGGGCAGGCGCGGCTCGTGATTCATCGTGTTTCTCTCTGATCGCTGGGTTAACGAATTCTTAAGCCAGCAAGCTTGTCCCGAGCCTGCTTGCCGGTCCTGGAGGAGAGTGCGTCAATTCGACATTCCTAATGCTCGTCCATCGGGCGCGAGGCCCGGCGGCTCCAGGGCCTGCGGCATCCATGGAAGCATCGGGAGCAACCATGATGAGGCCGCCTCTGTGACCGGTGGGGCCAAATTCCTGGGGAACATGCGACACAATTCGGTCATTGACTGGCAGAACCCGTCCTTATGGAGCGTCGTGCCATGCGTTTTCTGTCCACCCGTGTTCACGGGATCATCGACTATCTCACCGGTGGCCTGCTCATCGTCGCACCGTGGCTGTTCGGCTTCGCCGACGGAACCGCTGCCCAATGGGTTCCGGTGCTGCTCGGCGTCGCCATCATCCTGATGAGCCTCATGACCGATTATGAGGTGAGCGTCGCCAAGGTCATTCCCATGGGGGCGCATCTGGCGGTCGATGGGCTTGGCGGAGCGTTGCTCGCGGTTTCACCGTGGCTCTTCGGCTTCGCTGATCGCACCTATCTGCCGCACCTGATCATCGGCATCGCCGAAATCGGCCTCAGCCTCGTCACCCGGACTCACCCGGATCGAGCGCGGGACGCGGCCGTCAGCCGGTACTGAGGAACACTAACGGCGTTCCCGGCGCGACACCCGTGTCGCGCCGGGTTTACCGTTGCCCTGGCGAACCTCCAAGCCGGGCAGCGACGCGTTTTTCCACCTCCACGACGACGAGGAGCGCCGCACCCAGGGCCACGATGGCGAACCCGTCCGTCAGCGAGACCGGTCGGCTGTCGAAGATGCGCTGCAGCAAGGGCAGATAGGTGAAGGCGAACTGCGCCACGACCACCGTGCCTACGCCGATCAGAACGGCCCGCGTACCGAGAACACCCTTCCATGACAGCGACGTGCCGTGAACGTAGCGCACGCTGAAGAGATAGAAGATCTCCATCGTCACCAGCGCATTCACCACCATGGTCCGGGCCGTTTCGACCGGGAGTCCGCGGCCGATGGCCCAGGCATAGATCAGGAAGGTGCCGATCACCATCAATGCCGAAACGAAGACGATCCGCCACAGGAGGCGGCCCGAGAGAAGCCGCTGGTTGGCCTGCCGTGCCGGGCGGCGCATGGCCCCGGGCTCGGTCGGCTCGAAGGCCAGCGTCAGGCCGAGGGTGACGGCGGTCACGAGATTGATCCAGAGGATCTGGATCGGCGTGACCGGCAACGTGAGGCCGAACAGTATCGCCAGGATGATGGTGAAGGCCTCTCCGCCATTGGTCGGCAGCGTCCAGGCGATGACCTTGGTCAGGTTGTCGTAGACGGTGCGGCCCTCCCGGACCGCGGCGACGATGGAGGCGAAATTGTCGTCGGCAAGCACCATTTCGCCTGCTTCCTTGGCGGCCTCCGTGCCCTTCCGGCCCATGGCGACACCCACATCCGCGCGCTTCAGCGCCGGTGCGTCGTTCACGCCGTCCCCGGTCATGGCAATGACCGAGCCGTCCTTCTGAAGCGCCTCTACCAGCCGCAGCTTGTGCTCCGGGCTGGTCCGCGCGAACACGGTCGCTTCGCGGGCGCTTGCGAGGAATCCGGCCTCGTCGAGGCTGTCGAGATCGCGGCCGGTGACGGTTATCGGGTTCTCCGCGAGGCCGAGCTGCAGCGCGATGGCACGCGCCGTCGTGGCATGGTCTCCGGTGATCATCTTCACCCGGATGCCGGCTGCCCTGCACTCGGCCACCGCGGCAACGGCCTCTGACCTTGGGGGATCGATCATGCCGACGAGGCCGAGCAGGGTCAGGCCCTGCTCCACGTCGGACGGGGCAATGCCTCTCGTGCCCTGTGGCGGATGGGCGGAGGCGAGGGCGAGGACCCGCTGACCGTTCGCCGCGAGCGCCTCGATCCGACGGTGCCACTCATCGGGTACGATGGGACGCAATCCTTCAGGGGTTGCAATCCGGTCGCACATGGCGAGGATCCGCTCGGGTGCGCCTTTGACGTAGATGACGGGGGCGCCGCTGGCTCCATGGAGGGTCGCCATATAGCGGTGCCGCGAGTCGAACGGGATCTCGTCCAGGCGCCGCAGATACGCCCGCGCTGCCGCGATGTCGTGGCCTGCCTTGACGGCGAACGAGATCAGGGCGCCTTCCATGGGATCGCCGTCGATCGACCATGTTCCGTCCGCCTGCCGCAGCTCGGCATCGTTGCAGAGAAAAGCCGCGCGTGACAGCTCCTCCAGGACCCGGTCGGAAACGGCATTGATCTGTCGCCCGTCCAGAAGGAAGCCGCCGACGGGCCGGTAGCCGACACCCTCGACCTCGATACTGCCGACGGAGGTCACGACCGTGCTCACCATCATCTCGTTGCGCGTGAGGGTGCCGGTCTTGTCGGAGCAGATGATGGAGACCGAACCGAGCGTTTCCACGGCCGGGAGGCGCCTGATGATGGCGTTGCGTCTCGCCATGCGCTGGACGCCGACGGCAAGCGTGATCGTCATGACGGCCGGCAGGCCTTCCGGGATCGCCGAAACCGCGATTCCGACGACAGCCATGAAAGCGTCGCTGAACGCATAGAACCGGACGAGGACCGCGTAGGCGAAGACAAGGGCGGAGACCGCGAGCACGGCAATGGTGACCTGCCGCGCGAATTGGTCCATCTGACGGACCAACGGCGTCGTGAGCCGTTCGACTTCGCCGATCATCGTGCTGATCCGCCCGAGTTCTGTGTCGGCGCCGGTGGCGACGACGATGCCGGTGCCCTGGCCCGCAGTCACGAAGGTGCCGGAGAACGCCATGGAGGCGCGGTCGCCGAGGGCAGCGTCGGCCTCGACGGGTGCGACGGCCTTGTCGACCGGCACCGACTCGCCCGTCAGGACCGCCTCGTCCACTCGCAGGCTGCGCGCCTTGAGGAGGCGCAGGTCAGCCGGAATCCGGTCGCCGGCCTCCAGCATCACCACATCGCCCGGCACCACATCCTCGGCGCGGATGGTGACCCGGTGCCCGTCCCTGACCACGGACGCATGGGGATCGATCATGCCCCGGATCGCGTCCAGCGCCCGCTCGGCGCGTCCCTCCTGCACGTAGCCGATGATCGCATTGGCCAGGACGACCGCGACGATGACGAGTGCGTCCGTACCGTGGCCGATGAGGGCCGCAAGAGCGCCGGCCCCGAGAAGAACGTAGATCAGCAGGTTGTGGAATTGCAGCAGGAAGCGCGCGAGAGGACTGCGCTTCGATCCCTGAGGCAGGCGATTGGGGCCGTGACTCCGCAAACGCTCTGCGGCTTCCTCGCTCGACAGTCCGGATGCGTTCGCCGCCAGGGCCGAGAGAACATCGGCATCAGGAAGGGCATGCCACGGCTCACCTGCCCGCGAAGGTGCCCCTGGCCGGTCCTGTGAGGGTTCGGGCGGATTTGGAGCAGCTTTTCTGGAGACGAATCTGTCCATCGCCGGTCGCTCTCCTCTTCCTCGAACGAATGGTGGGTTGTCGCCGGCAGGCCGTGAGACCAGCTCCCGCGGCCTGTCGGTGCGGACGGGTGGGACAGAGCTCAAGGCGTGATCGCGACCTTGAGAACGCCATCCCGCTGATTGGCGAAGAGATCGTAGGCCTCCTCGATCTGGTCGAGCTTGAAGCGGTGGGTCACGAGGGTCTGGGTATCGATCCGTCCGGAGGCGATGACCTGCATCAGGCGGCGCATCCGCTCCTTCCCGCCGGGGCAGAGGGTGGTCACGATGGTGTGGTCGCCGAGACCTGCGAGAAACCCGTCGAGAGGGATTTTCAGGTCGCTTGAATAGACCCCGAGGGACGAGAGAGTGCCTCCCGGACGGAGAACCCGGAGAGCCGCCTCGAAGGTTTCCTGGCGCCCGAGAGCCTCGATGGCCACGTCGACGCCGCGCCCGTCCGTCAGGCGCATGATCTCGTCCACGGCGTCGACCTTGGTGAAGTCCACCACGTGGTCGGCGCCCATCCTTCGCGCGATCTCCATTCGCGCCGGAACAGCCTCGACGCCGATGATCCGGGTCGCTCCCATGAGTCTCGCGCCGGCCGTGGCGCACAGGCCGATGGGCCCCTGCGCGAACACCGCCACCGTGTCGCCGATCCGAACCTTGCCGCTCTCTGCGCCAGAGAAGCCGGTGGACATGATGTCCGGGCACATCAGCACCTGCTCGTCCGTGAGGCTGTCGGGAATCGGCGACAGGTTCGTCATGGCGTCGGGCACCAGCAGGTACTCGGCCTGCGCACCGTCGATCGTGTTGCCGAAGCGCCAGCCGCCCATGGGCTTGAACCCGTACTTGGTGCGCGGCCCGTCCTGCGAATGGCAGCCGCACAGGCACGCGGCGCTGTGCCCGCTCGGCGTGATCGCGCCGGCGATGACCCGCTGTCCCTCCTCGAAACCCTCGACGGCGGAGCCGAGCTTCTCGATGATGCCCACGGGCTCGTGGCCGATGGTCAGCCCCCGCGCCACGGGATACTCCCCCTTGAGGATATGGACATCCGTGCCGCAGATGGTGGTGGTGGTGATGCGGATGAGCGCATCGAGGGGGCCGACATCGGGGATCGGCTTTTCGTCCAGAACGATCCGGTTCGGCTCGACGAAAATGGCTGCTTTCATCTTGGCGGTCATGTTTCCCTCTCGATTATTTGCGCCTGATGCCGGTGGCCCGGCATTCATCGGCACTTGAGATTGTCCGGCCTCCACCCTGCAGCGACGGTCTTCCTCTGTCCTTGAGCGATATCAATTCGCAGAGCGCCACCCGAATGGTGATGCTCCCGTGCGATAAGGTAGGCTTATGCCAGACGTAGCAGTTTCGCTTTGCCGTACGGGCAGGGGCAGGGATACTGGCGAGGAGACGACCGAGACGAGAGAAGGCCCATGCCCCACTTCATCTGCCGCGAGTGCGGAACCCAATACGCCGAAACCGAGGCGCCACCGGATGCCTGTCCCATCTGCGAGGACGAGCGCCAATATGTGCGCTGGGAGGGACAGGCATGGACGACGCTGGAGGAGATCCGGGCCTCCCACAGCCTGCGCTGGGAAGAGGAGGGAGCCGGCCTGATCGGGATCGGGAGCACACCGAGCTTCGCCATCGGTCAGCGGGCGCTCCTCGTGGAAGCTGCGGACGGTAACGTTCTCTGGGATTGCATCAGCCTGATCGACGACGAGATCGTCGAGAGGATCGAAGCGAGGGGCGGGCTGAAGGCGATCGCGATCTCCCACCCGCACTACTACACGACCATGGTCGAATGGAGCGAGGCTTTCGGCGGAATTCCCATCTACATCCACGCCGACGACATGAAGTGGGTGCAGCGGCTCCACCCGTCGATTGTGGCATGGAGCGGCGAGACCCACGCTCTCTCTCCGTCCCTGACCCTGATCCGCTGCGGCGGCCATTTCGAGGGCGGCGCCGTGCTGCACTGGGCCGACGGTGCGGAGGGGCAGGGTGCTCTGCTGACGGGCGACATCCTGCAGGTGGTGCAGGACCGGCGGCATGTCAGCTTCATGTACAGCTATCCCAACCTCATCCCCGTGAATGCGGCTGCCGTTGAGCGGATCCGCGATTCTCTGGCCCCCCACGGGTTCGACAGCATTTTCGGGGCTTGGTGGAAGCGCAACATCGTAGGCAACGCCCGCCAAGCCTTCGACATATCGGTCGAACGCTATCTCGATGCGATCAGGTGAGTTGGTCGGGGCAGGGAAGAGCAGTCCCACTGCCCCGCCGTTTCGTTCATCTGGAGCGTCCCTATGAAGCGCCCCTCTAAAGCAACGAGAACAGAAATTCCTGCTTGTCAGGCAACTTGGTTATCTGCAGTATCGCGGGTGCCGGGAACGTGCCGGCCGGTGCGCCGTGCCGCGCCCGTTCGACAGAAGCCCTGCCCGACAGAGGCTTCAGGGAGGAAACCGATGAAACTCTTTGCAAAGGTGGCGCTCGCCACCACCCTGGCGCTGTCCGCCGCGCCGGCCCTCGCGCAGGAAACCGTCAAGATCGGCGCGCTCTATCCCTTCTCCGGCGGCCTGGCGCTGCTCGGCGACGAGAGCTTCCGCGGCCTCGAGCTCGCGGTCGAGGAGCGCAACGCCAAGGGCGGCCTCAACGGCAAGCCCATCCAGATGATCCGCGGCGACGCGGTCGATCCGAACCAGGCCGTGGGCGAGGCCCGCCGCCTCACCTCCGTCGACAAGGTCAATGCCATCTTCGGCACGTTCTCTTCGTCGCTCGCCATTGCGGCGACGCAGGTGGCGGAGCTGGCGGGAGTGCCGTATTTCGAGCTCGGCGCGATCTCGGACCCGATCACCGAACGCGGCTTCCAGTACACCTTCCGCACCAACCCCACCTCCAAGGATTTCGCCAACCGCATGGTCGATGCGATCTCGGACGCGGTGGCGCCGGCGCTGGGGGTGGACCCGAAGAGCCTGAAGGTCGGCATCATCCATGAGGACTCGCTCTACGGCCAGACCGTGGCCGGGTTCCAGCAGAAGCGGGCGCAGGAGAAGGGGCTGAACCTGGTCGAGACGCTGCCGTACTCGGCCAAGTCGGTGGACCTGACGCCGGTGATCCTGCGGCTGAAGTCGGCGGGCGTGGACGTGGTGCTGCAGACCTCGTACCAGAACGACACGGTGCTGTTCTTCCGCCAGATGAAGGACCAGGGCTTCAAGCCCAAGGCAGCCATCGGCGCCGGTGGCGGTTACTCGCTGCTGGATACGGTGAAAGCGGTCGGTCCTGAGAACATGGAAGGGGCGCTGAACGTGGACTTCACCCAGTACCGCACCAATCCGGCGGCGGCCCCGGGGATCGACGCGTTCGAGAAGAAGTACCAGGCCAAGTACGGCATGCCGCCGCGCTCCGGCCACAGCCTGGCGAACTACATGGGCGCGAACGTGTTCCTGGACGCCATGGCTTCGGCCAAGGACCTGTCGGCGGATGCGATCCGCGAGGCGGTGATGAAGGTGGACGTGCCGGAAGGGACAACGCCGACCGGCTGGGGCGCCAAGTTCAACGAGCAGGGCCAGAACACGCGGGTGAGCCCGTTCCTGATGCAGTGGCAGGGGGGCGAGCTTGTGACGGTGTTCCCGGAGAAGGCGGCCGTGGCCAAGCTGAAGACGGGCGTGGGCGCGAACTGATCCCGTCCTGACCTCTGCCGGCCTCCGCCGCGCATCGCCGCGGAGGCCGGTGCTTCTCCCCATCAATGCCCCAGGGCACGCGGACAGCGCATGATGATGTTCGCCGCACCGGCGGTTTCGAGACCTGTCTGCCGCTCGAAAGCCACCCGTGAACCGAAATCGGCAGTCATGAGAACAGCCAGACAACAGGGGTGAAAACGCCATGGCGGTCATCAACTATATCACCACGATCCAGTTCGATTTCGGTGCCGTCGGCCTCCTCCCGCAGGAATGCGAGCGGGTCGGAATCTCCCGGCCGCTGGTGGTCACGGATGCCGGCGTCAGGGCTGCCGGATTGCTCGACCGCGTCCTGGCGAAACTCGGCAACTCGATCCCGTTTCAGGTGTACGACCAGACGCCTCCCAATCCGACCGAGAGTGCGGCGCGTGATGCGACCGCGATGTACAAGGAGCATGATTGCGACGGGGTGATCGCGGTCGGAGGCGGTTCCCCGATCGATCTGGCAAAAGCCGTTGCCCTTTCCGCGACCCACGAAGGACCATTGCGGACCTATGCGGCGGTCGAAGGCGGCACGGCACGCATCACGCCGAAGGTCGCGCCCGTCATCGCCGTCCCGACGACCGCAGGAACCGGCAGTGAGGTCGGCCGCGGCTCCATGATGATTCTCGACGACGGCCGCAAGACCGGTCTGCTTTCTCCGCACCTCGTGCCGAAATCGGCGATCTGCGATCCCGAGCTGACCTTCGGCCTGCCGCCGCACCTGACCGCCGCGACCGGCATGGACGCCATTTCCCACTGCATCGAGACTTTTCTCGCGCCTGCCTTCAATCCGCCTGCCGACGGGATCGTCCTGGACGGGCTGGAGCGGGGATGGCGCTACATCGCTCAAGCCACGCATGAGCCGGACAATCGCGAGGCGCGTCTCAACATGATGAGCGCGGCCATGCAGGGTGCCATGGCCTTCCAGAAGGGGCTCGGTTGCGTCCACAGCCTCAGCCACTCCATCGGCGCCCTCAATCCGCGCCTGCACCACGGAACCCTGAATGCCGTGCTGCTCCCGGCCGTGATCGAGTTCAATTCATCGGCTCCCACCGTCGTCGCGGACCGGCGGATGGAGCGCATCGCAAGAGCGATGGGGCTGGAGAACGAGGCGGCCGTCACGCCGGCGATCCGGGACATGACGAAGCGCCTCGGCCTTCCGTCCGGCCTGCGTGAGCTCGACATCACGCCCTCCATGTTCCCGCAGATCATCGACGGCGCCCTCAAGGACCACACGCACAAGACCAACCCGCGCGAGGCGACGGCTTCGGACTACGAGGCGATGCTGACCGCCTCCCTCTAGATCCGTCAAAGGCCGGGGCGGCAGAAGCATTGCCCCGGCCCAATCCAGCGCGACCGGGTCAGAGGATCATGCGGGTCCCCCGCGTGCTTTTCTTTTAGGGGTACTGCAAGAACTTTTCCGGAGAATACTTGCTGCGGATAGATCTGCGTATTTTTAGAGTAGTCTCATCTGAGTATTGCCGATACCTCTTTTTGGACGTTGGATAACGCAACATCCATATGCCTCTAATGGTGCAAGGCTTCCTGGCTCATCGTGTGAGCAAGGAAGGCATGAAACGCACATGGTGAGGCGCGCATGGCCACGATTACTCTGACTTATGCCGAGTATACCGCTGCGGCAAAACCGTTCTCGGCGGAAGACGAAGTCATTCTTGCGGATGCCGGCCAGAACATCGACGGCCTGACCCCGGCGCAGCTTGCTGAACTCGGCGCCAACGGTGTCGATGTCATCGACGCCACGAACGACTCGATGTTCCTGTCGACGTCGCAGTACGAAGCCCTGGGAGCAGTGAGGCTTACGGCAGCCGACACCATCGTTCTGGCCGATACCGGCGCCGAACTCGGCACTGGCACCATCGAGCAGATTTCCGGCCTTCTTGCCAGGAACGTCGACCGGATCGACGTTGCGGACAACGTTCTTCCGTTTTCCCTTGCACAGTTGAACGCTCTTCAAGTGCCGCTGTCCCCTGGCGACGTCATCGTACTGACGGACCATGGCTCGACCATCGGCAGTCTCGCGCCGCACCAGTTCGGGGAACTCGCCAGCCGAGGCGTCGTCGGCTTCGACGCCACGAACAATGCGATTTCCTTCACCGAGGCGCAGTTCGCCTCCTTGGGGGCGATGACGCTCTCCTGGGGCGACGTCATCACGAGGACAGGAACGTCGGGCTCCGATACGATGGTCGGCACGGCCTTCGACGACATTCTCGATGGTGGCAGCGGAAACGATACCCTTTGGAGCGGAGTCGGTGCCCACTCCCTGAAGGGCGGAAAAGGAAACGACCGCCTCAATGGCGGTGCTGATAACGACAAGCTCTATGGCGGACACGGCAAGGATGTCATGTCCGGCGGCAAGGGGAAGGACGCCTTCGTCTTCGACACGAAGCCGAACAAGAAAACGAATCTCGATACGATCAAAAGTTACAACGTGCGCGACGATAGCGTTTATCTCGACAACGCGGTCTTCAAGAAACTCGGGAAAGGCTCCGAGACGAAACCAGGCAAGTTGAAATCCGCATTCTTCACTGTCGGAAGCGAGGCCAAGGACAAGAACGACTACCTGTTCTACAACAAGAAGAACGGAATCCTTTACTACGATGCCGACGGTTCCGGCTCGGGACGAGCTGTCGAGATTGCAAAGCTCGACAAGAACCTCAAGATGAGCGCCAAGGAGTTCTTCATCGTCTGACCGCCGGGTGCTCTTCCTCCGTTGAGGACGGGCCCCCATCCTAATTGGAAAAGGCCTGCGCTTCGACCAAGCGCAGGCCTTTCTTCTCGACGACCCTGAAGGCAGGGATCCGGCTCCTCAGCCTAAGCCGCTACGGGAGCTCCGACCGATCCTTCGAGACCGACCGCATAGAGCAGGGCCTCAGATCCTTCGACGAGGTCGTCCTGTTGCGCATCGGCATGCTTGCCGCGAAGGAGCGCAATGGCCTCGCGGGCATAACGCCGAAACTCCTCTTTCAGGATTTCGGGCTCGCGGTCCCAAGAGTGTGCATCATCCTGCGCATCGTAGAACGCACGCGCCACATGCTCGATTGCTGTGTCCATTTCTGCCCCACGTCAGTAATTGATTACTGTTCGAGTTTGCGATGCGAGCGTTTAAGAAGGCTTACTTACTTGTGTGCTTCGCATCAACTTTGCTGTTGCAAGCTTTAGGTTCGCGTCGTGGAGATTCGCAACTTCTCGAAAGGACTATCTCCAAAGGATTAGGACGCAGGGGATGTGAAGGATGTCTTCCCACCACCCGGACGTGCGCGCGGGGCGGTTGAGAAATCCTCTAGCAGGCAACCTCTCATGTCAATCCATTGACACAAAGGGCGGAACCAGGGCGGTTCCGGCTCGGTTGTTGCTCCACGACGCCTGGATGCACCTCTGGAGTAGGCCATGTCTTCGGAATCGCGACAGCCGCCTGTGATCGTTCTCGTCGAGGAGGAGACGACTCAACGGGAGGCGGTGGCTCGGTACCTCGAAGGAGCCGGCTTCGCGGTGATCGAGGCTGAGACCACCGATGTCGCCATGGCTCTCCTCGACGAGCGCTCCGACATCCGTGGAGTTGTCACGGACGCGCATGTTCCCGGAAATGTCGATGGATTCGAGCTGGCTGAGCTGGTTCGCAAACGGTGGCCGACCGTGGCGGTGGTGATGATGTCGGGGCACTCCGATGCAACATCCGGTCCCGTTCCGGAAGGAGGCGAGTTCATCTCCAAGCCCTACCTGCTCAGCCATCTTGCGCCCACACTCGACCGGCTGGTGGGGAGGTCACCGTGAGTCACGTGGTCCTCCTGGGAGATTCCATCTTCGACAACGCGGCCTATGTGCGCCGTGGAGAGCCCGATGTCGTCGCGCAAGTCCGCACCAAGCTTCCGCGGGACTGGCAGGCAACCCTGTGTGCGGTGGATGGCGCCGTGACCCGTGATGTCGACCGTCAGCTCCGCAACGTTCCTGAAAGCGCCAGCCACCTCGTCGTCAGTGCGGGTGGGAACGATGGACTGCGCAATATCGGGGTTCTCCGGGAGGGCGCGCGTTCGGTCGCCGAGGCCATGGGGAGGCTCGCGGATGTGCGGGACGAGTTCGCCCGCGTTTATCGTGACATGGTGGACAAGGTCGCGGAGCGGCGGCTGCCGGTTGCGCTGTGCACTATCTACGATGCGCGCTTTCCCGATCCGCAGGAGCAGCGCCTCGTGGTGACCGGCCTGGCACTCTTCAACGATTGCATCATGCGTGAGGCCTTCGGGAGGCGATTGCCGCTGATCGACCTGCGCCTGCTCTGCAACGAGCCTGACGACTACGCCAACCCTATCGAGCCTTCCGCGAGGGGCGGGGACAAGATCGCTTCTGCGATAGCCCAGGTGGTGGCCGGGAACAGCATTCTTCCACGATCGCAGGTATTTGCCCACTGAACCGCCAGAAGTCGGTCCGGCCTCCTGCGAGGATGCCGTTCACGGAACCTGTCGTTCAGTCCGGATCGCGGATGTCCCTGGGCTGACGGAGCGGGTTTACGGGCGTGGATATTTCCGCCGTCAGCTTGGGGAGTTCCTTCGTCATCCAGGCGACCATCTCGTCCTGCGTCTTCAGATGGTCGGGCATGGGGATGTAGGATTCATAGGATTCGTAGATTCCGACCTGGTCACGAACGCCTGTGATCGGATCGAGGCCGCTGTCCATCTCCGGCGTCACGGCGGCATCTCCGACCCAGAGGATCAGCAGCCAGATCGCTGTGAAGAACCCGGCGACGGGCATCAACAGGGCTATCGTCAAATCCGCAATCAACATCCATCCCCTGAAGGCAGCCGCACCCATTACGGAGGTGGACTAAGCCTTTTGTAAGGTACGGCCTTAGGTGAGGATCGTAGCACGAAGGGCAGGGGGGCGACAAAAAAGAAGCGCCCGTGAAGGCGCTGGAGATCCCGACTCGGCGGGGCCTGGGGGCGGAACAGCCGAACCGGAAAGCGAAAAGGGAGCGAGTTTGAATGCCTGCCGTGTCGACTCAGGCGGCGATCGTTTGATGACGCTGCTGCCCCTGAAGCTGCTCGAGCAGTTTGACATAAGGTTCGCGCCTCGCATGGTGCCGTGACAAAATCACTGCCTGGATGGGCTTCTTCAGGTCATGCGGAACGCGACTCTGGTTCAATTTAAGCAAGTCGGATTCGTACTGCAGATCAATATTCGTCAAAGTGCGCGCTACCCACAGAATCTTCAGGTCCGTTTCTGACAGAAACCCCTTGCGCCCTGCGCTTTGCTTGCCAGAGTGGAGAGGATTGTCTTGGTTGCTGCGCATTGTTCCCTCCGGATCATGGAATCCGTTGAAGAAACATACCTTTCCGATCAGTTAAGGTGCAACGAGCATTCCCTAACAATAGGGGTTAGTTTGAATCTTGCTCCGTGAGTACCTCTTTCGGTGTAGCACCGGCTCATCTGCAAAAGTCGAGGAGTTGGAGCCCCGTCCGACGTCAGGACATCTTGCAGCCAAGATTACCGATGAAGCTGAAGGTTCGAAGTCCAGGAGCCCGGTATGCGTAATCTTGGTCTGTCGCTTGCCATGGTCGTCGCGGCCATCGTGCTGATCCCGTTCCTGATCTTCTTGGCCCACGCGCTGAGCGTGCTTGTTTCCGCCTTGGTGGGTTCATGAGCCGCGTTCCGCGTCAGGATGTATTCGGATCTCATCTCCGGCGGTGTGGCAGAATTGCGCCAGGGTCGTTGAATCGCCCATCGCGACCACCCACCGCATAGGTTGCGGTTTTATTCGCCTGTAGCCCTGCACTCCATCAATGAACAAGCATGCAGGGTAGGGGAATGGAGGGGGTACTGGTCGCTTATCTCGGCGTCGTGATCGCAGTGCTGGCGCTTTCGACGGGGATCAAGGAAGACGAGGGTGTTGGTTTGCGGCACATCCTCATTGCGGCCTTCGGGTGGCCTTTGCTTGCCCCCGTTCTGGCCTGGAGAGCTTGGGCAGCACGCTAGAGAGCGACGCGGGACGGTGCTCTCAGGTCTTCATAATCGGTTAAAATTATTGAGTTGATCGAAGGATGAACGAGGCCGAGACTGGTTATCGGCCGACGGCATTGGTCCTCCCTGAAAGAAACTGAGGCTCCCATGGGGAGCCTCTTTTGTGGGGACGACAGACGGCTGGCGAGGCATTCATCCTCCCAGGGTCTGATCCTGCTTCTTGAACCAGTTGAGCGCCTGATCGAAATGGTGCGGCTTGAAGTCCGGCCAGTAGTCGTCCACGACGTAGAAATCGGCATAAACCGACTGCACCGGAAGGAAGCCGCTCAATCGTCGCCCGCCGCCCCACCGTACGATCAGGTCGAGCCGGGAGACCTCCTCCGAACGGATGCCGCCTTCCTTCAGTCCGGCGAGATCCCACTCCCAATCGTAGTTGATCAGCAGATTGACCTTGGTTCCGCTCCCCTCCCGCGTCCGAAAACACCGCAGCTCATCGGGAAAAAGCGGCGACCTGTCGTGCCCGACGACCAGCAGGGCAGCGCCGCGGCTGGCAACTTCCTGGGCAAACGAAACGCAGGCTGCACGAAACTCCTGGATCTGCGGGGAGGGGCGTTTCGTGTTGTCCTGGGTGAAGCCGTAAATCGAGATCTCCGGAATCCCGAGTTTCCTGCACATGTCGAACAGGACCAGGCCCGGATCAACCCCGAAGCGGTAGCCTTGATCCTTGGTCAGCCCGCGGCCGACGGCCCAGCGCCGGTTGCCATCGGGAATGAAACCAACATGTTTCGGCAGCGATCCTTTAGCCATGGCGGATTGTGAGACCATCCTGCGGTTCGAAAAATAACCTGGGTTATTCTTGCCTCGAAGGTAAGTCACCCGAAAGGGTGATAACCCTCAGGATCTGGGCCGCCCCGCTCCAAAGTCAAATACTCCGGTCGCGACCATTGGGAGCTTTTTGCCGGCGTCGTGCTGCCAACTCGCCAGAGGAGCGGCTGGAGGAGATACGATCCGGCTGCCGCGCCTCGGCCGCTCGGCTCCTGCTCAGTTCGTCGATCGCCGCCTGGAGAGCGCAGCCAGAACACACATTCGTGAGGGCTGATCCCTCCCGCCGTCGACCCGAGGAGGTCAACGGAGCTTTTTCTTCATTCGGGCGTTAGCCGGACGCCAAGGGATTATTGCGGGCAAACGCAAGGAATTGACATGATCCGCCGATCCCTTCCTTCGGCCCTGGTGTTTGGTGCCTTGGTCGCGTTCGCCTCCTCGCCGGTCTCTGCCCAGACGTCATGCGGCCCCCGAGATCAGCTCGTGAAGGTCCTGTCCGAGCAGTACAAGGAAAGCCCTGTGAGCATAGGCCTGGCGCAGCCGGGGCGAGTCGTGGAGGTTTTCGCCTCGTCCAGCGGAACGTGGTCGATGGTGATGACCATGCCGAACGGCACGGCCTGCATGATCGCGGCCGGCGAGAATTGGGAAATGCTGAGCAGGGTCAAAGGCACGGGCATCTGAAGCCACGGTCTATCGGCTCGATTCCCTTGCCGAATCTCCAGCGGCCCAACGAGCGACCTTTCGATGAGCGGAGGCCGGGTGCTGTTCCGTTTCCGCCTCAATCCCGCAACCGCTTGTTCCCAGTGTCGCACAGATCGGCCCAGCCGGGACCTGCCGACATCAGACCATCGTCCGATTAGACTTTATCCTCATTGCGTCGCGTGTCCGTTTGAAGGCGGGCCGCTCCTGGTGGAGCCCGTACGACCTGACAGCGGCCGGGGAGAAAGGCGCTGGCCGAAATATTCCCGGCGATCCACTGTTCGACAGACAAAAAGCCAAAATGTCGCACGTCAGACCAAGGTCTGACAAAGATCAGACTATCGTCGTGCAAAATGAAGCCTTCAGTCCGTATAGTTAACGCTTCCTCCGTGCCGTAACGTCACCAAGACTTTGATGATGTTACATCGAAATTGAGCGCGGAGACATCAGTGACTAAGCTGAATTGGTATATGTCCCTATGCACTTTCGAGGTGCAGCGTAATTACCAAAACTCGAATTTATCTGAACGGTTTCTGCTCGCCGGCTTTTCTCACTGTTCGATAAGCCCGGCTGGAGCCGCCGATCCCCCACCTCATCAAGTCGCGAGCTGCCATCTGGCATAGCCGCGACCGATCTGCGCCGAGCGCAACCAGCCTCATCCGCTGCGCCCGAAAGCGAGTGCGCGCGGAAGCCGCTGGAACCACCCGAATTCTGATCCCCAGAACTCCTCAATCCGAGCTTTCCCAACTTAAGGCGACACGGCCATGGACACGATCTATCTGCAAGCTGAAGACCTGACGATCATTCCGGACGGCAACACCAGCACGACCGACGATACCCTGGTCAGAACGAGGACAGCGAACCAGGAACGCACGCAGTCTCAGTTGCCGGAGGCCGGGTTCGATGAGTACGGTCTGCGCAACGGCTATACCGGCGAGGGTTATTTCGACATCAACGGCACGACCACGGGCGTAAGAGCCACGTTCGAGCTCAATCTTCCCGCCGGCACCTACGACATCCATTTGCGTGTCGCGAACGGCGCGACCGGCACTGCGACCAGTGCTGCCTTCAACCGTCCGATTGCCATCGCGGTGGACGGTCAGCAGCAGGGGGCGGCCCAGAACACGAATACCGGAGGATTCGACATCTGGCAGGTGCGGACCTTCCAGGTGACACTCACGGGAGACGGTCCTCACACGATCGGCATCATGCAGATGTCCGGGGCCGGACAGTACGCCCCCAACATCGATGTCATCGCCGTCACCGATCCGGGCAAGACGGAGACCTTCGACGCCCTCACCGACTTCTCGGCCGATGCGGACGGAAATCTCGCCGTCATTCCGGTCGACAGCATCCTGAACTCCACCGAGGTCGGTGCCGCCGAGTTCCGTCTCTACGGCGTCGATGCCGACTCGACGACGTTCGAAATCAGCTTCGACGGCGGCACGACGCGCACACCCGTTACCGCAGTCGATGAGGGCAACGGCACCTATCTGGTGACTGTCAGTGCAGCGGATGTGCCGGCGGGTTCGGCTCAGGCGACGGTGTTCATCACCGACGATGCAGGAAACGAGGTCCAGAAGGCCGTCGGCTTCACCATTCTTGCGGACAATGGAGCCGCCCGCGTTTCGCTGGTGATCCAGGCCGAGGACAGCGCGAGCGTGACCGTACAGGACACCGGCGTGAACACCAACGGTGACTTCACCCGCGTGGTCGATGCCGCCAACCCCGATGCCTTCGGAAACTTCCGAACCGGCGCAGTAGGCGGCGCCTACATGGACTTCGGCAGCAATACGGGCGACGCCATCACGGTCAACGTCAATGCTCCCGTGGCCGGCACCTATCTCGTGACCTTCCGCTACGCAAATGGCGGTGACGCCGACCGTCCGCTCAACCTGTCGCTCAACGGCGCGGAGCCGATGTCGGTCAGCTTCCTCCCCGGTCCCATCGTGGGGACCGGAACGACTGCGAATGCCTGGAGCTCGTGGGTCGAGAAGACCGTGGAGCTGGACCTTGCCGCCGGCGCCAACACGATCCAGCTCAGCATTCCCGCAGGCATTAACAACGGCCCCAACATCGATCAGATT
Organism: Microvirga lenta; assembly: GCF_020532555.1. GTDB lineage: Bacteria > Pseudomonadota > Alphaproteobacteria > Rhizobiales > Beijerinckiaceae > Microvirga > Microvirga lenta. Next base: position 12,824 of record NZ_JAJBBR010000008.1, on the reverse strand, counting down.
ACCCTCGACCTCTTCGAGGCGGCTGCGGTTCCCGACACGACCGCCGATGAGGGGGACGATCTCAGCTTCACGGGACCGTCCGAGGCCGTTTCGACCGAGGCGGCGGGTGCCGTGGTGTTCGGCGTGGCCGGCCTGGACGGCGACATCGTGAAGGTCGAGGCCAGCCTCGATGGCGGCTTGAGCCGCATTGAGGTGCCGGTCACGAACGGGCAGGTCACTCTGGACCTCTCGGCGCTGCCGGAAGGCCCGGCGACGATCGCGTTCTATGCCACCGACGCCGCTGGAAACGTGGCGACGGAGAGCATCACGGTCACCATGGCGGCTGCTCCCGATACCGGCGCTGGGCCCGTATCGGTGACGTTCGAGAATGTGACTTCCTATGCCGGCAGCCAGGACAGCCCCTTCGGAGCCCCTGGTTTCGTCGTGTCCGACAATGGCGCGACGCTGGCCCTGAACGACAACCTGTGGAAGCGCGTTGCGCTGACGGAAGGCTATGCGATCACCGCCGACACCAAGATCGTCCTCGATCTTGCCATCGGCGCCAATATGCCGGAAATCGTCGCGGTCGGCTTCGACCTGGACGAGAACGCCTTCGACGGGGATCGGTCGATCTACCAGCTCGGCGGGTCGCAGACGCAGGCGGGCTTCATCGATCTGCGCAGCTCCGGCCAGCCGAACGAGAACGGAACGGTCCGCTACACCATCGATCTCGGCGCCCATGCCGGCACCACGATCAACTCGCTCGTGTTCATCAGCGACGACGACACCCGCACGCCTCTCGGTTCCGCGACGTTCTCGAATGTCCAGCTCGTCGAAAGCGTCGACGAGACCCCCGGCAACGTCGCGCCTGAAGTGGTCGGAGGCGGTATCGCCGACATCGTCGTTTCCGAGGGCGGCGCCGTTGAGATCGACCTGCCGTTCGTGGACCGGAACAACGACCCGCTCACCTATGCCTTCACGATCACGAAGGACGGTGCCGGGGTCCCAGGTGTCGACGGTCTTTCGATCAGCGGAAACGTGCTGAGCGGAACGGTGTCCGGCCTCGATGTCGGCGCCTATGTGATCACCGTATCGGCCAGCGACGGCACGGAGACGACGAGCACGTCCTTCGACCTCACGGTCGAGAACGTGAACGATGCTCCGGTTGCCGCCGACGTGGCTCTGGAGCCCTATTTCGGTGAGGCCGGCCAAGCCTTCGACGGGTTGGATCTCGGCTCCCTGCGCGGCTTCTTCAGCGATCCGGATGGGGACGAGCTCACCCTGTCGGTCGAGGGGCTGCCCGAGGGGCTCTCCGTGAACGAGGAGGGCGTGATCGTCGGCACACCGACGGAGGCAGGAGCGTTCTCCGTCATCGTCCGCGCGACCGATGCCGGCGGTCTCTCCGACACGATCACGCTGCAGTTCAACATCGACGGCCCCACCGTCGGTGACGTGGTGAGCGTCGAGGCGGAGGCCTTTACCGGCCTTGCCAGCGCTACGAACTTCTACATGACGGCGGCCGCTCCGGCTTCCGGCAGCCAGCTGATCCGTCTGAACGACAACCAGAGCGGAGAGGTCTCCACGAATCTCGGCGCCAATGGGCTCACGGCCGGCTGGTACATGGTGAGCGTCGTCGCCTTCGATGAGACGGACGGGCAGGGCACTCTGTCGCTGAAGATCGGCGACACGGTCCTCCAGGCCCGCAACACGGCCACCGACGAACTCACCGGGACGGTGGTTCTGAACGACCAGTTCGGGAGCTTCCTCAACGGCGGCACCCGTGGCAACGCAGCCCAGACGGGCAACCTGAAGTCCATCGCTTTCGAAACGCCCGTCTTCATCGATGCGCAGACCATTGCCACGCTATCGGCGCAGACCAATGCCGGTGAGGTGATGCGCATCGACCGCCTGGTCTTCACCCGGATCGAGGAGCCGGTGAATGCGGCTCCCGCCATAGGCGGGCTGGCCGAGGCCATCGCCATCGACGAGAACGGGACGAGCGTCGCCACGGTCACGATCTCCGATCCGGAGAACGACGCCGTCACGGTAACTCTGGAAGGCGCTGATGCGGCGCTCTTCAGCTACGATCAGGAGACCGGCGCGCTTAGCTTCGTGTCGGCACCCGACGCCGAGGCACCGGCGGATTCGGATGGGAACGGCAGCTACGAGGTGACGGTCTCCGTCAACGACGGCAGCAATACCGTTTCTCAGAATGTCGTCGTCACCGTTGCGGACATCAATGAGAGCATCGCCATCGGCGAAACCGCTTTCTCGGTGGCCGAGGGGTCCACTGCGGCCGGTTCGGTCTCGCTGACCGACGAGGACGGTGGATCCGCCGGGCTCGCCTCGCCGGTCTTCGCCATTACGGGAGGCGCCGACGCGGACAGGTTCGTCATCGACGCCGCGACCGGCGCACTGTCCTTCAAGGACTCCCCCGACTATGAGGCGCCCGTGGATGCGGACGGAAACAACGCCTATGAGGTCGAGGTCACTGCGACCGATGGCGGCCTCGAAGACGTCAAGACCGCAACGGTCACCGTGACCAATGTGGACGAGGCGGCCTTCACACCCATCACGATCCAGGCCGAAGCCGGCAGCATCAGCCTGATCGGCGACGCGGTGACGACGGACGACGACACGATGGTCCGCGACCCCGACAACCCGGAGAACAACCCCGCCCTTCCGAACGGCCTGCGTCCCGGCTTCACCGGTACGGGCTATCTGGATTTCGGCAACGATGCGGGAGACACCGTCACCTACACCGTCACCGTTGCCCAGGCCGGCCAGTACGATCTGAACGTCCGCTATGCGTCGCAGGCTTTTGCCGGCGCTCCGCGGGCTCTGGATATCGGCATCAACGGTGCCAGCCTCGGCACCACCACCTTCCCGGATACGGGGCCGAGCAGCGGCCCGACGGAGCTTCAGGGCTTCAACGTCTGGCAGCTCCTGACGCAGACGGTGACTCTGACCGCAGGGGTCAACACGATCACCTTCGCGATCCCTGCCGGAGCCACGGCGGGACCGAACCTCGACCGCATCGAGATCACGCAGGCCGGAACCGGCCCGATCGGTTCCGATACCTCCGCGGATGAGGATGGGAACCTCTTCCTCGACGCGCCGGACGGTGAATTGAACGAGGCGGGCGCCGCCTCCATCAACTTCAACATCGCAGGCGTCGATGCGGACGTGACGAAGGTCGAGATCAGCTTCGACGGCGGCGTCACCCGCACGGACATCACGGGTCTTCCGGATGCCGACGGTGACTTCGTCTTCGACGGTTCCGCACTGCCTCCGGGCGTGACGACGGTGACCGTGATCGTGACCGACGAAGCCGGCAACGAAGCCGAGGCGACCGCCGATGTCACGATCGCCGGCGCCACTGCCGCGCCGTTCACGATCCAGGCCGAGGATGCCGCGAGCGTGACGGTGCAGGATACCGGTGTGCCCACCAACGGCGACTTCACGCGTGTCGTGGACCAGGCCAATCCCGATGCCTTCGGCAACTACCGCACCGGAGCCGTCGATGGGGCCTACATGGACTTCGGCAGCAACCCTGGCGACGCCATCACCATCAATGTCAATGCTCCGGCGGCCGGCACCTATCTCGTGACGTTCCGCTATGCCAATGGCGGGGCTACGGACCGTCCGCTCGATCTGTCGCTCAACGGCGGTGCGGCCACTTCCGTGAGCTTCGTGCCCGGTCCTGTGGTCGGCACGGGCGCGGACGCCACAGCCTGGAACTCCTGGGTCGAGAAGACCGTGGAGCTGAACCTGTCGGCAGGCGCGAATGCGATCAAGCTCGCCATTCCGGCGGGAGGCAACAACGGCCCCAATATCGACCAGATCACTTTTGCGCCGCAGAATGGCGGTCCCACCGATCCGGAGCCGTTCACCCTCACCATCGAGGCGGAGACCTTCACCCCCGTCGATACCTCGGGAACGGGCAACCAGATCACCCAGGGGAGGACCGCGGACAATCCCGAGCCGAATGCTCCGCTGGCTCGCGACGCCAACTCCGACGGCCTGTGGGATGGTTTCACGGGCGCCGGTTACCTCGATATGGGCGCCCAGGTCGGGGATGCGGCGACCTTCACGGTCAATGCGCCCGAGGCAGGCACCTATACCTTCACCTTCCGCTACTCCAATGGCGGCGGCGGCACCAACGGTGACCGGCCGATGTCGCTGACGGTCGGCGGCCAGACGAAGACGGTGTCGTTCCCGGGTACCGGCGTGGACGGCTGGGACAACTGGCAGACGGCGACCGTCGAGGTGCAGCTCTCTGCCGGCGTGAACACCGTCTCGATCGCCAATACGGTGACGAACGGGCCGAACATCGACAATGTCACGATCAGTCGCGATACCCAGGGGCCGGTCGACCCCCGCGAGCAGATGACCTTCCAGGAGGTGGTCAAGATCAACTTCGAGCCGGCCCCGTCCCAGACGACGCAGGGCCTGCCGACCGGCTACAGCACGCCGACCGGTTATCTGGCGGATATCGGCGCGGCCTTCGGTGATCGGGGCAACGGCTTCAGCTACGGCTGGGTGACCGAGGCCAGCGTCGCGGACGGAACTGCCAACGGCACCATTGCCGCGGCCCAGCCGGCCAATGCGCACTGGTACAAGAGCACCGTCACCGGAGCGTCCGATCTGCAGAAGACCTACGCTCACTTCGAGTATCCGGGGGCCGGTGTATCCGGCTCGCGGGCATGGGAGATGTCGCTGGCGAACGGTACCTATCAGGTGACCATGTCGGTCGGCGATACGGCCGGCGCCTTCGACAGCAATTACGTCGTCGACGTCGAGGGGCAGAGGTTCGGCCAGAGCTGGGTGCCGGCCAATCCGGTCGACGGCTCCCTGAGCGGAGGCGGCTTCCGCTCCACCCTCGTCACCGGCATCGTGCATGTGACGGACGGGCGCCTGACCATCGACTCCATCGGCGGCACAAATACCGAGATCCAGTATCTGGAAGTCGAACGTGTGCCGGACCTGACCCCCAACGACGACCGGCCCGCCGATCTCGACTACTCCTACTTCACCTCGCCGGTCGCAGCCTACCTCAACGACCAGGTCCCGATCTCCATCGGGTCGGACGGAGCGCTGCCGGTGGGCATCAACCCGCTGTCCAGCCTCGTCGTCGGCGTGAACGTCCAGGCGCCGAACCATCGCGGGCCGAACATCGCGCATGTGGAGAACATCAAGCTGGTCGAGACGCTCACCGGCCAGGAAGTCGCCATCGACGTTCAGATCAGCGGTGGCGCCGACTCCTTGACCATCCGACCGCTCCAGCCGCTGAAGGAGAACACGAGCTACACGCTCAAGGTCCAAGACGTCCTCGATCTGGGTAGCATCACCGACGGTACGGCGCCGCTGCACCAGATGCAGGACATGACGACGACCTTTGTCACCGGGGAAGCGCCGGAAGAGGTTGCCCGGGATGTGGCGTTCACGACCCAGACCCTGCTCGACGGCTTCGCCGACGGGGCCGGGGGCTACACCTCCATCGAGTTCGGTCCCGACGGCAAGCTCTATGTGGCCACTATCACGGGCGAGATCTATCGCTGGGCGGTCAATGCCGACGGGACGATCGACAAGGCGTCCCAGGAGAGCCTGATCCACGAGTATTTCGCCCAGGCCGACGGAGACCGGCGCGGTATCGTCGGGTTCACCTTCGATCCGGAGGATCCGAATACGATCTGGATCTCGAACAACTACGCAATCCCGCGCGAGAACAAGGCCTTCGACACGCCCGAGTTCTCGGGGCGTATCAGCAAGATCACCCTCGGGCCGAACGGTTCGTTCACGGGGGCCACGATCGAGACCTATATCGACGGCCTGCCGCGCTCGGGCGGCGACCACCTCACCAACAGCCTGGAGTTCCGCGTCAATCCCAATGCCGGCCAGGCGGGTGAGCCGAACTACCTGCTCTACGTGTCCCAGGGCTCGAACTCGGCCGCCGGTGCTGCCGACAATGCCTGGGGCAATCGCCCCGAGCGTCTGCTGAATGCGGCTGTCCTCGAAATCGATCCGACCCGCGATGCACCTCCCGGTGGCTTCAACGTGCGGACCGAGCCGGTCACGGCGCCCACGACGGTCAACCCCGCCGCGAACTTCAATGCCGACGGAACCTATCCGGGCTTCTACAATCCCTATGCTGCGGATGCGGTTTTGAAGATCTTCGCCACGGGCGTCCGTAACGCCTACGATCTCGTCTGGCACTCGAACGGGCAGCTCTACATGCCGACCAACGGAACGGCCTCCGGCGGCAAGACGCCGGACGACCCGACCCAGGCCGGCAGCCAGGTGATCAACAACTCACCGAAGCAGTACGACTACTTCTTCACGGTCGAGGAGGGCAAATATTACGGCCACCCGAACGTCCTGCGCGACGAGTACGTGCTCAACGGCGGCAATCCGACCGGAGGCATCGACCCGAACGAGGTGACCGACGGCAAGGACGGCAACCCGAACACCGACGGTTACGATCCGGGCGTCCAGCCTGATCCGAACTACGACCTCGATGGCACCTACAACCTCGGCTACAACCAGTCGCCGAACGGAGCCATCGAGTACAAGGGCGCCGCCTTCGGATCCAACCTCAAGGGTGCGATCCTGTTCGCCCAGTTCTCCGCCGGCGACAACGTCCGTGCGATCCTGGTCGACCAGCAGGGCAACATCGTCGGCGACGACGTGCTGCGCCGTCCGGACGGATCCGTCATCAACAACTACATCGATCCGCTCGACATCATCGAGAACCCGGTCACGGGCCAGCTCTACCTCATGACGCTGAACCGCGGCACGGGAGCGAGCCAGCTCGTCCTCCTCACGCCGGCTCCGGGCGGCGTGACCCAGGATCTGACGGCGGACGAGGGTGGCAATCTTGCGCTTACCGTCGTCGACGTCAGCGATCCCGCCAGCGCCATCTTCCAGATCGGCGGGCTCGATACGGACATCACTGCGATCCGCATCAGCTTCAACGGCGGAGCTCCGCAGACGGTGCTGCTCGACTCGCAGAACCGCTTCACGGTCGATCTGGGCGACCTGACCGGCCCGGTGACGGCGCAGATCGAGGTCACTGACGATGCGCTCAACCGCGCGACGGCCAGTGCCACCTTCACGCCGGGACAGGAGCCCAACCCCCAGCCCACGGATCTCGTCTCTCTCGTGACGATCCAGGCCGAGGACAACACGCCCGGAGACGGCACCTCCGTGTCGATCCCCGGGGCTCCGGCTGAAATCCAGATCCGCACCGCCGCCAACCCGGAGACGGGCACCAGCGGCCTCGTCGGCGGCCTCCGTCCGGGCGCCTTCGGCCTCGACGGCAACACGAACAATGCGGATGGCGTGCCTGGCGGCTATGCGGATTTCGGCGCAAGCAACGCCGATTTCCTGACCTTCAACTTCGAGGTTCCTTCCGATCAGGCGGGCGCCGGCGTGGTGAAGGTCCGCTACGGCAACGGCGGAACCACCGACCGGCCTCTGGAAGTGTTCGTCAACGGGGCCAGCATCGGCACCTTCGGCTTCAGCCCGCCTGCCGGGGTGACCGGAGATGCCGCATGGGCCACCTGGCAGACGCTCGACATCCCCATGAACCTCGTGGCGGGGCTCAACACCGTCACGTTCCGGGCCACGGCGAATACCGGACCGAACATCGATCAGATCGAGGTTCTGGTGCCGCCGGTCACGCAGCAGCCGACCGAATTCAGCTTCTACGAGGCTGAAAACGCGACGCTGAACGGCGCGGTGGTCGTCACGGAGAACCGCAACCAGGAGGGAACGGGCTTCGTCGACTTCAATGGGACCACCGATCAGTCGATCACCTGGACGGTGAATTCGGCCCAGGCGGGAGCGTTCGAAATCGCGTTCCGGTATGCCCTGGCCGCCAGCAAGGCGGATCGGCCCCTGAACCTGACCGTCAACGGAGTGGATCTCGGACCGATCAACTTCGAGGGCTTCAGCAACGATGCCGAAACCGAGTGGCAGTTCCAGTCGACCATGGTCAACCTCGTCGCCGGCAACAACACGATCACGCTGACGGCTCCGAACGCGGTCGGACCGAACATCGACCAGCTGCGCGTCGCCAATGCGGGCACCACGCCCTTCGATCCCGACTATGTCGCGGTCACAGGGGAGACCCGCATCGAGCTCGAGCAGACGGCGGACAACTCGACCCGCACCCTCAACAGTCAGGCGGTGGAGTTCTTCTTCACCGTCGCCGAGGACGGCACCTATGCGCTCGACCTCGCAGCCAATGCGGGGGCGCCGAACGGGCAGGGGCTCACCCTCTATCTCAACGGCGTGATCGTCGAGAACCTGGCCTTCCCGGGCACTGGTACGGCGGGCGAAAGCACGGCCTTCCTGCAGCTGGAAGCCGGGACGCAGTACCAGCTGCGTGTCGTCTCCAACGCTCCGGGAGCCAGCGCCATCGACTATCTCGACGTGCGGCCGGTGGCCAGCGACGTCAATGCCGACATCGCCATCCAGAGCCTCGACCCGGCCTACTTCGACAACAGGCTCCACTTCAGCTACCTGGAGGATCCGAACGCCGTCGACCCGAATGCAGCCGACCGCGACTTCAAGGACAGCGGCACCATCCGGATCACCAATACCGGAACGGCTCCCCTGTCGGTGATCGATGCCGAGATCACGGGTCCCTTCGTGCTCGCCAACCCGGCGATCTTCGAAGGGCTCACCCTCGCGGCCGGTCAGTCGATCGAGGTGACGGTCCTGTTCAACCGGGCCGCCTATACCCCGCCGACGTCCAACGTCGATGCCACGTCGACCGTGTTCGAAGGGTCGATCCGCCTCGTCACCAACGATGCCGACACCCCCGTCTCCACCATCGACCTGGCAGGCTTCTGGCAGTCGCGGGACGAGGGCGGTCACGAGCCGAACGTCAATGAGGTCTGGAAGATCTTCGGCTTCGGCAATGTGATCGAGGGTCTCACCACCCGCGGCGGCGGCGAGAACTCGACGCTGAGCACCAACGACGTCTTCGCCAAGACCGATCCGACGGAGGTGCTCTCGCCCTACTGGAAGCTCGCGGACGGCGTCACGGAGGCCAAGATCACCCACATCGCTGCCTTCCACGGCACGGGCGGGGCGACCATCCACCTCCACAACCCCAACAACAAGGGCTCCAACATCCAGCTCTGGAACCACGAAGGGACCGACAACCAGCGCCTGCTGCCCAATGCCGGCAATGACAGCACCTTTGCGACGCGCACCTTCACCCGGAACGACATTCCGGACGGGTGGACCGGCAACGACATGTTCGGCATCTCGGTGGCGGGCCTGTCGACCGATCCGCGGCTCAACCCGACGGGCGGCGTGGTCGTGCCGGGGGCTCAGCAGGGGCACACGGTGAAGATGTTCCAGGCGCTGGATGCGAATGGAAACGTGATCCCCAACGTGTATCTCGGCATCATGGACTACACGGGCATCAACTACGACTACAATGACAACATGTTCGTCATTGAAGGTGTTGCCCCGGTCGGGTTCGGCCAGAGCGTGGTGTTGCGCGGTCTGGACGATGCGGCGGCGGACGAGCGTCTCGTCTTCACCAACATCGAGAACCCGGTCAATGCCTCGCAGGCCTTCCGTAACGAAGCGACGTTCACGATCACCAATGACGGCTTTGCCCCGCTGACCATCGAAAGCATCACCACGGGCAATCCGGCCTTTGAGATCGTCGGAACGGCTCCCACCTCGATTGCGGCGGGCGCCAGCGCAACCGTCACGGTCCGCTTCATCGGGACCCATGCCGGAACGGGCAGCGGCGCCGACCTCTACAAGTCGACGCTCACCATCCGGTCCAACGATGTGAACCAGCCCGAGAAGGTGATCCAGCTCGCCGGTCTGGCCCAGGAGTTCTCGGAGAACAACTCCGAACCCACCGTGGCCCAGATCGTCGAAGCCTTCGGTTACGGGACCGACGTGGCGCAGGGTGAGCTGGCAGGCGGAGGCGTGGTCGAGACCATCGGGGACGAGGTTCTGCTGCCTTATCTCCAGCGGCTCGACGGCACCAAGCCGATCGAGGTCATCCAGCTCGCGGCCTTCCTGAACCAGGGCAACGTGGCTCGCCTGGGCTTCCACGGCCTCGAGTCCTCGCAGGTCACCCAGCTTTTCGCCAACGACGACCAGCAGGGTCAGACGATCCTGCCGGATCAGCTCCTGGCGGGTGCGGGATCGGGGGCGAACGTCGCCCGGGCGACGATCAACCACAACAATCCGTTCGGCCTTTACATCTCCGTGGACGGCCGTCCGACCTACGCGTCCTGGTCCGATCCGGAAGCCAACAAGATCGACCCGAACTTCGGGCATCTCGTCGGCGACAACCAGGGCCACCTGATCCGCTTCTTCCAGGCGCTGGATGCGAACGGAAACGCGATCGAGGGCACCTATATCGGCATCCAGGATTACCCGGGCGCCGGAAACTACGACTACAACGACCACATGTTCGTCATCAAAAACGTCAAGGGTTACGACCTGACCACGGCCAACGATGCGAACAACAATGACGTCAACGATGCGCTCGAGCTCGACGCTGACGCCGATGGCACGGTCAACTTCTTCGATCCGACCACGAACCCCGATCCGGGCGACGGCGGATTGGAGAAGGGCGACTACGTCACCGGCGTGAACTTCGGGGGAGGAGCCATCGCGAACGATCCCGTCCTGGGCGTCGCTCTCCAGGCGCAGTCCAGCATCTCGGTTACCGGGTCGGTCAATCCGGCTGCCGGGACGGACAGCGCCAGCAACCCGAACGGAGCGAATGCCGTCGCAGGATCCGCCTTCAAGACGTACGAGGACGGCACCAGCTGGAATGCCGCGATCAACGTCGCGAACGGGACCTACGTGGTCGTTCTCCACACCCAGGAGACCTACTGGAACCAGGCCGGTATGCGCCAGTTCGACATATCGGTGAACGGCAGCCTTGTCGCTGACGACCTGGATGTCTTCGCCGAAGTCGGCGGCGACACGCCCTACGCGGTCGAGACACTCGTCACCGTCACGAACGGCGTGATCTCCATTGCCCTCGACTCCACCGGGCCGGACGGGATCGACAATGCGGCACTCAACGCCGTGACCGTGTACAAGTACGCGGGTGCCGGCGGCGGCGGCCAAACCCCGTTTACGGGCACGGCCATCGCAGTGGGGGCCGATCCGATCGTGATAGACGCCACCAAGTTCGACCTTGGCGGTCAGGGTGTCGCCTACAACGACACCACGCCGACCACGGACGAGGGCGGCACGGCCGGGCGCAACGAGGGTGTCGACATCGTCGGCAACAACTCTGCCATCGGCTGGATCGCCAACGGGGAATGGGTGGAATACACCATCAACGTGGCTCAGGCCGGCACCTACGACCTGTCGTTCCTGTCGGCTCTGGGGGCGCAGGGCGGCACGGCCCGCTCGATCACGGCCACGTTCGAGAAGGGCGGCACGGTCTACGAGACGGCCACTCCGGTGGGGGTGGGCTTCACCGGCGGCTGGTCGACGTTCCAGCAGACCGGGAAGGTGCAGGTCGATCTGGAGGCGGGCGTGCAGACCGTGCGCCTGGCCTTCAGCGGCGGCTCCATGGATCTCAAGTCCTTCACCCTCGACAAGACGAACGTCGCGCCGGTCGTGGGTCAGGCCGTGGGAGCCCAGACGGCCACCCAAGGCCAGACCTTCAACTTCGCCCTTCCGGCGAATACGTTCACCGATAGCGATGGCGACGCGCTGACCTATACGGCCAGCGGCCTGCCGCAAGGTCTCTCGATCACGCCGGCCGGCGTGATCAGCGGGACGCCGGCGGCAGCGGGCACCTTCGATATCACGGTGACCGCGTCGGATGGTGCGGCCAGTGCGGCAACCACCTTCAACCTGACCGTTGCGCCCCCCACATCGACCCCGACCCAGCAGCCTTATGGCGGGACGGCGCCGAGCTTCGTCAACGGCTCGCTGACGGTGGACGCCTCCAACTTCGACCAGGGAGGGCAGGGCGTCGCCTACAACGACAATGCCGGCAAGGACGGCGGCACCGGCTTCCGGCCGGGCGATGCGGTCGAGTTCGTCGGAGCTCAGAACGACATCGGCTATGTCCGTCCGGGCGAGTGGGTGGAGTACACCGTCAACGTACCCCAGAGCGGCACCTACAAGCTCAGCCTCATGGCCAAGACGCCGCTCGGCAATGCCACGGTGGCCGTCTCGCTAGGCAACGGAACGCCTCTGGCGACCGTGGCCCTGCAGGACGGAGGGACGAGCTTCGGCAACGCGCCGTTCCAGGCCACCGCTCCGGTAGAGCTGACCCTGCCGGCGGGGCAGCAGACCATCCGCTTGGCCTTCAACGGCACGCCGGAGGGAAGCTCGCCCTATATTCTGGACCTGCGCTCCTTCACCTTCGACTACGTGCCGCCGCCGGCCAATCAGCAGGCGCCGTTCAGCGGCACGGCCATCGCAGTGGGGGCCGATCCGGTTCTGGTGGACGCCACCAAGTTCGACCTTGGCGGTCAGGGTGTTGCCTACAACGACACCACGCCGACCACGGACGAGGGTGGCACGGCCGGGCGCAACGAGGGTGTCGACATCGTCGGCAACAACTCTGCCATCGGCTGGATCGCCAACGGGGAATGGGTGGAATACACCATCAACGTGGCTCAGGCCGGCACCTACGACCTGTCGTTCCTGTCGGCTCTGGGGGCGCAGGGCGGCACGGCCCGCTCGATCACGGCCACGTTCGAGAAGGGCGGCACGGTCTACGAGACGGCCACTCCGGTGGGGGTGGGCTTCACCGGCGGCTGGTCGACGTTCCAGCAGACCGGGAAGGTGCAGGTCGATCTGGAGGCGGGCGTGCAGACCGTGCG
>NZ_JAJBBR010000007.1 GCF_020532555.1 Microvirga lenta | reverse complement strand
TGTACCGCTCCTCGCCGTCCGGCGGAGAGACCATCGCCTACAACGTGAAATCGCCGGATCTGTCCTACGGCTCCTCCGCCTCCGCCGCCAAGCACGGTGCCCCCACCGACACCGCAACCCCGGCACCTACTCCCGAGGCGGCCCCCTCCCCGACCCCGAGCCTGATCCCTACGCCAAGCCTGATCCCTACGCCGAGCCTGGACCCCGTGCCGGACCTGACCTCCCTCGATGGCAGGACCCTCCTCGGCGATTGGGGCGGTGACAGCATCACCGGCACCTCCCGCAGCGATCAGATCAACGGCAAATACGGCAGCGATTTCCTGTCGGGCGGCGATGGCGGCGATGTCTTCGTCTTCGACACGAGGTTGGACAGAAGGCCGAACGTGGACACGATCCGCGATTTCGACACGGCCGAGGACAAGATCGCTCTGGACGACGCCGTCTTCACGGAGCTCTGGTCCGGACCGCTCGGCGCCGACGTCTTCGCCGTCGGCACCGCAAGCGATCACAACGACCACATCATCTACGATCCTTCCTCCGGCCTCATCTCGTACGACGCCGATGGATCCGGATCCGGCGCCGCCCTGGTCTTCGCCAAGGTGAACCCGGGTCTCGAGCTGACCCACCAGCACTTCTTCGTGATCTGACCGAGCGGCCTGCCCGGTTCCTTTCGCGCTTACGCCTCCAGGGCGCGGGGAGCACGGACCCTCGGTAAAGAAAGCCCCGCACGGATTCCCTTCCGTGCGGGGCTTCCATCCGCCTGGACGGGCGGCTTGCGCCTGCCCCGATCCGACTGCCCATCCGGACATCCTCCAAAAGTACCCGCGGAGCGAGTGAACCGAACGGGACCGGCTCCATTGTCTCGTTAGTGCCTGCCAAGCCTTGCCGCTGGGGCAAGGCCACGGCGTGACGGACGAGGAGGCTCGATGACATCCTACCAGCCTGGCGCGGCGGAGGCCGCTATCGGTCGAATCGAAGCGGCAGAGTGGCTCGACAGCCCTGCTTTCGCCCTCGCCAATGCCGTCGCCCTGCCCCAGCGCCTTGCCGGAACGCCGGGGCGCAGGGCGCGCAATGCCCTGCACGGTACGTGGTTCGGCCACCCCGTCCACCCGATGTTCGTCACCATTCCCATCGGAACCTGGACGCTTGCGCTCGGTCTCGACACGCTGGATGCCATCGGGGTTCGCCCGGACGGGGGCTATGGCAGGGCCGCCGATATTGCGGTCCAGGCCGGAGCCGCAGGCGCCGTCGCCGCGGCGGCGACGGGCCTCGCCGACTGGCAGCAGACCCATGGACGGTCCCGCCGGGTGGGCCTCACCCATGCTCTCATCAACAGCACGGCGCTCGGCCTCCAGCTCACCTCCATCGCCCTGCGCCGGCGCGGTCGCCGCAAGGAGGGACGCCTCGCCACCGCCGCCGCCTGGGGCTTCATGTTCGCGGGCGCCTATCTGGGCGGCCACCTCGTCTACCGCCGGCGACAGGGGGTCGATCAGGCCGACCGCAGCGTGGAGCCACGGGACTTCAAGCCCGTCCTGCGCGCCGCCGAACTGTCGGAGGATCAGCCACGTCGCGTCGAGGTGTGGGACGAGGTGGAGCGCGCACATATTCCCATCGTTCTCGTGCGGCACCGCGGGCGCATCTCCGCCATGGGTGCCCGCTGTTCGCATATGGGTGGCCCCTTGGACGAGGGCTGGATTCTGAACGGCGGCCTGGTCTGCCCCTGGCACGGGTCGCGCTACGATCTCGAGACCGGCCACCCCATGGACGGCCCCTCCACATGCCCGCAGCCTCGCTACGAGGTGCGCGTGCGCGAGGGAGTCATCGAGGTCAAACGGGAGCAGGAGCCCGGCGCGGAGGCGGTGACACCGGACGACATCGAGGAGGCCGCGGAGGCGGACCGCTCAATGGAGACGAGCAGCCCTCTCGGCCGCAAGGCGGATGAGGTTCTCTTCGAACACCATCAGCTCCTGCGCAGCATGTTCCGCCGGATCGAAAACATGTCGCCCGACGATCCGCAGCGGCGCGATCTCCTGCGGGCGCTCGCCTCCGAGCTCGAGATCCACGAGCACATCGAGGACGAGATCTTCTATCCGGCCGTGCGCCCCGTCAGCGAGGACGTATCGGTGGCTTATGCCGAGCACCAGCAATTGGCGGATCTGCTGGCGGCAACGCTGAAACTGCCGACATCGAGCCCGCAATTCGAGGAGCACCTGCGGGCCCTGCACAAGGCGGTCGACCATCACGCTTCGTCGGAGGAGCACTCGATGTTCATCGAAGCGCAGCGCCTGGGCGAGCGCCGCCTGCGCGAACTCGGCCACGCTCTCGAAGCAATGCTCGAAGAACAGCGGACCTCCCGCTTCCAGCGCGCCTTCCGTGAGCTGAAGATCAGCCTTCTGGAAGAAGTCGGGAGGGAGACTTGAGCCTTTCGGGGCCGCCCGGAGGTTACCCTAAAGACTCACGTGTCAGAACCTGGCACTTCGCCAATATAACATTGGCGTTGCCGTAAGGTTACACACCCTGGAAAACGCCCCTTGAGAGCGTCGAACGCTCTGGAATCCTAGGTTTCCGGTCTTAAGACCTGTTCCCGCGAGAACAACAATCGAGTCGCGCGGGAATATTCCGGGGGCAGAATGAGACATCTGAAGCAGGACCTGAACGCCGGCACGAGTCTGGCTCCGCTGGGGCGCAGGGCCGGTGCCCGCTGGATCGCACCCCTCGGTCTCGCGGCTCTTCTGACCGGCGCCGGACTGGCCCCGGCTCAGGCCATCGTTCTCAACGACGTCGATGCGGCACGGGCAGGCGGTATCGACAACTACTACGACCGCAACAACGTGTTGAACAATGTCGTGTCGATCTTTCTGCCCGGGCCAGGCACCTTCTGCACCGGCACGCTGATCAATTCCCGCACGATCCTGACCGCCGCACACTGCGTGGTGAACGGAGAGACCGACAAGATCGATCTCAGGACGACTCCGAACTTCCAGATCCGCTTCGGCGCTATTGCGACCGAAGCCACGGCGCATGACCGGAACGTGAACGGCGTGATTGCCCATCACACGTTCCAACCCAGAGGACACGGAGTCGGGGATATCGCTCTCCTGACTCTCGATGCTCCCGTCACCGCCATCCGGCCGGTCACCCTCGTCGGCGCCACCGATCCCATTCCGCAGAAGGGGGCCCTGGCCGTCATCAGCGGCTACGGCGCCCATGGGACCGGCTCGAACCCGCCGCGCGGTCACTGGAGCGACTACGACGACAAGCGCCGCATCGCGCAGACGAACATCGCGGCCTACGAGGTGGAGGAGCCGTGGGGCGTGCACCCTGTGCTGCTGGCCCAGTTCCGCACCCCGCTCTCCCCCGGAAACCCCGACGTTTTCGGTCTGCACAAGGACGGCATCCGCGTCCCTGCCCTTCAAGGCAGCCCTGGCCCCGGCGATAGCGGCGGTCCTCTCTTCCTGGTCACCGAAGACGGGCTGGTTCAGATCGGCACCGTGATCGGAACCCCGGGCAATCCGGTCACCGGGGACAGCATCCCCGGCTACGGCATCGTCGACGACTGGACCCCGGTGCAGCTCTTCCTCGACTGGATCGCGCAGAACAATCCGCTGCGTCAGGTGGTCTCCTCGGCAGGCTCCTACCGGTGGAGCGACCGCTCCGCCTGGACCGACACCCAGACCGGCGAAGGTGCCCGGCCCGACAATCGCCTCGGCGGATTCCGCAATTTGGGCCAGCCCGGGCGCTATTACGACGTCGTCCTGAACGCCGCCTCCTCGATCACGGTCGATATGAACCCGACGGTCGACGCGGTGACCCTCGATCATGCACAGGCAAGGCTCACCCTGCCCTCCGGTCGTGTGCTCACGACGGTCCTCGGGGCGCGGATCCTTGACGGCACGGCGGAAGTCAACGGCACCCTGAACGCACCCCTCGTCGACCTCTATGGCGGTGCGCTGACCGGTTCCGGCGCCGTCGCTGGCGACCTGCTCAATGCAGCCGGAATCGTGGCGCCGGGCCGCGCCAACGGATTCGGGCGCCTGACCGTCGGCGGCAGCTTCCGACAGCTTCCGGAGGGCGTCCTGCGCCTGAGGATCGACAGCACTGGATCCGACAGCCTGGCTGTTGCGGGCGGAGCCCTCCTGGGCGGAACGCTTGCCCTGGCAGGATCGAGCGGCGGCGTCGATACCGGCCGCGACTACACCCTCGTCACGGCGACCGGGGACGTGACGGGCCGCTTTGCCCGCGTGACGCCCACCTTCGTCTTCTTCGATTCCGCTCTCGTCTACAGGCCCGATCAGGTGAGCGTTTCGTTCGCCCGCAACGACAAGCCTTTCACGGCAGTCGCAGCGGATGCCAACGACACCGCCGTGGCCGTGGCGCTCGCCGGCCTCGATGCCGGAAACCCGCTCTACCGCGCTTTCCTCAACAGCACCTCGGCGGTCGATGCGCAGGTCGCCCTCGACCTCTTGGCCGGAGAGGCTAACGCCTCCGCCGTCACCACCGCGTACGGCGATGCGTCCCACGTGAAGGAGGCGATCCTCAACCGCCTGCGCACGCCCTTCGCGGCGCCGGCCGCAACCGTTCCCGCGGCCTTCGCGGCCGACCGGCCAGGAGTGGCGCCGCATATGGCTCCCATGCCCTACCCGACCCTCGACCCGCGCCGCTTCGCGCTCTGGGGCCAGGGCTTCGGCGCCTGGGGCAATGCCCGTGCCACCGCTCAGGCGGCAGGTTTCGACACGACCACGGGCGGCTTCATCGTCGGTGCCGAGACGACGCCGGATGTCGGATACCGCATCGGCATCGCCGGCGGCTTCACCCGCACGACATTCGATATCGCCGCGCGGTCCGCGGACGGCACGAACGAGAGCGTCTTCGGCGCGATTTATGGCGCCGCCGACTGGGGCGCCCTCTCGCTCCGCATCGGCGCATCCTATGCCGGTCACGACATCGACGTCACACGGCGGATCTCCTTTCCGGGCTTCGCCGACCAGGCCGGCGCCTCCTACGGCGGCTCCACGGCGCAGGTCTTCGGCGAGATCGGATATCGCCTGAACGTGGCGGGCATCGCGGTCGAACCGTTCCTCGGCGCGTCGATCCTGCGGATGAACACGGACGGGTTTGCCGAAACCGGCGGAGCGGCGGCACTGACCGGCGCGAGCCGAAGCCACGAACTCGGGACGACCACCCTGGGCGTGCGCGCCGAAGCGGCGGTAAGCCCTGAGCTGCCGCTGACCCTTCACGGAACCATCGGCTGGCGCCATGCCTATGGCGATGTGGAGCCGGGCGCGCTCCTGACCTTCCGGGGGGGCGATGTGCCGTTCGTCGCGAGCGGCATGCCGGTAGACCGCAACGCCCTCGTGGCCGAAGCCGGGCTGGGCTGGAAGGCATCGGAGGCGATCAACCTCGAAGTGGGCTATCAGGGCCAGATCGGCGCCCGTAACCAGGAGCACGCCGTCAAGGGCAATTTCACCTGGAAATTCTGAGGTCTGCCCCTGTCGGCTCCGGCGGCATGAGCCGCCGGAGAAGGCCCGTCACGGTTCCGCCTTGAGCTGGGTTCGGAGCCATGTGTCCCCGGGCTTTTCGTAGAATGTCGCGACCGCAGGCGGATCGGCCGGAGGCGCGCAAAGGCCCGCCATCTGCACCAAACCGTAGCCGAAGGTCGCGTCGCGCCCGGGTGCACCGAGATCCTGGGCGGCCCGCTCCAGCTTGGCCTGCAGGTCCTCGATCGTCATTCCCGGATGGGAGGCGAGCGCGAGGGCGGCCGCCGCGGACACGAAGGGCACGGCATAGGACGTTCCGCTCTTCGGAGCGCCGGGTGCTGCGGAACCGGCCGCAAGGATTTCGACGCCGGGAGCAGCAAGGTCGATATAGGGGCCGCGCGTGGCCCGGCGGTAGATGTTGAGCTTGCGATCCACCGCCGTCACGGCGATCACGCCCGGATAGGCCGCGGGATAGGACGGCTCGGCCCCTGCGCCGCCGTTGCCCGCGGCGGCCACGAGAACGATGCCCTTCGCGCGAGCAGCCTCGACCGCCCTCTTGAGAACCTCGTTCCGCGGACCCGACAGGCTGAGATTGATGATCCGGACCTCCCGATCCGCCAGGGCCTCGATAGCCGCCACCAGCGACACCACGTCTGCCCGGTCCGCCACGCCGCGTTCCTTGTGGAATGCATCCACTGCCAGAACCCTGGCCTGCGGAATGAGCCCCGGCGTCCGGCTGCCGGCGCGTCCGACGAGGAGCGCCGCAATCGCGGTGCCGTGGTCACGCGAGGACTTGTCTGAACGGCTGCCCGGCCGGTCCAGAATTTCGATGGCCTGCCCTTTCAGGGCTTCATGGTCCACATCGATGGCGGTGTCGATCAGTCCGACGAGGGGCATTGCGGCTCCGCACCGGCCCACCTGCGGCTGCGCCCAACCGACGAGCCGGGCGGCCTCGCAATTGGGCCCGATGCAGTCTGCGGCGGCTCCGTCCGGATAGTAGTAGGCATCGAGATCCGCCGATGCCTGCACATTGACCCGCTGCACCGCCCGGCGAGCCTGTGCGAGAGACATGCCCCGGGGCAACTGCAGCCGGACGACCTGCGGGGCCATGACGCCGCGTGTGCGTGACGAGATCCGGAAGCCGGACGCCGTCAGCCTGCCGAGATCGGAGCCGGAGAGGCCGAGGGCGACGATCGAGCGCGGAGCATGGCGAGGCTTGGCCTCGGCCGCGCCGTTCCGTGCCGTGTCATCAGCCGCAGCGCGGGATGTCTCCTGTCCCCGCCCGATCTGCCTCGGCCCGCCTCCCGCCCGCGGCGTCGGCCGGATTGCGGCCGGCGATGCTTGGCGATTGCTGCGCTTCGAGGTGCCGGGTTGTTGCTGGTCCCGTCTCGCGGGAACGGAGATTCTGCCTGGATTGGCTACGGCCGGGCGTTGACCGCCGGAGACCGGCCGTCCAATGCCGACCGGGGCACCGGGAGTGCCGTTTCGCGTCGCGACGTCATTCGGAAAGGCGCCGCTCCCCCAACCGCCCGCAGGACCGGCAGTTTCTCCGCGAGATCCGGCGAGCCCCCCGCCGAAGCCTCCTTGGCCACTGTTCCCGAGGCTTCCGCCGGCATTGCCGTAGCCGCCTCCGCCCTGCCCGCCTCCGTTGCCGTGGCCGCCCTGATTTCCATGGCCGCCACCTGCGGCGTTGCCGCCTTGGCCGTTTCCGCCGCCACGACCGCCACCGTTTCCGCTGTTCCCGGCGCCGCCGTTTCCTCCTCCAGGGCTGCCGTTTCCGTTCCCGGCATTTCCATTACCATTACCGCCGGCATTGCCGCCGTTGGCGCTGCCGCCTGCATTTCCTCCCGGGCTGCCGTTGCCTCCGGCATTGCCGCTGTTCCCGTTCCCGCCAGCGTTTCCATTCCCGCCAGCATTCCCGTTCCCCCCGGAATTTCCGTTCCCGCCGCCGTTTCCATTGCCACCGGCACTTCCGCCGTGGCCGTTTCCACCTGAATTGCCGCTATTGCCGTTTCCGTTACCGCCGCCATTGCCGTCGGCTCCTCCGGAGTTGCCACCGTTGCCACCGCCGTTACCGCCGCCATTTCCCGGTCCGGCCAAAGCGGCAGGATTCTTGAGGTGGAGCCCAGGCTCCGGACCTGCCTTGAGCCGGATCTCGAGAGGAAGCGCCGCGACAGCCAAGGCCGCTACGATCGGAAGGTGTCGCCACCAGCACGTCATGAGTTCTTCCTTGCGGCTTGCACGTCGGTGCCGTGGCGCCGAGAACCAGTCGGATACGCAGGACTACCGCTTCGAATGCCCGATCCCTTCGGGACGACCGACGAGTTCCATCGGACGCTTCGATGTTACGCCCCCGTGGCCAGGCGAGACACCTTGTGGATCGGCACGAAACCGAGACTACTCCGATTTCGCAGGCATGTGTAACCCCCGCACGCTCCGATGCGCCTCACGGGAGGAAATCACCCCGCCCGGAGGCGGCGCACGCGAGACGGAATGGAATAAAATCGAAGGCTGCCCCGTTGTTCTACCGATCGGGCGATGCGGAGCAGAGATGCCAGCGGCCATAGGACAGGAACTTGTGGCACTTCTGCCGCGGCTGAGGCGCTTTGCGCTCGTGCTGTGCCGGTCGCCGTCGCTCGCCGATGACCTTGTCCAAGGCGCATGCGAGCGGGCGCTTGCAAATGCCGACACCTGGGAGCCGGGGACTCGCTTCGACGCCTGGGTGTTTCGCATTCTCCGCAACCACTGGATCGACCAGCTGAGACGTTCGAAGGCTGAAGGCATGACAGAAGACGTGACCGAGCAGAAGCAGATCATAGGCGATTCCGGCGAGGGGCCGGTCCTGAGCAGGCTGCTCCTGGCCGAAGTCCAGCGCGCCATCGACGCGATGCCGCAGGAGCAGCGGGAAGTGCTGGTTCTCGTGTGCGTCGAGGAGCTGGCCTATCGCGAGGCCGCCGAGGTGCTGGGCGTCCCGATCGGGACCGTCATGAGTCGGCTGGCGCGGGCTCGCAAGCGACTTGTTGAAATGACAGAGGCCGCCTGAGGGCCGCTGCCGCCGCGGAGTACCAACCCATGTCACAGCTCCATCTCAGCGACGAGATCCTGATGGCCTTCGCCGACGGCGAACTCGACGCGCCGATGGCCGCCGCGGTCGAACAGGCCATGCTGACCGATCCCACGGTCACGAAGCGTGTGGCCGATTTTCTGCGAAGCCGCAGTCTCACACGCTCGGCCTTGCTCCGGGAGGAGGCTCTCGAAGTTCCCGCCGAGCTGCAGGCTGCGGTCGAGGCCAGGATAAAGGAGTACGAGACCCGGGAGGCAGGGCCAGGGGCGCTTGAGACGAGCAAAGGGGCGTCGGCCGCACCCGCGAGGAGGTGGCGGCTCGGCGGGCTGGCTCTGGCGGCGGGTCTCGCCGCGCTTGCCGTGGCGGGTGCGGGCTATCTCGCGGGACGGCAGGACACGCCTCCCCCCGCGGGCGGCCTCATGGCCCAGCTGGAAAGCCCTTCGGTCCGGGACGCCCTCAGCCGGACCCCTTCCGGACAGGAAGCGGAAGTGGCGGCAGGGCGGGTGCGCATCATCTCCACCTACCGGTTGGCGGACGGGTCGGTTTGCCGCGAGTTCCGCCTGCACTCCACCCTCGGCACGGCCGACGCGCTCGCCTGCCGAGGTGCCGGCTGGACCGTCAATTTCGCCCTGGCCAGCCCCGGGACGGATTCCGGCTATCAGCCGAGCGGCGCAACAGACCTGATCGATGCCCATCTGCAGAATCTCGGTGCCGGGGAGCCCCTGCTGGACTCCGCCGAGGTGCAGGCGCTCGAAGGCGCTCCCCGGCCTCCGGCTTCGCCCTGAGACGAAATTCGAACGTGCCTGGAATAAGCCGCCGGTCCGATCCGTTCTTGTTCTGCCTGGCTGGCGGAAGAGGTAGAGGATGCGATCGCCGTTGCTTCTGGGGGTCACCGTGTTCTGCGCAGGGTCCGTCGCGACCTTCGAGCCCGCGCGCACCACCGCCGAGCCTCCCGGTCAGGAAACGGTCGAGTTGTCGACGGGCAGCCTCGGCGGAGCCACCGATACCGCTCGCATGATCATGGCGGAGCTCTCCTCCGACGAGATGCCGGTTCCTCCGGGATATCTGCCGTCCAGCCGGATCGACGGCCGGATCGCGGCAGGGGAAATCCTGCCGGATTCGGTCCGGCTGCATTTCATCCCCAAACATGAAACCTACCGCTACGCGGTCGTGAACGATCGCTGGGTCATCGTCGACGCTGCGTCGCGCAGGATCGTCTACATCATTCGGTAGCACCGAGGAGGCACGGGACGGAACCAACTGAGTTTTCCAGCACCTCAAGCGAAGGCAGGACCATGTTGATCGACCAAGCCTACCGAACTCAAACCGCTCCGTCGGGTGACGGCACACCGCAGGTGACGACCATCCGAATCTGCACGAATCCGCTCTTGAGCGTCGGCCTGGAGCAACTGCTCTCCGGCACCCGGTTCGCGGTCTGGGAGGACGCGCTCCGCGACACCGCCGACCTGCCGCGCCTTTCCAGCGGCGCGCCCGTTCTCTTCATCGTCGATGGAAAGCGCCCCTCCGACACCCTGGCCGCCATGATCCGCGACCTCAAGGCCCAGCGGCCCGCGGCCCGGGTCGTGGTGCTGGCGGACAGCTTCGACTTCGGCCCGATGGTGGCTGCCTGGACGGCGGGTGCGGACGGCTTCTGCCTGACGACCGTGAGCCGCGATGTGCTCATTCAATCCATCGAGCTGGTGATGCTCGGAGAGACGGTCGTCCCGTCGTCCTGGATCCGGTCGGTCCTGGGCGAGAAGCCGGAATACTCTTCTGCGGATCACGCCGCCCAGGACGGCGCCGGAAACGGACGGGCCCCCGACCCGCGAAGCCACAAGCTGTCCCATCGGGAGGTCGAGATCCTGGACTGCCTGAAGGAGGGGGCGCCCAACAAGGTCATCGCCCGAAAACTCAACCTCGCGGAAGCGACCGTGAAGGTCCACCTCAAGGCGATTCTGAGAAAGATCGGCGTCGGCAACCGCACCCAGGCCGCCATCTGGGCGCAGGACCACCTGCCGGCAAGGGCAGCACCGGAGTGCGTGGCCGACTGCATCCATTGAGAGTGCCTGGCGGCAATGCCACGACCATGGACGGAGGCTCATGGCGGGGTTCGCCGCCATGAGGCAGCGGATCAGATATGGATCGCCCGCCCGTAGGCGTCCATGACGCTCTCGTGCATCATCTCGGACAGGGTCGGGTGCGGGAAGACGGCGTGGATCAGCTCCTCCTCGGTCGTCTCCAGGTTCATGGCGATCACGAAGCCCTGGATCAGCTCGGTCACCTCCGCGCCGATCATGTGCGCGCCGAGCAGCTGCCCGGTCTTCTTGTCGAAAATGGTCTTCACCAGGCCGTCCGGCTCGCCCAGGGCAATCGCCTTGCCGTTGCCCACGAAGGGGAAGCGGCCGACGCGGATGTCGTAGCCCTGCTCCTTCGCCTTGGCCTCGGTGAGCCCGACGGAAGCGATCTGCGGGTGGCAGTAGGTGCAGCCCGGGATCTTGCCCTTGTCCATCGGGTGGGTGTGCATTCCCTTGATGGTCTCGACGCAGATGACGCCCTCGTGCTCGGCCTTGTGCGCCAGCATGGGCGGGCCGGCCACGTCGCCGATGGCATAGATGCCGGGCACGTTGGTGCGGCCGAGCCCGTCGGTCACGACAGTCCCGCGGTCGATCTTCACCCCGAGCTTTTCAAGGCCCAGGTTCTCGATGTTGCCGACGACGCCCACCGCCGAGATCATCCGCTCGGCCTGGATCGTCTGCACGCTCTTTCCATCGTCGATGGTGGCGGAAACGCCGTTCGGGCCCTTCTCGACCTTCGTCACCTTTGTGCCGGTGAAGATCTTGATGCCCTGCTTCTCGAAGCGCTTGCGGGCGAGGCCCGCGATCTCGGCATCCTCCACGGGGAGGATCTGCGGCATCACCTCGACCACGGTCACGTCCACACCCATGGTGCGGTAGAACGAGGCGAACTCGATGCCGATGGCGCCCGAGCCCATGACGATGAGCGATTTCGGCATGGCGGGCGGCACCATGGCCTCGAAATAGGTCCAGATCAGCTTGCCGTCCGGCTCGATGCCGGGCAACACGCGCGGGCGCGCGCCCGTCGCCACGATGATGTGCTTGGCCGAATAGGTGCCCGGTCCCAGCGCGCCTTTCGGCGCGGGGTGCTGCGGCTGCATGGCGGGCTTCTTCGTGGCCGAAACCACGACCTCGCCGGGCTTGGAGATGGCGGCCTCGCCGAAGATCACATCGACCTTGTTCTTCTTGAGCAGCATGCCGACACCGCCGTTGAGACGGCCCGAAACGCCGCGCGAGCGCTGCACGATGGCGCCCGCGTCGAAGCCGATCCCTTGCGCGGAGAGGCCGTAATCCTTGGCGTGCTGCATGTAGTGGTAGATCTCGGCCGAGCGCAGCAGCGCCTTGGTCGGAATGCAGCCCCAGTTGAGGCAGATGCCGCCCAGGTGCTCGCGCTCCACGACGGCGGTCTTGAACCCGAGCTGCGCGGCCCGGATCGCCGCCACATAGCCGCCCGGCCCGCCGCCGATGACGATGATGTCGTATTGGTCTGCCATGGTGTCCCCACTCGTCATCCCGGCCGAGCAGAGCGAGAGCCGGGATCGCTATTAGGAAAGGCGCCGATCTGATCTTGCGATCCCGGCTCTGCGCTGACGCTCCGGCCGGGATGACACACTCATTAAACCAGCATTCCCATCGGGTTCTCGATGAGCTGCCTGAAGGCTGCGAGAAGCTCGGCGCCGAGCGCGCCGTCGACCACGCGGTGGTCGCAGGAGAGCGTCACGGTCATGGCCTGGATGACGGTGGGCTGGCCGTTCTTCACCACGACCCGCTGCTCGCCTGCGCCCACTGCCAGGATCGTGCCCTGCGGCGGGTTGATGACGGCCTGGAAGTTCTTGATGCCGAACATGCCGAGATTCGAGACCGCCGTGGAGCCGCCCTGGTATTCCTCGGGCTTGAGGCGGCGGTTGCGGGCGCGGCCCGCCATGTCCTTCACCTCGGCCGAGATGGCGGTGAGCGTCTTCTGCTCGGCCTTGCGCACGACCGGGGTGAACAGGCCGCCTTCGATGGCGACGGCGACGCCCACATCGGAGTGCTTCATCTTGAGGATGCGGTCCTCGGCCCAGACCGCGTTGGCGGCGGGCACGCGCTGGAGCGCGATGGCCAGGGCCTTGATGACGAAGTCGTTGACCGAGAGCTTGTAGGCGGGCTTGCCGTCCTTGTCCTTGCCGGCCGCGGCATTGATCTGCTCGCGCAGTGCCATGAGCGCGTCGAGCTCGCAGTCGAGCGACAGGTAGAAGTGCGGCACGGTCTGCTTGGATTCGACCAGGCGCTTGGCGATGGTCTTGCGCATGCCGTCGAGGGGAACCTCCTCGTAGGTGCCGGCCTCGAACATCGCCTTGACCTGATCGGCCGAGGCGCTGGGCGCCATGACGGGAGGCTGCGCGGCGGCCTTCGCGGCGGGAGCAGGCGCGCCCGGAGCGGCAGCGGCAGCGGCGGGCTTGGCGCCTCCGCCCGCCATGGCGGCGCGAACGTCCTTCTCGACCACGCGGCCATGGGGGCCGGAGCCCTGGATCGATGCGAGGTCGATGCCGGCCTCCTTGGCGATCCGCTTGGCGAGCGGCGAGGCGAAGACGCGGTTGCCCGCCTGCGCCTGCCCTGCCCCGTTGGGCTTCGCTCCGCCTTGCGCCTGAGCCGGACCGCTCGGCGCCTGATCGACGCGGGCATAGGACATGTGGGCGGATTGGTCGCCGGGAATGGTGTTGGCCTGCGGCTGCGGCGCTGCGGCGGGAGCCGCCGGGGCGGGCTGCTGGGCCTGCGGAGCCGGAGCGGAGGCGCTACCGCCCTCCGCGGGGGCCTGGACGCTCTTCGGGTCCTCGCCTTCGCCCGCGATGAGCGCGATGAGCTGGTTGACCGGCACGTCGGCGGTGCCTTCGGGCACGAGGATCTTCGCGAGGATGCCCTCGTCGACGGCCTCCACCTCCATGGTGGCCTTGTCGGTTTCGATCTCGGCGATCACGTCGCCGGACTTCACCGTGTCGCCTTCCTTCTTCAACCACTTGGCGAGGTTGCCCTTCTCCATCGTCGGAGACAGGGCAGGCATCAGGATATTGATGGGCATGGCGTTTTCGATCCTGATCGAGAGTTAGAATTCTGGTTGTCGCATTCCCGCATCGGAAAACCGGTATCCGCTTTCCGGAAAATGCTCAGTTGATGGCCTGCGTGGAGCCGGGATCGCTCGGGTCGTCCAGCTCCGCCTGGATGCCGGCGCTGATCTCGGCCATGGCCTCTTCCTCGGAGAAATCGGTTTCCATGGCGTAGACGCGCGCGGCGTGGCGGGCGAGGTCGACGAGAAGCACACCCCAGGTGAACGGATCGTCGAAGGCGCGGCGCAGCGCGACGCTGACCGCGCCATCGACCACCGAAGCCCGCAGGATCTCGATGCCGCCCTTCTCCAGGACGTCAGGGGGAACGTTGAGGGCTTCGAATTTCCGTTCAGTCATATGATGTTACCTGTAGCAAACGGCCTTGGCGGCCTGGACGACCTCCGCGACGCTGGGCAGCGCCAGCTTCTCGAGGTTCGCCGCGTACGGCATCGGCACGTCCTTGCCGGTGACGCGGGCGACCGGCGCGTCGAGGTAGTCGAACGCGTTCTCCATGATGCGCATGGCGATTTCGGCGCCGACGCCGGATTGCGGGAAACCCTCCTCCACGGTCACGCAGCGGCCGGTCTTCATGACCGAGGCCACGATGGTGTCCGTGTCCATGGGGCGGATGGTGCGCAGGTCGATCACCTCGGCCTGGATGCCTTCCTTTTCGAGCTCCTGCGCGGCCTTGAGCGCATAGGTCATGCCGATCGAGAAGGACACGATGGTCACGTCCTTGCCCTCGCGGTGGATGCGCGCCTTTCCGATCGGCACCGTGAAGTCGTCGAGCTTCGGCACCGGGAAGGACTGACCGTAGAGGATCTCGTTCTCGAGGAAGATGATCGGGTTCGGGTCGCGGATGGCGCTCTTGAGCAGGCCCTTCGCATCGGAGGCCGTGTAGGGTGCGATGACCTTCAGGCCCGGGACGTTGGAGTACCAGGCCGAGAAGTCCTGGCTGTGCTGCGCCGCCACGCGGGCCGCGGCGCCGTTGGGGCCGCGGAACACGATGGGCGCGCCGAGCTGGCCGCCGGACATGTAGAGCGTCTTGGCCGCCGAGTTGATGATCTGGTCGATCGCCTGCATGGCGAAGTTGAAGGTCATGAACTCGACGATGGGACGCAGGCCCGTGAAGGCCGCGCCGACGCCGACGCCGGCGAAGCCGTGCTCGGTGATCGGCGTGTCGACGACGCGCTTGGCGCCGAATTCCTGCAGCAGCCCCTGGGTGACCTTGTAGGCACCCTGATACTCGGCCACCTCTTCGCCCATGACGAAGACGTTTTCGTCCTTGCGCATCTCCTCGGCCATGGCGTCGCGAAGGGCTTCGCGGACGGTCATGGTGACCATCTCGGTGCCTTCGGGAATTTCCGCCATGGCGTCGTGGGAGGTGCGGCTCTGGATGATGTAGGGCGTGGCGGGCTCGGCGACGGGACGGTCCGAATCCGTGCGGGCGTCGGGCGCCGGCCGGTCGGCCATGCCTTCGGCCTGCATGTCCGGAACGGGAGCCTGCTGCGGAGCGCTCGGCCCGGGCGCGGGCGGGGCCTCGCCTCCCCCTTGCGCCGGCGCTCTCGAGGCCGCAGCGGACACGTCCTCGCCCTCGCCCGCGAGAACCGCGATGGGGGTGTTCACGGCCACGTTGTCCGTGCCGTCGGTGACCAGGATCTTGGCGAGGACGCCCTCGTCGATCGCCTCGACCTCCATGGTCGCCTTGTCGGTTTCGATTTCGGCCAGCACGTCGCCCGGCTTGACCTTGTCGCCTTCTTTTTTCAGCCATTTGGCCAGTTTGCCCTGCTCCATCGTCGGGGAGAGGGCCGGCATGAGAATATCGATCGCCATGGAAGACTCGTGTTCTTTGTCGCTGCGGCGAAAAGGGGGGAGCGGCGCGACAAGCGCCGCTTGGAGCTGATTAGAGCAGGATGTCCGTGTAGAGCTCCGACGGATCGGGCTCCGGATCGTGCGTGGCGAACTCGGCGGCCGCGTTCACGATCTCGCGCACCTGGCTGTCGATGGCTTTCAGCTCGTCTTCGGACAGCTTCCAGCTCTCCAGGAGACGGCGGCGCACCTGCTCGATCGGATCGAACTCCTCGCGCATACGGGTCACCTCGTCCTTCGTGCGGTATTTCGCCGGGTCGGACATGGAATGGCCGCGATAGCGGTAGGTCTGCATTTCGAGGATGTAGGGCCCCTTGCCGGAGCGGGCATGCTCGATGGCGCGCTGACCGGCGGCGTAGACCGCGCGGACATCCATGCCGTCCACCTGCTCGCCGGGGATGCCGAAGGACAAGCCGCGCTTCGAGAAGTCCGTCTGCGCCGAAGCGCGGTTGACGGACGTGCCCATGGCGTAGCGGTTGTTCTCGATCACGTACACGACCGGCAGCTTCCAGAGCGCCGCCATGTTGAAGCTCTCGTAGACCTGGCCCTGGTTGGCCGCGCCGTCGCCGAAATAGGTCAGGCAGACATTGCCGTTCTCGCGGTAGTGGTTCGCGAAGGCGATGCCGGTGCCCAGCGACACCTGCGCGCCGACGATGCCGTGGCCGCCATAGAAATGCTTCTCCTTGGAGAACATGTGCATGGAGCCGCCCTTGCCCTTCGACAGGCCGCCGCGGCGTCCGGTCAACTCGGCCATGACGCCCTTGGGGTCCATGCCGCAGGCGAGCATGTGGCCATGATCGCGGTAACCGGTGATGACCTGGTCGCCCTCGCGGGTCGCCATCTGCATGCCGACCACGACCGCTTCCTGGCCGATATACAGGTGGCAGAAGCCCCCGATGAGGCCCATGCCGTACATCTGTCCGGACTTCTCCTCGAAGCGCCGGATCAGGAGCATGTCATTGTAGGCCGAGAGGTCCTGGTCCTGGTCGAATTGTGGGGTGTTAGGGGCGGCTTTTCGTGCCGTGCCTTTGTTGGGAGTGGTCTTGTTAGCCGCGCCAGAAGCAGCGCGACCGGCCTTGCGAGCAGCAACAGCCATCGGGTCCTCCGAAGGGTTTCCTCGACGAAAGTTGTAGCGCAGTCGATACCGGAAAGCGAGAGGGACCGAAGAGTGATTCAATACTACAGTAAATCGGCTAACTATATGACAGACCGGGAATTTTTTAGATAAACTCGAATCCAGTTAACTGGAAAATTCGGGATAAACCGCTAAGGGCCGGTGATGATGACGAGATCGTTGCGGTGCACACGTCCCAGCATGACCCGGGCCCGCTCCTCCAGCAGGTCGCGGTCGATCTGGTCGCTGCGCAGCAGGGCGATGCGGCGCTCCCAGTCGGCCCGCTCGGTCTTGACCGCGTCGAGTTCCCGCGTGAGCTCCTCGGCCTGCGCCTCGTACTGCTGCCGTGCCTCGATGCCTCGGGCGCCGCTATGGGCATGGTGGACGAAGTAGCCGACCACGGCCGCTGCGATGCTGTAGAGCACCAGCGGGATCAGAATTCGTCTTGCGCGCCTGCGAATGACCATGGGGGAAGCCTTGCCCGATCAGGGACGGTGACCGGAGAGGAATCCTTACACCGCTATGGTTAAGGAGGAGTTGAGAGCCACCCTGAACCGATGAGGCTCGGCCCCGCCAGGGCGGATCGAACGACCTGCGCTCTCGCGACTTCGGCATGAGGGAGCCGGCAAGGCTGCAAGCAGTCTCGCCAAAAGAAAAGGGCCGCCTCCGGTGGCGGCCCTTCCCCAAGGAATCTCAGGCTCGGTTTCAGGCCAGCGCCTTCAGCGCGGCCCGGCCGGCATAGCGCGCCTGCGAGCCCAGCTCCTCCTCGATGCGGATGAGCTGGTTGTACTTGGCGAGCCGGTCGGAGCGGGCGAGCGAGCCGGTCTTGATCTGCCCGCAATTGGTGGCGACCGCGAGGTCGGCGATGGTGGAATCCTCCGTCTCGCCGGAGCGGTGGGACATGACGGCCGTGTAGCCGGCGCGATGAGCCATGTCGACGGCCGCCAGCGTCTCGGTCAGGGAGCCGATCTGGTTGACCTTCACCAGCAGCGAGTTCGCGATGCCCTTCTGGATGCCTTCCGACAGGCGGTTCACGTTTGTGACGAAGAGATCGTCGCCCACGAGCTGGCACTTGGACCCGATGAGGTCGGTCACGGCCTTCCAGCCCTCCCAGTCGTCCTCGGACATGCCGTCCTCGATGGTGGCGATGGGATAGGCGGCGACGAGCTTGGCGAGGTACTCGGCCTGCTGCTGCGGGTTGAGCTTGCGGCCGTCGCCCTCGTAAACATACGCACCGTTCTTGAAGAACTCCGTCGCGGCGCAGTCCAGGCCGATGACGATGTCCTGTCCCGGCTTGTAGCCGGCCTGCTCGATGGACTTCATGATGAAGTCGAGGGCCGCCTCGGCGGTCGGCAGGTTCGGCGCGAAGCCGCCCTCGTCGCCCACATTGGTGTTGTGGCCGGCGTCCTTCAGGGCCTTCTTCAGGGTGTGGAAGATCTCGGAGCCCATGCGGACCGCCTCGGAAAGCGTCGGCGCGCCCACGGGCATGACCATGAACTCCTGGAAGTCGATGGGGTTGTCCGCGTGGGCGCCGCCATTGATGATGTTCATCATCGGCACCGGCAGGACGCGCGCCTGCGTGCCGCCCACGTAGCGGTAGAGCGGCAGGGCCGAGGCGTCGGCCGCAGCCTTCGCCACCGCCAGGGACACGCCGAGGATGGCGTTTGCGCCGAGGCGGGACTTGTTCGGGGTGCCGTCGAGCTCGAGCATCGTCTCGTCGATGGCGATCTGTTCCTCGGCGTCCATGCCGCCGATGGCGTCGAGGATCTCGCTGTTCACCGCCTCGATGGCCTTCAGCACGCCCTTGCCGAGATACTTGGACTTGTCGCCGTCGCGCAGTTCCACCGCCTCATGGGCGCCGGTGGAGGCTCCCGAGGGAACGGCGGCGCGGCCCAGGGAGCCGTCTTCCAGGGTCACATCCACCTCGACGGTGGGGTTGCCCCGGCTGTCGAGGATCTGGCGAGCGTGAACGTCGATGATCGCGGTCATGAAACGGGCTCCTGAAGGCTGCGAGGCGGGAAGGTGCGGCCTCACGTCATGAAGTGGCTTATTGACCGAAAACCGGAGGTGGGCAAGGACGAGCCCCAGATTCACCGCAGCCATCCCAAGGACATTTCCAGTGACGGATATCCCTCTCCAGCTCGGCCAGGCGAGCGCCCTCCCCCGTTCCCCGGAGGAAGCCAAGCTCGACCGGGTGCCGAACCCGCACCCCGACACCGACTATCTCGCCCGCTTCACGGTGCCCGAGTTCACCTCCCTCTGCCCGGTCACGGGCCAGCCGGATTTCGCGATTCTCGTGATCGACTACGTGCCGGGCGAATGGCTCGTCGAATCCAAGTCCCTGAAGCTCTACATGCACAGCTTCCGCGACCACGGCGCCTTCCACGAGGATTGCACGGTCTCCATCGGCAAGCGCCTCGCGGAGCTGCTGGAGCCCCGCTACCTTCGCATCGGCGGCTATTGGTATCCGCGCGGCGGCATTCCCATCGACGTGTTCTGGCAGACCGGCGAGCTGCCGAAGAATCTCTGGCTGCCCGATCAGGGCGTCGCGCCCTACCGGCCCCGCGTCTGAGGCGTCGGCCGCGTCAGGACGAAGGCGGCTGTCAGTCCCACGCCCAGAATGACCACGGCCGCCACTCCCGTGGAGGCCGTGAGACCGATGCCTCGCAGGCCCACGCCCATGACGACCACACCGAGGGCCTGCCCGCAGAAGAACGAGAAGGCATGGAGCGCCACGGCCGAGGCGCGCGCCTGCGGCGCGACCTCGGTCACCTGGGCCTGGAAGGTGTTGTGGAGCATGTAGAAGCCCAGACCCATCAACAGCAGGGCCGCGGCGTCGAGCTTCCAGTCCCCGCCGAAGCCGAGGACCACCAGGGCCGAGGCGGCGAAAAGGCCGCCGCCGATGAGGATGCGGCCGATCCCGAGACGCCGCAGCATCCAGGTGACGAGGATCGAATAGACCAGCCCGCCGACCGCGAAGCCGCCGATGGCGAAGCCGGCCTGGGTGGGCCCTCCGCCGCCCCGCTCCTCCAGCAGGGGCGCGATGTAGGGGAAGATGCCGAAGACCGCGAGGGATTCCACGAAGACGAAGCCGAACAGGGCGAGCGCCCGCGGATTCGAGAGGATGTCCCGGTAGCGCCGCAGCGCCTTGGCCATGTCGAAGGCGCCGCCCGGTGGCGCCCGGCGAAAGCCGATGAGGGTCGCGGCCAGGGCGACCGCCATCATGGCGGTGGAAAGGGCGAAGACGCCGCGCCACCCGACGAGCTCCGCCAGCAGCCCCGCGAAGGAGGAGCCGGCGAGCTGGCCCACGATGATGGCGACGAGATAGCGGCTGAGCGCCACCTGCCGCTGGGCCATCTCCACCCGGTCGCCGATGAGCGCGATGGAGAGCGGCACCGCCCCGCCCGCCGCCGCGCCGGCGACGATGCGCAGCACGAAGAGCGTGGTCGCGTCGGGCGCGAAGAACGAGAGGCCCAGCGCCAGGAACAGCAGCGACAAGGCCACCTTCATGACCTGCTCCTTGCCGAGCGCGTCGCCGATGGGCCCGAGGATCGGCTGGATGAAGGCGTAAGGCAGGGCGAAGGCGGCGGAGAGAAGCGCGATGGTCTGCGGATCGGTGTTCAGGTCCCGGGAGATCACGCCGACCATGGGCTCGACCGCGCGGGAGGAGAACGTGCCCGCAAAGCCGCTCGTGCCCAGGATGAGGATCAGATTGCGAGGAGACATGGCGCCCGGTTCTGGAAGGCTCGTCGGAGCCTGAGCTTCCATATCACGGCTTCCCGCCCGGACGACAGCCAGCGCTGCAGACCTGCCCCCCGAGTGGGGCATGGAACCGGCGCAATGCCGGACCTCAGGCCCGCCCGTTCTTCGCCAGCGCGTCGAAGGCCTTGAGCTGGGCGAGCAACCCCTCCAGCTCCCTGAGCGGCACCATGTTGGGGCCGTCCGAGGGGGCCTTGTCCGGGTCCTGGTGGGTCTCGATGAAGACGCCCGCGACGCCGACCGCGACCGCCGCCCGGGCGAGGACCGGCACGAATTCCCGCTGTCCGCCGGAGGTGGCGCCCTGGCCGCCGGGCTGCTGCACGGAATGGGTGGCGTCGAAGATGACCGGCGCCCCGGTCCCGGCCATGATCGGCAGGGACCGCATGTCGGAAACCAGCGTGTTGTAGCCGAAGGAGGCGCCGCGCTCGGTGAGCATCACGTTCGGGTTGCCCGCCGCCGTGATCTTCGCCGCCACGTTCGCCATGTCCCACGGGGCCAGGAACTGCCCCTTCTTCACGTTCACCACCCGGCCCGTCCTGGCGGCGGCGAGGAGAAGGTCGGTCTGGCGGCAGAGGAAGGCGGGGATCTGGAGGATGTCCACCACCTCGCCCACGGGGGCGCATTGCTCGTTCTCGTGAACGTCGGTGAGGACCGGAAGGCCCAGGCTCTCCTTGACCTCCGCGAAGACCGACAGCGCCTTGTCGAGCCCGATGCCGCGCGCGCTCGAGATCGAGGTGCGGTTCGCCTTGTCGAAGGACGACTTGTAGACGAGGCCCATGCCGAGCCTCCCCGCCATCTCCTTGAGCGCCGAGGCCATTTCGAGCGCGTGGTCGCGGCTTTCCATGGCGCAGGGCCCGGCGATGATGCTGAGCGGCAGATGGTTGCCGAACCGGACGGAGCCGGCCTCGACGGTGGCGGAACGGGATTGCGTATCGGTCATGGGGCGTCACTAGCCTGTTTGGGAGCGGACGAAAAGCGTTTCCCTGTCACTCCCTCACGGAGCGCATCAGAACGTCATCGCCGAGGCGTTGATGATCCCGGCGGAGAGCGAGGCCGCTCCGAGGAAGAGCGCCGCCGCCATTTCCCCTGCGGCAATGCGCTGGGACAGGTTCGGCATCACGATGCGCACGAGCCAATAAACCAGGATCTGCACCACGAGGGCGACGAGGCCCCAGAGCAGGCAATCGACGATGGTCTGGGCATGCACGATGGCGCTGGCGAGCGGCAGCGCGAAGCCCACGAGGCTGAAGCCCAAGGCCGTGGCGGCCGAGATCACGTTCTGGCGGATCAGCGCGAACTCGTTGTGCATGGTCGCGAGCGTGTAGACCGCGAGGTAGAGCGCCACGAGCACCGTCGCGACGACGAAGAAGACGAGAAAGCTGGCGAGATCGGCCAGGTAGTTCATGACGGTAGCCCCCGAAGACTTTTTGGTTTGTCGGCGAATCGGCCCGATACTACGTTGCTTCGAACGCGATCGCGACGCCGAAAGCGGCGCTGGCCGGCACCACGATGCGGCTGCCGATGTGCTGATACGGGATTTCGGCCGCATCCAGCCACCGCCCCTGCCGGCCGATATCCTCCACGCGGACGGAAAAGGCCGCGAGGGACGGCTGCGCGGGATCGACCTCCACCGAGCCGTAGACCTCGGCCGCGTCGTCCGGCGTCATCACGTCGAGATGCGCGCCCTTCAGCGGGAACGAGACGTCCCGGTCGGCGACCCGGCGCGGCTCCGATCCCGTGAAGGCCGCCAGGAAATCGGCATGGCGCTGGGGCTCCGGCGCCGCGAAGGCCACGGCGGCGATGTCCACCGCCTTGTTGTCGTGGCGCTGGAATTCCGGGTTCCAGAAGTTCTCGGGGAAATGGTGCTGGCACACGAAGAAGCTCGCCTGCGGCGCCGCCTCGCTGCGGGCGAAGGCCAGGGTGAAGGCGACCTGGGTCGGCGTGCCGTCCGGCTTGCGCCCCCGGCGCTCGAAGAAGAAGGGCTCGAAGGCGCCGATCCCGCTCTCGGCGAAAGCCCGCGCATCGGCCTCGGCATCGCCGCTGTCGAGAACGAGCATCGCCAGTCCCTGGCGCTGTTCCAGATAATCCCGCAGGAAGGCCCCGAAGCTGAACCGGCCCTCCTCGTGCGGCGGGATCTCCGCCCCCTCCCCGAGCGCGATCAGCTCGATGAACGAGGATTGCAGCTGCACCAGCCGGTTCTCGGTGCCCCAGGGATGGCGGTTGCGCGCCCCGACCTGAAACCCGAGCCGCTGATAAAGGCTCGACGCCTCGTCGAGATCGTGAACGGCGACGACGAGGTGGTCGATGCGGCGCTGCATGGAGGGCCTTTTCCTAAGGGAACATACCTTTTTCCAGCCATAGCCCGGGCACAAGGCGCGGGACAAGCCATGATGTGGCCGGGGCGGCGAGTTTCCAACGGGGAATCAGGGGGTTGGGGCGATAGCTTCGCCTCACCCTCCCTGTTCGAGGAGTAGGTTTTACAAACAGCCTCCGCTAGGTCTTCCGCAAAGTTATTTCATGTCGTTATCAAGGGCGGGAGCGCGTACCATGGCATTTACGGTGATCCAGGCGGGGCCGGAGACGCAGGTCAATACCTGGGCAACACATACTCAGACCTTTCCATCGATAACAAGACTGGCCGGTGGCGGGTGGGTAGTGACCTGGCAATCGCTGGACCAGGATGGATACATGAATGGCGTCTATCAGCAGCGCTACAATGCTGACGGCACTGCATCAGGGCCTGAAACCCGGGTCAATAGCTATGTTCCCGGTAGTCAGGAACTCGCCGCCGTCACAGCCCTTAGCGATGGCGGTTGGGTCGTAACCTGGCAGTCATACGGCCAGTGGAACGGCACGGAATACGAGATGAACCATAGCGTCTATCAGCAGCGCTACGGTGCCGACGGAAATACGATAGGGCCTGAAACACGGGTCAATACCACAACCGAAAATACACAAGAAGAGCCAAGCGTTACTGGGCTCGCGGACGGCGGATGGGTGGTAACTTGGCGAACATTCGCAGATGGACGCAGCTACATCTATCAACAGCGTTATGATGCGAGTGGCTTACCTAATGGTGGGGAAACTCGGGTAGGCCAATCTCCAGCGCACCTTTCCGCTGCCGACCCAAGTGTTGCTGCACTTACAGACGGCGGATGGATCGTCACTTGGACCATCGATAACAGCTCTACAGACCCAAGCGGATTCGGCGTGGTTCAACAACGGTACGCTTCCAATGGAGCGCCCGTCGGCACAGAAACCCGCGTTAATACCACTGTTGCCAATAACCAAAGTCAGTCGAAGGTGGTTGGGCTCGGCGATGGCGGCTGGATAGTTATCTGGACCTCCCTTGATCAAGACGGTTCAGACACAGGTGTTTATCAACAGCGCTATCATGCCGATGGATCGGCGTTCGGAACGGAGACACGTGTCAACACTACGACTGCGGACCACCAATTCAGACCTTCCGCGACTGCCATGGAGGACGGCGGCTGGATTGTTACATGGAGTTCAAAAAACCAAGATGGGTCAGGGTTGGGTCTTTATCAGCAGCGTTATAGCACGGAAGGTGCGCCGATTGGTCCAGAAATTCGGATCAATGCGACGACTCAGGGCGATCAGATATTCTCCGATACAGCGAGCATGGAAGATGGCAGTTGGATCGTTACATGGGTAAGCTCAGACGAAATTTTTCAGCGCCGTTTTACATTGACGGAAATAGAGCTTCTGACGGGGCAGGTCGAAATCGCCACCGGGACCGACGCGAATGAAACTCTCATGGTTGAGTCGGACGGCATCAATACGGGCGATGTCACCGAGGCCGGAGGCGGTCAGGATATTCTTGCAATGGCCGGACCAGGCTCTATCGACCTGAGGGCCGGCGAAGTCCTCAGCGGCTTCGAACTGCTCCACGGCTCGAACGGCGATGATACCTTCGTTACCAATTCGAACCGCCTGGCCCAATTCTATGTCGTTGACGGAAAGGGTGGCACGAACATTCTGCAGCTAACAGGCGCAGCCGAGACCTACGATTTCAGCACGAAGGCGGTGTTCAATATTGCAGCCATCAAGCTCGGACCGAATGGTGATACCCGTCTTATCGTGGCCGATAAGAATACCGCCTTTCTCGGCATCGGCACCGCAAGCGGTGGCGAGCGGATAAAACTCACGACCGGGACGTTCACGCAAGAAGAAAAGACGCGGATTTTTGCGCAGAACATCGATGTTATCGAGGATGAGAGCGGCATCTACACCGATCCCGGTACGCCTCCATCGGCTCCGACCTTCGGTCAAGGCGCTCTCGAAGTCACGACGCAGGAGAACGCCCCCTTCGCGAGTACGCTCTATTCCTCGGACGATCGCACGCCTGCAGACCAAATCACGTTCGAGTTCGATACCACGCAGGCGAACGGCGGCAATGCGGGCGGGTTATTCAGGATCAACACGACGGGGCGGATCGAGTTCGATCCTGAACATACTCTCGATCTGGAAACGCTTCCGGCTGACGAAGATTTCTACACGGTCTATGTGAAGGCTTACGATGGCGCGTTCTATAGCGCGACACAGGCGCTCAAGATCAAGATCGAGGACGTCAACGAGAAGCCGACAGATGTCACCTTCAGCGCGCAACAGAACGTAATGCGGGCCGGCACCACGGGTGAGAACATTAACCTCGTCCAAGCCACCTGGATCGACCTGGACCGGACCGACGCCTACCGGAACAACAAGTTCGCTTTCCTGGTGAACGACCAGCTCGTGACCGCTCACGGCAAGTTCAGCATCGACCCGGCATCGGGCCAGATTAAAACCAACGCCCCGATCACCGACGCCGATGTGGGCACCGGTAGAAGCTTACAGGTAGTGGCCTACGATGAAAATCGCTCCTCTGATGCCACCTTCAGGCACGTAAAGACCTACACCTTCACCGTCCACGATCAAAACACCCCGCCGATTGTCCGGTTCGCGGCCGATTCCCTCACCAAGACGGTGATAGAGGGCACCGGTGAGGGCACCACCGAAGTGACGTTCAAGGTCACCCGCGACACCTTCGGCTCCGAGTCCACCGTCCGCTGGACCTTGAACACCGGAACCGCCAGCGAGGACGACTTCTCCGGTACATCCGGCACCGTCAGCTTCGCGAACGACGAGTTCGAGGCTTTCGTCACGGTTCGCGTCAACAAGGATGCAGTCGACGATGCGGACGAGGAGACCT
This sequence comes from Microvirga lenta, assembly GCF_020532555.1. Lineage (GTDB taxonomy): Bacteria > Pseudomonadota > Alphaproteobacteria > Rhizobiales > Beijerinckiaceae > Microvirga > Microvirga lenta. The sequence continues at coordinate 279,622 of NZ_JAJBBR010000007.1, read as the reverse complement.
TCACGGTCGAGCTGTCGCAGTTCGAGGGCGGCAATGCCACCATCGATGCCGAGAACCGCATCGCCACCGGCAAGATCCAGGACGACGACGAGCCGGTGACGCCTCCGGTGAACAATGCCCCGGCGGCTCCGGTTCTGAGCGGGAGCACGGCGGCGGAATATGCAGCGGCCGGTTCCCTGGTCGGCACGCTCTCGTCCACGGCCGATGCGGACGAGACCCTCACCTATCAGCTCCTCGACAATGCCGGCGGACGTTTCGTCCTCCAGGGCAACCAGATCCTGGTGGCGAACGGCTTCAAGCTCGACTTCGAGCAGGCGGCCTCGCACACGATCAAGGTGCGGGTCAGCGACGGCACCCACATTGTCGACCAGGATCTCGTCATCAATGTCGCTGACGTCAACCCGGAGGTCACCGCCGGCACGGCCGATCACGACGTGCTCTGGGGCGGCGCCCTCAGAGACCAGCTCTCCGGCGGGGTGGGCAACGACCGGCTGTTCGGCGGCGCGGGCAACGACACGCTCAAGGGCGATGCCGGTCGTGACGTGCTCGGCGGCGGCGCGGGCAAGGACAAGCTCTACGGCGGCAAGGGCAAGACCAGCAAGGACGCCTTCGTGTTCGACACCAAGCTCACCAGCAAGAGCGTGGCCAACCGGAACAAGGACAAGATCTACGACTTCGGCTCCAAGTACGACAGCCTGTTCTTCGACGATGCGGCCTTCACCAACAAGACCATCGCCAAGTACCTGAAGAAAAAGAACGCCTCGCTCGACAAGCCGGCCAAGCTCAAGGCGAGCTACTTCAAGAAGGGCAGCAAGGCCACGGACAAGGACGACTTCTTCATCCTCAAGGGCAAGAAGCTGTACTGGGACGTGGACGGCTCGGGCCGCAAGGCCATGGTGGAGATCGCCAGCTTCAAGTTCCAGAAGAAGGAGGGCGAGACCCTCACCCACAAGGACTTCTTCTTCATCTGAGCAGGGAATGAGGAGCATTCCTGGCGAAAACCAATAGAGAGCCGTTCACCCTCTTATGAACCAAAGAAAAGCCCCGCGGCACACCGGCCGCGGGGCTTTTTTCGTTCATAAGCTCGGCACCGGCCGTCACACCAGCCGGCTCTGCTCCACCGCCGCATGGATGAAGCTCTTGAAGAGCGGGTGCGGCTCGAAGGGGCGGGATTTCAGCTCGGGGTGGTACTGGACGCCGATGAACCAGGGGTGGTCCTCGTATTCCACGATCTCCGGCAGGATGCCGTCCGGCGAGACGCCGGAGAAGCGCAGGCCCTTCTGCTCCAGCTTCTCGCGGTAGGACATGTTGACCTCGTAGCGGTGGCGGTGGCGCTCGGAGATTTCCGTGCCGCCGTAGATCTCGGCTACCTTGCTGCCGGGGGTGAGCTTGGCCTGGTAGGCGCCGAGCCGCATGGTGCCGCCCAGGTCGCCGCCCGCGGCGCGCTTCTCCAGCTCGTTGCCGCGCAGCCATTCGGTCAGCAGGCCCACCACCGGCTCCGGCGTGGGGCCGAACTCGGTGGAGCTGGCCTCCTCGATCCCGGCCAGCGACCGCGCCGCCTCGATCACCGCCATCTGCATGCCGAAGCAGATGCCGAAATACGGCACCTTGCGCTCGCGGGCGAAGCGCGCGGCGCGGATCTTGCCCTCGGAGCCGCGCTGGCCGAAGCCGCCCGGCACCATGATGCCGTGAATGCCTTCCAGGAACGGCGCCGGATCCTCGCGCTCGAAGACTTCGCTCTCGATCCAGTTCAGGTTCACCTTCACCTGGTTGGCGATGCCGCCATGGTGGAGCGACTCGATCAGCGACTTATAGGCGTCCTTGAGGCCGGTATACTTGCCGACCACCGCGATGGTGACCTCGCCCTCCGGGTTGTGGACCCGGTTGGAAATCCGCGTCCAGCGGCTCAGGTCCGGCGCGGGCGCGTCCTCGATGCCGAAGGCGGCGAGAATCTCGCTGTCGAGCCCGGCCTCGTGATAGGCCAGCGGCACGTCGTAGATGGAGGGCGCGTCGCGCGCCTCGATCACCGCCGTCTCGCGCACGTTGCAGAACAGGGCCAGCTTGCGGCGCTCGTCCTTCGGGATCTCGCGGTCGGTGCGGCAGAGCAGGATGTCCGGCTGGATGCCGATGGAGCGAAGCTCCGCCACGGAGTGCTGGGTGGGCTTCGTCTTCAGCTCGCCCGCGGACGGGATGAAGGGCAGAAGGGTCAGGTGGGTGTAGATCGCCTGCCCGCGCGGCAGGTCGTTGCCGAGCTGGCGGATCGCCTCGAAGAACGGCAGGCCCTCGATGTCGCCCACCGTGCCGCCGATCTCGACGAGAACGAAGTCGAAGCCCTCGTTGCCGGTGAGAACGAAGTCCTTGATGGCGTTGGTGACGTGCGGGATCACCTGGATCGTGGCGCCGAGATAGTCGCCGCGCCGCTCCTTGGTGATGATGTCGAGATAGATCCGGCCCGTGGTGATGTTGTCGGCCTTGGTGGCCGGCACGCCGGTGAAGCGCTCGTAATGGCCCAGATCCAGGTCGGTCTCGGCGCCGTCGTCGGTCACGAAGACCTCGCCGTGCTGATAGGGGCTCATGGTCCCCGGATCGACGTTGAGATATGGGTCGAGCTTGCGAAGCCTGACACTGTAGCCGCGTGCTTGGAGAAGCGCTCCCAGGGCGGCCGAAGCCAAGCCCTTGCCGAGCGAAGACACCACGCCGCCGGTGATGAATACGTACCGCGTCATGGACCCCTATCCATAAAGAAGGAGCGCCGATTCGCAATCGCGAACCCGGCCGCTCGTTTGCCATCCACAAAAAGAGAGGGCCGGAAGGACCGGCCCTGTTTGTTTTACTGAGACTGGGGCACCTGGGGTGCCGCCGGCGCCGGTGCGGGCGCGGGAACCGCCGGTGCGGGAGCGCCCGGCGCGGGGGCCGGGGCCGGAGCGGGCTGGTCGCCCTGCAGCCGCTGGAGCTGCTCGAGCACGTTGCCGCCTCCGCCCGCGGGAGCCTGCTGGCCGGCCGGAGCGGTCGGAGAGGTACCGTCCAGGATCGAGCGCGGGCCGCGGTTCGTGGTCGCCATGATGGCCAGCGCCATGCTGGTCACGAAGAAGAGCGCCGCCAGAATCGCCGTGGTGCGGGTGAGCGCGTTGGCTTGGCCGCGGCCGGTCATGAAGCCGGACACGCCGCCTCCGCCGCCTCCGCCGCCGAGACCCATGCCGCCGCCCTCGGAGCGCTGCAGGAGAACCACGCCGATCAGGGCAAGGACAATGATCAGGTGGACAATGATGAGAACTGTTTGCATCGTTCCAAAAACCTCAAGCGGCCGCGCCGGTGGGCGTCGACCGCTCGCTTCTGTTCGTTGGGGCGGCCTGTAGCATAGGTGTGCGCGGGATCAAAGACCCGCAAGGACCCTTTTGCCGAACACTTATGTGAGATACGCGCCGGCGATGGCGAGAAAGTCCGCCGCGACGAGGCTGGCCCCGCCCACGAGGGCGCCGTCGACGTTCTCGACGGCCATCAGCTCGGCCGCGTTCGAGGGCTTCACCGAGCCGCCATAGAGGATGCGCACCTTGCCATGGTCGGCCTTGCCGACGAGGCGCTTCAGCTCCTCGCGGATCAGCCCGTGCACCTCCGCCACGTCGGCGGCCGTGGGAGTGAGCCCAGTGCCGATGGCCCAGACCGGCTCGTAGGCGACCACGAGGTTCTGGCTGTTCGAATCGACCGGAATGGAGCCGCGAAGCTGCTTCTTGACCACGTTGAGGGTCTTGCCCGCCTCGCGCTCCTCCCGGGTCTCGCCCACGCAGACGACGGCCGTGAGGCCCGCCCGGTGCGCCGCGACCGCCTTGGCGCAGACATCGGCGTCCTTTTCGCCGTGGAACTGGCGCCGCTCGGAATGGCCGACGATGACGTAGGTCGCTCCGGCATCCGCCAGCATCTCGGCCGAGATGTCGCCCGTGTGGGCCCCCGATTCCTTGGCGTGGCAGTCCTGGCCGCCGACGGCGATCCGGGAGCCGACGGAAATATGGGCGAAGGTGTAAAGCAGCGTTGCCGGGGGGCAGACCAGCAGATCGACCTTGGCCTTGAGGCCGGGCGTGTAGCCCGCCTGAATGTCGCCCAGAACCTTGGCCGACATCCTCAGCCCGTTCATCTTCCAGTTGCCCGCAACCAGCGGGCGCGGCCTATCGACGCTCATTCAGGCACTCCTGTCACGCTTATCGTAAAATGGCAGTAGCAGAGGGTTAGGTCGCGTTTCAACCAGACTTGCCCTTTTCGTCGGGCTCTTGATCGGCTATCGGCCTCTTAACGAGTTTCAAGGAAACGGGTTCACGATGCTTCGAGGAATGCGCAAGGCCGGGCAGAGCCTGGTCGGCAAAATCATCGCCACCATCCTATTCGGCGTTCTGATCCTCAGCTTCGCCATCTGGGGCATCGGCGACATCTTCCGGGCGTCGGCCCCGACCACGGTGGCCCAGGTCGGCGATACCGAGATCACGATCGACCAGGTCCGCAATGCCTACAACAACGAGCTGCAGCGCCTCGGCCGCCAGTTCCGGACCGTCATCACGCCCCAGCAGGCGCGCGCCTTCGGCCTCGACCAGCAGGTCCTGTCCACCCTCGTCACCGAGGCGGTCATGGCGGAACGGGCCCGGGAGCTCGGCCTGAGCGTCTCCGACCAGCTCGTCGCCCGCTCCATCATGGAGAACCCGGCCTTCCGCGGCGCCGACGGCCAGTTCAACCGGGCCCTGTTCGACCAGGCCCTGCGCAACGCTTCCCTGTCCGAAGCCGGCTTCGTGCAGGAGCAGCGCCTTGCCATGGCCCGCATCCACCTGGCGGAGGCGATCGCCGGGGAACTGACGGTGCCGCTCGCCGCCCGCGAGGCGCTCCACCGCTACGCCAACGAGCGTCGCACCGCCTCGTATTTCGTCCTGACGCCTCAGATGGCCGGCGAGATTCCCGCCCCGACCGAGGAGCAGCTCCAGAGCTTCTACAACGAGCGCAAGAGCGCCTATCAGGCGCCTGAGTACCGCGCCGTCTCCCTCATGGCGGTCGATGCCGCCTCGCTCGCGAAGCCGGAAAGCGTCAGCGATGCGGATGCCCGCCAACGCTACGAGCAGCAGAAGGCCCGCTACGGCACGCCGGAGCGCCGGACGATCCAGCAGATCACCTTCTCCAGCCCGGAGGAGGCGGAGGCCGCCTTCAACCGGATCAAGGAAGGCGCCACCTTCGACGCCATCGCGGCGGAGCGCAACATCGCACCCCAGGACCTGGAGCTCGGCACCTTTACCCGGGCCGAGATGGTGGACCCGGCCGTCGCCGATGCCGCCTTCGCGCTCGAGCAGGGCGCCACGAGCGGCCCGGTCGCGGGCCGTTTCGGACCGGTCCTCGTCCGCGTCACCCAGGTCCAGCCTGAAGCCGTGCGCCCCTTCGAGGAGGTGGCGGGCGAGGTACGCGCCGAGATCGCCCAGGAGCGTGCTCGGAACGAGATCGATGACCTGCACGATTCCATCGAGGACATGCGCGCCAGCGCCCGCCCCCTCGCCGAGATTGCCCAGGAGAAAGGCCTGACCGTGGTCCAGGTGCCCGCCGTGGACGCCCAGGGGCTCGACAAGGCCGGAAACCCGGTCGACATCCCGGAGCGCGAGGCTGTCGTGAGGGCCGCCTTCGCGTCCGACATCGGCGTCGACAACGAGGCCCTGCGGCGCTCGGGCGGGGGATATGTCTGGTACGACGTGACCGGAATCGAGCCCGCCCGCGAAAAGACCCTCGACGAGGTTCGCGACCAGGTGGCGACCCAGTGGCGCGAGGATCAGATCGCCCAGCGCCTCGCCGAGCAGGCGCGGCAGCTGACCGAGCGGCTTCAGAAGGGCGAGACCATCGAGGCCGTGGCCCAGGAGATCAACGCTCCCGTGAAGGCCGCCGCCGACCTCACCCGCAATGCCCCCAAGGACGACCTGACCGCCGAGGCCGTCGGCCGGATCTTCTCCATTCCGGTGGGCCAGGCCGGCAACGCCGCCAACGGCGCCGATACCCGCGCCGTCTTCCGGGTGACGGGCGCCACCGTGCCGCCCTTCGTCACGACCACGCAGGAGGCGCAGAACATCGAGAACCAGCTCCGCAACGGCATGAGCGACGACCTGCTCAACCAGTACATCGCACAGGTGCGCCAGGAGTTGGGCGTGACCATCAACCAACAGGCGCTGCGCCTGGCCACGGGGGGCGAAATCTAGCTCTCATGGTCATCGCGCCCGATTTCGACGCCTTCGCGAAGGCCTATAATGCAGGCGAGGCCGGCGTACTCCGCACCAGCCTCGTCGGCGACCTGCTGACCCCCGTCGCGGCCTTCCTGAAGCTGCGGCACGGCCGCAAGGGATCGGCCTTCCTGCTGGAATCCGTCGAGGGCGGAGCCGTCCGCGGCCGGTTCTCGATGATCGGGCTGGATCCCGACCTCGTCTGGCGCTGCCAGGACGGCGTCGCGTCCATCGACCGGCGGGCGCTCGACCATGCAGGCCGCTTCAGCAGGGAGAAGCTTCCGCCCCTGGAGAGCCTGCGCGCCCTCATCGCAGAGAGCGCCCTGCCCCTCGGCGAGGATCTGCCGCCCATGGCGGCGGGCCTGTTCGGCTATCTCGGTTACGACATGGTGCGCCAGATGGAGCGCCTGCCGGAGCCCAACCCGGACGCGCTGAAGGTTCCCGACGCCATTCTCCTGCGTCCGACGGTCATGGTCGTGTTCGACGCCGTGAAGGACGAGATCTCGCTCATCGCTCCCGTGCGCCCGAAGGAGGGCGTCACCGCCAAAGTGGCCTATGAGGCCGCCCTGGCGCGGCTGGAAGAGGTGACCTTCGCCCTCGAACGCCCCCTGCCCTTCGAGCACCGCACCGATCCGCGGGAGGTCGATTTCGAGCCGCCGGTCTCGAACACCACGCCGGAAGAGTTCGAGGGCATGGTGGCGAAGGCGAAGGAATACATCCGCGCCGGCGACATCTTTCAGGTGGTTCTGTCCCAGCGCTTCGAGGCCGCCTTCCCGCTGCCCGCCTTCGCGCTCTACCGGTCGCTCCGGCGCATCAACCCCGCGCCGTTCCTGTGCTATCTCGATTTCGAGGATTTCCAGATCGTCTGCTCCTCGCCCGAGATCCTCGTTCGCGTTCGCGGCGGCAAGGTCACGATCCGGCCCATCGCGGGCACCCGCCCGCGCGGCGCCACGGCCGCCGAGGACCGCGCCCATGCGGAGAGCCTTCTCGCCGACCAGAAGGAGCGCGCCGAGCACCTGATGCTGCTCGATCTCGGCCGCAACGACGTGGGACGGGTGGCGGAGATGGGCTCCGTCCAGGTGACGGACTCGTTCTTCCTCGAATACTACAGCCAGGTCATGCACATCGTGTCGAACGTGGAAGGCCGCCTCGACGAGAGCTTCGATGCCCTCGACGCCCTCGTGGCGGGCTTTCCGGCTGGCACCGTCTCGGGCGCGCCGAAGGTGCGCGCCATGGAGATCATCGACGAGCTGGAAAAGGACAAGCGCGGGCCTTATGCCGGCTGCATCGGCTATTTCGGCGCCAACGGCGAGATGGACACCTGCATCGTGCTGCGCACCGCCGTCGTGAAGGACGGACGCATGGCCGTCCAGGCGGGCGCCGGCATCGTCTACGATTCCGATCCGGCCTCCGAGCAGCAGGAATGCATCAACAAGGCGAAGGCCCTGTTCCGCGCGGCGGAAGAGGCCGTGCGCTTCGCGACGCAATCGAGGTTCGGCCAGTGAGCGCCGGGCCCATGCTTCGCTTGACCAAGCCCGCCGCATAGGCAAACGTTTCCTGCATCATGACCCGCGTCCTCGTCATCGACAATTACGACAGCTTCACCTGGAATCTGGTGCATCTGCTCGGTCCGCTCGCCACCTCGGTCCAGGTCGTCCGCAACGACGCCACGACGACCGAGGAGGTTCTGGCCTCGCCGCCGGACGCCATCGTGCTTTCTCCCGGACCCTGCACGCCCAACGAGGCCGGCATCTGCCTCGATCTGGTGAAACGCGCGGCTCCCGAGATTCCGACGTTCGGCGTCTGCCTCGGCCTGCAGACCATCGGCCAGGCCTTCGGCGGCACGGTCTCCCGCGCCCCGCTGCCGATGCACGGCAAGGTCTCCGAGGTGGAGCATCAGGGCCAGGCGGTGTTTCGCGGCATCAACGGACCGTTCAAGGCCACCCGGTACCATTCGCTCATCGTCGACCGGCAGACCTGCCCGTCCGACCTCGCCGTGACCGCCGAGACGCCGGACGGGCTGATCATGGGCCTGTCGCACAAGACGCTGCCGATTCACGGGGTGCAGTTCCATCCGGAGAGCATCCTGTCGGAGCACGGCGCCACGATCATGCGCAACTTCTTCGAACTGGCCGCGGCCTGGAACGCCAACCACGACAAGAGCCGCACCGATGCGGCTTCAGGGCATTGAGACCGATGGAATCCTTCAAATCCTATCTCGCCAAGGTGGCCACGGGAGCCTCCCTCTCCCGGGAAGAGGCGCGCGACGCCTTCGACGACCTGCTCTCGGGCGAGGTCACGCCTGCCCAGGGCGGCGCCTTTCTCATGGCTCTGCGGGTGCGCGGAGAGGCTCTGGACGAGATCGTGGGCGCCGTCTCGGCCATGCGCGGCCGGATGCTGACCGTGAAGGCACCCGAGAAAGCGGTCGACATCGTCGGCACCGGAGGCGACCATTCCGGCAGCTACAACATCTCGACCCTGGCCTCGATCATCGTGGCCGGCTGCGGCGTTCCCGTCGCCAAGCACGGCAACCGTGCCGCCTCCTCCAGATCCGGCACGGCGGACGTGCTCTCGGCGCTGGGCGTCAAGCTCGGCCTCGATCCTGCGGGACTGGAGCGGTGCCTGAAGGATGTGGGCCTGTGCTTCATGTTCGCGCAGACGCACCACGCCGCCATGCGCCACGTGGCGCCCGTGCGCGTGGAGCTGGGCACACGGACCATCTTCAACCTGCTCGGACCGCTGTCGAATCCGGCCGGCGTCTCGCGCCAGCTTCTCGGCGTGTTTTCAGAGGCTTGGCTCGAACCCCTGACCCAGGTTCTGAAGGAGCTCGGCTCCAAGAAGATCTGGACCGTGCACGGCTCCGACGGCCTCGACGAGATGACTACCACGGGCGCGACCCATGTGGTCGCCCTCGAGAACGGCACCATTCGCCGCTTCACCGTCACCCCCGAGGAGGTCGGCCTTCCCGTCGCGAAGCTGGAGGACCTGAAAGGCGCCGATCCGGCGCACAATGCCGCGCAGCTTCGTGCCGTGCTCGAAGGTTCGCGGATCCCCTATCGCGACGTCGCTCTCCTGAACGCCGCCGCCGCATTGGTCGTGGCCGACGAAGCCGCCAACCTCCGCGACGGGCTGGACCGCGCCTCGCGCTCCCTCGATACGGGTGCGGCGAAGGCAGCGCTCGAACACCTCGTCATCGCATCGAATGCGTGAGGACAGGTCATGAGCGACGTTCTCGCGCGCATCGAAGCCTACAAGCGCCAGGAGATCGCGGCCGCCAAGGCGGCTGTGCCGCAGGCCGAGCTGGAGCGGCGCATCCAAGACATGGCGCCTCCGCGCGGCTTCGCCGCCGCCATCGAGCGCCACTTGGCAGAGGATCGCCCGGCCCTGATTGCCGAGGTGAAGAAGGCCAGCCCGTCCAAGGGGCTGATCCGGGCCGATTTCGACCCGCCCGCCCTGGCGAGGGCCTATGCCGAGGGCGGCGCAACCTGCCTCTCGGTGCTCACCGACGAGCCTTCCTTTCAAGGCAGGCCCGAATATCTGGCGCAGGCGCGCGACGCCTCGGGTCTGCCGGCCCTGCGCAAGGATTTCCTGTTCGAGCCCTACCAGGTATACGAGGCCCGCGCCTGGGGCGCCGACTGCATCCTCGTCATCATGGCGAGCGTCTCGGACGGCGAGGCCCGTGACCTGATCGAAACCGCCCACGGCCTCGGAATGGACGTGCTCGTCGAGGTGCACGACCGCGCCGAACTGGACCGCGCCCTGCCGCTCGGCACGAAGCTCGTCGGCATCAACAACCGCAATCTGCGCACCTTCGAGGTGTCGCTCGCCGTCAGCGAGGAGCTGGCGCCGCTGATCCCGGCGGACCGCATCGTCGTGGGCGAGAGCGGCATCTTCACCCTGGACGACATCACCCGGCTGACGAAGGTGAACATCCGCACCTTCCTCGTGGGCGAGAGCCTGATGCGGCAGGCGGATGTGAGTGCCGCCACGCGGCGTCTTCTGTTCGGCGAGGCCGCATGAGCGGGCTGACGCATCTGGACGCATCCGGCGCGGCCAACATGGTCGACGTCTCGGACAAGGCCGTCACCAGCCGCACCGCCATCGCCGAGGGAAGCGTGGTGATGACCCGCGAGACGGTGGCGCTGATCCGTCAGGGAGACGCCAAGAAGGGCGACGTGCTGGGCACCGCGAGGCTCGCCGGCATCATGGCGTCCAAGAAGACGCACGAGCTGATCCCGCTCTGCCATCCCCTGATGATCTCGAAGGTGAAGGTGGATTGCGCCCTCGACGAGGAGCTTCCGGGCGTACGCGTCACCGCCGAGGTGAAGGTTTCCGGCCAGACCGGCGTCGAGATGGAGGCGCTCACCGCCGTCTCGGTGGCGTGCCTGACCGTCTACGACATGGTGAAGGCCGCCGACAAAGGCATGCGCATCGAGAACATCCGCTTGCGCCACAAGAGCGGCGGCCGCTCCGGAACCTACGAGGCCCCATGAGTCTGATTTCGGTCGAGGAGGCTCTGCGCCGTGTCCTGGCCGGTGTATCCGCACCGACCGAAGTGGAGCGGGCGGCCCTGATCGACTGTGCGGGCCGCACCCTCGCGGCGGGCGTGGTCGCGCTTCGCGACCAGCCGCCGTTCCCCGCCTCGGCCATGGACGGCTATGCGGTACGCGCGGACGACATCGCCCGGTTTCCCGTGACCCTCGACGTGATCGGCACGAGTGCGGCGGGCAACCGCTTTCCCGGCACCGTCGGGCCTTCGCAGGCCGTGCGCATCTTCACCGGAGCCCCCCTGCCGGACGGCGCCGATTCCGTGGTCATCCAGGAGAACACGGAACGGGCCGACGGCCGCGTGACGGTGACGGAGGCCTCCGCCCCCCATCGTCACATCCGCGCAGCCGGTCTCGACTTCAAGGAAGGCGACAGGCTGCTCGAAGCGGGCACACGCCTCGACAGCCGCCACATCGCCCTCGCGGCCGCCATGGGGCATGGGGAGCTTCCCGTCCGGCGCAGGCCCCGGGTCGCGATTCTCGCCACGGGCGACGAACTGGTGCGGGCGGGCGAGCCTGCGGGACCGGACCAGATCACCGCTTCGAGCCTGCCCGCCACCGCGCTGATGGTGGAGAAGGCCGGCGGCGAGGCGCTCGATCTCGGCATCGCCCGGGACACGCTCGATTCTCTCGAAGAGCGCATCCAGGCCGCCCTGGATGCCCGCGCCGACATTCTGGTGACCCTCGGCGGCGCCTCCGTCGGCGAGCACGACCTGGTGCAGAAGGCCCTCGCCCGGCATGGGATGGACCTCGGGTTCTGGCGCGTGGCGTTGCGGCCGGGCAAGCCGCTGATGCACGGCCGGCTGGGATCGACGCTGCTGCTCGGCCTCCCGGGCAATCCGGTCTCGTCCCTCGTCTGCGCGATCCTCTTCCTCGTTCCGGCCATCAGGGCTCTCGCAGGCGATCCGCTGGCGGGAGCAGACCCGACGGAATCCGCCCTTCTCGGCAGCGATCTTCCGGCGAACGGCGATAGGCAGGACTACATGCGCGCGAGCCTTTCGGTGCACGAGGTCGATTTTCGCGGCTCACCGCTGGGACTTACGGTCGCAAGGCCCCATTCCACGCAGGACTCCTCCATGCTCGGCATCCTGACCCGCTCGGACGCCCTGCTCGTCAGGGCTCCGCACGCTCCGGAAGCACGGGCGGGAGAGCCCTGCCGGATCGTCCGGCTCGACCGGTTTTGCTGAAAAGCGTCGATTCAGCTTGGCCTTAGACTTGCAGAACACAGCGAGAACAGTTACCCTGTTCTTGCTTTGTTTCAGAATCGCTCCTTTGCGGAGCAGTAAGGGCTAGCCATGCTGACGCGTAAACAGCACGAATTGCTCCGCTTCATCCATGAGCGGCTGCGTGAGACCGGGGTTCCGCCGTCCTTCGACGAGATGAAGGATGCGCTCGATCTCAAATCCAAATCCGGCATCCACCGCCTGATCACGGCGCTCGAGGAGCGCGGCTTCATCCGCCGCCTGCCCAACCGGGCCCGCGCCCTGGAGGTTCTCCGCCTGCCGGAGACCGTGGGCGGTGCGGCGGCGCAGCGTCGCTTCACCCCGAGCGTGGTCGAGGGCGGTCTCGCCGCCAAGGCCAAGGCGCCGGCTCCGGCGCCCGTGGAGGAGCGGACCCGCGACATGTCGATCCCGGTCATGGGCCGGATCGCGGCCGGTGTGCCGATCTCGGCCATCCAGAACCGCAGCCACTCGATCACCCTCTCCCAGGACTTCCTGGCCCAGGGCGAGCACTATGCCCTCGAGGTCCGAGGGGACTCGATGGTCGAGGCCGGCATTCTCGACGGCGACCTCGTGGTGATCCGCAAGCAGGACACCGCCAATACGGGCGACATCATCGTGGCCCTGATCGACGACGAGGAAGCGACCCTCAAGCGCTTCCGCCGCCGCGGCTCGTCGATTGCGCTGGAAGCCGCCAATCAGGCCTACGAGACCCGCGTGCTCGGCCCGGATCGGGTCAAGATCCAGGGCAAGCTGGTCAGTCTGGTTCGCCGCTACTGATCTCCTCTCCCGGGAGATCCTGTTCAGGGACGGGTCGCGCCGGGCGCGCCCCGTCCTTCTTTTTGCCGGCCGATGCCACCGGGCCGGTCCACGGCAGGGTCTCGCGTCCCTTGCGGACGGATCTGATCTCGATCTCCGCTTCGCCGAGGCGGATCGCGGTCGCGCCCCTGGCGGCCAGCGCATCCCTGTCGAGCACGAGAACGGCCCCGCACGTCTCCGGCGCGTCGAGACGGGCGATCACGACCGCAGCGCGGCGACAATCCTCCTCGAAGGCCGACAGGTCCTGCACGAAGGCCACATGGCGGCCGACCTTCGCCGCCACCACGCATCCGGCCGCATCGCACCGGGCGTCCTGCCTCAGGCCGGCATCGTCCGCCGCGCGGCCATCCCCGTCCGCCCGCAGCCACTGCTCCATCACGAAGGCCGACGGTCGGCCCACGAAGGTGAGCCTGCCGTCCGTGCCGCGGATCGCGGCGCCCGTCCCCTCCCGGTCGACATAGATATCGAACCGGCCCGGAGCGGCCGCAAAGGCGACGCCCATTCCGGCCGGAAGCAGCGCGAGCCAGCGCAGGGCGGAGGCGGGAAGGGTCACGATGAGGAGCGCGAGGCTGAGCAGGCCCAGAGCACCGATCCCGAGGGCCGGCACCACGACGGTGGAGCCTGCAATGCCGTCCACGAGGGCCGAGACCTCCAGCACTTGCGCCACCGCCCAGCCCATGACCTGCCAGACGGGTCCGTCGAGGCCGAACGGATAGGCCAGGACGCCCAGCACGGCAGACGGCATGACGACGAAGGAGACGAGCGGCAGGGCCAGCGCATTGCCGATCAGGCCGTAGGGGTTCAGCGTCTGGAAGTGATAGGCGGCGAACGGCGCCGTGGCGAGACTCGCGACCAGTGTGGTCGCCATCAGGCCGACGATCCCCTGCCCCGCCCATCGCAGGGCTTGGTCGGCCAGGGTCCGGGGCCCCGCCTCCGGCCTTGCCCGCTGCATGAGGGGCACGAGGCTCATCATGGCGGCGACGGCTCCGAACGACATCTGGAAACTCGGGCCGAGCAGCGCCTCGGGCTCGCGGGCAAGAACGATGAGGGCCGAGATCGACAGGTTCCGGATGCTCAGGGCCGGCCGGTCCGCCAGGATCGCGCCGAACATGACCAGAGTCATGATGAGGGAGCGAACGGTCGCCACGTCCGATCCCGAGAATACGCAATAGACGCTCGCGCCGAGCATGGCCGCGACGGCAGCGATCTTCTTGACCGGCCAGAGCAGGGCCAGCGACGGCGCCAGGGCCAGCAGGGCGCGGGCGAGCCAGAAGAAGGTCCCGGCCGCCAGCACCATGTGGAGGCCCGAGATGGACACGATGTGATAGATCCCGGCCCCACGCAGCATGTCGTTCGTCGGCTCGCCGATCAGCCCCCGCTTGCCCGTCACCAGAGCCGCGCCGACACCGCCCGCGGGGCCGCCGATGGCGGAGGCGATGCGATGGGTCAGGGCGTTGCGCGCGCCGTCCACCTGGGCCGCGACCCGGACGGACCAGGGCGGATCCGATGGCGGATCGGCTTGCTTCACCGCACCCGTGAAGGACCCGACGGCACCGATGCCCTTGTAATAGGCGTCCCGCGCGAAGTCGTACCCTCCCGGCCAGGCGGGCTGCGGCGGCGGGAGGAGGCGCACCGTTCCGGTGACGAAGAGCCCTGCCGCCAGCCCCTCCCCGTTCCGCACCGACACGCGCACCAGATGCGGTCTTTCCGCATCGGGAACGCCCTTCAGCTCGGCAACGCGGATCAGCAGCCGCTTGCCCTGCTCCCGGTCCTCCACGGCCTCGATGAAGCCTGCGACCGGCGCAATCGTCATGCGGGCGAGAACCGGAGCCGCGACGCTCCGGGCGCGGATCGCTCCGGCCGAGAACCCGGCGAAAAGCGCGGCAAACCCGATCATGACGGCAAGCGGCACCGGGCGCCGGCGCAAGCCCGCTGCGACAGTGGTGCAAAGGACGAAAGCCCCCACCGGCGCCCAGAGAGCGGGTGCATCGGCCTGAAAGAACAGGATGATGCCGAGCCCGAAACAGACGGCGATCCAAGGGAAAAGCCGCCGCTGCTCGACCTCTCTGGCCAGATTTCCCGCAAGCCATTCGCGGCCGTCGAGGAAGCCGAAATCGATGGAAGTCCACCCGATCCGGGGCAGCACGAGGGCCCGCGCGAGGGTGCGCGGCGTCCGGCTTCGGTCTCCCCTGTTGTCTTCGGCCATCGCTTCGGCTTAACGCTGGGTGGGTTTGCATGTTAGACGAGCGCGCGCCGCGGCCAAATCCGGCCTGTGGATGAGTCGCGGGCGCCGTGACCGTGAGCCCGCACGAACTCCTTGAACGCTAAGGTTTTGCCACCGATGACCGTTGTCACCCGTTTCGCCCCCTCGCCCACCGGCTTCCTGCATATCGGCGGAGGACGCACGGCCCTGTTCAACTGGCTCTACGCCAAGCGGCACGGCGGCAAGATGCTGCTGCGCATCGAGGACACGGATCGGGAACGCTCCACGGACGCCGCCATCGCGGCGATCCTGGACGGGTTGAAATGGCTCGGCCTCGATTGGGACGGGGACGTGGTCTACCAGTTCTCCCGCGCCGCACGGCACAAGGAGGTGGCGGAGTCCCTGCTGGCCTCCGGCCGCGCCTATTACTGCTATGCCAGCCAGCAGGAGCTGGAGGAGATGCGCGAGACGGCCCGCCGCGAGGGCCGCCCCATGCGCTACGACGGCCGCTGGCGCGACCGCGACCCCTCCGAGGCGCCCGAGGGCGTGAAGCCCGTCATCCGCCTCAAGGCCCCCACCGAGGGCGAGACCGTGGTGGAGGACGAGGTGCAGGGCCGCGTGGTCTGGCAGAACAAGGATCTGGACGATCTCGTGCTGCTGCGTTCGGACGGGACGCCGACCTACATGCTCGCCGTGGTGGTGGACGATCACGACATGAACGTGACCCACATCATCCGCGGCGACGACCACCTGACCAACGGCGCCCGCCAGACGCAGATCTATCAGGCGCTGGGCTGGGACGTGCCGAAGATGGCCCATATCCCGCTCATCCACGGACCGGACGGCGCGAAGCTCTCCAAGCGTCATGGCGCGCTCGGCGTCGAGGCCTATCGCAGCATGGGCTACCTGCCGGAAGCCCTGCGCAACTATCTTGTGCGCCTCGGCTGGAGCCACGGCGACCAGGAGATCTTTTCCACACAGGAGATGATCGACGCCTTCGCTCTCTCCAGCATCGGCCGCTCTCCGGCGCGCTTCGACTTCGCCAAACTCGAAAACCTCAACGGCCACTACATGCGCCAGTCGGACGACGAGCGGCTGGTGAATGCTCTCGAAGATCTGCTGCCGGAACTCGACAAGGACGAGCACCATCTCGGCCGCACCTTCACGCCCGCCCTGCGGCAGAAGCTTCTCGCCGCCATGCCGGGCCTGAAGGAGCGCGCCAAGACCCTCGTGGAGCTCCTCGACAGCGCCTATTACCTCTATGCGAAGCGCCCGCTGCACCTCGACGAGAAGGCCGCGAGCCTGCTGGCGGACGGCCGCGCCCGCCTGGACGGCATCGTCGAGAAGCTGGACGCGGTCTCCGACTGGTCGGCTGCCGGCGTGGAGGCGGTCGTGCGCGAGCACGCCGAGGCCATCGGCGCCAAGCTCGGACAGGTGGCTCAGCCCCTGCGCGCGGCCCTGACGGGACGGGCGACCTCCCCCGGCCTCTTCGACGTGATGGCGGTGCTCGGCAAGGACGAAACGCTGTTGCGCCTGCGCGACCAACTGAAGGATGCGCCCGCTGCATAGCGGGCGCACCTCGCCTTTAGACGTGCTTGCCCCCTCCATACGGATAAGCTACCGAGACCCCATCCTACCTACCGACCGGCATAATTCGGCTCGGCAGTCCGGCCGGAGACCTTCTCCGAAACCCATGGCTGCTCTAGGTTATGCCCGGCCTCCTTTTGAAAGGGCGAAGACGCATGAGTTCTACCTCCAGCACGCTCAACGTTGACGATAAGTCGGTGGAACTGGCTGTCAAAGAAGGCACCATCGGTCCGAGCGTCGTCGACATTTCCAAGCTCTACGGTCAGACCGGGATGTTCACATACGACCCCGGCTTCACCTCGACGGCGGCCTGCGAGTCCAAGATCACCTATATCGACGGCGACAAGGGCATCCTGCTCTACCGCGGCTACCCCATCGAACAGCTCGCCGAGCACGGCGACTTCCTCGAGACCTGCTACCTGCTTCTCTACGGAGAGCTGCCGACCGCCGCCCAGAAGGCGGATTTCGACTACCGCGTCACGCGCCACACGATGGTGCACGACCAGATGAACCGGTTCTTCACCGGCTTCCGCCGCGACGCCCACCCGATGGCGATCATGGTCGGCTGCGTCGGCGCCCTTTCGGCCTTCTACCACGACTCGACCGACATCTCGGATCCGCACCAGCGCATGGTCGCCTCCATGCGCATGATCGCCAAGATGCCGACGCTCGCCGCGATGGCCTACAAGTACCATGTCGGCCAGCCCTTCGTGTATCCCGCGAACGAGCTGGACTACACGTCCAACTTCCTGCGCATGTGCTTCGCGGTCCCGGCCGAGGAGTACAAGGTCAACCCGGTGCTCTCGCGGGCGCTGGACCGGATCTTCATCCTCCACGCCGATCACGAGCAGAACGCCTCGACCTCGACCGTGCGCCTCGCCGGCTCGTCGGGCGCGAACCCGTTCGCGTGCATCGCGGCCGGCATCGCCTGCCTCTGGGGTCCCGCCCATGGCGGCGCCAACGAGGCGGCCCTGAAGATGCTGGAGGAGATCGGGACGCCGGACCGGATTCCGGAGTACATCGCCAAGGCCAAGGACAAGAACGATCCGTTCCGTCTCATGGGCTTCGGCCACCGGGTCTACAAGAACTACGATCCGCGCGCCCGCATCATGCAGAAGACCACCCACGAGGTGCTCAACGAGCTCGGCGTCAAGGACGATCCGCTCCTCGAAGTCGCCATCGAGCTCGAGCAGATCGCCCTGCGGGACGAGTACTTCGTCGAGAAGAAGCTCTACCCGAACATCGACTTCTATTCGGGCATCACCCTCAAGGCGATGGGCTTCCCGACCTCCATGTTCACGGTGCTCTTCGCGCTGGCCCGCACGGTCGGCTGGATCGCCCAGTGGAGCGAGATGATCGAGGACCCGTCCCAGCGCATCGGCCGCCCGCGCCAGCTCTACACGGGCTCGCCCAAGCGCGACTACGTGACGGTCGCCCAGCGCGGGTAAGACCGGCGTCAGAACCTGAAACAAGGAAGGGGCCGAAAGGCCCCTTTTTTCATATTGAAATTCTAACTCTCGAACCGGTAAGTTCGTGACAATGACACATTATAGCAGCCCTACGGTTCAACATTTCGACGGCGAATACGTCACCGCGACGCTCCTTAACCGAGCTTATAACCTTCGAAAGGAAGCTGAGGGATGCGTTTCCGAAGCCGAAGCCCGGCGCTTTCTCGATCAGGCCCAGGAGTTGGAGACGGCTTCTTCGCTACTGGAACTCTGTCAAGTCAAGATTGCAGATGCTTATCAGATTATCGGCAGTCTCTCTGATGCTGCGGGCTTGTTCGATGACCCTGGTGTCGTTCGCGCCATGAATTACATGGCCGATACTCTCGAAACCATGGATGAGGAATACAGGTTCGAGATCATCAAGCCCACGCTGCGCATCCGTGCCAATGATTGGTTTCGTCACAAATGGTATCGGCTCCGCAGAGGCTTGGGCCATCGCTACGACTGGGAACGAGAGCTGGAGTCCGAGGCCGATGACGAAACAGGCGCTTTGGGGAAGCAGCTGTAGACAGGACGCTCCATGTCGCTTCTCTTAATGCCTATCGGCTTCAATCCCCTCTGCCTGCGCTCAACACCTCTTCCACGATCCGCGCCGCACGCTCGCTCGGAGCCTCGTCGCCGATGCGCATGAGATCGTCCATGCGCCGGAACGCTTCGACCTGACGGCGGCGCTCCGGCGTGTCGGAGAGCAGGGGCAGCAGCGCCTCGGTCAGCTTCTCGGGCGTGCAGTCCCACTGGATCAGCTCCGGGATCACGTTCTCGCCCAGCACCAGGTTCGTGAGCACGATGGAGGGCGCCTTGATGAGGTATTTCAGCACCTCCTCGATCTTCGACACGCGATAGGCCACGACCATCGGCACACCGGAGAGCCCCAGTTCCAGGGTCACGGTGCCGGATGCCGCGAGCGCGGCGTCAGCTTCGCGGAAGGCGGCCCATTTCGCGGCCTCGCCCTCGACAATCTTCGGCTTCACGCTCCAGGCACCTGCCCTCTGCCCGATTTCGGCGGCGAGGTGCGGCACGGCCGGAATCGTCACCTCGAAGGGGCGCGGCGAGCGCTCCTTCAATAGCGCCAGGGTCTCGCCGAAAGGCCCCATGAGGCGGCTCACCTCCGAGCGGCGGCTGCCGGGAAGGACGAGGAGCTTCAGGGGAGCATCCGCCGCCTGTCGCCTCTCGCCCGCCTTTGGCCGGATCTCGTCGAGACGCTCGATGAGCGGATGGCCCACATAGGTCGTGGGCGGACCGCCGAGACGCTCATGGGCGGCGGGCTCGAAGGGAAGCAGGGCCAGGAGGTGGTCCACATAAACCCGCATCTTCGGCGCACGGCCCGGACGCCAAGCCCAGACCGAGGGGCTGACGTAATCGACGATTGGGATCCGCGGGGCGCGCTGCCGCACGGCCTTGGCCACGCGGTGGGTGAAGTCCGGGCTATCGATGATGACGAGCAGGTCGGGCTTGGCCGCCACGACCGCATCCACGGTGAGCCTGATGCGTTTGAGGATGGTGGGCAGGCGCGCGATGACGGCGGAGATGCCCATGACGGCGATGTCTTCCAGGGGAAAGAGGCTTTTCAGCCCCTCAGCCCTCATGGCATGACCGCCGACGCCGCCGAATTGCAGGCGCTCGGCTCCGAGCCGCTTCTTGAGGCCCCGCATGAGCTTCGCGCCGAGCTGGTCGCCCGATTCCTCTCCCGAGACGATCCAGATCAACAACGGCCTGTTCTCACTCATGGGGCGGCTCCATCCAGGGCAGGTCCACGGCGACGAGGAAGAGGCCGAGCCGGTCCGCCGTCGCCAAAGTCTCCTCCTGTTCGAGGACGAGGGTGGAGCCTGCACCCACTGCGATGCCGGACAACCCGGCCCGCGCGGCCTCCTGCACGGTCTTCGGCCCGATCGTCGGCATGTCGACGCGCAGATCCTGCCCGCGCTTGGCGGCCTTGATCAGAACGCCGCCCTCCTTGCTCCTGCGCAGGCCGAACCAGCTCTGACGCATGCCCCGGACACGGCGCAGCATCCGGTCCGTCCCCTCGGGGCCTTCGATGGCGAGAACGTGCTCGCGGGCGACGATGGCCGCCTGCCCGATATCGAAGGCCGAGAGGGAGTTGAGGAGGTCGAGCCCGACCGCGATGGCCTGCCGGTCGTCGGCGCCGGCTTCCCGCGCGCCGCGCAGGCTGGACGGCGCCACGAGGCCGGGCGCCAGTTCATGGGCGCCCACGACCCGGTGGCCGCGCTCCTCCAGCAGCATCACGGCGCCTCGCAGCACCTGATCGTCGCCGCGGGCGATGACCTCCATCACCTCCTGCCGGTTGCGCAGGAGCGAATAGGCCCCGAGCAGAGCCGAGAAGCCCGGGCGACGCACCGCCCCCACGAGGGAGACGGCCTGCGGCCGCCACCCGTCGAGCACGGACATGATGGTCTTCAGGTCGAGGAGATCCGCACTTGCATGGGCCCGCCGGCGCAGCTCCGGCGCGGCGAAGCCCCGGAAGGCGAGGATGCGGTAATCCCGCCCCACCCGCTCGAGATGCTTCACGAGCTGGATGGGGAGCTGCCCGGACCCGGCGAGAATCGCAATCGGGCCGTCCGGATTCATCAGGCGGTTCCGACAGGATCCCGGGGCGTGCAGATCGAGCGGTCCTTGCCCTCGCGGATGAAGTCGAGGATCTCGTGAACGAAGGGATGGGTGGAGAACTCCTCCGCCACGTCCTCGACGCGCTCCGACAGGGTGCCCTCGTCCGCGAAGAGCAGGCGATAGGCGCGGCGGATATCGTGGATCTGCTCGCGCGTGAAGCCGCGGCGGCGCAGGCCGATGATGTTGAGACCGGCCAGATGCGCCCGGTTGCCCATGGCCATGCCGTAGGGAATGAGATCGTTCTCGAGGCCGGACATGCCGCCGACGAAAGCGTGCGATCCGACGCGGGCGAACTGGATCACCGCCGAGCCGCCGCCGAAGATCACGAAGTTGCCGACCGTGACATGGCCCGCCAGCATCACGTTGTTGGACAAAATGCAGTCGTTGCCGACCTTCGTATCGTGACCCACATGGGAGCCCGCCAGGAAGGCGCAGCGGTCGCCGATGACGGTGCGCAAGCCCCCGCCTTCGGTGCCCGGATTCATGGTCACGCCTTCGCGGATCATGCAATCGGCGCCGATCTCCAGAGTCGAAGCCTCACCCTTGTATTTCAGGTCCTGCGGGATGTGGCCGATGGACGCGAAGGGGAAGATGCGCGTGCGGGGGCCGATGGTGGTCCGCCCGGCGAGGGCCACATGGCTGATGAGCTGGCAGCCGTCGCCCAGCTCCACCTCGGGCCCGACCGTGCAGAAGGGGCCGATCCTGACGCCCTCGCCGATCTTCGCACCGTCTTCGACGACGGCCAGCGGATGGATGAACGTTTCCATCAGTCGGTCACCAGCATGGCGCTGACTTCGGCCTCGCAGACGAGGTTCCCGTCGACCTTGGCCTCGCCCTTGTACCACCACATGTTGCGGCGGTTGTTCAACTTGCGCATATGGAATTCAACCCTGTCGCCCGGTTCCACGGGCTTGCGGAACTTCACCTTGTCGATGGTCATGAAGAAGACCTGCTTCGGCTTGGTCTGCTGGGCGATCTTCGATGCCACGCAGATCGCACCGGCGGTCTGAGCCATGCCCTCGATCAGGAACACGCCCGGAAAGATCGGGCGCGACGGGAAATGACCTGTGAATTGCGGCTCATTGAAGGTGACGTTCTTGATGCCGATGCAGGAATTGTCGCCGTCGATCTCGATGATCTTGTCGACGAGCAGAAACGGATAGCGATGGGGCAGCAGATCCAGAATCTGCATGATATCGGCCGTTTGAAGCGTAGTCGGCGCTTCGGACATGTGTTCACTCCGGATGCTACTCGGCGTCTATTCTACGAAGACGCGCCATCATCTTTGGCGGAATCGCTGGAATCGCCCTGGGATGCAAGTTTTTTCAGAGCGTGGATTTCCCTGAACCACTCGCGCATCGGGCGAGCGGGAATTCCGCCCCACCGGGCGCCGGCCGGCACATCGCCGTTCACGCCGCTGGTGGCGGCGATCTGCGCGCCCATGCCGATCCGCACATGCCCCTTCACGGCGACCTGGCCGCCGATGGCGACGAAATCCTCCACCGTGGTCGAGCCGGCGATGCCGACCTGGGCCACGATCACGCAATGGCGGCCGATGACCACGTTGTGGGCGATCTGAACGAGGTTGTCGATCTTGGTGCCCTCGCCGATCACCGTATCGCGGCTCGCACCGCGGTCCACGGTGGTGTTGGCGCCGATCTCCACGTCGTCCTGGATGATGACGCGGCCGACCTGCGGCACCTTGAGATGACCCTGCGGCCCCATGGCGAAGCCGAATCCGTCCTGACCGATGCGGACGCCCGGGTGCAGGATGACCCGGTTGCCGATGAAGGCGTGGGACACGCTGACATGGGGCGCGATCGTGCAGTCCCGCCCGATCTTGACGCGCTGGCCGATGACCGCGTGCGCCCCGACCAGGGTTCCCGCCCCGATCTCCGCCTCCGGGCCGATCACGGCTCCCGGATCGACCCGCACCCCGTGCTCCAGGCGGGCCGTCGGATGGACGAAGGAGCCCGGAGAGATGCCGGTGGAGGCGAAGGCCGATTCCGGCCGCATGGCCGACGGAAACAGCAGGGCCAGGACCTGGGCGAAGACCCGGTAGGCGAGCGGCGTCACGATGGCGACGGTATGCGCCGGTACCTTCGCGGCGAAGCGCGGCGTGACCAGGCAGGCTGCGGCCTTCGTTGCACCCAGGGCGCCGACATAGGCCGCGTTGTCCATATAGGCGAGATCGTGCGGGCCGGCGCTCTCCAGCGGAGCCACGCCTCGAAGCAAAAGCTCCCCGTCGGTACCGTCGGGGAGCTTCGCGTTGGCCATCTCCGCCACCTGACGCAGCGTAAGCGCCTGGCTTTGCGGGAAGAAAGTCGTTTCTGTCATGAAACAAGAGCGAGGGCGCCGCTGAGGCGCCCTCTCCTATTAGAAGCGTGTACCGCCCGAGAAGCGGAAGGCCTGGGTCCGGTCGCCGCCGATCCGAGCGCCGTTCGCAGCAAGGATACCTTCCTCCTTCGAGAGCGCAAAGGCATAGTCGAAGCGGATCGGGCCGAGCGGCGAAGACCAGAGGATCGAAGCACCGACGGACGAGCGCAGCTTCTTGCTGTCCAGCACGCTGATGCAGTTCTGCGGAACGTTCGGGTTCTGGGTGCAGCCGTTGATCGGGTCCAGGATGCTGCCGCCGCCGACATCGAACGAGGTCGGGCCCTTGTAGCCGAACAGCGTACCGGCATCGGCGAACACGGCGCCCTTCAGGCCCAGATCGCGCGGCAGGCCGAAGATCGGGAACTGAACCTCGAGGGTACCGCCGAAATAGGTGGTGCCGCCGATGGCGTTCGCGTTGGTGTCCAGGCTCGAAATGTCACGCGGTCCGATACCGTTGGTGGCGAAGCCGCGGACTAGCGACGGGCCCATGAAGAAGTGGTCGACGATACGCAGGTCGCCGCCGTTTCCGATGCCGCTGTTGTTGTTTCCGAGGCCGATGATGTGACCGCCCTGGACGCGGGCGATACCGACGATGTCTTCCATCAGCTCGTAGTAGTAACGGGCGTCGCCGGTGGCGCGGAAGTAGCGCGAGTCGCCGCCAAGACCGGCGAAGTCGGTCTTCACCTCGGCATAGAAGCCGTTGCGCGGGTCCTTCACGTTGTCCAGCGTGTTGTAGTTGAAGGTCAGACCCGCGAGAGAGGTCAGGGTCTTGCCCTGAGATTCCTTGATCGCGAGCGACGCCTCGCCGTTGCCTTCGCAGAAGAAGCGGTTGGGCGTCCCATCGGCATTGAGCTGGGTATAACCCGGCAGCGGCGCCGAGCAGTCGTTATAGGGCTGCTTGTAGGTGTTCGGGATCTTCAGGTCCTGCTGGAACAGCGAGTAACGCAGGGTCAGCGTGAACTCTTCCGTGAAGGGAAGGCCGAGGCGGAGCTGACCGCCGGTGACGCGGTTCTCGTAGCGGGAGTACTTGGTCTGATCGCTGAACTTCGAGAACAGGTCGATACCCGCCGACATCCGGTAGCCGAGGAAGTACGGCTCGGTGAACGAGAAGTCGACGCCGTTGGTGCGTTCGCCGAGCTGGCCGGCCAGGCGGACGAACTGACCGCGGCCGAGGAAGTTCGACTCGCTGACGGCCACCTCGCCGATGAACCCGTCGGCGGTGGAGTAGCCGCCCGAGACCGAGAAGGCGCCGGTGGACTGATCCTCCACATCCACGTTCACGACGACGCGGTCGGGAGCGGAACCCGGCTCGTTCGAGATCCGGACGCGCTTGAAGTAGCCGAGGTTGTTGAGGCGGCGCTCGGCCCGGTCGATGAGCACCTTGTTGTAGGCGTCACCTTCGCCGAGGTCGAACTCGCGACGGATCACGTAGTCGCGGGTACGGCTGTTGCCGCGGACGTTGAGGCGCTCGATGTAGACGCGCGGCCCCTCTTCGATGATGTAGGCGAGGCTGACCGTCTGGGTCGCCGGGTCGCGCGTGCCGACCGGGCGAACCTGCGCGAAGGCATAGCCGCGACGGGCCACGTTCGTGGTGATGTCCTGGAGCGTCCGCTCGACGAGATTGGCGTTGTAGACCGCCCCGGCAGAGGTCGAGATCGCGCCGCTGACGGACTCGGCGGTCACTTCGGGGATACGCGAATCGACGTTCACGCTGCCGATGCGGTATTGCGGCCCCTCCTCCACGGCGATGGTCACGATGTAGCCGCCGCCATTGGGGTCGAACGTCACATCGCTGGAAACGATGCGGAAATCGGCATAGCCGTTCTTGAGGTAGTAACGACGGATCAGCTCGAGATCGTTGGCGATGCGATCCGGATCGTAGACGTCCGAGGTCTTGAGGAAGCTCAGGAAGTTCGTCTCGGTGGTCGTCATGATGCCGCGCAGGCGGCTGGACGAAATCTGGCTGTTGCCGACGAAGCGGATCTCCCGCACGCCGGTCTTGTCGCCCTCGACGATGGTGTAGACCACGTCGACCCGGCCGTTCGGCAGGTCCACGACGCGAGGCGTCACCTGGGCCAGGCCACGGCCCGAACGGCGATAGACCTCGAGAATGCGCTGGACGTCGGCATCCACGGCCGCCTGATTGTACGGCGCCCGCGCCCGCAGCTGGAGATCGCCCTCGATCAGGGCCCGCTCCACCCGCTTGTTACCTTCGATGACCACCCGGTTGATGATGGGACCCTGCGCCGCCGAGGCCCGGCGGCTCGCCTGCTGAGCGAAAGCGGTATCGGCTGCAGTGATTCCCGCCATCAGCGCGCTCAGGGCGATAACAGCGGTGGCGGCCGGTTTCTTCCGGCGTGGCGTGGTCGTCGACATCATCAACTGGCCCGTCTCTTTATCATTTGTCCCATAGCGGGTTGCCCCGCCGGCTGAGACACGCGTCCCAACCTTATCGGTGTGGGTCGCTTGTACAAACTTTCGCCGTCATTGCAAACGGCGCTTTCCCCTACACAGTAGCATTTTTAACGGGCGTGGCGTCTGTGTCACGATCCTCGGTCCATAAAACTTGTGCCAAGGTGAACAAGATCGTTCCAGGTGGCGAAAAGCATAAGCATCGCAACGATCGCGAAGCCGATGCGGAAGCCGATTTCCTGGGCCCTTTCGCTCAACGGACGGCCGCGGATGGCCTCGATGGCATAGAAAAGCAGGTGCCCGCCATCGAGAAGCGGAATGGGAAAAAGGTTAATGAGGCCGATGGAGACCGACATGAATCCGATCAGGCTCACCAGGCTGTAGACGCCGCCGACGTCGAATGCCGTACCGGAAGCACGGGCGATGCCGATGGGGCCGGAGAGTTGGTCGGCCGATTCCCACCCCATGACGAGGCGGCGCAGGAAGTTGAGGGTCCGGTCGATCAGGTTCCAGGTCTCGGCGACGCCCGCCTTCAGGGCCCCGAGCGGAGAATAGGAGACCCGCTTGATCGCCGACGGGTCCTTCGAGGCCTCGACTCCGAGAAGGCCGATGCGCTGCTTGCCGAAGGGAGTCGTCCGCTCGACAAAGTTGGGGACGGCGCTGAGGGTAACGGTCTGCCCGCCCCTTTCGACCGTGAAGGTGAGGCTTTCGCCCGCGCTCGAGCTCACGAGGAGCTGCATGTCCGCGAAGGTCTCGATTCTCCTGCCGTCGATGGAGAGGATGAGGTCCTGCGGCTGGAACCCGGCCCGCTCGGCGGCGCTGCCGGCCTGCACGGCCTCGATCCGCGGCTCCAGGACCTGCCGGCCGCTGAAGTAGTTGAAGCCGGCGAAGATCGCGATGGCGAGGATGAAGTTCGCGATCGGCCCGGCCGCCACGATCGCCGCGCGCTTCGCCACGTTTTGATGGGGAAAACTCACCGCCCGCTCGGCGGCGGACATCTGCTGGATCTGGTTCTGGTTCGGAACGCTGGCCGCGTTGAGATCCCCGACGAACTTCACGTAGCCGCCCAGCGGAATCGCCGCGATCTTCCAACGGGTTCCGTGCTTGTCGGTCCAGCCGAACAGCTCGCGCCCGAAACCGATGGAGAAGGCGGTCACGCCTACGCCGCAGAGCCGACCGACCCAGAAGTGGCCGAGTTCGTGGATGAAGACGACCACCGTCAGGACCACGAGAAATGAAATCAGGGTGAGGGCGAGAGATCCCGTCGCGCCGCTGATCGTTGCAAGCAATTCCATCATCGTCCCTTTCGCGCCCCCTGGGGCAGCGTCTGTTCGTCAACCGCCGGGATCGCCTGCCGTGCCGTCACCCGGGCCTCCTCGTCGATGGCGAGGGCCTCGGAGACGGTCG
Organism: Microvirga lenta; assembly: GCF_020532555.1. Lineage (GTDB taxonomy): Bacteria > Pseudomonadota > Alphaproteobacteria > Rhizobiales > Beijerinckiaceae > Microvirga > Microvirga lenta. The sequence continues at coordinate 252,688 of NZ_JAJBBR010000007.1, read as the reverse complement.
AGGGAGCGGCGATGTTTCTTCGCGAAAAGATCGAGCAAACACTCTCAACATATTCGGATATCGCGTAAAATCCAATGCGTCCTGCCATGAACGCTTCGACGGCGATCTCATTGGCCGCATTCAACACGACCGGCATCGCTCCGCCGGCCTGGAGAGCGGCTTTGGCAAGGGAAAGACACGGGAAGCGGGTCTCGTCCGGCCGTTCGAAACTTAATCCCCCAATCGCGGCAAGATCGAGACGGGGCAGATCCATGCGCAGGCGCTCACGATGCCGCAGCGCGTTGGCGATGGGCACCTTCATGTCGGGCAGGGCGAGCCCCGCCGTCAGGGCGCCGTCGCTCCATTGGACCAGCCCATGGACGATGGCTTCCGGGTGGACCAGGACGTCGAGGCGCTCCGCCTCGAGACCGAAGAGATGATGGGCCTCGATCAGCTCCAGGCCTTTGTTCATCAGGGTGGCCGAGTCGATGTTGATCTTCGAGCCCATGGACCAGACCGGATGAGCCGAGGCCTCCTTGGCGCTGGCCTTAGCGATGCGCTCCCGCGGCCATGTGCGGAAGGGACCGCCCGTGGCGGTGATGATCGCCTTCTCAACGTCGACGTTTCGCCCGGCGGCGAGCGCCTGGTCGAGGGCGTTGTGCTCGGAATCGACCGGCATGATCTCGACCCCGAGGCGCTTGGCATCGGCCATGAAGGCCGCGCCCGCGCAGACGAGGCTTTCCTTGTTGGCCAGAGCGAGCCGGCGCCCCGACTTCATGGCGGCATGGGTGGGCCGAAGGCCGGCGGCGCCGCTGATGGCGGCCAGCACCACGTCGGCATCGCGCTCGGCCGCCTCGATGACCGCCGCGTCTCCGGCCCCGGAGGCAATGCCGGAACCGGCGAGGGCCTCCCTCAGCTCGGCCCCGCCCCGCTCGTCGGCCAGAGCCGCGAACCGGGCTCCGAGCCTGCGGGCGACCTCAGCCAGAGCCTGCGCATCCCGCCCCCCGACCACCGCCTCGATGCGGAACTCGTCCCGGTGGGAGAGAACCACATCGGACGTCGAGCGGCCGATGGAACCGGTCGCCCCGAGAATGGTGAGAGAACGCGTCATGAAATTATGCTGCCAACCAGATGATCAAAAGGACGAGCCCGAGAAGAAGCGAAACGGCCCAGAATCCGTCGAGGCGGTCCATCACGCCGCCGTGGCCAGGGATGAGATGGCTCGAATCCTTCACGTCGCAATGCCGCTTGAGGGCGGATTCGCCCAGATCCCCGAGCTGGCTGGCCACCGAGGCGATCATGGACAGGATGATGGTGTTGCGCAGGCTGAAGGGCGGCATCAGGCCGAGGCGCTGCGAGCCCCACGCCACGAGAAGGCCAGCGAGTGTGCCGGCGACGAGACCGCCGCCGAAGCCTGACCAGGTCTTCTTGGGGCTGACCGCCGGCCACAGCTTGGGTCCGCCCAGGGCCCTCCCGGTGAAGTAGGCGGCGATGTCGGTCGCCCAGACGACGGCGAACATCCAGAGCAGGCCGATCAGCCCGAGATTGGGATGCTCGCGAACGATGGGCGGAACGAGGACGATGACGGCCGCATAGGCGAAGGCGGAGGCTGCCCAGAGCTTGCCCGTCGGTCCTTTCGCGAGAAGCGTTCCGGCGACGAGAAAGCCCAGCCCGGCCAGGGCAGAGGGGACGAAGCCGGCATCGGCGAGCAGGAGAGCGGTCAATACCACGAGGCCGGTGCCGAAGACCGCCTGAACCAGCCGCAGGGGCTCGGTCCGGGTCATGTTGGTCCACTCGATCATCATGGCGATTCCGGCGGCGAGCCAGAACAGGGCGAACGCCCATCCGCCCATATAGGCGGCGACCAGGGCCAGCGGGATCAGGACGACGGCGGATGCGATCCTGGTCGTCAGCTCCTTCGAGGGGCCTCGCTTCGCGACATGGGGCAAGGGAGGGCCTTCTTGGGCGGCCATGCTTACCCTGCCCGCACGGTCAGGCCGCCGAACCGGCGCTCCCGTCGGCCATATTCCGCCAGCGCGGCGCGGAAGGTCGCCTCATCGAAGTCGGGCCAGAAATCCGGCAGGAAGACGAACTCGGAATAGGCCGTCTGCCAGGTGAGGAAGTTGGAAACCCGCTGCTCGCCCGAGGTGCGGATGACCAGATCCGGGTCGGGGATGCCCTGGGTGTCGAGGGCCGCCTCGACCATGTCCATGTCGATGGCGTCCGGGTCCAGTGCCTCGTCCCTCACCCGCCGGGCCAGGGAGCGCATCGCCTCGACGATCTCCTGGCGGCCGCCGTAGTTGAAGGCGATCACCAGGGTCAGGCCCGTATTGGAGCGGGTCAGCTGCTCGGCCTCGTCCAGGAGCATCCGGATGTCCGGCGAAAGCCCCTGCCGCTGCCCGATGATCCGGACCCGGATGTTGTTGGCGTGCAGTTCGGCCAGATCGTGACGTACGAAGCGCTTGAGCAGGCCCATGAGGTCGGAGACCTCCTGGGCCGGCCGGCGCCAGTTCTCGGCCGAGAAGCTGTAGACCGTGAGATAGCGGATGCCGAGATCCCCGGCCGCGCGCACGGCACGGCGGATCGCCTCCACGCCGCGACGGTGGCCTTCGAGGCGGGGCAGCCCTCTCTGGGCCGCCCAGCGGCCGTTCCCATCCATGATGATGGCGACATGGGCCGGCATGCCTTCGCCTTCCGGTTCACGGGCAAAGGGAGTGATCGACCGCTTGGCTTCGCCGTTCATGATCTCGTTCCAGATGCAGGTCCGACCACGTCAGACCTGCATGATTTCCTTTTCCTTGGCCGCCAGAATCTGCTCGACCTCGGCCACGAAGTGGTCGGTCTGCTTCTGGACCTGCTCGCCGTGGCGCCTGCTGTCGTCCTCGCTGACAGTGCCGTCCTTTTCCAGCTTCTTGAGCAGATCGAGGCCGTCCCGGCGCACGTGGCGGATCGCGATGCGCGCCTCTTCCGCATATTTGTGGGAGACCTTGACCATCTCCTTGCGGCGCTGCTCGTTCATCTCGGGGATGCGCAGGCGAATGACCTGGCCCTCGGTCTGCGGGTTGAGGCCGAGATCGGATTCCCGGATTGCCTTTTCCACTGCGGAGACCATGCCCCGGTCCCAAACCTGGACGCTGAGGAGGCGAGGCTCCGGCACGCTCACGGTCGCGACCTGGGAGATCGGCAGCATCGAACCGTAGGCATCGACCTGGATCGGGTCGAGCAGATTCGGCGAGGCGCGCCCCGTGCGGAGGCTGCCGAGGTCGTTCTTGAAAGCGTTGATCGCGCCCTGCATGCGGCGCTTGATGTCATCGAGGTCGAAAGTCGTGGCCATCGGGTCCCTATCCTTACGCGAACGATTACAACCGGCTTACGCTGAGCGGGCCGCTGCATCAAGGGGAGACAACGGTCGAAGGAACTTTGCCTTGGAGAATTGCGGTCACGGAACTCGGGGCATGGACCGAGCCGACGATGATGGGAAGCCTGCTCTCGCGGGCGAGGGCGAAGGCCGCCGTGTCCATCACCTTCAGGTCCCGGGCGATGGCCTCGTCGTGGGTGATGCGGTCGTAGCGGACCGCATTCGGGTCCTTCTTGGGGTCGGCCGAGTAGACGCCGTCCACCTGGGTCGCCTTGAGCACCGCGTCGCAGCGCAGCTCGGCCGCCCGCAGCACGGCCGCGGTATCGGTCGTGAAGAACGGGTTGCCCGTGCCGCCTGCGAGGACCACGACCTGCCCCTTGTCCAGATGGTGCAGAGCCGGCTGGCGCGCATAGGTCTCGCAGATCGTCGGCATGGAGACGGCCGCCATGGTGCGGGCGGAGACGCCGGCCGCGTTGAGCGCCGTCTCGATGGCGAGCGAGTTCATGACGGTGCCGAGCATTCCCATGGAGTCGGCGGTGGGGCGGTCGATCCAGCCGGCCGCGCTCATGCGGGCGCCGCGGATGATGTTGCCGCCGCCGATGACCAGGGCGATCTCGAATCCGGCGCGGGTCGCCTGGGCCAGGTCTTCCGCCAGCCCCGACAGGGTCTGAGGATCGAGCCAGTATCCGTCGGGGGCCATTAGGGCCTCTCCCGAGAGCTTCACCAGGATGCGCCGAAACTGTGTCACTGTCTGACCTCTCTTTTCAAACCTTCTCATGAAAACGGCGGCTGAAGCGCCGCCGTTTTGCTTGGTTCGATTTAGGCCTTGCCGCCTGCCGCCGCGGCCACCTCGGCCGCGAAGTCCGGGGCTTCCTCCTTCTCGATGCCCTCGCCGAGGGCATAGCGGACGAAGCTCTTCAGGCTGACCGGCTTGCCGGCCTTGGACTCGGCCTCCTTGAGGACCTGGGTGATGGTCTTCGAGGGGTCGTGGACGAAAGGCTGCTCCAGGAGAGTGACCTCCTTGTAGTAGCTCTTCAGGCCGCTCTCGACGATCTTCTGCAGCACGTTGTCCGGCTTGCCGGCATTCTTCTCGCGCAGGATGTTGCTCTCGCGCTCGATGGTCGCGGCATCGATGCCGGAAGCATCGACGGCCACCGGGTTCGTCGCCGCGATGTGCATGGCGATCTGGCGGCCCAGGGTGCCGAGCACGGTCACGTCGCCTTCCGACTCCAGCGCCACGAGAACGCCGATCTTGCCGAGGCCGTCGCCGACCGCGTTATGGACATAGGAGGCGATGAGGCCCTTCGAAACTTCGAGCTTCGCCACGCGGCGCAGCGTCATGTTCTCGCCGATGGTGGCGATCAGCTCCTGCAGGCGGTCCTTGATGGTCGTCTGCGATCCCGGGAAGTGGGCGGCCTCAAGCGACTCGATGGTGCCGTTGCCCATGAGGGCGATCTTGGCGGCTTCGCGGACGAAGGCCTGGAACTGGTCGTTGCGGGCCACGAAGTCCGTTTCGGAGTTGACCTCGAGGATCGTCGCGGTGTGACCGGAGGACTCGACGGCGACGAGGCCTTCGGCGGCCACGCGGCCGGCCTTCTTGGCGGCCTTGGACAGACCCTTCTTGCGCAGCCAATCGACGGCGGCCTCGATATCACCGTTGGTCTCGTTGAGGGCCGTCTTACAGTCCATCATGCCGGCGCTGGTCTTGTCGCGCAGCTCCTTCACCATCGCAGCGGTAATGTTCGCCATGGCTCATCCTTTCACAGGTTTACGCATATAGGGAGCCCGGCGCTCATGGAACGCCGGGCTCGATCAATTTGCTCAAGCAGCACCGCGAATTCGCGGTGCCGGACAGCCTCTTTAGGCTGCCTCGATCATCGACCGGGCCTGGCCGAGCCAGCCGTCGCGCTCGACGCGGCCGTTGAGCTTCAGGTCCTTGTCGAGCTGCTCGACATCGGCCGGCTGCATGGCAGCGAGCTGCCAGTAGTGGAAGATGCCGGCTTCGTTGAGCTTCTTCTCGAGCTGCGGGCCGACGCCGTTCAGCTTGGTCAGGTCGTCCGGGGCGCCGCGGGGAGCCGCAAGGCGCTCGAACTGCTCGCCCTCGTAGGCGGGAGCGGCGTCGTTGGCCGGGAGCTCTTCGGCCATCGGATTCTCGGACTCGCCGATATCGATGCCCATGGCGCCGGCGCCGCGGGAGATGCCGTCAAGAGCGGCGCGGGCGATCAGGTCGCAGTAGAGCGCGATGGCGCGGCCGGCGTCGTCGTTGGCCGGAACCGGGAAGGTGATGCCGTCCGGATCGCAGTTCGTGTCGACGATGGCGGCAACCGGGATACCGAGGCGACGGGCCTCCTGGATCGCGAGTTGCTCCTTGTTGGTGTCGATCACGAAGATCAGGTCGGGCGTGCCGCCCATGTCCTTGATGCCGCCGAGGGCGCGCTCGAGCTTGTCCTTCTCACGGGCGAGCATGAGGCGCTCTTTCTTCGTGAGGCCCTGGCCGCCGCCGGCGAGGATCTCGTCGACCTTGCGCAGGCGCGCGATCGAGCCGGAGATCGTCTTCCAGTTGGTCAGCATGCCGCCGAGCCAGCGGGAGTTCACGTAGTACTGAGCCGAACGCTTGGCCGCATCGGCGACCGCATCGGCAGCCTGACGCTTCGTGCCGACGAAGAGCACGCGGCCGCCCTTGGCAACCGTGTCGCTGACGGCCTGGAGAGCGCGGTGCATCATCGGGACCGACTGAGCGAGGTCGATGATGTGGATATTGTTGCGGGTGCCGAAAATGTACGGACCCATCTTCGGGTTCCAGCGGTGAGCCTGGTGGCCGAAGTGAGCGCCAGCCTCGAGGAGGCTGCGCATCGAGAATTCAGGAAGCGCCATAGTTTTTCTCCGGTTAAGCCTCCGCGGAGCAGTGGACCGGTCCTGCCGGCCACCGGGACGCCTCATTGATTCATGAGGCAAGCTCCGCGTGTGGGATGCGGCGCGTATAGGGGAAAAGGTGGGGGAATGCAAGGGGGATACACCCCCTATTTCCCTTGACGATCCAAGGCCAAAAGGCCGGCAGAGTCCTCCTCCGCCTGAACATAATCCTCGCTCAGAACGTGACGCTCGAGCCATGAGGCTTGGCTATCAAGACATCAGCGTCGCCCATCAAACGCAAGTCTGATGGCTAGGCCAGCGAATACCGTACCGAGAAGAAGCTGGGGCATACGGCGCAGCCTCTTCTGGCCCGTGAAGGTTCTGCCTATGTGGCTAGCCATCATGATAATGGTGCCGTTGACCAGAAGCCCGACGAGATTGAGCACGGTTGCCAAGAGCATGATCTGCACTGCAACAGAGCCTACATTGGGGCGCACGAATTGCGGAAATAGGGCCAGCACGAACAGGGCCATTTTTGGATTGAGCAAGTTAGTGAAAAGTCCCTGCCGAAATACCTGTCCAAGCGGGTACTCGTGCAGCCCGTCCGTAGAAAAGAGCGCCGCATCGTGGGATCGAAACGTCCTCCACGCCAGATAAAGCAGGTAGGCCGCCCCAACATAGCGCACCACGTCGTAGGCAAGCGGTACAGCCAAGAACAGGTGCGAAAGACCGAAGGCCGCTGCGAGAGCATGGCAATAGGTGCCGGTCTGGATACCGGCGAGGGTCGCGAACCCGGATGCCGGGCCTTGGCTAGCGCTGCGAGATGCGATGAGCAGCATATCGGGGCCTGGTGTGGCCGTGAGCGCCAAACAAGCCGCTGCGAAAAGGGCGAGAGTCGATAAATCCGGCATAAGAGGCGTTCCTACATTCAGCCGGACGGAAACGTTAGCCGATACCGCAGATCCTGTCACGCTGTTGCACGAACGCCTCCACTCCAGAAAAGAACGAAGCAAAGCCTCAATTCATATGCACGTCGACCACCCCCGGCACGGCCCTCAAGGCTCCGGCGATCTGGGGTGTCGCCATATACTTGCCCGGAAGCTTGACCTCCACCTCCCGGTCCCCGTCGTCGAGGATCAGCACCAGGGAGACCTCGCCCTCGCCCCGCGCCTTCAGCCGCTCGAACACGCTGCCGATGGGGCGCTCGTCGCGCAGGAAGATGCGCATGCCCTTCTGGTGCTTGGCGACCGCCTCCTCCAGAGGCTCGGCCATGCCGATGCGCGCCCTCACCTCCTCGCCCTCCAGGCCGGCCTGCAGCATCAGGATCACGGCGTTGCCGGGCTCCAGCACGTCGCGAAGGCGCTGCAGGCCCTCGGAGAAGATGATGGCCTCGTATTGGCCGGTCTGATCCGACAGGGTGAGAATGCCCATCTTGTTGCCGGTCTTCGTGCGGCGCTCCTGCCGGTCCAGGACCGTGGCGGCGACCCGGCCGACCGAGTTGCCGGCCCTGACGGAACGGCTGAACTCCATCCAGGTCTGGACCCTCAGCTTCTTCAGCAGGTCGCCGTATTCGTCGAGCGGGTGGCCCGAGAGGAAGAAGCCGACAGCGTCGTATTCCTTCTGAAGCCTCTCGGCGGCGGGCCAGGGCTCGTAGGGGCCGATTCGCAGCTGCACGTCCGCCGCCGCGACGCCCCCGAACATGTCGATCATGCCGCCATTGGCGGCCTCGTGGGATTGCTGGGCCAGGCTCATCATGGCGTCGATGGAGGCGCAGGCTTTGGCCCGGTCCGGCTCCAGTTCGTCGAAGGCGCCGGCCGCGATGAGGTTTTCCAGGGTCCGCTTGTTGAGCATGCGCGGATTGATGCGGCGGGCGAAATCGGCGAGGTCCTTGAAGGGCTTGTCGCCGCGGGCCTCGACGACCGATTCGATGGCCTGGCGCCCGACGCCCTTCACGGCCGCGAGCGCATAGAGGATCTGGCCCTTGCCCTCCTGGTCGTAGACGACGTCGAAGACCACGCCCGACCGGTTGATGGACGGCGGCACCACCTTGAAGCCGAGGCGCTGGGCCTCGCGGCGGAATTCGGACAGCTTGTCCGTGTTGTCCAGGTCGAGCGTCATGGACGCGGCGAGGAACTCGACCGGGTAATTGGCCTTGAGATAGGCGGTCTGGAACGCCACGAGGGCATAGGCCGCCGCGTGGCTCTTGTTGAAGCCGTAATCCGCGAACTTGGCGAGAAGGTCGAAGATCTCGTTGGACTTGGCCTTGTCCAGCCCGCCCTTTCCGGCGCCCGAGACGAAGCGCTCGCGCTGGGCGTCCATCTCGGCCTTGATCTTCTTACCCATGGCGCGGCGCAGAAGGTCGGCGTCGCCGAGCGAGTAGCCGGAGAGGACCTTCGCCACCTCCATCACCTGCTCCTGGTAGACGATGATGCCGAAGGTCTCGCGCAGGATCGGCTCCAGCTTGTCGTGCGGGTACCAATCCTTCTTGTTGTGCTCGTCCTTGCCGAGCTTGCGGGCGCAGTAGACCGGAATGTTCGCCATCGGGCCCGGACGGTAGAGGGCGACCAGCGCGATGATGTCCTCGAAGCGGTCGGTCTCCATCTCGACAAGAGCTTTTCTCATGCCCGCCGATTCCACCTGGAACACGCCGACCGTTTCGCCGCGCCGGAGCATCTCGTAGGTCTTGCGGTCGTCGAGAGGCAGGGCCGAAAGATCGACCTCCACGCCCGTGCGCCGGATGAGGTCGACCGCCGTGCGCAGAACCGTCAGCGTCTTCAGGCCCAGGAAGTCGAACTTCACGAGGCCCGCCTGCTCGACCCATTTCATGTTGAACTGGGTCACGCGCATGCCGGTTTTCGGGTCTCGGTAGAGCGGCACCAGCTCCTGCAGGGGGCGGTCGCCGATCACCACGCCCGCCGCGTGGGTCGAGGCGTGACGGTGCAGGCCCTCCAGCTTCTGGGCGATGTCGAGCATGCGCTTGACGACCGGCTCCTCGTCGATCGCCGCCTGCAGCCGCGGCTCGCCCTCGATGGCCTGGGCGAGCGTCACCGGATTGGCTGGGTTCTGCGGCACGAGCTTGGTGAGCTTGTCCACCTGCCCATAGGGCATTTCCAGCACGCGCCCCACGTCGCGTATCACCCCGCGGGCGAGCAGCGTACCGAAGGTGATGATCTGCGCGACCTGCTCCTCGCCATAGCGCTGCTGCACGTATTCGATCACGCGCTCGCGCCCCTCGACGCAGAAATCGATGTCGAAGTCCGGCATCGACACGCGCTCGGGGTTCAGGAATCGCTCGAAGAGCAGGGCGAAACGCAGCGGGTCGAGATCGGTGATGGTGAGCGCATAGGCCACGAGCGAGCCCGCGCCCGAACCACGGCCCGGCCCGACCGGGATGTTGTGATCCTTCGCCCATTTGATGAAGTCCGACACGATCAGGAAGTAGCCCGGAAACTTCATGTTCCGGATGATCCCGATCTCGTAGGCGAGCCGGTCGTGATAATCCTGCTCGGTCAGGCCCGGGGCGGGGCCATGCGCGGCAAGGCGCTTCAGGAGCCCCTCCTCCGCCTGCCGCTTGAGCTCCTCGCCTTCGTCCAGGGTGGCGGCATCCGGGCCCGTTCCGAAACTCGGGAGAATGGGCTTGCGCGTTCTCACGCGGGTCGAGCAGCGCATGGCGATCTCGACGCTCGCCTGCAGCGCGTCCGGCAGGTCCGCGAACAGCTCCATCATCTGCTGGCGCGTCTTGAAATTGTGCTGGGGCGAGACCCGGCGGCGGTTGTCGTCGGAGACGATGCGCCCCTCGGCGATGGCGAGCAGCGCATCGTGCGCCTCGTAGTCGCCGGGCGACGAAAAGAACGGCTCGTTGGCGGCCACGATGGGAAGCCCGTTGCGGTCGGCGAGCGCGATCAGCTCGCCCTCGATCATCCGCTCCGTATCGAGCCCGTGACGCTGGATCTCCACATAGAGCTGATGCCCGAAAGCGTGCTTGAGCATGTCGAGGCGCGCCTGGGCCAGTTCCTGGCGACCGTCCCGCAAGGCGCAGTCGAGCGGCCCCGTAAAGCCGCCCGTGAGAGCGATCAGCCCCTCGCAGTGCTGGGCGAGCGAGGGTGCCGCGACCCTGGGCGACTCGCCGAGCGGCACGCCGAAATAGGCGTGGCTCACGAGGCGCATGAGGTTGCGGTAGCCCTCCTCGGTCTGGGCCAGCAGCACCACGTTCGAGGGCTGGGGCACGACCCGGGCGACAGGATCGGGCTCCTCGAAACAGACCGAGAGCTGAACGCCCGCGATGGGCTGGATGCCGGAGCCGGCCAGCTTTTCTGAGAATTCGAGGGCGCCGAAAAGATTGTTGGTGTCGGTGAGCGCCAGCGCCGGCTGCTTGTCCGCCGCCGCCAGCTTCGCGAGTTGCGCGATCTTCAGTGCCCCCTCGAGCAGCGAGTAGGAGGAGTGCACATGCAGATGGACGAAACCGATATCTTGAAGAACGCGCGTCATGAACCGAAACTCGAAACAGGCGCGCAGTGTGACACGATTCTCCCTAACCGCGCCCTACCTCACGGCAGGGAGAATTCCTTCCTGTGAATCCAGGGGATTACGCGATCGGAGACAGTACCAGCGCCCAGATCGCTATGGCAGAACCGAACACTGCAAGGGAAGCAATTTCAGCAGCCGTCTCGATGATCATACGCAGCATGTCCGTCACTCCATGTTCTTTGTATGTTCATTCTTGTTCAGCGTATGTTCTGTGTAAAGGGTGTGCAGAACCGGCACTCCGGACGGAGTCAACAGACTCTTAACGCACGGGAAGGTGTGGATAAGAGCCGCACCGGGCCGCTCAAGGGGGCATAAGGCGCGGGAGTGACGCGGCAGGCTCTGCGGTCGCAGGAGCCATGGGCCCCTTCCCCGTCGGGCGACATGCGAACCCAGCAACAAGCCAGCCTTACGGCATCTGCACCACGAGACCGTCGCGGATCGTCACCCGCCTGTCCATTCGGGCAGCGAGATCCATGTTGTGGGTGGCGATCAGGGCCGCAAGCTTCGAGGCGCGCACGATCGAAACGAGGGTTTGGAAGACGCGATCCGCGGTGTGGGGATCGAGGTTGCCGGTCGGCTCGTCCGCCAACAGGAGGCGCGGCGCATTGGCGACCGCACGGGCGATGGCGACGCGCTGCTGCTCACCGCCCGAGAGTTCGCCCGGCCGGTTGTCCAGGCGCTTGCCGAGACCGAGAAAGGTCAGGATCTGCTTGGCGCGCTCCTGTGCCTCGTTCTTGGGCAGCCCGCGGATGAGCTGCGGAATCACCACGTTCTCCAGGGCCGAGAATTCCGGCAGGAGATGGTGGAACTGATAGACGAAGCCGAGCTCTTCGCGGCGAATACGCGTGCGCTCCGGGTCGCCCATCCCGGCGGTCGGCTGCGAGCCCACATAGACCTCGCCCCCATCGGGCTTCTCGAGGAGCCCCGCCACATGCAGCAGGGTGGACTTGCCCGTTCCGGACGGCGCCACGAGCGCCACGATCTCGCCCGGCCAGATCGCCAAATCGGCTCCGCGCAGCACCTCGAGGAAGCCCTCCCCTTGCGGATAGCGGCGTTCGACCTTCGAAAGGAAAAGGGCGGGTTTGGTCTGACCTGCTGACATGGACTACCCGTAGCGCAGCGCTTCGACCGGATCGAGCTTCGCCGCCCGCCAGGAGGGGTAGAGGGTCGCCAGAAGCGACAGGACCATGGCCATGACGAGGATGGTGATCACTTCGGCCGTATCGACCTCCGCCGGGAGGCGGCTGAGGAAGTAGAGCTCCGCCGGGAAGAGGTTGGTGCTCGTGAGGTTCGAGATGAAGTTGCGGATGGTCTCGACGTTGAGCGCGAGAAGCAGCCCGAGCCCGAAGCCTGCGATCGTGCCGACGATGCCGATGGATGCGCCCGTGATCAGGAAGACGCGCATCACCGCCCCGCGGGTCGCCCCCATGGTCCGCAGGATCGCAATGTCCGACGACTTGTCCTTCACGAGCATGATGAGCCCGGAAATGATGTTGAGCGCCGCCACGAGGACGATGAGCGTCAAGATCAGGAACATCACGTTCCGCTCCACTTCCAAGGCGGAGAAGAACGTGCGGTTGCGCTGGCGCCAATCGGTCATGAGGATTGGCCGGCCCGCCGCCGCCTCGATGGCCGCGCGGGCCTCGTCCACCCGGTCGGCGTTCTCGAGGAAGACCTCGATGAGCTGCACGTCGCCCTGGCGGTTGAAGTAGTTCTGCGCCTCGGTCAGCGGCATGTAGACGAATGTGGAGTCGAACTCCGACATGCCGATCTCGAAAACGGCCTTGACCGGATAGCCCTTCACGCGCGGCGCCGTTCCGAACGGAGTCGAGGCTCCTCGTGGGGTGATCAGGGTGAAGGTGTCGCCTGCCTGGAGCGACAGGGCCTCGGCCAGCCGCCGCCCGATGGCGACGCCCTCCCCGTTCTCGAAATCCTCCAGGCTGCCCTGCCGGAGGTTGTTTGCAATGTAGTCGATGCGCCGGATGTCCTCCCCGCGGATGCCGCGCACCAGAACGCCGCTGCCGTTGTACTGCGAGGAGCCGAAGGCCTGCCCCTCCACGAGCGGGATCGCGCGCTTGACCCCCGGAACGGCGGCGATGCGCTGGGCCACTTCCGGATAGTCGGTCAGCGGGGATTCAATGGGGGCCACGAAGATATGGCCGTTGATGCCGACGATCTTGTCGAGCAGCTCCTTACGGAAGCCGTTCATCACCGACAGCACCACGATCAGCGTCGCGACGCCCAGCATGATGCCGAGGAAGGAGAAGCCGGCGATGACCGAAACGAACCCTTCCCGCCGCCGCGTGCGCAGGTAGCGCCCGGCGAGCATCCACTCGAAGAGCGAAAAGGGTTTGGTTCCGGTCGGCGCGGTCTTGGCCATCTCGCCCTTATTTCGATGCTGTCAGGCGGGACACGACATCACCCAGCGGCAGGATCTCCCGCTCGCCCGTGGCGCGATGCTTCAGTTCCACCTTACCGTCCGCCAGGCCCTTGGGTCCAATCAGGATCTGCCACGGAATACCGATCAGGTCGGCGGTGGCGAACTTGCCGCCCGGCCGCTCGTCCCGGTCGTCGTAGAGCACGTCGCGGCCGGCGGCCGTCAATTCGCCATAGAGGCGGTTCGAGGCCTCGTCGGTGGCGGAATCGCCGGCCTTGAGATTGAGGATCGCCACGTCGAACGGAGCGATGGCTTCCGGCCAGATGATGCCGTTCTCGTCGTGGCTCGCCTCGATGATGGCCGCGATCAGGCGGCTCGGCCCGATGCCGTAGGAGCCCATGTGGACTTCCCGTTCCTGGCCGTCCGGTCCCATGACCTTGGCACCCATGGGGGCGGAATACTTGGTGCCGAAATAGAAGATATGCCCGACCTCGATGCCGCGGGCCGACATCTTCTTGTCGCCCGGAATGGCCTCGAAGGCCGCCTCGTCGTGCATCTCGGAGGTGGCGGCATAAAGGGAGGTCCACTTGTCGACGATGCCCTGGAGACCGGCGACGCTGTCGAAATCCGTATCCACGGAGGGAATCTCGTAGTCGAGGTAATCGGCGTGGCAGAAGACCTCGCTCTCGCCCGTGGAGGCGAGGATGATGAACTCATGGCTCAGGTTGCCGCCGATGGGTCCGGTATCGGCGCGCATGGGAATGGCCTTGAGGCCCATGCGGGCGAAGGTGCGCAGATAGGCCACGAACATCTTGTTGTAGGAATGGACGGCGCCGGCCTGATCGAGATCGAAGGAATAGGCGTCCTTCATCAGGAACTCGCGCGAACGCATGACGCCGAAGCGCGGGCGCACCTCGTCCCGGAACTTCCACTGGATATGGTACAGGTTCAGCGGCAGGTCCTTGTAGGACCGCACATAGCCCCGGAAGATCTCGGTGATCATCTCCTCGTTGGTCGGACCGAAGAGCATTTCGCGCTCGTGCCGGTCCTGGATCCGCAGCATCTCCTTGCCGTAGGCGTCGTAGCGGCCCGACTCGCGCCACAGATCCGCCGACTGGATGGTCGGCATGAGCAGCTCGATGGCGCCGGAGCGGTTCTGCTCCTCACGCACGATGGCATTGACCTTGTTCAGCACCCGCAGGCCCAACGGCAGCCAGGCATAAATTCCGGCCGCTTCCTGGCGGATCATCCCGGCCCGCAGCATGAGGCGGTGGGACACGATCTCCGCCTCTTTCGGCGTCTCGCGGAGAATAGGCAGGAAATAACGGCTCAAACGCATAGAACGCCTTCGGATCGATGAAGAGTGGAATGACAGGTCGCGACTCGTTTCAAGCACACAACACAGACCCTTGGCAAAAGACAAGCTGTCATCTGTTCGCAAGGCCCGGGCCGGCGCCTTAGACGAAAGGTCAATACAATATGTGCCGAAAAATGCATCAGACCCTGCCCAAAAAAGATGACACGGCTTTTTGAGGCGGCTATAAACGGAACGCTAACGTTCTAGACCTTCAAAGGTCAGACGCTGCGGTCCGAGTTTCGGGAGGAACAAGACCCTCGCTCGCTATAACAAGCGACGGCGCAAGAAAGCCAAGGGTCAAAATTGCCAAAAGGCAGTTCGAGCAAGGCGAAAGCCTTGCTTTTTTCTTTCCTGCTTCAGAGCCCCGAGAGAGGCAATATTCCGGCGACGACCACGAGAACCGTGGCGGCGACGAGGGTCGTCCAGATCGCCTTTTCCCGCAATGCCGGTGCGGCGGGCGCGCCCGGCTCGCTGCCCTTCACGACCTCCCCGGTCTCCGCCTGGCTGCGGACCCCGAAGGGCAGAACCGCGAAGAGAAGCGTCCACCAGATCACGAAATAAAGGGCGAGCGCGCCGCTGACGGTCAGCTCGAAGAAGCTGACCGTAACGGCGACGGCCGCGCCCGACACGGCAGCGACGATGCCGAGGGTCGCCCAGAGCGAGTCGGAAACGGTTTTGATGAGCTTTACCAAGAGCTTGTCCTCATGCCTGCTCGAGCTCGATGAGGGTGCCGTTGAAGTCCTTCGGATGCAGGAAAAGAACAGGCTTCCCGTGGGCCCCGATCTTCGGCTCGCCCGAGCCGAGCACCCGCGCCCCGGTTTTCAGGAGCTGATCCCGCGCAGCTCCGATGTCCTCGACCTCGTAGCACACGTGATGGATGCCCCCATCCGGGTTCTTGTCGAGGAAGCGGGCAATGGGCGAATCCTCGCCCAAGGGCTCCAGGAGTTCCACCTTGGTGTTGGGCAGCGCGACGAACACGACCGTGACCCCGTGCTCCGCCAGCGGCTCCGGACTCGAAACCTCGGCGCCGAGGGTGTCCCGGTAGAGCCTCGATGCCGCGGCGATATCGCGAACCGCGATGGCGATGTGATTGAGACGACCGATCATCCCTGCTCCCCCTGAAGGCCTCCAGGCCGAGGCTATACCTCGATCACGAGAACATGGCAGGCGGGCTTCTTGCCCCACGCCTCGTTCACCGCAGCCCGAACGGCGCGGGTCACCGCATTCTCGACCGTTTCCGGATCACGGCGCTTGGCCTTGGACAAGCCATCGAGGAGCTGGGAGACCGCATCGGCAATCAGATCGAGAATGTTCTCGCCCTGCCGGTTCTTTTCCGGCAGGCCCATGGCGTCGATGACCGGATCGCCTGCGATCTCACCGTCCTCGTCGATGGCGATGGCGACGGTGACGATGCCCGCGAAGGACAGTTTCCGACGCTCCGGAACGGCTCTCTCGCTCGCTGACGTGATAATGTTTCCGTCCTTATAGAGGCGGCCGGCGGGCACGTTGTCGATGATCTCGGCCGGTCCCGGCGCCAGCCGCACGAGGGTGCCGTTCTTGGCGCGCACGACTTCCGGCACGCCTTGGGCGCGGGCGAATTTCGCGTGTTCGGCGAGATGCAGCGCCTCGCCATGCGCGGGAATCGCGATGCGGGGACGGGTCCACTCGTACATCTGGGCCAGTTCGCCCCGGCGCGGGTGGCCCGACACGTGGACGAGTTCCGTCCGGTCCGTGATCACCTCGATTCCCTGCTCGATCAGGCTGTTGATGATCGACCCCACGGCCTTTTCGTTGCCCGGAATGGCGCGGGACGAAAAGATCACCCGGTCGCCCTTCGACAGGGCGATGTCTGGGTGTTCGTCCTGTGCGATGCGGGCCAGGGCCGCCCGCGGCTCACCCTGGGAGCCGGTGAGGATCGCGACGACCTTGTCGCGCGGGAGATAGCCGAAGGTCTCGGTGGAGCGGAACTCCGGCAGGCCTTCCAGGTAGCCGCACTCGTTCGCCACATCGACCACCCGGTCCATGGCGCGTCCGACGACGACCACCTCGCGCCCGCACTCCCTCGCCGCCTCCGCGACCGAGCGGATTCGCGCGACGTTGGACGCGAAGGTGGTGATGGCGACCCGGTGCGGCGCATCCTTGATGAGGGCGGCGAGATTGCGGGACACGTCGGCCTCGCTCGGGCTCACGCCGTCGCGCACCACGTTGGTGGAATCGCAGACGAGGGCCAGGACGCCTTCATCGCCCAGGGCGCGGAAGGATTCCTCGGACGTGAGGCTTCCGAGATAGGGAGTGTTGTCGAGCTTCCAGTCGCCGGTATGGACCACGAGGCCATGCGCCGTTCGGATCGCGAGGGCGTTGGATTCGGGGATCGAGTGCGCGACCGGCACGTACTCGACATCGAATGGCCCCAGATTCACCCGCTGGCCGGGCACGATCTCATTGAGGTCGATCTTCGGAGCGTTCGCCTCGGAGAGGCGCCGCGTTTCCAGGAGGCCGATGGCGAATTTCGTGGCATAGACCGGCGCGCGCAGGCGCGGCCACATCTCGACGAGGGCGCCGATATGGTCCTCGTGGGCGTGGGTGATGAAGATGCCGAGGAGGTTCTGGCGCTCCTCCTCGATAAAGCGCAGATCCGGATAGACCAGATCGACGCCGGGAAGGTGCTCCTCGCCGCCGAAGCCCATTCCGCAATCCACGAGGATCCACTGGCGGTTCAGCTCGGGCCCGAAGCCGTACAGGGCAGCGTTCATGCCGATCTCGCCGAGGCCGCCGAGAGGCAGAAACACCAGTTCGTCTTTGGAGGATGGCATCTATCAAAACCTTGTCGCGCCAGCGCCGAGCTTGGCTATATCGTGCAGCAAATTGGGAAAATAAAGGTCGCCTGCATCGATCAGTTCCACGCCGGAGGAGCTTTTCAACTGAAGGCGACCGGAACGGTCCAGACCCTCGAAGATACCGCGCTTCTCGCCGGAGGGAAGGCGCAGGGTCACCTCCTGCCCTATTCCGGCGGCGCGCTCGAGCCAAAGACGACGAATGGGACCGAACGGATCGGCGTTGTTGTTGCGGATCGAGGCCCGCCATGCGGCATAGGTCGATGCGAAAGCGGACGAAAGGGCGGAGAAGACGTCCTCCCGCGCGAGACCCGGCCTGATCGACTCCAGCGTGGCCGCCGGATAGGGCGTATTGGTCGGCGCGAAGGCGACGTTCACGCCGAAGCCGATGACGACGGAAAGGCTGCCGCCGGCCCCGACGCGATGCCCTTCGAGCAGAAGGCCCGAGAGCTTCGCGCCGTCGAGGAGAAGATCGTTCGGCCACTTGAGAGCCAGGCGTGGGGCACCCAAAGCCGTCAGCCTCTCCACCGCCTCGTGGAGGGCGAGGCCCGCGACGAAGCCCAGCTGCGGGGCGACCGCTGCCTCGCAGGGATCGATGAGGAGGAGGCTGGCGTAGAGATTGCCGGGCGGCGACGACCATTGTCGGCCGTGGCGCCCCCTCCCCGCATGCTGCTCGGTCGCGGCGATCCAGAGAAGGCCGGGATCTCCGGCTTTCGCGGCCTGCAGGGCGTCGTCGTTCGTTGACTCCGTCGCCTCGAGCGAGAGAAGCCGGTAGCCGGCGGCCTCAGATTCCGGCGACAGCTTCACGTCACAAGAACAGCGAGCGCGCGGCAGCGCCTGCGGCATTCACCACGGGCGCCGGAACGATCCAGAACAGGAGCACCACGGCGCTCGACACCACGAGGACGAAGCTGACGCCGGGCGCCATCGGCTCGAACCGCTCCACCGGCTCGTCGAAGTACATGACCTTGACGATGCGCAGGTAGTAATAGGCGCCGATCACGCTCGTCACCACGCCGATCACGGCCAGCGCCACCAGGTTGGCCTGGATGGCGGCGGCGAAGACGTAGAACTTGGCGAAGAAGCCGGCCAGCGGCGGAATGCCGGCGAGCGAGAACATCATCATCGCCAGGCAGAACGCCATCACCGGATGGGTGCGGGCGAGGCCGGACAGGTCGTCGATGGTCTCGAACATCACGTTGCCGCGTCGCATGCCCAGGATGACCGCGAAGGTGCCGAGCGTCATGGCCAGATAGATCGCCATGTAGATCGCCACGCCCTGGACACCCTCAGCCGTGCCGGTCGCCAGGCCGATGAGCGCGTATCCGACGTTGCCGATGGAGGAATAGGCCATCAGGCGCTTGATGTTGCGCTGGCCGATGGCCGCGAAGGAGCCGAGCGCCATGGAGGCGATCGAGATGAAGACGATGATCTGCTGCCACTGGACCAGGATGCCCGGGAAGGCATCGATGAACACGCGCGTCGCCATCGCCATGCCGGCCATCTTCGGCGCAGCGGCGAAGAACGCGGTCACCGGCGTCGGGGAGCCCTCGTACACGTCCGGGGTCCACATGTGGAACGGCACGGCCGAGATCTTGAAGGCAATGCCCGCGGCGACGAAGACGAGGCCGAAGATCGCGCCGTTGCCCACATTGCCCTGAAGCACGGAAGCGATGACCGGGAACGACACGCTGCCGGTGAAGCCATAGACCAGCGACGCGCCGTAGAGCAGCATGCCCGAAGACAGGGCGCCGAGGACGAAGTATTTCAGGCCGGCCTCGGTGGAGCGCACGTTGTCCCGGTCGAAGGCTGCGATGACGTAGGACGACAGGCTGAGCAGTTCGAGGCCGAGGTAAAGGGCGATGAGATCATTCGCCGAGATCACCATCAGCATGCCGATGGTGGAGAGCACGATCAGGATCGGATACTCGAACCGGGCGATCCGCTCGCGGCGCATGTAGTCCATGGAGAGGATGACGCCACAGGCCGAGGCGATCAGCGTCAGGCTCTTCATGAACTTGGCGAAGCCGTCGACCACGAAGGAGCCGGCCATCGTCTCGACCCGCTCCGACGGAAGCATCAGCACCGCCAGGAAGGCGACGGCGAGAAGCGCCAGGGCGATGATGTTCATGCCCTCCACCGAGCGCTCGCCACGGAATGCGCCGAACAGGATGAGGACGAGCACGCCGACGGCGAGGATGATTTCCGGCAGCAGAGGACCGAAGGCAGGGATGGTGAAGGCGGGGTTCATCATGGCCTCAGTGTGCGGCAACAGCCGCCGTTTTCACGGTTTGGAGCGCGGCCTCGTAGCCCCGCAGGAGGGCATCCGTCGGCGCGGCAAAGGCATCGAGGATCGGGCCGGGATGCACGCCGTAATAGATGACGAGCAGCACGAGCGGTGCGAAAGTGATGATCTCGCGGCGGTTGAGGTCGGTGATGCCCTGCAGGCTCGGCTTGTCGAGCACCCCGTAGACCACGCGCCGGTAGAGCCAGAGCGCATAGGCCGCCGAGAGGATGACGCCGGTGGTGGCGAGGAACGACACCCAGGTATTGGCCCGGAAGGCGCCCATCAGGGACAGGAACTCGCCCACGAAGCTCGACGTGCCCGGCAGCCCGACATTGGCCATGGTGAAGATCAGGAACACGACCGCATAGAGCGGCATCCGGTTCACCAGGCCGCCATAAGCCCGGATCTCGCGGGTGTGCATCCGATCGTAGATGACGCCGACGCAGAGGAAGAGCGCGCCGGAGACGAGACCGTGCGAGATCATCGTGAACATGGCGCCCTGGATGCCCTGGGGGTTCATGCTGAACAGGCCCATGGTCACGAAGCCCATGTGGGACACGGACGAATAGGCGATGAGCTTCTTCATGTCCTCCTGCATCAGGGCGACCAGCGAGGTGTAGATGATCGCGATGACCGAAAGGGCGAAGACCAGCGGCGCGAAATAGACGGAAGCCTCCGGGAACATGGGCAGCGACACGCGGATGAAGCCGTAGCCGCCCATCTTCAGGAGAACGCCCGCCAGGATGACGGAGCCCGCCGTCGGCGCTTCCACGTGCGCGTCCGGCAGCCAGGTATGGACCGGCCACATGGGCATCTTCACCGCGAAGGAGGCGAAGAAGGCCAGCCACAGCCACGTCTGCAGGTTCGCCGGGAAGTCGTAGGCGAGCAGGGTCGGGATGTCGGTGGTGCCGGCGGTCCAGTACATGGCCATGATGGCCAGAAGCATCAGAACCGAGCCGAGGAGCGTGTAGAGGAAGAACTTGAAGCTGGCGTAGATGCGCCGCTTGCCGCCCCAGATGCCGATGATGAGGAACATCGGAATGAGGCCCGCCTCGAAGAACAGGTAGAACAGCACCAGGTCGAGGGCGGAGAACACGCCGATCATCGTGGTCTCGAGGACCAGGAAGGCGACGAAATATTCCTTCACCCGGTGCTCGATGGATTCCCACGATGCCAGGATGCAGAACGGCATCAGGAAGGTCGTCAGCAGGATGAGCGGCATCGAGAAGCCGTCCACGCCGAGCTTGAACCGGATGGTCTCGGCCAGCCAGGTGTGGCTCTCGACGAGCTGGAACGACGACGACGCCGTGTCGAACCGCCCCCAGGCAACCAGGGACAGCAGGAAGGTCACGACCGTGGTCGCGAGAGCCGCCCAGCGCGCATTGGACCGGGCCGCCTCGCTGTCTCCGCGGAGCAGGAGGATGAAGGCCGCCCCGACCAGAGGCAGGATCAGTAGGCCGGAGAGAATGCCGAACCCGAGCATCAGTGCGCTCCCCTGAAGAGATAGAAGGTCACGAGAGCGGCAACGCCGATCAGCATGGCAAAGGCATAGTGGTAGAGATAGCCCGTCTGGATGCGGACCACGCCACGGGTGACGTCGAGCACGCGGGCCGAGATGCCGTCCGGACCGAGGCCGTCGATGATCCGCTGGTCGCCCGTGCGCCAGAAGAAGCGGCCGATCCACATGGCGGGGCGCACGAAGATCGCGTCATAGAGCTCGTCGAAGTACCACTTGTTGAGCAGGAAGCGGTAGAGGATCGGATGATCCGCCGCGAGCTTCGCCGGCTGCTTGGCATCGATGATGTACATGTAGACCGCCAGCAGGAAGCCGAGGATCATCATCACGGTCGGCAGCAGCGGCACCCAGCCCGGGAGATGGTGCATCTCCTCGAGGATGTGGTTCTCCGGACGGGTGAAGATCGCACCCTTCCAGAACTCCTGATAGCCCTCGCCGATGAAGGCGTTATGGAAGAGGAGGCCTGCGACCAGGGCTCCCACGGCCAGCACGACCAGCGGGATCAGCATGACGAGCGGGCTCTCGTGGGGGGTGTGATCCCCATGGTGGCCGTGCTCATGGTCCGCATGGTGTGCGGGCTCCACGTCCCGGCTGCGCTCGTCGTGCTCCACGCCCTCATGGTCGTGGGGCGCATGAGCATGATGCCCGTGGTGGCCCCAGCGGGCGCTGCCCTCGAAGGTGAGGAAGAACAGGCGCCAGGAATAGAACGAGGTCATGAAGGCGGCGATGACCGTCGCCAGGAAGGCGAAGGAGCCCGCGGAGGAATGGGCCGCGTAGGCCGCCTCGATCACCGCGTCCTTCGAATAATAGCCGGCGGTGAACGGGAAACCCGTGAGCGCAAGGGTGCCGATCGCCATCATCGCCGTGGTGAACGGGATGTAGCGGCGCAGGGCGCCCATGTGCCGCATGTCCTGCTCATGGTGCATGGCGTGGATGACCGAGCCGGCCCCGAGGAACAGCAGCGCCTTGAAGAAGGCATGGGTGAAGAGGTGGAACACGCCCACGCTGTAGGCGCCCACGCCCAGCGCCACGAACATGTAGCCGAGCTGCGAGCAGGTCGAATAGGCGATGACGCGCTTGATATCGTTCTGGACCAGACCGACGGTCGCCGCGAAGAAGGCCGTGATGCCGCCGATGACGGTCACGACCGTGAGGGCCGTCGGCGCGAACTCGAAGACCGGCGACAGGCGCGCGACCATGAAGACGCCGGCCGTGACCATGGTGGCGGCATGGATGAGCGCGGAGACCGGGGTCGGGCCTTCCATCGCGTCCGGCAGCCAGGTGTGCAGCAGGAACTGGGCCGACTTGCCCATGGCGCCCATGAAGAGCAGCAGACAGGCGATGGTCAGGGCGTGCCACTCGACGCCGAGGAACATGAACCGGCTCTCGGCGAACTCGGCCACGCGCGGGAAAATCTGGTCGAAGGAGACGCTGTTGAACAGCACGAAAAGGGTGAAGATGCCGAGAAGGAAGCCGAAATCGCCCACGCGGTTGACGATGAAGGCCTTCATGGCGGCCGCGTTGGCCGAGTCCTTCTGGTACCAGAAGCCGATCAGCAGATAGCTGGCGAGACCCACGCCTTCCCAGCCGAAGAACATCTGGACCAGGTTGTCGGCGGTCACCAGCATGAGCATGGCGAAGGTGAACAGCGACAGATAGGCGAAGAACCGCGGACGGTGCGGGTCCTCGTGCATGTAGCCCATGGAATAGAGATGCACGAGGGCCGAAACCGTGTTCACCACGATCAGCATGACGGCCGTGAGCGTGTCGATCCGGAAGGCCCAGTCGACCACGAGGTCACCGGATGCCATCCACTGGGCCACCTGGACCCGGGTCGCGCCCGAGCCGAAGCCGACCTGGATGAAGGCGACCCAGGACAGGGCCGCGGCGACGAAGAGCAAGCCGGTCGTGATCAGCTCGCTCGGACGGGCGCCGAGGACACGTCCGAACATGCCTGCGATGAGGAAGCCGACGAGCGGCAGGAAGACGATTGCGTGATACATTGTCGTTTACTTCGCCGGTCGGGCGTTTAGCCCCTCATCATGTTGACGTCTTCAACCGCGATGGAGCCGCGGTTGCGGAAGAAGACCACCAGAATGGCAAGGCCGATGGCCGCCTCCGCCGCCGCCACCGTGAGGATCAGCAGCGCGAAGACCTGGCCGACGATGTCGTTCATGTGGGTCGAGAAGGCCACCATGTTGATGTTCACGGCGAGCAGGATCAGCTCGATCGACATCAGGATGACGATCACGTTCTTCCGGTTGATGAAGATGCCGAAGACGCCGAGCGTGAAGAGCACAGCGGCGACGGTGAGATAATGACCAAGGCCGATGACCATCGCGTGTCTCCCTTAGATGCCCTGGCGGAAGGGAACCTTCCGCACCTCGACCGCAGTCTCCTGCGTCCGGGCGTTCTGTTTCGAAATGTCCTGGCGACGGACACCGACGCGCTCGCGCAGGGTGAGCACGATGGCGCCGATCATGGCCACCAGCAGGATCAGGCCGGCCGCCTGGAAGAAGTAGAAATAGCGGGTGTAGAGCACGAGGCCGAGCGCCTCGGTATTCGTGACCACCTCGGCCGGCGGGATTGGCACGGCGGAAGTCCGGATCAGGCCCGGGTCGACCACATAGGTGCCGATCACCAGCACCAGCTCGAGCAGGAACACGATGCCGATGAGCCCGCCCACGGGCAGGTACTGCAGGAAGCCCTGGCGCAGCTCGGCGAAATCCACGTCGAGCATCATGACGACGAAAAGGAAGAGCACCGCCACCGCGCCCACATAGACGATGACCAGGATCATCGCCAGGAACTCGGCCCCCATCATCAGGAAGAGCCCCGCCGCATTGACGAAGGCGAGGATGAGGAAAAGCACCGACTGTACGGGATTGCGCGAGGCGATCACCATGAAGCCCGAGGCGACGGTGATCGTCGCGAAGAGGTAAAAGAAGGCAGCGGTAACCGTCATGCTTCAAGCTCAAGCCGCAAGGAGCGGCCCCTTCCGACGTGGCTGCCGGAGAATCCGGCGGGCCTGTCTATAATTTCCGAATCCGGGCGGGACAACCCGCCCGAGCTGTTTGCCCCCTGCCCTTTTCCGGCAGGGAACGCGCTCAGACGTAGGGGGCGTTCTTCGCGATGTTCCTCGCGATCTCGCGCTCCCACCGCTCGCCGTTCGCGAGAAGCTTGGCCTTGTCGTAGTAGAGCTCCTCGCGGGTCTCCACCGAGAACTCGAAATTCGGGCCCTCGACGATGGCATCGACCGGGCAGGCCTCCTGGCACATGCCGCAATAGATGCACTTCACCATGTCGATGTCGTAGCGGGTCGTGCGGCGCGTGCCGTCGTTCCGGCGCGGACCGGCCTCGATGGTGATGGCCTGGGCCGGGCAGATGGCTTCGCAGAGCTTGCAGGCGATGCAGCGCTCTTCCCCGTTGGGGTAGCGGCGCAGGGCGTGCTCGCCGCGGAAGCGGGGCCCGCGATGGCTCATCTCGAAGGGATAGTTGATGGTCGCCTTCGGCTTGAAGAAGTACTTCACGGTGAGGATGAACCCCGCTACGAACTCCTGCAGAAGAAGGGACTTTGCGACTTGATCGAGCTTCATTTCGCCGATCTCCGTTAGCGCATGCCCGGCGCGGTGCCGGTGAGCATCAGAACACCCGCCACGATGACGACCATTGCCAGCGACAGCGGCAGGAACACCTTCCAGCCCAGGCGCATGAGCTGGTCGTAGCGGTAGCGTGGCACCAGGGCTTTCACCATGGCGATGAGAAGGAACAGGAAGCTGGCCTTCAGGACGAACCAGATCACGCCGGGCACCCAGGTGAAGGGCGCGAACGGGATCGGGGACAGCCAGCCGCCGAGGAACAGGATCGTGCCGAGCGCGCACATGGTCATGATCGCCACGTACTCGCCGAGCATGAAAAGCAGGTACGGGGTCGAGGAATACTCGACCATGTAGCCGGCCACGAGCTCCGATTCCGCCTCGGGAAGGTCGAAGGGCGGACGGTTCGTCTCGGCCATGGCCGAGATGAAGAAGATCACGAACATCGGGAACAGCGGCAGCCAGTACCAGCCCAGGATGCCGAGGGCGGTGTTCTGGGACTCGACGATGGCCGACAGGTTCAGGGTGCCGGCGCACATGAGCACCGTCACGATGACGAAGCCGATGGAGACTTCGTAGGACACCATCTGCGCCGCCGAGCGGAGCGCGCCCAGGAACGGGTATTTCGAGTTCGAGGCCCAGCCGCCCATGATGACGCCGTAGACGCCGAGCGACGAGATGGCGAAGATGTAGAGGACGCCCACGTTGATGTCGGCAATCGCCCAGCCCGCATTGAGCGGGATCACGGCCCAGGCCGCGAGCGAGAGCGTACACATCAGGAGCGGCGCCAGCAGGAACATGCCCTTGTTGGCCGAGGACGGGATCACCGGCTCCTTCAGCACGAACTTGAGCAGGTCCGCGAAGGACTGGAGCAGCCCCCAGGGGCCGACCACGTTCGGGCCGCGGCGCAGCTGCACCGCCGCCCAGACCTTGCGGTCGGCATAAAGCGCGTAGGCGATGAAGACGAGCAGCGCGACCAGCATGAGCAGGCTCTTGCCCAGCATGATCGCGACCGCGAGGAAGATATCTCCGAATTCCATGATCCGATCCTCTTACTCGGCCGCCTCGAGCCGCAGCTCACGGGCGAGCGCGGAGCACTCGGCCATGACGCCGGAGGCGCGGGCGATCGGGTTGGTGAGGTAGAAGTCCTTGACGGGGCTTGCGAACGGCTCGCGGCCGGGAGTGCCGCCGATTCCGGCCAGGGCCTGAACGGCAGACGCCACATCCGCTTCCGTGATGTCCTCGACCGCGGCGAAATGCGGATACTCGGCATAGAGCCGCGCCCGCAGGGCGTTGAGGGAGTCGAAGGGCAGGCGCTGGCCCAGCACGTCCGACAGGGCGCGCAGGATGGCCCAATCCTCACGGGCCTCGCCCGGAGCGAAGGCCGCCCGGTTCGCCATCTGCACCCGGCCTTCCGTGTTCACGAAGGTGCCCGACTTCTCCGTATAGGTCGCTCCTGGCAGGATCACGTCGGCGCGGTGGGCGCCGCGGTCGCCGTGGGTGCCCTGGTAGATCACGAAGGCGCCGGGCGCGATGTCGATCTCGTCAGCACCGAGGTTGAACAGAACGTCGACGCCGCCCTGCGCCATGGCCTGGGCGGTGATGCCGCCCTCGCCCGGCACGAAGCCGAGATCGAGCGCGCCGATCCGCGCCGCCGCCGTGTGGAGAACCGAGAAGCCGTTCCAGCCTTCCTTCACCGCGCCGATGCTCTGGGCGAGCTGGGCCGCGAGGGAGAGCACCGCAAGGCCGTCCGGACGGATGAGCGCCCCCTGCCCCACGATGATGAGCGGACGCTCGGCGCCCTTCAGCTTCTCGGCGAAGCTGTGGCGGCCACCCAGGAGATCGGAGAGGGTCTCGGGGCCGGCCCCGAGATACTCGTAGTCATAGGTGAGGTCCGGGTTCTCGCCGATCATGGCGATGGGCAGCGGAGCCACGCGCCAGCGCTTGCGGATGCGCACGTTGACGAGCGACGCCTCGATGCGCGGGTTGGCGCCCACGATCAGGATTGCGTCCGCATCCTCGATGCCCGCGATGGTGGAGTTGAAGAGATAGGAGCCGCGGCCATAGGCCGGGGACAGGACCGTGCCGTCCTGGCGCGCATCCGTGTTCGTCACGCCGAGGCTCTGCATGAGGAGCTTGAGAGCATAAAGCTCCTCGACCGCCGCGAGATCTCCTGCGATGGCGCCGATGCGCTTGGCGTCGGTGTTCAGCAGACGGTTGCCGATGACGCCGAACGCCTCCTGCCAGGAGGCGGGACGCAGGCGGCCGTTCTCGCGCACGAAGGGGCGGTCCAGGCGCTGGAGACGCAGGCCGTCCACGATCTGGCGGGTCTTGTCGGAGATCCACTCCTCGTTCACCGCCTCGTTGATGCGCGGAAGGATGCGCATGACCTCGCGGCCACGGGAATCGACGCGGATGGAGGAGCCCACTGCATCCATGACGTCGACGGAATCGGTCTTGGTCAGCTCCCACGGGCGGTAATGGTAGGATTCCGGCTTGTGGGTGAGCGCGCCCACCGGGCAGAGATCGGCCACGTTGGCCTGAAGCTCCGAGCCGAGAGCCTTCTCGAGATAGCTGGTGATCTCCATGTCCTCGCCGCGCCAGAGGGCGCCGAGGTCCTCCACGCCCGCCACCTCGGTGGTGAAGCGGACGCAGCGGGTGCAGTGAATGCACCGGTTCATGGAGGTGCGCACGAGCGGGCCGAGATACTTGTCGGTCACCGCGCGCTTGTTCTCGTGGAAGCGGCTGGTGTCGACGCCATAGGCCATGGCCTGGTCCTGCAGGTCGCACTGGCCGCCCTGGTCGCAGATCGGGCAGTCGAGCGGGTGGTTGATGAGCAGGAACTCCATCACCCCTTCGCGGGCCTTCTTGACCGTCGGCGACTTGGTCAGGACCTCCGGCGGCTCGCCGTTGGGACCCGGACGGCAGTCGCGCACGCCCCAGGCGCAGGACGCGACCGGCTTCGGCGCGCCCTTCACCTCGACGAGGCACATGCGGCAGTTGCCGGCGATCGAGAGCCGCTCGTGGAAGCAGAAACGCGGGATCTCCGCCCCGGCCGCCTCGGCGGCCTGGAGCAGCGTGTATTCCGCAGGAACGTCTACCTCGACGCCATCAACGATGATTTTCGCCATCTTTCTCTCACTCCGCCGCGATCATGACGGATTCTGAATGCGGGTTCGCCGCGTAGTCGTCGATGCGCTTCTCGATCTCGTGCCGGAAGTGCCGGATCAGGCCCTGGACCGGCCAGGCCGCCGCATCTCCGAGGGCGCAGATGGTGTGGCCTTCGATCTGGGTCGACACCTCGAGAAGCATGTCGATTTCGCGCTTCTGGGCGCGGCCTTCGGCCATGCGGGTAAGCACGCGCCACATCCAGCCCGTGCCCTCGCGGCACGGCGTGCACTGGCCGCAGCTCTCGTGCTTGTAGAAGTACGAGATGCGGGCGATGGCGCGGACGATGTCCGTGGACTTGTCCATCACGATCACGGCCGCGGTGCCGAGACCCGAGCGCAGGCCGCGCAGGGTGTCGAAGTCCATATGCGCGTCCACGATCTGCTCGGCCGGAACCAGCGGAACCGAGGAGCCGCCGGGGATGACCGCCAGCAGGTTGTCCCAGCCGCCGCGGATGCCGCCGCAATGGCGGTCGACCAGCTCACGGAAGGTGAGGCCCATCTCCTCTTCCACGTTGCAGGGCTTGTTCACATGGCCCGACACGCAGAAGAGCTTGGTGCCGACGTTGTTCGGCCGGCCGATGCCGGAGAACCAGGCGGCGCCGCGGCGCAGAATGGTGCCGGCGACGGCGATCGACTCCACGTTGTTGACCGTGGTGGGGCAGCCGTAGAGGCCCATATTGGCCGGGAACGGCGGCTTCAGGCGCGGCATGCCCTTCTTGCCTTCCATGCTCTCGATGAGCGCCGTCTCCTCGCCGCAGATGTAAGCGCCTGCGCCGTGGTGGACGTAAAGGTCGAAGGGATAGCCGTGGATGTTGTCCTTGCCGATGAGCCTGGCCGCATAGGCCTCGTCCACCGCGCGCTGGAGCGCATGCCGCTCGGCGATGTACTCGCCGCGGATGTAGATGTAGGCGGCATGGGCGCCCATGGCGAAGGAGGCGAGGAGGCAGCCCTCGACGAGGAGATGCGGATCGTTCCGCATGATCTCCCGGTCCTTACAGGTGCCCGGCTCCGATTCGTCCGCGTTCACCACGAGGTAATGCGGGCGTCCGTCCGACTTCTTCGGCATGAAGGACCATTTCAGGCCCGTGGGGAAGCCCGCGCCGCCGCGGCCGCGCAGTCCCGACGCCTTCATCTCGTCGATGATCCAGTCCCGCCCCTTTTCGAGCAGGAACTTCGTGCCGTCCCACGCGCCGCGCATCTTCGCGGCCTCAAGGTCGGGCGAGTGGAAACCGTAAAGGTTGGTGAAGATGCGATCTCTGTCCTGAAGCATTCCCGATCACTCCATCAGGACGTCTTGTTGTCTTTGTCGACGACCACGTCCGGCTTGCTCTCGCTGCCGTCGCGACGGGTCTCGGCGTGTGAAGGCGGCGTTCCGGCGATCGGCGTGGTCGGGCTTTCGGCCACGGGGGCACCCTCTTCCGGCTTCGACGGCATCGCCACATAGGACTTGCTGCTCTGGGGAGCCGGCTTGTCGGCCTCGTCCTTCCGCGGCTCGACGGCCGTGGCCCGGTCCTTGGAGGCCGCATCCGCCCGGTCCTTCTCGTCGATCGGAGGCTTGCCCTCGGCGACGCGATTGGCAGGCGTTTCGATCACCCGGCCGATGGCCCGGCCCGAGTCCGGCTTTCCGGCGCGCGGATTCTCGGCAGCGCGCTGCTCGAGCCCCGGGGCTTCCGTCGGGCCTTCCTGCGCGGTCTCCTCGAAACGCTTGCGCCAGGCCCCGACGACGGAACCGTCATAGAGCGACGGATCCTGAAGGGTGTTGACGGCCTCGTACGGCTCCGAGGTGCGGCGTCCGATCTGGGAGCCCGTCTTCACCGGGCGTCCGGCGGCGAGGTCGTCGAGGAGCTTCTCGAAGTTCTGAGGGGTCAGATCCTCGTAGTAGTCGTCGTTGATCTGCACCATCGGCGCATTGCAGCACGCGCCCAGGCATTCGACTTCGAGCCAGGAGAAGTTGCCGTCCGCCGACACGTGGCCGGAATCGCCGACGCGGGCCTGGAGCACCTTCTTGATCTCGCCCGCGCCGCGCAGGGCGCAGGGGGTCGTGCCGCAGAACTGGATGAAATACTTTCCAACCGGCTCCAGGTTGAACATCGTGTAGAAGGTCGCCACTTCCATGACGCGGATCGGCGCCATGTCGAGCTTGGCCGCGACGGCCTCGATGGCTTTCCGGGGCAGCCAGCCGCCCGCCTGCTCCTGGGCGCGCCACAGGAGTGCGATCACCGCCGAAGCCTGACGGCCCGGTGGGTACTTGGCGATCTGCTGATCCGCAAAAGCTTCGTTCTCGGGCGAGAACGCAAAGCTCTTGGGCTGCAACTCTTCAGGCGCGAGCTTACGAACGGCCATTCACTCTTCTCCTCATCGGCATGGCCGGGCACAGGCCCGGCCATCCACGACTTGAACTTCTCTGCCTCGCCTTTCGGGCGCGGATGCCAGACCGGTCGTCGGGCTGGCGCTGAACTTTTACCGGTCCACTTCGCCGAACACGATGTCGAGCGAACCCAGGACGCCTGCGACGTCGGCCAGCATGTGGCCGCGGCACATGAAGTCCATGCCCTGAAGGTGGGCGAATCCCGGGGCACGGATCCGGCAGCGATACGCCTTGTTGGTGCCGTCGGACACCAGGTACACGCCGAACTCGCCCTTCGGAGCCTCGACGGCGGCATAGACCTCGCCCGCGGGGACGTGGAAGCCTTCCGTGTAGAGCTTGAAGTGATGGATCAGCGCTTCCATGGAGCGCTTCATGTCCTTGCGGGACGGCGGCGCGACCTTTCCGTCGAGGGTGGCGACGGGCCCCTGCCCGTCCGGCGCACGCAGCTTGGCGATGCACTGACGCATGATGCGCACGCTCTGGCGCATTTCCTCCATGCGGATGACCTGCCGGTCGTAGTTGTCGCCGTTCTTGCCGACGGGGATGTCGAATTCCAGTTCCTCGTAGCACTCGTAGGGCTGCGACTTGCGCAGGTCCCACGGAACGCCGCAGCTGCGCACGAGCGGACCGGAGAAGCCCCAGGCCCAGCAATCGTCGAGCGTGATGGTGCCGATATCGACGTTGCGCTGCTTGAAGATGCGGCTGTTCATCACGAGCGTGTCGAGATCGTCGAGCACGTTCAGGAACGGGTCGCAGAACGCCTCGATGTCGTCGATCAGCTCGGGCTGAATGTCCATGCTCACGCCGCCGGGGCGGAAATAGTTCGCGTGCATGCGCGAGCCCGAGACGCGCTCATAGAAGATCATGAGCTTCTCGCGCTCCTCGAACCCCCACAGCGGCGGCGTGAGGGCTCCCACGTCCATGGCCTGCGTGGTGACGTTGAGAAGGTGCGACAGCAGACGGCTGATCTCGAGGAACAGCACGCGGATCAGCTGGGCGCGCCGCGGCACCTGGATGCCGAGCAGCTTCTCGATCGCGAGGCAGTAGGCGTGCTCCTGCGACATCGGCGCGACGTAGTCGAGCCGGTCGAAATAGGGGTTCGCCTGAACGTAGGTCTTGTACTCGATCAGCTTCTCGGTGCCGCGATGGAGCAGGCCGATATGCGGATCGACGCGCTCGACCACCTCGCCGTCCAGCTCCAGCACGAGGCGCAGAACGCCGTGCGCCGCCGGATGCTGCGGGCCGAAATTGATCGTGAAGTTGCGGATATTATGCTCGCCCATGGAAGATCCTCTCCGCCCCTCAGGCCTTGGCCTTCTCGTCGCCGGGCAGCACGTAGTCCGTGCCTTCCCAGGGCGAGAGGAAGTCGAAGTTGCGGAATTCCTGACTGAGCTTCACCGGCTCGTAGACCACCCGGCCCTGCGCCTCGTCATAGCGGACCTCGACGTAGCCGGTGAGCGGGAAGTCCTTGCGCAGCGGGAAGCCCTCGAAACCGTAATCCGTCAGGATGCGGCGGAGGTCGGGATGGCCCGAGAACAGGATACCGTAGAGATCGTAGGCCTCGCGCTCGAACCAGTTCGCGGCCGGGAAGACGCCGATGAGCGAGGGGACGGGGGTCACCTCGTCCGTCTCCACCTTGACCCGGATGCGCCGGTTATGATGCGGCGCCAGGAAATGGTACACGACGTCGAAACGCCTCTCGCGGCCGGGGTAGTCAGCGCCGCAGATGTCGATGAAACATACGAACCGGCACTGCGGGTCGTCGCGCAGGAAGGTGGCCACCCGCACGATGTCCTCGCCTCGCACGACGATCGTCAGCTCGTCGAACGTGATGGCGCGCGCCGTCATCGCCTCGCCGAGGGACGAGGCGATGTGATCGCTCAGGGCTTGGAGCTCAGAACTCATACGATGACCTTTGCTCAGCGCTCGATGGTGCCCGTGCGGCGGATCTTCTTCTGCAGAAGCAGCACGCCGTACAGCAGTGCCTCCGCCGTGGGCGGGCAGCCCGGCACGTAGATGTCGACGGGCACGATGCGGTCGCAGCCGCGCACCACCGCGTAGGAAAAGTGATAATAGCCGCCGCCGTTGGCGCAGGAGCCCATGGAGATGACGTAGCGCGGCTCCGGCATCTGGTCGTAGACCTTGCGGAAAGCAGGCGCCATCTTGTTGGTCAGCGTGCCGGCCACGATCATCACGTCCGACTGGCGCGGCGACGCGCGGGGCGCGAAACCGAAGCGCTCGGCGTCGTAGCGCGGCATGGACATCTGCATCATCTCGACCGCGCAGCAGGCGAGACCGAACGTCATCCACATCAGCGAGCCGGTGCGGGCCCAGGTGATGAGGTCCTCGGTCGAGGTGACGAGAAAGCCCTTATCCGCAAGCTCGTCCTTGATCCCGACGAAATACGGATCCGTGGAGCCTACGGGCTGGCCGCTATTGGGGTCGATGATCCCGCGGGGAGCAGGAGCGACCAGGGTAGACCGGTTATCGGAGATCAATCCCATTCGAGGGCCCCCTTCTTCCACTCATACACGAATCCGACCGTTAGGACGCCCAGGAAGATCATCATGGACAGGAATCCGAACCAGCCGAGGTAACCGAAGGTAATGGCCCAGGGGAACAGGAACGCCACTTCGAGATCGAAAATGATGAAAAGGATGGCGACGAGATAGAACCGCACGTCGAATTTCATGCGGGCATCGTCGAAGGCATTGAACCCGCACTCGTAAGCCGACAACTTTTCCGTGTCAGGACGGCTGTAGGCGACGATGAACGGCGCTACGAGCAGCGCCAGCCCGATCACGAGCGACACGCCGATGAAGATCACGAGAGGCAGGTAGTCGGCGAGGAGATTCGTCATGCGACACCTAAAGAAACGGAGCACGGCAAAAGCCGGCAACAGTCATGCATTTAAGCCGCAGCGAGGCCCCTTAAAAGGCCCTGCGACAATGCAGATTGCGGGGCGAGGCTTAACCGAGATCCCCTTCCCTGACAAGTGTTTGCGGCATCGGGAAAGAAGACTTCTAAACTACGATATAGCCTGTTCGGCGTGAGGGGCCGCCTTGGCCTCAGACCCGCTCCCGACGCCCCATGGCACCGTTTTCGTCTATTTTTGGCCATAATAGACGCCCGTTCAGCTCCACGATCCCGGCCAAGCTGGCCTCGGCAGCCATAACCCGCCGCAAGGAAGAACGGACCGGTTGCAAGCAGGCGGCGCGACATGCTCCTGAGACTCGCCACCCCCGCCGGCAGCGCATAACTCGGAGGGATTGCCCTGGGATGCGAGAAAGCCCCCAAGCGACGGCAGCGCGAACGGACGGCATCCAGCTTTTGGTGGGGAGGATCACTGCTCTTCGGAGCAGAAGTGGCGCGGGCGACGGGGCTCGAACCCGCGACCTCCGGCGTGACAGGCCGGCACTCTAACCGACTGAGCTACGCCCGCGCATCGGACCGCCGAAGCGGTGTGGAGGCGGGTTTACGAGGGCCTCCGACCCCTGTCAAGCGTTCCGTGCACCCGATCCGAAAATCAATCTCGGAAAGCTTGAATGGTGGGCGGTGACGGGATCGAACCGCCGACCTGCGGTGTGTAAAACCGATGCTCTACCAGCTGAGCTAACCGCCCGGTGCGCTTCACATAAAAAGAGAAAGCCGACAACGCAAGCGCTGCCGGCCTTCTTTATGCGATCATCGCTGAAAAAGCGGCTGTTACGCGTTCACGGCGTCCTTCAGACCGGCGCCGGCGCGGAACTTCGGGGTCTTCGAGGCGGGAACCTTCACCTTCTCGCCGGTGCGCGGGTTGCGCGCCTCGCCGGCGGCGCGGTTCGTGACCACGAACGTGCCGAAGCCGACGATCTTCACCTCGTCGCCCTTCTTGAGAGCTCCGGTGATGGCCTCGATGGCGGCGTCGATCGCCTCACCAGCCTGGCCCCGGGTCAGCCCCACCTTATCGGCGACGGCCGCAACGAGCTCGCCTTTGTTCATCTTCTTGTCCTCCAATGATCACGGCGGCATCAAGACAAGTGTGCCACCGTTTCAGGGACCTCCCCTCTGGCTCAAAGCTGGTCCGTACGCAAGCCCCGAACTGGCTGAAATATGGGGGTTTTCGACAATCCAGAACAAAAAAAGAGCCCCCGGATTCGGCATCCGGGGGCTTTGGATAAGATGACGTAACGTCAGACTTAGTGGGCGACGACGCCGACCGAATCATCCTCTACGCCGGGAGTCTTGGGAGTCTTGAGCACCGACGCCTCGTCCCACTCGATGGGCTCGGGCAT
Source organism: Microvirga lenta (assembly GCF_020532555.1). GTDB lineage: Bacteria > Pseudomonadota > Alphaproteobacteria > Rhizobiales > Beijerinckiaceae > Microvirga > Microvirga lenta. Next base: position 218,192 of record NZ_JAJBBR010000007.1, on the reverse strand, counting down.
GCGCACGAGGGCGTGCTGCAGCACCTGGTCCATCATGGAAACGGGGACGATCTCGAGCCCGTTCTTCACGCTCGCCGGAATGTCGGCCAGATCCTTCGCGTTCTCCTCGGGGATCAAGACCTTCTTGATGCCGCCGCGAAGCGCCGCGAGGAGCTTCTCCTTCAAGCCGCCGATGGGAAGCACCCTGCCCCGCAGGGTCACCTCGCCCGTCATGGCGATATCGCGGCGAACCGGGATACCCGTGATGACGGAGACGATGGCGGTCCCCATGGCGATGCCGGCAGACGGACCATCCTTGGGCGTCGCACCTTCCGGTACGTGCACGTGAATGTCCCGACGATCGAACAGGGGCGGCTCGACGCCGAAATCGACGGCACGGGAGCGGACGTAGGATGCCGCAGCCGAGATCGATTCCTTCATGACGTCGCGGAGGTTGCCCGTGACGGTCATCTTGCCCTTGCCCGGCATCATGATGCCTTCGATGGTGAGCAGCTCGCCGCCGACCTCGGTCCAGGCCAGGCCCGTGACCGCGCCGACCATGTCCTCCGCCTCGACCTCGCCGTAGCGGTAGCGCGGCGGGCCCAGGAAGTCGGGCAGGTTGGCGGTCGTGACCTCGACCTTCTTGACCTTGGAGATGAGGATCTCCTTCACGGCCTTGCGGACGAGGTTGGCGATCTCACGCTCCAGGTTACGCACGCCCGCCTCGCGGGTGTAGCGCCGGATCAGCATGAGCAGGGCCTCATCCCCGATCTCCCACTCCTTCACCTCGAGGCCATGCTTCTTCATGGCGGACGGGATCAGGTGCGTACGGGCGATCTCGGCCTTCTCCTCTTCCGTGTAACCCGCGATGCGGATCACTTCCATACGGTCGAGCAGGGGCGCCGGGATGTTCAGCGTGTTGGCCGTCGTCACGAACATGACGTTGGACAGGTCGTAATCGACCTCTAGGTAATGGTCGTTGAACGTGCTGTTCTGCTCCGGATCGAGAACCTCGAGCAGAGCCGCCGACGGGTCGCCGCGGAAGTCCATACCCATCTTGTCGATCTCGTCGAGCAGGATGAGCGGGTTGGACGTCTTGGCCTTGCGCATCGACTGGATGATCTTGCCGGGCATCGAGCCGATATAGGTCCGGCGGTGTCCGCGGATCTCCGATTCGTCCCTCACGCCGCCGAGCGACATGCGCACGAACTCGCGGCCGGTCGCCTTTGCGATTGATTTGCCCAGGGAGGTCTTACCGACGCCCGGAGGGCCGACGAGGCAGAGGATCGGGCCGGTGAGCTTGTTGGCCCGCTGCTGCACGGCAAGGTACTCGACGATGCGCTCCTTGACCTTGTCGAGGCCGTAGTGATCGGCATCGAGAATGTCCTGGGCGACCTTGAGGTCCTTCTTCATCTTCGAGCGGCGGCCCCACGGAATCCCGAGCAGCCAATCGAGATAGTTGCGCACGACGGTCGCTTCCGCGGACATCGGGGACATCTGACGGAGCTTCTTGAGCTCGCCCAGAGCCTTCTCGCGGGCTTCCTTCGTGAACTTGGTCTTCTCGATCTTCTCCTCGAGCTCGGCCAGCTCGTCGCGACCCTCGTCGTCGCCGAGCTCCTTCTGGATCGCCTTCATCTGCTCGTTGAGGTAGTACTCGCGCTGCGTCTTCTCCATCTGACGCTTGACGCGGGTGCGGATCCGCTTCTCGACCTGCAGGACGGAGATTTCGCTCTCCATCAGGCCGAGCACCTTCTCCAGGCGCTGGGCGACGGTGGGGATCTCCAGGATCGCCTGCTTGTCGGCAATCTTGATCGCGAGATGCGAAGCGATGGTGTCGGCGAGCTTGGCCGGCTCGTCGATCTGGGTCACCGCGGAGACGACCTCCGGGGAAACCTTCTTGTTCAGCTTCACATAGTTTTCGAATTCCGACACGACGGAGCGGGCGAGAGCTTCGGCCTCGATCTGGTCCCCGAGCGCGTCGGGCAGGACCTCGGCTTCGGCCTCGTAGTACTCGTCGGTCTGGGTATAGGCCTTGACCTTGGCGCGGCTTGCCCCCTCGACCAGCACCTTGACGGTGCCGTCGGGCAGCTTCAGGAGCTGGAGCACGCTGGCCAGGGTGCCGACCTTGTAGATCGCATCCGTGGCAGGATCGTCATCCGTCGCATCGATCTGGGTTGCCAGGAGGATGTGACGGTCCCCCTTGACCACCTCCTCAAGCGCGCGGATCGACTTCTCGCGGCCGACAAAGAGCGGCACGATCATGTGCGGAAAGACGACAATGTCGCGCAGAGGCAGAACCGCATAGGTTCCGGTCGAGCCTGGAACGACAGGCTGACGTGGCTTCGATTGTGTCATGAGACGACATCCTTTTAACTGCGCCCGGAGAGCCCCTCCGATGAGCAGGCCCGCGGACGAAAAACCGAAACGCTCAAGCTTTTTTTATCTGCTGCGTCCGGTACGTGGCGTCATCCCTCGCATGCTGAGCTGACGACGTTCACGTCAGAGATTATGTGGCGTGGCGGGCACAATGTTTCAAGAATATGCCCGCCATGCACGGTTTCATTTGGATCCTTGCAAAGGTCCTCAGGCGCTGGCGCTCGCGGTCTGCTCCCCGCGGTCGCCATGGATGAAGAGCGGCTTGGCCTTGCCTTCCACGACCTCCGGGCCGATGACCACCTGCTCGACCGAGTCGAGGCCGGGAAGGTCGTACATGGTCTCCAGGAGGATGCCCTCCATGATGGAGCGGAGGCCGCGGGCGCCGGTTTTCCGTTCGATCGCCTTGCGGGCGATCATGGACAGCGCCTCGTCCTGGAAGGTGAGGTTCACGTTCTCCATCTCGAAGAGACGCTGGTACTGCTTCACCAGGGCGTTCTTCGGCTCCTGAAGGATCTTCTTCAGGGCGTCCTCGTCCAGGTCCTCGAGGGTGGCGAGCACCGGCAGGCGGCCGACGAATTCGGGGATCAGGCCGAACTTCAGGAGATCCTCGGGCTCCACCTCACGGAAGATCTCGCCCGTGCGGCGGTCGTCAGGCGCGCTGACGGACGCCCCGAAGCCGATGGACGTACCCTTGCCGCGGCCGGCAATGATCCGCTCCAGGCCGGCGAAGGCGCCGCCGCAGATGAACAGGATGTTCGTGGTGTCGACCTGCAGGAACTCCTGCTGGGGATGCTTCCGGCCGCCCTGGGGAGGAACGGACGCGACCGTGCCTTCCATGATCTTCAGGAGAGCCTGCTGCACGCCCTCGCCCGACACGTCCCGGGTGATGGACGGGTTGTCGGACTTGCGGGAGATCTTGTCGATCTCGTCGATATAGACGATGCCGCGCTGAGCCCGCTCGACATTGTAGTCGGAGGCCTGGAGCAGCTTCAGAATGATGTTTTCGACGTCCTCGCCGACATAGCCCGCTTCGGTCAGGGTCGTGGCGTCCGCCATGGTGAACGGGACGTCCAGGATCCGGGCCAGGGTCTGAGCCAGGAGGGTCTTGCCCGAGCCCGTGGGCCCGATCAGCAGGATGTTGGACTTCGCCAACTCCACGTCATTGTGCTTCGTCGCATGGGCGAGGCGCTTGTAGTGGTTGTGAACCGCCACCGAGAGCACCTTCTTCGCGTGCTCCTGCCCAATCACGTAATCGTCAAGAACGCGACTGATCTCCTTGGGAGTGGGAACCCCGTCGCGCGACTTCACGAGCGACGATTTCGACTCCTCGCGGATGATGTCCATGCACAGCTCGACGCATTCATCGCAGATGAAAACCGTCGGGCCAGCGATCAGCTTGCGAACCTCATGCTGGCTCTTGCCGCAGAAGGAGCAGTACAGCGTGCTCTTGGAGTCGTTGCCGCCAGCCTTGGTCATAATCACATCTCCAATCGGTACCGGGTCGGCCTCTGCCGGCCCTGCACCCCTTTAGTTTATGAGCGCCGGAGCTAATGAAAGGTTCCAGCGCCAAGAATTTGAGCCACCAAAATTATCTCGCCTCCCGAATCCGCATGCAAACACGCGAAGGGCGTGCGATCAATAGAAACGCGGCCGCACGCCAAAAAGACGCATCCGGGAGGAATTTGTCCCCAGGTTTTAGGGATTAGGCCGTCGGGGTGGCAGGAGCGGCCGCCTCGGGACGCTTCATGAGGACCTGGTCGATGAGACCGAATTCCTTGGCCGCATCCGCGGTCATGAACTTGTCGCGCTCCAGGGCCTGCTCGACGGTATCGATATCCTGACCCGTATGCCGCACGTAGATCTCGTTGAGGCGGCGCTTGAGGGCTTCGCTCTCGCGCGCGTGGATCATGATGTCGGTCACCTGCCCCTGGTATCCGCCGGACGGCTGGTGAACCATGATTCGGGCATTCGAAAGGGCAAAGCGCTGGCCCGCCTCGCCGGCGGCCAGAAGCAGCGAACCCATCGATGCCGCCTGGCCGACGCAGAGGGTCGAAACCGGGCAGCGGATGAACTGCATCGTGTCGTAGATCGACAGGCCCGAGGTCACGACGCCGCCGGGCGAGTTGATATAGAAGGAAATTTCCTTCTTCGGGTTCTCCGCCTCGAGGAACAGGAGCTGCGCCACGATCAGCGAGGCCGAATAGTCTTCGACCGGCCCGGTGAGGAAGATAATCCGTTCGCGCAGGAGGCGCGAATAGATGTCGAACGCGCGCTCGCCGCGATTCGACTGCTCGACCACCATCGGGACGAGCGTATTGTTAAAGAGGGCGACCGGATCTCTCATCGTCTCACTGCTCCAAAAGTCCGGCCGCGCGGACGCGCGGCCGTAATGATGATGCTAGCGGCGAGACGCTTGAAAGGGCGTTACTCGCTCTTGCCAGCCTTCTTTCCGCCCTTCGAGGACGTCTCCGACTCGGAAGCAGCTTCCTCGCCGTCGTCGTCGCCGAAAAGCGCCTCCTTGGTGACGGGCTCGTCGACCACCTTCACCTGGGACAGGATCTGGTCGACGACCTTCTCCTCGAAGAGAGGCGCCCGGATTTCAGCCAGAGCTTGCGGGTTCTTCTGGTAGAACTCCCAAACCTGCTTCTCCTGGCCGGGATACTGGCGGACCCGCTCGATGAGAGCCTGGGTGACCTCATCGTCGGAGATCTTGATATCGGACTTCTCGCCGATCTGTGCAAGGACCAACCCGAGGCGCACGCGACGCTCGGCGATCTTGCGGTACTCGGCCCGGGCCTCCTCCTCCGTCGTGTCCTCGTCGGCGAAGGTACGGTTGTTGGACTTCATGTCCGCCTCGACCTGGGACCAGACCGCGGCGAATTCCTGCTCCACGAGGCTCGGGGGCAGCTCGAAGCTGTACTTGGCGTCGAGCGCGTCCAGGAGCTCCTTCTTCACCTTGCGGCGGGACTGGGCGTCGAAATCGCGCTTGATGGCGTCGCGGATCGCGTCCTTGAGCTTGTCCAGGGACTCCATGCCGAAGCCCTTGGCCAGCTCATCGTCGATCTTCAGCTCGCCGGGAGCCTCGACCTCCTTCACGGTCACGTCGAACTCGGCGTCCTTGCCGGCCAGATGGGGCGCAAGGTAGTTCGCCGGGAAGGTGACCTTCACGAGCTTGGTGTCGCCCGCCTGGAGGCCGACCAGCTGGTCCTCGAAGCCGGGGATGAAGGTGTTGGAGCCGAGCTCGACCCGGATGTCCTCGCCCTTGCCGCCCTCGAATTCGGTGCCGTCGATGCGGCCCACGAAATCGACCACGACGCGGTCGCCGTTGTCGGCCTTACCCTGCTTCGGCTCGAAGGAGCGGTTCTGCTTGGCCATGCGCTCGAGCGACTCGTTGATCTCGGCGTCCGTGACCTCGACCACCGGCTTCTTGACCTCGACGTCGGAGATGTCGGCCAGCTCGAAGGTCGGCAGGACCTCGAGAGCGACCGTGAAGGCCAGATCGCCCTTGGCGTCCATCGCCTTCTCGATCTCGTCCTGGCTCTCCGGGAACTTGATCTGCGGCTCGAAGGCCAGCTTGAGGCTGTTGTCCTCGACGATCTTGCGATTCGCCTCGTTGACGGCGTTCTGGACGACATCGCCCATCACGGAACGGCCATAGACCCGGCGCAGGTGTCCCACGGGCACCTTGCCCGGGCGGAAACCATTGATGCGAACGCGATCCTTGAGGGTCGCCAGCTCGCTGTTCAGGCGCTGCTCCAGCTCGGTTGCGGGCAGCACGACCTTGAATTCTCGCTTCAAGCCTTGGGACAGTGTTTCCGTCACCTGCATGGTATTATTCGCCTTCATTCCTCGAAAGAATCTATGTCCCAGGCTCCGGCCGATGCGACACTAAGCCGTCAACCAGGCCGAAGGAGCCATCCGGATACCAATCTCAGCGGATTGGTGCGGGCGGAGGGACTCGAACCCCCACGACTTTCGCCGCTGGAACCTAAATCCAGTGCGTCTACCAATTCCGCCACGCCCGCGCGGGAGGCGGCGCGGTGCACGCGCCCCTCGTCCGGACGCGGCTCTATAACACGGTCAGCGGCCCGTGCATCAAAAAAGTTCGTGTTCTCCGTGGGAAAGCAACCGACCTTGGCCATTGGCGTTGACCCCTGTAATCCGGCTCCCGCCCTCCTCTCTGGATCGAGTTTCCGATGATCACTCGCCGCGCCGCCGTCGCCGGTCTCGCCACGTCCCTCGTCAGCCTGACGCGAGGAGCGGCGGCCCAGCCTTCCGCAGGGCAGGCGGCCACACCCGGCGCCCAGGCCGAGGACGGTCTGAACCTGACAGCAAGGCCCCAAACCCAGAAGCTGCGCCCCGACGCATCCGCGCAGGCTGAGACCTGGTCCTTCGACGGGGTGCTGAGCCCTGTTTTCCGTCTCAAGCACGGAGCGGAGTTGCGTCTTGCCCTTCGGAACGAGACGCCGAAACCGTTATCCCTTCATTTTCAGGGGGTTCGCGGCCCGAATGCCATGGACGGCGTCGGCGGCCTGACCCAGGAACCGGTGCCGCCGGGCGGCCGCCTCGAGTACCGGTTCACCCCTCCCGACGCGGGCACCTTCCTCATCCGCCCGTGCATTCTCGGCGGAAGCGCCGAGCCCCTGGAGCGCGGCCTTTCCGGCATTCTCGTCGTCGAGGAGGAGACCCCACCGACGGTCGATGGCGACTTCGCCATCCTCGTGGACGATTGGAGCCTGAACGAGGACGGCACTCTCGCCGCCTTCGACGGAGAGCAGAATCCGGCGGGCCGCCTCGGAAACTTCCTCTCGATCAACGGCAGGGCGACACCCCACCGGGTCGAAGGGCCGCAGGGCGGGCGGGTGCGGCTTCGCCTCGCCAATGCCTGCAACGCGCGCGCCATGCGCCTGCGCTTCGACGGCATCAGGACCACCGTCATCGCGGTGGATGGCCAGCCGACCGATACGTTCGAACCCCTCAAGGCGTCCCTGCCCTTTCCTCCCGGCACCCGCTACGACGTCCTGGTCGATCTGCCCGCCGAGCCGGGGGCAGGCGGCACAGTCATGGCTCTCATCGGCAACGGGTTTCCGCTGGTGGAGATCGGGGGCACGGACAAGAAGCGACCGGCCCTTCCGGCCGTCGCTCCCCTGGCGCCCAACCCAAAGCTTCCGCAGCAGATCCGGCTTCAGGACGCCGCCCGCAAGGACATCGCCATTGCGGCCTCGCCAAGCCAAGCCGGAACGGCCTGGACCCTCAACGGCGCGACGGGAGATGCCTCTGCGCCCCCGCTGCTCCGGGTGAAGCGCGGCACCCCCGTCGTGCTGGCCCTCACCAACCAGACCCGTTTCGTGCAGCCGATGCATCTCCACGGCCATGTCTTCCGGCTGCTTCACCCCCTCGACGACGGCTGGGAGCCTTATTTCCTCGATACCGTGCAGGTGCCGGAGAACCGCACCATTCGCATCGCCTTCGTGGCCGACAACCCCGGAAAGTGGCTGCTGGCCTCCACGGTCATGGAGCGGTTCGACCAGGGCCTTTGGACCTGGATCGAAGTTACGTGAGCAGCCGGCGCAGGACGCCCGGCAGGAGATCGGCCAGATCCTCGGCGATGAGGCCCGGCCCGAAGCCGGCGCCCGCCTCGGCATGAATCCATGTTCCGGCACAGGCGGCCTCGAAGGCGGGCAGGCCCTGGGCCATGAGCCCGGCGATGATGCCGCATAGGGTATCGCCGGATCCCGCCGTTCCCAGGTAAGGCGTGCCGTTCTCGTTGATCGCCGCCCGGCCGTCCGGTGCGGCGATGACGGTATCGGGCCCCTTCAGGAGCACGACCGCTCCGGTATAGACCGCGGCTCTCCGCGCCCGCTCGATTTTGGACGGCGGATCAAGCAGGTCCGGATGGTCCTTGAAGAGGCGCTTGAACTCGCCCTCGTGCGGAGTCAGCACGGTCGGCGCGTAGCGAAAGGCTTGGTGCAGTTCGGAGGCCATTCCCTCGAAGGACGTGAGGGCATCCGCATCGAGAACGAGACTGCGCTGCGCCTGAACGGCAACGGCCACCATGGCCCGGGTCCCAGCATGCACCCCGAGAGCGGGCCCTAGGACCAGTGCGTTGAACCGCTGGTCCTTCAGGATACCGTGCAGCCCTTCCGGGCCGTCGCAGCCCCGCAGCATGACGGCCGTGAGATGCGCCGCATTCACCCCCAGCGCCTCCGGAGGCGACGCGACCGTGACGAGGCCGGAGCCGATCCGCAAGGCTGCCTTGGCGGCAAGCCGGGCGGCCCCCGTTCGGGTCGCCCCTCCCGAGGCGACGAGGGTATGGCCCCGGTCGTACTTGTGCGAGGCGAGCCCCGGCCTCGGCAGAAGACTGCTCCAGAGGGCCGGACCGTTGGCGAACAGGCGCCCTCCGCATGTAGCGAGGGTTTCCCTTGGAATGCCGATATCCGCCACCTTGACGGCACCGCTGTAGAGCCGTCCGGGCATCAGCAGATGGCACGGCTTGCGCGCGGCGAACGTCACCGTCCGCGTCGCCTTGACCACAGCCCCACGGACCTCCCCCGTCCCGCCGTCCAGACCGGATGGAAGATCGACGGCCAGGACAGGCCTCCCGGCCATGTCGATCCGTTCGACGAATTTGCGGGCCTGCCCTTCGAGATCCCGGGTGAGGCCGGTGCCGAACAGAGCATCGATGATGAGATCGGCATCGCCGAGGGAGGCGCCGTCGGCGGGCAGAACCTCGCCCTTCCATTCCCGCGCCGCTTCCGCCGCATCCCCTTTGAGCACGTGCATTTCGCCGAGCAGGATCAGGGACACACGATATCCACGCTCGGCCAGAGCCGCCGCCGCGATGAACCCGTCGCCGCCGTTCTGGCCGGGACCGGCCGCGACGATGATCCGGCCGCCTTCGGCCACCATCTGTTCAGCCCCATTCGCGACGGCGAGGCCTGCCCGCCTCATCAGCTCGAGTCCGGACGTGCCGGCGGCGATGGTCGCAGCATCGGCCTGCCGCATTTCGTGAGGAGTCAGAACGAGCTCAGGGGCAGGCACGATGCGGATTCAGCCAAGGTTGGAGGGGCGAAGATCGGGAAAGATGCAACTGCACAAACTTTAATCACGCCATGCCTTCCCGAGCGGCAGAACTGCCCACTTTGGAACGATGAGGGCATGGAAGGCGCCTCCTGGTGGTGCTAAAAGCGGCAAACCTCGAAATGAAGCGGTTCATCCGGATGAAGAAAATTGAAGCCATCATCAAGCCTTTCAAGCTCGATGAAGTCAAAGAAGCTCTTCAGGAGGTCGGTCTCCAGGGCATCACCGTCATCGAGGCAAAGGGTTTCGGGCGCCAGAAGGGCCACACCGAGCTCTACCGCGGTGCCGAGTACGTCGTGGACTTCCTGCCGAAGGTGAAGCTCGAAATCGTCCTGGGCGACGACATGGTCGAGAGCGCCATCGAGGCGATCCGCAAGGCGGCCCAGACGGGACGCATCGGCGACGGCAAGATCTTCGTTTCGACGATCGAGGAAGCCGTTCGCATCAGAACTGGCGAGACCGGATCAGACGCGATCTGAGCTTGCCCGACCGGACCAAGGCTCCACGCCGAGGACAATTCTTAAAGGCCAGAAGAGGACCATAAGACCATGCAGACCGCCAAGGATGTGCTGAAGGCGATCAAAGACAACGACATCAAGTATGTCGATTTCCGGTTCACGGATCCGCGCGGCAAGTGGCAGCACGTCACGTTCGACGTGTCCATGGTCGACGAGGACCTGTTTGCCGACGGCGTGATGTTCGACGGCTCGTCGATTGCCGGCTGGAAGGCGATCAACGAATCCGACATGGTTCTCATGCCCGATCCGACGACGGCCCAGGTCGACCCCTTCTTCGCGGCTTCGACCCTCTCCATCGTCTGCGACATTCTCGAACCGGCCACGGGCGAGCCCTACGAGCGCGACCCGCGCGGCATCGCCAAGAAGGCCGAGGCCTTCCTGCGCTCGACCGGCATCGGCGACACCGTCTTCGTCGGCCCTGAGGCCGAGTTCTTCATCTTCGACGACGTGAAGTTCATGGCCGACCCGTACAACACGGGCTTCAAGCTGGACGCCGCCGAGCTGCCGACCAACGGCGACACCGCCTATGAAGGCGGCAATCTCGGCCACCGCATCCAGACCAAGGCCGGCTACTTCCCGGTTCCGCCGCTCGATTCGGCCCAGGACATGCGCGGCGAGATGCTGGCGGCCATGGCGGCCATGGGCGTGACGGTCGAGAAGCACCACCACGAGGTGGCCTCCGCCCAGCACGAGCTCGGCACGAAGTTCAACACCCTCGTGAAGACCGCCGACGAGATGCAGATCTACAAGTACTGCATCCACAACGTCGCGCAATCCTATGGAAAGACGGCGACTTTCATGCCGAAGCCGGTCTATGGCGACAACGGCTCGGGCATGCACGTCCACCAGTCGATCTGGAAGGACGGCAAGCCCATGTTCGCCGGCAACAAGTATGCCGACCTCTCGCAGGAGTGCCTGTGGTACATCGGCGGCATCATCAAGCACGCCAAGGCCCTGAACGCCTTCACCAACCCGTCGACGAACTCCTACAAGCGCCTCGTTCCCGGCTATGAGGCCCCGGTTCTGCTGGCCTACTCGGCCCGCAACCGCTCCGCTTCCTGCCGTATCCCGTGGACGACCTCGCCGAAGGCCAAGCGCGTCGAGGTTCGCTTCCCCGATCCGACCGCCAACCCCTATCTCGCCTTCGCGGCGATGCTGATGGCCGGTCTCGACGGCATCCTGAACAAGATCGATCCCGGCCAAGCGATGGACAAGGATCTCTACGATCTGCCTCCGCGCGAACTGAAGAAGATCCCGACCGTCTGCGGCTCGCTGCGCGAAGCGCTCGCCAGCCTCGACAAGGACCGGGCCTTCCTGAAGGCCGGCGGCGTCTTCAACGACGACTTCATCGACAGCTACATCGAGCTGAAGATGACCGAGGTCGCCCGTTTCGAGATGACCCCGCACCCGGTCGAGTTCCAGATGTACTATTCCTGCTGAGCAGGAAGCCGACTTCCTCCCGACTGCGGTGATGCAGTCTTCCTCCGCCGGAGCCCGAAAGGGCTCCGGTTTTTTGTTTGTTTGGAAGGGGTTGGCGGCAGCGGATCCCGGATGCAAAGGCCAAGCTGGAACGGCTTATAATCATATTGAGTTAGTTGGACTGCGATGACCCGGCACGGCGCCTGGGTCAGGAATCAAGGAGGTCTGACGATGAAATCGCTACTCGTTGCTGCTGCCGCGACCATCGGCCTGCTGGCCGTCGCTCCGGCCAATGCGCAAACCTCGGTGACGACCACGACGACGACCACCTCGCCGTCCACCACCGGCTCGATCACCATCGCTCCCGAGAAGCGCACCATCATCCGCGAGCGGCTGAGCACGTCGAGCCCGGTCACGGTGAAGGAGGAGGTCTCGGTGGGCTGGACCGTGCCCGAATCCGTTGAGCTGCAAACCGTTCCGGACACGATCGTGGCCGATATTCCGACCGTGAAGGGCTACCGCTACTTCGTGCACGACGACAACGTGGTCCTCGTCGACCCGCAGACCCGCAAGGTCGTGACCATCGTCGAGTAAGGACCGGCCCCTCACGGGAGCACCATGCTCCAGGAGATTGGCCAAACAAAAAGGCCCGGGTTTCCCCGGGCCTTCCTTTTCGCCGAAGCGAAAGATCTTAGTAGGTGCCGAACTTGAAGTTCAGGCCGGCGCGAACCACGCCGAACTCGGCGTTGTTGCGGTCGGCATAGAAGCCGAAATCGTCGTTCGAGGTGTCGAGGTTCACGTACAGACCTTCGACCTTGGCGGTCAGGTTGTTCGTGAAGGCGTACTCGACACCACCGCCGAGGGTCCAGCCGGTGTTCACGTCGTCGCTGGAGCCGTAGATGAAGTCGCCGTCGGCGTCGACATAGAAGCTGTTGCCGCGAGCAACGTCACCGTAGGCGAGACCGCCGGTCACGTAGATGAGGGCGCGGTCGAAGGCCACACCAGCGCGAGCGCGCACGGTGCCGAACCAGTTGCCGTCCGAGCTGTCGCGGAAAGCGATGCCGTCGAAGGCGCCGCGGTCACGGCCGCCGATGTCGGCGTACTGGATGTCCGTCTCGACGCCGAGAACGAAGTTGCCGATCTGGTAGTTGTAGCCGACCTGAGCGCCGCCGACGAAGCCACCCTCATCCGAACCGCCGCGGACGATGAGGTCGGTGGTCGGGTCGACGTAGTAGCCGCTGTCATTGGTGCTCCAGCCGTAGCCAGCGTTCACGCCGACGTAGAAGCCGGTCCAGGTGAACACCGGAACGGGAGCGATGACCGGGAGCGGAGCAACGCGGGACGGAAGGTCAGCAGCCATCGCGCCAGCGGTGAGGCCGAGGAAAGCAACCGAAGAGAGGAGAATCTTTTTCACTGTTTTGGTCCGTTCGTTTCGTGGGATCCGGCTACGCTAATAGCCGAGACCACCGGGCAGGTCTGTCACTTTTGTGCAACATACCCTAAGGGAAGCGCCACGCTGTGGATGGTGGACCTTTGAATCATATCGTAACGTCAGGTTTCGCGACACGAAATCGCCCTGCCCTCCGCGAGCCGGACCGGAAATAGCTCAATTACTGTCGTGGGATAGCGAAGGAATTGCGGGAGAATTAATATGTCCCCCTCCCGCTAACCGTTGATTGACCATCTTATCCAATCAGGGAAAAATTCCGGAGAGTGGGCTCGGTCAATCGAGCTCCAGCCATAGCCGCAGCGCCCGATTCACCTCGTCGGGCCTCTCGAGATTCGCGAGGTGCCCGGCATCGGCCACGACGACCAGGGAGGCCCACTCGATCATCTCGGCCATCTCCCTCGCGATCGCCGGCGGCGTGATGGCGTCCGCCTCCCCCACCAGGACCAGGGTCGGGATCTCGATGCCCGGGAGCATCGGCCGCGAATCGGCCCGCGCCATGATCGCCCTCTGCTGCCGGATGAAGGATTCGGCTCCCGTCTCCCTCATCATGTCGACGACAACGGCCCTCAATTCCGGGTCCGACTGCCGCTGGGGATGAACGAGGCGGGGCCAGAGCTTTGCGGCGATGTCGTCGAATCGTCCCGCCTTCGCCAGGGCAATCAGCCGTTCGCGATCATCGCTGGCCTCGGGGGTATCGGGCCGGGCGCTCGTGTCCAGCAGGGCCAGCCGCTCCACCCGCCCCGGCGCCTGCCGCAGGACCTCCAGGGCCACGTAGCCGCCCATGGAGAGCCCGGCCAAGGCGAACCGCTCGGGAGCATTCCGCAGCAACCGGGCCGCGATGGCAGGGATGGAATCGTCCTGGGTGTGATCCGCCACGATGATTTCGCGGTCCGGACCGATCGCGGAGATTTGCGGTTCATAGAGCCGAGCGGTCGTCGCGAGCCCCGGGATCATGACAAGTGTTTCGACCATCAAGTGTTTTCCTTGGATTGACAAGCCTGACGCTTGTCCTATGGTCCCGCCACACATCAACTTGAGTAGACGTCTCAGGTGAAACCAGTCTTGCGCCTGTTTGTTGCCGTATCGAGCGGCCGGCACTGAGAGCGCGACCAGCCCTCAACGGTAATACCATTCATGTCGTTCGCCGAACTCGGACTTAGCGATAAAGTACAACAGGCCGTGGAAGCCTCGGGCTACACGGAGCCGACCCCCATTCAGGCGCAGGCGATCCCGCACGTGCTCGCGCGCAGGGACGTTCTGGGCATTGCCCAGACTGGCACGGGCAAGACAGCGGCCTTCACCCTTCCCATGCTGACCCTGCTCGAGACCGGCCGGGCGCGGGCGCGCATGCCCCGCACCCTCATCCTCGAGCCGACCCGCGAGCTCGCGGCCCAGGTCCAGGACAACTTCGACAAGTACGGGATCAATCACCGCCTGTCGGTGGCCCTGCTCATCGGCGGCGTCTCCTTCGGCGACCAGGATGCCAAGATCACGCGCGGCGTGGACGTTCTGATCGCCACGCCCGGCCGCCTGCTCGACCATTTCGAGCGCGGCAAGCTCCTCTTGAGCGGCGTCGAGCTCCTCGTGATCGACGAGGCCGACCGGATGCTCGACATGGGCTTCATCCCGGATATCGAGCGAATCGTGAAGCTCGTGCCCTTCACCCGCCAGACGCTGTTCTTCTCGGCGACCATGCCGCCCGAGATCCAGCGGCTCGCCGACGCCTTCCTGCACAACCCGGTCAAGGTCGAAGTCGCCAGGGCAGCCTCGACCGCCGCCACGATCACCCAGCGCCTCGTCGCGACCGGGTCCGAGGATTACGAGAAGCGCGAGACGCTGCGCGGCCTCATCCGCGGAGCCACGGACCTGAAGAACGCCATCGTGTTCTGCAACCGCAAGCGTGACGTGGCGGTGCTCCACCGCTCGCTCCAGAAGCATGGCTTTGCGGCCGCCGCGCTCCATGGGGACATGGACCAGCACGCCCGCATGGCGGCCCTCGACAGCTTCCGGACCGGCGAGATGCCGATCCTCGTCGCCAGCGACGTGGCCGCCCGCGGCCTCGACATCCCGGCCGTGAGCCACGTGTTCAACTACGACATCCCCCACCACGCGGAGGATTATGTCCACCGGATCGGCCGGACGGGCCGTGCGGGTCGAACCGGCTACTCCTTCACCCTCGTGGGTCCGGGAGACGAGAAGTCCCTGACAGCCATCGAGAAGCTGATCGGCCAACCGATCGAATGGGAAGGTCCCAGCCTGGCGGAGATGCCGTCTTCGGGCGAGCGCCCGTCGCGCCGCCGCGTCCGGAACGAGGAACGCTCCACCCGCGGGCGCAAGGGCGGACGGCGCTCGCAATCGGAGGGCCGCGAGGAGCGGCGGCCGGAGAGACAGGAGGAAGCTGCGCCGCAGTCTCGCCAGGAGCAGTCTCGCCAGGAGCAGCCTCGCCAGGAGCAGGCCCCGCGCGCGCCGAGGCCCGAGCGGGAGAACAGGCCCGCCAGGTCTCCCCAAGGCCGCTCCCGTCACGACCACGACAACGATGCTCCCGTGGTCGGGCTGGGCGACCATGTGCCGGCCTTCCTGCTGCGGCCGACTCCGATCAAGAAGGCGAAGTAACCGTCCCGGCTAAGCGGGCTTCGGGGATTTTCGGGGCGGCGATGCTTTGCCGCCCTTTTTGCTGCCTGCGGCCTTGGCCCGGAGAGCAGCCTCGAAGGCCAGGCGCGCCAACTCGGCAGCCTCGTCCGGATCGTCGAGGGCGGATTCGGGCATGAGCCAGTAGCTCATCGTAGCGGTCCGGCCATCGCGCCCCGTATAGGTGAACGGGCGGGAACCCAGGTTGCGGAACAGCTCCGCGCTCTCGGAATCGGCCTTCAGGTACAGTTCGCCGTAGGCCTCCAGGGCGAACATGAGCTCGCCCCGATAGACCCCCTGCCCTCCGAACATCCTGCGGATCCGAACAGGCCCGAAGACACGGAACACATCGCCTATGGCTTCCGCGTCCATGGATTAGGGGGAGGTTTGATGCGCCTGGGGTGTGGCGGGCGTGATCGCAACCGATTCCCCGCAACCGCAGGCCGAGGTCTGGTTCGGATTGTTGAACACGAACTGGGACGACATCTTGGTCGTCTGGAAGTCCATTTCCGTGCCGAGCAGGAAGAGCACCGCCTTGGGGTCGATCAGGACGGTGACGCCCTTGTCCTCGACCACTTCGTCCATGGGGTTCACGCTCTCGGCATATTCCATGGTGTAGGACATGCCGGCGCAGCCGCCGTTCTTCACGCCGACGCGGACGCCGACGATGGGCCGCTCGGCCTTGGCGATGATGTCCTTGACGCGGCTTGCCGCCGCATCGGTCAAGGTGACGACCTTGAATCCGGGTAGAGCCATAAAATTTCTCTCCTGACAGCCGGGTTCAAGGCCCGGGCAGAACGAGTGGGTTGCTCCTAAGATAGGAGATCGAAGGCCGGACGTCGAGATTTGAGGCCGAAATCCATCGGCATTCGGTCGATGCCCCGCGCTTTTTCGGTCCGTAGGAGGCCGGAACCGCGGAGCCTAACGCACATGCTCCGGCCGGAAGCCCATTCCGATCATCCGGGCCGGAAGGCGCTGCAGCAGCGGCCAGCGGGAGACGGCCCGCATGAGCCAGGGCGGCGCGATGGGCCCCGTGCCCGCCAGGACCCGGCTGATCAGGCGGTTCTGAAGCAGCACCTGCACGCGTTGGGTCATGCGGGTTGGAAAGTCCCGGCGCCTCTGAACCGCCTCCAGCCGCTCCGGCTCCGGAGCCCCCTTCGCCAAGGGTCCCGACAGGATGTTCGCCGCGGCAACGGCATCCTGGATCGCAAGGTTGATGCCGACGCCTGCGATGGGAGACATGGCATGGGCCGCATCGCCGATGCAGAGAAGGCCTGGCTTCGACCAGCGTTCGAGACGGTCCACGGCGACGGTCAGGAGCTTGATGTCGTCCCAGTCCTGCAGCTCCCGCACCCTTTCCCCCAGGAAGGGCGCAAGCTTGGCAAGACTTGCGCGAAAGGCTTCGAGCCCCTTCTCGCGAACCTTGTCCAGGGAGCCCTTGGGAATGACGTAGGCGCACTGCCAATAGGCGCCGCGGTCGATCAGGATCAGCATCTGCCCCGCCCCGATACGGCCTTGCAGCTGATCCGGATCGCTCGGCGCGCGGGGAATGCGCATCCACAGCACGTCCATGGGCGCGCCGATGTTCTCGACGGTCAAGCCCGCCTTGTCCCTGACGATGGACCGCCGCCCGTCGGCGCCGACCACCAGATCCGCCCGCACCTCCAGCGGCCCCTCGGGCGTGTCGACCCTGACGCCCGCGACCCTGCCGCCGTCCTCGATCAGATCGGTCACTTCGGCCTGCATGCGAAGATGGAAATGCGGATATTTCCGCCCCTGATCGGCCAGGAAATCGAGGAAATCCCACTGCGGCATGAGGGCGATGAACTTGCAGCGGGTCGGCAGATGGGAAAAATCGGCCAGCTTGATCGGAGTGTCTCCGATCGTCATCGTGGCCTGCCGCGCCTCCTGGTGCGGGAGCTTCAGGAACTCGTCCAGGAGACCCAGCTCGCTCATGACCTCGAGGGTCGAGGGATGAATCGTGTCGCCGCGAAAATCCCTGAGAAAGTCGGCATGCTTTTCGAGGACGAGAACCTCGATCCCGGCGCGGGCGAGGAGAAACCCCAGCATCATTCCGGCGGGGCCGCCGCCGGCGATGCAGCAGCGGACCCGGAGGGTCTGGTCGGGCGTGGTATCCATGGTCGGGTCTCCAGACATCCGAAGCGGCGTCTTCGGACCCGCCAAGCTTACCACATGTCGAGCGCGACCCGAGCCTCGTCGGACATGCGGCTCTGATCCCACGGCGGATCGAAGACCATGTTCACCTTGACGTTCTGGACGCCCGGCACCGAGGCCACCGCGTTCTCGACCCAGCCCGGCATCTCGCCGGCCACCGGGCAGCCCGGAGCCGTGAGGGTCATGTCGATGGTCACGTTGCGGTCGTCGTCGATATCGACCCGGTAGATCAGGCCGAGCTCATAGATATCGGCCGGGATTTCCGGATCGTAGACGGATTTCAGCGCCGCGATGATGTCGTCCGTCATGCGGTCGAGCTCTTCGGGCGGAATCGCCGAGCCTGGCGAAACCTGCGGCGCGTTCGGCGCATCGTCGATCGGATTGGCAGCGTTCACAGGTCTCTTCCTCAAGCAAACAGGGCCTCGGCCTTCTGCAAGGCGTCGGCGAGTTTATCGACTTCTTCCATGGTGTTGTAGAGGCCGAACGACGCGCGGCAGGTCGAGGTTGCGCCGAAACGCTCGAGCAGCGGCATGGCGCAATGGGTTCCTGCCCGGACGGCGACGCCCTGGCGGTCGATGACGGTCGCCACGTCATGGGCATGAGCGCCCTTCATCTCGAAGGCGATGATGGCGCCCTTGCCCTTGGCCCGGCCGATGATCCGCACGGAGTTCATGGCGCCGAGCCGCTCATGGGCATAAGCCGACAGGGCGGCCTCATGCGCCTGGATGTTCTCCCGGCCAAGCTTCATCATGAAGGTCAGGGCCGCATCGAGGCCGATCGCCTCGATGATGGCGGGCGTGCCCGCCTCGAAACGGTGCGGCGGATCGTTGTAGGTGATCGTTTCCTGGCGGACCTCGCGGATCATCTCGCCGCCGCCCTGATAGGGGGGCATCTTCGCCAGAAGCTCGCGCTTGCCGTAGAGAACGCCGATGCCGGTCGGCCCGTAGACCTTGTGACCGGTGAACACATAGAAATCGGCGTCGAGGTCGCGCACGTCCACCTCGAGGTGCACCGCTCCCTGGGCTCCGTCCACCAGCACCGGCACCCCATGGGCATGGGCGATGCGGATGATGTCCTTGATCGGCGTCACCGTGCCGAGCACGTTCGACATGTGGGTGATGGCGACGATCTTGGTGCGGGGCGACAGCAGCTTCTCGAACTCGTCGAGAAGGAAATTGCCCTCGTCGTCCACAGGCGCCCAGCGGATGACGGCTCCCTTGCGCTCGCGCAGGAGGTGCCAGGGCACGATGTTGGAGTGGTGCTCCATGATGGAGAGGATGATCTCGTCCCCCTCCCCGATCTCCATGCGCCCGAAGGAGCTGGCGACGAGGTTGTAGGCCTCCGTCGCCGACTTCGTGAAGACGATCTCGTCCACGGATTCGGCGTTCAGGAACGCCCGGGCCGTCTCGCGCGCGCGCTCGAAGCCCTCTGTCGCCATGTTGGCCATGTAGTGCAGGCCGCGATGGACGTTGGCGTAGCCCGTCTCCATGGTCCGCACCATGGCGTCGATCACCACCCGCGGCTTCTGAGCCGAGGCGGCGTTGTCGAGATAGACCAGCGGCTTGCCGTAGACCTGCTGGCTCAGGATCGGAAATTCCGCCCGAACCGCCTCGACGTCATAGGGCGCGAAAGGTGCGTTCATAACTGCCTCTTTCCCCTCCGCCTTGCGTGGAGGGGTTGGGGGTGGGGGCGGTGCAGGAGGCACACGAAGCGCCCGATCCTGCCTAGCCCCCGCCCGACTTCCGTTCGCTCACGCTCACTCAAGCCACCCTCCCCGCGAGGGGAAGGGAGATCAGGCCCTGGCCCGCAGCCAGCCCTCGACCACCGAGACGAGGGCGTCGTGGACGCCTTCGTGCTCGACGAACTCGACCGCCTCGCCGAGGAAGGCCTGGACCATCAGGCTCTCGGCTTCCTTGCGTGGGATCCCGCGGGCCATGAGGTAGAACAGCAGGTCCTCGTCGAGCTGACCGCAGGTGGCGCCGTGGGCGCACTGCACGTCGTCGGCGAAGATTTCCAGCTCCGGCTTGTTGTTCATCGTGCCGCCCTCCGAGAGAAGGACGGCTGCCGACATCATGCGCCCGTCGGTCTTCTGGGCATGATGCGGAACGATGATCTTGCCCTGGAACACGCCCGTGGCCTCGCCGTCGATCACCGTCTTGAACAGCTCGCGGCTTTCGCAGTTCGGCGCCGCATGCTCGACCACGAGGGTCGAATCCGCGTGCTGGCCGCCCTTGACCATGGTCATGCCGTTGATGCGCGCCTTGGTGTTCTCGCCGTCGAGGATCGCAAAGACCTGATGGCGGGAGGTTGCTGCGCCGGCCACCACATTGATGCTGAAGAACTCGGCCTCGGCCCCGACCTTGAGGGTCAGGGTCGAGAGCGCCAGCGCCCCGTCGCCCTCGGCGTTGAGGCGCACGTGGCGGACATTGGAGCGGTCGCCCGCAACCATCTCGATCACGTCGTTGGGCTGGTGGTTGGCGCCGTTCGGGCTCTCGTGGCTTTCGAGCAGCGTGACGGAGGCGCCCTCCTCCACGAGCACGAGCACGCGGGTGGCCGTGGCAACGGCCGAGTTGCCCGCGGTGACGAAGCGCAGATGCACCGGCGTCTCGACCTGCCCCGTCACGCGCAGCATCACGCCATCCGCCATGAAGGCGGTGTTGAGCTGATAGACCGGGTTCTGCCGCGCCCAGGCCACGGGGCTCAAGCGGGCGAGCCAGTCATGGCCGGATGCGAGCGCCTCGGCGAGGGGCACGATCTCGACACCTTCCGGCAGGCTGCCGAAATCGACCGCGTCGCGCACGAAGTGGCCGTTGACGAAAGGCACCTGCAGGGCCTCCACGCCGGCAAGAGCTTTCGCGCTCTGCAGCGCGGCCTTGGCCTCGCTGGCCGTGGGCGTGCCGGCGAAGGGGGCGGCCTCCCGCATGAGGGCGCGCAGGTCCGTGTACTTGAACTCCTCGACCCGGCGGTGCGGAAGACCGCTCCTGGTGAAGAGCTCGAAAGCCTCGGCGCGCGATTCCACATTGCCCGGCAATATGGCCTTCGCGGACTCGTAGGCCTGCGCCAGCGCGGTTTCCGCCGGCGTTTTCATGAGAGTGACGTCGGCCATGTTATGCGGCCTCGCTTGTCCGGTAATCGGCATAGCCGTTCGCCTCGAGTTCGAGGGCGAGTTCCTTGCCGCCGGACTTCACGATGCGGCCGGACGACATCACGTGCACGGTGTCGGGCACGATGTGGTTCAGCAGGCGCTGGTAATGGGTGATGACCAGGAACGAGCGGTCCGGCGAGCGGAGCGCGTTCACGCCCTCGGAGACGATGCGCAGCGCGTCGATGTCGAGGCCGGAATCGGTCTCGTCCAGGATGCAGAAGGTCGGCTGGAGCAGAGCCATCTGCAGGATCTCCATGCGCTTCTTCTCACCGCCGGAGAAGCCGACATTGAGGGCGCGCTTGAGCATGTCCTTCGGGATCTCGAGCTGCTGGGCGGCGGCGTTCACGCGCTTGATGAAGTCCGGCGTGGTCAGCTCCTCCTCGCCGCGGGCCTTGCGCTGGGCGTTCAGAGCCGCCTTCAGGAAGGTCATCGACGCGACACCGGGGATTTCCAGCGGGTACTGGAAGGCCAGGAAGATGCCGGCGGCGGCGCGCTCGTCGGGCTCCATCTCCAGCACGTTCTGGCCGTCGAGCAGGATCTCGCCGTCGAGAACCTCATAGTCCTCCTTGCCGGCAATCACATAGGAGAGCGTGGACTTGCCGGAGCCGTTCGGGCCCATGATGGCGGCGATCTCGCCGTTGTTCACGGTGAGGTTCAGCCCGTTGAGAATGCGCTTGTCCTCGATCTGGACAACAAGGTTTTTGATTTCGAGCATTGTAGAATTCCATCCACGTCATCCCGGACGGCCTCGGGCCGATCCGGGATCGTTATCCGAATTGAACTGGCTTTCGCGATCCCGGCTCTTCGCTGCGCTGCGGCCGGGATGACGCTTGTCCGTTACCCGACCGAGCCTTCGAGCGAGATCGAGATCAGCTTCTGAGCCTCCACGGCGAACTCCATGGGGAGCTGCTGCAGCACGTCCTTCACGAAGCCGTTCACGATCAGCGCCGTCGCCTCCTCTTCCGAGAGGCCGCGCTGCTGGCAGTAGAACATCTGATCTTCCGAGATCTTCGACGTCGTCGCCTCGTGCTCGAACACCGCGCTGGCGTTCTTCGACTCGATGTACGGGACGGTGTGTGCGCCGCACTGGTTGCCGATCAGGAGCGAGTCGCAGTTCGTGAAGTTGCGGGCGCCGGTCGCCTTGCGGTGCGCCGAGACGAGGCCGCGATAGGTATTGTCCGACTTGCCCGCCGCGATGCCCTTCGAGATGATCCGGCTGGTGGTGTTCTTGCCGAGATGGATCATCTTCGTGCCGGAATCCACCTGCTGCATGCCGTTCGACACCGCGATCGAGTAGAACTCGCCGCGGGAATTGTCGCCGCGCAGGATGCAGGACGGGTACTTCCAGGTGATGGCGGAGCCGGTCTCGACCTGAGTCCAGGTGATGACCGAGTTGCGCCCGCGGCAATCGCCGCGCTTCGTCACGAAGTTGTAGATGCCGCCCCGGCCCTGGGCGTCGCCCGGATACCAGTTCTGCACCGTCGAGTACTTGATCTCGGCATCGTCGAGCGCCACGAGCTCGACCACCGCCGCGTGGAGCTGGTTCTCGTCCCGCTTCGGGGCCGTGCAGCCCTCGAGATACGAAACATAGGAACCCTTGTCCGCGATGATGAGCGTGCGCTCGAACTGGCCGGTGTTCTTCTCGTTGATGCGGAAATAGGTCGACAGCTCCATCGGGCAGCGGACGCCCGGCGGGATGTAGACGAAGGATCCGTCGGTGAAGACGGCCGAGTTCAGGGTCGCGAAGTAGTTGTCCGTCACCGGCACGACCGAACCCAGATACTGGCGCACGAGGTCCGGATATTCCCGGATCGCCTCGGAGATCGGCATGAAGATCACGCCGGCCTTCGCCAGTTCCTCCTTGAAGGTCGTGGCGACGGAGACCGAGTCGAACACCGCGTCCACGGCAACCCGGTTCTGCGGCTCCACGCCGGCCAGGATCTCCTGCTCGCGCAGGGGAATGCCGAGCTTCTCGTAGGTCTTGAGAATCTCCGGATCCACCTCGTCGAGGGATTTCGGCGCCGGGTTGTTCTTCGGCGCGGCATAGTAATAGATGTCGTTGTAGTCGATCTTGTCGTACGACACGCGTGCCCAGTTCGGCTCCCGCATGGTGAGCCAACGCTTATAGGCGTCGAGGCGCCACTGGAGCATCCATTCGGGCTCGCCCTTCTTGGCCGAGATGAAACGGATCACGTCCTCGGAGAGGCCCTTCGGCGCCTTCTCCATCTCGACTTCGGTCTCGAAGCCGTACTTATATTGGTCGACGTCGATCGATCGAACCTGATCGATGGTCTCCTGCACTGCAGGCATCTGTCTCTCCCACCGCTCACGGCTTCAAGGGCCGCGGGTTGATGACATGGAAATGCAAGCGTGGCCGATCAGGCCGCACTTGCCTTCCGCTTATATAGGATGCCGACCACCTTTTCGCACGTCTCCGCGAAGCGGATTACGTCTTCTTTTGTGGTCTTCCACCCCAAACTGACACGCATGGCTCCCTCGGCGAGGGTCGGCTCGACCCCCATGGCGTCGAGCACATGCGACCGCCTCACCTTCCCGGACGAACAGGCCGAACCGGAGGAAAGGGCGATTCCTTCGAGATCGAAGGCAATGAGGGCCGTCTCAGCCTTCAGGCCGGGTATGGCAAAGGCGAAGGTATTAGGCAACCGCTCAGCTTCGGATCCGATGACAACGGCATCCGGCACGACCCGGCGCAGATGCGCCTCGGCCTCGTCCCGCAGCCCGCGCAGGCGGGCGGCCTCTTCGTCCAGCCCGGCCAGGGCGGCTTCCGCCGCGGCGCCGAAACCGGCGATGGCGGCGATATTCTCCGTGCCCGCCCGGTATCCCTTCTCCTGCCCGCCGCCCCGGATCAGCCGGTCGGCGATCTCGATCTGGTCGGAGGCGAGCACCACGGCTCCGATTCCCTTCGGTCCACCGATCTTGTGAGCCGAGAGCGTCAGGACATCGACACCGAGCGTGGCCATATCGACCGGAACCTTGCCCGCCGCCTGGACCGCGTCCGTGTGGACGAGCCCGCCGTGGGCGTGAACGAGACGCGCCACCTCCGCAACCGGCTGCAGGGCGCCGGTTTCGTTGTTGGCGAGCAGGATCGACACGAGGACCCGCTCCTCGCTCGCCTGCTCGAGGCGAGCCTTGAGCCAGGCCAGATCGACGATTCCCTGCCCGTCCACCGGGACGGTCTCGACGACATCGGCCGGAAAACGGTGGCCGTTGAGCACGCAGGGGTGCTCCGTCGCCCCGACGAAGAGCAGGGTCGCGTCGGGCTGGCCAAGCCGGCGCAGGGACGGGCTCAGCACCATGTTGGCGGCTTCCGTGCCGCCGCTGGTGAAGATCACGTTCTTGGCCTTGGCGCCGACGAACCTTGCGACCTTCTGCCGGGCATCCTCGATCTCCGCCCGCGCGGCGCGGCCCTCCGCATGGACCGAGGAGGCGTTCCCGGGCAGTTGCAGCGCGCGCACCATCACAGCCGCAACCTCGGGCCGCAGGGGCGATGTTGCGTTGTAATCCAGGTACGTGCGTTGGGCTGCCGCCATATCCCTCGCCTAAGCCTCACGAAATCCTTGCAATCGACCTGGGTTGCCGTGTTAAAGCACCACAACCACATAACGTCGTACCGCGCCGAACGGGCCATTCCGGCCGTCTGCGCCCCGACATGGACGACTTTAGAATAATTCTAAAGTCTATTTTTTGAGAGATCCGGGGCCGAAAGTCAAGGCGTTCGGGTTTCCCTCTCCCAAGGAGAGGTCGAGAAGAGGTTCGCTTCATGCCTGAAGTCGTCTTTATGGGTCCCGCTGGCCGCATCGAGGGACGCTACCAGCCTGCCAAGCAGAAAGGGGCCCCGATCGCCATCGTGCTGCATCCGCACCCGCAATTCGGCGGCACGATGAACAACCAGATCGTCTATAATCTCTACTACGACTTCGTGAACCGGGGCTTTTCGGTCCTGCGCTTCAACTTCCGCGGCGTCGGCCGCAGCCAGGGGGCCTTCGACCACGGCCAGGGAGAGCTTTCCGATGCGGCCGCCGCCCTCGACTGGGTGCAGTCCATCAACCCCGACGCCCGCGCCTGCTGGATCGCCGGCGTGTCCTTCGGGGCTTGGATCGGCATGCAGCTCCTCATGCGCCGCCCGGAGATCGAGGGCTTCATCTCGATTGCCGCCATGGCGAACCGCTACGATTTCTCGTTCCTGGCCCCCTGCCCGTCCTCCGGCCTCTTCGTCCACGGCTCGGAAGATCGCGTCGCCCCGGTCAAGGACGTGGTCAGCGTCATCGAGAAGGTGAAGACCCAGAAGGGCGTCAAGCTCGAGCACGCGGTGGTGGAAGGCGCCAACCACTTCTTCGACGGCAAGGTCGACGAACTCATGGCCGCCGTCGGTCAGTACCTCGACAAGCGCCTCGGAACGAACGACGAAGAGGCGGCGTGAGCGGGCTCAAGCAAGGAATGGGTTGGAGCCGATAGTCGAAGTTCGAGCCTTATAGTCAGGCTGCTCTCAGGGGCCGCATCCTCAAAAGGATGCGTCCTGTCCTGACTGCGTGTCAGACATGCCAGTAAAATCCCATAAATGAAGACCGCTGCGCACTTGGAATGCGCAGCGGTCTTGGACTGGCGTCAGGTCAACTAGATGAAAGCGAAGTCATCGCTGTGAAGGGCCGATAGACTCAGGTTCATGAAATCGAGTCTGAAGGTTCCCTTGGTAATGACCACATCGTTACCGCTCTGGACCGCTGCGGCGCGTAAGTCGTTGTAATCTGCAAAGACGCTCCTGTTGATCTGGACCTGGTCCTGGATCCCGGCGCCGGCGCTAAAGTCCCAGATCAGCCCCCTAGCACCCGGGAGAACGCGGAACAGATCGTTGCCTCCTCCGCCGGTCAGGTGAGCAAAATCTCCTGTGACCATCAGCATATCATCGCCTTCACCCCCATACAGCATGTCACCCCCGGCGCCACCAGTGAGGTAGTCGTTGCCATAGTGACCATTGAGGATGTTGGCACCTGCATCACCGTACAGGAAGTCGTTCCCCGTGCCCGCGAACACATTCTCGATTCCGCTGAACCGATCACCAGACGCCGTACTGCCAGACATTTGCTGTGTTTCTAAGTGAACGACTATCGAAGCTGTCGCGTCGGAATAGTTGATCGTGTCGCTTCCTGCGCCTCCGTCGAGATAATCCGAACCTGTACCGCCTGTCAGAGTATCGTCGCCGGCACCGCCCTGTAGAGTATCGTTGCCATAGAAGCCATACAGTTGATCGGCGCCATTATTGCCCTTGAGGAGGTTGGCGGCATTGTTCCCCTTGATCTTATCGCTGCCGGCCCCGCCAAAAGCATTTTCGATCAGAGATCGTGGATCGTCCTTGTACAGCAGCGCGTTGTAGACGTTACCTTTTGCATAGCCACTGCTATTCTTACGGGCGAGCTGCTCTGTAGAGAAGCGCGAGTTGCCTCCAGGCGTCAAATCGATGAGAGCCCCCTCGGAATAGGCCGAGAAGTCGTAAGTATCAGTACCGCCACCATCCCAGATCGTAAGGAAGATCTTGTTGATGAAACCCGTGCCTTGCCCGTAGCCGTTGACGAAGGTCTCGGAGCTGTTCGGAGACCAACTATAGACCGTGTTCCCGCTGTTCTCGGCAAAGTCGGCGCCGTACATCGCCTGGAGCGCCGCAACGTCGTACTGCATGAAGGTCTGCGGCTTGTCTGAGAAGCTCTTGTACGACATGACTGTATATTCGGGGGAGTCGTGCGCGGCACTCATCTTGGGAACCCGACCGCCGGATTCATGAGGGTGCTTCAAACCCAGGGCATGCCCGAGCTCATGCATCGTAATGAAGTGCTTGTAGGAACCCGGCAGACCACTGTCGAACTCAAGCCACGTGTCACCACTAAAGCTCGGCACGCCCGGGTAGAATGCATGGCTCCGGTTGATGACGCTGCTAGGATTGAAACCGGAAACCTGGATCTCCGCTTGGTTGCGACCCGCGTAGTCGAACCACAAATTGGTTACACCTTCGACGGAGGTAATGCCCATTCTAGGCCCACCGCTATAGGGGCTCCACCCCTCCAGAGCATGCCGAACAGCCTGCTCCGTATTGAAGTGCAATGGCTTGTACCCTGTTGAAGCGCTCGGATTGACCGATTGATAGTCCGATCGAGAATCCGGGAAGCTGTACCGAATAATGTTGGTACCCCATTGCGAGCCGGAGAAGAGTGCAAGCACATCATTATCGAGCCCTGTAGGGGTATGGTACTGGACAACACCGGATCTTCCACCTGGATACATGGACTCAAGCATTGAGAACAATCCAAGGGGAGCTGCAGAAACGTTGTTGGAAACCCAATCATACACTTTGTTGTACTGGGTCTCGACCCAGTTAAAAACGGTGCTGAAAAAGGGAGCTCCCGCGGCCATGCTCGCGGCATAGGCGATATCCTGCCCGGGGCCATGGTCAGACTGCGAATTCTCTGCCCAGACCCCACCTGCTTGCGACATCGATCCAGCATCGTGCCCAAAGCTTGCCCAGGAAGTTACTTCGCTTCTAGCGAGACATGCATAGCACATAGGCAGCTCTCCTTTTTGAAACGTAGTAACATTGTGTACCAATTGTTAAGGTTGTCAAGGGCTTGGCGCCTGACACGCAGGGCGCGCAGCGCCTCTACTCTCGATTGAGAACTTGCCGGATGAAAGTCGGGCTTAAAGCT
Organism: Microvirga lenta; assembly: GCF_020532555.1. Classification (GTDB taxonomy): domain Bacteria; phylum Pseudomonadota; class Alphaproteobacteria; order Rhizobiales; family Beijerinckiaceae; genus Microvirga; species Microvirga lenta. Next base: position 190,709 of record NZ_JAJBBR010000007.1, on the reverse strand, counting down.
GCTAGAGCCCTTTCTCCAATTCTTTGACGAGAGACACGAGAGCCGCGATGAACGCGCCACGTTCCGAATTCCTGAAAGTGCTCACCGAGCGGGGGTACATCCATCAGACCTCCGATTTCGATGGCATCGACACCGCTGCGCTGGAGGGGCGTCTGACGACCTATGTCGGCTACGACTGCACCGGGCCGTCGCTCCATGTCGGGCATCTGCTCTCGATCATGATGCTGCACTGGCTGCAGAAGACCGGAGCCGGCAAGCCGATCACGCTCATGGGCGGCGGCACGACCCGCGTCGGCGACCCGTCCGGCAAGGACGAGAGCCGCAAGCTCCTCACGGTCGAGCAGATCGAGGACAACAAGACGAGCATCAAGGGCGTGTTCTCCCGCTTCATCGCTTTCGGCGAGGGCAAGACCGACGCCGTCATGGTCGACAATGCGGAGTGGCTGACCAAGCTCAACTACATCGAGTTCCTGCGGGATGTGGGCCGGCACTTCTCGGTCAACCGGATGCTCTCCTTCGACAGCGTCAAGCTCCGCCTGGAGCGTGAGCACGAGCTGTCGTTCCTGGAATTCAACTACATGATCCTCCAGGCCTACGATTTCGTGGAGCTGCACAAGCGCTACGGCACCATTCTTCAGATGGGCGGCTCGGATCAGTGGGGCAACATCGTCAACGGGATCGATCTGGGCCGGCGCCAAGGCACGGCCCAGCTCTACGCCCTCACCTGCCCGCTCCTGACCACCGCGTCCGGCGCCAAGATGGGCAAGACCGCCTCCGGCGCCGTCTGGCTCAATGCCGACATGCTGAGCCCCTACGATTACTGGCAGTTCTGGCGCAACACCGAGGACGCGGACGTGGTGCGGTTCCTGAAACTGTTCACCACTCTTCCCTTGGACGAAGTCGACAGGCTCGGAGCCCTTCAGGGCGCCGAGATCAACGAAGCCAAGAAAGCCCTTGCGACCGAGGCCACCGCCCTGCTCCACGGCCGGGAGGCCGCGGAGCTCGCGGCCGAGACGGCGCGCAAGACCTTCGAGCAGGGCGCCCTGGCGGAGACGCTGCCGACGGTGGAGATCGCATCGGGCCAACTCGAGGAAGGCCTCGGCGTGCTGGCGGCCTTCGGGCCCGACTACGCCAAGCTCGTGCCTTCCATGAGCGAGGCGCGGCGCCAGGTGAAGAGCGGCGGTCTGAAGGTGAACGATCAGACGGTGACGGACGACCGTGGCGTGCTCAAGCTGTCGGACCTCACGGCCGAAGGGGTGATCAAGCTCTCCTTCGGCAAGAAGAAGCACGTGCTGCTGCGGGCGGTCTGATCCGCCCTATCGCTCGGGCACCGTCGGCAGGGCCCCTGCCTGCGGTGCTCCGCCGACGCCGAACAGTTTGCGCAGGAAGCCCGGCGCCACCGCAGAGAGCGGATTGACCGTCAGGGTCGGCGCACTCGCTTCTCCCGAAACGCGGAAATTCACCGCGAACAACCCCTCGTATTGCCCTCCGCCCAGGAGCGGTCCGAAGAGCGGGACTTGCGCAAAGGCATTGTTCAGCCCGTAAGCCGGCACGAAGGTGCCTGCGATGTCCATCCGGTCGCGCGCGTAGTCGATATAGCCGCCGAGGGTGAAGCCGACCTGGCCTCCGAAGATCGCCGCATCCTTGAAGTCCAGGCGTCCCGCCGTGCGCGTGAAGTCCACCCGGGCCTTGGTGAAGACGACCTCGTTCACGTCCACCCGCACTGCCTGCGGATTGCCCGCCCGGTCTTGACCCGGGATGAACTGCGTCTGGGTCGGGATGATCCGGCGCAGGGCCGGTTCGTTGTTGAGGGCGAAGGAGCGCAGGTTCAGAATCCCGGCCTGCGGACCGTCCCCGGTGGCAAGTTGAATGATGAGCTCGCCGCCGGTCATCCGCTTGTAGACGTCGAGGAAGCGCAACAGCGCGCCTGCATCCTCCGCCTGGAGCGTGATGACGGGGTTCCCAGCAGGCTGCGGCGCCGTCCGCGCGATGATGTTCGTGGCTCCCAGGCGCCCCTTCAGATCCAGCTGGCGAATGTTGTCCTTGCGCAGCGAGGCCTTGATCGACGCATTGGTGATCGCCTCCTCGTTGTAGCCCGTGAGGATGTTGAGCACGAGATCGAGGTCGAAATCCCTGCTCTCTCGTTGCGCATTGCGCGCGCCGGGGGCCGATGCGGTGGCGGTCTTCGTGAAGGGCCGGGCATCGCCCACATTGCCTCGTACCGTGACCTTGAACACCCCGTTGCTGCGTTCGATCTGCGCCCGCATGTCGTCGCCCGGCGACAGCTTGAAGGTCGTCAGCTCGGCTTTTTCCAGGTTTCCGTCGTTCGAAAGGGATGCGCTTCCCCGCAGTTGCGTCGAGCCGCTGTCGAGTTGGAGATCGTGGATCTCGCCGGTCGGCCCCTCGACGTACACGAAGGACAGCTTCCCCGGCCGTCCGGTGGGCTTGACCCACCCGGGAATGATCTGGTCGACGGCGGCCTTGGTCAGGTCCGCCTCGATGCGGATGCCCGGCTTCGCGTCCTTGCCCAGGGGCATCGTGGCCTTGACGGGAAACGCGCCCGTCAGCTGGGAGCCGAAGGAGAGCCCTCTCTTGTTCCTTGCCGCCTCGTCGAGGATGAACGACACATTGGCCTCGCCCCCCTGGTGGGTCTTCTGGACGTCGATGGAGGCCGGCCCTCCACCGAGCTTGCCTTCGCCCTTGATGGCGAGACTGCCCTTTTCGTAAGCGACGGCAAGGGTGGCCCCCTCGAGCCGGTCCTTCCCGAAGACCTTGTCTATTCCCAGGTCGCTGACCGTTCCCCTCACGGTCAGGGGCAGATCGGCGAAGGCCGGGATGTCGTCGACGGGAAGGCCGATCCCGACGCGGAGGTCCGCACTCCCCTTCATGGTGGCGGGATCCACGTCGAAGCCGGCGATTTCGCGGATCAGCGGCTGCTGCAGCAGGGCGCCCAGTCCGTCCGCCGGACCGGCGAGACGGAAGTCGATCTGCGCCACGGCGCCGTCCTTCCAATAATTGTCGAGGACGAATGTGCCGCCGGAGGCGTCCAGGCCGTAAGGGCCGGCCATGTCGATCCGCCCCGTCGGGGCGCGCAGCATCACCTTCGTGCCGGTCACGAGCCCTGTCATATCGATCCGGGACAGGGGCGCGAGCCCCTCGGCCACGGACAGGACGCCCTGGGAGACCGCAAAGTCGATCTTCAGCGAATCGTCCGTGATGGGCCCGCCCGCGACGGCCTTCGCGACGTCCGCGCCCGTCATCTTCACCTTGAGTGCGATGGATTCCAGAATGCCGCCTCTGGCATTCGCGACGAGGAAGCGGCGCACCGGCGGCGCTACGGCTTCGGGCCAGATGCGCAGCGCAGCCCGAAGGTCGGTTTTCGCCGCATCGACGGTCAGGTCGAGCCCGTGCGGATCGGAGGATTTGCCCAGAACGCCGCTGATGTCGGCCGACAGTTCCGGACCGCGCAGCTTAAGGGATCGAATTCCGATGCCGTCTGGCCCGGAGAGTTCGGCGGCGATCTCGCCGATCCGGACGGGCTTGTCGCCCACCGTCGCACCGGCCAAGGTGGCATCCTTGCCGCGAAGCGAAAGACGCCAGTTGTCGGCACCCGTCTGCGTTGCGAGGCGTCCCTGCAGCCGGACACGCGTGTCGCCGCCGACCAGTTCGAGCATTCGCAGATCCAGCGCCTTGCCGGGCTCGTCCCATGCAACGTCGATGCTCGACTGCTGAACCTGGAGGGGCGACGTGTCCTTGTCGTCGATCTGCAGGAACCCTGCACTGCTGTCGAGTTTCGCGGTCAGCTCGGTCACCCGTCCACCCGCATAAGCGGCATCGAAACGGCCGGAGAATTCGAGGTCGGTCGTCGCTGGAAGAGCCGAGAGCCCGGCGAGCAGGAGAATGTCCTGAATGGGTGCCCGGTCCGCCACCATGCTGGCGCGGTAGCCGCCATGGCCGTCCGCCTTGGCGTCGCCGTCGAGCTGCCAGACGCCCTGTGGCCCGTCGAGGGTCGCTGCGAAGTGACGCCCGCCGTCCTCCGACCAGTCGAACGTGGCGTCGAGCCGCTTGAACCGGGCACGCACCTTCTGGTCCGCGTCCACGAAGACGAGGCTCGCATTGGTCAAGCGGGCTTGGCCCAGGGAGTTGAGGGCGCTCTTGGGGCCGACGATCAGGTCGAACAGGGACCCGACGACGCCGGAGACCTGGGAGGGCCCCTGCGAACTGCGCAGCAGGGCCGCCGCTGCCTCCTGCGACGGGCTGACCTGAGGCTCCTGCGTCGCCACCGTCTCGGCGCCTTCGGCACTGCCGGGAGAAAAGGTGAGCGAACCGTCCCGGTTGACGAGGACCCGCAGTTGCAGGTCCTTGAACTCCACCGACTTCGGCTGCAGGCTCCCGCCCAGGAGAGAAAAGCCGTCGACGCTGACCACCGCATACGGGGCGCGCAGAACGAGCTCTCCGGTCGGCGCCCGAATGTCGAGGCCGTTCGCCCGCAGGGCAGGAGAGCCGCGTTGAAGTTCGATGGCGGTGTCGCGCAAGGTGACGGTCCAGCCGGGACCGATCCGGGCGGCGAGCGTCTCGGCCACCTGCTCGGGCAACCGGCCGAAGCTCAGCGGTCCGGCCGAGAGGCGCAGATACAGCATTCCGATGCCGAGCCCGGCGACAAGAACGAGCGCAAGCTTGACGTAGAGCGCACCGCGGAGCGCACGCCTGAGCGCGCTCCTTTTCGCCGGATTGCGCCGGCGCGGCTTTGTGCTGATGAGTCGCTTCATTCTTGTGACGTCGGGCAACCGGGTTCTTGCACTATCGCGCCGATGAGGGAATCAGATGGGAGACCTTAGCCCTGTTGCACCCGGTCTGCGACCGTCTCTTTCCGTCAATCGCGCCTGCGTGTCGAAACATCACAACCCGCCGAAAGAAAGGCGAGCCATGACCTTGACCATCGGAACCAAGGCCCCGGCCTTCACCCTGCCCGCCACCGACGGGCAGGAAATATCATTGGAAAACCTCAAGGGCCGGAAGGTGGTGCTCTATTTCTACCCGAAGGACGACACCAGCGGCTGCACCCGCGAAGCCCAAGACTTCCAGGCTCTGCGCGAGGATTTCGCCGCAGCCGGCACGGAGATCGTCGGCGTCTCGCCCGACAGCGTGAAAAGCCACGACAAGTTCCGGACCAAGCACGGCCTGGACTTCCCCCTCGCCTCCGACGAGACGAAGGCCATGCTCGAAGCCTACGGCGTCTGGGTCGAGAAGAGCATGTACGGCCGGAAGTACATGGGCGTGGAGCGAACCACGCTTCTCATCGACCGCGACGGCAGGATCGTGCGGATCTGGAACAAGGTGAAAGTTCCCGATCACGCGAAGGAGGTGCTGGAGGCGGCGAAGGCTCTTCACTCGTGACGCGATAGCAGGTTGCAACTATGATTATATATTATATCATTACATCAATTACCCGTACCTCCGACCAAAGCTCAGCTGAATGTCGAACTATAAAGCCATTCTCTCTGGCCAGAGCTGGAATGCCCTGTCCAGTCTTAGGATCAGCAAGAAACCCGTCTTTCTGACCTACACCTTCAATGGTCCGCAATGGGGCTCGTCGAAGTTCGACAGTGCGGACAAGGCCATGGCGCGCAAAGCGCTGAAGATGTGGGGAGATGCCTGCGGCATCCGATTCATCGAGGTCAAGAAAGCCGATGCCGAATTGAAGTTCCAATGGCGGTCGGACTGGGGAGACCACAGTGCGCGGGCGGAGTTTCCGGAAGTCGACCGGGATATCGATGAGGGCCTCGTTCGGGATTTCATGGGCGGCAACATCTACCTGAACACCCAGCACCGTTCCGAATTGTCGAAGCACAAGCCGTTCAAGCTCTACATTCTGCTTCATGAGATCGGCCATGCACTCGGCCTCAAGCACCCCTTTCACAAGATGGACCACAACAGGCAATTGTTGAAGTCGGGCCTGGATGATGTGAAGCATACCGTGATGAGCTACACGGGGGGCGACATCAACATGCAGTCGGCCAAGCTCGGCGCCTTGGACATCCAGGCGATCCGCGCCCTCTACGGCAAACCTTCGCAAGACGGGAAGCAGGTCGCCAAGTGGAGCTGGAGCAAGAAGAAGCAGACCCTGACCCAGATCGGCAAGAGCAAGGCGGACGTCGTCTATGGGGTGGCCGTGAAGGATGTCGTCAAGGGCCGCAAGGGCAATGACAAGATCTACGGTTTCGAAGGCAAGGACGCTCTATACGGCGAGGCCGGCAACGATTTCCTGAGCGGCGGCGACGGCGATGACACCCTTCACGGAGACGTCGGCAACGATGTCCTGAGAGGCGGGTACGGCGACGATACGTTGCAGGGCGGCGCAGGCATTGACGCCTTAAGCGGCGGGTACGGCGACGACATGCTGTCCGGAGACCTCGACAACGACGTTTTGAAGGGTGGAACTGGCGATGACATCCTGCATGGAGGCGCAGGCGACGACCATTTAGACGGTGAGAATGGCGATGATCTTTTGTCGGGAGACAGCGAAAACGATACCTTGAACGGCGGAGATGGCGTGGACACCCTGCAGGGTGGTCAAGGCAGCGATGTCCTGAACGGCGAGAATGGCGACGATACTCTGTCCGGAGACAGCGACAACGACACCCTGAGCGGCGGAGATGGCAAGGACAGCTTGCAGGGCGGCGCAGGCAGCGATGTCCTGGACGGCGGGGACGGCGACGACATTCTGCACGGTGACTTTGACGACGATGTCCTGAAAGGCGGAGAAGGCGATGACCTCCTGCAGGGAGGTGTGGGCAAAGACGATTTGGACGGCGGTGACGGGTACAACACTTTGTCAGGGGACAGCGGCAATGACACGTTAAGCGGTGGACATGACCGAGACACCCTCCAGGGTGGCGCAGGCAGCGATATCCTGACTGGGGGAGGCGATAGTGATCTGTTCGTTTTCGACACCCCGTTCAATGGGGTCGACGATATCGACCAGATCACGGATTTCCAATTCGGCTACAATCGGGATCGGATCGCCCTGTCCTCGACCGTGTTCGGTAATCTCGCGAAAGGCGAATTACTCTGGACCGCATTTGCGGAAGGGCCAGTGGCTGCAGATGCGGATGACCGTATCCTCTTCGACAGGGATGAACGATCCCTCTCTTACGACCCGGACGGCTCCGGTCCCGCTCCGGCCATATGCTTCGTAAAGTTCACGGCAAGGGTATCGATCCACTACGACGACTTCCGCATCGTGTAGGTCCGATCACCTGCAATAACAAAGGCCCGCTCGCAATCGAGTGGGCCTTCCGGCTTCAGTCGATATCCTCGACCGCCTCGCCCGCGCCGCCGTTGATGCGCTGAGCGAGCGACGCCTCGATGAAGGGATCGAGGTCGCCGTCGAGCACGTCCTGCGGGCTCGTGGATTGGGCGCCGGTGCGCAGGTCCTTCACGAGCTGATAGGGCTGCAGCACGTAGGAGCGGATCTGGTGGCCCCAGCCGATATCGGTCTTGGCGGCGGCCTCCGCGTTGGCCTTCTCCTCCCGCTTCTTCAGCTCGGCCTCGTAGAGACGGGCGCGCAGCATGTTCCAGGCAGTGGCCCGGTTCTTGTGCTGCGAGCGCTCCTGCTGACAGGCCACCACGATCCCGCTCGGGATGTGGGTGATGCGCACCGCGGAATCGGTGGTGTTGACGTGCTGGCCGCCGGCGCCCGAGGAGCGGAACGTGTCGATGCGGCAGTCGGATTCCTTGATCTCGATGTCGATCCGGTCGTCCACCACGGGGTAGACCCACACCGAGGCGAAGCTCGTGTGCCGGCGCGCATTCGAATCGTAGGGCGAGATGCGGACCAGCCGGTGCACGCCCGATTCCGTCTTGAGCCAGCCATAGGCGTTGTGGCCCTTGATCAGAAGCGTGGCGCTCTTAATGCCGGCCTCTTCGCCGTCCGTGATCTCGAGAAGCTCGACCTTGTACTTCCGGCGCTCGGCCCAGCGGGCGTACATGCGCTGCAGCATGGAGGCCCAGTCCTGGCTTTCCGTGCCGCCGGCGCCGGAATGCACCTCCACATAGGTGTCGTTGCCGTCGGCTTCGCCGGAGAGAAGCGTCTCGACCTGCAGGCGCGCAGCCTCGGCTTGGAGGCCGCGGATCGTCTCCTCGCCTTCCTTGATGGTCGCCTCGTCGCCCTCGGCATCGCCGAGCTCGATCAGGGTGATCGCATCGTCGAGCTCCTGCTCGAGGCGCTTGATCGCCGCGATCTGGTCCTCCAGCGACGTGCGCTCGCGCATGATCTTCTGCGCGGCGTCGGCATCGTTCCAGAAGTCCGGGTTCTCCGTGAAGGAATTCAGTTCGGCGAGGCGGCGCTGGGCATTGTCCCAGTCAAAGATGCCTCCTCAGCAGCCCGACTGACTGCTTGGTCTCATCTACGAGGTGTTCGATTTCGGCGCGCATTGTCTCTTTGAAGTCCGTGCCTTGGGAATGCGGGTCTTAAAAGGAGCACCGCGTGGTGTAAAGGAGCTCCGCCCGAAGGATCGGAAGCCGCGATCTTGTCCGTTCGCGGCCACCGACATCCATGTTCCGGAGAGCCCCGCTCATATGGGGGCGGAAGGGGCCTAATACAATCCGCCCGTGCCCGCTCCGACCTGCCGGGCTCCGCTGGGATACTCGGCCTGGGGCCCGTCGAAATACTCGGCCGGAGGCGAATAGGATTCCGGAGGCGTGGTTCCGGGCTTGAAGGCCTCGAGGATCACGCCGCCGCCCTCGCCCGAGGCGCGGGTCCCGGTCGATGCGTTCACGCGGATCAGCTTGATGCCGGGCGGCACCCGGAACGGCGTGGCCGGCTTGTCCTTCAGGGCCATCTGCATGAAGTCGCGGAAGACCGGAGCGGCATACTGCCCGGCCGTGGCCGCGTTGCCGAGCGACTTCGGCTGGTCGTAGCCCAGGAACACGCCCACGGCGAGGTCGGGCGAGAAGCCGACGAACCACACGTCCTTGGCGTCGTTGGTCGTGCCGGTCTTGCCCGCGAGAGGCTTTCCGACCGCCTTCACGCTCTGCGCGGTGCCGCGCTGCACGACGCCCTCCAGGATCGACGTCATCTGATAGGCCGTGAGCGGATCGAGCACCTGCTCCCGGTTGTCGGTCAGGGTCGGAGGCGGACCGCCGTCCCAGGTCTCGGCATCGCAGCCGGTGCACTTGCGGTCGTCGTGGCGGTAGATCGTGCGGCCGGACCGGTCCTGGATCTGGTCGATCAGGGTCGGCTTGATGCGGCGCCCGCCATTGGCGAACATGGAATAGGCGGCGGTCATGCGCATGACCGTGGTCTCGCCGGCGCCCAGCGACATGGACAGAAGCGGGAGCATGTCGTCGTAGACGCCGAAGCGGCGGGCATATTCCGCGATGAGCGGCATGCCGACCTCGTTGGAGAGGCGGACCGTCATCAGGTTCTTGGAATGCTCGATTCCGTAGCGCAGGGTCCGCAGACCGGCGGACTTGCCGTCGTAGTTCGACGGCGCCCATGCCGGCTGGCCGGGACCCATATCGAGCACGAAGGGCGCGTCCATGACCTGGCTCGACGGGGTGTAGCCGTTGTCCAGGGCCGTGGCATAGACGATGGGCTTGAACGAGGAACCCGGCTGGCGCATGGCCTGGCTTGCCCGGTTGAACTCGCTCTGGTCGAAGGAGAAGCCGCCGACCATGGCGTGCACACGGCCGGTATAGGGATCCATGGCCACGATGGCACCCGAGATTTCGGGGATCTGGCGCAGGCGGAACTGGCCGCTCTTGCCTTCCAGGGGCTCCACATAGACCACGTCCCCGACGGAGAGGGCCTTGTCGACGCTGCGGCGGGTCCATTTGACCCCGTCCGCGGCGACGGTTCCGGTCTCCCGGTCGGCCGAGACCTGGCCCGAGGCCTCCTTCTTCGGCTGAAGGCCCACCCGTGCCCGGCCGCCGGCGACTTCCAGCACCACGGCGAGGCGCCAGGGCTGCACGTCGCCCAGGGCGGGAACCTCGGCCAGGGCCAGGCCCCATTCGCGGCCGGTCAGGTTCAGCTTCTGCTGGGCCCCGCGCCATCCCCGCGCCTCGTCGAAGCGCACGAGGCCGTCCACGAGCGCCTTGCGCGCCATGGCCTGCATCTTCGGATCGATGGTCGAGCGGATGAGAAGGCCGCCCTCGTAGAGGGTCTCCTCGCCGTAGCGCTCCGCGATGTCGCGGCGCACGCCCTCGGCGAAGTAGCCGGAGGCGATGCTGTTGGGCGACACCACCCGCGGGTTGACCGTCAGCGGCTCCTTCTTGGCCGCGGCGGCCGCCTCGGCGGAGAGGTAGCCGTTGTCGACCATGCGGTCGATGACCCAGTTGCGCCGCTCGACGGCGGCCTGGGGATGGCGGAAGGGGTGATAGTTGTTGGGCGCTTTCGGCAGGGCCGCCAGATAGGCGACCTCGGCCACGCCGAGCTCATGCACCGACTTGCCGAAATAGTTCAGCGCCGCGGCGGCCACGCCGTAATTGCCGAGGCCGAGATAAATCTCGTTCAGATAGAGCTCGAGAATCTTGTCCTTGGAGAAGGTCGATTCCATCCGCAGGGCGATCAGCGCCTCGCGGATCTTGCGCTCATAGGTCCGCTCGTTGGTGAGGAGGAAGTTCTTGGCCACCTGCTGGGTGATCGTCGAGGCGCCCTGCTCCCGCCGGCCGCCGGAGCGGACATTGGCCACCACCGCACGCACGATGCCCTCGGGGTCGATGCCCATGTGCTTGTAGAAATTCTTGTCCTCGGCCGAGAGGAACGCATTGATCACGAGCTTGGGAGTGGCGTCGATGGGCACGTAGAGGCGCCGCTCGCGGGCATATTCCGCGATAAGGCTGCCGTCGGACGCGTGAACGCGGGTCATGATCGGAGGCTCGTAATCCGCCAGCTGGGCGTGATCCGGCAGGTCCTTCGAGAAGTACCAGTATCCGTAGGCCAGACCTGCAGCGCCGATCAGGAAGAAGATCGCCCCGACGCTGAACAGGAAGCCGAAGAATCGTAGGATAAAGCGCATCCGAAGGTAATTTCCGTTATCGGCGCCAAGTGCACCGTTGTTTCGATATGCAAACGCCGATTCCCGGTCCGGGCAGGAAAGGTTTCAGCCGACCTGCCTGTAGCCGAGGAATCGCCACCCCGCTACGGGTATCCACACTCTATCTATGGTAAAACTGCGGCAGCGCCCTGGCGAGCCAGCCTGGTGGCGAAAAAGCGGTCGATGGCGGCGGACATGGCGGAGACCATCTTGCCGCGCCATGCGTCGGACATGATCAGATCGAGGTCCTGCTTGCTGGAAAGATAGCCCAGCTCGACCAGAACCGAGGGCACGTCATGGGCCCGCAGAACCCGGAAACCGGCCTCGCGGCGGGGGTTCTTGTTCAGGCGGGCCACCGTGTCCAGCTGGCCGACGAGACCGTTGGCGAAGCTGTGCGAGAAGGTGCGGGTTTCCCGCAGGGTCAGATCCTGCAGGATGTCGAGGACCTCGTCGGCCCCCTGCCCCGATTCGATGCCGGCGACCGCATCGGCGTTGTTCTCGCGATCGGCGAGCCGGGCGGATTCGGCGTCCGATGCGCGCTCGGACCCCGTATAGACGGTCAGTCCGCGGACCTCCTGCGCCCCCGAGATCGAATCCGCATGGATCGAGATGAAAAGATCGGCCTTGGCGTTGCGCGCCGCGCGCACCCGGTCTCCGAGGGAGACGAAGACGTCCTCGTCGCGGGTCATCAGCACCCGGTAGCGCCCCCCGGCCTCCAGCTTCTTCTTCAGGAGCTGGCCGAAGGACAGGACGAGATCCTTCTCCGAGACGCCGGAAACGGCCGCCGCGCCGGGGTCGATGCCGCCGTGGCCCGGATCGATGACGATCACCGGCCGCGCATCCTTGACCTCGCCCGGGGGAGCCTGAGCCACCTCGGTCCGCGCCCCGGGGGCATTCTCCGCCGCGACCCGGCGGAACTCGTTCCGGTCGGTCCGGGACAGCTCGATCACGAGGAGCGCCGCGCCTCCGGGCAGGCCCTGCTCGACATGGAGGGCCGACACGACGGCCGGCTGGACGAGATCCATGACCACGCGCGAGCGCCCCGGCGCGAAGAGGCCGTAGCGGTAGGAGGCGATGAGCCCCTCCTGCTTGCGGCCGGTATCGGCGGGCAGATGGAAGGCGACCTCCGGCAGGTCGACGATCACGCGGTCCGGGGCCTCCATGAGGTGGACCTGCGCCACGACGGCCTTGGAGAGAGTGACCTTGAAGCGGGTCCTGCCCTCCGCCGCCTCGACGGCGACGGCGGCGGCGATGATCGGGGTCTCGGTCTTGGCCTCGGCGCCCACGGCCCACGCGCGGCCGGATCCGGCAACGAGGAGCGTTGCCAGGAGGCACAGGTGCAATAGGCGTGAGAAAGGCGTCATGTGTATCCCGGTCGCCGGCTGGATTCGCTCGCCCGTCCTACCTCATAGGGCCTGCATGGTTAACGAAACCTCACGCTTAAAGCTCCAATATTGAGACTCTGTTGCATTGAAGGCACAGTCTCGCGGCATCTTGCCAAACACCCCAAACGATCTGTAATGATGCTGACCCTGTCCGCTATGGCCGAATCTGACGGCGGGTCCGTGGAGACGGTTGTGTTGACCGATCCGCTGGACACCCGTCACGCTCGACAGGCTGCCGGACAGGTCGAATAGCGATGTTTCATCGCCTTTATGCGGTGGCCGGCTCAATCCGGCTCATCGAATCCGAAAGGGCCGTCGTTGAATGGTTGCGCTAGCGAAGTCAGTCCTGACTGTCGTCACAGCACCTTTCGCTTCGCGCGATCAATTTCGCGTTTGCCCATGCCCCGATCAGCTCAGCATGGCACCGGCCCGATTTAACCCAGAATGCGCCCCTCAGAGGCGCACGATGGCGATCGACAGCACTCCGAACGCAATTCCAGCCCGCCGTCTCGTTTCGCGGCGCGGCCGCCCGCCCTCAATGCGGCTTCTGCCTCAGGTCCTGCCCTCGATCGCCATGTCGAGAGTTCAACATGGCAAACAAGATGCTCATCGATGCCTCCCACCCGGAAGAAACCCGGGTCGTGGTGGTACGTGGTCAGAAGGTCGAGGAATTCGACTTCGAATCCGCTAACCGGAAACAGCTGCGAGGCAATATCTACCTCGCCAAGGTGACCCGCGTAGAGCCGTCGCTTCAGGCGGCCTTCGTGGAATATGGCGGCAACCGCCATGGATTCCTCGCATTCAGCGAGATCCATCCGGATTATTACCAGATCCCGGTCGCCGACCGTCAGGCTCTGCTCGAAGCCGAGGCCGAGGCCCAGCGCGAGGAAGAGCGCGAGGAGGAACGGCGCAGCCGCCGTCGCCGCCGCTCCGCTCCCAAGCGCACGGAGGCCGACGAGACTGTCGCTTCCGCCGAGGCCGTATCCGAGGGCGCGAACGACGCCTCCGAGGACCGTGAGGCCTCCGAGCCTCTGAGCGCCTCGCAGGAGGAAGGCTCCGAGACCGCCGAGGCAGGCGGGTCGGACGAGGCTCCGGCCTTCGAGGGAAGCGCCGACGGCGTCTCCGACGATGTCGGCGTCGAGCCGGTCGAGGCCTCCCGGGATTCCGATGCCGACCAGGACATGGACGCCTCCGCAGACGTCGCTGAAAGCGCCGAAGACGACGAGCAGGACGAAGACGAGGCGGACGACGAATCCGGCGAGGACGACGAGGAAGCCGTCGAGCAGCTCGGCGGCGGCGACGCCCTCGAGGATATTCCGCAGCGTCCCCGGCTGCCCCGCAAGCAGTACAAGATCCAGGAAGTCATCAAGCGCCGTCAGGTGCTGCTGGTCCAGGTCGTCAAGGAAGAGCGCGGCAATAAGGGCGCGGCGCTGACCACCTACCTGTCCCTGGCCGGCCGCTACTCGGTGCTCATGCCCAATACGGGCCGCGGCGGCGGCATCTCCCGCAAGATCACCAATGCGGCGGACCGCAAGCGCCTGAAGGAAATCGCCCAGGATCTGGAGGTTCCGGAGGGAATGGGCATCATCCTCCGCACGGCCGGCGCCTCCCGCACCAAGCCGGAGATCAAGCGCGACTACGAATACCTGATGCGCCTGTGGGAGAGCGTGCGCGAGCTGACCCTCAGCTCCTCGGCCCCTGCCCTCGTCTACGAGGAAGGATCGCTCATCAAGCGCGCCATCCGCGACCTCTACAACAAGGACATCGACGATGTCCTCGTGTCGGGCGAGGACGGCTATCGCGAGGCGAAGGACTTCATGCGCATGCTCATGCCGAGCCATGCCAAGATCGTCCAGCCCTACCGCGAGCCGCAGCCCCTCTTCGCGAAATACGGCGTCGAAGCCCAGCTCGACGCCATGTTCTCGAACAACGTCACCCTCAAATCCGGCGGCTATCTCGTCATCAACCCGACGGAAGCCCTGGTTTCCATCGACGTGAACTCGGGCCGCTCCACCCGCGAGCACAATATCGAGGACACGGCGCTCCGCACGAACCTCGAAGCCGCGGAGGAGATCGCCCGCCAGCTGCGCCTGCGCGATCTGGCCGGCCTCATCGTCATCGACTTCATCGACATGGAGGAGAAGCGGAACAACCGCGCCGTCGAGAAGAAGCTGAACGAGTGCCTGAAGAACGATCGCGCCCGCATCCAGGTGGGCCGCATCTCGCCCTTCGGCCTGCTGGAGATGTCGCGCCAGCGCATCCGCACCGGCGTGCTCGAATCCTCCTCCGTGCCCTGCCCGCACTGCGCGGGAACGGGCTTCGTGCGCTCGACCCCCTCGGTCGCCCTGCACGTGCTGCGCTCGATCGAGGAAACCCTCATCAAGAACTCGGGCTACAACCTCGTCGTCCGCACCCGGACCGAGGCCGCGTTCTACATCCTCAACCAGAAGCGCGTGCACCTGCGCGACCTGGAGACCCGCTTCGGCGTGGCCATCTCCATCGTCGCCGACGACACGCTCATGGGCGCCACGAACTACGCCATCGACAGGGGTGAGCCGGCCCTGAGGCTGGAGCACAAATCCGCCGCGACCGGCATCCAGATCGACGCCATCGTGCCGATCGACGAGCCCGCCGAGGTGGAGGACGACGTCGAGATCGAGGCCGAGGGCGACGAGGAGACCGCCGTCGAGACCCGGGAGTCCCGGACCGGCGAGGAGAATGGCGAGGAGGGCAACGGCAATGGCCGCCGCCGCCGCCGCCGCCGCCGCCGCCGTGGCCGTGACCGCGAGTCTTTCGCGGGCGAGGCCCAGCAAGGCGAAGCCTCGGCAGAGGAAGGCGAGGACCAGGACGAGGAAGGCACCGAGACCGAGGCGGGCGCCGAAGGCGCAGAGGCGCCGGAGGAGCTCGAGACCTCCGAGTCGGCCGAGGCCGAAGGCGAGGAGCGCAACGGGCGCCGTCGTCGTCGCGGACGCCGCGGCGGCCGTGGCCGTGGCCGCGAGGAGACTGTCGAGGTCGCGAACGACGACGAGGAAATCGTCGCCCAGCGCGAAGTCGCCGCCGTCATGGCTTCCGAGGAGCCTCTCCCCGCCGCCGACGAGCCGGTCGCGGCTGCACCGGAGCCGGAGGAAGCGAAGCGCGAGGATATCGTCGCCTCTCAGCCGGCGGAGGAGCCCGCCGCCCCCGCGCCGGCCATGCCCGAGCCGGAGCCCGTCGCCGTGGTGCTGACGCCGCCCGACCCGGACCGGCCCAAGCGCGCCGGCTGGTGGTCCAAGGCCAAGTCGGTTTTGAGCGGATCGTGAGGATCTTAAGCTAAGATCCTCACGGGTTTGACGAAATTACTTCAACCATGTCGCGAGGCGGGCAACCGTCTCGCGACAATCGTTTTCGGACCCGGCGAAGGACAGGCGCAGGTAGTGCGAGCCCTCGATGGGGTCGAAATCGAGGCCGGGCGTCGCCGCCACGCCCGCCTCTTCCAGCATCCGCTTCGTGAAGCCGATGGAGTCGTTGGTGAAGCGGGCGATGTCGGCATAGATGTAGAAGGCGCCGTCCACCGGGTGCATGTCCGTGATGCCGATCCGCGGCAGTTCCTCCAGCAGATAGGCGCGGTTTCGGGCATAGCCCGCCTTCACCGCCTCCAGCTCCTCGGTGGCATCGAAGGCCGCAAGCGCAGCAACCTGGGACAGGTAGGGCGGCGAGATATAGAAATTTTGCGCCAGGCGCTCGATCGGCCGCACCAGCCGCTCCGGCACCACGATCCAGCCGATGCGCCAGCCGGTCATGCAATAGTATTTCGAGAACGAGTTGATCACGACCGCGTCGTCGTCCGAGCTGAGGGCCGTCGAGGCGGCCTCGCCATAGGTCAGTCCGTGGTAGATCTCGTCGGAGATGAACCACAGCCCCAGCCGGCGGCAGGTCTCGCCCAGCCGGGCCAGGGCCTCGCGGCCGATCATCGTGCCCGAAGGGTTGGCCGGGCTCATGGCCAGGATGCCGTGCAGCGGCTTTTCGGCGTGAGCCTTCTCGATGCTCGCCGCCGTCATGATCCAGCCGTCCGCCTTGCTGAGGGGAACGATGACCGGTTCGAGGTCGAGCGCCTCGAGGATGTTCCGGTAGGCCGGATAGCCCGGCGCGGTGATCGCCACCCGCTGGCCGGGATCGAACAGGCTCAGGAAGGCCAGCACGAACCCGGCCGAGGACCCGGTGGTGACGATCACCCGCTCGGGCGCCAGGCTCACCCCGTAGGTATCCCGGTAGTGCCGGGCGATGCGCTCCCGCAGGGCCGCCGTTCCGAGGGCCTCCGTGTAGCCGATGCGCCCGGCCTCCAGCGCCGCCTTGGCCGCCTCCCGGGCGGCCCGGGGAGCGGGAGCGGAGGGCTGACCGACCTCCATGTGGATGACGCTGTCCCCTCGCCGCTCCTTGGCGGCGGCGGCGCTCAGCACGTCCATGGCGAGGAAGGAGGAGACCCGGTCCATGCGGCGGGCGACGAGGGGAAGAGCGGAGGATGCGGCTGGCTTTGTCATGATGAGGCTCGTAGCTCCTCGGGTTGCCGGCCTCAAGGCGATTTCTCGCATCAACGAAGGCGTGAATTGACGGTGTCTCGCGAAACCCGCTAACTCCGCCCGATGAAACGAGGATCGGGGCTCAAATGCGGCCGAATCGGGAGGGTGTCGCGACAGCCTCCCAGGCCCATCCGAATGCCCCAAACCTCTCGAATAACCGGATTTCCGGGCAGGCTTTCCGCCCGGGCTCCTCAGAAGGACCGACCATGCGTATCCCGCTTCTCAAATCCTGTCAGGCTGCGGCCCTGATCGGCGCCCTGGCCATCGGCCCCGCGGCGATGGCCCAGAATGCACCCTTCACGGACCAGCAGCGCCAGGCCATCGGCGAGATCGTGAGGGACTACCTCCTCAAGAACCCGGAGGTTCTGACCGAGGTCATCGGCGAATTGGAGAAGCGCCAGGCGGAAGCGCAGCAGGTCGCCCAGGCCGGCGCCCTGAAGGAAACCCGGGAGACGCTCCTGAACGCCCCCCATTCCTTCGTGGTCGGCAACCCTTCGGGCGACGTCACCCTGGTCGAGTTCTTCGACTACAATTGCGGCTACTGCAAGCGGGCGATGGAGGACGTGCAGACCCTCGTGAAGAACGACTCCAAGCTGCGGGTCGTCCTGAAGGACTTCCCCGTCCTCGGCCCCGATTCCGTCGAGGCGAGCCGCGTCAGCCTCGCGGTCGGCAAGCAGCTCAAGGGGGACAAGCTCTTCGACTTCCACACCAAGCTCATGGGCACCCGCGGCCGGGTGAACGGCGAAAAGGCCCTGGCCACCGCCAAGGAGATGGGCGTCGACATGGCCCGCCTGCAGAAGGACATGCAGTCCCCGGACATCCAGAAAGCCCTTCAGGAAAACATGGAACTGGGCGACAAGCTCAGCCTGACCGGCACCCCCGCCTTCATCGTCGGCGACAGCGTCATCCCCGGCGCCGTCGGCCTCGAACCCCTGAAGCAGGTGGTCGCCAACGTGCGCCAGTGCGGCAAGGCCACCTGCTGATCGCAAGCCTCTCTCCAGCGGCGCCCCTTCCGCCCGGTTCGGGCGCAGCTTTCCGATAAAGCTTCCGAAACGGAACCGGTCCGAATCCGGGTTCCGAGGGACGATTCCGGCGGCATCTCCCCAGGGAATGCGCAAGCATGCCTTGGAAAGGCCCGGTTTTCCCCTTTCCCCTTGACCGCCTTTTGGCTAAGAGGGCCAGTCGGCTCCACCCCTCGGGGCCATCCGGAACGCTCCTACGCGATGATCACCGCCCACGTCCTCAACGGACCGAACCTCAACCTGCTCGGCCAACGGGAGCCCACGATCTACGGCAGCGTCACGCTGACGGAGATCGAGCGTCTCGTTCGCGACAGGGCCGGAGCGTTGGGCATGAACATCGTCTTCCGCCAGTCGAACCACGAAGGACAGCTTGTCGACTGGATCCAGGAGGCAGGAGCCCAGGGAGCGGGCATCGTCCTCAATGCCGGCGCCTATACCCACACCTCGATCGCGCTCAGGGACGCCATTGCTGGCAGCGGTGCCCCCACGGTCGAGATCCATCTTTCGAACGTTCATGCTCGCGAGGGCTTCCGCCATCGCTCGCTCGTTGCGCCCGTCTCCGTCGGCGTGATCTGCGGCTTCGGGCCCATGAGCTATCTGCTCGGCTTGGACGCGATCCACCGCGTGCTGGCCGAGCGGGCGCAGAAGGCGCCGCCCTCCAAACACTAGTTCCTCAAGAATAAGAGGTGAGCCCCATGGCCAAGGACAACCCTTTCGATCCCGATCTCGTGCGTGAGCTGGCGACATTGATCGCCGATACCGATCTCACCGAGATCGAAGTGGAGAAGGGCGACCTTCGCATCCGCGTGGCCCGGACCGTGACGGCAGCCGTGACGGTTCCCGTCTCGGCCCCGTCCGTCGCCCCGCCCCCGGTGATCGCGCCGCCGCCGTCCGTCGCGGACGCCGCGGCAGCCGCCGCCAAGGCTTCGGCTCCCCATCCTGGCGCGGTTCTCTCGCCGATGGTCGGCACCGCCTATCGCAAGCCCTCGCCGGATGCGAAGGCCTTCGTGGAGGTCGGCTCCAAGGTCCAGGCCGGCGACAAGGTTCTCCTGGTCGAGGCCATGAAGACCTTCAACGAGATCGTCGCGCCCCGCGCCGGCACCGTGACCGCCATCTATGTCGAGGATGGGACTCCGGTCGAATACGGCGAGCCGCTGCTGGTCATCGAGTAACGGCGATGTTCGACAAGATCCTCATTGCCAACCGCGGCGAGATCGCCCTGCGCATCCTGCGGGCTGCGAAGGAACTCGGCATCGCCACGGTCGCCGTGCATTCCACCGCCGATGCGGATGCGATGCATGTGCGCCTCGCCGACGAAAGCGTCTGCATCGGCCCGCCTGCGGCCCGCGACAGCTATCTCAATATTCCCGCCCTGATCGCCGCCTGCGAGATCACCGGCGCCGACGCCATCCATCCCGGCTACGGTTTCCTGTCCGAGAACGCGCGCTTCGCCGAGGTTCTCGATCATCACCGCATCGCGTTCATCGGCCCGAAGGCGGAGCACATCCGCATCATGGGCGACAAGATCGAGGCGAAGCGCACGGCCAAGCGCCTCGGCATTCCTTGCGTCCCCGGCTCCGAAGGCGGCATCACCGACGAGACCGAGGCCAAGCGTGTGGCCAGGGACATCGGCTATCCCGTCATCATCAAGGCGGCCGCCGGCGGCGGCGGGCGCGGCATGAAGGTGGCCCGGACGGAGGAAGACCTCGTCCACGCCCTCCAGACGGCCAAGACCGAGGCGAAGGCCGCCTTCGGCGACGATGCGGTCTATATCGAGAAGTACCTCGAGAAGCCCCGGCACATCGAGATCCAGGTCCTCGGCGACGGCAAGGGCAACGCCATCCATCTCGGCGAGCGCGACTGCTCGCTCCAGCGCCGCCACCAGAAGGTTTGGGAGGAAGGTCCCTCGCCGGCCCTGAACGTGGAGATGCGCGAGCGCATCGGCGGCGTCGTGGCGCGGGCCATGCAGGAACTGCAATATGCGGGCGCCGGCACCATCGAGTTCCTCTACGAGGACGGCGAGTTCTACTTCATCGAGATGAACACCCGCATTCAGGTCGAGCATCCCGTCACCGAGATGATCACCGGCATCGATCTGGTCAACGAGCAGATCCGGGTCGCGGCGGGCGCGCCGCTCTCGGTCCGCCAGGAGGACATCCACCTCGAGGGCCATGCCATCGAGTGCCGCGTGAATGCGGAGCATCCCTCGACCTTCCGGCCCTCGCCCGGCACGATCAGCTACTTCCACCCCCCGGGCGGATTGGGTGTGCGCGTCGATTCGGCGGCCTATCAGGGCTACCGCATCCCGCCCCACTATGACTCGCTCGTCGCCAAGCTCATCGTTCACGGGCGCACCCGCAACGAGTGCCTCATGCGCCTGCGCCGGGCCCTCGACGAGTTCGTGGTCGACGGCGTGGAGACGACCCTGCCCCTGTTCAGGACCCTCGTGCGCAATCCGGACATTCAGAACGGCCAGTACGACATTCACTGGCTCGAGAATTTCCTGAAGACGGGTGGCATTGAGGAAGCCTGAAGGCGTGCTACCTTTAGCGGGATGAGGGCTGACCAGTTCGAAATCACGCCTGAGATCCTGCTCAAGGCTTATGCGGCGGGCATCTTCCCCATGGCGGAGGATGCGAATGATCCGTCACTGTTCTGGGTCGAACCTCGGGAGAGGGGGATCATTCCCCTCGACCGCTTCCATGTGGGCAAGCGCCTCGCCCGCACGGTCCGCTCCGACCATTTCGAGGTCCGGGTGGATCAGGATTTCGATGCGGTCATCGACGGCTGCGCCGCCCCCGGCTTCGACCGGGAGCGGACCTGGATCAACGGCCGCATCCGCAGGCTCTACGGAGAGCTCTTCGATACGGGCTACTGCCATACCGTGGAGGTCTACCAGGACAACCGGCTGGTCGGCGGTCTCTACGGGGTGCGCCTGCGCAGCGCGTTCTTCGGGGAGAGCATGTTTCATACGGAGCGGGATGCGTCCAAGGTCGCCCTCGTGCATCTCGTGGCACGGCTGCGGCGCGGCGGCTTCACCCTGCTCGACACGCAGTTCGTCACCCCGCACCTGGCTCAGTTCGGCGCGATCGAGGTCTCCCGCCGCAGCTACAAGCAGATGCTCCGCGCGGCGATGGACCAGGAAGCCGACTGGCATGTCTGGCCGCGCGGGACGGCCGTGAGCGGCGAAGAGGCCCTCGCCGCCCTCGGCGCGTCCCTGCCCGCAGATCGCTAGTTGTTCGGATTCTCGTTGTTGATGATCGGCGCCTGCCCCCAGGCGGGCGGCGCAGCCCGCCTCGGCTGGCGCAGCGGTGCGGTTCTCACCGGCGGAGGCGCCGGAACAGGCTGGACGGATGCGGGGCTCATGATGTCCCCGGGCCGTCCGCCCTCGCCCGGCTGGCCGGCAGCGCCTTGCTCGATCGGAGGCAGCTCCTCGGGCGTCTCCTTGGGCTCGGCAATGACCTCCGTGCCGCCTTTGCAGTCGACGAGCCAGATATCGTAGACCGGATGCTCGAGCCCATGCAGACCCGGACTCGCGGCGAACATCCAGCCGGAGAAGACCCGCCGGCTCGCGCCGTCGGAACCGGTCTCCTCCACCTCGACGAAGGATGTCGTGTTCGGCGTCTCGGTCGGGGGCTTGGTGAAGCAGACGCGGGCCCGCATCTGGAGGGCGCCGAACTGTACGGTCTCGTCCACCGCCACCTCGAACGACACGATTCGTCCGGTAATCTTGTCCAGACCCGAGAAGACCGCAGTCGGGTTCTTGATCCGATCCGCATGGGCTACGGTTGCCCCACCGATTACCGATGCGAGCACCAAGGCGGCCCGCGTCCATCCGAATGTCATATCGCCTGTCCACGCCATGTTATGACCGGCCGAGCATGGCCGACTTCGCGTTCCGGCAACGCGATAACACGCGAACCATGTTGGAAAAAGGGCAAGGCACGGCGCCAGGGTCTTTCGGCGGTGATAAACTGCCGGCCCGCTTGGAGGGGGTGATGGAAGCAGAACGTTTGGATCCGGATGCCGCACGGCGGCGGCTGGGGTTTCTCGCACTGGAGGAGACCCTGGCCCTGGCGCAGCGCGGGGTTCTGATGCCGGATCCCCGCTCCGTCCTCGTCTCCCCCGGCGCTGACCTGGGCGAGGACGTGATCCTCTGGCCCAATACAATTCTGGAGATCCGGGGAGCCGGACGCATCGTGGTCGGCGCAGGCACGGTCCTGTTCCCCGGCAGCCGCATCCTGGCCTCGGACGGCGAGGTTCGGATCGGGACCGGCGCTGAAATCGGCGAGGAAGGCGGCTTCACGATCAAGGCCGAAGCCGGAGCGACCATTGAGATCGGGCGCGAGGCCCGCCTTCTCGGCGGCGGCTCCCTCGCATCCACGAACCACATCGGTGACGGAGCGCAGATCCTGGGACCGATTCGATGCCAGAACTGCCGCCTCGGCTCCGGCGGAAGCCATCGCCACCCTGAACCGGACGAGCGCGGAGCCGTGCTGAAGGGCGCAGGCGTCGCCCGCAACCTGGAACTCCCTCAGGGACACGTGATCCAGGCCTTCGGCCTGTTCTCGGACGGCATCGTGCGGCGCCAGTCCTACTTTCATCCCAAGCCCGGCCGCTGCTGACGCATCGCGTCTGAGTGGGGCGAGCGGGCAATGGGAGGCCTTTCCTCGGCCCCGGGTCCGGAGGCTCGACGCCGTCTCTACGAGGACGGGAATTCCCGCTCGAACGGGTTGGGCGCCGGCGCGATCATCGGCGCGCCCTGCTCGTCCCGCTTCTCGAAATGGGCGGTGGAGCAGCCATGGGAGCACAGGAGGCCCTGGTCGGACCAATAGGCCGGGCCGTTTTCGATGCGGCCCGCATGATAGGCGAAATCGGGATGCCCGAAAGGCAGGCCGCATTCCACGCAGTTCCGGTGCTGCGGCTTGTTCAGCATGTCGGCATCCGTCCTTCGATGGCCAAGTCCTTACTCGCCCGGCGTCCAGGGTACGTAGTCTCCGGTCGCGGCCGGGCGTTGCCCGGTCGAGAGCGACGATCCGGTCGGCCGATAAGCATGGGGGGTGCCGGTCATGTTGGGAATGTAGGGCCTCTCCCACGGATGGGGCTGGTAGGGCTCCTCGCTCGGCGGCACGTCGCCGTTGTGGCAGAGCCAGGCGCGCCAGCCCGGAGGCACCTTCGAGGCATCCGCCTCGCCGTTGTAGACGACCCAGCGGCGCTCGGCGCCCACGTTCGGATCGATGGCCTCCGCCTGGGTGTGACGGTAGTACTTGTTGCCGAACTCGTCCTCACCCACGAACTGCCCCTTGCGCCACGTGTAGAATCGCGTGCCGAGGGTCTGCCCGTTCCACCAGGTGAAGAACTGCGCCAAAAACTGTTTCATCGCTGCCACTGAAGGGGTTCATGAAGTTCGCGCGGAATATGGCTTTTGGCCGTCGGGAAGTCCAGCCTCGTGAGCGCATGGGCGGGACCGATTCTCTTCCCATGGATCATGGGCGGCCGGAGAGGCGGAATTTCCTGGTTTTCCCGCGCTTTTCGCCCCCGAGAACAACCCATTCCCAAACGTCAAGAAACTTCCTGCCGGATGTTGCGCCGGGAAAGCTTCTTGTGGCCGATCGGCCACCATCGGGGGTCGGTCGATAGCCGCCGAAGCTTGGCCGTTGAAGAAAGTGCGTTTGGATTCTGAAAGGAGTCTCCGAGGCTTAGCAGAAGGGTAGCCGGTTATCCACAGTTCACACAGCCACACACAACATCTAGTTCGGAACCACCGGCACCGACACTAGTTCTTGACGTGAGGCTCACATCGCGACTAGCCTGACAGGGTGCCGATCCGAGACCGGCAGCCGGGCTGAAAAGGCCGGTTCAGTATCCCCGAAGGACTTGCGTATGAGCCGCACGGCAACTTTTCAGCCGTGGGCTTCGTGGTGTCCGGGGATCTGCCGAAACTCGGACGTGTTGCGTGAGCGGTCCTCAAAAACGGACCGCAGGGCGTCGAACAAAAATGGGCTGGGGTGCCACGAAGGATCATCGTGGTCAGAGGACTATTGTCCTCGAACGAAGGAATTGACCGATGCGGATTGAGCGGCGTTACACGAAACCGGGGCAGTCGCCCTATTCCTCCCTCGCCTTCCGGCTCGCCACGAGCGAGATCCGCAATCCGGACGGCTCGGTCGTGTTCAAGCTCGAGAACATCGAGGTTCCCGAGACTTGGAGCCAGGTGGCCTCCGACGTTCTGGCCCAGAAGTATTTCCGCAAGGCCGGCGTGCCTGCGTGCCTGAAGAAGGTCGAAGAGAACGACGTTCCCTCCTGGCTGTGGCGCTCCGTGCCCGACGAGACCGCCCTCGCCGAGCTTCCCGAGGACCAGCGTTACGGCTCCGAAATGTCGTCCAAGCAGGTCTTCGACCGGCTCGCCGGCTGCTGGACCTATTGGGGCTGGAAGGGCGGCTACTTCTCCTCGGAAGAGGACGCTCAGGCCTTCTTCGACGAGCTGCGCTTCATGCTCGCCAACCAGATGGTGGCGCCCAACTCCCCGCAATGGTTCAACACCGGCCTGCACTGGGCCTACGGCATCGACGGCCCGAGCCAGGGCCACTTCTACGTGGACTACAAGACCGGCAAGCTCACCAAGTCCAAGTCGGCCTACGAGCATCCGCAGCCCCATGCCTGCTTCATCCAGGGCGTCGAGGACGACCTGGTGAACGAGGGCGGCATCATGGACCTGTGGGTCCGTGAGGCGCGCCTGTTCAAGTACGGCTCCGGCACCGGCTCCAACTTCTCCAAGCTGCGCGGCGAGGGCGAGAAGCTCTCCGGCGGCGGCCGCTCCTCCGGCCTCATGTCGTTCCTCAAGATTGGCGACCGCGCGGCGGGCGCCATCAAGTCGGGCGGCACCACCCGCCGCGCCGCCAAGATGGTGGTGGTCGACGTCGATCACCCGGACATCGAGGCCTATATCGACTGGAAGGTGAAGGAGGAGCAGAAGGTCGCCGCCCTCGTCACCGGCTCCAAGCTCGGCAACAAGCACCTCAAGGCCATCATGAAGGCCTGCGTGAACTGCGAGGCCGAGGGTGACGCCTGCTTCGACCCGGAGAAGAACCCGGCTCTGAAGAAAGAGATCAAGATGGCCCGCCGGGTCATGATCCCGGACAACTACATCAAGCGCGTCATCCAGTTCGCGCGCCAGGGCTACACCGATATCGACTTCCCCATTTACGACACCGATTGGGATTCGGACGCCTACCTCACGGTCTCGGGCCAGAACTCCAACAACTCGGTCTCGATCACCGACGACTTCCTGCGCGCCGTGGAGACGGACGGCGAGTGGAAGCTCACCGCCCGCAAGGACGGCAAGACGGTGAAGACCCTCAAGGCCCGCGACCTGTGGGAGCAGATCGGCCACGCGGCCTGGGCGTCCGCCGATCCCGGCCTGCACTTCAACACCACCATGAACGACTGGCACACCAGCCCCGCCGGTGGCCGCATCCGGGCATCGAACCCCTGCTCGGAATACATGTTCCTGGACGACACGGCCTGCAACCTGGCTTCCGCCAACCTGCTGCAGTTCTACGACCGCGCCGCCAAGACCTTCGACGCGGAATCCTTCGAGCATGCCTGCCGCCTCTGGACGGTGGTGCTCGAAATCTCCGTGATGATGGCGCAGTTCCCGTCCAAGGAAATCGCGGAGCTCTCCTACCAGTACCGCACCCTCGGCCTGGGCTACGCCAATATCGGCGGCCTGCTCATGACCATGGGCCTGCCCTACGATTCGGCGGAAGGCCGCGCGCTCGGCGGCGCGATCACCGCCATCATGACCGGCGTGTCTTATGCCACCTCCGCCGAGATGGCGGGTGAGCTCGGCGCCTTCCCGAACTACAAGGCCAACGCGAAGCACATGCTGCGCGTGATCCGCAACCATCGCCGCGCCGCCCACGGCCTCGCCGAGGGTTACGAGGGCCTGTCGGTCAACCCGGTGCCGCTCGACCACGCCTCCTGCCCCGACGCGGGCCTCATCGCCCATGCGAAGGCCGCCTGGGACCGGGCCCTGGAGCTCGGCGAGCAGCACGGCTACCGCAACGCGCAGGCCACCGTCATCGCGCCCACGGGCACGATCGGCCTCGTGATGGATTGCGACACCACCGGCATCGAGCCCGACTTCGCCCTGGTGAAGTTCAAGAAGCTCGCGGGCGGCGGTTACTTCAAGATCATCAACCGGGCCGTGCCCGACGCGCTGCGCGCCCTGGGCTACCGCGAATCCGAGATCGCCGAGATCGAGGCCTACGCGGTCGGCCACGGCTCCATGCGCCAGGCCCCCGCCGTCAACCCCGGCTCCCTGCGCGCCAAGGGCTTCACGGACGAGAAGATCGACGCCGTCGAGAAGGGCCTGAAATCGGCCTTCGACATCAAGTTCGTCTTCAACAAGTGGACCGTGGGCGAGGACTTCCTCGTCAACACCCTCAAGGTCCCGGCGGAGAGGCTCAACGACCCGTCCTTCGACCTGCTCCAGTTCCTGGGGTATTCGAAGGCCGATATCGAGGCCGCCAACATCCACATCTGCGGAGCGATGACGCTGGAAGGCGCGCCGCACCTGAGAAAAGAGCACTACGCGGTGTTCGATTGCGCCAATCCCTGCGGCAAGATCGGCAAGCGCTATCTCTCGGTGGAAAGCCACATCCGCATGATGGCGGCGGCGCAGCCCTTCATCTCGGGCGCGATCTCCAAGACCATCAACATGCCCAACGACGCCACCGTCGAGGATTGCAAGAACGCCTACATGCTCTCCTGGAAGCTGGCGCTGAAGGCGAACGCCCTCTACCGCGACGGCTCCAAGCTCTCGCAGCCGCTCAACTCCGCCCTCATCGCCGACGAGGAGGACGAGGCGGACGAGGCCGTGGAGGCTCTCACCGCCCTCCCCGCCGCCGCCAAGGCCGCGGCTCTCTCGGAGAAGGTGGTCGAGAAGATCGTCGAGCGCGTCGTGGCGATCCGCGAGCGCGAGAAGATGCCCGACCGCCGCAAGGGCTACACCCAGAAGGCGGTCGTGGGCGGCCACAAGGTGTACCTGCGCACCGGCGAGTACGACGACGGCCGCCTCGGCGAGATCTTCATCGACATGCACAAGGAAGGCGCGGCCTTCCGGGCGATGATGAACAACTTCGCCATCGCGATCTCGCTCGGCCTGCAATACGGCGTGCCGCTGGAGGAATACGTGGAGGCCTTCACCTTCACGCGCTTCGAGCCGGCGGGCTTCGTCCAGGGCAACGAGCGCATCAAGAACGCCACGTCGATCCTCGACTACGTGTTCCGCGAGCTCGCGGTCTCCTATCTCGGCCGCAACGACCTCGCCCATGTGGACCCGTCGGAGCTCGGCCCCACCACCATCGGCCAGGGCGAAGCCCAGTCGAAGGCGCCGGAGCCCGCTCCCGCCACGGCGGTCGTCTCCCGCGGCTTCGTGCGCGGCAATTCCGACCGCCTCATGCTGATCCCAGGCGGCGGCGGCCAGCGCGCCGCGGGCGCCCTCACCATGGGAGCCACCGCCCTCAAGGAGGAGCCGCAGGAGCAGAAGGTCGGCGAAGCCGATCTCGCCAAGCTCCCCTTCACCGCCCCGGCAGCCCCGTCCATCGCGGACAAGCGCGCCGAGGCCAAGATGAAGGGCTATGTCGGCGAAGCCTGCCCCGAATGCGCGAACTTCACGCTGGTGCGCAACGGGACGTGCCTGAAGTGCGACACGTGCGGCAGCACGACAGGGTGTTCGTGATTCGCTGCCAAAAGACTTGAGGACGCTCGCAAAGGACGGCCATAATCCGCCCAAAGAGCGCCTCAAAATGAAGCTGAAGCCCGCCTCACCCCTCAGAGGTGGGCTTTTTCCGTAGGTGCGTTACATAGAGCGTGATTGTCTCACGTTGAAGCATACTCGGGATTGAGGAGATACCGCACGCAATAGCTTATAATTTGACTCCATTAGCGCCTCTACGGCACGAATTGCTCTCAAATTTGACTCGCCAACGTCTCATAGCTGCCAGGAGCCTTTTGAGGGCTTCAGGCCCTCTGTGACCCGCAAGTACAGGCTGGACATCAGTTCCCGAAGCCCTATCGATGATCTCGCTTCATCCGATTGCCTTGGACCTATCGATTCCATGTCATTGACCCAAGAACTCGACAACAAGGACAGCTATGTCCGGCAGTTCATGGATGCTTGGTTCCCCGATCTCCCCAAGGCTGCGCGGGCGATGGCCAGCCGGCTTCGGGCGAGCCCGCTGATCCATCCCGTCAACTACGAAACCAAGAACCTCTACATGCTAGTCGGCACTGCGTCCGACTATCGGCTTCGAGCGTTTTTCGATCCCGCTGTGCACCGGTGCGCTATGGTGCAGGAAGGCTTGCGGTACTGCCAGATGTCCCAATGGCCGGGATTCAGGAACCCATGGAAGCCCAGGAAGGGGTTCGCCCTCGCCGATGCATTCGTTCAAGCCTATGAGGACTTCATTGTCTCGATCGATCTGCGGACGCCTTCCCTCGATCAAGCCAGCGAGGATCGCCTCGCAAGGTTCTGCTTCTGGTTCGCGCAGCTCGATGCGTTCAACCGCAGTCGCGTCTCCGCGATGTTTTCTCCTCCATGGTTGCTCCACCTTTCCGCCAGCCCGAACATCGAATCGATGCTCTCAGGCGTTCCGGATGCCGTTGCGGCGGACGTGACCGCACTGGCGAAGGGGTTCCGGACTTGCCATGAGGACGTGATCGAGAAGGCCGAGACCGTATTTATGGGCGAGAGCCTTGACGCATCGGAGATCGTGGGCAATGCGGATTTCGACTTGGTGGCTGATGGCATGCTGTACGAGTTCAAGGCCATGCTTCGCCCGCAGGGGATTGCCAAGATCCTGAGACAGGTTGTGGGCTACTGGCTGCTCGACCGCGAGGATCGCTTCGGTATTCGGAAAGCATCCATCGTCTTCACCCGCCAGGAGCATGCCGAGACGTTCGACATCGCCCCGGGCTTGCTCGGGATAAGCGACGGGGCCGAAGTCAGGCACCTGTTTCACGAGGGAGCCGCCTCAGGTGTCGTTCCTCGGGTTCCTGATGGATTGAAGCGGGAGCTCCCTTCGCTCGTTCCTTTGAAGCCCAAACCTATCTGGGAAGAACCAATCGTTCCTAAGCATCCTCCTCCAACACCCAGAGTGCCTCCGCGGTCTTGGGTCGAACCGAACGGGAGCATCATGGTAGAGGACGAACCGGAGGCCCCAAGGACAAGACGTGGGCGTCCCCCGAAGTACGGGCGGGCGATGACGCCTGCGGAACGCGGGTCGCTACATCGCCTGCGCAGGAAGCAGAAAGCCTCCCCTAGTCGAGCATGAGCACTCCCGCTCAATCAGAAAGATCGCGATGGGCCTAGGCCAAGGCGGCGAGCGCTGCTGGGCCATCTCATATCCTAACGGAGGTCACGAAGGTATTCGTGTTGCCCAGGCCCTCGGTCGGCTACAACACATTCAAAGTGTACGACTAGCCCCCTCCATTGCGAAGGTGCCGTGCGGATGGATCTATGCGCGCCGACCGGGTCAAGTGGAACCTTAACGAGGCTCCATCGCAAAATGCATCCAATGTTTAAGACACCGTCATAACCTCGCTATTCAGGAACGTCCGGTATCCGCTGCCAGAGCTGACAATGAGTGTACTTCCGGGTTGTGCCGATAGTGTTCTCTAATGGGTCAAGGGGCAGCCCTCCGATCCTGAGCGATTTGCGATGCCAAAGGGTGTCTGCGTTCTCTGCGTGCTCCAGGGCACTTGATGGGGTCAGTGGGAGTGGAGCGACCTGGTTGAAACCGCTGTCGACCCTTCTCTCAGGCCGCATGCGACAGAATCGGCGTCGTAATCCACACCCTCCCTTGGGCGTCGCTCCGCTCGGGAGCTCGTCTCGACCTGTTTCCGCTGCTCCTCCTAGGCTGCCTGGAATGGGGTGCCGTGCCGGAGCATGGCATGCATGATGATCGCCAACCGGCGGGCCAGCGCCACACGGGCCTTCCTCATCGTTGAGCGTCGGGCAATTCCCAGCGCCCACTCCTTGAGAGCCAGGGCGCCGCGATAACGCGTCAGCATGACGTTGGCGGCCTCATACAACAGGGTCCGCACCCGCCGGTCCCCACACTTGGAGATGCTGCCGACATAGTCGACCTCGCCCGACTGGAAGCGTCGTGGCACCAAGCCAAGATAGGCTCCCACATCGCGCGAGCGGCGGAAGCGCTCCGGCGCGTCGATGGTGGCGACAAACGCCAGGGCCGTGAGCTGGCCGACACCGGGAATGGTCATCAGCCGCTGGCAAGCCTGAGACGAGCGGGCCAGCAGGCGCATATCACGGTCAATTGCCTCGACCGCTTCCAGAACGGCCTTGCGGGCCGCAAGCAGGCCCTGCATGGCCCCTGACAAACCTGCGATCCCCTAGCTGGCTTGGATGACCTGCTCGGTAAAGCGCGGGC
This sequence comes from Microvirga lenta, assembly GCF_020532555.1. Taxonomy (GTDB): domain Bacteria; phylum Pseudomonadota; class Alphaproteobacteria; order Rhizobiales; family Beijerinckiaceae; genus Microvirga; species Microvirga lenta. The sequence goes on along the minus strand of NZ_JAJBBR010000007.1, from coordinate 160,252 downwards.
TCAACCCGCGCGGCAACCGGACCCCGAATACCACGGCCAGGCCGCGGATCTGGTTCTCCAGGGTGACGCGCTGCCCGACCAGCTTCTTGCGGGCGATGATCAGAGCGCGCACCGCATGGGCCGGCAGCGATTTGACGTGGACGGGCTTGAAGAAGCCGGTTCGGGCCAGATGCGCGAGCCCGCGGGCGGCAAGGCCATGGAAGAGCATGGGCGCCATACGGCCGGTCTCGAGCACGATCTTCTCGCAAGCGGGCGCCGTCTCCAGCACGGCGGCAATCGCTTCTGGGGTGCTGGAGGCCTTTGCCTCCAGAACAACACTCCCGTCCCGCTCGACCACACAGATGTGGGTCTCATTCATCGAGACATCTAAACCAGCATAGTAGTCCATGGCTGTTCTCTCCTGTGCACGTGGCCAGCCGATGTTATCGGCATCCAGGGAGAGCCGCCCCATTACCCAATGCTGAAAAAGTCGGCAAGCTCCGTTTTCTGCCTGCTCAGCATACCGAATGTTGGGCCTAGTCCGCTGGGCTAACACTAGGTGTTGATCGCCTCAGCCATATTCTGGACTTTATCAACACTACCTGCCATGAGGCGACCTTCCAAGCCTCGCAGTGACGCTTCATGAGAGACGAAAAATCAAGGCGGTGCCATGGGCACGGCCTTGAAGTCGCAGGCTTGCACTCATCAGCAAGCCTGCGACGGTGATGCTCAGCGCGTCCCAAAGCGCCAGACGAAGCTGCCTTTCAACGTATGTTCCTGCGCTCGAGAGCCGATTTGACCCTCATATGAGATACCAAGGCTGATATCACGGCCCGCCTGCCAATCGAGCCCAGCCTCACCTACAAGCGCATCCCGATCCACGGGCGTCCCCGCAACGGTGAAAGACGAAGCCCCACCAGAGAATGCCATTAGAGCGGTCGGGTTGATGTCGCCATAAGCCCGCCGCCATCCAAGCATGCCGTGCGCGGTCAACGGCAGTTCATTGCTGAGTCGTGCTTCAGCACGCAACCCAAATGTGGTGGTGGCGAGATCCTGATTTTGGGCATAGCCGGTCAGTGCTGCTGGCCCACCCTCTTCTTGGAAGCCGTCAGTGCTCACGCGCAGCACGGATGCACCCACAAACGGCTCCAGTTTGGTCGGACCAAGATTGAAGACATAGCCCACCTCGCCGAAGGCCTGAATGGTTGAGCCGCCATAGGAGGCATGAGCCTCATCGGCAAAGCCGGGGAAGCGGATGGATCGCTTCGCGTCAATGTCGTGCCAAGCGTAGGAAGTACCCAGCCGCACATTCAGATTGCCCCAAGCGGCCGAGCCATACACAGACGCAAAGAATGTATCTGTGGTGCCCGACGAGAGACGCGCATCTGCCTCGAACGTGGTGCGGGTAAACCCGCCTGCGATGCCGAGAGTGTAGGTCTGATCGATGCGAGCCTCAGCTCCCAGGATGAAGCCCCCTGTGGAGGTGTCCAGTCCGGCGAGGTTGGGGCTGGCCTTGACCGTGCCCCAGGTGCCGAAGCCTTGACCCCACAGGGCAAAGCGGCGCGGGTCAAAGGTGGGCACTGTAATTGTCACCGGCTCAGGGACCACCCCAGGAGCATCAGCGGCATAAGCGGCTGAGTATGTGCCCTGCACCTGAGCAAAGCTTGGTGTTGGAGCATTGCGCAGACGGCTAATCACCGTTGTCTGCACCAGCCCCGCCCCAACGACAGCCGTTGCCGGCGCGGTGGCATGCGCCTCACCCGAGAGTGCGTCGAAGGCCTGTCGTGCCCCTGCCAGACTCTGGCCAATGACCGCATTGAACAGGGGGCTGCCTGAGCCAAGAGCCTCAACAGCCTTGGCGGCGCTGGCCTGATTGCTCGACACAGCCACCGAGTCGAACGACACTGGCTTGGGTTCCAGAGGTTGCGGCTGTGGGGTGTCTGGCGTCGGAGGCTGTGGGGTGTCTGGCGTCGGAGGCTGTGGGGTGTCTGGCGTCGGAGGCTGTGGGGTGTCTGGCGTCGGAGGCTGTGGGGTGTCTGGCGTCGGAGGCTGTGGCTCAGTCTTGCGAACCAGCGTCAGGTTCACCTTGTTAGCGTCGTAGCTGAGGCTCGGCGTTAGAAAGGCGAAATTCGACCTTACATCCGTAAACTCACCGCTCACGCCCCCGTGAGCGGTGAGAATGCTGTAGGTGAGGCCGGGAAGATAGGTGGCATCCTCAGCCAGAACATCCACGGTACCTCCGGACAGAGTCGCGGCACCGGTGGCCGCCACGCGTCCCGAAGCGCCGGCTGCGGTCGTCCGCACTCCATACGTGGAGCCCGAGCCAAAGCTCACATTCCCGTTCACGTTGAGTGTATTGGCACCCACGTCCAAGGTGCCGAGGTTGTTGAGCGCCCCTGTGATGGTCTTGCCGGTTGCACCAACCCGCAGCGTCGTTCCTGGGTTCGCGATCAGGACACCTGAGCCGGTCGCGGCGCTCGCATTGATATCGTGCCGCAGCGTGGAGACACCCGTGCCACTGAACGCAACGGAGCCCAGCGGCGACAACGAGCCGATGTCGCCGCCAGTCGATGTGTTGCCGCTGAAGGTGAGCTTTCCGCCTCCGCCAGGAGCGCCCTGGACCTCGCCGAAGATGTTGCCGGATATGGTCAGTTCACGGCTGGGGTCACTCGCAAAGGAAGTCGTCTGGGCATAGATGCTGCCGTCGATGGTTCCGTTCCCGGAGGCACCAAACCGGAGTTCTTTGATCTGTGCTGCTCCCGAGCCCACATCGCCCTTGATCGTTGCGCCGTTCCCGCCGTCAAAGACAAGCGTTCCTCGTCCATTGGTGGCGGTGGTCACATCGCCGGTCAGACTGGCTCCTTCGGTGAGATGGAAGGCTCCATCGGCTGAAAAGCGCACAGAGGAGACGTAGTTGGATGAGAATGGGGCAGTGCTGACGGTTGCCCCGGCGTTGCTGATTGAGATCTGCCTCAGCCGGTCAGCTTCGGTGCCGATGCCTGCACCAAGGAGGTAACTGCCACTGCCGGAGAATGCTACTCGGCCTTGCCCCGCTGTGCCTCCTGAAGTTGTGATTTTCCCGATCCTGACATCCGGGCTGGAAATCGACAGCAACCCGTCCGCACCGAAGCTCACGGCAGTTCCTGTCGCGGCATTGGCACTGCCGGCGGAGGTATCGAGCCGCGATGCGGGATCGAGGATCAGGGTGCCCAGGCCGTTGATTGCGATCTGGTCGGCATAGGCGGCCTGGGTGAGGCGGACGATGGACCCAGTCCCGCTATTCATCTGAATCTGCTTCAACCCATGGCTTGCTGAGCCAATCGTGCCGTTCACAGTGGTCTGGGCATTAGGCTGGAAGCTGAGTGTACCCGCGCCGTCAGTCGAGGTGGTAACAGAGGCGTTGAAGGTCGATCCGCGAATGGAAGCAATCCCATCGGCGCCGAAGTTCACAGCAGCCGCGGCGACATTGCCGTTGAACGTGGCGAGAGTGCCGTTGAGATTCAGCTGCTTGATTCTGGCCGTTCCACCGACAGCCCCTGTGAACGTCGTGCTGCTTCCGGTCCCAAGTGTGATTGTGCCGAGAATGCCCGTACTGCCTGTCGTCAGAACAGTGCTGATGGAGTTGTTCGCGCCGTTCAGGATCAGAGTGCCATCCCGATTGCTGGTAAAATTGACATAGGAGTTCTGGAAATCGCCGCCGATGGTCAGCGTTGCGGCTTGGCTATAGAAGGCTCCTGTGTCCGTCACTGTGCCGCTGATGGCCATACTGCCGGTGCCGCCAATGGTCACACGGAACGTATTGCTGACGTTGCCGTCGACACCTGCTCCGTCGCCCACAAAGTTGAGGACGCCAACACCAGCAGCCGTTGCAGTGACACTTCCGATGACGACTCCACCATTAACTTGGGCAATGCTCCCGCTCGTTGCTCCATTCTCCGCCTGGAACTCAACGGATTGCCCTGGAGCGATGATGGTGGTTCCTGGTGCTGTGATGATTACGTCGGCAGCTTGAGCCGGAGCTGCAAGTGCCAGGCCAGAGGCAATGAGAGCAACAGGCAGCGCTCTGAACAATGGCAACGTCGTCACAATGGCTGTGCTGCCCAGGAAATCCTGACGGCGTGAATGGAGTGAATGTATCATTATTGCCCCGGAATATCATTGACGATCGTCAGGAGCCTTCTAAGCGACTCCTCTTGTTTCATTCGCCCATAGCATAAAACACCTATAGGCCCTTGCTGGGTATCTCACATGCATGTCCTGAGCGTCTCTTTTTGGAGTCTCAGGCGTACAACGGACTCGGGTGTTGCCTATTAGTGACACGCTCGCTCCCGCTCCCCCGAGCTTTCATTTGATATCGGAGCACGTCCGCAGCCTGCTGAAGGGCTGCTCAGGGTCAAAATATCACCTTCCGACCACTCAACGAACGTCAGCTATCCAGTGTCGAAGCGGACCAAGTTCTTACATTGCATGTCTGCCAGGAGAGGCCTTTCTTCGGATCTGGCTCAATCCCTTCGCAACCATAGGGAGATACCCGGCGGTGGAATGATGAAGGCTTCCGCGCTCGATGCTACAGCGCCTGCCCGAGCAGGATGAAGGTCGCCGTGGGCTGCCGGCGACTTAGGTTGTACAAGTGATAGCCAGAGAGGGGCGGACACCAGCCGGCGAGCACTTGGACGAGAAGTCCATCAGCAGGACCCGCGCTTGAACTTGATCCACGAGTAGGCAAACCAGACCCTATCCAGCCACCGCTACGTCAGAAGCTGTAAGGGTACTGTTGAACACGCGCTGCCCGTCGCCCCGCACCTTCGATCCAAGACCGTCTCTCTCGAATTCTCAAGCGTAGATGCCACCGGACTGTATGCGGAAGTTAATGCAGTCTCGGGCAGTCAGGTCCTGCGGCGTTTAGGGTCGCAGCCGGTTCGTGGCGTCTGATCGTGCACCGATTACGGCCACGCGGATTTGTCGCAGCATATCATGGCGAGGCGGGTACGGATCTTGTCGTATACACAACTCGGGCGCTATCGACCCCGGCAACGGGCATTTCGATTCCCCATGGATACCGAGGATCCTGGGCGCGTTCGAACTGGTAGACCGTTACCGCAGGCACATTTCTCCTGTCGTACCGTCGTCCGAAATTGAAGACGACGCTGTTTGGCGCAGCCAGCACAAGATGAATTCGGTGAACGCCCAAGCCTTCGAGCTGTTTCAGCGTACCCAGAAACTGATCCGCCAACGCGGCCTGCTTGACTTTCGACCAATGAGACGATTGGAGGTCCGGCATGGTCATCCGGATCACGGGGAACGCGAACGTGGTCTCCAAATTGTCCGAAAGGATGGGGTACGACACAGAAATCGCAAGCACGACCTCCGAGGCACCAGCGGCCATCTCCAGTCCGGACACCTCGAACCGCATCGTATCGTCGGGTCCATTGAGCGATTTCCACCGCTCGCTCGTACGGTCCCAATCCATGACGACGATGTCGCCTTCGTCGTCAAGGAGCACCCCGGTCAGAAAAGTCAAGGGAACGGCCGTCAGTCCACCATAGACGGTCGTGAGGTCGCTCCGGTCGTTGCCCTTCTGCATCTGGTGAAGCCAGATCTTCATTGCCTCGACCGGCCGGAGCAGGTCGCCTGGCTCAACGAGAACGCCGTCCTTGCGCTGGCGAAGGTCGAGAAGATAGGGGACCCGGGTGCCGGGGATCGTCTCGGGAACGGCAGCCAGTAAGGGCGAGCCGTCATCGTCCCGCAACCCGCGTCCCTCGATCACGAAGACCTTCTTGCGTGACAACCTGCGCTGCTCGGCCGCGTATCGCGTCCATGCCCACCCGGCCGCCCCAGCCATCAGCAGGGCGCACAGCCCTGACAGGCCCAAGAGAAGGCTTTCCGGAATCGCTCCTGCCGTCCCGAACTCGACGGAGAGAGGACGTCCCTCGAATGATCCATTGTACCTGAAGAACCAGTTCGCCCCGTGCAAGATCACGAGCACGGTCACAGCCCCGCGGAAAATCCAGCTCTCCGCATTCCTGGATCGGAACAACCACGCCACGGCCGAGCGGCTTGCGAAGTCAAGGGTATCCCGGGTCATGGGTGGCTCTCTTCAGTCGAAATCAATCGGATGGGTGCAGGCGCGAGTCCGCGCCTATGCAGGGTTGCCGATGCGATGAACCTGCGGAGGAATCCCAGCTTCACGATCAGCAGCACGGCAAAATCGATCTCTCGCTCGCCCTCGACAAGTTCCTGCATCGACCGTAGGTCCGTCAGGCTCGGCGCCGCAGGAAAACCAGGATGCGAGTGCCATTCGCCCAGGTAGTTGAATTTCTGGTACTCATGGCACGTCCGCTCGAAGAAGCGCTCCAGCACCTCGCGGTGATGATCGGCATCGCGGACGAAGTGCGCGCGTTCTCCCGAGAGTTCGTCCAGCGAAAAGTCGACGACCTCGAATCGTCCGGCAGCGATCTGCCGTCCCATCAGGATGCCGCCAATCTCGCGCTGCCGCGTACGCCTGAGCGCCTGCTGCATGCGGTCCTGTATCGGCAATGGCAGGGAGACTTGGATCACTCTTGGCCGCCCTTTGGGAACAGCGTCATCATCAAATCGATAATTTCCTCGGTCGACGCTGCTTCCTGCGGGTTGCCCCATGCCCCATCCGGACGCAGATCGATTGGCCACGTATCGAACGGCGCCTGAAAAATCCATTCGGCCGCCAGCCCGATCAGATAGGCGGAGGATGGGAAGATAGTATGATCCCGGGTCAGGATATCCAACGCCATCCTGCCAGCATGCGCAGCGATGACGCTGACGTCCGCGTCATCGGCAATCAGCGGCGCGCCACTGCCGGAATGCGCGCCGTAATCCGCTTCCGCAGATCCCGTCCAGGGCATGCTTTGGCTATCGCACCACGCCTGGATCTGGGCACGGGCTTGAATCGGCGGCGGATCGAGGTTTGGGCGCGCTCTCGCCACAAGTCCACCGATCCCTCCGGAATAGACCTGACACCAGACCATCGGCTTACACTGGCGGCGAGCAATCGCGGCAACTAGGTTAAACGCCCGTGGATCGGCTGTCGCGTCGATCAGCAGGTCCGCCTTGGCCAGGTCTTCCATGACCCATTCGGTGGATCCGGCACTCTCCTGCTGGCCGAGCGCGACACGCCGCTTCGTGATATCCAGGTCCGAGGCGATGTCCTCGAGACGGCTCGTCAAACCTTCGGCCTTGTGCAGCCCTATGGCACGCGCGTCGAGTTCATTCCTGATGAGATTGGCAGGGAAGAAGACGTCGTCATCGACGAGCGTAAAGCGGCGAACGCCGGATCGGGCCAGCATGGCGGCGATCTTCGACCCGACGGAACCGCATCCGACGATGGCCACGCGCTTGTCGGCGAGCGTGTCGTGGCCGGGCGGAAGCCGTCTCACCGTCTCGGGAGCCACGATCATCTTATATGGGAGGACCGCCTGTTTGCCTTTATACGGGAAGAGATACAGCACGATCCAGCGATCACCTTCGCCCAGCACGATGAAGCCCGTGAACGGATTCTCGGGAAGCTGCTCGGCCAGCTCCGGAAATTCGGACGGCAGCGCATCGGCAAAACCATCGGCCTTGTCACGGAACCGTTCCACATCCCGAGAGGTGCGCAGAACGAATCCCTTCGCATTGAAGGAACCGGATGGGGTCGGGGCGGTCCCCGCCCAGAGCGGGGCGCCTTCGTCACCGATGCTGGCGAGAGAGGCCGTCCACAGCGACTTACCGCCCCTTTCCCAAGCATCGATCGGCAGAGTTGCTTCGGGAGGAATGACCCTTAGGACATCGACCGCCTCCCGGGCGACCACGAACCTCATGGTCTCGCTACGCAGCTCGCGCCCGATCGAAGCCTGGTGAGCGGATGGCACGGTGCCTCCGTCGTCTCCCACGGGCCGCTCACCCGACAGGAGACGGTAGGCGCTTTCGACCATCATCGATCCGGTGATCGAGGAATCCCAGTTGTCCGGCCGAAATTCGAGGCAGAGTTCGCCTCCGGCGCCGTACTGATGCCGGGACAGCCGTTCCCCGTCCCGCGGGCTGATCATGGGCGGGGTGTCCGGGAAGGTCGTAGGATAGGCCATGGAGAGGCCGAAGATCTCCCCGTCATGCGCGATGTCGAACTCGACCTTGAGCTGAAGGTTATCACCCATGTTCCAGGTCAGGCCCGACAGCCAGCCGGCCTGCTCATCCAACTGTGCCAGCGCAATCTGCTCGGACCTGGCGCGGGCGGTGTCTCTGAGCCACCAAATCACGCAAAGCCCTTCGGCGTCGACGGAACCCGGGGTGTATTGCCGAAGGCCGGAGTTGCAGCGACCGGGGCAACCGAGGCGGTCCGCAGCAATCGGCCGCCGTTTCCGCCGACTCGCCTCACCGCGCGATCCGTTAGGCCGGTGCCCATTCGGACCGAGACGGCCTCGTTCATGGTTTGAAGCGTTGTCGCCCGAGCGGCTCGACCGAAGTCCTCACGAGCCTGCCGCAGCCACTGGAAGAAGGCCTGCGCCTTACGAGGATCCTTCTCCCACTTGTCCGCAAAGTTCTCGAGCGGATCGCTCGGATTCGGGATGACGTACTTGGTCTCACTGCGAAGGATGTACCGATCCATGTTCTCGAGAACGGATAGCAACGCTCCGGCAATGGTCTCCTCGCCGTTATAGGCATGCGCCGATAAGGTCGTGATGATGACGGAGATCGGCTTGAGGTCGGGATCGCGGACGAACATGCTGTCGCGATGCCGCTTCAGGAGCATCACCGCGGCCTGCAACGGCGTCCGCACGCGATAATCGGGCATGGCCTCGACGCTCGCCCTCACGCCACGGCTTTGGAGGCTCTCGACAAGCATCCGCTTGCGGCGAGCCAGGACGGCGGCCATGCGAGACTTGAACCACTCACCATAACCTTTGGGGTTCGAACGGGGCCAGTCAGGCGTCCGCAACCTGTAGGTCGGTTCCTCGCGGTCCGTGATCGCAATCGCGGTCAGGGCCCAGCGGGCATCCTGTTGCGCCCGCTCGAGGAGAACTTTCTGCTCGGCGCCGTTCGGGAGCGCCGGGACGATGTCCATATGGAACTGGGCGCCATCCGCATAGTCGAGGATCCAGCAGCGCCGTCCCTCGCGGACGGGCTTGGTCATGCCCTTGGCATCGTGATAGGCATGAACCTCGTGCCCGAGCAGTTGCTTCAGCTCTAACTGGCTCAAGTGGGCTTTGGTGAGCTTTCGCAGCTCGCACACTGAGTCGACATCATATTCCTCGGCTTCGTTGATGGGGCGGATCGCCGTTCCGAGCCGGAATGAGCCTTGTACATGAACGACCGGATCAAAGTCTCGGATGCGGCTGTCGTCCCGGTGGAACCAGTCGCCCAAAGACTTGTAGCTGGTCTCGGCCTGCTGATACCGCGTCTCCGGTATCGCCAACTCCTCAACAAGGGCTTGAAGAAAACTTTCGACCTGTTCGTCCCAGCCAGCCATAACCGATCATCTCTATTGCTACGCTCGCCAAGAAATGAGGATCATGTTCCTGGATTGCAAGGGGCAATGTTCTTGTTTTGAGCCCCCCGGGAACTGCGGGCCTGTTTGCGGGGACATGGGCGCCGAAGGCGACTTTCGCCGTTGTGTGTGTGCCCGCAGATCCTTGCTGCGGCACCCATCAATACTTCCGTAACGGAAACATCCTAGACGCGAATGATTCGACAATGAAGAACTCGGGGGCTTTGAGGATGAACGCAGTCGAAGTGTGCTGTGGGGCCGGCGGCATGTCGCTGGGCCTGAGGAAGGCAGGATTCAAAATAGGACTGGCCATCGATTTCTGGTCCGAAGCGGTCAAGATCTATCGCCAGAACATCAAGTCGCCTTCGCTGCTCGCCCGTCCGGGCCGTCACGCCGTCCAGGGCGATCTGGCCAACCTGCTTGCGGTGGTGCCGGAAGCTCTCACCAAGTCGTGCGATATCATCGTGGGATCGCCTCCATGCCAGGATTTCTCTTCCGCCGGCGCGCGCATCGAGGGCAGTCGAGCCGACGTTACCCTGGCGTTTGCCATCTTTGTCGTGGCCCTGCGACCACGCTGGCTGTTGATGGAGAACGTGCCGGAGGCCAAGAAGTCCAAGGCCTACCAGCGCGCACGTAAGATCCTCAAGCGGGCTGGCTACGGCCTCACCGAGCAGATCGTCGATGCCAGCTTCTACGGCGTCGCCCAGGCCAGACGCCGCTTCATTGTCATCGGCAGGTTGGACGAAGCCGATGGCTTCCTCGACAGCGCCTTGGTGGAGTCCCGCAGCGACAAGCCGATGAGCGTACGTGACCTGCTCGGCGACGACGTCGGCGTACACCCGGGTGACGGCAAGTCCCCGCCCGAAACCCGCGTCTACTACATGCGCCCGTTCAGCCTACAACCTGGCGTGCGCTCGATCGATCTGCCATGTCCCACAATCATCACGACCTCGCACGAACCGGCATCGAGCCGCTATATCAAGCATGCGAAGGATCTCGCCCGTGGGCAGGATGTGCCACCGCTCTCCGTCGACGAGCTCTCCCTGATCCAGGGCTTCCCCAAGTCTTGGGACTGGAGTGGGCTGACCAAGAAGAACAAGGCCCAAATGATCGCCAATGCCGTGCCGGTGAAGCTGGCGGAAGCGCTCGGCCGCATCATCAAGGCACGGGATGAGGGCCACAGCATTCCAGCCATTGAGACGGACTTCGTCACTTGGCTGACCAAGGCGAAGAAAGCGAAAGGTCAGGTTCTGCGCAACCGCAAAACTTATCTCAACCGCGGCCGCAAGCTGCTGAACGGGCGCATGCTAGCCGACATTGACCTCGAACTCGCTCTGCTGGAGAAGAACAAGGAATTCGCAGGCCTGTCAGCCTCGGTGAAGTCGGACATCCGGCTGTCCCTGCGGATGCATGCCGAGTGGCGCGACCTGCCGCGGCAAAAGCGGATGCGGGACTTGGCGAAGGAGATGACCGAGGCTTACGAGAACGATGATCCGCAGGATGAGCACGCTCCCATCGCAAAGCTGAGGATCGGGTCGAGGAAGGCGGCTTGAGCCTTCCCTATACGCTTGAGCCAGGGCCACACCGGCCCTGGCGTTCAGCCGCCGAGGCATTCCAGGGCGAGGGTTGCGTGACCATACCCTGATCACTGCGAAAGGGGAGGCTTGGCATCGGTTGCCGCTCCGGCGGGTTTAGCGAACTTCGATAAAACTGGGCTAATCTCGCGATAAATAGCGCCAACGCGGCTTGGCAGGTTGTGCGAACCGCAGCCTTGCCCGACCAGATTGCCGGCCTCGCACACCCTCTGTGATGCAACGTGGGCAACCTGGGACGAAGCTGGATCTCCGGTCAACACCCTCTCGATCTCCCCATTCCCGCCCATCGTGCCACCTGCGCACTTGTGGATTATCCACATCCCTAAAATGCCGAATAACGCTGCTGAGCGAGGGGCTTGCAGAAAATTTTAACCATGGTTGGCCTCAGCCCCGGGATAACTTTCTTTACGAGTCGCTTTCCGCTTGTATTCGGCGGGAGCGCCGATCGTCGCGATGCTCTGCCCCAACCGCACCGGCACGGCCGCACGCTACGAATCCTGCGCCTCGAATTGCCTGGGCAGGATTGGATCCTCGTCGAAGTGGTAGGCGTAAGAATTCGCACAGGATGTTGCAAGGTTCTTGTCAACAATTCGCGCTCTATCCGCCGGAATGTCCCAAATGCCGGCACGATTGCCGCATCAGATTTTAAGCCGCTTCCGCGTATTGCCTTTTGGATCAATTAAATCCTAACAATTGAAGGCTTTCCGATGCCATCAATATTCCCTCGGCCCTGAGAGGCCTCCGGCGGATACTTACGGATCGGAGGAGCAAGGTGCGCATCGTCTTTTGCACCTTGAGCGTCACTAGGGGCGTCGTCCCCGCAGATTGAGTGTTTTGACCATGCCCATGCCCTCTCCCGCCGTCGCAGGCCGCGACGGCGAACCCTGGCCTTTGCCCAATTGCCAGGAAGCCCGTGACGAGCTTCTTCCTTACGCCGATCATCCGGTTGCGCTGCACGAGCGCGTTCTGTTGCTCGCCTGCCTCGACGAGTATGGCTCGCTGCCCGTGACTGGCTGTCTACATGTGCTGAGAGAAAGTGCTCAACCGGTGGCAGTGCTCGCCGCCCTGATCGTGAAGGGCGTCATCGTCGCCGATCTCGATGCCGGCCCTCTCGATCCCTGGACCCGCATTCGAAGGGCCGAGCCGACAGCGACTGATTGGCTGGAGAACCGGGCATGAGCATGATCGTGCGTCGTGACGGCCCCGCGCCGCAGCTCTTACCGGAGATCGCACGCCTCAAGCGCCTCGTCGCCGATATGGAGGCGATCGCGGCAGGCCGGCATCCCGGGCGTGACGTTCTCGACGGGGCTCCATTGCTCAACGGCTGGACACTCTCCTTGCAGACGGAGCCGTGCCTGACGGGGGTCGTCGAGGGTCATCCCGAGATCGCCGACCTGCGCCCCGCCGTCACGAGCGGCCTGTGGGTGCTCGCACCCGAACTCGGCTACGCCCGCACTCTCAGCCGCTTCTACGCGCTCGGCCTGGCCGCGGGCTGACAGCCCACCATTGCCGGGCCGGCCGCATCGCGCCGGCTCGCGCCCTTCCCCCTTACCACCCATCCCGAACCCCACAAAGGACAGGCAGCCTCGCGCGCCTGAACGATGATCCATGCCTTCTTCGTCCCGCTCGTCCATGCAGCGATCCTGCCGCCTCCGTCACACGCCAAAACCCAAGCCCGCCGACAAGCCGTTACGGCGCAAGCGCAAGGCCCTGTCGCCCGTCACCGATCCGGCTAAGCGTCTTGCCATGGATCTGATCGTGCGCGCCGTGCGCCAGGCCGGCGCGCACAACCTCCTGCGCGGCGGCAGCGGCGCAATCGCCCTCATCGTGCGGCATGCCCAGGATCTTACTCTCGTCAAGGAAGCCAGCGAGACGCTCCTGCTGCGGGCGCGCAGGGAATGGAACAACCTCGATCTGGTCATCGAGGATCGCAATGCGGATGCCGTGAGGATCATCTCCATTGAGGAGAAACTGCGGTGGAAGGATGCCGACGCTGCGGCGCTGCTGGCCAAGCACCGCCGCGTGCTGGTGTTGGCCACCGAGGACGCCGACATCCCGTCCTTCTTCCGACAGGCGGCGGAGGCAGTGGTGCCGCTCGCGCCCTGCGACTCTCATGCCTTGCGCGGCGTGCTGTATGCCTTCTTCGGGCAGGCACCGGCCACCCACGAGCTGCCTGACGTGAGCGGGCTGTCGATCACCGCGGTCACCGCGGCCTTGCGCACCCGCGCCAGCCTGTCCCGGGCGCTGGCTTCTTTAAGCCGCGTGGCGCAAGCCCCCGTGGTTCCCACCGAGTCTGTGCGCGATACCAGGACAGATCCGACCCTTGCCGAACTCGCCGGTCTCGGAGAGGTTGCCGAGTGGGGGCAGTCGCTCGTCGTCGACTGGCTGGCTTACCAGGCGAAGGAGATCACCTGGGCCGAGATGCCCAAGGGCGTGGTGATGCACGGCAACTCCGGCACCGGCAAGACCACCGCCGCGAAGGCCATCGCCAGATCCTGCAACGTGCCGATCTTCATCCACTCGCTCGCCCGCTGGCAGGCCATGGGCCATCTCGGCGATCTGTTGAAGGCCATGCGCAAGGCTTTCGACGAGGCCAAGCGGAACGCGCCCTGCATCCCGTTCCTCGACGAGATCGATAGCTTCGGCGACCGGTCGCAACTCATTGATGCCCGCAACGAGCAGTATCGCCGCGAGGTGATCAACGGCCTCCTCGAATGTCTCGACGGCGCCGACGGCCGCGAGGGCGTCGTGGTCATCGGGGCGACGAACTACCCCGACAAGATTGACCCCGCGATCCTGCGTCCGGGACGGTTGGAACGCCTGATCGCGATCCCGCTCCCCGATGCCACGGCCCGCGCCGCGATCCTGCGTTTCCATCTCGCTGAGCTTCTCGGAGGCGCCGACCTGATGCCCCTGAGCCGGCGGCTGGAGGGCCTGTCCGGCGCCGATCTCGAGAAGATCGTGCGCGATGCTAGGCGCAAGGCACGCTTGGAGAAGCGGCCGGTAACCCTCGACGATCTGAATGCTTCGACGCCGCGGCTAATTGCGCTCTCGGAGGACGCCTATCACCGTACCTGCCTGCACGAGGCGGCGCATGCGCTCGTCGGCTGCCTGGTCATGTCCGAGACGAGCAACCCGCCGCTGATGGCGCGGGTGATCCGCGTGTCCCCGCCCGGACTGCCTGCCGGCGAGACGATCTTCGGGCGACAGGTCGCAGTGCCGCTGACCCGCTCGGCCTATCTCGGCGATATTGCGGCGCTGCTGGCCGGTATGGCGGCAGAGACGATGCTGCTGGGCGAGCATTGCGACGGCTCGGGCAGCCGCGTGGGCTCGGACCTGCACCATGCCACATTGCGGGCGCTGGCGCTGGAGGTCGCGGCCGGCATGGGCGCGTCGCTCGTCTATCGCGGCAGCATGCAGGACCGGGATTTCCTCGACCTGCTGAACGCGGACGCCGCATTGCGGGAGCGTGTGGACAACATTCTCCACTTTTGCCGAGAAAAGGCCGAATCCCTGTTGTCCGGCCACCGCGCGGCGCTGCTCGAGCTGACGGAAGCGCTTGCGAACAAAGGTGAAATCCATTTTCGCGACATCGTCGCCATTGTGCAAGCGCACAGGCCCGACCCAATCCTCAACGCCGCCCCCGGGACGAACGCAGTCGACGCGTCCGGCACGCGCCGCAGGCGCCCGAAAACTTCAGCAAAATCAGGCCCCGCGAAGGGTTCGCCCGCCATCTGAACCCAGCATGGAACACTTCGTGATCGGCTCTTCCAAGGACTCATCCGCCGTGATTGACGCCATCCCTCGTGACCTGGCAAAGGCGGACGACCGTTTCAACGAGGCCCCTGATGATCCGTCCTGTTTCCGCCCACGCTGTCTCTGCCGCCGCGGTCTTTGCCGCGGTGACAGACGACTATGTGGAGTCGAAGCAGGCCATGCGCTCAGCCTCACCCCAGCGCCCAACATTGGCCTTTCCCGACCTCGGCTGCGCTCTCCGCCGAATAGCGGCCTGACCTGACGCGGCCCATCAGCGGCCGCTCCTCGTCCCATCCCACTGCCATCGCTCCGGAGCGCCGCGCCGGAGCACAGGAGAGCTTTGCCTTGTCCCTGCCCAATCCCCACCGCACGCCCGAGACCCCTGCCCACCTGCCCGACTGGACCAAGCCGCTGTCGCTGCGCTTCCAGCCGCCCGCGCCCGCCCCGAACGATCCCTTCCCGGACGCTTGGACGCCGCCGCAGGCGTCGGTCGCCTCGCGCAATCTGCCGCGCAACTTCAAGGGCTCCTTCCACGCCTTCATCCCTGATCCGGTGATCAACCGTGTCGTCACCGGCGAAAGCGGTCTTGAGGGCGGCTTCTACCTGCTGCTGCGCACCGACCCGCGCGTCGCCTGGATCTGGGACCAGCCGCCGCCGGTCGAATACGTCGACGAGGACGGCGTCGTGCACGAGCACACCTTCGACTACCTCGCCGTCCTGCACGACGGGCGCCGCATCGCGTTTGCGGTCAAGCCCGCCATCAAGGTGGCAAGCACCGGGATCGAGCGCGTGCTCGAACTCATCCGGGCCCAGCTCGATCCCGCCTTCGCCACCAGCGTAGTGCTGCGCACGGAAGCCCACATTACGGCGGACCGGGTGCACAACGCCCCCATGATCCTCGACGCCTTCCAGCGCCGCGATGAGGCCCATCTCGCTCGGGTACTGGGCCTGCTCGACGACGTCACCGGCGCGGTGCGCATTGCCGATCTCGTGGAAGCGAGCGGGCTTGAGGGTCATGCCCTGCCGGCCATCGCCTGCCTGATCGGCGACGGCCTCCTCACGCTCTCGCGCCACGGCCGCATCACCATGGGCGCCTCCGTCATTCCCGTTCGCGCCCACTGAACCCTTCCGATTCACCCCAACACGAGGTTTTGCATGTCCACTGCCCTGAAGCTCACGAATTCCCAAACCACCCCGCTGCCGGAATCCACCCGCACGGACATGATGGCGCTGTTCCCCGACGACCGCGTCCTGGTCGACGGCACCCCGCACCGCTGCCTCGACATCCGCCCGCAATTCGTATTGCTCAAGAGCATGGACGGCGCGGGCCTGCACCAGACCTTCACCCATGCCCAGCTCTGGGGCCTGCATGAGGCCGACCGCCTCGAGGTCGAGCGCAACTACTTCGCCCGCAACAGGGCCAACCTGCGCCTGATCCACGGCGCCCGCACCGTCTTCGACCTTCCCGAAGACGATCAGGCGGTGGTGTTCACCCGCCAGCAGTTCATCCTGCGCCTGATCGAGAAGCGCGCTAGGGGCGAGGCTCCGAGCCTCGCCGACGACAAGCTGCGCGACGTCCTCGAAATGATCGACAAGGAGCTGACCCGGGAAGCCCGCGAGCGCTGGAAGCACGAGAAGGCCTACTACAAGAACAGCCGCGGCCCCGGATCGGACAAGCCGGAGCGTCCCGAACTGCCGGAACCGTGGCAGGTGCGCCGCTGGCTCAAGCGCTGGCAGGAGACCGATGGAGACATCTCGTGCCTGATGGACGCCAAACATCGCCGCGGCTACCGCACCGACCGTCTCGACGCGAAGGTGCGCGAGATCCTCAACGATGTGGTCAAGGGTTATGCCAGCAACCTGCGGCCCTCGGCTCCCAAGCTGCTGATCGAGATCGAGCGGCGCATCGGCCAGGAGAACGACAAGCGCAAGGCAGAAGGCAAGGGCGAGCCCGAACTCAAGGCGCCCAACCTGCGCACTGTCTACCGCGCCATCGACAAGCTCGACCCGTTCAAGGTCATGGCAGCGCGCAAGGGCGCGGCCTACGCCAAGCATCACTTCTACGTGGTGCACCAAGGCGTGACCGTCACGCGCCTGCTGGAACGCGTCGAGATGGACGAGTGGGAGGTGCCGCTTGTCACGGTGCTGGCCGGCACCAAGCTGTGGGCGACGTTCACGGACAAGCAGCGCGAGGAGTTGCAAAAGTGCCGCTGCTGGATCACAGCAGCGATCGACTGCGCCTCGCGGGTCATCCTCGCCCTGCACATGTCGATCCACGCGCCGTCCCGCGACAGCAGTTCGGCGGCCCTGCGGATGATGATGTCCGACAAGTCGGCGCTGGCCCAATCCGCCGGCTGCCGCATGCTGTGGCCGTACCGCGGCAAGCCCTCCCTGATCGTCACCGACCAAGGCCCCGCGTTCGGCCCTGCCTATTGCGAGCTGCTGATGCAGCTTGGCATTCCGTTCGAGCAGGCGCCCGGCGGACACCCCGAACTGCGCGGCACCATTGAGCGCCTGTTCGATACCCTGGAGGGGATCACACTCGCGGATCTGAGCGGGCGCACCTTCGCCAATCCGGTCGACCGCGCCGATTACGATCCGGGGGCCAACGCGTGCGTCACCGCCGACGAGCTGTTGCAGTGCGCGGTGCGGGCGGTGGCCGACATCTACCACCAGACCCCGCATGCAGGGCTCAAAGGCGAGACGCCGGCGAACGCCTGGGCCCGGCTGTCGCGGGAATGGGCGGTGGCGCCCGAGCCTGGCCCGCGCCGTCAGCGCGAGGTCTTCGGACGCGTCGTCAAGCGCAAGATCGGCAAGGAGGGCGTGCGTTTCCTCGGCCTGCGCTACCAGTCGCTGGAGCTTCAGCGCCTGCGCCGTCTCGTGCGGCAGCAGAAGGTGCATATCAAGGTCGACGCCCAGGATCTCGGCGCGATCTCAGTCAAGGTGCCGGGGGAGCGCTGGATCGCGGTGCCGTGCGTGGAGAGCTTCGCGCAAGGGCTGATCATGAGCGACTGGATCGCAACCGGCGAGCGCCTGCGCCATCGCTTCGCCACCCAGGCGAAACTTGCCCGCCCGATCGTGCTGGAGGCGGTCGCGGCGATCCGCGCCATCGGTGACGCAGCCCGCGCTCGCTGTGGCATCGCGCCGCCGGAAGCCACCGACGCCGAGCTCAACCGCTGTGAGCGCGACCTGTTCCGCACCTTCAGCATCCGCGAGAGCGCTGCTGTCGCGGCCAGCCACGACGACCTGCTCGGCTTGACCGATGGCGAGGACGAGACCGCCGGCACGGCTGCCGAGGGCGCCGACGCCGACATCCTCGGCGACGCCGCCCCGGCTCCGGCCTCCCCCTACGGCCCCGCCGGCACCTGGACCGTGGAGAGCGACAAGTGAGCCGGACACCCCTTCACCCCTGCAAGGAGACCCAAGCATGCCCCCACCCGAGAGAAGCCATTCCGTGACCGATCCTTCCCAACCAGGAGACCTGCACATGACCTCGTCCACGACTTTCCCCGCCACCCCGCACCAGGAGACCGAGACACCGATGACGACCCAGACCGCTACTGTTTCCGACAACATCGTGCCGCTGCGCGAGGGCGGCGCTCTCGCCGATACCCTCCCCACGACGGAGATCCTGCCCGAGCCCGTGCTCGACCTCACGCAAGGTGTGAGCAGGTCCGGTCCGATCACGATCCTGCGTGATTTGGGCCACGAGCGCATCATCGCACGCATCGAGCGGCTCAACGCGGGCTTCATCCGCACAGGCATGTACGAAGTACTCAAGGATGAGATCACCCGCCTCAAGGACCTGCACGGGCTCAACGTCTCCGGTCGCCGTGTCGAGGGCCGCGCCCTCGTCGTGGTCGGCGACAGCGGCGCCGGCAAGTCGGCGGCGATCGCGCGCCTGATTGCCTCGCAGGTCGAGCTCCAGCCGCGCAATCTCGCCGTTGGTCCCGTTGTGCCTATCGTGTCGATCACCGCGCCCTCGCCCTTCACCCCGCGGGCCTTGGCCATGGAGGTGATGAACCAGGGTCTCGGCTACGGCATGGTGCGCGACATCCGCGAGAACGTCGCCTACAGCCGCCTGCGCGAGCAGCTCCGCGTCAGGCAGGTAAGGATCGTCCACATCGACGAGATGCAGCACGCGCTCAGTGCCAACAACGCGCACGAGATGCAGAAGCTGTCCGACACGCTCAAGAATCTGATGCAGCATGCCGAGAACCCAGTCTCGCTCATTCTCTCGGGGCTGCCGGCGCTCGTCGACTTCGTCAAGACCGACGTCCAGCTTCAGCGCCGCTGCCGCTTCGTGCGCTTCACCCCGCTCTCGTTCCCCGAGGACGTCGATGGTCTGCGCCTGATCGTCAGGACGGTGAGCGAAGGCCTCGCCGAATTGACGCCTGTCGACCTCCTCGGTGACGAGTTCCTGGCGCGCCTGTGCCGGGCGGCGGGCGGTCAGTTCGGGCTGGTGATCCAGATCTGCCGCGCGGCGGCCGAGGAGGCGATCAGAACCGGAGCGGAGGAGCTTACCCCGAAGCACTTCGCATCCGCCTACGCCGCCGGCACGGGCTGCGCGCCGGACGAAAACCTGTTCACCGTGCGCGACTGGGAGTTCGTGGCGTCCGGGTTCGTTCCTACCGCGGTGCAGCCCGAGGCCCCCACGCCTTCCCGCCGCAAGGGAGGCCGCGCATGAGTGCTCACATGCCCCTTCCGAAGCGCCTGCGCTACACCGTCGACTTCGGTCTCGGCGAGACCGCGATCAGCCATGGCTCGCTCAACGGTGCCATGTACGGTCTGGACCTCGGTACCTTCTGCGGCGACCTGCGTGTCAATGCCGTGAGCCTGGCCTGCGGTGAGGAAGCGGCCTTATCCCGTCTGAGTGCCGCAACGGGAGCCGATCTCGAGGCTCTGCGCCGCTTCTCGCTCAGGCGCGAGGAGCCGCAGGGCGAGGCCCAGGTGTTCAGCCTCAACGGGCAGGTGCTACGGCCCATGAGCTTGTTCCGCTCCAGGGTGCGCGTGTGCCTGTCATGTCTCGCCGAGGATCTCGACAGCCGCTCCGGCCCCGACCGCCTTCGTCCCTATGGCCGCGCCGCCTGGACGCTGGCCTCAGTCCGGACCTGCGCGCGGCACGGGCTCGCACTCACCTGTCTGCCTGTGCCCGATGCGAAGCCGGGCGTGCCCGACTTCGCCGCGGCTGTGCAGGCGAACTGGGCGATGATCACGACGGAACGGATCAAGGGCGAGGAGCTTCCGGCCTCGCCGTTCGAGGCTGACCTGCTCGCACGGATGTGGGGCCATGCACCGACCGTGCCGATGCTCGATGGCTTGCCGTGGTACGCAATCGCCCGCGCGTGCGAGATGGTCGGCGCCGTATCCCTGCATGGCCCGCGGGTGCGCCGCAGCCGTCTCAGCGAGATGCAGTGGCGCGCAGCCGGCGACGAGGGCTACCGCATCGCGGTGGCCGGAGACGAGGCCTTCACGAACCTCCTGACCCGTCTGCGCGATCAGGTGCAGGCGGTTGAGGACGGACGGCCCCGGCGCAAGTTCGGCCGCCTGTACGAGTGGCTCTCGAGCGAGGAGAAGGATCCCGCTTACGCCGCCATCAGGGACAGGATCGCCCGTCACCTGATCGCCACCACGGCGATCGGTCCCGGGGATGAGATCTTCGGCATGCCCGTCGCCGAGCGACGCCTGCACTCGATCCGCACCCTGGCGCAGGAAACTGGCGAGCACCCGAAGCGCCTGCGAAAGCTGCTTCTGCGTCACGGACTTATCGATGACGATAGCCGCGCTTTGTCCGATGACCGTGTGGTGTTTCTGGCGGGTGCTGCCGCGAACCTGGCGCTTGAGGTGAGCGGGGCGCTCAGCCTCAAGCGGGCCGGTCACTACCTCAATGCGCCGCGGGTGCAGATGGCACTGCTGCATGAGGCCGGCCTCATCCAGCCGCTTTCCGGCAAGGGCTCGGAACTGCGCCCGATGTTTGCTCGCGCCGAGCTTGATTGCTTCCTCGCCCGTTTGCTCGCCGACGCCGAGCTGGTCACCGCGCCGTTGGAGGGGATGGCCACCATTCCCGACGCCGCCAAGCGGGCGAACTGCTCAGCGCGGGAAATCGTGACAGCGATCTTTGAGGGGCGCTTGTCGTTCGTCGGCCAGAGGACGGACACGCGCGGCTACCTATCAGTGCTTGTGGATGTGGAGGAAGTCCGGGCGGCGGTGCGCCGTCCGGATCACGGCAGCCTCTCGTTGCGCGCGGTCGAGCGGCGCCTCGGCGTTCACACCTCCGCCATCAGGGGTCTGATCGAGGGCGGGCATCTCGCAACCGAGATTGCCGTCAACCCGGTCAACCGCTGTCCCCAGACGGTGGTGACCGAGGCGGAGATGACGCGGTTCGAGACCGAGACCGTCACCCTGTCGCGGCTTGCCCGGGAGCGGCAACAGTCGCGCGAGGCGTTGCAAAGGATGCTTGCCGCGCGCGGCATAAAGCCGGCCATCGTGATAGAGGCCGCGAAAAGGACACTGCTGTTCCGGCGCGACGCGGTCCCCGCATGACTTAAACGCACTCACAACGATCAGGCGGCGAGCCTCCGAGGAGTTCCTCGGGGGCTTTTTGTTGGCTTGACGATGGGTGCCGGGTTCCCGTTCGAGGCTAAAATCGATGACGTGTTGGTGAGTCAAATCGAAGAGGTAGTGCGTCAGAGGCTGAAGTCAGGTCCCAGAAAATAAGGGTTTTAGCCGCCCCTGGTGAAAATTATTGAGTCAATTTACATAGCTGACTACGACGTCGCAATCCGCCGACTTCTGCGGCTAGTGCAGTGTTACAGATCGCTTGAGAGCGCTGCATCCCAAAAGCTAGGCACGCTCGACTGCCAGGGCAAGCCAGCACCGTAGTCCATCGGCTTCGGAGCCGCGCTCGCAGCCGTCCGATACCGCTGCGACTGGTTCACGACGCTCCCCCGCCAGCACACGGGCAACACTCGTTCGCGAAGATCAAGATAATACGCCCTCTCCATCTGTGCTTGCCTCCCCAGCACAGAGCTTGCATCAGATTTGCGCCGCCAAAGACTCCCAAAGCTATTCAACGTGAAGTAGTCGCGTCCTAGAGTCTGGACCCAAGCCTTGGCCTGGTCTATGGCAACCAAATATACCAAAGAACGTTACCCCAAGGCACCATTTTGGTTGCCGGCGGAGGCCAATAATGGCAAATTCCAAGCGAAATATGTTGCCCGGTAACCAGAAAAGGATTCCCGGGCATTCGGTTTGGGAGGGCGAAATGAACCGTAATGTGCTTCAGCCTAGCTATGCTCCTGATGTGCCGGAAAATTCGCCTTCTGTCGGTAAGTGGTTTGCCGACCTGGTAGACGTTGCTCTCTCAGGTAATCAAGACGCAATCCGACACATCGGGAGCCTATTTGCCCGTGAGTATCGTGGACCTGACAGACGTGAAGTCCAGGGCAGGATCAGTTCTGCGATTCAACGCAGATTAGTGTCCCTCAATGATGTACGTTCTGTAAGTCAGCTCCCAGTCGATGAGAAATCAAGGGTTCCCCTCATTGAAGAGCAGCCTTGGCCAACTATGCCGCTCCTGCTAGACGAGCAGGCCGGGGCTGCTCTGTCGCGCTTCGTTGCAGAGGCGGCAAATTCTAAACAGCTTTCTGAGGCAGGCCTTGGCTCACGATTAAATCTTTTACTTTCTGGGCCGCCAGGCACAGGCAAGACATTCATAGCTGGGCATATTGCTGCGCGCTTAGGTCTTCCATTCTACACAGTCAGATTAGACACAGTTGTATCATCACTTTTAGGCGATACAGCAAAGAATATACGCGCTTTATTTGAATTTGCATCAAATGGTCCTGGATTTCTATTTCTTGATGAGGTCGACGCAATAGCTAAGCGTCGCGACGACCAAAGAGAGCTTGGAGAAATTAAGCGCGTCGTTAATACACTTATTCAGGGACTAGACTTAATCAATGATAAAACTGTTATCGTAGCAGCTACTAATCACGCCCATTTGCTTGATCCTGCAATATTTCGTCGATTCCCTTATCAAATCGAGGTTAGCTTGCCTGAGCTTGATTTGAGAGAGGCATTATGGCGTCTTTATTTGGACCGTGCCGAGGATTGTACTGAAGCGGCCATACTAAGTGTAATTTCTAAGGGGCTGTCTTGTTCTGATATTAGAGAACTAGCTATAGCGGCACGGCGCACGGCAGTACTTACAGGTAGTGGCATAGACTTCGCAGGCTTGGCTTGGGCTGTGATCGGCAGCCGTGAGGGCAAGTTGCATATGCCGCCTATTTCCAATCTGGAACTAGAAACCAAAACTCTCCTTCAAAAGCGCCTTCGCGATGACTACGAATTAACGTTTGAAAAAATTGGGCGGTTGACTGGCGTCAGCAAACAGGCTGTCATTGCAACTCTGAGGCGTAGGAGAAACGTCGATAGCGAGTAAGAAGGGCCTGTTAATATGCCTGGGACGGGTGACGTTCTATTAAATCCATTGCTTCGACTGCGAACGACGCCTGTCCGCCAGGGGATTACAGGCCGTTCAAAGGATGCGAGCAAAATCAAACCCGACGTATACCAGCGCCGGCGTCAAAGCCTCCTAGCGAGCCTTGCTGCTATAAAGGACGCACCTGAGACGGCGGCCGCTACACACGGCGATAGGGTCTTGCTTTGGGTGAGGATGGACAAAGCCTCTCAAGCGACTACGCACACACCCCATGATCTCTTCAATCAACAGGTCGGCGCTCAACTAATCGCGGCTTGGCGCAGTGGCTACATCGTTGAGTTTACAACTTCTGCTTTTGATCGGATTCGGAAGCGTCTTCAAAACCCATCGACCGATCCTCAGCGCTGCGACATTTTTCGGATTGAGGCCGCAGATCTCTTTGCAAATGTACTAAAGGATACCAGCCGCATTGAGATTGCGTGGTCCTTAGCTTCGGAAGACAATAGTGGGCGTCGAACATTTAACGTTCGTTTGCCAGGATTCTTATCTGATAAAGCACAGTCTTCAGTCATCGAAACTTTAGCCCGATTTGCTCAAGAAGATCGCGTCGCTTTGCCAGCGTTTGCCGTGCGCGAGGATCTCTTGAGCTATGAGCAGACTGCTTCTCCTGCGGTACATGAGTGGCTTCCGGCATCTCGATTTGCTGAAGGCGCAAGGGCTCTCGCACAGGCAAACCCTAGTTTGCCTGTTGGCATCCGGGATAATGATGTCCTTCACCAATTGGTGGCTTCCGGAGCTATTGTCCGGTGGGAGCCCGTTGCCCCTTTGCGCCCTACAAATCCTGGAGTCGGACCAGAGCCCGAACTGGTATTGCCGGCACTTGATGATGAACCGATTGTTGGTGTCATCGACGGTGGTTATCATGCCACACGCTACCGTGGCGCTGTGGCTTGGGAAATGGAGCCGCTGGCATCAGACGGATTTGCTGCCCGCGCACACGGTAATAAAGTCGCGTCTATCTTAGTCGATGGGCACCTATGGAGTAATCAGCTCCAGCTTCCTCAGCTTCATTGCAGGCTTGGGATTGTTCAAGCAGTACCTGAAATAGGTGCGAATTTCAGCGTTCCAGATCGCGTTCTGCTCGCTCATATCGAGCGAGCCTTCATTGAGCATCCAGAATGGAACTTATCTGCGAACTTTAATCGCGAATGTGATGAGTACGATGTAAGTGGTCTTGGGCATGGCCTTTCAGAGCTTTCCCGTCGCTATAACAAACTCCTTGTCATATCTGCCGGTAATCGTTCAGAGACAGAACGGCTTGCTCCACCTGCAGATTGCGAAGCGGCTATAATCGTCAGCGGCCGAACACATGATGAGAATGGCAATCCTTCAGAGCCATGTTCGTTGTCTCGTGTGGGCCTCGGACCTGAGGGTATGCTTAAACCAGAAACAAGCTGGTTTTCAGAGCACAGAGTTTTAGGAGGTGGTACTGATCGGGGTACGAGCTTTGCCGCACCCTTGGTTTCACGTCTTGCCGCACACACCTGGGACAATCTCGCAGATCCATCTCCTGACTTAGTTAAAGCCCTTCTGCTCAGCTCTTGCGATCTAACTGCTTACAGCCATGAGCTAGGATTTGGTTCACCGATCCGTCCAGAACTGCCTTGGACCTGCCCGTCTAATGCAGCAGTGATTGCTTGGACAGCTGATATTAGCGCCATGCAGCGGTACTACTGGACAGGAATTAGAGTGCCGCAAAGCCTAATCCAGAATGGAAGATTTGTCGGACGCGCTAAAATGG
Source organism: Microvirga lenta (assembly GCF_020532555.1). Classification (GTDB taxonomy): domain Bacteria; phylum Pseudomonadota; class Alphaproteobacteria; order Rhizobiales; family Beijerinckiaceae; genus Microvirga; species Microvirga lenta. Next base: position 135,179 of record NZ_JAJBBR010000007.1, on the reverse strand, counting down.
TTGCGATCCTGAGCCCGACTACTCAGCTGGAGGGCCACCATTACATTTCTACGCGCTTAGAAGCTGGGGTTCAATATAGGCGGTTACAGCCAAGTGGCGGCTTCAGAAATGCGACGATGCTTGGATGTGTGAACCCGAATGAAAGAGAGCTAGATGCGCGCGTTCTCGATCATAAATGGGATCCTGTTCGCGTCTATTCGGGCGAGTTTACCGCTAACAATGGGCCTAGGCTCACTGGTCCTCAACCAGAATTGCAAGTTTATGCTCGTATGTTTTGGCGAAACCAGTTCCAGTATAGTGACGACTTCATGCGCCAACATCAGGCTCAGGTGAGCTTCGTAGTGGTGCTAGAGGCGTTAGACCCAGGTGCAGATACTTACAACGAGTTCAGGCGCATTATGGCGGAGAATGTCGAGAGCGCGCTTGTTGCTCAGGAAGTCGAAGTTGAAGCGGAGAGTGATTAAGGTTGATCCAACTGCCAGTAACGGCGAGTAATGAGGGTAGGGCTCAGCGTAGTTTGAGACCCACCAGTCCAAATAGCCACCGGACTCGTTACCAATAACAGACAGTATAGGCGGTACCGGCAACGGCAATGGACTCCCATACTAATGAAAGCACTGCTTGCCGTCATTCTGACGGCTATTTTTGTCACCTCTGCTCTTGCCAAGGGGGGCGGGCTCGAAAGGAATGGCTGCCACACTAGCCGTAAAACAGGCGACCGCCACTGCCATCGCTGACATTCCGCGCAGCAGTTTCGTCGTCGACAGAGGGGCCGGCTCGTCCCGGCCTCCGTCTCCTTCGGCGCCGAGGTTCCAAAGCGTGGATGCCCGGCACGGGGCCGGGCATGACGGGGTGCGCTGCTCCGTACTTCCGGGGCCGCGTAGCGGAACCGACCCGAAGGGGCGCGCGAAGCGGGCAAACCATAAACACGACGCGCTCCGAATTGAGCGCTGCGGCTTTCGTCGCGGCTTATCCGGCATCGTCAGCGGCTATGGGTTTCCAGCTTCGCGTGGCCCTTCGGGTCGGGCTCGGTCCTGCGGACCGCCCCGGAATGACGGGGGTGGTGCGGACGGCGCGGGGAGCGGCGGGGGCGTCTCGCCCTCCGCGATCCGCAACCTCCCGCCTCGATAGGTCAGCGGCGGGCCGGGCCAATCTCTTGGGATGCCGTAGAGCGTCGCCTCCCCTCGCCCGCGCCACGCGGCGGCGAGGTCGCGCAGGCCCCGCATCACGATCCACGTGACGCCGAGCACGGTCACCGGCACGGCGACGAGCCACATTCCTTGAATGAATTCGGGCCAGGTGTGAAACTTCGAAAGCCAATCGGCAATGACGCTGTAGGGCTGGTCCATGACGAACTCCTCCGGTGAGACGACCACCAGGAGCCCTGGTGGCCGGGGAGTTCAGAAGTCGCCGCAAGACGACCGCGCTGCCCTTTAGGCTTTCGCCCTGGACATGCGACAGCGCCTCCCCGGCCCTAAGGCGAGGGAGGCATCGTTAGCGGTCGATGCCGACCGCTTGCGGAGAGGTTCTGACGCCCCGGAGCCGGGTGCGCCCGGCTCTACGGTCAGGCTTAGCACGGGGCGATGGGGCGATCCACCGGCAAGCGGTGGCGGGCGCGTGCGCGGCGACCCGGCGCCGGGGGCCGGAGGCCCCTGCCCGCCCGCGGCCTGTCTCATCGGCGGGTCCGCCCCGTTCGGCTGCGCCACAGAAATCGGGCGCCGGAAACGGGTCGCGCCGCAGGCCGCCATTTGGGATCTCCTTCCCGGGCATCGGGCCCATGCGAAAGAGGAACCCATCCATGACGACACTCACGAACAAGACCGCCATCGTGACCGGCGCGAGCTCCGGGATCGGCTACGCGACCGCGAAACTCTTCGCCCGCGAGGGCGCGAACCTCGTGGTGGCGGCGCGCCGGGCCGACGGGCTGAACGCGCTCGTCGCCGAGATCGAGCAGGCGGGCGGCAGGGCCGTCGCGGTCGCGGGCGACGTGCGGGACGAGGGGCTTGCCCGCGCCCTGGTCGAGACGGCGGTCGATGCCTTCGGGGGCCTGGACATCGCGTTCAACAATGCCGGCACGAACGGCGAAATGGGCCCGACGCCCGAGGTCTCGCTGGAGGGCTGGAACGAGGCGCTCGCGGTGAACCTCACCGCCGCCTTCCTGGGCGCGAAGCACCAAATCCCGGCCATGCTCGACCGTGGAGGCGGTTCGCTGATCTTCACCTCGACCTTCGTGGGCCACACGGTCGGGATGCCGGGCGTGGCGTCCTACGCGGCCAGCAAGGCCGGGCTGATCGGGCTCACGAAATCGCTGGCGGCCGAGTTCGGCCCCAAGGGCATCCGGGTCAACGCGCTCCTCCCCGGAGGCACGGACACCCCCATGGCCGAGGCGTGGGTCAGCACGCCGGAGGCGAGGGCCTTCGTGGAAGGTCTCCACGCGCTGAAGCGGCGGGCGCGCCCCGAGGAGATCGCCCGGTCGGCGCTCTACCTCGCGTCCGACGCGTCGAGCTTCACGACGGGGGCCGCCCTTCTGGTCGATGGCGGGGTCTCGATCAACCGCACCTGACCCGGTCGCCGGCGCAGGTCCTAGGCGCCGCGAGCGGACCGGCTCTCCACCCCTTGCCGTTCATGGCCCGGGCCCCTCCCTCCCCCTTGTGGGGAGGGGCGGCTGCTTGGGCAGCCGGCGGAGAGGGGCGCGGGTCAGGCCGGCCGGCACCGCCCGAAATGCGGCACGGCAGCGGACTACTTGCGCTTCAAGCCGATGACGCTGGCATTCGATGAGCCGAGCCGGAGCTTGCGCTCCAGATCCTCGATCTGCCGGGAAACGGCATTGAGGTTGGATCGGATCGCGTAGAGGTCCGACGCGAGGAGCGAGGGGGCATAGGCCCCGTCGCCCGCAGCGGCCGGAGCCGGGTTCGAAGGAGGTTCGTCACGCGCCGGCCGGCGCGCACCGGTCATCCAAGCCCACAGCTTTCGCCCGAGAAGAACGATCAGGAAGAGCAGCCCCAGGCCCAGAGCCAGGGCCACAGCCAAAATCCCGATCGCAAAGAACTGATCCCCGCCCATATTCACGCCACACGTGCTCCAACACACTCTCGCCTATCGCTCTGATAACTAGGGCGGAATTCGGACGAGGTGAAGAGACGCCTTATCCCGTCGCGGCCGGGAGGCGCGAGTGTTCTTTTTGCATGAGCGCCATGCCGGCAAGCCGCCTGCCGCTCGGAGCCGCTTCTAGCGGCGCATCGGAGTCCGGACCGGACGCGGCCGGCGGCGGCGCTCCCACCACACCACGACCCTGCGGCGAAGCCTGCGCGCGAGCGGCAGATCGATGGAGAGAATGGCCACGCCCAGAGGGATCATCCAGAATCCCAGGATCGGCAGGAAGCCGACGAAGCCCGCCGCCACGAGCGCAACGCCGAGCCCGATCCGAAGGGCACGCGAGCGCGGCAGACCGACACGCCTGCCGCCGAAGCCGATGTGATGCCTGGTCATGACTCACGTCCCGGGCCGCGGCCCGTGCTGCCGAATTCTCTTCGCTCAGGCGGTGGGTGTGGTCCTGTAGTAGGCGTCGACCCTCGCGCCGTACTCGTCGTCGGTGAACGGATCCTCGTCGGCCCCGTAGCGCGGAGCCTCGGCAAGCCGGTCCTTGTCGATGTCGACCACGTAGCCGCCCAGCCGGGTGTCGTAGGTCAGCGAGCGCCAGGGCAGCGGATGATAGCTCTCGCCGATCCCCAAAAAGCCGCCGAAGCTCATCACCACATAGGCGACCTGTCCGGAGACCTTGTCGACCATGAAGTTGTACACGGTTCCGAGCTCCTCGCCGGTCCGGTTGTAGACCGGGGTGCCCTCGACCTTGCTGGAGGCGATCAGGCGCCGCGTTTCCTCAACGGCGATGCCCTCGCCCGTGGGGTCGAGCTCCATCGACCCCGGTTCGCGGACCTGTCTTTCGTCTGGCAGTTTCGTCGGCATGGCATCCTCCTCGGAGGGGAACGCCATGGCGCCGAGGCCGTTCCGGCAGGAGCCGGGCCGCGAGGGCCGATCCAGGACCTGCAGCCCGACGCCGCCCTCGTCGGCAGCGGCGGAAGCCGTCCTATGCGGGCAGCCGTCCGTCGGGCGTGTAGCTGTCGACCGCCTTGGGCAGATCCCGCGAGAGCCTCGCGAGCAGCTCGTCCCGCGGCAGGTCCGTCCGCTGGGACAGGTCGTCCAGCACGTCGGGGCCGATGGCCTGTTCGAGCTCCTGCGGCGACATCTCCTTGTTGGGTCCGTGGCCGACCCAGGATTCCGCCGCCTCGCCCTGGCCGTTCTGTTTGAAGCGCTCCACCAGCTCGCCGAGGCCGCCGTTCAGCAATCCGCCGGCACCTGCGCCGCCCGCCATGCCGCCCAGGCCGCCAAGGAGGCCGCCCAGCCCTCCCTGCTGCTGGTGGCCCTGCTGACCGCCGGGGCCCTGGCCCCCCGGGCCGTTCGAACCCTGCCCGCCGAGCATTTCGGCAAGCTCGTCCCTGTTCTGGTATCCCGCAATCGCGAGCAGGCCCAACAGGGCGGTCATGGATGGAAATCCGCGGCTCATGCCAATCCTCCTCAGTGTCGAACGAAAACCGGAAAGCAAAAAGCCCGCTGCCAGGCAGCAGGCTCCTGTCGTGTCAGGATTCCGGGTGATGCCCACCGGATCCTAACGGCCGGGAATCCAGGAAGATCCCACGCAAGGACAAGCTCCCTTTCCGAAACGGCATCCGGCGCGCTATGAGGGGCAGCGGCCCAACTTCGGGCCCGACGGCACCGGCACTCAGGGGGGAACATCATGCGGATCATCGTCTATGGCGTCGGCGCAATCGGCGGCACGGTCGCGGCGGCCCTCGCGCTGTCCGGCCAGCAGGTGATCGGCATCGCCCGCGGCGCTCAGCTCGAGGCGATCAGAACCGACGGCCTGCTGCTCCGGTCGCCCGACCGGACCGCGCGAGCCCATTCCCCATGCGTGTCCGATCCCGCCGAGATCGACTTCCGTGCGGACGACGCGATCCTGCTGACGATGAAGACGCAGGACACCCTCGCCGCCCTGGAACGGCTTCGTGCCGCGGGCGTCGTCGAGCAGCCGATCTTCTGCGTTCAGAACGGCGTCACCAACGAGCGCCTGGCCCTGCGCCGTTTCCCCGAGGTCCATGGCGTGACCGTCATGATGCCGGCGACGATCTCGGCTCCCGGCGAGGTCAGCGCCTTCTCGACCCCGCGTCACGGCATATTCGACATCGGACGCTATCCGGGAGGCAGCAACAGGCACGACACCGATCTCGCCGAGGCCCTGGAGGCTGCGAACATCGCCGCCTTCGTCACGCCCGACGTGATGCAGAGCAAGTACGGCAAGCTGCTGCTCAACCTCCGCAACATCCTCGAAGCCGCGCTCGGCCTGGATGCGGACCTGAAGCACTTCGGCGCCCTGCTCCGCGCCGAGGCCGAAGCAGTCTTCGCGGCGGCCGGAATCCCCTGGCGGGACATCGGGGCCTCCGATCCGCGCCGCGAGCAATTGATGCGCTACCAGCCGATTCCGGGCGTCGACCGTTCGGGCGGCTCGACGACGCAGAGTCTCGCCCGCGGAGCCGGCTCCGTCGAGACCGACTATCTCAACGGCGAGATCGTGCTGCTCGGCCGCCTCCACGGGGTGCCGGTTCCGGCCAATGCCTATTTCGTCGAGTTGAGCGCCAGGATGGTGCGCGAGAAGCTCAAGCCGGGCGCGATTTCCGTCTCGGAGGCGGAGGCCGGCTTGGCGGCCGCCAGCGCCCATCTCAGGACCTGAACCGTTCGGGCGCAGGCGGCTGGCTTTCCCGCCGCCGGCTCAGCCCTTCCTCTGGGTCCTCTTCCGCTTCGTGGCCTCTTCGGCGGGCTGATCGCTGACCGCCTCCTTCGCGCTCACGGCGGCCACGGGAGGCGCATCCTCGACGGTTGCCGCCGTGCGCTCCTGCGCGGCATCGCTCAGCTCGCGCTCCGCCCTGTACCAATGATCCTGCGGGTCGCCCGTGCGGCCCTCCCTCTCCCAGATCTCATAGGCTTTCTGGCGGATCATCTCCTCGCTCGCACCCGCGTTTTCCTCCCGGCCGCCACCACCCGGGCCTTCGAGCACCTGACGGCCCAGATCGAGGCCAATGCGGGGTGTTGCATCCGGACCAGTTTTTTCCTGGGTCATGATCGCTCCTATGTGCCTGTCTGAATATCAATGCTGGCCGCGAAACTTGTTTCCTATCGACCCGAGAGGAACTTCGAGGCGCAGGGCCGATTGCGGCCCGGCATCCGCAGAAAAGCTGGCGAAGGCGCCTCCCGGCCCTCCTGCGCTTCCCGCTCTATTGCGCCTCCAGCACCCGGATGGCGGCCTCCGCCAGACGCCGATGCGCCTGTGTTGTCGGATGAATGCCATCCCAGAACAGGTGCCCTTCGCAGCGCCGGTTCTGAACGCAAGGGGCGGCAATGTCGGTGAAGCCTGCGGCTGCGGGATCGCTGACCACCTGCTCCGCCATCTGCCACACATCGAGGCGGTGCAAACGCAGGCCGGCCCGGCCGGCAAATTCGGAGAGGGCCCGATCCAGGGCGCTGTTGAAATGTGCCGCGAGCGTGTTCGCGGCCTCAACGGCTTGCCTGCCATGGGCGCGCACCGCCGGAGTGATCCCGACGGCCGGCAGATTGGGCACGAGAATATCGGTCGCGCCCTCGCCTGCCAGATCGGCCACGATACTCCTCAGGGAGGCGACGGCGGCGTCCACGATCCGATGAGCCTGGGGCTGACCGACGGTCGCCAGCAGATCGTTGCCCCCGCCATACACGATGTGAAGCGTCGACCCGCGCGCCTTGGACGCCTGCAGGTACGCGCTGGCCTGCGCCCGCAGGCTGGTGTTGCCGGACCGTGGGTCGAGACGGGCCCCGCCAACGGCATAGTTGGATCCGCCCGTCCGGCTCGGTTTCAGGGTCAGGCCGAACCGTTCGGCCAGATGCTCGACCCAGACCGGCCCGTTCGAGGCCCGTCCGGCATTGCCGTTGTCGGACAGGCTGTCTCCGAAGACGACGATCCGATCGAAGGCTGCCAGGGAATGGACGGATGAGCTCATGAGGGTGAATGCTGCGGCGACGATGAGGGAACAGACAAGGCGATGCATGATGCTACCCCCCTTGGAAATCGAGACTTCATGCTGCTTCCGCCCTGGCCCGGATGCGCCTCGCCCACCCTTGCAGGACCTGCTTTCCTAAGTCCGCCTGTTCCGGCGCGAGAAGTACCAGATTGCGCCGATGACGATGATCACCAGCAGGATGATCCACCAGTAGTCCGTGATGCCGCCGGTTTGTCCGACTTCGGTAGGATCAGTGGCCGGAGGCGAACCGGGAGTTGCCGGAGCTTGCGCCCGAGCAGCGGACGCGGCCATGAAGACGAACGCAATCGACGCGATAAGCTGATTCATGAAGCTGTCTCCCCCGGGGCTGCACCTTCGGGTCCGTGCCGCGTGTCCTGAAGAGGACTGAACGCCTCCGGCGAAGAGGCGTTCCTCCGGTTCGAGTGATTACCTTCCGGCCGGACGGCTCGCAGCCGCCTCACGTCCCGCAGAATGTCCGCAGGACACGCTCGTGCGGCTCCGGCGGCTCCGCATAACGAGCAAGGGAAGGCTGGTCGTCATAGGGCTTGGAAACGACCGCCAGCAGCTCCTCGAAAGGTGCGAAATCGTTGTGCTCGAGGCCCGCCTGAATGACAGCCTCGACCTTGTGGTTGCGAGGAATGAAGGCCGGATTGACGGCCCGCATCGCCGCTCGGCGGCTTGCCCCGTCCTGCGGCTCCTGAGCAAGCCGCTCCCGCCACCGCGCGGCCCAGGCATCGTAGGCAAGCGGATTGATGAAGAGGTTCCTGACGGCCTCGTCGCCTTCAGGGCCGGCCGCTGCATCGCTCAACCGCCGGAACGTCAGGGTAAAGTCCGCCCCGTTCTCGGCCATGGCTTTCAGAAGATCTCCCGCCAGCGCCGGGTCCTCTTCCCGCTCTGTTGCCAATCCGATCTTCCGCCTGAGCCCTGCATGGTAGGCGGTCTCGAAGTCCCGAGGAAACGCACCGAGCGCCTCGTTCGCCTCGGCAACCGCCTTTTCCTCGTCGTCGGACAGGAGCGGCAGAAGCGCCTCCGCCAGCCGCGTCAGGTTCCACAGGGCGATGCGCGGCTGGTTGCCATAGGCGTAGCGGCCCTGCTGGTCGATCGAGCTGAAGACCGTGGCTGGATCGTAAGCATCCATGAACGCGCAGGGACCGTAGTCGATGGTCTCGCCCGCAACGGACATGTTGTCGGTGTTCATGACGCCGTGGATGAAGCCGACATGCAGCCACCGCGCAACGAGATCCGCCTGAGCGGCGATGACCAGGTCCAGGAACGCGCGATAAGGCCGGTCGCTCCCGGCGGCCTGCGGGTAATGGCGGCCGATGACGTAGTCCGCCAGCAGGCGCAGTCCCTCCACATCCTGGCGGGCCGCGAAGAACTGGAACGTCCCGACCCGGACATGGCTCGAGGCGACACGGGTGAGAACCGCTCCGGGGAGCGGCATCTCGCGCGCGACGACATCCCCCGTCAGTACCGCGGCCAGCGCACGCGTCGTGGGAATTCCCAGCGCCGCCATCGCCTCGCTGACGAGGTACTCGCGCAGCACGGGCCCCAGCGCGGCGCGGCCATCGCCACGGCGCGAAAAGGGAGTCGGTCCCGAGCCCTTGAGCTGGATATCGCGGCGGACGCCATCCCGGTCGACCACCTCGCCGAGGAGAATGGCGCGGCCATCGCCGAGTTGCGGCACGAAATGTCCGAACTGATGCCCGGCATAGGCCATGGCGATGGGCTCGGCCTCCTCCGGCACGCGCCTGCCGCACAGGAATTCCACACCTTCAGGACTGGCGAGCCGGTCAGGATCGAGGCCGAGCTGCACGGCAAGCTCGCGGTTCAGCCGAATAAGCTTCGGTCCCGAGACAGGCGTGGGCGCCACCCGTGCGTAAAACCGATCCGGCAGCCGGGCGTAGGTGTTGTTGAACGGGAAATGGACTGTCATGGGCAGCTTTTCATCCAAGGCATGCTGAGATCGTGCCTCTTGCCTTGGAGAACAAGCTTCCAAACGCAGGTTCGGTTCGAAGGAAGTCACCGAAATCTTGCCGATCCGGCGTTCCGGGCCCCTTATTCGTCGGTATGGGTGATCCCCAGGTGCCGATGGGCCTGGGCCGGCGTCATGTTGCGGACCTCACCCTCGGAGAAACCCCGCTCGTGCAGTCTGGCGCGCTGCTCCTTCGTAATGATCAGCGACACGCCATCCTTCGCAGCGGGCCGGTCCTGTGCCTTATCGGAAGGGACCAGGCCCAGATCCCGTTCGAGACTCCGCCTCAGATCGTCGAGATAGTCGTCCAAGCTCTACTCCTCATGATGCGCCGTGCCGCGGGAGCCCGGCATGGCACCTCCAGCTCATGTCGCGGGAGCGACGGTCCCGAGCGCTCGCTCAGGGTAGAGAGGCAACCGGCGTCTTGTCACCCGGTTCGAGCTGAGCAGGGAAATGGTCGCCCCGAAGCTCGATTTGGCTGCACGGGCAAGGGTCCGATCACCCATTCAGAGACCTTGATAGGCGGGGAAACGATCCCAAATTTGGGGCGACTTCCACGCAACCATGGAGATCTCACATGGCGGAAAGACTGACGCGTCGCGAAGTGGAGGCTCTCATCGGAGCGACAGAGGACGGAACGGTGGCGGAGATCCTGCGCCTCGATCCCAGCCCTGCCGAAATCGCCGAGGCGCAGGCCTGGGTCGAGAACGAGGAGGCGATGCTGAATGAGGGCCGGTCGATCCCATCGGGCCGTGTCGGCCGGTTGATCGAGATCCTCAACCTGCGCGAGGAAGAGCTCCCGGCGGTTCCGAGACTGTAGCGATCCGGAACCGGCTCGTCTCGCCGGTTGCCAATCACCAGGGAGAGGTCCGGAGATGCAGAGGACACTGGTCCCGTTCATTCTGGGGAATATGGTGCCCGGAGGACTCGCGGTCCTCTCCTTCCCGCCGGTTTTTCACTCTCTGATGTCCATGCGCTATCCCGATGCGCCTCCCTTGCCGCATGTGAAAGCGCTGGACGGGCAACCGCAGAGCGCGCACGAGCATGTCCGGACCCGGGTCCAGCGGCCGCTCCGGAGGAAAGAGTACAGGTCGGCAGGCCGGCGCAGACGAGCTCCTGCGCAGATGGAGGATGTTCCTCGTTCAGCGCCCCAGCCTCGCCGAGGCCATTCGGAGCGCCAGCCGCAGCCCGCTACGACGGCTGCAGACTCACAGGCCGCTCAAAGCTAGCGTTTGCCTCGACGCGTTGGGCGGCAACCTCTTCGATCTGTCGGCGGATGGCCGGGTGATCCGCCAGGAAGGCCTGGAAGGCGCGCACATCCAGACGGAGCAGGAAGCAGTAGCCGATCGCATACACGTCCGACTGGCGCGGAAGCCCCGTGAGCAAGGCAATCTCCCCGACGAAGTCGCCGCGGCCCAGCCGCACCTTCTGGCCGGGAGCGTTCACTTCCAGAGCCCCCGAGGAGATGAAGTAGACAGCGTCTCCCGGGTCCCCGCGCCGGATCAGACGCTCGCCGGGCACGGCGAATATCGGGCGCAGCAACCTGGCCAGCGCTCCGATCTGTGCCTCGGAAAGCTCGGCAAAGAGGGGCAACTGCGCCACAAGCTCCCGCGCATTCACCGCGAGATCCAGCCGGGGCTGAATCTCGGCCTTGCGACGCTCCTCCTCCACGGAGCGGCGGAGGTTGGCGTGAAGCTCCGGGCCGATAAGGCCATCGGCGAGAAGAACGTCGTATTCCAGCTCCTCCTGCCTCAGCGCGGTCTTGCGCAGAAGCCGACGCTCCAGAGACTCGGCATAGGTCGGGTACTGGAGACGAAGGGCCTCAAGGGCGCGGTCGATGGCCTCCCGGCGCCTGTCCACCATCTCTCCCAGCACCTCGCCCACCCTCGATCCGAGGATCGGAGCGATCTTGCGGTCGACGAACGGAACCAGCTCCTCCACGATGATCCGGGTTGCGAACAGCATCTCGAACCTCCTCGCGAGGAGGCGCTCCAGAAAACCGCTGATGCCGATCCGGCGATGCAGGAACTGGGCGATGTCGAAGCGCCAGTTGAAGGCCAGCGTCTGCTTCACTGCCCGCTGGAACTCGGTTCGGCCACCGCTCCGGGCGCGGTCGAGGAGCAGTTCGCTCTGTGCCAGGAGCGGCTGGACGAGCCCTGCCGAGACCGTCCGGGCCCTGTAATGCTCCAGAACCACGTCGCGCTCGCGTCCGGCCAGGGTCACCAGCCCCAGGGAGAGGCGGGAGCGATCCGAAAGTTCCTGCCCCTGCTCTGTCTGGGCCGCAGCCTGATCGATCCTCTCGGCGTAGCGGCGGGCCTCGGCAAGGGCTGTCGCCGACTCGACCTTGTACAATTCGGCCACGTCCTCGACCGCCTCCCGGACGTTCTCGAGCGCCACGGCCAGAACCTGTCCGCGCAACGCCAGGTCCTGGGGCGACAGCCGGTCGAGTCCGAGCCACTGGATGAGCCAGCGCATCGTGGTGCCCTGAACGAGCAAAGTGAACAGCACGAAGCCTGTCGCCAGAATGGCCACGAACCGCTTCACCTCCCCCGTCAGGGCATAGTTCTCCGTTACCGCAAGCGCGAGCGCCAGGGTGACGGCGCCCCTGAGGCCGCCCCAGAGGATCACGAGGCGGTAGGGCGGACTGACGGGCGGCGACAGGCGGATGGCCGTCAGGAGCGGCAGGATTCCGAACAGCACCACGACGCGCGCCAGCAACGCCGCGGCGGCCACCACGAGAATGAGAGCCAGATCGAGCCAGGTGGGATCCGCAAGGAGCCTCGGCACCAGGATGGCCGCGAGCACGAACACCAGAGAACTGGCCCAGAAGGCGACCTGCTCCCAAATGCCGGTGAGGTAGCTCCATCCGTCCGGAGAGGCCCGTGCCGGGCCGAGCAGGTTGAGGGTCATGCCCGCGATCACGACGCCGATGACGCCGGAGACGCCGAGAACCTGCTCCGAGACGATGTAGACGAGATAGGGCAGCGCGAAGCTGATCGACACCTTGGCGGGGCGGTGGTCCGGGATCGAGCCGATGAGCCACGCCGCGGCGCGGGCCCCGACATAGCCGACGAACGCTCCGCCGAAGAGGGTTTGGGCGAAGCTGAGGCTCGCTTCGACGAGGCTCAGCGGCTGCGCGGCCACCAGCACCGCCAGGAAGACGCTGAAGAGGGTGATGGCCGCCGCGTCGTTGAGGAGGCTCTCGCCCTCGACGAGCCGCCCGAGCCGAGCGGGAGCTCCGATGTCGCGAAAGATGCCGACGACCGCAATCGGATCGGTGGTCGCGACGATGGCCCCCAGCAGGAGACAGACGATAAGCGGCTGCTCGGCGAACGGCACCAGGGCGAGACCGATGATGACGGTCGCGATGAGCACCGCGAACACGGCCAGGACGAGGATCGGAACCCAGTCGGGGGCCATGCGCCTCACATCGAGCGTCAATGCCGTCTGGAACAGCAGGGTCGGCAGGAAGACATAGAGGAAGACCGTCGAGCCGACCGGAAAGTCGAGGACCGCGCGGGCGACTTCGTTGAAGGCGTCGGTGAGCTCCGTATACCAGAGGAAGGTGGCGCCCGTGCCGATCACGATGCCGATCACCGCCAGGAGAACGCTGAAGGGCAGCCGGACGATGCCTGCCAGGGGCTGGGCCAGACTGATTACCACCAGAAGGACAGCGAGCACCGACAGGATGATTGGCAATTCCACGGCGGGTCGCGCTCCAAGAGGTTCGGGCAGAGATATGTGTGTTTTAGCGGACCCCGTCCGGCGCCGTCCATAGACAGCTGCCGGATCGAGGCACCGGGCGTGTGTCGGCGCACTCCGCGCGGTTTACCCGGCGAGGCAGGCCGCAAGGCAGCCTTGAATTCTTCTTCGGCCGAGGCGGAGGTAACGGGATGGCGAGGAGCGCCCACGGGGAAGGCATGACGGCTCGTCCATCCGCCCGTGCGTCGTCACCGGTTGCCGGACAGACGCCCGGCGCGGCAATCAAGCGGCGGCACTAGGCCGCCGCTTGGAAGGCCCCTGTCGGAGCGGGCCTATCGGCTGCGGGACCTCACGGCCCGACATTGCCGCCTGTGCTGCCGAGGACGCTGCCCGTGGTGTAGCTCGAGTCCGGCGCCGCCAGGAGAACGTAGGTGGAGGCGATCTCGGCAGGCTGCCCTGGACGTCCGAGAGGGGAATCGGCGCCGAAGGTAGGGAGCGCATCGGGCAGTTGTCCGCCGCTCGGCTGCAGGGGCGTCCAGTATGGGCCGGGCGCGACCGCATTCACCCGGATCCCGCGACTCGCGAGCTGCTTTGCCAGCGACTTGGTGAAGGCCACGATTCCGGCCTTCGTGCAGGAATAGTCGAGAATCGACTCCGGTGGGTTGTAAGCCACCACCGATGCCGTGTTGATGATGGTCGCACCCGGGGGCAGGTGCGGCAGCGCGGCCTTCGTGATCCAGAACATCGCGTAGAGGTTCGTCTTCATCGTCGCGTCGAACTGCTCGGTCGTGATGTCCTCGATCGAGGGCTGCGCGGTCTGCCGCGCGGCGTTGTTGACGAGGATGTCGAGGCCGCCGAGTTGCTGCACGGCATCGGAGACGAGACGCCGACAGAACTCCTCGTCAGTGATGTCGCCGGGAATGGCAACGGCCTTGCGGCCCTCCGCCTCGATCAGTGCGATCACCTCCCGGGCATCCGGCTCCTCCTCCGGGAGATAGTTGATTGCGACGTCGGCCCCCTCGCGGGCGAAGGCGATGACCGCGGCCCTGCCGATGCCGGAATCCCCGCCCGTCACCAGCGCCCTGCGACCGGTGAGCCGGCCGGATCCACGATAGCTCGTCTCGCCGTGATCGGGCCTCGGCTCCATTCTCGAGGTCAGGCCGGGCCAGTCCTGCTGCTGGGGCGGGAAAGGCGGCTTGGGATACTTGTCGGTGGGGTTCTGGAGCAGCGGCGGGCTTGTGGCCTGACCCGAGGAGCCCTGCGGATTCCCCTGCTGTGCCTGCGCCACGCCCAACAGCGCAGGCGCAGCAACCAGTCCTGTCCCCAACCCGTTCACGATGTGGCGGCGTGTCGGGGGCGCAGTGGGATTCTTCGGGTCCATGATTCTATCCTCTCGGAATGATTGCCGACTGAAAATCGACCGGATTTCGAACTCGTGATCGACCTTCCGTTCGGCTCGATCACACGGCGAGAGCCTCAAGGATGAAATGGAGGGCGCCGGGCGGCGTCTCGGCCTCGCACTCGAGCCGTAACTCTTCGCGACTGCCATCGTTCCTGCGGCGACGGACGAATATTGACCGAGACCGCCGCTACAGCTGAGAGACGAGGCTGTTTGCGGTCGTTGACAACCGTTGCTAATGCAACCAATATTCAGAGAACGTTACGCAAGGCCGACTTGCGGACGACCTGTCATGTTCGCAGACCCGCTCGCCCTGAACCTGTCGGCTCCGGCGCCGCCTTCCGGCACCGGAGAGGAGACGACAGCCACCCGTCGCACCACGGAGAAATGCCATGGCTGAGAAGGCCTTCGCCTCCACCGCCGACACTGCCGACAAGACCGTCTCCTTTACCGAGATAGGTCCGGATCTCTACGCCTACACGGCGGAGGGAGACCCGAATTCCGGCATCATCGTCGGCGATGACGGTTGCATGGTGATCGACGCGCAGGCGACCCCGGCGATGGCGGAGGACGTGATCGCACGCGTGCGCAAGGTGACCGACAAGCCGATCAAGTACGTGGTGCTCTCCCACTATCACGCCGTGCGCGTGCTGGGCGCCTCCGCCTACAATGCGCAGGGAATCATCGCCTCGAACGCGACCTACGACCTCATCGTGGAGCGGGGCGAGCAGGACAAGGCCTCCGAGATCTGCCGTTTCCCGCGCCTGTTTCGCGGCGAGGACACGATTCCCGAAGGGCTGACCTGGCCGACCATGACCTTCGAGAGCGGCATGTCCGTCTTTCTCGGCAAGCGCGAGGTCAAACTCTTCCACCTCGGGGCCGGCCACACGGCGGGCGACATCGTCGCCTGGGTTCCCGATGCGGAGGTGATGTTCTCGGGAGATCTCGTGGAATACCACTCCGCCTGCTATTGCGGTGATGCCCACCTGCGGGAATGGCCCGGCACCCTGGAGGAAATTCGCGACTTCCAGCCCAAGGCCATCGTGCCCGGACGAGGGGACGCTCTCCAGGGGGAGCAGATGGTGCGCGAAGCCCTGGCGATGACACGCGACTTCGTGACGACGCTTTACGGAGCAGCCGAACTGTCCGTGGCGCGCGGGCGCAACCTGAAGCAGACATTCGCGGCGACGCGCGAGGTCATGGACCCGAAATTCGGCGATTTCGCCATCTACGAACACTGCCTTCCCTTCAACGTCTCCCGCGCCTTCGACGAAGCGTCCGGCATCGACCATCCGGTGATCTGGACGGCGGAGCGGGATCGCGAAATGTGGGCATCGCTCCAGGGATAGGCGGCCATCGAGCGCGAGGGGAAGGGAGACGCCATGAATACCCGCAAAGCCCTCTATCAATTCGGCTATCGCCGCTGTCCGGACCAGGACCGCCCCTCCCCGGCCCATCACCCTGTCGTCGTGGTCGGGGCCGGGCCCGTCGGTCTGTGCACCGCCATCGATTTGGCGCAGCGCGGCGTGCCCGTGGCGCTGCTCGACGATGCGGACCGGATCGGCGAAGGCTCGCGCGGCATCTGCTATGCCAAGCGAACCCTGGAAATTCTCGACCGCCTCGGGGTCGCGCAGGCCTGCCTCGCCAAGGGAGTGACGTGGAAGGTCGGCAAGGTGTTCCAGCGCCATGACCTGCTCTACGCCTTCGATCTGCTGCCCGAGGACGGGCACAAGATGCCCGCCTTCATCAATCTCCAGCAGTATTATCTCGAGCACGCGCTGGTGGAGCGAGCCGCTGAGCTGCCGAACCTCGAACTGCGCTGGCGCAACAAGGTCAGCGGCCTCACGCGCCGTAACGACGGGGTGACGCTCTCCATCGAAACACCCGAAGGACCGTACGATCTCGACGCGGACTGGGTGGTGGCGGCCGACGGGGCGCGCTCGGGTCTGCGCGGAATACTCGGCCTCGCATTCCAGGGCGAGGTGTTCGAGGACCGTTTCCTCATCGCCGACGTGAAGATGCAGGGCGATTTCCCGACCGAGCGATGGTTCTGGTTCGATCCGCCCTTTCACGAGGGCCGCTCGGCCCTCCTCCACAAGCAGCCGGACGACGTGTGGCGCATCGATCTCCAGCTCGGTCCCGATGCGGATGCCAAAGCCGAGCAGAGCCCGGAGCGCGTCCTGCCGCGGCTGCGGCAGATGCTGGGACATGACGATTTCTCGCTGGAATGGGTTTCGGTCTACACGTTCCAGTGCCGCCGCCTCGAACGCTTCGTGCACGGGCGCGTCGTCTTTGCCGGGGATTCTGCCCACCAGGTATCGCCCTTCGGCGCACGGGGCGCGAATTCCGGCATTCAGGATGCGGAGAACCTCGCCTGGAAACTCGCGCTCGTCCTCAAGGGCGAGGCTCCGGAGCGGCTGATCGACACCTACGATCTCGAACGCTCCGCCGCCGCCGACGAGAATATCGGCCACTCGACCCGCTCGACCGACTTCATCGCGCCCCGCTCCGCTCAGGAGTTGCGCTTCCGCAATGCGGCACTTGCACTGGCGCGCCACACGCCCTTTGCGAAAAGGATGGTGAACTCCGGCAGGCTATCAATGCCATCGACCTACGAGTCTCCGCTCTCGACCCCAGACCAGGACGTCTGGGCCGGATCGGCTCGTCTCGGAGCCCCCCTTCCCGATGCGCCCATGCGGGATCGCCACGGCAGGCAGGTGTGGCTGCTGGAGGCGCTCGGCGACCGAGAAACCGTGCTTCATGTGCCGAACGGCGCTCCGCCGCCGCCGGGCCCTCGCACCCTCGTCGTCGGAGAGGACCTCATCGACGAGAATGGCCTCTTCGCACAGCGCTTCGATTCACGCCCCGGCAGCACCTATCTCGTTCGGCCGGATCAGCACCTGGCCGCACGCTGGCGGCACCCGCATGCCTCGGCAATCGAGAGCGCTTCGCGCCGCCTGCATGGTCGAGAGGAAGGACACGCATGACCGCACTTCTGACCGAGAGCCGCTTCCCCGACCCGGACCGGGCCTACCGGGCTCTCATCGAAGCGCATCGCGGGTTGTCGGACGAAGAGAGCGCAGCCCTCAACAGCCATCTGGTGCTGATCCTCGCCAACCATATCGGCGATCAGGCCGTCCTCCAGGAGGCAATCGCCCTGGCCAAGCAGAGCATGGCGCAGCCGGAGGCGGTGTCCGGCTGAACAGCGCCCTACGCGCTCTATCGTGCTGGAGCCGGATCTCGGCTATTCGATGCCGAGATAGGCGGCCTTGACCTGAGGATCGGCCAGGAGCGCCGAACCTGCACCGCTGTGCGCGACCTTTCCGGTCTCCAGCACGTAGCCGCGGTCGGCGATGCCGAGAGCGGCGCTCGCATTCTGCTCGACGAGCAGCACCGTGATGCCGTCGCGCCTCAGCGACACGATGGCGTCCAGGATCTGGTCGACCAGTAGCGGCGACAGCCCGAGCGAGGGCTCATCGAGAAGCAGAAGCTTCGGGCGCCCCATAAGGGCGCGGCCGATCGCCAGCATCTGCTGCTGGCCGCCGGACAATCCTCCGGCGAGCAGGTGCCTTTTCTCGGCCAGGATGGGGAACATGGCATAGATGCGGTCCCGATCCTGATCGATCTCCTTATCGCGGCGTCGATAGGCGCCGAGCCGCAGGTTGTCTTCGACCGTGAGCGGTCCGAACACCTGCCGCCCCTCGGGAGATTGGGTGATGCCGCGCTCCACCCTCTGGTGCGGAGACAAGCGGTCGATGCGCTCGCCGTTGAAGCGGATCTCGCCGCCGGTAATCGGCTGGACCCCCGAAAGGGACCGCAGCAGCGTCGTCTTCCCTGCGCCGTTGGAGCCGACCAGGGCCACGACCTCACCGGCGCGAACCTCCAGATCGACGCTCTTGAGCACCTCGATCCGCCCATAGGCGCTTCGCAATCCCTTGACCTCAAGCACGGGCAGCCTCCCGTGCTCCGTGATGTCCGAGATAAGCCTCCAGGACCTTCGGATTGTCCCGCACCTCCCGCGGGGTGCCCTCGGCCAACGGGCGACCGCGCTCGAGAACGAGGATCCGGTCCGAGATCTTCATGACGAGCTTCATGTCGTGCTCGACGAGAACGACCGCGACGCCGCGATCCGCAACCTGACGGATGAGATGGTCGATCTCCTCGGTTTCGACGGCGTTGCATCCCGCCGCCGGCTCGTCGAGCAGGAGCACCTTCGGCTCGGCGGCAAGGGCGCGGGCGATCTCCAGGCGCTTGCAGGCGCCATAGGGGAGCGAGCCCGCAAGCACATCGGCGGAATCCTTCAGGCCTACATAGGCCAGGAGATCGAGCGCCGCGGCTCTGGTTTCCCGGTTCTGGCGCGTCACCGCAGGGGTCCTGAACAGAGCCGGCAGCAGACTGCACTTCTCGCGAAGGTGACGGCCGACCATCACATTCTCACAGGCCGTCATCCGCTGGAAGATCTGGAGATTCTGGAAGGTGCGGGAGAGGCCGCGCGCCGCGAGCTCGTGAGGAGGCAGACCGGTCACGTCCTCGCCGGACAGATGGATCTTGCCGCGACCGGCGGCGTAGACGCCCGAAACGACGTTGAAGAGCGTGGTTTTCCCCGCGCCGTTCGGCCCGATGATCGAGAGGATCTGGCCGGGGCTGACCGAGAAGCTGACCCCGTCGACCGCCTTCACGCCGCCGAACGAGATGCCGACATCCGTTGCCGTCAGGATTGTCATGAGCGCGCCCTCTGGAAAAACAGGGCCGAGAGGCTCGGCACGATGCCGTTGCGCATGAAGATCATCGACACGATGATGATGAGACCGAGCAGGAGATGCTCGTATTCATGGAACACGGTCAGGGCCTGAGGGAGCGTCACCAGGACAGCCGCTCCGACGATGCTGCCGACCACGGAGCCGAGCCCGCCGAGCACCACGATGGTGACGAGTTCCACCGAGTGCAGGAAGCCCGCCTGATCAGGGGTAATGAAGCCGTTCATGAAGGCGAGCGCCGAACCGGCCAGAGAGGCATAGACGGCCGCGATGACGAAGGCCTGCAACTTGAAGCGGGCGATATCGACCCCGACCACCTGCGCCGCGACCTCGCTGTCGTGCAGGGCGCGGAAGGCCCTTCCCGTCGGAGTCTCGTCGAGATTCAGCGCGATCCAGGTTCCGACGAGCAGGAGGCCGCCCGTCACCCAGTACCAGGTGTCGGATCCGCTCACGCGCCAGCCGAACAGGGTCAGTCTCGCAACCGGCATACCGTCGGGGCCGCCGGTCCAGCCGCTCTCCGTCGAGATGACGAGCGCCACGAGCACGCCGAGGCCGAGCGTGGCGATGGCAAGATAATGCCCCTTCAAGCGCAGGATCGGCCGCCCGACCAGATAGGCGAGAACGGCGGAGAGCGCCGCGCCGAGGAGAAGGGCAGCCCATGATGGAATGCCCAGATGCGCCGGCCCGATGCCGACCGCATAGGCCCCGATGCCGAAGAAGGCCGCATGGCCGAGACTCACCTGACCCGCCTGCCCCATCAGAATGTTGAGGCCGATGGCCGCGAGTGCCGATACCCAAACGAGGGAGGCCACGCGGAAATAGTAGCTGGACGGGAAGACCAGCGGGAGAACGGCAATCACCGCCGCCAGGATCGCGAGGGTCAGGAAACGATGGTTTGCAAAAGCACGCATTCTCAGACCCTCTCGACGACACGCCGTCCGAACAGCCCCTGCGGGGCGGCGAACAGCACGATGAGAATGACCAGGAACGCAAAGGCGTCCTTGTAGGTCGAGCTGAGATATCCGGCGCCGAAGGCCTCCAGAAGACCGAGCAGAAGACCGCCGACGACGGCGCCGAGCGGATTGCCCATGCCGCCCAGCATCGCCGCCGCGAAGCCCTTCAATGCGAGGAGCGTCCCGACGTCGTAGCTGGTCAGAGTGATCGGCGTCACGAGGATGCCGGCGACGGCACCAATGGCGGCCGACCCGCCGAAGGCAAGCGCCATGATGGTCGTCGTGTTGATGCCGACAAGGCGCGCGGCCAGCCGGTTCGCGGCAGTCGCCAGCACCGCCTTGCCCAGAACCGTGTGCTCAAGGAAGACGTAGAGGCCCAGAACGACGACGCCTGCCCCGCCCAGAACCCAGAAACTCTGGGGCTGAACGGCCGCGCCCATGATGTCGACCGGCGCATCTCCCGTGAAGGCGGGAAGCTTGTGGAACTGCTTGTCGAAGACGATTTGCGCGACGCCCCGCAGCAGGATCGAGGCTCCGATGGTGATGATGATCAGCGTCACGGCCGAGGCGCCGCGGGCAGGCTCGATGGCGAGGCGATGGAGCAGCAGCCCGACGACGATTGAGACGACGATGGCGAAAAGCGCCGCCAGCGGCAGCGGAACTCCGGCGGCGAACGTGAAGACCGTCACCATGCCGCCGAGCATGACGAATTCGCCCTGGGCGAAGTTCACCACTCCCGATGCGTTGTAGATCAAGGTGAAGCCGAGCGCGACGAGCGCATAGACGGCTCCTACCGTCAGTCCGGAGATGAGGAACTGAAGAAACTCGGCCATTGCGCGGTCTCGCGGCCCCTGGTTGCGAAGCCGGCTGCCGGGAGGCAGCCTGCCATCGTGATGAGACGGGAGCGATGCCTCCGGACCCGTGACGGTCCGGAGGCATCGAGGCGAGGGATCAGCTTCCCGACTGCGCCAGGTTCCAGTCGCCGTTCTTGATCTCGAGCATGCGGAAGGCGGAGAGGTCGAGGCCGAGATGGTCCGTCGGCGACATGGTCACGATACCGCCCGTACCGACGAAGCCCTTGGTCTTCTCGATCTCGTCGCGGATCTTCTGGGGATCCGTGGAGTTCGCGCGCTTCATGGCTTCCACGAGGATGAAGAGGCCGTCATAGGCATGGCCGCCGAAGGTCGAGACCGGCTGCTTGGTGGCGCTCTCGTAAGTCTGCTTGTAGTCCGTGACGACCTTCTTCTGCGGATCGTTCTCCGGCAGCTTGTCGCCGACCAGAAGTGCAGCGGCAGGAAGGCGAACGCCCTCGGCAGCGGGGCCGGCAAGCTCGATGAAGCTCTTCGAGGCGACGCCGTGGCTCTGGTAGAGCGGCGTTCCGGTCATGCCGAGCTGGGCATAGTTGCGGGTCACGATGGCCGGGCCCTGTCCGAAGCCCGGATTCACGACCGCCTGCACGCCCGGCGTGTTCTTGATCTTGGTGAGCTGGGCCGTCATGTCGCTGTCGCGCGGGCCGTAGCTCTCGTCGATGGCGATCTCCATGCCGTAATTGGGCGCGACCTTGATGCACTGCGCCCGCATGGAAGCGCCGAACCCGTCCGTGCCGGAAATCATACCGATCTTGGTGAGGTTGCGCTTCTTCAGATCCTCGAAGATCTTCTCGCAGGCCATCTTGTCGGTGTGGGGGGTCTTGAACACGTATTCGCGCACGGGATCGACGACTTCGATGGCGCCCGCCAGGGAGATGAACGGCACCTCCGCATCCTGGAAGACCGGGATCATCGCCATGGTCGTTCCGGTGGTGGTGCCTCCCACCATCGCAACCACCTCGTCGTCCTCGACGAGGCGCGTCGCGAAGGTGCGCGCCTTGTTGGCGTCGCCGCCATCGTCGTAGACCACGAGCTCGATCTTCTTGCCGTTGATGCCGCCGGCCTCGTTGATCTTGTCCACGTAGAGCCGGAGCGTCTTGTCTTCAGGCTCGCCGAGGAACGAGGCCGGTCCCGTGGCGGAGAGAACGGAGCCGATCTTGATCGTTTCCTGGGCCTGCGCGGCGCCGGCGAAGGAGAAGCCGAGCGCGCTGGCGGCCAGTACGAATTTGAGGGTGGACGGTGACTTCATCTGTTTCCTCCTGATTGAATTGGCGAGTGTTTTTCTTGTTATTGCACAGCGGGCCAGGCCACTGAAGATCTGCCGACCGCTGCGACCTGAGCTTAGGCCCGAGCGCTGATTGACGCTGTTCCTCCCATCAATATAATTGACCGGACGGTTGGTCAATAGTAAAGAGGCACCACGAGCGGCTGCTCGCAATCGAAAATCGGGAGGGCCACGTTGGATAACGATCCGATCCTCACGGACAGGCGAGAGGGATATCGCGTCATCACCCTCAACCGACCTGACCGTCTCAACTCCTTCAACGAGGCCATGCACGCGGCACTGATGACCGCGCTCCTCGATGCGGAGGCGGACAAGGATTGCCGGGCCCTCGTCCTCACCGGCGCCGGACGCGGTTTCTGCGCCGGGCAGGATCTTTCGGATCGGGTCTTCAGCCCCGGCCAGGTGCCGGATCTCTCCTCCACCCTCGAACGGCTCTACAACCCTCTCGTTCGCAAGCTGCGCGATCTGCAGATGCCGGTGGTCTGCGCCGTGAACGGCGTCGCGGCCGGCGCCGGCGCGAACATCGCCTTCGCCTGCGACATCGTTCTGGCAGCACGCTCCGCCAAGTTCATCCAAGCTTTCGCAAAGCTCGGGCTCGTCCCGGACTCGGGCGGCACCTGGTTCCTGCCGCGGCTCATCGGACCGGCGCGCGCACGCGCCCTCGCCCTTCTCGCCGAGCCCGTTCCGGCCGAACAGGCGGAGGCCTGGGGCATGATCTGGAAAGCCGTCGATGACGGCGGCCTAATGGACGAAGCGCACCGCCTTGCCGCCCACTTCGCAACACAGCCGACCGTCGGACTTGGCCTGATCAAGCAGGCACTCGACGCCTCCGAGACGAACGACCTGGACGAACAGCTGGATCTCGAGCGCGACTTCCAAGGACAGGCAGGGCGCACACCGGACTATCTCGAAGGCGTCACCGCCTTCTTTGAGAAGCGACAGCCCAAATTCACCGGGAGAGCGTGATGGACGCGCAACGGACGCTTTCCGGAAACGCCCCGCACGAGCTCGCACAAGCCTGTGCCGACGCCATGTGGGCGGACGACCAGGCGAGCCAGGGCCTCGGCATGGTGGTCGAGCGGGTCGCGCCGGGCGAGGCGGTGGTCTCGATGACGATCCGCCCCGACATGACCAATGGACACGGCATCTGCCACGGAGGCTTCATCTTCACCCTCGCGGATTCGGCCTTCGCCTTCGCCTGCAACACCTACAACCAGCGCACCGTGGCCCAGCACTGCGCCGTCACCTTCCTGCAGCCCGGCCGCCGCGGCGACAAGCTTACGGCACATGCGGTGGAGCGCACCCGCACCGGCCGCTCCGGCATCTATGACGTGACGGTCCGCGACGGCCAGGGCGGGACGGTCGCGGAATTCCGCGGACATTCCCGAACCATCGCCGGCACGCTGCTCGCGACCGATGCCGCCGATAGCCAATAGATAAAAATCGAGAATGGGAGGTTCCCTTGCTTCAGATTCCGCTTCGTAAGCTTTCCGAACTCAAGCCCCAGCCGACCGAACTCGACCGTTTCGAGCTGGGATCGCGCGACGAGCTCGCTGCATGGCAGCGCGAGCGCCTCGCGTGGTCCCTGCGCCATGCCTACGAGAACGTGCCGCACTACAAGGCCAAATTCGATGCGGCAGGCGTTCATCCGGACGATTTCAAGGATCTGAGCGACCTCGCGAAATTCCCGTTCACCACCAAGGCCGACCTGCGGGACAATTACCCGTTCGGCATGTTCGCCGTGCCTCAGAACCAGATCGCCCGCGTCCACGGCTCCTCCGGAACGACCGGCAAGCCGACGGTTGTCGGCTACACCAAGCGCGATATCGACACCTGGGCCGACGTCGTCGCCCGCTCCATCCGCGCGAGCGGCGGACGCCCGGGCATGAAGGTCCACGTCGCCTACGGCTACGGGCTCTTCACCGGCGGCCTGGGTGCGCATTACGGCGCCGAGCGTCTCGGCTGCATGGTCATTCCCATGTCCGGAGGCATGACGGAGCGCCAGGTCCAGCTCATCCAGGATTTTCAGCCCGACGTGATCATGGTCACGCCGTCCTACATGCTGGCCATCCTGGACGAGTTCCGGAAGCAGGGCCTCGACCCGCGCAAATCCTCGCTCAAGATCGGCATTTTCGGTGCGGAGCCCTGGACGAACGCCATGCGGACGGAGATCGAGGAGGCGTTCGACATCCATGCCGTGGACATCTACGGCCTCTCGGAGGTCATGGGGCCGGGCGTTGCCTGCGAGTGCGTCGAGAGCAAGGACGGCCTGCACATCTGGGAGGATCACTTCTATCCCGAGGTGATCGACCCCCACACCGGAGAGGTCCTTCCCGACGGTGAAGAGGGCGAGCTTGTCTTCACCTCCCTCACCAAGGAGGCCATGCCGGTCATCCGCTACCGCACCCGCGATCTGACGCGCCTCATGCCCGGCACCTCGCGAGCCATGCGCCGCATGGAGAAAGTCACGGGCCGCACCGACGATATGATGATCATTCGCGGCGTGAACGTCTTCCCCAGCCAGATCGAGGAAAAGCTCCTGACCATCCCGGCCCTGTCCGGCCATTACCAGATCGTGCTGACCCGCGAGGGACGGATGGACCAGATGGAGATCCGGGCGGAGATCCGTCCCGAGGCGGATTACGAAGAGACCCGCAAGGCTGCTGCGGACCGGCTCGGCCAGGCGATCAAGGACACGATCGGGATTACGGCCCGGATCAATGTGCTGGATCCCGAAGGTATCGAGCGCTCGCTCGGCAAGGCGAGACGTGTTATCGACCGCAGACCGAAAGAATAGAAGATCCACATGGCACGCACACGCGCCAACGATTACGACGACAAGCGCCGGGCGATCCTCGATCGCTCGGCCGAACTCTTTGCCGAGCACGGCTATGACCGCGCGTCGATGAGCAAAATCGCCGAGGCTTGCGGCGTCTCCAAGGCGAACCTTTACCATTACTACAAGGACAAGGAAGAGCTCCTCTTCGACGTCATCCGCTTCCATCTCGAGGAACTGCTCGAGGTGGTCGAGGCGGCCGACCGTCCGGAGCTGGAGGCCGGACCCCGTCTCAAGGAGCTGATCGCTGCGCTGCTGGAGGCCTATCGCGACGCGGATGCGCAGCACAATGTGCAGATCAACGGCCTGCGTCTGCTGCCGACCGAACGCCAGGCGGAGCTGAAGGCCATGGAGCGGGACCTGGTGCGGATCTTTTCCGACGCCGTGGCGGGCGTTGCACCCCAGCTGAAGAGAACCAAGCTCCTCAAGCCGGTGACCATGTCTCTCTTCGGCATGATCAACTGGCACTATCTATGGTTCAAGAACAACGGAGACGTGACCCGCTCCGACTATGCCGAGATCGTCGCGCAGCTGATCGTGGACGGCACCCGCAACCTCCATGTGGAGCAGTTCGGCATGCTTCAGCGCGCCAGTGCGGCCGAGTAACGCTTTCGAAGCGGCGACTGCGTCGGCTCCTATGCCGAAACCCGCTGCCTCGGAGGAGGCGATCCTTCTTCCGGCTCTCGGATCTGCGGCACGTTCAGTTCGAGCCTGCGCAGGATAGGGTGCACGGCCTCCTGCCACCGGGCGAGGAGTTCCTCCCTGCTCTTCTGCCGCAGCCCATATTTCCGGTGCTGGTCGAAGTGATCCGACTGGCTGCGGCCGAACGTGTCGGCCACCCGCGGGTACCAGTAGTTCACCGATGCCTGCGCATCGACCTTGTCGTGCCCCTTGCCGAGGGCAACCTGCAGCCCCTCCTCGCCGAGTTCGGCATGGCGCTTCTCGACCGGGAGTATTTCCGACAGCGTATCGGCCAGCGGCTGATAGGAGCCTCGGGTCAGCTCGTCGATCTGCACGACGGTCGCCTGCCCCATGAGCCAGTTCATCACCACCGCGTCGACCCAACCGTTGATGGGGTAATGGAACACGTTGAGGCGCATGTCCCCATCCATTCGACGGGTGCCGAGATTGACGCTCCGGTCGAGCCGCGAGGACCACGGATGCGCCCCGATATACTGGCTGGTATTGGCGCCGAACTGCTCCATCAACTCCAGAACGCGACGGGCATGATTGAACTTTTCGAAGACGATGCGTGTCGCCGTGATGCGCTCCTTCAGACCGGGAGCCAGGTTGATGCAATCGGCAAAGCCGGATGCGCCGGCCATTTCAGAATCGACGAAGATCGCCATGAGACGCATGAGCTCGCCGCGGTAGCGCGGCGTCACGTTGTCCGGAGCGCTCAGGCGACCGCCGCCGGCGACGAAGCTGACGAGGCTCTCTTCATCGACCATGGGATCCTCCCTCGGTTACTTGTCGAAATCGACAAGAATCCTGTCAGTCACCGGGTAGCTCTGGCAGGTCAGGATGTAGCCGCGGGCGACCTCGTAGTCCTCCAGAGCGAAATTGGCGTCCATATCGACCTCGCCTTCCACGAGCATCGCCCGGCAGGTGGAGCAGACGCCGCCCTTGCAGGCATAGGGAAGCTCCATCCCCTCGCCCGCTGCCGCATCGAGCACCGAGGCCGTGCCTTTCTCGAACGAGAAGGTCCGGGCGCGTCCGTCGATGATGACCGTCGCCTCGCAGAGATTCTTGCGGTCCTCGGTCTGCGCCTCCTCGGGCCTGCGCTGCCGGCGGCTCGGGGTCGAGGTGGCGAAGAGCTCGAATTTGATCTGGCGCTTGTCGAGGCCGTGCTCTTCGAGGCTTTGCGCAACGCCCAGCATCATGTCCTGCGGCCCGCAGATGAAGGCGGTGTCGATGGACGATACATCGATCCAATGGTCGAGAAGCTGGTCGCACTTTTCCTTGTTCAGGCGCCCGTTGAACAGGTCGATATCCTGCTGCTCGCGGCTGAGGATGTGGATGAGGCTGAACCGCTCAAGGTGCTCGTTCTTGAGGTCCTCGAGCTCCTCTCGGAACATGATCGAGCTGGAAGCCCTGTTGCCGTAGAACAGGGTGAACGAGGATTGAGGTTCGGCTTGAAGCGTCGCCTTCACGATGCTGAGCAGCGGCGTGATTCCGCTTCCCGCCGCGAATCCGACGAAGTGCCTCTTCCGCTTTTCGTCGAGGGGAACGAAGAAATTGCCCATCGGGGGCATGGCTTCGATCATCTGGCCGGGGGCCAGGTTTTCGCTGGCCCAGTTCGAGAACAGGCCGCCCGCGATTTTCTTGATGCCCACCCGCAGACGGGTATCCGTCGGCGCGGCGCAGATGGAATAGGACCGACGGACCTCATCTCCGTCGATATTGGTCCTCAGCGTCAGATACTGACCCTGGGAGAAGCGGAACGCCTCCTTGTGCTCCTCCGGCACGTCGAGGGTCAGGATGATGGCATCGCGGGTCTCGCGCCTGATGTCGGAGACGGTGACCGGATAGAACTTCGTCATGGAGCGTCCGCTCGTTTCATATGCACTTGAAATAGTCGAAAGGCTCGAGGCAATCGCGGCACTGATACTGCGCCTTGCACGGCGTGGACCCGAACTCGCTGACGCGGAACGTGTTTTCGGACCGGCAGCGCGGGCAGGCGATCACAAGCGGCGTGCTGCGCAGGAAGCGATCGAAGGGCGAGGGAGTGCGGGCATTCTCCGCAGGAGGCGCAATACCATACGCTTCAAGCCGCCGCCGGCCGCCTTCCGTGATCCAGTCGGTCGTCCAGGGGGGCGAGAGGCGCCGCTCGATCCGAAGTCGCTCGATCCCCCGCGCCCGCAGGGCTGTCTCGATGTCCAAGGCGATGACGCTGGTGGCGGGGCAGCCGGAATAGGTCGGCGTGATCGCCACCACGAGCTCATCGCCGTCCCACTGGACATCCCGGACGATACCGAGATCCATGACCGAGACGGCCGGCACCTCCGGATCCGGAACCTCTTCCAGCCAGCTCTTGATCCGATCGGGGTCCGGCCGCGCCAGGATGCTCGTCATCGCCTCCTCACCACGTGGCGTTGGGATAGGCCCGTTGCAGGAATTGAAGATCGGCCAGGATATAGCCGAGATGCTCCGAGTGGATCCCGCGTTTTCCGCCGCGCTGGGCCCATCCGGGCTGCGGCAGCGTCAGAGTGGCCTCTTCGGCGGTTGCCCGCATCAGGCCGAGCCACGGCTCGCGCAGGGCGCCGAGGTCCGGCCCCACCCCCCTGCGGACCATTTCCTGATCCACCTCGTCGGCTTCGAACAGCTCGCCCGTGAACATCCAGAGATCGTCGAGAGCCGCCTGCATACGCTCATGGCTCTCCTCGGTCCCATCGCCGAGCCGGACGACCCACTCGCGGCTCCGCTCCAGGTGATAGGTGACCTCCTTAAGCCCTTTCGCGGCGATCTCGGCGACGCGGCCGTCAGTGGAATTCATGAGCTCCCGCAGCAGCAGGTAATGCCAGGCATCGAAATAGAACTGCCGCGCCATCGTGACGGCGAAGTCCCCGTTCGGCTGCTCCACCAGCAGGACGTTCCGGAAATCCCGCGCGTCGCGGAGATAGGCAAGGTTGTTGGCGTCCCGCCCCTTTCCTTCGACCTCCCCGGCCAGATTCAGCCAGAGCTGCGTCTGGCCGATCAGATCCAGGGCCACGTTGGACAGAGCCAGATCCTCTTCCAGCGCCGGCGCATGTCCGCACCATTCCGACAGACGGTGGCCCAGGATCAGGGCGTTGTCGCCGAGACGCAGGAGATATTCGAAGAGGGCTTCCTGCTCGGCCATCACATATGCCCCAGCTCTTCCGGAATTTCGTAGAAGGTCGGGTGGCGATAGACCTTGCTGTTGGCAGGCTCGAAGAGCGGCCCCTTCTCGCTCGGCGAACTGGCCGCGATGTCCGATGCGCGAACCACCCAGATGCTGACGCCCTCGTTGCGACGCGTATACACGTCGCGGGCATTCATGATCGCCATCTCGGCGTCGGGAGCATGGAGGCTGCCGACGTGCCGGTGAGCGAGGCCGTGCTGGCTGCGGATGAAAACCTCCCAGAGAGGCCATTCTTTCTTGTCGGTCATGATTTACCTCCCGCTCAGGCAGCCTGAGCCTTGGCGCGCGCCGCTTTCTTGGCCGCATAGGCATCGGCCGCGTCGCGTACCCAGCGCCCCTCCTCATAGGCCTTCACCCGCGTCCGCAGCCGCTGGCGGTTGCAAGGGCCGTTCCCGTTGATCACCTGATAGAACTCGTCCCAGTCGATCTTGCCGAAATCGTAGTGTCCGCGCTCCGCGTTCCACGTGAGATCGGGATCCGGCACGGTGAGGCCGAGATACTCGGCCTGAGGCACCGTCTGGTCGACGAATTTCTGGCGCAGCTCGTCGTTGGAGTTGATCTTGATCTTCCACCGCATCGACTGGGCGCTGTGCACCGAATCCGCATCGGACGGGCCGAACATCATGAGGGACGGCCACCACCAGCGATTCAGCGCATCCTGAGCCATCTGCTTCTGCTCGGGCGTTCCGCTCGCGAGCTTCATCATGATGTCGTAGCCCTGCCGCTGATGAAAGCTCTCTTCCTTGCAGATCCGGATCATGGCGCGGGAATAGGGACCGTAGGAGCACCGCTGCAGCGGCACCTGATTCATGATCGCGGCGCCGTCGACCAGCCAGCCGATGGCCCCGATATCGGCCCAAGTCAGCGTCGGGTAGTTGAAGATGCTCGAATACTTGGCCTTCCCGCTGTTGAGCTGCTCCATCAGCTCATCACGGGTCACGCCGAGGGTCTCGGCGGCGCAATAGAGATAGAGGCCGTGCCCTGCCTCGTCCTGCACCTTGGCGAGCAGGATCGCCTTCCGCTCCAGGGTGGGCGCGCGCGTGATCCAGTTGCCCTCCGGCTGCATGCCGATGATCTCGGAATGGGCATGCTGGGAAATCTGCCGGACCAGGGTCTTGCGATAGGCTTCAGGCATCCATTCCTTGGGCTCGATCTTGATATCCGCGTCGACACGCTCCTGGAAGGCGCGCTCCTCCGGAGACATCTCCTCCTTGGACTGGATGTGATCGACGCCCGTTTTCACCATCTGTGCATACATGGCGTTTCTCCCTGCCTTCGTTGCCTTGTCGCCACCTCACTTCGCACCCCACGACCCCGTTGAAGATCACCGGGTCCCGGGCAGCATCGAGCGGGTGCCCGCAAGGGCTGAAATACAACGCGGTTTCGGTCGTCAGCGCCCACATTGAACAGCAAACCGAGCTTGAGCACCTTACGAACCCTCTCAATATGTCACAAAAAATACGATATGCAAGAGATTTGTGTAACGGATTAGCCGAGAAGTCCCGCATCGGCAATCGCCGGGAAGGCTGCGAAGCGCTGGCGAAAACCTCCGTCAGCCTCCGGAAGTGCTCCTTCGTCGTACTGGGCATGGGCGTCGATCCAGCGCTCCGCAGCAGGAAGCAACGTCTTGTAGATCGTCCCGCAGAGCGCCCGGGCCGCGGTTCCGGCCCAGGGTTCCGGCAGAAGCGGCGGCGGCAGCAGCGGGTCCTTCAGAACGGCCCGGCGGTAGTCGTGGATCAGGAGGATCCGCACCAGCAACGCATCAAGATCGGTGAAAGGGGCCCCGCTTTGGAGAGCCTTGAGCGTTCCCGAATAGGTGTTGGTGAAGCGCGTATAACGGCTTTCGATCTCCTCCAGCGGCCATGCCCGCTCCACCAGCCGCCGGGCGGTCGGCAGGTCGGCCGGTGTCGCGGCCAGGCGCAGGAACGCCCCCTCACCGCCAGTGGCCGCCGCTGCCGCTATGAACAGATCGGGTCCAAGGGCTCCATATCCCGCCTCCGACAGCTTGGCCCTGGCAGTCTGCCGATCCTGCGCGTTCTCGAGCAGAACGAGGTCGAAGCCCCCCCGCCAATCCTGCGGCGGATCGGCATAGATCCTCTGCGTCGCCTGGGCGAAGGCCCCCCGCCCCTGGCTGGTGAGCTGGTAATAGCTGTTGCGCCCGACCTTCCACCGCTCGAACCAGCCGTCCGAGACGAGGCGGGACAAGGCCGTCCGTACGAGCGTGTCGCTGATGCGGAACGCCCTCATGATTTCATGGAGCGAGGTCAGGGACAGAACCCCACCGCGGGGAACGACCGCATCCCCGAAGACCGTCACGATCAGTGAACCGGCCCTGATCGGCGTCCTCTCGTGAAACCGATCCAGAAGGGCCTCAACGAACGCTGCCATGCGGTCTACTCCAGTTCCTTTGCAGGTTCGGGCGGCATGCGCCCTTTCGCATATTGCACAGCTAACCTATTCCTCTTCCGCGCTTCTCTGTCGAGCCGTGCACGGCCGGAGCCGCGCTTCCAATATTCCTTGACTAACCGGTCGGTCGGTTAATAATACGGAAAACAGCGCAGCCGTCACATGGGCGCGGGAACACCAATTCAGGGTATCGATATGAGACTTGAGAGCTTCGTTCGCGGAAGTTGGACCGCTCCCGGTCAGGAACTGGCCGAAGTTCGCAGCGCCGTCACGAGCGACGTCGTCGCGCAGGTCGTCAGCGGCGGCCTGGATATGGGCGAGGTCCTCGCCTATGCCCGGCAGGTCGGCGGCCCCAATCTGCGGCGGCTAACGTTCCATCAGAGAGCCGAGCTTCTGAAGCGTCTCGCGATCTATCTGACCGAGCGCAAGGAGCAACTCTACAAGATTTCCTACCAAACCGGCACCACGCGATCCGACAACTTCATCGACGTGGACGGCGGCATCGGCACTCTCTTCGTCTATGCCTCCAAGGGCCGGCGGGAGTTGCCCAACTCCACCTTCCTTCTTGATGGCTCTGTCGAGCCCCTCTCCAAGGCGGGAAGCTTCGTCGGCCAGCACGTTCTGACGTCGCTGAACGGAGTCGCGGTTCATATCAACGCCTATAACTTTCCGTGCTGGGGCATGCTGGAAAAGCTCGCCCCGGCCCTGCTCGCCGGCGTGCCCGTAGTCACGAAGCCGGCGACGATCACCTCCTACGTAGCGCACGCTCTCGTCCGCATGATTGCGGAGTCCGGGATTCTGCCCGAGGGCGCCCTTCAATGCGTCATCGGATCCACCGGCGACCTCTTCGATCACCTGACCTGTCAGGATGTGGTCTCGTTCACCGGGTCGGCCGACACGGCCCAGAAGCTCCAGCGGCACCCGGTCATCGCGCGCGAGGCCGTTCGCTTCATCGCCGAGCGCGACTCGCTCAATGCCGCCATCCTTGCTCCCGACGCAGGCCCCGGAACGCCGGAATTCGACCTCTTCGTCAAGGAGGTGGCGAAGGAGATGACCGTCAAGGCGGGCCAGAAGTGTACGGCCATCCGCCGTGCCATCGCTCCGAACGCACATGTACCGGCTGTCATCGACGCCTTGCGCGAGCGTCTGTCGAAGGTTCAGATCGGCAATCCGGAACTCGAGAACGTTCGCATGGGCCCCGTGGTCGGTCTGGGACAGCGGCGTGATGTGCTGGCCCAAGTGGAGAAACTCCGCGCCGAGGCCGACATCGTGGTGGGGGACCTGGAGAACTTCAATGTCGAGGGAGCGGACCGCGAGCGCGGCGCCTTCATGCCTCCCCTCGTCCTGCACTGCCCGGATCCGATCCGCGCCACCAACGTTCATCGGGTCGAGGCCTTCGGCCCGGTCTGCACCGTCATGGGCTATGACGGGCTCGACGAAGCCGTCACCCTGGCAAACCGCGGCGACGGCAGTCTCGTGGCATCGCTCTACACCTATGACCCCGGCGCGGCGGCGGATCTCGTCTTCGGCGTCGGCGCCTTCCACGGGCGCCTGGTCCTGATCGACCGCGACTGCGCCAAGGAGCAGACGGGCCACGGCTCACCGATGCCGCACATGGTCCACGGCGGTCCGGGCCGGGCCGGCGGCGGCGAGGAACTGGGCGGCATGCGCGGCGTGCATCACTATATGCAGCGTACGGCCCTTCAAGGCTCGCCGGGCATGCTCTCCAAAGTGACGCAGAGCTGGATCAAGGGCGCGCCGGCAATCGAGAAGGACCGGCATCCCTTCCGCTACCACTTCGAAGATCTCGAAATCGGGCAGACCTTCGTCTCAAAGCTGCGGACGATCACCCTCGAGGATATCGAACACTTTGCAGAATTCACAGGCGATACCTTCTATGCTCATATGAGCGAGGAAGCCACGAAGGACCACCCGTTCTTCCCGGGCCGCGTGGCCCACGGCTATCTGCTGCTGTCGTTCGCGGCCGGTCTCTTCGTCGATCCTGATCCGGGGCCGGTTCTCGCCAATTACGGGCTGGACTCGCTGCGCTTCATCAAGCCCGTGCAGCCGGGGGAGGCCATCAAGGTGCGTCTTACGGCGAAGGCGAAGTCGCCGCGCAACGAGCAATATGGCGAGGTGCGGTGGGACGTGGAGATCACGACCGACAAGGACGAGACAGTCGCGAATTATGAGCTCCTCACGATGAATGCGGTGCGCCCATGACGACAATCTCAGCCCCCTCGCCTGCTCAAGCCGACGGGACTGCAAGCGAACCCGTTCGGCTCTTCCGGACGGGACCTGTCGCCGTGATCGAGATCGACAATCCGCCCGTGAACGCGACGTCGCAGGCCGTTCGGGCGGGCCTGCTCGAAGCAATCCGGGAGGTCGATCTCGACCCGGAGATCGAAGCTGCCGTGATTGCCTGCGCGGGCCGCACCTTCGTGGCCGGCGCGGATATCCGGGAATTCGGACAGCCCCCGCGCGAGCCGCACCTGCCTGACGTGATCAACGCGATCGAGGACTGCTCCAAGCCTGTCGTCGCAGCCCTTCACGGCACGGCTCTCGGTGGAGGATGCGAGATCGCCCTCGCCTGCCATGGGCGCGTGGTCGATGCCAAAGCGTCCTTCGGCTTGCCCGAGGTGAAGCTCGGCCTGGTCCCTGGTGCCGGCGGCACGCAGCGGCTCCCCCGGCTGATCGGAACGGAAGCCGCCATCGACCTCGTCTCGAGCGGCCGGAACGTGAAGGCTGCGGAGGCCTTGCATCTCGGTTTGGCCGACCGGATCTCGACCGGAGATCTTCGCGCCGACGCGATGGATCTCGCCCGGGAATTGATCGGCAAGCCGCTCCGGCGAACGGGAGGCGTGCCCGCGACCCGAATGGGCGCAGAGGCCGCAGCCGCGAAACTCGGCGAGATCCGCCGGAAAGCGAGAGGCGCAGAAGCGCCCGTGAGGGCGGCCGAACTTGCCCTGCTGGCCGCCGACGTTCCGCTGAACGAAGGGATGGCGCGCGAACGCGAAACATTCCTGGAGCTCCGCTCCT
Organism: Microvirga lenta; assembly: GCF_020532555.1. GTDB lineage: Bacteria > Pseudomonadota > Alphaproteobacteria > Rhizobiales > Beijerinckiaceae > Microvirga > Microvirga lenta. Next base: position 100,969 of record NZ_JAJBBR010000007.1, on the reverse strand, counting down.
CCGAGCAGTCTGCCGCCCTGCGGCATGCCTTCTTCGCCGAGCGCGAGGTCACGCGGGTGCCGGGTCTCGACAATGTCGAACCTCGCCCGGTTCAAAAGGTCGGGGTCATCGGGGCCGGAACAATGGGTTCCGGAATTGCCGTTGCCTTCGCGGATGCGGGTTTCGACATCAAGGTGGTCGAGACGAGCGAAGAAGCCCTAGCGGCAGGTCGCGCCAGGGTTGCCGACATTTACGACAAGCAGGTTGCGAGCGGTCGCCTCACGGACGCCACCCGCAACGAACGTCTGGCCTCGATCAGCTATGATGTCGGCCTCGCGACCCTCTCGGACCGTGACTTGGTGATCGAGGCCGTTTTCGAGGACATGGAGGTCAAGCGCACCCTCTTCCGCGATCTCGACGGGATCCTCCCGCCCGGGACGGTGCTGGCGACGAATACCAGTTATCTCGACGTCGGTGCCATCGCCGACGCCACGACACGGCCGGCGGACGTGGTGGGACTGCACTTCTTCAGTCCTGCGAATATCATGAAGCTCCTCGAGATCGTGAAGACCGATACGACGGCGCCCGACGTGGTGGCGACGGGCCTCGCCGTCGCGAAGCGTTTGCGGAAAGTGCCCGTGGTCTGCCGCGTCTGCGACGGCTTCGTGGGCAACCGCATCCTATCCCGCTATCGCCAGCAGGCGGAGTATCTGATCGAGGAAGGCGCCCTGCCGCATGAGGTCGACGCGGCAATGGAAGCGTTCGGCTTCCCGATGGGACCGTTCGCGGTGTCCGATCTGGCAGGTCTCGACATTTCCTGGGCAAGACGCAAACGCCTCGCGCCCACGCGCGACCCGCGCGAGCGCTACGTGGATGTCGCCGACCGTCTCTGCGAGGCGGGCCGCTTCGGCCGCAAGACCGGTGCAGGCTGGTATCGCTACGAAGGCGGAAAGCGGATCCCCGATCCGTTCGTGACGGAGTTGGTCGAAGACGCGTCGCGGCGCCGCGGGCTGACCCGTCGCCCGATCTCTGCCGACGAGATTCAGGCGCGCATCCGGGCCGCCATCGTCAACGAAGCCAGCAAGATTCTCGACGAGCACATCGTCGAGCGCCCGCTCGATGTGGATGTGGTGATGATGCACGGCTACGGATACCCTGCCTGGCGCGGCGGACCTCTGTTCGAGGCCGATCGCGTCGGTCTGCAGGCTATTCTCGACAAGGTTACCGAACGGGCCGCTCAGGACGGTCCGGGATGGGAGCCTGCTGCCGGCCTCGTTAGCCGCGCCTCCTCGGGCGCACGCTTCTATTCCTAATACGGAAAACCTCAACGAAGGAGCTAGGACCATGGCCGATGCCTATCTTGTCGACGGCGTGCGGACGCCGATCGGCCGCTATGGCGGCAGCCTTGCCTCAGTGCGGCCGGACGACATGGGAGCGCATGTCATCCGCGAACTGCTGAAGAGGCAGTCATCCGTCGCGTCCGACGCCATCGACGAGGTGATCTTCGGCTGTGCGAACCAGGCCGGAGAGGACAACCGGAACGTCGCGCGCATGTGCGCGCTGCTCGCCGGCCTGCCGACCAGCGTGCCTGGCACGACGATCAACCGCCTGTGCGGCTCCGGCCTCGACGCCATAGGAGCCGCCGCGCGTGCGATCAAGGCGGGCGAGATAGACCTCGCCATCGCGGGCGGGACGGAATCCATGACCCGGGCGCCGCTGGTGATGGGCAAAGCGACGGAGGCCTTCCAACGCTCGGCCGAGATCCACGACACCACCATCGGCTGGCGCTTCGTCAATCCCGTGCTGAAGGCGCAGTACGGCATCGATTCCATGCCTGAAACGGCCGAGAACGTCGCCGAGGATTTCCAGATCAAGCGTGAGGATCAGGACCGTTTCGCGCTCCGCAGCCAGGCACGGGCCGCCGCCGCACAGCGGAGCGGGCGACTGGCCGAGGAAATCGCACCGGTGTCGATTCCACAAAAGAAGGGCGATCCCGTCATTGTGGAGAAGGACGAGCACCCCCGCGAGACAAGCCTCGAAAAGCTCGCTGCGCTCTCGACTCCGTTTCGCAAGGACGGATCGGTCACTGCGGGCAACGCATCAGGCGTCAACGACGGAGCGGCGGCGGTTCTGGTCGCCTCCGAGGCGGCGGTCGAGCGCTTCGGCCTCCGTCCGCTGGCTCGGATCACCGGCCTCGGAACGGCTGGCGTCGAGCCCCGCATCATGGGCATCGGCCCCGTTCCGGCAACCCGCAAGCTCCTGGAGCGCCAGGGGCTGAAGGTCTCGGATTTCGACTTGATCGAGCTGAACGAGGCTTTCGCGGCACAAGCTCTGGCCTGCCTGCGCCAATTGGGCCTTCCGGACGATCCGGAGCACGTCAATCCCAACGGCGGCGCCATTGCGCTGGGCCATCCGCTCGGCATGTCCGGGGCACGTCTGGCTCTTACGGCGGCCATCGAGATGAGACACCGCAATGCCAGGCGCGCCCTGGCCACGATGTGCATCGGTGTCGGCCAAGGCATCGCCCTGACCTTGGAAGCGGTTTAGGTTCGGGGTTTATGAACATGGCAGCCGGAACGGGCGAGCCCCGCCGGCGGCCGATCACAACCATGCCACCGGGTGGGGAAGCGAATGATCCTGGTTACGGTGATGTATCCCAATGATGCGGAGGCCGCCTTCGACAGGGATTACTACCTTCAAAAGCATATCCCGCTCGTGAAGGAGCGCTGGACCGAGCTCGGACTGACCGATGTCCAGATCCTGAGCGGCGTCGGACAACCGAACGGCAATCCGCCGATGTACCGGATGATCGCATTGCTGACATTCGGCTCTCTGCAGCAGTTCAAGGACGCGGGCAAAGCTCACGGACGGGAGATCTTCGCCGACATCGCGAACTTCACCAATGTCCAGCCGATCATGCAGATCAACGAGATTGCCGGCTAGCCGAAGCGATCGGGCATCTCTTCGAAAAAGCTCTGACGATGCTATCGTCGGGGACATCAAAGGATGTCGATTGAATGAGGCGCGAAGCCTTGGCGGATAAATCACAAAGGGGGGCAACGATGACCAAATTCGACCGCGCGGCGGCGGAGCAGATGCTGACCAGCGTTTTTGCCCGCTGGATTCAAGATCTCGATCTGAGCATCGAAAGCCTGGAATCCGACGGCGCCGTTCTCCGCATGCCGTTTTCCGATAAGCTCTGTCGCGACAACGGGGTGGTCTGCGGACAGGCACTCATGAGCGTGGCGGACACCGCGATGGTCTTTGCCGTGTCCTCCGCAGCCAGGGCCTACAGGCCCATGACGACGGTCGACCAGACGATGCATTTCCTTCGCCCCGCTGCGAATGCGGACGTGCTTGCGGAGGCGCGGGTCATCCGCCTCGGACGCACAATGGCCTTCGGCAGCGTCACGCTCAGGACGGATGGGGATGGCCGCCCTGTCGCCATGGCGCAACTTGCTTATGCGCTGCTTCCCGACGGCAAGTAGCGAAGGCTCCGGCCGCTCTTCAGAACGGCAGCGCCACGCTGGTCTTGATCTCCTTCAGGATTACGTTGGTGCGCACGTAGCGGATACCGGGCAGCCGGAACATGAACTCGTCGAGGAATTCGTTGTAGGCCTTCATGTCCCGCACGACCACGCGTAGGTGGTAATCGGCGTCTCCGGTCGTCGCGAAGCATTCCAGAACCTCGGCGCGCGCCGTCACGCGCGAAACGAACTCGTCCACGAACTTCGCATCGTGCCGTTCCAGGGAAACGTGCAGGATTGCCGAGGTGGCGAACCCCGCCTTCTCGCGGTCCACCAGAGCCGAGTAGCCAACGATCACCCGGGAATCCTCCAGAGCCCGCACACGCCGCCAGCAAGCCGAAGTGGACATGCCGACGTCTTCCGCCAGTTGCTGGTTCGTCGTCCGCCCCTCCTTCTGCAGCTGCGCAAGGATGTGCTCGTCCTGCTTTTCGATCATGAAATCCTCTGATTCTGGAATTTTCTACCATCTATAGCAGCGCACGGCATCTTTCTACCAAATCGGCATTCCGGAGCGGAAAGAATAGGAAACACCTACCAGGCGTTCAGAGTTATCCTTGTCGAGCTCAACGCTCGCTCATAGTTCCGGGGTAGGTCGATGGATACAGGTCAGTTGCTCGATGCCTATCAACTCACCGACCGCTACGCCCGCCAGAAGGGCCGGGTCTTCCTGACCGGGACCCAGGCTATCGTTCGGATCCTCCTCGATCAGGCCAGGCGGGACAGGGCGGCAGGCCTCGACACCGCAGGCTTCGTGTCCGGCTACAGGGGCTCGCCGCTCGGCGGCCTCGACCTCGAACTCTGGCGCGTCAAGGAGCAGCTGGAAGCGAGCAGGATCGAGTTCCTTCCAGCCGTCAACGAGGATCTCGCCGCGACGGCCGTACTCGGCTCCCAGCAGGTGGAGACCGACCCAAACCGGCAGGTCCAAGGTGTCTTCGGCCTCTGGTACGGCAAGGGCCCCGGCGTCGACCGCTCGGGCGATGCGCTGAAGCATGGCAATGCCTATGGATCGTCGCCGCACGGCGGCGTGCTGGTCGTAGCAGGAGACGACCACGGATGCGTGTCCTCATCGATGCCGCATCAATCCGACGTCGCTTTCATGAGCTGGTTCATGCCGACGCTGCATCCTGCAAGCGTCAGCGAGTATCTGGAATTCGGCGAGTACGGCTATGCGTTAAGCCGTTTCTCCGGCATGTGGGTCGGCTTCAAGGCGGTTTCGGAAATTGTGGAATCCGGCACCTCGGTCGAACTGCGCCCTCCCCGGACATTTCTCCAGCCGGACTTCACGCCCCCGCCCGGCGGCCTGCACTATCGTTGGCCGGATCTGCCCGGACCCCAGATCGAGGAGCGGATGGAGGCCAAGAAGCACGCGGTCTATGCCTTCGCCAAGGCCAATCCGATCGACCGTCGCATCTACGACATCCCCTGGGCGACATACGGCATCGTCACCTCGGGCAAGGCCCACCTCGATCTGATGGAGGCGCTCCGGCTGATCGGGCTCGACGAAGGAGCCTGCCGGCAGCACGGGATCGATATCTACAAGGTCGGAATGGTGTGGCCGCTCCCGCTGCACGATGCGATGGAATTCGTGAAGGGCAAGCGCGAGATCCTCGTCATCGAGGAAAAGCGCGGGATCATCGAAAGCCAGTTCAAGGAGTATTTCTACGACTATCCGGGCTCCAAGCCCGAGCGCATGGTCGGCAAGCACGACGAGACCGGCGCGCGCCTGATCCCGTGGACGGGCGAGCTGTCTCCGCGCTTCCTAGCCGGCGTCCTGGCCAAGCGGCTGGATCCCATCTTTCCCGACCTCAACCTTGCAGACCGCGCTGCAGCGCTCATACCGGATTCCGAACGGGTGATCTCCGTGCAGGGCGCGACCCGCACCCCTTATTTCTGCTCCGGCTGCCCCCACAACACATCCACGAAGGTGCCGGAAGGATCGAAGGCGCTCGCAGGAATCGGCTGTCACTTCATGGCGAGTTGGATGGATCGGGACACCTCGTCGCTGATCCAGATGGGCGGAGAAGGCGTGAACTGGGCCGCGTCCTCCAGGTTCACAGGGAAAGGTCACATTTTCCAGAACCTCGGCGAAGGGACCTACTATCACTCCGGCTCCATGGCGATCCGGCAAGCCATCGCAGCGCGCGCCAACATCACCTACAAGATCCTGTTCAACGATGCCGTCGCCATGACCGGCGGCCAACCGGTCGACGGCCCGGTCAGCGTCTATGCCATCGCCCACAGCGTGCGCGCCGAGGGCGTCTCCCGCATCGCGCTGGTGTCGGACGATCCGTCCAAATTCGTGCCTGCGGATTTGCCCGGCGGGGTCACCATCCATTCCAGGGACGATCTCGATTCCGTGCAGAAGGAGTTGCGGGAGATTCCGGGCGTCACGGTGCTGATCTATGAGCAGACCTGCGCCACCGAAAAGCGCCGCCGTCGCAAGCGGGGTCAAATGGAGGATCCCGCCCGTTTCGCCTATATCAACGATCTGGTCTGCGAAGGCTGCGGCGATTGCTCCGTCGCCTCGAACTGCCTCAGCGTCGAGCCGAAGGAAACGCCGTTCGGCCGCAAGCGCAAGATCAACCTCTCGACCTGTAACAAGGACTTCTCGTGCCTCGGCGGCTTCTGTCCGAGCTTCGTCACAGTGGAGGGAGCCAAGCGCCGCGCCAGAACCACGAGCGGGATAGACGCCGGCGCACGCGCCATGAACCTTTCGGCCCCTGCCCTGCCGTCTCTCGAGAAGCCCTTCGATCTGCTGGTCACAGGTGTAGGCGGAACCGGCGTCGTCACTGTCGGGGCGCTCATCAGCATGGCTGCGCATCTTGAGGGCAGAGGAGTTTCGGTTCTCGACTTTACCGGCTTCGCCCAGAAATTCGGGCCGGTTCTCAGCTACATCCGCATTGCCGCACGTCCCGACGAGCTTCATCAGGTTCGTATCGACCAGGGGGCGGCGGATGCTCTGATCGGTTGCGATCTCGTCGTCAGTTCTTCGCCCAAGGCTTCCGGAACCTATCGTCCTGGAACGCGCGCCGTCGTCAATACGGCCGAGATGCCGACAGGCGATGTCGTGCGCTTCCGAGATGCCGACCTCGCGAGCAAGACACGCCTGCGGTCGATGGAGCGGGTACTGGGTTCCGGCAACCTTGCGGCAATCAATGCCAATGCCCTGGCCGAAACGCTGCTCGGCGACACGGTCTACGCCAATGTCATGATGCTGGGCTTCGCGTGGCAGCAGGGCCTCGTTCCCGTTTCCCTCGAGGCGCTCTCGCGGGCTATCGAGCTCAATGGGGTCTCGGTCAAGAAAAACCGGGAAGCGTTCGCCTGGGGCCGTCTCTTCAGCGCCGATCCGGAGTTCGTGCGGCACGCGGCCGGCGACAGGCCGGAAGAACCGGAGACCTTGGACCAAGTGATCGCACGAAGGATCGACTTCCTGACTGCATATCAGGATGCGGCCTATGCTGCACGCTACGCGGACACCGTCGCCAGAGTTCGCGCGGCCGAGGCCGCCCTCGGATCGGAGGCATTGACCGACGCGGTCGCACGCTCCCTGTTCAAGCTGATGTCCTACAAGGACGAGTATGAAGTCGCGCGCCTTCATATGGAAACCGGCTTTCTTGACGAGTTGCAGCGGGAGTTCGACGGAAACTACAAGGTGAAGTACCACCTGGCGCCGCCGCTCCTGCCCACGAAGCGCGACGCGCGCGGGCGACCGCGAAAGCACGCTTTCGGGCCATGGGTTCAAACGCCGATGAAAGTCCTGGCGCGCCTGAAGGTCCTGCGAAACACACCGTTCGATATCTTCGGATACACGGCCGAGCGACGGACGGAGCGGGCGCTGATCGCATGGTACGAGAAGCAGATCGACATGTTCCTCGACAGGTTGAGCGCAGATCGCCTTCCCGATCTCGTGGCGATTGCCAGGGCTCCCATGGAGATCCGGGGTTATGGGCCGGTCAAGGAAGCCGCGATACAGAAGGTCAAGTCAGACGTCGAACAGCGCGTAAAGCGCCTCGCCACGGAGGCGGTCGTTCTCGACACCCGGCAGCCGGAAGCGCTTCGAGCATAGGAAAGCCGGGGTGGCTTTGCGCTTTCACAGCGGAGGTCCGATCCGAAATCCGGAGTCCTGACCTCAGGCGCTGGCTTCGTGCCAGGTCGCCATCGCCTCGAACACGATCGCATGACGGTGGGCCAGGGCATCAATATCGGCCGAATAGCCACCTCCGATGACCGCCACCAACGGGATGCCGCGGGTGCGCGTCTCTTCGATGACCAAGCTGTCCCGCCGGCGCAGGCCTTCGTCGGAGAGAGCGAGGCGCCCCAGCTTGTCGTCGCGGTGTGGATCGACACCCGCATTCAGGAACACGAGATCGGGCGCAAGAGCATCGAGCAGCCGTGGCAGATGCGCCCGTAGCACATCGAGGTACGCATCATCCTGTACGCCGTCAGGAAGGCCGATATCGAGATCGCTCGGAATCTTGCGGACCGGGTAGTTTTTCTCGGCGTGAACCGAGAAGGTGAACAAGTCTGCATCGTCACGCAGGCAATCGGCCGTGCCGTCACCCTGATGAACGTCGAGATCGACCACGAGCGCTCGATGGATCCGCCCCTCATGTTTCAGGGCTTTAGCCGCAATGGCGACATCATTGAACACGCAAAAGCCCGCTCCGGTTTCGCGCTGTCCATGGTGGCTGCCACCCGCCGTGCTCCCGGCCAAGCCATGTTGAAGGGCGAGCTTCGAGGCCAACAGCGTACCGCCAGCGGAGGCTCGCGCGCGGCGTACCACGCCCTCATCCACCGGCAAGCCTATCCGGCGTTCGATCTCGCGCGGGACTGAGCAGGTACAGACCTGATCCACATAAACCGGGTGATGAGCAAGCGCGATGAGATCCGCCCCAGCCTCATCGGGTACGATAAAGCCATGGGAGGCAAGCCCCTTCCCGTGCAAAATCTCGGCCAAGCGCCCGTATTTTCGCATCGGAAACCGATGCCCGTCGGGAAGCGCAGCCTGATAGGCCGGGTGTGATACGATCGGTAATGGCATGAATGCCTATTGTAGCTCCCCATCCGCGTCCGGCAACGCGTTCAACGATCGGCAAGCACGGATCGGTCCAGGCGGACCAGGAGGTCTTCCGGGCCATCATAGACCGCAATGCAGCCGGCGGCCCGGAGAGCATCCTCCGGGAAGCCTCCGCACAGAACCCCCACCGACCTGATGCCCGCCTTACGGGCTGCTTCTGCATCGTAAGGCGTATCACCGACAACGACGACCTCCTCCGCCGTCAGGGGTCCGAGCTTAGCCAAGGCTGCGCGAAAGATGTCCGGAAAAGGCTTCGAGCGCTCCGCATCGTCTGATGAGGTGGAGTCCTCGACAAGATCGGCGATATTGGCGATCTCCTTGTAGTGCTCCACCTCGTCCTCCTTGCCGGACGAGGCGAGCACGACCCGCTTTCCCCTGTCCCTGAGGGTCTCGAACAGATCCCGCACGCCAGGGAAAGCTCGCGCCCTGGGCAGGTAGTCGCTCTTGAACAGGTTGGTGCGAAACTCCCGAATCTCCTCTCCCTTTTCGCTCACGAGATCAGGCGGGAGAAGCCCGTGGAGGATTTGATCGCCACCCTTTCCGATCTGTGCCCGCATGTCCTGGAATGCCACTTCGAAGCCGAAATGCTTGAGTGCCTCAACCCATGCTGCCGCATGCAGATCGACGGTATCGATCAGCGTACCGTCAACGTCGAATATCACCGCCTTGATCATTGGCGCTCCTGAGAAATGCTTTGACCAGAAAGAGCAGGCAAGCGGAGCTTTTTAGCCATGCTTGAGCTTGAAATAGAGAATGGTGCTCGCAAGCATGAGCGTGATGCTGTTCGCGATGATGAGCGGGATTTCACTCTTCCAGATGCCGTAGACGAGCCAGAGAGACAGGCCAGTCACCAGCACCAGGAACATCTTGAGCGAGATATCCTGAGTTGATCGGGTGCGCCAGACGCGAAGCACCTGGGGGATGTATGCGCCGGTCGTGCAAACCGCCGCGGCATAGCCGGCATAATCGAGAAGAGCCATCGCCAATCCATTTGGAAAGGCACGTTAACGCCGCGTCGGATCAGGAGTTCCGCACAACGATCAAGAGGAATTTCAAGCAGGCGTGGAGCCATTCCCGGATCCACAGGTCAAGCTTGCGCAGCAGTCTCATCCCCCCATGACTCACGGGCCTCGATGCTGCCGCTCAATCATTCGACATGTGAGATCCAACAGGGAGACCGGCCGGAGCACGCCGGTCCCCTCCATTGGGCCCCGCGTGAGGAGCCCTCGGTCAAGCTGCCGGGCGCATTCCGGTTTTAGCCGTCGGGATTTCGATATCGACCTCGAGCGTCGAGACGGAAGCGCCACGATCCATTTTGATCTGGACGTTGTCGTGCTCCACGGCCATGTGCTTGGCGATCACCGCCAGGATCTCCTCCCGGAGCGTTGCGACGAGATCGTCCTGCCCTCCCACGATCGTGCGCTCGTGCGCCAGCAGGACCTGGAGACGCTCGCGGGCGACAGGCGCCGATGTCCGGCGGTTGAGGAATTTGAAGATGTTCATGCGGCTCTCCGTGTAAACAACTTGCTCAGCAGGCCCCGCTTCTCCTGCGGAGCGATGACTTCACCGCTCAGACGCCTTGCGGCATCGAGATAGGCGCGGGCCGCGACGCTGTTCGGACTTCCCAACGTGACCGGTGCCCCGATATTGGATGCCCGCAGCACATCGGGGCTCTCCGGGATGATGCCGAGCAGCGGTATGGATAAGATATCGAGGACGTCGTCGACCTTCAGGATTTCGCCACGCTGGGCGCGAGCCGTGTCGTAGCGGGTGAGCAGAAGGTGCTTCTCCACCCTGTCGCCCTGCTCCGCTTTCTCCGTCTTTGCGTCGAGAAGACCGATGATCCGGTCGGAATCCCGGATAGAGGAGACTTCCGGATTGGTTACGACAACGGCAACATCGGCATGCCGCATCGCCAGAGTGGCTCCTCGCTCGATTCCGGCAGGGCTGTCGCAGATGATCCAGTCGAATTGCTCGCGCAGCTCGCTGATGACGCGGGCGACCCCCTCCTCGGTCAGGTTGTCCTTGTCCCGGGTCTGGGATGCGGGAAGAAGCGAGAGAGTATCGATCCGCTTATCGCGGATCAGCGCCTGGGACAGCTTCGCATCGCCCTTGATTACGTTGATCAGGTCGAAAACGACCCGCTGTTCGGCGCCCATGATCAGGTCCAGGTTGCGCAGTCCGACATCGAAATCGACGACAGCGACTTTCTGGTTGTTCTGCGCCAACGCCGCACCCAGAGCCGCCGTCGAAGTCGTCTTGCCGACTCCTCCCTTGCCTGACGTCACAACGAGAACCTTTGCCATCCACATCCTCCCGCTAAGGGTCTAGAGCTGTCCTTGCGACTGCATCACCAGCCGGCCTGCGCAGAACCGCGAGCGGGATTGGTGGACGGAAGCCGGTTGCAGCTATCGCGACTGCTACGTATCGCTGCACATCAGTTCACGACCAACATGGTTAGCGGAAGGTTAATGGGGCTTGGCGCAAAAGGAGTATCCTCGACCAGTGCACCGCTATATGAAGGAAAAGCGTTACGAATTCATGATCCCGCCGTGTTGGGACAGCAGAGGCAGGAGAGCGCCCCTCAGAGCCTCCATCTGCAGTTCGGTCTCGCCCTGGCCGCTGTCAGGACCGGAGAGCGCGCGCAACCGGGCATTTTCCGAGGCGAGCCGGTCATTCTCGGCCAGGAGAATCGCCACTTTTTCCTCGGCGATCCGGAGGCGGGCCATCGCGTCGTCGCGCTCCTGCTCACGGATCTGAGCGCGGTCGCGCCATAGCCGCGTCGCGACGGATTCCGCGTCATCGTTCATGTTCGGCTCCTTGCACGATCAGGCCAGATGGCCGAGGGCCGGCCTCCTGCGGGCCTTGTGCCCCTGTTCGGGACGGGAGGGCCCACGCTACCTCGGCCATCATCACCGACAAAGGTTCAAAGGCCGTTATCATACGGCCCTATCCGTGTGCCCTTGCCGCCCCTCTCTCGAGGTGCCACTATTTACTCGGCGGCCGTAGGAACCTGTTCATCAATCCTTGAGCCTTCTGTCGGCACGCTTGGCACCTCGCAGCCGGTTGCGCAGCAGCGTCCCGGCTGTTTCGATATGCGCCTGCCTTCATCGAGAACGCCGCGGTCCAGCAGGCCTTCGACCAGCTCCATCTTCTCCATGACGGGATAGTTGCGCCAGATCTCGCGCTTCATCGCCTCGGGCGAGCCGCCCCCGTGCAAGGAAATCACGGAATACCAGCCCGCCTGGTGGGAAACGGTCAGGTCCTCGATCAGACGGGAAACCTCCATCCGCTGCTCCATCGGGATGTCGGGCCGCCCGCCCAGAACAGCCGACAAGGAGGCCTGGGTCATGGGATTGTGGTCCTCGTCCGGGCCCGGCAAGGCCACGATCAGCCCGCCTGACACATAATGAGCCAGCTTGTGCATGTCGTAGATCTTCGTGGCGAGCAGGAGCTTTCCGATGTTGGAGAACACCGCATCCGGCATCACGGAACCACCCGGATCCTTCACGCAGTAGACGGAGGAGGCCACACCGCAGGCATAAAATCCCTCCGTGATCGTGATGAGATCGACCATGGCTTCCCTGATATGCCCGTGCCTGTCGGGGTCGAGGCCGTTCGCCTCGATCATGAGCGCACCGGCGCCGATCAGAAGGTCCCCGAAGCCAGCACGGGCTCCGATGCAGGAATGACGGTGATGGGTGGCATAGGACGTGGTGAGAAAGCCGCCCTCCTCATGTTCACCCGCAAGAAACACCCGGTCATGGGGCACGAACACGTCATCGAAGATCACCACGCCGGTCGATTGTCCGTATTTTGCGGAGAACTTCGCGGCCGCCTCACCCGGGCGACCGGCAGGGCGCGCTACGATAGTCACTCCGGGCGCATCGACAGGCACCGCACAGCACACCGCGAAGTCGGCATCCTCGCTCGTATGCGTCCGGCATGGCATGACAAGGAACTCATGCATGTAAGGAGCACCGGTCACGATAGCCTTGGTGCCGCGGATCACGATGCCGTCCGGGCGACGCTCCTTGATATGAACGTACACATCGGGATTGACCTGCTGACCCGGCCGCCTCGAACGATCGCCCTTGGCGTCCGTCATGGCGACACCGAGTGTCAGGTCTCGATCCTGCACTTCATGAAGATAGTTGAGAAAACGCTGGGCATAATCGGTGCCATGAACCTCATCGGTCCGCTTGGTCGCCTGGTAAATGCCGTTGAGAGCATCGTGGCTGAGATAGCGCTGGGCACATCCCGAGATCTTGCAGACCAGTCGGACCGCCTCAAGCTTGTAAAGCAGATCCGTCGAACTCTCGTTGATGTGTAGCATCCGGTTGACGATCTTGCCGGACGTGCCCTGCCGCGCTGTCATGATCGGCAGATGCTCCACCCTGTGAGCCAGATCGTAGGTGATCCCGACCGCGCTCACTCCTGGCGCAAGAAGAGGCTCGTCCGCAACGCTCTCGACAGCGCTCCCGTTGACGAAGACGCGCGGCTTGTAAGCACGTAGCGACTCCCGGTACTCGGCGGCATTCATCAGCATGGCGGGCTCCTCTGAGCTTGTTGTGGTATTTGAACAGTGTTAGAAAAATCCGTCAAGCATCGACGAAAGTAGGCCGGAATGACAGCGGAACCGCGCAAACGAGGGCGAGCCCAGGCTGTTCGAGACCTGAAGCGCAGCCTTATCCTGGAGGCCGCGCGGACGATTTTCGAGACCGAAGGTCTGGATGGCGCCTCGCTCCGTGCCATCGCAGCGGAAGCGGGCTACACGCCCGCGGCGCTGTATTTCCATTTCGAGTCCAAGGAGGCGATCTATGCAGAAGTGCTTCAGGCCTCGCTCAACAATCTGAGGGAGGCCGTGGCCACGGCGGTCGCCAACACCAATGGCCCTGCCCCACGCCTGAGGGCCGCAGCCATGGCCTTTTTCAAGTACTATGCGGACAATCCACGAGATCTCGACCTCGGATTCTACCTGTTCCGGGGAGGCATGAAGCCGAAGGGACTGGGCCGCGAGCGTGACGAGCAGCTCAATGCCGGCCTCGCAGCCGCACTTCTGCCGATCGCGGAAGCAGCCCGCGCAATGGGAGCTTCTCAAGAAGAGGCGGACCTCATGATGGTCGACACCTTCGCTCATGCGGCCGGAATGCTCCTTCTGGCGCATACCGGCCGCATCAGGATGTTCGGAACATCAGCTCCCGGCTTGATGGAGCGCTATATCGACGAGAGGATCGGGCAGTTGGAAAGGCTCGTAGGCGCCCAAGCGGCCGCCCCTGCCCTATCCTTCCTCAAGAGCAACGATTAGCCCCTCGTCCGGAGCCAGATCCAGGCAGCCGGCCTCCACATGCCATTCTCCGCTCCGAACCGTCGACAGCAGCACACGCGCCTTTCCAACCCTGTCAGGCAGGTCGATAGCCTGAGATACATGGCCGAAATTAAGCGCGATGAGCAACCGCTCCGCTCCATGTCGGCGCTCATACGCGAAGACCTGCCCACCGGATTGCACCGGCAAATACTGTCCGATGCTGAGGGCCAGGTGGCGACGGCGCAGATCGATGAGGCGCCGGTAGAGACATAGAATAGAGCCTGAATCCTGGGACAGCACTTCCACGTTGCAGGTCTGGAAATCCGGCGCGAGCGGCAGCCACGGCTCGCCGGGGGTGAAACCGGCATTCGGAGAGGAATCCCATTGCATTGGCGTGCGTGCGGGATCACGACCGAGGCCGAGACCTGGTTCGTTCTTCTCCCATGGGTCCTGCACGGATTCGGGCGGGATCTCGACCTTCGTCATACCGATTTCGTCGCCGTAGTACATGGTAGGCGTTCCCCGCAGGGTCAGCAGCAGCATCGCCGCGACCCGGGCCTGCGCCTTGCCGATTCTGGCACCAATGCGCGGCTGATCGTGATTGCCGAGAACCCAATTCGGCCATCCGCCGTCGGGCAGGACCCCTTCATACTCGTTGACAAGCTTTTCGATTACGTGCGCGTTCCACGCGGTCTGGATCAGCTGGAAGTTGAAGGGGAGATGCGCTCCTGATAGGTCCTTACCGTAATAGGCAACAAGGCGCTCCAGGGGCAGATAGATCTCGCCGATCAGCACCCTGTCTTCGTACTCCTCCAAAACCTGGCGCATCGCAGCGATCACGTCATGGACCTCCGGCTGGTCGGCCGAGTGGACTTGGAGGTACCTGTTGATCTCCGCCTGATGCGACTGGTAGCCGGGATTGGGAGGGTTGTTCCGGAACTCGGCATCCTTGATGAGGTGCCAGATGACATCGACCCGGAAGCCGTCCACACCGCGCCGGAGCCAGAAGCGCAGGCTATCGAACATTGCTTCCCTGACTTCCGGATTACGCCAGTTGAGGTCCGGCTGCTCCTTCAGGAAGGCATGATAGTAATACTGCCCCGTCGCCTCGTCCCACTCCCAGGCAGGTCCGCCGAAATTGCTGATCCAGTTGTTCGGCACTCCGCCGCCCGGAGCCGGATCGCGCCAGATATACCAATCCCGCTTCGGATTCGTTCGCGACGAGCGGCTCTCAAGAAACCATGGGTGTTGGTCGGATGTATGGTTCGGGACAAAATCCAGAATGACCTTCAGGTTTCGGGAATGTGCCTGTTCAAGGACCCTGTCGAAATCGTCGAGAGTGCCGAAGATCGGATCGATGCCGCAATAGTCTGAAACGTCATAGCCGAAATCAGCCATCGGGGACGGAAAGATCGGAGAGATCCAGATAGCATCGACTCCCAGCCATTGCAGGTAATCGAGCCTTTGGGAGATCCCTTGAAGATCGCCGATGCCGTCGCCGTTCGTATCATGAAATGAACGGGGATAGATCTGGTAGACGATTCCGCGCTTCCACCAGGTGGTTTCAGGCATGGACATGCTCTCCGCTCGCTCTTGTGGTCCGTACACCTCTGAAAGTGGATCAAATGCCAATGGCTTGCCCTTGGTGATGGTTCCGCCCTCCGGCCATGACGCCGGAGGGGACAGGGTCTGTCGCCTTCTGAAGAATCCTACCTTGAGGAACCGAAGGCTCTCCAGCGCTTTCTCTTCGAGGCGCTGAAAATATTGCTAGAAGGAGGAGATGAAGGCGACAGGACATATTTCTACGTCGCTCTGCCATGGCCAAGCGTTTCCTGAGGGCCATGAAATGCACATTTGGATGTGAGTCTTCATAACCCTATAGCAGGACAAAGGCAGGACGCTCGATGCTCGACCTTTGGTACAAGAACGCCGTGATTTATTGCATCGATGTCGAAACCTTCATGGATTCGAACGGCGATGGCGTGGGCGACTTCCAAGGGCTCGCCGACCGCCTCGATCACATCGAGGAACTCGGCGCGACCTGCATATGGCTGCTCCCCTTCTATCCGTCTCCGAACCGAGACAACGGATACGACGTGACGGACTTTTACGGCGTCGATCCACGCCTCGGCACTCTTGGAGATTTCGTCGCCTTCACTCATGCCGCTCAAGACCGGGGGTTACGGGTCATCGTCGACCTCGTCGCCAACCACACCTCCATCGATCATCCCTGGTTCCAGGAGGCTCGTCGAGATCCTCAGTCGCGCTACCGGGACTGGTATGTCTGGTCCAAGGAAAAGCCCGACAACATCCACGAGGGCGTCGTCTTCCCGGGCGTCCAGGATTCGATCTGGACCTACGACGAGGTCGCCGAAGCCTGGTACATGCACCGCTTCTACAAGCACCAAGCCGATCTCAACATCGCCAATGAGGAAGTCCGGGCGGAGATCGAGAAGGTCATGGGATTCTGGCTGCAGCTAGGAGTCTCCGGTTTTCGCCTCGACGCCGTTCCCTTCCTGATCGAGTACAAGGGGCTCCCGGAGCGAGAGAGACCAAAGCATGACCCGCACGAATATCTGCGCGAGCTGCGCGATGTTCTGTCCTGGCGTCGTGCCGAGGCCGTTATGCTGGCCGAAGCGAACATCACGATGGATCAGGTCGACGAGTATTTCGGCAGAAGCGGCGAGCGTATGCACATGATCCTGAACTTCATGCTCAACCAGCATGTGTTCCTGAGTCTCGCCCGAGGCGATGCGAAGCCGATCCGCGACATCATGCGAGATACGCCGGAGATCCCGCTAAAGGCCCAGTGGGGAAGTTTTCTACGCAATCACGATGAACTCGATCTCGGCCGCCTCAAGGATGAAGAAAGGCAGGAGGTCTTCTCCAGATTTGGACCCGCCCCCGACATGCAACTCTACGGGCGTGGTCTTCGTCGGCGGCTCGCACCGATGCTCGACGGCGATGAGCAATGGCTCAAGTTGGCATTCAGCCTTATGTTCGCGTTGCCGGCAACACCGGTCCTTTGGTACGGCGACGAGATCGGCATGGGAGAGGATCTTTCTCTCAAAGAGCGCAATGCCGTCAGAACGCCCATGCAATGGGCCGATGAGCCGAATGCCGGGTTCTCGATGGCTTCCGCCGACAAACTCGTTCGTCCCGTGATATCCGATGGCCCCTTCGCCTATCAGCGGGTCAACGTCGCCTCCCAGAGAGATTTGGACGGGTCGCTGATGTCTCATCTGCAGCGGCTTGTTCGCACTCGCCGTGCCTGCCCGGAAGTCGGCTGGGCTCGGGGAGAGATACTGCAGACGGAAGACACAAGCCTGCTTGCGATTCGCTACGATTGGGAAGGCGCCACGGTCATCACCCTCCACAATCTCGCCGACCGCCCCGCCGAAGCCCGCCTGCAGCTTGATGGCATCGATCAGATGAGACCCCTGCTCAGCAGCGAAGACGATCGGTCTATGAAGAAAGCTGCATCACCGATCAAGCTGGAGCCATATGGATTCAGATGGTTCCGGGCACATGGCGAGCGCCGCTGACGCAATGCAACTGCTTGCACCGGCGGGGCAGATCGCCCCATCGGGATCATCTGCCCAGACGCCTGAACTTTCCACGCCCGAACGGGAGCTTATCCGGCCAGCGAGGCCGGCTCGGGAGATACTGCATCTCCCAGGGCGGTCGTCAGCATCTCGGCAAGGCTCTGGTGAAGGAATGGCTTCGTCAGAGTCGGGGTGCCCTTGAAACGCTCCGGAAGAGTGCGGGCGTCGTATCCCGTCGAGAAAATGAACGGGATCCCGCGAAAGCGCAGCACGTCCGCAACCGGAAAGACGACGGAGCCATCAACGTTGATGTCGAGCAATCCGACGTCGATTTCCGCCTGCAGCGCAAGCGTGAGAGCCTGATCGAGCCGGGCGGCCGGACCGACGATGTCGCATCCGAGATCCAGAACCATGTCCTCGATCAGCATCGAGATCATGGCCTCGTCTTCCACGATCAGGACACGGCACTTGCGCCTCTCGCCCATCTCATCCCCCTTGGCCCCAGCGCACCCTCGATGCGGATCACGCAGGCTTTCATTAACCATGACCGTTCCATTGAGTCCTTGCAAGCACTAGGTGCAAAATCCTGCCTGCGTCCAATGGCTCCAGGTCGCTTCAAGGGGGGACGACGCAACCAAAAGATACATTATTTCAATTACCTTCTCGGCACTGCCCCGCCGGCGGAGGCAAGCCAACTGCATAGGTCTGGACCGGATGGCCTGATCACTCCTGTCAGGTGACCTTGGCGACACCTCGGCAGTGAAATCCGATTGGCCGGGGAGCACCATCCACGTAATATTCCTCGACGTTCTCGAACCGGAAGCCGGCCTGCCTCAGCAGTTCCGCTACCGGGCGCGTCAGATTGCATCCCACGGCGAGCGAGCGCCAGATAGGATTCAACCGATATTGCCAGCGCGCCACGCCGGGCTCTGGTGACAGACCATGTTCGAGGAATAGGACCCGGCCCTCCGGCTTCAGCACACGCCTGACCTCTCGAAGGGCCTGGACCGGATCCTGCACCGAACAGAGCGTGTAGGTGACCACGGCCGTATCGATGGAGGCATCCCCAAGTGGGAGCGCCTCCGCCTGGGCACGGATGATTTCGAGCGGTACACGGCTCGCCCGGTGGCGCACTTCGCCCAGATTGAGAAAGGCTCTGCTCGGATCGACGCCGATCACCTTCGTGACCTGCCCCGGATTGTAGAAAGGAAGGTTCAGCCCAGGACCGATCCCGATTTCAAGAACGACCCCTTGTGCCAGCGGAACAACCCGCTCCCGCTCAGCCTCGATGTCCTTCATCGAGCAGAGACAGCTGACGAATTTCGGCCCGATATAGCGAGAATAAAGATTCATGACTGTCCTCTGTCGTGAATGCAGATCCTGAAGACCCAGCTCGGGAGAGTGCAATTCGAAGGTCCGCTCCTCCCGGTTTCACCGCTTGGAATGTTTGGATTCAGCCCAGCCGTGGAAGACCTCATACGGCTCAAGGCCGATGTCCCGAAGGAGGCGGGTATCGAGCTCCAGCAGCTGGCGACGGGTTCGATCCCGGGCAATGATGCCGCGAACGAGCGCGATTGGGCTCCTTAGAAGGTTGAGATAATCCGAGGAGATTCTCACATTCCATCGGGAAGCGGATCGCTCCGGGCCGATCAGTAGACCGGTGAAGTACGTCATAGCGTGCCTCCAATCATGTTGGCTGCTAGAATGGGCCGGCCGCAGGCTCGGCCCTGGTGTGACGAAGGCCGTCAGTGTGGTCGGCCCGTGTCACCGGCGAGACTGCTGCACTTGCCGCCCGCGGTCTGTGACGAGGATCACGCGAGCTCGGGCACCCAAAGCGGAGGGCATATTCCATGGCTGAGCCGCGCAACCTCACTGCTCTGCTGGGCGCGAATCCGTTCTTTGCCAGCCTTGGTTCCGAGGCGATCCAAGCAATAGCCCTGCTTTGCCTGACGCGGCACCTCGATCGGGAAGAAGTGCTCTTTTTCAAGGGAGATGCGGGCGATGCTCTTTATGCCGTGCGCCGCGGACAGATCCGTATCGGCACCGGGCTTGCCTCCGGGCGGCGCCTCACTCTCAACCTGCTCGGCCCCGGGGATGTTTTCGGCGAGGTCGCTCTTCTCGATGGAAGGCCGCGGACGGCAGACGCCGTAGCAACGGAGCCGACCGAACTCTATGTGGTTCGCCGCCGGGACTTTCTCGATCTTCTTGCCACCAAGCCTGACGTGGCGGTTCGTATCATCGAGTTTCTGTGCGAACGCATCCGTTGGATGAGCGGGCAGATGGAAGAGAGAGCTCTGTTGCCACTGCCGATCCGCTTGGCTCACCGGCTGGTGGCTCTCAGCGAAGACTATGGCTGTGACTTGCACGTCAGCCAGGAGGAGCTTGCCATCTTCATAGGAGCGACCCGCGAGAGCGTGAACCGGCAACTCCAGACCTGGCGGCGCCAAGGACTGGTGGAACTGAGCCGCAACCGCATCCGTGTCCTGCAGCCGTCGCGCCTGTCGACACCTTCGGAGGACGGGACGAAGCCGGACGGGACAGTGTGATTCCCCTCACAGACCCCAGGAAGCCGGCACTCCAATCTTGCGCCATACCCTGCAAAGGAGGAGCAGTCATGGCTTTCCATCGACCCAAGCTGCCGCAATTGTCCCGTGGCGATTTCCTCACGGATGGCGGGCTCGAGACCACATTGGTGTTTCATCAAGGTCTGGACCTACCCTGCTTTGCCGCCTTTCCCCTCATCATGAGCGAGCGCGGAAAGGAGATCCTTCATGACTATTTCAGGCCATATTTGGCGATTGCTCGACGGCAGGGCATCGGCTTCATTCTAGATACGGTCACGTGGCGGGCGAATGCGGACTGGGGCGCCGAAATCGGCTACTCGGCCGACGATCTTGCAGATATTCAGCGGCGTTCGGTGGCATTCGCCTGCCATGTGCGGGACAGGTACACGACGCCCAGCACCCCAATCGTCATCAACGGCATCCTGGGGCCGCGCGGCGACGGCTATAGGGTCGGCGCCAGAATGCGTCCTGAAGAGGCCCAACGGTATCACTCTGCACAAATTGATGTCTTCCGGGATACGGAGGCAGATATGGTAACCGCCATGACACTTACATATCCCGAGGAGGCCATCGGCATCGTGCGAAGCGCACAGGCCAATGGCTTGCCGGTTGCAATCTCGTTCACCGTGGAAACCGATGGACGGCTTCCCTCCGGCGACACGCTCGAAAGCGCCATCGAACAGGTTGATGCCGCGACAGGCAGCGGCCCCGCCTACTACATGATCAACTGCGCTCACCCGAGCCACTTCGAAAGCGTTATCGATGCGTCGGGAGCATGGATCGAGCGGATCCGCGGTCTGCGGGCCAATGCCTCAGAATTAAGCCACGCGGAACTCGACGTCGCCACGGAGCTGGATCCTGGAGATCCTGCCGCTCTGGGAGGCCACTATAGAGCCCTCCGGCAGAGGATGAAGCATCTGTGCGTCATCGGCGGCTGCTGCGGAACCGACCACACGCACATTCAAGCCATCTGTGAAGCGTGCGCCCCACTTGATGCGGCACCATCCGCTGAGCTGGTCTGAGGAAACCTGTCGTCGAGAGGCTCGTCGTTACCTTTGCGATGATCAAGGCCGAGCGGTAGCCGGACCAGCGATCCGCTGCCATGGAGAAGGTTTCGGAAACCGAATTCAATATTCAGGAAGATCATCCTGTTCGTACCACTTAAGGGGCTTGCGACATGCTAAAGAGTTGAGCGCGGGTGGATGAGCGCATACTATGGTGCGTGAAGCAAAGCTCAGCAGTGAGGCATAAGTCCAAGGCGATCTGCCCGAGAAACAACCCTCCCGCTAAGGCAGCCGAACGTTCGCACGGACTGTTCGCACCATGCCTCAGCGTTTCGACCGCACTTCATCCTTGGAGGGCCCTTCCCGCCGCCGCGGTTCGGTTGCAAGCCGCCGGCATTGGGCCATGCCTCGCATGGGGAGGTGTGTATGCCACGCATTCCATATATCCTTTACCTGATCTTGCTCGGCATTGCGGCGCTTCTGATCCACAGTCAGCCGGTGCAGGCCCAGCGAAAGGTGCTTCATGTCGACTCCTATCATGCTGGAAATGAATGGAACGACCGCATCGTGGCAGCGCTCCGCGACGGTCTGAAGGACAGGGACATCGAGCTGCGGGTCTTCCATCTGGATACCAAACGACGTCCTGCAGACGAAGAAATCAGCGCTTCCGTTCACAATGCCAGGCAGGTGATCGAGGAGTTCAAACCCGACGTCATTACCGTCAGCGACGATCCTGCCGCTCAGCACCTGGTTCAGCCCTACCTGCGCAATTTCTCGGTTCCGGTCGTGTTCTGCGGTCTCAATTGGGACGCCTCGATCTACGGCTTGCCCTACCGCAACACCACAGGAATGGTCGAGGTTTCGCCAATCCCGCAGATTCTCCGGCTCATGAGCCAGAATGCTCGCGGGCCAAGGCTCGGCTTCCTCTCGGAGGACACGGACGTCAAGCGCAAGGAACTTGCCTATCACGAGCGCCTCTTCGGGATCAGGTACGAGAAGACCTATTTCGTCAACTCGTATGCGGAGTGGAAGGCGGCCTTCCTGCGCGCCCAGCAGGAAGTCGACATGCTCATGATCCTCGGCGTCGGAGCCATCGCCGACTGGGATCCGGCCGATGCCCGTCGCTTGGCCGAAGAGCACAGCGAAATCCCAAGCGGCACCGATTTCGAATGGCTGACGGAGGTCAGTCTCCTCGGCGTCGTCAAAAGCCCGGAAGAGCAGGGCCGCTGGGTCGCTCAGGCAAGCCTCCACATTCTGGAGGGAACCAAGCCCAGCGACATACCGCTGTCCTACAATCGAGAGGGGGAACTCTTCTTCAATGCGCGGATCGCCAAGCAGTTGGGGATCAAGGCGTCCCCTCCCCTTGCGCGAGCCGTTCCATGACCACGACCGATGAGCATCTGTCGTCACCGACGGAACCGAAACATTCGGTCACGCGCGAGACGCTCCGCAAGATCACCATACGCATCAGCATCGTTGTCGCGATCGCTACGATCCTGAGCTACTGGCATGTCCGCTCCGGCTTTGAGCAGCAGGCAACGGAAAACCTTGAGCGCTACGTCGAGCAAAGGCGAGTGCGTGAGAGTGCGATCTTCGATCTTGCGAGCAGCAACATCCGCACCTTTGCGGACGCGTACAAACGCGAAATCAGCCAACTGGACCCTCAGGGAGCCGAACAGCGTTTCTCAGCCCTCTTCCAGCAGCACCCCGATGGAACCACACGGCTCAGCGAGGACGTTTTTCGCACATACGGAGTAACAGGCTTCATCGGCAAGCATGTGGTCGCAGATCGGGACCTGAAGCGCCGCCTTATCGCCGCCTTCGACCTGATCACCCAGTTCGGCCCGGCTTGGCAGAGTCAATTTGCCAACCTCTATGCCATCGCCCCGGAAGGCGCCGTCATCATGTATTGGCCGGGGCAGCCCTGGGCCCTGCGAGCAGGAGATTGGGAAATCTCAGGCAAGCTGAGCCTGCTCTCGGACAGGAAGGACGCTGTCGTCGTCGCTGGCGCCAATGCCGGATCCGCACTCGTGTCCGGCCGGGAGCGCTGGTCCGAGCTCTACTTCGACTACGGTATCAACGATTGGCTGGTCTCGGTCACCCGCCCCACCATTGTCGAGGACCGGTCCCTCATCCAGATCGGCCAGGACATCCTCATGCACGACCTGATCGGACGGGCAGCCAGCGCTGATACGGGCGGGACATACAACGTTCTGTTCTCCGATGAGGGACGGATCATCGCTCATCCCCGATATATGGATGCCATTCAGGCAAAGAGCGGCTCCCTTCCCGTCGCTGAGACGAACGACGCTCATCTCAAGCAGATCCACGAACTCGTGCGCGAGCGCGATCCCGGTCAGACGGTCGTGCGCAACCGAAAGCACAATGAGGTCGTTGCGGTCACGAAGCTTGGCGGCCCGGGATGGACGCTGGCAACGGTCTTCCCTCTTTCCCTTGCCGCTGAGAGCGCCTGGGATACCGCACGCCTTATCCTCATCATGGGGGCTTTGGCCCTCCTGTTCGAGCTCTTCATTCTGAGCTCGACCCTGAGGACGCAGATCGCCATCCCCTTACGCCAACTCGTGCGAGCCACCGGATCGGTCGCCGAGGGGCGCTTCAACACGTCGCTCGATTTCCGCCGCAACGATGAGATCGGAGAACTGGCAGAAGCCTTTACGGCGATGGCACGGCAGATCGACGCCCGCGAATCCGCGCTGAACGAGCGAAGTGCGAGCCTCTCCAAGCTCAACGAAAAGCTGGCGCATGAACTGACCAAGCGCGAACGGGCCGAGCGCGAATTGGCTCATCACCGGGAGCTCAACGCCCTCCTCGACACCATCGATTACGGAATCCTCTTCCTGAGCCCCGACTTGAGGATCCGGCTTGGAAACCGCGCCTACAAGCAGATGTGGAATACGCCCGATCGGTTGATCGCCAATGGAACACCGATCCACGATCTCGTCGCCCACCATTGCCGTATCATGGAGGTGGATCCATCTACCGCCGAAACGAGCATGGCTCATATCGTCGAGCGCATTCGCGGCTGCGACGAGGCACCTGTCGAAATCCGGATTCCCGGCGGGCGGGTGCTCCGCTATAACTGCGTCTCCCTCCCCGATGGCGGGCGGATGCTCACCTATGTCGATATCACGGAGCAGAAACGAGCTCTCGATGCCATTGCGGCAGCCGAGCAGCGCCAGCGGCGCCTCCTGGAACTCGCCCCATTCCCACTTGCAGTGACCCGGTTATCAGACGGACGGATCCTGTACGCGAATGCCCGCACGGCGGAAGTCACCGGCCTCTCGCCCGAGGAAATGAAGGGAACGTCCGGACTCGACTACTATGCCAACCCGGCGGATCGAACCCGCATATTCGAAATCCTGGCGCGCGACGGTCGCATCAGCGACATGGAAATCGTCATGCGGCGCCCTGACGGAACGAAGCATTGGGCCCTCATCAACGCCGCCATCGCCGACTACGAGGCACAGCCGGCGCTCCTAGCCTCCTTCAACGACATATCGGAACTCAAGAAGCGCGAGGAGCAACTGAAACTCGCAAAGAAGGAAACCGAAGCCGCACTACGCGACCTCAATGCCGTCCTGGAAACCATTCAGTACGGCGTCCTCTTCCTTGATCCCGACCTTCGGATCCGCCTGGCCAACAGAGCGTATCGCGAATTGTGGCAGATGCCGGCAGAGTTCTATGACTGTCTGCGAAATCTCGAAGAGGACATGGAGCAGAGCCGCGTTTCCCAAATCTACGACATTCAGGATGATGAGTGGGAGGCCTACAAGGAGCGCCGTATCGCCGAGATCAGAAGAGGCCATGTCACGCCAAGCGAGATGCGCCTCAGAAGCGGTAGGATCATCCAGTATCAATGCACCGCGCTCCCCGACGGAGGGCGTATGCTCACCTACTTCGATATTACCGAGCTGAAGCGAATCGAAGAGGTTCTCCGCCGTCATCTCGCCGCCATGGAGGCGGCGATGGATGGTATGGCCATTCTCGCCCCCGACGAGACCTATGAATATCTGAATGCAGCCCATCTCCGGATCTTCGGCTACGAGCATCCCTCCGAACTGGTAGGCAAAAGCTGGCGAAAACTCTACACTGACGAGGAGCGCGCCCGGATCGAGCGGGACGCCATGCCGACGGTGTTCCAGCACGGTCGCTGGAGCGGTGAGGCTGTAGGGCTGAGGCGGGACGGGAGCACTTTCCCCCAAGACATCTCACTGACGCGGATCCAGGGCGGCGGCCTGATATGCGTGGTACGGGATATTGCGGAGCGCCATGCCCGCGACGAGGCGCTGCGTCAAGCCAAGCAGCACGCCGAAGAGGCCAGTCAGGCAAAATCCCGCTTCCTGGCCAACGTGAGTCACGAACTGAGAACTCCCCTCAATGCGGTTCTGGGATACACGGAACTACTGATCGACGGCCTCTACGGCTCCATGCCCGACAGAGCGCAGAATGTTCTTGGCCGCGTACAGGCGAATGGTCGTCACCTGCTTTCCCTGATCAACGACGTTCTCGATCTCTCGAAGATCGAGGCGGGAGAATTGTCGATTGCGGCCGAATCCTACTCAATCCAGAATCTGGTGCAGGCTGCCGTCTCGACGATAGAACCACTCGCCCGGGCCAAGGGTCTGACCCTTCGCACATCGGTTCCCGAAGGACTGCCCGCCGGGTGCGGTGACGAACGGCGCCTTACGCAGGTGCTGGTCAATCTTGCCGGAAATGCCGTCAAGTTCACCGAGGCAGGATCGATCGACATCGTCGTCAGGGTCGAGGATGGACGGCTGAGGATCGTTATCGAGGACACGGGAATCGGGATCTCGCCGGAGGACCAAAGGCGAATATTCGAGGCTTTCCAGCAAGGCTCCAATCCAGCCACTCACGGGCAGGGTGGAACCGGCCTCGGGCTCGCCATCTCCAAACGCATCGTAGAGAAACATGGTGGAACAATCGACCTTCGTTCCGCTCTCGGATGTGGGTCGACCTTCGTGATCGATCTTCCTCTCGGCCAGAGCGATGTGACGGAGGCCGCATGAAGCGAAAGAGGATCCTGATCGTAGAGGACACCGAAGACAACCGGCAAATCCTGCGCGACCTTCTCACCAACGCGGGTTTTGACCTGGTGGAGGCGCATGACGGGCGTTCGGCTGTCGCAGCAGCGGCGGAATTCCGGCCCGACCTCATACTGATGGATATTCAGCTCCCCATTCTCAATGGGTACGAGGCGATCCGCCAGATCAAAGCCGATACCGCGCTTCACCCCATTCCTATCATAGCCGTCACATCCTATGCCCTGTCGGGTGACCGGGAGAAAGCGCGAGCGGCTGGCTGCGACGGGTACGTTGCGAAGCCCTTCAGCCCTCGCCAGTTGCTCGCGACGGTTCGCGAACTCCTGGACTGAACCGGGAAGCCTGCATGCGTGAGCGCCCTCTCATCCTGGTCGTCGATGACGTCGAAGAGAACCTCGAGATCGTTACAGTACGGCTTGAGGCTCAAGGATACGTGGTCGAGACGGCCCGCAATGGTCACGAGGCTCTTGAAAAAACATCCCGGATTCTTCCCGACCTGATCCTGCTCGACGTGATGATGCCTGGGATCGACGGCATCGAGGTGACCCGCCGCCTCAAGGGAAACGAAGCCCTGCGGGCGATCCCGATCGTCCTTTTGACGGCCAAGTCCAGCGTCGAGGATGTCGTGGCGGGTTTGGACGCCGGTGGCGACGACTATCTCACCAAGCCCTTCGAACCCACGACGCTCGTGGCGAGAGTGCGCTCTCTCCTGCGGATCAAGACACTCTACGACACTGTTCAACGCCAAGCCGCTGAACTGGCCGCGCTGAACAGAACCCTGGAGGAGCGGATCCAGCGACAGGTGCGGGAACTGGAGAGAATGCGGGAGTTGAGGCGGTTTCTGCCGCCACAAGTCGCCGACATGATCGTCTCCGAAGGAGTCCAGGCTGGAATTCTGGAACATCATCGTCGCGAGATTGTCGTTCTCTTCTGCGATTTGCGCGGGTTCACCAGCTTCTCGGAGCTCGCGGAGCCTGAGGAGGTCATGGACCTTCTGAATGCCTATCACGCAACTCTTGGCCCGCTCGTGTACCAGGCCGAGGGCACTCTCGAGCGATTCGCCGGGGATGGAATGATGGTCTTCTTCAACGATCCTATTCCTTGCCCGGATCCGGCGGCACGAGCCGTCCGGCTTGCCATCGCAATGCGGGATCGCACCACCGCGCTGGCACAGAGCTGGCAGCTTCGTGGGTACTCGATCGGGTTTGGGATCGGCATTGCGCAAGGGTACGCAACCCTTGGCCGAATCGGGTTCGAAGGGCGTTTCGACTATGCGGCCATCGGCACCGTTACCAATGTGGCGGCACGCCTCTGCTCAGAGGCGCGAGACAACCAGATTCTCGTCACGCAACGAGTTGCCTCGCAATTGGACGGAACGGCAGTTCTGCGCCCTCTCGGCGACGTGGCCCTGAAGGGTCTCAGCCGAGCCATTCCCATCTACAACGTCCTGGAGCTCACGCCGACAGATCCATGAGCCCGCCGGAGAGGACGCTCCATCGGGGCAGGTCGGACTGCAAAACCATGCATGGAACGCATGCCTGTTCAGACGCAAAAGGGCAGCAATGCTGCCCTTTTCTGCTTGCTCGAGAAAGCCGCAAGCCTTAATTATCTTAGTGCGATATGGCGACGGCGTCGTCGTATCGCTGCCCTTTTGGGCGTTTCCTCCCTAGACTTCGGGCCGCTGGCAACAGCGGCCTTTTTTCTTCTGAGAGGCATGTCTGGCAGCCCCTCTTTGCACCAGTGGCCAGTCCCCTCCTCGGCTCTGCATGACCTGGCGGAGTCGTGCCGAATCAATCAGGCGCTAACGACCTTCTCCTCTGAAACCACCGCATCTGAATGCATGACCTGAACTTTCTTCAGGATCGACTTAACGTGATCTCTCACGGTGCGCTCGGAAACACCGAACTCCGAAGCGATCGTTCCACGCGACGCTCCCTCCATCACGGAGC
Source organism: Microvirga lenta (assembly GCF_020532555.1). Lineage (GTDB taxonomy): Bacteria > Pseudomonadota > Alphaproteobacteria > Rhizobiales > Beijerinckiaceae > Microvirga > Microvirga lenta. Next base: position 72,935 of record NZ_JAJBBR010000007.1, on the reverse strand, counting down.
GCAGAATGTCGGCCTCTCGCGCCGACAGGGTGCAGCCACTCGGGTCAGGAGATTTGTGCGTAGTCTCGCGTAAGGTCCACTTTTGCAAGTTGGCCATGTCCCTCCTCCTGGCTTTAAGAGAAGCTCAGGATAGCGAGAGCGACGTACTCCGTCTGTCGGGAAACCGACAGAGAGCCGGCGGCTCCTCTCCCCTTAAGGGTTAGTGAGATAACATTCCCGTGAAGCTTAAGCATTACCAGGAAAGGGGAGCGCGGAAGCGCTATGTCTTGGTATAGGTGTGCGGCAGGAGACGCTCGAAATTCCGGCGGACCTTTCCGTAGCATTCGCAACTGGCCCTCTCGAGTCCCGACCGGTCCGTCACCGCTATAAACCCGCGGCCCTGCTGGATCAGCCCCTCCGCCTGAAGCGCTCGCGTGATAATGCTGACGGTCGAGCGCTGCACGCCCAACATCTCGGCTAGAAACTCATGGGTAAGGGGCAGCGTATCCTGGTTGAGGCGGTCGTGAGTGCTGAGAATCCAGCGACAGCATCGAGCCTCGACGCTATGAATGGCATTACAGGCAACGTTCTGAAGAATCCGGGAAAGGAGGGCCTCCGTGAAGCGGAGGATCAGCTGCCGGATGCTGGGGCGGACGTTGATCGCCTCATGCATCCGATCCAGACAGATGCGCGATGCCACGCCGGGAAATTGCACGACATACCGCCCGATCGATTGTCGGGTCACGAAGGCGCTAATGAGACCGACCATGGACTCGCAGCCGAAAACCGCCATTTCGGCTGAACTGCCGTTACTCATATCGGCGACGAGCGATACGATCGTGTCATGTGGGAAGTAGGCGTAGCGCAAGGTTTCGCCCGCCTGGTAGAGAATCGTCCCCTTCGGCAGGGCCACGATTTCCAAGTGCGGGGCCAAATAGGCCAGATCTTCCGGCTCCAAAGCGGCAAGGAGCCGATTAGCCCGATGGTCTCTCTTTCTCGCTAGTTCCGAAACGATCGGGCGACGCAGTTTCATTCAGCCAGAATAGTTCACCGGAAGTTGGAGCAGAAGCCCCACCTTCGGAGAATATACAGGTACAACTGGGGGAATTTGGGTGACGGCGGCACGTATTAATCAACCGAATATCGGCAAATTCATCCGCTAAGCGTTGCAGATGCTGGGAAAATGAAGAACATGGCGACAGACCTATTGTAGACCTGTTCGCATCTCAGGAGGGAACCCAGGCGCCGGATGACATGGCTCCGCCCGTGCGGAGCGCGAGTTCCGCCGGCACTGCAACCTTCAAGGGCTCCCGACTTCCGTGCATGCGATCGGCTTGGATCCACCGCCTTGGCGCTGATCGTAAAGTTCCGCCCCCGTGCCTTTCGTCCACCAGATGTAAGGTCCTGCCGCATAGCGCGCTCCAGACCCGGACATGACATTGGCGAAGACCAGAACGCTACCTGAGACAGGCACCACTGCAAGGGAGTTCGGGCCCGCGTTGATGTATTCAACCTTTAGCTGCAGACCTCCCTGGCATTTGTACGAAACATAGTTTCTTTCGACAGGCGACGAGCCAGGAAGGGCGATCGTGACATCGGCAGCAAGGCTGACGGGCGAACACAGGCAGATCATAGCCGTGCAATAAAGGTACCTCATCAACCGGCATTCTCCATTGTCAGAGGGTTTGTGGGGGTCGGCTGCAGCGCTGCCGGCAAAGCGGCAATCCGCTGCATGAGCCCTTCCATGGGCGGTGAGGCTCCGGAACCGCGGCGAACTCCTCTCGTTGCCAAGATATGAGCGTATCAGAGTTCAGCTTAAGGGAATCCTGCCGGCGTGCTCTCGCCTCCACCATACGGGTTGGCGCGTATGGCTTGCTTGTGCTGAAGCTGATGGCAGCAGCACCCTCGGCCGAAGCGGCAAGCCAACGGAGCGAGGAATGCGGGCAATCCGTGAAGGTTGCCCCCGGCGACACCCTGTCGTCGCTCGCCAGACGCTGTGGCACAACCGTTTCCGATCTGCTTCGGGAAAACCCGAGCATCAGGAATCCCAATCTCGTCGAGGTCGGGACGAGGCTCGCTCTCCCCAATTCAGGGGACGACGAGGCGACGACCAAGACGGCCAGCAAGACGGGCGACGGCATCGTCGCGAGCCTGACCGAGACGGATCGTGGGCACCGGGTCGCCATCGAGGTCTCCGATCTGCCGCCCCGGATGCGCGTCTGGATCAAGGGAGGCAAGAGCCGCTCGCCGAAGCATCACCTTATTCTACGAGGCGCCCGTGTGAATGGGAGCGGTGAACTGCGCACGACGTTCCGTCTCCCGGAATGGGCGGAGAAAGGCTCGGTTTACCTCAGTCTCTCCATTCCGCGCACGGGTAAGACGCTCGTCTCGGCACCTCTTGAGGTCAGTCCGCGGCGTTCGGCCAAGAAAGCTAAATGAACGGCACCCCTTTTGGCGCCGTTACCGCTCCGCCGCCCACAGGATCGGTTGGTGCTGCTTAAGGGGGCGGTTCTCATTCCTCCGGTCTGCTCGGCTGCGGGCTTTCCATCCTGTCAAGCCATTGCGCGAGCACTGGCAGGATTCGCTCCGGTGGCTGAAAGCCTTGCGTAACAATACCGTACGGAGCGTTCCCTCCTGGACCGGCCAGCAGCGTCGGAAACCCCGTGATACCAGCCTGTCGCGAAATAGTGAAATCGCTCCAGACCTCCTGCTGCGCCTCCGAGCTCCGGAGTGCATCGGAGAACTCCTCTCGGTCGGCTCCTGCCTGCTCCGCCAGTTCGGTGAGCACCTCAATGGAGGTGACGTCCCGATTCTCGGCATAGAAGGCGCGGTGAACTCTCTCCAGGTAAGCCAGCGCTCCGTCCATTCCGCTTCGGCGGACGACAACCACGGCCGTAGAGGCCGGCTCGGTGTCGTAGACGAACCCCTGACGGTCGAAGAATGCCATGTCGAACGGTTGCCCGGAAGCGCTGTGCACGTGGTCCCAGTGCTCGCGGATCGTACGCTTGCCCTTTTCGTCGAGTGGCTCGGTCGTACCCGGCCGCAGTCCGCCCATGATGAGCCGAATGGGAAGGCTGCTGCCGAACTGCTGCGTGATCTGACTGATGACGGGGGAGAATCCCCAGCACCATGAGCACATCGGGTCAGCGACATAAATCAGGTGAGGTCCAGTCACTGAAAGCTCCATCGTTCATGTTCGCCTACGGAATCCCGCTACGACTCAAAGCTGCCTAGCTAGCGCACGAAGGGTCGGCATCGTCCTCTCCAGTGCCTTCTAACGCCTGGAACCCCCAGCAGTACAACTCATTATAGGACCAGTAGGTTGAGCCGCATGCTTCTTCGGCCGAGCGTTCGATCCGGCCGTTTCATATATGCTCTAGGTAGCTTCTGCTGCCGAGCATTCCAGCTCATCCAGATGTCATGACCCGTTTGATGTCATGCCGATTCAGGAGATTGTTTCAATGACCAAAACCGTCACCTCGCTCTTTCATGATCGCAGTGCCGCGTCGGCTATCGTGAGCCGCCTCGAACAGGCTGGCCTGTCGCGCAGCGACGTTACCGTTTACTCGGATGCCTCCGACAATGTGTCCGACGCACTCGAAGGTGCCGGCGTGCCGCGCTCCGATGCTCATGCCTATGCCGAGGGCGTCCGCCGGGGTCGCAGCCTTATTGCCGTACGGTGCGAGGACGATGAAGTCGACCGGGTGATCAGCATCCTGGACGGCGACGGCGCTCTGGATCTCGATGAGCAGCAGAACAGCTGGCGCTCGGAGGGATGGCAGGGAATGACGGGATCGATCGCGAGCCTTGGCCAGGGATCCACGGAGGACCGGAGCCTTAGCACCGGCGGAACCGGCGGCATGACCGGGATGAGCGGTCGCGATGAGGTGATCCCGATCGCTGAGGAAGAGCTCCACGTCGGCAAGCGCGAGGTCAGTCACGGCCGCGTGCGCATTCACTCCCACGTCGTCGAGAGGCCTGTTCAGGAACAGGTTACCCTGCGCGATGAGACTCTCGAGGTCGAACGCCGTCCGGTTTCCGGAGGCGCTCGGACCGGATCGGTCAGCGGCGATCCCTTCCAGGAGCGCACTATCGAGGTCGAAGAGCACGACGAAGAGGCTGTCGTCTCGAAGGAAGCTCGTGTGAAGGAGGAACTCGTCGTTCGGAAGGATGTGGAGCAACGCACCGAAACCATCTCGGATACCGTCCGCAGCACGGAAGTCGATGTCGAGGATGATCGTGACGGGCGATTGACCGGCACGTCGGGATCCCCCGAGCGCAAGCGCTAACTTCAGTAGCAGAATGAGCCCGGCCGATCGGCCGGGCTTCCACATGACGTCGCGTTTTCCTGGTGTAAGCGTATGCTACTTGTCGCTCTCTTCATCGGGATCGACACGCTCGACGACCGCACGCTGTTTTCTGAGGCTTACCGGCACTTCGACGTTTTCCGTCGTCACACTACGCCGGATATGCAGCTCTTCCTTCAGAACCAAGCGCTTCTCGAACACAAGAACCTCCTCGAACACCGGCACGATCACGACATCGTCTTCCGTGCGGATTGAGGGGGGCGCATCAACGACCTGATCCTTGGGAACACGGCTGACCTCGACGACATCCGTTTTCAAGGCAGCACGGGCAAACTCCTCCACCGTATCGACCAGAGTCCGCACCCTCACCTTTCCGGAAACCTTTTCCCGCTTCTCGACGCGCGCGATCTCCTCCGCCAGAGGAATAACCTCCTCGGAAACGGGCCTGCGCTCCGAAAGAACGCTTTCTTCGAGAACAGGCACGGTATCCTGCTGGGGGTTGGGAGTATCTGATCCGGCACTCGGCTTTTTCATGGGAGATGTCCGATTGAGCCGGTGTAACGAGCGGGGTTCAGCTCGGTTCCGCAACATCGCCCCTGCTCGACATGCGCTCACGATGTCCGCACCTGTTCGGTAGTCATGCATCTGCCCGGTCGCATCGAGATGCGCATCCTGAATCCCGTGCGAGATAGATCCGCCGGCGGAAAACTGACGCCATCCAAGATGAAAAAGCCCAGGCTCCGGGGCGAAGGACGAGACGCCTTCGCGTCCCACTCCTCGCCAGCTACGGGCCTGGGCTGAACGGTACCAGTGGACGGGCGCTCGCATCGTCAGGCAAGCGCAGGAACAGATCGAGCCGGAGTTCATCCGTCCTGACCACGATCACAGCGAAGCAGGGCAGTGACGCCTGCCGCTTCGAAGTCCTCATCATGTCCGCTGGGGTAAGTGGGATATGGGGGGCAGGTTCACGTTCCACAAGAGGCTGGCCCGATGAAATCGCGCGTGCTATGGAACGCCTTCGGCGAATGTTTCAGCAGCTGTGAAAGCCACGATCTGGAAGCGGGGCCAGTGCCAGAATGCCGAGGACCCTGGGATCTCCACGCTCCGGATCGATGACGACCGCCGCCCCTTCCGGCAGTGCCGTCCCGCCGACGCCCGGCCCCAGCACCATGATCGCCGGCGTTCGATGGCCCACCAGCACACGGTTCAAGCCGCTTGGGACAGGATCTGAGAAAAGCCGCCGGTGCTCGGCGAGAACCCACTGCAGTCGATTGCCGGAATAGTCGTCGGCGAGGAGACTGTCGGTGACGCGGACACGCTCCGGCCCGAAGGCGATTTCCGCCGTGTCGCGCGCCCGGAAAACCGGACCGGCAAGAACTGGCTCGGCGATCGGAATACCCAAAGCCGACAGGATTTCACCGATCCGGCGCGATTGTTCACGCCCCTCAGGCGAGAGATTGCGCTGTCCCGAACGCTCTCCGATCCTGTACGAGCGGTCGCATGGCATCCCCGTCGTGTCGGCATGTCTGAAGAACAGCACGAGACCTCCGCGGCGAAGGCGCTCGACGAGGCGCTCTCCTTCCGGCTCCTGAATCGTGACAGGCGATGCCGCAGCCTCGGCGCCCGGTACGCCAGCGGCAGCGATCAGGGCAATCGCCATGCCGATGGCAGCAGCGACAATCCGCATTCGAGGTCGCTCAGCGATTTTCATTGCCGGCGGCCTGCCCGGAAGGTTTCGCTCCCAGCCAATCCCAAGCCTGGGCTTCGTCTTCCGGCTTGAAGTGACGGGTTTGTATTCCGACGAATGGGGCAGCGCCTCGCGCCAATCCCTCCATCCACGCAGGCCCTCCGACGACGGCGTAACGCTCCACCCTCTGCCAGCCTTTCATCTTGGCCTCAATGAGGCCCTCCTGGCGCAGCGCTTCGAGGGTAACGCCGTCAAAGTTGCGGACACGCACGAGAACCCTCAACCGTTCGTGGCCGTCCATGGCCTCGTTGAAGAGCGTAATCAGGCGCCTCGTATCGTCGGCCCCTACCCTGCCGCCCACTTCGAAAGCAATGACCCCCGGTTTCGTCGTGCCGATGGGCCGGATCGACGGCTCGCTTGGTTCTAGCTCGGATGCCGAATGAGGTATCGGTTCCGACGCCCATGCCAGCGCCGCGTCCTTCTCTGCGGGCGGGAAAATCCTGACCTCGACGCCGGGCAGGATAGCCTGCTCCACCCGGGCGATCCAGCGAACCCACTCCTGATCCGTGACAACTGCAGCCCTGGGGAACCGGTGGAGCTCCCGCAGTTTACCCAAGCCGTAGCCGATATCCCGCGTCAGCGCCCCAGGCGTAATTCCGGCAATGTCGATCTCCGCATAGAGCGCGATGCGATCCTGGCGGGCGAGTGCGGCCTCGACGGCCGCAATACTTCTCTCGATATCGCTCTCGTCGATCCGCCCGGATGCGCGCATTGCTACGACTTGATCTGAAGCAGGAATGATCTCCAGCATGCTTCGCCTCCCGTCTCGGTCTGGGACCAGCCTGAGAGCAGTGCCCTCCTGGCTTTCGCTTGGGGCTATATAGGAAGGCGAGAGACGGGATCAAAAATCAGACGGTCTCACCGGCGATCTCGCTGTAGAGCCGCTCCACATCCGCACGCCTGCAGAGCTCCGTCCCGGGAGTGAGTACGGCCGCCGTTCCTGCAGCAACGCCCCATCGGAAGGCTTCCTCAGCGTCGGAGCCACGCGCCAGTGCTAGCGTCATGGCGGCAACGAAGCTGTCGCCGGCGCCGACCGCGCTCCGCACCTCGACATTCAATGCGGGCAATCTCGAGACCCGGTGCTTGTGGACAAGAAGCGCCCCCTCGTGCCCCATCGTGATGGCGAGCAGTTCGACCCGCCCCGCTCGGACGAAGTCCTTGGCTGCATCCTCCAAAGCCGCCGGATCCTTCAGTTCGCGCCCGACCAACCGCTCGAATTCGCCGAGGCTGGGCTTTGCAAGATGAACGCCGCCTGCGGAAAGGGCCTCCTTGAGCGCCGGGCCCGAGGTATCGAGCACGAGCTTGGCGCCCTTCGCGCGGACCATCGTGGCCACACGCACATAAAAGTCCGTCGGCACACCGCGGGGCAGACTGCCGCTCGCGACGATATAGTCGCATTCCATCCCGCCAAGCACCTCGAGACATTCCTGCCACTCCGAAGATCGGATCTCCGGCCCCTCGGGAACGAAGCGGTACTCTAGCCCCGAGGAACGCTCGAAGACCGTGTGACTCACCCGGGTATGGTCCTCGATGGCGATCCGCCGCCCCATGATGCGCCGTGTCGTCAGCAAGTTCTCGAAGACGTTGCCCGTAGCCCCACCCGCCAGGTAGAATGCCTGTGAGAGGCCGCCGAGCTCCTGCACGACGCGGCTGACGTTGATTCCCCCTCCACCCGGGTGGTAGCGCTCATTCGTGGTGCGCACCTTGTGAATGGGACGCACAACCTCCGCCTCGCTGGAGCCGTCGATCGACGGATTGAGGGTCAATGTCACGATCGGCTTCATGCTGGTCCTCGTCTCCGTCTCGCTTTCATCAACAAGCGGGGTCGTGCCCACCTGAGATCATGGACTCAAGACCAAGCCGGCTTCGGGAACAAGACCCGTCGAACGGCTATGCGGCCGTACCTGTTGATGGTTTGCCCTCCCGGGCGATCCTCTCGACGGAGACCTCGTGCACCGCACGGCCCGTGCGCTCGAACGACGTGATGTTGGCGATGGTGGTCTCCGCGATATTGGTCAGGGCCTCTTCCGTGAAGAAGGCCTGGTGCCCCGTGATCAGGACATTGGGGAACGTCAGAAGACGCGCGAAAACGTCGTCGCTGATGAAGCGTTGCGAGAGATCTTCGAAGAAGAGGTCCCCCTCCTCCTCATAGACGTCGAGCCCCAGGCTCCCGATGATGCCCTCCTTCAGACCCCGCAGGACGGCGCGTGTATCGACGACGGCGCCACGGCTCGTGTTGATGAGCATCATGCCGGGCTTCATGTGCCGCAATGCCTCTGCACCGATCAGATGATGCGTCGCCGGCGTGAGCGGACAGTGAAGCGAGACGATATGGCTGGAGAAGAGAAGCTCCTCCATTGGGACGTAACGGACGCCCATGCCTTCGCAGACCGGGTTGGGCTGGGGGTCGTAGGCGAGTACGGTACAGCCGAACCCCAGGAGGATCTTCGACACCACCTCCCCGATCTTGCCGGTCCCCACGACGCCGGCGGTCTTGCCGGCCAGGTCGAAACCCAGGAGACCATCGAGGGCGAAATTGCCCTCGCGCACCCGATTATAGGCCCGATGGGTCTTGCGATTCAGTGTCAGGATGAGCGCGACGGTGTGTTCGGCGACCGCGTAAGGCGAGTAGGCGGGAACGCGAGCGACAGTGATCCCCTGATCCCGAGCCGCCTCCAGATCCACATTGTTGAATCCGGCGGAACGCAGCGCCACCAACCTGACGCCCTGGGACGGGAGGCTGGCGAGCACGTCCCTGTTCACTTCGTCGTTGACGAAGGCGCATACCGCCTCGGCACCGGCCGCGAGACCGCTGGTCTCCAGGGAGAGGCGGGGTTCGAGATAGGACAATTCATGCCCCGAACCGTCGCCGGCCCTGCCCAGGAAGCGACGGTCGTAAGGCTTGGCACTGAAGACCGTGACACGCATCGGAGCGGTTCTTCCCGCAGGTCTGATGGGCGTGAAACGCCGACCGGACGGAGGATCCGCCCATCAGGCACCGCAGCTCGTCCGGCGTGCTAACGACCGTCCCGCTTCAGGGAGCCGCTATCCCGGTTCTCGGTCTGAGCTCCGCCTGTCCCGACTGAACCTACGGAAGCCCCTGGTCCGCCGCCGGGAACGACGCCACCCGGCTGCAAGCCCGAGCTGATGCCGGAAGGCGCCCGCGGCGGGTTGGCCGAGGAAAACCAGTTGTTGGGAGACGAGCCGTCCGCGCTGTCACCGGATGCGGCCTGGTGCGATGCCGCCGCACCTCCAGGCCCGGTCGTGGATTGCGCCGCCTGGCGGCCTGCGAAGGAGCCTGCCGCGCCATGCTCGCCGAGCTTCTCGATCCGGCTTCTGAGGGGGAATGGTGGTTCCGGCTGCACAAAGACGGGACGTATCGCGCTGGCGCGCTTCTGACCCTGGTGGCTCATGCGCCACGCGAGAGCGACACCCCACAAGGCCCCGAGGCCGGCGAGTACGCCGAGAGCAGTGCCTGTGGAAATACCGTAGCGTTCCGGCACAATGGCAGCCGGAAGGTGCCAGCGACGTGCCTGTATGGAGGCAATCTTCTCGCGTTCATAGGCGCGCCGAAGCTCCTCCGCCTCGCGGGCGTCCACGACGCCGCGGGCCACGGTCAAAATGCCGTTTTCCTCAAGGCTGAAGTGGAGCCTGATCGTGCTCGTGAGTTCATTGAAGCTCAGCCCCCAGCTACGGCTGTCCTTGTCGGGGCGGGAGGCAAGTTCGTCGAGGCGGCGACGGATCTCGTCATGCTCCTGTTCGAGCTCGTCGAGATATTGCTCCGTGCGCTGGTCCTGAGCCAGAGCCGGATAAAGAACCTTTTCCTCTGCCCGGAAGTGCCGCTCGATCTCTATGTCCAGTTCTTCGAAGAGGTGAGCACGGCTGTTCGGCCCGCCGCCCGTGGCATGCAGGACCTCACGGCAGAGTTCCCTGATATTCGCATGATCTGCCAGAACCATCTGCCACAGGTCCATCGTGAGTCTCCTATCCGTTGAATCGCCTAGCCAGTGAACGGCCTTACGGACATGCTGTTCCGCGTCTCCTCCCGAAGAGGGGTCTGTCTGCGGATCTAAGAACCTCTTCCCTGCCGGAACGTTTGCCGAGTTACATGATTTCACGTCCGGACAGGAGCCGATGCTGTCTCAGACAGTCTTGTCATTCTTAATCGCCCTTGGCTTTGCGGGGATTCACATCCTTGGAAAGAACATGGATTTCCTCCGGCGCACGCCACGGAGCGCCTGGCTGTCCATAGCCGGAGGAGTTTCCGTGGCTTACGTGTTCGTCCACCTCCTGCCCCATCTCGCGAGGCATCAGGAGACATTTCGGCAAAAGGCCGAGGAGAGCTCCAGTCTGCTCTCGAAACTCGAGAGTCACACCTACCTGATCGCCCTGATCGGCCTTGCGGTTTTCTATGGTCTTGAGCGCCTTGCCCGTGGATCGGCCAGAAGAGAGCTGGCGGCGGGTCGGGAGCGGCGGCCCTCGAAGGGAACTTTTTGGGTCCATCTGGGCTCGTTTGCGATCTATAATGTTCTGATCGGCTACCTCCTCCTTCATCGGGAGGACTCGAGCTGGCAGGGGCTGGTGATCTTCGGCATCGCCCTGGGCTTGCACTTCCTGGTCAACGATCAGGGCTTGCGGGAAAGTCATGGCGCAACCTATGACAAGCAGGGGCGATGGCTCCTGGCCGTGACTCCGCTGATCGGCTGGTGGATCGGGGCGGCAACAACGATTCCGGCTCTCGGAGTTGCAGCCTTGTTCGCCTTTCTGGCCGGCGGGATCGTGCTCAACGTGCTCAAGGAGGAGCTGCCGGAGGAGCGTGAGAGCTGGTTCTCCGCCTTCGCTCTAGGCGCTGGCGTCTATACGGCCCTGCTGCTTGCCATTCAGTGACTCCACTGCCCATTCCCACAGATTGAACAGGTGACTATCGCCTCAGGACCGGCCGGCAAGCTTTTCCTGTGGCTGCCCCTGCGACGCCTCACCCTCGATGCCGCGTTCGACCTCCACGGCAACCTTGCGTTCCTGCTCGCCCTCCGCGCCAGCCCTTCTTTGGCCGAGCTTGGCCAATTCGGAGGAGCGCCCGTAAAGAGCAAGAGTGTCGCCGACGTGCACGACCGAGCTCCCTCTCGGAGCGCCCTCATAATTGCCGTCAGGATGAGTGACCCCCAGCACGAGCACACCCTCGTCGGTGAGGCGCAGATCTTGCAGAGCCCGGTTCGAAAGCCAGCTCCCCTCCTGAACCTTCAGCTCCATGATCGCATACTCGCCCGCGAGATGGAGCAGCCCCGCATAGTCACGCGTGTCTAGATCCGTGTACCGCTTGAGAGCCCGGGCAATGACGCGCGACATCCAGTAGCTGATCCAGCGGCTCTTGGCGAAGAACCAGAGCGCGGCCACGCCGACGATCAAGAAGAGCAGCCGGACCAACCCATCGCCACTTTCTTCGACGCTGACGAAGGACAGCATCAGTGTCGAAGCCGCCGTCACCAGACCTGCACTCCGCAGGAACATGAGGGAGCTGACGATCTGCCGCCGCACGGGATGGTTCACCACCTGCTCGGCCTCGGACGTGGTGAAGCCGGTTCCGGTCCAGGCGGAGCGGGCCTGAAAGCGCGCGGCCTCTCGCGAGACACCCGTGAGGATGAGGGCTTCGGCAGCAATGCGGACCACGATAAGGGACAAAAACAGAACAAAAATGAGTGTTCCGACAGCGATCATGCGGGCGATGGCCTCCGCGTCAAACAACCAAACAGTTGAAAAGGTGCAAACCGCCGTCTGGTTCCGCCACCGGACTCCTGCCGAAAAATCCGTACGTTTCCGCCAAGGCTGAAACCCAGGCCGTGCTTGGGAAAACCGGTCCACGCCCTGATCGCCACACGGATCGAGGAAATTTTGGACCTGAACGCCTCGTAGCCTGATGCGTTGGCGTAGGAGAACCCACGATCACTATCTGAACGAGGTGAACCATGACCAAGCTCAAGCTCTTGGCAGCCACGCCCCTACTCGTCATCGGTCTTGCTGCCTGCGGCGAAGATCAAGTCGCACAGCAGCCTGCAGAGCCTACGACCGCGGAGGCTCCCGTCGCGACCACGGACACGACCACCACGGCAGCACCCGCGACGACCACTGCTCCGCCTCCGACCGAAGTCACGGCAGCCGAGCCGAATGCTGCGCCTCCGGCGACGATGACGATGCCTCCGGCCAATGCAACGGCTCCCAGCGAAACTCCTTCGGAGACCACGGGAGCGGTCGGCGGTGAAAACGCGGCTCTGCAGCGTTATCAGGGCCGCCCCTACACGAGCGGCGCCATCTCGCTCACGCTCAACCCCGGCGGCAACTTCGAGATGACCCAGAACCAGGGCTCCGGGCAGGTCAGCGGCCAGTACTCCATGGCCAACGGCGTCGTGACGTTCCAGAATCCGACCGGAGACGTGAGCGGTGCGTCTTTCCCGATGCGCTGCCGTCTGGTGGAATCGGGTGAAGGCTTCACTCTCGAGTCGGTTGAGAACTCCTGCCAGACCCTTGACGGCCAGACCTTCCGCCCGGCCAGCTAAGCTTCGATCGAGGCGCGGCCCGGAAGCCGAGCTTTAGCACGGGTAGACCGCGCGTCGGAGCCGGAGAACCAGATGGAAGCATCAGGCACGAAGAGACGGGAACACCTCCTCACCCGCGAGGCATTGCGGGAGGGCTTCGTGCACAAGATGATTGCCAATTCAGGTAGCGCCCTGCCTCTCCTGACAGATCAGGAGAGGCAGGCGTCGCTTGAGGGAACGCTGGCGGCACGGCCGTCGACCGGGGATGTCTGGTTGTTTGCCTATGGTTCTCTGATCTGGAACCCGGCCTTTCATTATGTCGAGAAGCAAACGGTGTTGATCCGTGGATGGCACCGGCAGTTTTGCCTCTCCACGCCGATCGGGCGGGGAACTCCCGACAGGCCGGGCCTCGTGCTCGGCCTCGACCGGGGCGGCTCTTGCCGGGGCGTAGCCTTTCGCATTGCGGCATCCGAGGCGGAGACGGAACTGGAGCTGGTCTGGCGCCGGGAAATGGTGACAGGCGCCTATGTTCCTCGGTGGGTCGAGCTGCAGGGCTCCGGCGTACCTGCCGGTACCTATGCCATTGCCTTCACGATCAATCGCAGAGCCCCGAACTACGTGCGCCCGACATCGGAGGCCGATACGGCGCGCGTCATCGGGGACGCTTCTGGCATCCTGGGCTCCTGCCGCGATTATCTTTTCGATACGATTCACGGGTTGGAAGGCTTCGGAATTCGCGACCGCCACCTCGACCGGATCGCCCGGCTCGTGCACGAGCGACCGACGAGCGACTCCGGTTAACCCCGCATTCCATCAGGGTCCGCTAGCGGACCCGCTAACGCTTCTCACCGCTCGGGCGCCAGAAACCGGAACGCCTTCCGCTTGCCGGCGTTAGAACAAAGTAGGAACATTATGGAGTAGATGCCATGACGCGCCGTGACAACGACGCTCGCGCCACCAACCCGAAGGCAACGCCCTCCCCCGAGTCCAACCAGATCAAGGATCCGGATCAATGGGTCAGCGGCGATGAACCCATGACCGGAGCCCAAGCCTCTTACCTGAAGACATTGTCCGAACAGACGCACCACCCGGATGCTTTTGATCCGGAACTCGACAAGGCCGAGGCCTCGAAGCGCATCGACGATCTCAAGCACGAACGGGACAAGGATTGACGAACCCTGCCTGCTGCAGGCGTCTCGTCTCCAGCATGAGTCGACCCGAACAGAAACGCGCCCATAGACACGTCTATGGGCGCGCAATCTCCCGAACGGGGCAGTCTCACGGCACGCTGCGGATCCTGAGGTTGTTCTGCACGTGGCTGACGCCGGAGACGGTTTCGACGATATCCTCCACCCGGTGCTTGAGCCCGCGAGAGGCCACAGAGCCCGAGAGCGTCACTTCCCGCTCCTTCACCTCAACCCCGATCTCCGACGCGTCGATGAGAGGATCGTCGGTCAGGCGTTCGCACACATCCTCATGGATCCGCTCGTCCGACCTTTGATACCCTTTGGGGCCGCGTCCGCGATGCTGCCCCTCGCCGGACCGGCTCTCGCTGTCCCGATCCGTCGTTCCGAAGGCGCCGTATCCAGAATTGTGACTGTAGCGGGGGGCGAAACCGGCGTCGTCCGGCGGGCCGCCATGGCCGTCATCGACCGTGCCGCCTGTAAACTCGTTGGTATCGTCACCGTAACCGCCCGTGTATTCGCGGCCCCGGAGACCGCGCACGCCGACAGCACCCGACGGCACATCGCCATAGCCGTTATCGTCGTTGAACACACCTCTCTTGCGTTGGCGCGTATCCACCATCGTCATCCTCCTGTCGCTGCCAGTAGCAACAGCCCGCTTTGACCGAGGTTCCAACCCGCAGAAGGCTCAAAACCCTGCCCGAATAGCGCTTGCCCGCCCATGAACCGGGATATCCCCAGGCCCACAGCACGCCTGCACTTGCCGTAACGTCATCCTCCGACGAGATTGCCAAGCCGGGAGGCCGATCTAGATTGCCAAGCTGCGCGGAGCATCGGCCTGACAGCCCCGCATGGAGCGAGAGTGTGCCTGGTTATCTCGGAATCGACGTCGGAACCTCAGCGGTCAAAGCCATCCTCGTGGATGAGAGGCAGGTTGTCCTTGCCGAAGCGGATATTCCGCTGCTCGTCTCCCGACCGCAGGCCCTATGGTCCGAGCAGGATCCCGAAGCATGGTGGCAGGCGGTCTGCGCCGCCGTCGAACAGTTGCGCACGAAGGCGCCATCGGCCGTCGCCGACATTCGCGGCATCGGCCTTTCCGGCCAGATGCACGGTGCCGTCTTGCTCGACGAGAGTGATAAACCCCTCCGTCCCGCCATCCTCTGGAACGACGGACGCTCCTTCCGCGAGGCGGAAGAGCTTGGAAGCAGATACTCGAGCCTGTCGCGCGTAATGGGCGTGATCCCGATGCCGGGCTTCACGGCTCCGAAACTGCTCTGGCTTGCGCGCAACGAGCCCGAGACGTTTCGCGCCGTGCGTAAGGTCCTATTGCCGAAGGACTATATTCGCCTGAAGCTGACCGGCATCCGGGAAACCGACATGTCGGACGCTGCCGGCACATGGTGGCTGGACGAGGCGGCACGCTCCTGGTCCGACGAAGCTCTTGCAGCGACGGGGCTCGACCGCACGCAGATGCCGACGCTCATCGAAGGATCGCAACCCTCCGGCACCGTACGGTCCGAGATTGCCCGGGAGTGGGGGTTGCGGAGCGATGTGATCGTCGCGGGAGGAGCAGGCGATGCGGCAGCAGGCGCCGTCGGACTGGGCGCGATCGAGGACGGTTCGGCCTTCATCTCCCTCGGCACGTCCGGACAGTTCTTCGTCACCACCCGGAACTTCAGCCCTGCGCCCGAAGCGCTGATCCATTCCTTCTGTCACGCCGTGCCGGACCGCTGGTTTCAGATGGCCGCCATGCTGAACGGAGCGAGTTGCCTCGCCTGGGCCGCGGGCCTGCTCCGCGGCGACATCGCGGACCTCCTGCAGCGCACGGAGGCTGCCTATCGGAAGCCGGCCGACCTGCTCTTCCTGCCCTACCTGACCGGTGAGCGCACGCCTCACAACGATCCTTACGCCCGAGGCGTATTTTTCGGCCTGTCTCCGGAGACACGACAAACCGATCTCGTTCAGGCCGTTCTCGAGGGTGTGGCGTTCAGTTTTGCCGATGCCAAGCAATGCCTCGAACATGCAGGCACGACCCTGTCCCATGTGGGCCTGATCGGCGGCGGGTCACGCAGTTCCTTCTGGACCAGGATCCTTGCAAATGTCCTCGACCTATCGCTCATCCGCTACGAGGGAAGCGACAAGGGGCCTGCATTCGGCGCAGCCCGGCTGGCTCGGCTTGCGGCAACGGGCGAACGTCCGGAGGAGGTCTGCACCGGACCGGCAATCATCGAGACCATCGAGCCCGAGGCGCATCTCGTCGATTCATACCGGCCGAGGATCGAGGCATTCCGCAGATTGTACTCGGCCCTGAAGCCGGAGTTCGGCCGCGCTGCTTCAATTGACAGGACGTAACGTAACGATAGTATTTTGACTATCCTGAATGAAAAGCCGTGACCGCCCAACACGCTGATATCAGGGAGGAAAGGTTGTGCATCAAAGCCATGCCGAGAACGGTCAGGGCTTGAAACCTGCCATCATCGCTGCATTTTGGGAACTCGACCCAGTTGTTGTCCGAGTATGGTCCGTTGGCATGATATCCGCTTGGGAATATGAAAGTTTAGATCCCAATCTAAATGAAATATCATTGGGGAACCGTCCATGACAGGACCCTCCCCGATCCTTGAGATGCGCGGCATCACAAAGACATTCCCAGGAGTAAAAGCGCTCACGGACGTGTCCCTCACCGTCTATCCCGGCGAAATCCACGCCTTGATGGGAGAGAACGGCGCCGGGAAGTCGACCCTGATGAAGATCCTCTCTGGGGCTTACCAAGCCGACCCGGGAGGAGAAATCCGCATCAACGGCCGCCCAGTCGTTATCGACGGCCCTCTGACGGCACGGCAGCACGGCATCTCCATCATCTATCAGGAGCTTTCCCTCGCGCCCAACCTTTCGGTGGCCGAGAACATGCTGCTCGGAAGGGAGCACAAGAGCGGTCCGATGGTGGATCGCCGCTCCATGGAGGAGGCCTGCGGTGCCGTTCTCGACCGGCTCAATGTCGACTTCAAGCCGACGACACTCGTCAGCGAACTATCCATGGCCGAGCGTCAGCTCGTGGAGATCGCAAGGGCACTGATCGCGAATTCGCGCATCCTCGTCATGGACGAGCCCACGACTTCCCTCTCCTCCAAAGAAACCGAAGCGTTGTTCGGCCTTGTCCGCCAGCTTCGCGCCGACGGGCTGGCCATCATCTATATCAGCCATCGCATGGCCGAGATCTACGAGCTTGCCGACCGGGTCACCGTGCTGAGGGACGGCTCCTATGTCGGCACTCTCGCGAAGGAGGAGATCTCGGCCGAGAAACTCGTCCAGATGATGGTGGGACGCGACCTGTCCTCCTTCTACAAGAAGGAGCACAATGCTCATGGCAGCCGGGGGCCCGTGATATTCGCGGTTCGCGACGTCGGCGACGGAAAGCGCGTGCATCACTGCTCGTTCGAGCTGCATGAGGGCGAAGTCCTCGGAATCGCCGGGCTGGTCGGAGCAGGCAGAACCGAGCTTGCCCGCCTCATCTACGGGGCAGACCGCCGGACCAGCGGGGAAATCTTCCTCAATGGGCAACCGCTCTCGATCAACAGGCCGGAAGACGCGATCAATGCAGGCGTGGTGTACCTGACGGAGGACCGAAAGCACCTCGGTCTCTTCCTCGATATGACGGTGAGGGAGAACGTCAATCTGAGCGTCCTCGGAAGAGACGCCCGTGCCGGAGGCGTCCTGAACCTGAAGGCCGCCAAGGATCGGGCCATCGAGGCCATTCGGGCGCTGGCGATCCGCGTCAGCAACGATCTCGTGAACGTCGGAAGCCTCTCGGGCGGCAATCAGCAGAAGGTCCTGCTCTCTCGCCTGCTGGAGACGCAGCCCCGCGTCCTTATCCTGGACGAGCCGACCCGTGGCGTCGACATCGGCGCCAAATCCGAGATCTATCGTCTCATCGACGACCTGGCACGCCGTGGTGTCGGCGTCATCGTCATTTCCAGCGAGCTGCCGGAGATCGTGGGCGTGTGCGACCGCGTGCTCGTCATGCGCGAAGGCAGGATCGAGGGAGAGGTCGGAGGAACGGATCATCCGCCGATCACGCAAGAGAACATCGTAGCAATCGCGACAGGTGTGAGGAAAGCAGCTGCATGAGCCCCGCGGACAAGACCAGCACGACAGTTCAAGGGACCGGAGCGGTGAGCGCTGACGCACTCGCGCAGAGCAACCAGCGGCGCATGGCATGGCGCTCGACCCTGCAGGCGCTCGGCATGCTGCCGGTGCTCATCATCCTGGCCATCGTTTTCGAGCTCATGTCCGGCCGCTTCATGAGTTTCCAGAACCTGTCCATCGTCGCCCAGCAGGCGTCGATCAACATCGTCCTTGCCGCCGGAATGACGTTCGTCATCCTCACCGGTGGCATCGACTTGTCCGTGGGTTCGATCCTGGCCGCCGCCGCGATGGTCGCCATTCTCGGCTCGCTCATTCCCGAATGGGGCATGATGGGCATTCCAGCCGCCCTCCTGGCCGGCCTCATCCTCGGCTTCGTGAATGGCGCCCTCATCGCATTCGGCCGCCTGCCCCCGTTCATCGTCACGCTGGGCTCGCTCACGGCGGTGCGCGGTCTCGCGCGCCTTCTGGGCGGCGACACCACCCAGTTCAATCCGCAGCTCCCCTTCGCCTTCATCGGCAACGGCACCCTCTTCGGGCTACCGTGGCTGGTCTGGATCGCATTCGCGGTCGTGCTGATTTCCTGGTTCATCCTCCGACGCACGGTGCTCGGCGTGCATATCTACGCCGTCGGCGGCAATCCGGATGCGGCGCGGCTGACGGGCATCAAGGTCTGGGCGGTCCTGCTGTTCGTCTACTGCTTCTCGGGCCTCGCCGCCGGGCTGGGCGGCGTGATGTCGGCCGCCCGGCTCTATGCCGCCAACGGGCTGCAGCTCGGGCAGTCCTACGAACTGGATGCCATCGCGGCGGTCATTCTGGGAGGCACGAGCTTCGTCGGCGGCATCGGCTCCATATGGGGCACCCTCATCGGCGCGCTCATCATCGCCATTCTGTCGAACGGCCTGATCCTCGTCGGCGTGTCCGACATCTGGCAGTTCATCATCAAAGGGCTCGTGATCATCGGGGCCGTGGCGCTCGACCGCTACCGGCTCAAGGGATCAACGCGCACCTGATCAGGAATACCAGCGCCCGGATCCGGGCGCTCGTATATGCAGCTTCGAAGGCCGGACCCGCTTTCGAAGCGTCATAGGTTACCCAATACCAGGAGGAAGCAATGAAACTTTCAAGACTGACGTCCGGCCTTGCTCTCATGGCCGCACTGGCGAGCCCTGCCTACGCAAAGGACCTCCAGAACGTCGGCATCTCCGTCGGCTCGCTCGGAAACCCCTTCTTCGTCGCGACGATCAAGGGCATCGAGGACAAGGCGAAAGGCATCAATCCCAACGTCAGGGTCACCGCCGTCTCGTCCGACTACGACCTCAACAAGCAGTTCACGCAGATCGACAACTTCATTGCCTCTGGCGTGGATGTCATCATGCTGAACGCGGTCGATCCTGTTGCGATCGAGCCGTCCGTGAAGCGCGCGCAAGCGGCCGGCATCGTCGTGGCGGCCTTCGACGTGGCCGCGGCAGGCGCCGACGTGACCGTCATGACCGACAACGTCAAGGCTGGTGAGCTCTCCTGCCAGTACATCGTCGACCAGCTGAAGGGCAAAGGCGATGTCATCATCGTCAACGGCCCGCAGGTCTCGTCGATCGTCGACCGGGTGAAGGGCTGCAAGTCCGTGTTCGACAAGAACCCCGGTATCAAGGTCCTGTCCGACAACCAGGACGGCAAGGGCTCCCGCGAGGGCGGCTTCGCCGTCGCACAGAGCCTTCTGACCCGCTTCCCGAAGGTCGATGCGATCTTCGCAGTGAACGACCCGACGGCGATCGGCGTCAATCTGGCGGCAAAGCAGCTCAACCGGAGCGAGTTCATCATCACGGGCGTCGACGGCGCACCGGATATCGAGCAGGAGCTGAAGTCCGGCAACTCGCTGATCAAGGCGTCCGCCTCCCAGGATCCTTACACCATGGCGGGTCAGTCGCTTGAACTCGCGGCCGGCATCCTCAACGGCAAGAAGCCCGAAAAGAACGTGATTCTGCTCGAGCCGAAGCTCATCACTTCCGAGAATGTCGGCCAGTACCAGGGCTGGACGGCAGTTCGCTAAAACCACGTGACAGGCGGCGGCCGCAATCGATGGATTGCGGCCGCCGTTTCAAATTGGCCCGGCAATCGGGCATTGGAGGCATTCGATGCTGAGGCAGCTGCGGGAGCAGGTTCTGGAGGCCAATCTGGAAGTGGTCCGCCGCGGGCTTGTTCTTTACACGTTCGGCAATGTCAGCGGCATCAGCCGCGACGAGAACCTCGTCGTCATCAAGCCCAGCGGGGTGCCTTACGAGCGCATGACCCCTGACGACCTCGTCGTGACGGACCTCGACGGGAAGGTCGTGTGGGGCGAACTTCGCCCCTCCTCCGACCTCGCGACCCATCTTCACCTCTACAAGTCCTTCACCGAAATAGGCGGGGTCGTGCACACCCATTCGGAATTCGCGACCGCCTGGGCTCAGGCGCGCCGTCCGATTCCTCCCATGGGAACCACGCACGCCGACTATTTCTACGGACCCGTGCCGGTCACACGGGAGCTGACGGCCGAGGAAATCGACCGCGACTACGTGCGTGCGACAGGGGTCGCCATCGTCGAATGCTTCGGCAATCGCGATCCCATGGAAGCTCCGGCGGCCCTGGTGGCCGATCACGGCCCCTTCGCCTGGGGAAGGACCCCGGACGACGCCGTTCACAACGCGGTCGTGCTCGAGGCGGTCGCGCGCATGGCGACCTACACGCTCTCGCTCCATCCCGACAAATCCGGCGTGCCTCAGGCCCTTCTTGACAGGCACTACTTCAGGAAGCATGGCCAAACGGCGACCTATGGACAGTCCGGGTCATAGAACTTGGCTCCCTGAGCCACTCCTTGAGCAGTCTCACGAGGTCTTCAGATGGCCATTGTAGCGGGCGCCGATTTCGGCACTCTCAGCGTACGCGTCACCCTGGTCGACGACCGCAAGGGGCCCCTCGGGCTCGCGACGGCGGAATACCCTCTCCACAGGCGGCGGGACGACCCGGACTATGCGACGCAGTCCCACGCGGATCACATGAACGCCTTGGCGCAGGCCGTGCGGGGCGCCCTGGCCTCCGCGGGCGTACGAGGCGAGGATGTGGCCGCGCTTGCCATCGACACGACGGGATCGAGCGTCGTCATGGTCGGCGAAGGGCTCGAACCGCTGGACGATTACTATCTCTGGTGCGACCACCGGGCCAAGGCGGAAGCAGAGGAGATCACCGCACTGGCGCACCGAGAGGGCCTCGAGGCCATCCAATGGTGCGGCGGGGTCTATTCGCACGAATGGGGCTTCGCCAAGCTGCTCCACTGGCTGCGGCACAACCCTGAAAAGCGCGACCGGCTGGTCACGGCTCTCGAGCATTGCGACATGGCCGCAGCGACACTGACCGGCGTGACCGATCCGCGCGAGGTCAAGCGCAGCGTCTGCGCCATGGGCCACAAATGGATGTGGAATCCTCGTTGGGGAGGACTGCCCTCACAGGACTTCCTGTCGAAGGTCGATCCCCTGTTCGATGGCATCCGCGACAAGCTCTCCGGCGATTACCAGACGTCCGACGTCGTCGCGGGCCATCTGTCCCCCGCCTGGGCCGAGCGCCTCGGCCTTTCGGCCGGCATTCCCATTCCGGTCGGGGCGTTCGATGCGCACTGGGATGCCATCGGGGCCGGATGCCGCGTGGGCGACGTCGTCAACGTGGTCGGCACATCCACCTGCATCATTGCGATGGCCCCTGAGACGGGCCTCATCCCCGGCGTCTGCGGAGTGGTCCCCGGAAGCGTCGACCCGAACTTGGTCGGCATCGAGGCGGGCCTTTCCGCGACGGGCGACATTTTCGAGGCCATCGCCCGCCGCGCCAATACGAACATCAAAGAGCTCTCGAAGGGGCTGGAGCAGTACCGCGCCGGCCAGACCGGCCTCATGCGCCTGACCTGGGACAACGGCGACCGGACGGTTCTCGTCAAGGCGGATCTCGGCGGCATCACGCTGGGATGGAACCTGCTGCACACGGCCCAGGACGAGCTTTTCGCGGCCATCGAGGGAACGGCGTTCCACACCCGGATCATCCTCGAACGTCTCGCGGAAGGAGGCGTCCCCGTCGAGCGCGTCATCAATGCGGGCGGCATCCCGCAGCACAACCATGTGCTGAACCAAGTCTATGCAAACGTGCTTGGGAGGCCGGTTCTGGTGCCCGCAGGAATTCCGACCGGTCTCGGCTCCAGCATTTTCGCAAGCCTCGCCGCCGGGTCTTATCCGGACCTGAACCAGGCTCAGGAGGCGATCTGCCTTCCCTTCCGCACTTTCGAGCCGGACCCTGCCACCCGGGATACGTATGAGCAGCTCTTCGCCATCTACAGGAAGCTGTATTTCGGTTTCGGCGGCGCCAGCGGCCCCGTTTCGCTCGATCACGTGCTGCGCGATCTCAAACGGATCGCAGCAATGCCCTCCCAGCCCGTTCCTGCCGATCCGGTTCCCGCTTAATTGCGAAGGCTTCGCATGATATCGGTCCTGCCCAACATCTTCATGCCTGGAGGCCTCCCATGATCCTGGTCTGCGGCGAAGCCCTGATCGACCTTTTCATCGGAGCGACCTCGCCGGAAGGACTGCCGGCCGAGGCCGTGGCGGGGGGCTCGCCCTTCAACGTCGCCATCGGCATCGGCCGCTTGGGCTGCCCCGTCGGCTTCCTTTCGACGCTCTCGGAAGACGCTTTCGGCTCCTTTCTCGCGAGCCGTCTGGACGAAGCCGGCGTCAGCTCCGATTTTCTGCACCGCAGCCCCAAGCACACAACCCTGAGCGTGATCGCGACCAATGCGGCCGGAGCGCCCCAATATTCCTTCTATGCAGAGAACTGCGCCGACCGGGCGCTCACGGCAGACGCTCTGCCTTCAACGCTCCCGGCGACGGTCAACGCTATCGCGGCAGGGTCCTACTCCCTCGGCGTGGAGCCCGTTTCCACCGCCATAGAGACCCTTATCCGGCGCGAGGCCGGGTCGCGGGTCATCTCGCTCGACCCCAATGTCCGGCCACGGGTGGTCGGGGACCTCTCAGCATTCCGGCAGCGTTTCGAGAGGCTTCTGGCCGATGCCACCATCATCAAGGCCAGCGACGAGGACGTGGAACTCCTCTACCCCGGCAAGGCGCCCGTGGCCGTCGCCCGGGAGTGGCTTGAGCAAGGCCCGAAGCTCGTCGTCATCACCCGCGGTGCGGAAGGCCCCATGGCCGTGTTCGACGGATCCGTTCTGGAGCGTCCGGCGCCGCAGATCCAGGTCGTGGACACGGTCGGGGCCGGCGATACGTTCCATGCCGCTCTTCTCGCCTGGCTCGATGCCCAGTCCCTGCTGACGCCGGAGCAGGTTGCCCGCCTCGACGGCGCCCAGGTCGAGGCAGCTCTCGATTTCGCGGCTGCGGCGGCCGCAATCGTCTGCACCCGCCGGGGCGCAAACCCACCGACTTGGGACGAGGTGGAAAGCTTCATGAAGGCGCGATAGCAGCTCGCCCATTCCTGGAACCGCAAGCCAGTTTCGAAAGATCCGGAGTTCGACATGCAAGCCAACCAGCCCAATCTTCCTCCCACCGGCTCGAGCTGGCGGACACGGCCGTTTCATCGGCAATGGCTGGCCGACCAAGCGAACAACCTGTTCGACTTCTTCCAGCACCGGCTCATCAATCCAGCGGGCGGCTTCTTCGATCTGGACGAAACCGGACAGCGGACGGACGACGGCAATCCCGTCCGCCAGATTCACAACACGACCCGTATGGTGCACTGCTTCGCCATCGGTACATTGCTGGGCCGTCCGGGATGCGATGCCATCGTCGACCACGGAATGGAGTTCCTTTGGAACGGCCATCGCGACACCAGGCACGGCGGCTATGTCTGGTCTCTCGACGACAACGGTCCGAAAGACGACACGAAGCAGGCCTATGGCCATGCCTTCGTCCTCCTGGCGGCATCCAGCGCGAAGGTCGTCGGACATCCGCTCGCCGATCGGGTTCTGGAAGACATCACCCAGGTTCTCGAACAGCGTTTCTGGGAAGACCAGCACGGTGCCGTGGCCGAGGAGTTTGCCCGGGACTGGTCGCCCGTTAGCCAGTATCGCGGGCAGAATTCCAACATGCACCTGACGGAAGCCCTCATGGCCGCCTTCGAGGCGACGGGCGACCGATCCTATCTGGAGAAGGCTGAGCGCATCGCATCGCTCATCATCGGCCGCCACGCCGCCGCGCTCGACCACCGGGTCGCCGAGCATTTCACATCCGACTGGGCGCTCGACAAGGACTACCGCGGCTACGACGTGTTCCGTCCCTATGGCCTTACGCCCGGTCACTGGCTGGAATGGGCGCGGCTGCTGCTCCAGCTCTGGGCCCTCGGCGACAAGCGCCACGCCTGGCTCCCCGAGGCCTCGCGCGCGCTGTTCAGGCAATCGGTCGAACTCGGATGGGACAAGGAGAAGGGAGGCTTCTTCTATACCCTCGACTGGGACAACAAGCCTGTTCTGCGCCAGAAGCTCTGGTGGCCATGTTCCGAGGCAATCGGCGCTGCGTCCTTCCTGACCGAGCATAGCCCCAGCGAGTTTCACGAGGCCTGGTATCGTTATCTCTGGGGCTTCGCGGATCGCCACCTGATCGATCACCGTCATGGAGGCTGGTATCCCGAGCTTTCGGAAGACCTGCAGCCGGCCACGACCCTCTTCACGGGCAAGCCGGATCTCTATCACGCCCTTCAGGCCTGTCTGATCCCGCTCTTTCCCTCGACGGGCAGTCTGACCCGGGTCATCCAGCAGGAAAGCGAGACCCCTTAGCCCTGCGCGCGGGCCTTCTCGAGTTCATGTCTCAGAGGCATCCCCGCCTGCGCACCAGCGGTGAGGCAAGCATGGGATGCTGCGAGGCACGCCCTTTGCATGGCCTCGCCGACCTCCAGTCCCTCCGCGAGACCGTTGGCAAGCACGCCCACGAAGGTGTCGCCTGCGCCCGTCGTATCGACGGGCGTAATCGGCCGCGTGGCGGCATGAATTTGTGTACCGTCGGGATTGACGGCAACCGCGCCCCTCGCTCCTGCCGTGGCGATGCAGACGGGGCCATAGGATCGCGCCAGAACGCCGGCCGCCTTCAGATACTCTCCCGCCACTGCCTCGCCCAGCGCTTCCGCCACGGAAATGGCTTCGTGCTCGTTGACCACCAGCACGTCCGTGGCGGCGAGGAGTTCAACCAGATGGGCATGGTCTTCGATGGCTGGGACAGGCGCGAAATTCCACACGACGACGGCTCCGCTCCGGCGCGCCCGCCTTGCCACTTCGAGGCTTTCAGCAACAGGCACCTCCATCTGCAGGACGAGGACCGACGCCCGGGCAAGAAGCTGTTCCGGCATATCGGTCGCACGAACGGCCATGTTCGCGCCACTGGCGACCGTGATGGCGTTCTCGCCGCTCTCGTCGACGGTAATGAAGGCGCACCCTGTCGGCTCGTCGAGGATCCTGACGGCTTCGACATCGACTCCATTGTCACGAAGATTGTCGAGGCAAGCGCTCCCGAACGGATCGGCTCCCACGGCGCCTGCCATGGCGACCGCCGCCGGTCCACCGCGTCCGATCCGTGCCGCAGCAACGGCCTGATTGGCTCCCTTGCCGCCGTAAAAACTGTCGGCGCGACGCGACAGGACCGTCTCCCCAGGACGCGCGATGGTTCGTACCCTCGCGACAAGATCCATGTTGATGGACCCGAATACCACGATCATGTCGCCTACCCCTTTGCCACCTGAACCTCAGCACCGCTTCTTTGCGGCACAGTGGGTCCAAGCGGCAAGAGGTTCAAGTCGGCCGGCGCGCATCAACCCATGTGCGGGGGCCCCGCCCACCACGTCACGGTTCCGGCGAGACCGGCTGCGGACTACCGGAACCAGCCGAAATAGAGCGCCCACAGGCTGGGCGACCGGATCCCGCGGACACGGCGTGCAGCCTCCTCGGACCTCATGGATTCGCCCCCGTGACACGAGCAGAGGACGATGTGAGCGTCGTGTTCGGAAATCTGGAAGAAATCGACAGCGTCGCCGAACCTGTCGCTTCCCAAGCCGTCGGACCGAAGCACCGGGTCGTTGAAGGCAATGGTCAGGGCCGAATCGTCGGCCCGCAAGGCACGGCGTTCCGCTTTCGGCTTCCATTCGATCTCGTCGAGCGTTCTCAGCAGGCGATCCGGCTCGCGCTCCAGGAGTTCGGCCCAACGGTCCAGGCGCTCTCGCCTCGACAGCACTCGAACGGGTTTCTTCAGATCCGCGACGCTACTGAGCTCAGACAGGGGCCTGTGTTCCATGCTTGTCTCCTTGTCGGAAAAGCGTTCTCGGGACCCGCCAGCCTGTAAGCTCAACAATGTGTCAGATGAAAAGTTCGCGAGTTCTGCGGCCGGCTTGAGCTGATTTTTTAGGCATCCTGTTCCTCGCCAAGAGGCCGACGCGAGGCGCACCGTTCACCGAAGATCCGGGCGACGACAGCCGTACACCCGCTCGGCTCTTCAGCAATATTTGTCGCTTCGCCGAACAGGCAGCCTCGTGGCGCATTCTTGTAATGTGGATTCTGATCCGGAACGGGAGGTGTTTGATGAGCGTGAAGAAAGAAGAGGACGACCTGGTCGATGCCGGCTCGGAATATTCCTTTCCCGCAAGCGATCCGCCCTCGTACATGGCAGGAGCGGCCGTGGCAGGCGCTCCACCGCATGGGGACCTGCCGTCGCGCGAGGCCGCCAGCCATGGAATTACGAACACGGATGAGGTGAAACCGGCAGAGGACGCTCCGCAGGGAACCGATCCCGCGCGGACCGGAAAGGCTCCGCCACAGCCGGGCGTTGGGAGCAATCAGTAACGCAACGGGCTGGAGATGGCACGGATTTGCACAGAACAACAGGATAGACACGGAACAAACGTAGCCAATCGCGGAGATCTACCCTGTAGTTCCACAATTGCGTCTGTTGTTTGTCGATCTCGAAACTTGGCAATTATTGGGTGGCGAGATAAATTGCTGAAGCCACCCGCATTCTGAGCTGAAACGTCTTCATCTCATCATAGGTTAATGCATCCCTCCTCCTCTCGTGGCTCCCTGTAAGTCTTGAGATCGACGTGGAGGTGATGCGTGCCGGTTGAGGCCTCTCTGGAGCAGCAGATGCTTGCTGCTATTCCGCACCTACGCGCTTTCGCCGTCTCCCTCACGGGAGATCTCGATCGCGCGGACGACCTTGTTCAGGGAGCCTTGCTGACAGGGATCGACAAGATCCACACCTTCCAGATCGGCACAAACATCCAGGCGTGGCTGTTCACGATCCTGCGCAACAGGTTCCGCACGGAGTATCGCAAGCGCAAGCGTGAGGTGGAGGACCCGGATGGCGTCTGGGCTCAGCTGGCCGCCGTGGCACCCTCTCAGGAGTCGCATCTCGACTTCTGCGACCTGCAACGTGCGTTAGCCGAGCTTCCGCTCAACCAGCGCGAGGCCCTCCTCCTCGTATCGGCCGAAGGCATGTCGTACGAGGAGGCGGCACAGATTTGCGGCACCAATATCGGCACCATCAAAAGCAGGGTCAATCGCGCCCGCAGCACCCTCGCCAAACTGCTGAGGGTCGGTCGCGAGGAGCTCGGGCCCGATCGCTCGATGAAGGCTGCCGTGCCCGTGCATCTCTCGCTGTAGCCGGTTCGGGATTCAGCTATCACCGTGACAGGGGCGTCAGGGCCGCATCCTTCTGACGAGATCCGCGACAACGGTCGGATCGGCAACCGTCGAGGTGTCGCCGTGGTTCTCGAAATCACCGGCGGCGATGCGCGTGAGGATCCGGCGCAGAATCTTGCCCGAACGGTTCTTGGGAAGCTGGGGCGCCCATTCGATACGGTCGGGCGTAGCGATGGGGCCGATCCTGGTGCGCACCAGTTGCACGAGCTCCCCCCGAAGTTCTTCCGTCTCCTGCGCATCATCCTTCAAGGTGACGAAGGCAAAAATGCCCTGGCCCTTGATTTTATGGGGGAATCCGACCACGGCCGCCTCTGCGACCGACGCATGGGAGGCAAGGGCCGCCTCGACCTCCACCGTTCCGAGCCGGTGACCCGAGACGTTGATGACGTCGTCCAGCCGACCCGTGATCCAATAATAGCCATCCACGTCCCGGCGTGCGCCGTCGCCTGTGAAATAGAATCCCGGGAACGTGCTGAAGTAGGTGTTCAGGAAGCGCTCGCGGTCTCCCAGGATCGTCCTTGCCTGTCCTGGCCATGAATCGGCAAAACACAGATTGCCCGTCCCCTCACCCTCGACCACGCTCCCGTCGCCCGCGAGCAGCGCCGGACGAACGCCGAAGAACGGCTTTGCGGCGGAGCCCGGCTTCAGGGCCATCGCACCGGGCATCGGGCAAAGGAGAACCGCCCCTGTCTCGGTCTGCCAATAGGTATCGACGATGGGGCAGCGCCCGCCACCGACGACCTCGTGATACCAGAGCCACGCTTCCGGATTGATCGGCTCGCCTACGGAGCCCAGGACACGCAGCGACGAAAGATCGTGCTTCCGCACCGGTGCCTCGCCCTCCCTCATCAGAGAACGGACCGCCGTCGGAGCCGTATAGAAGATGTTGACCTTGTACTCCTCGACGATCTGCCACCACCGGGACGCATCAGGCCAGCTCGGCACGCCCTCGAACAGCACGATCGTGGCTCCGTTCGCAAGGGGGCCGTAGATCAGGTAGGTGTGGGCTGTCACCCAGCCGACATCCGCCGTGCAGAAATGGATGTCGCCGGGCCGATAGTCGAACATCGCCCTGAAGCTCGCAGCAGCGTGCACGAGATAGCCGCCGGTCGTGTGGAGCATGCCCTTCGGCTTACCGGTCGAGCCCGATGTGTAGAGCACGAAGAGCGGATCCTCGGCTCCGACCTCGACCGGCGCGCAGTCCGGCGAAGCTGCGGCGAGAGCCTCGTCGTACCAGCGGTCGCGACCTGCCGTCATGGGAACGGCCGCGCCGCTTCTCCGCACCACGAGCACATGCTCGACGAAGGGCAGGCCTTGGAGAGCGGCGTCTGCGTTCCCCTTCAACGGAACGCGCCGCCCCGCCCTCATTCCTTCGTCGGCGGTGATGAGAACACGCGAGCGGCAATCCTCGATCCGACCTGCCAGGGCCTCTGCCGAGAAGCCGCTGAAGACGACCGAGTGAACGGCGCCGATGCGGGCGCAGGCCAGCATTGCGGCAATCGCCTCGGGAATGACCGGCAGGTAGACGCTGACGAAGTCGCCCTTGCGAACGCCCAGTTCCTTCAGAACGTTGGCAAGGCGGGAGACCTCCCGCTGCAGCTCTCTCCACGTGACCTGCCGACGGTCGCCAGGAGTATCGCCCTCCCAGAGAATCGCAGGCTGGTCCCCCTGCCGCGCCACGTGCCTGTCGAGGCAGTTGAAAGAGGCATTGAGACTGCCGTCGCCAAACCATTCGATGGTCACGTCGTCCGGCGAGAAGCGCGTGTTCTTCACCCGGGAGAAGGGGTGGCTCCAATCCAGGATCTGTGCCTGCTCGCGCCAGAAGGCCTCCGGATCGTCGAGGGAACGGCGATAGGATTCCTCATAAACCGGAGCGCTCACGTGTGCTGCCGCTTCCAAAGCGGAGGGAACAGGAAAGATGCGCTGAGTCATCGCTATGCCAACCTATGTGAATATGCCTTTCGGAGACGAGGGCTAGGGTCAGGACGAACAGGATTGGTTCGGGCAGGCACTGCCCGTTACGGATCGGCCCTATCCGAGATCCGACACAGATGCCGCGACACGTGCTTTATGTCAATCGTTTCGTTCTTTACAAAGAACAAGGACAGTCGATCCTGCCTTGAAGGCCGTCCGCATTTTTCCGGCTTGACCTTACCACCATGGGAACCTCTAAACCCTTTGGGACCCTGATGAAGAAGGATCCTCACCATGCATCGCTTTCACGTGCCCGGCATGAAGTGCGGCGGCTGCTTGGGCGCCGTCACCCGCGCCATCCGGAGCATCGACCCCGCGGCTCACATCGAAGGCAACCTCGACACCCGCGAGATCGACGTTTCGTCAGAGGCCACGGAATCCGCTCTCCTGACCACTCTCAGTCAGGCAGGTTACCCCGCTGAGCCGGTACAACCTAACGCCCAGTAGAGCCACACCGCTCATATCCCCCCTTTCCCGTTACCCTGACGAAGGAGAATTTCAATGAAAGTGCCCGTTCTCGCCCTGGGACTCGCAATGGCCGTCCTGCCGAACTTCGCATCGGCGCAGGGTGCCCATCATGGTGGTCATTCCGGCCATGCCACGCCCCCGGCGGCTGCGCAGACCACCGAGGCGCCCGCAACGAAGGCCTTCCGTGATGCGAACGCCAAAATGCACCGAGGCATGGATATCCCGTTCACGGGAGATGCGGAGGTCGACTTCGTCCGCAGCATGATTCCCCACCACCAGGGCGCCATCGAAATGGCGAAGATTGCTCTCGATCATGCCAAGGATGAGCAAGTCCGCAGATGGGCAACCGACGTCATCCGCGAGCAGGAGCGCGAGATTGCCGAGATGCAGGCCTGGTTGAAGAAAAGAGGCGCCATGTAGCCTTAGCGGGTGCGTGGCAGATCCGTCCGCACATAACGCGTGCTCTGGCGGCGACGGGAAGCGCTCCCCTGCCGCTCAAGCTTTCTCGATTTCATGGTGCCGGGCAATGGCTTCGGCACCCTGCGTGCTTCTGAGAAGGTACAGGGCCGCGCCCTCGTCAACCAGAGGCAGGACGCGGACGATCTCGTAGATTCCACCGGTCAGCTTCCTGAAGCGCACGAACTGCCCCACGGAAAAGACGGACTGCACAGGAGCCTCCATCGCTGCTCATGAGATGGAGAAGTTTATGCTGCATTGCACAATTAGCAAGTTCGCCCGATGCTGATTTAGCAGGCAGGCCCATCCGCCCTTTCTGTCGCTCATTAAGAATCTGAAGAGATTACTCTTTCCGAAGGGAGGCCGAAATCGAAGCCGCTTTTTCAGTCATTGCTGCAGGTTCCCTGCGACCCGCGCATAGGTCATATTCGTTGACCCATATTCCGCAGCGCAGCGAAAGCTCGCACACTCATCATCAAGAACAAAATCGGGAATGCTCGGGATTACCGCCAACGACGATCAAGGGGTGCCCCATGCCTGTGTCGGGTGTCGCAGTGAACCGCTCGTAGGCGGCACGGCCAAACGGCTCACTCGACCTGATGCTGCTGGATGCGCCCTGCCACCCGAGAAGACAGGCTTTCCATGTTGATCACGCTCGCTCTCAACCGCTTCCGCAAATGGCTTATCTACCGGGAGACGGTTCGCGAACTCGACCGTCTGGACGACCGCGACCTCACCGACCTCGGGATCGGCCGCGCCGACATCAGAGCCGTCGCCAGACAGGCGGCGCAATAACACCGGCGGTCGCATTCGCAAGCCTTCAACCCGACTGCCCTGTCGGGAGCCGAGGAGGCACGCCAACCACTGCCCTAGAGCCGAGCAACCAGATCGACGAGTTCGCCCAGGTGGCCGAGACGCCGGAAGCGTGGCTCTCCGACGGGCTCTTCGTCATGCTCCAGAGCCCAGGTGAGATCGTGGGGAACATATACGCCCCAACTCCCGGCCCGTATCGCCGGAACCACATCGGATTTGAGAGAATTGCCGACCATCATGCTGCACCCTGGACCGTCGCCGTAGCGGGAGAAGATCCGCTCGTAAGTCGCAGCATTCTTGTCGCTGACGATTTCCACTGCATCGAACAGGTCGCCCAGGCCGGACTGGGCGAGCTTGCGCTCCTGATCGAAGAGATCGCCCTTGGTGATGAGGATCAGCCGATATTGACCCGAGAGCTGCTCCAGGGTTTCTCTGACATAAGGGAGGGTTTCGATGGGGTGGCTGAGCATTTCGCGGCCAGCCGCGAGAATCTGCTGGATGACCAGTGAAGACACCTTGCCGTCCGTCACCTCGATGGCCGTCTCGATCATCGAAAGCGTGAATCCCTTGATGCCGAAGCCGTAGATGCGCAGGTTCCGCCTCTCGGCATCGAGCAGCCGCCGGGAGATATCCTGCGCCTCTCCATGCTCCGCGAGCAGAGATGTGAAGCGCTCCTCGGTAAGCCGATAGAAGGTCTCGTTCTGCCAGAGGGTATCGTCGGCATCGAACCCGATGGCGGTGAGGGAAGACATCAGGCGCTCGCTTCGTAGGTTCCTTGCCGCCGCAACTCTAGTCTCGTCGCGGGCGCCATTTCAACGCCCCCTCCCTGCCCTAGATGCGCAGGCGCGAACGTTTTCGGATTCGAGGTCGATGAGTCGGATATCATGGGAGCAGGACAGCGTGGCGGGGGTGCCGCTTCAGCGGCACGTCGGGTTCGTCGGCACCGTCGAGGTCGGATCCGTTCAATACGACGGCAGCAACCGGTTCTGGATCTGGTCGAGCCCGCTCCAGGAGGATGCCTGGGGCTACGGCCCAACGGAGGGCGCCGCCAAGAGAGCCATGGAGCTGTGGCTGGCGTCCTGGCTCGAGAACTTCCGGGCCTTCTTCGAGCCGGCACCCGACCCGCCCGCGGGCCGCTGACCACATGCAATTGCTTTAAGGTTGAAATATCTTCGCTCGAATTTCATAATGCTCTCAGGGCGAAGACCTGGCAGCCGATAAGAAGGAGATGATGGCATGTCGACAGAAACGAACGACATACACACCGACTTCTCCGAAGGCATGAGCTACGGCGACTACCTCAGATTAGACGTCCTGCTCTCGGCCCAAAGCCCTATTTCCGACGAGCACGACGAACTCCTCTTCATCGTCATCCATCAGGTGAAGGAACTGTGGCTGAAGCTCCTGAACCGGGAACTGGACACGGCACTCGCCCATATACGCGCGGACGAGCTTCAGCCCTCCTTCAAGTGCTTCGCGCGCATCAACCGCATTCAGGAGCAGTTGATCCAGGCCTGGACGGTTCTGTCGACCATGACGCCCTCGGACTATCTCAGGTTCAGGCCGTCTCTGGGACGCTCCTCCGGTTTCCAGTCATGGCAGTACCGCCTCGTGGAGTTCAAGCTCGGCGCGAAGGATGCCATGAAGATCGCCCCCCATCGGCATCGTGGCGAAATCGCGGATCTGCTGGAGGGGGTCTACCATGCCCCGAGCCTGTACGACGAGGTGTTGCGCCTGCTTGCAAGGCGCGGATATGCCATTCCGGCCGAAATCCTCACCCGCGACGTGACGCGGCCTTACGAAGCCCATCCGGCCGTCGAGGCCGTGTGGGAGGAGATCTACCGGCATTCGGACGAGCGCTTCGACCTCTACGAGCTCGCCGAGGAACTCGTCGACCTCGAGGACGCATTCCAGCAATGGCGTTTCCGGCACATGAAAACAGTCGAACGCATCATCGGCATGCGGCAGGGCACCGGCGGCAGCGCCGGGGTCGCGTACCTGCGCAGGGCTCTCGAACAATCCTTTTTCCCCGAACTCTGGTCGGTCCGGACGAAGCTCTAACGAAACAGGTTCCATGCTCGATCTGCGCGCTCACTTCTCCCGGTTCCTGAACACAGAACCCGGTCGTCTCCATTTCGCGGCTCACAGCCACCATCCATGGCCCGACGTGACCCGGGACGCCCATCTCCAGGCGTGGGACGACGCGGCACGCCTGATGGACGACAAGTGGGAACATGTCCTCGGGCCGGTGCTGGAGGAATTCAGGTCGCATGTGGCGCGAAATCTCAGCCTGCCGGATTCGACAACCCTTGCGGTGGCACCCAACACCCATGAATTCCTGAAACGCATCCTTTCATGCTTCCCGGCCGGGCGGAGCATCAGGATTCTGACGTCCGACAGTGAATTCCACTCGTTCAGCCGGCAGATCGCGCGGCTCGAAGAAGACGGCGATGTTCTTGTGACCCGCGTTCCGGTCGAGCCCCTTGCCAGCTTTGAGGACCGGTTCGAGCAAGCGGCGGCAGCAGGGCACGACCTCGTCTTCGTCAGCCAGGTCTTCTTTAGTTCCGGCTTTGTCGCCGACATCGAACGGATCGCAGAGATTGCTGGCGATGCCATGCTCGTCATCGACGGCTATCACGGGTTCATGGCCCGCCCGACGGATCTGAGCGGGTTGGCCAACCGGGCCTTCTATGTCGCGGGCGGGTACAAATACGCCATGGCGGGCGAAGGCGCATGCTTCATGCACTGCCCTCCCGGATGGGGAGCACGGCCAAGCGACACCGGCTGGTTTGCCGCCTTCGGCGACCTGTCAAAGGCGCAGGGCGGCCAGGTTGCCTATAGCGAGGACGGCTGGCGCTTCATGGGAGCCACGTTCGACCCGTCCGGCCTCTATCGCTTCAATGCCGTGATGCGGTGGCTCGTCGGCGCAAGCATGACGGCAGAAGCAATCCACGACCATGTCACGGCCTTGCAGCAGGACCTCGTGCGGCAGGCGGCCCATTGCGCCGGCTTCGACCCGTCATCGCTCGTGGTGCCTGTCCGGGAGTCGAGGCGCGGGAACTTTCTCACATTCGAGAGGCCGGATGCTCAGGCCGTCTATGACCGCCTGAAAGCCCAACGGGTCGTCACCGATGTCAGGGGAAACCGGCTCAGGCTAGGATTTGGGATCTATCAGACGCCGGAAGACGTGACTGAACTGGTTCGGCGCATCCACCAGGCAGACGCATTCCGGAAGAGCTCCATCGGAGCCCCCGTCTCGGCCTGAGCTGGATCCGTCGCGCCGGGCGTGTCAGGCGGGGAACTCTTGCAGGAGAGCGACCTGCCCCTAAACGGCGCTTCGACGGCCTCTCAACCGCCTTCGCTCCCAGCCATAAGGCCCGGTCCGGATGACGGTTCGCGCCGGCCTCAACTCGGCTGAGGGAACGCGGTCACCCTCCACGATGAGAAACCCGGCTTCACCCGACGCCGGGCGGAGATGGCGCGGTTCCGAGCCCCTGGCGCCGACGGAGTTCGACTGGACGAGAACGGGATAGGATTGAGCCGGGGCGGACTGAGGCGCCGGGAGAGCAAGTGGCTGTTCATCCGCCTCGTCGGCACCGAAGGATACGCCCACGAAATCACCCTGCCGCCAGCGCATACGCGCCCGGTGAACCCGGATGTCGTGCGCGCAGATGAAAAGGTCGAATTGCTCGGGCAGGGCCACGTGCTGCTTGATGGCGATCTTTGCGCCGCCGGTCGAGAGATCCCGCACTTCGCAATGAAGCATGACCTCGGTGCCGATGACGATCTTCGCCTGCTGAAGCACCCGCATCCGCCTCGTGCGCCGGAGATTCAGCCTGCCAACGCCTGGAATTCTGGAACCGACCGGCTTCATCCGACAACCCGACGAAAACGTTAACGCGGGTTAATCTTTGATCACACCTTCCCCGCTCCCTCAAGCGGCCGGGAAACGATATCCCACGATATTAAGTATAATGCACGGTCGTGGCCGCACCGTGCATCATCTGGATCAAGCCGCCGCGTGGGTCGTCGTCCGTCCCTCGTGCACCGCATGGCATGCGACGCCG
The DNA here is from genome assembly GCF_020532555.1 of Microvirga lenta. Classification (GTDB taxonomy): domain Bacteria; phylum Pseudomonadota; class Alphaproteobacteria; order Rhizobiales; family Beijerinckiaceae; genus Microvirga; species Microvirga lenta. The sequence goes on along the minus strand of NZ_JAJBBR010000007.1, from coordinate 37,564 downwards.
CCCAGCAGCGGCGGCGCCTGCTCGATGCACCGCTCGTTGGCCAAGGGGCACCGCGGATTGAAGGTGCAGCCGGATGGCGGACTGATGGGATTGGGGATTTCGCCGCTCACGGGAATGCGCTGACGGCCGGTCATGCCCACGTCCGGCACCGCGTCCAGAAGCATCCGCGTATAGGGGTGCTTCGGATGGGTGAAGAGCTCGCGCCCCTCCGAGATCTCGACGATGCGGCCGAGATACATCACGCCGATCCTGCTCGCCATGTGGCGGACGACGGCGAGGTTGTGGCTGATGAACAGGTAGGTCAGCCCGAGGCGGTCCTGCAGATCGCGCATGAGGTTGAGAATCTGCGCCTGAACCGACACGTCGAGGGCGGAGGTCGGCTCGTCGCAGACGATGAACTCGGCATCGGATGCAAGCGCCCGCGCGATGGCGACGCGCTGCCTCTGGCCGCCGGAGAACTCGTGCGGATACTTCTTGCCGTCGGCGGGATGGAGCCCCACGAAGGACAGAAGCTCGCCGACCCGTGCGTTGATGTCCTTCTCGTCCTCGATCAGGCGGAAGGCCCGGATCGGCTCGGCGACGATCCTGTCGACCGACCACCTCGGATTGAGGCTGGCATAGGGATCCTGAAAGATCATCTGGATCCGGCGCCGGAGACGCTGGCGCTCACTGGACGCGGCCTGGCTCGACATGGAGATGCCGTCGATCATGACCTCGCCGCTCGTCGGCGGCAGCAGGCCCACGACCATGCGGGCAACCGTGGACTTGCCGGAGCCGGACTCGCCCACCAGGGCGAATGTCTCACCCTTGGCGATGTTGAACGAAACGCCGTCGACAGCTTTCAGGTACTGCTTCTCGCCGCCCTCCAGGACCCGGTTGAGCCATGGCTTCGACACGTCGAAAACGCGACGCAGGTCTTTGACTTCGACATAGGGACGCTCAGTCACGCAACAGCCTCCGACCGGACGGGAGATTGATCGTAGAGATGGCAGGCCACCCGGTGCTCGCTGTGCTGGATCGGGTCCGGACGCTCGACCCTGCAGCGGTCGAACACGTTGGGGCAGCGCGGATTGAAGGGGCAGCCGGGAGGAATGGCCGAGAGGCGCGGCATGGAGCCCGGGATCTGCACGAGACGCTCCGAGGAGTCGTTCTCGAGAGACGGAATGGCCCCCATGAGCCCCTTGGCGTATGGATGGAGCGGATTCTGCACCACGTCGCGCACGGGCCCGATCTCGGCGATCCGCCCCGCATACATGACGGCGACCCGGTCCGCCGTCTCGGCGATGACGCCCATATCGTGGGTCACCAGCATGATCGCGGTTCCATGCTCCCGCCCAAGACGCTTCAGGAGCGAAATGATCTGAGCCTGCACGGAGACGTCGAGCGCCGTGGTCGGCTCGTCGGCGATGATGAGCTCCGGCTCGGCGCAGAGGGCAAGGGCGATGACGACGCGCTGACGCATGCCGCCCGAGAATTCGTGGGGATAGCTGTCGATCCGCTTGTCCGGCGCCGGAATGCCGACCTCGGCCAGCAGGTCGATGGCGCGCTTGCGGGCCGCCGAGGCCGAGAGATTGGTGTGGGTGCGGATGGTCTCGATCAGCTGCTCGCTGACCCGGTAGAGCGGATTGAGGCTCGTCAGCGGGTCCTGGAAGATCATGCCGATGCGCTTGCCGCGCACCCGGCGCATCTCCTCCGGCGGAAGGTTGTCGATCCGCATGCCCGAGAGATGGATTTCGCCCCCGGCGATCCTACCTGGCGGGTCGATGAGGCCGATGACGGCGGAACCCGTGACCGATTTGCCCGCGCCGGATTCACCCACGACGCCGAGCACTTCGCCCTTGGCGATATCGAAGGAGATCCCGTCGATCGCCTTGAGGATTCCGCGCCGGGTGACGAACTCGACGCGCAGGTCGCGGACGGAGAGAACCGGGTGCAGTACTGACATGGCTTTCTCCCTCACCTCAGCCGTGGATTGAGTGCGTCGCGCAGCCAATCACCCAATAGATTGATCGAGAGGACGAGAAGCGCCAGAGCGATACCCGGGAACGCGACGATCCACCACTCCCCCGAGAACAGGTAGTTGTTGCCGATGCGGATCAGGGTGCCGAGGGACGGCATGGTTTCGGGCATGCCGGTGCCCAGGAACGACAGGGTCGCCTCGGTGATGATGGCCAGTGCGAGGTTGATGGTGGCGATCACGAGGACCGGACCCAGCACGTTGGGCAGAACGTGCCGGAACATGATGACCGGAGCCGGCAGGCCGATGAGCCTCGCGGCCGCGATGTAGTCCTTGTTCTTCTCCACCATCACCGAGCCGCGCACGGTGCGGGCATACTGCACCCAGAAGCTCAGGCCGATGGAGAAGACCAGAACCGAGAGCGTCGTCCCCGCATCGAGCTGCCCGCCCAGCACCGACTTCACGACCCCGTCCACCAGGAGGGCGATCAGAATGGCCGGGAATGTGAGCTGCACGTCGGCGATGCGCATGATGACGGCATCGACGGTTCCGCCGACATAACCGGCGATGAGACCGAGCGCGATCCCGAGGGTGGCCGAGAAGGCGACACCGAGAATGCCGACCGCAAGGGAGATGCGAAGACCGTAGAGAATGGCCGAGAAGATGTCGCGCCCCTGCTCGTCGCTCCCCAGGAGGAACGGCGCCATACCCTCCGCATTCCAGATGGGAGGCAGGCGGCTGTTCAGGAGGTCGAGCTGAGCCGGATCGAAGGGATCCTGCGGCGCAAGGACCCCTGCGAGAACGGCCGCCGCCATGAAGAGCACCGTCAGGAACGCCGCCGCGATCGTCAGCTTGGAGCGTTTGAAACTCGCCCAGACATCGCTGTCCAGGAACCGGCCGACCCAGGAGGCCGGCTCCGATGGTGTCGTGGGCGCCGTTTGGATTGCTTCCGCCAAAGTACTCTCCTCAGGTCGGTTGACGGATGGTGGTTCTCAGGCGCGGGTCCACTACCGTGTAGAGGATATCGACGGCGAGATTGATCGCCACGAAGATCAGGGCGACGAGCATGAGGTATGCCGCCATGATCGGAATATCGACGTTCTGCACGGCCTGGACGAACAGGAGCCCCATGCCGGGCCACTGGAACACGGTCTCGGTGATGATCGCGAACGCGATGACCGAGCCGAACTGGAGGCCCACGATGGTGATGACCGGAACCAGGGTGTTCTTGAGGGCGTGGCCGAAGTGGATGGCGCGGGTCGTGAGCCCCCTCGCCCGGGCGAACTTGATGTAGTCCGTGCGCAGCACCTCGAGCATCTCGGCCCTGACGATGCGCATGATCAGCGTCATCTGGAACAGGCCGAGCGTAATGGAGGGCATGATGAGCGCCTTCAGGCCCGAACCCGTCAGGAGCCCGGTCGACCACCAGCCCAGCTGCACCGTGTCGCCCCGTCCGTAGGATGGGAGCCATCCCAGCGTGACCGCGAACAGGTAGATGAGCAGAATGCCGATCAGGAATGTCGGCAGCGAAATGCCGATGAGCGAAATCGTCTGGAAGACCTTCGCCAGGACGCTGTCGCGCTTCAGACCGGAATAGACGCCCATCAGCACGCCGAACACCGTCGCGAAGATCGTGGCGCAGAGCGCCAGTTCGAGGGTGGCCGGCATTCTCTCGGCCAGAAGATCCGAGACCGGCTGGCGGAACTGGTAGGAAACGCCGAAATCCCCCTGGGCCGTCCGGACCAGATAACGTGCCATCTGGACAGGGACCGGATCGTCGAGGCCCAGAGAGCGCCGCACCTGCTCCCGTTCCGCCGCAGGCGTATCGATGGAGACGATCTGGTTCACCGGATCGCCGGCGAAGCGGAACATCGCGAAGGCGATGATGCCGACAGCCAGAAGAACACCGATGGCCTGGAGAGCCCTTCGGACGATGAAAGCAAGCATGAAAGGTCTCTTGATCGCAGCGCCGCGAGCCAAGCCGTTTGGCTCGAGCGTCCACCAATAAATTGTCCCGGGCAGCACGCTGCCCGGGACGAGCGATCAGGCGCGGATTACTCCGTCTTCTGCGCCCAGTAGAGCAGCACCGAGTTGTCCGCACGCTGGTTGAGCTTCACCTTGTTGGAGACGCCCCAGGCCAGAGCCTGCTGGTGCAGCGGGATATAGCCGTACTCGTCAAACGTGATCTGGAAGGCTTCCTTGATCATCTGATCGCGCTTGGCCTTGTCGGTCTCCACCAGGATCTTGTCGGTCAGCTCGTCATGCTTCTTGTTGCAGAAGTTGCCGAGGTTCGACTCGCCGCGAGCGGATTGCGGGTTGTCGCGGCAGCCCTCGATATCGTGCAGCACGTTGTGGCTGTCGAAGGTGCCGGGGGTCCAGCCCAGCAGGTAGAAGGAGGTGTTGTAGTTGCCGGACTTCAGCACCTTGGCGAAGTATTGCGCCTTCGGCTGGGCCATCAGGTTCACCTTGATGCCGGCACGGGCGAGCATGCTGACGACGGCTTGGCAGATCGCCTCGTCATTGACGTAGCGGTCGTTCGGGCAATCCATGCCGACCTCGAAGCCGTTCGGATACCCGGCTTCGGCCAGGAGCTTCTTGGCGCCTTCGAGGTCGTATTTCGGACGCTCGAAGTCCTTGGAATGGGCGAAGAGTTCCGGCGCGATCATGAGGGCCGACGGCGTAGCCAAGCCGCGCATGACGCGGGACTTGATGGTCTCGACGTCGATGGCCTTGTAGAACGCCTCGCGGACGCGCTTGTCCTTGAACGGGTTCTTGCCCTTGACGTTCGAGAAGAGGAGCTCGTCGCGGGTCTGGTCCATGCCGAGGAAGATCGTGCGCAGTTCAGGACCGGACAGAACCTTGGCGTTCGGGCTGCTGTTCACGCGCTGGATGTCCTGCAGCGGAACCGGCTCGATCACGTCCACCTCGCCTGAGAGCAGCGCGGCGACACGGGTCGCATCGGAGCCGATCGGGGTGAAGACGATCTCGTCCAGATTGTGCTCGGGCTTGTCCCACCACTCCTTGTTGGCCTTGAAGACGGTCTTCACGCCCGGCTGGTGGCTCTCGATCTTGAACGGACCGGTGCCGTTCGCATTCAGAGCGGCGTAGCTGGGGGTGGTGGCCGCCGCCGGCGTCGGAGCCGTCGCATTGTTCGCCTCCGCCCATTCCTTGTCCAGGATGTACCAGGTATCCCACTGGGAGTTCAGGATCGGGTTGGGGGTCTTGAGCTTGACGTCGATGGTGTGGTCATCGACCTTCACGAACTCGGCATTGCTCGGCACGCGGGTCTGGAAGTTGGAGCCCTGCGCCCGCACGCGGTTCGCGGAGAAGATCACGTCATCGGCCGTGAAGTCGTTGCCGTTGTGGAACTTGACGCCCTTGCGCAGGAAGAAGCGCCAGGTCAGACCGTCCTCGCTGACCTCCCAGCGCTCAGCGAGGCCGGGCTGGATGGCGAGGTCCTTGCCACGCTTGGTCAGGCCCTCGTAGACGTGGCCGAGATGGGCGTTGGTGGTCGTCTCGTTCACCGTATAGGGGTCGAGCGACTTCAGGTCGCCCTGGTTGGCGTACCGCAGGGTCACGGCCATGGCCGGCACAGCTGCGCCCACCAGAAGCGCGGCAGCGGTGGCTGCAAGAATTTTGGTTCGCATCGTCATTGCGTATCGTTCTCCACTGGAAGTCCCGCGTCGTTGCGCGATGTTCTTTATTCATGGAGGAGCTCGGCCTGAGGCAGTCTCCTCCCGGGAGGGCAAGGTTAGGCAGGAAAAGGTGCCATGGTCTAGCCCTGACTTTGAATATCTTGGTCAGGATTTAGGCACAAAGGTCGCTCACCAGGCGGCGCAACACCCGCTCACCGGCCGCAAACTCGCTGATTTCGATGTATTCGTCCGGCTGGTGCGCCTGGGCGATGTCCCCCGGGCCGCAGACGACCGTGGACCACCCGACCTTCTGGAACAGGCCCGCCTCGGTGCCGTAGGAGACCACATGGGTCCCGTTGTCGCCGGTCAGGCGCCGCATGAGGCGCTCCGCCTCGCCGTCCGTCTCGGGCCGTAGGCCCGGCACCTCGGCGATCAGCTCGACGGCGATTCCGGTCTCCGGAACGACGGCCTTCATCCGGGGCTCGATCACGTCGCGGATATAGGCCTTATAGCGCTCCATGTACTCCACCGGATCCTCGGTCGGGATGGCGCGGATGTCGCTGAAGAACCAGGCGGAGGACGAAACGATATTGGCGGCGGTGCCGCCGACGATCATGCCGCAATGCAGGGTCGTATAGGGCGGCTCGAACGGATTCGCGGGATCGACCCGGCGCCTGTTCTCCTCCATCACATCTTCGTGCCAAGTGATCAGGCGGGCGGCGTTCATGACGGCGCTGACGCCCTGATCGATGCGGCTCGAATGGACGGCATATCCCGTCACATGGGTGCGCAACTGCACGGAAGCCTTGTGTCCGGTGACCACCGCATGGCGCGTGGGCTCGCCCACGATGACGGCAGCCGGAGTGGGAATAGTGTCCGCCATGGCCCGCACCATCGACGGCGCGCCGCGGCAGGCCAGCTCCTCGTCGTAGGAGAGGGCGATGTGGATGGGGCGCTTCAGCGGAGCCTGCACCATGTCCGGCACGAGAGCCAGGACCAGGGCATCGAAGCCCTTCATGTCGGTGGTGCCACGCCCATACAGGCGGCCGTCCCTCTCCGTCAGAGTCCACGGATCGCTGGTCCATGCCTGCCCCTCGACCGGCACCACATCGGTATGGCCGGACAGCACGATGCCGCCTTCGACACGCGGACCGATTGTTGCATAGAGATTGGCCTTGTCCCCCTCGGGGCTCATCACGAGGGTGCTTTCCACCCCATGGCTCTGCAGCCAGTCACGGCAGAAGTGGATGAGATCGAGATTGCTGCTGGTCGAGACGCTCGGAAAGGCAATCAAACGCGCGAGCATCTCGCGAGAGGACAGGGACATCGAGAAACCTCCTTGAAGGGCCCGCAGCATCCGATTCTCGGGAGCAGGTGGTCAAGCTTCATTTCTGGGCGTGGAGTGCACAAGATCGGTTGACGCGGGCGGTTCACCCCACAATGATCTGCCGCCTTTCATCATCGGTCTCATGACACGCAACGCTGTTCTCACCGCCCGCGCCGCTCCGCCCAAGGGTGTCTATTCTCAAGCCGTCCGCGCAGGCGACCTCGTCTTCGTTTCGGGACAGCTGCCGCTCGACGCGAATGGCGCTCTCGTGGGAGAGGGCGACATTCGGGCGCAGACGCAGGCGGTGTTCGACAACATCGCCGCCATTCTCGACGCAGCCGGAGCCTCCCTCGACCAAGTGGTCAAGACCACCGTCTTCCTGACCGACATCGACGATTTCGCCGCCATGAACGAGATCTATGCCGCGAACTTCGCCCCGCCCTACCCCGCGCGCTCGACGATCGAGATCGGCCGACTTCCTCCCGGAATGCGCATCGAAATCGAGTGCATCGCCTTTGCAGAACGGAAAACCGCATGACCGCCTTTGACGTAACCCTGTCCGACATCGAAGCCGCGCGCACCCGCATCGCCGGAAAGGTGCGGCGCACTCCGGCCTTCGCCAGCCCGGACGTGTCGGCCCGGCTCGGACGTCGCACGGCCCTGAAGCTGGAAGCGCTGCAGATGGCCGGCTCTTTCAAGGTCAGAGGCGTCTTCAACAAGGTCATGACCATGACGGACGCCGAGCGCCAGCGCGGTCTCGTGACGGTCTCCGGCGGCAACCATGCCATCGCCGTCGCGAACGTGGCCGGCACCCTTGGGATCGATGCCCTCGTGCTCATGCCGAAGGTCACGCCCCGGTTCAACGTGGACCTGACGCTCAAGCTCGGCGCGCGCGTGGAGCTCTGCGACGATGCGGCGGAAGCTTTCGCCAAGGCCGAAGCCTATCAGAGCGAGGGCAAGGTCTTCGTCCACCCCTATGACGATCCGGCGATCATCTCGGGGCACGGTACGCTCGGCCTCGAATTTCTGGACGATATTCCCGACCTCACCCACGTCTTCGTCTCGATCGGCGGCGGAGGCTTCATGGCGGGGGTCGCGGCGGCCCTGAAGGCGAAGCGACCCGCCCTCACCGTCTATGGAGTCGAGACGGTCGGAGCGCAGACGATGACCGAGGCGCTCAAGGCCGACAAGCCGGTGACGATTCGCGCCACGTCCGTGGCCCGCACCCTCGGCGCCCCTTTCGCCACGCCGCGCACCATCGCTGCGGCCAAGAGCTTCCTCGAGCAGATCGTGCTCGTGGAAGACCAGCCGGTCATCGACGATGTGAGCTGGATTCTCCAAACCGAGAAGGTGCTCTGCGAACCCGCCGCCGCCTGTGTCCTGACCGCAGCCGAGCGCATCGCCCCCACCCTGCCCCAGGATGCCGTCGTCGGGCTGGTGCTCTGCGGCTCCAACGTCTCGCTTCAGGATCTCGACGCATGGCGCGGCGAAGCCGCGGCGCCCCAGGCCCGCACGGCCTGATGCTCCACGCCTGACCGCTACCGCCGCTGGCGTGCCGGCAGGGCTCCGGCGGTCACGGCGGCCCCGATGCCCAACGCGGCTGCGGCGAGCGCCAGGCCCAGATAGCGGCCGCCTCGACCGCGCGCCCCACCGTTTGCCCGCAATCCCCCGCTCACGGTCGCGCCCCGGTCCACGGGCCGCATTACGGCACCTTCCGTCCGAGGGGCGGGCGAAGCGTGCCGGAGGAACCGGCGCATCGCCGCGCCCATGATGTGCTCGGTCGGCCCCGGAAGCAGGGCATAGGCCACCTGTCCCGCCCGCGCCGGCCATCCGACGGCGACCTCGTCCCTCGGCCAATCGACGAGACCGACGATCTTCTCGGCCACGTCCTCGGGAGGATAGACGACCCCGCTGAGCTCCAGGGCCCGGCCGGACACATTCGCGCCGTGGACGAAGCCCGGAGTGTCGATGATCGAGGGGAACACCGCGCAGACATGGATGTCCGCGTGGTCCTTCAGTTCCTGGCGGAGGCTCGCCGTGAAGCCCCGCAGGCCGAACTTGCTCGCCGTGTAGGCCGCCGCGAAAGGGGTGGGCGCCCAGCCACCCATCGAGATATTGTTGATGAGCACCCCGTGCCCCTGCCGCAGGAAGATCGGCACGACCGCCGCGGCACCGTACATGGTGCCTAACAGGTTGATCTCGATCACCTGCCGGTGCAGCTCGATTCGAGCTTCCGTATAGGGGCCGAACACGCCCGTGCCGGCATTGTTGACCCAGACGTCGATCCGCCCGAAGGCGTCCATGGCCGCCTGGGCGAGGTTCGATACCGCCTCGGCGTCCGTCACGTCGGTGGGAACCGCAATCGCTTCCGCTCCGAGCTTTTCGCACTCGTGGACCACCTCCCTGAGGATCTGCGCCCGCCTTGCGGCGAGGACGAGACGGGCGCCCCGTGCGGCAAAGCTGTGGGCAGTCGCTCTCCCGATGCCGCTCGAGGCTCCGGTGATCACCACGACATCCGGGCTTCGAGAGCGTTTCGTGGAAAAAAGGGCCATGGGAAGATCCTGGTCGCGGGATGGAAAATCTCCCAGCGGAAAGCCCCGACACCCTGAAGATGTTCCGCTCCGGTCGGAACGCCCTCTGCAGAAGCCGCGGTTTCGGGCTGCTCCCCTGAAAGCCCGAGGACCCGGAAGGGGTGGATTGATCTGAATCAATGCCGCTCCACCCCCTGCCTCCTAGAGCCTTTTCTTAAGAGCGAAGCTTTCTGCCTTGCTCCCCCCATAGAAGGTTCTGGCCTATGGCTCACGCGGCAGCAGCCCCTAAAAGTATGACATTCGGCGAGGCGGGCTCCACCCTCGCCTTTGCAGTCCTGGCTTTCCTAAGCCTCATCATTGCAGCGAAGGCGCATACTCCCGAATACGCCTTCCACGCCTATCTCTTTACGGCTGCCTTCGCGGCAGCCGCCTTCAAGATCGTCGATCGGTACTACGACCGCCCGGCGGCGCTGCCGCCCCTGACGATCAACGGCAAGCCGAACTACAACATGGGGCCGGTCAAGTTCGGGACCATCGCCGCCGTGGTGTGGGGCATCGCCGGCTTTACTGTCGGTCTTCTGATTGCCCTGCAGCTGGCCTTTCCGGCGCTGAACTTCGACACATCCTGGCTGTCCTTTGGCCGCATGCGCCCGCTGCACACATCCGCGGTGATCTTCGCCTTCGGCGGCAACGTGCTGATCGCCACCTCGTTCTACGTGGTCCAGCGCACCTGCCGCGCACGGCTCGTGGGCGATCTCGCCCCCTGGTTCGTGGTGCTCGGCTACAACCTGTTCATCGTCATCGCGGGCACGGGCTACCTGCTCGGCATCACGCAGGGCAAGGAATACGCCGAGCCCGAGTGGTACGCGGATCTCTGGCTGACCGTCGTCTGGGTCGCCTATTTCCTGGTTTTCCTCGGCACGGTCATGCGCCGCAAGGAGCCCCACATCTACGTGGCGAACTGGTTCTATCTCGCCTTCATCCTCACCATCGCCGTCCTGCATATCGGCAACAACGCGACGATTCCCGTCTCGGTCTTCTCGCCGAAGAGCTACATCGTCTGGGCGGGCGTGCAGGACGCCATGGTGCAGTGGTGGTACGGCCACAACGCTGTCGGCTTCTTCCTGACCGCCGGCTTCCTCGCCATCATGTACTACTTCATCCCGAAGCGGGCCGAGCGGCCGGTCTATTCCTACCGGCTGTCCATCATCCACTTCTGGGCCCTGATCTTCATGTATATCTGGGCCGGTCCGCACCACCTGCACTACACCGCCCTGCCCGACTGGGCGCAGACCCTGGGCATGACCTTCTCGATCATGCTGTGGATGCCCTCCTGGGGCGGCATGATCAACGGCCTCATGACCCTCTCGGGCGCCTGGGACAAGCTCCGCACGGATCCGGTGCTGCGCCTCATGGTGGTGTCCGTCGCCTTCTACGGCATGGCGACCTTCGAGGGCCCGCTGATGTCCGTGAAGGCCGTCAACTCCCTCTCCCACTACACCGACTGGACCATCGGACACGTCCATTCCGGTGCGCTGGGCTGGGTCGCCTACATCTCCTTCGGCGCGATCTACTGCCTCGTTCCGTGGCTGTGGAACAAGAAGGAGCTCTACTCGATGAAGGCCGTCAGCTGGCACTTCTGGATCTCGACCCTCGGCATCGTCCTGTACATCACGTCGATGTGGGTCGCGGGCATCCTGCAGGGCCTCATGTGGCGCGCCTACACGGGCCTGGGCTTCCTCGAATACTCGTTCATCGAGACCGTCGAGGCGATGCATCCCTTCTACGTCATCCGCGCACTTGGCGGCGCCCTCTTCGTGGCCGGCAGCCTGATCATGGCCTGGAACGTCTGGAAGACGATCTCCAGCGCCGAGGAGATCCAGGAAGAAGCCGCCCTTCCCGCTCAGCCCGTGCTCATCGCAGCGGAGTAAAGGAACGAACATGTCACTCTGGTCCCGTCACAAGATCTTTGAGACCAACTCGATCATCCTCATCATCGGCGTGCTGTTCGTCATCGCGATCGGCGGCCTCGTGGAGATCGTGCCGCTCTTCTACCTGAAGAGCACCATCGAGAAGGTGGAGGGCATCAGGCCCTACACCCCGCTCGAGCTGGCCGGCCGCAACGTCTATGTCCGCGAGGGCTGCTACAACTGCCACAGCCAGATGGTGCGGCCGCTGCGCGACGAGGTGGAGCGCTATGGCCCCTACTCCCTGGCAGCCGAGAGCATGTACGACCGGCCGTTCCAGTGGGGCTCCAAGCGTACCGGCCCCGACCTCGCCCGCGTCGGCAACAAGTACTCCGACGAGTGGCACCGCGACCACCTGAAGGACCCCCGCGCGGTGGTGCCCGGATCGATCATGCCGAGCTACCCCTGGCTGGCGGAACGGGAGATCGACGTCGCCCGCGTCGCCGAGGACATGAAGGTGCAGGCCACGCTCGGCGTGCCCTACTCGCCCGAAATGATCGCCAAGGCGGCTTCCGACCTGAAGACCCAGGCCGCCAACGACGACCCGAACGCGACTGCGCTTGCCGAGCGCTATCCCAAGGCCGCGGCACGGGACTACGACGCCAACCCGCACCGGATCACGGAAGCGGACGCCTTGATCGCCTACCTCCAGATGCTCGGGACGCAGGTCGACTTCAAGCTCTACGACGACAAGGCGAACGTGCGCTGAGGAGAGAAAGATGCTCGAAACCTACAAATTCCTCGCCGGCTTCGCCCAGACCTGGGGGCTGCTCTACTTCGTGACCGTCTTCCTGGCGGTCCTGGTCTACGCCCTCGCCCCTTCGCGGAAGAGCCGCTTCGACGCGGCCGCCCACATGCCTCTCCAGGAGGACTGATCCATGGCTCACGACACCCACGAACAGATTGACGCCGTCACGGGCGTCAGCACGACGGGCCATAGCTGGGACGAAATCCAGGAGCTCAACAACCCCCTGCCGCGCTGGTGGCTCTGGAGCTTCTACGCCACCATCGTCTGGGCCATCGCCTATTGCATCGCCTACCCGGCCTGGCCCCTGGTCTCCTCCTATACCACCGGCGTGTTCGGGTGGCATTCGCGGGAGGCCATCGTTCAGGACCTGGATGCCCTGAAGGCGCAGCGCTCCGGCATGACCACCAAACTGGCGCAGGCCTCGCTCGACGAGATCCGCCAGGATCCCGAGCTCTTCGCCTTCGCCCGGGCTCAGGGCAAGGCGGCTTTCGGCGACAACTGCGCCGGCTGCCACGGCGCGGGCGGCGCGGGGGCCAAGGGCTATCCGAACCTGAACGACGACGACTGGCTCTGGGGCGGCTCGCTCCAGGAGATCGAGCAGACGATCCGCTTCGGTGCCCGCGCCTCGCTCGACAAGGGCCATCAGGGCACCATGCCGGCCTTCGGCCGCGACGGGATGCTCAAGCGCCAGGAGCTCTCGCAGGTGTCGGATTTCGTGCGGTCCCTCTCCGGGCTGCCGGTGGAAAAGGGCGCCAACATTGCCGGCGGCGCGAAGATCTTCGCCGACAACTGCGCGGCCTGCCACGGCGACAAGGGCCAGGGCAACCGGGAACTCGGCGCGCCGAACCTCTCGGACCAGATCTGGCTCTACGGGTCGGACAAGGTCGTCATCATGGACGGGCTCTGGAACGGCCGCGGCAGCGTGATGCCTGCCTGGAACGACCGTCTGGACGACACGACCATCAAGGCCCTCACCCTCTACGTGAACTCGCTGGGAGGCGCTCAGCCGCACTGACGGCACCTCCTGGGGAGCAACGGCACGCAGCCGGCGGATCATCCGCCGGCTGCTTTGCTTTGACCCAAATCAAGGCGTTCGGCCGACCTGCTCCGTATGGAGGAAGCATAACCGATCCTGAACGATTGCGGCGGATTCGATGGCTGACGCCCCCCTTGCCAAATCTCTTGCAGCTCCGGCACCTGCCTCCGCCGAGGAGGCGCCTCTCTACGTCCCGCGCAAGCAGATCTATCCCCAGGCCGTGAAAGGCCGATTCCGGACGATCAAGTGGGTCGTGCTCGCCATCGCGCTCGGCATCTACTATTTCCTGCCCTTCATCCGCTGGGACCGCGGCCCCAACGCGCCCGATCAGGCCATCCTGGTCGACCTGGCCAACGGCCGCTTCTATTTCTTCTTCATCGAAATCTGGCCGCAGGAGGTCTATTACCTCACGGGCCTCCTCGTGCTGGCCTCCCTCGTGCTGTTCCTCATGAACGCCGTCGCGGGGCGCGTCTGGTGCGGCTATCTCTGCCCGCAGACCGTCTGGACCGATCTCTTCTATGCCGTCGAGCGCCTGATCGAGGGCGACCGGCGCGAGCGGATGAAGAAGGCGAAGGAAAAGTGGACCCTCGAAATCCTCGCGCAGAAGGTTCTCAAGCACTCCATCTGGATCCTCATCGCCTGGTGGACAGGCGGCGCCTGGGTCCTCTACTTCGCGGACGCGCCGACTCTCGTGAAGGAGCTTGCAACGTTCCAGGCTCCCGCCATGGCCTATATCTGGATCGGCATTCTCACCTTCACGACCTACACCCTCGCCGGGTTCATGCGCGAGCAGGTCTGCACCTATATGTGCCCCTGGCCCCGCATTCAGGCCGCCCTGACCGACGAATATGCCCTCAACGTCACCTACCGCTATGACCGGGGCGAGCCGCGCGGCTCGGTGAAGAAGGCCGAGGTGCTGCGCAAGCAGGGGCTGCCCGCAGGCGACTGCGTGGACTGCGTGCAATGCGTCGCCGTGTGCCCGACCGGGGTCGACATCCGCAAGGGCCTGCAACTCGACTGCATCCAGTGCGGCCTGTGCATCGATGCCTGCGACTCGGTGATGACGAAGATCGGCCGTCCCACCGGCCTCATCGCCTATGACACCGACATGAACGTGCAGGCCAGGATCGAGGGCAAGCCCGAGGTCCGCCGCATCGTTCGGCCCAGGACCATCCTCTATGCAGGGCTCATCGCGCTGGTGGGCATCGTCATGATCGCCGCGCTCGCGATGCGCCAGAACATCGATCTGAACGTGATGCACGACCGCAACCCGATCTTCGTGCGCCTCTCGGACGGGTCGATCCGCAACGCCTACACGATCCGTATGGCGAACAAGCACCTCGAAGAGCGCCGCTACACCCTGAACGTGGAAGGCCTCGACGGCGCCAGGCTCGACATCGTCGGCGGGCGCATCGACCAGGATGGGCAGCCCATCCTGTCGGTCGGACCGGATCAAACCCTGGAAATGCGCGTCCTCGTCACGGCGGCAGGCGATGCGCCTGCCTCCTCGACCGACCTGCGCTTCATCCTCACCGATCTCGCTAGCGGCGAAACCGCCCGCGCGAGGGATCATTTCAAGGCTCCCTGAGAGGACAATTTCATGTCGGCCTCATTTGCTGCCGGGCGCTCCCCGCGCCCCATCACCGGACGGATGGTCCTGGCCTGCCTCCTGACCTTCTTCGGGATCATCCTCGCCATGAACGTCGTGCTGGTTCGCGTGGCACTGTCCAGCTTCGGCGGGGTGGAGACGGAGAGTTCCTACAAGGCAGGGCTGGCCTTCAAGAACGACGTCGCCGCCGCCCAGGCGCAGGATGCCCTGCACTGGACCGTCGAGGCGGGGCTTCGGAAGGCGGGAGGCGCCACCCGGGTGGTGGTGACCGCACGCGATGCGGGCTCGCAGCCCGTGCAGGGTCTCGTCAGCTCGGCGCGCCTCTCCCACCCCACGGACAAGCGACGGGACGTGGTGCTCGACCTCGCCGAGACCGCCCCGGGACGGTTCGAAGGCCTCGCTGCCGCAACCGAGGGCCAGTGGGATCTCGTGATCGAGTTCAGCCGCGACGGCGCAACCCTGTTCCGGTCGAGAAACCGCGTGACGCTCTGAGGATGTTGCGATGAGTGAAACCATCGACCTCTCCGTCTTCGTCAAACGTCAGGACGACGGGACGGCACATCTCGATCTCGCGGTGGAGGGCATCGACTGCGCGGCCTGCATCGACGAGATCGAGGACGGGCTGGAGCGCCTCCCGGGCATCGTGGATGCGCGCCTCAACTACACGAATCATCGCCTCTCGGTGCAGTGGCGCGACGGCGAAATCGCCCCTTCCGCCGTCGTGGAGGAGTTGCGCCGGCTCGGATACCGCGCACACCCCTTCCAGTCCCGCCTGGTGGAGGAGGAGGAGACCCGGCGGGCCCAATGGCTCCTGAAGTGCCTGGCCGTGGCCGGTTTCGCCTCCATGAACATCATGCTCCTGGCTGTCTCCGTATGGTCCGGAAATGCGACGGACATCACCCAGGAAACCAGGGATTTCTTCCACTGGCTCTCGGCGCTCATCGCCCTGCCGACGGTGGCCTATGCCGGGCAGCCCTTCATCCAGAGCGCCCTTGGCGCCCTGCGCAACCGCCGGACCAACATGGATGTGCCGATCGTCATCGGCATCATGCTCGCCCTCGTCATGTCGGTGGTGGAAACCATCAATCATGCCGAGCACACCTATTTCGACTCGGTGGTCATGCTCCTGTTCTTCCTGCTCTGCGGCCGATATCTCGACCAGGCGATGCGCCGCAAGACGCGGGCGGTCGCCGGCAATCTGGCGGCGCTGAAGGCCGAGGTGGCCCACCGCATCGGCGAGACCGGGGAAGTCGTTCTCGTGCCCACCGCGGCGCTCGATGCCGGCGACAGGGTTCTCGTCCGCCCCGGCGAGCGGATCGCCGTCGATGGCGTGGTCCTATCCGGCGCATCGGAGATCGATGAAAGCCTCGTCACGGGAGAGACCGCCCGCAAGGCGGCGACGACCGGCGGACGGGTCTATGCGGGGAGCCTCAACTACAACGGCACCCTGACCCTGCAGGTCACCGCGGCGGGCAAGGGTACCCTGCTCGACGAGGTCGAGCGCCTTCTGGAGAACGCCGCCGCCGCGAAGTCCCGCTACGTCCAGCTGGCGGACCGGGTGGCGCGCGCCTATGCGCCCGTCGTTCACCTTGCTGCGGCGCTCACCGCCATCGTCTGGATCGCGACGGGCGCCACAGTTCACGATGCGATCATCACCGCGGTTGCGGTCCTCATCATCACCTGCCCGTGCGCCCTCGCCCTTGCCGTTCCGGTGGTGCAGGTGGTGGCGTCCGGGGCTCTCTTCCGGGCCGGCGTCTTCCTCAATGCGGGCGACGCCCTGGAGCGCCTCGCGACGGCGGACACGATCGTCTTCGACAAGACCGGCACCCTGACGCTGCCGGACATGCGCGTGGTCAACGCGGGCGGGATCGCGCCCGATCTCCTCGAAGCGGCGGCACGTCTTGGTCTGTCGAGCCATCACCCCCTCGCGGCCGCGGTCGCCCAGGAAGCGCGTGACCGCCGCCCCTTCGATGGTGCGGTCGAGGAGGCAGGCCAAGGTGTCCGCGCCATTGTCGACGGCCTGGAGATGCGCCTCGGCAGCCCGGCCTTCTGCGGCGCGACCACGCTCGCGCACGACGCCGTGCGCGAGCGTGCCGACGCCTCCCTCATCGCCTTTTCCTGGGGAGAGAGAAGAGCGATCCTGCTGGTGCGCCAGGCGTTGCGCCCCGATGCGATCGCCGTTGTGAAGAGCTTGCGTGAACAGGGATTGGACTGCCGGATCCTTTCGGGCGACCGGCCGGAGGCGGTGGCGCCCATCGCGCAGGCGCTGGGCATCGACATGTGGCGCGGCGGCTGCAACCCGGCCGAGAAGATCGAGGCGCTCGATGCCTTGAAGGCCGAAGGCCGCAAGGTTCTCATGGTGGGCGACGGCCTCAACGATGCGCCTGCGCTGGCAGCCGCTCATGTGTCGCTTTCCCCCATCTCGGCCGCCGATCTGACCCAGGCGCAGGCGGATGCGGTTTTCCTGGGAGACAAGCTCGAGCCGGTCCTCGATACGGTCGAGATCTCCCGACGGGCGAACCGCCTGATGCAGCAGAACCTCAAGATCGCCCTCGTCTACAACCTGATCGCAGTGCCCCTCGCCTTCCTCGGATACGTGACGCCGCTCGTCGCCGCCCTCGCCATGTCGGGCTCGTCGACCATCGTGACCCTCAATGCCCTCCGGGCGCGGGGGCGCAGCGCCCCTGCCGAACCCGCTGCCCCGCCGCAAGAGCTGGCCGTGCAAGGAGCCTGACCCATGAACGTGCTGATCTACCTCGTTCCCATGGCGCTGGTGCTCGGATTTACCGGGCTCGCCGCCTTTCTCTGGTCGCTCAGGAACGGCCAATACGACGACGTACAGGGTGCGGCGGTCCGCGTCCTCTCTGACGACGATCTCCGGTCGTGACCGCATCCGCCGCCATCCCTCGGGCCGGCAGGCTCGATTGTGTCTGCGAACCCGGTGGCCTCGAGCGCACGGCTTCGGACCGCACGGGCGTGGCGCTCCTTGCCGCCGGTTTCGCGCTCTCGATCCTGTCGCAGGTGCTCACCTTGAGCATCCTGCCGCTGGCGGGCCTCTCTCTCGCTCCGGACAGCGCCCTGGCGACCCTGCCCTTCACCGCCTTCTATGCAGGCGCCGCCATGGCCAGCCTGCCGGCGTCGCTCCTGCTCGACTCGTTCGGGCGCCGGGCGGCCTTCTCCCTGGGCGCAAGCCTTGGCGTCGCGGGCGGCCTGGTCCTCGTCTGGGCTCTCCTGAACCTCCATTTCGGCGCGCTGACGCTCGGGGCCTTCTGGCTGGGGATCGCGAACGGCTTCAGCCTTTTCTACCGCCATGCCGCCGTCCCCATGGGGGGCAGCGGCAGGAGCGGTATGCTGGCCGTCTTCGGGGCGGCCACGTTGGCCGCGCTGGCCGCCCCGACGGTTGCGACCCAAGCGGAATGGCTTGCCACGCCTCACGCCTTCGTCGGCATGGCCGCCGCTGCGGCCCTGGCCCATGTGGCGGCCCTCGCCTGCACCTCGGCTCTGCCTTATCGGCGTCTGCGCGCACCGCTCGAACACGGTACAAATCCGCAGACTTGGCGAGCCATCGCTCTTCCGACCGCCATTGGCGCCCTCGCCTGGGCTCTCATGGCGGGGCTGATGGGAGCAACTCCCATCGCGATGATCGGATGCGGCCTGTCGGAAGCGGTCTCGGGAACCGTCGCCTGGCACGTGATGGCCATGTATGCCCCGTCCCTGGTCCTCTCCTGTCTTCCGAGATCGGCCAATCCCGTTCCGACCGTCGTTGTCGGCTGTGTTCTCCTCGCTTTTGCGACTCTTGTCTTCGCTCTGTCGGGAAGTACGGGGGCGTTCTCCACCTCGGCTATCCTCCTCGGCATCGGCTGGTCGCTTGCGACCCTCGGCACCACGCTGTGGATCCACAGGAATGGAACACCCTCCCGGTGGCTCCTCGGGATCCATGACGGCGCATTGCTTGGAGGCGCTCTGGTGGGAGCCCTGACCACGGGAGCGTTGTTCGGGTCGTGATCGAGAAGTACCCGGCCATTTAGCCGAAGAGGTCTTCGTCCCCCAGACGCGCATCGACGGAACAGAGAATGCCCGAGGGAGCGAAATCGATCTTCACGGCCCCGCCGAGATCGTGCGCAAGGCTGCGCTCGATGAGACGCGATCCGAACCCACGCCGGGTCGGAGGCTGGACCGGGGGACCGCCGCTCTCCTCCCAGCGGAGGAGCAGGCGCGAGGGCGTCCGGTCGGCCCTGATCGACCACTCGATCAGGATTCGCCCCGTGTCGTTCGACAGGGCGCCATACTTGACCGCATTGGTCGCAAGTTCGTGGAAGGCCATGGAGAGCGCCAGCGCCATGCGCGGGGACAGCCTGATGTCGGAACCGTCCAGCCGGATGCGGCCCTCGCCGTAGCTTCGGTAGGGCTCCAGCGCCTGCGCGATGATCTCCCGCAAGGAAGCACCTTCCCAGTTCTCCTTGGTGAGAACGTCATGGGCACGCGAGAGCGCGATCAGACGCTGCTCGATGGCCTCCCGCCCCTCGGAGACCGACTGAGCGTTCCGAAGGGTCTGTGATGCGATGGACTGAACCGTCGCGAGGGTATTCTTCACCCGATGATTGAGTTCGTTGATCAGAAGCTGCTGGTGCTCGCCGGCGAGCTTGCGCTCGTGGATATTCTCGGTGGTCCCGTACCATTTGACGATGCGGCCGTGAGCATCGCGACGGGGGAAGGCCTGAGAACGCATCCATCGGTATTCGCCGTTGCGCAGACGCACCCTGTGCTCGATGTCATAGGGAACGCCGGTGGTGAATGAGCGCGTCCAGGCGTCAATGGAAGGCTGAAGATCCTCGGGATGGATAGCCTCGCCCCAGGTGGAGCCGAGACCGCTCGTTCCCGTCAACTCGAACCAGCGCCTTGCCACATGATCGAGCAGCCCGTCCGGCGTGGCGGTCCAGGGGACCTGGGGGTTCAGTTCCACGGTATGGCGATAGTGGTCCTCGCTCTCGCGCAGGGCCTCCTCCGCCCGCTTCATCTCCGTGATGTCGAGCTCGACACCGTCCCACACCACTTGTCCGTTGGGCAGCCGCCGCGGAGCCGCGGACCGGTGAAACCAGCGGATCTCACCGGAAGGCAGGCGCATCGGAAGTTCGATGCTGATATAGTTCTTGTCCTCGTCGGCGTCCTCCCGGAGCTTGTGGAGGTGAGGTCGAAACTCCTCAAGAACCTGCCTGTCCAGCGCGGCGGGGTCGGCGAGCACCTGCTCCACGCTCAACCCGTGGAGGCGCTCGACTGCCTGGCTGACATAGGTGAAGCGCACCGTCGCATCGGGGTCGCGGACGGCCTGGTAGACCATTCCGTTCGGGAGATTGTCGGCCAGCGTGCGCAGCCGCTCCTCGCTCTCGCGCAGCCTCTCCTCCGCCATCTTCCGTTCGGTAACATCGCGATAGAAGACCGCGAGTTCGTCTCCTGACGGGTAGGCGCGCATTTCGACCCAGACGGTGCGGCCATCCGGATAGGTGTAGCCGTGCTCGAGACTCACCGGAACGCGCTCCGCCATGGCTTTCTTATAGAGCCTGCCGACCTCGCTCGACTCGGAATTCCGCCACGCCTCCCAATGGGTACGGCCGACGATTTCGGAAGCCGGCCGCCTTTCGAGCCTGAGGCCCGCCTCGTTGATCTGCAGAACTCTGAAATTCCGATCCAGAAGGACGAAGCCTTCAGTGATGTTCTCCAGAACCCGGGCGACCTGCGCTTCCGCCGCCCGTCGTGCCGTATCGGAACGAGCTCTCTCGACTGCGGACCAGGTGCGTTCGGCCACATCCTCGATCAGCTTGATTTCGCTTCGTGTCCACCAGCGCGGCAGCTTGTTGTGGACATACATCGCTGCCGTCAGGCGACCGTTCTTGATCAGGCTGACGGTGACCACTGCCGCGACCTCGATGAAGTCGAACGCCACCAGCCGCTCCGGCGTGTTGCAGCGGGTATCGGCTCTCACATCTCCCACGACCAGCGTCTCGCCCCGGCGCATGGCATCGAGGATCTCGTCGCCGAAAGCTGCCAGATCGTGAGTGCCGGCGCTGTGCGCAACGGTTCCGTCGGTCCAGTTCCGCGGTGTGGTGAAGAACCGGGCCGCCTCGTCCACGTCGCCGTAGCCGACGCGGCTCACCTCGAGATGCCGCCCCAGAGCCTCTTCGGCCGTGGCGATGATATCGAGCGGATCGGAGAGGAGGCGAAGACGGCCTTCGAGCTCCAGCAGGAATGTCTGCCGCCGTTCGACAAGCACCTTCGTGGTGGTTTCGCTGCAGGTGCAGAATGCACCCGCGACAGCGCCGTTTTCGCCGTGGACGGGACTGTAGGCGAAGGTGAAGTAGGTCAGCTCCGGATAACCGTCCCGCTCCAGGACCACCGGCATGTCCTCGAAGTAGGTTCCCTCACCGGCGAAGGCCTTGTCGATGATCGGCTCGATCTCGGATCTGACCTCCGGCCAGACCTCGAAGAAAGCACGTCCCATGGCATCGGGATGCCTGCTGCCGAGGATCGGCGCGTAAGCGTCGTTGTAGAGAAACACTCGCGCCGGGCCCCAAAGCACGAACATCGGGAATTTGGAGTGCAGCAGGAGGTTCACGACGCTGCGAAGACTCTGAGGCCAGGTTTCGACCGGCCCGACGGGCGAAGCGGCCCAGTCGATGGACCGCATCAACGCCCCCGCTTCGCCTCCGCCTGCGAGAACATCGCGGGCCCTGAGAACGGGATTCACAGGCAGGCCCGTGAGCATGCCGGCAGCGCCGGCCAGCAAGCATCGCCGCAATCGCGGGCATTCCGGCCCGCTACACAGGAGCCGGTTAAGGTGCCGGGGCTCGGGAAGCTGTTCGAACCGGCTTTCGAGACAGTGACGGCTTCGCGTGTGGCGGTGAGAAACAAGGGCGGTTCTCTGGGATCGGGGGCCTTGGCTGATCTACGGTGAGCGCAGGCATTGTCAAGAATGCCGGGTTAAGGCACGTGCCTCCGGGAGCGTTGTCCGGGACCGTGACGCCTGGAGAGATCCTGGAGCAGCCTTAGGAAAATAGTAATACGGCTTTGGTTTTATTCAGGATCCTGATCCCCTTTTCCCCGGGACGCACGCTCCTTCCTCGCCCCGAAGGTTAACCTATGTGAATGCACTTCCAGCCGTCGGGAATAGCTAGTAGTGTCGGTGTGGAGAGCCCACAGCCCCTGCTTCGAGTTCCCTGTGATTTCTGTGAGCGATCTGTGCCGGAACCTTTTATGGCTGAAGATGAATCGGACTACCCTGAGAAACAGCAGGGCAAGACTCAATCCTCAGGCAACGAGCCCCAGGTCGGTCCCGGTATCCAGGAAGTCATCGGCCAGGGCCTCAGAGCCATGTACGACAGCCTGAAGGCGGAGCCGATCCCGGACCATCTACTCGAACTGCTCAAGAAGCTGGATCAGCCGCAGCGGGACGACGGCCAATGACGTTAACCCCCGAGCTGCGCGACGATATCCTGAAATCGATCCCGAGCCTTCGCGCCTTCGCGATTTCCCTCACCGGAAACATCGACCAGGCCGACGATCTGGTGCAGGAGGCTATTCTGCGCGGTCTGAGCAACCTCCACCGTTTCGAGCCCGGAACCAACATTCAGGCCTGGCTCTTCACGATCCTGCGAAACCAGTTCCATACGAACTACCGCAAAGGAAAGCGGGAGGTGGAGGATCCGGACGGCGCCATGGCGAGCAGGCTGAGCAGCCCTCCCGAGCAGAACGGCCGGCTGGACATCCAAGATCTCCAGACCGCCCTTGCGAAACTCCCCTTCGACCAGCGCGAGGCGCTGCTTCTCGTTGCTGCGGAGGGCTTCAGCTACGAGGAGGCCGCGCAGATCTGCGGAGCGAGGGTGGGAACGATCAAAAGCAGGATCAATCGCGCCCGAACCCGACTGTCCGAGATCCTCGGGATCGAGGAGGCAGAGGACATCGGAGCCGACAGGATCACGCGGGCGGCACTGCAGAGGGAAGAAGGGTTCTGAGGCGCAGGTCAGGCACCGGCCGGCTCAAGCGCCCCCACCGGGGCGCTCCGAATGTCATGCCCTCACTGGCCGATTTCGAGCTCGATCGCGCGGCAGCGATAGCCGACGAAGCACTGGGTCGAGTCGGCGGTTCTCACCCAGGCCGGTTCGGTGGTCTGGTCCAGCAGGCACATGCCGGGTCCGCTGACATAACGGTCATACGTCGTCGGACTGGTATGGAGGACGACAGCGCCTTGCGAACGCACGAGGCCGGCGGCCTCGTTGCAGCTCATGGCCTGGGTCATTCCGGCGGATTGCGCATATGCAGAAGTTCCTGCACCGGCGAGCAAGAGAACCGAAAGCAAAGTTTTCATGTGGCAGTACCGTTTCCTGAAGCCACATCTGAACGACGGTGCGCTCCTCTTGTTCCGACTATCTTCAGGCTCTTACAACTCCGATCGCGCCAGAAGTTGATGCAGCGCACACAGCAGGTCCCGGTGGGCTGACGGCTTCTCCAGCCAGAGCGCCTCCCGGAATTCAGGTGCCGCCTCGCACTGCCTGCGCCCCGAATAGACTACGAACGGAATACCGCGGCTTCGAAGCACCCGTGCAATCTCGGTGCTGGGACCATCCTTCAGTGTCACGTCGAGAACGGCGAGATCGGGAGCATTGTCATTGAGCCACGCCAACGCAGCCGTGCAGGTGCTTGTGGGACCGGCAATCGCATAGCCGGCAGCATCGAGCGCATCCGTCAGATCGAATCCGATAATCGCGTCGTCTTCGGTCACCAGCACGGTCAACCTGGTATCCTGCGGCGCTGTACGAGGCATCAATTCCCCTCATGTACGAACATCCGTAGAGCCGTGCGGCCCCAGAGAAGGCGGGAGGTTTTGCGATCCGTTTTTCCGATTCTTTACAATTTCGGCCGAGCACGAACCTAACTATGTTAACGGTTGCCGGACCAAGTGGCCCTTCCGTCGCAAAATCATCCTGAGAGCAACGGGCTCGCCCCTATGGAACGGGAGAGGATGCATCTGCGGACTCATGGCATCGGCACGGCGCAGGTGATCGGCGCTTCCTGAGCATGTGCACCGGAAGGCTGTTGCGGCGATCGCGGTCGAGGCGGAGCCCGGCCGCACGCTGATCGTCGCCCCGATTGTTCAAGCCACGGATGTCTCGATCCGCTCCCCGTACGGGTGAGCAATCCCGCTGCGGCCGCCGCCTGCCAAAGCGGACGAACCGGCGGCCTTTCTGCCTACAATGACGCACCCGAACCGGAGACCGTCTGCAAGGGACTAGACTTCCGGCTTAGGGTCGCACCCGCACCTCACCCAAAATAGCGTTTCGGCAACCGGGACCTTATGGCGCAAGCTCTAGGCAAGCTCTGTAATGTATGGTTATATTGTTAATAAGACCAAACAGAAACAGCCGGGGCATCCCATGAACGAGAAGATCAATCCGGTCGAGGCCGTGGCCAAGGCCTTCTACGATCTGCAGGACGGCGCCCGTGGGTGGGACCGGGAGCCGGAGGTCCTCAAGGAGCCGTTCCGCGAATACGCTCGCGCGGCCATTGCCCTTCTGCATCAGGCGGAAGAGGCGCGGCAGATCGGCATCACCCCGTCGCTCTAGACGCCACGGCCAAGCAGTTTTCCGCCCCCTTCCGCTAGGGCAGAAAAACCGGGGCGTTAACGTTTTATCAACCACGAAAGCCCAGGATGAATCAGGCCCGCTTCAAGGCTGGGCTTCACCAAGCGGGGATGGCGCGGATGTACCGCCGTCCCCGTTTCCATTTCCGTACGACGGATCTGCGCCGATCAGACCACGAGGAAATCCGCGCTCGTGATCTTCAGGTTCTTGTCGAGCGTTGCAAACACAACCGGAGCGCTCCGGCCCGAGCCGTCGGCATCGTACAGCAAGGCGCCCTTCCCCTTGTCGTAAACGATGCGATCACTGGGGTCATGAGCGCTCTTGCCCGTCCAGAACGCTGACGAAGGGAGCTTGCCGGTCTTGCCGAGTTTGGTGAAGACCGAGTTGTCGAGGCGAACCGTGTCGTCGGCTGGCGAGAAATCGAGGATCCGGTCCCTGTTGGCGCTCCTGTGAAGCTTGGTGTCGAAGAGGAAGCTGTCCCTCCCCGCCCCTCCCGCGAGAACGTCGTTGCCTCGCCCTCCCAGCAGGACATCGTTGCCTTCGAAACCGTAGAGCCAATCGGCTCCGCTTCCGCCGGCCAGAAGATTGGCTGCCGTGTTGCCCAGGATACGGTCGTCACCGGATCCCCCGAGGGCCTGCTCGATCAGAGATCGAGGATCGCCCTGATGGAGGAGCGCGTTCGCGATGTTGCCCCGGGCGTAGTTCCCTCCTCCGAGATAGGCCGTCTGCTCGCCGGATGTCTTCGTCCATGCGCCAGGACGCAGATCAATGGTCAGGTCGCTCCTGTAGTTGGACAGGTCGTAGGTATCCAGCCCGCCCCCGTCCCAAAGGGTCAGGAAAATCCGGTTTCCGGCAGGCGCCCCCTGTCCGAGGCCGCCGACGAACATCTCGCCTGTCGCAGGGCTCCAGGAATAGGAGGTGTTGCCGCTGTTGGTGGAATAATCGGCGCCGTACATGTGCTGCAGGGCGGCGATGTCGTACATCATCAGGGATTGCGCATGCCCGTTCGCCTCGTTCTCGAGGTACTGACCCGCAGCGCCCACATAGGATCTGTAGGTGGTGGCGGAATACTCCATGGAATCGCGGTCCGCGGACATCACCCCCAGCCCACCGGCCTCATGCCCGTGCTTCAGTCCGACCGCATGGGCGATTTCGTGCAGGAAGGTGTAGAAGGCGTACCCCCCCGGCACGGGAGCGTCATACCAGCCGACCGAATTGCCGAACCAGGTATCGCCGCCTTCATGGCTGCCGTCCGGCGTATAGGTCCACGCGGAGCCGGGCGTATCCGACCGCGCCAGACGCAGATCCGCGTGAGCGCGCGCCGTCTCCGTCACTTCGGCGAAGTCCAGATTCGTGACCGATGCGATCATGCCGAAAGCCGCGCGCGCGGCCGCGGCCTGCGCCGGGTTGAGCCCTGCGAAATTGCTGAGGGGCTCTCCCCAGCCGTAACCGGCGCCGTAGAGGGCGGCCGCCGTCGGAAAACTGTAGGTGAGATTCAGGCTGCTCCACCGCAGCCCCGTTAGAAGACCGTCAATATCCTGATTGCCGGTAGGCTCGACCGGAACAACAGCCACCATCAAAACCCTCGCATTGCAATGCGAAGATTATTGAATGGGGCAGAACGTGCGGTAACAACTCTTAGGGAGTAGATTATAAGATTTTGTAGGACGATTTTATCAGCAGGAGGGCTTATTATCACATTCTTCTAGATCGTAAGAAATTTCTGCCTGATGACCGGCTCGCAGCTCCAGAACATACTGCTCCAGCAACATGATTCACTTTGCACCATCCGGAATACGCTCCACACATCATAGCTTCTGTGGCGGACGACCTGCGCACCCGCAGGAGAAACAGGCGCTCCCTGAGCAGGTGCGGTATCGTCCGTAGTATTTCTACGAAGTGATCCGGGACGGCCGATCGGAGACAAGGCTTACGCTACGTAATGCGATTCGCAACCGGAGGGGTTATGCTGACGAATCCAGCTCATGACACTAACGCCGAAGAACGCAATAAAGAGTACCGCACGTATTCGCCCAATCTTCAGAACATGATGCAGGAACTCCTGCGAACATTGGCGAATATCGACTTCCAGCATGAAGCCGAGATGGACAAGCTGAAGCACAGCACAACCGACGACGAGTTGAAGAACTATATCAAGGAAAAACTGCTGGCGAGACATCGGGAGCGGCGCGAGCCCTACATCAATCTCCTGACCGAACTCCGCAAGCAGCAGCACCGCATTTCGTTTGCGGCCTAGAACAAAAAAACCGACAGAGGAAACGCCGACCCGCCACCGGCCGCGCTTTGAAAGCTGCGGCGGGTGGCGGACACTTCTGCATTCGAGCAAGCGCTTGAACGCTGCCTCGCCACTCGCTCCCCTGGACTGCATCAGCGGAAATACTGGCGAAGGCCGAGGCGCATCCGGCACTGGCCACCTCCCGAAAACTGCCCTGATCATGAGAGCCGCCGGCCCTTCGCCCGGATCGGCGCCGCCGCGTGCCGGTGCCTCGCGAGGGACCGCCCTGCACATCAAATCCGCACCCCTGTCCAATCATTCGGCATGAAACCATTTGCAAATTGGTTCGGGTGTGAGTTAGCTTGATTTCGTGGATATGCCGGAATTAGCAACAAACTTTCATAATCTTGCGGACCAATCGCAAGATTGGATCGCGCCCAGCAGGACCGGAATGACCAAGATCGAGACCTTATCGGACAGCTCGAATTTCGCCCTTGGGCGATTGCGCGCTCTCCTCGACGATGGTCGCTTCGCGGCGGACCAGCGGCTGCCGCCGGAACGGGTCCTGGCGACGCAGATCGGCATCGGCCGGCGCGCCCTGCGGCGGGCCCTTGAAGTGCTGGAAGCGGAGGGGCGGATCTGGCGCCACCAGGGCAAGGGGACCTTCGTCGGACCGCGCCCGGTCGATCCGCAGACTGGTTTGGAGGAGCTGTCGAGCCGCACCAATCCTCTCGAAGTGATGGATGTGCGGTTGGAGATCGAACCGATCCTTGCGCGCCTCGCAGCCCTGCGCGCCTCCAACGGGGATGTCGAGCGCCTCCTGCATCTGGCCGAGAAGACCGCATCGAGCTCGGACGCGGACGGGTACGAGCTGTGGGACAGCGCCCTCCACCGCGCCATTGCCGAGGCCGCAGGCAACAGCCTGCTCCTGGCCATTTTCGACATGGTCGACCGCATCCGTCAGGACGTGAACTGGCAGGTGCTGCGCGAGCGGGCCCGCTCCAAGGATCGCCTGTCCCGCTATGTGGAGCAGCACCGGCGCGTCATCGCGGCCATTTCCCAGCGCGAGGCCCACGCGGCGGAGCGCGCGATGCGCGAGCA
Organism: Microvirga lenta; assembly: GCF_020532555.1. Classification (GTDB taxonomy): domain Bacteria; phylum Pseudomonadota; class Alphaproteobacteria; order Rhizobiales; family Beijerinckiaceae; genus Microvirga; species Microvirga lenta. The sequence goes on along the minus strand of NZ_JAJBBR010000007.1, from coordinate 9,785 downwards.
TCTGGAGCTCGTGCGGCAAAGTCTTCTGACGGTGATGACACGTCCGGCGCAGCCCGACGGCTCGCTTTCGCAAAATGATTTCAACGATACCAAGGATGAGCTTCGACATGGCACATGAGGCGACGCTTCAGCATGCGAGGGAGGTGGGCGGCTCCGGCCAGCTTTCGCCTTCGGTCGAGAAGCCGCTCCTGAATGTCCAGGGGCTGTCGATCCGGTTCGACGGAACCCCCAAGGATATCAATCTGGTCGACGACGTTTCCTTTTCGGTTGGAAAGGGCAAGACCCTCTGCCTCGTCGGGGAATCCGGCTGCGGCAAGAGCGTCACGGCGCTCGCGCTGATGGGATTGCTGCCGACGCCCCCGGCCCGGATCGTCTCCGGCACGGCCGAGTTCGAGGGGCAGGATCTCCTGCAGCTCGGCGAGCGCGAGCGGGCCGACCTTCGCGGCGACCGGATGGCCATGATCTTCCAGGAGCCGATGACCTCCCTCAACCCGGCCTTCACCATCGGCGACCAGATTGCCGAGGGCATCGTCCGCCATCGCAAGGTCTCGAAGGCCGAGGCCATGGAACGGGCGCTCGAGATGCTGCGCAAGGTGCGTATTCCGGCCCCTGAAAAGCGCCTTCGCGCCTATCCGCACGAGATGTCGGGCGGCATGCGTCAGCGCGTGATGATCGCCATGGCGCTCGCCAACGATCCTCAGCTGCTGATCGCGGACGAGCCGACGACCGCCCTCGACGTCACCATTCAGGCCCAGATCCTCACCCTGGTTAAGCGCCTGCAGGAGGAAACGGGCACGGCGATGATCATGATCACCCACGACCTCGGGGTGGTGGCGGAGGTCGCCGACGAGGTGGCCGTCATGTATGCGGGCCGAGTGGTCGAAACCGGTCCCGTGGAGGCGATCTTCGAAGACCCGCAGCATCCTTACACCATCGGCCTCATGGGGTCGGTGCCATCGCTCGGTCGTCGCGAGGGGCGCCTCGCCACGATCCGCGGCACCGTGCCCCCGGTCGAGCTGATGCCGAAGGGCTGCCGGTTCACCCCGCGCTGCCCCTTCTCCGACGCCAAATGCGCCAACGAGCCGCCTCCGCTCGGGGAGATCAGGCCGGGACACCGGGCCCGGTGCTGGTACGCACCGCTCGAAGAAAAACGAGGAGCCGCCGCATGAGCGCGAACACCCCGTCCAACGACACCATCCTGGAAGGCGTCGGCCTGGTGAAGCATTTCGGGGGCGGCGGATTGCTGTCGTCCTCGACGGTGGTTCGGGCCGTCGACGGTGTCTCGCTCGCGGTCCAAAGCGGCGAGACCTTCGCGATCGTGGGCGAGTCCGGCTGCGGCAAGTCCACCCTTGGGCGCCTGCTTTTGCGCCTGATCGAGCCTACCGACGGCGACGTGCTCTACAAGGGCCGTTCGATCCTGGGCCTGAACCAGCGCGAGCTGCGCCAGCTGCGCCGCGAGCTGCAGATCATCTTCCAGGACCCGTTCGCCTCGCTCAATCCGCGCATGAGCGTGGGCGACATCGTCGCCGAGCCGATCTGGCTGCACGGCCTCGCGAAGGGCAGCGAAAAGCGCGAGCGCGTGACGGAGCTTCTGCGCACGGTCGGTCTTCTGCCGGCCCATGCCGACCGGTATCCGCACGAGTTCTCGGGCGGCCAGCGCCAGCGCATCGGCATCGCCCGCGCCCTGGCGGGCGATCCGAAGCTGATCATCGGCGACGAGCCGGTCTCGGCGCTCGACGTGTCGATCCAGGCCCAGATCATCAACCTGCTCGAGGACCTGAAAGACCGCTTCGGCCTCACCCTCGTCATCGTCGCCCACGACCTGGCGGTGATCAGGCACATGAGCGACCGGGTCGCGGTCATGTATCTGGGCGAGATCGTCGAGCTGTCAGAGACGGATGCGCTCTTCGACAACCCGCTCCACCCCTATACGCAGGCGCTGCTCGCGGCCATCCCGGTGCCGAGCCCGGCCCGCCGCCAGCCGAAGGCACTGCTTCAGGGCGACATTCCGAGCCCGGCCGCCCCACCCTCCGGCTGCCGCTTTCACACCCGCTGTCCGCACGCCCGACCGGTCTGCCGGGATCAGCATCCTGCGCTGGAAACGACTCCGGACGGCCGGAAGGTGGCCTGTCATTTCTGGCGAGAAATCCAGGGAGCGGGCGCCGGTTCGATTACCGCCCCGCCCCCGAGCCCGGCGCTGAGCAAGCGCCTGGCTCTGTACCGAACTTGGCGCGAGCGACAGGACACTGCCGTCGCGCCGAGCCCATGATCCAGAGAGAAGTGGAGGACTAGAACAATGAAGCGTCTTACTTTGATGGCGCTGGCCGCCGGGCTCCTGATGAGCACCGCGGCCTCGGCGCAAACCTTGAGGATCGGCCTGCAGGAGGACCCGGACGTGCTCGATCCGCACCGGGCACGCACCTTCGTCGGGCGCATCGTCTTCACCTCGCTGTGCGACAAGCTCGTCGACATCACGCCCGAGCTGAAATTCGCCCCCCAGCTCGCGACCGAGTGGAGCTGGAGCGACGACGGCAAGGCGCTCACCTTCAAGCTCCGTCCGGGCGTGACGTTCCATGACGGCGAGAAGCTCGATGCTGCAGCCGTGAAGGCCAATATCGACCGGGCCCGGACCCTTCCGGACAGCCTGCGCAAGAGCGAGCTCACCTCGGTGGAAAGCGTCGAGGTCGTGGACGATCTGACGGTGAAGCTCAACCTCTCCCGCCCGGACGCGACGCTGCTTTCGCAGCTCTCCGACCGTGCCGGCATGATCATGTCGCCGAAGGCCATCGCCGGCGCCGACTTCGCGCAGAAGCCGGTCTGCTCGGGCCCCTACAAGTTCGTCGAGCGCGTCCAGAACGACCGCATCGTTCTCGACCGTTTCCAAGAATACTGGAACGCCAAGGACTATCATTTCGACCGGGTCGTCTTCACGCCCATTCCCGACACGACCGTCCGTCTCGCCAACCTGCGCTCCGGCGACCTCGACATGCTCGAGCGCCTGGCGCCGAGCGACATCCCGGCCGTGAAGGGCGACGCGAACCTGGTCTTCGCCCCCGTTACCGGCCTGGGCTATCAGGGACTGACGATCAACACGAACAACGGCGAGCGCGCCAAGGGGCCCCTGGGCCAGGACAAGCGCGTCCGTCAGGCTTTCGAGCTTTCGATCGATCGTGACGTCATCAACGAGGTCGTCGGACAGGGCATCTTCACGCCCGCCGGCCAGCCCTTCCCGCTCGCGAGCATCTACAACAACGAGAAGTATGCGGCCCGCAAGCGCAACGTGGAGAAGGCCAAGCAGCTTCTGAAGGAGGCCGGGGTCGACCGGGTCAAGTTCGAGATCGCCTTCGGCAACAGCACGACGACCCAGCAGGTCAATGAGATCGTGCAGGCCATGGCGGCTGAGGCAGGCTTCGACATCTCCCTGCGCCCCACGGAGTTCGCAGCGCTCCAGAAGGAGGCTCAGGCCGGCAACTTCGACGTCAACCAGATCGGCTGGTCGGGCCGTGTCGATCCCGACGGCAACATCCACCAGTTCGTCACCTGCAAGGGCGGCCTCAACGACGGCCGGTACTGCAATCCGGAAGTGGACCGCCTGCTGAACGAGGCCCGCGTCACCAACGACGAGGCCAAGCGCAAGCAGCTCTACGACCAGGCCCAGGCGATCCTGCAGGACGAACTGCCGATCATCTACGTCTACTACCAGACCTGGCCCTTCGCCCACTCCAAGAAGGTTCAGGGCTTCAAGCCCTACCCGGACGGCATGATCCGTCTTCAGGGTGTGAAGCTCGCCTCCTAACCCTTTGAAAACCCGCGTGCCCGGCGAGATCCGGGCACGCACTGCCCTCTCACATTGCGGGTGGCCGGCTTAATGCTCCGCTACATTGCTCGACGTATCCTGATCGCCATTCCGACGCTCCTCATCGTGTCGGTGCTGGTCTTCGCCCTTCAACAGCTTCTGCCCGGGGACCCGGTCCTCACCATGGCAGGCGAGGAGCGGGACCCGGAAGTGCTCGCCTATCTGCGCGAGAAGTACCGCCTGAACGACCCGATTCCGGTGCAGTACATCACCTGGCTGGGCGAGGTTTTGCAGGGCAACCTCGGTATTTCCCTGCGCACGGACATTCCGGTGCTCGAACTCGTTCTCAGCAAGCTTCCGGTCACCATCGAGCTTGCCATCTTCGCCATGATCGTGGCGCTGGCCATCGGTATTCCGGCCGGCATCATCTCCGCCGTGAGGAAGGGCACGACCGTCGATTACGCCACGAACGTGATCGCGCTGTCCGGCCTTTCGATCCCCAATTTCTGGCTCGGCATCATTCTCATCATGCTGGTCTCGGTGCGCTGGCAACTCCTCCCCGCCTCCGGCTACGTGCCGCCCACGGAGGATCTCTGGCTGAACATCAAGACCATGATCATGCCGTCCATCGTGCTCGGCACGGCGCTGGCGGCCAGCCTCATGCGCCACACCCGCAGCGCCATGCTCGGCGTCATGCGTTCCGACTACATCCGCACCGCCAAGGCCAAAGGCCTGCTTTCCCGGACCGTGATCCTCAAGCATGCTCTGCGCAACGCTCTCGTGCCCATCGTGACCCTGTCCACCCTGCTCTTCGGCGAACTCCTGGCCGGCGCCGTTCTCACCGAGCAGATCTTCACCATTCCAGGGTTCGGCAAGCTCATCGTCGATGCCGTCTTCAACCGCGACTACGCGGTCGTGCAGGGCGTCGTGCTCTGCACCGCAGTCGGCTTCATCTTCATGAACCTGCTCGCCGACGTCCTGTATGTTCTCGTCAACCCACGCCTGAGGCACGCAGCATGACCGCCGCCATTGCCGTTGCCGACGACGTCGCCCTGCCGAAGAAGCGCAGCCGCGTCCTCTCGAAGTTCCTGAAGAACAAGAGCGCCGTCATCGGCGGCGCCGTCGTGCTCTTCTTCGTCCTCGCCGCCATCGTGGGCCCTTATCTGGCGCCGTACGACCCCATCAAGCCGAGCTTCACGACCATCCGGAAGGCTCCATCGGCCCTCCACTGGTTCGGTACGGACGAACTCGGCCGCGACATGCTCTCGCGCATGCTCCTGGGCGCCCGCGCCTCGATCATGGCGGGCGTGGTGTCGGTGGCCATCGCGGTCGTGCTCGGGGTGCCGTTCGGGTTGATCTCCGGCTATTTCGGCGGTTGGGTCGATGCCGTGATCTCCCGCGCGACGGATGCCATGCTGGCCATTCCGTTCCTCATCCTCGCCATCGCGCTCGCGGCCTTCCTGGGGCCCAGCCTGACCAATGCGATGATCGCCATCGGTCTGTCCGCCATGCCGATCTTCGTCCGTCTGACCCGCGCTCAGGTGCTCACCGTCAAGGCGGAGGACTACGTGGAGGGCGCGCGGGCCATCGGGCTCCCCGATTTCTGGATCCTGCTGCGCTACGTTTTCCCGAACGTGCTTCCGCCGATCCTCGTACAGGCGACGCTGACGATCGCGACCGCCATCATCGCGGAGGCGAGCCTGTCCTTCCTGGGGCTGGGCCAGCAGCCACCCAACCCCTCCTGGGGCTCCATGCTGAACACCGCCAAGAACTTCATGGATCAGGCCCCCTGGATGTCGATCTTCCCCGGCTCGGCCATCTTCCTCATCGTGCTTGGCTTCAACCTCCTCGGCGACGGATTGCGCGACGCGCTCGATCCCCGCGAACAATAAGAACTCCAACCCCGGACGAAACGCATGTTCACCACACGGCCTGAAATCCTCGGCACCTTCGGTGTCGTCACCTCGACCCACTGGCTGGCTTCGGCCTCCGGCATGGCGATGCTCGAAAGGGGCGGCAACGCCTTCGACGCCGCCGTTGCGACCGGCTTCGTGCTGCAGGTGGTCGAGCCGCACCTGGTGGGGCCGTCCGGCGAGGTCCCGGCCGTGTTCTACTCCGCCAAGACCGGCAAGGTCGAAGTGCTCTGCGGCCAGGGCACGGCGCCGAAGGGCGCGACGATCGAGCACTACAAAAACGAGGGCCTGACGCTGATTCCGGGTAACGGCCTGCTCGCCACCGTCATCCCCGGCGCGTTCGACGCGTGGATGCTGCTTCTGCGCGACCACGGCACCCTGTCCCTGAGGGACGTGCTGGAGCCGGCGATCTACTATGCCGACCAGGGTCATCCGCTCCTGCCCCGCGTCGCCAACACCATCAAGGACCTGAAGGAATTCTTCGAGACCGAGTGGCTCACCTCCGCCGCGGTCTATCTGCCCGGCGGCGAGGCGCCGAAGCCGCGCCAACTCTTCCGCAATCCGCAGCTCGCGGAAACCTGGAGGCGCATCCTGCGCGAGGCGGAAGCCAAGAGCGGCAACCGGGAGGCGCAGATCGAGGCCGCGCGGAACGCCTTCTATAAGGGCTTCGTCGCCGAGGCGATCGACGACTTCGTCCGCAAGACGGAGGCCATGGACCAGAGCGGCTCGCGCCATCGCGGCGTGCTCACCGGCGACGACATGGCATCCTGGTCGGCGAGCTACGACGCGCCGCAGACCTATGAGTACCATAACTTCCGGGTGAACAAGATCAGGCCATGGGGGCAGGGCCCGGTCTTCCTGCAGACCCTCGCCCTCCTCAAGGGCTTCGATCTGGCGAGCATGGGCCCGACGAGCGCCGAGTTCATCCATACGGTGACGGAATCCATGAAGCTCGCCTTCGCGGACCGCGAGGCCTATTACGGCGACCCGGATTTCGTGAAGGTGCCGATCGAGACGCTGCTCTCGGACGCCTATTCGGACGAGCGCCGCAAGCTGATCACCGACAAGGCCTCCCTGGAGCTGCGCCCCGGCCGCATCGACGGGTACGAGCTTCAGGTCGAGCGCACGCTCAAGGCCCTGCGGGAGCTTTCGACCACGGACCGCAAGGTCTCCGGCGGCGAGCCGACCCTCGCCTCCATGCGCTCTGCGCGGCGCGGCGACACGGTGCATATCGACGTGGTCGACCGCCACGGCAACATGATCGCGGCAATGCCCTCCGGCGGCTGGCTGCAATCCTCGCCCGTCATTCCGGAACTGGGCTTCATGCTCAACTCCCGTGCGCAGATGTTCTGGCTGGAGCCCGGGCTTCCGGCGAGCCTGGAGCCCGGCAAGCGTCCCCGCACTACGCTCACGCCGACGCTCGCGGAGAAGGACGGCGAGCCCTACATGGTCTTCGGTTCCCCAGGCGGCGACCAGCAGGAGCAGTGGCAGCTTCTTCTGTTCCTGCGGCACGCCCATCACGGGCTCAACCTGCAGGAATCCATCGACCTGCCGATGTCGCACACGGCGCATTTCCCGTCGTCGTTCTATCCGCGCGAGCAGAAGCCCGGCCATCTCATGGCGGAGGAGACGTTCGGCGAAGAGGTGCTGGACGACCTCCGCTCCCGCGGCCACGACGTCGAGGTCGCGCCTGCCTGGACGGTGGGCCGCCTCGTGGCGGCCAGCCGCGACAAGGACGGGCTCCTGCACGGTGCGGCCACGCCGCGCCTCATGCAGGCCTATGCGATCGGTCGCTGAGGAGGTGCTGCCATGACCTGGTCGATCATCGCCAAGGACCCGCAGACGGGCGAATATGGCGTCGCCGTCACCACCAAGTTCTTCGCCGTGGGGGCGCTCTGCCCCTACGGCGCGGCCCACATCGGCGCGCTGGCCACGCAGGCGCTCGTCAATCCGCTCTACGGCTATGACGGTCTCAAGCTGCTGGCGGAGGGCCGCAGCGCCGAGGACATCGTGGCGATCCTCACGGCGGGCGATCCCGGCCGGGAGGCGCGTCAGCTCCATGTGATCGACCGCGAGGGGCGCACCGCCGCCCATACAGGCCGCGAATGCGTCGATTGGTGCGGGCACCTGACGGACGAGGGCGTCTCGGTGGCCGGCAACATGCTCGCCGGCGCATCGGTCATCGAGGCCACCCTCGACACCTTCAAGCGCCGCAAGGATCTCCGCCTGCCGGATCGTCTGATGGCGGCCCTCGATGCCGGCCAGGCCGAGGGCGGCGACAAGCGCGGCAAGCAATCGGCCGCTCTCAAGATCTGGCGCACGGAGCCCTACCCGATCCTCGACCTGCGCGTCGACGATCACGCCGAGCCGCTGCAGGAGCTGCGGCGGCTCTACGGCGTGGCGCACGAGCGCTACCTCGCCTTCATGGACGCCATGGCGACCCGCACCAATCCGGGCGGCATCACGGACCGGAGCTGGATCGACCAGCGGGCGCGGGAGATCCAGGAGCGCGCGCAAGCGACGAACTCCGTCTCCGCCTGAACTCCCTGAACCGCCTCCCGCCGGGGAGGCTCCTGCCTTTTTCAGCGGCCGTTTTTGTGCCGTGAGAAGTAATCGCGATGTATGGCATACCCCTGTTCGATCTGGCGTGGCTGGCGGTGGCGCTGCTGCTGGCGGGCGCGCTCACCGGCCTGCTCGCCGGCGTCTTCGGCGTCGGCGGCGGCGCCGTGGCCGTGCCCATCCTCTACGAGCTCTTCCGCCTGGTGGGCGTGCCCGAGGAGGTGAGGATGCCCCTGTGCGTGGGCACCTCGCTGGCCATCATCATCCCGACCTCGATCCGCTCCTTCAACGCCCACCGCGCCAAGGGCGCCGTCGACATGTCGATCCTGCGGGTCTGGGCCGTGCCGGTGGTGGTCGGGGTGGTCATGGGCAGCCTGGTCGCCCGCCATGCCCCGGCCGACCTGTTCAAGGCGGTGTTCGTGGCGGTGGCCGGCATCTCGGCGGTGCGGCTCCTGTTCGGCAAGGACACCTGGCGCCTGGGCCTCGACATGCCGGGCAAGGCCGTGATGGTGGTCTATGGCTGGGTCATCGGCGTGCTCTCGGCCCTGATGGGCATCGGCGGCGGCCAGCTGTCGAACCTGTTCATGACCTTCTACAACCGGCCGATCCATCAGGCGGTGGCGACCTCGTCGGGCCTGGGCATTCTGATCTCGATCCCGGGGGCGATCGGCTATGTCTATGCCGGCTGGCCGCGGGCGGCGCAGTTTCCCGACGTGGTGGCGCTGCAGCCGCCGCTGGCCTTGGGCTACATCTCGCTGGTGGGGTTCCTGCTGTTCATTCCCACCAGCACCTGGCTGGCGCCGGTGGGGGCGCGGCTGGCGCACCGGCTGTCCAAGCGCCGGCTGGAGGTGGCCTTCGGGCTGTTTCTCCTCCTGGTCTGCGCCCGGTTCGCCGCCAGCCTCCTCGTCTGAAAAACAAATCGCCTGGAAAACGAAAAAGGCCCTGCCGGTCCAAAACCGGCAGGGCCTTTCTTCGATGCGAACAGAGGCGTCAGTGGCGCGGAGAGTTCTCCGAAGCGGCCGGAGCCGGTTTCCGCTTGGCGCGGCGGGAGAGCATGTTCAGCCCCTCGATCAGGGCCGAGAAGGCCATCGCGGCATAGATGTAGCCCTTCGGAACGTGGGCGCCGAACCCTTCCGCGATCAGCGTCATGCCGATCATCAGGAGGAACCCGAGTGCTAGCATCACGACGGTGGGGTTGTGGTGGATGAAGTTGGCGAGCGGATTGGCGGCGAGCAGCATCACCGTCACCGCGACGACCACCGCGATGACCATGATCATCACCACGTCAGTCATGCCGACGGCCGTGATGATGCTGTCGAGGGAAAAGACGAGATCGAGCAGCAGGATCTGGGTGATCGCTGAGCCGAACGTCATCGTGGCCTTCGCGGTGTCGAAGACGTCCTCGTTCGGGGTGGGGTCGACGTTGTGGTGGATCTCCTTCGTGGCCTTCCAGACGAGGAAGAGGCCGCCTCCGATCAGGATCAGGTCGCGCCAGGAGAAGGCGTGTCCGAACAGGC
>NZ_JAJBBR010000006.1 GCF_020532555.1 Microvirga lenta | reverse complement strand
TTTCTCCTCCTGGTCTGCGCCCGGTTCGCCGCCAGCCTCCTCGTCTGAAAAACAAATCGCCTGGAAAACGAAAAAGGCCCTGCCGGTCCAAAACCGGCAGGGCCTTTCATTTGCGCCTGTCGCTCTCAGTCTTCGTCGAACCCGTCGGGACCGATCAGGATGTCGCGCTTGCCTGCGTGATTGGCAGGACCGACGACACCTTCCTTCTCCATCCGCTCCATGATGGAAGCAGCGCGGTTGTAGCCGATCTGCAGGCGGCGCTGGATGTAGGAGGTCGAAGCCTTCTTGTGGCGAAGGACGATGGCGACGGCCTGATCGTAGAGATCGGCGGAGCCCAGTCCCATGTCGCCTTCGTCGAAGATCGGGGTCTCCTCGGCCTCGATCTCCTCCTCATCCTCGGCCGTCACGGCCTCGAGGTAGACAGGCTTGCCCTGGCGCTTGAGGTGGGCGACGACCTTCTCGACCTCCTCGTCGGAGCAGAACGGCCCGTGCACGCGCGTGATGCGCCCGCCGCCGGCCATGTACAGCATGTCGCCCTGACCCAGCAGCTGCTCCGCCCCCATCTCGCCCAGGATCGTGCGCGAGTCGATCTTCGACGTCACCTGGAAGGAAATGCGGGTCGGGAAGTTCGCCTTGATCGTGCCGGTGATCACGTCGACGCTTGGGCGCTGCGTCGCCAGGATCACGTGGATGCCCGCCGCACGCGCCATCTGGGCCAGACGCTGGATCGCGCCTTCGATGTCCTTGCCGGCCACCATCATCAGGTCGGCCATCTCGTCGACGATCACCACGATGTAGGGCAGGGGCTCGAGATCCATGATCTCGTCCTCGTACACCGCCTCGCCGGTCTCCTTGTCGAAGCCGGTCTGCACCGTGCGGGTGATCGTCTCGCCTCTCGCCTTGGCCTCCGAGACGCGGGCGTTGAAGCCGTCGATGTTGCGCACCCCCAGCTTCGACATCTTCTTGTACCGGTCTTCCATCTCCCGCACCGCCCAGCGCAAGGCGATGATCGCCTTCTTGGGGTCCGTCACCACGGGGGTGAGGAGGTGAGGAATGCCGTCATAGACCGACAGCTCCAGCATCTTCGGATCGACCATGATCAGGCGGCACTCCTCCGGCTTGAACCGGTAGAGCAGCGACAGGATCATGGTGTTGATGGCGACCGACTTGCCGGAGCCGGTGGTGCCGGCCACCAGCAGGTGCGGCATGCGCGCCAGGTCCGCGATCACGGCTTCGCCGCCGATGGTCTTGCCGAGGCAGAGCGGCAGCTTCTGCTTCGAGGTCTCGAAGTCCTGGGAGTCGAGGAGCTCGCGCAGGAACACCGTCTCGCGCTCCTTGTTCGGGAGCTCGATGCCGATGGCATTGCGGCCGGGAATGACCGCGACGCGGGCCGAGACCGCGCTCATGGAGCGGGCGATGTCGTCCGACAGAGCCATGACGCGCGAGGACTTGGTGCCGGGGGCCGGCTCCAGCTCGTAGAGCGTCACCACCGGGCCGGGGTGAACATGGATCACCTCGCCCTTCACGCCGAAGTCGCGAATGACCTTCTCGACGCGGCCGGCCGTCTCTTCGAGGATGTCCTCCGTGAGCGCCGGCCCCTCCCGCAACGGCGGTTCGGCAAGGTATTCGATATGGGGCAGTTCATAAGCCGAATGCCCGAACCGGACAGGCTCCGGCTCCGCGCGGCGCTCCATGACAGGAGCCGGCAGAGCCCGACTCGCGACGGGTTCTACCGGCATGACAGGAGCATCCGGGCCTGCCCCGATATCAGCCTCATCGTCGTTATCCGCCACGGCAACGGGAGCGGCCTGGACGGCCATCGTCACCGATACCGCCGCTTGCGGAGCAGCGTGCGAAGGCCCCTCCCCTGCCGGAACTGCCTGGCTGACACTGCGCGCGGCGGGCCACTCGCCCTCGTAGAGCGACAGATAAGCGGTATCCACGTCATCCGCCTCGATGCTCGCCACCGCCGCTCCCGCTTCCGACCGGATCGGCGCCTCTTCGCGTGAGGGTGCGGCCTCGCTCTCAACCTGAGGGGCCGGTTCGCGGGTGATCGGTTTGGCGACGCTGTCGACCTGATAATCGCCCATGTGCCAGGAGAAGGAGACCGCATAAGGAGCCGTGAAGGGAACCGGCCGCGCAACTTCGGCCGAAGGCATCACCTCGGAGGCTGAGACTTCATCCGCTTCCCTGACCGGCTCGGCCTGTACGCCGCGGCGGGCCTCCAGCGGCGCTCTCGGCCCCGGATGCTCCCGCTCGGGGACCTTGTTGGAAGGAGCCGCACGATCGTCGGGTGCCTGCGAGGCATAGGCCGAGCGCAGGGCTGCAATCTGGTTCCTGACCGGAGGCTCCTCATGCCGCTGAGGCGGTGCCGACGGGGTCCGAACCGGCGCCACCGGCCTTTGTGGGGCCGGCGCGGGCGCGCTGCTGCTCCGACCGCTGCGCTCCCGCAGGAACTTTTCCGGGGTTCGGGTGGAGGTGACGCCCGCCGAGACCACGAAGGCCTGCCACCAGGCAGGCTCGACGCCCCGGTTGCCGGGCTCTGAGCCCGTCTGGTCCGGCCCTGCGGCTGAGGCTGCCTTCTGGGCGTGATCGTGGCCCCCGCGCGGAGGATGCGCGTCGGCACGGGAATCGGACTGATGCGAATCAGGACTTGGGAAAGGAGCGGACAAAGGCTTTCTTGTTGATTGCATGGGTTCTGAAGGGTTGGAGCGGGGCGTTTCGCTCCGCGGCTGACGTGGATCAGCAATGTGGATCCGACAGGTAAAAAGAGGGTTAGGGTCGGGTGCCGCGGGACCCACGACCGGACCCTTTCCCCAGGCCGCCGGCCGCATAAGCCCCTGTGCCGTCAGGAACCTTTGCCCTTCTTACGGATTGCCGTGAGCAGCTGAAAAGAGGGTCTATCAATGCCAAACACAACTGTTGCCACGGGCTCATTCTCATCGCGCAAGGCGGCCGATCAGGCGGTTCAGCGCCTGGTGACCAGCGGCTTCGCCCGGAACAGCATCGAACTCCAGGGCCATCCGGACGACGACGGCTACGATCTGCTGGTCCACACCCGACAGGACAACCTGCACCGGGTGCAGCACCTCATCGAAACCTCGGCCCCCGCCTTTGCGCTCGAGCGAGGCGCTCGGGGTGCCTTCCGTACAGCGAAGGCCCACCCGTTCCTGCTTCTCGGGGCAGGTATCGCGGCCGGCGTGGCGGCCTATGCCCTCTTCGCCACGGGCGGACGGAGTTCCGGTCGGAAAGGCCGCTCGAGCCGGAGGCGCTGAGCGCCCGGGTAGAGCACCCCTCGCTCCCTGGAGCGGCACGAAAAAAGGGGCGCAATCTGCGCCCCTTTCCTTTGTCGTTCTGAGTTTAGCGGTGATTTCCGCCGCCTCGGCCGCCGCGTCCTCCATCACCGCCGCGGCCCCCGTCGCGGCCTCCGTCACCGCCGCGACCGCCGTCGCCACGACCTCCATCGTCACGGCCTCCGCCGCGGCTGCCACCCCGGTCGTCACCGCCCGATTTGCCGCCACGATCTCCGCCGCGGTCGTCGCCACCGGACTTGCCGCCACGATCTCCGCCGTGATGACCGCCGCCGTGCCCGCCACCGGGCTTGCCGCCGTCATCGTCACCTCCGGGTCGACCACCACCATGGTGACCTCCACCATGGCCGCCACCATGATGTCCGCCACCGTAACCACCGCCCGGCCGGCCGCCATCGTCGTTACCGGGCTTCCCACCACCGTGATGGCCGCCTCCGTGGTGGCCGCCACCTCCATGGTGTCCACCGCCATGGTGCCCGCCACCGTGACCGCCACCGGGCTTGCCCCCCCCATGGTCGCCACCGCCCGGCTTTCCGCCGCCGTGATGCCCGCCGCCGCCATGATGGCCACCGCCGCCATGGTGTCCGCCACCTCCATGATGTCCGCCGCCGTGACCACCTCCCGGCTTTCCACCACCGTGACCGCCGCCGTTGTGGCCGCCGCCAGGATTTCCGCCACCGTTATTACCGCCACCGGGATTGCCGCCGTCGCCGGGGTTCGAACCGCCTCCACCTGGATTCGATCCGCCTCCGCCAGGGTTCGAGCCGCCACCAGGATTGGATCCGCCGCCCGGGTTGGAACCGCCTCCACCGGGGTTGCTTCCTCCGCCGGGATTGCTCCCTCCCCCGGGGGTCGATCCGCCGCCCGGATTCGACCCACCGCCGGGGTTCGAGCCTCCACTAGGGGTATCGCCGCCACCGGGATTGGCACCTCCCCCGGGAGCGCTGCCGCCGCCGGAATTGCCACCACCCGAACCACCTCCGCCCGAGCCGCTACCGCCCGAACCGCCGCCCGAGCCGCCGGAACCCGTGCCGCCGCCCGAGCCGCCACCTCCCGCGGGTGGCGAGCCTCCGCCCTGACCGGGCGGATTACCGGCGCCCGGATTGCCTCCGATAGAGCCGGTTCTGTCCATGGGGGTGCGATCATCGTCGGCATTCCGAGTGTACTGGGTCGCAATGCCGAGTGAGGGGCACTCCCAAACCTGACGGTAGCCGAAGAGACCCCGGATCATGACCTGTCTGCAGTTGCGCTGATAGGCTGGAGCCACGTTCTCCGTATAGACGGGCGCTGCAACGGGAGCCGGTGCGGCTGCATAGGGATTGGCACCCGAGCGGACGCGCCCCCTAGCCGGAGCCGCTGTGCGGGTTCCGACGGAACCAGTGCGACCCACGTAGCCCCTCCGGGCCGGTGCGCAGTTCCACACTTTCTGGGTGCCGCGGGGACCACTGACCAACTCAGGTCGGCAATGAGGACCCTTTACCGAACTCCTCGCGCTGAGATCAGCAGCCATCACGTTTGTCGAAGCCAAAAGGCTGACCCCTGCAAGCAGGTAAAAGTATTTCATCGCCAACTCCAGTGCTCGTTACAGTCTCGGTTGGAGCAACGTCGGACGAAATACTCAGTTCAGGAATATCTTGAACTACTCAATTGGGAGAGCTCTGTCTTAATCCATAGGGATTATCGAAAAATATACCCCTTTTTAGGGTGCCATTTGCTTCCTAAAGAAGCCCCCTTAATTTCCCGACCTTCGTGGAACCGGGGCTGTGGACAAGGGTGAACGCCCCTGCCCTGTCTCAGGGCAAGGTGCGCGGAAGCAATGTCGAGAAATCCACCGGCAGACGGGCTGCCCGCGGAATTATTTGCTCGCCTTGGCCTTCTTGGCTGACGCCCGGCGCTTGGGCTTGGCCGGTTCGGCGGGAGCGCTGACGCTCTCCTGCACCGAGGCGGTGGCCGCAGCGGCCTGCTTGCGGCTCTGGCCCAGCCCGAGCCCCTTCGCGAGCTCGGAACGACGCTGGGCATAGTTCGCGGCCACCATCGGGTAATCCCGCGGCAGGCCCCACTTTTCCCGGTACTCCTCGGGCGTCAGCCCCAGCTTCGCCAGGTGTCGCTTGAGCGTCTTGTAAGGCTTTCCGTCCTCGAGGCTCACGAGATAATCCGGGGTCACCGACTTGCGGATGGGAACCGCCGGCTGCGGCCTCTCGGTTTCGGCCTGCTTGGGGGCACCCAAGCCCTGAAGAGCGGCATGAACAGCCGCGATCAGTCCCGCGAGATCGGAGGTCTGGACCGAGTTATGGGTAACATAGGACGAGACAATGTCTGCGGTCAGCTCGACAAAATCAACTTTCTTCTCTTCTGCCTGGTCCATTGTCTCTCCAAGACTTGAAATGCTGGAAACTCTTTAGATCTTCCAAGAAGGATGGTGCGTCAACCGTCTCGGACGGCTGATCTCACTTTTAGCAGCAAACCATGCTGGAAACCCGCGAAAATACGGGCGGAGCGCACGTTATCACGGCAGAAAAACGATGCCTTTCTGCCGCGGAAACTTACCAAGGATAACATCGTTCTTCCTGCTGGTACGTCCAAAAGGAGCATGGGATGGACTTGGCAAGCGCAGAAAAGACAATCACCGTCAAAAGCTCGAGCGTCGAACTGAGCGACGCGTTCCGCGATCAGGCCCAGCAGGGAATTGCACGTGTCGCGGGCAAGTATTTCGGACACCTCAATACGGCCTCGGTGCATGTGAGCCGTGAGGGAAGTCTCTTCCGCTGCACCGTGAACATCCAGATGGGCGCGCTCAAGACGATGAGCGCCGAGTCACAGGACAAGGATTGTTACGTCGCCTTCAAGGCTGCGCTGGAGAAGGTCGAAAAGCAGCTGCGGCGGGCGAAGCGCGAACTGCGGGAAGACAAGCCCACCCGCGTCGACAAGGATCAGGCCCTTCGCGACGGATTGAGCCCAGAGCCGTCCGCGTGAAACAAATCTGCCTTCGCGGTATTGAAAAGACAGATATCGATACCATCTAAGCTTTAAGCCGGTCGCGATCTCACGCTTGACCGGAGACGGCCACGGGCCGGGATGATGACGCCGGATGTACGCGCATCGTTCCGCCATCGTGGCCGTTGGCTTATTTAGTCCACCCTTTCCGATACGGCCTCATTGATCCAGCAGCTGCGCGATGGCGCGAATGCGGTTGCGCGTGTAGTCCGGCAATCCGGCGCTGATGGAGTTGCCGGTGTTGAACGAGCTCTTGCCCATCAGCACCTGCACCGGGATGAGGTTTCTCAGCACGGGAACGCTTCCGAACTCGCGCTTCCGCTCGAGCACGTCCGTCTCGATGCCGAGGGCCATGAACACGGTCGTGACGGTCTTCGCCGGATCGGCCGGATGTTCCTGCAGCACCGCCAGCAGCTTTCCGAACTGCATCACCTGGTTTACGTGGAACAGGGTCTGTTCCATCACCCCCGCAACGGGGGTGTCGAGCCCCGTGAGCTGAGCGAGCGCTGCCGAATCCACCTCCTGCGGCTGCAGCACCCGAAGCTCGCTCTGGAACTCCATGAATTCCGAGATCTTCTTCTCGCCCTCCTCGAGCTTGTTGGCCAGCCGAATGCCCATGGGCAGCTTCCCTTCGAGGGGATAGCGCGACTCGATGCACAGGCTCTGGGGCGCCTCGCACCAGCGGCGGCCCGGGTGACGGCTATGCGCGCTGGCGGGATCGACGTTGGGACGCGCCTCGGTCGCCGTGATGCGGCGGTGCTTGATCGCGGGATCGAGCTTCTCCAGCATGTCGAGGCTCGCATAACGCGCGAGATCGAGCGTATTCGGTGCCTTCGCGATTTCGAAGCGCGCTTCCACCACATAGACGTGGAGCTTCTCGGTGTAAGGCCGGGTCAGGCCGTGGACCGAAACCTCGATCCTCGGCTCCTTGTAATCGGGGAACGGGCTCAGGAACTGCTTCTGCAGCGGCTTCGTGCGGGCCCATTGCTCGAACGGGACGAGCCCCGCATCCGCCTCGTCCGACTGTTCGCCGCCGTGATCGCTGAAGACGATCGTGCCCGACTTCAGCTGCGAGGGCTTAGTGGCGGTGACGGAAGGCACCTCTTCGACACGGAACTCCTTCGCGTGAGCCGCACCCAACGGGGCGACGCAAAACCCCAGAACGGCAAGCGTACCGTGCAACGACAACATGAACTTCATCAATAAACCCGCCCGTAACCCCAAAAGTAATCCGGATCGACCCGCCGAGGACGCCTCGGCCGCTCACCCTCCCACCATCCAGGCCCGACATCGGGGTGACGGGGGACGGGCACCTGAGCCGGCGGCCTTTCGAACCACCCTGGCTCCTGCGCATAAGGTCCGCTGTAGTAGGGATTGCCGTAGGCTCCCAGTTCCTCGCCATCGCTCCACGGATCCGGATGACGGAACGCGTAGGCTTCCGCCTGAGGCACGAGGGCGAACTGGGTCTCCCTGAGCTGCCCGAAGCGGTTCAGCCGGAAATGCTCCGTGAAGGCCTTGCCTCCGCTGGTGATGCGATCACCCGTGTCCAGATCGATGGGCAATGCGATCAGCTGCCGTGCGGCCTCCGGTGAAGGCGGGCTGAGCACCGTCTTTGGCGCATGATGTTCCCAGGCTGCCTCGATGATGGTCCGGAAGATCGGCAGCGCCACCTTGGCGCCGGTCTGACCCCGTCCGAGGAAACGGCGCTTGCCGTCCGCATTGTCGTAGCCGACCCACACCGCGACTGTGACGTCGTTGGTGAAGCCGACGAACCAGGCATCGTTCTCGTTGTCCGACGTGCCGGTCTTGCCCGCAACGTAAGGCGCCAGGGCCCGCATGGAGCGAGCGGTGCCGCGCTCCACCACACCCTGGAGCATCGTCTTGAGCTGGTAGAAGGCAGCCCGGTCCGCCGAACCGATCGGCACGAGTGACTGCGCCTTTCGCCGGTAGACGGTACGCCCACCCTCCTCCACCGCCTCGAAGGCGTGCGGGGACGGCATGGCCCCCTCGTTCGCTACGGCAGCGTAGAAGGCGGCAAGATCCAGGATCCGCACCGGCTGCGCCCCGAGCACGAACGGATAATGCGGCACGCATTCCACATAGAGCTGCGCTTCGAGCGCGAGTTCGCAGACGCGGCGCAGGCTCTCCTCCGGATCGGCATCGATGCCGCCGTCGAGCAGGCGAGCGGTGACGAGGTTCTTCGAATTCTCGAGGGCGCGCCGCAGGGTGAGAATACCGGAGCGGCCGCCGTCGTAGTTCTTCGGTCGCCAATAATCTCCCGCACGGGCATTCGCCTCACCGCCGACGGGCGGCAGCGTGACGGGGGTGTCCCAAATGAGCGTGTTGGGCTGCAATCCCTTGGCCAAGCCCGCCAGATAGGTCAGCGGCTTGATGGCGGAACCGGGCTGACGGTGCGCCTGCGTCGCACGGTTGAGCTGGCTCAACGGATACGAGAATCCTCCACTCATCGCCAGGATGCGTCCCGTCTTGTTCTCCAGGACGACGGCCGCTCCCTGCACCGTGGCAGGAGCCCGCAACTCGGCGCGCGCGCCGGCCTTGCCCTTCGGCTCGGCGATCCTGACCCGCACCACATCATAGAGCTTGAGGTTGCGCCTCGCGGCCTCCCACGCGGTCAGGGGCACGATCCGCCCGTCCGCGAGCCCCACCCGCAGAACGTGGGCGCCGGTCTTCCTGTTGCGTCCCTGCTCCACCACCACGGCGGCGGGCCAATGCACGTCGTAGAGCGGCAGACGCGCGGCCTCCAGGGCGCGGCGCCACGCCGGCGCCGCGTCGGCTCCCTGCGCATCGGCCTGCAGGTTCTTCACCGCGGCGGCGAGGTTGAGTTCGGCACCCTCGAACCGCTGACGCCCGATGCTCATCTCGTACCGGGCGAGCCCCTCCTGAAGAGCGGCCTCGGTCGCCTTCTGCAGCGCCGCATTGAGGGTGGAGCGCACGGTGTAGGAGGAGGCCGTCAGGCTTTCGATCCTTGCAAGCGTCCGCGCATCCCGGCCGAGGTGGTCGACGAAGTGGAAGCCGGTGTTGCGCGTCGGGCGCTGGAACGCCACCATCCGAGGCAGGGCCCCGAGAGCCTGCTTCACCTGATCCGGCGAAAGCGCCCCGTCCTCCTGCATCCGGCTGAGCACATAGGCCATTCGCTCCTGCGCCCGCTCCGGGTGCCGGTCAGGACTGTAGTAGTTCGGCCCCTTGGTCAGACCGGCGAGGAGCGCCCCCTCCGCAACCGTCAGGGCCTTGGCGGATTTGCCGAAATAGCTTCGCGCCGCCATCTCGACGCCCCAGGAGGTGCGGCCGAGATAAATGGAGTTGAGGTAGATTTCGAGGATCTCGCCCTTGCTGAGCGTCTGCTCGATTCGGGAGGCAACGATCATCTCCCGCATCTTGCGTTCATAGGTGACGTCGTCGCCGACGAGCAGGTTCTTGGCGACCTGCTGGGTGATGGTCGATCCGCCCGCGGGACGCCCCGGCTTCGCCATGTTGGTCATGAACGCGCGGATCACGCCTCGCTCGTCCACGCCCTTGTGCTGGTGGAAGCGCTTGTCTTCGGCCGCGATGAAGGCTTGCTGAACCGGCACGGGAATGTCGGACAACGGCACCCACATGCGCCGATGATCCGGCTCGTAGACCTCCGCGAACCGCTTGCCCTCCCCGTCGAGGATCACGCTGACGCCGGGAAGCCTGAGCCCCTTGAGCTTGGCCGCATCCGGCAGATCGGCCACGGCACTGTTGTAGTATCCGATCACCTCGCCGAGATCGACCGCCGGCGGCTCGACCTTCTCGTCCTTGCAGAACTGGCGATAGCTCGCATGGAGATCGTTGAAGCTGAGCCCCTGGAGCACCTTGAGATCGCCGGTAACCCCCTGCGGGTCGTCCATGGCGGTCGCGATCAGCTCGTCGAGATCGATGTCCTCGATGTCGAAGGCGCGCCGCATATGCGAGCACCCGTCCTTCAGGATGCGCGTCACCTCCTCGCGATCCTGCACAGGGTCGAAGGAGGTCTTCACGTTCTCCGGATCGGCCACGACCTGGCTCAAGGTGAGCGCCGTCGCGAAGATCTTGACGAGGATCGTGCTCATCGCGCCATCCGGATCCGGCAGGTGCCTTGCATCGGCAACATTCCAACCTCGCTGAGGACAGTTGCGGGGAGGCCCGTCGATCCATTAATGAGTAAATCGTTCATGCTGAATGGGAGCTGGACAAAAAGGCTCTTTAGGGGCGGACGGCTTCGACCAGCCTCGAATCCGCACCACGACCCGCGCCACAACCTTCACGGTTTCGCGACACGATCACGAATATGGGAACGGCCCAAAAGGATAGGTCGCCTTGTGACCTAGGCCGCAGGTGCCCATTTTCGATGCCTGAGCGTCACTATTCGCTTGGGTAACTCATGACGAAGCGCATCGAAGAGCTGGAAGCGAAGATTGCCGAACTGCGCGAGGAGCTTAGGCACGCCGAAGCCGCCCTGTGGCACGAGAAGATGCGACAGCCGAAGATCGGCGACTATGTCCGTTGCCCGCTGACGAACTTCTACGGGCGCGTCACCAATGTCGTTCCCCGCCCCCATGGCCGCCCCTGGGTCGAAATCAGGCCCTTCCTCGCGGAAGGGCTGCCCGGGCAAGGCACCCTCGATCTCTATGACAACTGGGAACTGATCGACCCGCCGAAAGGCGAGGAGAGCTGGCCCTTCGGCGGGCAGTCGGAGGAGCTTCCGATCACTCCCATCGCATGGCCGAGCAAGGGGCGATCAAGCCACCGGCTGAAGCCGAAATACTACCTCGTGAAATGGTAGGCCTCCCCGGGATGCGCCAGGGAGGCAGTAATCGCGCTTATTCCGGCTTGGGCACGACTGCGGTCGCCTCGATTTCCAGGCGCGCTTCCTTCTCGACCAGACGCACGACCTGAACGAGAGCCATGGCCGGATAATGGGTGCCGAAGACCGCCCTGTAGGCGCGTCCGAGCTCGCGCAGGTTGGCGAGATACTCGTCCATGTCGACCACGTACCAGGTCAGGCGCACGAGATGCTGAGGCCCCGCCCCGCCCTCGGCGAGGATGGCGCTGATGTTCTCGAAGATCTGCCGGGCCTGCCCCACGAACCCCTCGGCAAATGCGCCGGTCTCGTCCCAGCCGACGATCCCGCCGGTCACCAGGACCCGGCCCTCCGCCATGATGCCGTTGGCATAGCCCTTGGGCGTGGGCCAGTTCTTCGGATGAAGGATTTCGAGCCCGTCATTTCGGACGGTCTGCATGGCTGGACTGAGAGGAGCTGTCACTGGCAATTCTCCTGATAGCGTTCCAAGGCCGCTCGGAGATCGTCCGGGAGCGCGATGGAGGTATGGGATTCGAGGGAAGTCGTCACGATGACGAAACGCGCCACGAGCACGGGCTCGGACATCCGAAAGGCATGGATGCGGAGGGTGAACGATTTCTGCCCGATCCGCTCGACCGTCACGGCACAATCGAGCCGGTCGCCCATGAAGCCCGGCCTGTGGAAGTCGGCGCCGGCATTGGCATAGCCCAGACCGATCCGGCGCGGTCCGATCATCTCATGGTAATCGATGCCCAGCGCCTCTCCGAACCAGTCCTCGACGACACCGTTCAGCAGGTCGAAATAACGCGCGAAATAGACGATGCCTGCCGGATCACAATGGGAGAATCGGATGGCGACCGTTCCACGCCAGGCGCGGTCGCTCGGCATCGCCAGGGTTTCTTGGGGCTGTCTCGGTCCATCGTTCATGGCAGCACCTGTCACGCCCGTGAGCCCTGGCTGGCCTTGGCCCCGGCCGCTTGCGCTTCGACCGTCTTCAGGAGTTCGCGGGCGATGACGATCTTCTGCACCTCGGTGGCCCCCTCGTAGATGCGCAGGGCCCTGATTTCGCGATAGAGCTCCTCGACCTTCACGCCTTTCGTGACGCCGAGCCCTCCGAAGATCTGCACCGCCCGGTCGATGACGTTCTGCGCGGCCTCCGTCGCATACATCTTCGCCATGGCGGCTTCCCGCGTGACCCGCGCCGCCCCCTGATCCTTCGTCCAGGCCGCGCGATAGACCAGAAGCGCCGCGGAATCGACCTGTGTCGCCATGTCGGCGAGGGACGCCTGGGTCATCTGCAGGTCGCTCAACGGAGCGCCGAAGAGGTGGCGGGTGGATGCGTGGCTCAGCGCCTCGTCCAGGGCGCGGCGGGCGAAGCCGAGGGAGGCGGCTCCCACGGTGGAGCGGAACACGTCGAGGGTGGCCATCGCCACCTTGAACCCCTCCCCCGGTCCGCCGATCCGGTTCGCCAGCGGAACCCGGCAGCCGTCGAAGCGCAACGTCGCGAGAGGATGCGGCGCAATCACGTCGATCCGCTCGTCGATGAAGAAGCCAGGCGTATCGGCCTCCACCAGATAGGCCGACAGGCCCCTGGCGCCCGGCGCCTCGCCGGAGCGGGCGAAGACCACGTAGTGATCCGCGATCCCGCCATTCGAAATCCAGGTCTTCACCCCGTCGATCCGCACATGGTCGGGGCCGTCCGGACGGGCGGTGGTGCTCATGGCGGCAACGTCCGACCCGGCCTCGGGCTCCGACAGCGCGAAGGCGGCAATAGCCTCGCCCCGCGCCACGGGCGGCAGATAGCGACGCTTCAGATCCTCGGAGCCGAACAGCGTGATCGGCCCCGTGCCGAGCCCCTGCATGGCGAAGGCGAAATCCGCCAGGCCATCCCGATAGGCCAGGGTCTCGCGGGCAAGGCACAGGGTGCGCACGTCGAAGGTGGGATGCAGTCCGCCATAGGTCTGCGGCACGGTTGCCCTCAGCCAGCCGGCCTCGCCGAGACCTTTCACAAGGCGGCGGCAGGAGGCATCGACGTCGTCGTGGTCCACGAGGGGATCAATTTCATGGGCGGCCCAGGCCGACAGCTCTTCGGCGAAACTGCGGTGGCGCTCCTCGAAGAAGGGCCAGGAGAGAAAGGTGGCGTCGATCACATCAATCTCCCTGGAAAACCGGCTTTTCCTTCGCGGCGAACGCACGGTAGGCGCGGGCGAAGTCCTCGGTCGTCATGCAAAGGGCCTGCGCCACCGCCTCGGCCTCGATGGCCTCCTCCACCGACATGGCCCATTCCATGGCGAGCATCCGCTTGGTCATGGTGTTGGCGAAAGTCGGTCCGGTCCCGATCGCCTGCCCGAGGGCCTGCGCCTCGGCGAGCAGGTCCTTCGCGTCGACGAGACGGCTGAAGAAGCCCCAGCGCTCGCCCTCCTCGGCGCTCATGAAGCGGCCGGTATAGAGCAGCTCCGAGGCGCGCCCCTGGCCGATGATGCGGGGCAGGATGGCGCAGGCGCCCATATCGCAGCCCGCAAGCCCCACTTTGTTGAACAGGAAGGCGACCTTGGCGCCCGGCGCCGCAAGGCGGATATCCGAGGCCATGGCGACGATCGCCCCCGCCCCCGCGCAGATCCCCTCCACCGCGGCGATGATCGGTTGCGGCGCCGCCCGCATGGCCTTCACCAGCTCGCCCGTCATGCGGGTGAAGGCGGTGAGCCCCTTCGTGTCCATCTCCACCAGAGGCCCGATGATCTCGAACACGTCGCCGCCCGACGAGAAATTGCCCCCGGCGCCGGTGACGACGACGGTCTTGACCTGCTCATCCTTGGCGCAGGCATGGAAGAAGTCCGTCAGCTCACGATAGCTTTCGAAGGTCAGCGGGTTCTTCTTCTCCGGCCGGTTGAGGGTCACCGTGGCGACAGGGCCTTCGACGGACAGGAGGAAATGACGGGGCCGATAGTTTGCGAGCGGCAATGTGGTCGGGTTGGCGAAATGCGTCACTCGATGTCTCCCATCATCGCCCGCCGGGCGGAGATCTTGGTCTTGGCGAGAAGGCGCATGAGGTCCTTCTGGTCCTTCTGGTTCAGGCCGCCGAAAAGCTCGGCGATCCAGCCCTCGTGCTCGGCCGCCATGGCGCGGAACTCCGCCTGCCCGGCCGGGGTGAGGCTCACCATCTGCGCTCTCCGGTCGGTGGCGGAGACGCGGCGCTCCAGATGGCCGGAGGTCACGAGCCTGTCGACGAGGCCGGTGAGATTGCCGTTGGACACCATCATCCGCTTCGAGAGGTCGGACAGGGTCATGCCGTCAGGCGCCTTGTCGAGCTGGGCCATCAGGTCGAAACGGGGCAGGGTCACGTCGAACCGGTCCCGCAGGCGCCGGCGGACCTCGCCCTCGATCAGCGTCGAACAGGTGAGGAGCCGCAGCCAGAGGCGCAGTTCGTCCCGGTGATGTTCCGGCATCTCGACCGCCTTCGTCTCGGCATCGAGGGGAATCGGCTGTTCGTCCATGATCAGATCTCCCCCCCGGCCACCACGATGGCCTGGCCCGTCACCGAGCGCGCGCCCTCGCCGCACAGCCACAACACCGCATCCGCGACCTCGTTCGGCTCGATCAGGCGCTGTTGCGGGTTGTGCTTTACGAATTCGCGGAGCGCCTCCTCCCGCGTCCTGCCGGTCTTGGCCATGATGCGGTCCAGGCTTTCCGCCACGAGATCCGTATCGGTGAAGCCCGGGCACACGGCATTGACCGTCACCCCCGTCTTCGCCGTCTCAAGAGCGAGCGCCCGGACGAATCCGATTACCGCGTGCTTTGCCGCGCAGTAGGCACTGACGTAAGGATAACCCTTGAGGCCCGCCGTGGAGGCGACGGCGACGATGCGTCCGAAGCCGCGCTCGGTCATGGAGCCCAGCACCGCCTGGGCCACGTTGGTGACGCCGAGCAGGTTCACATCCAGCATCTGGCGGAAGACGGCAGGGTCCGACTTCATGAACGGGACCGATGCGGCGGAGCCCGCATTGGCGATCATCAGATCGACGGGGCCATGCCGGGACACGGCCTCGGCGACCGCCGCCCGGACGGCCGCGGGATCCGTGACGTCGGCGACGGCCGCGCCATGGGCGCCGCCCTCGGCCACCGCCCGGTCCAGCCGCGTCCGGTCGCGCCCGACGATGGTCACCGTGGCGCCCGCGCCCGCGAGGGCGCCGGCAATGGCGCGGCCGATGCCGCGGCCGCCGCCGGTCACCACCGCGTGCCGGCCCTGAAGGACGTTCCCCATCATCTTATTCTGCGGCGAGAGACTTCTCGCCCGCCTCCAATTTCAGCTCGGCCCGGGTCTTCGGCTTGCCCCGGATCTTGAGATCCTCGAGGTCCTGACGGTCGCGAACGGAGTTACGGAAAATCTGGTCTTTACCCGCAAGATATTGCGGCGGGCAATGGATGCTCGCGGCGCCGTACCAAGCCGCCGCTTTCATGGTGAAGAACGGATCGACCAGGTGCGGCCGGCCGAGCGCCACGAGGTCGGCCCGGCCGGCGGCGAGAATGGTGTTGACCTGATCGGCCGTGGTGATGTTGCCCACGCACATGGTCGCCACGTGCGCCTCGTTGCGGATCTGGTCGGAGAACGGGGTCTGGAACATGCGTCCGTAGATCGGCCGCGCCTCCCGCACGGTCTGGCCGGTGGATACATCCACGAGATCGACGCCATGCTCGGCGAAGGCCCGGGCGATCTCGACGGACTCGTCCCCCGTCAGACCGCCCTCCGCCCAGTCCGTCGCGGAGATGCGAACGGACATCGGCTTGTGGGCCGGCCAGACCTCGCGCATGGCGTCGAACACCTCCAGCGGGTAGCGCAGGCGGTTCTCGAGCGAGCCGCCATATTCGTCGGTTCGGCGGTTGGTGAGCGGGGACAGAAAGCTCGCCAGCAGATAGCCGTGGGCGCAATGGAGCTCCAGCATGTCGAACCCGGCCCGCTCGCCGCGCTCCGCCGCCTCGACGAACTGCGCCTTGATCATGTCCATATCCGCCCGTGTCGCCTCGCGCGGCACCTGACTGTCCGGGAAATAGGGAATGGGGGACGCGGAGCAGATGTCCCAGGCGCCCTCCTCCAGCGGCCTGTCGATGCCCTCCCACATGAGCTTGGTCGCACCCTTGCGGCCGGAATGTCCGAGCTGCAGGCAGATCTTGGTCGCCGAATTGGCATGGACGAAATCGACGATCCGCTTCCAGGCAGCTTCCTGCTCGTCGTTCCACAGGCCCGTGCAGCCCAGGGTGATGCGGCCTTCGGGCGAAACGCAGGTCATCTCGGTGAAAACCAGCCCCGCCCCGCCCGTGGCGCGGGCGCCGTAATGGACGAGGTGCCAGTCGCCCGGAACGCCGTCCTTGGCCGAATACATGTCCATGGGCGACACCACCACCCGGTTCTCGACCCTCATCTCCCGCAGCCGGAAGGGCTGGAACATGGGCACCGTCGGACGGTCGACCGGAACATCGAAACCGCTGTCGCGCACCTTGCGGGCGAAGGTGCGGTCGACATCGGCGACGAAGTCGGGCGCGCGCAGGCGCAGGTTGTCATAGGTGATAGCCTTGGCGCGGGTCATGACCCCGAAGGCGAACTGCACCGGGTCGAAATCCCAGAATCGGGCCACGTGCTCGAACCAGACCAGGGACACGTCGGCGGCGTGCTGGGTCTTCTCCACCTCCTCGCGCCGGCCGGTCTCGTAGATCGACAGGGCGCCTTCGACGGTGCGATCTTTACGGAGGGCCTCATAGAGGGCGATGGCATCCTCCATCGCCAGCTTGGTGCCCGAACCGATGGAGAAATGGGCGCTCGCCTTCGCGTCTCCCAGCAGCACCTTGTTGCCCATGACCCAGCGCTTGTTGCGGATCATCGGGAAGTTGCGCCAGATCGAGCGGTTGGTGAGAACCTTGTGGCCCTGAAGGAACCAGCCGAAGATCTCCTCCATGAGGGCTGCGGACTCGGCTTCGGACTTCTGCGCCAGTCCTGCGCGCTCGAAGGTCTCGGGATCCGTCTCGAAGACCCAGGTGGAGCGGTTCGCCTCGTATTGATAGGCATGGGCGATGAAGGGGCCCCACTCCGTTTCCTGGAAAATGAAGGTGAAGGCGTCGAGCGGCCGGGTCGAGCCCATCCAGGCGAACTTGTTGGGACGCAGATCCACCTCCGGCTGGAAGTGATCCGCGTAGCGCTCGCGGAAGCGGCTGTTGATCCCGTCCGCCACGACCACGAGATCGGCATCCGCGAACAGGCCCTCGTCGTCCACGTCGACTTCGTAGCGAAGGGTCACGCCCAACTCCTCCGCCCGGTCCCGCAGGATCAGAAGGAGGGTGCGCCGCGAGCAGCCGCAGAACCCGTTGCCGCCGATCCGATGCTCCGAGCCTTTGAAGTGGATCGCGATATCGTCCCAATAGGCGAATTCCCGCGTGATCCGCTGATAGCTCGGCAGGTCGTATTTCTCGAAATTGTCGAGCGTGGCATCGGAAAAGACGACGCCGAAGCCGAACGTGTCGTCCGCGCGATTGCGCTCGTAGACCGTGACGTCCGTGTCCGGCCACTGCTTCTTGAGCAGGATCGCAAGGTAAAGGCCCGCAGGGCCGCCGCCGATGATCGCCGTCTTCATGAGTTTCCTACCCGGGCAAAGGTTTGAATTATTTTAAGCTTAAAGTAATTTCCGTTCAAGCCATAGCGGCCGTCCTCAACACGGGAATCAGGCCGGAACCTCCTGGGCATGCCCCTCCTGCTCCGCGATGCGGCGCAGCTCGAACCGCTGGAGCTTGCCGGTCTGGGTGCGGGGGAGAGCCTCCACGTATTCGATGGCGCGCGGATATTTGTAGGGGGCGATTTCCGCCTTCACATGATCCTGAAGCGTCTTGGTAAGCTCCGGCCCGGGCGCAAAGCCGGGTGCAAGGACCACATAGGCCTTGACGATCACGCCCCTGCCGTCGTCCGGAGCGCCGACCACGCCGCATTCCGCGACCGCAGGGTGGGTCAGGAGGGCGGCCTCCACCTCCGGTCCGGCAATGTTGTAGCCGGCGGAGACGATCATGTCGTCCGAGCGGGCCTGGTACCAGAAGTACCCGTCCTCATCCATGACGTAGGTGTCGCCGGTGATGTTCCAGCCGTCTCTCACGTAGTTGCGTTGGCGCTCGTCCGCGAGGTAGCGGCATCCGGTCGGTCCGCGCACCGCGAGGCGCCCGATGGCGCCGGGAGGGACCGGGCGGCCATCCTGGTCGATGACCTGGGCCTCGTAGCCCGGCACAGGCTTGCCGGTGGAGCCGGGACGGATCTCGTCCTCGGTCGCAGCGATGAAGATGTGCAGCATCTCCGTCGCACCGATCCCGTCCATCAGCTTGATGCCCGTGGCGTCGAACCACGCTTCGAAGGTCGCCTTCGGCAGCGGCTCCCCGGCGGATACGCATTTGCGAAGCGACGAGATGTCGAAGCTCTCGAGCTTCGCCAGCATGGCGCGATAGGCCGTGGGAGCGGTGAAACAGACGGTCGCCTTGTGCTGGGCGATGGATCCCAGCAGCTCGTCCGGCCCCGCCTTCTCCAGCAGAATCGTCGATGCGCCGATCCGCATCGGGAACAGAACGATGCCGCCGAGACCGAACGTGAAGGCAAGCGGCGGCGAGCCGATGAACCGATCGCTCGGCTGGGCCCGCAGGACGTTGCCGGCATACGCATCGCAGATCGCGAGCATGTCTCGATGAAAGTGCATCGTCCCCTTCGGCTCGCCTGTGGTGCCGGAGGTGAAGCCGATGAGGCAGACATCGTCCGCCGCCGTATCGACCGCCTCGAACGCTGGCGAGGCATCCGCGATCAGCGCCTCGAGCCCGTCCGCCGCGCTGGAACCCCAATAGACGACATGCTTCAGGTCCGACGCGAGGGAGCGCGCCCGCTCCATCTCCTCGGAAAGGCGATGGTCGCAGAAGGCCAGCGTGATCTTCGCCTTGTTCAGGGGATAGGCGATCTCCTTGGCGCGCAGGAGCGGCATGGTCGCGACGACGACGCCGCCGGCCTTCAGCACCGCCAGATAGATCGCGACCATCATCGGGTTGTTGAAGGACCGAAGCAGGACCCGGTTGCCCGGCACGAAGCCGAGCCTGTCGACGAGCACGTTGCAGATGCGGTTCACCCGCTCGTGCAGCCTGCGATAGGTGAGCGTTTCAGCGGGACTGATGAGGCAGGGCTCGTCTCCCCTGCCCTCGTCGATCCAGCGGTCGAGGAACTCCCGCACGCAGTTGATCCGGTCCGGATACTGCAGCTCCGGCCGGTTGAAGATGAAGGCGGGCCACTGATCCTGAGGCGGGAGGTTGTCCCTCGCGAATGTGTCGACGTGAGCCGTGTACGCCATGGTCCGCTCCTCTCAGGTTTCTGGCGACGGAATGCAGGCTTCCGGAGGGCTCGATGACGGCCGCGCCAGATGGCTTGGCGGGGCGCACGGTCATCGGGATTTCAGGCCCATCCTTGGAATTCACATGCCCGTCATCACTGTCGTCTTGCGGAACAATCCGCTTGAAGAATTCCTAAAATTATTTAAAGCTTCAAATATTGCTTGGCAATCCCAAACATGGGGATGCCGGCATCCGGCTCCACCGAAAAGGAGTGTTCGGCAGGCTAAAATTGCGGCACAGTATCGCCGACCGTCGGCGAGGCGCCTTGCGTCCCGCCTGAGATAATCGCAGCACGGCACACCGTGCGCGGGGAACAGCCACTCGGGAGTACATGATGAATCGCACGATCAAGACCCTCGGCATTGCAGCGGCATTCGGCCTAGCTGCCTCGCCGGCCCTGTCGCAGGAGAAGCTCAAGGTCGGCCTGCTTCTGACCCTGTCGGGTCCCTCCGCCGTGCTCGGCCAGCAGGCCCGCGACGGCTTTCAGCTCGCCATGAAGGATCTCGGCAACAAGCTGGGCGGACGCGACGTGGAGGTCATCGTCGTCGATGACGAGCTCAAGCCCGACGTGGCGGTAACGAAGGTCAAGGGCCTGCTCGAGCGCGACAAGGTGGATTTCGTGGTCGGCCCGATCTTCTCGAACGTCGCCGTGGCCGTGCACAAGCCCATCGTCGATGCCGAGACCTTCTACATCAGCACCAATGCCGGCCCGTCGAACCTCGCCGGCAAGAACTGCAATCCCTATTTCTTCGCCACCTCCTACCAGAACGACCAGAACCACGAGGTTCTCGGCAAGGTCGCCCAGGACCGCGGCTACAAGCGCGTTTATCTCCTTGCCCCGAACTATCAGGCCGGCAAGGACGCACTCGCCGGATTCAAGCGCCACTACAAGGGTGAGATCGTCGAGGAATCCTACGTTCCGCTGAACACCCTCGACTTCCAGTCGGAGCTGGCGAAGATCGCCTCCATGAACCCGGATGCCATCTTCACCTTCATGCCGGGCGGCATGGGCGTGAACCTCGTCAAGCAGTACCGCGCGGCGGGCCTCGCGGACCGCATTCCGTTCCTCTCCGCCTTCACGGTGGACGAGTCGACGCTGCCGGCGCAGCAGGACGCGGCCCTCGGCATGTTCGGCGGCTCCAACTGGGCTCCGAACCTGGACACGCCGCAGAACAAGAAGTTCGTCGATTCCTATCTGGCGGCCTACAACTCGGTGCCTGGCTCCTATTCCATGCATGCCTACGACGCGGCCCTGCTGATCGACAGCGCGCTGAAGGCCACCGGCGGCAAGACGGACGACAAGAATGCCCTGCGCGATGCCCTCAAGAAGGCCGATTTCCAGTCCCTGCGCGGTGACTTCAAGTTCGGCGTGAACGGCTTCCCGGTCCAGGACTTCTATCTGGTCAAGGCGGCCAAGCGTCCTGACGGCAAGTACCAGACGGAGATCGTCGAGAAGGTGTTCGACGACTACACCGACGCCTACGCCAAGGAATGCGCGGCGACGAACTGATCGCCCCTTCAGGCTGCTCAACCCCGTCCCGCGCAAGGCCCGGGACGGGGAAATCCTTTGATCCTTGCGAACGCCATCGGCCCGTTCCGTCGGGCAACGGGCTTGACGCCCCACCGATGCGCGCTCGCCGCCAGTAAAGCGCTGATGACTGCAACCCTCTTTCTCATCCAGGCTTTGAACGGCCTTCAGTTCGGGCTCATCCTGTTCCTCATCGCCGCCGGCCTGACGCTGGTGTTCGGCGTGATGGACTTCATCAACCTGGCCCATGGCGTCCAGTACATGGTCGGCGCCTATCTGGTTGCGGCCTTCAGCGCATGGACGGGAAGCTTCGGCTGGGCCCTTCTCCTGGCGCTGCCCACCGCCCTCGCCTTCGGGCTCCTTCTTGAGGCACTGATCTTCCGGCATCTTTACGACCGGGACCATCTCGATCAGGTGCTCGCCACCTTCGGGGTGATCCTGTTCCTGAACCAGGGCGTGAAGTTCGTCTGGGGCGCAGCCCCCCTGTCCGTCCCGGTGCCCGAGATTCTTTCCGGCTCGGTGCAGATCGCCGATGGTCTGCTCTATCCCGTCTATCGCCTCGCCATCATCGCGGCAGGCCTCTTCGTGGCCGGGCTGCTCTACGTGCTCGTCAGCCACACCCGGATCGGCATGCTGGTGCGGGCAGGCGCGACGAATGCCGAGATGGTCTCGGCGCTCGGGGTCAACATCCGGCGACTGTTCATGATCGTGTTCGGCTTCGGCGCGATGCTGGCCGGCTTCGCCGGGGCCATGGTCGCGCCGATCCTATCGGTGCAGCCGGGCATGGGCGACAACATCCTCATCCTGGCCTTCGTGGTGATCGTGATCGGCGGCATCGGCTCGATCCGCGGGGCGTTCCTCGCCGCCCTCCTGATCGGACTGGTGGACACGGTGGGCCGTTCCTTCGCGCCGAACCTGCTCAGGGTCTTTCTCGATCCCTCCGCCGCCAGCCAGACCGGACGGGCGCTCGCGCCGATGCTGATCTACATCTTCATGGCTGCGGTGCTGTTCTTCCGGCCCTCGGGCCTTTTTCCCGTGAAGCGCTAGGGCGTCGCCATGACCGAACTTGCCGAAAAGCAGTCCGCTCCCGCCGCCCTGCCGTTCCTGCGGTTCGAGCTCGCCCCCATCCTCATCTTCGCGGCGTTCGCCGCGGCGCCGGCCTTCGCATCGGCCTCGGGAGCGGAAGGCTATGTCCTCTCCCTCCTCACCCGCGTGATGATCTTCGGTCTGGCGGCCATGTCGCTCGATCTGATCCTCGGCTACGGGGCCCTCGTGAGCTTCGGCCATGCGGCCTTCTTCGGCATCGGCGCCTACGGCGTCGGCATCCTGGCGAGCCACGGGATCGAGGATGCGCTCATACAGGTTCCCGTCGCACTCGCCGCTTCCGCCCTCTTTGCCTTGGTGACAGGGGCCATCTCGCTGCGGACGAAGGGCGTCTATTTCATCATGATCACCCTCGCCTTCGGACAGATGCTGTTCTTCCTCGCCACGTCGCTGGCGCCCTACGGCGGCGACGACGGCATGACGCTTGCGACCCGCAGCCTCCTCGGCGGCTCCGGCATTCTGGAGAACGACTTCGCGTTCTACTGGGCGACCCTGATCTGCCTGCTCGCAGCCTATGCACTGTCTCGCGCCATCGTGGCATCGCGGTTCGGGCGCGTTCTGCGCGGAACGCGCGAGAACGCCACCCGCATGGAAGCCATCGGGTTTCAGCCCTTCCGGTACCAGCTCGCCGCCTATGTGATCAGCGGGATGATGGCGGGACTGGCCGGATGCCTGCTGGCGAACCAGGCCGAATTCATAAGCCCCGCCTTCATGACCTGGCAGCGCTCCGGCGAGCTGATCTTCATGGTCGTTCTCGGAGGGCTCGGCTCGCTGCACGGGGCGATCATCGGCGCCGCCGCCTTCCTGCTGCTGGAGGAGTTCCTCCCGGAGATCCTCCATGCCGGCAGCTTCTTCCTCAACGACGACATCCGCTGGCGGCTCACGGAGAACTGGCAGATGGTCTTCGGTCCTCTCCTGATCCTGATCGTGCTGTTCGTCCGGGGCGGGATCATGGGACTTCTGCGGCGGGGACACCATGGCTGAGACGTTGCTCGACATCCGCCACCTGCGGAAGAACTACGGCGCGCTTGCCGTGACGGACGACGTGAGCCTCGCCGTCGAGAGGGGCGAGCTGCACGCCATCATCGGCCCCAACGGCGCCGGCAAGACCACGCTGATCCACCAGGTTTCCGGGATGTTGGGCTCCAACTCGGGCCAGATCCTCTTCAACGGCGAGGACATCACCCATTGGCCCATGCATGAGCGCGTCCGGCAGGGGCTCGCCCGCTCGTTCCAGATCACCTCGATCCTGCCGGGCTTCTCCGCACTGGAAAACGTGGCGCTCGCGGTCCAGGCCCGCTCCGGCTCCAGCTTCCGCTTCTTCGGCAACGCCGCCCATGAGCGGGACCTGAACGAGCCCGCCATGGAGTGCCTGAATATTGTGGGCCTCGGCCCACGGGCCCAGGTGCCGGCAGGTCTTCTCTCCCATGGCGAGAAACGGCAGCTGGAGCTCGCCATCGCGCTCGCCACGAAACCCAAGCTGCTTCTGCTCGACGAACCCCTCGCCGGCACCGGCCACGACGACTCACAGCGTGTCGTCGAAACCCTGCGACGCCTGAAGGGGCAGACGACGATCGTGCTGATCGAGCACGACATGGATGCGGTCTTCACCCTGGCGGACCGCGTCAGCGTCCTCGTCTATGGCAGGGTCATCGCCACGGATACGCCGGAGCGGATCCGGTCCAATGCGGAGGTGCGCGCCGCCTATCTTGGCGAGGAGGAGGTTGTCTGATGCTCTCGGTTCGGAACCTTCAGGCGTCCTACGGCGCCGCCCAGGTGCTGTTCGACATCTCCCTCGATGTCGGTCCGGGAGAGGTCGTGACCCTGCTCGGACGCAACGGAATGGGCAAGACCACCACCATCCGCTCCATCATGGGGCTGCTGCGCCCGAAAGCTGGCGAGGTCCGCTTCGATGGGGCGGTCGTCACCGGGCAGGCGCCCTACCGGATCGCCCAGACCGGCATCGGCCTCGTTCCGGAAGGGCGCCAGATCTTCCCGACCCTGACGGTGGAGGAAAACCTCGTCGCCACCGCGGCCTCCCGCACCGGACGCCGCTGGACGCTCGATGCGGTCTACGACCTGTTTCCCCGCCTGAAGGAGCGGCGGAGCAATCTGGGCTCCCAGCTATCGGGCGGCGAGCAGCAGATGCTTGCCATCGGCCGGGCCCTGATGACCAATCCCAAGCTCATGATCCTCGACGAGGCCACAGAAGGGCTGGCCCCGCTGATCCGGGCGGAAATCTGGGCCTGCCTCAAGCGCCTCAGAAGCGAGCATCAATCGATCCTCGTGATCGACAAGAACGTGGATGCCTTGGCGGGCTTCGCCGACCGCCACGTGATCATCGAGAAAGGCCATTCGGTCTGGACGGGCACGAGCGCCGAACTCGCCGCGGATCCCACCCTCAAGGACCGTTATCTCCACGTCTGAGCGGAGCAGCCGACAACATGGCCCATGCCGAGATCGACCTCGAGGCCGAGTACAACAACCGGGCTCGCGTACCGGACCACGGGGTCCATATAGCCGGATGGCAGAGGGACGCCGCCGCCTACCGGGACACGGCCCGCTGCGAACTCGACCTCGCCTATGGTCCCGGCGAGCGCAACCGCCTCGACCTCTTCTACCCGGAAGGCGGCGATGCGGGCGGCCCCATCGTCCTGTTCATCCATGGCGGATATTGGCAGGCCCTCGACAAGTCGACGGCGAGCCACCTCGCCCGTGGCGCCAACAAGCGCGGGCTCACCGTGGCGATGCCGAGCTACAGCCTTGCCCCCGCCGTGAGCCTCCCCGCCATCGTCTCGGAAATCGAGGCGGCGGCCGAGTTCGTCCAGCAGCGAACGGGCCGCCCCCTCGTCGCCTCCGGGCATTCGGCAGGAGGCCATCTCTCGGCCTGCCTCATGGCGCGTCCGGACACCGCGCCGGAACGTCGGATCCGTGCGGCGATGCCGATCTCGGGCCTCTTCGACCTCGTCCCGCTCGTGCCGACATCCATCAACGCCGCGCTCAAGCTGACGGAGCAGGAGGCCCGACGGTTGAGCCCTCTGGAATGGCCAGCTCCGGCCAGGGGCCGTCTCGTGGCCGTGGTCGGCGGGGCGGAGAGCAGCGAATTCCTGCGGCAAAGCCGGACCATCGTAGACGAGTGGGGCAAGGCCGGCGTCACCACCCGCCTCCATGAAATTCCGGGAGCCCACCATTTCGACGTGATCGCCGGACTTGCCGAGCCGAACGACATCCTCGTCGATCTTCTGGTCGAGCTTTCTTCGAACGCCTCCTAGGTGCGGCAATCCCAGCTCCGCTGATGTGGGAACCTCCAGCGGGATAAGGGGTTTTCATTTCGTGTTGCAATGCAACATGCGTCCGCTCGTCCTGTAGACACCGCCGACCGGTCGCATCCAGACTGGGCTGCGTCTGTCCAAGACAGGCGGGTCCATGGCCGGCGTCGCCGTATCGGCCTTCTTCTTTCAACCGAGTGCCAGTTGCGGGTTCCTGCGATGGAGAATGCTTGCTCAGGCTTCCATGCCGGAAGCGGCGGGGCCCTTTCTTTTTTGGATTTCGCGAGGGGAAAATGACGACCAACAGGAAGTTCAGCCAGACCAGTCCCGACAAGGTGAACGAGCTTTTCGCCAAGCTGCTCGACACGTCGGACAATGCCGTCAAGACACGTGAAAGACTGTTCGCCGATCTCAAGGAGGAACTCGAACTCCTCGCCAGCCTCCAGGAGCAGCACCTCTTCCCGGTCCTGAGGAAGCACAAGGACATGGAAGATCTCGTGCGCAGCGCCATGAACGACAACGAGGAGACGAGCGCGCTTCTGGAGGAGCTCGACCGCATGCCGAAGGGCAACGGCGAATTCATCAAGAAGCTTGCCGACCTGAGAAAGGTGTTCCAGCAGCACATCCGCGACGACAAGAAGGAGCTCATCCCGGCCGTCCTGAAGGTCTTGAGCGACGAAGAGGTCGAGGCCGTCGTCGAGAAGGTGGAGGATGACCTCGCTGCGGCCGAGGAGATCCGACGCGCCGAGGCCGATCAGCGCCAGACCGTTGCGAAACGTAGCCGCGAGCAGCTCGAAGCCGTCGAGCGGACCACGGAAGACCTCGTCGGTGCCGCACAGGCCGGAATGGAGCGGACCCAGGCCGCCGCGCAGGGCGCTCAGGACATCTTCCGGAGCGGCTTCGGCGCAGCCTCCGAGCTGATGCAGCTCTACAGCCTGCCCATGCGCGGCGGGCAGGATCTGACGGGACGGACCTCGCAGAATGTTTGGGCGGCCGTGGAGTCGGGCTCGGTACTCGCACGCGGGCTTCAGGACGTCTCCCAGGAGTGGGTCGGACTGGCACAGGAGCGCCTGCAGAAGAACATCGACGGGCTGAGCAGCCTTTCCCGCTGCCGGACCTTAAGCGAACTCTTCGAGGCGCAGAGCGCATTGATGCGGAATAACATGACCCAGATGCTCGACAACAGCCGGCGCATCGTGGAGCTCTCCTCCCGCATCGCCAACGAGGCATCGCGCATCATGACGGTCGAGGCGGAGAGCCGCTCGAAGGGATCCGGCCGGGCCGCCTGACCCGGCGCTCCAGGACAAAAAAAGGGCGCCCTCGTTCGGGCGCCCAAGACTCCGTCCTTCATGGGGCAGAAAAAGGCCGGAGGTATTCTGTCACCGTGCTACACCAGCCGTTGTGCCTTGTCTCTTCGGAAACTTCCTACGTAGGAAACCCTATCCCGAAGAGTTTCCTTACCCATTTAAGCCGAGAGACCGGCCCGGCCGGACGCGTTCCCCTTCCTGAGGAGTTCCCGACATGGATGCTCATCCCGCAATCGCCCCCGGCCGAGTCGCCGTCATCACCGGCGCCGCGAGCGGCATCGGTCTTGCGGCCGCGAAGGGCCTGGCCGGTCTCGGAATGCGGGTCTGCCTCGCGGATCGTGACGGAGCCGTCCTGAGGCAATCTGCCGATGAGGTCGCCGAAGCCGTGGGCGGGGCCGGAAAGGTTCTCGCGGTAGAAACCGATGTCGGTCGGGCGGAGGACTTCGAACGCCTGAGGGACGAGGTCGTCGGCGCCTTCGGCGAGGTTGCGTTCCTGATGAACAATGCCGGCACGGAGGGCGGCGGCCAGCTCTTCGGCGACCCTCAGCGCTGGCGCGCCATTCTCGACACCAATCTCTGGGGCGTCATCAACGGAATCCAGGCCTTCGCGCCCATGATGATGGAACAGGGCACCCCCTGCGCCATCGTCAACACCGGCTCGAAACAGGGCATCACGACTCCACCCGGCGACACGGCCTACAACGTCTCGAAGGCCGGGGTGAAGGTCGTCACCGAGGCGCTGTCGCACGAGTTGCGCACGAGGCCCGGCTGCCGGGTGACTGCGCACCTCCTGATCCCGGGCTTCGTCTATACGGGCTTCACCAGGGCCAGAGGGGTGACCGAGAAGCCTCCCGGTGCCTGGGCGCCGGAGCAGGTGATCTATGCTCTTCTGAGCGGGATGGCGCAGGGCAACTTCTATATCCTCTGCCCGGACAACGAGACCACGCCCGAGATGGACCGCAAGCGCATTCGCTGGGCGGCCGAGGACCTCATCCGGAACCGCCCCGCCCTCTCCCGTTGGCATCCGGATTACAAGGACGCTTTCGCCCGCTTCATGGACAGTCCGGAGGACTGAGACGCAGCGAAGCGGACGACCATGGCGAAATCCCTCGACGACATTTTTTCGCGACTGGAGACCTCCACCTTCCGACGGCGTTTCAGACTGTCGGGACGCGAACGCGCCTATCTGGAGACGCGGGGAATGGAGACGGTGCTCGCCCATGCGGGCGATTTCGTTCTCCGCCGGCTCGCCCCTGCGGAGCCGGCAAACGACGGCAAGCAGACCCCGTTCAAGGGACATCCGGTCTTCATCGCCCAGCATGCCACCGCGACATGCTGCCGTGGCTGCTTATCCAAATGGCATGGCATCCCCGCCGGCCGGCCCCTGACGGAGGACGAACAGCGTCACGTAGTCGAGGCCATCGGCCGATGGCTCGAACGGCAATCGTCCTGACGTCCCGCGCGACGTATCACACGAAACCGAAGCCCTTCTTCTCCGCCCGCTCCACATCCGGCGTCACGGCTTCGGCGGAGGCCTTCCAGAGATTGATCTCGCCCTCGGCGGCGTAGCGGTCGATCTCGGCCAGCTCCTCGGCGGTGAAGTCGAGCCGTTCGAGAGCCGCAAGGGAATCGTCGAGTTGCTCCACGTTGCGCGCCCCGATGAGCGCCGATGTCACCCGCGGATCCCGCAGCACCCAGGCAATCGCCATCTGGGCGAGCGTCTGCCCTCGCCGCTGGGCGATCTCGTTCAAGCCTCTCACCCGCTCGATATTCTCCGGCGTCAGCAGCCTCTCCGACAAGGAGCCGCCACGGGTGGCGCGCGAGCCCTCCGGCACGCCGTTCAGGTATTTCGTCGTCAACATGCCCTGCGCCAGCGGCGAGAAGGCGATGCAGCCGACTCCGAGATCGTCGATAGTGTCGAGGAGCTCGCCTTCGACCCAGCGGTTCAGGAGCGAATAGGACGGCTGGTGGATGAGGCAGGGCGTTCCGAGTTCGCGCAGGATGCGCACCGCGCGGGCGGTCATCTCGGCGGAGTAGGAGGAGATCCCGACATAGAGCGCCTTGCCCTGGCGCACGACCGTGTCGAGTGCGCCCATGGTCTCTTCGAGGGGTGTCGTCGGGTCGACTCGGTGGGAATAGAAGATGTCCACGTAATCGAGCCCCATCCGCCGCAGGCTCTGATCGAGGCTCGAGATCAGATACTTGCGCGAGCCCCACTCCCCGTAGGGACCCGGCCACATGCGGTATCCCGCCTTGGTGGAGATGATCATCTCGTCCCGGTACGGCTTGAAGTCGGTGGCGAGGATGCGCCCGAAATTCTCCTCCGCCGAGCCGGGAATGGGACCGTAATTGTTCGCCAGATCGAAATGGGTGATGCCGCGGTCGAAGGCGCGCCGCAGGATGGCGCGACCGGTCTCGAACACGTCGACGCTGCCGAAATTCTGCCAGAGCCCGAGGGAAATGGCCGGAAGATCGAGGCCGCTGCGCCCGCAGCGGCGATAGGCCATTCGATTGTAGCGATCGTCATCGGCGATATAGGACATCGTCCACCTGTTCCTTATGCGCGCAGCAGCCGCCGCCCGGCCGGGACCGGATGCGGAGGCATCACGCGCTCTGTCGTTTCCGAAATGCTAAGCATCGCGGAGGGGTTTGCAAGGCCCGAAGCTCCGCAGGAAACGCCGCCCCAGAAGCCACGCCACACAGTTTCACTTCCACGGCTCCCGCGGCATCTTGCGGATTGCTCGCCATCACCATGGCCGTTTTTCGGATCCGCCGACTGGACAGATCCAGGGAGAGAACATCAAACTGCCTGACGAACGGGCTGTTCCGGATCGCCCACGACGATCCGGCATCGAGGGGAAATCGCACCCTGTGATTGTCGACTCCCACCAGCATTTCTGGTCGCTGGATGCACCCTGGTTCGACTGGCCGACGCCGGACCTCGCCGCAATCTACAGGGACTACGCCCCCGCAGACCTTGCGCCGGAGATCGAGGCCGCCGGCGTGTCCGGCACCGTCCTCGTGCAGGCCGCGCCGCATCTGGCGGAAACGCATTACCTGCTCGACATCGCGCAGCGCACACCCTTCGTCGGTGCCGTGGTCGGGTGGGTCGACCTCGAACGAAACGATCAAGTCGACGAGTTGAACCGTCTCGCGGAGCACCCGAAGTTCCGCGGCATCCGCCCGATGCTCCAGGCGATCCCCGATACGGAGTGGATGCTTCGCCCCGATCTGGAGCCCTGCCTGACCGCCGCCGAGGAGCTCGGCCTCACCTTCGACGCCCTTGTGAAGCCTCCGCATCTCGAGGCCCTCGCCGCCTTCGCTGACCGCTACCCCAACCTGCCCATCGTCGTGGACCATGGCGCAAAGCCCGAAATCGCCAGGGGAGCGGATGGATTTCGAGACTGGGCGCCGCAGATTGCAGCTCTCGCCCGGCGTCCGCAGGTCTTCTGCAAGCTTTCCGGTCTGCTGACCGAGGCTGGAGACCGGACGGCGGACGACGACCTGCGGCCGTTCGCAGAGCATCTGATCGAGACGTTCGGACCGGAGCGGCTGATGTGGGGTTCGGACTGGCCCGTTCTCGACCTTGCTGCACCCTATGCGCAATGGTTCGCAACCGTGCAGAGATTCGTCGCGCCGCTTTCCGAGGGCGAGCAGAGTTCTATCTTGGGCGAGACCGCTCGCCGCTTCTATCGCTTCTGACGGGGGACAGGCCATGAGCATCGTTGAGGAGCCCACTACATGAAGCGGCGCAGGATCGGCGAGACGTCCGTCGAAGTGACGGAGATCGGCTTCGGGGGAGCCGCCATAGGAGGGCTCTACCGGGCAGTCTCCCGCCAACAATCCGAGGATACGATCGCGGCCGCCTGGGATGCAGGCATCCGGTACTTCGATACGGCACCATTCTACGGCTTCGGCCTGTCCGAGCGCAGGATGGGGGATTTCCTGCGCGAGAAGCCGCGGGATTCCTACGTGCTCTCCACCAAGGTCGGCCGGATTCTGACGCCGGTCCAGGAGGATCGGGTGCCCGACCATGGCTACGTGGAGCCCCTGCCCTTCAGGGTGGACTACGACTACACCTATGACGGGATCATGCGCTCGGTGGATTTCAGTCTGGCGCGCCTGGGACTCAACCGGATCGATGTTCTCCTGGTCCACGACATCGGCGCCTATACCCATGGCGCCGACGCCAATCAGAAGCATTTCCGCGATCTGATGGAGGGAGGCCTCCGGGCGCTGGAGAACCTCAAGAGCGGCGGCGCCATTTCTGCCTTCGGCCTCGGGGTCAACGAGGTCGAGATCTGCCTCGACGTGATGTCCCGGGCCTCGATAGACTGCATCCTGCTGGCCGGCCGCTACACGCTTCTGGACCGCGCCGCGGTCGGCGAGCTTCTTCCGCTATGCGAAGAGACGAAAACCTCCCTGATCGTGGGCGGCGTGTTCAATTCGGGAATTCTCGCCACCGGCCCTGTCCCCGGCGCCCATTTCGACTACGGTCCTGCAAGCGAGGACATTCTCGACCGCGTCGCGCGGATGGAGAAGATCGCCGGACGGCACGGGATTCCCCTTGCTGCGGCGGCGCTGCAATATCCGCTGCGCGATCCGCGAGTGGCGACCGTCCTGATCGGGACCGCCAAACCTTCCAGCCTGGAGCGCAATCTTGCTAATCTGGCGATACCGGTGCCGGAGGAGGCTTGGCCCGCCTTCGACGCCAATGCAATGAACAGGTAGATGGAGTTCCTGCATGCTTCGCGGCATACACCCCCTGCTCGGTCCCGACCTCCTCCACGCCCTCCGCTGCCTGGGCCATGGGGACGAGGTGGTCATCGCCGATGCGAATTTCCCCTCGCAT
Source organism: Microvirga lenta (assembly GCF_020532555.1). Taxonomy (GTDB): domain Bacteria; phylum Pseudomonadota; class Alphaproteobacteria; order Rhizobiales; family Beijerinckiaceae; genus Microvirga; species Microvirga lenta. The sequence continues at coordinate 113,282 of NZ_JAJBBR010000006.1, read as the reverse complement.
TCCCTGGGCCCACGCGTGGTCCGGCTGGACGGGATCGATGCGGTTGCGGCGGCAGACGCCATTCTCACCCATCTGCCGCTCGACACCTTTGCCGAGGCCGCAGCCTTCCGCATGGCCGTGGTGGGCGACCCGGAGGCGGTGCCTCCGATCTGCCAGAGCTTCGCCGAACTCGTGCGCAACCTCGCGGGCCCGTTCGACATCGTGGCGCTCGAACGCTTCGCCTTCTACGAGCGGGCCCGCCAGGCCTGCTTCATCGTCGCGACGGGAGAAAGGAGGCTGTACGGCAATCTCATTCTCAAGACCGGTGTTCTTCCGCTCGAATGAACCCTTGCCGCCATCGTCGGCGGAACTAGGTGGAAGAGAGAACGGTGCGCGAAAATCCAGCGCCCGACAACCGATGCCGTCTCGGCGGAACAGCATTCCTTTGCGGCATTACGCTAGGAATTCCAAAATCTTTGGGCACAGCCGGCAGGCAACAAGCGCATCCAGCAGCCGTTCATCTCCTGTTCTCGCATATCAATACTTTCGTGTCCCCATGCTTTCCGGAAGCAACAGGTGACATACTACTGAAGGCTGTGCTTATATGACCTCAATACCAGTGCAAGCGTACTAACTCTCAACAGGCTCTGAAGAGTCGGCTCAAGGGAGGAGTTCAGGGTGTCACTTCTGGTATTGGAGGATATCGGCAAGGAGTTCGGCGCCATCCGGGCCTTGTCGAATGTCAATCTCAGAATCGAACCGGGCGAGGTCGTCGGCCTGATGGGCGACAACGGCGCCGGGAAATCGACGCTCGTGAAGATCATCGCGGGCAATTTCCGTCCGTCCCACGGCCGGATGCTGTTCCAGGACCGGGAGGTTCACTTCTCAAGACCCGTGGACGCCCGCCAGGTGGGGATCGAGGTCGTTTATCAGGATCTGGCTCTCGCCGACAATCTGACGGCATCGGCGAACGTCTTCCTCGGACGCGAACTCAAGCGGAAGGTCGGGCCGTTCTCCTTCCTCGATCATGCGGCCATGAACCAGCGCACGGCGGCGCTCTTCCAGGAACTGAAGTCGGAAACCCGGCCGGACGACGTCGTCCGGGCCATGTCGGGCGGTCAGCGTCAGGCCGTTGCCATCGCCCGGACGAGGCTCGCGCAGGCCAAGCTGATCCTCATGGACGAGCCGACGGCGGCGATCTCCGTGCGGCAGGTCGCCGAGGTCCTCGACCTCATCCGCCGGCTGCGCGATGCCGGCATCGCCGTGATTCTGATCTCGCATCGTATGCCGGACGTCTTCTCGGTCTGCGAGCGCGTCGTCGTCATGCGGCGCGGCAGCAAGGTGGCCGACAAGCCGGTCAGCCAGTCCAGCCCGGAGGAAGTCACCGCGCTGATCACGGGTGCCAAGGAGGCTGCCTGATGAACGATGTCTCTCCCGCCGCCCGCTCGACGGCCGAAACAGGCGACTTCGCCAATGTGGGCCGGACCGAATGGTGGCGCCGCGGCTTCTTTGCGAGCCAGACCGCCTATGTGGCGGTCGCGCTCATCGCGATCATGGTCGTCATGTCGTTTCTCAGCCCGGCTTTTCTGAGTTCCGGCAACCTCGCCAACGTGGCCAAGAACTTCTCCTTCGTCGGCATCGTCACCCTCGGCGTCACCCTCGTGATCATCACGGGCGGAATCGATCTCTCCGTCGGCTCGACCATGGCGCTGGCGGCGATCACCTGCGCCATCGTCATGCAGAAGGTGAGCGGCACCGGATTGGATGCCATCCCGCTCGCCGGGATGATCGTGTCCCTGGCCGCGGGTCTCGGCGCGGCGGTGCTGATCGGGCTCGCCAACGGGCTTCTCATCGCCAGGGTCGGCTTGTCGCCCTTCGTCACCACGCTCGGAATGCTCTCCATCGTGCGAGGGCTCGCCTATGCGGTGACCGAAGGACGGGGGCAGGCGCCGACGGGCCCCGACGTGAACACGTTCTACGAGATCACGGACGGCAACATCGCCGGCGTTCCGGTGGCGGTGATCTACCTCCTCGTTCTCGCGGGCATCCTGAGCCTCGTCCTGCATCACACCGCTTTCGGCCGGCATGTCTTCGCCCTTGGCGGGAACGAGAAGGCGGCGGCCCTCACGGGCATCTCGGTCGAGCGCGTGAAGGTGGGGGTCTACGTCCTCTCGTCTCTCTCTGCGGGCTTCGCCGGCATTCTCATGGTGGGGTGGCTGGGCTCCGCCCCGGCCAACCTGGCCACCGGATACGAGCTGACCATCATCGCCGCGGCGGTCATTGGCGGCGCCAACCTGACGGGCGGCATGGGCGGACCTGCGGGAGCGGTCATAGGCGCGCTCCTCATCGAAGTCATCCGCAATGGTCTCGTTCTCGCGGGGATTAATGCCTATTGGCAGATCGTCCTCGTGGGCGCGATCATTATCCTCGCAGTCCTCGTCGACCGCCTGCGGACCATGAGAATGACGCCTTGAGTCACAATCTTCCCTCGGAGCCGTCCGCCCGAGGCCAGACAGAAACCGGCCATGAGGGCCGACCATCAGACCCCGGCGAACGGGGCAATCGATCAACCAGGAGGAAAGCGTGATGAAACGACTGATCCTCGCCGCGGCAGCAGCAGCCCTTACGCTCGCCATGCCTGCGGCAGCTCAGCAGAACTATCGCTTCGCCATCGTTCCCAAGGCGATGAACAACCCCTATTTCGATCTGTCGCGGGACGGCTGCATGAAGCGGGCCAAGGAACTCGGCAACATCGAATGCATCTACAAGGGCCCTGTCGAGCACGAGCCCGCGAGCCAGGCCCAGATCATTCAGGATCTCATCAGCCAGAACGTGGACGGGATCGCCATCTCGGTCGCGGACGCCGCGGCAGCCGTGCGCGTGATCAAGTCCGCCCGCGATGCCGGGATTCCGGTCATCACCTTCGATGCCGATGCGCCGAACTCCGCCCGGCAGGCCCATGTGGGCACGGACAACCGCGCCATGGGCCGAGCCCTTGGCGAGGAGTTGCTGAAGATCCGGCCGGAAGGCGGGAAATACGCGATGATCTCGGGCGGCCCCGCCGCCGCCAACCTCAAGGAGCGCGTCGAAGGCGTGCGCGATGCTCTCAAAGGCTCGAAGTGGATCGAAATCTCCGGTTCGCCGACCTACTCCAACGACGACCTGGCCCTTTCGGTCCAGCAGATGCAGGACCTCAAGACCGCCAATCCGGATCTCGCCGCCATCATCCCCGTCGGCGGCTGGCCCATGTTCGTTCCCGAGGCCTACAAGAGCTTCGTGAACAAGTACAAGTCCGAAATGGATCAGGGCAAGTTCGCCCTCGTGGTGGCGGATACCCTGGACGTGCAGCTCCAGCTGCTCCGCGACGGATATGCCAATGCCCTGGTGGGTCAGCGGCCCTACGAGATGGGCGAAAAGGCCATGGACATCCTGCTCAAGCTCAAGAAGGGCGAGAAGGTCGACGATATCGTCTATGCCGGCATCGACCGGGTGACGAAGGAGAACGTGGACGAAATGCTGAAGAAGAAGTGAGCGGCGGACGCACGAAACCGATCGGGGAGGCTACGGCCTCCCCGGCATCCGGGTCTGAAAGCCCGTCGGAACGCGGCCATGGACCGGATCGATGGAATAGCCCGATGGCTGGCGGCGAATGCGGCCTGCCGGTCCGTCGAGGACCTGTTCAGCGCCTTCTGCGAGGAGATCGTTCGCCATGACCTGCCGGTCTGGCGGGCCTCCATGGGCCTCGAGGTCCTGCACCCGGAAGTCAGCGGCTGGCTGCATGTCTGGACGAGCGAGACCGTGTCGATCCGGGAATCGGCGCGGGCGACCGCCGCCGTTTCGCCCTCCTATCTGAACAGCCCCACCCGGGTGGTCGACGAGACGGAACGTCCGTTCCGCCGCCTGCTCGACACCCCCTGCCCCGACATGCCGCTCCTCGAGGAGCTACGCCTCCTCGGAGGAACGGATTACGTGATGTTTCCGCTGCCGTTCCTGGAGCGGACGCGGACGGCCGTCATCGCTTTTGCGACCCAGCGGCAAGGCGGGTTCACGCCTGCCGAAATCGAGGCTCTGGAATTCGCCGCGATTCTCCTCAGCCCCTCCATCGAGCGCCACGTGCTGCGCCGCATCGCGGTCGACCTGCTCGACACCTATGTCGGTCCGCGCACCGGCCGCCGGATCATCGAAGGCGGCGTCGACCGCGGGGCCGTGGAGCTGATCGAGGCCGCCCTGTGGTTCACCGACCTGAGGGGCTTCACCCGCCTGTCGGAGGAGGTTCCGATCGACGATGTTCTCGGCACCCTGAATGTCTGGTTCGGCATCGTCGGCGACGTGGTCGAGGCCCATGGAGGCGAGGTCCTGAAATTCATCGGCGATGCGGTGCTCGCGATCTTTCCCACCACTTCGGAGCGGAGCCGAAAAGCCGCCTGCCGCGATGCCATGGACGCCGCACGGGCGTTCTGCGACAGGGTGGACGCGGAGAACATCGTACGGGCGGGAAGCGGCAAAACGGAACTCAACTTCGGTTCTGGCCCTTCATTACGGCGAAGTGGCCTATGGCAATGTCGGCGCACCGAGGCGCTTGGACTTCACGGTCATCGGCCCCGCCGTGAACCGGGCAAGCCGCCTGCAGGATCTGGCGAAGAAGCTCGGATACCGGGTTCTCGTCTCCAGGGCCTGCGCGCGGGAGATCGACGTTCCGCTCGTCGATCTGGGCCGGCATGATCTGCGGGACGTGGCGCATCCGCAGCGCGTGTTCACCCTTCCCTGAGGCGCGACCGGGCTCCGCAACCCGGACAACCTTGGCAATGGCCGTCCCCGCGAGGGGACCATAGACCGCGCCCCGCCCCTATTGCAGGGGCAGGACGCCTGCGATAATCGAGCCTTTGCTACGTTCCGGTGGAATGGGAATATTGGCGCTCTGCTCGGCAGCCGGAGATTTGCGGACGGGTCCATCCGCTCAGGAGAGCTTTTTTGACTGAATCGGCCTCAACCTCCCCGTCCCCTCTCGGCAGGGATGTCAGTTTCGAGCTCCTGATCGACGCCGTGACGGATTTCGCGATCTACATGCTCGATACCGAGGGCCGGGTCACCAGCTGGAATGCGGGGGCGGAGCGCATCAAGGGCTGGCGCGAGGACGAGATCCTGGGCCGCCACTTCTCCGTGTTCTACCCGCCCGAGGATGCGGCGGCCGGCAGGCCGGAGCAGGCCCTGAGGACGGTGGAGCAGACCGGCCGCTACGAGGAGCAGGCTCCGCGGATCCGCAAGGACGGCTCCGTCTTCATGGCCCATGTCACCCTCACCCCCCTGCGCGACGCATCGGGCAAGCTGCACGGCTACGCCAAGGTGACGCGCGACATCACCGAGCGGGTCGCGGCCGAGGAGGCCCTGAAGGCCCGGGAGGCGCACCTGCGTTCGATCCTCGAAACCGTGCCCGACGCGATGATCGTCATCGACGAGCAGGCCAGGATCCAGTCCTTCAGCGTCGCCGCCGAGCGCCTGTTCGGCTGCACCGCGGAAGAGGTGATCGGCGAGAACATCAAGATTCTGATGCCCGAGCCCTACCGGGATCAGCATGACGGCTACATGCAGCGGTATCTCTCCACGGGCGAGCGCCGCATCATCGGCATCGGGCGCGTGGTCGTGGGCCAGCGCAAGGACGGATCGACCTTCCCCATCGAGCTCGCCGTCGGCGAGATGCGCTCAGGGGGGCAGCGTTATTTCACCGGGTTCATCCGCGACCTGACCGAGAGCCAGCGGACGGAGGCGCGCCTGCAGGAGCTTCAATCCGAGCTGGTGCACATGTCCCGTTTCACGGCGCTCGGCGAAATGGCCTCGACCCTGGCGCACGAGATCAACCAGCCCCTGACGGCCATCGCCAACTACCTGAAAGGGTGCCGGCGCCTGCTGGAACAGAGCAAGGACGAGCATGCCCCCATGCTGCGCGACGCCGTCAGCCAGGCGGCCGATCAGGCGCTGCGGGCGGGCCGGGTCATCCGGCATCTGCGCGAGTTCGTCTCCCGAGGCGAGAGCGGGCGCCATATCGAAAGCCTGCCGAAGCTCATTCAGGAGGCGAGCGCCCTCGCCCTGGTGGGCGCCAAGGAGAAGGGCGTGCGGGTCTCCTACCGCTTCGACCAGGATGCCGAGCTCGTCCTGGCGGATCGCATCCAGATCCAGCAGGTCCTGCTCAACCTGATCCGGAACGCCATCGAGGCGATGCAGGACTCGACCCGCCGCGAACTCGTCGTCGCCACGGCCCTCCCGGAGAACGACGGAATGGTCGAAATCAGCGTGGCCGATACGGGGCCGGGCATCGCGCCCGAGATTACCGAGCAGCTGTTCCAGCCCTTCGTGACGACCAAGAAGAACGGCATGGGAGTCGGCTTGTCGATCTGCCGGACCATCGTCGAGGCTCATGGCGGCAGGATCTGGGTCGAATCGCGGACCGGCGAGGGAACCACGTTCAGGTTCACCCTGCGGATGGTGAAGGAGGAGGAGTTGGCGAATGCGGAATGATGGGATCGTACACGTGGTGGACGACGACGTGGCCGTCCGCCAGTCTCTGTCCTTCCTGCTCGCGACGGTGGGCCTGCCGGTCCGGCTCCACGAATCCGCGGTGTCGTTCCTGGACAGCGTGACGGAGCCTGTGGCCGGCTGCATCGTCACCGATGTCCGCATGCCGGAAGTCGATGGGATTGAATTCCTACGCCGCCTGAAATCCCGCGGGTTCTCGGTGCCGGTCATCGTCATGACCGGGCACGCGGACGTGCCTCTCGCCGTCGAGGCCATGAAGCAGGGTGCTGTGGATTTCATCGAGAAACCTTTCGACGACGACCTCTTCCTGGCGGCCGTGCGCTCCGCGCTGGACCTGCAGGAGCAGAACGCCGAGCGGACCAGCCAGACCGCCGAGGTCCAGGGGCGCATCGATTCCCTCTCCGAGCGGGAGCGACAGGTTCTCGACGGCCTCGTCGCTGGCAAGGCGAACAAGGTCATCGCCTACGATCTCGGCATCAGCCCCCGGACGGTCGAGATCTATCGGGCCAACGTCATGGGCAAGATGCAGGCGTCCAGCCTCTCCGAACTCGTCCGGATGGCGCTGCTGGCCGGGAACCTCAAGGACGTATGATCCCCTAGGGATTTCTCCCGATACCGGGAATTCCAGATTTTGAGGGGGATCAATTCCCCCGGCCGGAGGATCGGGTACACCGGGACCGTTGCTCACAAGCCCTATTGCAAGGTCCGCCATGTCCTCCCGAACGGGATCCGTCCTCATCGTCGACGACGATGCCGCAGTCCGCAACTCGCTCAAGTTCGCCCTCGGGATCGAGGGAATCGACGTACGCCTCTACGGCAGCGGCGTGGAGCTTCTGGCGGACGCGGACCTGCCGGAGCACGGCTGTCTCGTGGTGGACTACCAGATGCCGTCCATCAACGGCATTCAGCTCGTCGACATCCTCCGGGACCGCCACCGAAGCTACCCGACCATCCTGATCTCCGGCCATGTCAGCGAGGACGTGAGGGAGCGCGCGGCCGTGGCGGGCATCCACGAAGTGCTGGAAAAGCCCCTCCTGGACGAGACCCTCGTGAACAGCATCCGCTCCGCCCTGGCCGGCTTCGGCGGGGAAATCGCGGCCGATCTGGCACCGTCCGCGGGCTAAGGGGAATCCCTTAGGGAGCATATCTGAATTTCTGACCGGTCCGTGCGGCGGTACCCATAGCTCAAGGTCAACGACTTGAGACGACGAGGGCACGATGCACACCACGGTCACGATCAATACCCCCAATCCGGCCGCTGCGATCATCGCCCGGGCTCCCCAGCCGGCCCGCTCCACGGCAGACACCTCCACGCAGGCCATCAGCTCGATCCGGTCCTACACCAAGGACGACGAGATCTTCTCCGAGGGCGACCGCGCCGCCTATTTCTACAAGGTCGTCTCCGGCGTCGTCCGCACCTCCAAGCTCCTGAGCGACGGACGCCGCCAGATCGACGCGTTCCATCTGGCCGGCGACATCTTCGGCATCGAGACGGGCGACGAATACCGCTTCAGCGCCGAAGCGGTCGGGGATGCGGTGGTGATGGCCTATCGCCGGTGCAGCCTGGAAACCCTGGCCGCCAGCGACAGCCAGTTCGCCCAGCAATTCGTGAAGGGCATGATGCGCTCCCTCGAGCGGGCCCAGGACCACATGCTCCTGCTCGGCCGCAAGACAGCCCTGGAAAAGATCGCCTCCTTCCTCCTCGACATGGCGGACCGCGCCTCCGACAGCGAAGGCGCCATCGATCTCCCCATGTCCCGGGCCGACATCGCCGATCACCTCGGCCTGACGATCGAGACCGTGTCGCGCTCCCTGACGCAGCTCGAGCGGGAGGCCGTGATCAAGCTTCCGGCAACCCGCCGCATCGTCCTCAACAACAAGGCCGCCCTGCGCCGCCTCAACGCCTGATCCCATCGAGCAGGCAGCCGATCACCAGGAGGGAACCCATGACCAAGCCACTGAACAACATGAAGAACATTCTCATCGGATTCACCGAGGACGAGGAGGCCCCGTCCGCAGCGCTGAGCTACGGCCTCTCGCTGGCCCGCGAGTCGGGCGCGCATGTCACGGCCCTCTCGGCCTCCGTCAAGCTCGCGCTGACCCATTCGGTCGTCAGCGATATGGCGTCGGGGCTCGTGGCCGCCGAGAACCAGCGGGTGCGCGAACTCGCCGAAGCCGCAGCCGAAAGCGCACGTCAGAAAGCAATGATCGAGGGAATCCCCTGCTCGGTCGAGGCGGTTCAGCTGCGCTACGCCGAGCTTGTGGAGACGTTCTCCTCGCTCTGCAGGGTGCATGACCTCGCCGTGGCCGATGCCGATGCCGACATGCTCACGGTGGACCGTTCGCTCATCGAGCAGGCCCTGTTCTCCAGCGGGCGCCCGGTGATCGTGGTGCCGCGCGGTACGGACACCTTCAAGGCGGAGCGGATCATCGTCGCCTGGGACGGCAGTGCGAAGGCCGCCCGCGCCCTCAACGACGCCCTGCCCTTCCTCAAGCACGCCCAAACCGTCGAGATCGTCTGCGTGTCCGGTGAGAAGGACCTGTCGAGGGCCGTTCCGGGGGCGGAGATCGCTCCGCATCTGATCCGCCACGGCGTGCAGGTCACGGTCACGGAACTCACGGCCCAGAACGGTGACGCAGCAGAAACCCTGCGCAACCATGCGAAGCTGACCCGGGCCGACATGATCGTGATGGGCGCTTTCGTCCATTCGCGCCTGCGCCAGATGGTGCTCGGCGGCGTGACCCAGTCGCTCCTCAAGGAAGCGCCGGTCCCGCTCTTCCTCTCCTACTGAGCCGTCTCCGCTAAATCCGAACCCCTCCCTCCAGGAGGGGTTTGCGCATTCGCGCAAGCGGCGAACGCCAAACAATCATCAAAGTGTCGCAGCATCCTATCACATGGGGAGGCCCTAGCCGTTCAAGAACAACAAATCCGCGGAGGAAGCGCATGGCTGTCCATCTTGAACATTTCCGGTACCGAGCGAGACTGAGCGACGATCCTTTCTATCCCGAAGACATCCAGCCGCGGCTGCAATCGATACTGGCCAGCCTGGCAGATATCGACTTCGCCCATGAGAAGAGCATCGAATCGATCCGGCACAGCTTGGCCGACGAAGCCCAGAAGCGCGAGCTGATCGCGGTGCTCAGGAGACGCCACCAGGAGCGCCGCGCTCCTTACGTGCGCGAACTTGCGGAGCTGAAGAGCAGGATCGAGGCGATCTTCGCCTAGCCCCGGATCGATACCCTGCCCTGCCCGAAGGACGAGAGCCCAAGCCGGCGCTCCGTCCTTCGGTTTTCCGGTGCGTAGCGCTCCTCCTGCGGACTCCCATTCCTGAAGGACGGAACCGGACCATCCACGCGGAAATTTCGCTAGGGATGGCTTTGGCCGGACGGCTGCGGTTGATCGGGCACCGGGAGCTTGATCTTCTCGGGGGTCCGCGCCCAGGAGGCGATCAAGGTCCTCCGTCCATTGAAGGGTTTCGCGAAAGGAGCTTCAAGAAGATGCATGATGTCGATACCGCCGAAGCCCATCTGAATTCTCCATCCTACCGGCTTGCCGCTCTCGATCAGGACTTCCTGCTGGGGGATTCCATGCGCGGCGTCCGGTTCCAGCTGGAATACGCCAAGCCCGAGGAGCACCTGCGGACCTGGGGCATCCGGTCGACCATCGTGGTTTTCGGCAGTGCTCGCGTGCGGGAGAACGGCCCGGGGCAGCACCCCTTCTGGTACAACGAAGCCCGGAAGTTCGGGGCCATCGCGTCGGAGCGCGGCGGCGCCCTGAAGCCGGTCAACGGCATCCGCGACAACGTCATTGCCACGGGCGGAGGTCCGGGCCTCATGGAAGCCGCCAACAGGGGGGCGCACGATGTCGGCGCCCCGTCCATCGGCTTCAACATCACCCTGCCGCACGAGCAGGAGCCCAACCGCTACTCCACGCCGGATCTGACGTTCCGGTTCCACTACTTCGCCATGCGCAAGATGCATCTGGCCATGAGGGCGAACGCCCTCGTGGTGTTCCCCGGCGGTTTCGGGACGCTCGACGAACTCTTCGAGCTTCTCACCCTTCGTCAGACCGGCAAGGCCCCGCCGCTTCCGATCGTGCTTTTCGACAAGAAGTACTGGCGCTCCATCATCAAGTTCGACGTGCTTCTCGAACACGGGATGGTGAGCGAGAGCGACCGCAAGCTGGTGCACTTCGCCGACACCGCCGAAGATGTCTGGTCCACCCTGATCGACAACGGCCTTATCACCCATCACACCTGATGCGACGGGCTCTCGCCTATTCCTGGACCGACTGGAGATAGGCGAGCAGATCGTTGATCTGCGCCACGTCGAGCTGAAACTCGGGCATGGACGGATGTCCCGTCGTGATGCCTTCGGCGAAGGCCTCCGCCAGGCTTTCGACGGGATACCGGTCCCCGAGGGTCCGAAACGGTGGCGCCTCCGCCAGCGGGCTCTCGCCGAAACGGCCGATGGCATGGCACTGGGCGCAGTGGACCTGCGCGAAGGTCAGCCCCCGCTGGACACGGCCCTCCTGGGCAAGAGCCGGTTGCAGGCCCAGGCCCAGGGAGCAGGCGAGAAGAACGGAGCGCCACGGGATCATCAGGCGTGCTCCTTTTCAGGTTGCTGAGCGCCTCTCACCGCAACCACCTGGAACGTGTGGAGCTTTTCGTCCTCGTCCCGGATGGTCACGTACTCGCCCGGCGCGAACCGGTGCTTCGCCAAGCGATAGCCTGCCTCGTCATCCGTCGTCCGGTCAAGATCGTAGTCGATCATCCATGTGGCTCCGTCGGCACCGCCCGGACGATGCACCAGGACACCGTGCTGGTCCGCCTCGCCGGCCCAGAAGCGTCTGACGCGGCACTGGGCCCGCTTCTCCCGCCACTCGGCCGGGTCGATCAACCCGTCGGCATCGAGAGGAGCGACGATCTCGTAGCCATGGTGTCGGCTGCCCTCCGGAAATTCCTTGCTGCGGGCCAGATGAAGCGTGATGTGCTGAAGCAATTCTTCCTCCTCCGGACGAAGGCGGACCTGTCTCGCCGCCTCGTCGCGAATTCGGAGCTTAAGTGCGGCAGGTTCCATCTCCTTGATCTCCATCAATCGTGACGGAGATCGGCGCAGATCAGGTCAGGGCCGTCATGTCCATGACGGCGAATTGCCTAGCGCGCCCCGGCTCCCAAGCGGCGCATTCTCTCGAGCCACACCTTCCGCTTGGCCTCGCTCATGCCCTCGACAGTGCCGATCAAGGTGTGGCGGTTCGGGCCGATACCGACCAGGGCGAGGATGCTGCGCTTCAGGCTCCTGAGGCTGTGGGCTCCAAAATACCAACGGTACACGAAGGCCGGCATTCCCATGGTCACCACGATGCGGGAGGACTTGCCTTTCAGCACGGTTTTCCAGTTGCCCCCCGGATCCGATGTTCCCGACATGAAGGCCGGACGCAGGGCCTGCTCAAGGAAACCCTTGAGAAGCGCAGGCATGTCTCCGAGCCACAGGGGATAGATGATGACCAGGTGATCGGCCCGGGCAATCGTGTCCTGGACGCCGGCAATGGCGGGCGGCGGCGGAGACTTCTCCCAGTCGCGCTTCGATCGCAGGAGGGGAAAGTCGAGCTCGGCCACGAGGATCTGACGGACGTCGTGACCGCCCTCTGCCGCCCCTCTGGCGTAGGCCTCCGCCAGAGCATGGCAGAAGTGCCCGCCTCCGGCAGTCGGATGTCCCTGGATGATCACGATGTGCGACATGGCGGCGTTCCGTGGCAAAGGTTGCAGGCCCGTCCGAGGCAGCGACCCGTCTTGGCTGCTGCCCGAAGCGGGTGGCATGACCCATCGTTGGCGGAGGCGCCATGATGTGGATCAACCGGCAGCGGCGCCCTCCGGCCTGGACGGACACGGCGGTTCACGGTCGCCATCGTCGCCCGGGAATAACGGCCAAGTTACACATGGTTGAATGAGGATAATGCCGGGCGGCGCTAGAAGGAGGGTCGAGGCGGGTCGTTCCCTCGCTCGTCTCGACGGGGCTCTGCCGGGACTTCCTCCTCGCCGGCAGAGCCCCCTCCTCCTCATGGAACCCAACCAAAGACCGTGACGATGTCGAACCAGCCCCACTGCATGATCGCCGAAGACCAGGCCCTCATCGGCCTCGCCTTGGAAGCCTATCTGGAAGAAGCCGGCTTCAAAATCTCGGGCCTGTTTCCCACCAACGCGAAGGCCCTGGGCTGGCTGGAGCAAGACACGCCAGACCTGGCGCTCCTCGATGTCATGCTGGGCGATGGCCCATGCCTGCTCCTCGCCCGGGAGCTGAAGCGGCGTTCCGTGCCGTTCGCTGTCTATTCCGCGCTGCCTGCGACCGGAGATCATCCGCCGGAGCTCCTCGGTGTCCCGTGGCTGGAGAAGCCTGCAAAGCGGGAGGTTGTCGCACAGACCCTGGAGAATCTCGTCAACGCGAGCAGCTGACGAAGACCGGAGACGCCGGCGCATGACGGCCTGTTGCCATTGCCATCCGACGGTCATGGCGGCGACGCCGCCCTCCGGATCATGGCGTCAGTACAGCCATGATCTCTCTATATTGCGGAATATAGTGCATATATTCATTTAACTTATGTTATACTGAAAAACCAAAGTATTCCGGAACAACCCCTCCTCCGCGCCGTTCTTAATTCATGGAAACCAGTTGGAGGTTCTCTATAGGGCGCATAGCGATTTCCTAGTTTCAGCTTGAGACCATGCATATCACTCCCTAGGTTAAGCACTGGCAGGGGTCACACCGTGACACCCTGCCCTTTTTTCGGGTCGAGTGGCGTGCCGGAAGCTGGAGACGAGGGAGCCGGGCGGCAGGATCGATCGATCCTTCGGAAATCGGAAATCGCGGATGTGGATTCTCTACCTCGTCGCCACGGTCGTCATCGTCTACGCCGGCCTTCTCGCCCTGCTAGCCGTCAACCAGACCAACCTGCTGTTTCCGGCTCGGATGGCGGCAGCCAACCGCCCGGCCCTGCCGAATGCAGCCAAGCGTCTGGAACTTGCCACATCGGACGGAGAGCGCCTCATCGGTGTGCGCCTGAGCCCGCCGGGCTCCGCATCCGGAACCGAGCCCCTCCTTCTCGGCTTTGGAGGCAATGCCTGGAACGCCGAGGCGATGGCCCTGTATCTGAGCGGACTGTTCCCCCGCTCCGAGGTCGTCGCGTTCCACTATCGCGGCTACCCGCCGAGTAGCGGCCAGCCGAGCGCACAGGCCCTGCTCGCGGACTCCACCGCCATTTTCGATCATCTGCAGCAGAACCGGAAACGGCCGGTCATCGCGGTCGGCTTCAGCATCGGGACCGGAGTGGCAGCCCATCTGGCGCGCCACCGGCCGCTCGAAGGCCTCGTCCTAGTCACGCCCTTCGACTCCCTCCAGGCCCTCGCGAAGGCCCATTTCCCTTGGGCTCCCGTAAGCCTCTTCCTACGCCACCGCATGTCGCCGGTCGAGGACCTGCAGGGCGTCTCCACATCGACGGCGATGATTGTAGCCGGTCGCGACACCATCGTGCCGGCACGACGCAGCGAACCGTTGCGAAAGGCCATTCCGAATCTGGTTCTCGACCGAACCATTGCGGAAGCCGGGCACAACGACCTCTATGGCAACCCCGCCTTTGCTGAAGCCATGCACGAAGCCGTCGCCCGACTGGAAGCAGCAGCACGCTGAACCGATCTGCGCATCGTCGACAGGTACGTCTCAGCCACCTCTTTCCGGCGTCTACCAGGCTTTGAGCTGCATTTTGCCTTGCGCAGAGTAACATATGTTATCTCGGCACGAGTACTTGGCTAACGATGCCGTCTATTCGAATTTCGTGATCGCTTTCAGCAGGTACACGATATTCAGAGGGCATTCAGAAGCAACGTGCCATATAGAGGCGACTTTTTTCTGCACCGGCAGCTTGAATTCCTGTTGGGGCCCCTATCTCACGAGCTTGTCCAGCTTGGCCGTCTCCGAAGTTTGTTATGCGGAAACGGACGATAACCCCAAATATTTCGGAGCGAACGGATGCCACATGAAACTTTATGGATCCTAAGCAGTTAGCATGCAGTCGATCAATCCGCCGGATTTTTCGAGCAACGATGTATGTGCTCGACGGTCAATGGATATCCTGTTGCGTAGTTTTTGAATGGCGCCTCGGGAATCGTCCGGTCATCCGGAGTCCGCGAAAACCGGCAGATTGAGACTGCACACGAGAGTTCTGAGGAATGTGGTTGGGAGCGTCGCCTGCGTCTCCCAGCCAGCCTGTCTTTGGAACGGCATTGCATAAATGACTTGGTTTCAACACCACAGGGAGCTCACGCCCTTGGCGCCATTCGAACCCAAACCCTTGTTTCTGCACCGTAGAGGCATTGGAACGTCCTACGACGAACCCGTCGAGCGCCCCTATGGCGGCTACGATGTCGCCTGGAATGCGCCCGAATGGGACGACAGCCCGGACGAAAAGCTTCGTCCTCTCGTCGTGGATCTTGATGGCACCCTGATCGCATCCGATCTTCTGATCGAGACGGCCTTTTCCGAGCTGGGGCGGCGTCCGCAGTCGCTGCTCGACATGTGCACCGCCCTGTCCAAGGGAAAGGCAGCCCTGAAGCACCGGCTGGCGGAGCCCTGCGAATTCGACCCCAGCACTCTTCCCTACGATCCCGAGGTTCTCGCCATCATCCGGCAGGCGAAGGAGGACGGGCGTCCGGTCTATCTCGCATCCGCCAGCCACCGCCGCCTGGTCGAAGCCGTGGCGGACCATATCGGACTGTTCACCGGCTGGTTCGCCTCCAACGAAACCACCAATCTCGCGGGCGTCATGAAGGCGCAGAAGCTCGTCGAGATCTTCGGCGAGCGCGGCTTCGACTATATCGGTAACGATGCGGCCGACCTGCCGGTATGGGAGAAGGCTGCGAAGGCAATCGCCATCAGGGCTCCGGCCGGGGTGATGCGCCGTCTCGCCAAGGGCACCACGGAGGTCGAGTGCCTGCCCTGCTCCCGCCCCACCTGGCGGACCTGGGCGAAGATGCTGCGGGTGCATCAATATGCCAAGAACGCCCTCGTCTTCGCTCCTCTTCTCACCGCGCATCTCTTCACGGCCGGGGCGGTCATCGAAGCCATAATGGCTTTCATTGCCTTCTCCCTTTGCGCGTCGAGCATCTATATCCTCAACGACCTCGTCGACCTGCAGGACGACCGCTCGCACCGGACCAAGTGCAACCGGCCGCTCGCCAGCGGCGCGGTGCCCCTGCTCCATGGCGTGATGGCCATACCGGTGCTGTTTCTCGGCGCCATAGCCATCGCCTCGGCGGTGTCTCTGCCGTTCCTCGGCGTCCTGCTCGGGTATTTCGCGCTGACGACCGCCTACACCTTCGCGCTCAAGCGGATGATGCTGCTCGACGTGATCACGCTCGCCGCCCTCTATTCTGTCAGGGTGCTCGGCGGCGCGGTGGCTCTCGACATCGCCGTCTCGAAATGGCTCCTCGCCTTTTCGATGATGATCTTCATGTCGCTGGCGCTCATCAAGCGCTTCGTCGAGCTCGCCGCCCGGCGCGACGCGGATCTGCCCGATCCGACGAGCCGAGACTACAAGAACGGCGACCTCGAGATGGTCGCGGCCCTTGCGGCAGCGGCCGGTTTCAACGCGGTCACGATCTTCGCGCTCTATATCTCCAGTACGTCGGTCAACACGCTCTACACGAGGCCTGAAATCCTCTGGCTGGTGGGGCCGCTCCTCATGTACTGGATCGCCCGTGCGTTGATGCTGGCAAATCGGCGGCAGATGGACGATGACCCGGTGGTCTTTGCCCTCAAGGACCGGATCAGCCTCGCCACGATCGGCACGGCCGCCGTCCTGTTCTTCGCGGCCGTCTGATCCCCATGCCGCACCGGGAAACAGAAGAGGGGCTGGAGCAGGCCAGCCCGGTAAACGGTCTCGTCCCGAAAGGTTCGGGGCGATGATGTTCGTGCGCTATGTCCTTTTCGCCGTCATTGCGACCTTGGCCAACCTGGTGACCCAGGAGGCGGTCATCCGCGTTGCGCCGGTCGCGCCGCTCGCCCTGTCGATCTTCATGGGCACGGCCATCGGCTTCGTCCTGAAATACCTCCTCGACAAGAAATGGGTCTTCGACGACGGCTTTCACGGCCACCGCCAGGAATTCCAGAAGATCACCCTCTACGGCGCCTTCAGCGTACTCACGACGCTGGTCTTCTGGGGCTTCGAGGTCACATTCTGGATGATCTGGCGCACGGATTTCGCCAAATATACCGGAGCGGTGCTGGGCCTCGCCATCGGGTATGCGGCCAAGTTCGCGCTGGATCGGACCTATGTCTTCAAGGAGAGAGGGGCATGACGGAGCTTGCCGGCTGGGGGCGCTATCCCCGGCATGAATCGGAGGTTCTCAGCCCCGCGACCCCGACGACCCTGCCGAAAACGATAGCGGACAAAACCGGTTTCATCGCACGAGGGAACGGCCGCGCCTACGGTGACGCTGCCATCGGCGAGCGCATCACCGTCTCGACCCGCGGCTTCGACCGCATCCGCGCCTTCGACCGCACGACGGGCCTCATTCGCGTGGAGGCCGGCGTTCTGCTCTCGGACCTGCTGAACGTCGTCGTCCCGCTCGGCTTCTTCGTGCCGGTGGTGCCGGGCACCAAGTTCGTGACGATCGGGGGCATGATCGCCTCCGACGTCCACGGCAAGAACCACCACCAGGACGGAGGCTTCGGCGACCATGTCGAAGCGCTCACGCTGTCCCTGCCGGACGGCAGCGTCGTCACCTGCTCGCGGGAGGAGAACGCGGATCTCCTTTCCGCCACCATCGGCGGAATGGGCCTTACGGGCACCATCCTGGAGGCGACCTTCCGGCTCAGGCCCGTCGAGACGGGCTGGATGAAGCAGAAGACCCTCGTGGCCCCCAATCTGGAGAGCGCTCTTGCGGCGCTGCAATCCGTCGACGACGTCACCTATACCGTCGCCTGGATCGATTGCCTGGCCCGCGGCGCCGCCCTCGGCCGCTCCCTGATCTTTGCGGCCGAGCATGCCAGGCCCCGGGACATCGACGTGCTCCGGCCGGGCGCGCCGACCTTCCCGTCCTCCAAGTTCGGGCGCCTGTCCGTACCCTTCGACCTTCCGGCCGTTACCCTGAACCGGATGTCGGTCTCGGCCTTCAACGAGCTCTATTTCCGGTCGGGTGCGGTCAAGTCGGGCTATCCCTTCCTGGTTCATTGGGATCCGTACTTCTTCCCCCTCGACGGCATCGGGGATTGGAACCGCATCTATGGCAAGCGGGGCTTTCTTCAGTATCAATGCGTCGTCCCGACGGAGAAGGCCGGTCCCGTGCTGGAGCGGATTCTCGATCAGGTCTCCCGCCGGGGAGCGGCGTCGTTCCTCGCGGTCCTGAAGCGCCTCGGCCCCGGCCATGGCGACCTTTCCTTCCCGCTCGATGGGTTCACGCTCACCCTGGACCTGCCGGTCAGCGACGACGTGTTCGCGCTCCTCGACGAACTCGACCGGGCAGTGGTCGCGGCCGGCGGGCGGCTCTATCTAGCCAAGGACGCCCGGCAATCGCCGGCGACCTTCGAGGCTGGATATCCCGGACTTGCCCGCTTTCGCGAGACGCGGCGGGCAATCGGGGCCTCCGGCCGTGTTTCTTCTCGTTTGTCCATGCGGCTTGGTATTTGATGACGTCCTCTAAGTCCCTTCTCCTCCTCGGCGGCACCTCCGATATCGGGCGGGCGGCGGCTCTCCATTTTGCCCAGGCCGGCTGGCAGGTGATGCTGACCGCCCGCAACGAGGAGGAGGCGCGCCGCAATGCGGACGACATCGCCTCCCGCACCGGCGCCGAGGTCACGACCCATCGACTAGATGTCCTGGAAACCGATCGCTTTTCGGACTTCGTCGGCACTCTGCCCCGGCTGCCGGACGTGGTGGTGTGCGTGGTCGGCGAGCTGGGAGACCAGTCGCGAGCGCAGAGCGATCTCGCACATGCCGCCATGGTCATACGGACGAACTTCGAGGGGCCGGCCCTGCTCCTCGGGCTGCTGGCCGAGCGCTTTCTCGAACGCGGCTCGGGCACGATCATCGGCGTCAGTTCGGTGGCAGGCGACCGAGGGCGCGGTTCGAACTACGTCTACGGCGCAGCGAAGGCCGGTTTCACGGCCTTCCTGTCCGGCCTCCGCAACCGGCTCGCGCCGAGGGGCCTGCGGGTCGTAACGGTGAAGCCGGGATTCGTGCGCACTCGCATGACTGCCGGGATCAAGCTTCCTCCGGTGGTCACTGCCGAGGCGGACGAGGTGGGACGCGCCATTTTCGCCGCAGTCGAGAAGGGCGGTGACGTCATCTATGTCCGCCGCGTCTGGCGTCCGATCATGATGATGATCACCGGCATTCCAGAGCGGGTCTTCAAGCGCCTGCGCCTTTGACGTCCGGGGCCAGGAGGATGGGAACGATGTCAGTCTGGACTGGGCGCATCGCACGGGTAGGGCCGCTTCTGCTCGGGCTGGCGGCCGTCTGCGCCCTTCTGCTCGCGCTTCCGGGACAGACGGTCACCACGCGATACGTGAGCGATCTCTTCGTCATCCTCGACAGCGCACACCGGCTCGTATGGGGGCAGGTGCCCAACCGCGACTTCCACACCGCCCTCGGCCCCCTCACCCACTACATCCCCGCCGCAGGATACTGGATCTCCGGCTCCCTCGGCGCCGCCATGCCCCTCGGCATGGCCCTCACCACCCTGGCCCTCGCCCCCGCCCTCGCCCACATCCTCGCCTCCCGCCTGCATCCCCTCATCGCCCTGCTCTTCGGCGCCTTTCTCCTGCTCATCCTCGCGGTGCCCATGAACCTGGGCGAGGCCATCACCTCGCTCTCCTTTGCCATGTTCTACAACCGCATCGGCTGGGTGGCCCTGGGGGCGCTGCTGGTCATGTACCTGCTGCCGCGGCAGGTGCGGCCGTATCAGGAGCGGCTCGACGCGCTCTGCGCCACCCTGCTGACGGTGGCGATGGTCTACACCAAGGTGACCTACGGTCTGGTGGCTCTGGCCTTTCTGGTGTTCATGCTGTTCGATGCGCGCCAGCGCCGCTGGGCCGCCTGGGCCATCGGCCTCACCATCCTCACAGCCCTCGCGGTCGAAGCCTTCTGGAAGGGGTCGGCCTCATACCTGGCGGATCTGCGCCTTGCCCGCGATGTCGGCGGCATCCTTCGCGGAACCTGGGGGCAGATCCTCGACCACATCCTCGGCAACCTCGCCGATTACGTCCTGCTGACCCTGTTCGCGGGCTTGGCCGTGTGGCGGACGCGCAGTCTTCGCGATGTCCTGTTCTACGTCTTCTGCGGCACTGCAGGGTTCTTCATCATCAACCAGAACTTCCAGGCCTGGGGCATCATCACGCTCCATGCCGCTGCTGCGGTGGCGGCCGAAACCGTCATTCGCCACGAAACGCATCTTGGCTTCGCGTCGCGGGACCGCCGCTGGTCCCTGACCGCAGGCGTTCAGCTTCTCTTCCTGGCTCTCGTCCTGCCTACAATCGTCCATTGCTCCCTTGCCCTCGGTCTCCACGCCGTAGTGGCGGGCACCCGCGCGGGCGAGGAGATCTCGCTCCCGAATGTCGAGGGTGTGAGGCTGGTGAATCTGTGGACCTGGGGTGATCACGACGGCGCGACCACGTATCTTGCCGCCGTACAGGATGGCGCCGATGTCCTGGACGATCTGGAGTCGCAGCGCGGTCGCGTCTTCGTGCTCGATCTCGCCAACCCCTTTTCCATGGCTTTCGACATGGCTCCGGCGCGGGGAGACATGCCGCGTCTCCAGTGGGACAGAACCGTCAACGCCTCCGCCAACGTGCCTCCCGAGGTGCTGCTCGACGACGTCGAAATCGTCATGGAGCCCAAGGCACCCGCAGGTCCGAGACCGCCAGGATCGGATGCGACGCTTCAGACCGTCTACGGTCCCCATATCGCGGAGAACTTCGATCTGGTGCGGGAAACGGAGCACTGGCGCGTGCATCGTCGCAAGCCCGTGGCGGACGCTCCGCCGGCAGCCGGAGCGGGATCGTCATGATCGGCGACGATACCCGTCCGCTGCCTGTTGCGGGGCCCATCCTCGCCGGGGCGCTCGTCGTGGCGGCTCTGCTCGCCTTGCCCGGGCAGACGGTCACGACCTCCTATCCGAACGATCTCTTCATCTTCCTCGACAGCGCGCACCGGCTCGTATGGGGGCAGGTGCCCAACCGCGACTTCCATACCGCCCTCGGCCCCCTCACCCACTATATCCCCGCCGCAGGATACTGGATCTCCGGCTCCCTCGGCGCCGCCATGCCCCTCGGCATGGCCCTCACCACCCTGGCCCTCGCCCCCGCCCTCGCCCACATCCTCGCCTCCCGCCTGCATCCCCTCATCGCCCTGCTCTTCGGCGCCTTTCTCCTGCTCATCCTCGCGGTGCCCATGAACCTGGGCGAGGCCATCACCTCGCTCTCCTTTGCCATGTTCTACAACCGCATCGGCTGGGTGGCCCTGGGGGCGCTGCTGGTCATGTACCTGCTGCCGCGGCAGGTGCGGCCGTATCAGGAGCGGCTCGACGCGCTCTGCGCCACCCTGCTGACGGTGGCGATGGTCTACACCAAGGTGACCTACGGTCTGGTGGCTCTGGCCTTTCTGGTGTTCATGCTGTTCGATGCGCGCCAGCGCCGCTGGGCCGCCTGGGCCATCGGCCTCACCATCCTCACAGCCCTCGCGGTCGAAATCCTCTGGAAGGCGTCCCTGGCCCATTTCGCCGATCTCGTGCTCGCGGGGCAGGTCAGCGGAACGCGCGGAGCGGTCGGTCTCGTGCTCGGATTCCTGAGACACCTCGCCGATTACGTGATGTTCGGCATCGTCGCGGTGCTGGCGCTCTGGCGCACCCGCCGCTTTCGCGATTTCCTGTTCTTCGGGTTCTGCGCCGGACCGGGGCTTCTCATCCAGGCCCAGAACTCCCAGCCCTGGGGCATCATCACGCTTCATGCCGGCGCCGTCGTGGCGGCCGAGATCCTGGTTCGGACCCAATATGCCCGGACTGCGTCAGGCGGCGGATCCCTCTCCCTTGCCTCGGGTTCGGTCTTCCTGCTTTTCGCCCTTCTTCTGCCGACGACGGTCCATTACCTGATGGCCCTTGGGCTTCATACGACCCTTGCCGTCACCCGGTCCGGCCAGCCGTTCGGCCTCCCGGGACTCGAGCAGGTCAGGCTCGCGCGGCTGTGGACGCCCGGCGACTATGCCTTCACCTCCGCCTATCTGGAGAGCATCCGGAAGGGGGGAGAAACCTTGGCGGAGCTTCCGACCCGCCCGCGGCAGGTGTCCGTGCTCGACTTCGCCAATCCCTTCTCGGCCGGGCTCAACCTCCCGCCCCCGCGCGGCGACAACGCCTGGCTCCACTGGGGCCGCAACATCAACACCGAGCACCACCTGCCGCCGGACCAGCTTTTCAAGGATGTCGAGATCTTGATGGAGCCCAAATGGGGGGTCAATCCGGGGCCCCTTCGTAGCCTGTACGGAACCTATATCGAGAGCACCTTCGAGCCGGTCCGGGAAACCGACGCCTGGATCGTCTGGCATCGCAGGGACAGTCGTGCCGGAGAGATGGCAGAGAGCCGCACGTCGTCCGGATCCTGTCCCGCGGAACAAGCATCCGCATCGCGTGTTGGGGCTGGGGATGGGTGTCCACAATGACGCAATGGTTGAAGCGCCCCGCATCCGTCGAGATGCTCGTGGTCGCCACAGGAGTGGTGTGCGCCCTGCTGCTCGCCCTGCCGGGTGAGACCGTCACAACCAAGTATCTCAACGATCTCTTCATCTTCCTCGACGGAGTTCATCGCGTCAGCCTGGGCCAGGTGCCCAACCGCGATTTCCACACGGCTCTCGGACCCCTGGTCTATTATGTTCCTGCCATCGGCTACTGGCTGACCGGCAGCTTCGGCGGCGCAATGCCGGTCGGAATGGGCCTCCTTGTCCTGGGTTTCGCGCTGATTGCCGCTCATGTCGTCGGATCCCGGCTTCGCCCGGCGATCGGACTTCCCGTCGCCCTTTTCCTCATCCTGGTCACGGCAGTCCCCGCCAATCTGGGCGAAGGAATCCGCGATCTGTCGTTTGCGATGTTCTACAACCGCATCGGCTGGTCGGGCCTCGGCCTGCTGCTGATCATGTATCTGCAGCCTGTTTACCCGCATCGCCGCCAGGCATGGCTCGACGCCGTCTGTGCGTCCGCTCTCCTCCTGCTGTTGTTCTACATGAAGATCAGCTACGGGGTGGTCGGTCTGGCCTTCATGGTCTTCATGCTGCTCTTCTCGCGCCAGCGCCTGTGGGTCGCGGCGGCTCTTGCCGTCACCATCGTCATCGGCCTGGCTGTCGAAGCCTCATGGGGGGCGACCAAGGCCCATTTCGACGACCTGCTCCTCGCCGGGGAGGTGAGCGGCAGAATCGACCAGATCAACGAGCTGGCGGAAGCGCTGTTCAGGAATCTCGCCGACTACGTTCTCTTCACGGTCTTCACGATCCTGGTTCTTTGGCGCACCCGCAGCCTGCGCGACTTCCTGTTCCTTGGGTTCTGCGCCGGCTCGGGCTTCATGATCATCAACCAGAACTTCCAGCATTGGGGCGTCATCACCCTCGGCGCCGGAGCAGCGGTCGCGGCGGAGATTCTCGCCAGGACTCAACCGGCGGCGCCCAAGGACGGCAAGCGCCCCCTCCTGTCTGCAGGAGCCCCTCTTCTTCTGCTGGCTCTCCTGCTGCCGAGCACCGTTCACATGACCGCCACCCTCGGCCTCCATGCAGGTCTCGCGGCGACGAGATACGGTCAGTCCGTCCCCCTGCCGAACTTCGAGCAGGTCAGGCTCGCAAGGCTCTGGAGCGAGGGCGAGCATCCCGCCTTCAGCCGATATCTGGGGAGTATCGCGGATGGAGCACGGGCGCTGGACGAACTCGGGGAGGACGCCGGCCACGTGCTCGTCCTCGATTTCGTCGGCCCCTTCTCGGCCGGCCTGGGCCTTCAGCCTCCGCAGGGAGACAGCACCTGGTATCACTGGGGCCGCACCCTGGACGATGACCACCACCTGCCCGCCGAAGAGGTGTTCCGGGACGTGCGCGTGGTCATGGACCCGAAATGGGCAATCGAAAGCTGGACCGCGGAGGGCCTGCGCCGGGTCTACGCCGATCACCTGACCGAAAACTACGAGCTCCTGCGGGAAACGGCGGACTGGAAGGTCTACATCCTGCGGGACGAGCCTGCGGAGACCGTCAGCCGCTCCCGGGACCTCGACGGCGATCCGACGACGGCGGAAGGATCCTCCCCGACCGGGGGATAGCAGGAAACCCGGCCCCGGTGCTCCGGTCGGAACGTAGCGCCTCAGGCGCTGCGCAGCCTTCCCTCGATCCGGGGCTCCCCTTTCAGCTCCCGCCACTCGTCCACGAGCAGGACGATCAGGCACAGCACCAGGGCCCAGCCATAGGCCGATCCGATCGTGAACTGGACCAGGGCCGATTTGCCGAACTGGTTGATGATGAACGGGACGGGCACGATGAGCAGACCCATGACGACCCACATGGCAGGCCGGTATCTGTGGCTCATGAGGACCGGCAGAAGGAACAGCGTGTACTGGATCCAGCCGAGGGGCGAGGCGAGCAAGGACGCAACGAGCGCCAGGCTGCTGACCCTCGTAATGCCGGGCCGGCGCCAGAAGGCCCAAGCCGCCAGTCCGCCCAGCAGCGCAAGGCTGAGGACGAGGCCGAGGGACGGCACCCCGGCGCGGGCGGCAAGGCCCGCGAAGGAGGCGTTGGTGAGAAAGAAGGCGCGGTCGCGGTCGGAGGCGACGAGTTCGAACCACTGGCGGTAGATTTCAGGCCCGTAGACCACCAGCGGCACGGCGCTGATGAGGGCTGCCGTCGCCACTGCGGCAAGAACCGGCAGGCGGTGGCCCGCCAGGAACAGAAGCACCGGCCAGACGAGGAAGTTCGGCTTCATCGCGATCACGACGCCGATCAGGATGCCCGCGGCCAGAGGCGCGCCCCGTTCCAGCAGCACCCAGGCGGCGACGGTTGCGAAGACCAGGGGCAGGTAGATCTGCCCGAGAAAGAGCGTGTCCCAGAAGCCCGCCAGGGCGAAGGCCCAGATGACGAAGATGGGCATGTCGGCGCCACGGAAATGGAACGCCAGCAAGGCGACGGTCGCGATATAGAACGCCACCGAGATCCATCGCCAGATCAGATAGCTCTGGTGAGGCTCGGTCAGATCGAAGAGCTGGAACAGCAGCGCCGAGACGGGCGGGTTGAGGTTGGGATTCCACGACTCGAACCCGGGCAGCTGAACGTGGAGGGTCAGCGGGTAGATGCCATAAGGGTTCAATCCCTCTTTTGCCGCGCGTCCCGACGCCACGAACGAGCCGAAATCCCAAAGCGACGCGCCCGGCGTCATCCGCGGGTATTCCGACCAGATCGCCAGTACCGAGAGCATGGCGAGGACCAGAAGAGGAATCCATCGCATCGGTTGCGCCGTCATCGCAGGTTCTCCTCAAGCCGCTGAAAGCTCAAGCGAGCCCTGCCGGAGAGTCTAGCGCGGCGTCCCGGGAGGACCAGACCGGACCGGACCGGGATCGCACGCCAAGTCCGCGAGCCTCCTTCGCGTCGTCAATCTCTCGCGTTGATGGAAAAGACCTCGTAACCGGCCCCGTTCAGCACCCGCACGGCCTCGACCTGAGGGCCCGCAGCCTGCGGGACACGGGCGCGGGTGAACACCCTGAGAGCCCGCTCCTTCGCCTTCTCCAGAGACTCCACGCGAACGAAGGTCCGGCGGATGACCCCACCCCCTTCGGATTCAGGGGCAATCGTCTCGATACGATAGATTTCCACGTCCCACCAACTCCACGCTCATCCGATCCCGTTCGGCCGGCCTCGCTCATAATTGCGAAGGGCGGTCATGACCACGAAAAAAGGCAACGCAGAAGAGCGGCATCGGGTCCGGGTCCGCGACCTCGCGTGTCAGGAGCACGCAGGGAGGATGAGGGCCGGCAGTCCGTGCCAGAGAATGGCCGCGATGGAAAAGGCGCTGATCAGGACTGCTCCCTGGATCAGGAAGACATCGGTGACGGAAGCATCCGCCGATTGCAGCCGCCGATGCTTCCGGAGGGCGTGGACGAGAAACGCGGCAGCCGCAACAGCGGCCACCAGGGTCGTTCCGGCGACCGTGAAGGGGACGATTCCGGCGCCGAGGACTGTCGTGTCCGCCCAGCCCCGGGCGCACACGGTCGAGGTGACGCCATAGATGACGGTGAACTGCACGGCCCAGGCGAGGAAACCGCCCAGCATGAATACGACCTGCCACATCCGCCGCCCGGTCACCGCTAGTACCCCCCGACCAGTTTCGGGAAGCCGTAGACGACAGCAGCGCCACCGAGACCCTGCGCCGTCGTGTAGTACCAGAACAGCATGGTGTTATCGAAAGTCGTCCTCCTCACGGAATCGAGTTTGCCCGCAAGCCAGCGTGCGATCGTATAGAGCCCCATGATGAGGGTGACGCCGACGAAGAGCACCTGGAACGAGACGATGCCGTAGACGGCCGCACCATAGGCGTGCTCCTTCGGGCTGAGGCCGGTCTGCCAGTGGCTCCAGAGGTCCATCGCGGATCCGGCCACGAAGAGCAGAAGCGCAATCGCGATCAGAATCGGCACCGATGCGGGGCGGCGGCGGTCTTCGCCCCTCAGATTCCGGCTGGCCCAGACGATCAGGGCCGCGCTTGCAAGATAGAGAGCCCCCACGACGGCGCCGTACAGGAAGTGGGGAACGACGACGCCCTCCGGAGGCCATGCGCCGGGATTGACCAGCCACAGGAAGAGATAGGAGAAAACGAGGCAGGTGAAGATCATCCCGCACACGACCAGAAGCGAGATCATGCCCCACCAGGAATGGTTCATCGGTCCTGTCACGTAGACCGGGACCGTGAAGCCCCCGCCGATATCGGCGGGCGGCCGGACGGGACCGGGATCGGTCTCCCACAGCCACCAGATCACGCAGCCGACCGCCAGCACCCCGCAGACGATGGAGGGGAAGACGAGCTTCACCGTGAGCAGGAGGAAGAAGCCTGCCGTGAAGACGGCCGCGAGAAGGGGCTGCCAGCCCGGACCCGGAATCTGCAGGATGTATTGCGGACGTGCATCGAATGGACTGGTGACGATGGTCTCGCGCCCGCCGGTCACGGTGCCGGGCAGGTAGTAGCGGCCTGCCTCCACGTCCTTGGCAAGGTTCGCCTGATCCCAGAGCGGCTCCCGGCTCGTGATGACCGGAATGCTGCGGACGCCGTAATTGCCGTTCGGCAGCCATTCCAGCGTGCCGGCGTTCCAGACGTTGCCGGCATTCTGATCTTGTACGGGCCGGAAGTTCCGCAGCATGTCGTAGATGAACAGGGCGACACCGGCCGCGATCATGAAGGCGCCGACGGTGGAGATGAGGTTGAGTTCGTGCCATTCCATCCCGACGGGATAGGTGTAGACGCGCCGCGGCATTCCGATGAGGCCGGTGATGTGCATGGGGAAGAAGGTGACGTTGACCCCAAGGAACATGAGCCCGAAGACCCAGCGGCCGAGCCGCTCCGACAGGGGCCGCTTGCTCGCTGCGGGGATCCAGAAATACAGCGCGGCGAAGAGCGGGAACACCATTCCGCCGATCAGGACGTAATGGAGATGCGCCACCACGAAGTAGGTGTCGTGAGCCTGCCAATCGAAGGGCACCATCGCGACCATGACCCCGGTGAGGCCGCCGAGGACGAAAATGAACAGGAAGCCGATGATGAAGAGCGAAGGCGTGTTCAGCTTCATGCGGCCGGCCGCGATGGTCGCGATCCAGGCAAAGACCTGAATGCCGCTCGGAACCGCCACCGCCGTGCTCGCCGCCGAGAAGAAGCTCAACGACATCTTCGGCAGGCCGGTCGCGAACATGTGGTGGACCCACAGCCCGAAGGACAGGAAGCCGGTCGCGATGAGCGCCAGGACGATGAGGCGGTAGCCGACCAGCGGCGTCTGGGCCAGGGCCGGCACGATCATCGACACCATCCCGGTCGCCGGAATGAAGATGATGTAGACCTCGGGATGGCCGAAGAACCAGAACAGGTGCTGCCACAGGAGGGGGTCCCCGCCCCTCTCGGCGATGAAGAACGGCCAGTCGAAGGCCCGCTCCATTTCGAGCAGCAGGGTTCCGAGGATGATGGCCGGAAAGCCGACGATGATCATCGCGGCGAAGACGATCATGGCCCAGGAATAGATCGGCATCTTGTCCAGGCTCATGCCGATGGCGCGGGTCTTCATTACGCCCACGATGATCTCGATGGCGCCTGCAATGGCCGAAATCTCGATGAATCCGATGCCGAGAAGCCACCAGTCGGCGTTGTCTTCCGGAGAGTATTTCAGGCTGGAAAGCGGTGGATACATGAACCAGCCGCTTTTCGGCGCAAGGCCGAAGAAGATGGTCGAGAAGAAGACGAGGCCGCCGACGAAATAGGCCCAGAAGGCATAGGCCGAAAGGCGCGGGAACGGCAGGTCCCTGGCCGCCTGCATGTTGGGCAGGAGATAGACGCTCGCAGCCTCCACGGCCGGTACGGCGAAGAGGAACATCATCACCGTGCCGTGCATGGTGAAGAGCTGGTTGTAGAGGTCGTGGCCGACGAGATCGCTCTCCGGCGAGGCCAGTTGGGTCCGCATGATCAGGGCGAGAATGCCGGCCAGCACGAAGAACAGCAGCGCCGTGCCGACATACCACATGCCGACATAGGTGTTGTTGACGGCCGTAATGAAGCTAAGGCCCTTGGGAGGCACCCATGGCCGCTTCAGCTTCTCGAGTTCGTCCTTGGGGCGCGGAACTGGGTTCGGGAACTCGGACGTGTCGCGCTCGAAGGATTTCGGGGACTCCGGCGCATTCATTTCAGGCTCTCCAGATATCCGGCGATGGCCCGCAGGTCCTCGCCTGTCAACATGCCGTAGGACGGCATGCGCACGCCAGGCTTGAGATGCTGCGTGTTGGCGATCCAGCCGCCGAGCGTACCGATATTGTTGGGGAACTGCCCGGCTCCGATCGTGCGGCGGCTGCCCACATGAGTGAGATCGGGCCCGAACTGACCGTTTGCCTCCGTTCCCCTGATCGCGTGGCAATTGCCGCAGCCGCCGCTGCGAAACAGCTCGCGGCCCCGCTCGAGGAAGGGCGTCACCGGCTCCCGGGCAGGAGCCGCCTGCGCCGCGCGCCAGGCGGAAAACTCGGCATCCTCCATGGCCAGGACGTCGAACGCCATGAGGGCGTGCTGGTCGCCGCAGAATTCGGCACAGACCCCGCGATAGACGCCGGGGCGCTCCACCGTGAAGCTGAAGCGGTTGACCCGCCCGGGGATCATGTCGATTTTCCCGGCCAGGTTCGGGATCCAGAAGCTGTGGATCACATCGGCGGCAGTGACGGTTACCGTGACCCGGCGCCCGATAGGCAGCGCGACCTCGTTGGCCGTCGTAACCTCCGGCTGCCCCTGCTCCGCAGGATAGCGCACCCGCCACCAGAACTGCTCCCCGATCACTTCGATCTGCAAGGCGTCGGCCGTCGGCACGTCCGTATCCCGCATGACGGTGAGGCCGTAGGGCAGCAGAAAGGTCAGGGTCACGATGGGAAAGGCAAGCCCGCCATAGACGATGGTGCGTCGGGTGCCGAGCCATGCCCTCTGCTCGGGACGGGAGAAAATGGCATAGAGCAGAAGCGCGGTCACGCCGACGAAGATGAGCGTGCCGCCGACTGTCATCACGATGGTGAGCAGGTAGATTTCGTAGGCGTCGTTGCCGGCGGGGTCGAGGGCGGATTGTATGCCGCTGCACCCGGCAAGAACCGGCACCCCCGAGACGAGCGCCAGCCATCTGGTGCATGCCAGCAGCGGATCCAGCGCCCGTGACGGGCGAGGTCGTGTCGATTTCAGGTCCATCCCGCCCTACGTGAGCCTTATGTGGGTTGAACAGAAAAGCTTGACCGTGACGGATGGTTCCCTGAAAGCCGTCGCAAAGCGCCTGCCAGCGACCTCGCTTATTGCCGCAGCAGCCCTTTGCTCGCTCCGCCGCGCCTGCCGGCCCACACCTCTGGAGGACCGTCACCTCGCGGATGCGATCATGTCCATCCCCCATGAGCACCGCCTATTCTGGCGCCCGTCCCGCCATGGCTGCGCGCCTCCTGTCGCCTCCGCCACTGGAACACGGCAACGCTTTGAAGGTTTCCGCCTCAGGGGTTGTGAAAACAAGCAGATGACAGCGCGCCGTCTTATCCAGGTTTTGAGCATCGTCGGAGCCGCCGGGCTATCCGCCTGCAGCGATACGTCCGAGCAGTCGGAGCTTCTGACGATCCAAGGCGGCGATCCCGAGCAAGGGAGAAGCCTGATCTATGCCTATGGCTGCGGCACCTGTCACGCCATCGAGGGGATCCGGGGAGCACGAGGCAGAGTGGGGCCGCACCTCGACGATTACTCCCAGCAACGTCTCCTGGCCGGCTTTCTCCCCAATTCACCCCGCTACCTGATCGCGTGGCTGATGGATCCGCCGGCCCTGAAAGCACAGACGGGGATGCCGTCCCTCGGCATCACGGAGCCCGAGGCCCGCCATATCGCTTCCTATCTCTACTCCCTGGGCAGCCGGATCGAGATTTATCCCCCTGAGCCCGCCCCGACCCTGCGGCGGCAGGAGCCATCCTTCCCGGGACTTGATCGCTCCGTCGCCGACCCGGCCGAGACCACGCCTCGCACCCAGCGCATCTTCCCCAATCCGGACGGGAACGTCGTCTCTCCGCACTAGGGGCATCGTAACGACGCCGTGCTCTAAGGCTCCTCCGCCATTTCTTCCGCATAGGTCGGTCGGCTCCGGATCAGGATCGCGAATGCGACGATCCAGATTGCAGCCGCGGCAAGGGCGAGACCGAGATCGAGCCAGGACAGGCGCCGAACCGGCTGGAGAAGCCAGACCATGTGCACCCCATGCTGAACGAGAACCAGCACGCTCCCAACGATCATGACGCGGCGGCTGACGCCGGTCGGGATCAGGATGAGGACGGCGAGAATCATGGCGGCGAACGCGATGCCGATCAGGACCAGGTTTCCGGGATCCGCCCGGCGGAGATACCAAGCCGCCTCGTCCGGCAGATTGGCGAGCCAGACGATCAGGAAGTGGCCGAACCATGTCCAGATCGCCAGGAGCGACAGGGTCAGGAGCGCCCGCTCCAGGCTCCTCATCCGCTCGGGCGCGGCATGCTCCGGCCTGAGCAGGGTGATCAGGATGGTCAGGGCAAGCGCGGCGAGAACCTGGCTGAGCGCGAAGGCGAAACCGAAGAGGCTCGACCACCAGGTGGGATCCCTCGAAAAGGCCCAGTCGAAGGCTGCAAACGTGATCACCGGAGTGAGGAGGAACAGCCCGATTCCACTCACGCGCCGCGGATTGCCGGTGCCGGCGAGCCAGAATGCGATCACGCTGGCGATCAGAATGTACACGACGCTGCGAACGAGAAAAAACGCGGGGCTGAGGAAGACGGTCCGACCGGACGGCAGGTCGATCCCGTTATCGGCCCACGGAAAGAGCTGCTCCAGACCCAAAGCGAGCGGAATCCCCATGAGGAAGAGCAGCGGCATCGTAAGCGCCGCGGCCTCGGCCTCCGAGCGTACCGGGGCAAGCCAGCCCTCGTTCATGAGATGGCCGATCATCAGCAGGGCGAGACTGCCCATCGCCAGCCCTGCGACCACGATGAAGACCACGTAGGTGGCTTCGAGGCCGGTCCCGCTCGTCCGGACGAGGACGGCCGCCAGGGCTGCCAGAACCGCCGCGACCAGAAGCGGGCCAGCCACGATCCTGCCCCGGGAGATGGCGACTGACGTGCTCATGGGACCGGCCTCTGACCCGCCGCCGATGCGGGCCCGCTCGCCTGCAGCTGCTTGACATAGTGCGCGATGGCCCAGCGATCTTCCGGCGACACGCGATCCGCGTAGGAAAACATCATGCCTTTCCCCAAGGTGATGACAGTCACGATCTGGGCCGGCGATAAAGCCTGGATGCGCTCCTGATGGTAGGAGGGCGGCGCCGGAAATCCGCGGGAGACCACCGGTCCATTGCCCTGCCCGTTCGGACCGTGGCATGGCGAGCAGAAGGCGAGGAAGCGCTCCTGGCCGCGGCGGATGAGTTCCGGCGTAACCTCCGGACCGGGAGGCGCGACGGCGGCAAGATAGGCGCTCGTGCCCCGGGGGACGACACCGGGCGGCGCCGGCACATAGGCCCGCTGAACGACCCGCGTCGAGGAGATGGAGGGCGTGACCTCGGTCCCTGAATCGCAGGCGGCCAGAAGCGCAGCGCCGAGTAGCACGAAGGCCGGTCTCATGCCGGAACCTCGCGGACGATCTGCGGAGCAAGCGTTTCGAGAAAGCGCCTTGTTCCCTCCTCGTCGAAGAGCGGATCCTCGCTCAGGATGCAGAGAAAGAAGCGGTCCTCTGAGGCGCGCTCGAAGCCATGGACCGCGAAGATGGGATGATGGAGCCGCGGCAGGCGCAGGATGATCAGCAGACCGAGAAGCGTCGCCACGCCCGCCCAGAGGATGGCGACGATCAGGGTCGCCGGAATGAAGGTCGGCCAGCTGTGAAGGGGCCGCCCTCCGACATTGATGGGATAGTCGATCACGTTCATCCAGTACTGGGAGCCATATTGAACGACGGCGCCGGCCAGCCCGGCAACGACGGCGATCCACGGAATGGCGGAGGTCCGGGCTCCCAGGAGGTGGGCTACATCACGCAAGGGAAAGGGGCTGAACGCATCGAGCCGCGTATAGCCGGCCCGGCTGGCCTCCTTCACGGCCTCCGCAAGAGCCTCCGGCTTCCTGAACTCGGCGATCATGCCATAGAGCTTCTCCGCCATCACGATTTCTCCAGATGCTCGTCGTGACGGGTCTCGAACATGGAGACGACGGGCAGGAAGCGGATGAAGAGAAGCACGAGCGCGGCGAAAAGCCCGACCGTGCCGAGGAACAGGCCCCATTCGGGAATGGTCGGGGTGTAGTCTCTCCAGATGGAGGGAAGATAATCGGTCTGAAGGCCCCCGATGATGATCGAGAAGCGGTCGAGCCACACGCCGACGCCGATGGAGAACCCGACGAAGACACCGGCCAGGACGCTCTGGCGCGCGACCTTGAGCCAGAACAGTTGCGGAATGACGACGCTGTAGGCGATGGCGGCCCAGTAGAAGCCGGCATAATCGCCCGTCATGCGCGTTAAGGTCGACTGGCGGGTGATGGGATCTGCCAGAAACGCGCTCGCGATCTCGTCGATGTACAGATAACCCGATACGAGCGCGCTCGCGAGGACGAGCTTGCCCAGCAGATCCACGTCCCTGTCGTCGATGTAGCGTTCGAGCCGCAACCCCCACCGCAGCATGACGGCCACGAGGAGGACGATCGACAGGCCCTGGGCGAGGCCGGTGGCCACGAAGTGGAGCGGCTGGCGCGTTTCGTGCCAGTCCGGCACCAGCGTTACCGCGAACTCGAAGGCGACGGTGCTCTGCATGATGAGGATCAGCGGCAGAACCAGGATGGCGACGAGGCGGTAGGCGCGCTGGTGATAGGCCCATTGATACACGGAGCCCCGCCAGCCGAGGGCGAAGAGACCGTAGATCTTCTTCACGGTCTTTCGCCTGGCGCGGTCGCGAAGGGTCGCGAGATCGGGGATGAGCCCCACATACCACAGGAGGCTGGTGACGATCGCGTGGGTGCTGATGGCCCAGAAGTCCCAGGTGAGCGTACTGCGGAACTGGGGCCAGACCTGGAAGGTCGCGGGATAGGGAAAGACCCAGTAGAACAGCCACGGGCGCCCGAGATGGAAGATCGGAAAGATGCCGGCGCAGATGACGGCGAAGAAGGCGACGCCTTCCGCAAAGCGGTTGACGGCCGTGCGCAGATCGTGCTGGCGCAGAACGAGGCTCGCGGCGAAGAGGCTCGCTCCGTTGGCGATGCCGATCCACCAGGCGTAGTTGATGAGGTCGAAACCCCAGACGAAGGGGATGTTGACGCCCCAGACCCCGACGCCCACGAGCACCACGGACATCAGGGTGTAGCCGAGCAGGAGCACCAGAACTCCCGAAATCACAAGCGCGACCCACCAGGCCCAGCCGAAGCGCGGCGAGAGCGGGACCTCCGCGACGGGGCTGGTCAGGGCCTGCACGTCGCTTGCCATTCCGTCACTCCTTATCCGTGGCATCGGCGGGCTGCCGCTCGGCATCGGCCTCTATCCGGGCGAGATAGGTGGTCCGCGGCTGGGTGTTCAACGTGCCGAGAAGGGCGTAGTTGCGCGGGCTGCGCTTGAGCCGGCTGACCGCGCTGTCGGGATCGTTGACGTCCCCGAAGATGATGGCCCGGGTCGGACAGGCCTCCTGGCAGGCGGTGGCGA
The DNA here is from genome assembly GCF_020532555.1 of Microvirga lenta. GTDB lineage: Bacteria > Pseudomonadota > Alphaproteobacteria > Rhizobiales > Beijerinckiaceae > Microvirga > Microvirga lenta. The sequence goes on along the minus strand of NZ_JAJBBR010000006.1, from coordinate 79,332 downwards.
TCTCGCCGTCGCGGATCGGCCGGTTCTCGATCCGGGCTTCGGCGCGGGCAGCACCGATCCGCTGAACGCAAAATGTGCATTTCTCCATGACCCCACGGCTGCGGGCCGTAACCTGCGGGTTCAGCGCCTCGGGCGAGGCGGCATATTCCGCGCCGTGGTAGTCGAAGAAGTTGAAGCGCCGGACCTTGTAGGGGCAGTTGTTGGAGCAGGTCCGCGTGCCGATGCAGCGGTTGTAGACCATGTCGTTCAGGCCTTCCGCCGAGTGGACGGTGGCGTTCACGGGACAGACCACTTCGCACGGCGCCTTCTCGCAATGCATGCAGAGCACCGGCTGGAAATAGGTGTCCGGCTCGGTCGGATCGCCGGCATAGTAGCGGTCGATCCGCAGCCAGTGCATCTCGCGCCCTCGCGCCACCTCCTCGGGCCCCACGACCGCGATATTGTTCTCGGCCTGGCAGGCGACGACGCAGGCATTGCACCCGATACAGGCATCGAGATCGATGGCCATGCCCCAGGCATAGCCCTCGTACCGCCATTCCGGATAGAGGGACGGCAGCGCCTCCGTCTCTCCGGGCTGCGCGGTGTCGGCCGGGTCTGGACCCGTGACGCGCACGATGTCCCGCCCCTGCAGCGCGTGGTGCAACTGCGTGCTGATGAGCGCGATCCGCTCGTCGGTGGTCCTGATCTCGCCCTGGGCGACCCAGGGATGCCCCGATTGGCGCAGCAGATAGGCGTTGAAGCCGATTCCGCTGCCGATGCTGCCGGCCTGGGTGCGGCCGTAGCCGAGCGGAAGGGTCACGGCGCCGGGCGCGTGGCCAGGAAGGACCCAGACCGGCACCCGCAGGGTTCTCCCCTCCACCGTAAGATCGACGGCATCGCCGGTGGCGAGCCCGAACATCTCCGCCGTCTCCGGCGCGATCAGGGCCGCATTGCCCCAGACCTGCTTCGTGAGGGGCTTCGGCAGTTCTTGAAGCCATCCGTTATTGGCGAAGCGGCCGTCCCAAACCGAGGGGTCGGGACTGAAGACGACGTCGATCCCGGACGAAGGCGCCGGCCCCGGCGCACCAGCATTCCACTCCGGCGTCGGAGAAACATCGATGGGAGGCGAGGCCGATCCCTCGACAACGCCGTCTTCGAGCACCTTGAGCCACCGCTCTTCGAACGCGTCGCCCCAGACCTCCCGCCAGGTCGCCTGAACGAGCGAGCGCCCGTCGACCATCTGCCCGGACATGAGGCCGAGGAACTCCTCCACCCCGAGGCTGGCCTTCAGCGGCATGGCCGCCGGCTGGCGCAAGCCGACGGTGCCGTCGAAGGCCCGCAGGTCGCCCCAGCCCTCCAGGGGATGCTTTTCAGGGACATGCCAGTGGCAGGCGAGCGCCGTCTCGTCGCGATGGTAGCCGAGATGGAGAGACAGGGGCACGCGCCGGACAAGGGCGCCGAAATCCAGGTCCGCCGGAGCGGTATAGACGGGATTACCGCCGAGGATGAGCAGGCGGGACACCTGCCCGGCCGCAATCGCTTCCGCCAGCGCCACGATGGACCCGTTCTCGCCCGATGCCGGGCGGACGGGCTCGATGGCCCGGATCGTGGTTCCGAAGGCGCCGAGCCGCGCATTGATGGCGAGCGCGAGTGCGTGAACGCGGGGCGGCTGCTCACGCCCGGCTGTGACGAGGCCGCGGGCGCCGGCGCGGCGCAGCTCGTCCGCGAGACGCCCGATGGCCGGGTGGGGTTCCGACGGATGAGCCGATCCCGCATCGAGGGCGGCGGCAAGGCCCTGTGCGAAGACCTCGATATCCCGCGGGCGAAGCGCCACCCTCTCGTCTGCCCGGGCGCCGACGAGGCTCGGGCGGGCTTCGACGGCGACGAGCCGCGGCAGCGGCCGGTCGTCCGCCCGACGCCGCGCCTGGTAGTCCGCCGCGTACCGGATATGCCCCGGCTCCTCCAGGAAGAGGTCGCCGCCGAGGGTGACGATCACATCCGCCCGGGTCAGATCGTAGATCGCATCGACAGCACGGCCGAAGAGCGTTTCCGCCCCGGCGCGAAAGTTGTCTTCGTCGATGGGTGAATAGCGGTGCCACTGCGCCAAGGGAAAGAGCTGCTCCGAAAGGCTCGTCAGCCTGGCCAGGGTGGGCGAGCTCGTCGGCGGCATCAGGATGTGGAGGCCCCTGCCCTCGCCGACCACGAGCTCGTTGCGCACGGGACGAATGAACTCCGTCAGTTCTTCCCAGCTCCGGGGAAGGCCGTTCTGGAGCGGGCTGTCGGAACGGTCGGGATCGTAGAGCGACAGGACCTCGGCCTGTGCGAACACGTCCGTCGCACCGAGGGTCGCCGGGTGAAGCGGATTGCCGTCGATCTTGACCGGGCGCCCCTCCTGCGCCCTCACGAGAACGCCGCGCCCGTAGCCGTTCAGCTCCAGCGACGTGGCGATGACCAGGGGCTCGCCCGGCGTGTAGCCGGGAACGTTGTGACTCTGCGACAGGAGCGGCGCATCGGTGACGGTTTGCCGGCTGTCGCAGGCGGCGAGCCCGCCGAGGGCGAGAGAAGCCGCCATCAGCCGGAGGAGCGTGCGCCGGTCGACGGTTGCCGTCTGGATATCGGGGAATTCCGCCTCGACGTAGCGCCGCACCTCGGGCACGTCCGCGAGCTCTTCGAGGCTGCGCCACAGCACCGGCCCCCGCTCCTCGGCGAGCCGGGCCCTCAGGGTGTCGAGGTCGAGAGGAAGGCGCTCCATTCCGTTCACCGATGGCATGTGTTGCAGCTGGTGAGTCGCCGAGACGCCTCGCGATAGAAGGCTTGGATGTCCTCCGGCAGATCCTGGCCGTGCGGCTTGTAGCCCATGACGAACACGGCCTCCCGCGGACGAAGATGAGGCGCCGGATCGCGGTGGCAATCCAGGCACCAGCCCATCGAGAGCGTCTGGGTCTTGACCGTCTTCGTCATCTGATCCACCCGGCCGTGACAGGTTTCGCAGGCCACCCCGTTCGTCACGTGAGCCGCGTGGTTGAAATAGGCGAAGTCCGGCAGCCGATGCACGGAGGTCCATGTGAGGGGCTGTCCGAGCGCGAAACTCGAACGGACCGGCTCGAGGACGCTCGCGCCGACCCAGACCTGGGAATGGCAGGTCATGCAGGTCTGAGCCGAGGGCATGCCGGCATCGGCGGCGCGTTCCACGGTCGAATGGCAGTAGCGGCAGTCGATGCCGAGCGAGCCCGCGTGCAGGTCGTGGCGGAACGGAACCGGCTGGTCCGCCGGCTTGCCCACGTTCCACGTGGCGTCGGCACGCGACCACGCATAGCCGAGTACGCCTGCCCCCACGACCGAGAAAAGCGTAAGGACGATCAGGACTCGAAAGGCGTTGCTGGCCGTTCGTGTGAAGAGCTGCGCCATTTTTGCGTGCCGCGCACCTATTGGTGTGTCGAGCCGGAGGCCCGGGTTGAAGCTTCGCTGTTTACAATCGGCTCAGCGCAGCTTCGTTCCCTTCTTTCAGAAAGCGGCCGCCTGCAGATCGGCGCTCCTTCCATCCCCCAGGGAGATCCGCTCCTCGTGGGTGAAGATCTCGAACCTGTCGCTTCGCGCGATGGCCACAAGGGTGATGCCGCAGGCCTGCGCCGTCCGCACCGCAAGCGCCGTGGGCGCCGAGATGGCGGCGAGGATGGGCGCTCCCATGCGAGCAGCCTTCTGGACCATTTCCACGGAAACGCGGCTCGTGAGAAGCACCGCGCCCCGAGAGGCCGGCTGACCGGACCGGGCGAGAGCGCCCGCCAGCTTGTCCAAGGCGTTGTGGCGGCCGACATCCTCGCGCAGGGCGACCAGACCCAGGTCCGGCCGCCAGAAGGCGGCGGCATGAACGGCCCGCGCCTCCCGATTGAGGCGCTGAGCGTCGGAAAGGTCGGCCATCGCCATGGCGATGGCCTCCGGCGGGAGGCGGAGGTCGCCCTGGACCGGCTCGGCGGCGCGCACCGCCTCCGCCAGGGACTCGATTCCGCACAGGCCGCAGCCCACCGGCCCGGCCAGGGCGCGCCGCCGGGCCCGGTAGGACTCGCCGCGGGCATCGGACAGCCACATCCGTATCTCGCACCCCAGTTCGTGCTCCACGATCTCCATCGAAGCCAGATCGCCAGGCGATGCGATGATGCCTTCGGAGAGGCTGAAGCCGACGGCGAAATCCTCCAGGTCCGCCGGCGTCGCCATCATCACCGCGTGTGCGGATCCGTTATAGGTGAAGGCGATCGGGGTTTCCTCGGGCACGACCCTATCCCCCGCAGCGACGGCGTCCCCGGAGACGCTGACCCGCGGCAGACGGACGACGGGAGAAAGACGCGGGGTCATTCCGCTGCCTCGGGGATCCTGGCCCCCATCCGCTCGATCCTGATCGGGATCGACTTGGCGGCCGGCACCTTGCTTCGCTCCGCATGATGCCAAAGCGGGATCAGCGGATTGCATTCCGGATAGTAGGAGGCACAGCACCCTTCCGGCACGTCGTAGGGTGTGACGCGCATGTCGCTCACCTCGCGGCTCACGCCATCGTCCACCGCGGTCCTGAGGGTCACCATCTCGCCCTCCTCGAGGCCCAGGCGAGCCATGTCGTTCCGGTTCATGAGGATGACCCTGCGGGTGCCTTTGATCCCCCGGAAGCGATCGTGATAGCCGTAAACCGTGGTGTTGAACTGGTCGTTCGAGCGGACCGTCATGAGCTTCAGGATATCGCGGCTCTCCTCGGCAAGGCCGAGCGCCTCCTCCAGGCTCCGGGGCACGATGAAGTTCGCCTTGCCGGTCTTCGTCTTCCATTGGCGGTCGCGCGCCGCGACCGGACGCGGAAAGCCGCCCGGCTGCCACATGCGGTCGTTGAAGTCGCGGAAGTCGTCCGGATAGGTCTCCTCGATGGCGTCCCGCACGCGGGCGTAGTCGGCGACCCACTCGTCCCAGGGCACCTCCTTCTTCGGGGGAAGAGCCGCTTTCGCCATCTCGGCGACGATCTTGGGCTCCGACAGGAGATCGGGGCTCGCCGGCCTGGCGTGGCCCTTCGAGCCGTGGATGCAGGTGGTGGAATCCTCGATGGACACGGCCTGCGGGCCGGTTTCCTGCTCGTCGATCTCGATGCGCCCGAGGCACGGGAGGATATAGGCGACCTCGCCGTGGATCAGGTGGCTGCGATTGAGCTTGGTCGAGATCTGCACGGTCAGGCGCAGGCGCGACCAGGCGTGCTCCATGGCGGCAGTTTCCGGAACCGCGCGGACGAAATTGCCGCCCAGGCCCAGGAATGCCTTCACCTCGCCCTTGATGATGCCTTCGCAGGCCTCGACCGTGTTCATGCCGGTCTTGCGCGGCGGTTCGAAATTGTACTTTTCCTTCAGCTTGTCGAGCGGCACTAGCTCGGGCTTCTCGGAGATGCCGACGGTGCGCTGTCCCTGGACGTTGGAGTGCCCGCGCACGGGACAGATTCCGGCGCCCTCCTTGCCGATATTGCCGCGCAGGAGCAGCAGATTGACCACCATCTGCACGTTCTCGACGCCGGTACGATGCTGGGTCAGCCCCATGCCGTAGATGCCGATCACGGCCTTGGCGCGTGCATATTCCGCCGCCGCCGCCTCCAGGGCCGCCCGGGGCAGCCCGGACTGGGATTCCAGATCGGGCCACCGATAACTCCGCACGGCTTCGACGAAATCCTCGAAGCCGTGGGTGTGCTCGGCGATGAAGGCGTGATCGAGGATGGGCGGCCTGCCTTCGGAGCGGGCCTTGTCGTCGCTCTCGACGAGGGCCTTGCACATGCCCATGATGGCCGCGATATCGCCGCCCGCCTTGACCTGGTGATACTGCGAGGAGATCCGGGTCTCGGACCCGGTCAGCATCTCCGTCGGAGCCTGAGGATTGGTGAAACGCTCCAGGCCCCTTTCCCGCAGAGGGTTGAAGGTCACGATCGGAACGCCGCGCTTGGAGGCCTCCTGCAAGGGGTGGAGCATGCGCGGGCTGTTCGTACCGACGTTCTGGCCGAAGAAGAAGATGCAGTCCGTCTTCTTGAAGTCGTCGAGAAGAACCGTGCCCACGGAGACGCCGATGCTCTCGGGAAGAGCGACCGAGGTGCTCTCGTGGCACATGTTGGACGAGTCCGGCAGGTTGTTCGTGCCGTAGAGCCGGGCGAACAGCGCCCACATGTAGGATGTCTCGAGCGACGCACGGCCCGAGCAGTAGAAGATCACCTGGTCGGGGTCCTCGAAGCCCTGCAGCTCACGCCCGATCTCGCGGAACGCCTCCTCCCAGCTCACTGGCAGGTAACGGTCGGATGCCTTGTCCCAGCGCATCGGATGGGTCAGACGCCCGGCCTCCTCGAGGTCGTGGTCCGACCATGTCCTCAGCTCGGCGATCCGGTGCTCGGCGAAGAATTCCGGCGTAACCCGTTTCGTCGTGAGCTCCCAGGCCGTCGCCTTGGCGCCGTTCTCGCAATACTCGAACGGATGCGGGTCTGCCGGCTTGGCCCAGGCGCAGCTGACGCAGGCATAACCGTCGGGCTTGTTCTGCTTGAGAAGAATGGCGTTGCCGGTGACCAAGCGGCCTTCCCGGGTCAGGATGCCCTCGACCGAACGGACGGATCCCCATCCGCCTGCTGGACCGGTATAGGGTTCGATTTTCGGCTTCTCGCTCATGAGCGCAAGACTCCCCGTTCGTGTCGTCTGGACGCGACGTTTCCACCCGTAATCGGGGTTAATGAACGGGAAGCCTGACTGTTCCGCAGCAGAGCTCGTTGTTCCCAATCGCCGAGAAGCCTTCGAACCGGGTTTCGAGAACACGTCCAACCTTGACGGAACCGCTCAAGCTATACCGCGTTCGCATGGTGCAAACCGGAAAGGAATCCGCCATGCGCAATCATGTCCTGACTTCAGCCGCCCTTCTGACCCTTCTCGCCATCCCCCTTGCCGCCTGCCAGACCGGCGCCGCGACCGGCGCCGCTGGCGGCGCCGTTGCGGGCGCCGTCGTCGGCGGCCCGGTCGGCGCAGCCGTCGGCGGGATCGCCGGTGCGGCCGCGGGCGGCATTCTGACGGCCGAGGAATCCACGCGCATGCGGACCTATGTCGTCTCGCAGCGGCGCCCCTCCGTCCGGGTCAGCGACGAGATCGTCGTCGGGCGGCCGCTCCCGAGCCGCGTTAGGGTCTATCCGGTTCCGCCGACCGTCGGCCTCCAGAACCCCTACAGCTACACGGTCGTGAACGACAGGACGGTGCTGGTCGATCCGCAGACCCGCGAGATCGTCGAGGTCATCGACTGAACGAAGGCGCGTTCGACCGAAAAGGGGCGGCTCTTCGGAGCCGCCCCTTTTCGTGGGAGCTGTTCTGTTATCGGACCGAACGCGGCTCCGGCACGGTTTCCCGGGCGCCCTTGCCCCCGCGGCTCCCCCGGCTCTCCGCATAGGCCTTTGTGAACTCGGCCCCGTAGAGAAGAATAAGGGACGAATAGTAGATCCACAAAAGGATGGTGATGAGGGATGCCGCGGCACCATAAGTGGAGGTGACGCCGCTGCGACCCAGATAGTAGCCGATCAGAAACTTGCCCACCGTGAAGAGGACGCTGGTGACGAGAGCACCGGTCCACACGTCGTGCCAGCGCAGGTCCACGGCCGGCAGCATCTTGAAGATCATCGAGAAGAGGAGAAAAGCGGTTCCGAAGGCGAAGATGCTGTTGAGGATCTGGAGGAGGACCGTGGCGCCGGAGAAAGTCGCTTCCAGATAGGCGCCAAGGGCGGAGAGCCCCGCATCGATGATGAGGGAAACGAGGAGCAGGAAGCCGATCCCGAGGACGAGCCCGAGGCTGAGCAGGCGCGTCCGGATGAAGTCCCAGATGCCGTAATGTGCCGGCGGCTGCGCCTTCCAGATGATGTTCAGATCGTCCTGCAGTTCCACGATGGCTCCGGTGACCAGGAGGAGGAACGTCACGATCCCCACCGACATGCCGACGATGCCCGATCCCACATTGCTGGCATTGACGATCATGGCTTCCAGGGCAGCGGCCGATTGCTCGCCCGTGAGACCGCCGAGCTCATCCACGATCGCTCCCTGAGCGGCATCCATGCCGAAGACGAGCCCTGCCACGGCGATCGCGGCGAGCAGCATCGGGGCGAGCGAGAAGACCGTGAAGAAGGCGATGGCCGCGCCCAGGCTCATGGCACGGTCGTTCCACCACCCCTCGAAGGCCACCTTGAACAGCCGCAACGTCTCTGAAAACATCGATGAACCAAATCTGCTGCCCGGATCAGGTGGCAGGTGCAACGGTGTTGATCCTGGTCGTCAACAGAATGGTCAGGCTTCTTGTTCCGCCGGTGAAATCCCGGCGCGGCGCGGGCCCGGGACCGGCGAGTTCCGAACTTAAAGCAGTCACACTCCTCGTCTTATCTGCATCCGCTCACCATGTGGAAAGAGACGGAGAAAGCGCTTGCTCGATTGGAATGAGATCGCGTCCTACGGCATCGAAATGGCCCCGGCCGCCTTCGCGGTGCTGGCAGCCGTGCTGGTCATATGGCTGGTCTGGCGCCTCGTGAGAGGTGCGCTGCGGCTCGTCCTCGGAGCGCGCGAAAGTCCTGCGGATGCCCCACGGCCTCGGAAGGCGACGGAAAGGAGAGAGCCGGTTCTGGGCCCTCCGGCAGCAGCTTCTGTCCCATCTCGCCCGGTCCCCGATGCTGCGGACGTCCTCGCTCTCAAAGCGAGCATCGATGCCCTGACACGCCAGATCGCCTCCCTCGAGAAAAAGCTGACCGTCCCCCCCGAAGCCCCGGCAGCGCTCAGCCCCTCCCGCACGACCGGCGGCGAAGACGCGTCACGAATCTCCGTGACGCCTCCCCTCTCCTCCTGAGCCCGGCCGGCTCACCCGCGGCCGACGAACGGCATCTTGGTGGCCATCACCGTCATGGTCTGCACATTGGCGGTCAGCGGCAAGCCTGCCATGTAGACCACCGCATCCGCCACGTGCTTCGGGTCGATGGTCGGCTCGGGAGCCATGGTCCCGTTGGCCTGGAGCACTCCCGTCGCCATCCGTGCCGTCATGTCCGTGGCGGCGTTGCCGATATCGATCTGGCCGCAGGCGATGTCGTAGGCCCGGCCGTCCAGGGACGCCGACTTGGTCAGACCAAGAACCGCGTGCTTCGTCGCGGTATAGGGCGCCGAGAGCGGGCGCGGGGCATAGGCCGACACGGACCCGTTGTTGATGATGCGCCCGCCGCGGGGATCCTGGTCCTTCATGAGGCGGAACGCCTCCTGGATGCACAGGAAGGTGCCCGTCAGGTTCGTGTTGACCACGTTCTGCCATTGCTCGAAGGAGAGGTCTTCGAGCGGGATCGCCGGAGCGCCGATGCCCGCATTGTTGACGAGCAGGTCCAGCCTGCCGAAATTCTCCTTAGTCCTGGCGAACAGGGCCGCGACGGAAGCCGGGTCCGTGACGTCGGTCGGGACCGACAGCACTGATGTTCCCGGCGCCCGGACCTCGCGCTCCGCCGCCTCGAGCACCTCCGCCCGGCGCCCCGCCATGACCACCGTGTAGCCGGCTTCCAAGAGGCCACGGGTAATGGCCTTGCCAACCCCGGTACCCGCTCCGGTGACGATGGCGATCTTCGCATTCCCAGCCATTCGGCTTTCCTCCCACCCCGTGAATTCGATCAATAGGTCGCCCGTCCACCGGACACGTCGAAGACGCCGCCGGTGCTGAAGGAGCATTCCTCGCTGGCCAGCCAGCAGATGAGGGACGTGACCTCCTCCACCGCTCCGAACCGCCCCATCGGGATCTTCGAGAGCATGAAGTCGATATGCGTCTGGCTCATCTGGTCGAAGATGGGCGTACGCACGGCAGCCGGCGTCACACAGTTCACGGTGATGTTGTTCTTCGCCAGCTCCTTGCCGAGGGACTTGGTCAGGCCGATCACCGCCGCCTTGGAGGCGCTGTAGGCGGAGGCGTTCGGATTGCCCTCCTTGCCCGCGATGGAGGCGACGTTGACGATGCGGCCGTAGCCGCCTTCGAGCATTCGCGGAACGACGGCCCGGTTGCAGTAGAACAGGCCGTTGAGATTGACCTCGATGACCTGGCGCCATGCGTCGACCGGATATTCCCAGGTCGTCGTGTTCGGCCCCGTGATGCCCGCGCTCGCAACGAGGATGTCGACGCCCCCCATGGCGGAAACGGTCTTCTCACAGGCGGCGCTGACCGCGTCCGGATCCGTGACGTCGACCTGAACCGCCGTGACGTTCGCCCCGATCTTCTGCTGCGCCGCCGCGATCGCATCTTGGCTCAGGTCCCAGAGGGCGACCTGCGCCCCCTCGCTCGCCAGCCGGGCGCAGACGCCCAGCCCGATGCCCGATGCTCCGCCGGTCACGACGGCCCGCCGGCCCTCGAACCGCTTAGGATTGCTCATTGTCGTTCCTCTCCCTGAAGCCCACGATCATTCGACGAAACGGCCGCCGAGTTCTTCCTCGATGTGAATGCGGATGATCTCGTCGAAGCTCTCCTCGGCCCGGAAGCCGAGTTCCCTGGCGCGGCTCGCATCGAAGCGCCGGGGCCAGCCCTCGACGATCTTCATGATGGTCGGGTCCGGCTCGCGCTTGATCCGCGCCGCCACCCGGTCGCCGGCGATGCGACGCAGGGCGTCGATCTGCTCGGCGACCGTCACGGAGACACCGGGCATCGTCAGGTTGCGCCGCGGGCCGAGCCGGTCGCCGTCCAGCGTGGCCGCATGAACGAGAAAGCCGACGGCGGAACGGGGCGAGGCATGGGTGTGACGCACGTCCTCCGGCACCGGCAATACGGCTTCCTGCCCGTTGAGCGGCTCCCGGATGATGCCGGAGAAGAAGCCGGAGGCGGCCTTGTTGGGTTTGCCGGGCCGCACGCAGATCGTCGGCAGACGGATGCCGACTCCGTCGAAGAAGCCGCGCCGGGTGTAGTCCGAAAGCAGCAGCTCGCCGATGGCCTTCTGCGCACCGTAGCTCGTGAGCGGCGTCAGGAAGAATTCGTCGCCGATGGCATCCGGGAACGGGGCTCCGAACACGGCGATGGACGAGGTGAAGACGACCCGCGGCCTGTAGCCGTCCCCGATGGCGCGAATCGCATCGAACAGGTGGCGGGTGCCGTCGAGATTGATGCGCAGGCCCTTTTCGAAATCCGCCTCCGCCTCTCCCGACACGATGGCTGCGAGGTGGAAGATCACGTCGGGGCGGCTTGCCACGAGCTTTTCGGCCTCGCCCGGAACGGAGAAGTCCGACATGAGCGTCTTGACCGAGAACGGCGCATCCGGCGGCGCCTGGGGCTCGACGATGTCGTGCAGGATCGCGTGGTCGATCTTCCTTTCGCCGAGATGACCATCCTTCACGAGACGTTCGACAAGCTTGCGGCCGACCATGCCGGCCGCTCCGAGGATCAAGACTTCCATTGGCGAGCTTCCCTTTCGTGCGGCTTACTGTGGCTGCGAGCTTTCATCTTTGCAATGATACGATGCGATCTTAGCCACAATGTATGCGCAGCGCATTCGCTCGGTCTGCGCATTCGTGGTGCAGTGCAAAACAGGTCTTCGCAGCCCGTCTCGTCCCTTCAACTTTTCGCGGCTTGGGAAAAAGCGCGAGCGCGCCGCTTGATCTTCTCCCGATACTACTGGAATAATGTCTGCAATATCGCTGAAGGCCCGCATCAGACGGGCACATAAAAAGCGGGGGCTGGGAGGAAGTGCATGCTTCAACGCCGTTTCGCGGCATTGATGCGCCGGCGGCCTGTTGTCCGCATTCAGGGATGGCGCCATCGCCAGACCCGCCGGCCGATCCAACCGATCACTGGAACCGAGCGGGTGCTTCATGGCCTCCGTTGAGATCCGGGACGTGAGAAAGGCCTACGGGGCCACGCAAGTCATCCACGGCGTATCGGTCGACATCCAGGACGGGGAATTCGTGATCCTGGTCGGCCCTTCCGGATGTGGAAAGTCGACATTGCTGCGGATGATCGCGGGACTCGAGAACATCACGGGCGGCGAGATCCGCATCGGCTCCAGGGTGGTGAACAATGTTCCGCCTAAAGAGCGCGACATCGCCATGGTGTTTCAGAATTACGCGCTTTATCCGCACATGACGGTCGCCGACAATATGGCGTTCTCGCTCAAGCTGAAGAACGCGCCGAAATCCGAAATCTCCACGAAGGTGAATCGGGCTGCGGAGATCCTCGGCCTGACGCAGCTTCTGGACCGCTATCCGCGCCAGCTTTCGGGCGGGCAGCGTCAGCGCGTCGCCATGGGCCGCGCCATCGTGCGCGATCCCCAGGTCTTCCTCTTCGACGAGCCGCTCTCCAACCTCGATGCCAAGCTGCGCGTGCAGATGCGCACCGAAATCAAGGCTCTGCATCAGCGCCTGAAGACCACGACGGTCTATGTGACGCACGACCAGATCGAGGCCATGACCATGGCCGACAAGATCGTGGTGATGCACGACGGCATCGTCGAGCAGATCGGCGCGCCGCTGGAGCTCTACGACCGCCCGGTGAACCTGTTCGTGGCGGGCTTCATCGGCTCCCCGGCCATGAACGTGCTGGAGGGGCGCATGGATTCCGGCGGCTTCGCCATGGGCGATCTGATCCTCCCGGTCCAGCACGCCCCGGCGGCCTCGGCGGGCAGGCCCGCCTTCTACGGCATCCGGCCCGAGCACTTCCGGCTGAGCGGCGAAGGATTGCCGATCGAGGTCGTGGTGACCGAGCCCACGGGATCGGAAACGCTGGTCGTCGCGAAAGCCGGCGGACGGGAGATCAACTGCGTCTTCCGCGAGCGCATCGGCGCCCGGCCGGGCGAAATCATCCATGTCCAGCCGGATCCGGCCCTCGTGCATCTCTTCGACAGGGAAACGGGCCAGCGCATGAACTGAGCTTCAGGCACGCGGCCCTGCCGGGAAGGCCGCGATGCTTCTCAAAAAACATCCCGGGCTGCGGAGGAAACGACGATGACACTGTCTAGACGCGATCTGCTTCTCGGGACCGCCAGCCTTGCGGTAGGCGCTGCGGGCGCCCCGCTCCTGGGTTCCCTTCCCGCCTTTGCGCAAGCGGCCGAACCTCAATATACACCGGAATCCGGCGCCTCCCTGCGCGTGCTACGCTGGGCGCCCTTCGTGAAGGGCGACGAGGATCAGTGGATAGCCAACACCAAGAAGTTCACCGACGCCACGGGCGTCGATGTGCGCATCGACAAGGAAAGCTGGGAGGACATCCGCCCGAAGGCGGCCGTGGCCGCCAATGTGGGCTCGGGTCCGGACATCATGCTGGTCTGGTTCGACGATCCGCACCAGTACCCGGAAAAGCTCGTTCCCGTCACCGATCTCGCCAACTATCTCGGCAACAAGTACGGCGGCTGGTACGACGGTCTCCAGGGCTATGCCAAGCGCGGCGATCAGTTCGTGGCTCTGCCCCTCGCGGCCATCGGCAACGGCATCATCTATCGCGACAGCATGATGAAGGCCGCAGGATTCCAGGAGTTCCCGAACGATACGGCAGGCTTCCTCGAACTGGCGAAGGCCCTGAAGGCCAAGGCGAAGCCCATGGGCTTCGCTCTCGGCAAGGCAGTGGGTGACGGCAACAACTTCGCGCACTGGATCGTCTGGAGCCATGGCGGCAAGATGGTGGACGAATCCGGCAAGGTCGTCATCAACTCGCCCGAAACCATCAAGGCCCTTCAATACGCCCGCGACCTCTACCAGCAGTTCATCCCGGGTACGGAGGCCTGGCTCGACATCAACAACAACCGCGCCTTCCTGGCCGGCGACGTCAGCCTCACGGCCAACGGCGTATCTCTGTACTATTCGGCCAAGAACGATCCCAAGCTCGCCGACATGGCGGCCGACATGCGTTCGTCCAACATGCCGATCGGGCCGATCGGACGCGCGGTGGAACTGCACCAGACGACCTCCGCCGTCATCTTCCAGCACACCAAGTTCCCGCAGGCAGCCAAGGCCTATCTCAAGTTCATGTACGAACAGCCGCAGATGTCGGAATGGATCAAGGCGTCGAGCGCCTATTGCTGCCAACCGCTGAAGGCTTACGCGGACAACCCGGTCTGGACCTCCGATCCGCTCCACGCCCCCTATGCGAAGGCCTCGGAGACGCTCGTCCCCAACGGCCATGCGGGCCCGCTCGGCTATGCCTCCGCCGCCACCATGGCCGATTACGTGATGGTCGACATGGTGGCCGAAGCCGCCACCGGCCAGCGCTCGCCAGAGGAAGCGGCCAAACGCGCCGAGACCCGCGCCAACCGCTACTACCGCGTCTGACGCTTGCAAGTCGTCCCTCCCTCAACCCGGGGAGGGACGGCCCTCAGCCAAGGAAAGTCCATGGCCCAAGCTGCCCTGCAAGAGAACATCGCAACACCCCAAGCGGCACAGGGTCCGTCCCTGCTGCAGAGCCGTGGCATGGTCGGCTTCCTCTTCATGCTGCCGGCCCTGGTCTTCCTGCTCGTCTTTCTCACCTACCCGCTGGGCCTCGGGGTCTGGCTCGGCTTCACGGATACGCGGATCGGGCGTGACGGCGTCTGGATCGGGCTGGAGAACTACCAGCTCCTGTGGGACGATTCCCTGTTCTGGCTCTCCGTCTTCAACACGCTCCTCTACACGATCGCCGCCTCGATCCTGAAATTCGCCCTGGGCCTTTGGCTCGCCCTCATCCTCAACGAGCACCTGCCCTTCAAGGCGCTCTTCCGCGCCATTCTCCTGCTGCCCTGGGTGGTGCCGACGGTGCTCTCGGCCATCGCTTTCTGGTGGATCTACGATTCCCAGTTCTCGGTGATCTCCTGGGCCCTGCTCCGTCTCGGCGTCATCGATACCCCCATCAACTTCCTGGGCGATGTGGAGAACGCGCGCGCATCGGTCATCGCAGCGAATGTCTGGCGCGGCATCCCGTTCGTGGCGATCACGCTCCTGGCCGGATTGCAGACGATTTCGCCGTCCCTGCACGAGGCCGCGACCCTCGATGGCGCCACGGGCTGGCAGCGCTTCCGCTACATCACGCTGCCGATGCTATCCCCCCTCATCGCCGTGGTGATGACCTTCTCGGTTCTGTTCACCTTCACGGATTTCCAGCTCATCTACGTGCTGACCCGCGGCGGTCCGCTCAACGCCACGCACCTCATGGCGACCTTGAGCTTCCAGCGCGCCATTCCCGGCGGACAGCTGGGCGAAGGCGCCGCCATCGCGGTCGCCATGATCCCCTTCCTCCTCGCAGCGATCCTGTTCAGCTATTTCGGCCTTCAGCGCCGCAAGTGGCAGCAGGGTGGTGGCGACTAGCCTGCGGAGCCTGAAACCATGGGTGTGGTCACCAACGCCGTTCCCCGCAACACCGCCACGGCCGACGAGAGCGTCGGCATGAGCTATCTCGACCGCCTGCCGAGGCGGCTGGTGGTGGTGTATCTGCCGCTTGCGGTCTTCACCTTCGTGCTGCTGTTCCCGTTCTACTGGATGACGATCACGGCATTGAAGCCGAACCACGAGATGACGGACTTCAACAACTACAGCCCGTTCTGGCCCACCAGCCCGACGCTGGAGCACATCCGCTATCTCCTGTTCGAAACCTCCTATCCGGGCTGGCTGTGGAACACCATGCTCGTGGCGATCGGCTCCACGATCCTGTCGCTCGCAGCGTCCGTCTTCGCGGCCTACGCCATCGAGCGCATCCGCTTTTCCGGCTCCCGTTATGTGGGTCTTTCGATCTTCCTCGCTTATCTCGTGCCGCCGTCGATCCTCTTCATCCCGCTGGCGGTGATGACCTTCAAGTTCGGCATCTACGATTCCAAGCTGGCGCTGATCTTCACCTACCCGACCTTCCTGATCCCGTTCTGCACCTGGCTGCTCATGGGCTATTTCCGCTCGATCCCGTTTGAGCTCGAGGAATGCGCCCTGGTCGACGGGGCCACGCGCTGGCAGATCCTGACGCGGATCCTGCTGCCGCTGTCGGTGCCGGGCCTGATCTCTGCGGGGATCTTCGCCTTCACTCTGTCCTGGAACGAGTTCATCTACGCCCTCACCTTCATCCAGTCGTCGGAGAACAAGACCGTCCCCGTGGGCGTGCTGACGGAACTGGTGCGCGGCGACGTCTACGAGTGGGGTGCGCTGATGGCCGGAGCCCTTCTGGGATCGCTTCCGGTGGTCCTGCTCTATTCGTTCTTCGTCGACTACTACGTCTCGTCGATGACCGGTGCGGTGAAGGAATAGCCCACCGGGATAACCACGGAGTCGTCAATCTTGCAGGCGCCTTCTCCGTGCTAGTCTTCTCGTCCTGATGTCGGCCCGGCTCCGAAGGCCGGATGTATGAGCGGGAGGATCACATGAACAGGATCGATGGCGGCTGCCTTCTTGCAGCAATCGGCGTGCTCTCGCTCGGGTCGGTCACGGGCGCCCACGCGCAGCAGGCCGGTGCGGCCGACATGACGTTCTTCGTCACCAGCGTCGGCTCAGGGAAAGGCGCGGATCTGGGCGGCCTCGAAGGCGCGGACCGGCACTGCCAGTCCCTCGCTGAAGCGGCGGGAGCCGGCGGGAAGACCTGGCGGGCCTATCTCTCGACTCAGGCCACGGGCGGCGCACAGGCCATCAACGCCAGGGACCGGATCGGGCGCGGCCCCTGGCAGAACGCCAAGGGCACGGTGATCGCCAAGGACGTCGCGGACCTGCACGGCGGCAGCAACAATCTCACCAAGCAGACCGCCCTGACCGAGAAAGGCGAACCCGTGAAGGGCCGGGGCGACTCGCCCAACCAGCACGACATCCTCACGGGCACCCAAGCGGACGGAACCGCCTTTCCGGCCGGCGAGGACCGGACCTGCGGAAACTGGACCCGGAGCGGCACGGAGGGCGCCGTGATGGTCGGCCACCATGACCGCATGGGCCTCGACGACAGCGCGGCGGCAAAGTCCTGGAACGCATCACACCCGTCCCGGGGCGGCTGCAGCCAAGATGCGCTCAGGAGCACCGGCGGCGCTGGGCTGTTCTACTGCTTTGCCGCAAACTAGCTGGGGAAAGTCGGGGTTCTTGCCGGTTTTCACCTTACGTCACCGGCCGGTCCTGGTTCATCGAGGCTTGACCACGCTATAAAATCCTTCATGAGCTACGGTTTCCTACCTAACCATGAGGGTGATCATGAATAAGAACGATCTCATCGAGTTCATCGCCGAAGAGCACGAGGTGACCAAGACCTTCGCTCGGGACGTGGTGGAGAACGTGTTCCAGGCCATCGCCGAATCGGTCCAGAAGGGCGAAGAGGTCGCAATCTTCGGCTTCGGCAAGTTCAAGATGGTCGAGCGCGGCGCCCGCAAGGGACGCAACCCCCAGACCGGCGAGGCCATCAAGATCGCCGCGTCCAAGAACGTGAAGTTCGAGGCTGCGAAGACCCTGAAGGAGTCCCTCAACACCAAGCGCCGCTCGCGCAAGAAGTAAGGCGTTCCTGCGGACCTGCCCGCAGGACCGGCGCATATCGGGCTCTGGCCCGATCCCGATCGGGGGCGATCATGGCCGGGGCTGTTCCCGGCCATCTCTGTTTCTAGCCCTGAACGGCAGGCCGCAGATCGATGGCGCGGATGAGGTCGTAGGACCTCTTGCGCGCCTCGTGGTCGTACATGGCCGAGGTCACCATCAGTTCGTCGGCCTTCGTCTCGTCGATCAGGGACTGGAGCCTCTTGCGCACCGTCTCCGGCGCCCCGACGAACAGCCGCTCCCGGTTTCTCCGGATCATCTCGCGGTCCGCGGGCGTGTATGGATAGGCCAGCGCCTCCTCGGGCGTGGGGATCGGCCCGAACTCGCCACGCATCCGCCGCACGAATCCGAGATCCGCACTCGCGGCCAGCCGCTCCGCCTCCTCGTCCGTCTCGGCGCAGATCACGGCTACCGTCAGGATCGCGTGCGGCTGCGCAAGCCACTGCGACGGCTGGAAGCCGCGGCGATAGGCCAGCATCGCGTCCGTGGCGTCATGCGTCGCGAAGTGGTGGGCGAAGCCGAAACCCAATCCGACCTGTGCGGAAAGATGGGCGCTGTAGTCGCTGGAGCCCAAAAGCCAGATCGGCGGCAGCGGCACGCCCGACGGCATGATCTCGATCTTGCGGAACGGGTGATCGGGCGGAAAGCTCCTGGTCTCCAGCAGCAGTAATTCCTGGAGCCGCTCCAGGAAATCGTCGCGGCCCCGCTCCTCCTGCATCCGCCGCAGAGCATAGGACGTGACCGGATCGGTTCCGGGCGCGCGGCCGAGGCCGAGATCGATACGGCCGGGATAGAGCGCCTCGAGAAGCTTGAAGCGTTCCGCCACCATGAGCGGTGCATGGTTCGGCAGCATGACGCCGCCCGATCCCACGCGAATGCGCTCGGTGACGGCGGCGATCTGCCCGATCATGATGTCCGGTGCGCCGCTGGCGACGGACGGCAGGTTGTGGTGCTCGGCCACCCAGAACCGGGTGTAGCCCAGTTCGTCCGTGTGGCGGGCGAGATCGAGTGTGTTCCTCAGGGCCTGTGCGGGCGTGGAGCCCGATGTGACGAAGGACAGGTCGAGGACGGAAAGTGGAATCATGCTGACGGATCCGGAGACTGGCTTGAAGGGCCGTTGGAGGTTTGGACAATATGGGCCTTCAGCCGCACCGATTCAGCCCTCCCCTTGAGAATGCCTCCCCATGACACAATTCGGCTGCGGACAGGAGATTGCAATGGACAAGCGTCGGCTCGGCCGCTCGAACATCATGGTTCCGCCCCTCTGCCTCGGCGGCAACGTCTTCGGCTGGACCGCCGACGAAGCGACATCGCTCAAGCTGCTCGACGCCCTCGTCGAGGCGGGCCTCAACTTCATCGACACGGCGGATGTCTATTCACGGTGGGCTCCCGGCCACGAGGGCGGAGAATCGGAGACCATCATCGGCAAATGGATGAAGGCGCGCGGCAACCGCGACCAGCTCATCATCGCCACCAAGGTCGGCTCCGAGATGGGCCCGGGCCAGAAGGGGCTGTCGAAGACCTATATCCGCTCTGCGGTCGAGGCTTCGCTGCGACGCCTCCAGACCGACCATATCGATCTCTACCAGTCCCACCGGGACGATCCCGATACTCCTCAGGCGGAGACGCTCGGCGTCTATGGAGACCTCATCAACGAGGGAAAGGTCAGGGCGATCGGCGCCTCGAACTTCACCGCGGCGCGGCTGAAGGAGGCCCTCGACACCAGCGCCAGGATGGGCCTGCCCCGCTACGAAAGCCTGCAGCCGCTCTACAATCTCTACGACCGTTCGGAATACGAGGGCGATCTCGAACGGCTCTGCCGGGAGAACGAGGTCGGGGTCATTCCCTATTACGGTCTCGCCGCCGGCTTCCTGACCGGGAAGTACCGTTCCGAAAAGGATTTTGGCAAGAGCACCCGCGGCCGGAACATGGGCAAGTACCTCAATCCCCGCGGCGAGCGGATCCTGGCGGCGCTGGATCAGGTCGCCCTGCACCACGGCGTTACGCCGGCGCAGGTGGCGCTGGCGTGGCTGATGGCGCATCCCGGCATCACGGCGCCGATTGCCAGCGCAACGAGCCTGGAACAACTCGAGGATCTGGTCGCGGCAACGCGGCTTCGCCTCGACGCCGCAGACATCGAGAAACTCGACCGGGCAGGAGCGGAGGCATAGACCTCCGTGAGGGGATTGAAAGGCATCTTCTGTCGGCGAGCCATCCCGCACACGCATGGCAGCCTTCCGTTGCGCTGAACGGAAGGCTCATTATCTCCTCCAGACCTGTGCAATATCCAATTTCACAGTCTGAAAGAGGACAATATGAGCGCCGATCCGAACGCCTTGTTCCAACCCTTCACCCTCGGTGACCTGACGCTGCCCAACCGCTTCGTGATGGCTCCCCTCACCCGCAACCGTGCAGCGCCGGTAGGCGACGTGCCCGGACCTCATGCGGCCACCTATTATGAGCAGCGCGCCAGCGCGGGCCTCCTCATCTCCGAAGGCTCCCAGATCTCGCATCAGGGACAGGGTTATCTCCGCACGCCCGGCATCTATTCGCCGGAGCAGGTCGCCGGTTGGCGCAAGGTGACGGATGCGGTGCACAAGGCCGGCGGCCGCATCTTCATTCAGCTCTGGCATGTGGGCCGCGTGTCCCACACCTCTCTTCAGCCGAACGGCGACGCTCCTGTCGGGCCTTCCGCCCTGCGCGCCAACACCAAGACCTTCATCGACGGCGGCTTCGCGGACGTATCGGAGCCCCGGGCACTCGACCTGTCGGAGATCCCCGGCATCCTGCGCGATTACGAGCAGGCCGCCCGCAATGCGAAGGAGGCCGGTTTCGACGGCGTCGAAATTCACGCCGCCAACGGCTATCTCCTCGACCAGTTCATGAAGGACGGCGCCAACAAGCGCACCGATGCCTATGGCGGCTCCATCGAGAACCGCGCCCGCCTGACCATCGAGGCGACGGAAGCCGTGTTGAAGGTGTGGGACAAGGGCCGCGTCGGCATCCGCCTGTCGCCTGCCCAGGTGAACGACGCAGCGGATTCCGACCCGCAGGCCCTCTTCAGCCATGTGGTCGAAAGGCTCGACAAGCTGGAGCTCGGCTACATCCACATGATCGAGGGCGCCACGCAAGGCGACCGCAATGCGGTGCCTGTGGATTACGAAGGCCTGCGCCGGTCCTTCCGCGGCGCCTATATCGGCAACAACGGCTACGACCGGACCATGGCCACGGAAGCCGTTTCCAGCGGCCGCGCGGATCTCGTCGCCTTCGGCCGTCTCTTCATCGCCAACCCGGATCTCGTCGAGCGCTTCCGGCTGAACGCGCCCCTCAACGAGCCCGAGCGGGCGACGTTCTATGGCGGCGATGCGAAGGGCTATACCGACTATCCGGCCTTGGACGAGGCCGCATAGCGCCGGCTGCATTGAGCATCGGACCCGGAAACGGCCTTCGTTTCGGGTCCGATGCTCTTAGTCTTCCATACAGTCCACGCAGATTCCGCGCTTGATCCTGCGGTCCAGTTCCCGGCTCCGCCGCTCCAACGCCTGCTCGCGAGGGGTCGGGCCGACGGAGTTCGGGGCTGCGGTTCCGCCCGCGCCCGGTCCGGCATTGGCCCGCGTACCGGTGCCGGTGTTCTGTCCGGCGCCGGACGTTCCCGCCGCGCCGCCCGTGCTGCCCTCCGAACCGGGAGCGCGAATGGGCGGCGTCAGGGCCCCTGAAGGGGCGTCGGGGGATGTCGGCTGGTTGGACGACGATGTGGTTGTGCCGGTCGGACCGCTTCCCGTTGGAGCCGTCCCGCCGGTTGCGGCGCCACCGCCCGTCGCGCCGCCGCCCGTCGAGGACGAACTCCCCGATTGCGCCAGTGCCGTGCCTGTGAGGAGGAATGCGGCAAGTGCCGCCGAGATCGTCAGATAGCGCATGAAACCTCCCCACATTCGGATACGGGGAGACAACTCCAAATCCAGGCGTCAGTTCGTTTTCCGCCGCCAAACGACAAGGCTGACCGGCACGCTCGGGTCGAGAACCCCGCGCGGTCCCGCCTCCATTCCCCGCTCCGACAGAATCGTCTCTGCGCTCGCGCCGCTGTCGCAGCGCGAGAACAGCGCGACGCCCCCGGGGATGCGCGCACCTTCGGTGCGCGAGAGGTGAAAGGCGTCGTAGCTGATATCCAGGAAGAGATCGAACACCCGGCGCCCGCCCGGCACGGCAACCTGCCCCCCGTCGGGCAGCACCTGACGGATGGCGTCGCGCCATGCGAGAGCCTGTGGGTTCCACCACCAGCCGTCAGCTCGCCGCTCCAGCCCGGCGGAGGATGAAGACACGACCAGGCGCAGCCTGCCCCTCGGGTTGGGATTGGCCTCATGTCCCAGCCGCCCGAGCACCGTCACGGCGGATCGGTCGAGCCCGTCCTGGAAATAAGCCCAGTCGGCCTCGTTGCGCAGCACGTCGGGCATCCGCCCCTCTGCATCGGCAATGCGGTCGTCGTCGGAGACGATGGCATATCCATGAATTTCGACCGCCGCCACACCGTTCTCCCTGACACGTCCCGCCGCGAATCCGCTCAGCGGACGGGTTTTGCCCGATCCGCAGGGCCGGAGGCAATGGCTGCCCGCATGAGAATGAGGAGAACCAGGGCGTTGAGGACATGCCAGAGGAAATGCGTTCCGATGGGCAGTGCGGAGCAGAGCGCGTCGTCGATGGAGCGGAAGAGGAGCGAAACCGCAAAGACGACGGCGGCCAGAAGAAGAGCACGGCCTGCGACGCGCCTGTCCCTCAGCAGGCAGAGCGCTCCAACCGCGACGAGAGCAAGCGCCGCGGGGAAGTAGCTCACGGAGCCGTTGAGGGTGAGCCCGGGGAACACGCCGAGCCAGAGGCGGACGAAGAGCGAGTTGAACAGGCCGAAGAGCACGGTCACGGCGACGGCCGCCACCCATCCGAGGCGAAGGTAGCGGCGCAGCGCCAGCAGGAAATAGCTGTAGATGAACACTGCGATCGGGATCACATCCGCCATGACCGACCAGCGATTGGCGAAGGTGTGGAACAGAAAGCTGCCGATGCCCACAGCGGCGGTGACCGCGATCAGCCACAGTGCGGCAAGGTCCCGGCCTCCGGCCCACCGCCAGAGGAAAAAGGCGTAAGCCGCCGCGAGAACGAACGCCCCGTTGGTGATCGCGTTGAGAGGCTCGGCCCAGAAACCGGCACCGATCCGCTCGCAGTAATTGTCGATGGGCGTGGACCAGGAGGTCGGCATGGCTAAAGGCCTCGGGAGGATGGCCTGCTCTAGCATCTCGGACCGCTTCTGAGTATTGGCCTTCGTTCGGCTTAGGATGTTATTCCAACGGCTAACTTGAACCGTGCGATGCTTGGCAGCAGGATATCTTGAAATACTGTTTCACATACGGGGAGGTCCCGTGTGAGAAGAAAGACAGTATGGGTATGGGAGGGCTGCCATGGAGAAGCGTCAACTCGGCCGGTCCGGCATTGAGGTTCCGATCCTCTGTTTCGGTGGCAACGTCTTCGGCTGGACGGTGGATGAGCCCACCTCTTTCAGATTGCTGGACGCGGCCTTCGCGGCTGGTCTCAACTTCATCGACACGGCCGACATGTATTCCATCTGGGTTCCCGGCAACCAGGGCGGTGAATCGGAAACCATCATTGGCAACTGGATGAAGGCGCGCGGGAACCGCGAAAAGGTCATCATCGCCAGCAAGGTCGGGGTGGAATTGTCCCCCGACCGCAAAGGCCTCTCGAAGGCCTATATCAGGAAGGCCGTGGAGGCATCCCTGAAGCGCCTCCGGACCGACTACATCGATCTTTATCAATCCCACATCGACGACAAGGCCACGGCCCTCGAAGAGACGCTCGAAGCCTATGGCGATTTGATCCGGGAAGGGAAAGTGCGGACCATCGGCGCATCGAATTACAGCGCCGAGAGGTTGAGGGAGGCTCTCGCGGTCAGCGCCAGAACCGGACTGCCCCGATACGAGTCCCTCCAGCCTGAATACAATCTCTACGATCGCGAGAACTTCGAAAGCAGCGCACAACAGGTCTGCCGCAGCAGTGGACTCGGGGTGATTTCCTACTCTTCCCTCGCGAGCCGCTTCCTGACCGGAAAGTACCGTTCGGAACACGATTTCGGGAAGAGCCCGCGCGGTCACGGAATGGGGAAATACCTGAACGATCGGGGGCTGCGCATCCTGAAGACGCTCGACCGCATCGCGCGGAAACACAAGACGGGGCAAGCCCAGATCGCCTTGGCTTGGCTCCTGGCCCGTCCGGGCCTGACATCACCCATTGCAAGCGCAACGACGGTCGAGCAAGTCCATGATCTGATCGCGGCAACCAAGCTCACCCTCGAGAGGTCGGATATCGACGCTCTCGACGAAGCTTCAGCCACAAAAGCAGTTCAGTTCGAACCCGCCTAGCGCGGGCTCCATCTGCATCCTCGACCTTGCCAGACGAGCCGCGACGTCCGATGAAGGCGTACGGCAGTAAGAAGGTCGAACGATGAGAATAGCCACCTGGAACGTGAACTCCATCAAGCAGAGGTTGGACCACCTCGTCACCTTCGTGAAGAGCGCGGAGCCCGACATCGTCTGCCTGCAGGAGCTCAAATGCGTGGACGAGGCGTTCCCGCGGGCCGAGATCGAGGCCCTCGGCTACAATGTCGCCATCCATGGCCAGAAGGCATATAACGGCGTTGCGATCCTCTCCAAGCGCCCGCTCGAAGACGTGCGCCGGGGGCTGCCGGGCGACGAGAGCGACGAACAGGCGCGCTATCTCGAAGGCGTCGTCTCCACATCGCAGGGAGTCGTGCGGGTCGCCTCGATCTATCTGCCGAACGGCAACCCCATCGGAACGCCGAAATTCGACTACAAGCTGGCCTGGATGGACCGGCTGACGGCCCATGCGCGCAAGCTCCTGGCCCTGGAGGAGCCGCTCGTCCTGTGCGGCGACTACAACGTGATCCCGGAGCCGGAGGATGCTGCCGATCCTGCCGCCTGGAAGAACGACGCCCTGTTCCAGCCCGAGAGCCGGGCCAGGTTCCGCGCGCTCCTGAATCTGGGTTTCGGTGACGCGGTCCGCTCCTGCAGCGATCAGCCCGGACTCTATTCGTTCTGGGATTATCAGGCCGGCGCCTTCCAGCGGAACCACGGCATCCGCATCGACCACCTCCTGCTCTCGTCGCACGCGCAGGATCGGCTCAAGACGGCCTCGATCCGCAAGGAGGTCCGGGGCTGGGACAAGCCCTCGGACCACGTCCCCGTGATGGTCGATCTCGACGTCGAGTAGGCGGAACACATTGCCCGCCCGGCCGATCTATCGGCGGGACTGGATATACTGCTCCAGAAGCGCCAGGGCGAGCTTGCGGTCGCTTTCGGCCGAATCGGCGAAGGCTTCCTCGTAGAGCTTGTCGATCCAACGATCCTTGGCGGAGCCGGAGCTGCCTTCGCGGGCGAGGGTCAGCCACATCAGGCCCTTGGCCGTCTGGCGCGGAACGCCCTGTCCGTTGATGAGCAGGTGCCCGAGGAGGGCCTGAGAGGCCGGGTGGCCCTTCTCGGCCGCCAAATTGAACCAGCGGGCCGCGCGGCGCGCGTCCTTCGCGACGCCGGTTCCCTCGAGATAGAGGCGAGCGAGGTTGTACTGCGCGTTGGGGTCGCTGAAATACGACGCCGCGTAGCTGAACATCTCGACGGCGCGCCGGGGATTGGCGCTCACATAGGTGCCCTTGATCCCGTCCAGAAAGTAGCCGCCGAGCGCCACGAAAGCGCTGGAGACGACGGCCGCATTGGGTGAATCGGGGCTCTCGTCCGCATTCTGGTCCGCGAGCTTGGAGAAATACTCGAAGGCCTTCAGGTCGTCGTGCTCGACCCCGTCGCCGTCGGCATACATGCGGCCGAGCTTCCACAGGGCGAGAGTATGCCCCTGCCCCGCCGCGTATTCGAGGGCCTGGGCGGCCCCGACCTTGTCGCCCGCATTGTAGTCGCGCATGCCGTTGCGCAGGGCCTCGCGCGCCGAGCTGTACTTGACGGCGGGCGTGATCTTCGGGCTGAGCGTGGGAAGTGCCGGGGTGAGCGTCGGCGCAAGCGGCTGCGGACGCGGTGCGGCGTCGAGCGCATGGGCGGCCCCCGTTCCCAGGAGGCCGACACCGAAGGAGATGGCGATAAGGCTAGACGTCCGCATAGGTTTCTTTTTCTGCGGCTCCGCCGGGATGAGTGACCGCCCCATCCCGCGCAGGACCCACTGTTTGCGCATATTTCCAGAGATAGCCCGAGGTCGACAAGGTCTCGCGGGGTTTCCACTCGGCGCGGCGGCGCGCCAGCTCCTCCTCCGAGAGCTCCACGTCGATGGTGCCCTTGATGGCATCGAGAACGATGATGTCGCCGTCCCTGATGAGGCCGATGGGGCCTCCGACCGCCGCCTCCGGCCCCACATGGCCGATGCAGAAGCCGCGGGTCGCGCCCGAGAAGCGGCCGTCCGTGATGAGCGCCACCTTGTCGCCCATTCCCTGGCCGTAGAGGGCCGCCGTGGTGGAGAGCATCTCGCGCATGCCGGGGCCACCGCGCGGCCCCTCGTAGCGGATCACGAGCACCTCGCCCTCGTTGTACCGGCGATGGGTCACGGCGTCGAAGCAGGCCTCCTCGCCGTCGAAGACCCGGGCCGGGCCGCGGAAGGTCTGCTTCTCGGTCGGCATGCCCGCCACCTTCACGATGGCGCCCTCGGGAGCGAGGTTGCCCTTGAGGCCCACGACGCCGCCCGTCGGGGTGATCGGCCTGTCGGCCGGATACACGACGTCCTGATGGTCGTTCCACTGCACCGAGGCGAGATTCTCCGCCATGGTGCGGCCGGTCACGGTCATGCAGTCGCCGTGCATGTAGCCGTGGTCGAGAAGGGTCTTCATGAGGAGCGGGATGCCGCCGACCTCGAACATGTCCTTCGCCACGTACCGGCCGCCGGGCTTGAGGTCCGCGATGTAGGGCGTGCGCTTGAAGATGTCGGCCACGTCGAAAAGGTCGAACTTGATCCCAGCCTCGTGGGCGATGGCCGGCAGATGGAGGGCCGCGTTGGTCGAGCCGCCGGAGGCGGCCACCACCGTCGCGGCGTTCTCGAGCGCCTTGCGGGTCACGATATCGCGCGGACGGATGTTCCTGGCGATCAGCTCCATGATCATCTCGCCGGCAGCGGCGCAGAACCGGTCGCGGATCTCATAGGGCGCCGGGGCGCCGGCCGAATACGGAAGCGCGAGCCCGATGGCCTCGGAGACCGTCGCCATGGTGTTGGCGGTGAACTGGGCGCCGCAGGCGCCAGCCGACGGGCAGGCCACCTGTTCGAGCTCGGTCAGGTCCTCGTCCGACATCTCGCCGACGGAATGCTTGCCGACGGCCTCGAAGATGTCCTGGACCGTGACGGCCCGTCCCCGGAAATTACCGGGCAGGATCGAACCGCCATAGATGAAGATGGAAGGCACGTTGAGGCGCACCATGGCCATCATCATGCCGGGCAGGGACTTGTCGCAGCCCGCCATGCCGACGAGCGCGTCGTAGGAGTGGCCGCGCATGGTCAGCTCGACCGAATCCGCGATCACCTCGCGGGACGGGAGCGAGGACTTCATGCCCTGGTGGCCCATGGCGATGCCGTCGGTGACGGTGATGGTGCAGAACTCGCGCGGCGTGCCCCGGGCGGCGGCGACGCCCTTCTTCACCGCCTGGGCCTGACGCATGAGGGAGATGTTGCAGGGAGCGGCCTCGTTCCAGCAGGTGGCGACGCCGACCAGGGGCTGCGCGATCTGCTCGCTGGTGAGGCCCATGGCGTAGAGATACGAGCGATGGGGCGCGCGCGCCGGCCCGACCGTCACGTGACGGCTCGGCAATTTCGATTTGTCGATCTGGCGCGCATCCATGGACGTCACTCTTCCCCATTTGGCTTCTCAGCCTAATTCCGACTGGTTACGGAACCTTCGTGATCTGCCATGTGCTACGCCGCCGATGCAACGACCCCGAAAGGAGGACCCCTCGGCGATGCCGGAGATCCCATTCCTGGTGCGTTCGTCATAAAGCGTTGGTTCAGAAGCACTTTATCGATGATCTTCAGGTGCGCGCGGTTTATGGCGGCATCGCGGCGGAGCTTGGGCCAAGAACGGCAGCATCAGGAAGGTTTGAAGGTGTTGCGTTAGGGCAACAATCTTTTGAGGGGACTATCTACCCCTTATTCGACGGAATCGGCCGAGAACCAGACGGCATCGTACACGGCGGTCGCGGTCCAGTCCGGTTCGCGCTCCGATACAGGCCAAACGGACCTCGTGGCGGCGATATCGGCCTCCGAGGGCCGGGGCCCGCCGGGGCCCCTCGTGGTCTCGCCGCTGCAGGAAATGAACCCTACATTCATCAATTGCTTGGCCCTGTATCCCCTGCCCGTCCGGGTGACGAGCATGGTCGTCCCCCAGCCCTGGTGCGGCTGCCAGGGAAAGATCAGCCGTCCGCCCCGCAGGAGCGCCTGCAGCCAGCCTGCATCGGGGGCGGTCACGCCGGCATTCACATAGATGACGTCGGCACCCGGAAGAGGGCGCCCGAAGGCGGAGGCGGCATGGACGGTTACCTGGGGGTAGTCCCTCAGATTGTCGCAGGCCCAGGCCGCCAGGTCCGACTCGTACTCATAAGCCTCCACGCGCCCGCCCAGCTCGACGAGGTGGGCCAGAAGCGCCGTGTAATACCCGGTGCCCGCGCCTACATGGATCAGGGTTTCGCCCGGCTGGGGGCTGACGGCTCCGATCCAGGCCGCGTGCAGCGCCGGCTCGCCGTTATTGATGCCCCGCGCCCGGTCGATGGCCACGAGAACGTTGTCGTAGATGTCGGCGATATTGCCGGTCTGGGTCGCCACTCCCTGGCTGATGACGGTCCAGGGAGGCGGAGGCAGGAAATCCTCACGGGGAACGGAGGCGAAAGCGCGCCTGATTCGCGGATCGTCCACTCCGACGATTCCGACGATCTGCTCCGCATACCGCAGGCGGCAATTCTCCGCTGAAACCATCGCCGTACCCGAAAAGGCCTCTCGGAAGGTAGCTGGCTCCGGGAGAGCCGACGGCAAGGGCCCGGGCCCGGATCACATCCTGAACACGCCGAACTTCGTCTCCGGCACGGGTGCGTTGAGGGCCGCCGAGAAGGCCAGCGCCAGCACCCGCCGTGTCTCGGAGGGCAGGATCACCCCGTCGTCCCAGAGCCGGGCAGTGGCATAATACGGATTGCCCTCTTCCTCGTAACGGTCGCGGATCGGAGCCTTGAAGGTCTCCTCCTCCTCGACGCTCCAGGACCGGCCTTCGGCTTCGATGTTGTCCCGCCGCACGGTCGCCAGCACGCTGGCGGCCTGCTCGCCGCCCATGACGGAAATGCGGGAATTCGGCCAGGTGAAGAGGAAGCGCGGGGAATAGGCGCGTCCGCACATGCCGTAATTGCCGGCGCCGAAGGAGCCGCCGACGAGCAGCGTGATCTTCGGCACCTGGGCGCAGGCCACCGCCGTCACGAGCTTGGCTCCGTCCTTGGCGATACCGCCGGCCTCGTATTGGCGGCCCACCATGAAGCCGGAAATGTTCTGCAGGAACAGGAGCGGGATGCGCCTTTGGCAGCACAGCTCGATGAAGTGCGCTCCCTTGAGCGCGCTCTCGGAAAACAGGATGCCGTTATTGGCGATGATGCCCACCGGCATGCCCCAGAGCCGCGCGAAACCGGTCACGAGGGTCGTGCCGTAGAGGCGCTTGAACTCGTCGAACTCCGACCCGTCCACGAGCCGGGCAATCACCTCGCGGATGTCGTACTGCTTCTTGAGGTCCGTGGGCACGATCGCGTCCAGGTCCTCGATGGCGTATTTCGGCTCCACCGGGTCGGAAAGATCGATGTTCACGTTCTTGCGCGTGTTGAGCGTGCCGACGATGCGGCGGACGATGGCGAGCGCGTGGACGTCGTCCGTGGCGTAGTGATCCGCCACGCCGGACTGGCGGGCATGGACGTCCGCCCCGCCCAGATCCTCGGCGGAGACGACCTCGCCGGTGGCGGCCTTCACCAGAGGCGGTCCGCCGAGGAAGATGGTGCCCTGGCGCCGCACGATGACGGTCTCGTCCGACATGGCCGGGACATAGGCGCCGCCCGCCGTGCAGGAGCCCATGACGCAGGCGATCTGCGGAATGCCCATCGAGGAGAGGGTCGCCTGGTTGTAGAAAATCCGCCCGAAATGCTCCCGGTCCGGAAAGACCTCGGTCTGATGGGGCAGGTTCGCGCCGCCGGAATCGACGAGGTAGATGCAGGGCAGGCGGTTCTCGCGGGCCACTTCCTGGGCGCGCAGGTGCTTCTTCACCGTCATCGGGTAGTAGGTGCCGCCCTTGATCGTCGAATCGTTGCAGACGATCATGACCTCCCGGCCTTCGACCCGGCCGATGCCGGTGATGATCCCGGCCCCGTGGATCGCATCCTCGTACATGCCGTAAGCGGCCAGCGAGCCGAGTTCCAGGAAGGGAGAGCCCGGATCGAGCAGGCGCGTCACGCGTTCGCGGGGCAGGAGCTTGCCGCGGGCGAGATGGCGCTCGCGCGCCTTGGCCGGGCCGCCCTCGGCCACCGCAGCGCGCTTCGCCCGGAGATCGTGGGCCAGGTCGGCCCAGGCCGAGCGGTTCGCGCGCGCGGCGTCCGACGCGAGATCGGCGGTTGAGGCAATGACGGGCACGGCTTCAGGCTCCCTGCAATGGGCTGAGGCCCCCGCGAGGGAGGCCGGATCGGAAGGTCACAGGTCGGCGGCTCGAGTTCAAGAGGCCCCTCGGGCCCTCCGCGCGGGGATCAGCCCTTGGCGCGGATGACCACCTCGCGGCGCACGCCCGGTCCGCAGCGGTAGGCGATGCCCTTGACCAGCAGCCAGTCGGTCGAGACCTTCTGCAGATAGAGGTGGGTGCCCCCCAGGGCGATGGTCGCATCGAGCATGGCATCCGTCGCGGATTCGAAGCCTGGAACGGTCGGCACCACGGGGCTCACCTCGCCGAGGCGGGTACAAACCCGAACGTCCGCAGGAGAATCGACGATGCGGATCTGCTCCCGGGGCTGGGGGATATAGGCGCATGCCGAAGCAGCAAGGCCGACGAGAGAGGCAAGAAGTGCGCGTTGCATATTTTGGTCCGCCGATGGTCAGCTTTTCCGGACAAGCTTAGAGCATGAAGCGCCGTTGAGGAGAAGTCTTCCGACGAAGGATGAGGAAAACCTGCGTCAGTTGCCCGGAAGCAACGCCTATGCCTCCCGCTTCGTCGGCCCGAAGATGTCCTCGAAGGACCGCCGCATCGCCGCATCGACCTCCGGCATGGTCACGGGTATCCCGAGGTCCACCAGGCTCGTCACCCCGTGCTGGGTGACCCCGCAGGGCACGATGCCCGAAAAATGGGTCAGGTCCGGTTCCACGTTCAGGCTGATGCCGTGGAAGCTGACCCAGCGTCTGACGCGGATGCCGATGGCGGCGATCTTGTCCTCGGTGGCCTCTCCCTTGTCGGGACGCCTCACCCATACCCCGACCCGGTCCTCCCGCCGCTCGCCGCGGATGTTGAATTCGCCCAGGGTGGCGATGAGCCATGCCTCCAGAGCCGCCACGTAGCGGCGCAGGTCGGGCTCCCGGCGCTTCAGGTCCAGCATCACATAGGCCACCCGCTGGCCGGGGCCGTGATAGGTGTACTGCCCTCCCCGCCCCGTCCGGTGGACCGGGAAGCGGTTCGGCTCCACGAGGTCCGTTTCCTGGGCCGAGGTTCCGGCCGTGTAGAGGGGCGGATGCTCCACCAGCCAGACGAGCTCCGGCGCACGCCCGTCCGCAATGGCGGCGGCACGCTCCTCCATGAAGGCCACGGCCTGCTCGTAATCCGTGAGGCCGTCCGCGACGAGCCATTCCACGGGCTCCGAGCCGTCTTCGGCAAAAAACGCATCGGCCAAGTGATCACGCAGACCCGGCACCGCTCCACCTCTCGAAAATCGAGGAAACCTATTGGTCCCGCCAGGCTTTCCGGTCAACCGTCCGGCCCTTGCGGAAACCCGTTACAATGTAGGGATCGGGCGCGACTTTTGCGATTGCGGAAAAAGTCTTCACGAACGGGCTTGCAGTGCCCCAATCGATCTTGTATAGCCACCGCCTCGCCAGGGGAAACAACCCTGGCCTTGGAGGTTTCGCGGTCGTGGCGGAATTGGTAGACGCACTACCTTGAGGTGGTAGCGGGGAGACCCGTGGAGGTTCGAGTCCTCTCGACCGCACCAAACCTTCAGGAAGCCCTCTGGGCACACTAAAAAAGGTCCCGCTTGCGGGGCCTTTTTTCTTGCCTGCCCGGGCAGGACGCTCCACCTAAATTGAACCTCTTTCTCAAGCGCCTGAATCGGGCCCTGAGAAGTCACCACCAAGCGATTCTTCGATCAGGCCTTTTAGCGCATTGTCTGGGCTCGCCCCCGCGCCTAAAAGGCTCGTGAATCACCAAGAAGGATAGGCCCCATGCTGGACGCTGAGGACAAAGCGGCGCTCCACACGCCCGATGGCGTGGTGGCCGAACCTGTGCCGTTCCGCGACGAGGAAGGCTACATCAACCGCGACTTCGTCGACCTGGTGGCGGAGGCCATTTCCGCGTCGGATACCGAGCGTCTCCAGGCGCTGGTGGAAGACTTCCACGAATCCGACCTCGGCGACCTGATCGAAGCGCTCGAGCCCGACCTGCGGCCGCGCCTGATCGAGCTTCTCGGCTCGGCGTTCGACTTCGCCGCCCTCACCGAAGTCGACGAGGCGATCCGCGAGGAGATTCTCGAAGAGCTCAACACGGCCACCCTCGCCGAAGGCGTGCGCGACCTCGATTCCGACGATGCCGTCACGATTCTCGAGAGCCTGGCCGAGGAGGACAAGGCGGAGGTTCTCGACCAGCTCCCGCCCATGGAGCGCATCGCGCTTCAGCGCTCCCTCGACTATCCCGAGGAAAGCGCCGGCCGGCGGATGCAGACGGAGCTCATCGCCGTCCCGCCCTTCTGGACCGTGGGCCAGACGATCGACTTCATGCGCGATACGGCCGACCTGCCCGAGACCTTCTACGAGATCTTCGTGATCGATCCGGCGGGCCACCTGCTCGGCGCGGTGGCGCTCGACCGGCTGCTGCGCTCCAAGCGCCCGGTCACGATCCAGGACATCATGGACGACGAGCCCGACCGGGTGGAGGCGACCCAGCACCAGGAGGAGGTCGCACGCCTGTTCGAGCGCTACAACCTGGTCTCCGCCGCCGTCGTGGACGAGGCCGGCCGCCTCGTGGGCGTGATGATGGTCGACGATATCGTCGACGTTCTGGAGGAGGAGGCCGACGCCGACATCAAGCAGCTCGGCGGCGTCAAGCCGGACGAGGAGCTCTCGGACACGGTCTTCTACATCCAGCGCAGCCGCTTTCCCTGGCTTTTCGTCAACATGTGCACGGCGCTCGTGGCCGCGAACGTCATCGGCTTCTTCGAGGAATCCCTGGAGCGCATGGTGGCGCTCGCGATCCTCATGCCGATCGTGGCTTCCATGGGCGGAAACGCCGGAACGCAGACGATGACGGTGGCGGTGCGGGCCCTGGCGACCCGCGAGCTCGGACGCACCAACGCCTGGCGCATCATCCGCCGCGAGGCGACGGTGGGGCTGCTCAACGGCCTGCTGTTCGCAATCATTCTCGGAGTTCTGGCGGGCTTCTGGTTTCAGTCCTTCGATCTGGGCCTCGTGATCGGCCTGGCCCTCGTCACGGTGCTGCTCTTCGCGGCCCTCGGAGGCATCTTCGTTCCGTTGACGCTGAACCGTCTCGGCGTCGACCCGGCCGTCTCCTCGGGTCCCTTCGTCACCAGCATTACGGACATCGTCGGCTTCTTCGCCTTTTTAGGCATAGCGACGGCTTGGTTTGCCCTGTAAAACTTGTTTCGGCTCCGTTTTCGTAATGACCTGTTAACGGGCTTCGGGCCATTTCGTGACCTGATTAGGTCATGCGTAAGACAGTTGAGCCGATGAAGACACGTCGCCGTCCTTCCAGCCGCTCCAAGAAAACTGCGTCGAAGACATCCGGTCTGATGACGTTCGTCCGGGTCGCCAGGTTCGGCGCCGTCGCGGCCATGGCGCTCGGCCTGGCCTCCTGCGCCATCGCGCCCTCTTCGTCGAGCCGTTACCCGATGAAGAGCGACGCCAAGCCCCACGAAGGGGTCGCGAAGGCGCACAGGCTGCCGATCCACGGCGTGGACATCTCCAAGTGGCAGGGCAAGGTCGATTGGGCGGCCCTGCGCAAGGCCGGCACGCAATTCGCCTTCATCAAGGCGACCGAGGGCGGGGACCATGTCGACAGCCGCTTCCTTGAGAACTGGTGGGCCGCCAAGAACGCCGGCATCCCGCGCGGCGCATATCATTTCGTCTACTGGTGCCGCCCGGCCCATGAGCAGGCCGCCTGGTTCAAGAAGAACGTCCCCCAGGATCCGGACGCCCTCCCCCCGGTTCTCGACGTGGAGTGGAACGGGGAATCGGTGAACTGCCCGAAGAAGGTGCCGCGCCAGCAGGCCCTCGCCATGATCGACCACTTGCTGCGCGAGATGGAGGCTCATACCGGCAAGCGGCCGATCATCTACACCGACATCACCTTCCATCAGGAAATCCTGGAAGGCGAGTTCAACGAGCATCCCTACTGGATCCGCAGCACCGCCGCCGAGCCGCATCACCGCTACAACAACCGCCGCTGGACCTTCTGGCAGTTCACGACCACGGGCCGCGTGCCGGGCGTGAGCGGCGACATCGACCGCAACGCCTTCTACGGCACGGAGAACCAGTGGCGCATGTTCGTGCAGAGCAAGTGCGACCCGCGCGATCACCACAAGCTGAAGCCTCTCGGCGTGTGCCGGGATGTGGACAGCGTGGTGCAGACTGCGAGCATCGACGAATAGCCTGACTTCCCGGCAAAGACTGCTATATCTCTCCGCAACCACCCCGCCTGGGCGGCGCCTGCCGGCGCCGCCGGGAAGCGGGACCAGGAGTGAAACGCAGTGATTCCCAACGCTTCCAAGGACTTCAACTTCGATCTCGGCGAGACGGCGGACGCCATCCGCGAGACGGTGCGCGACTTCGCGCAGGACAAGATCGCGCCTCGCGCGGAAGAGATCGACCGCACCAACGAGTTTCCGCGCGATCTCTGGCCCCAAATGGGCGAACTCGGCCTGCATGGCATCACCGTGGAGGAGGAATACGGCGGCATCGGCCTCGGCTACCTCGAGCACGTGATCGCCATGGAGGAAATCTCCCGCGCCTCGGCCTCGGTCGGCCTGTCCTACGGCGCCCATTCCAACCTCTGCATCAACCAGATCCGCCGCAACGGCAACGAAGAGCAGAAGCGCCGCTACCTTCCCAAGCTGATCGCGGGCGAGCATCTGGGCGCGCTCGCCATGTCCGAGCCGGGATCCGGCTCCGACGTGGTCTCGATGCGCACCCGGGCGGAGAAGCGGGGCGACCGCTACTTCATCACCGGCAACAAGATGTGGATCACGAACGGCCCCACGGCGGACACGCTGGTGGTCTATGCCAAGACCGATCCGGATGCGGGCCCGCGCGGCATGACCGCCTTCATCATCGAAAAGGGCTTCAAGGGCTTCTCGACCCACCAGAAGCTCGACAAGATCGGCATGCGCGGCTCCGACACCTGCGAACTCGTGTTCGAGGAATGCGAGGTGCCCGAGGAGAACGTGCTGGGGCAGGTCGGCAGGGGCGTGAACGTGCTCATGTCGGGGCTCGACTACGAGCGCGCCGTCCTGGCGGCCGGGCCGCTCGGCATCATGCAGGCCTGCATGGACGTGGTCCTGCCCTATATCCACGAACGCAAGCAGTTCGGCCAGCCCATCGGCACCTTCCAGATGGTGCAGGGCAAGGTCGCGGACATGTACGTGACCATGAACGCCGCCAAGGCCTATGTCTACGCCGTCGCCAAGGCCTGCGACCGGGGCGAGACCACCCGCGAGGACGCGGCGGGTGCGATTCTCTACGCAGCGGAAAGAGCCACGCAATGCGCCCTCGACGCCATCCAGCTCCTGGGCGGCAACGGCTACATCAACGACTATCCGACGGGCCGCCTCCTGCGCGACGCGAAGCTCTACGAGATCGGCGCCGGCACGAGCGAGATCCGCCGCATGCTGATCGGGCGCGAGCTGTTCGAGAAGACGGCGTAGAGCACGATCAGATCGTACGGATATCCCGCGTGATGGCGATCAGGGAAAGCCCCTGGTCGCCACGGCGGAACACGAGGCGCAGGCTACGCCAGGATTTGTAGGGCTGCACCCCTTCCGGGGTTTCGCGGATATGCAGCTCGACGACGGTCCCCTGCGGTGCGAACTCGTGATTGTTGTTGGGCTCCAGCCCCCGCTGGCGCGGCTCGTCGTAGAGAACCTCGTCGGCCCGCCGGTAATCCGCATCCCAGACGAATTCCGAAAAATAGCGGCGGCATGTCATCTCGATGGGATCGCCGCTGCCGTCCCTGTACCCCCAGAGCCGGACGCGCGGATCCTCGCCGCAGCGCTCGACCTCGGCACGGGACAACCGGACATCGCCGGCATCCAGCATGACGTAGGGGCTCACCACAAGCCCCTCCTCCCCGAGATGGGATGCCAGGCTTCGGAAGTCCGAACCGGCCAGGGCGTTCAGAATGTCCGCGACGGCTCCCTGCGCGGCATCGCGCGCCGCCTCGGGAGCAGGCCGCCTCTCCGCCTCCGCGATGCCGCAGGCGGCCAGACACAGGGACATGAGAACAATGAAAGGCCACGTTCCACGCAACCGGCGGCGAGACGTGCCATGAAACCTCGTCTGCCCCTCATTCCCTGGTGACATGATGGCAGGGCTGCGCGGCTCTGGAAAAGGTCTATAAAACACTTGCGATTCTTTCCCGGACCCGGACCTTATAACATCATGCTCGACAAAGCCATCGCCGACGCCCTGCGCGCCGCCTCCACCGCCACGATCACCACCGTTCTCCTGAAGAAGGGGATCCGGCGCTGCTGGATGCAGGGGCCGATGCCGGCCTTCAATGCGGGCGAGCGGCTCGTGGGCCGCGCCTTCACCCTGCGTTTCGTGCCCGCCCGCGAGGATCTGGCGACGCCGGAATCGTGGTCGTCTCCCCGCTCCACCCGCGCAGCCATCGAGGACATGCCGGAAGGCTGCATCGCCGTGGTGGATTCCATGGGTGTGAAGGATGCGGGCATCTTCGGCGACATCCTCACCGCGCGCATGCACAAGCGCGGCGTCACCGCTCTCGTGACCGACGGCGTGGTGCGCGATGCCGTGGGCGTCCAGGGAACCGGCCTGCCGGTCTGGTGCTCGGGCGCGGCCGCGCCGCCTTCGGTGGCGGGCCTGACCTTCGTCGGCTGGCAGGAGCCCATCGGCTGCGGCGGCGTCGCCGTGTTCCCGGATGACGTGATCGTCGCCGACCAGGACGGCGTCGTGGTCATCCCGGCCGCCATGGTCGAGGACGTCGCAAAGGCGGCCGTTGAGCAGGAGCGGCTCGAAATGTGGATCATGCGCGAGGTCGAGAAGGGCGTTCCCCTGCCCGGCCTCTATCCGCCGAATGCCGAGAACAAGGCCCGCTACGAGGCCGAAACCGGCAACGCGTAAGGCATAGGAGGAGCGACAGCAGGTGTTCTACTACGTTTCGAAAATCGCCTGGTTTTTCGCCACGCCGTCGAACCTGCTTCTGAGCCTGGTCGTGATCGGGCTCCTCCTCGCCCTGACCAGGCGCCTGCGGCAGACCGGCATCTTCATCGCGCTGACATTCACCCTCGCGACGATCGCCTTCAGCCTCCTGCCGCTCGCCAACTATCTCTTCGTCCCCTTGGAGGGCCGGTTTCCGGTGTTCCGCGACGACAACCGTCCCATCGACGGGATCATCCTGCTCGGCGGATCGGTGGATGCGCAGGATTCGGTCAACAGGAACGCGCTTGTCGTCAACGAGGCGGCGGAGCGGGTCCTCGACGCGATCCAGCTGTCCCATCGCTATCCTGACGCCCGCATTCTCATCGTCGGCGGCGGCGGAACGGTCTTTGGCGACGGGACCGCGGAAGCCCCTGTCACGGCCGCCTTCATGAAGACCATCGGCATCGATCCCGCCCGCATCCTCATCGAGGACCGTTCGCGGACGACCTACGAGAACGCGGTGCTGTCGGTCCCGATCGCCCAGCCCAAGGAAGGCGAGCGCTGGCTGCTCGTGACCTCCGCCTGGCACATGCCGCGCGCGGTCGGCGTCTTCGAGAAGGCAGGCTTTCCGGTGGTGCCCTACCCGGTCGATTATCGCGTCGGCGGCAGCTTCAGGAACGTGCGCGGCTTCGCCACCGTCTCGGACGGCCTGCGGCGGTTCGATGTCGGCGCGAAGGAATGGGCGGGCCTCCTCGCCTATTATCTCTCCGGACGCATGGATGCGCTCTTCCCCGGGCCTCAGGCCCCTGAATCCACGGGCAGCGTCAGCCGGTAGATCCCGCGGAAATCGTCCGGATCGACGGGGCGTCCCTTGCGCAGGATGACGATGCGGCCCTCCTTCATGAGGCGCACGGC
The DNA here is from genome assembly GCF_020532555.1 of Microvirga lenta. GTDB lineage: Bacteria > Pseudomonadota > Alphaproteobacteria > Rhizobiales > Beijerinckiaceae > Microvirga > Microvirga lenta. Next base: position 41,317 of record NZ_JAJBBR010000006.1, on the reverse strand, counting down.
GACCTGACGGACCGGCTGCATCAAAGGCCCCCACTCGTCCGGCTTGTCGCCGCCCACGGCGCGGGCGACCTCGGTCGGGTCGAGATTCCTCCCCGTGCCGCGCTCGTTCAGGAGCGAGAGCATGGCTGCTTCGATATCGTCCGGCGTCGCGTTCCTAGGCATCGTTCCTTCCCACGGCCGCCGTCAGGGCGTCGGACATGAATTGGCGTCTCCACATCACATAGAGCACGCCCGCCGTGGCCGCCATGAAAAGGTAGGCGCCGACGAACCACCCGAGATAGGCCAGCGAGAAGAAGAATGCCCGCTGCCCCCGGTTGAAGTGTTTTCCGGCCACGGCGTTCATCTCCGCCGCCTGCCGCGCCGCCACGAGCGCCTCCTCGTGGTTGTCCGCCCGCAGGACAGGCACCGCGCCGAGGATAATCGCCATGTAGTTGAACAGCCGGTACGACCAGGCGAACTTGAAGAAGGCGTAGACGAAGATCACCGCGAGGCCGATCACCTTGAGCTCCCAGATCAGCGGCGAGGTCTGCCCGAACGGCAGGTCGGCGAAGACGGGAAGCACCGCATCGGCGGAGCGCAGGAGCGCCAGAACGCCGCCGATGGCGATGAGCGAGGTCGAGGCGAAGAAGGCCGTACCGTTCATGAGGGAGGCCATGATGGTGGTGTCGACGATGCGGTTCTCCCGCACCACCATCTGCTCCATCCAGCGGTAGCGGTATTGGTTCATCACCTTGTTCAGGCTGCGCTGACCCGCAGGGGAAAGCTCCACGGCCGCGTGATAGCCGAACCAGGCGAGGATGAAGAAAGCCAGCGCCACATAGTCGCCGATCGTGAAACCCAGCACTTTCGCCTCCGGTTGACTCCGCGGGCATCATGCCCAGTTTGATGGAAGCCTCAAAGCGGAGCAGCCTTCATGAGTCAAACCATCACCCGCGGCTTCAAGACGATGCTCGCCGAGGCGAACGCGAAGATCGAAACAATCCCGGCCGCCGAAGCCATCCCCCTCCTCGGCCGGGAGGACACGGTCTTCGTCGATCTGCGCGACCGGCGCGAGCTGGATCGGGAGGGCCGCATTCCCGGCGCCGTCCATTGCCCGCGCGGGATGCTGGAGTTCTGGATCGACCCCGAGAGCCCCTACCACAAGCCGGTTTTCGCCCAGGACAAGACCTTCGTGTTCTTCTGCGCCGCCGGCTGGCGCTCGGCCCTTTCGACCGCGACGGCCCAGGAGATGGGCCTGAAGCCGGTCGCCCATATCGAGGGCGGCTTCACCGCCTGGAGGGAAGCCGGCGGGCCGGTGGAGAGGGAGACGCCGCCGAAAGGCTAGTGGGTCGCGCGCACCTCGAACGACGGGGACAGCTCCTCCCGTCCCTCCGCGATCTCCTCCTGATCGACCCGCTCGACGACGGCGCCGCCCGGCCCCTGCCGGCAGGCCTTGAGCACGACATCGACGAGATCGCCCGGTCCCGAGAAGACCGCCTCGACCGATCCGTCCCGCCGATTGCGGACCCAGCCCTTCAGGCCGTGAAGCTGGGCCTGGTGATGGGTCCAGGCGCGGTAGCCGACGCCCTGGACGCGTCCGTGTATGGTGACATGAAGAGTGCGGTTCGCAGTCATTGCCCCTCGAATGATCCTGGTCGACGGTCCGGCGACTCAACGCACCCGTAAGGCAAAGGTTCGCCCTTCAGCCCTCGCGCGACCTGCGCAGCGTGCCGGAGGGGGCGGCCCAGCGTGGACGGACAGCGGGCTTCTGAACCGGCTGGGGCGCCGCATCCTGCATCCGGGGCAGCCAGAGGCGCAGGTTGTGCTGGATGTAGTCGGCGGGCAGGCCGGCCTGGACCGCCGCCTCTACCACGCCCTCCATATAGCCGGGTTTCGGCGTTCCGGGCTTCCCGCTGCGCCCGACATAGACGACGGCACGCCGAGGCCCCTGAGCCGTCACCACGGGCTGAATGGTCTTGGAATAGAGCCCTGTGGACAGGCTCTCGTATCGGTCGAGCGCCGGCACATCCGCCAGGGCGAGATCCCAAAGAAGCCCCCAGACGGCGCGCTGCGGGTCGCGGATCACGGAGGCGTAGCCACCCTCGAAGACGATGAACCGGTGGCGCATCAGGCGCGCCGAACCGACCGGCTTCGAGGCCGGGCAGCGCAGCGCCATGGCGGCTTGGTCCATGTTGGACCCATAGGCGAAGTAAAGGGGCATGGCGGCGCGAGCGACGGTTCTCAGGCGAATTCCATGATCACCGCATCCACCGCGAGGCTGTCGCCTTCCTTCGCATGGATCTTGGAGATCGTTCCGTCGCGCTCGGCGCGCAGGACGTTTTCCATCTTCATCGCCTCGACGATGCACAGGGGCTCGCCGGCCTTCACCTCTTGCCCCTGGTTGACGCTGATCGCCTTGACCAGACCCGGCATGGGGCAGAGCAGCTTCTTGCCCGTGTCCGCCTCCTGCTTCTCGGGCATGAGCGCCGCGAGCTCGGCCTCCCGCTTCGTGTAGACGCGCACCTCGGCCGAGGTTCCCGCATGGGACAGCATCATGCCGTTGAGAATAGGCCGGACCTGCACGGCGATGCTCCGGCCGCCGACGGTTCCGGTCCAGACCGCTTCGCCGGGCCGCCAGGACGACACGACCGGCCAGGCCTCGCCCTTCATGACGATGGCGATGCCGCCATCGACATCCTCGACCAGAACCTCGTGCGGCTCGCGTCCGAGCATGACCACGCGCTCACGGTCGAACCGGACGGCGGAAACCGGCCGCATCTGGCCGGAAATCTCGCGTTTGCGCACGTTGAGCAGATGGTCGATGGCCGCACCGACGGCGACGATGGCGCGAGCCACCTCCCCTTCGGGCGCGGGCACCTTGAACCCCTGAGGATACTCCTCGGCGATGAAGCCGGTGGAGAGCTTGCCCGACTGCCAGCGCGGATGCTGCATCAGGGAGGACAGGAACGGGATGTTGTGACGGATGCCGTCGATGGCGAAGGCGTCGAGCGCCTTGGCCTGCGCCTCGATGGCCTGTTCCCGGGTGGGGGCATGGGTGACGAGCTTGGCGATCATCGGATCGTAATAGATCGAGATTTCGCCGCCCTCGTAGACGCCGGTGTCGTTGCGGACCGTGACGCCGTTCTCCACGCCCTCTTCCGGCGGGCGGTAGGTCACGAGACGGCCCGTCGAGGGCAGGAAGTTGCGGACCGGGTCTTCCGCGTAGATGCGGCTTTCCACCGACCAGCCGTTCAGCTTGACGTCGCCCTGGGAGAGCCGCAGCTTCTCGCCCGCTGCGACCCGGATCATCTCCTCCACGAGGTCGATGCCGGTGATCATCTCGGTGACCGGATGCTCCACCTGCAGCCGGGTGTTCATTTCCAGGAAGTAGAAGGACTTGTCCTGTCCCGCCACGAACTCGACGGTGCCGGCCGAGTCGTAGCCGACGGCCTTGGCGAGCGCCACCGCCTGCTCGCCCATGAGGCGGCGGGTGGCCTCGTCCAGCAGCGGAGACGGCGCTTCCTCGATGACCTTCTGGTTGCGGCGCTGGATCGAGCATTCGCGCTCACCCAGATAGATGACGTTGCCGTGCTTGTCGCCGAGCACCTGGATTTCGATGTGGCGGGGATCGGTGATGAACTTCTCGACGAAGACCCGGTCGTCGCCGAAGGAGGACGCGGCCTCGGACTTGGCCCGGGCGAAGCCTTCCGCCACCTCGTCGGCGGAATAGGCGATGCGCATGCCCTTGCCGCCGCCGCCGGCGGAGGCCTTGATCATGACCGGGTAGCCGATCTCGTCGGCGATCTTCACCGCCTGCTCGGGGCCCTCGATGACGCCGAGGAAGCCGGGAACGGTCGAAACCTTCGCGGCAGCCGCCGCCTTCTTGGACTCGATCTTGTCGCCCATGGCGGCGATGGCGCCGGGATTGGGGCCGATGAAGACGATGCCGGCCTCCGCCAGGGCCTTGGGGAACGCCTCGCGCTCGGACAGGAAGCCGTAGCCGGGATGGACGGCCTGGGCGCCGGTCTGCCTGCAGGCCTCGATGATCTTCTCGATCACAAGATAGGATTGGGCCGCGGCGGCAGGGCCGATATGCACCGCCTCGTCGGCCATCTCCACATGGAGGGCGTCGCGGTCGGCATCGGAATAGACGGCCACCGTCTTGATGCCCATGCGCCGGGCGGTCTTGATGACGCGGCAGGCGATCTCGCCCCGGTTGGCAATCAGGATCTTGTCGAACATGAGCCCTCGAACGCTGCAAGCCTAAACATTTAGCCCCACTCCCGTTACTGCACATCGGCGCATTCGGGAAGCGGGGCCAGATCAGCTTTTAGCGTAAGGTGGATCTTTCCGGATCAGGCCGCCAGGCGGTGCATCCGGGCGTGCTGGCGTCCGCGCATGATGAAGTCGAGCAGGGCCACGTCCACGTTCTGCGTCTCGTCCAGGATGGCATAGACGATGTTCATGGCTGTCTCCGTGGGTCCGCCCACATCGAGCGCGGTCGTCAGCCACATGGCGTCGTCGTTGGTGACGACCCCGGTCGGCCGCAGGGACCAGACCACGAAATCGACGACCAGGACGGTGAGCGCCGGTCCCCAGCTTTCATGCGTGTCGAGGGTGCGGTCCAGGGCCAGCAGCGCCTCGGCCTCGAGCCGGGTCATGATGCCGTCCTCGAGAATGTCCCGCTGAAGCTTCTTCACGTCCTCGGCGGAGATGTACTTGTTGTCGATGACGGTTTCGATGAAATCGCGAAGGTTATTCTTGATCATCTGTTTGACTCCCCCCGGCTTTTGTTGGGTGCCGGTTGATCTCTTGTCCGGGTATGACTTTTGCACGGGGGAACGGCTCAAACCGTTAATTCGCAATTCTGAATCGGCGTTGAGGTTAAGCGTTGTTGAGACTCTTTGGTTGCGAGAATCTTGCCGCGTCACCCCGGGCTTTGCGCCGACGCATGGAAAGCCTTGCGTCACTTCGGTTTCCGGCCATCGCCCCATGTGGCACATCAGGACCGATCCAAGGTGCCAAACCCCGTCTTCAGGAAGCGGTAAGGTGTTCATTCTCTTAAAAAACAAGGATTTTCGGGCATGAGGCCGCTCTCGTTCACCCATCGCTACGAGCCCGCGTTAACGCCGGACCAGCCCCCGCTCCTGCTTTTGCACGGCACCGGCGGCGACGAGAACGACCTCATCCCCGTCGGAAGGATGGTCGCCTCCGGCGCCGCCCTCCTCTCCCCCCGCGGAAAGGTGCTGGAAAACGGCATGCCCCGCTTCTTCCGCCGCCTTGCCGAGGGCGTGTTCGACGAGGAGGACGTGAAGGCACGGGCGAACGAGCTCGCGGATTTCGTCGCCGAGGCCCGGGAGGCCTATGGCCTTGCCGCCCCCATTGCCCTGGGCTTCTCGAACGGCGCCAACATCGCCGCCGCCATGCTGGTGCTGCGCCCGGAAACCCTGGCCGGCGCCGTGCTGCTCCGCGCCATGGTGCCCTTGAGCGATCCGCCCCGGACGGATCTGACGGGAAAGCAGGTCCTGATGCTCTCCGGCGCGATGGATCCGCTCATCCCCGCAGACAATTCATCGCGCCTGGCCGCGCAGCTGCAAGGTGCGGGCGCCGAGGTGAAGCACACCATCCTGCCGGCCGGGCACGGCCTCTCCCAGCAGGACCTGTCGCTGACGCAGAACTGGTTCCTGAACCTTTAGGCGTGCTGTCCTGGGAGGGCCGGCGGCGAACGAGGCTTCCGGGTTTTCCGACCTTGGCGCTTGGAACCGCGGGCGGACGAGACCGTCTATCCCCGATTCAATCCGCGCCAAGGATCCTCCCCGCATGAAAACCTTCGGATACGCCGCCAAAGCCGCCTCCAGCCCGCTCAACCTCTTCCAGTTCGAGCGGCGCGAGCCCGGTCCGCGTGACGTGCAGATCGACATTCTCTATTGCGGCGTGTGCCATTCGGACGTTCACACCGCCCGCGACGAGTGGGGAGAAGCGGCGTATCCGGTGGTCCCGGGCCACGAAATCGTCGGCCGGGTGATCCGCGTCGGCTCCGACGTCACCCGCTTCAAGGAAGGTGATCTTGCCGGCGTCGGCTGCATGGTCGATTCCTGCCGCCACTGCATCAACTGCGACGACGGACTGGAGCAGTATTGCGTCCACGAATTCACGGGCACCTATAACAGCCCGGACAAGCGCTCCGGCGGCGTGACCTATGGCGGCTACTCGACCACCATCGTGGTCGACGAGCATTTCGTCCTGCGCATGCCGGAGAACCTGGACCCGGCCGCGGCTGCGCCGCTCCTGTGCGCCGGCATCACCACCTATTCGCCCCTGCGGCAGTGGGGCGTCGGAAAGGGCCAGAAGGTGGGCATCGTCGGCCTTGGCGGCCTCGGCCATATGGGGGTGAAGCTCGCCCATGCCATGGGGGCCCATGTCGTCCTGTTCACCACCTCCCCCGGCAAGACGGAGGACGCCCTGCGCCTCGGTGCGGACGAGGTGGTCGTCTCCCGCGATCCGGATGCCATGGCCAAGCACGATTCGAGCTTCCATTTCATCCTGAACACGGTGGCGGCCCCGCACAACCTGGACGCCTTCCTGACCCTGCTGCGCCGCGACGGCACCATGACCCTCGTGGGGGCGCCCGCCGAGCCTCACCCCTCGCCCAACGTGTTCAGCCTGATCATGAGACGCCGCCGTCTTGCAGGCTCCCTCATCGGCGGCATCGCGGAAACGCAGGAAATGCTCGATTTCTGCGCCGAGCACGGCATCGTCTCCGATATCGAGATGATCCCGATCCACCGGATCAACGAGGCCTGGGACCGGATGGTCCGGAGCGACGTGAAATACCGCTTCGTGATCGACATGGCCTCCCTGAAGGAGGAGACGAAGACACTCTAGGCGTCGAGCGCGCCGGTCTCGAAGAAGCGCTCCATCGCGGCTTCGGCGGGACCGGTGTCGATCCCGCGCTGCGCGAGCCAGGCATCGTCCCAATGCGTGCTGCGATAGCGCTCGCCGGAATCGCACAGAAGCGTCACGACCGAGCCTTCCTCGCCGTTACGGACCATCTCGGTGACGATATGCGCCACGGCCCACAGGTTCGTTCCGGTCGACCCGCCGCAGGATCGGCCGATGCGGCGCGACAGCACGCGGGCCGCCGCGAGGCTCGCCGCGTCCGGCACCGCGTGGGCGCAGTCGATCAGCTCCGGCACGAAGGACGGCTCGCAGCGCGGACGCCCGATGCCTTCGATGACGGGGGGCGTGCAGGCCACGGTACAGATGCTCCGGTCGGCGAGATGCCGGTGGAAGACCGAGGCCTCCGGGTCGGCCAGGCACAGCCGGGTCGGCAGGCGGCGGTAGCGGATATACCGCCCGAGCGTCGCCGAGGTGCCGCCGGTTCCGGCGCCGATGACGATCCACGCCGGAATCGGATGCTCCTCCTGCGCCATCTGACTGAAGATGGATTCGGCGATGTTGTTGTTGCCGCGCCAGTCCGTTGCCCGCTCCGCGTAGGTGAACTGGTCCATGTAATGGCCGCCGAGTTCCTCCGCGAGGCGGGCGCTCTCCGTGTACATCTCGGCCGGGGAATCGACGAAATGGCTCTCGCCCCCGTAGAAGGCGATCTGGGCGATCTTCTCCGCGGACGTCGAGCGCGGCATGACGGCGATGAAGCGCAGGCCCAGCATCTGGGCGAAATAAGCCTCCGACACCGCCGTGGACCCGCTCGACGCCTCCACGATGGTCGTCTCCGGGCCGATCCAGCCGTTGCACAGTCCGTAGAGGAACAGCGAACGCGCCAGCCTGTGCTTGAGGCTGCCGGAGGGATGGGTCGATTCGTCCTTCAGGTAGAGAGCGACGCCCGGAGCGCCCGGAAGCGGAACCTGCAGGAGATGCGTGTCCGACGACCGGTTGAAATCGGCCTCGATGATCTGGATCGCGCGGGCGACCCAGGAGCGGCTGGAGGAGATGTTCATGGCGAGTGACTCGACAGGGGCCTCAACCGGGATGGCCGGGCGGGAATTCCCACGTTGGAAAATTTTCGTAGGACGGCCTTATCCGAGACGGCCCCAGCTTCGCAACGAGGTTTCCGTCATTCGGGGCGTGCCGGATCATGACCGGGCGGATCTCAGCGACGCGCGGCCGTGGTGACGGTCGGGTTCGGATCGGCGTCTTTCTTTGCCGCCATGAGCTGAACGCCGTCGGCGATGAGCCGCGCCATGCAGTCGTAGCCGCGATCGCTCATGTGGAAACCGTCGCTCGACAACATGGAGGTCAGGGTATCCGGCGAACGCTCACCCCATGCTTTCATGAGCCTGTAGCGCGAAAACACCGGCACCTGTTCGACGGTAGCCATTGCGTTGACGAGGTCCACAAACCGCTCATAACGGCCGATATCTCTTATGGTCGGGTAATATTGCTGATCGACGAGAAGCATCTCGACGCCGAGAGCCTGTGCGGTGTCGATCCCCTGTCTCAGAAGGGCCGAAAAACGGGCCTCGTCGCCCCCCTTCACCGCATCGTTCGTGCCCACCTGCCAGATGACAAGATCAGGCCGGTCCGCCCTGAGGATGGTCTCGAGGCGCCCGACGGTCTCGAAAATCGTCTCTCCCCCTTTTCCGGCATTCTCGACGGTGACCGCTCCTTTCCACATGCGAGCAAGGTCGGCCTGGAGCTGGACCGGATAGGAAAACGCCGGCGAGGATGCGCCTATTCCCTCCGTGGAGGAGGACCCGATGGCCAGAACACGCACGGGCTCACGCCGGATAAGCCTGGATGTGACGCGCTCCAGCCTCCCCGAAGCCGAGAAGATGGGCTGGTACGCGCGGCATGCGGCATCCTCTGCAAGCGCAGGGCCGCTCAAGGCGGCCAGAAGTACCGAAGCTAGTGCGGGAACCGCCCAGACGATACCGAGACGAGTCCAGGTTCTCTGGCGCGCTCCTGTCGGGGAGCGGTCGAGCCTTGCTTTTTCCATTCCAGGTATCGCGCCAGTAGGAGGAGTCCGAGAATACCGAGGATAGTGAATACCATACCAACGATATGCGGACTAGCGGATGACTTCACCGCCGCCAGCGTCATGATCACCTCCCCCAGGGCACTGAGGGCGGAACCGACGGCGAAGACCGGCAAGGCATTGCGCCCAAGTCGCCTCATCTCGCCCCCAAGGGCGGTTCCCTGCAACGCCTGCCCCAACCGAAGCTGCGTCACCACATAGGCGAGCGCCAGGAAGTGAAGGAGACGGCTGAGGCCGAGATCGCTCTTGACGAGATCAAAATTAACGAAGGTGCTCCAGAGCAGGTTCGGTGCAAAGCCAAGCGCATCGGTCATGACAACGAACGATGCAGCGAGAAAAACGACGGCTCCCGCGAACGCGATCCGTCGGTAGGGCATCCCCGTTCGAACAAAGAACGCGCCCGCGGCAATACCTATCGTGAACAGAAGCTGCCATGCGAACGGATTGAAGAACCACCTCCCAGGCTCGGGCCAACTCGGAAGCGATAGGACATCGATGCGAGCCAGTACGTAGATGCCGATCGACACGGCTGCAGCCAGCGCGACATGGATCCGCATCAGGACCATGGCCACCGGAGCCCACAGCATCAGCATGATGTAGAGAGGCAGGATATTGAAGTATCCGAGTTGGTGCCCGAGCAGGAGAACGCCGGTGATGCCTCGGGCCGTATCATCGAACACGGTGCCACGGCCATGAGCCTCGATCAGCCTGATATCCTCGCTGGCCACGTAGCCTACGGAGAACAGCGCCACGGCGACACCGGTCAGAACCAAGTGCATTCGATACAGTTGAAGCGAGCGCCGGAAACACCGCCGGACCACCCCGAAAACGTCGCCCTGGGGCAGCTTGGGATAGTACACGAGGGCTACGGACAATCCTGAGATGAAGACGAAAGCCTCGGCCGCATCGGAGAAGCCGTAGTTGCGCGGCGTCAGGTGCTCGAGGAGATTGCCTGGAACGTGATTGATGAAGATCACGACGAGGATGAGACCACGCCAGAAATCGATCGCAGGGTTGCGGCCAACTGGGGCGTGCATTCCCGAACCTCGCAGTTTTTTGATGATGAGAGAACGCCAGAGCATGGCAGTAGGATCCAACGACCGTCATCAACTGTCCGAGACGGATTCGACCCCTATGGGGCTATCCCAAATCCGCACCGCACAGACAAGTGTGACAGATCATTCACACCCGGCTTCTCGCCGGGTGTGGCAGGCACTGCAGCTTCTGAGACCCGCAGGTTTGGGGCCGTGCGTTCCCTTGCGCCGTCACAGCGGAATGTTGTCGTGCTTCTTCCAGGGCCGCTCGGTTTCCTTGTGCCTGAGCATCGCGAGCGCCCGGGCGATCCGGCGCCGCGTGGAGTGCGGCATGATCACCTCGTCGATGTAGCCGCGCTCGGCCGCCACGAAGGGCGACATGAAGCGGTCCTCGTATTCCTTGGTGCGGGCGGCGATCTTCTCCTCGTCCCCGAGGTCCTGGCGGAAGATGATCTCCACCGCGCCCTTGGCGCCCATCACGGCGATCTGAGCCGTGGGCCAGGCATAGTTCACGTCGCCGCCGATATGCTTGGACGCCATCACGTCGTAGGCGCCGCCGAAGGCCTTGCGGGTGATCACGGTGACGAGCGGCACCGTGGCCTCGGAATAGGCAAAGAGCAGCTTGGCGCCGTGCTTGATGAGGCCGCCATATTCCTGCGCCGTGCCGGGCAGGAAGCCGGGCACGTCCTCGAAGGTGACGATGGGGATATTGAAGGCGTCGCAGAAGCGCACGAACCGGGCGGCCTTGCGGGAGGCGTCCGAGTCGAGCACGCCTGCCAGCACCATCGGCTGGTTCGCCACGAAGCCGACCGTGCGCCCCTCGATGCGGCCGAAGCCGGTGATCATGTTCCGGGCGAAGGCCTCCTGGATCTCGAAGAAGTCGCCCTCGTCCACGACCTTCAGGATCAGCTCCTTCATGTCGTAGGGCTTGTTGGGATTGTCCGGAACCAGGGTGTCCAGGCTCTCGTCGACCCGGTTCGGATCGTCGAAGCTCGGAATCTCGGGCACCCCGTCCATGTTGTTGGCGGGCAGGAAATCGATGAGGCGGCGCACCTGGAGCAGCGCCTCCACGTCGTTGTCGTAGGCGCCGTCCGCCACCGAGGACTTGGTGGTGTGGATCTTGGCCCCGCCCAGCTCCTCGGAGGTCACGGTCTCGTTGGTGACGGTCTTCACTACGTCCGGCCCCGTGACGAACATGTAGGAGCGGTCGCGCACCATGAAGATGAAGTCGGTCATGGCGGGCGAATAGACGTCGCCGCCCGCGCAGGGGCCCATGATGACCGAGATCTGCGGGATGACCCCGGAGGCGATCACGTTGCGTTTGAACACCTCTCCGTAGCCGCCCAGAGCCGCCACGCCCTCCTGGATGCGGGCGCCGCCCGCATCGAACAGGCCCACGATGGGGGCGCGCATCTTGAGCGCCATGTCCTGGATCTTGATGATCTTCTGGGCATGGGCCTCGGAGAGCGAGCCGCCAAACACCGTGAAATCCTTGGCGAAGACGAAGACCGTGCGGCCGTTGACGGTGCCCCAGCCGGTGACCACGCCGTCACCCGGGATCTTCACCTTCTCCATGCCGAAATCGGTGGAGCGGTGCTCCACGAACATGTCGAACTCCTCGAAGGAGCCCTTGTCGAGCAGGAGCTCGATGCGCTCCCGGGCCGTGAGCTTGCCCCGGGCGTGCTGGGCCTCGATGCGCTTGGCCCCGCCGCCGAGCCGGGCCTGAGCGCGCCTGTCTTCAAGTCGTTCGAGAATGTCTTTCATGGGTGATCCCTGAGGCCGGGAGAGAATGGCTTTGCCTCCCGCTTAGCACAGCCTTTCGGGATCAAACATCCCACTATGGTGTGCTCCAGGTCACTTCACACGGACCGATTCCGAAGCTAGACAGTGAACAGGAATAACGTTCCTATTCCTGTTTTTGGGGGCAACAATGAAGAATTTCCAGAAGATCGCGGCTTCTGCCGCAGCCGTTTCCCTGCTGGCCGCAGGCTGCGCCAGCCGCTCGGACGAAGTCGCCGCGTCCTACGTGTCGTCTGCAACCTACAGCAGCTACAATTGCCGTGAGCTGAGCATGGAGGCCCAGCGGGTCTCGAGCGCCGCCGCCGCCGCCGCCGGCGTGCAGGACTCGCAGCGCACCAAGGACACCGTGGCCACCACGGCCGCCATCGTGATCTTCTGGCCCGCGGCCTTCTTCGTCGGCGGCAACAACGCCCAGACGGCGGAGCTCGCCCGTTTGAAGGGTCACATGCAGGCCATCGAGGAAGCCTCGATCCAGAAGAAGTGCGGCATCAGCTTCCACCGCGCCTGATTCCGCCACGTTCCTGCGAAAGCCGCCGGCTTCCGGCGGCTTTTTTCATGGGCGGGCCAGGCGGAACACCTCCGAGGCGGCCCGGAAGTCGGCCTCGCGCTTCCGGCGGCGCTCCATGGCCTCGTAGTCCTCGCCCCAGAGGCTTTCCTGGTAGTGCTCGTCCACATGGGCGGCTGCCCAGGCCTGGTCCGCATCGATGATCTTGGACGCATGGGCGAGCGCGATCAGCACCGACCCCGTGAGGGTCGTCATTACGTGAAGGGCCGCAAGGGCGAACGGCGAATCGATCCTCTCGATGGCGCCACGGATGGCCGCCACCGACTCCTGCGGCTGGGCGACGTGCATCACCCCTTCCGCAAGGGAAAATCGCGCCCCATGCACATCCCTGGCCCAGTCCAGCACCGGGTTCCAGGCGTCGTTCTGCGCATCGGCCAGACGCTCCGGCTCGCCGGCCCGGTAATAGGTCAGGTCCGACCCGGCATAGCGGACCAGGTCGTCCACCACCTCGCGCTGACGGGGCGCAACGCCGTCGATGGCCGAGTTGACGATGCGGGTCACCGGCATGGTCGAGGGGTCGATTTCGGTTTCCTGCGCAGCCCATTCGCCGGCCAGGGCTTCGGCAAGGCCGCGCGTCGGGACGGCGAGCTCCTGCCGGTTCGGCGTCTTGGCCGTGCGCCCGTCGAGCACGAGGAAGAACCGCCCTTCCCGCTCTTCGACGCCGGCTTCCTTGTAGAAGCGCTTCGGCAGGGTCGGCTTCATGCCCCCTTGGGCGGCACGCATCGGATTCGGCTCTTCCGCCGAGGGGAACCAGTCTCGGGAATCTGTCATGGGTGTGAGATAGGCATTCAGGCCGCCGGATGCGAGAGAGGGTCCAGAAACCGGCGCAAGGCCCCTTCGAGTTCGGCATAGCTGCCGACGATCCTGCCGGCGCCCGCCTCCTTCAGCGCCGCCACGGGCTGGAACCCCCAGGAGACCCCGATGGGCAGCACGCCCGCGGCCTTGGCCATTTCCATGTCGAAGCTGGAATCGCCGATCATCACCGTATCCTCCGGCGAAGCTCCCACCTCCTCCATCGCCTGCCGGATCATCGCCGGATGGGGCTTCGAGGGGGCATCGTCCGCCGTTTGGATGGTGGCGAAGACGCGCTCCCAGCCGTGGCGATCCAGGAGGTGTCCGACCCCGCGCCGGGACTTGCCGGTGGCAATCCCCAGAAGCACGTCCTCCCGGCTCCGCAGCCAGTCGAGGCACGCTTCCGCACCGGGGAAGAGCGGCTCCGCAAGAGCCGGGTCGAGACGCAGGGACCCGAAGGCGTTCTTATAGGCCTCGGCCAGCCCTTCCACGGGCCCCTTCGGCCCGACGAGAACCGTGAAGGCCTCGACGAGAGACAGGCCGACGATGGACAGCGACATCTCCCGGCTCGGCGGCTCCAGCCCATAGGCCGCGAAGGCCGCGTGCTGCGCGGCGACGATGATGTTCTGACTGTCGACCAGGGTTCCGTCGACATCGAAAATGACGAGCTTCAAGAACTTCCACCCATTAAAGGACCGGACAGGCGTTTCCCGTGCGGGCAGGCACGCGGCGGTCCGGCAGCATCATGGGCGACAGCCATAAAGCCGGACTGCCGGAGGATAAAGCCGTTTCTCCGCGGGCGAGGAAACATTGCCAGGACCGATCGCACCCTGCCGACCGGGCGATCGGCCGTGGCGCCGCCCAAGCCTAGATGACCTGGCGCTCCGCGAGGCGGCGGAACATGCCGTCCGATTTCATCAGCTCGGCATAGGTGCCGCGTTCGACGAAGGGCTTGTCGGGCGTGACTAGCCGGCTCCGGCACAGGCATCGATGCGCAGCCCCTCGGCGATGGCGCGGATGTGCCTGTCGCTCGTCCCGCAGCAGAAAGAGCCCGCCGGAGCGAATAGCAAACGGCCATCGCCCCTCTCAAGGATTCGATTCATTCTAATCTGGTGTTGCCCTTAAGTAACGACACGCGAGAACCCCTTCGTTTGAAGGGGATTTCAACTACCCGACGAGGATTCTTCTCTTATTGTGCGCCCAGCGGAAAAGACCGCCGGCTGGCGGAGGCTGGGAGACAAGCCGATGAAGCACAGGCAGAATGGAAGCACCTCAAGAGTTCATAAGGGACATGGGCGAAGCGGCGCCGGGTTTTGCCTATCGCCTTCGCTCACGGCGCTTCTGGCTTCTGTCTCGTCCCTTGCCTTGCTGCTGCCCATCGCGTCGCCTGCCGCTGCCGATAATTGGATCGGCGGCACCGCAAGCTGGTTCCTGCCCGGGAGCTGGCAGGACAACTCCGTTCCGACGAGCGGCGACGAAGTTTTCATCAATGGCGGGACGGCGCTGGTAGACAATCCAGGCGCACAGGCAAGTACGACATATGTCGGCCAAACCGGTACTGGCGCTGTAGAGATCTCGAACGGCGGCGCACTCACGAGCGGCAGCGTCTTTGTGGGCTACGGCAGCAGCGGCGACGGCACCGTGACTGTCACAGGCAAGGATTCGCTCTGGAATGCGGGGACGTTTTACACTTTAGGGCTCCAAGGGACTGGTGCCTTGCTGATTTCGGATGGCGGAGGCGTCACTAACTGGGTCTCTCACCTCGGCAGCGCCGGAGGCACCGGCACGGCAACGGTGACAGGCGCAGGATCGCGCTGGATACATCAACAGGGCATGGTCGTCGGAGAGGCGGGAGATGGCACCCTGACCATCTCAGCGGGCGGCGCGGTGACCAATACGGTTGGTGTTATCGGGTGGGACAGCACCAGCAGCGGGACGGTAGCCGTCACAGGAGCCGGCTCGGAGTGGAGCAATAGCAACTCCATCTCAATCGGCACATCGGGATCCGGTACACTTGTCATTTCGGATGGCGGCCGGGTCTCGGCGTCACAGGTTTCCATCGGCATCAATGCGGGCTCAACAGGCACGCTCACCCTCAACGGCACCGAAGCGGGCGGGCGCGGCGTTCTCGAAACGGCCTATGTGGAGAAGGGACGCGGGTCCGCCACGCTCAATCTCAACGGCGGCATTCTGCGTGCGACGGCTGACGAGGCGAATTACTTGCGCGGCTTCGATGGAGGCGGTGTCGCCATCGACGCCGGCGGCGCATATATCGACACGGACAATTACGACATCGGTATCTCAGCCGACCTCAATGGTGACGGCGGCCTCACGATAATGGGCGCAGGTACTCTGACCCTGACAGGGAATAGCAACATCACCGGCGACCTATCGGTCTGCCAGTGTGGCGGCCTGACAATTCTCGGAAGCTTCATTGCCGGAGGTGCAGTCCTCGTCGAGGGTGGAAGTCTCACCGTTGCACAGGGCGGAAGCCTTACTTCCGCTCAGTTCGGCTCGTTGGACGGCGATATAACTATCTCAGGCAAGAACACGGTAGTGACGGCGGACCTTGTCGGGCTCCAAGCTGCCGTCACGGACGCTGTGTTGGATATATCCTCGGGCGCCCGCTTCGTGACGAACCAAGATGCGAGCTTGGCATCGATTGCCTTCGGCTTCGCCAGCGCTCAAGTCAGAGGCACCGGCTCGAGCTGGAACGTCGGCGGCGAGTTGATCGTCGGCGACTCGCTCGACGACCCCAGCGACCCTTCGTCTACCCCCATTCCGACTCCTGGAGGACTGTCGATCAGCGACGGCGGATCCGTGACAGCGGCAAAGCTGACCATCGGAGAGCAAGGCCAGGTACAGGTCGGTGATGGGGCGTCAGTCGGCTTCCTGACAGCCGGCACAGTTGCCAATGACGGCGACCTCACCTTCAATCATCCCGGGGCCCTCACATTCGCCGCCCCTGTCACCGGCATCGGAACCCTTACAAAGTCCGGGACGGGTCTCCTCGTGCTGACGGGCAACAACACCTACACCGGCGGCACCACCATCAGCGCCGGCACCCTCCAGGTCGGTGACGGAGGTCTGTCCGGCAGCATTGCCGGCAACGTCGTCAACAACGGTACACTGGCATTCAACCGTTCCGACGACATCGTTTTCAGCGGTGTCGTCAGCGGTGCCGGCGGTGTCGTGCAGAAGGGGCCTGGGACTCTGACGCTGTCCGGCTCGAACACCTATTCCGGCCCGACGACGGTGGCGATAGGAACCCTGCGCGTCGATGGCTCGGTCGCAGGCCCCGTCAGGGTTGAGAGCGGCGCAACCCTTGGCGGCAGCGGGGCGGTTCAGGGAGCTGCGGAGGTGCGGGACGGCGGCACGCTCGTCGGCGCCAGCGGTCAGACCCTGAATTTCGGCAGCCTCTCCCTGGCCTCGGCTGCCACCCTGAACGTCGGTCTGAATGCGGGTGGCACCGATCCCCTGTTCGCCGTCGCAGGCGATCTTGCCCTCGACGGCCGTCTTGCCATCGGGGAGAACTCGGACCTGTCGGGAGGGACGAGCTACAAGCTGTTGAGCTACGGCGGCACATTGACCGGTTCTCCCCTGGCGCTCACCTCCGCACCCATCGGCTACAAGCTCTCCAACTTCGCCCTCGAGAGCGGCTCGGGCGAAGTCCGCCTCACGCTCATCGACGCGGCCGGCCAGCAATACTGGACTCAAGGGTCCGGCCTCTGGAACAGCTTCGGCTGGAGCAATCCGGACGGCAGCCTGCTCACCCGCTGGCAGGGAGATACGGCCGTGTTTCGCGGCACCGGCGGAACCGTGACGGTGGAGGGTCCACAAAGCTTCTCGGCGCTGCGCTTCGAGGCGGACGGCTACCGCATCGTGCCGGGCACCGGCGGGTTGCTGACCATTGCCGGGGCGCGGGGGGACGTGCGGGTCGAAAGCGGCCGCACCGCCACCATCGCCGCCCCGATCGGCGGCGCGGGAGGGCTCGCCAAGGGAGGCGCAGGCACCCTGATCCTGTCCGGCCTCAACACGTATCAGGGCGGCACCCGCCTTGCCGCCGGAACACTCGGCATCGCCTCGGACGCCAGTCTGGGCGCCTCCTCGGGCGGGCTCGCCATCGAGGGCGGAGCGCGCCTGTGGGCTCTGGCGGATTTCGCCTCGGCCCGCACGATCACCCTCGGAACGGGCGGCGGCATTTTCGACACCGACGCCCATGCGGTCACCCTGTCCGGTCCGGTTTCGGGCTCCGGCTCCCTGTCCAAGCTCGGCACCGGGACACTGACCCTGTCGGACAACAACACCTATGCGGGCGGCACCACGATCGGCGAAGGCACTCTCGTCGGTTCGGCCACGAGCTTCGGCTCCGGCGCCATCGCCAACAACGCCACCCTTGTGGTCGACCAAGCTACGGACGCCGATTTCGCAAACGCGATCGCGGGGACGGGCCGCCTTGTCAAAACCGGCTCCGGGCGTCTGAACCTGACCGGCACCAGCCCGTTCTCTGGGCGGACCGAGGTCCAGGCCGGGCGCCTGGCGGTGAACGGTTCCCTGGGCGAATCGGTCGTGACGGTGACGGGCGGCAGTCTCGGGGGCACCGGCACGGTCGGGGGCCTCGTGGCCCGAAACGGCGCCACGATCGCACCCGGAAACTCGATCGGGACGCTCAACGTCTCCGGCAACGTCGCCTTCGCATCGGGCTCGACCTACGAGGTGGAGATCGACGCCGCCGGGCAAAGCGACCGCATCGCCGCTTCCGGCACCGCAACCCTCTCGGGCGGCACGGTTCAGATCCTGCCCGACCGGGGCACGGGCTACGTGGCCAACCGGCCTTACACGATCCTCACTGCCCAAGGCGGCGTGTCGGGTAGGTTCGACGGCACCTCGGGAGGCAAGTTCGCCTTCGTCACGCCGACCCTGGGCTATGACAGCAGGACCGTGACGCTGACCCTGGTCCGCGAGGCCCATCCGGTGGCATTTCACGCGGAAGCGGCGACGCCGAACCAGTATCGCACTGCCGACGGAATCGAAGCGCTGGGCGAAGGCAACCGGCTGTTCGATACCGTGCTGGTGTCCAGTGTCGCGGGGGCTCGTCAGGCCTTCGATGCCCTGTCGGGCGAGGCACATGCCTCGGCCGCGACCCTGGCCTATGGCGATGCCCGGCTGGTTCAGCAATCGGTCCTGAGCCGTCTGCGCGCGCGCTCGAACCCGGGCCCCGCCCTGCCCGCCTTTGCCCAAGGCGCCTATTCCGCGGCCTACGCCGCCGATGGACCGGGAGCGGTGCCGCAGCCGGCCGTCGTCACGCCGTCCTTCGATCCTCGTCGATTTGCCTTCTGGGGCGAGGGCTTCGGCTCGTGGGGCAAGATCGACGGCAACGGCAACGCGGCCGGAATGGACACCTCCACCGGCGGCTTCATCCTCGGCGCCGATGCATCGGCGGGCGACACCTTCCGCATCGGCGTGGCCGGCGGGTTCACCCGCACCTCGTTCGATATCGATGCCCGCCTGTCCTCGGGCGCGAACGAGACGGTATTCGGCGCGCTCTACGGCTCAGGCCAATGGGGGGCGTTCAATCTCAGGCTGGGCGCCGCCTATGCCCACCACGACCTCGACCTGACCCGCACGATCAGCTTCCCCGGCTTCGCCGACCGGACCAGTGCCTCCTACAACGGATCCACGCTGCAGGCCTTCGGTGAGCTCGGCTACCGCCTTGTGTGGGGTGGAGCTGCCGTCGAGCCGTTCGTGGGAGCCTCGGTGCTGCGCCTGCACACGGACGCATTCCGGGAGAACGGCGGGGCCGCCGCCCTGACCGGCTACGCCCAGGATCACGATCTCGGTACCACGACGGTCGGCGTGCGGGCGGAGGCGCGGATCGGTGCCGGGATGCCGCTGACCCTGCGCGGCCTCCTGGGCTGGCGTCACGCCTACGGCGACGTGGAGCCGTCGACGCTGCTGGCGTTCGCGGGCGGCGCGTCTCCGTTCACGGTGGGCGGGGTGCCGGTGGACCGGGATGCGCTGGTGGCCGAAGCCGGGCTCGACTGGCAGGCTTCGGAGGCGGTCAGCCTGGGCGTGTCCTACCAGGGGCAGATAGGGTCGCGAGCCCAGGACCATGCGGTCAAGGGCAGCTTCACCTGGCGCTTTGGAACCCGCTGAACCTCGCGAGGAGACAACCCCTCGCGGATGCGAAAAACGGTGACCTTCAGCCGCTCTGCTGCTTCTGTTCGGCGGTCATGACATGACCGCGCCGCTCAGCGGCTTCGAGCGCTTCGGCGAGCTTCTGGCACCTCTGTTCCAAGGCGCGCTCGTCCGAGAGGTTCGCTCCGATCTCGGCAAGAATTCTGGCGGCTTCGTTCAAGCGGGTATCGGACATGAGACAACCTGATTTCGGTTTCGCTGCTTTCGAACGAATGCCGGAGCGTGGCCTTTGTTCCGGAGCGCGAGCCGATGCTGGCTGGCTCAGGCCTTTCCCTCGTCCGTCTTCTTGAGCCCTTTCACGACGGCCCCGGCGAGCGGAACGAGCAGGCTCGGCAGGAGGCTGTCGAAGGGGTGACGGGCGAAACCCGTGATCGCCTGCCGCACGCCCCTGATCTCCTCGCGGACCTCGATCACTTGCTTCTGCAGGGCCAGCGCGTCGACCTCCAGGGCCTGAAGGGCGGCATTCCTGACCTCCAGGGCCAGCTCCATCTCCCGTCCCGGCTTTGCCCGGGCAGCGACCAGAAGGAGCAGCGCCGCGACCGCCAGGCTCGCCAGCGCGATGATGGCGGCGGCCCATATCGGACCCCAGACCTGCTCGAGGGCAAAGAACGCGGCCAGATTACCCATAAGAAAGGCGAAGGCGACTAGAAGAGCGGCGATGCCTTTCAGCCCGGAGCGGATCGCCACCTGCCGGAAGCGAATGTCGGCGATGATCGTCTCGGCCCGCCACAGGACGCGAAGGTTGCGGACAACGTCGTCCATCATGATGTCAGCCTCTTCCCAACAACCGCCCGACCGCGACACCCAGAACAAAGGCGGCGAGAACCGCCGCAATCGGGTGCTCGGCTATGGCGTCTTCCGTGTTCTCGGCAAGGCCGGAGAGAGCCTGGCCGAGCTCTCGCAGCTGCTCCTCCAGGCCGTCGGGCGCAGCCGCCCCGATGTTCGTCTCGGCATAGCGAGGAGCAGCCCCGTCCTGCGCGGACGGGGACCTGCGCGCCAAATCGGCCTGGAGAGCGCCGAGCTCTTCGTGGATGCTGTCCCGCCGCACCACGTTAGAGAGCCTTGCGAACCCGCTGGAAGGCATCCTTGAGCTCGGCCCCCAGAATCGTCAGGGCATCCCCGACGTCCCTGGCGCTGCGATTCAGCTCCGCCCTGCTCTCGAAAGCATCCCAGCGCTTTTCGATGGCCGACCATTCCTCCTGCAGCTCCTTCGAGCCCAGGTGGATCTTGAGCCTGATCTCGTCGCGGGTGCGCTTCAGGTCTTCGACGACTTGCGGAAATTCAGGCATGGTCTTTTCCTCATCAGGCAACCGGCGTCATGCGCCTTGCGATGACGAGGAAAGCATTACTCGAACAGCCAAGCTTTGCGGAAGATCAAATTCCTGCCGCCTTCCGCAGTGAGCGCTTCGGAGCCTATGCGATCTCGGAGGCCTGCGTCGTCATTCGCGCTTCGAGCCCGGCCTTCACGCCCGGCCATTCCTCACGGATGATGCTGTAGACCACCGTATCGCGCACATGTCCGTCCGGCATGATCATATGCCGGCGCAGGATGCCATCCAGCTTGGCGCCCAGACGCTCGATGGCGGCGCGCGACTGGTCGTTCAGCCGATGCGTCCGCAACTCGACCGCATTGCAGCCCAGGGTCTCGAAGGCGTGCCTGAGCATGAGGAATTTCGCATGGGTGTTGACGAAGGTGCGTTGCCAGGAGCGGGCGATCCAGGTCGTGCCGATCTCGACCCGGTGGTTCGCGGCGTCGATGTTCATGTAGCGGGTGGAGCCGATGACCCGGTCGCCGTCCCGGACCACCGTGGCGAAAGGAAGGGCCGACCCGGCGGCCTGGAGTTCGAGCGCCTTGCGAACATAATCCCCGAAGCCGTCGGGCGTCGGCACCGTCGTGGTCTTCTTCTCCCATAACGCGCCGTCGCTCGCGGCCGCGGCCAGAGCGGGAACGTCGTCCAGGCTGAGGGGCCGCAACACGAGGCGGTCCGTCGAGAGCGTCACGGGCTCGATATGAAGCATTTTTGTAGCGCCTTCCGATCTGCTGCTTTGTCCCCTATCGCGGCGGGCGGCGCAACAGTCGAAGGCATCTTCGATCAGGAGGCGCTTCATGCCTCCTGATCATGGGTCACGTTCTTCGGACCGATCTCTTCTCTGCTCAATTAAACAGATAGACGAAGCCGGGCAGGGTCACCGCCAGGCCGGCCAGAGCCCATGCTCCGGCAGCAGACCGCCAGCCGGCGCCGCCCGTCGTGTTGCGCAGGCGCTGGGCAAAGGAGGCGGCTTCCATGGTGCGGCCGCTCAGGCAGGAGCACAGAGCATAGTGCGCCTGTCCGTCCGACAGCTCGAAATAGTTCATGACGTCGCCGAGCTTGTCGCTCGCCAGGCCATCCGCCCGCAGGACGGGATCTTCATAGGCGACGGAGAGCGGGGAATCGTCCTGCCGGATCAAGGCACGCTCTGCCGGTGGCTTGTATTCGATTTCGCCGAGGGAGTTCAGGCGACGCGTCGGATTGCGCTCGAGAAGTTCGATCCAACGCTCAATTCGTTCTTGCCTCGTCAAAGACCGGGGCTGAACGTCGGCTACGCTACGGAGCTGATCTAGATGCTTGTGTTCCATCGATCTCCTCCTTGCCAATGGCCCGGCCGGCCGGATGACCGACCGAGGCATACGACACTACCCCGCTTGAGAGGCAAAAGTGCGACAAAGGGAGATGCGCAAAGGGATGACCGCTTTATTCCTCCGGCGCGTCCACGATGGGGTCGTAGCGGCTCACGTCGAAGCCTAGAAGGTTGAAGCTCTGTTGGATGTGGGGCGGCAGCGGCGCGGTCACGTCGATGGGCTTGCCCGTCCTCGGATGCGCGATCACGATGCGCCGCGCCAGAAGGTGCAGTTTGTTCTGGATACCGCCCGGCAGCTCCCAGTTCTCGATATCGAAGTACTTCGGATCTCCCACGATGGGATGCCCGATATGGGCGGTGTGCGCGCGCAGCTGGTGCGTGCGCCCCGTCACAGGCTTGAGCGACATCCATGCGAGCTTCTGCGCCGCCGTATCGATCACCGCGTAATAGGTCAGCGCATGGCTGGCGCCCTCGTCCCCGTGTTGGGCCACGCGCATGCGGGCATCGCCCTCGTCGCCTTCCTTCGCCAGATAGGTCGAGATCCGTCCCTGGCGGACGCGGGGCACGCCGGCGACCAGCGCCCAATAGATCTTGCGCGTGGTGCGCGACCGGAATGACTTCGCCATGGTCGATGCGGCGAACCGCGTCTTGGCGATCACGAGGCAGCCCGCCGTGTCCTTGTCGAGGCGGTGCACCAGGCGGGGCTTCTGCCCTTCCGCGTCGCGCATGGATTCGAGCAAGCCGTCCACATGTCGGGTGGTGCCCGAACCGCCCTGGACGGCGAGGCCCATGGGCTTGTTGATGATGAGGACATCCTTGTCCTCGTAGAGCGTGATGGACTTCAGGAAGTCGCGCTCGTCCTGCTCCTTGGCCGCGCTGCGGGCGACCGGCCTCGGCTGGTCGAGCTTGAGCGGCGGCACGCGGACCTTCTGACCCGCCTGGAGCCGCTCGTTGGGCTGCGCCCTCTTGCCGTCGATGCGCAACTCGCCCTTGCGGACGATACGCTGGATGTGGGTGAAGGCCAGCTGGGGGAAGCGGGCGACCAGGAAACGGTCGACGCGCATGTCCGCCTCGTCGGGCTCGACCACGAGGGTCTGCACCCCGGTGGCGAGGGTCTCCTGGGCCTCGGCCCTGGCCTGCGCCTTGGTGGGCTTGGGGGCCGCTTCCACTGCCGCGGGCTTTGCCCGCAGGGACGGCGCCGTGCGGGCCTTCGCTGCCGCAGGCTTGGCGGCGCGCGGCTTTGCCGGTCCGCTCTTGCGCGCAGGCCTGTCCTCGCGGGAGCGGAAGCCCTGCCGGGATCCTGCCCGTCCGCCGCGAGCGCCGTCTTTCTGTCCTGAACCGCTTTTTCTCATGAGATGTGGGTTACCAGAGCGCCGCGCGGGCGGCAATCGAGCACTACGCCGTCATTGCGCGCACAAGGGCGAGTCCGGCGACCAATCCGCCGATGGAGAGCAGGACGGAAGCCGCCACATAGCCGAGGGCCGTGCCCGGCGCTCCCCGCTCCCACAGGAGCACGGCATCGAGGGAGAAGGCGGAAAAAGTCGTGAAGCCGCCGAGGATGCCGGTCGTCAGGAACAGGCGAAGCGGCTGGCTCCACCCCTCCCCGGCCTTGAAGACGAACCACGCGGCGACAGCCCCCATGACGAACGAGCCGACGATATTGACCGTCAGCGTCCCCCACGGAAAAGCAGCGCCGAAGGCGCGGGCGCTCGCGAGATTGACCGCATGGCGAAGGGAACCGCCGATTCCGGCGCCGAGGAAGACGAGGAGAAAGGAGGTCATGCTTGGGATCGGTCCAGGCCGGACATTCCGCCTACTCCCCCTCGCCCCGCCGCTCCCGGCGCAGCCTCTCCCACCAGTCGATCCTCTTGCGGATCTCCCGCTCGAAGCCCCGGTCGACAGGCTCGTAGAAATGCTGGCGATCGAGCTTCTCGGGCCAGTAATCCTGCCCGGAGAAGGCGTCCGGCTCGTCGTGATCGTAGCGGTAGGTGGCGCCGTAGCCGATATTCTTCATCAGCTTGGTGGGCGCGTTGAGGATGGTCTTGGGCGGCATGAGGGAGCCGTGCTCCTTCGCCACCCGCATCGCGGCCTTGTAGGCGGTATAGACGGCGTTCGATTTCGGCGCCGTGGCGAGATAGACGGCAGCCTGCGCCAGGGCGAGTTCGCCTTCGGGCGAGCCCAGGAAGTCGAAGGCGTCCTTGGCGGCATTGGCGACGACGAGCGCCTGCGGATCGGCCAGCCCGATATCCTCGATGGCGGCCCGGACGAGACGGCGGGCGATGAACAGCCGGTCCTCGCCGGCGTCGAGCATCCGGGCGAGGTAATAGAGGGCGGCATCCGGATCCGAGCCCCGGATGGTCTTGTGCAGGGCGGAAATGAGGTTGTAGTGCCCCTCCTGCCCCTTGTCGTAAATGGGGGCCCGGCGCTGGATGATCTCCTGCAACTGCTCGGCATCGAAGGTCTCGCCCGGCTTGGCCGAGCGCCAGACCTCTTCCGCCAGCGTCAGCACGGCCCGTCCGTCGCCGTCGGCCATGCGCACGAGGGAATCCCTCGCCCCCTCGTCAAGCGGAAGGGACTTCCCCGTGATCTCCTCGGCCCTTAGCAGGATCTTCTGAATCGCCGCCTCATCGAGCGACTTGAAGATGAGGACGCGCGCCCGGGAAAGAAGGGCCGCGTTCAGCTCGAAGGACGGGTTCTCGGTCGTCGCGCCGACGAGGGTGATCGTGCCATCCTCCATCACCGGGAGGAAGGCATCGAGCTGGGCGCGGTTGAAACGGTGGATCTCGTCGACGAAGAGCAGGGTGCCCCGCCCCATGGACCGGCGGTGCCGGGCCGCCTCGAAAACCTTCTTGAGGTCCGCGACACCGGAAAATATCGCGGAGATCTGCTCGAAGTGAAGCTCGGTCTCATGCGCCAGGAGCCGCGCCACGGTGGTCTTGCCCGTGCCGGGCGGCCCCCAGAAGACAAGGGACCCGAGGGAGCCGGAAGCGATGAGCCGGGACAGGATGCCGTCCGGCCCGACAAGGTGATCCTGCCCCACGACCTCGGAGAGCCTGGTCGGCCGCATGCGGTCGGCCAGGGGCCGGGGCGCACTCTGGTCGAGGCCGGCGGATGAAAAGAGATCGCTCATGATTCCTGCACACTCGCACTTATGCGGAATCAATAGCCCAACAACGCGCCGCCGTCCCGCGCCTCAGCGGCCGAGCACGGTGGTGAAGACCCGTCCGCCCCGGCTGATGGTGATCTCCCAATAGCCTCCGGCCCGGTCGGCCATGCGCTGGGCATCCCGGGTCGAGGCTAGGCGCTCGCCGTTGATGGCGACGATCTGGTCGCCCTTCTGGAAGCCGAGGCTTGCGGCCACGCTCCGCTCGTCCAGCTCTGCGATGAGGACGCCGTCGTCGGTGATGTCGACCTGCATTTCCTCGGCCACGGCCGGCGACATGTTCACCAGCGTGGCGCCGGCAAGAGGCGACCGGGAGCGGATGCGCACCGGATCCCGGGGCGGGACTTCCGGAGGGGGCATGAGCCTCACCTGGATGACGATCTGCTTGCCGCCGCGCAGGATGGTGAGCGGCGTCTGTCCCTGGGTGCCTTTGAGGGTGAAGCGATATCCGAAGGCATCCGGATTATCGACCGCCTGTCCATCTACCGCCAGGATCGCATCCCCGCGCTTCAGGCCGGCCTCGAAGGCGGGCCCCTTGTCGTAGATCGAGGTGACGAGAACGCCGGTCGGGCGCTCCAGGCCGAGGCTAACGGCGATCTCGCCGTCCACGGGTTGCAGGCGGGCGCCGAGCCAGGGCCGGACCACATGGCGGGACCCTCCCCTGGCCGAATTGAGGACGACGCGCACCATGCTGGAGGGAATGGCGAAGCCGATGCCGATATTGCCGCCCGAGCGGGAGAAGATTGCCGTGTTGATGCCCACGAGGCGGCCGTTCATGTCGATGAGCGCGCCGCCCGAATTGCCCGGGTTGATGGCGGCGTCGGTCTGGATGAAGAACTGGTAGTCCGAGATCCCGACCTGCGTCCTCGCCAGTGCGGAGACGATGCCCTGGGTGACGGTCTGGCCGACGCCGAACGGGTTGCCGATGGCGAGCACGATGTCGCCCACCTGCAGGGCTTCCGAGTCCCCGAATTCGACGAACTGGAGATTGGATGCGTTCTTGAGCCGGAGCACGGCGAGGTCGGTGCGGGGATCGCGGAGGACGATATCGGCCTCGAATTCCCGGCGGTCGGCCAGGGCGACCTTCACCTCGTTCATGTTCTCGATCACGTGGTTGTTCGTGATCACCAGCCCCGACGGATCCACGATCACGCCCGAGCCGAGGGAGCTCTGGGACCGTCCGGGGGGCATGCCGGGCCCGCCGCCGTCGCCGAAGAACCGGCGGAAGAACTCCTCCATGGCGGCATTCTGCCGGCGCTCGGAGCGGGTGGCATAGACGTTCACCACCGCTCCGGTCGTCTTGCGGACGATGGGAGCAAAGGAGAGCTGGATCTGGGCACTGCTCTCGGGAGCGACGCGGGTCTGCGCCTGGACTCCCGTCCATCCGAGGATCATTGAGGCAACAAGGACCAGCAGGCGGTATGAAGCAAGGCGCATGAGGAGCGAATCCGTGAGTGACACCGGGCGAACTCGATAAGACGTGGTGACGAAAAAGCCAAATTCCAGCCGCGCCACCGAGGTCCATTCCGGGCAAAGAAAAAGGGCGGCCCGAAGACCGCCCTTTGAAACTTCATCGCCTCAAGGCTTACGCAGCCTCGACGACCTCTTCCTTCTGGGTCGGACCCGAATCCTGGCCGCGCGCATCCACGTCGCGGTCCACGAACTCGATCACGGCCATCGGGGCATTGTCGCCGTAGCGGAAGCCGGCCTTCAGGACGCGGGTGTAGCCACCCTGGCGCTCCTGGTAGCGCGGGCCGAGAACGGCGAAGAGCTTCTTCACCATGTCCTCGTCGCGGAGCTGCGACATGGCCAGGCGGCGGGCGTGCAGGTCGCCGCGCTTGCCGAGGGTAATGAGCTTCTCGACGACCGGACGGAGGTCCTTTGCCTTCGGCAGGGTCGTGACGATCTGCTCGTGCTTGATCAGCGCAGCCGCCATGTTGGCGAACATTGCTTTGCGGTGCTCGGTCGTGCGGTTGAAGCGACGACCACGGAATCCGTGACGCATGGCTTTCTCCTTGATCTTCCGGCCGCCGTGCCAAGGGACGACCGTCTCTCTTTTGATCCCGCCCTCGGGCGGGGACGAAAACGGGGACGCCGTTCAGCCGGCATCCCCGACAGGCTTAGTAGTGCTCTTCGAAGCGCTTGGCGAGATCTTCGATGTTCTCAGGCGGCCAGCCGGGCACGTCCATGCCGAGGTGGAGGCCCATGGAAGCGAGAACTTCTTTGATCTCGTTGAGCGACTTGCGGCCGAAGTTCGGGGTGCGGAGCATTTCCGCCTCGGACTTCTGGATGAGGTCGCCGATATAGACGATGTTGTCGTTCTTCAGGCAGTTCGCCGAACGGACCGACAGCTCGAGCTCGTCGACCTTCTTGAGCAGGGCCGGGTTGAAAGGCAGCTGCGGCGCGGCGGCGGCAGTCTCTTCCTTGCGGGGCTCTTCGAAGTTGACGAAAACCTGGAGCTGGTCCTGGAGGATGCGAGCCGCATAGGCGACGGCATCTTCCGGGGTGACGGCGCCGTTGGTCTCGACCGTCATGATGAGCTTGTCGTAGTCGAGAATCTGGCCCTCGCGGGTGTTCTCGATACGGTACGACACCTTCTTGACCGGGCTGTAGAGCGAGTCGACCGGGATGAGGCCGATCGGGGCATCCTCGGCGCGGTTGCGCTCGGCCGGGACATAGCCCTTGCCGGTATCGACCGTGAACTCCATGCGGATCTCGGCGCCCTCGTCGAGGGTGCAGAGAACGAGCTCGGGATTCAGGATCTGCACGTCGCCGACGGTGTTGATGTCACCTGCCGTAACGGCGCCGGGACCGGTCTTCCGGAGCGCCATGCGCTTCGGACCCTCGCCCTGCATCTTGATGGCGATCGTCTTCACGTTGAGGACGATATCGGTCACATCCTCGCGGACGCCCGGGATGGACGAGAACTCATGCAACACGCCGTCGATATGGATCGACGTCACCGCAGCGCCCTGGAGGGACGACAGCAGAACGCGGCGCAGGGAGTTGCCCAGCGTCGTGCCAAAGCCACGCTCGAGCGGCTCGGCCACAACGGTCGCGATGCGCTTCGGATCGTCGCCGGGGGAGACTTCGAGCTTATTGGGCTTAATCAGCTCTTGCCAGTTCTTCTGGATCACAACCACACCTCTTGCGGTACGGAATGAGGGCAGGCTTGCCACCCACCCTCAAAACCGGAACGCGCCCAGGACGAACCCGGGCGCTGGATGATCTTAGACGCGGCGACGCTTGCGCGGGCGGCAGCCGTTGTGCGGGATCGGCGTCACGTCACGGATCGAGGTGACGGTGAAGCCGGCCGACTGCAGGGCGCGCAGTGCGGATTCGCGACCGGAGCCGGGGCCCGAAACCTCGACCTCGAGGGTGCGCATGCCGTGCTCGGAAGCCTTGCGGGCGGCGTCTTCAGCCGCAACCTGCGCGGCGTAAGGGGTCGACTTGCGCGAGCCCTTGAAGCCCATGGCGCCAGCCGAGGACCAGGAGATCGTGTTGCCCTGGGCGTCGGTGATGGTGATCATGGTGTTGTTGAACGAGGCGTTCACGTGCGCCACGCCGGAGACGATGTTCTTGCGTTCGCGGCGGCGGACGCGGGTCGCTTCTTTAGCCATTCTTCTTCCAATCCTTCAAACGCGCCCGTCATGCCAGGCGCTCGGGACAAAGGCCGCCCTGGAAGGACGGCCGTCTGTTGATGATTACTTCTTCTTGCCGGCGATCGGCTTCGACTTGCCCTTGCGGGTGCGGGCGTTCGTGTGCGTACGCTGGCCGCGGACCGGCAGGCTGCGGCGGTGGCGCAGGCCACGATAGACGCCGAGGTCCATGAGACGCTTGATGTTCATGGAAACTTCGCGGCGCAGGTCGCCTTCCACGATGTAGTCGCGGTCGATCGTCTCACGGATCTGGAGCACTTCGGCGTCGGTCAGCTGGTTCACGCGGCGCTCGGCCGGGATGTTGACCTTCTCGACGATCTCCTGGGCCTTCTTGGCCCCGATGCCGTGGATGTACTGAAGCGCGATCACAACGCGCTTGTTGGTCGGGATGTTGACGCCTGCAATACGGGCCATCGTCCGTCTCCATGTAGCGAAGCCTTAAGCTTCTGGTGGTGTTATCGCGCGTCCGGTGGAGGCCGGCCCCTGCGCGGGTTTAGAGAACACAACAATCCGGAGCGGCTTCTCACGAAACCCTCCGGATAAGCAGGTTCTTTTGCAAGAGGCTTGCCCCCTAGCGCACCTGAGGCTGGAGGTCAAGCGCTTTTCGCAGGCCAGGGCACGAGGCCCCTGCCCTGTCAGCGGCCGAGGATGGCGCGGATCTCTTCCGTCACCTCGTCGATGGGCCGCATGCCGTCGACCGTCTTCAGCGCGCCTTTCCCGGCATAATAGGCCGAGAGCGGAGCCGTCTGATTACGGTAGGCCTCCAGACGGGTCTTGAACACGTCCGGGTTGTCGTCCTTGCGGACCGGCTCGCCCCGCGCCTCGGTCTCCTTGGCGCGCTTGACGATGCGGTCGACCAGTTCCGCCTCGTTCACCTTGAACTCGATCACATGGTCGAGCTTGAGGCCCTTCTCGGCCAGCATGGCGTCGAACGCCTCCGCCTGAGCGACCGTCCGCGGGAAACCGTCGAGGATGAAGCCGTTCCTGGCATCCGCCTCTTCGATCCGGTCCGCGATGATGCCGATGACGATGTCGTCCGACACGAGCGCCCCGGAATCCATGACCGCCTTAGCCTTCACGCCGACCGGCGTACCGGCGGCTACGGCTGCCCGGAGCATATCGCCGGTGGAAAGCTGGGGGATTCCCAGACGCTCCACCAGACGTACGGCCTGGGTGCCTTTTCCGGCCCCTGGCGGCCCCAGCAGGATGATTCTCATCGACGCCCCCCTGACTCCGTCGAGTCTCCCCGCCCCTCGGCGGGGATCAAGATCTTACCGTCGCCGCCCGCCCTTGAGCTTGGCTTTCTTCACGAGCCCTTCGTACTGGTGAGCCAGCAGATGGCCGTGGACCTGCGCGACCGTGTCCATGGTGACGGACACGACGATCAGGAGCGAGGTTCCGCCGAAGTAGAACGGAAGCGCCGCGTACGACACCAGGAACTCTGGAATCAGGCAGATGACGACCAGATAAGCTGCACCGACAACCGTGATACGAGTCAACACCTGATCGATGAATTCCGCGGTCCGCTCGCCGGGACGAATGCCCGGAATGAACCCGCCCTGCTTCTTGAGGTTGTCGGCCGTCTCCTGCGGATTGAACACGATCGCCGTGTAGAAGAAGGCGAAGAACACGATCAGCGCGGCATACAGGAACATGTAGGCCGGGCGCCCATGTGCCAGGTAGGTGGTCAGCATCGAGACGATGCCGGTCCCGTCCTGGGTGCTCTGGAAGCTGGCGATGGTGGCCGGCAGGAGCAGGAGCGACGACGCGAAGATCGGCGGGATCACGCCCGAGGTGTTGAGCTTGAGCGGCAGGAACGACGTCTGGCCTTCGTACATCCGATTGCCGACCTGGCGCTTCGGATAGTTGATTAGCAGACGCCGCTGCGCGCGCTCCATGAAGACCACGAAGTAGATGATGGCGATCGCCATCACGATCACGCCGATGATGAGGCCCGTGGAGATCGCGCCCTGCCGGCCGAGCTCGAGCGTACCGGCGATGGCCGACGGCAGGTTGGCCACGATTCCGGCGAAGATGATCAGCGAGGTGCCGTTGCCGATGCCGCGCGAGGTGATCTGCTCGCCGAGCCACATCAGAAACAGGGTGCCGCCGGTCAGGGTGATGACCGCCGTGACCACGAAGAAGAGGCCGGGATCCTGCACGATGCTGCCCGAGCTTTGCAGGCCCACGGCGATGCCCCAGGACTGGAACACCGCGAGCAGAACGGTGAGGTAGCGGGTGTACTGATTGAGGATCTTGCGCCCCGCCTCGCCTTCCTTCTTCAGCGCCTCCAACGACGGAAGAACCGACGTGAGCAGCTGGATAATGATCGAGGCCGAGATGTACGGCATGATGTTGAGGGCGAAGATCGCCATGCGCTCGACGGCACCGCCGGAGAACATGTTGAAGAGACCCAGCACACCGCCGCTGGCGCTCTGGAAGCTCTGGCGAAGAGCTTCGGGATCGATGCCGGGCAGCGGGATGTAGGTGCCGAGACGGTAGACGATGAGCGCACCGAGGGTAAACCAAATGCGCTTCTTCAACTCCTCGGCTTTGGCGATCGAACCAAAATTGATGTTTGCCGCAAGTTGTTCGGCTGCTGAAGCCATGTTCCGTCCCCGAAATACTAGGATACGTGATGTCGATCACGCAAACGGCGGCCTCGCGATCAGACGCGGGCCGC
This sequence comes from Microvirga lenta, assembly GCF_020532555.1. Lineage (GTDB taxonomy): Bacteria > Pseudomonadota > Alphaproteobacteria > Rhizobiales > Beijerinckiaceae > Microvirga > Microvirga lenta. The sequence goes on along the minus strand of NZ_JAJBBR010000006.1, from coordinate 9,830 downwards.
CGCTTGGTCATTCAATGTGGGCGCTGGCTCACGCCTGTGCAACGGCGCCCAGAAGGGTCACCGAACCACCCGCCTTCTCGATGGCCTCGACGGCCGACTTGGACGCGCCCGCGACCTGGAACGAGAGCTTGGTCTTCAGCTCGCCCACGCCGAGGATCTTCACGCCGTCGCGCGGCTTGGAGACGATGCCGGCGGCGAACAGGGCCTCGTTGGTGACCGGCGTGCCCGCATCGAGCTTGCCGGCCTCGACGGCCTGCTGGATACGGCCGAGGTTGACCTCGTTCAGCTCGATCGCGTTCGGCTTGTTGAAGCCGCGCTTCGGCAGACGGCGATGCAGAGGCATCTGACCGCCTTCGAAGCCCTTGATCGAGACGCCGGTACGCGCCTTCTGACCCTTGACGCCGCGTCCGCCGGTCTTGCCCTTGCCGGAGCCGATACCACGGCCGACACGCATCCGGTTCTTCGTAGCGCCTTCGTTGTCACGAATTTCGTTGAGTTTCATGACGCTCTCCTCACTGCCCGTCGACAACGCGCACGAGGTGCTTGACCTTTTCGATCATGCCGCGAACCGCAGGCGTGTCTTCCAAGGTCGAAGTACGGTGAAGCTTGTTGAGCTTGAGGCCGACCAGCGTCTGGCGCTGCTTGGCTTCACGGCGGATCGGCGAACCGATCTGCTCAACGGTGATGGTCTTTGCCGCATCGGCGGCAGGCTGCTTCGCCATGGATCCAGCCTCCCTTACGCTTCAGCGCCGACGGCTTCTTCGGAGCCGGCATCGCGACGGCGAGCCTGCAGCGTCGAAACCTTGAGACCACGACGAGCGGCGACCGAACGCGGGCTGTCCTCGTTCTTGAGCGCATCGAAGGTGGCGCGCACGAGGTTGTACGGGTTCGACGAGCCGAGCGACTTGGCGACCACGTCCTGCATGCCGAGCGTCTCGAACACTGCGCGCATCGGACCGCCGGCGATGATGCCGGTACCCTGAGGAGCAGCGCGGAGCACGACCTTGCCGGCGCCGTGGCGGCCGTTCACGTCGTGATGCAGCGTGCGGCCCTCGCGGAGCGCGACGCGGATCATGGAACGCTTCGCAGCGTCGGTTGCCTTGCGGATCGCCTCCGGCACCTCACGGGCCTTGCCGTGGCCGAAGCCGACGCGGCCCTTCTGGTCGCCGACGACCACCAGGGCGGCGAAGCCGAAGCGGCGTCCGCCCTTCACGACCTTCGCGACGCGGTTGATGTGCACCAACCGATCGACGAATTCGCTGTCGCGCTCTTCGCGATCAGCACGTTCTCTTGGTTCTCTAGCCATGAGACCTCTCACTTGCGCGGGCGGCGGGCCCGCTCGCTAAGGGTTTTGATCAAAACCCGCCGTTAGAAATCGAGACCACCCTCGCGAGCCGCGTCGGCCAGAGCCTTCACGCGACCGTGGAAGAGATAGCCGGACCGGTCGAAGATGACCTGCTTCACGCCGGCAGCAGCCGCGCGCTCAGCCACGAGCCGCCCAACTTCCTTCGCCGCATCGACGGTGGCGCCGGTCTTGAGCTTGCCGCGCAGGTCCTTCTCGAGGGTCGACGCCGAAGCGACGGTGTGACCGCGCTCGTCGTCGATGATTTGGGCATAGATCTGCTTGGACGAACGGAAGACCGACAAACGCGGACGACCATTCGCTGCCTTCTTGATCGCACGGCGCACACGAGCCTTGCGGCGATCTTCGGCGCCTTTCTTCTCAGCCATGATACGTCGTCCTTACTTCTTCTTGCCTTCCTTGCGGAAGATGAATTCGTCGGCATACTTGACGCCCTTGCCCTTGTAGGGCTCCGGACCGCGGTATTCGCGGATCTCTGCGGCAGTCTGGCCGACCTTCTGCTTGTCGATGCCCGCGACGACGACTTCCGTCGGCTTCGGCGTCGTGATCGTCACGCCGGCCGGGATTTCGTAGTCGATGTCGTGGCTGTAGCCCAGCGAGAGCTTCAGCACCTTGCCGGCAACGGCAGCGCGGTAACCGACGCCGTTGATCTCAAGACGCTTCTCGAAGCCCTTGGACACGCCCTCGACCAGGTTCGCCACCTGAGCGCGGGCCATGCCCCACTTCGCACGGGCCGTCTTGGACTCGTCGCGCGGGTTCACCGACACGGCGCAGTCCTCGAGAACGACCGACACTTCTTCGGGAACGAGGAACGAGAGTTCGCCCTTCGTGCCCTTCACCTTCACCATCTGACCGTCGACGGTCGCCGTCACACCGGACGGAACCGAAACGGGCTTCTTGCCTACTCGGGACATTCTGGAATCTCCGTGGTTCTGTGCTGTGCCTGAGGTCTTAGAAGACCTTGCAGAGCACTTCGCCGCCCACGTTCTTCTCCCGGGCCTCATGATCGGCCATCACGCCCTGGGGCGTCGAGAGGATCGTGATTCCGAGGCCGTCGGCGACGCGCGGCATGGTATCGACGGATGCGTACACGCGGCGGCCCGGCTTGGAGACGCGCTCGATGGAGCGGATCACCGGCTGGCCGTCATAGTACTTGAGCTCGATCGAAAACTCCGTCCGGCCATTGCCGAACTCGGTCTGCGAATAGTCGCGGATGTAGCCCTCGTTCTTCAGAACTTCGAGGACGCGGGCGCGAAGCTTCGAGCCGGGGGTCATAACCGAACCGCGACGGCGCATCTGCGCGTTGCGGATACGGGTGAGCATATCGCCCAACGGATCGTTCACCATCAGATGCCCTCCCTTACCAGCTGGACTTCACGAGGCCCGGAATCAGGCCCTTGGAACCGAGTTCGCGAAGAGCGATACGGGACATGCCGAGCTTGCGGTAGTACGCACGCGGACGGCCGGTCACTTCGCAGCGATTCCGGATACGGGTGGGGCTCGAGTTGCGGGGCAGCTCGGCCAGCTTGAGGCGCGCCTCGAAGCGCTCCTCCATGGACTTCGTCTCGTCGTTGGCGGTCGCCAGCAGACGCTCGCGGCGTCCGGCGTACTGCTTCACGAGCTTGCGACGAAGCTTGTTCTTCTCAATAGAGCTTTTCTTAGCCATTCGATCTATCTCCAGTGTCCGCGTCTGAGGACAGCTATCCTCACTGCCGGAACGGGAAGTTGAAGTGACGGAGCAGCGCACGGGCTTCGTCGTCGGTCTTCGCCGTGGTGGCGATGATGACGTCCATACCCCAAACCTGCTCAGCCTTGTCGTAGTTGATCTCAGGGAACACCAGGTGCTCCTTGATACCGAGCGCATAGTTGCCGCGGCCGTCGAACGACTTGGGGTTCAGGCCCCGGAAGTCGCGGACGCGGGGAAGCGCGATCGTCACGAGGCGATCCATGAACTCGTACATGCGAGCCTTGCGCAGCGTGACCTTGGCGCCGATCGGCATGCCCTCGCGGACCTTGAACTGCGAGATCGCCTTGCGGGCCTTCGTGATCACCGGCTTCTGGCCGGCGATGAGAGCGAGATCGCCAGCGGCGACCGAGGCCTTCTTCGAGTCGGCCGTCGACTCGCCGACGCCCATGTTGAGGACGATCTTGGTGATCGTCGGCACTTCCATGGGGTTCTTGTAGCCGAATTCTTCGATCAGCTTCGGACGCACCACTTCCTCGTAGTGCTTCTTCAGCCGCGGCGTGTAGCCGTCCACCTGAGCCTTAGCCATCGATCAGGTCTCCCGAACGCTTGGCGAAACGAACCTTGCGGCCGTCTTCCAGAACCTTGAAACCAACCCGGGTCGGCTTGCCGTCCTTCGGGTCTGCATAAGCCAGGTTCGACAGGTGGATCGGCGCCTCTTTCGAGATGATGCCGCCCTCTTGTGCTGCCGTCTGGCGCTGGTGGCGCTTCACCAGGTTGACGCCGCGGACGACCGCGCGCTCTTCCTTCGGAATCACCTGCACGACTTCACCGGTCTTGCCCTTGTCGCGACCGGTCAGGACGACGACCTTGTCGCCCTTCTTGATCTTCGCGGCCATTAGAGCACCTCCGGCGCAAGCGAAATGATCTTCATGTGGTTCTTGGCACGCAGTTCGCGGGGAACGGGGCCGAAGATACGGGTACCGACCGGCTCTTTCTGATTGTTGATCAGAACGGCCGCGTTCCGGTCGAACCGGATGACGGAGCCGTCGGCGCGACGGATGTCCTTGGCGGTGCGCACGACGACCGCCTTCATGACGTCGCCCTTCTTCACGCGGCCGCGCGGAATAGCCTCTTTTACGGAGACGACGATAATATCGCCGACAGAAGCGTACTTACGCTTCGAACCGCCGAGAACCTTGATGCACATCACGCGACGGGCGCCGGAATTGTCGGCGACGTCAAGATTCGTCTGCATCTGGATCATGGCTTTGATCCTTTCCTTTGTTTCAGACAGGTTTCCGGGCCAAGGCACGATTGCCTTCCCGGACTACGCCTGACGGGGATCTGACGTCCCCTGCCCTTCATGTCGAGAAAGGCGGCCGTATACACGAGCCGCCCCCGTTAGACAACCCCAAAACGTAGGCTGATTAAGCCTTCGCTTCGTTGACGAGCACCCAGGTCTTGAGTTTGGACAGCGGACGGGACTCCTCGATGAAGACCGTATCGCCAACCTTGGCAGTGTTGTTCTCGTCGTGGGCGTGGTAGTTCTTCGTCTTACGCACGGTCTTTTTCATGACCGGATGCGTGAAACGGCGTTCCACCTTCACGACGACCGTCTTGTCCTGCTTATCGCTGACAACGACGCCTTGCAAAACGCGCTTTGGCATCTTGAATCCCTCTTAAGCCTTCGCCGAGGCCGTTTTCTGGCGCTGCAGCGTCTTGACGCGGGCGATGTCCCTGCGGACCTGGCGGACGCGTCCGGTGTTTTCGAGCTGCCCCGTCGCCCGCTGGAAGCGCAGGTTGAACTGCTCCTTCTTCAGGTTCAGGAGCTCGTCCGAGAGCTGGTCCGTCGTCATCGCGTTGAGGTCAGAGGTTCTCTGCTTCGACTTCATGATTCCCTCCTTACTCAGCAATGCGCTGGATGAAGCGCACCTTGATCGGGAGCTTGGCCGCGCCGAGACGAAGCGCCTCGCGGGCGACATCCTCCGGCACGCCGTCGATCTCGAACATGATACGGCCGGGCTTGACCTTGGCGGCCCAGTATTCCGGAGCGCCCTTGCCCTTACCCATACGCACTTCGGTCGGCTTCGTCGACACGGGCACGTCCGGGAAGATCCGGATCCACACGCGACCGGCGCGCTTCATGGCGCGGGTGATCGCGCGGCGGGCCGCCTCGATCTGACGAGCGTTCACACGCTCGGGTTCCATCGCCTTCAGGCCGAACTGGCCGAAGTTGAGGTCCGTACCGCCCTTCGCAGTGCCGGAAATGCGGCCCTTGAACTGCTTACGGAACTTGGTTTTCTTCGGTTGCAACATGGCAAACCTCTCCTGCCCTCTCGGTTACGCCGCCTGCTCGCGGCGACCACCGGAACGGCCACCTTCGTCGTTCATCCGCTTGTCCTGGGCCATCGGGTCGTGCTCAAGGATTTCACCCTTGAAGATCCAGACCTTGATGCCGCAGGTGCCGTAGGTCGTGAAGGCCGTCGACGTGCCGTAATCCACATCCGCACGGAGCGTATGCAGCGGAACGCGACCCTCGCGATACCATTCCAGACGGGCGATTTCCGCGCCGCCGAGACGGCCCGAGCAGTTGATCCGGATGCCCTCGGCGCCCAGACGCATCGCCGACTGAACGGCGCGCTTCATGGCGCGGCGGAACGCAACGCGGCGCTCCAGCTGCTGGGCGATCGAATCCGCCACCAGGGTAGCGTCGACTTCCGGCTTGCGGACCTCGACGATGTTGATCGACACATCCGCATCCGTCATCTTGCTGACGGTCTTGCGGAGCTTCTCGATGTCGGCGCCCTTCTTGCCGATCACCACGCCCGGACGGCCCGAGTGAATGGTGACGCGGCACTTCTTGTGCGGACGCTCGATCACGATCTTCGAAACGGCGGCCTGCTTGAGCTGCTTCATGAGAGCTTCGCGGATCGCCATGTCCTCATGCATCAGCTTGGCGTACTCGCCCTTGCCGGCGAACCAGCGCGAGTCCCAGGTCCGGTTGATGCCGAGCCGAAGACCAATCGGGTTAACTTTCTGACCCATCTGGTTCTCCTTTACGCCTGTTCGGCGACTTCCCGAACCACGATCGTGAGGTTCGAGAACGGCTTCATGATACGAGCGCCCCGGCCACGGGCCCGGGCATGGAAGCGCTTCATGACGAGCGCCTTGCCGACGAAAGCCTGGCTGACGACGAGATCGTCCACATCGAGGTTGTGGTTGTTCTCGGCGTTGGCGATGGCGCTCTCGAGGCACTTCTTGACGTCACGAGCAATCCGCTTGCGGGAGAACTCGAGATCGGCAAGCGCCGTGGAAACCTTCTTGCCGCGGATGAGGGCCGCAACAAGATTGAGCTTCTGAGGGCTGACGCGCAGCATGCGAGCGACGGCTTGAGCCTCTTGATCGCTCAGTGCGCGAGGAGTCGCGGCCTTACCCATCTTACTTCCTCTTCGCCTTCTTGTCCGCTGCGTGACCGTGGAAGGTGCGGGTCGGCGAGAACTCGCCGAACTTGTGCCCAACCATCTCCTCGCTCACGTAGACGGGGATGTGCTTCTGACCGTTGTAGACCCCGAAAGTGAGGCCCACGAACTGCGGGAGGATCGTGGAGCGGCGGCTCCAGATCTTGATGACCTCGGAGCGGCCCGCACCACGGGCAGCCTCGGCCTTCTTGAGGAGGTAGCCGTCGACGAACGGACCCTTCCAAAGCGAACGTGCCATGACGTGCCTCTATCCTTACTTCTTCCGTGCGTGGCGGCTCGACACGATGAACTTGTCGGTCCGCTTGTTCGAACGGGTTTTCTTGCCCTTGGTCGGAATACCCCACGGGGTCACCGGATGGCGACCGCCCGAGGTACGGCCCTCACCACCACCGTGCGGGTGGTCGATCGGGTTCATGGCAACGCCGCGGTTGTGCGGACGCTTGCCGAGCCACCGGTTACGACCGGCCTTACCGGCCGACGTGTTCATGTGGTCGGGGTTCGACACGGCGCCGACGGTGGCGAAGCACTGGCCATGGACCAGGCGCTGTTCGCCGGAGTTCAGGCGGACCGTCACGTAGCCCTGGTCACGACCCACGATCTGGGCGTAGGTACCGGCGGAGCGGGCGATAGCGCCGCCACGGCCGATCTTCAGCTCCACGTTGTGGATGATCGTTCCCACCGGCATGTTGCCGATCGGCATCGCATTGCCCGGCTTGATGTCGACCTGCTCGCCGGCCGAAACCTGATCGCCGACAGCCAGACGCTGCGGGGCCAGGATGTAGGACAGCTCGCCGTCGGCGTAGCGGATCAGCGCGATGAAGGCGCTGCGGTTCGGATCGTACTCGATCCGATCCACCGTCGCGACGTCGCCCATGCGCCCGCGGCGCTTGAAGTCGACGTTGCGCAGGGTGCGCTTGTGACCACCGCCGCGGAAGCGGACGGTGACACGGCCGAGGTTGTTGCGGCCGCCGGAGGAGCTCTTGCCCTCCGTCAGCGCCTTGACCGGCTTGCCCTTGTAGAGCTCGCTGCGGTCGACGATCACCAGCTGGCGCAGGCCGGGGGTGATTGGTTTGAAAGTCTTCAAAGCCATCGGATCACTCTCTCGTCCGATCAGAGGCCCGTCGTGATGTCGATGGCCTGGCCCTCTTCGAGGGTCACAACCGCCTTCTTCACGTCCGACCGCTGGCCGCGGGTGCCGCGGAACATCTTCACCTTGCCCTTGGTGACGAGCGTGTTGACGCTCTTCACCTTGACATCGAACAGCTTCTCAACCGCTTCCTTGATCTGCGGCTTCGTCGCATCGGTCCGCACCTTGAAGACAACCTTGTTCTGCTCGGACAGGGTCGTAGCCTTCTCGGTGATGACCGGGCTTACGATCACATCGTAATGGCGCGGGTCCAGGCTCATTTGAAGCGCGCCTCCAGCGCATCGACAGCCGCCTTCGTGAGAACGAGCTTCTCGCGACGCAGGATGTCATAGACGTTGATGCCCTGCACCGGCAGGACGTCGATGTTCGGGATGTTGCGAGCAGCCCGCTGGAAGTTCGCCTCGATCTCGGCACCGCCGATGATCAGGGCATTCGCCAGACCGAGCTTGCCGAACCGCTCCACGAGAGCCTTCGTCTTGGGCTCGGAGAGCTGCACGTCATCGACGACGATGAGCGAAGCGTCCTTGGCCTTGGACGAGAGCGCATGCTTCAGAGCAAGAGCGCGGACCTTCTTGGGCAGGTCGTGTGCATGGCTGCGGACCTGCGGGCCGAAGGCACGACCGCCGCCCCGGAACTGGGGAGCGCTCGCGGCGCCGTGGCGGGCGCTGCCGGTGCCCTTCTGCTTGTAGACCTTCTTGGTCGTCCGGTCGATGTCCGAACGGTTCTTCACGGCGTGCGTGCCGGCCTGGCGCTTCGCGAGCTGCCAGCGGACGCAACGGGCAAGCAGATCGGCGCGAGGATCGAGACCGAAAATGGCCTCGTCCAGATCGACCGAGCCGGCCTTGGCGCCCTCAAGCGTGGTGATATCGAGCTTCATCACGCATTCTCCTCTTGGGCTTCAACTGCCGGAGCGGCCGGTACAGCGTTGTCGCCGTTCGAACGGAAGGCGCCGGGCATCGGCACATCCTTCGGCAGCTTGCGCTTCACCGCGTCACGGACGAAGATCCAGCCGCCGGCGACGCCCGGAACGGCGCCTTCGACGAGGATCAGACCGCGCTCGACGTCGGTCGACACGACGCGCAGGTTCTGCGTCGTCACGCGCTCGACACCGAGGTGACCCGGCATCTTCTTGTTCTTGAACGTCTTGCCCGGATCCTGGCGACCACCGGTCGAACCGATGGAGCGGTGGGAGACCGACACGCCGTGCGTGGCGCGAAGGCCGCCGAAGTTCCAGCGCTTCATACCACCGGCAAAGCCCTTACCGGTCGTGATGCCTGTGACATCGACGAACTGGCCGGCAATGAAGTGGTCGGCGGTGATCTCGGCGCCCACCGGGATGACGGCATCCTCGGAGACGCGGAACTCCGCAAGCTTGCGCTTGGGCTCGACCTGGGCGACGGCGAAACGGCCGCGCTCAGCCTTCGAGACGTTCTTGACCTTGGCCTTGCCGACGCCGACCTGCAGCGCGGTGTAGCCGTTCTTTTCCTTGGTCCGGTGGGCGACCACTTGGCACTGGTCGACCTTCAGAACCGTGACCGGGACATGTTCACCTGCATCCGTGAAGATGCGGGTCATTCCCAATTTCTGTGCAATGACGCCTGAGCGCATGTGCGTATCCTCTCGACGTGTCTACCGTAAGCTCCAAGCGCGAGGCTTAGAGCTTGATCTCCACGTCCACGCCCGCCGCAAGATCGAGCTTCATCAGCGCGTCGACGGTCTGGGGGGTGGGGTCCACGATATCGAGAACGCGCTTGTGAGTGCGCATCTCGAACTGCTCACGCGACTTCTTGTCGATGTGAGGCGAGCGAAGAACCGTAAAGCGTTCGATACGGGTCGGCAGCGGGATGGGCCCGCGTACCTGGGCACCGGTCCGCTTCGCAGTCGACACGATTTCCCGTGTCGAAGCGTCGAGGATCCGATGGTCGAACGCCTTAAGGCGAATGCGAATGTTCTGACCGTTCATGGGTTGACCTCAACAAGGGAGAAGACCGGCCGAAACCGGCCTACTCCTTTGATCCTCTTAAAACTTAATCCATGACCTGAGCGACGACGCCGGCACCGACGGTGCGGCCGCCCTCACGGATGGCGAAGCGCAGCTTCTCCTCCATGGCGATCGGCACGATCAGCTCGACATCCATGGTGATGTTGTCGCCC
>NZ_JAJBBR010000005.1 GCF_020532555.1 Microvirga lenta | reverse complement strand
CTGGCGCGGGGTGGAGCAGCCCGGTAGCTCGTCAGGCTCATAACCTGAAGGTCACAGGTTCAAATCCTGTCCCCGCAACCAACCACACAAAAAGCCCCTGAACGCCACAAACGTCAGGGGCTTTTTGTGTATCTGAAAACTGACGAGAGCCCTCCAGCGCCAAGCGCGCGGAGGGCTTTTTGCTGTTCGGCGCCCCCCTGAAAAAGGCCGCGCACGCAGCCTACGCCGACAGCTTGCGGTACCAGCCCAGGTCGACCCGAACCGCCCCGGCATCGACCGGCCGCGACCACGCCGACGCCGCTCCATAAAGCTCCCGGTATTCCTCCGGGCCCACAACCGACGCCGCACACAGAAGACGGTCGTGAAAACGCTGGCGCGCATCCCGCAACAGACGCTGCTTGCGCGCCAGAGGCTGAAAACCAACACCCCTGTCAACCACAACCGAACGAGCGGCCGCGTACAGGTCGTCGACGGAGGCCTCGACCCCCGGGTCGCGCTTGAGCAGACCGATCACATCGATCAAAAGCACGCGCAGGTCCCGCAGGTCTTCCTGCCCGCCATCCTCCACAAGGGAAGCGACGATCCGTTCGATCGCCGCAAGTCTCTCATCAATCGTTTCGGCGAAGCTCTTCTGCGCCATCAGCCGTCACCTCCAGAAACTCTACGAACCGCAGAGGCAGAATGAGCGATTATGGTTAACGAAACGTTGATGGCGAGCTGCTGGAGAGGCCGGAAACTGTTTCCACGCAAGGATTTCAGCGGAGCAGGCGGGAGTGCTCGATGCTGATGCAGCGGTTCATGACGACGCGAAGACCTGCAGCCTCGGCCCGAACAGCGGCCTGCGGGTGAGCGATGCCGAGTTGGAGCCAGAGGGCAGGGGCCTTGATGGCGATTGCATCCTCGACCACGTCCGGAACGTGCTCGGGGCGGCGGAAGACGTTGACGAGGTCGACCGGCTCGTCGATCTCCTGGAGGCGGGCCCGGAAGGGCTCGCCCTGGAGCGTTTGGCCAAGGGCTGTGGGATTCACCGGAATGAGCCGGTAGCCGGCCCGGCCGAGATAGCTCATGACGCCGAAGCTGGGGCGCCAGGGATCGGTACTCGCCCCCACGACCGCAATGGTCCTCACCCCTTCGAGGACGTTGCGGAGATAGTCAGGCGTATAGGCCTGATGATCGATGTGCGTATCGGCCTGCATGGCACCCTCCGCCTCACCAATCGTCTCGGTTCGCAGGCGGTTCCAACCGGCGGATCGGGATCAAAGTTTCGGATGTTGCGGTTGTCGTAAGGCGGATGCCGGTGAGCAGTCCGCCGATGGAACCGACCGATGGAGCTTTCGTCCGCATTTCAGGTGACGCCAGCCGACGGAGACCGGCCCGGAGCCTTCGCGTCCTTTCCCTATGACCGGGATCTGGTGCGGCGCTTCAAGGAGAGTTTCCCACGAGCCCGCTGGCGCGGGGCGGAGGAGCGCTGGTTCGTTCCGGGAACGACAGCCGTCCGCCGGCTCGACGCCTGGATGTCCCAGGAGCTGGAAGCGCTGGACCGCCATGCGGATGCCAAGGGACGCGATGCGTTCATCTTCGATCCGCTGACCAGCCCCTATCTCGCCGCCCAAGACGACCTGCAGGTTCGCACACCCTATTCCCGCACGGTCGTGGAGATCATGCGGACGATTCCCTGGGCGTGGTGGGACTCCGCGAACAGGATCTGGCGCGTGCCGTTCCGCTCCTACGAGGAATTGCGCAGGCGCTGGCCGGAGATCGAGGAGGCCGCGCGGCGCAATGAACCCGAGGCCAGGAGAAGGCGGCGGGAGGAGCAGAAGAGCCGCCCCTCCGGCGCATCCGATCGCGTCCAGGCCGAGCGCCGCCGCAGGCGCTATCCCGTGCCTGGCGACGATCTCCCGCCTCTCGAGCGTCCGGTCTCGACTCCGGCCTGGGGCGTGGTCGTATTCGAGGAGATCGACGAGGGGGTGAGGGACGAGGCGGTCAGGGAGTTCTATCCCCACCTGCAGGGGAATTTGTCAGGCTATGTCTGGGCCAGGTGGCGTATGCCATGGCTGCAGGAAGTCTACAGCACCAAACCTGCTCCCGAAGGGGAGGGGCTTGAGCTGAGGGAGAGCCGCGGCTGGTGGCTGCCGAGCCGGGACGAGCTGCAGGAGAGGGCGCGCAGGTTGCGGGAGATCGAGCGGGCTCAGCGATCGCGCGAAGCCGGGGGGAAGACCCAGGTCGATTTCTAGGCCCTCTCCGAATGCAAAAAATCCGGGTGCTGAGACCCGGATTTCCAAAAGTAGGGTTTCCAAGAATAACCTGGACTAGAACGGGATATCGTCGTCGAGATCGTTGTAGCGCGATCCGCTGCTCGCCGGCTCCGGCCGTCTTTCCATCGGGGAGGACCGTCCGAAGTCTCCGCCGCTTCTGATCTGGCCCGGCTCGTCGTCGCCGTACTCGGACGCCCCGCCCCCGCCGCGGCTGTCCAGGATCGTCAACTCGCCCCGGAAGCGCTGCAGCACGATCTCGGTCGTGTACTTCTCCTGACCCTGCTGGTCCTGCCACTTGCGCGTCTGAAGCTGGCCCTCGATGTACACCTTCGAGCCCTTCTTCAGGTACTGCTCCGCCACCCGCGCCAGGTTCTCGTTGAAAATCACCACCGAGTGCCACTCGGTCTTCTCCTTGCGCTCGCCCGAGGCCTTGTCCTTCCACGTCTCAGACGTGGCAATGCGAAGGTTCACTACCGGCTCGCCCGAGTTCAGCCGCCGCACCTCCGGGTCACGCCCCAGATTCCCCACAAGGATCACTTTGTTCACGCTGCCCGCCATCGGAGCCTCTCCTCATCTCTCCCGAGCCTGCCGCTGGTCCTCGACCAGCCTCGCCCGGGTCCGTTTACGCTCTCCTGCCCCGACAGGGGCATCGCTTCATGTTCTACATTTGTTCGCAATAATTTGCAAGCGAAGCGACGGCGGCATGCCTGGTCTCAATAGGTGGGCCAGAGCCCCGGCGTCGCAAGTTCCAGCAGATGCCCGTCCGGGTCGCGGAAATAGATGCTCTCGCCGCCGCGGGACCACTTCGTGCGGCCCTCGATCGTCACATCCCTGGCCGACAGGTGCTCCTCCCAGGCAGCGAGATCATCCGGCGCGACCGCCAAGGCGATATGGAGCGGACCGCTGCCGTCATGCGGCGGGATCGTGCCGCCCGGCATCCGCATGAGTTCGGTCGAGGCACCGCGCTTGAACAGCAGGAGAATGCTTTTGCCGGCGACATCGAAGGCGCATAGGCGCTGATCGGAATAGACGGGCTTGAGGTGCAGGATGCCTTCGTAGAACTCCCGGGCGCGCGAGAGATCGTCGACATAGAGAGCCGTTTCCAAAACCCCGTTCAGCTGTGGCATTCGGCATCCTCCCGATGATTGTCGCTGCTGAATGCCGAAGCCTACCCGATCGCCTGCGACGGCGCGACAGCCGATGATGCGGGCGAGGTGCGGAGAGCGGACAGCAAAAAGGGAGCGGTGATTATGCTCACCGCTCCCTTGTGTCGTTCATCGTCTGCTGGTTACTCGGCAGCCTGCAGATAGACCACCTGGCTCTGCTCGCTCTGAACGTCGCGCAGGGTCTTTGCCATGTAGTTCAGCCGCTCGATCGCCTTTTCGAGATCCTGCCTGGAGCCCTCGTTGAGATCGTACGCCTGTCGACCGCGGTAGAGGCGGTTGACCTGGCTCTCCATCTCGGCGGCGGCCTCGCGGATGCGGTGGACCAGGTTGTCTGCGATCACATCGGCGTTGCTGTCGACGACGCAGAAGCCGACATTGCTTGCACGGACTTTAGACATTCGATGACACCTCTTCTTGTCGTTCTTCTTGCGGTTCAAGCCACGGCCCGATGCTCATGCTCGGCGAGTAGGCCGAGCCGGCGAGCCAGGGAGTGTTTCGTCACGGGCCCCACCCAGGGAAGCGTCGCCAGATAGGCAAGCTTGTCGGGGCTCGCGAGGTATTCGTCGTAAAGGCGGTTCCGCTCGCGCCAGACCAGGTCGATGGCATCGGCCTTGCCGGGATGCCGGAAGCCGAGCCGTGTGGTCGAGCCGAAGGCCAGCGCCCGCAGGCAACGCTCATAGGTACGGCGGCCGACCGATGCGGTCACGCTGGCATGGCAGATCGCGTGGATCACCTGCTGCGCGAATTCGTCCGCGGTCTCGGGCTCGTGGCCTGCCGCATCATCACCGCTCGGGCCAAAGCTGTTCCATCCTTCGAATCCCAAGCTGGGCATTGGATTCACCTTATGCTCCAGGCTGCCTGGAGCAGCCGCACGAGCTTCGTTCCGGTTCGTTGAAGACGATGCGATGTCCGCCACGGGAGGGCCGTGGCCCTCACCATGCCCACCTGCGTCTCGCGCAGACGGGCGTTCGCAGAAAGCGCCCGCGCGCCCGTCGGGGCATGTCTGCGCGGGTTCTCGCCTGGAGCTTGGAAGCCTTGATCTCTCGAGGCTTTTTCAGTGCGCTCCGGCTCCCATAAGATGGGATTCGGATCCTTCGACTGCAAGGTCCCCAGCATCCGCGGAGCCGGATTTCCATTCGGCTTCGCCCCGTCCGGCCACGCGGAAATCTCGCTGCGGGCCAGCCTGAATGTCTGCGCGAGATCGGTTCCGGTCTCGACCTCATAGACGGAGGCGGCGCAGGAGAAGGCTTCCGCGAAAAGCGGCATGGCGCACCAGCTCTTCTCCGCCATCTGCATCGGCCACGTCCAGAGGCCGTCGCTGCGGCGATTGGCCAAGCTTTCGCGCTCGATGAAGTAGCCTGTCATTTTGTGTTCGAGGCCGCTCTCCGTCACGAGCCATTCCTCGTTCTCGAAGATCGGACGCTCCGCCGCCGTCGCCATCATGCCGACATTCCTCCAGCGGGTTCATCCCGCCTCATTGCCGCCAAATCTCGAATGCATCTAACGCAACTGGAACAAAACAAGAACATAACGCGAGCGCGCCCCGTGTCAAGCAAACGGTGAGCTTCCGGACTGTAATCTTGGAGTAACGGCCACTATGTGGGGGAAGGGGCGTCAGGATTGAAGAAATCGACTATCATCCGGCCGAAATTGAGGCGAAGGTCTCGCCAGAAGAAACGGCCCAGCTTGATTGAATCTGGGTCCTAGGAATGCAGTGGAGTTCTCGCGACATGACTAACCTGACGCGCCTGGAATCCGACAACCTCAGGCGGCTCGAGGAGATGCGCTCGACATTCGAGAAGCTGCGGGCGGAGCGCATCCGTGCGGAGGGCGAGGTGGAGCGCCTGACACGGGAGCTCGAGCAGGCGCGCGAGCACGCGCGGGCGGAGTTCGGAACGGATGACGAAGCGGCGATCCGGCAGTTGATCGAGGACGCGTCCGCGCAGAATGCCAAGCGCGTGGAGGAGTTCGGAGCAGCGCTGCGGGACATCGAAGCGCGGCTGAAGCAGCTTGGAGGCGAGCGCTGATGCGTGCCGATGCCGTCGATCACGAGGTGACGCGGATCGAGGCGTCGATTGCGCGTCTCGAAGGACGCCGCGATGCCGCCAAGGCGCGTGTCGAAGAGCTGAGGCGGGAGATCGAGTTCGCCAAGGGGCGCCTTGCCGTAAAGGACGAGGTCGAGGCTTTCATCGAGGCGGTGCATGGCAGCGCCAACCGGCGCAACCTGGCCGCTTTCGAGACGCTGCTGACCGCCCTGGTGCAGGAGGTCCTGCCTGGCGAAAAACCCGTCGCTCTCGACCTCTCGACGGAGCGGGGTCTTGCCTCCCTCGATATCTGTGTCGCCCGGCCGGACGGGACCCTGGAGGACGTGCTGGAGGACAATGGCGGAGCGCTCACCAACGTCGTCGGCATGGCCTTGCGCCTGATCGCCGTGGTGAAGGCGGACGTCGCGCGGTTCCTTGCTCTCGACGAGGCGGATTGCTGGATTGCACCCGACCGCGTCTCCTCCTTCTATCGGGTTCTGGAGGACGGTGCTGCGCGCCTCGGCGTCCAATGCCTCGCGGTATCCCACCACGACCTGTCGCAGTTTTCCGGACAGTTTCACATTGCGCGGATCACGGGCGAGCCACTGAACGGAGTCGGCGTGCAGTCTGCGGATTGCAGCGCCGCATGGGACGACGTGCGGCCGGGCCTGCGCTTCATCCGACTGGTCAACGTTCAGGCCTACAAGGATGCCACGCTGCATCTGAGTCCCGGCGTGAATGCGCTGATCGGTCCGAACAATCGCGGCAAGTCGACCTTCATTCGTGCCCTGCGCGCCGTGTTCTATGGCGAAGCGCGCGACAGTCTCGTGCGGGCCGGCGCGAAGTCCGCTCTGGTCGAGATCGGCGTCGCGGGACGACGCATTCTGCGCTTTACGCGCCAGCCGCGCCGTACGCCGGTCAACGTGTGGTCGTTGCACGAGGCGGATGGATCCGTGGTCGAAGAGCAGGGCATGCGCTACGAAACCGGCGGCCGGGCCGTGCCGGACTGGGTGGCGGACCTCTTCCAGATCAGAAAGGTGGAGGAACTCGACGTTCATATCGCGCATCAGAAATTCCCGGTCTTCCTCTTGGGCGAGACCGCCTCGCGCCGGTCGGCGGTGCTCTCCATCGGTCAGGAGGCGAGCTACATCCGCGATATGCTCGTCATTCATCGCGAGCGCTGCACTCGGGACAACACGTTCGTCCGCACCGGTGAGCGGGAGCTGATCGGGCTGACCGAGGCGCTCGAAGGGTTCGAAGAGCTCGACCTGCTGAAGAAGAGGCTTGCTGCCGCCCGCGATCAGGCGACGGAGATCAAGGCTGCCGACGCACGTCTGCAGCAGATGCGGGATTGCGCGATCTCACTGGCGCAACTTCGAGAGAAGCTGGCTCGGGTGCAGGCGCGGGCGCAGGCGACCGCGCAACTGCCCGAGCCGGAGCGCCTTGCCAGGCTTGCCAGCAATCTGGAGCGTTCCCGCGAGCGCGAGCGCATCGGGCGGCAAGTCGTCCAGGCGGCGGAAGCGCTGGCCCGCAGCCGGGCGCGCCTCGATGCGCTGCGCGCCATGCCGGAAGCCGCGCCGCCTCTTGAAAAGACGGCGCCGGCCCAAAACATCCTGTCCCGGCTGGTGGAAACCCGCAGCGCTGCCGCGCTCGCACGGGAGCGGCTGGCGCAGATCGGCCTCGGCTTGGAATCGATCCAGGCCGAGATGGCACGGCTCGTCGAGGAGACAGGCGGGCTTTGCCCGACCTGCGGCTCGCCCGTGAATGCCGAAAGCCTGTTGAACCATCACGCCCATTCAACGGTGGAGCGACTGACCGCATGATCCTGTCCGGAGAACAGCTGAAGCCCATCGCCTGCAATGGCCTTCTCGTGATCGGGGATCCCCACGTGGGATCCCGCCGTCCGGGCCGGCGCAAGGATCTCCAATGGCCGCTCCCGGTTTTGACTAAGCTCGAGCGCTGCGTCGGGATCGCCAACGAACGCGGGCTGGCGGTCGTCATCCTCGGCGACCTGTTCGACCGGCCCGTCGAGACGGACGAGGCGCTGAAGAACCAGCTTATCCGGACGCTGAAGGGTTTCCGGCACCGGCCCATCGTCAATGTGGGCAATCACGACATTCAGCATACGACCCTGACCGACGGCGATACGCTGGCTCTGCTGGGTCTGTGCGACGTGGTCGACGTCGTTGCCGCCTCGGCGCCCGTGGTCGAGGTCCAGCTGGAGGAACGCCGGTTGGGTGTCGGCATGACGCCCTATGGCCAAGCCATTCCGACCGATGTGCGCGGGTCTTTCTCCGGCCTCGATCTGCAGGCCTGGTTCACGCATCACGACATCGCCTTCGAGGGCGGCTATCCCGGGGCGGTCCCGCCTTTTGCCGTCGAGGGGTGCGACGTTCTCGTCAACGGACACATTCACAAGACGCAGAAGTCGGTGCAGGCGGGGCGCACCCGCTGGCTCAATCCCGGCAACATCACCCGGCAATCGGTGGATCTCGTCGATCACGTTCCCCGCGCGTGGATCCTGGACGGCAGCGGTGCGCTCGAAGCGCAGCCGCTCCCCTTCGAGGCCAACGTGTTCGACCTGACGGGCCGTGTCGTCGATGCGGCCGACGGCTCGGCGGTCGCGCGCGAGGTCGAGAGCGCCTTCGTGACCCTGCTCCAGGCCGAGTCGCCGACCGAGCTGAAGCGCAGCGGCGACGGCTCCATCGTCCGCGACGAGATCGAGGCCAAGTTCTCGCAGGACAATACGTCCGACGCGGTCCGCGCCATCGTGCGGTCGCTGCTCGGAGAGGCTGTGGAGCGTCACGCCCGCTCGTGACTTGAGGCCGCTCTAGAAGCCGAACGGATCCGAATAGGGCAGGCGCCGACGCCTGACCTGCGTTTCCGGAAGGATCGGGCGGCTGATGTCGACCGCGATCAGTCCCTCGCAGGCGAGAGCCAGCACGGCCGCGACGCCGTCGGCGGTGTTCATGACCGCGCTGGCGCAGTCCACCAGCCGCATGGCTCCGCTCTCGTCGAGCTGATGCAGGATGCGGACCCGGTCGCCGGCGGTCACAGGCGTGCGCTTGCAGGCCATGATGAGGCGGACCGTGGTGAAGCGCGGCTCTGCGCGGATGCTCGCCGCCGTCTCGATGACGAAGGGGCGTCCATCCGCGGAGGCGATGCCGTGAAGGGCGGCCGCCCGCATGGGATGGTTGATGAGATCGTCGTCCGTGACCACGTCCACGAGATGGGGGGTGCCGTCCCTGACGATCTCGAAATCGGCCACATGCCCGATGATGCCGTCTCCGACGTCGAACTCGGCGGTCTCGGCTTGGGCGCGCAGGGCCTCCACCTCGGGGTCGAGCTCGCAGATCGCCAGGAAATCGGCGATGAGGCCGTTGCGGGTGACCGGGGTCGCCTGACTCCTCTGCGTCCGGCGCGACGAGGGCCGGCGGCCGGAGCGTCGAACCGGGAGGTCGAGGATCGCTTGAGCGGACATCAGGTTCTCCAGCGTGGCGTGAAACCGTCATGCAGTCCCTCCCGGCGAGCATTCTCCGGGATCAGGACAGTTCATGACTGCAGAACAAATATAGAACGAATAGCAGTCCGTCAAACCCGGCAAGCATCTGGATCGATCTCCAGGGAGAAAAGCGCCAAGCTTGACTTGGGCTTACCTTGAGGCAAAACGCCGCTGCTGCGAAAACCCTTCAGATGCAAGGCTTTCGGGGGCAGGTCTACTCCCTTGCAACTGGACGGATTCGGCCCGATTTGTTATAGAACAAATAACGAACACGCCGGCCCGGGACGAAGGCTTCGAGAAGAGCGTGGGACCTTTCGCGGGCTCCTTTGAAAGTTGGAACTGAGATGAATACGACAGACAAGAAGATTGCCGAGGTGCTTGCAAAGTTCGGTGAGCCGATGGCCGGCAACGTCTGGCGCGTCCAGGGAACGGCCGTCATCTATCACAAGGCTCTCGAGCGCATTGCGGCGCAGGCGCAGATTCAGTTCGACGCCCCCACCATCGTGCGCGCCGAGCGCGACGAGGCCGTCATCCTGGTGACGGGCCGCATGGGCGAGCGCGTGGAATGGTCGATCGGCGAGGCGCTGATCGGCGTGAATTACCGCGTCTCCGGAAAGCAGGCGGCCTATGTTTATGCGATGGCGGAGAAGCGTGCGAAGGACCGCGTGATCCTCAAGCTCATCGAACTGCACGGCCTCGTCTATTCGGAGGAGGAAGCCGACGAGTTCAGGAACAGCCGTCCGGGTGCGGGCGAGCCGCAGGTCGAGGTCGAGAAGACGGAGAAGAGCGACAGGACGAAGGTCGAGGTCGCCGGCTCCGACACCTCCATCGAGGCCGATCTCAAGCAGAAGATCACGAAGGCGAAGAACATCAACGCCGTCACCGATCTCATGCTGCACGCCGACACGCAGAAGATCCTCAACGACCTGCCCGAAGGAGTGCGCGATGAGATCCGCGACTTCGCGAAGGCGCGCCTCGTCGAGCTCGGCTGGCCGACCAAGAAGGCAGCCTAAGCCGCTCTCCATGACATGCCGACAAGGCGGGGCTTTCGCTCCGCCTTTTGCCTTTGAGGCGCGGATCCTCGCCCGCGGTCGATTCCATCGATGCTGAAAACCTCCGGTTCCACGGCCGAGCAAGCTGCCCTGACCTTGTCGGAGCATCTCGTCGGCTCGGTGGAGCGCGTGACCTTCCACAATGACGAGACCGGCTTCTGCGTCCTGCGGGTGAAGGCGCGGGGACACCGCAAGCCCGTCACGGTCGTCGGCCATGCGCCTGCGGTCGCCATGGGCGAGGTCGTGGAGGCCAGCGGAGCATGGCTGAACGATCGGAACCACGGCGTTCAGTTCCGTGCCACCTCGCTCGTCACGTCCGCCCCCACGACGGCGGAGGAGCTTCAGCGCTATCTCGGATCGGGTCTGCTGCGCGGTGTCGGGCCGGCCTGCGCGCAACGCCTCATCGCGTCCTTCGGGGCTCGCATTCTCGATGTCATCGAGCGCCGCCCGCACGACCTGACCCGCGTGCACGGTATCGGCATGGCCAAAGCGCAGGGCATCGCGGAGGCCTGGGCCGAACACCGCACCTTGCGCGACATTGCCGCCTTCCTGCGCGATCATGAGATCGGCAGCGCATTGCTGACGCGGATCTACCGCATCTACGGTGCAGGCGCCGTGGAGATCATCTCGGCCAATCCCTATCGCCTCGCCCTCGACATTCCGGGCTTCGAGTTTTCGGCGGCGGACCAGATCGCCATGCGGCTCGACATCGACCCCACGGCGCGGGTGCGCCTGCAGGCCGGTCTGACGAGCGTGCTCGCCGATGCCATGAAGGAGGGGCACACGGGCCTTCCCGTCGAGGAGTTGCTGCGGCAGGCAGGCATGCTGCTCGATGTGCCTGAGAATGAACTGCAGCCTGTGCTCCAGGCTCAATGCCAAGCCGGGCTCGTGATTGCGGACGATCTGCGCGGGCGGCGCTGCATCTTCCTCAAGCATCTCTATGGCGCCGAGCTCTACATCGCGCAGCGCCTGAAGGATCTCGCCAGAGGTGAGCATCCGTGGAGCGGATTGAAGGCAGCCGAGGCGGTCGACCGCGCCCAGGCCGCCATCGGCGTCTCCTACTCGTCGAGCCAGCGCCGGGCTCTGGCTGCGGCCTTCCGGGAAAAGGTGCTCGTGGTCACCGGCGGACCCGGCGTCGGAAAGACGACGCTGATCCGGGGGATCACCCATCTCTCGTCCGAGCACGAGCTGAAGATTGCGCTCTGTGCGCCGACCGGACGAGCAGCCAAGCGGCTTGCGGAAAGCACCGGATTTCCGGCCAGGACCATCCACCGCCTTCTCGAAGCCTCCGAAGGTGGCTTTCGCCGCAATGCCAAGGTGCCGCTCGACTGTGATCTCGTGGTGGTCGACGAGGCCTCCATGCTCGACATCCGGCTCATGGCCGCCCTGGTGCGAGCGTTGCCGGACGGTGCCTCCCTGCTGCTCGTCGGGGACGTGGACCAGCTCCCTTCCATCGGTCCGGGACAGGTGCTCGCCGACATCATCGCCTCGGGCCATGTTCCGGTCGTTCACCTGAACGAGGTCTTCCGTCAGGAGCAGGAGAGCCGCATCATCGCGGCAGCTCATGCCATCAACCGTGGTGCCGTTCCCGACCTGCAGCCTGCGGCGGAGTCGGATTTCTACTTCGTGGAGGCCGGGAGCCCGGCGGACGCCATGGCCAAGGTCGCCCTCCTCGTGCGGGATCGCATTCCGCGGCGGTTCGATCTCGATCCGGTGCGGGACATCCAGGTGCTCTGCCCCATGAACAGGGGGCGCCTGGGCACCAACATGCTGAACGGCGAGCTGCAGCAGATCCTCAACCCGCCGGGCCCCGACAGCATTCATCGGGCCGGCTGGATCTTCGGCCCCGGCGACAAGGTCATGCAGGTCAGGAACGATTATGACCGGGACGTCTATAACGGCGAGGTCGGAATCGTGCGCGAGGTCAGCCGATCCGACGGGGAAATCTCCGTCGCCTTCGACGATCGCCTCGTCAGCTACGGCTTCAAGGAGCTCGACGAACTGGTGCTCGCCTACGCCACGACCATCCACAAGGCGCAGGGCTCCGAATACCCCGCCGTGGTCATCCCCGTCGGGCTGGGCCAGACATCGATGCTGCGGCGCAAACTTCTCTACACGGGAGTGACGCGGGGGAGCCGGCTCGTGGTGCTGGTCGGCAGCCGCGCGGCCCTGGAACAGGCGGCCGCCGCCGAGGAGGAGCCGCGCTGGACGAGGCTTCGAGCCTGTCTTCAAGGCTCAGGTCTTCCGCCACGCGAAGTTGATACTATAATCAGGTCATCGCAGTCGGAGAGCCCATGAGCCTCGAAACCGAACAGGCAGGCCGGTCGGAGCGGTGGTCGGGAGGCGCCTTGATCGCCGGGGCCGCCCTGTGCCTCGTCGCGTCAGGCGGTCTCCTCTGGTGGCGCTATGGCGGCTCGGTCTTCAACGATCTGGTCCTTGCCGGTCTCGCCTGGTGCTTCTGAAGCAGTCCGGCGCGTGAGGTCCGCGCCAAGCCGTGGCTCGTCTTGTTCCAGCGAAAGGGGGCGACGGTCAGCTCCCAGAGTCCTCGCCATGCGGCACAGCTCACCAGGACGTAATAAACCGGAAGCACCGGGAGCCACGGCAGAAGCCGCCACAGGCCCCGGCGCTTGAGAGCCACGATTGCGGGAATGAACACGGCCGCCACCCCCGAGACGAAGAGCGCGAGGCTGCCGGAATAGAGCAGCCTTGCCCATTCACTGTTCTCTGCGGCCACAGGCTCTCTGAACCAGAGCAGGGCGGTCAGCACTGTGAAGAGCGGATAGAGCAGCGCGCTGAGAACCGTCCCGAGAGTGAGGACCGCAGCCCCGATGAAGCGCCACAGGCGGAGCTGGGACAAGGTTCTTCCGGGCTGGCGCGAGTGGGAGATGCATGTCTGCATGTATCCCTTCATCCAGCGGGTCCGCTGGTGCATCCAGGCCCTGAGGGTGCGCGGCGCCTCCTCGTTGGTGGAGGAGGGAAGATCCTCGATGAGATAGCCGAGCCTTGCCAGGCGGATCCCGAGATCCGCGTCCTCGGTCACGTTCCAGGCGTCCCAGCCGAAGATCCGCTTGAGAATGGGCGTGCGGAAGTGATTGGACGTTCCGCCGAGGGCGATGGGACTTCCGATCTCGGAGAGACCCGGGTTGAACACGTCGAACAGGGTCGCGTACTCGATGGTGAAGAGCCGCGTGAGCCAGGAATCGTCCGTGTTGTCGATGGTGAGCCGCGCCTGAAGGCAGGCCACGTTCCGCGGGAGCCTTGAGAATGTCGCGACTGCCAGACGCAGTTGGTCCGGGTCCGGCACGTCCTCCGCATCGTAGACCACGGTGAAGTGTCCTCGTGCCAGGGGCAGGGCGATGTTGAGCGCACGCGGCTTGGTTCGCGGTATCCCGGAAGGCGCCACGATCACCTCGATGAAGGCAGGAAGGCGGACGGCGGCAAGGGCGGCCGGGGTCTCCCGGTCGTCTGCTTCCAGCACCAGCTTGATGTCGAGCTTGGCTGGAGGACAGTCGAGGGCCGTCAACGCCGCGATGAGGCCCGGGACGACCTTCTTCTCCCGGTAAAGCGCCACGATCACCGTATAGACCGGCAGGCTGGCATCGGATGCCCGCGGAGGCTGTGTCGCCGGTTTGACCGGCTTGGCGACCATGGCTGTCGCCAGCCGCATCGTCACGCCGCTGAGGAAGAGCGGACCCAGCGCCACACCGAGCGCCGTCAGAGTCGGCTCGGGAAAAAGCCCGCCGCAGAAGGACAGGAGCAGCGCCGTTGCCGACAGGATCAGGATCTGCCCTGGACTGACCTGGTCCCGGTTCGACAGGTCCGGGGCACGGTCGGGCAATTCGTTGGCGCAGCGATAGGCGATCCTTCTGGCCTGTGTTCCGAACACCGCTCTGGCGAGCCGTGTCGGGGTCGTGACCGCGACCGGGCTCCGCATGGACCGGCGCTTCCTGAGAAGCCAGGCAAGGGAGGAGCCCTGAGGGGCCATGACGAAGCCCCCCGATAGGCTGGGGGCGAGCCCGCTCATGATGGCGTCCGGAAAGCGCGCCTGGGCGGACAGGCGGGGTGCGCTCGTGAAGGGCAGGGCCAGCTCCGCCGCCAGGGCGCGGTAGAAGTCGCTCTCCCCCACATACCCGCCCTTGATCAGGAACATGTCCGGCGTGACCCCGGCCCGAGACGCGAGAATGGCGGCCTTGTGCAGGGCATCGGGAGGGTAGCCGTGATGGGCCAGAAACCCGATCTCGACCGGCAGCATCCGCAGGTGAGCGGTTGACTGGCGGGACCCGTCCGCTAGACCCTGCCTGACAGGCAGAGGAAGTCCCCCGAATTCGTGCGAAGATGCCTGCAAGAAGGATATCGGCAGTTGAAGATGCGTTATATAGTTTCAATTGTTGCGCGCTTCCTTCATGGGATCAACCCCGTCCATTGGCGGCCTCACTCCTTCCTGCTGGCCTTCGTGCTCGGCTCGGTCCCGGTCATCGTCCAGGCGCAAGGGGTTGCCATTCCCAACTTCTGGGACCCGCGGGCACAGCTGGAGCGGCCTGATCTGGCCGGGACGCGGACCGTCCGGTTCCTGGTCGACGACGATTTTCCGCCGCTGCATTTCCCTGGGCTCGACGGCAATCCGACGGGATTTTCCGTGGAGCTGGCCCGTGCGGCCTGCGAACGCCTGAACCTGACCTGCACGATCCAGGTGCGCCGGTTCGACACGCTCCTCGATGCCCTGGCCGACAGACAGGGTGATGTGGTTGCGGCCGCCATTCCCCTGACCGCCGATCTGCGGCGGGGCTTCGGCGTGACCTCGCCGTATTTCAAGATTCCCGCCCGCTTCGCGGTCCGCAAGGATCGCAACATGCCCGTTCCCGACGTGAAATCGCTCCAGGGCAAGACCGTGGGCATCGTCGGAGGCACGGCGCACGAGGCCTATGCGAAGGCCTTCATGCCCGCCGCCGCACTCAAACCCTATCCCGAGCTCGCCGCCGCCCAGGCGGCCCTCAAGGCCGGGGAGATCGACTATCTCTTCGCCGACGGTCTCGGCCTCGCCCTCTGGATCGGAGGCGAGGAATCCGGCGGATGCTGCGATTTCACGGGTGGGCCCTACCTGGAAAGCCGGTTCTTCGGCGAGGGCATCGGCTTCATCGTCCGCAAGGAGGACGAAAACCTGCGGCTCGCCCTCGATTACGCCCTCCAGCAGCTCTGGAAGGAGGGGAAATATGCCGAGCTCTACCTGCGCTTCTTCCCCATTAGCCCCTATTAAGCCGCATTGACCGGAGCGGGCATGGTCCCCTAGAGGGGGCGGAGTGATTGTCGATTTCCCATGAGGCGCAAATCCCTTTAGGGTGCCGCGCTCGTTTCAACAGTTCTGGTCACATGCCTCAGCCCCTGTCTCTCGACCCCGCCCTCATCGACGCCGCTCAGACCGCGAATGCCTGGCCTTTCGAGGAAGCGCGCAAGCTCGTCGAGCGGCTCAAACGGACGGGAAAGCAGGAGGCGCTGTTCGAGACCGGATACGGTCCCTCGGGCCTGCCGCATATCGGCACCTTCGGCGAAGTGGCGCGCACCAGCATGGTGCGGCACGCTTTCCGGGTTCTGACCGGCGACGCCATCCCCACCCGCCTCGTCGCCTTCTCGGACGACATGGACGGCCTGCGGAAGGTGCCCGACAACATCCCGAACAAGGAGCTCGTGGCGGCCGCCCTCGGCAAGCCCCTGACCCAGGTGCCCGACCCGTTCGGGACGCATGAGAGCTTCGCCCACCACAACAACGCCCGGCTGCGCGAATTCCTCGATGCCTTCGGGTTCGATTACGAGTTCCTGTCGGCGACCGAGTGCTACAAGGCGGGCCGCTTCGACAAGACCCTGCTCACGGTGCTCGAACGCTACGATGCGGTGATGGCGATCATGCTGCCCTCGCTGCGTGAGGAGCGGCAGCAATCCTATTCGCCCTTCCTGCCGATCCATCCGAAGACCGGGATCGTGATGCAGGTGCCGATCGACGAGCGCAAGCTCGATGCCGGCACCATCGTCTGGCGCGATCCGGAGACCGGCGAACGCTTCGAGACACCGGTCACGGGCGGCCACGCCAAGCTCCAGTGGAAGCCCGACTGGGCCATGCGCTGGGTTGCGCTCGGCGTCGATTACGAAATGGCCGGCAAGGACCTGATCGACAGCGTGAAGCTCTCCGGCCAGATCGCCACGGCGCTCGGCGGGCTGCCGCCGGAAGGCTTCAACTACGAGCTCTTCCTCGACGAGAAGGGGCAGAAGATCTCGAAGTCCAAGGGCAACGGCCTCACCATCGACGAGTGGCTGGCCTACGGCACGCCCGACAGTCTCGGCCTGTTCATGTACAACAAGCCGCGCGAGGCCAAGCGGCTGTTCTTCGACGTGATCCCGCGGCAGGTCGACGACTACCTGACCTTCCTCGAGAAGTATCCGGGGCAGGATGCGCGGATGCGCCTGATGAACCCGGTCTGGCATCTTCACGCCGGCAATCCTCCGGCGCCCGAGCTGGTATCGTCGGGAGGCTCCAACCAGCCCGGCACGACCATCTCCTTCTCCATGCTGCTGAACCTCGTCGCCGTGGCGAATTCCGAGGATCCTGCGGTGCTGTGGGGCTTCATCCGCCGCTATGCGCCCGGCGTTTCGCCGGAAACGCATCCCCGTCTCGACAGCCTCGCTGCACGGGCCGTGCGGTACTTCGAGGACTTCGTAAAGCCGCAGAAGACCTATCGTCTGCCCGACGAGGTCGAGGCGGCGTCGCTGCGCCGTCTCTCGGAAGTGCTGGCCTCGTTCGAGACCGGCGAGCGTCCTGCGACCGCCGAGGCGATCCAGGACGAGATCTACAATGTCGGCCGCGCCGAACCGCGTTACCAGGACTTCAAGGCAAAGGGCGCCACACCCGAGCGGCCGGGCGTCTCGATCGAGTGGTTCAACACGATCTATCAGGTGCTGCTGGGCGAGCCGCGCGGACCGCGCTTCGGATCCTTCGTGGCGCTTTACGGCGTGAAGGAAACGCGGGCGCTCATCGAGAAGGCGCTCGCCGGCAAGCTCGTGAGCGAGCACGAGGCTTTCCTGAAGGAGAGGGAGACCGGGCGCGCTGCCTAGAGCATCGGACCCAAAAGTGGACGCCACTTTTGGAGCCCATCCGATGCTCCGGCCCTTAAGCGGCGCATCGGTTCCGCACGATGCGCCGCGGCTATTGGCGCGCCCACATGACTCTGCCGACCCAGGACACCTCTTCGGCCGGAATCACGCGATCCTCCTGACCTTCGATGAGGGACGCGAGTTCCAGGGTCTTGGCCGAGCGGCGCCTCAGCTCCCTGGCGAGGATCTCGCCGTTCGTCGTGCGGACGACCACCCGGTCGCCCTTGCGGACGCTGGCCGTCGGCGAAATGATGAGCACGTCCCCATCCCTGTAGAGCGGCGCCATGGTGTCGCCCGTCACCTCGAGGGCGAAGACCTTTTCCTGGCCGAAGTCGGGAAAGTCGATCTCGTCCCAGCCGGGGCCGCCGGTGGGAAGGCCCTCGTCGGTGAAGAGCTTTCCGGCGCCCGCGGCTGCCTGCGTCATGCTGATGAGGGGGATCATGGAGCGGCGGAGCGAACCCGACGGTTCGACCAGCCGCAGGAAGTCCTCGAGCGTCGCGCCCGTGGCGCGCAGGATCTTCGCAATCGACTCCGTCGAGGGCCAGCGGTCCCGGCCCTCGGGACTGGTACGCTTCGATTTGTTGAAGCTCGTCGCATCGAGACCGGCCTTGCGAGCCAGCCCTGATGCGGTCATGCCGTGGCGTGCGGCCAGCGCATCGATAGCAGCCCAAACGCGGTCGTGAGACAACATGTGATATACCTTCGCAAGCAGCGAAAAAACTAACTGAAACCGAACCTATTGTTAGGAATTAAGGTTGTTCTGTGGCCCGGACAACCACGAAGACCTTCCAGCGACATCTCGTCCACGTTCGGGTTGCTCCTTAAGCGTTCCGCAGCTACTCAAACCCTCATGAAAACCATCTATAAGATCTGCCCGGAACCGTTGTGGCGCAATGCCGAGAAGGCCGGTTTCTTCGAAGGAGCCCCCATCGACATTATTGATGGGTACCTCCATTTCTCGACGGCACAACAGGTTCGTGAGACGGCGGCCAGGCACTTCGCAGGGCAGGGCGATCTGCTGCTGATCGCCATCGACGAGAGCCGGCTCGGAGAGGCCCTGCGCTACGAGCCGTCTCGCGGCGGCGATCTCTTTCCGCATCTCTACGCGACTCTGCCCCTCTCCGCCGTCCTGTGGGTCAAGCCGCTTCCCCTCGGCAGCGACGGCCATCACATCTTTCCGGATCTCGCACCATGATCGGCAGCCTCTTTCCCTTCGCGAAACCCGTCCTGCACGCGCTCGATCCGGAGACCGCCCATCAAATGACGATCCGGGCGCTGTCCCTGATGCCCGCCACGACGGCGGGCAAGGACGACGATCGTCTCGCCGTCGACGCGATGGGCCGACGCTTCCCCAATCCCGTCGGGCTCGCGGCCGGCTTCGACAAGCAGTGCGAAGTGCCTGACCAACTCCTCGCGCTCGGCTTCGGCTTCGTCGAACTCGGTGGCGTGGTGCCGAGGGCGCAGGCGGGCAATCCGCGCCCGCGGCTGTTCCGGCTGACGCAGGACGAAGCCATCATCAACCGTTTCGGACTGAACAGCGACGGCCTCGACGCGGCTCGCCAGCGCCTCGCGCGGCGTCGGGGAAGACCGGGCATCGTCGGCGTGAACATCGGCGCGAACAAGGACTCGACGGATCGCATCGCCGATTACGCCCAGTGCATCCGCGGCCTTTCCGGTCTCGTCGATTTCCTCACCATCAACGTCTCCTCGCCCAACACGCCAGGCCTGCGCGACCTTCAGGGCGAGGCGTTCCTGGACGATCTCCTTGCCCGCTGCATCGATGCGAGGGACGCGGCGGACGAGGGACGACGGAGGACCATCGTTCTCCTGAAGATCGCCCCCGACATTTCGCTGGAGACTCTCGACGCCATCGTGGCGACGGCCCTGAAGCGCGGCATCGACGGGCTCACCGTTTCCAACACCACGGTTGCGCGGCCAGAAACGCTGAAGGACAGGGCGCTCGCGGGAGAGACGGGCGGATTGTCCGGCAAGCCGCTCTTCGCGCCGTCGACCAGGATGCTGGCCGAGACCTTCCTGCGCGTCGAGCGCAAGCTTCCCCTTATAGGCGTCGGCGGCGTCGATTCCGCCGAGGCGGCCTGGGCGAAGATCAGGGCGGGGGCGAGCCTCGTCCAGCTCTATTCGGCCATGGTCTACAAGGGGCCGGGATTGATTGGCGACATCAAGCGCGGACTGGTGGAGAAGCTGGCCCGTGAAGGCACGACCCTCGCCGCATCCGTCGGGCGGGATGCGCGTGCGCTGGCTGCGGAGCTCTGACCGGAACTCCGCTCCTCACGCGAACCTGGCGAATGTCTGCTTCGTCAATCTGGCGCAGAGAGCCGCCTGACCGATGCCGCGCGTGCCGAGAAACACCAGGAGCGCGATCCACAAGGCCGTGTTGCCGAGGCTTCCGGCCGCGAGAAGCACGAGCCCGTAGACCGCGAAGGCCACGACCATGAGGTCGCGCATGGCCCGGGTCCAGGTTGCGCCGGTGTAGATGCCGTCATAGGCGAAGGCGGCCGCGCCCACGAGCGGCGTCAGGGCGGCGAAGATCAGGTAATCCCTCGCGTAGAGGCGGACATCGGCGCTCGTGGTCACGAAGTCGATGAAGGCGCCGCCGACGAGCAGGAACAGGGCGGAGACGGCAAGGCCGAACCCGATGCTCCATCCGAGGCTCAGGGTGACGGCGCGGCGGAATCCGCGCTCGTCGCGGGCGCCGATGCTCTGGCCGCACAGGGTCTCGGCGGCGGTGGCGAAGCCGTCGAGGAAATAGCCGCCGATCAGGAACATGTTGTAGAGCACGGCATTGGCCGCCAGCGTCACGTCGCCGGTTCGCGCGCCCAGGGCGCTGAAGATCGAGAAG
Source organism: Microvirga lenta (assembly GCF_020532555.1). Lineage (GTDB taxonomy): Bacteria > Pseudomonadota > Alphaproteobacteria > Rhizobiales > Beijerinckiaceae > Microvirga > Microvirga lenta. The sequence continues at coordinate 456,128 of NZ_JAJBBR010000005.1, read as the reverse complement.
GCCAGGATCAGCGCCACGTTGCGGATCATGATGTCCCGGTTCACGGCCATGGTCTGCAGCATCGCGGCCTTGTCCAGAACCTCGCTCCAGGTGACGGAGAAGGGGTTGGAGCCGAGGCGGCGCAGAACCGCGATGCCGAGGCCCACGCCCGCCACCTCCGCCGCCGCCGTGCCGAGGGCCGCTCCCGCGACGCCGAGATCGAAGACGATCACCAGCGTTGCCGTCAGCAGGATGTTGATCACGTTGATCGCCACCTGGAGCAGCAATCCGAGATCGGTGCGGCCGCGCCCGAGGGTGGAGCCCAGGATGACGTAGTTCGCCAGCGTGAAGGGAGCCGCCCAGATGCGGACGAAGAAATAGGTCGACAGCGCCTCCGTCACCGCCGCGCTCGCGCCGGCCACGGAGAAGGCGATGGTCGCGATCGGCCATTGCAGCAGGATCAGCAGGAGGCCGACGACGGCGCCGACGAGCAGCGCGCGCGCCAGGGTGCAATCGACCTGATGCCGGTCGCCGGCGCCCGTCGCCTGGGCGGTCAGCCCGGCGGTGGCCATGCGCAGGGAGCCGAAGCTCCAGAACACGAAATCGAAGATGACGGCGCCGAGGGCGACGGCGCCCAGGAGGTGCGCCTCGCCGAGCCTGCCGATCACCGTCGCGTCGACGAGCCCGAGGAGCGGGGTCGTGACGTGGGACAGGGTCATGGGCAGCGCAAGCGCCAGCATGCGCCAATGGGTGACCTCGATCCTCCGCGTCGCTGTGGAGCCGTCCATCATGGTCCCGGCAGGTCCTTCAGCGCCGGTCGAAGAGGCGGGAGATGAGCCAGAGCGGGACGACGATGACCGCTCCGTAGAGGATCCAGAGGCCGACCTCCTTCACCGTGTCCAGGCTGAGATCCAGAACGGAGCGGATCCAGTTGAACAGCCCTTCGACCAGCCCGAACGGCGTGATGTCGAGGAAGGCCATGAAGGCCCCGACGAGGAGGGAGAGAAAGATCAGCTTGGCCAGGACCGAGCCGGGCGAGCCGCCGATGAAACGGTGCATGTTGGACATATCCTCATCCTCGTCGAAGAGCTTGGCTGGACCTGGGCTTCGGCGTGTGCTTCATCGCAAGGGCTGGCGACGAACGCAACACTTCCGTGAGAATGGCATGATCGATCCCGCTCTTTTCGACCCATCCGCCATCAGCGACGAAATCCGTGCTCAAAACGCCGATATCGTGGCAAAGCTCTCGACCCTGCCGGACCCGATGTCGGTGCCTCCGGCCCTGGTGCGGGAGCGCCGCCGCCAGGGGCTCGGTCCGTTCCCGCTCATGGCTCCGAGCCCCCGGGCGCAGACCATCGCCATCGACGGCCCGGCGGGCCCCATTCCGCTGCGGATCTTCGCGCCGGACAACCCGCGCGGCGTCTACTTCCACATCCATGGCGGCGGCTGGACCTGGGGCACCGCGGACGAGCAGGATCCCTGGCTCGACCGCCTCGCCGACAGGTGCGGCCTTGCGGTCGTGTCCGTGGAATACCGGCTGGCTCCGGAAAATCCCTACCCGGCCGCGCCCGACGATTGCGAGGCGGCGGCCCTCTGGGTGATCCGCGAGGCCGAGAGCCGGTTCGGGACGTCGCGCCTGTTCATCGGCGGCGAGTCGGCCGGGGCTCATCTCTCGGCCGTCACCATCCTGCGCCTGCGGGACAGGCACGGCCTCGATCCCTTCCGGGGCGCGAACCTCTTCGCGGGCTGCTACGACCTCAACCTGACGCCGAGCGTGCGGCTTTGGGGCAGCGAGAGGCTCATCCTCAACACCAACGACGTGCGGGTCTTCGCCGACAATTTCTGCGGCTCCATCGACCGGTACGACCCCGATGTCTCGCCGCTCTTCGCCGATCTGAAGGGCCTGCCGCCGGCGCTCTTCTCCGTCGGTACGCGGGACATGCTCCTGGACGACACGCTGTTCATGGCGTCGCGCTGGGCGGCGGCCGGAAACCGGACCGAACTCGCCGTCTGGCCGGGGGGATGCCACGTGTTCATCCGCTTCGATAGCGCCATGGCCGAGAAGGCGCTGTCGCGGATCGATGCCTTCGTGGAGGCGCTCTAGTCGGCCCCGGCCGGGGAGGGGCGCTGGGTCACGCCGATCTTCGAGGCGGCGATGACCGCCTGGGTCCGGCTGTCGACGCCGAGCTTGTCGAGAATGGCCGAGACGTGGGCCTTCACGGTCGCTTCGGAGACATTGAGCTCGTAGGCGATCTGCTTGTTGAGCAGGCCCTCGGACAGCATGGTCAGGACGCGGACCTGCTGCGGGGTGAGGGTGGCGAGGCGGCGCACCAGATCCGCGGTTTCCTTGTCCTCGGCGGCGGAGAGGTCCACGTCGGGCGGCGTCCAGGTGTCGCCCGCCAGCACGGCCGAGATGGCGCCGCCGATGCTGTCCACGTCGATGGATTTGGGGATGAAGCCCGAGGCGCCGAACTCCATGGCGCGGCGGATGACCGTGGGCTCCTCCGTGGCCGAGACGATGACCACCGGGTATTCCGGATGCTGCGCCCGCAGCGAGAGCAGCGCCGAGAAGCCCTGCACGCCCGGCATGGTCAGATCGAGCAGGATGAGGTCGAGGTCGCGTTCCTGGGTGAGGGCGGCGTTCAGCTCGTCGAGTCCGCTCGCCTCGATCACCCGGGCCTTCGGCATGACGGAGGCGATGGCCTGCCTCAGCGCCCCACGGAAAAGCGGGTGGTCGTCGGCAATGACGATCGTGGTGTCCTGGCCCTGCACTCTGTTCCTCCCACGCCACTTTTTTGTAAGGCCTTAGCCGCATCCCCGCCGGTCTGGCAAGGCAGGAGGAGCGGCAAAGCCATTCTACCTGAAACTGTAGGGGGTATGGAGCCGGTTGTTCAAATATAAACTGCCCGAATGGGGAGGGATCAGGCGCCGATCAGGTGGAAAACGATGTCGCGGCGGTGGGGCCGGTCCCGGTGCTCGACGAGATAGAGGCCCTGCCAGGTCCCGAGAACCATCTGCCCCTCCATGACGGGAATGCTCAGGCTGACGCCGGACAGGACGGTCCGGATGTGGGCCGGCATGTCGTCCGGCCCTTCCGTCGTGTGGACGTAGGACCCGTCCCGCGGCGCCAGCCGGTCGAAGGCCATGAGCAGGTCCTCGCGGACGTCCGGGTCCGCATTCTCCTGGATCGTCAGGGAGGCCGAGGTGTGCCGGCAGAAGACCGTCAGGAGCCCTTGCAGGATGCCGGTTCCGAACACCCAGCGCGCGGCCGCGTCGGTGATCTCCGTGAAGCCCTGTCCCCGGGTCTCGACCAGAAGCCTGCCGCTCGCCTGCTGGGTCACGCTGCCTTGGGTGATGGTGTCCACGGTCAGCATCGTCATCCCTCCCGCCGTTCCGCTTCCCGACCCTTCAGAGGGTGGATCTCCTTTTCGCCCCGTTCGAGGATCTTTTCCAGGGTCTCGAGCCGGTCCGCCTCCGCCGCCGGCTTGTCCCAGCGGATCCGGTTGATGCGGGGAAAGCGCATGGCGACGCCTGATTTGTGCCGGGTCGAGCGCTGCAGCCCCTCGAACGCCACTTCCAGCACGAGGCCCCGGTCCCTGCCGTATTCCACCTCCCGCACCGGCCCGAACCGGTTGACCGTGTGGTTGCGGACATAGCGGTCGAGCTTGACCAGCTCCTCGTCCGTGAAGCCGTGATAGGCCTTGCCGACGGGCACCAGCTCCTCGCCGCCGGGTCCGTCGCGCCAGACGCCGAAGGTGTAGTCGGAATAGAAGGAGGAGCGCTTTCCGTGCCCGCGTTGGCCGTACATCATGACCGCATCGACAAGATACGGATCGCGCTTCCACTTGTACCAATGGCCCTTGGGACGGCCCGGCAGATAGGGGCTGCCCGCCCGCTTCACCATGCAGCCCTCGATGGCGTCCGCGTCCGGTCCCGCGCCGACCGAGGCCGGATCGGACCGCGCGGCGGCAAGATCCTCCCAGGAGGAGAAGGGCACCATGGGCGAGAGGTCGATGCGCGGATCGCCGAGGCGGGCGACGAGCGCCTCCAGGCGCTGGCGGCGCTCGCGGAAGGGCAGGTCGCGCAGGTCCTCGTCGCCTTCGGTGAGGATGTCGTAGACGCGTAAGTGAGCCGGAAACTCGGCGACGAGCTTGGGCGTCACCGCCTTCCGGTTCAGGCGCTGCTGCAGCACGTTGAAGCTCTGCACGCGGCCCTCACGGACGATGAGCAGCTCCCCGTCGATGGCGCCCTCGAAATCGAGCGCGTCCACGAGGTCCGGAAAGGCGCGGGACACGTCCTCGCCCGTGCGGGAATAGATGCGCCGCACCGGCCGCCCGTCGCTTGCCCGGCCGGAGACCGCCTGGAGCCGGATGCCGTCCCACTTCCACTCCGCCATGAATTCCGAGGCGTCGAGCTTCTCGAAATCCTCCTCCTCCAGCGGATGCGACAGCATCGGCGGGCGGAAGGGCGCGGGATTGCCGGATTCCGGTTTCTCGCCTCGGCCCTCGACCCAGGCGAAGAGATCCTCGTAAGGGGGCTCCAGCCCGTGCCAGATCAGCTCCACCTCGTCGGGCTCGAACCCGCCGAGCTGGGCTACCGCCGTCTTGGCGAGCCGGGCCGAGACGCCGACGCGCAGCTCCCGCGTGATGAGCTTGATCAGCGCCCAGCGCCCGGTCTCGTCGAGGGCGTCCATCCAGCCGGCGACGCGGGCCGGCAGGTCGCTCTTGCTCGTGGTGGCGAGCGTCTCGACCACCTCCGAGATGGTTGGCACGTGGGGCGGCGGGTTGTTGTGGCCGATGGCGGGTTCGGCGCCGGCGGGAGCCACGCTCTCATGCCCCGGCGCGGGCCAGATCAGCGCCGCCGTCTCGGCCAGGTCGCCCACATAGTGGTAGGACATGCGGAACAGCACCGGATCGGTGCGCTCCTCCACGAGGCCGCGGATCAGGCCGGGCTTCGCCTCCTTGAACATCAGCGCGCCGGTCATGGCGGCCAGGGCATAGCCGCGGTCCGGGTCCGGCGTGTGCCGGAAATAGTCCATGAGCAGCCGCAGCTTGGCGTTGCGGCGCGGCTCGTAGCCGAGCCGGTCGAGGAGGGCGGCGAAGCGGTTCATGCGGTTTCCCCCGCGTCTTCCTTGGGGGAGGAGGCTTCCTCCGCCTCGCCCTCGTCGCCATAGCCCAGCATGTGCAGGGGCCGCGCCCTGATGCCGTGGGTCGTGCACCAATGGACCAGGGCGTCCTCCTGCCCGTGCGTGACCCAGACCTCGCCCGCGCCGGTCTCGCGGATCGTGCGGCAGAGGTCGTCCCAGTCGGAATGGTCGGAGATCACGAGGGGCAGCTCCACGCCCTTCTGCCGGGCGCGGGCGCGCACCCGCATCCAGCCGGACGCGAAGCAGGTCACCGGGTCGGGAAAGCGGCGGGACCAGAGATCCTGGATGGAGGAGGGCGGGCAGATCACGACCGCGCCGGCGAGCTTCGGCCGTTCCGCGGCGACGACCTTCGGGGTCTCGCCCAGGGAAATTCCTTCCGACTTGTAGAACTCCGTCAGGCGCTCCATGGCGCCGTGCAGATAGATCGGCCGGTCGTAGCCTTCCTCCCGCAGCAGGGCCATGACCCGCTGCGCCTTGCCGAGGGCATAGGCGCCGACGATGTGGGCGCGTTCGGGAAAGAGCGCGACGGAGGCCAGGAGCTTGCGCACCTCGCCCCGGGTGTCCGGATGCCGGAAGACCGGCAGGCCGAAGGTCGCCTCGGTGATGAACACGTCGCAGGGCACGACCTCGTAGGGAAGGCAGGTCGGGTCCTCGGCGCGCTTGTAGTCGCCCGAGACGACGACCCGGGTGCCGCCCGCCTCGATGGATATTTGCGCCGAGCCCAGCACGTGCCCGGCGGGCGTGAACCGCACGGTCACGTCGCCGACGCGCAGGCTTTCGCCGAGCGGGGCTTCCTGGGTCGAGCCCGCGAACTCCGCGCCGTAGCGGACCGCCATGATGAGCAGGGTCTCCCGCGTCGCCATCACGGAGCGGTGCCCCGAGCGGGCATGGTCCGAATGGCCGTGGGTGACGAGCGCCCGCTCCACGGGCCGGACCGGATCGATATGGAAGTCGCCGAGGGGGCAATAGAGCCCTTGCGGGGTCTGGGTCAGGATGTCGGTCGAACGCAGCGCCATGGGTGAGAATATAGGGTGGTGCGCTCCTGTGTCAGTCCCGGCCGGAGCGCTGCGGAGGGGAGGGGAATCCACGGGCGCCGGGCTGGAGGCTGGATCCCCTTCCCGTGCCTGCGGCGCGTCGGGGATGACACGGCAGGATGAAGGCACGGGTTCTCGGGCTGCGGGCGTATGCGCGCGGCCTTGTGGCAGTCGAGGGGGCGCGAGGAGCGAACCGGCTCGAAGGGTGGTGGTGGAGAGGGAGAAGAGCCGGATGGCCCCTCGCGCACGGTTCTTTTCAGGCGAACAGGCGGCGCTGGTCCGTGAACGGCCGCAGGCGGACGCCGCACGCCTGGTGCGGCCGGGCCTGCGACCCGCTCCGGCCCCAGGGCTTGTGCCTGGGCCTCCTGCCGCAGGAGGGTGCGTTCCCCTCCGGCGCAGGACCATGTCCGGTCCCACAATCACGACGCCTCGCGAGCGCGCCCCTCGGTGGACCGGACACGAACGATATAGCTTAGCTTGGCACGAGTGTCAAGAACAAAGCGGGAACGTTTCTGTCGATGCTGCGGTGTCTCCCTGGCGCATGAAGTGCGGGAAGGGGATCCATTCTTCGGCTGGTGCGCATCGGTGGATTCCCTTCCCCTCCGCTGCGCTCCGGCCGGGAATGACAAAGGGTGTGCGTTGCCGTCATTCCGGGGCCGCGCAGCGGAGCCCGGAACCCATAAACTCGACAGGTTCAAGAAAAGATTGTGAGCGCTTCGCTTCATCCTGCGCCGTCAGCGGCTATGGGTTCCGGGCTCGGCTCTAGCGAGCCGCCCCGGAATGACGGCGTGGAGACACCCAACGCCGCATGAAGGCGTGGATGGCCGGGACAGGCCCGGCCATGACGCGGGTGGCGCCGCGTTGCTCTCCTCCCCCACAAGTTTCAGCCGGTTCGAAGCTCACGCGGGTGGCACTGCGCTGCTCTCCTCCCCACAAGGGGGAGGGAAGACCGTTGCGCCAAACACCGCCTCACCCGGCAGCCTTGCACTCCCTCATCCGGCAGCCTTGCCCCTCTCACCCGGACCTGCGGTCCGGCCTCTCCCCACGGGAGAGGCGAAGGGCTCCGTCCCGCTGCGCCGTCGGGCTTCCCCGGCGAGGGTGTCGGCCCCGGCGGTGCGGGAGGGGGCATCTGCCAGCCCGCTTTGCCCGTCCCACGCCTCATGCTAAGCCTGACCGTAGAGCCGGACGCATCCGGCTCCGGGGCGTGAGAACCCCTCCCATAGCGGTCGGCATCGACCGCAACGATGCCTCCCTCGCCTTACGGCCGGGGAGGTGCTGCCGTATGTCCAGGGCGAAAGCCTAAAGGGCAGTACGGTCGTCTATGGGCGGCTTCTCAACTCCCCGGCCACCAGGAGGGCTCCTGGTGGTCGTTTCACCGGAGGAGTTCGTCATGGACCAGCCCTACAGCGTCGTGGCCGATTGGCTCTCGAAGTTTCACACCTAGCCGATGCTCATTCAGGCGCTTTGGCTCGTCGCCGTGCCGGTGACGCTGCTCGGCCTCGCCTGGATCGCCGCCCGAACCTGGCGCGACATCGCCGCCCTGCGCCACGGCGACGGACCTCTTTACGGTCTCCCACGCGAATGGGAGGGCCCGCTGCTCACCTATCGCGGCGGCCGTCTCGCCATTGCGCAGGATCAGGAAGGCCGGGAGATCCCCGGCACCTTCCGCCGTCAGGCGGCGCAGCCGGGACAGGGGCCATACGGCGGCGGACAAGGACGCCAGCGGCGAATGGCGGGGTAGGGGCGGGGACCTGTGGGTTCCGCTCGCCCCCCATGGCGCGGAGACGTCATTGACAGCCCTGTCTCTCTCCCCCAATGGCAAGGCCATGCCGCTGACCTCGACCCACCGCTCCTCAGGCGATCTTCGCGCCGACCGCCGTTACGAATATGCCCGCGCCGCCTTCGACGAGAAGGATTTCGAGGCCGCGGCCGATCTGGCGCGGCAGGTGCTGGACATCGCCCCGGACTTCGCGGCGGCCCATGCCCTGCTGGGGCGGGCATCGGCCGCGCTGAGGCAGGACGGGGAGGCGGTCGCCGCCTTGCGCAGGGCGCTGGAGCTGGAGCCCGACGATGCCCTCGGCGTGCGCCTCGATCTCGCGAGGCTCGGAGCCCTGCCGCCCGACGAGGCGATCTCCGACGGCTACGTGCGGGCGCTCTTCGACGAATACGCCCCGAACTTCGACCGGCACCTGACGGGGAACCTGGCCTATCGCGGGCCGGAACTCATCGCCGATGCCCTGCGGCGGGCCTGCGCCGTGCGCACGCGGCCCTCCCGGTTCGGTCCGACCCTCGATCTCGGCTGCGGCACCGGGCTCATGGCGCAGGCCCTGGAAGGGTCCTGCGAAAGAATCGAAGGCGTCGACCTCTCGCCTCTCATGCTGGAGAAGGCGCGCCGGACGAAGCTCTACGACGGCCTGCACGAGGGCGAGCTCGTCGCCTTCCTGGCGGGCCGGACGGATGCCGAAGCCGATCTCGTCCTGGCGGCGGACGTGTTCGTCTACATGGCGGCGCTCGATGCGGCGTTCCGGGAGGCGCACCGGGTTCTGCGGCCCGGGGGCCTCTTCGCCTTCACGGTCCAGGCCTACGAGGGCGAGGGCTACGTTCTGGGCGAGGATGCCCGCTATGCCCACGGCGAGGCCTATCTGCGCGGCCTCGCGGCGCGAACGGGCTTCGCGGTCGTGCTGATCGAGAGCGTCTCGACCCGGCAGGACAGGGGCCGCCCCGTTCCCGGGCTTCTCGCCGTGCTGGAGCGCTAGGGAAGCAGTCCCGGCCGATCGCAGCCACATGGCGAAATGCCGAAAGCAGCCTATGTTCTAGGACGCATGTCCAAAGCGTCCGCGTCCCTCCCTGCCGTTTTCCGCCACTGGTTCGAAAGCCGTGGCTGGGCGCCGCGCAAGCATCAGCTCGAACTGCTGAAGAAGGCTCGGGGCGGCACGTCCGTGCTGCTCGTCGCCCCCACGGGCGCGGGCAAGACGCTGGCGGGCTTCCTGCCGAGCCTCGTGGAACTGGCGGAGCGGGGCGGGAAGGGGCGGGAGAAGCGCGCGCTCCACACCCTCTACATCTCGCCCCTCAAGGCGCTCGCCACCGACGTCGCCCGCAATCTCGAAACGCCCGTCCAGGAGATGGGGCTGCCCATCCGCGTCGAGACGCGCACGGGCGATACCCCGGCCCACAAGCGGGCGCGGCAGATCGAGCGGCCGCCCGACATCCTGCTGACCACGCCCGAGCAACTGGCCCTGCTGCTCGCCCACCGGGAGGCGCGGGAGCTGTTCAAGGATTTGCGCCGGGTGGTGCTGGACGAATTGCATTCCCTCGTCACGTCCAAGCGCGGCGATCTGCTCTCGCTGGGGCTGGCGCGCCTCTTCGCCGTGGCGCCCCAGCTCACGGCCGTGGGGCTGTCCGCCACGGTTCGGGAGCCGGACGACCTGCGGCGCTATCTGGCGCCGCAAAGGGAAGGGGCGGACAACCTCGCCGATCTCGTGGTGGTGCAGGGCGGGGCGCGGCCCGACATCCGCATGATGGAGCTCGACGAGCGCCTGCCGCTCGCCGGCCACACGGCGTCCCTGTCGATGCCGGCGATCTACGATCTCATCCGGCGGCACAGGACCACCCTGGTCTTCGTCAACACGCGCCTTCAGGCCGAGTATACGTTCCAGGAGCTGTGGAAGCTCAACGACGACAGCCTGCCCATCGCGCTCCACCACGGCTCCCTCGACGTGTCGCAGCGCCGCCGGGTCGAGGAGGCGATGATCGCCGGAAAGCTCAAGGCGGTGGTCTGCACCGCCACCCTCGATCTCGGCATCGACTGGGGCGACGTGGACCTCGTGGTGAATGTCGGCGCGCCGAAGGGAGCGTCGCGCATCATGCAGCGCATCGGCCGCTCCAACCACCGCATGGACGAGCCGTCGAAGGCCTATCTGGTCCCGGCGAACCGCTTCGAGATCCTGGAATGCCGCGCGGCGCTGGATGCGGTGCACGAGGCGGCGCAGGACACGCCCGATGCCCGCGTGGGCGCCCTCGACGTGCTGTGCCAGCACATCCTCGGCATGGCCTGCGCCGATCCCTTCCGCCTGGAGGAGCTCTACGAGGAAATCCGCTCGGCCGCCCCTTATGCGAACCTCGCCTGGGAGGATTTCGAGGCCGCCGTCGCCTTCGTGGCGACGGGCGGCTATGCGCTGCGGGCCTATGAGCGCTTCGCCAAGATCGTGAAGGGCAATGACGGGCTCTGGCGCGTGCGCGACGCCCGGGTGGCGCAGCAATACCGCCTGAACGTGGGCACCATCGTCGAATCCACCATGATCAAGGTCCGGGTCGGCAGCAAGCCGCGCGCGAGACCGGGAACCGTGCTGCCGCGCGGGCGCATCCTGGGCGAGATCGAGGAGTACTTCGCCGAGACGCTGACGCCGGGCGACACCTTTCTCTTCGCCGGCGAGGTGCTGCGCTTCGAGGGCATCCACGAGGACGAGGTGATCGCGACCCGCACCTCCGCCGGGACCGAGCCGAAGATCCCGGCCTATGACGGCGGCAAGTTTCCGCTCTCCACCTTCCTCGCCGCGCGGGTGCGCGAGCTTCTCGCCGATCCGTTCGAGTGGGACCGGCTGCCGCCGCAGATGACGGAATGGCTCCTGCAGCAGCGCCGCCGCTCGGTGGTGCCGGGGCCGCGCGATCTCCTGGTCGAGACCTTTCCCCGGCAGAACCGCTTCTACATGACCTGTTTCCCCTTCGAGGGCAGGCCCGCGCACCAGACGCTCGGGATGCTGCTGACCCGCCGCCTGGAGCGGGCCGGGCTCAAGCCCCTGGGATTCGTGGCGAACGATTACGGCCTCGCGGTCTACGCTTCCGGCGACATCGCCGCCCGCGCCGCGCGCCGCCCCGATTTCATGGACGAACTCTTCTCGGAGGACATGCTCGGCGACGACCTGGAGGACTGGCTCGCCGAGTCCGCCCTGATGAAGCGCACCTTCCGGCAATGCGCCGTCATCGCCGGTCTCATCGAGCGGCGCTTTCCGGGCCAGGAGAAGACCGGCCGCCAGGTCACGGTCTCCACCGATCTGGTCTACGACGTGCTGCGCAAGCACGAGCCGGACCATGTGCTTTTACGCGCCGCGCGGGCGGATGCGGCAACGGGACTCCTCGACGTGAGGCGCCTCGGCATGTTGCTTCAGCGCATCCGGGGGCGAATCATCCACAAGCCGCTCGACCGGGTTTCTCCTTTGAGCGTCTCCGTCATGCTGGAGATCGGCCGCGAGCGCGTCTATAGCGACAACGCGGACGAGATTCTGGCCGAGGCGGAAGCAGCGCTTCTCGACGAGGCTTTGGCGTGACGGCTTTGCTCAAGAACAAACAGACAACATGCGAAATCGGGCTCTCGGGGCTCGCGGCGGTTCTCGATCTCACGGGAGCCATGTACGTGCCCGAGCACGATGCGCTGCTGGTCGCCGACCTTCATTTCGAGAAGGGCTCCTCCTTCGCGAGGCGCGGCATGATGCTGCCGCCCTACGACACGCGGGAGACGCTGAACGCCCTGTCCGAGGCCGTCCTCCGCTACGATCCCCGCACCGTCGTCGCGCTGGGCGACAGTTTCCACGACATCGGCGGCCCCGACCGCCTGGGCGACGAGGAGCGGGCGACGCTGGCAAAGGTCCAGAGCGGCCGGGACTGGGTCTGGGTCACCGGCAACCACGACCGGATCCTGCCCGAGAGCATCGGCGGCGAGGTGGTCGAGGAGATGGAGCTCGGGCCGCTCACCCTGCGCCATGAACCGATGGAGGGAGCCCGGGCCGAGATCGCCGGCCATCTCCATCCGGTCGGCAAGGTGGTGATGCGCGGCCGCTCGACCCGGCGCCGGTGCTTCCTGACGGACGGCGCGCGCTGCGTCATGCCGGCGCTCGGCGCTTATGCGGGAGGGTTGAACGCCTGCGACGCCGCGTTCAAGCCGCTCTTCCCCAACGGCTTCACGGCCCATCTCATCGGCACCGAGCGGATCTTCGCCATCGCGAAAGCGATGCTCTGCCGGGACTGAGCCGCCGCTTCAGGCCTTCGCCGGCTTCGCGACCGGGGCTTCCGAGAACCGCGCCTGCCTCGGGGCGAGTTCGTGGCCCTGCGGCTGGGTGAGGAGGCCGTAGAGGTCGGGGCGGCGCCCGCGGATCCAGCGGCGGCCCGTGGCCAGCGGCAGGAGGCCGAGGTCGAGATCGGCGACGACGAGCATGTCCTGCGCCTTCCAGGTCTCGGCCACGATCCGTCCGTAGCAGTCGATGATCATGGCGTTGCCGGTGCGGACCTCGCCGTCATCCTCGCCGACGCCGTTGCTGAACAGCAGAAAATAGCCGTTGTCGTGCGCCCGCGCCGGAAGCCAGCGCATCAGCCATTCCCGTCCCTTCGGTCCGCGGAACTCGGCCTCGATGGCCTCCGGGTCCTCGTGCCGGTTCTCCCAGAGCGCGGGGTCGATCAGCCCCATGGCCTGGGGGCTGCGGGAGTGGCAGCCGCCGGTCTGGTGCGGCGCCATGACGATGTCGGCGCCGAGCAGGGCCGTGGCGCGGGCGTTCTCCACGAGGTTGTTGTCCCAGCAGATCAGCACCCCGACCCGGACGCCCCAGGGGGTGTCGAAGACCGTGTAGCTGTCCCCGCTCGAAATGTCGTCGCTCTCGAAGGCGTGGAGCTTGCGGTGGCGGTGAACCTCGCCGTTGGGCAGGCACACCACATAGGTGTTGAAGAGCCGTCCGTCCTCCGCCTTCTCGATCAGTCCGACGCCGATGGCCATGTCGTATCGGGCCGAGAGCCTGGCGACGGCCTGGGTCGAGGGGCCTGACGGCACGGGCTCGGAGAGATCTTCCAGCTGCGCGCGAGAGAGATTGCGCACATGCCAGTAGCCGGTCAGGCACATTTCCGGAAAGGCCAGGATCTTCACGTGCTGCGCGGCCGCCTCGCCGCAGAAGCGTTCCACCACGGACAGGTTGTAGGCCTTGTCGTTCGCCCTGTGATGGAACTGCACCGTCCCGCACGTCAACGTCATCGCACCGTCTTCCGCTCGGCCGTGCCGACAGGGCGGCAACCGGCTTCCGCCGAGAGGCTACAGGCGTTCGCGGCCGCCGTGAAGAGCGGCCGTCCGCGCCTCAATCCCTGCGGAAGATCACGTTCGCGCCCCATCCGAAGAACACCGCGAGGAGGGCGGTCGCGAGACCGTAGAACAGGCTCCAGTCGCGGGCGACCTCGCCGACCTGCTGCTCGAACCCGGTCTTCACCAGCTCGAAATTCGTGGTGGTGCGGGCCAGGATCACCGTATCGGCGAGGAGAAGGACCTCGACCTCGTAGTTGCCGGGCGGGGCCGTCGCGGGCAGGGGGATGCTGGCGCGGAAGATGCTCGGCGTCATGAAGGTCACGCCGCGCTCGTCCTCCAGATAAAGCCCTTCCTCCTCCTTGAGGCGGTAGAGCGCCTCGCGGAACGGCCGGTCCGCTCCTTCCCGGGTGTTGGTGAAGTCCGGCGCGCCGATGATGGCGTCCAGGCCGACCTTCTGGCGCTGGCGCAATTGCGGGCTCGTGATCTCCTCCACCGGCCGGGAGGTGAGGACGCTCAGATAGGACGGCGCCGTGGGAAACTTCTGCTGTTCCTGGTTGATCCAGACCGGCCCGATCGGCTCCTTTTCGCGGACGACGAGATACTGGCTCGGGCCGCGCACCGTCACCACCACGTCGTAGGGCGTGGCGCGGGCGACGGTCTGCGCATCGCGCTCGATCGCGCCGAACACGGCGATGGAGGTGCCGGTGTAGTTGGAATTGATCAGCACCCGGTGGTTGGACAGGGACGTGATCAGGGTCTCGGCCGAAGCGGGACCGAGGCCGAGGACGAGGAGCAGGAGACCGAGAAGCGCCCTCATTCGCGCGCCTCCTGCACGGCGATGGAGAAGAGCTCGTCGGGCTCGACCACCAGCTCCATGGCGAAGCGCAATCCCACCGCGAGGAGCAGCAGGGCGAGGAGGAAGCGGAACAGCTCGGCCCGCAGGTAGCGGCCCGCCCGCGCGCCGAACTGCGCGCCGAAGACGCCGCCCACGATGAGCAGGATCGCCAGGACGATGTCCACGGCCTGGTTGGCCACCGCGTGGAGGATGAGCGAAACGAGGGTCGTGCAGACGATCTGGAACTGGGACGTGCCGACGACGACGCCGGTCGGCACGCGGAAGACGTAGAGCAGCGCGGGCACCAGGATGAAGCCGCCGCCGATGCCGAGCAGGGCTCCGGCGAAGCCGATGAACAGGGCCAGTCCCAGGATCGGGATCACGCTGGCATAGAGCTTCGAGCGGTAGAAGCGGATGCGCAGCGGCAAGCCGAGATAGGAGGCGTGTTCGCCCGCCTTGCGCCGCAGGCGCACGGAACCGCCCTTGCGCTTCGTCCAGAACTCCCTGACGCTCTCCTTCAGCATCAGGCTTCCGACCACGGTGAACAGCGTCACGTAGGAGATGACGATGACGAGGTCGAGCTGGCCCGCCCGGCGGGCGGCCGCGAAGGACCAGACGCCCAGCGCCGAGCCGACGAGGCCCCCGGCCACCAGGATCCCTCCCAGCTTGAAGTCGAGGGCCTTGCGGCGCAGGGCCCCGAGCGCGCTGGTGGTGGAGGAGGCGACGATCTGCGCCGACTGGGTCGCCACGGCCACCGCCGGCGGGATCCCGAGAAAGATCAGGAGCGGCGTCATGAGAAAGCCGCCCCCGATTCCGAACAGGCCCGAGATGAAGCCGACCGCCGCACCCATACCTAGAATCAGGAGAACGCTCACGGGCATTTCGGCGATAGGCAAATAAATTTGCACCCCGGTTCCCCTATGGCCGGTGCAGCCGGTTCGTGTTCAGGACATCGTGCGACGCGACTTTAGAAATCGTGTCTGAATGAATGCTGACAACCTGTCCCACGTCGTCAGCTCTTGCTGCCGACGGCCGGGTCCAGCGCTGCCGTCTGCCCTCCGGCCGCAACGCTGCCGTTGGCGGAGGGGTCGACGAACCGGGGCTGCCAGCCTTCCACCGCGGCGGTGCCGGCGGCCAGCTCCTTGGGGTTCAGGCTCGCGGCGATGCCGTCGCGCTTCTTCGCGGCCTCCGTGTCGCCCTGCGCGGCCGCGAGGGAAAACCACTTGAAGGCGCCCACGAGATCCGTCGAGGTCCCGATGCCGCGGGCGAGGAGGACGCCGAGATTGAACTGGCTGTCCCGGACCCCGGATTCGGCCGCCTCGCGGTACCAGCGCAGGGCAGCCGGGTAGTCGGGCCTTCCGTTGGCGCCGGAGGCGATCAGGGTCGCCAGGTTGTGCATGGCCCGGACGTTGCCGCCCTGGGCGGCGCGCTCGTACCATGTCGCGGCGAGCTTCGTGTCGCGCAGGACGCCCACGCCCTTCTCGTAGAGCATCGCCAGCCGCTCCTGCGCCGGGGCGTAGCCCGCCTGCGCCGACCGCTCGAACAGGTGGGCCGCCAGGATCGGATCGTGGCTCAGGCCGCGGCCCTCCGAGGCCTGGGAGGCGATCTCGTAGATCGCCGCGGCGTCGCCCGCCAGGGCCGCCTCGCGCAAGGTTGTCGGCACCTGCGCCGGGAGTTCCCCGACGGTGCTCGGATCCACGAGGAACTTCGCGGGCGTCAGCGTCGTCGCGGCGAGGCTGGTCGGCTGGAACAGGCTGTTCTCCACCTGGGGCGCGGGGGCGCTGGCGACGCTTGCCGCCGTCTGCTCCCGCGGCGCCTCGACGGCCGCCTGGCGGACCGCAGGCGGAGTCTCCTCGCCCGGTCCAACCGACAGGATCTGCGCCGCTCCGGCGGCCAGGACCAGGAAGGCGAGGCTGAAGAGGAGCGGACGGCGATGGGAATCGAAGCTGCGGCGGAGCCGTTCGATCAGGGACGGGGCCGACAGGGCCCCCGTCTCCGGCGGGAGGCTTTCGGGAGCCTCCGGTGCTGCGGTAGCCTCCTCGGCGGGCAGGGGATCTGCGGGAACGGCCTTGTCGGGGGCGCTCGTCTGCGCCGCGCGCCGGGCGGCGGCGATGAAGCTCGCACGCACGCTGCCGAGGTCCGTCTCCTGCGGAGAGAAGGACGCGGCGACGCTGCGCGCGGGTTCCTGCTCCGCCGGAGCCTTGAGCGGTTCCGCCTTGAGCGATGCCTCGGACGGGGCGCCCGACACCTCGGCGATCTGGGACAGGGCCGCGGCGTGGAGCCGGCGCACGGCCGCTTCCAGCCGGTCGGCCGAGGGCATCTCGCCCGGGGCCCTTCCGGCGGCGGGAGCCCGAATCTCTACGGATGGCGGTGTCAGGATGCCCCGCTCGGGATGGCGGGACACGAGCATTTCGAGGGCGTCGCGGACGGAGCGCAGGGTCTCCTGCGTTTTCTTGTCGGCTCGCGTCTGGAGCGCCTTCAGCTCGACGAAGCCCTGCTTCAGCGCATCGATGTCGTCGCTTGCGGGAGCGCTCGAACCGACGTCCTTCAGGGCGGTCCTGGCGGCGCGCTCGGCGATGAGGGCCGTCTCGTCCTGAAGCTTCCTGAGGTGACTCGTCGCCTCCTCGAATGCCTGCCGGAACGGCTCGGCGGGCGTGCGGGCAAGCTGCTCGGCCATGGCCGCGATCTTCTGCTCCAGCCCGTCCAGGGCGGAGGGAGCGGCGGGCCGCTCGAACTTCTCGCTCAAGGTCTGCAGCATCTGCGCGACCCCCGAGGTATCGGCCTGCCGGCCCACCTGGCGCAGCTCCTCCTCGATCCGGTCGAACCGTTCCAGCAGGGGCTCCGGCGCGACCGGCGATCTTTCGGCCACCGACTGGACCTGCGCCGACAGGCGTTCCATCAGGGCCGCCAGGGTGTCGGTCTGCTCCAGGCGGGTGCCGGAGATCGAGGCCATGCGATCGGTCAGGACGGAAAGCTGCTCGGCGATGGGGTCGAGATTGGCCGGTTCCGGATCCGGGCGGCTGGCGAGAACGTCCAGCCGCCTGCTCAGGCTTTCGAGCTGCTCCGGCACCGTGCTCGCCTCCTGGGCGGAGACGGTGCGGTTCAGGGCGTGGCAGACATTCTCGAGCGAGGTCTTGAGGGCGGCGAAGTCGCCGCGCCCCACCTGGTTGGAGCGCAGTTCGGCGACCTGCCGGCTGAGCGTGCCGACCTCGCCCGAAAGGCGCTCGATCTGCTGCGGCTCGGCCCTGTGCGCTAGGTCGTGGCGCAGATCGACGATCTGGCCGGCGAGGAAGTCGATGACGGAGCGGTCGATGCCCGAGCGGGCCGCGCTGTCGATCTTGCCCTTGATCTCGTCGATCTCGGAGGACAGGCGCCGGTGCACCCCGTCGGCGAGGTCGCCCGAGAGCGTCTGAACCTGTTGGTGAACGGCGGCCACCGATTGGGCCAGCGTCAGAATGTCCTTGTTGGGGCGGCCCTGCTCGATGTCCTTGGACAGGTCGCGCACGGCGCGGTCCAGGGCGGCGATCTCGTCGCGGGTCGCCAAGCCCTCCACGCTGGTCCGCAGGCGCTCGATCTCGTCCCGGATGCCGTCGATGGCGTGCGGCAGAACCGCGTTGATCGGCTGCTCCAGGCGCTCGGTCAGCCGCGACATGTCCGTGCGCAGGCCGCTCAGGGTGTCCGACAGGGGGGTGAGGGCCTTGATGGCGTCCTGGACCGGGAACTCGATGCGTGCCGGCACGGCGCGTTCCGACACCACCTGGCGCTCGACCTCGTCGAGGCGGTTCTTCAGCGTCGCCAGGGCCTGCGAGAGGGCGGACGCCATCCGGTCCTGCTGGTCGGCGGAGAGGCGGGCGCTCTCGTTCAGGCGCTCCTCCGCATGTTCGATCCAGCTCGCCATGGATTCGAGGGCGATCGCGGTGCGCGAGGCCTCGTCGCGGGCGTCCGGCTCGACGGGCCGCGGCTCGCCGCCGCTTCCGGCGGGGCGCTTGCGGGACGTCTCCATCATGCGGGCGATGATGCCGTCGAGCTCGTCGCCGGCGCGCCGGCGCTCCGGCTTGACACGCGGCCTCTGCGTTCCGGCCCGTTCGGCGAGGGCTGTCGCCAGCCACTCCTCGAGGCTCAGACCGGACCGCCGCGCCATGGCTTCGGCGATGTCGCGTGCGTCGATGTCCAAGTCTTCCAGTGTCGGGAGAGCGTTTCGTCTCATGGCCGGACTCAGGGGGAACTAGGAACTCACCCGACCGGCCCGCCCCTTTATCGAGCCCCGTCGCGACGGTCCGGGAACCCGGTTCTGGCGAATCATGAAGCCATGCCGAATCCTCGTGCCGATGGCGAAGCTTTTGAGGAACGTAGTAAAAAACCCGTTAAGGACGTGGGATTTAGCTGGGGCCGGCCGAAGACGGGCGGCGCGCTTCCTTTCCGTCGCCTCCCGAAGGAGAGGCTTCTGACCCTCGGGCACACGCCTGTGTTGCAAAACACTTGCGATCGCTGTATCCTATGTTTTATTATTTCATTACACGTGAGTCGTGGTTCCCCCATGGGAGTTCGATTCCGCAAGCAATTTGGAAAAATTAACGGGGCACGGCATGGATAAAGAAGCACTAGGACATTATTCGGTTGTTTCGGATGCAGGAGCGGTCGGCGAAGGCGGCAAGTCCTACACCATCGGTGACCTGGCCCGCGAGTTCGGCGTGACCCTGAGAACGCTCCGCTTCTACGAGGATCGGGGACTTCTCTCGCCCCGCCGCGACGGCACGGCCCGCATTTACGACGCCCGCGACCGGGATCGGCTCTCCGTCATCCTCAAGGGCAAGCAGCTCGGCTTCACCCTCACCGAGATCCGCGCCATGCTGGCGGAGGAGCGGATGGGCGACGGGCCGTCTGCCAAGCTCAAGCTGTCCCTGGACCAGATCGACGACCAGATCACCCATCTGGAGCAGCAGAAGGCCGAGATCGAAGAGGCTCTCGTCGAGCTCAGGACCCGTCGCGCCGGCATGGCGGTCGCGGCCTGATCCAACAAGATCCTGCCGCAGAGCAGGTTTGCCTGTCGAGCAGGCGGTCGAGGTTGCGCCCGGGGCATCTGGAGGGCGGCGCCCTCCCGCCTCTCGACAGGCTTTTCATTTCAGCGCGAGGCGCGTGACCGCGCGCTTTTCCGTTCGGGCGCCCTCGTCGGCGGATGTCCCGTCCCTAAAAAGACCGGCATCTCCCTGGCCCGACGGCCCCTTCCGGCCTGGAAACCGCGGCCGCGCATGGGCTTTTATCGTCAGCCCCGCCGCAGGCTGCTGCGGGCAGGATCCGCGCTCCCATCGCTCTCCGACCGGTACCGTAGGACTTTTCGCGCCCTACCTCTTCCCCATCGCGACCAGATAGTTTATATGTGAACTATCTTGATGCCGGCGCCGCGGTCCCGGACCGCCCCGCTGCCGGCTTTCCGATCTGGGAGGAGCTCCATGCCGGTTTACAAGGCCCCCGTCGAAGACGTGATGTTCCTGCTGAACGACGTCTTCCCCATCGAACGCTACAACAACCTGCCGGGCTTCGCCGAGGCGACGCCGGACATGGTGGAGGCGATCCTGGGCGAGGGCGCCAAGCTGTGCGAGGAGGTCTTCGCGCCCCTGAACCTCACCGGCGACCAGGAGGGCTGCAAGCGCAACCCGGACGGCTCCGTGACCACGCCGAAGGGCTTCAAGGAGGCCTACGAGGCCTATGCGGCCGGCGGCTGGATGGGCCTCGCCGCACCGGAGGAATACGGCGGCCAGGGGCTGCCCTCGGCCCTCAACACCATCATGCAGGAATTCGTCTCCTCGGCGAACCTGGCGCTGGGCATGTATCCCGGCCTGACCCAGGGAGCCATCGCGGCGCTGCTGGTCCACGGCTCCGAGGAGATCAAAAAGACCTACCTGCCGAAGATGGTCGAGGGCGTCTGGACCGGCACCATGAACCTGACCGAGCCTCATTGCGGCACGGATCTGGGCCTGCTCAAGACCAAGGCCGTGCCCAACGGCGACGGCTCCTATGCCATCAGCGGCACCAAGATCTTCATCTCGGCCGGCGAGCACGACATGGCCGAGAACATCGTCCACCTGGTCCTCGCCCGCATCGAGGGCGCGCCGGCCGGCACCAAGGGCATCTCGCTCTTCGTCGTGCCGAAGATCCTCGTGAAGGAGGACGGCTCCCTCGGCGAGCGCAACGGCGTCTCCTGCGGCTCCCTCGAGCACAAGATGGGCATCCACGGCAACGCCACCTGCGTCATGAACTACGACGGCGCCAGGGGCTGGCTCATCGGCCAGGAGAACCGCGGCCTCGCGGCCATGTTCGTGATGATGAACGAGGCGCGCCTGGCCGTGGGCGTGCAGGGTCTCGCCCAGTCCGAGGTCGCCTACCAGAACGCCGTCGCCTATGCGAAGGACCGCCTGCAGGGCCGCTCGCTCACGGGCGCGAAGTTCCCCGACAGGCCGGCCGATCCGATCATCGTCCACCCGGACGTGCGCCGGACGCTCATGTCCATCCGGGCCTTCAACGAGGCCGCCCGCGCGCTCGTGATCTGGACGGCGCTGAACAGCGACATCGCCCACCGCTCCTCCGACGAGGCGCAGCGTCAGTCGGCGGACGACCACATGGGCCTCATGACCCCGGTGGTGAAGGGCGTGCTCACCGATCTCGGCTTCGAGATGGCCGTGAAGGCCCAGCAGATGTTCGGCGGCCACGGCTATATCGAGGAATGGGGCATGTCGCAGTTCGTGCGCGACGCCCGCATCACCATGATCTACGAGGGCGCCAACGGCATCCAGGCCATGGACCTCGTCGGCCGCAAGCTCGGCAAGGACGGCGGCCGCGCCGTCATGGCGTTCTTCAACGAGGTCGCCGCCTTCTGCCAGGAGAATGCCGGCGACGAGAACCTGAAAGGCTTCATCGCCCCGCTCGAGCAGGGCCTCAACCATCTGCAGCAGGGCACCATGTGGTTCATGCAAAACGCCATGGCCAGGCCCGACAATGCGGGCGCGGGCGCCACGGACTACATGCATCTCTTCGGCCTCGTGGCCATGGGCTACATGTGGGCCAAGATGGCGAAGGCCGCCCATGCCAGGAAGGCTGAAGGAAACGGCGTCGCGGAGAGGATGGACGCGAAGCTGACGACCGGCCGCTTCTTCATGGAGCGCATGATGCCCGAAACCGCCGCGCGCCTCGCCTGCATCTCGGCCGGCGCCGACACGACCATGGCCCTGCCGGCCGAGGCTTTCTGATCGACGGACGCGATCCCGGCCCGAGCATGGCGACGGCCGGGATCGAACGACGCGTTGAGTGCCCTATTCTGACAACGATCCCGGTTCGCTCCGCGTCCGGGATCACGACACGCCCGGGAGGTTCTTCATGCCTGAAGCTTATATCTACGACGCCGTCCGCACTCCGCGCGGACGCGGCAAGCCGGACGGTTCGCTGCATGAGGTGCCGGCGGTCGACCTCGCGGTGACGGCGCTCGACGCCATCCGCCAGCGCAACGACCTCGATCCGGTGCTCGTCGAGGACGTGGTGCTCGGCTGCGTCGATCCGGTCGGCGAGGCGGGCGGCGACATCGCCCGCGCGGCGGCCCTCAAGGCGGGCTTCGGCAAGGAGGTGCCGGGCGTGCAGATCAACCGGTTCTGCGCCTCGGGCCTGGACGCCGTGAACCTCGCCGCCGCGCAGGTGATGGCGGGCATGAAGGATCTGACCATCGGCGGCGGCGTCGAGTCCATGAGCCGGGTCGGCATGGGCGCGTCCGGCGGCGCATGGCCGGTCGATCCCGGCATCGCCATCGCCAACTACTTCCTGCCGCAGGGCATCTCGGCCGACCTGATCGCCACGAAATACGGCTTCTCCCGCGACGACGTGGACGCCTATGCGGTGGAATCGCAGAAGCGCGCCGCCAAGGCCTGGGAGGAAGGGCGCTTCAAGAACTCCGTCGTGCCCGTGAAGGACATCAACGGCCTGACGATCCTGGCCAAGGACGAGCACATGCGGCCGCAGACCGACATGCAGTCGCTGGGCCAGCTCAAGGCCGCCTTCGTGCAGATGGGCGAGATGGGCGGGTTCGACGCGGTGGCGGTCGCGGCCCATCCGGACGTGGAATACGTCAACCACGTCCACCATGCGGGCAATTCCTCCGGCATCGTGGACGGCGCCTCCGCCGTGCTCGTCGGCTCGAAGGAGGGCGGCGCCAAGGCCGGCCTGAAGCCGCGGGCGCGGCTCAAGGGCTTCGCCTCCATCGGCTCCGATCTCGCGCTCATGCTCACCGGCCCCATCGACGTGTCGGAGCTCGCGCTGCGCAAGGCCGGCATGACGAAGGACGACATCGACCTCTTCGAGATCAACGAGGCCTTCTCGGCCGTGGTGCTGCGCTACATCCAGGCCATGGATCTCGACCCGGCCAAGGTCAACGTGAATGGCGGCGCCATCGCCATGGGGCATCCGCTGGGGGCGACCGGCGCCATGATCCTGGGCACGGTGCTCGACGAGCTGGAGCGCACCAACAAGCAGACGGCGCTGATCACCCTCTGCGTCGCGGCCGGCATGGGCACCGCCGCGATCATCGAGCGGGTCTGAGGGGAACGCAACGCGAGCATTCTCACCCTGAGGAGGCGCGAAGCGCCGTCTCGAAGGACGAGGATGCGGTTCAAGGGAACACTGGACCATCCTTCGAGACGCCCGCCATGCGGGCTCCTCAGGATGAGGCCTTCGGGAGAGCCACAATGACGAACTTCACCAATTTCCGCTTCGAGGTCGACGGCGACGGCATCGCGCTCGCCACCTGGGACATGCCGGAGCGCTCCATGAACGTCATCACCCCCGAGGTGATGCAGGAGCTGGGCGCGATCATCGACAGGGTTACGGGCGACGAGGCCATCAAGGGCTGCGTCATCGCCTCCGGCAAGGAAGCGTTTTCCGGCGGCGCGGATCTCACGATGCTGCAGGGCCTCAGCGCCGAATATGCCCGGCTCGCGAAGGAAAAGGGCGAGGAGGAGGCCATGAGCTTCTTCTTCGAGGAATCGCGCCGGCTCTCGCTGCTCTACCGCCGCATGGAGACCTGCGGAAAGCCCTTCGCGGCCGCCGTGCACGGCGTGTGCCTCGGCGGCGCGTTCGAGCTGGCGCTGGCCTGTCACTTCCGCGTGCTCTCCGACTCGGACGCCACCCGCGTGGGCCTGCCCGAGATCAAGGTCGGCCTCTTTCCCGGCGCGGGCGGCACCCAGCGCGTGGCGCGCCTGATGCAGACCGGCGACGCCCTGCAGATGCTGTTCAAGGGCGAGCAGATCCGCGCGCTCATGGCGCGCAACATGGGCCTCGCCCATGCGGTCGCTCCCCGCGACCAGATCGTGCAGGCCGCGAAAGACTGGATCAAGCAGGGCGGCTCGGCCGTCGCGCCCTGGGACCAGAAGGGCTTCAAGCTTCCCTCCAACAAGGTCTATTCGGCGGCCGGAATGCAGATCTGGCCCGCCGCGAACGCCATCTACCGCCGCGAGACGCAGGACAACTACCCGGCGGCCTACGCCATCCTCGAATCCGTCTATCAGGGCCTGCAGCTTCCGATGGACCTGGCGCTGAAGATCGAGTCGCGCTGGTTCGCCAAGATCCTGCGCTCGAAGGAGGCGGCGGCGATGATCCGCACCCTGTTCATCTCCATGCAGGAGCTGAACAAGGGCGCGCGGCGGCCCAAGAACGTGCCGCCGACGGCGCTGAAGAAGGTCGGCGTCGTCGGCGCCGGCTTCATGGGCGCCAGCGTGGCCTATGTCACGGCCAATGCGGGGCTCGAGGTCGTGCTGATCGACCGCGACATGGAAGCGGCCGAGAAGGGCAAGGCTCATTCCCACAAGCTCATGTCCGACCAGATCATGAAGGGCCGCGCCAAGACGGCGGACCGCGACGCCCTGCTCGGGCGCATCACCGCATCGGACGACTACGCCTCCCTGGCCGATTGCGACCTCGTCATCGAGGCCGTGTTCGAGGATCCCAAGGTGAAGGCCGAAGTGATCCAGAAGGTCGAGGCCGCGATCGGCCCCGACTGCATCTTCGCGTCGAACACCTCGACCCTGCCGATCTCCGGACTGGCGAAGAATTCGAGAAATGCCGGTCAGTTCATCGGCATCCACTTCTTCTCGCCGGTCGAGAAGATGATGCTGGTGGAGATCATCATGGGCAAGGAGACGGGCGACAAGGCGCTCGCCACAGCCCTCGACTACGTGCGGGCGATCAAGAAGACGCCGATCGTCGTCAACGATTCCCGCGGCTTCTTCGCCAATCGCTGCGTGCTGGCCTACATCCTCGAAGGCCATCTCATGCTCACCGAGGGCGTGCCGCCGGCGATGATCGAGAATGCGGGCAAGCAGGCGGGCATGCCCGTGGGACCGCTCTCCCTCAACGACGAGGTCGGCGTCGATCTCGGCCTCAAGATCCTCCGGGCCACCAAGGCGCAGCTCGGGGACGCGGCGATCGTGCCCGAGCAAGAGCAGCTCCTGACCCGCCTCGTCGAGCAGGAAGGCCGTCTCGGCCGCAAGAACCGGAAGGGCTTCTACGACTATCCGGAGAACGGCCCGAAGCGGCTCTGGCCGGGGCTGACCGATCTGCAGCCGAAGCACCTGGAAGCCGAGTTCCTCGACATGCAGGAGCTCAAGCAGCGGCTGCTCGTGACGCAGGCCCTGGAGGCCGCCCGCACGGTGGAGGAGGGCGTCATCACCGATCCGCGCGAGGCGGATGTGGGCTCGATCTTCGGCTTCGGCTTCGCGCCCTTCACCGGCGGCGCCCTGTCCTACATCGACTTCATGGGCGCCAAGGCCTTCGTGGCTTTGTGCAAGGAGCTGCAGGACAGCCACGGCGACCGTTTCGCGCCGCCGAAGATCCTGCTCGACATGGCCGCGTCCGGCGAGACGTTCTATGGGCGCGCCAAGGAGAAGAAGGCGGCTTGAGGCCGCTCGTGACCTGATAACCGATGGGTTCCCTTCCCCTCCGCTTCGCTCCGGCCGGGAATGACGACAGGCGGGCACCGCCCGCCCTTGTCATCCCCGGCGGCTCGGAGAGCGGGGAGGGGATCCATCCCCGTTTGCCGACATTCGCAGGAGCCGATCATGAAGCCTCACTTCGCCATGCTGGCGGCCTACAATGCCTGGTGCAACCGGCGGCTCTACGATGCGGCGGCAACGCTGTCAGACGAGGAATACCGCGCCGATCGCGGCGCCTTCTTCAAATCCCTGCACGGCACCCTGAACCACATCCTCGTGGCCGACCGGATCTGGATGCGGCGTTTCACTGGCGAGGGCGAGGCGCCGAACCGCCTCGACGCCATTCTCTACGACGGCTTCGACGACCTGCGCGCCGCGCGCGAGGCCGAGGACGCGCGGATCGTCGCCTATGTCGATGCCCTGTCGGATGAGACTCTGGCCGGACGGTTCCGCTACCGCACCATCGTGAATCCGGCGGATGTCGAGCAGCCGCTCGCACCCGCCCTCACTCACTTCTTCAACCACCAGACCCATCACCGGGGCCAAGCCCATTGCCTCCTGACCGGCTTCGGGCGCGATGCTCCGTCCTTCGATCTCGTGCTGTTTCAGCGCGAGACGCGCATGGGCCTGTCATGAATCTCTGGCTGCGCGTTCTTCACCTCATCGTCGCCTCGTTCTTCCGCGCAAAGCTCGATCCCGTGAAGGACGTGTCGCGCCTGTCGTTCCGGGTGTGGCCGCACGACCTCGACACCTCCCTGCACCTGAACAACGGGCGCTACTGGACCCTGATGGATCTGGGGCGGACCGACATCATGCTCCGCTCGGGCCTGTGGAGGCCCATCTTCAGGAACGGCTGGGTGCCCGTGGTGAGCGCGGGCCAGATCCGCTTCCGGCGCGAGCTGAAGCTCTTTCAGGCCTTCACGCTGGAGACCCGGATCGTCACCTGGTTCGAGGGCCAGGTGGTGATGGAGCACCGGCTGATTTCCAGGACACGGGACGGCAAGCCCGTCCTCAACGCCATCGCGCTGGTGCGGGCCGGGCTCTACGACCGCAAGGCGAGGGAGTTCGTGCCCATGAACCGGCTGCTCCAGGAACTGGGCACCCATGCCGATGCGCCGCAGGCCACGGCGGAGGTCGAGGCTTTCCTGGCCTCCGAGGAGGTCATGAAGCGGGCGGCTTGATCATTTCCGGTCGCGCGATACCTTCCTGACGCCCGTTCCAACCGCGAAAGCGATCCATGCCCCGCGTCATCGACTACTATTTCTCCCTCGTCAGCCCCTGGGCCTATATCGGCCATGCTTCCTTCATCGAGATCGCACGGCGACATGGGGTGGAGATCAACTACAAGCCCGTCTTCCTCGGCCGCGTCTTCGCCGAGACGGGCGGTCTGCCGCTGCCTCAGCGCCACCCGGTGCGCCAGCGCTACCGGATGCTCGAGCTGCAGCGCTGGCGCGAGAAGCGCGGGCTCTCGTTCAATCTCCAGCCGAAACACTGGCCCTTCGACGTCAACCTGGCAGACAGGCTCGTCATCGCGGTGACGGTCGGCGGCAAGGATCCGGACCCCTTCCTGCGCCGGGCCTACGCGGCGATCTGGGAGGAGGAGCGCGACCTCGCCAACCCGATCGTCCTCACCGAACTCGCCGAGCAGGCGGGCCTCGACTCCACCTCCCTGATGGATGTCGCCACCGGCACCACCACGGAGGCGATCTATGCGCTCAACCTGGAGAACGCCATCGCCGGAGGTGTCTTCGGCTCCCCGGCCTATGTGCTCGACGGCGAGGTCTTCTGGGGGCAGGACCGGCTCGACCTGCTCGACGATGCGCTGACGAGCGGGCGCGCGCCCTACACTCCCGACGTGTAGGGCTTACTCCGCCGCCACGCGCGTGGCGCGCCACTGGGTCAGGAGCGCGCGCAGAGCCGCCGGCTTCACCGGCTTGTTGAGAACGTGGACGTTCATCGCCGCCGCCGCTTCGCGCACGGCCGGCGTGCGGTCGGCGGTCACGAGAACGGCGGGCGTGTTGACCTGAGTCCTCCAGCGCAGGGCCTTGATGAGGTCCAGGCCGTCGCCCTCGTCCAGGTGGTAATCGGCGATGATCACGTCCGGCAGAACCTTGTGCGCCTTCAGGGTCTGCTGCGCGCTCTCCAGATCGGAGGCCGTCCAGACGTCGCAGCCCCACCCTGCGAGCAGGAGGCGCATTCCCTCCAGGATCGCAGGCTCGTTGTCGATCACGATCACATGCAGGCCCGACAGGACCGTCACGGGCGGCTGGGGTGGCTGAGGCGGCTCCGCACTGGCCGGAAGCGCCGCCACGACGGGCACGTCGACCCGGAAGACGGAGCCGCGCCCCGATTCCGATTTCAGCGTGACCGCATGGCCGAGAACGCGGCCGATGCGCTCCACGATGGATAGGCCGAGGCCGAGGCCGCGCGCGGCTTTCGCGCCCTGGTCCAGGCGCTGGAATTCCCGGAACACGATCCGCTGCTTCGACGGGGGGATGCCGAGGCCCGTGTCCCACACCTCGAGGACGAGATGCGTGCCCTTCCGCCGGGCGCCGACGACCACCCGGCCCGCGGGCGTGTACTTGATGGCGTTGGAAATGAGGTTCTGCAGCAGGCGGCGCAGCAGGCGACGGTCCGAGCGCACCGTGAGCGAGGAGGGCACGAAGGTGAGCTTCAGGTCCTTGTTCCGGGCGATGGGATCGAACTCGCGCTGGAGCTGGCGGAACAGCTCGTCGATGCGGAAGCTCGACCATTGCGGCTTCATGGCGCCGGTATCGAGGCGCGAGATGTCGAGAAGCGCGGTGAGGATCTCCTCGACGGCGTCGAGGGAGGCGTCGATGTTCTCGGCCAGCGTCACATCGCCGGCCTCCCGGTCGCGCTCCACGAGGGAGGTGACGTAGAGGCGGGCCGCGTTGAGGGGCTGCAGGATGTCGTGGGACGCGGCGGCGAGGAAGCGCGTCTTGGAGATGTTCGCCTCGTCGGCTTCCGCCTTGGCGCTGGTGAGCGCCTCGTTCAGGCGGGTCAGCTCCTCGGTGCGCTCCCTGACGCGCTGCTCCAGGGTCTCGTTCGCACGGCGGCTCTCCTCCTCGGCCAGGACGGTTTCCGTCACGTCCGTGTAGGTCGTGACAATGCCGCCGTCGGGCAGCGGGTTCGAGCGGATCTCGATCACCTTGCCCGACGGATAGAGCCTCAGGCGCACCGGCTCCAGATCGTGCTGGAAGGAGTGGATGCGTGCCGCGATCAGCTCGTCCAGATCTCCGGGGCCGTAGGAGCCGCGCTCGGCATTGAACGCGACGATGTTGTCCATGCCGACGCCGACCCGCACGAGGTTCGGCGGCAGGTCGTAGAGATCCACGAAGGCCTGGTTCCAGGCGAGCAGCCTCAGGTCCCGGTCGAGCACGGTGATGCCCTGCTTGGCGTAGTTGATGGCGTGCTGGAGCAGGTCGCGGCTCTGCTGGATCGCGGCGGAAGCATCGTCGAGGAGCTTGAGGGCGGCTTTCGTCGACACGGTGCGCCGCCGCAGCAGGAGCGACAGGGCAAGGCGCGAGGAGGCGGTGCCGATGGCGGAGGCGAGCAGGTGCTCCGCATAGCGCAGGAGATGGATGTCGGCCTCCGCGCGCGCCTCCAGATGCTGGCCGCGGCTGTGGGCGAAGCCCTCGAAGGAGCGGGTGGTGCGCTCCTCGCCGAGATAGCGCGCCACCGTGGCGCGCAGCTCGTCCACGGTCACGCTGGCGCGGAACAGCCGGAAGTTCGGCGCGACCGAGACGGGCGTTTCGCCCACGAACACGTTGGCCTGGAGCTGCTCCATGGCGGTCGTCGGCCGCCAGAGGGAGAAGCCGATATAGGCGAGGATGTTCAGGGTCAGGCTCCAGACCACGCCGTGGGTCAGCTGAGGCAGGTCGACCCCGAAGAGGGAGGTGGGCTTGAGCGCCGTGATGCCGAAGGGGCCGGTGACGACCACGTCGGACCAGAACACGCCGTCCCAGATGAGGCTGGGCAGGAGCAGCGTATAGGCCCAGGTGAGGAAGCCGACCACGAGGCCGACGCTGGCGCCGAGCGCGGTGCCCCGCGACCAGATGAGCCCTCCGAGGAAGGCCGGCGCGACCTGCGCGATGGCGGCGAAGGACAGGAGGCCGATGGCCGCGAGGGCGGCCTCGCCGGACACCCGGTAATACGCATAGGCGAGAAGGATCACCACCACGATGGAGACCCGGCGGATGCCGATCACGAAGCCGCCGAGATCGCCGCCCGCGAAGGCGCGGCGGCGCAGGACGATGGGCATCACGAGGTGGTTCGAGATCATGATCGCGACGGCCACCGAGTCGATGATGACCATCGCCGTCGCGGCCGAGAAGCCGCCGAGGAACGCGATGACCGCGATCACGCCCGCATTGTCGACGAGCGGCAGGGCCAGGACGAGCATGTCCCGGTCGACGGTGCCCTCCGGAAAAACCGCCATGCCGGCGAGGGCGATGGGAACGACGAAGATGTTGATGAGCACCAGATAGAGCGGGAACAGCCAGGCCGCCTGCTTCACGTCGTCCATGGACCGGTTCTCGACCACGGTCATGTGGAACTGGCGGGGCAGGAGCAGGGCGGCGCAGGTGGAGAGCAGGATGAGCGTGATGTAGCTGCCGAAGCCGGAGGTGCGGCCCAGCATGCTCGTGCTGATGCCCTGGTCCTGGAGGCGTTCGACGATGGCGCCGTAGCCGTCGAACATGATGAACGTCACGTAGATGCCGACCACCAGGAAGGCGACCAGCTTCACCACGGACTCGACCGAGATCGCCATGATCAGGCCGTCCTGGTGCTCGGTGGCGTCCGTGTGGCGCGTGCCGAAGGCAACCGCGAAGCCCGCGAGCACGAGGGCGACGACGAGGGACAGATCCCCGAGGAACGGCACCTGCAGCGGAGCCGTCCCGTTGGCGGCCGTGAGGAAGACGTCCAGGGAGGACGAGACGGCCTTCAGCTGCAGCGCGATGTAGGGGATGGAGCCGACGAGGGCGATCAGGCTGACGATGGCGGCGACCCGCTCGCTCTTGCCGTAGCGGGCGGCGACGAAGTCGGCGATGGAGGAGATGTTCTGGGTCTTGGCCACCCGGACGACCCGGGCGACGAGGACATGGCCGAGGCCGATCACGAGGATCGGCCCGATATAGATGCTGAGGAAGTCGAGCCCGGACCGGCTGGCGAGGCCCACCGACCCGTAGAAGGTCCAGGACGTGCAGTAGACCGCGAGGGACAGGGCCGCGATGGTCGAGCGCGCGCGCCCCTGAAGGAACCGCCGTCCGCCGTTGTCGCCCCAATGGGCCACCATGAACAGAAGGCAGAGATAGACCAGGGCCGATAGGATAACCGCCCAGCTGGCGACCATGTGCAATCCTCGCGCGAGAGCCGGATCAGATTTACCCGCTCGGCGCCGGGAATGCCACTCTTCCACCCCCGGCGGCTAGAGCCCCCGGTCCCATTCCGGCTCGGGGCCGAAGCGCTCGGCCAGGAATTCCACGAAGGCGCGAACCTTCGCCGGCGCCTGGCGGCCCGAGGGGAGCATGGCGTGAACGCCGAGTTCCAGGGTGGGAAGCCCGGGCAGGACGCGCACCAGGCTCCCGTCGCGCAGGGCATCGCCCACCAGGAAGGTCGGCTGGTAGATCAGCCCCTGTCCCGCGACCGCCGCCGCCAGCAGGGCATCGCCGTTATTGGCGCGCAGGTTGCCTCTGACCGGAACGACGCGATCCCCCTCGGCGCCGAAGGCCCAGCGGTTCGCCCCGATGGCGCTCGGCAGGGTGTAGCCGAGGCAGTTGTGCCCGGCCAGATCGTCCAGGCTGCGGGGGACGCCGCGGGCTTCCAGATAGGACGGCGCGGCGCAGACGATGGTCCGGCAGGGGGCGAGGCGTCTCGCCACGAGGCTCGAATCCTTGAGCCTGCCGATCCGGATCGCCAGGTCCCAGCCCTCCTCGATCAGGTCCACGTACCGGTCGGCGAGGCCGAGATCGACCTCCACGGCCGGGTAGAGGCGGCTGAACGTGGCAAGGGCCGGGACGATCCGGCGAAAGCCGAAGGTCAGGGGCACGTTGAGGCGCAGGGTCCCGCGGGGCTCGACCCTGTCGAGGCTGGCCGAGGCTTCCGCCTCCTCGATATCGGCCAGGATACGCTCGCAGGAGGCGAGGTAGCTGCGCCCCGCCTCCGTGAGGACGAGCCTGCGGGTCGAGCGGTGCAGCAGCTTCACGCCGAGCCGGCTCTCCAGGGCGACCACATGCTTCGTGACCATGGTCTGGGACAGGTCGAGGGAGCGCGCCGCAGCCGAGAAGCTCCCCAGCGCGGCGACCCGAACGAAAACCTGCATGCCGGTGACGCGGTCGAGCACGGGTGCCTCACTCCCTGGGTGTGAATTGATATTCCAATTGGCGGGATTATCCCATTGATCGAAGGAGGCCACAATACGGGACATTGCTCACACAGGAGATCTTCCATGATCGACACCCGCACCGCTCCCTATGCCGCCCTGATCCTGCGCGTCGCGCTCGGCGGCCTCTTCCTGGCCCATGCCGGGCTCAAGCTCTTCGTCTTCACGCCCGCCGGCACGGCGCAGTTCTTCGGCAGCCTCGGCCTGCCTCCGGCCCTGGCCTACCTGACCATCCTCGCCGAGGTCGTCGGCGGCGTCGCGCTCATCGTCGGCTTCCATGCCCGCTGGGCCGCGCTGGCCCTCGTCCCGGTCCTCGTCGGCGCCATCGTCCTGGTGCACGGCCCCGCCGGCTTCTTCTTTTCCAATCCCAACGGCGGCTGGGAATTCCTGGCGTTCTGGATCGTGGCCCTTCTGGCCCAGGCCCTTCTGGGCGATGGGGCCTATGCCCTGCGCGGCGGATCGGCGACAGTGCCTGGCCGGCTTGCAGCCCGCTCAGCCTGATGGAACAGCCATGACCTCACCTGTCACTCCCCTGGATCCGCCCGTCACCCCGGCGGCGAGGCCCATCGATCCCGGCGTTCGGATCGGGCACGTCCATCTCAAGGTCGCGGATCTCGACCGGGCCCTCGGGTTCTATTGCGGCGTGCTCGGCTTCGAGCTGATGCAACGCTACGGCACCCAGGCCGCCTTCGTCGCGGCGGGCGGGTATCACCACCATATCGGCCTGAACACCTGGGAGAGCCAGGGCGGCTCCCCGCCGCCTCCCGGCACCACCGGCCTCTACCACGTGGCGATCCTCTACCCCACCCGGGCGGCGCTCGCCGATGCGCTCGCCCGGCTGGCCGAGGCGCGCATCCCCCTCGACGGGGCGAGCGACCACGGGGTGAGCGAGGCGCTCTACCTGCGCGATCCGGACGGGAACGGCGTCGAGCTCTACTGGGACCGGCCCCGGGATCTCTGGCCGACATCGCCGGACGGGCACCTGCAGATGGTCACCCGCCGTCTCGACCTGCAGGACCTGCTGGCCGCCCGCGAAGCTTGACGGAACATCCCGGCCGGACACCTTTCGCTTATCGAAAGAGCAAAAGGTGTCCGGTCATGTTGAACGCGTTCAAGCAATTCGCCCTGCGCGGCAATGTGGTCGATCTGGCCATCGGCGTCATCATCGGCGCCGCCTTCAGCAAGATCGTCGATTCCCTGGTCGGCGACATCTTCATGCCCATCATCGGGGCGATCACCGGCGGGCTCGACTTCTCGAACTACTTCACGCCCCTGGCCGAAGGCGTCACGTCCCAGACGCTGGAGCAGGCCAAGACGCAAGGGGCGGTCCTCGCCTGGGGCAGCTTTCTCACCGTCACGCTCAATTTCGTCATCGTGGCCTGGATCCTGTTCCTCGTCGTGAAGGGCATGAACAGGCTGCGGCGGTCCGAGGACGCCAAGACCGGAACCGCCGACAAGCCCCCGGAGGTTCCGGCGGACGTGAAGCTCCTGTCCGAGATCCGCGATCTCCTGAAGCAGGGGCGGACGGCGTGATCCATCACCGGATTCGATGGGTCGTTTCGTTTCTTTTCATGGAACCTGGGTTAGCGCTTGCCTTGGCCCGGCGGGCGCGCCATGCCTGTTCGCCGGCTTGAGGAATTTTCCATGAACGCATCCGTTTCGATCCCGTCCCTTCTGAACCTTCGCCCGGAGGCCGAGCAGGCCCCGACGAGCGGGATCGTCGATGTGGCGAATTACGGCCGCAACCGCGAGGGCATCATTCCGCTCTGGGTCGGGGAGGGCCACCTGCCGACCCCGTCCTTCATCTGCGATGCGGCCACGCGCTCGCTTGCGGCCGGTGAGACCTTCTACACCTATCAGCGCGGCATCCCGGATCTGCGCCAGGCCATCGCCCGGTACCACGAGCGGGTCTACCGCAAGCCCTTCGATCCCGAGCGCTTCTTCGTCACCTCCGGCGGCATGCCGGCGATCCAGATCGCCATCCGCATGCTCACCGGAACCGGCGACGAGGTGCTGATTCCGACCCCGGCCTGGCCCAACTTCGCGGGTGCGATCACGATCGCCGGCGCCCGTCCGGTCGGCGTTCCGATGAACATCGACGAGCACGGCTGGAGCCTCGACTTCGAGCGGCTCGAGAAGGCCATCACGCCCAACACCCGGGTCATCGTCATCAATTCGCCGGCCAACCCGACGGGCTGGACCGCGAGCCACGACGACCTGCGGACCGTGCTCGACATCGCCCGCCGGCACGGGCTCTGGATCATCGCCGACGAGATCTACAGCCGCTTCGTCTACGATCCGGCCCTGACGGTGGACGGGCGCACGCCCTCCTTCCGGGACGTGATGACGGAGGAGGACCGCATCCTCTTCGTGCAGACCTTCTCGAAGAACTGGGCCATGACCGGCTGGCGCCTGGGCTGGCTCGAAGCCTCGCCGGCCCTCGGCCAGATCATCGAGAACCTGGTCCAGTATCAGACCTCCGGAACCCCGGTCTTCATCCAGCGCGCCGGCGTCGCCGCCATCGAGCAGGGCGAGGATTTCCTGGCCTACCAGATCGAGAACGCGCGGGCGGGGCGGGACATCGTGGACCGCCTGGCGGAGACCGGGCTCGTGGAGCTGCCGCCGCCGAGCGGGGCCTTCTATGCCTTCTTCAAGATCCGCGGCGCGACGAACTCGAAGGAGCTCGCCTTCCGGCTCATCGACGAGGCCAATGTGGGCCTCGCGCCGGGCTCCGCCTTCGGCGAGGCCGGGGAGGGATACCTTCGGCTGTGCTACGCCCGCAAGGCCGAGGATCTGGAGGAGGCCGTCCGCCGCATCTCGGCCGCTCTGCCGAAGCTGGTGGCGTAAGCGGTGCCAGCCGCGGGCTTCTTCCCCCGACCCCGGGTCGAGGGAAGGGGCCATAGGTTGATATCTTGATTCAAGATTGACCGTTCGGCGATCCCGACGTGAAGCTCCCGCCGTGCAGAGGGAGCGTCATGCAAAGCGGGCTCGATCATGCTGGAGCGGTCGGAACGATCTCGAGACCTGTGGGCGATGGGCCGGACCGCCCAACCGTTCGCGGCTTTCGGCCCTGCTCAGTTGCCATCATGCGTCTCATCCTCGCTCACCTCGCCCAGATCCTCGTTGCCTGCCTCGGCGGTCTGGCCCTCCACTGGCTCGGGGTTCCGGCCGCATGGCTGTCGGGCGCCGCGGTCGCGACCACGCTCTGGGGGCTGACCGGCTGGGCCGTCTCCATGCCCCGCGCCCTGGCCGATGCGGCCATGCTGGTCTCGGGCGCCGCCATGGGGGCTGCGGTCACGCCGGCAGCGATCGCCGCCATGGGGCGCTATCCGGGCAGCCTCGTCCTGCTGGTCGTCGCCGTCTTTGCGATCTGCGCCGCCTCCACGCTCTGGCTGACCCGGGTCTCCGGCTGGCGCCGGGCGGATGCGGTGCTTGCCTCCGTTCCGGGTGCGCTCTCGACGGTGCTTGCGGTCGCGGCCGACCGCAAGGCCGACGTGGCCTCCATCGCCATTGCGCAGAACCTGCGTCTCTTCGTGCTGATTGCGCTGCTGCCGAGCCTCGTCGTCTTCACCGGAGGAGGAGAGAATATCGGCGCCCTGATCGGCGAGGGGCAGCCGGTCGCGTCGCCTGCCGGCATGGCTGCGGTCCTGTTCGGAGGCCTCGCCCTGGGGGCGGTGTTCAAGGTCCTGAAGGTTGCCGCGCCGGTGCTGCTGGGCGCCACGGTCGTGAGCACCCTGAGCCACGCCACGGAGGCGGTGACGGGGGTCATTCCCCCGGTGATCGCGACGGGAGGCCTAGTGCTCATCGGCATCTTCATCGCCGAGCGCTTCCGCACCATCCAGCGCTCGACCCTGCGGCGGGCGCTGACGGCGGCGCTCGGCTCCTTCCTAGTCGGCATGGCCGTCGCGACGCTCTTCGCCGCGCTCGCCGCCCTGCTCGCGGGCGTGAGCTTCGCCGACAGCCTCGTGGCCTTCGCGCCGGGAGGGCTCGAAGCCATGACGGTGCTGGCTCTCGTCCTGGGGCTCGATCCGCTTTACGTCGGCATCCACCACCTCGTCCGCTTCCTCGGCATCGGCCTCGTCCTGCCCTTCGTGATCTCCTGGCTGCAGAAGGGCGGCACGCCGAAGGCGCGGTAGGGCTCAGGCCTTCTCGTTGCGCAGGCGCTCGACGGCCTCCATGCGGGGCTTCGCCGTCTCCCACAGGCGCTTCGTGACGGCGGCGACGACGGCCTCGGTCAGCAGGAGAAGGCCTGCCGAGGAATCCCAGTTCGACGGCGCGACCACATGGGCGGGCAGCACGTGCCGCGCCACGCGGGCGATGGGCGACAGCCACGGATCCGTCAGCAGGACCACCGTCGCGCCCTGCTTCGCGGCCGTCTCGCACAGGGCGATCACGTCCTCCTGGTAGCGCCGGATGTCGAAGGCCACGATCACGTCCCTGCGGCCGATCTCGATCATCCGGTCGCGCCAGAGGGCCGACTGCCCCTCGATGTAGTCCACGTGGCTGCGCACGATCCGGAAATGGCTCTCCGCATAGCGCGCCAGCGCTCCGGTGAAGCGCCCGCCCGTGAAATGGATGTGGCGGCGCGAATCACTGAGCAGAGTGACGACCGCGTCGAATTCGGCGGGGGCGATGTTCTCCACCGTCGCCCGCAGGTTTCCGATCACTGCGTCGGCGAACGAGGACAGGGCCGGGGCGCCCTGGCCCTTGTCGGAGGGGCTCGCCTTGGCCAGCGGGGACAGGAGCTGCGCCTCCAGCTCCTCCCGCAGGTGCTTCTGGAAGTCCGGAAAGCCGCCGAACCCGAGCCGGGTGACGAACCGAAGGACGGAGGGCGCGGAAATCCCGGCCCGGGCGGCGAATTCCGCCACCGTGTCGAGGCCCGCGAAGGGATAGTGGCTCAAGAGGAGATGGGCGGCGCGCTTCTCGCTCGGCGTGAAGGCATCCATCTCGTGCCGGATGCGCTCGGCGAGGCTCGGCTGATCGGCGGGAGAGTTGCTTCGTGACTTGCCCATTCCCGAACGATCCACAGCCCCGCCTTGACGCCCTGCGAAAGCTGTATCAGAAATTTCAGAATCGGAAAAACAAGAATGAACGTATCAAACGTTCAAAAGGGGTTACAGGCTTGCGTCCCGCAAGCGAACGGAGGACCGCATGGCGCATGCGAGCCGGATGCCCGTGGATGCAGAGCCTGAGGTCGAGGCTCAGGAGCCTGTGGCTCGCATCGAGAACGCGCAGGGCCGGTCTCCCCTCCTCCTGATCTGCGAACACGCGTCCAATCGCCTTCCCCCGCGCTACGGCAGCCTCGGGCTCGGCCCGGAGGAACTCGAGAGCCATATCGCCTGGGATCCGGGCGCGCTCGGCGTGGCCCGGGAGCTGTCCCGGCTCCTCGACGCCCCGCTGATCCACGCGACCGTGTCGCGCCTGGTGCTGGATCTAAACCGCGATCCCTCGGCGCCCGATTCCATCTGGACCCTGAGCGAGCGCACCACGATCCCCGGCAATCTCGATCTCGACCCCACGGAGCGGGCCCGGCGCGTCCGGGAGGTCTACGACGCCTTCCACGGGGCGGTCGATGCTTTCGCCGATGCCCGCAAGGCGGCCGGGCAGGTGGGGGCGGTCGTGTCGATCCATTCCTTCACGCCGACCTACCGCGACGTCGAGCGGCCCTGGGAAATCGGCCTCATCTTCGACCGGGACGAGCGCTTCGCGCGCAGCGTGGAAGCCGGTCTCCGGCAGGATGAGGCGCTGATCCTGGGCATGAACCAACCCTATTCACCGGCGGACCGGGTGTTCCACACCCTCGAACGCCATGCGGAGAGGCGCGGACTCGCGCCCCTGATGATCGAGATCCGCAACGACCTGATCCGCACGGAAGACGGACAGGCGGCGTGGGCTAGACGTCTTGCACCCTTGTTGAGGGAGGGGGCGCGGACGCTGTGACGACGACCATGGCGCGAGGTGTGCCATGGCTCCAGAGGCAGACTATTCTTGGAGGAAGAGTTATGTCAGTCGGACAAGAGAGTACGGGCGTTCCCGCCCCGCCGCTCGGCACGCAGAGCGTCGCCGGCATCACCTACACCACCGTTGACCAAACCTATTTCGAGGCACGGCGTCTCAAGCGTCACGCCCGCGTCTGGTCGCTCTGGGCGCTCGGCGTCGGGGCGGTGATCTCGGGGCATTATTCCGGTTGGAATCTCGGCCTGACGCAGGGCTTCGGCTCGATGTTCTTCGCGACCATCATCATCGCGATCATGTATCTCGGCCTGACCTTCTCGCTGGCCGAGATGTCCCCGGCGCTCCCCCACACGGGCGGCGCCTATTCCTTCGCTCGGACCTCCATGGGGCCCTGGGCCGGATACATCACGGGAATCGCGGAGAACATCGAGTTCGTGCTGACCCCGGCCGTGATCGTGTTCTTCATCAGCTCGTATCTCTCCGCGATCTTCGAAACGGCGCCGGCCTTCCAGCCCGTCTACTGGGTCCTGTGCTATGCGCTCTTCGTGGGGCTCAACATCGTCGGCGTCGAACTCTCGTTCAAGGTGACGGTGACGGTGACCCTGATGGCGCTCGCGGTGCTCGCGGCCTTCTACGTCTCGGTGCTGTTCTCGGGCCAGCTGGACTTCTCCCGCTGGGCGCTGAACATCGGGGCCGACGGCGCCGAGCTGCCCGAAGGAAACGGGCCGTTCCTGCCCATGGGGATCGGCGGCATCTTCGCGGCGCTTCCCTTCGCGGTATGGCTGTTCCTCGCCATCGAGCAGCTGCCCCTGGCGGCGGAGGAATCCCACGATCCGCAGCGGGACATGCCGAAGGGCATCATCGCGGGCATCCTCACGCTCATCGTCTCGGCCTTCCTCGTGGTCTTCCTGAACACGAGCATCGCGCCGGGCGCGGCGGGCCTGGCCAAATCGGGCGAGCCGCTGCTGGACGGGTTCCGCACCCTCTTCGGCTCTGACATCGCGAAGATCCTCGCCGCCATCGCGGTGATCGGCCTCATCGCGTCGTTCCACACCATCATCTTCGCCTTCGGGCGGCAGATCTACTCGCTCTCGCGGGCGGGCTACTTCCCGAGCTTCCTCTCCATCACCCACGGCGAGCGCAAGACGCCGCACGTGGCGCTGATCGCGGGCGCCGTGGTCGGCCTCCTGGTGATGCTGATCATCTGGTTCTCGGTCGGTGCCGAAGCGGGCGCGAACGTGATCGGCGGGACGCTGCTCAACATGGCGGTGGCCGGCGCGATGCTCGCCTACTTCATGCAGGGCATGTCCTACATCGTCCTGAAGAGGAAGTTCCCCGAGATCCACCGGCCCTACAAGAGCCCGTTCGGGGTCGCCGGCGCGGCGATCTGCATGATCATCGCGGCGATCACGCTCTACTTCCAGTTCGCGGATCCGGTGTTCCGGGTTGGCGTGATGGGCGTGGCGATCTACTACGCCGTCATGATGACCTACTTCCTGGTCCACGGGCGCCACAAGCTCATCCTCTCGCCGGAGGAGGAGTTCGCCCTCACCAAGGGTAGGGGCGAGTACAAGTCCTACTGACAAGATCGTGGGAGCGCGCACGTCGCGCGCTCCCTTCTCCCTCACCTTCAGGTTCTCCCCGCATGGATTCTCCCAAGATCAAGACGGCCGCCGATGCAGCGGCTTACGTGCGCAGCCGCGACCTGCCGTTCGTGAAGGTCGGCATCACCGATGTCGACGGCATCATGCGCGGCAAGTACATGGCGCGCGACAAGTTCGAATCCGCCCTCGAGAAAGGCTTCGGCTTCTGCGACGTGGTGCTGGGCTGGGACTCGAACGATCAGCTCTACGACAACACGAAGCTGACAGGCTGGCACACCGCCTATCCGGACGCGCCGGTGCGGGTGCTGCCCGAGAGCATGCGGCTCATTCCTTTCGAAAACGATCTGCCGTTCTTCCTGTCCGAGTTCGACGGCTATGCGGAGGATGCGTGCCCGCGCGGCGTGCTGCGGCGGGTTCTGAGGAAGGCGGAGGATATGGGCTTCGCCGTATCCGCGGCCGCGGAATTCGAGTTCTTCCTCTTCGAGGAGACGCCCCATTCCGTGCGCGAGAAGAACTACCGGGACCTCAAGAACATCACGCCGGGCTTCTTCGGCTATTCCGTGCTGCGCTCCGGCGTTCACGCCGACTTCTACCATGAGCTCCTCGACCTCGCGAACAAGATGGATTTCGAGATCGAGGGCCTGCACACGGAGACCGGACCGGGCGTGCTGGAGGCCGCGATCCGCGTCGACGACGCCCTGAAGGCGGCGGACAAGGCGGTTCTGTTCAAGACCTTCACCAAGATCCTGGCGCAACGCCGCGGCTGGATGGCGACGTTCATGGCCAAGTGGTCCCGCGACTGGCCGGGCCAGTCGGGCCACCTGCATGCATCCCTGCGCGACATCGAGACCGGCAAGGGCGCCTTCTACGATGCGGATGCGCCGCATTCCATGTCGGACACCATGCGCTGGTTCGTGGGCGGCCAGCAGCAGCTGATGCCCGAGCTCCTCGCCATGGTGGCCTGCACGGTGAACAGCTACACCCGGCTCATTCCCGGCTTCTGGGCGCCGACGGACGCGGCCTGGGGCGTGGAGAACCGCACCACGGCGCTGCGCGTCATCCCGGGATCCGAGAAATCCCAGCGGGTCGAGTACCGGGTCGCCGCGGCCGACATCAACCCCTATATCGCGCTCGCGGCCGCCATCGGCTCGGGGCTGTGGGGCATCGAGAACAGGATCGAGCCCGGCGAGCCGATCCAGGGCAATGCCTACGAGGTGAAGCACCCCGCGGAGCGGGCCCTGCCGCGCTCGCTGGGCGAGGCGGCCGAGCGGCTGAAAGGGTCGCAGGCGGCGCGCCAGCTCTTCGGCGATACTTTCGTTGACCATTACGCGGCAACGCGCGAATGGGAGGAGCGTGAGGCCCGCAAGGCCATCACCGACTGGCAGCTCGCCCGCTATTTCGAGATCATCTGAAGCAGGACCATGGCCGACACCGATATCGTCTGCATTTCCCCGATCGACGGGCGCGAACTCGTTCGCCGGCCGATCATGTCCGAGGCCGCCATCGATGCCGCCGTCACCGCGGCCCGCGAGGCGCAAAGGGAGTGGCGCAACGCGCCCCTGCCGGAGCGCGCCAGGAAGGTGGAGGCCTTCCTCGATGCGCTGCTCGCCATGAACCAGGAGGTGGTGCCCGAGATCGCCCAGATGATGGGCCGTCCCGTGCGCTACGGCGGCGAGTTCCGCGGGGTCGAGGAGCGGGCGCGCTACATGATCCGCATCGCGGAACAGAGTCTCAGGCCCATTCCCGCCGACGACGAGAAGCCGGGCTTCCGCCGCATGATCAAGCGCGAGCCGGTGGGGCTCGTTCTCGTCATCGCCCCCTGGAACTATCCGTATCTCACGGCCATCAACACCATCGTGCCGGCCCT
Source organism: Microvirga lenta (assembly GCF_020532555.1). Taxonomy (GTDB): domain Bacteria; phylum Pseudomonadota; class Alphaproteobacteria; order Rhizobiales; family Beijerinckiaceae; genus Microvirga; species Microvirga lenta. The sequence continues at coordinate 415,281 of NZ_JAJBBR010000005.1, read as the reverse complement.
CATGGCCGGAAATGCGGTGCTCCTCAAGCACGCCTCGCAGACCCTGCTCGCGGGCGAGCGCTTCCAGATGGCGATGGACCGCGCCGGAATGCCCAAGGGCCTGTTCCAGAACCTCGTGCTGAGCCACGACCAGACGAGCCGCATCCTGGGCGCAGGACTCGTGGATCACTGCAACTTCACCGGCTCCGTCTCCGGCGGGCGCTCCATCGAGCGCGCGGCGGCGGGCACCTTCACGTCGCTCGGGCTCGAGCTCGGCGGCAAGGATCCGGCCTATGTGCGCGAGGATGCCGATATCGACCACGCCATCGAGAATCTCGTGGACGGCGCGTTCTTCAACTCGGGTCAGTGCTGCTGCGGCATCGAGCGGATCTACGTGCACGAGAAGCATTACGATCGATTCGTGGAGGGCGCGGTCGACCTCGTGAACAAGTACGTTCTCGGCAATCCCCTGGAGGAGGCGACGACCCTGGGGCCGATGGCGCACAAGCGCTTCGCCGATCTCGTGCGCCGGCAGAATGCGGAAGCGGTGGCCAGGGGCGCCAAGGCGCATATCGACCCCAAGGCCTTCCCGGCGGATGTGGGCGACACCGCCTATCTCGCGCCGCAGGTGCTGACCGGCGTGGACCATTCCATGAGCGTGATGCGCGACGAGAGCTTCGGACCGACCGTCGGCATCATGAAGGTCGCGGGCGACCAGGAGGCGATCCGTCTCATGAACGACTCGCCCTACGGCCTGTCCGCCGCCATCTGGACCTCGGACGTCGATGCGGCTGAAGCCATCGGCGACCGGCTTGAAACCGGCACCGTGTTCATGAACCGCTGCGACTATCTCGATCCCGCTCTCGCCTGGACCGGCGTGAAGGATACCGGCCGCGGCGCGAGCCTGTCGCGGCTGGCCTACGAGTCGCTCACCCGTCCCAAATCCTACCACCTGCGCCACGCGCTTTGAGTTCAACGATGACCGCTTCTCCTCGCTCGAATTGGAACTACCCGACCCCGGTGCGCTTCGGCGCCGGCCGCATCTCGGAGCTGGCCGAGGCCTGCCGCGCGGTGGGCATGTCGGCCCCGCTCGTGGTCACCGACCCGTTCCTGGCGACGCAGCCGATGACGAAGGCCGCGCTCGACCAGCTCACCGCCGCCGGCCTCAAGGCGGCGATCTTCTCGGACATCAAGCCGAACCCGGTCGAGACGAACGTCTACAAGGGGCTCGAAGCCCTCAAGGCCGGCAGCCATGACGGCGTGGTCGCCTTCGGGGGCGGCTCCGCCCTCGATGCCGGCAAGGTCATCGCGTTCATGGCGGGCCAGACCCGTCCCATGTGGGACTTCGAGGATATCGGCGATTGGTGGACCCGCGCAGATCCCAAGGGCATCCTGCCGATCATCGCGGTGCCGACCACGGCGGGCACCGGTTCGGAAGTGGGCCGCGCCGGCGTGATCACGCAGGAGGCCACGCATACCAAGAAGGTGATCTTCCATCCGCTGATGATGCCGAAGATCGTGATCTGCGACCCCGAGCTCACCGTGGGGATGCCGCCCCACATCACGGCCGGCACCGGCCTCGATGCGCTCGCCCACTGCATCGAAGCCTATTGCGCGCCCGGCTACCATCCGATGGCGGACGGCATCGCGGTCGAAGGCATCCGCCTCGTGAAGGAATACCTGCCTCGCGCCTACAAGGACGGCAAGGACATCGAGGCCCGCGCCAACATGATGTCGGCCGCCGCCATGGGCGCCACCGCCTTCCAGAAGGGGCTGGGCGCCATCCACGCCCTGTCGCATCCGGCGGGCGCGCTCTACGACACCCATCACGGCCTCACCAACGCGGTCTTCATGCCCTACGTGCTGGTCTACAACCGTGAGGCCATCGAAGCGAAGATCGAGCGGCTCGCCGCCTATCTGGGGCTGGAGCCGTCGTTCCAGGCCTTCCTCGACTGGGTGTTGAAGCTGCGCAAGGATCTCGGCGTGCCGCACACGCTGGAGGGCATCAAGATCGACAGCGCCCGCTTCGACGAGATGTCCGCCATGGCTCCGGACGATCCGACGGCTGGCGGCAATCCGGTGCCGATCACGAGGGAGAGCGCCCGCAAGCTCTACGAGAACGCGCTGGCGGGACGCGTCTGACACGCTCCTGAGGCTGCATAACAGACGGCACCGTCGGCGTCGGCGGTGCCGTTTTTTTCGAGCGGATCAGCCCCGCATCGGCTTCAGCGCCTCGGCCCAGCGGTGGAGTTCGTCCAGCATCGGCTTCACGGATCTCTCGACCAGCTCGTTGGGCCTGAAGTTCTTCTCCTCGTCGAGGAACTGGGCATAGTTCGGGATCGGAATGCCCTCCGTCATCGGCATCATCTTGAGCGCCGTCACCACCTGTTTTGACATCTGGACCGAACGAAGTCCGCCCGAGACGCCGCCATAGCTGACGAAGCCCGCAGGCTTGTAGTTCCACTCCTTGTAGACGTAGTTCAGGGCGTTCAGGAGGGACGGCGGCGAGCCGTAATTGTATTCCGGCGTCACGAACACGAAGGCATCGGCGGCGTGAACGCTGGCGCTCCAGGCCTTCGTATGGTCATGCTCGTATTTCTGCAGCCGCGGATGATGGGGCTCGTCCAGGAGCGGCAGGTCGAAATCGGCGAGGTCCACCAGCACCGGCTCGAACTTCCCATGCTCTGCAGCCTTTGCATGAAACCACTCGGCGATCATGGGCCCGGCCCGGCCGGGGCGCGTGCTGCAGATGATGGTGTGAAGCTTGAGCGTCATCGGTTTTCCTGAATTTGCGTCCGAGAGGAGGAGATTCCAGGTCCGCCTTGCAACAATGCTTCGTCGAACTCGGTTTCGCCATAGGCTTCAAGGGCACTTTTCAGCGCCCAGACCGTGGTCCAACTCGGAGAAGGTCCGAACCGTTTCAACGAAATCGCAAGCGTGTTGCTGACGGGTGGGCTGCAATGGCGCCCGGAAAGGCCGTGCCGGGCACGGCCACCGAGCGACAATGGATGCGTGTCGTTCAGGCTGCCACCCGGCGCTCCAGAATCTCCCAGAGGGCCGGGTCGTGGAAATCCGCGATGGACCGGTCGGCCCCGAAGCCCTTCATCTCCTCGGCCGTCAGGCCGGTGAGGACACCGAAGGAGAAGAGGCCGGCGGCCTTGGCCGCCTTCATGCCTGAAGGGGAATCCTCGAAGGCGATGGCTTCCTCCGGGCCAAGCCCCAGCCTCCGGAGGGCGGTGAGATAGGGCAGGGGGTCGGGTTTGCCGCGCTCCACCTCCTCGATGGTGATCTTGACGGAGAAGCGCTGGGCCAGCCCCAGCACGTCGAGCATGTGGGTGGCGTTGAGAACCGGGGCATTGGTGACGAGGGCGATCCCGATCCCGCGCGCCTCGGCCCAGTCGAGGAGATCGACCAAGCCGTCCAGGGGCTTGAGGTCCAGGGCCATGCGGCGGAAGGCGGCCTCCTTGCGGTCGGCGAAGGCCACATGTTCCTCCACCGTCCGGTGGGGCAGCAGGGACGCGAAAATCGCCTCGTTGGTCCGGCCGATGATGGAGGAGCGGTACAGTTCCTCGTCGATCACGACGCCTTCCGGCCCCAGGATCTCGGCGAAGGCCTCCAGATGCGTCGGATCGCTGTGCACCAGAGTGCCGTCCATGTCGAAAATCAGAGCTTTGAGCATCGTCGTCCCGTCAGTCGCGTTGGGGCCATCCGTGCGGACGGCCGAGCTTGTTCGAGGCCCCTGTTGGAATCCCGCCTCTGCCTTATAGATAAATCGCCAGCCGATAAACCGTTACCGAGCGTCGCCCTTGCCTATCGCCCAGGACATTCCCCGCCCGCCACGCGAGTTCCCCCCATGCGGGTGATCGAAAAGCTGAGGGCTCTCTACGAGGGCGACACGCCCGAGGCGCATCGCTTCCGTTACGGCCTGCTGGTTTTCGACCTGACGACGATCCTCTTCATCGTCGTCTCCTCCTTCCTCCCCCGCACGATCGTGCTGGAGGTGGTCGATGTGGTCATCGGCCTCATCGTGCTGGCCGATTTCTCCGCCCGCATCGCCATCAGCCGCAACCGGTGGAAGGACTTCGCGCATCCCGTCACCCTGGCCGACGTGGCTGCCATCGTGTCGTTCCTCGCGCCCGTCGCGGGGGAGGGCATCGGATTCCTGCGCATCCTCCGCACGGTCAGGCTCCTGCGCACCTATCAGTTGCTCGTGCGCCTGCGCGCCGACAGTCCTTTCTTCCGCCGGAACGAGGACCTGATCGTCGCGACGGTCAATCTGGGGGTGTTCATCTTCATCATGACGGGCTTCGTCTACGAGACGCAGCATTGGTCGAACCCGAAGATCGGCAACTACGTCGACGCGCTTTATTTCACCATCGCGGCTTTGACCACGACGGGCTTCGGCGACATCACCCTCACCGGAACCCTCGGGCACCTGCTGTCCGTGGCCATCATGATCTTCGGCGTGACCCTGTTCCTGCGGCTGGTCCAGGTATTGTTGCGGCCCAACAAGGTGCGCCACCCTTGCCCCGTCTGCGGATTGCTGCGGCACGACAGGGATGCGGTCCATTGCAAGGCGTGCGGAACGATCCTCAACATTCCGGACGAGGGAGCGGTCTGACCCTCATGCGCCCGGAACGATGGCGACACCGCGCTGCCGGTCGAGGGAGATGGAAACCGCCGTTCCCGGGGCGATCGGCTCCCTGCGGCCGTACTGCACCACGAACAATTCGCCCATGGGGCTTGCAACCTCGTACTCGATCTGAGTGCCGAGATAGGAGGCCTTTTTGACCTGACCGGAGACCTCTCCCGGCCCGGCCGCCCCCTCGTTCAGCAGAACGGCATCCGGCCGCACGGCGAGCTTGACGGGCCCCTGCATCACGCCGCGGTGGGGGAGGTCGATCTCCAATCGGTCGATCTGCACATGGGCCCGGGGCCCGGCCAGCTCCACGACCGTGCCGTTCAGGATGTTGGCATCGCCGATGAAGTCGGCCACGAAGAGATCCGCCGGTTCCTCGTAGAGTTCGCGCGGGGTGCCGGTCTGGGCGATGCGGGAATTCGACATCACGATGATCCGGTCGGAGACGGCCAGCGCCTCCTCCTGGTCATGGGTGACGTAGGCCACGGTCAGGTTGAGGTTCTGCTGGAGCTCGCGGATATCCTCGCGCACGCGCCGCCGCAGCTTGGCGTCCAGGTTCGAAAGCGGCTCGTCGAAGAGCAGGACCTGCGGTTCGAGCACGAGGGCGCGCGCCACGGCCACGCGTTGCTGCTGTCCTCCCGACAGTTCGGACGGAGCGCGCTTTTCGAGACCGGTTAGGCCCACGAGGGCGAGCTTCTCCATCGCCATCGCCTGCGCGTCCTTCTTGGATGCGCCCTGAACGGACGGACCGTAGGCGACGTTCTCCAGCACGGACATATGCGGGAAAAGGGCGTAGGACTGGAACACCATGCTCACGTCCCTGTCCGCGGCCGAGAGGTTCGTCACGTCGCGGCCGCCGATGAGGATCTGTCCGGCGCTCACCATCTCGAGACCCGCGATCATGCGCAGCGTGGTGGTCTTGCCGCAGCCGGACGGCCCGAGCAGCGTGACCAGCTGGCCGGGCTCGATGGTGAAGGACACGTCGTCCACGGCCGTGACGCTGCCATAGCGCTTCGTCACGTTGCGAAACTCCACCGAAGCGGCCTGCTTGCCGGAGGCGGTGGGGCGGGTCAGGGTGGAGATGGCTGTCATCTGGTTCATGGCACTGCTTGGACGGCGACGGGAGCGGCATTGGCGGCGGCGGAGCGTCGTCCGAGGCGCCTCTCGCCGACGGCGAGCTGGATCATGACGATGGCCAGCAGCATGACGAGGATGAGAACGGTGGAATAGGCGATCGCCAGGCCGAACTCGCCTGCCTCGACCCGTCCGACGATATAGGTCGTGGCCATGTTGTACTCCGCCGTCACCAGGAAGATCACGGCGCTCACCGCCGTCATCGCCCGCACGAAGGAATAGACCAGGGACGCGACCACGGCAGGCCGGAGCAGGGGAAGCACCACGCGCCGCATGGTGGTGGCGGAGCGTGCTCCGAGAGTGAGCGACGCCTCATCGAGGCTCTTGTCGATCTGGCTCAGCGTCGCGATGCCCGCGCGCACGCCCACCGGCATGTTCCGGAACACGAAGCACATGACCAGGATGAAGCCGGTCCCGGTGATCTCGATGGGAGGCACGTTGAAGGCGAGAATGTAGGAGACGCCCACCACGGTGCCGGGAATGGCGAAGCTGAGCAGGGTGCCGAACTCGAAGGCGCGCTGCCCGGAGAAGCGCTGGCGGGTCAGGAGATAGGCCGTGAGCAGGCCGACCGCCGCTGTCAGCGGCGCCGCAAGCGCCGCGACCTTCACGGTGGCGAAGAACGAATCCCAGGCGGAGCCCGAGAAATGCAGGCCCCATTCCGTGTTCTCGATGCGGAAGGCGGTCAGGAGGTGGTCGAGGGTGGGCGTGTAGTCGCGGCCCATGGAGCGGACGAAGCCGCCGACGACGATGATCGTATACACCACGAGCGTGAAGAGCGCCCATGGAATGGCGGTGAGATACGAGGCCGCCGCGACGCGCCGCGGCAGGGGGAGGGGGATGCCCGCATCGCCTTTGCCGGTCACGGTCGTGTAGACCTTCTTTCCGAGCCAGGCATGCTGGAGCCAGAACGCCCCGAGCGTGAAGGCCAGAAGGATGATCGAGAGCACGGCCGCGCGCCCCTGGTCCTGCTGCGCGCCGACGACGGCAAAGAAGATCTTGGTGGACAGAACCTCGTAGTTCCCGCCCAGCACCAGCGGGTTTCCGAAATCCGCGAGGCTTTCCACGAAGCCGAGGAGGAAGGCGTTGGCCAGTCCCGGCCGCATGAGCGGGAGGGTGATGGTCATGAAGGTCGTCCAGCTCTTGGCGCGCAAGGTCTGGGACGCTTCCTCGAGAGTCGGGCTGATGCCCTGCACCACCCCGATGAGAACGAGGAATGCGATCGGCGTGAAGGCCAGGAGCTGGGCGATGAAGATGCCGGGCAGCCCGTAGATCCAGCGCGAGCGCGGAATTCCGAACCAGTCCCACAGCACGGCGGACAGAGCGCCGGATCGTCCGAACAGCAGGATGAGCGCAAGACCGATCACGAAGGGAGGCGTGATGATGGGCAGAACGCTCATCACGCGCAGCAGCTTCTTGTAGCGGAAGGCGGTACGCGTGGCGATCAGCGCGAAAGCGAGGCCCAGGGCCGTGGTCCCGAAGGCCACCAGAACCCCGAGGAACAGGGTGTTCCAGGCCACGCCGCAGCGCAGGTTGCTCGTGAGGCAGTCGAGCCCCCAGATGGACTGGTCCGTGAACTTCGCGGCGAATTCGGCGGGCGCGAAGTTGCCGTCGTTGTCGGCGAAGGCGCTGGCGAGAATGGTGCTGACGGGAAAGAACACGAAAACGATGATCAGGGCGATCACCACGCCGATGGACGAGGTCACGAAGGCGTCGCCCCGGCACCACCCGCGAGCGGCGAAGCCATGGCACAGAACGATCAGAAAAGCCGTCAGCGTCAGCGTCGCGCCGTAGCCGATGCCGTCCTGGCGCGGTCCGGGCTCGCCGAAGAGGACCTTCAGGACCTCGAAGGTCCAGCCGTTCATGCCGATGGCGAAGCCCTGCAGGATGACGAGCGCGAGACCCAGCAGGCCGGAGGCGATGAGCCACGTGCCGTCGGATTCCCCTGAGCCCGCGAAGGCAGGACGCAAGCCCATGACGAGCGGCAGCAGAATGGGCAGGAGCCACCAGGCGCCCGTCAGCCCGTGCACGAGGCCCGACCTTCCCACGAAATAATCGCCGAGGGATGAAGCGGCTCCGTCCAGGCCGTACCAGGGCAAAAGGGCGTAGCCGATCCAGCCCAGCACGATCCAGCCAAGGGTGGCTCGTGACATGTCAGTTCTCGCCTGAGTTCGAAGCGGGTCCTTGCGGGAGCCCGCCCCTCGATGATCGATAGGCCGATATGCCCCGCGAAGCGACGTGGCTTCGCGGGGGCGGCGGTTTCAGGTCCGAACTACTTCGGCAGGTTCTTCACCTCGTTGTCCCACTTGGACAGGAGGCGCCTGCGCTCTTCCGACGAGCCGTACTTGGCGAAGTCGAAGTTGATCAGCTTGATCTCGTCGAGCTTCGGCGCCTGCGGCGGCACCGGCGTGTTCTTGTTGGAGGGAACCTGATAGGACTTGGCTTCCGCGCCGAGCTTCTGAGCGGCCGGGGTCAGGGCCCAGTCGTAGAATTTCTTCGCGTTCTCGAGGTTCTTGGCGCCCTTGATGATCGACATCGAGCCGATCTCGTAACCCGTGCCCTCGCAGGGAGCCACGACCTTCACCGGTGCGTTGTCCACCACCATCGTCACCATGTCGTGCATGAAGACGATGCCGACAGTGGTTTCTCCCAGTGCCGTCGCCTTGGCCGGAGCCGCGCCTGACTTGGTGTACTGGTTGACGTTCTTGTGCAGGGACTTGAGGTATTCGAAGCCCTTCTCCTCGCCCATCAGCTGAACGATGGTGGCAAGGAGGGTATAGGCGGTGCCGGATGAATTCGGGTCCGCGACCTGCACCTCGTCCTTCAGGTCCTCATTGAGGAGGTCGGCCCAGCACTTCGGCTCCTTGATCCCGTTCGCCTTGACGAGCTCGGTGTTGTAGCCGAAGCCGAGAGCGCCCGAGTAGATGCCGACGGTGCGGTTCTTCGACTGCTCCCACTGACGGACGGCCCAGTCCTGCAGCTCGCCCATGTTCGGCGACTTGTATTCCATGGTCAGGCCTTCCTCGGCCGCCTGCATGTGGGGGTCGCCGGTGCCGCCCCACCAGATGTCGGCGCGAGGGTTCTGAGCTTCCGCCTTCACCTGCGCATAGATCTCGCCGGAGCTCTTGCGGGTCATCGAGACCTTGATGCCGGTCTCGCGCTCGAAGGCGCTGGTCATGGCGCGGCACCATTCCTCCTGCACGGCGCAGTACATGACGAGCGCGCCCTGTGCCTGGGCTGCTCCCGTGGACATGAGGGAAAAGGCGGCGGCCGTACCCGCCAGCATCGTGGCGGCAAAAAGGCTGTTTCGACGTGTCATAGGCATCCTCCCGTTCGGCTTGTGAATTTTTTTCTTGGTCGGCTAAGCTCCAACCATTGGGCGGAGAGGTCAAGACGTTTGCCGAAAGTTTTGGCTTCGGCTTTCAGGATGATCGAGCCGCGCCCGCACGGGCCGACGGAGAAACGCCGGGCGATGGAGCGATCAGGGCGCCTTGGCGATGCCCGTCGCCGCGACCAGCCGGTCAGCCAGTTCCGCCGTGCAGGCCAGAACCGGATTGCCGTTCCGAAGCCCGTCCCCGGCCAGGAAATCGTTGGTCCAGCCCCCGGCCTCCTCCACGATGAGGAGGCCCGCGAGGGCATCCCAGGAATTGATGTGGAGTTCGCAATAGGCGTCGATCCGTCCGTCCGCCACATAGGCGAGGCCCAGGGTGCCCGACCCTGCGCGACGGACGTTGGCGCCCGCCGCTTTCAGGTTCTTCACGAGGTCCACATAGACCTCATGGGTGAGGCGCGGCGACCATCCGGCTTCCACCGTCGCGTGCTGGATTTCGGCCAGGCCGCTGGTGCGGATCGGCAGGCCGTTGAGGCTGGCGCCGGCCCCGCGCAGAGCCGTGTAGAGCTCGTCCTGCATCACGTCGTAGATCACCCCGATCTCCACCCGGTTGTCGCGCACGAAGGCGATCGAGATGGCGAAGTGGGGGATGCCGCGGGCGAAGTTGGCGGTGCCGTCGATGGGATCCACGACCCAGACATCCCGCGCGAAGGAGCCGCCGCCTTCTTCGCCGAAGAAGGCATCGTCGGGAAAGAGTCCGTGGAGCCGGGTTCGGATGAGCTCCTCGACTTCCGCATCCGTGACGGTGAGGAAGTCCTGGTGCCCCTTGAAATCCGGCAGCTGCGAGCGCGGCCTCTCGTGGAAGCGCCGGCGGGCCAGCATGCTTGCCTCCCTGGCAATGGCGCAGGCCGCCGCCAGCCTCGTCTCCAAACCGTCTCGTGTCATGGCCCCCGCTCGCCTCTCAGGATCAAAATGCTTGCTGCTACGTTGTCAGGCATTCATCATCGATTGCTCGAATGCCGTGGAACGGCTCCCGTCAGGAAAGGCCATGTCTCCAAAGCACATCGAATTGATCCTTTATTAGCCGGCTCCAATCAACTAGGCTTTGCAGGAACGCTCTCGGAATCCCCATCCTTCACGGTCGAATGCCCCGAACCTCCAAAGAACGACTGAGTCAGGTCGCAGCGCTTCCCTTCCGGGTCAGGGAAGGCAGGGTCGAGGTGCTTCTCGTAACGTCACGGGAAACCAGGCGGTGGCTGATCCCCAAGGGCTGGCCCATGAAGGGCAAGAAGCCTCACAAGGCGGCGGCGCAGGAGGCGGTCGAGGAGGCCGGCGTCAAGGGCGAGATCAAGCAGAAGCCCCTCGGGCATTACGATTACTGGAAGCGGCGGGCGACACATTTCGACCTGTGCCGGGTCGACGTCTATCCGCTCGAGGTGTCCAAACAGCTCAGGTCGTGGCGGGAGAAGGGCCAGCGCGATGCGCGGTGGTTCGAGGTCGAGGAGGCAGCCCACCAGGTGCTGGAGCCCGCTCTCGCCCAGCTGATCCGGAGCCTTCCCGAGCACCTCTAGGTCCGCCTCCTTGGGAGTAAGGCTCCGTTTTTTTGGGCCGGCCAGGGAACGCAAAGTCCCTCTAGAAGTCTTTTCCTTTACGGCATCAGACGAGGGCGCGAGCTTGGCTTTTTGCGCCTTGTCCCAAGGGGAGAACTTCCATGAAAGCTTTGCGCTGGTACGGAAAGGGTGACATTCGGTGCGAGTCGGTTCCCGATCCCGAGATCGAGGATTCCCGCGACGCCATCATCAAGGTGACCAGCTGCGCCATCTGCGGCTCCGACCTCCATCTCTACGACCACTTCATGCCCGGCATGAAGAAGGGCGACATCATGGGCCACGAGTCCATGGGAGAGGTGGTCGAGGTCGGATCGGCGGCGAAGAGCTCCCTCAAGGTCGGCGACAGGGTGGTCATCCCCTTCACCATCATCTGCGGCGAGTGCGATCAGTGCAAGCGCGGCAACTTTTCGGTCTGCGAGCGGACGAACCGCAACGGCGAACTCGCCGCGACCGCCTTCGGCCATCCCACCGCCGGCCTCTTCGGCTACACTCACCTCACGGGCGGCTATCCCGGCGGACAGGCGGAATACCTGCGCGTTCCCTATGCCGACAAGACGCATATCAAGGTGCCGAACGGGATTCCCGACGAGCAGCTTCTCTTCCTGAGCGACATCTTCCCGACGGGCTGGCAGGCCGCCGTTCAGTGCGACATCGAGCCGACGGATACGGTCGCGATCTGGGGCGCGGGGCCCGTGGGTCAGATGGCGATCCGCAGCGCCCTTCTCCTCGGCGCCAAGCAGGTCATCGCCATCGACCGCCTGCCCGAACGCCTCAGCATGGCAGAGGCGGGCGGCGCGATCACGATCAACTTCCAGGAGGAGAGCGTGATCGAGCGGCTGAACGAGCTCACCGGCGGCAAGGGTCCCGAGAAGTGCATCGACGCGGTGGGCCTCGAGGCTCACGTCTCCATGACCCATCCCGATACCATCCTCGATCGCGCCAAACAGGCGGTGATGCTGGAGACCGATCGGCCGCACGTCCTGCGCGAGATGATGTATGTGTGCCGGCCTGCCGGCGTGCTGTCCGTCGCGGGCGTCTATGGCGGGCTTCTCGACAAGATCCCGTTCGGCGCCGTCATGAACAAGGGCCTCACGATCCGCACCGGGCAGACCCATGTGAACCGCTGGACGGACGACCTCCTGCGCCGGATCGAGGAAGGACAGATCGACCCGTCCTTCGTCATCACCCACACTGTCGGACTGGACGACGGTCCGGAGATGTACAGGACCTTCCGCGATAAGAAGGACGGCTGCATCAAGGTTGTTCTCAAACCCTAACGAGGTGCTGTCATGGCTCATCATCGCTCAGGTTCCCGCCAATCGGCCGATGCGCTCGCCCGCGGCCTCGGATGGTTCAGCATCGCCCTCGGCGCGGTCGAATTGTTCGGCGGCAGAAGCGTCGCCCGCTGGCTCGGCATGGAGCGGCACGAGAGGCTGATCCGGGCTTACGGCGTGCGCGAGATCGTGACGGGCGTGGGCATTCTCGCGTCCAAGGATCCGACGCCGTGGATCTGGGGACGCATCGGCGGCGATGCCCTCGATCTCGCGACGCTCGGCAAGGAGCTGAACGAATCCGACGCCGATCGGGATCGCGTGGGGATCGCCATGGGCGCCGTGGCAGGCGTCACCGTACTCGACGTCATGTGCGCCAATGCCCTGACCGGACAATCCATGCAGGAGCGCGCGCGGCGCTGGGACTACAGCGACCGCAGCGGCCTGCCGCGTCCGGCGGATCAGATGCGCGGCGCAGCGAGCGATTTCCAGACGCCGCGCGACATGCGGATTCCCGATGCCCTGCGGCCCTACAAGCAGCCGCAGCTGCAGGGGCGTCCGCAGCCGTCGATGTAGGACCCCCGTTCCTGCATGAGCAAGCAGGTCTTCACGATCGGATACGAGGGAGCGGACATGGACCGTTTCCTCACCGTTCTGCAGGATTCGGGCGTTTCGATCCTCGCGGACGTGCGCGCGGTGGCGTTGTCGCGCAAGCGCGGGTTCTCCAAGTCCGCCCTGAAGGATGCTCTGGCCGGCCGGGACATCGGCTATCAGCATTTCAGGCAACTCGGCACCCCGAAGGAAGGGCGCCAGGCCGCACGGGCCGGCGATGGGGAGCTGATGCGGCGCATCTATTGCCAGGAGGTTCTCGACACTCAGCCGGCTCAGGATGCCCTCGCGGAGCTGACGGTGCTTGCCGAAAGCCGTCCGGTCTGTCTGCTCTGCTTCGAGCGCGATCCTGCCAATTGCCACCGGCGCGTCCTGGCGCAGCGGCTTGCAGCCAAGGGGCTCGAGATCGTGGATCTCTCCGTTCCCTGAACGGTGTTGACAGATCGCGCCGCACGGGCTCCGCTGGCCCGGATTCGGACGGAGCATTTGAGACGAATGAGCGCCATCATCACCGCCGTGAGCTGCAGTGCCTCGCACTCGTTCAGCAAGTCCAACCGCTCCGGCATCCGCCTTCTGACCGGGCTGGGGGTCGAGGGCGATGCCCATGCAGGCCGGACCGTCAAGCATCGCTCCCGCGTGGCCAAGGATCCGAGCCAGCCCAATCTGCGCCAGGTTCACCTGATCCATTCCGAACTGTTCGAGGAATTGCAGGGCGCGGGATTCTCCGTCGCTGCGGGCGAGATGGGCGAGAACATCACCACGCGGGGCATCGATCTCCTGGCCCTGCCGACAGGCGCGCGGCTGCATCTCGGCGACGACGCGATCATCGAAGTGACCGGCTTGCGCAATCCCTGCGTTCAGATCGACCGGTTCCAGAAGGGGCTGATGAAGGCGGTCCTCGGCCGCGACGCGGAGGGAAACCTCATCCGCAAGTCCGGCGTGATGGCGGTCGTCCTGCAGGACGGAGAGGTGAAACCCGGCGACACGATCCGCGTTGATCTTCCGCCGGGACCACATCGGCCGCTCGATTGCGTGTGACGTAGTCGAGAACGGGGCGAGAGGTTGCCAAGTTCGTCCGAATACTGTATTTCCCTGTCAGGTTTGCTTTCAGAGAGGGAGGAGTGCATGGCCTTTAAATGCTTGCTCAACAACCCTCCCGCATCCAAGCTCTAGGCTTGACGACGCGGGACCGCCGGGTCCTGCACGCGCGACCCTCCACCATTTTTCGACGAGCGAATTCCGACGCGCCCTGAGTCCGTCGTGAGAGATCGCTCCGTGCTTTCGAGGAAAGGCCTGCCTTGCGCGGCCTGTTCATCTCATGACCCGAGACACCAAGAGCGGGGATGCGACCCGCGACGTTCTGCGATTCACTTTCCGGCACTGGCGCGGCCAGCCGGGCTATGTCGGCCTGATCGTCGGGACCATGATGGCGTCCACGCTCGCGGACGTGTTCATGCCCGTCTTTGCCGGCCGCCTCGTCGACGCCATCACGGTGGGCGAGGCCGACCGTGACGCCGCGCTCCACGCGGCTCTCGTGGCCTTCGCCCTCATGACCGGGCTCGGCCTCGTCACGATCGTCATGAGGCATCTGGCCTTCTACGGCATCGTCGAGCTGACGCTGCGGGTCATGAGCAGCGTGGCGCAGGATGCTTTCGCGCGCGTGCAGCGCTTCTCGACGGACTGGCATGCCAACAGCTTCGCCGGCTCGACCGTGCGCAAGATCACGCGCGGCATGTGGGCTCTCGACCTGATGCACGACACGCTTCTTCTGGCGCTCCTGCCGTCCCTCGTCGTGCTGGTCGGGTCGATGGTGGTCCTCGGGCTGCACTGGCCCGTCATGGGCCTCGTCGTCGCCGTGGGCACGGCGGCCTTCATCGTCATGACCGTGCTGCTTGCCACGCGCTACGTCGCTCCGGCCGCGCGGCTTGCGAACGCGTGGGACACGAAGGTGGGCGGCACGCTCGCCGATGCCATGAGCTGCAATGCGGTGGTGAAGGCCTTCGGGGCCGAGGAGCGGGAGGACCTGCGCCTCACGCGGGTGCTCGACAAGTGGCAGAGCCGCACCCGTCGCCTCTGGCAGCGGGGGACGAACAGCGGAACCGTGCAGTTCATCGCCCTGCTGGCCATCCGGGCGGCCATCATCGGCACGGCGTTGTGGCTGTGGTGGAGCGGCGATGCGACGCCCGGCGACCTCGCCTACGTGCTCACGACCTACTTCGTGATCCACGGTTATCTGCGCGACGTGGGCATGCACGTGAACAACCTGCGCCGCTCCGTGAACGACATGGAGGAGCTGGTGGCGATCCACCGGGAGCCCTTCGGCGTGGTCGATCGTCCCGATGCGCGGCCGATCCGGATCGGGCGGGGCGAGATCGCCTTCGAGCATGTGGACTTCCACTATGCCGGCCATGCGACCCCGCTCTATCGGGACCTGTCGCTCGTCATCCGGGCAGGCGAGCGCGTCGGTCTCGTCGGGCCGTCGGGATCGGGCAAGACGACCCTCGTCAAGCTCATCCAGCGCCTCTACGACCTGAACGGCGGCAGCATCCGCATCGACGGGCAGGACATTGCGGAGGCGCAGCAGGCTTCCCTGAGGGCGCAGATCGCCATCGTCCAGCAGGAGCCGATCCTGTTCCACCGCACCCTCGCGGAGAACATCGCCTATGCCCGTCCGGGCGCGACCATGGCGGAGATCGAGCGCGCGGCACGCCTGGCCAATGCGCACGACTTCATCACGCGCCTCCCGAAGGGATATGGCACCCTCGTGGGCGAGCGCGGCGTGAAGCTGTCGGGCGGCGAGCGCCAGAGGGTGGCGATTGCCCGCGCCTTCCTGGCCGATGCGCCGATCCTCATCCTGGACGAGGCGACCTCCGCCCTCGATTCGGAGTCGGAGGTGCTGATCCAGCAGGCGATGGAGCGGCTCATGGAGGGGCGCACCTCCATCGTGATCGCCCACCGCCTCGCGACCGTGAGGGCTCTCGACCGGATCCTCGTCTTCGACAAGGGGCGGATCGTGGAGGAGGGATCCCACGAGAGCCTGTACCGCCAAGGGGGGCTCTACCGCCGCCTCTGCGACCACCAGGGACTGGAATTCGCAAAGGACGACCGGTTCGGACTGGCCGCGGAATGAGACAGGCGGGCCGTGGGTTCACGGCCCACCTGTGTTGAATGGATGGCAGCCGTCACACGGCGGGGCTGAAACGCGCCACGTCGGCAGCGCGGAACCTGTCGAATGCGGAGGCCGCGAGGCGAACGAAGGGCCGGCCGGCTTCGGTCACGGCGACGGTTTCGTCCTCCAGCGTGATCAAGCCGTCCTCGGCCAGGGGGCGCAACAGGGCCAGCTCATTCGTATAGGCGCCCCGGACTGCGTGAGTGCTCAGATCCACGCGGAAATTGCACATCAGGGTCTCGATGATCGAGCCCCTGGCCCGGTCGTCCGAGGTCAGGCGGTAGCCACGGACGGAGGCGAGCCTGCCTTCGGCGATGCTGCGCATGTAGGTGCCGATATCCGCGACGTTCTGAATGTAGCCTTCGGGGAGCTGGGAGATGGCCGAGGCGCCGAAGCCGATCAAAACCGGCCGGTCGTCGTCGGTGTATCCCTGGAAGTTGCGATGGAGCTGCCCTGAGCGGCTGGCGGCGGCGAGAGGGTCGTCCGGACGGCCGAAATGATCGAGCCCGATGGCGACATAACCGTTGCCGGTGAACTCCTCGGCCACGGCCTGCGACTGCAGGAAGCGCTCCTCGGCTCCGGGCAGGGCCGCTTCGTCGATGAGGCGCTGCTGCGCCTTGCGCCGGGGCATGTGGGCATAGCCGTAGCAGGCGATGCGCTCGGGCCGAAGGGCCAAAACCTTGGCGCAGGTCGCCCGGACCGATGCGACCGTCTGGTGGGGCAGGCCGTACATCAGGTCGAAGTTCAGGCGCTCGATTCCGGCAGCGCGCAGCAGCCCGGCCGCTTTCTCGACCGTCTCCAGCGGCTGCACGCGCCCGATGGCGACCTGGACCTGCGCATCGAGGTCCTGAACGCCCAGGCTGGCCCGGTTGACCCCGATGGCGGCAAGCCCCTGCGCCAGCGTCTCGTCCACGTAGCGCGGGTCGAGTTCGATGGCATGTTCGAACCCGTCCTCGAACACGGCGTGCCGCGACAGCACGTCCATGACGGATGCAAGACCGTCGGGCCCGAGAATGCTCGGCGTTCCTCCGCCCCAGTGCAGCCGGGCCACCCGGAGGCGCCCCTGCAGATGCCGGGACGCGAGCGCGATCTCGGCCTCCAGGCTCTCGCGGTAGCGCTGCACCACCTCGTCCCGCCGCGCCACCTTGGTGTGGCACCCGCAATAATGGCAAAGCTGGCGGCAATAGGGGACGTGGAGATAGACCGACACGCTCTCCCCGAGATCGAGCCGCCGCAGCCAGTTCTCGTGGTCGGATGCCCCGACCTCCGGCGAGAACTCGGCGGCCGTCGGATAGGAGGTGTAGCGCGGCACCGGCAGGCTGCCGTAGCGCCGAACGAGATCGTTGGACATGACTTGCCTCTTGTTCATGACCGGGGCGACGCCGGACGGCACCCGGCATAAGCCGCCGCCTGCCCGCAAGCCTTGATCACGATCAATTCCCGGCGCTCCGCGGCCCTGGACAAGGGGGCGGCGGACCCATAAATCAGCCCCATGTTCACACCGACCGCCCTTCCCGTGTCCGGCAGCAAGCAGGACTTCTACGCCTCCCTCGCCCAGCAGCTCTCCGGCCTGCTCCACGGCGAGCCCGATGCGATCGCCAATGCGGCCAACATGTCGGCCCTGCTCTACGATCTCATGCCCGATCTGAACTGGGCGGGGTTCTACTTCATGCGGGGAGGGGAGCTCGTCCTGGGGCCTTTCCAGGGCAAGGTCGCCTGCGTGCGCATCGCCGTGGGACGCGGGGTCTGCGGCACCGCCGTGGAGCGGAAGGCCTCGGTCGTGGTGCCCGACGTTCACGCCTTCCCGGGCCATATCGCCTGCGACAGCGCCTCCCGCTCGGAGCTGGTCGTGCCCCTCGTCAAGGATGGCCGGGTTCTCGGCGTCCTCGATCTGGACAGCCCGAACCCGGCCCGGTTCGACGAGGAGGACCGCGAGGGCTGCGAGAGGCTCGTGCAGATCTATCTCGAAGCGTCGGATATCGCAGACGGCTCTTTCGGTCTCTGAGAAGGGCGCCCGGACTTTCTCGGATCGGGAAAGGCGTGTTACTGGTGCTGCCTGCCTTCGCGGCGATCGAAGCTCCCGGGGATGAAGGGTGAAACAGCGCGCAGAGCGAAAACCGTTCCTCTGGTCTCTGCAGGCCTTGCTCGCCCTCGTCTTCACGCTCGTCGTGCTCGCCATCTCCGCCGCGCTGATCGGGTTCAACCACCACCAGCTGACGGCGCTCACGATCCGCGACGCCGAGGACGACTTCCAGCGCATCGCCAGCAATGTGCGGAACGAGCTCGCGGGCAGTCTCCGGATCGCGGGCTCCGTCCTCGATACCGTCTCCATCACCATCGATCCCGAGCTTCCTTCCGAGCAGCTGGTCGTGACCCTGACCGCAGTGTTGAAGGAGCTCGATGAGGTTCTGCCGGCTGCGACGGGGGTCTTCCTGGGCCGCAGCGACGGGAGCCATGTGGTCGTGCAGACGATCAGCGATGCACGGCCGCCCGAAATCGGCCCGGAATCCCACGACGGGGCCTACGTCTTCATGATCGTCGAGCCGGCGACGGATGGGCCGTCGGCACGGTGGATCGTCGTGGACGCGCAGGGCAGGGAGTTGCGGCGGATCGGGTCTCGGCCGACCGCCTTCGATCCCCGGAGGCGTCCCTGGTATGCGCCCGCCCTGGCCAGCGGCGATGTGATCCTCACGCCTCCCTACCGTTTTGCCAGCGTCCCGGAGGCCGGAGTGACGCTGGCGCGGCAGGCGCGGCAGACACCCGGCGCCGTCTTCGGCATCGACATGACCCTCGCCAGTCTCGATCTTTACCTGGAGCGCCTGCGCTTTCCGCCGGATCTGGAACTTCTCGTCTTCGACGCGGCTGGCACCCTGATCGCGCATCCGCGCGGAGGCTCGTACCGGATGATCCGCCAGGCCGACCGGAACAACAGGCTCCTCACGGTCGACGATCTCGGCTCTCCGCTGCTCAGCGGCATGTACCGGACCTTTCAGGAGGCGCCCGGCCGGAAGGAGCGGAGCGCATCCTTCACGGTCGGCGACGAGAACTATTTCAGCCGCACCGAACAGGTCGGCGAAGGGTTCGACAACCTGTTCATCAGCCTTGCCATTCCCTTCGACACCATGATGGGGCCGGCGGAGCGGATCCGCACCGGGCTTCTCGTGATCTCCGGCATTTCCGTCGCCGTCACTCTGCTGATCGTCCTGCTCGCGGCCCGCTACCTGGCGCGCCCCCTGCGTCTGGCGACGGACGACATCCGCAGGATCATGAAGTTCGAATTCGGACATGCGCGCCGGTCGCAATCCCGCGTGATGGAGGTCAGGGAGCTCTCGCGTGCCATCGACACGCTCGAACTCGCCCTGAGCAACTTCATGCGCTACGTGCCGAACGCCCTGGTGCGCGGCATCATCGGCCGCAAGATGTCGTCCGAGCTCGGCGGCAAACGCCAGGCGATCACCGTGCTGTTCACCGACGTGGCCGGCTTCACGCCCATGGCGGAAGGCCTCGATCCCGAGGAGGTGATGGCCAAGACGTCCCGCTATTTCAGCGAGATCGGCGGCGAACTGGTCCGTTCGGGAGCCACTATCGACAAGTATATCGGCGACAGCATCATGGCGTTCTGGAATGCGCCCGAGGAACGGGAGGATCACGTCGCTCTCGCCTGCCTCGGCGCCCTGCGCGCCGCGCGCCGCCTCGACCGGCTCAACGAGGATTTCGTCGCCGAAGGCGGTGCGCCCATGCAGACCCGGTTCGGCCTGCATACGGGCGAGGCCGTCATCGGCAATGTCGGCTCGGTCGACCGGATCAACTACACGGCCCTCGGCCACACGGTGAACATGGCTTCCCGGCTCGAGAAGCTGAACAAGCGCTACGGCACGACGATCCTCGTCAGCGAGGACGTCCAGCGTGCGACGGCGGGCGAATACGTGTTCCGCTTCGTCGACCGAACGGTGCCGGAGGGGGCGCACCGCCCGATGATCATCTACGAGCTTCTCGGCGCTGCGGGAGACGACGAAAGCGAACTGGCGCCCGATCCGGACCGGTTGCGGACCCTCGAGGATTGGGAGAGGGCGCGGGCCAGCTACGAGGCCGGCGACTGGGCGAAGGCGGCGGCGCAGCTCGAGGCCCTGGCTGCCGCCGCGCCCGATGACCGCCTTTTCCAGGTTTATCTGCATCGCTGCCATGCTAGTCTCCAGCCGTCCCGGACCGGGTGAGAACCCAAAGCCTGGCGGGCACCCGCTCGAACGGAGCTTTCGCCTTCCTTCCGCCTCCTGCCAGTCACAGACATGACCTCCTCCTACATCGACAGCTACTACAGCCGGACGCTCGCCACGTCCGAGACCTATCCGCAGGCTCGGGGCCGTATCGGAGCCGACGTCTGCATCGTCGGCGGCGGTCTTGCGGGACTGACGGCGGCGCTGAAGCTGGCGCGGAGCGGCCGGTCCGTCGTGGTTCTCGAAGCGCAGCGCATCCTGTGGGGAGCCTCAGGCCGCAACGGCGGCTTCGTGTCGGCCGGATACGCGACGGGATTGTCCGCCATCGAGCGCCGGGTCGGCCCGGAGCAGGCCAAGGCGCTCTACCGCCTCTCCATCGAAGGCGTCGATATCGTGAGCGACCATATCCGGGACCTCGCCATCGGAGAGGCAAGGCCCGTTCCCGGCATCGTGAAGGCGTTGCGCTACGATTCGCGCGGGGCCCTGCGGGCCGCCCGGGACAGGATGGAGCGCGAATTCGGCCTCGAACAGCGCTACCTGCCGCGGGACGAGGTCAGGGCGATGTTCGTTTCTCCCCGGTATCAGGAGGGGCTTCTCGACGGGAGGGCCTTTCATTTCCACCCCTTGAACTACGGGCGCGCCTTGGCCCGCGCCGCTGCCGGGCTGGGGGCAGGGATCCACGAGAACTCGGCGGTGGTCTCGGCGGAGCTCGATGGGCCGAGGAAGATGTTGCGCACGAAGGACGCGGAGATCGAGGCCGAGCATGTGCTCTTCACCACCGGCGGCTATACCGGTGGAGTTCTGCCGGCATTACGGACGGCGTTCCTGCCCGTCGCCACCTACGTGCTTCTGACGGAGCACGCGCCGGATCTCGTCCGCAGCGCCATCCGCACCTCTGCCGCCGTGCTCGACGACCGCAGGGCCGGGGACTACTACCGCCTCGTCGACGATGGGAGCCGCATCCTCTGGGGCGGGCGGATCACCACGAGGACGACCGATCCGGCGGATATCGCCGCCCTGCTCCGGCGCGAGATGGTGGGCACCTATCCGCAATTGGCGGAGCTGAAGGTCGAGGTGGCCTGGTCGGGCCTCATGTCCTATGCCCGGCATCTAATGCCGCAGATCGGCCGGCTGCGGCCGGGCGTGTGGTTCTGCACGGCCTTCGGCGGCCATGGCATGAACACGACCGCCATCGGCGGAACGGTCGTCGCCGAGGGCATCGCCGGCGAAACCGACCGCTACCGCTTGTTCGAGCCTTTCGGCCTGGCCTGGAACGGAGGACTTTTCGGGCGGGCGGCGGTGCAACTGACCTATTGGGGCTATCAGGCTGCCGATGCGGCCCGGGAATACCGCTTCCGCCGAGGCTCCTGACTGAAGGGGTCGGGCGGACCGGCCCGCTCGTCAGAGCCTGACGGCCGATACGGCAACCCAGAGGAAGCCTAAGCCGACGGACAAGCCGACCCAATCCATGATGCGCGCCAGCGGGTCGCTGGCCGGGTGGCGTCGCTTCGGCTCATCCATCAAGTTCCTCTCAGGCTTGAACAGGGACGGGCAGAACAACGCTTAAGCTTGGGTTTGGTTCTCTCCTTGCGGGGGATGGGCCTTCAAGGCCCCCGAATGCCGCTTCTCGTGCGGGGTCAGTGCATGTTCTCTTTCTTGCTGGATTCGAGCGGGAAGGGAGGGGCGTCGACCTGCTCCTTCACGGCTTTCAGCTGCTTGACCCTCTCGCGGAAGTGCAGCGCAATCGCCTCGGACACGCGGGCCGTCGTTTCGGGGGTCGGCGTCTCGTCCTGCGACGAGTGGATCATCGCGATGGCGCTCATGACGCCGTCATAGATCTCCCGCTCGCTCAGTTCGAGTTTTCCGTCCTTGATCGACGCATCCAGGATAGCCTTGAAGCAGCCCTCGCGGACCCGCTTGGCGTATTCCTCGTCGAATTCTTTCATCTCGGGTACCCTCCTCACGGACCGGTGAGGCTTTACTGACTGACTAGTCTCCTCGACTTTGACCCCGGCGCGAAGCCAAACCTTCTCGGAAGGTTAAGGCTGCGCAAGAGTGTCGGCGTCAAACGGCGTTCCGTCGCGGTGATGCTGCCCTCGCGGTCGACAGGCGATCCTCGGTTCCGGCCCACGTCGAGACAGGTCGTCCGACTTCTATGTTAATTTAATGGCGTAGCTGGCCCGAGTCTCGTCCGCGTTGTGGAAATAACGGGGTGCCGCGGCCGACCGTACGGAGGTTTTGCCTCCCGGAACATCCCGGCTCTCCCCGCAGGAGTGCCGCCAGGCATGACGGAACGTAAACTGTCGTTAAGACGAGATGATAAAATCTGGATCTTTTGCCAAGTTGACGCTGCTGTCTGACAGATGAAACGAGGCGTTTGTCGTTTCTCTTGCTCCATGCCGCGGAACAACACTTGGGAAATGAAAGCAATAATCAAAGTTTAACCGAGTTATGCTGAAGTTCCTCGTCTCCAGAGGGATCTGTGGTTCATAGGCGATACTCTGTTTCGGAAAGGCTTCCGTTACGACCTGAATGCCCATCGGCCGCCTTGGCCGTTCGGGCATCCGCGCAGGAGGCCGTCCTCGAAGCTTGGCAATATCGTCCACGGGCCATCGCTCCCCAATACAAAGCCGGAAAAAACGAGGAAGCTATGCGCCTGAAGCTCGGGATCACGACGAAGATCCATTCAATCACCCTGACGGCCCTGATCGGCATCGCCGCGATCATCGGCCTTTCGCTCTATCAGCTCCGCGAGGAGATCGTCTCGGCCCAGGCCGTGAAGACCCATCATGTGGTCGAGGCCGCCTACGGCATCCTGTCGTACTACGAGGCCGAGGAGCGCGCCGGCCGCATGAGCCGCGCGGACGCCCAGAAGGCGGCCATGCACGCCGTGAGAGGCCTGCGTTACGACAAGCAGGAGTATTTCTGGATCAACGACATGCATCCGCGCATGCTGATGCACCCGATCAAGCCCGAGCTCGAAGGTCAGGACATGACCGAGAACAAGGACCCGACCGGAAAGCGGCTCTTCGTGGCCTTCGTGGACACGGTGAAGCAGAGTGGAGCAGGTTTCGTCCCCTATCTCTGGCCCAAGCCCGGCGCGGAGCAGCCCGTCGGCAAGATTTCCTACGTGAAGGGCTTCCAGCCCTGGGGGTGGATCATCGGCTCGGGCGTCTATACGGACGACACGGCCGCCAAGGTCTGGGACACCGCCATGAAGCTGATGGCTGGCGTCGCCCTGATCGTTCTCGTCATCGCAGGCGTCGCGGCGCTGATCGGCCGAGGCGTGACGCGCCCGATCCTGGCCCTCAGCCAGGCGATGCGCGCCCTCGCCGAAGGCGACAAGCAGGTCGACGTGCCGGCCCAGAACCGCGCCGACGAGCTGGGCGAGATGGCTCATGCGGTCCAGGTGTTCAAGGGCGTCCTGATCGCCAAGGACGAGGCCGAGGAAGCTGCCGCTCTCGAGGCCGATGCCAAGGCCCGCCGCGCTCAGCGCCTGGATGAGATCGCCAAGCGTTTCGAGGCGAACGTGTCGGCTCTCACCCAGGGCCTGTCCACCGCCGCCCTGAGAATGGAGGCGACGGCCCAGACCATGGCGGCGACCGCCGAGCAGACGAACCATCAATCGACATCCGTCGCCAGCGCGGCCGAGAAGACGGCCGCCAACGTTCAGACCGTGGCGGCCGCGACCGAGGAGCTGTCCATCTCCACCCGCGAGATCGCGGCCCAGGTGGCGCACTCGACCCAGATCGCCGGCACCGCCGTCGAGGGGGCCAGGCGCACGGACGCGACCGTGCAGGCCCTCGTCACCACGGCGGAGCGCATCGGCAGCGTCGTGGCCCTCAT
This sequence comes from Microvirga lenta, assembly GCF_020532555.1. GTDB lineage: Bacteria > Pseudomonadota > Alphaproteobacteria > Rhizobiales > Beijerinckiaceae > Microvirga > Microvirga lenta. Next base: position 391,482 of record NZ_JAJBBR010000005.1, on the reverse strand, counting down.
CAACACCATCGCGGCACAGACCAACCTGCTCGCGCTCAACGCCACCATCGAGGCTGCCCGGGCCGGCGAGGCCGGCAAGGGCTTTGCGGTCGTCGCCTCCGAGGTCAAGGAACTGGCCGGCCAGACCACGAAGGCGACGGAGGAGATCAGCGCCCAGATCGCCGAGATCCAGCAGGTCACGCAGGAGGCCGTGAGCGCCATCCAGAGCGTCGGCAGCACGATCGGGGAGATGTCGAGCGTCTCGACCGCGATTGCGGCGGCCATCGAGCAGCAGGGCGCGGCCACCAGCGAGATCGCCCGCAACGTGCAGGAGGCAGCCCGCGGCACCGAGGCCGTCAGCGGCAACATCGTCGATGTGCAGCAGGGAGCCGGCCAGACCGGCGCGGCGGCGTCGCAGGTGCTCGATGCCGCCCAGGAACTGGCACGCCACTCGAACGATCTGAGCCAGGAGGTTCAGGCCTTCCTTGCCAGCGTCAAGGCGGCCTGAGGAGAGCCGAAGAGACGCAATCCCGTCGGTGCGGCGGTCAAGGCCGCGGCACTGCGGGGTTGCGCTCCCCGCAGGCCATGTGGGACTGGCGTTCGGGGCTTCGATTTCCTATATGGGGTTTGTCGGGTTTCGACCCGGCTATGACCGTAGAGGCTTTGTGGCATAGGCGTTTAGGACGCGGGTTCAATTCCCGCCGCCTCCACCACGAGCAGACGAGGGAAGCCTGGTCTGTTTCTGAGGGGGGCGACTTGGGTTCGACTGGGCGCAATAAAGACAGGGCTGCGGTTAGGCTGAGCTACGGCCTTGATAGTGCACATTCACAAATGCCAACGACAACGTTGACATGGGTGCGGTTCGCCTCGCGGCGTAACCATCCGGGGCTCGGGAAAGCCTAGCAACAGAAACGGCACCTTCGGGTGCCGTTCCCATTTTCGGCTCCCCTTTCAGAGCTGTGAAGACGCGCTGATATGGCCGATCGGCGGCCCCTGTTCGGCCGTGAAGACGCCGGCCGTCAGCACTCCCCTGAACACGGCTCCGGTATCCAGGTTCGTTCGATAGCGGCGTATATCCGGCCGGTCCGTCACCAACGGCGTGTGGCCGTGAACCACGTGTTTTCCGAAATCGTAATCGACCTCGAGGAAGGGGCCCCGGATCCAGAGCCTGTCTTCGTCCGATTGTCTCTCGAGGGGCCTGCCCGGCCGGAGGCCCGCGTGGACATAATAGTGCTTCTCGTCCTCGAACGAGGTCGGCAGGGAGCCTATCCATTCCAGCAGGTCGCCCGGGATGGCGGCTGGGCTCCGGACGCCGAAGGACGCCAGGGCGGCGTCGCCGCCGTTGCGGACCCACCAGAAGGTCCCGGTCGGGTCCCCGATGGCCTTCAACAGCATGTCCTCGTGGTTGCCCATGAGACAGATGACCTTGTCCGGAGACCCGCCCTGCAACGCCCGAACCGTCGCGATGACCGCAGCGCTGTCCGGGCCGCGGTCGATGTAGTCGCCCAGGAAGACGAGCCTGTGGGGCCGGCCCTCCGCATGCTCGCGGATCTTGCCCAGGAGCCGTTGGAGCAGGTCGTGCCGCCCGTGGATGTCACCGATGGCGTAGGTCAGCATGGGAGCATTATAGTTCGACAATCGCCGGGGCGCAGGGGAGGGGCTCCCGCGCATCTCGCCGGACGGCGTGTTCGAAGGGCGGCCTCGGCTCTCCCTGAACGACGGCCGCCTGATATATTATGTCGCTGTTAATCCAGTCCGGCGTAACCTGCGCATGTTTCTGGAGGAAAGATCATGCTTCGCACAGTCGTTGCGGCGGCACTCGCCGTCGGTGCAGCATTCACCGTCATGCCGACGAGCGCCGTGGCCCAGGGGCTGGTGCCCTGCGCGCCCGAGGGCGGGTTCTGCCGGGTGCCTTATCCGACCCGGGTCGTGTACGGCATTCCCGGCCGCACCACGGCGCGCGAGGTCGGCGGACGCGGCATTCCCTGCTCCAACGAGGTGTTCGGCGATCCTGCCCCCGGCATTCCCAAGCGCTGCGCCTACATCGAGCGCAGGTTCGACCGGGATGGCGGTTGGGGGCCGGATCGCAGCAGGCCGGGTCCGGACTTCGACAGGCCCCGCCGGGATTTCCGCGGTCCCGACTGGCGCGACGACAGGGCGGCGGCCTGGCAGTTCTGCGCCCGCGAGAACGACTTCTGCGACTTCAGGGGGACCAGGCGGGTCCGGTACGGGGCCGGCCGTCGTTTCGTCGAACGGGTGTCCCGCGACGGCATCCCCTGCAACAACAGGGCCTTCGGCGATCCGGCGCCGGGCGTTCCGAAGGTCTGCCAAGTGCTCGATTGAGCATGAGGAAAGCGAATCAGGACCCCGACGGCAACCTGCCCGGGGTCAGCCATAACGGAAGGCGCGGCCATCCTGGCGGCGCCTAGCCGGCTGAGGGTTGCTCCGCCGATCCGCCAGGGTTCCTTCACGATGCCCGATCCAGGGCCCGGGAGTGCCGATATCGCACCCGCGACGCCTGGGGAGAGTCGGTGCTTCCCTCTTGGAACCGAAAAACCTGCCTTAGGTTTCCAGGGATGGCTTTCCTGAATTTCAGCGAATGGTCCCTCTGGATCAACGTGGCGATCTTCCTCGTCAGCGGCGGCTGCGTGTGGGCCGCCGGGTCACGCCTGGCGGGCTACATCGACGGCATTTCGGATCAGGCGAAAATAGGCAAGGGCTTCGCCGGCATGCTGCTTCTCGGCGGCATCACCTCGCTGCCGGAGATAGCGACGACGACGACCGCCTCGTTCACGGGCAATGCCCCGCTTGCGATCAACAACCTGCTGGGCACCTCGTCGATCAACCTCGTGCTCCTCGCCATCGCGGACGCCATCTTCGGCCGCAGCGCACTCACCTCGGTGGCCGCCAACCCGGGATCCCTGCTGCAGGGCGTGCTCGGCATGATCCTGATGGGGGTCGTCACGGTCGCCATCATCGCCGGCGAAGTTGCGCTCGGGCCTGTCGGAGCATGGTCCAGCCTGCTCATCATCCTGTGCATCGGGGCGCTCTGGCTCTCGTCCCGCTACGACCGGCGTCATGTCTGGGAGGCTGTCGACGGGAAGGTCGAAGACGGTGCTTCGCGCACCCGGAGCAGCGAGAGCAACAAGCAGGCGGGCGGAAAGGAGGAGGACAAGCCATCCCTGAGATCCCTCGTCATCAGGACCGTGATTGCCGCCGCAATCATCCTGGTATCGGGTTTTCTGCTCTCCCAATCGGCCGACGCGATTTCCCAGAAGACCGGCATCGGCGCAAGCCTCGTCGGGCTCGTGCTGGTCGGTCTCGCCACCTCGCTGCCGGAGCTGAGCTCCATCGTCGCGGCGGTCCGCATCAGGCGCTACGAGATGGCCGTGGGAGACATCTTCGGCACCAACCTGTTCAACATCTCCCTCCTGTTCCTCACGGATCTGACCTATAGCGGCGATCCCGCCCTCGAAATCGCCGACACGTTCGAGGCCGTTGCCGCCGTGCTGGCACTGATCCTGACCGGGATCTTCGTGCTCGGACTTCTGGAGCGCAGGGACAGGACGATCTTTCGGCTGGGCTACGATGCTGCGGCCGTATTGGCCATCTTCGGGGCCGGACTAGGGCTGCTCTACACGCTGACCGACCAGTCGGCGACGGCGAAGCAGGGGCAGCAGGCAAGCCAGAGCGCGCGAGAGCCGGACAGCGGCAAGACCGAGCCTGCCGCACCTCCGTAAACTCCGCCCCTTCGCCGATGCAGCTCACGCGATGGGATCGTCGAAAGGCCTTCCACCGTCTCAGCGCAGGAAGGGGTCTTTCCCGGCCTCGAGGATTTCCTCCGCTTTCCGGGAGAATTCGGCACTCGGCAATCCAGCCGGAATGAGCTCGCCATATGTGACCGTTATGGTTCCGCTGCGCTTGCAGGTACTGCCGGGGCTCCAAAAATGCCCGGAGTTCAGCGCCATCGGCAGCACTGGCACTCCAAGCCTGGCATAGAGAAGCTCTGCGCCACGCTTGAATTCGACCTTGTCCGTGACCTGCCGCCGGGTGCCTTCTGGAAAAACGAGCACGAAACGTCCTTCCGACAGAGCGGCTTGGCTCTGCTGGATCATTTCCCGCAGAGCTTTGGGGCCGGTCTCGCGGTCGATGACGATCATGGGCGAGCGGCGCAGATACCAGCCGAACACGGGGATCGCGAGCAGCTCCTGCTTCGCCACAACGGCGACATCCGGAAACAGCAGCAACGACGCCAATGTCTCCCATGTCGACTGGTGGTTCGCGACGATCAGGCACGGTTCGTCCGGAACGTGCTGACGGCCCTTTTCGATGTGTCGCAGGCCCACGACGTGTTTGAGCCCGAACAGCGCGCCGCGCACCCAGAGCCGGGTTGCAGATCGAATGGCAGAGTTGGGCGAACCGCAGAGCCACAGCACTGGCACGGCAAGCCCGAACAGGGCCGTCCAGATCGCAAGGAGAAGGTCGAAGAGCTTGGACCGCAACCAGATCAGGGATCCTGGATGCGCGTTCAACACGACGCCAGGCGATCCCTGGCCTGTCTGTCCATCCGAAGCGCCACGATGGGCCTGAGTGTGCGCCGCACTGCTGATCCGCTCTATTCCTTCAAGCACCTGCCGCTTCCTCGATGTTGATGCCAAATGCCGCCGCTGTCGGTCACCGGCGTGCTTTTCTGGCGGCGTAACGGGCGTCTCTGGCGGCTTTTTGTTCTATCTCCAGCGCAACCTGACGCTCTTCTCGCTCCAGAGTTTCACGCGCCTGCTCCTCGAGCCGCAGGTTGCGCTCGGTGGTCTCGCGAGCCTCCCGCTCCGCAGCTTCACGCGCTTTGTCGGCGAGCTTGGCGGCCTCCCGTTCGGCCAGTCGCACCTCACGTGCGGCACTGACGGCCTGTCGAGCCGCTTTGCGCTCGGCAAGGGCTGGATCGTCCATGGCGGCCTTCGACTGGAAGCGCTGCTGCATCGCTTTTCTGGCGCTTTCGGCGGTGCTCAGCCGGTCGCCAAAGCCCTTGTCGCGAAATCCGCTCATGCCTTGATCTCGCTCTCGCGCACAGCGCGCTCTGTTGCCGCTGATCGGATCCGGTACGAAACCTCACCGGTCTCGTCGGCAGGCATGAGTCGTACGACTTCGTAAATGCCGCTACCGCTGGCGCGGCTGTCTGAAAGCGGGGCGCGCACGAGGCGTACCATCTGGCGGATCTTGTACTTGTGGGACATTGCTCGTTCTCCTGTGCGTGGACGCGCCACGACAGCAAAGAAAAAGCCGCTCCACTGCGGAGCGGCTCCAATAGGTCAGCGCGGTTTCGCCTGCGCCGGACGAGATGGTTTTATGCCATCTCGATCTTATTGACGGCGATCTTGCCGCTGCGGCGATCCTCGGCGGTATCGAAGGCGACCTTCTGGCCCTCGACCAGACCGCGGATGCCGGCACGCTCGAGGGCGGTGGCATGGACGAAAACGTCGCTCTGGCCGTTGTCAGGCTGAATGAAGCCGAAGCCTTTTTGATCGTTGTAGAATTTTACGGTGCCCGTATTCATGGGGATATCCTCGATATGCGTGAGTGCACGTGAGTTCGGGGGCGTGCGAAGGCACGACCTCCAACTCGGGCTCGTCGATGTTTGGGAAGAGTGTCTAAACGTGCGCCCGGCATGCCAAGGCGAAACGGCTCGATTGTCCGGCCAAAATGTCGATGAATTTGATATAGGCAGTTTGTTCGTGATTACAAGCGCAGGCGAAGCGGCAAGTCCCGCATAGGGGAGATATTCCGGCCTGCGAGAAAGCTCCCTTCATCGAACATGCCAGGGCGGGTGGGCCAAGCCTCGAACCCGCGGCCCTCTATGTTCCAAAGGGCTTGGCTGGTGCTGCCAGAGAGGATCGAACTCTCGACCTCTCCCTTACCAAGGCGAGGCGCACGATAAACCTACAGGAACGGTGACGAACTTCTCCAGCCGCCAAGTGCTTCAAATTGCTTGTCTTTTCTTATGATACAATGTATCATTTGAGATAAGGGCGAACGTCCGCAAACCCTCAAGGAATGCGAAAAAGACCCCTAAAAGACCCCTTGGCAAGCACCCGGAGAAGCACCCCGTGCCAAAAGTTACCCTTACCGAAGCAGCCCTGAAACGCCTCACCCGTCCCGGCTCCGGGCGGCGAGAGATCTCGGACGTAGAAAAGGGGCTGTTCCTCTTCGTGTCCGAGACAGGCAATAAGACCTGGACCGTGATCTTCCGTCTGCCGGATGGGACCGGGAAGCGCACCACTCGGGTTAAGATGAACATCGGCTCCTGGCCGGGGGTGGGGGTGGATCAGGCCCGCGCCCGTTGCCGGGAGATCATGGAGGCCGTCCGATCCGGCGAGGATCCCCGGAGGCAAGCCGAGCAAGAGGCCATCGAACGGGAAACCGGATCCCTGAACGCAATAGTAGAACTCTACGGCGCGGCCATGGACGAGGGGAAGCTGATCGGAGGCCGGAAGCGGCCAGTCACGAAGTCCACGGCCAAGTCTCGAATGTCGATGCTGACGCGGCTGGTCCTGCCGGATCTCGGCAGGAAGACCCTCCATGAGATCACGCGGGAGGATGTGGCTCGCGTCCTATCCCGGATCGAGAAAGCTGGTGGGCCGGTGGACGAAACGCTCAAGGTTGTCCGGTCTGTGTTCAAGTTCGCGGCGGGACGGGCGCTCTTCTCAGGCACCCCTCCGACAGCCGGGATGACGAAGCGCCAACCGTCCGTGACAAGGGCGCGGGCGCTCACGGACGAGGATCTAAGGGCGCTTTGGGGCGCAGCGGGTGAATACGGCTACCCATTCGGCCATGCCCTCCGGCTGCTGATGCTTACCGGTCAGCGGCGGAACGAGATCAGCCATGCGCGGTGGTCGGAGATCGACTGGAGCCGCAAGATCCTCACTATCCCTGCGGAGCGGGTGAAGAACCGTGCCGGTGACCACGAGGTGCCATTGAGCGATGCTGCTATCGCGGTGCTCAAGGAGGCGAGGGCGGCTTACGAGGCGACCGGCTTCGTGTCGGGTTACGTCTTTCCCTCTGACATCGGAGATACGCCCATCAGCGGGTGGTCGAAGGTGAAGCCTAAGATCGATAGGGCCGTTCAAGCCGAGATTGCTGGCCTGACGAAGGCCGAGAAGCGAGCGGTGAGTGCCAGGGGCGCTCTTCGCTCTGAGACGGTCGAGCGGAAGGCCGAGGCGCTAGAGAAGATCGCCCAGACGGAAGCGATCACATGGCGCATCCACGATCTCCGGCACACATTCATCACTCGCGTTCGGGACGGCGAGGAGAATGCCGAGGGTGAGATCGTCTATTCCGCGCCGCTCGATGTTCTCCAGGCTGTGGTGAACCACGAAATCACGGCTGGCGTGACTGGCCACTATGACCACGGCGACATTCAGCGGCGCTATCGCCTGCGGAAGCGGGAGGTGCTGGACTGGTGGGCGCGGAAGCTGATGCGGATCGTGGGCGAGACGGACGCAGACGAGAATGTGGTAGTTTTCGCGAAATGTGCATGAAAACGGTTTTCGATCTATTCGGCTATTTGAAGTGTCGTGAGTGATCGAATTTCCCCTATTGCCTGAATGGGATCGGTCACTTACGTTTGTTCTCGGTTGCTTAAAGGCAGCCAACTAACTCGACGAGTTAGGGACGTGGTTCACCGGCCCCATATCCAAATTCCGGTCTAAAGCCCAGCGCCCGTCATCCCGAAATGCTCATAACTGAGTGAGGATGATCCTATGCCTGCGCGCAAGAAACGCGAAGGGGCTGAGCTTCAGGAATGGCTCGCGAAGCGCGAAGCCCAGAAAGTTCGCCAAGCCCAAATCCGCAGTGTGGTCCGTGAGCTATCCGGCCACACGTTACTTAAGCCGCTCGAAGTCGCGGAACTTCTCGCCACCACTACAAAGACCATCCGAGAGCTTGAGGCGCGCGGAGAGTTCCCGCCGCGTGTCGAGATCGGCCCAATGTCGGTCGGTTATCGTCTGAAGGATATCGAAGCCTTCATCGATGCGCGTCTGAAGACGCGGGAAGCAGCCTGACCGAACGCCTGAAAAAGAAGGCCGGTCAGAGCGCCATACCCCAACCGGCCTAGAGCGAAATCTTCTATCCAACGGATAAGTAATATGTCCCGTTCTAGTTTGAAAATCAAGTCGAATACCGAAACAGAAATCAATCAAGCTGGTAATGATGCTTCAGTCGTTGTAAAGCTGGAGAAGGTGAGCGATGCAAGCCAGCAGATTGCAACTACCGTCAACTATCGCTCAATTCCCGCTCTCGCCCTTTACATCGACCGGATCGGAGCCGAGCAACTTAACTTCAAGCGGTTTGTAGTTAGGGAATATGACGGCCGTTATCACACAGAGCGTGCTCTAATTACGCTCGCATGGAAAAACGGGCAGTTAGAAGTTACTTGCTCTAACGATGACTACAAGCCCACGGAGCCGGAGCTTGCTGCGATCCGCACCGCGATGACTGCGGACACGTTTCCGAAATCCGTTCCGGCGACGCAAGCGCAGTATGAGAGCATTCTTCTCGGCAAGAAAATTCCGAAGGATGCCGACACCTATCCGGCCTATGATAAGAGCGGCAAGATGGTCCTGATGGTCCAACAGCGCATCGAGACCGAGAGCGGAAAGGCTTATGTGCCCTGGACGTTCTGGGATGACGGCGAATGGCGCAACATGGAGCCCGATGGCGAGCTTCCGCTTTTCGGTCTGGACCGGCTGCGCGGAAATCCCCGCTGGATCATGCTTCACGAAGGAGCAAAGGCCGGAGATCGCCTGAACTGGATGTTCAACGAGAATAGCCGCGAGGCATGGGAGGCTCGCGCTGCGCATCCATGGGCTTCGGATCTCGAAAACCTCGCCCATGTGGGTTGGATTGGGGGCGCTCTCAACCCGCACCGCACCGATTGGTCGCCTCTTCCGTCCGACGCGATTGTCATCATGGTTTGCGACAACGACAAGCCGGGGATGGACGCGGCTCCAAAGATCTCGAAGCTCATAAAGCGCTCGATGCGGGCAGTCGTCTTCAACGACGATTTTCCGGAAGCCTTCGATCTCGCTGATGAGTTCCCGAAGGAGATGTTCAAGACGGTCGCTGGAGAGACGATCTACACCGGACCTTCGATGAGGGATCTGGAGATAGATGCGACATGGGCCACCTATCAGGTGATTAATCCATCCACAAACCGGCCAGCCTTTGGGATCCGGGGAGAGTTCTCAAAGGATTGGTACTGGACGCCCAGCAAACTCTTTGTCCATCGCTCCAATCCTGGGAGGATCTACAGCGAGGATGAGTTCAACGCTGCTGTGCGACCGTTCAGCGATGTGGCGAAAACGGCTGATCTGCTGATGCGCGAGCTTTCGCAGCGGGTCGATGGTCTTGCCTATGAGCCGGGCGAAAAGACCGGCGTTGTGCGCGTAGATGGTGAACGGAAGTTTAACACTTTCAAACCGTCTGCGATCAAACCGAGGGAGAAGTTGAAGGAAGGCGAAGCGGATCCGTTCATCGAATTTATGGAGCATCTGATCCCCAATGAACGGGACCGGATCGAGCTTCTTCGCTGGTGCGCAACGCTGGTCGTGCATCCGGAGATCCACATGACCTATGCGGTTCTCATGATCAGCGAGGAGCAGGGTGTGGGCAAGACGACGCTGGCCGAGAAGATCTTGAGGCCGCTGATCGGAGCACACAACACCTCAACGCCTAGCGCGAGCCAGATGGTCAATAGCGCCTATAACGGCTGGCAGGCACACAAGCGGCTCGTGATCTGTAACGAGATCTATGAGGGCAGAAGCTCGAAGGCTTACGACAAGCTCAAGAGCGTTATCAGTGACAACAACACTCGCGTGGAAGAGAAGTACAAGTCTTCCTACGATCTCAGCAACTTCGCGCACGTTTTCGCTTGCTCAAACTCGCTGCGGGCCTTGAAGATCGAAGACGGCGACCGGCGCTGGCTCATCCCTAGGGTGACTGAGGAGACGAAGCCGAAGGAGTATTGGGTCAAGTTCAACGCATGGCTCAACAACGGTGGCCTCTCGATTATCTATCGCTGGTTCATCGAGTTCCTGAAAGACCACGAGCCGGTCAGTCCTGCCGACCGCGCTCCGGATAGCGCCTCGAAACAGGCAGTGATCGCAGCGACGAAGACCGAAGGCCAGCAACTCGCGGCGGATCTCGCTTTCTGCCTGATCGAGCGGTTCAAGGCGACCGGCGAGCGCATCCTCACTACCACCCATGAAGTGCGGACCTTCATAGGTGGCCGCCTCAATCGCTCCAATGATCCGAGGTTAGAAAGCCCGGAGACGATTGCCCGCGAGCTTAAGATGGCCGGCATGTCTCGTGGCGATAAGCCCATGAGGGTCTTCGGAGAGAAGCGAAAGCTTGTAGCCAACTTCGATATCTCAGGCCGAGAGTTCAACGGCGATCTGGAGAAGGAAGGTATCTTCAAGGATGCCAATGCTCTGGCCGATATCTTCAAGGAGGCGATGTGATGGAACTGCGCTCAATGATCCTAGGAAACCGCGTTCCAGTCGGCGTTCCAGTTCCAGTGAAAACCCATAAAATTGTATCTTTTGAGATCTTGTCGAGAGGGAGCTTCCTCCTTCGTAAAATCCTAAAAGATCCGGATTTGTGGACTGCGACTGGAACTGGAACGCGCCGTAACGCTCTGGCTCTGGCCCTGAGGCTCGATGGCTCCCCGATCTTCCGGGTGGCCGTCTTGGCCGTGGTCTTCTCCGGGCTGGTGTGGGCGTGTGCGGAGCGGAACCGACTGGCTACTAGCCATGTGGTTAACGAAAGCCGCCAACCAGCGAGCCTACAAAATTGGCTCCGGACGCCCATTCGCGAGCTTCTGGCTACCCAAGGTCCAGAGATCGAGAAAAGCCAGCCGCTGGACACGGGGCGCAGCACGACGAGCCTGCAAATCGAGAAGAGGGGCTGAATATGGACGATCAGGTAAACAACGCAGCGAAAACGCAGAAGAAGCGAGTGCCAGGAAAGCCGTTCCAGCCGGGGAACTCCGGCAGGCCAAAGGGTGCTCGCAACAAGCGAACGGCTTTGGCCGAGAAACTGATGGGCGACGATCTCGAAGCCGTCACCCGATCCGTCATCAATGCGGCTCGAAACGGAGACATGACCGCAGCCCGCATCATCATGGACCGAATGGCGCCAGTCCGGAAAGGCCGCGCAGTGACATTCGACGTTCCTGAGACGATGGACGCTGATGGCGTGGCCGATGGCTTCAAGCGGCTGTTGCAGGCCGTGGGCGCTGGCGAGCTAACGCCGGAGGAAGCCACGCAGGTTGCGGCGATCCTGGAGCTTCGGAGGAAGAGCATCGAGACATCTGAGCTTGCTGACGAAATCAAGGCTCTCCGCGAGCACATCGAAGGGAAGGACGAAGCATGAGCAACCAAACCCTGAAAAGCCAACTCAAGGCACTCAAGGCGAAGGCAGGAGTAGGCAAGAACCAAAGGCAGATGGAGCCGATCTTTTGCCTGGACGGCTTGTGGTATCGCCAGGAGGTGTTGAGCCGTCTGATTGAGGCGGAAGAGCGCGGCGAAGATCCGGCGACCGTGGACCTTGGTCGAGCGCTCACTGAGGAAGAGGTTCGGCAGATTAGAGACGCCTGGGGATCGTTGAACCTTGGGGTGAGTTTCGTGAGGCCAGAGTATAGGCGAGACGCCAATACTCCCTGAAGCACTGACAGATCTTTCAACTTATAAAACCGTCTCTGAAACGTTACACAATTAAGTGACATTTCGGAGGTGGTTTTTCTATGAGCGCTGGCGTTTTCTCCTTCACCTTCAAGGACGGATCTTCCTTCCTCTCTTCCGCGATCAACCTAGCCTCCCGCATGAGGCAACACCGGGCATTGCTGGCGGCGGGTGTGCATCCTTGCGCGGAGCTACAGCAGGCATTCGAGAGCGGAGGCCGCGAGATCCGGGTGCAGATCGTTCTAGCTTGCAATGCGAGCGATCTCCGGACCTATGAACAACGGATCCTCAATGCTTCCCCGGCATCCTTCCTCTTGCCCGATCTCTCACCTACTGACGTGGCGCGCCTAGTCGAGATCGAGCGCGAACGCATCAATGCAACGGAGGAGGCCGAGCGCGAGCGGCTGGCGCAAGTGAAGGCTGAAGAATGGGAGTTCCCGGCACTCAAGGACCATGAGTTGCCGCCGCTTCCGCGCAAGATGACCACGCCAGAGGAGCGGGAGCAGCGAGAGCGCGAGCGGCTGGCGCGGATCGAGCAGCGCGAGGCCGTGAGGCGGGCCAACAAGGAGTTGAAGGCCAAGCGCAAGATGCTGGATCGGGCGAAGAGGGACGCAAAGGCCGAGACGAGAGCGAAGATGGCGGCTGCGCGTCGGTTGTGGTGGGCACGAAGCAGGGCGGCTGGATCGACGTTGCTTAAAGGACAATCTACTGTCATATGAGACAATCCAAGAGCAGTAACTAACTCTCGTGTCTGACATATGTCCACTGACCCAATGGAAAATCCCGAAGATCTCCTCAAAGACATTTTTGCAAAGCGCAAGGCTCGGATCGACGAGCACGAAAAGCTTCGAGCGAGCGAGCCCTTCCAACAGGCCCTTAAACGTGTCGACAAGCTCGTTTGGGAGTATGGTGAGGCAATCAACGCGATAGATTTTCAGTCAACGCGCTGGCCTCCATTTTACGAGGAGTTCATCAGTTTAAGGATGAAGCAACAGTTCGCCGAGTGTGTGATATCCGCCGGACAACTGATCAAAGAGGGGTTCCATACTCCAGCGAGAAGGGAACTCCGGTTTCTCGTAGAGGCATCAGTGAAAGCACTTTGGCTGGATACTGGATCTCCTGAGATCTCGGATAGTAGGCGCGAAAAGCCGATCTCGAAGCTATCTGATGTTAAGGCAAAGGTTGGCGCGCTTGACGACTTAGGCAGGGAACGGTTTGCAGGTATTGTTAAGAGCCTAAAGTTCAAGATGATCGATGATGCTGGTGCTGAGATATTCAGGAGCGCGGCGCTCGACCTTTATTCGAAACTATCAACCCATGTTCATGTTTCTTCGCAAAACATTGGGAAGGACCTACAAAGGTTTGAGAAGGGACAGGATATCGGCTTCGAGACGGTCAAGGACGTTAATTCGATGGCCGATCTCATGCAACGCGTTCTGGATCTTGCATTGGCTAGCCACTTTGAAGCCTTCATGCCTAGTCTCGTGGGAGACATCTTTGTCGAAATTTTCGATGAGAACAAGCGATGGACCTTCCACAAGACACCATTAGTCGCCGCAGTGTCCCGACACTTTGACTACAAAGCGGAGCGCCAATCACGAGGCTAGTTTGAGCCTAGTGTATCAACTCGTTTAGGCGCGACGCCGGAAAGACATCTTTCCAGCGTTGCGCGCTGGCAGTTGCGCTTTCCGAAGAAACATGAACGATAAGCTTGGATAGCTTCATGCTATTCAATCACTTACGTCGTAGGATGCCTTGCATGTTCAGCAATCTCTCCGGCTTAGGACGGCTCTATAAGAAGCTTCCGCCTCACCAGAACGTCAGAGAACTAACTGACAATATGGAGGTGCTCGCCAACTACTTCCTCGATAGGGGATCGAGCGGCGCATTGAGCGGACGGGACGTAGGTTGGGAGTGGAAGTTAGGTGAGGATATGAAGACGCTCATCGAGTATGTGAGAGCATACATTCCTGATGATGCTTTTACAAAGACGCCGCGCTGAGAGAAGATTGCCTGTCTAGGGTAGAGTGAGGGGCGAATGTCTGACCAGGGCGAAGTTTGGGTAAGAGAGCGATATCACTCCGGCGAGCAAGTCCGGAACGTTGATCTTTTCTATGACACGATGGGGCAGATTCTTGGCGTTCTGCTAGATGAGCACCCAATCCCCTCAAGCCTTCCGATCATGGTGATGATGGGAACGCTTGTCCGGGAGGATGAGCGCCTCCACGAGATCTACTATCGGACGCTAGATTTCCTCGAAGACGAAGGATTGATCCGGCAAGTTCCTATGCACCCAAGAGCCTCTTCGACAGAGGAGAAAGCTGCCGAAAGCCCGATGGCTTTCTATGGCCTGACTTTGAAGGGAATGAGCATCCTAGCGCTCAAGCCTAAAGAGCTATTCCCGGAAACATCCTCCAATCAATCGGTCGGTGATGTGTTGATCGCGGAGGCGAAGAAAGAGGCGGGCCAAGTCCGAAGCGAAGTCTCGAAGCGCGTCATAAACTGGGCGCTTGAACAGGCGGGGCGCTGGATCATTGGCGGTTGAACAGCAATCCGATGCTTCCCTGAGGTTCACTGGTTCACTCTAACGAATGCACTCTCCTTCATTACAAATCGCTGACTACGAATTTGCTCACGTGTGTCAGATTGAGCCTCTGCGCGATGAGAGCGGATCCGTCCTTCAGATAATGCCTCAGAGCCGATACAAGAATGCTGCCACAGTGCTTCTCAATCGGTACGGCTCCGGCCCATTCTGCAAGTTCAGAATTCCGAATAGCTATCGGACTAGGGCGTGTTGTCGCTTGAACTGATTGGATCGGCTTGCGTTTTGCTTCTCCGTGCTAAGGAGGAGCAATGCTCAGCGACGAACAATGGGCTCTTCTGGAGCCCCTGATTGAAGCATGCCGGCCGAAAGGCAAGACCCCACCACAGGACCTGCGGCGCACCCTTTCGGCCATCCTGTGGCGGCATCAGAACGGAGCCAAGTGGCGGGCTGTCCCTGAGGAGCTGGGACCCTGGTGGCGGGCCGCCCAGATCTTCATCCGCTGGGCACGCGCTGGCGTCTGGGAGCGCTTGCTGACCCTTGTTCAGGAATGTGGGATCAAGCTCGGGATGGTGTTTCTCGATGGCACGAGCGTGCGGGCGCACCAGAAGGCCGCCGGGGCACGCCGAAAAGGGGCTCTCAAGCTCAACGAGACGATCGTGAAGCACTTGGCCGGTCTCGTGGCGGCTATGGCACCAAGGCTTGCGTGATCGCTGACGCCTCTGGCCACGCCATCGCGTTTCGGATCGCGCCCGGTCAAGCGCATGAGCTGCCCCATGCCATCCCGCTGCTGGAGCAACTGCCGCGTGTGCCAACATGGGTGGTCGGAGATCGCGGCTACACGAGCCATGGCTTTCGCGAGCATGTCTGGAGCATCGGCGCACGCCCCGCTATCCCGCCGCAGCGTCATGAGGCGCCGGTGGCATGCCCCGACTGGATCTACAACAACCGCAATGTTGTCGAGCGGCTCTGGGCCAGATTGAAGGAATGGCGAGCCGTTGCAACCCGCTACGAAAAGACTGCCCAATCTTTCATGGGCATTCTCTGCCTTGCCGCGACACTCGATTGGATCAAGCGATGACACGCCTTAGCGGCGTTTACATCCTGACCATTGACGGAGAGGTTCAGTATGTCGGCGAATGCGCCAACCTTTCGAGCCGGTTCAACTCCGGCTATGGCAATATTTCGCCACGCAATTGCTATAAGGGCGGACAGGAAACCAATTGCCGTTTGAACAACCTGATTTACCTCGCTGCGGAGCGCGGCGAGTGCGTGTCGCTTTGGTTTTTCCAGACCGATGACTACAAAGCAATGGAGCTTGCTCTGCGTGCGGCCCTGGCGCTACCTTGGAACCGGATCTGAATAGCTTAATCCGCAAAAGGTTACATCACAGAGTTTAAGACCTGGGACCTCGGCTCGATACTTCTCTCATCGAACTAGGGAGAAGACCAACGATGAGCGGTCGATATGTAAACAGATCGGGTGTGCCGGTCTCAGACGCGGAAGCGCTGGGACCTGATGGAAGACTTAAAGACGGCTACGGCGTCAGCCGGTCGATGTTAGCGATGGATAGTAAGCCCGCCTCCACCGGCGAGAGCGTTTCGATCCAAGACGCAATTGGAAACATCCCACGCGAGTATTCCGCGCGATATGCGCGGGTGATGTCGGATCTGGCTTCCGGCGATACGTTCCTGATCCGTCAGGCTCTGGCTGATGGGGCGAGCGTTGCGAGCCAACTCAAGCGCTCCAACGATCCGAACAACATCAAGGCCGCTGATTACCTTGAGGGCACGTGCGATCTCGCCCGCCTCAAGATTGGCGATAGCGCCTCTGATCCTCAGTCCGCTTACGACGCAATGCGGGCCAACCTTTCCGACGCATGGAGACACTAATCATGGTCAACGTTTTTGATCGCATCGCCGCGATGCTCGACAAGCCGGAGGGATCTAGCGCGATCGCATCTCTGATTGATGATGCAAAAGGCGAGCGGGATAGGCAGGAAACAGCGGCTGCTAGGCTCGACAACATCGCTCTTAATCCGCGCACATCAATCCGCGATGTGGAGAAGGCTCGAAAGGATCGCGAGGAAGCGCTGTTTCAGGTCAAACGGCTCGAAGCCTCGATCACGGAGCTTCAAGCGCTTCATGCTCAGGCTGTGGAAGCCGAGAAGGCTGACGCTGACCGCGCTTTCTATGAAGAGGTTCGGGCAGAGCGTGACGCGCTGGCGAAGGATCTCGCCAAGTATCCGGAGCTTGCCGGCCAGATCGCTGATATCCTCTCCCGGCTGGATGCCAACGCCGCGAAGGTCCGCGAGGCCAACGCTGTGAGGCCGGAGGGTGCGGAGTGGCTGGCGAGCGCTGAGGATCTGGCCTGCGGAGCGCCGAACTCGCCCCAAAGCGGCTCGCGGCTCGCTCTGGCCGTGAAACTCCCAGCCTTCAAGCGCAACGGTCCTTCGATCTGGCCGGAGCCTCAAGAGCGCGTTGTCTATACGCTGCCGAAGGTAGGCTAATCAGCTACGGGCGCGGGGCCGGTTTCCCTTCTGCGCTCGATCTGGCCGCTTAGGGCTCTGCATGGCTCTAAGCGGCCTATTCACGTCAGGCCTTCGCGCTGACCATCTTCGAGATCGCAGCCGGGGAATAGCGCTTCCCGGTGCTGGTCAGGAAACCGGCCTTCGCCAACTCGCTCGATACCTCCTGCAAGGTCCGCTGGCGCTTGTTGACCGGATAGCGATGGAGCTTCTTCGCGAGAGCGACCATGGCCGGATTGATCTCGCTATAGCTCTTCCGGCCTTCGACCTTCGTCCCTGTGGCCCGTTTCCGCTCCCGCGCCACGCGGAGCTTGCTGACGAGCCGCGCCTTCTCCAACTGCGCGAAGGCTCCGGCAATCTGACGCATAGCGACCTTAAAGGGATCATCCGTATTCGTGAGGTCATCCCCGGTTGAGGTCAGGACGCGCACCCCGCGCTCAATCAATGCGAGGATGCCGAGTTCCTGAGTGACGAGATCGCGAGCGAAGCGCGAAGGATCCTCCACGATGACCACCCGGACGCCATTGCCCTCGATCTTATCGAGCAGGGCCGCGAAGCCTGGACGGCTCTCTATGGGGTCAGCCCCGGAGACACCCGGATCATAGAATTCGGCTTCGATCCTGAAGCCGTCCCGGCTGGCGAAGTCCTGGATGGCGGCTCGCTGGCGTTTGTCGCTGTCCTTATCGGCTCCAACGTTGGCTGTTGATGAGGTGCGGAGATAGGCGACAGCCTGGGTCAAAGCCTTACGGGGCATGATGTTGAGCATCCCTTTCGTTTCTCATTCTCCGGAAAGCGCAAAGGTGTGGGCAATCGAAACCCGCACCCAACCGAAGTGACAGATTATAACGTGAGACTTAGGTTGTAAGGCAAGCGATATTCAACCTGAAGATGAAGAAGGGTTGTCTAATGCCGAAGCTCGATACCAAGGTTGCCAAGCTCAAGGAGGACTATTCGCAGGCTGATGCGCTCTTCGCGAGCGAGGTCCGGGATCACGTCAGGCGAGCCGTTGAAGGTCGCGAGGTCGATGGAGACGCGCCTCCGGATGTGAAGCGAGTGGCCGCCGCCCTCCTGGCGATCCAAGCTCAATTCGCGAGGATGCTCCTCTCGGATCAGTCGCCCGCGAAGATGCAGGCCGCTGACGCCGGGGTGCTGGAGGCGCTTTCGCTGGTCGATGCCCTCCTTGATGGACGAAATCACCCAATCTGGAAGTTCCTGCGCGGCTCTACGAAAGGCCGAGCGGCGGGAAACCCCGCACCGGATGCTAACACGGAGATGGCCACGGCCTGGGCCTCCGGCGCGGTCCGGGCGATCAAGGAGCGCGAGCAGGTCAGCGAGACGGAAGCCTGCCGCATCTTCCACCAGAACCTGTCGGACGCTCCGGCTGTGGCGGATCTCAAGCGGAGCGTCGAGACGATCCGGTGCCGTGTCCGGAGGTTCGATCTCGAAGCCGCGAGCCACCTCAAGGAAGCGGCGGAACAGTGGCGGGTGGAGTGTCTGGCCGAAGGGCGCGACGGTCGCGGGATAGTCTCACTGACGGAAGCCGAGATCTGCGCCAACAACCGCATTCCCCGGCTGAGCGACATTACCCGCCGACGCCCCATCAACTACCCGCTTACGACCGCCGAATACATCGAGGACCTGCGCAGGAGGGTCGAGGAATGAAAAGCCAAGTTCTATCGCAGCGGAAATAGCCGTGTGATGCGACCACCTGGTATTGAGGACGCTGCTTGGCTATGCCAGCATCGACAAGGCAAAGGGGGAATATATGGAAGGTCTCACTACAAATTTTACGAAGACTTGCATAGAGCGGGCCTCGATTGGCGTAGCGGGTCTTTTGCTCATGGTCGCGCCAGCCACTGCTCAGTCGCGTCCCGCAGACTTCATCTCTGTGACGGTGGGCCAGATTACCCCAGCGGCGGTCGAAAGCTTCGCACGCATATTGTTCGAGGTGACGAACAAAAGTCCCGTAACTTATAGCGGGGTAATGTTTATGTGTTCAGCCTATGACGCTGACAAGAAGCTGATTGGCTCCAGCGTCGCAGCCGTGAACAATTTGGGCCCAGGAGCTACCCCAGGTCGAGGGATGATTAATGTGAAACCCCGCTCTGGGCGGGATGTCTCGTCTGCGAGCTGCCGCGTCGAGCAGGTCATGCCTTAATAACCTATTGCGGTGCGCTCTGCTTTCTTTATCGACGGCGCATCACCTGACAGCGGTAGAACGGTCAGACCTCGTTCGCACGTTTGACCCGCAGCGGAGCCTTACTCAAGCAAGCAATAATTTGGAGGAACAATTTGTCGACGGAGTTGGTGAAGAATGAAATCTCGCGTTTTCTAGCATCGAAGACGCCCGAAGTACTATGCATTAAAGGGAAGTGGGGTGTTGGCAAGACATTCAGCTGGAGGCGCTACCTTCAAGAAGCTAGTCAAAGAACCGCAGGTATAGGGTTGGAAAGGTACGCCTATGTTTCCCTATTTGGCGTCAACTCTCTTGACGAGGTTAAGTACGCGATTTTTGAAGGCACGGTAAAAAAGGACCAAGTCCATCAGAAGGCCAGCCTTGATACCTTAAAATCGACAGTCGAGTCAGCTGAAGGGTTCGGAAGAAAGTACGCATGGCTGGCCAACCTCATCCCGGGTGCGAAGAGCTATCTAAGTGGTGCAGCACCGGCCTTCTTCCTGACAGTTCGCAATCAAATCGTCTGTATCGACGATCTTGAGCGTAAGGGATCCAAGCTTGAGTCAGCCGATGTGCTTGGATTGACCTCGTTCCTTAAGGAAGAGAGGGGCTGCAAGGTTGTCCTCCTATTGAATGATGAGGCTCTCGCTAGTCCAGATAGGCAGAAGTTCGAAGCATATCTGGAGAAAGTGGTAGATGTGTCACTCACGTTCGCGCCAACGGCACAAGAGTGCGTATCGGTTGCGCTTCCTGACGCTGATACCGACAGCCAACTTATACGGGACCGGTGCTCCTCGCTTGGTATTCGGAACATTCGCGTGATTAAAAAGATCGAGCGTCTCGTTCGCACCATCAAGCCACTTCTTCAAGAAGATGCTGAAGTGTTTGATCGAGCTACATCTTCATTAGCACTGATTGGATGGTCCTACTATCAGCCCGATGAGGCGCCAACGCTGGATTATCTAATACACAAGAGACCGAAGAGTTTATTCGGGCTCAAGAAGAGCCAGGACACTCCAGAAAAAGAAACAGCCTGGAATGCATTGCTTGATGCGTATGGCTATATGTCGACCGACGAGTTTGACCTTGTGCTTATTGATGGCGTGCGGAATGGCTACTTCGATCCTGAGAAGGTCGAGCTGCATGCTAAAGAGATCCGCGAGAAGATCTTGGCAGCGAGGGCTGAGGGTTCATTCGAAGAGGCTTGGCGCAAATATCACGATTCATTTGATAACAATCAAGATGAAGTGCTGGATGGGATCTATTCTTCCTTTATGAAGAACTACAATCACATCTCACCGCTGAACCTGAACGGCACAGTTAGCCTTTTCAGAGAGCTTGGACGGGACGCTCAGGCGTCCGAGATGATAAAGTTTTATGTCGCGAACCGAGATGAGAGCCGTAAGTTCTTCGACCTTGAAGAATATGCCTTTGGGAGTGACATCACTGACCCCGAGATCGTAGACGCCTTCAACGCGAAACTCGCTACCATATCGGAAGAGCGTGACCTGCCGGCACTGCTTTTGCGCCTTAAGGATGGTTGGGACGGTGATGCGCTCGCCGCGTTAGCAACGATGCCCGTGGACGAGTATTACCGCATCTTGAAAGAAAGTTCCGGGCAGAACCTGAGAAGGATCATAGCAGGAGCATTGCAGTTTGAAGGAGTTGTGAATGCCTCGCCCGCAATGAAAGAGATCTCTAAACGGACGAAAGAAGCTCTCACGAGAATCGGCGAAGAGTCCGATGTTAATGCTCGCCGAGTGACGAAGTTTGGAGTGCACGTCAAGAAGCCCGACTTGGAGATACAGTCAGAGGCTGCGCCCGAGGCTTCGGGCGCAGAATAACAGCTGCACCATCAATTGACTCCGCTCTTTGTCGATCCGCCGACAACTTTGGGAGCGCGTCATGGATCGTCTCGATGTGGATTCCGAAGGAGAAGTCGGTCTTCATATCGAAGATAAAGAGCCCGGCCATCTAGCCGGGCTTTACCATGTATGCCGACAGCGCGTGTCAGCTGTCGGCGTCTTCGGCTTTCTGCTCCGCTGCAGCCCGTCTTTGCGCCTTGCGGACGAATAATTCGAGATGGTCCTTCAAATCCTCTACGCTCGCTAGCGATAGGCCCTCGGGAAAACTGATCACCACATCGCCCTCATCCAACGTGATGATCTCTTTCCGCATTCCTATAGCTGCTTCTAGCGCAGGCTCGCTTCGGTGCCCCCCATAGACCTCTGGCCCTGCATAGGTGAGGTGGGAGGAGTGCATACGTGTTTGCTCTACCGGGGACGACTGTATGATGGGCGGCGGCATGGTGGGCGGCTCCAGATCGTCGTCAGCAGCGCCATTATACTCTCCACCCTCTGCCTCAACAAGCTCCTTGGTTTCGCGATAAGAGCGAACAGCCCGATCTGCAGCCTCGGGAAGAAACTTACGCTTAGTGATTAAAAATGAACGCAGCGCCGCATCGCTTGCCTTGCCTGGGAAGTTCGAACTGAGCTCGTTGAAGAGTTCTGGCTCCGAGGCAGCAGCACGTAGGGCCTCAGCACGTTCTGCATCGCCTGGTGGGTGCTCAAAAATGACAACGGCTCGCTCGCTGATCCACATTTGATCCGCCCGCCCCTCAAGCAAACCGTATTTGCTCACTGCTGAGATCACGCCAAGAGACTTACCATTCAATGAATTGTAGCCCATGTGCTTGGCTACAAGTTCCTTTGGGATCCGATTTCGGTGGTCCGCCTCATACACGTGCCGCGCTCTATCCAGTGCCTCACGTAACCCGATAATGGGATAGCGAGGGCTTCTCATCAACGTCACTGCCGTTTTCCCCTCGGTCATTGCCATATTCCCTTCCGCTATTCGCTGCAATCATATAGCCAAGGCGCGAAGAGTTGTCAACATATTGAGTGCGTATAGCGATTAAGTTGATCGCGATTAGCGCGAATAGAGTTGACAGGTCTTGTGAGATATGAGAGCTATGCCATTGTCGCAGAGACGCCGAATTGGAGGTTCTTGTGCTTGTATTTGATCAGCCCCCGCGCCCGGCCACCGGCGTCTAGGGGGAGACTAAAGAAAAAGGCCGGTCCTGTGGGGACAGGAAACCGGCCTTTGTGGTGACCACGCAATCGGGCGGGTAGCCCGACGCATAGCGCCTAGACACCGCTATTGTCGCATCTTGCCCGCCCATTCGCAACCCTTCTCTAGGAAAGGGTACGCGCGATGGTATGGGTCAACGCCTATACGCGCATCCGCTTCGGCCGCCTGGAATACGTCAGCTCGCATTGGCGATCGCTGCCGTAGGCTAGTCGCCTAGGCCCCGGTCGGCGGCTTGCGCCTGCGGCCGCGCTGACCGGCTCACCGCTTCTCCAACCTCCGGCCCGCTGGGGTGAAAAACCCCAGCGGATGGCCGTCTCCTACATTCGTGAGTGCCGTAATGTTAATACAAATAATAAGATGGTTGTCGGACCTGCGTATTCTGCTCGTCCTACTTCTCCCGCCAGTTGTGATTGTCCTGGTCATCGGTGCGGTTTTCGCCTGCTTTGAGCGGGATCTTCGGATAAGCGGCATGTGTCTGCAGTTTGTAGGCTTCCTAATTGTCGCGGCAGGATTGGACAGCATTCGGAGACAATTCCGGAAGCCAGGGCCATGGGATAACTTCCTGAGATGGTTGGATCGCCGACCACGACGAAGAGTAAACACAACTCTGACGGCCACCAGCTTGAGTGGGATGGGCGCAGTCGTTGGGGCAGCTAAGGTAAGAACTGGTCCTCCGCCAAACCAATCTCTGGAGGAAAGAGTTCACCGTCTAGAAGGCGAGTACCAATCACTGGGAGCGGAGCTTGATAGCTTAACTCAGACGACCGCAACAAAACTTGACGGCCTCTCGGAGAGGCTTGCCCAGGAAGTCGAGGCTCGGAAATCTGCGGATCTGGACAGAGATCTACGGCTCGAGGAAGCGGTCGCAAGTGGCGTCAATTTACAGCTGATTGGGGTGATACACTTCGTGTTGGGGGTATTTCTGGCGACCGCATCCCCTGAGATCTACATTATGTGGACACGTTCCGTTTGGGGAGTATCGCTGAATTCCTGCCCTGCGGATCTGGGCATCGTTCGGAGCTGGACGACAGCGTTTCTTTGACAGGTCCGCGAAAAAGACCCCTAAAAAGACCCCCTCATCGAACCTGCGAGGGTGAGGTGAGCTGGGCTCTAACCTCTAAGTCCTTGAAGTTGCTGGTGCTGCCAGAGAGGATCGAACTCTCGACCTCTCCCTTACCAAGGGAGTGCTCTACCACTGAGCTACGGCAGCGCGCCAACGAAGAGGGCCGCTTACTGCCACAGCCCAGCGTCATGCGCAAGCTTCGAAAACGATCTTTCTTCGCTTTATTCGGCAGCCTGCGCTTTTGGTTGGAGAGGAAGCTTGAGCGCGGTCCAGACCTCGACCAGGGCTGCGGCCAGGGCATCGATATGGGCATCCGTGTGAAGCGGGCCTGGCGTGATGCGCAGGCGTTCCGTGCCGCGGGGCACGGTGGGGTAGTTGATCGGCTGGATGTAGATCCCGTGCTTCTCCAGGAGGCGGTCCGAGGCCGCCTTGCAGGCCTCGGCGTCTCCGACCATGACCGGGACGATATGGGTGACGGTGTCCATGAGGGGGAGGCCCGCGCCTGTGAGCACCGCCTTCGTCCGCGCCACCTGGCGCTGATGCCGCTGCCGCTCGTCATTGGAGGCCTTGAGGTGGCGAATCGAGGCCATGGCTGCCGCGGCAACGGCCGGAGGCAGGGCGGTCGTGAAGATGAAGCCGGGCGCGAAGCTGCGAATCGCGTCCATCACGGCTCTTGAGCCGGTGAGATAACCGCCCATGACGCCGAAGGCCTTGGCGAGCGTGCCCTCGATCACGTCGATCCGGTGCATGACGCCGTCGCGTTCGGCGATGCCGCCGCCCCGGGGGCCGTACATGCCGACCGCATGGACCTCGTCGAGATAGGTCATGGCGTGGTAGCGCTTGGCGAGATCGCAGATGGCATGGATCGGCGCGATGTCCCCGTCCATGGAATACACGCTCTCGAACACGATCAGCTTCGGCCGGTCCCCGGCCGCCTTGAGCAGCTCCTCCAGGTGGGCGAGATCGTTATGGCGGAAGATCTGCTTGTCGCAGCCGGACTGGCGCACGCCCTCGATCATCGAGTTGTGGTTGAGCGCGTCCGACAGGATCAGGCAGTTCGGGATGAGCTTGGCCAGGGTGGAGATGCCGGTCTGGTTCGAGACGTAGCCCGAGGTGAAGACGAGGGCCGCCTCCTTGCCGTGCAGGTCCGCAAGCTCGGCCTCGAGCTCGACGATGGGGTGGTTGTTGCCCGAGATGTTGCGCGTGCCGCCGGCGCCGGTGCCCAGGCGCCAGGCCGTTTCGACCATGGCACGGGTCACGTCCCGGCTCTGGCCCATGCCCAGATAGTCGTTCGAGCACCATACGGTGATCTTGCGGGTGCCGTCCGGGCTGTGCCACAGGGCCTCCGGAAAGCGGCCCGCCAGGCGCTCGATGTCTGCAAAGACGCGGTAACGGCGTTCCGTCTGGAGACGCTCGAGGGCTTCCGTAAAGAAGGTTTGGTAATTCATCATCTCACCGGAGGGGCAACACAACACCCCGTGGGTTTATGCCCTATGATGCCAGAGGACATTGATCCCGGTCAAAGTTCGCAGGATCGATATTCTGGTTGAGGGGCGGATGCGAAGCCATTATCTGATCATGGCGACGATGGGTCGCGTGAAACATGTCCGACATGAAAGCGCAAGAGAAAGCCGAGCGCCTGAAGGCGGCTTTGAAAGAAAACCTGAAGCGGCGCAAGGCTCAGGCCCGGGGGAGGCAGGCGGTCAGGCCGGCTGAATCCTCGGCTGGAACCGAAGAGGGCAGCTTGAGCGTTACCGGCGAGCGCGACAAGCGGTCCGACTAGTCTGGACGGGCCGCTGGACGCATAGCTCTGGCAATCATTACTGAAGGGGATCCAGATGGACCGCATTCGCATCCGGGGCGGCGCGCCTCTCAACGGCCTGATTCCGATCTCGGGCGCCAAGAACGCGGCTCTGCCTCTCATGATCGCGAGCCTCCTCACCGAGGAGACGCTCGAACTCGGCAACGTGCCGAGGCTCGCCGATATTTCCTCCCTCCTGCGGATCATGAGCAATTTCGGCGTGGACCACTCCATCGCCGGCCGCCGTCCCGGCCAGAGCACGGAAACCGGCCAGACGATCCGCCT
The DNA here is from genome assembly GCF_020532555.1 of Microvirga lenta. Lineage (GTDB taxonomy): Bacteria > Pseudomonadota > Alphaproteobacteria > Rhizobiales > Beijerinckiaceae > Microvirga > Microvirga lenta. The sequence continues at coordinate 366,287 of NZ_JAJBBR010000005.1, read as the reverse complement.
CACGTCGAAATCCATCATCGACACCTGCGCGCCCTATGAGCTCGTCTCGACCATGCGGGCGAGCTTCTGGGTCATCGCCCCGCTCCTGGCCCGCTTCGGCCACGCCAAGGTGTCCATGCCGGGCGGCTGCGCCATCGGCACCCGTCCGGTCGACCTCCTGATCATGGCCCTGGCCAAGCTCGGCGCCGCCATCGAGATCGATGCCGGCTATGTGGTCGCCACGGCTCCCAAGGGACTGAAGGGCGCCGAGATCGACTTCCCCAAGGTCACGGTCGGCGGAACCCACGTGGCCCTGATGGCCGCGACCCTGGCCGACGGCACGACCGTCATCCGCAACGCCGCCCGCGAGCCGGAGGTGGTGGATCTGGCCGAGTGCCTCGTCAAGATGGGCGCCAAGATCCAGGGCGTCGGCACGTCCGAGATCGTGGTCGAGGGTGTCGCCCGCCTGGGCGGCGCGAACCACGACGTGCTGCCGGACCGGATCGAGACCGGAACCTACGCCATGGCGGTCGCCATGACCGGCGGCGACGTGGTGCTCGAGAACACCCGGCCGGAACTCCTGCAATTCGCTCTCGACGTACTGGGCCAGTCGGGCGCGGAGGTCTCTCCGACCCACAGCGGCATCCGGGTCCGCCGGAACGGCAACGGCATCCAGGCCGTCGACGTCACGACCGATCCCTTCCCGGGCTTCCCCACCGACCTCCAGGCCCAGTTCATGGCCCTCATGACCCGGGCCTCGGGAACGTCGCGCATCCGCGAGACGATCTTCGAGAACCGCTTCATGCACGTGCAGGAGCTGGCCCGTCTCGGAGCCCAGATCCGCCTCGATGGCGACTGCGCCTATGTGGACGGCGTGTCGAGCCTCAAGGGGGCGCCCGTCATGGCGACGGACCTGCGCGCGTCCGTGTCGCTGGTGATCGCGGGCCTCGTGGCCGATGGCGACACCACCATCAACCGGGTCTATCACCTGGATCGCGGCTTCGAGGCCCTCGAGGCGAAGCTGGCCCGGTGCGGCGCCGAGATCGAGCGTCTCCGGGGCTGACGACGCCGCAAAGCGCGCTCCGGCCGTGGAAAGCGGCGGCTTGAGCGCGTCTTTCCCGGATCCGGGGCCTCCTGGACGGCATCTTTGTCCGCCGAATCGGGTTTGGACCGGGCCGGGTGGTTGCGCCGGGGCAGGGGGCTCTCTACCTAGCTGTCAAAGCTCAACAACAGGTTGGCAGCCCCATGGACCTTCTGAGACTCGTCGCCCTCGATCCAGAGGATCTCGCCGTCATCTCCGCTCACCTGCAGGATGCCCTGCTGCGCGTCGACGACATGGTTTATCTCCCCAAGGAGCGCCGCTTCGCGCTCCAGGTCCGCCGGTTCGACTGGGAGGCGGTCTCGAGCACGCCCCAGCGCCGGCTGACCTGCATGCATTTCGAGCACGTGACCGGCGTGCGCGTCCGCGGCATCGACCAGACCAAGAAGGATGCCGTTCTTAACCTTCTTGCCATTTCCTTCGAGGGACGCGATGCCCCATCCGGCACGGCGACCTTGATCTTCGCCGACGGCGGAGCCATCCAGGTCGACCTGGAGTGCATCGAAATGCAAATGAAAGATCTCGGCCCGGTCTGGGCCGCCGAAAGCCGCCCCTCGCACGACGAACAGCCGGCGGAGCGCCTCTGATGGCGCAAAGGCTCGATGCGCGGGATCCCTCCTTCCCGCAGGCCTTCGCCGCACTTCTGTCTGCGAAGCGTGAGGTGTCCGAGGACGTGGACCAGGCCGTCCGCGCCATCATCGAGGACGTGGTCGCCCGGGGCGACGAGGCCCTGATCGACTATACGCGCCGCTTCGATGCGCTGGATCTGACGGCCGAAAGCCTGCGGGTTTCCGATGCGGAAATCGCCGCGGCCGAGAGGCAGTGCCCGAAGGAGACGCTCGACGCTCTCGCCCTCGCGAAGGACCGCATCGAGGTCTACCACCGCGCGCAGCGCCCTCAGGATTCCATGACGACCGACTCCGTCGGCGTGACGCTGGGGTGGCGCTGGACCGCCCTGGAATCGGTGGGCCTCTACGTGCCCGGCGGGCGGGCGAGCTATCCGTCTTCCGTTCTGATGAATGCGGTGCCGGCCAAGGTCGCGGGCGTTCCCCGCATCTCCATGGTGGTGCCGACCCCGCGCGGCGAGACCAATCCCCTCGTCCTCGCGGCGGCCCGGCTCGCGGGCGTGGACGAGATCTTCCGCATCGGCGGCGCGCAGGCGGTGGCCGCGCTCGCCTACGGCACCGCCTCCGTCCAGCCGGTGGCGAAGATCGTCGGGCCCGGCAACGCCTATGTGGCGGCTGCCAAGCGGCGCGTCTTCGGCCAGGTGGGCATCGACATGATCGCGGGCCCCTCGGAGGTGCTCGTTCTCGCGGACCGCCACGGCAACCCGGACTGGATCGCCGCCGACCTCCTGGCGCAGGCGGAGCACGATCCTGTCGCCCAGTCGATCCTGATCACCGACAGCGCCGAGCTGGCTCAGGCGGTGGAGGAGGCTGTCCGGCGCCAGCTCCAGACCCTGCCGAAGGCGGAGATCGCCGGGGCGAGCTGGCGCGACTACGGAGCCATCATCCTGGTTGAGAGTCTGGCGGACGCCATCCCCCTGGTCGACCGGCTGGCCCCGGAGCATCTCGAAATCGAGACCGACAACGCGGAGGAACTCGCGGCCAGGGTCCGCAATGCCGGCTCGATCTTCCTCGGCAGCCACACGCCGGAGGCCATCGGCGACTATGTCGGCGGCCCGAACCATGTCCTTCCGACGGCCCGCTCGGCCCGTTTCTCCTCCGGACTCGGCGTGCTTGACTTCATGAAGCGAACCTCGATCCTGAAATGCGATGCAGGCGCCTTGCGGGTGCTGGGTCCTGCGGCCATCGCCCTCGGCCGGTCCGAGGGGCTGGAAGCTCATGCGCGGTCGGTGGCGATCCGCCTGAATCTGTGACGGGATCGGACAACGGGATGACGAGCGAAGCGAAGGAGCGATGCCGACTGGTCGCTGTCACGCTCGACGAGGCATCCATCGGCCGGGGCAATCCGGATCAGGAGCATGAGCGGGCCATCGCCATCTACGACATCGTCGAGGCGAACCACTTCGCGGTGCCGGGCTACGATGGCGGTCCTTATCTGCTCCATATCGCCCTGGTGGAGAAGAAGCTCTGTTTCGATATCCGGGGGCAGGACGGCGCTCCGGTCGTCATGCACCACCTGTCGCTGACGCCGTTCCGCAAGGCGATCCGGGACTACGAACTGATCTGCGACAGCTACTACAAGGCCATCCGCTCGGCCTCCCCGGCGCAGATCGAGGCCATCGACATGGGACGCCGGGGGCTCCACAACGAGGCTGCGGAGCTTCTGATGAAGCGTCTCGACGGCAAGGTGGAGCTCGATTTCGATACGGCGCGCCGCCTCTTCACCCTCATCTTCGCGCTGCACTGGAAGGGATGACGGGTGGAGGAGCCCCGCGCCAAGAAAATCCAGTCGGTCCTGTTCGTCTGCGCCATGAACGCAATCCGTTCTCCGATGGCCGAGGCGATCGCGCGGCACTATTTCGGCAAGTCGATCTACGTGCAGTCCGCCGGTGTCCGGAGGGGCGAGACCAACGGCTTCATGCACGCGGCGCTGGACGAGATCGGCATCGACGGCTCCAAGCACAAGCCGCGCACGCTTCAGGAGCTGGAAGAGTGGGAGGGGCTCAATTTCGATCTCATCATCTCGCTCTCGCCCGAGGCGCATCACGCCGCCATCGAGCTGACGCGCACGATCGCCGCCGAGGTGGAATACTGGCCGACGCCCGATCCGAGCCTGACGCAAGGGTCGCGCGAGCAGGTTCTGGACGCCTACCGCAACGTCCGCGACGGACTGGTCTATCGTATCCGCCTGCGTCTCAAACGCGGGTCAGAAGCCAAGGGCGCGGATGAGGGACAGGGTCCCTAGACCCACGAAGAGAGCCGCCAGGTCGAACCGGGTGAAGATCATGGTGAGGACCGTGACCGTGAGGGCGATCATGGCGGGAAGACCGTTGTCGAGCACGACGGGAAGGATCGTTGCCATGATGATGGAGCCCGGAAGCGCGCGCAGGCCCCGCTCCATCCGGGGCGTGATGCGGACCCGGCTCATGACGACCACGCCCGCGATGCGGCAGAAAAAGGTCACGGCGGCCATGGCGGCGATGGCCAGCGCGGCTCCCCAGGGGCCCGCGGCGATGGCTTCGAACGACGTCATTCGATCAGCATCCCGGCGATGACTCCGGCCAGGGCTCCGGCGGCGATGAAGAGATAGCCGGGCACCAGGGCATGGACGGCCAGGGAGACGAGACCGGCGACCAGCCAGGGCAGGGCGGGCTTGGCGCCCTTCCACAGGGGCACGAGCATGATGCCGAAGAAGATCGGCATGACGAGATCGAGACCGAAGCGCCTCGGCTCCGGCACGAGGGCGCCGGCAAAGTAGCCCGCCAGCGTCGCCAGCAGCCAGACGACGTAGAGGATGGCCGCACAGCCCAGGAGGAAGCCCACGTCGCGCCCGCCCTCGTTGTAGTAGCGGGTGCTGATGAGCCAGCCCGCCTCCGTGAGAAGGAAGAGGTTGAGCGCGGCGCGCGGCTTCGGCTCGTATCTCAGCCAGGGCTGGAGCGTTGCGCCCAGCAGGATCATGCGGGAATTCACGATGGCCGTGACGGTCACGATCGTCAGGATCGTGGCAGGCGACCAGACCTGCTGCCAGATCTCCAGCGCCACCATCTGGGATGCGCCGGCATAGACGAGGCCGGTCAGGCCCATCGCCTCGCCGAAGCTCAGCCCCTTCTGGGCCGCGGCGGTGCCGAAGGCGAGGGCAAACATGATGAAGCCGGGGAAGGCCGGCACCGCGCTGCGGGCGCCGTGGCGGAGTCCGGCAAGGGAAAAGAAGGGGCGGGACGTGGACATGAGCCTGCGCTCTGTGCCTTTCGCCGCCCCCGCCGTCAACCGCGTTCGGCGCGGGTCTGCCGTTCCCTTAGGTCTTGGCCGCGCCCCGGCCCGCATTGCGGGCCAGGAAGTAGCCGGCCACCACCACGAACAGCGCTCCGACCGCGGCGGCCCCGTAGAGGACGACGCCGGCAGGCTTGACGTTGAGCGGCGGGTGACCCGGATCGGGCAGGACGAACTGGGAGTAGTTGTCCGACAGCCAGCCGAGCACGATCGGATCGGTCACGATCATTTCCGCGGCGATGTATCCGAGCAGGGCGGCGCCGGCCCAGACGATGAACGGGAAGCGCGTGATCAGCTTGGTGATCAGGGTGGCGCCCACCATGATCAGCGGAATCGACAGCAGAAGACCGAAGACGAAGAGTTCCGGGTGTCCGCGGGAGGCGGCCGCGATGGCGACCACGTTGTCCAGGCTCATCACCGCATCGGCGATGGCGATGGTGCGAACCGCCTTCCAGAGGCTGGTGCTGGCCTCGATGTTGCCGTGCGAATCCGCGTCCTCGCCCTGGATGAGCTTGAGCGCGATCCAGAACAGGAGGAGACCGCCGACGATGCGCAGGAAGGGGACGCCGAGGAGCTCGGAGATGAGAAAGGCGAAGACGATGCGCAGACCGACCGCCGTCAGGGCGCCGAGGGTGATGCCGAGCTTGCGCTGATGCGCCGGCAGCGAGCGGCACGCCATGGCGATGACGACCGCGTTGTCGCCCGACAGAAGGATGTCGATCCAGATGACCTGAAGCAGGGAGACGAGAAAGGAGGTTGAAAGGATATAGTCCATGGCGGCCCTGGAGGGTTTCAGGTCGGGAAGGGAATTGGGCTTAAGTATAGATATGTGACTCGGATTCAACCGAAAAACGCAGCATCCTGCGCTGAAAATCAGTTACGTCCAAGGCCTCGGGCACGGTTTATACGGCTAAAGATTGCGCGTTTCCCCGGCCGAACGCACGAAATCGTTCTCGGGTCGCTTGATCAAGGGCGAGGCCTTGGGCACAACACGGGACGAATAAGCTCTGGTCGCAACCAATGCGCCCGGTCGGGAGGCCGTCCATGTCCATTTCTCACGAACGCCCTGAAGCGCCGGGGCGCCAAGGGCCGGTTCGCGCGCCGCAAAGCCTCGCAGGGGGCATCTTTCTTCTCGCCCTTGCGGCTCTCGCGCTCTGGCTCGGGCGCGACCTGTCCCAAGGCACCTTGAGCTCCATGGGCCCCGGCATGCTGCCGGACTGGCTCGCCATCGGGGTCGGCCTGTGCGGCCTCGCCCTCGTGTTCTTCGCCTTCACCAGGGACGGCGAGGCCCTCGAGGGCTGGAGCCTGCGCGGTCCGGCTCTCGTCATCATCGCCATCCTGGCCTTTGCGGTGACCATCAGGCCCTTCTCGTTCGGCCCGCTGTCGATCCCCGGCCTCGGCCTCATCGTGGCGGGGCCGCTCGCCATCATCATCGGCGGCTTCGCCAGTCCGGACTCGCGTCTGAGGGAGCTCGTGATCCTGTCCCTCAGCCTGACGCCTTTCTGCATGATCCTGTTCGGCGACCTGCTCAACCTGCCGATTCCGGTCTTCCCCCAGGCACTGACCGGCCTTTTCCCCGCCGAGTGGTCCCAGAAGGACGTCCTGAGGGCAACGGCGGCGATCATGGCCGCCGCCGCCGTCGTCGTCTATTTCGCCGGCCGCCGGCGCGGAAGGACCACGGAGATCGAAGTGCCCGACCATAGCGGGAGGATCTGATGGGCGACCTGTTCTCCAATCTGAGCCTCGGCTTCGGGATTGCCCTGACGTTCCAGAATCTGGGACTGGCCTTCCTGGGCTGCCTCGTGGGCACGCTCATCGGCGTCCTGCCCGGCGTCGGCCCCATCGCCACGATCGCGATGCTCCTGCCGATCACCTTCGGGCTCGATCCCACCGGCGCGCTCATCATGCTGGCCGGCATCTACTACGGCGCCCAGTACGGCGGATCGACCACCGCGATCCTCGTCAACATTCCCGGCGAGGCCACCTCGGTGGTGACGGCCCTCGACGGGCACCAGATGGCCCGCCAGGGCCGGGCGGGCGTGGCGCTGGGCATCGCGGCCATCGGTTCCTTCTTCGCCGGCACCGTGGCGACCGTGGTCATCGCCGCCCTGGGGGCGCCGCTGACCCGTCTCGCCCTGGTGTTCGGCCCGACCGAATATTTCTCGCTCATGGTCATGGGCCTCGTCTTCGCGGTGGTTCTCGCCCGCGGATCGATCCTGAAGGCGGTGGCGATGATCCTGGTGGGCATCCTGCTCTCCACGGTCGGAACGGATCTCGAGACCGGCGAGGAGCGCCTGACCTTCGGCCTGCCCTTCCTCATGGACGGCATCGACTTCGCCGTTCTGGCCATGGGCATCTTCGGCATCGCCGAGATCCTGCGCAATCTGGACCATACGGAGACCCGGGACGTGGTGCGCCAGACCATTGGGCGCCTTCTGCCGAACAAGGATGACTTCAGGCAATCCTACAAGCCCGTGCTGCGCGGAACCTTCATCGGCGCGGCGCTCGGCATCCTGCCCGGCAACGGCGCGGTGCTCGGGCCCTTCGCGGCCTATACCCTCGAGAAGAAGCTCGCCAAGGATCCGCGCCGGTTCGGCCAGGGCGCCATCGAGGGCGTGGCGGGGCCGGAATCGGCGAACAATGCCGGCGCGCAGACCTCCTTCATCCCGCTGCTCACCCTCGGCATTCCGCCGAATGCCGTGATGGCCCTCATGGTCGGCGCCATGACGATCCACGGCATCGTGCCGGGTCCGCAGGTGATGACCCGCAACCCCGACCTGTTCTGGGGCATGATCGCCTCCATGTGGGTCGGCAACCTGATGCTGCTCATCATCAACCTGCCCATGATCGGCATGTGGGTGCGCCTCCTGAAGGTGCCCTACCACCTGCTGTTCCCGGCGATCCTGATGTTCTGCTGCATCGGCATCTATTCCATCAACTCGCTGCCCACGGACGTGATGTTCATCGGGCTGTTCGGCCTCGTCGGCTACATGCTCATCAAGTTCGGGTTCGAGCCGGCGCCGATGCTGCTCGGCTTCGTGCTCGGCAAGCTGATGGAAGAAAACCTGAGGCGCGCGCTCATCATCTCGCGCGGGTCGCTCGAAACCTTCATCGAGCGTCCGATCAGTGCCGGCCTTCTCGTGGTCGCGCTGATTCTTCTGGTCCTGGCGCTCCTGCCCTCCATCCGGAAGGGGAGGGACGAAGTCTTCACCGAGTAGCTTGCCTTCGGCGGCGCCTTGTCCAAATGTAACGAGAGAACTTTTTCCAGGGAGGAAATTGAATGAAGAAAATCGCACTGGCTCTGACCGCCGTTCTGGGCCTCGCCGCCTCCGGCGCCCAGGCGCAGAACTATCCGACGCGCCCGATCACCATGATCGTGCCGTTCGCGGCGGGCGGACCGACGGACGTGGTCGCCCGTATCGTGACGGATCATATGTCGCGCACGCTCGGTCAACAGATCGTGATCGAGAACGTGGCGGGCGCCGGCGGCACGACGGGCATCACCCGGGCGGCCCAGTCCCAGCCCGACGGCTACACCATCATGATGGGCCACATGGGCACCCACGGTGCGGCTCCGGCCCTCTATCCGAACCTGCGCTACGACCCGACGAAGGATTTCGCGCCGATCGGCCTCGCCGCCGGCACGCCGATCCTCATCGTCGCCCGCAAGGACTTCCCGGCCAAGGACCTCAAGGGCTTCCTGGATCACATGAAGGCCAACGGCGACAAGGTGAACATGGCCCATGCGGGCGTGGGCTCCGTGTCCCACTCCACGGGCATCCTGTTCAACTCCATCATCGGCGCGAAGCCGACCATGGTCGCCTATCGCGGCACGGGTCCGGCCCTGAACGACCTCATGGCCAACACGGTCGACTACATGACCGACCAGATCGTCAACGTGGCGCCGCAGATCCAGGGCGGCAACATCAAGGCCTACGCCATCGCCACGCCTGAGCGCTCCCCCGCTCTGCCGGACGTGCCGACCACCAAGGAGGCCGGACTCGGCGACTATCAGGTGAGCGCCTGGAACGCGGTGTTCGCGCCCAAGGGCACCCCGCCCGACGTGGTCGCGAAGCTCAACGACGCCCTCGTGAAGGCTCTGAGCGACGAGAACACCAGGAAGCGCCTCCAGGACCTCGGCGGCGTCATTCCTGCGCCGGAGGAGCGTACGCCGGAATCCCTGCAGAAGCTCGTCGAGAGCGAGGTGGCTCGCTGGACCCCGGTCCTCCAGGCCGCCGGCGCCAAGGCGGAGTAACTTTCCCATCTGTCGACGAAAACGGCGGGCCCAAAGCCCGCCGTTCTCTTTTGCGTCACTGCGACGTCAAAGAAGTCTTGAAATTAGCCGCCGACCCGATTACACCCAGCCCCGAGTGCAGCCGTAGCTCAGTTGGTTAGAGCACCAGATTGTGGATCTGGGGGTCCCCCGTTCGAGCCGGGGCGGCTGTACCATTCAAATCAAGCACTTAACCCTCGCAGGTTCGAGGCCTCCCGGTAAGTTCGGTTGGGAGGCGAGGCAGCTGAAATACGCTTTGGTGCCTCCTAGCGATTACCGCTTCTAATAATTTTGGAAGTTACCTTGCTTCCCAGCAGTGTATGTGCCCCGCCATTCGGCTCACACGCGTTAAGGGCTTTTAGTCTGCTGCATTGTCAATGAGCAGCCAATCTTACCGTTGGCTCCTGAGAGCCTCGAACGATGGGCATTCTAGGAATTATCACGCTGTAAGAACGCTATTCCCCTTCCGGTAGACCACAGTTCCAGTATATATTCTTGCAACTAAAATGCGCTGAAAAGCTGTGAAAGCTGGCCTCAGAAAAGTGTCCTCGTCATGAGATTTGCTGCGATTTTCGTGGGGCTTCTATCGCTGATTGCTAGCGCAGCAAGTGCCCAGGAGCTGACCGAGGCTCAGAAGCGCAGAATCCATCTGCCTTACATTCGCGCTGCTACTGATTGTTTTGCTCGGACGATTTCAGCCAACACGGCAGCACTCGATATGGCAAGGGAGGGGAAGTGGTATGATGCCCTTGCTGCGGCTGGAAACCTCTGCGAGGCGGCCGTACACAAGATGATCAGCGCCCATGACCAGATTTATGGGGTAGGCACCGGATCCGTCTTCTTTAAGGGGCCGTACTTGGATGATCTACCGCGAGCAGTAGGGACACGTCTCAAAGACGCCTTGGCTCGGCGCACGGCAGAGTTGGCGCAGGCTCAAGCTCTCGGCAGACAACAGATCGATGAGGCCAGCCGCACGAGAGACCTGCTTCGGGATAGGATGTATGCCTGCACCAAAAAAGAACTTGAGGGACTCGTTGCATCTTCCGAGACGGCCGAGATCTTGGCCACAGCAGCCATGACTATCTGCAATCGCGAAGTCCAAGCCGCCCTCGATGCCGCAATGGCATTGGTTCGTCTCGAAGGTGGAAACGGCACAGGCCTTAGGGAGGAGTTGCGAGGCGTCATTCAAAGAAATGTCGTCACAAGCGCGGTTCAGGTGCGGGCAGCCTCGCGCGCCTCGGCCCCTGCTGCGTCACCCGCGTCCCAGGATCGAGCTGCGCGCCTCGGTGGTATAGCGACACCTGAAGAGTGTCTCAGAACTGCCAGCTCGATCCGAGAGGGCAAGTTGGTGGACCAAGAGAAGCTGATCTCACTGATGCTCGATGTCTGCCGTCCAGAAATCGAGAATGCAGCGCGGGCGAAGTTCCTGGAGGACCCTGCCCAAGAGTTGGCAAGTCTCCGCGCCAAAGCACTTGAGAATGCCGTCCAAGCTGCCAAGGAGATCATCAACGCTCAATAGTCGTTGAGATGATTGGTGCCGCTCCGCGTCCTTCCACCGAACTCCACTAGATAAGCCTTCATACGGTGTGATGGACGTCCGCGGCCGATGGCGCCCGGCGAGGGGTGAAGCGGCATTTCTGCCGCTTCGGCCGCTTATTGCGCGGCCACTTGGGAGGCCGGGGCGAGGAGCGCCTGGAGGGTTTCGGCATGGAGGGCGCCGGTGACGGTCAGGCCGGTTTCGCGCTGGTACTTTTCGATGGCCTCGCGGGTGCCGGGGCCGACGACCCCATCCGCTTCGAGCGGACCGTATCCCAACTCGGTCAGGGCCTTCTGCGCCGCGACGATGTCACGAGGCGCGGGTCTCGGAGTCACCGCGAGCAGGGCCGCGGGCATCGCCGCCTGAGGGCGGCTCCGAGCCTCCTCCGACGCTTTCAGCTGGGCTTGCGCTTCGGTCAGCTCCTGCTGGATCTTCTTGTGGTTCTCGGAGAGACGGGTGAGCTCCTCGCGTGTCGAGGAAAGCTGCTCTCGCAGCTGGGTCAGCTCCGCCGTCGACGCGGCTTGAGCCTTCTGATGCTCCGATCGCGCTTGCACTTGTTGATCCTGGAAAGATGCAAGCTGACCGCGCAGCTGCCGCTCCGTTTCCGAGGATGCCTGACTAGTATGAGCAAACATCCCCCAGCCTCCGATTGCAGCCAAGGCTAGGGTGGAGACGAGAACGCGGTTGAGGTTTGATGCCTTTCGCGCGTGCGTCTGAGTCATAAGCAACTCCTTCAGCTTCGAGAGATAATGGCTGAGGTTTGGCCCTCGAGGGCCAAGGTGACCAAAAAGATGGTCAAAGCGTGACCCAGCGGAAACGGGTTGTGGTGTCGTGCCTGTTCGCGGGCCGTACTTTTCGACAGGCGCTGCGGCTCGAAGCCTTGCGGTGACAGGGGGCGGGGACTACCAGTGGCGGCGTGAACGCTTTTTCCTATCGAGGGGTGTGAGGAGGCAGGGCGTGAAGAAGGCATCCGAGTATCGGCAGCACGCAGAGGAATGTCGCATCCTCGCCAGGCAGGTTCCCGAGGGACCGCAGCGCGAACAGCTCCTGGAGATGGCGAGAACCTGGGAGGCTCTTGCCGAGGACCGGGAGAAGCTGGTCGAAAGGCACCCCGACCTGGGCATTCCCGGAGGCCCGACGGAGGCGAAAGAGACCTGAACCGGCCCATCTGGGCCCGGATACGCCAGGTCCCAGAACTCTCCGGAGCCTGTACCCGCCCACGCGAGCCGGTCGTTCAAGATATCGTGCGGCGGCCTCGGCTTGCGTTTCGCTCCATTGTGTCTTTCCCTAGCGGGACGGTGGAGGCACGCATGATGAACTTGCTGCGAATCGCTTGCTCGGTGGCCGTCCTCATGGGCTGGGGGATGGCCCAGCCCGCCGCGGCAGCCGAGCCGGAGGGGTGCCCGGGCCTCATCGCCTCGAAAGAAAGCCTCTTCTCTCTTGCGGCCCTGAGGGAGGACGAGGTCGGCCTCACCTTCCTGGGACATGCGACCTTCCTCATCGAGACGCCGAAGGGCGTACGGATCGCAACCGATTACAGCGACGGCACCAGGCCTGCGAGCGCGCCCGACGTGGCGACGATGAACAAGGCCCATTCCACCCATTTCAGCCACCGTCCCGATCCTGCCATCAAGCACGTTCTGAGAGGCTGGAACCCACAAGGCGGTCCAGCCCGGCACGATCTGACGGTGGAGGATGTGCGGATCCGGAACGTCTCGACCAACATCCGCAGCTATGGCCGGGAAACTGAGTACGGCGGGAACTCGATCTTCGTGTTCGAGACCACCCAATTGTGCATCGCCCATCTGGGGCACCTGCATCACACCTTGAGCCCTGAACACCTGCAGAAGCTCGGGCGCATCGATGTTCTTCTGGTGCCGGTGGATGGAGGCTACACGCTCGAAACGTTCGACATGATGGAAGTCCTGCGGGCGATCAACGCGCCGCTCATGATCCCGATGCACTTCTTCGGGTCTTCCACGCTCAACCGCTTCCTGGCTTCGGCGCGGGAGCATTTCGCGGTCGAGTTCAGCGACAGGCCCGCGATCACGCTGTCGCGCGCGAGCTTGCCGAACAGTCCCAAGGTGCTCGTACTGCCCGGGCATTGAGCGCGGCAGGCACGAACGGCCGGGGTTGTTTCGGCTCTCCGCGCATCCGAGGCGCGAAGAGCCTGCATGGATATCGAGGCCCTGATACCGGCGCGGCGGGCCGTCCGCTCAGGCTGCCTTGTCGGCGATCTTCGGATGGTGCTGCTTCGCCTTCTCGCCGACGGCCTCATGGATGCGGCGGAACGTGGCGAGTTCCTGCTCCATGGTCTCCAGGAGGGGGGCGAAAGCCTCTCCGTGCTCCCTCACGATGTCGGCCAGGACCCCCAAGGCCTTCTCGAGACGCTCCTCGGTGATGGGTTCGCGCGTCCGTCCCTGCCAGTCTTCCATCTCACGGTACTCCTTACTAAGACGGGTGACTGTGATCCCAAGATCCTTGCAGATGCCTTAAAGCGGGGTTCTTTCGGTCGTGCGGGGCCGGCTCCCTCCTGTTCTCCCATGGTCCTCGCGCCGACGCGCCTTAGCTACCGTTCCTCGGAACATGAGACGGAAGCGACGATCGATGACTGATTCCCCTCGCCGCAGGATCGGCCTGCCGTGGTACAGCCGCGAGGACTACCCTCGTATCCGCGCCATGATGAGCGACCCGCACAATCTGGCGCCGTCCTACGACCAATGGTTCATGGCAGCCCAGAACAACGAGCGCGTGGCTCAGGAGGCGGGGTTGGAGGTCGTGCGCGTGCCGATCACGCCGGAGGATTTCGCCGCCTGGTGCTCGGCGCGGGGTGTGGAGCCCGGCAGCAGCGCGCGGAGCCAACGCGCCCAGGAGGAGGTGGCTTCCCGGCCGTGATATCGTTCAGCGCGGTTTCTCGGGAGCCGGAATCGGAGAGGAACGGCGCGGCGGAGCCTCGGCGACCAGGCGGAAGCGCGTGGGAGGCGATGTCCAGTCGAAGGGAAGCTGGAGCGGGATGGCGCAGGGCGTGAAGAGGCTCTGTCCCTCTTCGTTCGTGACCTCGAACACGTAGCCCGGCCGCTCGAGACGGACGCATTCCTCCCACCGGTCGTAAGAAATCCAGTCGCTCATTCCACAATCTCTCCTTTGGCGGCGGCAGGGCTCAGTCCTTGTAGGGATCAAACTCTCCGGCGCCTGCCATGGCAACCGCAAACGGCCGCAGCGTGTGCTCGATGCGGATCGTGTTCCTGTGATGCTCGAGCACCTCGGGCAGACGGCGATAGACCATCGGGCTCTCGTCCACGTCGCCGCCGCGCAGGAGAATTCCTTTCTCCCGCAGCCACTCGTCCATCTGCCGGCGGGTGAAGAGGGGCGGGCGGGTCCACTCCCCCGCCTTGTTCTTCTTGCCCTTGGCCTCCATCCTTCCATGAAGGCGTCCGGCGCCGTGAACGGTGGAGTAGAGGCTGTCGGCGCTTTCCGCGTTGTCCACGCCGCGAAGGATCACGGCGTTGTCGCCCATGGATCCGCCCACGAAGCCGCGCTGATCCGGAAAAGCGGGCGTCGCGCCCTTGCGCACCACCCAGTATTCCCGGTCCCCGTGCTTCTCGCGCCAGGCGAAGTTGTGATGGTTGTGCACCGAATCGGTGATCCTCCCGCCGATGATCTGTCGGACGCGCTCGACCACCCATTCCCGCCCGGCATAGGCGTAGAGGCCGCCGAGCTTCACGCCGGCGATGTAGCTGCGCCCCACCTCGCTGTCCTGGTGGACGATGGCGGGATCGACCTCCATTCCGTCCTTGGCGCCCACGAGGGCCAGGTGCTTGGTCGTGATCTTGTGGCCGAGTCCGCGCGAGCCGAAATGCACCCCGATCCAGACGAAGCCCTCCTCGTCCTCGAAAAGGTCGACATAATGGTTGCCGGACCCGACCGTTCCGAGCTGCTGCGAGGCCATCTTCTTGAGGTCGCGCACGCCTGCCTCGTCCCACAGCGGCGACTCGAACAGCTCGTGATCCACCGCGACGGCATTCTTCTGGCCGATGCCGAAGCTGATCGTCCGCCCGATATCGGACAGGATGGCGGCTTTCTGCGAAGCGATGTCCTCGTAACGGGTATCGAGCCGCACGGCCATGTTCCCGCACGCGATATCGAACCCGACACCGCTGATGGAGATGTGCTCCTCGTAGGCGACGACTCCGCCGATCGGATGGGCATAGCCGAGATGGCCGTCGGCACAGAGAACACCCTTCGCTGCGCTGCCGACCTGCATGCAGCGATCGAGCTGACGGATCGTCCTCTCGTCATGTTCGCCATAGATTAGGGTATTCATCGCCAGCCTGTGTCAGTCGGTTTCCGGAAGGGCTCAGTGGAAACTCGCGGATGCGCACCCGGTTCTCGGGGCGGGCGCCGGATCAGCAGCCTCCGGCGGAGCTGGCCCGTGCCCATGCAAAAGCGCGCCGGCTCCGAAAACCCGGAGCCGACGGCATGTTTTCCGATGGGCCGGACTGAATGGCCGAGCTCCTCAGGCGGCCCGGCGCCTGTCGCGCTCGGTGCGCGGCGTGTAGACGAGCTGGCGATGCCAGTCGCACCAGCTCGACGTTTCGGAAGTCGGCGCGCCGCAGCAGACCGCATCCCGAACTTCTTCGGAAACGATGAAGCGGCACTGGCGAGCGCGGGCTTCGAGAAGCGCAGTCCTGTAATGCGGAGACGGCTCCGCGATCCTGATATGGGTCATCGGTTCAAGCTCGGTGTGAGGCAAAGGCTAAATGCGCCAACGGCCGCGCTATGGGATGCCGTCGATCCGGCGTCGTCGTCCCAGCTCGTGGCCAGTTCCGGTCAAGCGTAAGACCGCGACCGGGTTCTGACTCAGATGGTTACGGAACGGTTCGTTTGCAAGCGAAGTCGGGGAAAAGGGCAGGGCCCGTCGCAGCATGGGGAAGAGTTCCGGGCTGCCGAGCGGCGAATTCCTGAAGCCAAGCTGAAACATAAGTTCTGTCGGAGAGTAGACAGGCGCACACCATGTCCTGATCGAAGAAAGCGGAGTTCGCGATGTTTCTGAACCGATTGCACGTCCTGGCTCTGGCGACGGCTCTGTCCGTCGGAGGAGCAGCCGGGGGCGCTCTCGCTCAAACCGGAGCCGCGCCGGGCGCCAGCCCGAGTGTCGATACCGGTGCCGCCGGCACCGGGAAATTCCCGGTCCGCGAGCGCGCGGGGCCGAATGCCACAGGAGCCGTCGGCTCCCCTGCGGTGAACCCGCCCGGCAACCCGCCCGGGACCATCGATCCCACGCCTGAAGCTGCCGTGGAGGCCGGCGCCACCGGCAAGAGCCCCTGCCTTCCGACAGGCGGCAAGAATCCGAACAGCGTCAATCCATCCGGCATGCCCAGCCGGTGCTGAGCCATTGAAGCAAGGCGCAACTCAGCGCCTTGCTTCCGCTTCCCGCGTCCGCGCGGCTCAGAGATAGAAGTCGCCCTTGGACAGCTTGGTGAGCCCCGACACCTTCACCTGGAAGTCTATGATCGTGTCGCCATTGATGTCCGCCGACAGCTTGCCGTCATAGAAGCGCAGCTCCCCGGCTTTCCCGGTGAAGGCGGATTTTCCGATGAAGCTGAAGGCCTGATTGCCGCCCTTGGTGCTGTTGGCGTCTATCGCGCGCAGGTCGATCTTGTCGCTTCCACGCGTGAAGTCCTTGATCACATCCGTGGAGGAGCCGCGGGACTCGCTGACGGACTTGAAGACGAACTTGTCGCGCCCGCCGCGCCCCACGAGAACATCCCGGCCCGTCTGCCCTTGGAGCACGTCGTCGCCCGACCCGCCATCGAGGGTGTCGTTGCCCGCTCTTCCGATGAGCGTGTCGTTGCCGGCTCCGCCCCTGATCACGTTCGACCCCTTGCTGCCGCGCAGGGAATCCGCATGGGCGCTGCCGGTGAGGTTCTCGATGCTGACATAGATGTCGCCTTGCGCATCGCCCGTGTTGCGCGACGGGTACAGAAGATCCGCCACCAGGCCGCCGCCGGCGCCCGAATAGCTGGCGGTATCCTTGCCGGTTCCGCCGCTCAGCCTGTCCGCACCGGCCGCACCATGGAGCACGTCGTTGCCGCCGAGGCCATACAGCGAGTCGTTGCCTCCGGCTCCGTAAAGCCGGTTGCCCGCGGAGTCGCCCGAGATGCTGATGTCCTGCAGAGTCACGATCGGCGGCGTCAGCGGAGTGGGGGCCGTCGTCGTCGTGACGGTCGTGTCCGACACGGTCGTAACCACCGTATCGGTCGTGGTGGGCGTGACGACGGGATCGGTGGTGGTCGTGACCGGAACCGTCGTGGTGGGCGTCAGCTCGGCGGCGGAGTAGATGCGGTCGACGAACTGGATCCATTCGATATTCCAGACGATGTCCCGTCCGTCCGGCGAGCCGCCGCGAAGATCCGCGATTTCGAGCGATCCGTCGGAGAGCTTCTGGACCGCATACTGCGAGCGTTGACCTCCATACACGGCCGTATCGATTCCGGCGCCGCCGTCCAGCGTGTCGTTCCCGATGCCGCCGGTCAGGCTGTCGGCACCGCTGCCGCCCTTGAGCACGTTCGCCGCCTGATTGCCGATCAGCGTATCGCTGCCGCTGCCTCCGATCGCGTTCTCGATGAGGGATCGGCCGTCACCCTTGTAGAGCAGCGCGTTGGCAATGTTGCCGGCGGCAATCTTCGAGCCGTTGTAGTGAAGCTTCGCAAGCTGGGTCGTCGACGTGGTCGTCCACCCTCCCGGCTGAAGGTCGACCTTCAGGGCGCCGGAATATTGCGAGAAGTCGTAGGTATCCGTGCCGCCGCCGTCCCACACCGTCTGGAAGATGCGGTTGCCGCCCGGCGCTCCCTGGCCGGTCCCGTTGACGGACATCTCGCCCGTGGTCGGGCTCCAGGAATAGGTGGTGTTGCCGCTGTTGGTGGAATAGTTCGCGCCGTACATGTGCTGCAGGGCCGCGATGTCGTACATCATCAGCGACTGCGCATAGCCCCAGCCTTCGTTGACGTATCCCGACGTCGTCGAGGCGCCGACATAGGAACGATAGCTCATGACCGTGTACTCCATCGAGTCACGTTCCTGCGGCATGACGAATTCTTCGTGGGCGTGTTCGAGACCCAGCGCATGCCCGATCTCGTGCACCACCGTCAGGTATGCGTAGTTGCCGAGCCGCGGGTTGTCGTACTGGCCGCTCGAATTGTTGAACCAGGCATCGCCTCCCGTGGCGTGCGTCGACGGAAAATAGGCCCAGGCCGTGCCGGGCTTGTCCGACATGGCGAAGCGAAGATCCGCGTGCTGGGTTGCCGTCTCGGCGATCTCCGTGAAGGACAGGTTGGCGACCGAGGCATAGAGCTTCAGGGCTTCGCGCGTCGCCGCCTGCTGCGTGGGATTGAACGCCTCGAATCCGCTCGTAGGCTCGCCGCTGCTGCTATAGGGGCTCCCATAGAACGACGCGTTGGTCGGAAAACTGAAGGTGAAGCTGTTTACCGCCCATTTCCGGTCCCCCAGGACACCATCGATATAGGCGTTGCCAGTCGGGCTATAAGTCACAACAGCAGGCATAGATCCGTCCGATCCTGAATTGTTCTTCGTATTGTCCAGACGCGGGAGGGCCGTGCCCCTGGGGGGTCGGTATTCCAGTGTCGCCTTCGCAGAATTTGGGAGCGGAAACGTTTATATACTGTTATGTGAAACTTTATATCAGTATAGTCCGAGTCTATGTGTCTCGGTTGTTGCTTTTATATACTGATTTTCTGCCCCGATTCTTGGTTGGCTTCATTCTCCTCGCATTGTGTCAAGAAGTTGTTCTTCAAACAGGAGAAGCATCAAAATTTATCCTCTGCCTGCCGGCAGGCTTCCCGAATGTAAATCTTGGCTGGACGCCGCCTGCAAAGAAAACGGCGACGCCAGCCCCGGGAAAAGGAAGTTAAGCCTTCAGGCTTGCTTGAGGCTGTTCTCTCAGCGGCAGCACCGATGCGGTTCCCAGGACGAATAAAGCTTGGGGATTTCGGATCTGGGAACGGCCTTCCCGAAAAGATAACCTTGGCCGATGTCGCAGCCTTGGGCGCGGAGATAGGTGGCCTGAAGCTCGGTTTCGACGCCCTCGGCGACCGTCGTGATGCCGAGCCCCCTGCCCAGGTTGAGCACCGCCTGCAGGATGGCGGTGTCGTCGAGGTTGTCGGCCAGATCCTGGACGAAGGATCTGTCGATCTTGATGATGTCGACGGGGAACTGCTTCAGGTGGGACAGGGAGGCATACCCGGTGCCGAAATCGTCCAGGGCAATCCTCACCCCTTCCAGGCTCAGCGTCCGGAGGGCCTGTCCCACATGCTCGGCGCCGCGGCCGAGAAAGACCGTCTCCGTCACCTCCAGCTCCAGGTACCGGGTGGGAATGCCCGTCGCGCGCAGGCGCTCGAGGATCTCCTCGGCGAAGTCGTTCCCGCGGAATTCGGCAGCCGAGGCATTGATCGCCACGTGGCCGATCTCCATGCCGGCATCCAGCCAGCGGCGCATGTCGTCGAACACGAGCTCATGCATGTGCTGGCCCATGGCCACCGCGAGTCGCGGGTCGTCGAAAGCGGCCTTGATCGAGGCCGGCGTCTCGATCCCCGTCAGCGGGTTGTGCCAGCGAAGGAGGGCTTCGAAGCCCGCGATCTCGCCGGACCGCAGCAGCACCTTCGGCTGGTAGAACGGTTCGATGCGCCGTTCTCTCACGGCCTCTCGGGCGTTGATCCGCATCTGCATCCGGAGTTCGGCCTTGCTCTGCATGGCGGGCCTGAAGATCATGATCCTGCCGCGCCCTGCGGCCTTGGCCGTGTAAAGCGCCACATCGGCCCGCTTCAGGAGCTCGGTCGCATCGTCCCCGTGATCGGGGCAAAGGCTGGCACCGATGCTGGCCCGGCAATCGAGGGTTCGCCCGGCATAGGAGAACGGCTCCTGCAGGCGCTCGAGGACAGGCCTCACGAGAGTCCAGATATCCTGCTCGGAGTCGATCTCCGGCAGGATGATTGCGAACTCGTCTCCGCCGTTGCGGGCCACGGTGTCGATGCTGCGGATCGAGGAGCTGAGACGCTCGGCGGCCACCTGCAGGAGGGTATCGCCCGCATCGTGGCCCAGGGTGTCGTTGACCTCCTTGAGATGGTCGAGGTCGAGGAGCAGCAGGCCGACCTTTCGGCCGGTCCGCTTGGCTTCCTTCAAGGTGACGTCCAGGCGCTCCTGGAACAGGGCCCTGTTCGGCACGCCCGTGAGGGAATCGTGATGGGCGACCCAGCGCAGCCGCTCCTCGGTCTGCCGCTGCTGCGTGACATCGCTGATGAAGCCTTCGAGGAAGGCGGGGGAGCCGTCCGCATTGTAGATGCACTGCCCACGCTCCATCACCCACCGGGTGCCGCCCGTGCGGGTGATGATGCGATAGACCTCGTTGAACGGGCGCCGCTCCCTGATCGCCTGCTCGATGGACTTCTGCAGCCTCTTGCAATCGTCGCCATGAACGACGTCGGCCCAGCTGAATTCCCGCTGCATGAGCTCGGCCGTCGTGTAGCCGGTGAGTGCTTCCGCGCCCTCGCTCATGAAGCTGAACGGCCAGGGAGGCGCGAGAGCGGAGCGGTAGACGAGGCCGGGCAGGTTGTCGATCAGCGTCGTCAGCTGCCGTCGGCTTTCCTGCAGTTCCTGCTCCGCGTCGAGCCGCTCGGTCAGGTCGCGCGAGACGCCGATGACCCCGATGACCTCGCCATCCTGGCGCCACGGCACCTTCACGGTCTGGAAAGCGCGAAGCTCTCCGCGGATCGGCACCTTCTCCTCGACGATGGAGATGCTGCCGGATGTCAGGACCTGATGATCGGTCCTGTCGGAATCGTCAGCGAGCTCCTGGGGGAAACAATCGCCGACCCGCTGTCCCTCCAGGGGGCCGCAGGCTTCCCTCATCTGGCGGTTCGTGAGAACGAAGCGCCCCTCGCGATCCTTGACGAAGATCAGGTCCTGCACGCTGTCGATGACGACCTGGAACAGGTTGCGGCTCTCGCGGATCTCTTCCTCCGCGGCCTTGCGCGCGCCGATGTCTTCGGCCACGGCGATCATCGAGACCACTTCGCCGGCCTCGTTCTTGACGAAGGAGACGTTGACCGCGACCCAGACCAGCGAACCGTCGGGGTGGACGAAGCGCTTCTCGACCTGGAACGGCTCTCCCGTTCGAAGATGCTGATCGAAGAGCGGGACGTTCCACAAGGCGTCCTCGTGATAGGTCGGGGCGAAGATCGGCAGGCTGTCGAGCTCTTCCCTCGTGCGTCCGACGAGATCGCACCAGCGCTGATTGACCATCAGGACGCGCCCGTCGAGGCGTCGGTGAATGATGCCCACCATCGTCTGGCCGAAGACGGTTTCGAGCTGGAGCTCCCGCTCCCGCAGCGCTTCGGTCGCGGCGACGCGCTCGTTGATGTTGCGGAAGAAGACGGTCAGTCCGTCGTCGATGGGAACCGCATGGACCTCGAACCACGTTTCGAGCGGCGGATAATAGGCTTCGAAGACCTGGGTGGACCGCTCCGCCATCGCCTTTCGATAGAACTCGCCGAACACCGTTGCGGCGGTTTCGGGAAAGGCATCCCAGAGGTTGACTCCGATGAGGTCGTTGCCGCCGCGAAGCTCCGCTGCGGCGCGCCCGTTCAGGAAGACGAACCGCCACTGGCGATCGAGAAAGAAGACGCAGTCGGTCGTTCCTTCCATGACGGCCCAGAGGTGGCGAAGCAACTCGTCGGCGCCCTGTCCCTTGAGCAGGTCCAGGCCCTGCCGCGGGCGCCCCGCAGCACCGAGGTTCGATGTACGGGGACCGTGGAGGGGATTGGCTGGCCGAAGGGAGTTCCTCTCTCGAACGGAGCTTTTCTTATGGGAACGCCGAAGTTGCTTGGACAACCAAGTCCGGCCGGAAATATGCACGCTGCTCTCACCAATACCAGAATACATATTTCGCCCGAACGATGTCCGATGGTGTGGATCATCAATCCATTCGAATATGTAATATATATCTCTGCTTTAAACGACTATGCCCCAGAGGAACATGGAGTTCATCGCTTGGTCAATGCAGGCGTTCTTTTAAAGAAATCTCGTCACCATTCAATGAAGACCGCGGGAAATGGCTAATAGGTCGCGACGGTTTTCTTCGGAGGTGAGGCCGGCTTGTAACTGTAGCTCATCGGGTGCCTTCGACGAGGCCGCGGCGGCCGCCTCTTCCATGTGAAAACCCCCGGCTGGAGCAGCCGGGGGCTCGTCGATCAGGTGGCTAAGGAGCGTCAGCGGTTGGTATCGTCCTTGCCGTTGGGGCTGCCATCGCCGCCGCCATTGCCGAAGCCGTTGTTGCCCTGGCTGCCGCCGGGATTGCCTTGGCCGCCGCCCTGGTTGCCCTGGCCGCCGCCTCGTCCGTTGCCGCCACGGTCGCCCGCATCGCTGCGGCCGCGGGAGCCGCCGCCGAAGTCGCCGCCGTTCGGGCTCTCGCCGGCATTGCCGACGCCCTTGTCGTTGCCGGGATTGCCCGCACCGCCGGTGCCGCCGCCCGTGCCACCGGTTCCGCCGCCAGTCCCGCCAGTCCCGCCAGTCCCGCCGGTGCCGCCGTTACCCGTGCCGGTGTCGCTGCCCGTGCCGGTGTCGCTGCCCGTGCCGGTCCCGCCGCCGCCGGTCGTCCCGCCGCCGGTCGTCCCGCCGCCGATGCTGCCCGTCGTGTCGGTGTTCGATCCTGTCCCGCCCGTTCCGGTTCCGACCGTACCGCCTCCGGCGCTGCGCGAGGGCTGTCCGCCGGTGGAGCCGTTGGAAACGGTGCCGCCTGTCGGACCCCGAACGGAGCCGCCGCCAATCGCGCCGCCGCCGAGGGCGCCGCCCGCAGTGGGCGTTCCGGGGGCAATCCCGCGGCCGGGCACCGGGGAGACCGGAGCGCCCGGAACCTGACCCGGCGAATTGACCGAACCCGTTACGGCGCGGTCGGCCGCGCGGTTCGAGTTGCGGAGAGCCTGGGGAAGAAGAGCGCAGCGGCAAACCTCGTTGCCGCGAACGATCCGAATTCGGCAGTTGTGGTAGAGGTGAGCATCGGCAACTGCCGGTTGGCACTGCTGCCCCGGCCTGTAAACCTGTGCGTTGGCGAAAGTAGGGGCGGACGCAGCTGCAAGAATGGCAGCAGCAATAGTGTGTGAATACTTCATGGGAGCCCTCGAAATATACTTTTACTGCAGAGAGCCGGCTACAGGCAGGCTCGGTGAGGCAGAAATTCTTAAGGGAGGGCTTTGGTTCCCCATAAGACTGTATAATTGCAGAATAAATTTATAGGCTAGATGACTAACAAACGAGGAACAAATCTTGCGATGTGAAATTGTAGCTTTTGCTGAAATATAGATCGGCTTAGAATGGCTGAAATATTGAAACTTCCTTAAGGTCAAGCTGAAATGGTGTTGCAAAGACAAGAGCCCGGCATTTCGCCGGGCCCCTGCACATGCGAGCGGACGGTTTAATCAGTTGAACTTGTAGTTCAGTCCTGCACGAAGAACGCCGAATTCCGTGTCGCGCCGGTCGTGGTGCTGGTCGCCCAAAGCGTAGTTGCTCTTCGTATCGAGGTTCACGTACAGGCCTTCGACCTTGGCCGAGATGTTGTTGGATACGGCGTATTCGACGCCGCCACCGAGGGTCCAGCCGCCATTGGTGCTGTTGCCGCGGTGATAACCCAGCACCGGGTCGTGAGCCCTATTCCCGCCGACATCGCCGTAAGCGAAGCCGCCGGTTCCGTAGACCAGGGCGCGGTCGAAGGCGACGCCGATGCGGGCCCGGATGGTGCCGAAGAAGCCGTCCGAGTTGCCGCTGTAATAGACGGTGCCGTAAGAGGCGCCCTTGTTGCCGACCGCGGCATACTGGATGTCGGTCTCGGCGCCGAGGACGAACATGCCGAGCTGGTAATTGTAGCCGGCCTGGCCGCCACCCACGAAGCCGCCGCTCCTTCCGCTGCCCACATATCCGAAGGCGGGATCGTAGTAGCGGCTGGTGCCCGTGTTCCAGCCGTAGCCGACATTGGCGCCGACATAGAAGCCGGTCCAGGTGAAGACCGGCATGGCATTGTAGGCGGGGGCGGGGCTGTAGCGGGACGGCAGGTCCGCGGCCTGAGCGGCCGTCGCGGCCATGGCGAGAGCGGCGGTTGCGGCAAGCAGTCCGAAACGAGAGGTACGCATCACTAGTCTTCCGTGGTTGAGGACTCAATGTCTTGAGGCGTCAAGTGCCTGTACGGACCATAAAAGGCACTTCGAAGTATAATGCAATATCGTTGCGATTGCTTCGCCGGATTATGATTGATGCTTTGTGAAGTTTACGCTTCATCAACCACGCCCATGGCGGCGAGGTTGACGGCCAGCGCATCCGCATGTGCAGATGATCGTCAGCGGCTGGCCTCCAGACCAACGCAAGAGACAGAGAAAACTTGGGCCTGCCGCTGAGGCGGGCCCCTTCGTCTCCTCATCGACGAGAAGTGCCGATTTCGTGTCGCTCTTCAGGACGCCGCCGGTTGGACGAGGCTTTCCGCACGGCGAGCGATCGCATCGACATCCGCGCTCATGTCGATCCTGTCCGGGTGAAGATCCGCAATGCGGAACCAGCGAGCCTCCAGGGCGTCGTCGCCGGCGGTCGGAAGGCCCGAAAGCCACCGGCACTGGACGGCGATGAGAATGAAGTGATGGCGTAGGGACCCGTCGTCCGACCGGTCCAGGATGTCCAGGGTGGTGATGACACCCTGCACCTCGCCCTTGACGGAGGTTTCCTCTTCGAGTTCCCGCAACGCCGCAGCGTGGACGGTCTCGCCATACTCGATCCGGCCGCCGGGAAAGCCCCACAATCCGGCATCGGGCGGATTGGCGCGCCGCACCAGGAGCGTTTGTCCCTCATGGACGACGACGGCGATGACGGCGGGAACGGGGGAGGGGGCTTGGCCTGTCATGGCCAAGCCTTATCGCAGAATGCCTGCTTTCGGTAGGCAGGCGTCAGCGGTCCCGGCGATGCAGGGCCGCGTGAAAGGGCTCCAGGCTCTTGTGGAACCAGTTGGCCGTGGTCGCGGCGATGTCGCTCCATTGTGCGGAAGCGGTCTCGTAGGCCCGGCGAGCCCCGTTCGTCTGAACGCGGATCGCCTCCGACAGATGAGGAGCCTCGAGGGAGGTCTTCCACACCTCGAAGGCGGCGTTGCTCTGCGCCTGCAGGGCATCGATGATCTTGTCGTGCACTTCCAGGGCGCCGCGCGCCGTGGCGTTCACCGCTTCGCTCATCACCAGGCGCAGGGCATCGGGCCGCGGCCCCGGCAGGGGCTGCAGCTTCGGGGTTTCCACGATTGCCGGGGCGACCGGCTGCAGAGGGAGCTCCGCAGTCACCGGCTCTTCGGCCATCACATCCGCCGCGAGGGTGGGGGCAGCCTTTTGAACGCGCTTGCTGCTCGCCCTGGTCTCTTTGGTACGCGCCTTCTTAACTTCGGCCATCCTGGGCCTCCTCAGGAAGGTTTCGGATCGGACGTCACTTCTTCGAGGTGGGCTGCTTCATGGTCGATTGCGCCATCGAGCCGAACTCCTTCATCTGGGCCTGCATGGCCTCGAACTGGGAGCGCACGTACTCGGCCTGGTACTGCATGGCCTCCTGCACGTCCTTGGCACGCACCATCTTCTGGGCGAGGTCGAAGGCGGCCGCGATGTTCTGCTCCGCGTAGGAGAAGGTCTTGCGGGTGACATCCTTGGCACTGCTCTGAACCGTGTTCGCCGAGCCTTCGAACGTGTCTACCGTCTTCTGGGCCGCGCCCATGAAACCGTCGATCGCCTTGCGGGCCTGCTCGACGCTCTTTTCCGCGAAGTCGCGCATCTCGGCCGGAATTTCATAGCCCGGGGTCTGGTTCGTCGCCATTGATCACTCCTGTTTGGGGTCTTGTGCAGTGCAATATCACATTGTGCACTGCAAAATCAACTCAAGGCCTACCAACTCAACGCCTACCAATTAAGGTTACCACGAAGTAAAAGCGTTTAGGAGTTCCGCCAGAGGAATCTCTTTGGCGATATTGGTCTAGAACCCGTGTAGTGGGTGCCCTGCAGGAAAGATTAGGTCGAGACCGTTCATGACGGATGCTCAGAACCAATATGAAGCGATGATCGCGCGGCTCGCCGCGGACCCGGCTCTGACGAAATTGTCCGAGCCCGGAGCCGGCGTGCTCGTGTGGAATCCGTCCGCGGACAGGCTCCTCTGGGCATCCCGGGCCGCCGAGGGCCTGCGATGGGCCTTTGCCGACGAGGCCGGCAACATATTGCCCCATATGCGGGCGAAGGAGCGCCTGAAGGCGCTTGCGGGCGGCCTTGCTCCCCGCGAGGGTGCGCGTCTGGAGCGTCTGCGGTTCGACCCGGCCCGTCCCTGGCTTCCGGTCCAATGCGCCTGCCGTCTCGCCGAGGCCGGGCCGGGCGAGCCCGTTCTCGTCACCCTCATTCTCGGGCCCGTTCCCAAAGGCGTCGAGCCGCCCCGCCCGCACATTCCGGCTGCGGTTCCGGAGAGTGCCGAGGTTCGGAGCGAAGCGCCTGCGGAACCCTCCGCTCCTCCGCCGACGCCGCAGGGGACGATCCGCTTCGTGTGGCAGGCCGATCCGCAGACCCGCTTTACCCTTGTTTCGCCGCAGCTGGGCGAGGCCGTAGGACCGATGGCGGCAGACATCGTGGGCCGAAGCTGGGACGAGGTCTCCCGGTCGGTCGTCGAGGATCCGGACGGGATCGTGGCGTCCCTGTTCGCCCGGCGCGAGACCTGGAGCGGCCGCACCATCCTGTGGACCATGGACAATTCGTCCGGTCAGGTTCCCGTGGACTGGGCCGGAATGCCGATCTTCGGGGAGGGGCGCGAACTCGTCGGGTTCAGGGGTTTTGGTCTCCTGCGCATGGATTCCGTTCGCGAGGCGGCACGCAGCCTGCCGACCGGACAGGCCGGGGAGGAGCAGGCCCGCGAGCCCGAACGGTCCGCCCCCGAGGCGTCAGAGGGGGCGCAGGAGGCACCTGTCGCCGAGGCGCCTGCCGAGGAGGAGGAAGGCTGGTTCGCCCATCTGCG
The DNA here is from genome assembly GCF_020532555.1 of Microvirga lenta. GTDB lineage: Bacteria > Pseudomonadota > Alphaproteobacteria > Rhizobiales > Beijerinckiaceae > Microvirga > Microvirga lenta. Next base: position 339,429 of record NZ_JAJBBR010000005.1, on the reverse strand, counting down.
CGACCGGGTCGCCGAGGCGCTGTCCAACGGAAAGCCGGAGGCCGAGCCCCAGGCGGAGGTCGCCGGTGAAGAGGCGGCTCCCGCCGTTTCGCAGCAGCCGAGCCTTGCCCAGTCCAGTCTGTCCCATGCCGAGCGGAATGCCTTCCGGGAGATCGCTCGCGCCCTGGGCGCACGCTTCGAGGACGACGCGCCTCCTGCGCCTTCCCAGAAGGACGAGCCGGCAGAGGCTGCTGTCGAGGCCCCGGCTCCGTCGTCCGCTCCTCCCGTTCCAGGCGACCGCCTGCTCGACCGGCTGCCGATCGGGATCCTGGTGCACGGGGAAGAGCGCATTCTTTTCGCCAACCGCTTCCTGCTCGATCTGACGGGCTACGAGGATGCCGCGCAGATCGTGGCGGCAGGAGGTCTGGAGCGTCTGTTCCGCGGTGCTCCCGATATTCTTGAGCAGGAGGAGCCCGAGGCTCCGCTGGCGCTGTCGAAGCGGGACGGCGAGACCGTTGCCGTCGACGTGCGTCTCTCCTCCGCGGAATGGAACGGCGAGGCGGCGCAGCTCATGGTCGTCCGCAAGGTTCCCGATGCCGATGCGGGCCAGCGCCTGCGCCTGGTCGAGCTCGACCTGCAGCAGCGTGAAAGCCGCATGCACGAGCTGGAATCGATCCTCGACACGGCAACGGACGGGGTCATCGTGCTCGACGAGACCGGCCGCATCCTCTCCCTCAACCGCTCGGCCGAGGCGCTCTTCGGCTACGATCAGCGCGAGGTGGTGGGGGACGCCGTCACCGTCCTGCTCTCGCCGGAAAGCCACATCGTCGCCCTCGACTATCTCGAGGGGCTGCGCTCGCCCGGCGTCGCGAGCCTGCTCAACGACGGGCGCGAGGTTCTGGGGCGCGTGCGCCAGGGCGGCACGATCCCGCTCTTCATGACGATGGGACACGTGAGCGAAGGCCCGAACCGCAAGTTCTGCGCCGTCCTGCGCGACATCACCGCCTTCAAGAAGGCGGAAGGCGAACTCGTCAACGCCAAGCGCGCGGCGGAGGAGGCGAGCGCCCAGAAATCGGACCTTCTGGCCAAGATCAGCCACGAGATCCGCACGCCGCTCAACGCCATCATCGGCTTTGCCGAGGTGATGCTGGAGGAGCGCTTCGGCCCCATCGGCAACGAGCGCTACAAGGAATACCTGAAGGACGTCCACGCCTCCGGCGCCCACGTCATCAGCCTGGTCAACGACCTGCTCGATCTCGCGAAGGTGGAGGCCGGGCGGCTGGAGCTGTCCTTCACGAGCGTCAACCTGAACGATCTCGTTTCCGCCTGCTTCACCCTGCTCCAGCCCCAGGCTTCCCGTGACCGGATCGTCATGCGCACGAGCTTCGCCACGAAGCTGCCGCCGGTCGTCGCCGACGAGCGCTCCGTGCGCCAGATCGTGCTGAACCTCGTCTCGAACGCCATCAAGTTCACCGATGCGGGCGGGCAGGTGATCGTCTCGACGGCGGTGACCGACCGGGGCGAGGTTGCCTTCCGGGTGCGCGATACGGGGATCGGCATGAGCGAGACCGAGGTGGAGGCCGCGCTGGAGCCGTTCCGTCAGCTCGCCACGGCGCGCAAGCGCGGCGGCACGGGTCTGGGCCTGCCGCTCACCAAGGCCCTGGTCGAGGCGAACCGCGGCTCGCTGCAGATTTCGAGCCAACCCAACGAGGGCACCCTCGTCGAGGTCATCTTCCCGCCGACGCGGGTGCTGGCGGAGTGACCCCGGACGTCCGGCTGCGCCGAGGAAGCCTCTCCGACATGGAGAGCGTCGCAAGGCTGCACCGCCACGTGCGCAGGACGAGCCTTCCCTATCTGCCGGACCTGCATACGCCCGAGGAGGACCTGGCGTTCTTCCGGAACCGGGTCTTTCCGGCCGCCGAGGTGTGGCTGGCGGAGAGCGAGGCGGAACTGGCCGGCTTCGCGGCCGTGAGAGAGGGCTGGCTCGACCACCTCTACGTGTCGCCGTCTCGGCACGGCCGCGGCATCGGCTCCGCGCTTCTGGTCCGGGCCAAGGAGGGCCGTCGGCAGCTCGATCTCTGGACCTTCCAGGCCAACGGACAGGCGCGCCGGTTCTACGAGCGACGCGGGTTCAGGCTCGCGGAACTGACGGACGGCTCGGCGAACGAGGAGCGGGTGCCGGACGCCCGCTATCGGTGGGTCGACGATTGATCCCTGCCGGTTTGGCGTTAGGTTGCTTCAACCGCTCTCACCCTCCCGAGACGAAGGATCGTCATGTCCACCTATCGCCTCGACAAGCTCTTCGCGCCGCGTTCCGTCGCCGTGGTCGGAGTCAGCCCCCGGCACGGCTCCCTCGGCCTGACTTTCCTGCACAACCTGGTGGAGGGCGGTTTCGAAGGGGCGCTCTACCCGGTCAATCCGCATCACCGCGAGATCGAGGGCAGGCGTTGCTACGCTTCGCTGGACGACCTGCCGGAGGTCCCGGACCTCGTCATCGTCTCCGTGCCGCCGCGCAACGTGCTGGACGTGATCGAGGATGCGGGGCGGGCGGGCGTCGCTGCGGCGATCATCGCGACGGCCGGGCTCGGATACGGAGAGGGATCGCTGGCCGACAAGGCCCGTCTTGCGGCGCGGCGTCACGGCCTGCGCATCGTGGGCCCCAACTGCATCGGCGTGATCGCGCCGCGAGCCAAGTTGAACGCCAGTTTCGCGGTTCGCGGTGCGAAGCCCGGCGATCTGGCGCTCGTCTCGCAGTCGGGGGCGGTGGCGGCCGGTCTCGTGGAATGGGCCGCCCATCGCCAGGTGGGGTTCTCGGCCATCGTGTCCCTCGGCGACAAGGTCGATGTGGACTTCAGCGACTGCCTGGACTTCTTCTCCTCGGACGGCGGAACGAGGGCGATCCTCCTCTACATCGAGTCCATCGACAATGCGCGCAAGTTCATGTCGGCGGCCCGTGCCGCGGCCCGCACCAAGCCGGTGGTGGTGATCAAGGCCGGGCGCCACGCGCAGGGCGCCAAGGCCGCCGCGACCCATACCGGCGCGCTTGCCGGATCGGACGCGGTCTACGATGCCGCGTTCCGCCGCGCCGGCCTGCTGCGCGTGCTCGACCTCGACCAGCTCTTCGCGGCGGCCGAGACCCTCGGCCGGCAGAAGCCTTTTCCGGGCAAGCGCCTCGCCATCCTCACCAATGGCGGCGGCGTCGGGGTTCTCGCCGTCGACCGGCTCATCGATCTCGGCGGTACCCTCGCGACCATCTCGGACGAGACCCTCGCTCGTCTCGATGCCATTCTGCCGCCCACCTGGTCCCATGCGAACCCGGTCGACATCATCGGCGATGCCGATCCCGCCCGCTATTCGGGGGCCTTGGAGGCACTTCTTGCCGATCAGGAGAACGATGCCGTCCTCATCCTGAACGTCCCGACGGCGGTCACCGGCGCGGCGGAAGCGGCCAAGGCCGTGGCGGATGTGGTCCGGCGGGATCGCGCGAAAGGGTTTCGCCAGAAGCCCGTCTTCGCCGCCTGGATCGGCGAGGACCCGGATTCCGCCCGCGTCTTCGAGGAGGTTCGCATTCCGCATTTCTCCACCGAGGCCGATGCGGTTCGCGGGTTCCTGCAGCTCGTGCGCTATCGCGAGGCGCAGAACGAGTTGATGGAGACGCCCGACAGTCTCCCGCACGACTTCGCGCCGGATGCGGCCGGCGCCCAGCGGATCGTCGAGGGCGTCCTGGCGCAGAACCGGCGCTGGCTCGATCCCCTCGAGGTCAATGCGCTCCTGCGGGCCTACGACATCCCCACGGCGCCCGTGATCCTGGCCAAGACGCCGGAAGAGGCCGCCAGGGCGGCGCAGCCCATCCTGGCCGAGGGCGGGACCGTGGCGGTCAAGATCCTGTCCCCGGACATCGTGCACAAATCCGACATTGGGGGCGTGAAGCTCGACCTGACGACGGAGGAGGCGGTCCGGAAGGCTGCCGCGGACATCTTCGAGCGGGCGGCGCGGCTGAAGCCGGACGCCGCCATCACCGGCGTGACCATCCAGCCCATGATCCGGCGCACCAAGGCGCGCGAGCTGATCATGGGCATCGCCGACGATCCGTCCTTCGGGCCCGTCATCCTGTTCGGGCGCGGCGGCACGGCGGTGGAGGTCATCAACGACAAGGCGCTCGCCCTTCCGCCCCTCGACCTCAAGCTGGCGGACGATCTCATTCACCGCACCCGCGTCTCCCGCATCCTGAAGGCCTATCGGGACGTACCCGCCGCCGACGAGCGGGCCATCGCCCTGGTCCTGGTGAAGCTGGCGCAGCTCGCCGCCGATCTGCCGGAGGTGCGCGAGCTCGACATCAACCCTCTCCTGGCGGACCATACGGGGGTCATCGCGGTCGATGCCCGCGTGGCGGTGGCGCCGGTCTCGGCCGAAGCCCGCAAGGGCAGGGGGCATCCCCGGTTCGCCGTGCGGCCTTACCCGAAGGAGTGGGAGCGCGTCATCGCCCTGCGCAACGGCCGCGAGGCTTTCGTGCGCCCGGTCCGGCCGGAGGACGAGGAGGAGTTCCGCCGCTTTTTCGAGCGCATCACGCCCGAGGACCTGCGCCTGCGCTTCTTCGCGCCCGTGCGCGACTTCAGCCACACCTTCCTGGCCCGCCTCACCCAGCTCGACTACGCCCGCGCCATCGCCTTCGTGGCCTTCGACCGCGACAGCGGCGAGATGATGGGCGCCGTCCGCGTCCATGCGGATGCCAATCACGAGACCGGGGAATACGGCATTCTCCTACGCTCCGACCTGAAGGGACTCGGCCTCGGCTGGGAGCTGATGAAGCTCATGATCGAATGGGCGAAGGTGGAGGGCTTGCGCGAGATCGAGGGGCAGGTGCTGCGCGAGAACTCGACCATGCTCGACATGTGCCGCAGCCTCGGCTTCTCGATCCGCACGGACCCGGACGATTTGGAGCTGCGTATCGTGACGCTGCCGATCGCGACCATGGACGAGCCGGCCAAATGGGCGCAGACCGCCTGACCCGACGCCGGCAGAGATCGGAGAGGAGCGGATAGGATCGAGCGGAAATCCGTCTTTCGTGCCGCTCCGGGCCGGCGTGGAATGCAAAGGCATGGGCCGGAGGCGGCCGGCTTCGCGACACAGGCCTTCACGCCAGGGCGGCGGGAGCGCTGTTACACTCCGGCATCCCCGGCGAATAGCAAAATGGTCTTAGTCGTCGAGGCCGCCGATATGCTTCTGGGCATAAAGCTCGACGCCGATCTGCTCGACGAGGTTGAGCTGGGTTTCCAGGAAGTCGATATGGCCTTCCTCGTCCGCCATCAGCTCCTCGAACAGGTTCTTGGACACCCGGTCGCCGACGCTGTCGCAGTAGGCTGCCGCCTCACCGTAGAGGTTGCGGGCTTCGTGCTCGGCCGCGAGATCGCATTCCAGGATTTCCTGAATGTTCTGGCCGATCCGCAGCGGATCGAGGACCTGCAGATTGGCAAAGCCTTCCAGGAAGATGATGCGCTCGATGAAGCGATCCGCATGATGCATCTCTTCGATGGATTCCTTGCGCCAGGTCTTGGCGAGCTCCTTATAGCCCCAATCGTCCAGCAGCCGGTAATGGAGCCAGTACTGATTGACCGCCGTCAGCTCACTGCGCAGGCCACGATTGAGATAGTCGATAACCTTCGGATCGCCCTTCATCCTATCCTCTCGTCGAAGCGGCTCCCCTGTGGGAGCGCCGTGCTATTTAGAGGATTTATGAACTAGGGAGGAAGATCCATTCTTCAAAGGGTCGGCTCTGCGGCGGCTTTTTCCAGGCTCGTGGGGCAGCAGCCGCGCTGGCAAGCCGCGATGGGCTCGGCTCCCGCATCGGCGAGGGCCTTGTCCATGATCGAGCGGATCGTCCGCACGCAGCGACCGCAATTGGGGCTGCAACCCAGACAGCGATAGACCTGGGCGGGCGTGCGCGGGCAATCCGGCCCCGGCTTGAGGCAGGCTTTCACGTCACCGTCGGAGAACACATTGCAGGAGCAGACGATCATGGCGCGCTAGTTTAGAAGAGTTAAAAACTACGTTTCCTTTCAATGACTTAACGCAGATATTGGGTCGCTTGCCAAGTCCGTGAACCGCGCCGAGTTGTCACGGTTGGCCGCGTGTCTCAGCTCAGACGCCGGAAGAGGCGGGGGTAGTTCATCACGAAGCCGTCCCCATCCACCGGGAGGTCGGCTCGGAAGCCGCTCTCCAGGCTCTCGAACCGGTATTGAGCACCCGGATCGAGAGCCGTGTAGCGCTGTTCTTGCGCCTCGACGGACAGGGACGGCACCCAGATATAAGCCACGCGCACGATGGCGCTTTGACCCTTGTCAAGATTCAGCCGCCGGATCGGGAGCGTGTTGGTCAGGGGCGTGGCCTGGATGTCGATGTCGATGCAGCCGTGAAGATCCGGGCGCGGCTGTCCGTCGGCGCGCCATGAGCCCTGGCCGTCCGATTGCAGATGCAGACTTGGGCCGGTCGTCGCCTCCAGACGGGCCTCGTGGATACGCCACGCCTCGTCCATGACGAGACGATATGTCAGACCGTAACAGGCGCTCTCCTCCGCGCCGACGATCACGCCGGCGGCGACGGTCCCGCTCCCCTCGGGGCGGATGTCCACATGCTCGAGCCCATCTTCGAGCCCCTCCCAGGACGACCAGCGAATGGTGCGTGCTGTGGGAGGGCCGAAGGCCATGTCAGTCCCTCACCACGACCACATGCAGACGGCGCGGGCCGTGGGCGCCGAGGAGCAGGGTCTGCTCGATGTCGCCGGAGCGGGAGGGGCCGGTGATCCAGTTCACCGTGCGCGGCATTCCGCCCTTGCCGTAGGCGAAGCGCACCCGGTTCCAGACCGACTCGTAGTCCCGGGCGATGTCCTTCGCGGAGACCACGATGATGTGGTTGTCGGGCAGGAAGTTGAGGGTCGAGGGATTCTCGGGGCCCGACACCATCGCCAGGGTGCCGGATTCGGCGATGCCGCCGAAAGCGTGGCTGACGGCGTTGAGGTCGTTTCCTTCGCTCGGCCCGTGGGCAATCTCGAGAGCGGTCTCGGACCACGGCATGGCCCTGAGACGCGGGTCGTCGCCCATGCGCAGGGTCGCAGGCAGATTGTGATTGCGCAGGAAGAGCGCGATGGATTGCGGCACTTCCGCCGGCGAGGCGACCTCCGTCACCGTGGCGAGGGAGGTTTCGACCATGGTCTTGAACAGGGCGATCCGCTCGTCGCCGGATACCTGCCCGCGCTCGGGAATGACGCCTTTCGGCGCGCGCTCCAGCCTCTCGGTGACCATTTGCCGCCGGATCGTGTCGGAGCCTTTGACCCCGAGGGACCGGCGGATATTGGCGAAGATGTCGTCGCGGGCGCTCATGCGGCTCGTCCCTTGCGCTCGCGCCGCCAGCGGGCCTGGAAGGTCTCGCCCTGCGGTGCGGGGAAATCCCGGTATTTCGTCCAGCCCTTCGCCAGGGGAAGCCAGGCGAAGCGCCCCTTCCCGCGTCCGGCGAGGCCGAGCGCGCCCATGGCCGCCCGGGTCGCCAGCCGGTAAAGGGCGGGGCGCTTGGCGAAGAAGCCCCAGGTCTTGATGCCGGAGCGCACGGTCGCCGGGCTCAGGTGCCGCTCGAATTCCCGTTCGCGCCAGTGACGCATCAGCTTGGGCAGGGGAATGCGCACAGGACAGACGCTCTCGCAGCGTCCGCAGAAGGTGGAGGCGTTGGGCAGATGCCCGGCCTTGTCGACGCCGATCAGGGTCGGGGTCAGGACCGCCCCCATGGGGCCGGGATAGACCCAGCCGTAAGCGTGCCCGCCCACCGCGTGATAGACGGGGCAGTGATTCATGCAGGCGCCGCAGCGGATGCAGCGCAGCATCTCCTCGAAGCTGGTGCCCAGCATCGACGAGCGGCCGTTGTCGAGGATGACCACGTGATAGTTCTCCGGCCCGTCCGCATCGCCGGGGCGGCGCGGACCGGTCGAGAAGGTGGTGTAGACCGACAGCTCCTGGCCGGTCGCCGAGCGGGCGAGGACGCGCAGGATCTGGCTCACGTCCTCGAGCGTCGGAACGAGCTTCTCGATGGAGGCGAGCACGATGTGCGTCTTCGGCAGGATCTGGGTCAGGTCGCCGTTGCCCTCGTTGGTGACGATGACCGAGGTGCCGGTTTCCGCCACGAGGAAGTTCGCGCCCGTGATGCCCACATCCGCCGCGAGGAAGCGCTCGCGCAGCACGGCGCGGGCCTCGGTCAGCAGCTGCACCGGCTCGGAGAGATCGCGCTTGGCGTCGAGATGGGTATGGACGCGGCGGAAGTCCTGCTCGACCTGGGTGGCGTTGAGATGCACCGCGGGTGCGATGATGTGGCTCGGCAGCTCGTTGCGGAGCTGAATGATGTACTCGCCGAGATCCGTCTCGACCGGCACGATGCCGTGTGCCTCGAGATGGTGATTGATGCCGATCTCCTCGGAGATCATCGACTTGCCCTTCGTCACCGTCCGGGCGCCGGCCTCGCGGCAGATGCCGAGAATGATGCTGCGCGCCTCCTCGGCGTTGCGGGCGAAATGCACGTGCCCGCCCGACGCCTTCACCTTGTCCTCGTAGGTTTCGAGGTAGAGGTCGAGGTGCCGGAGCGTGTGGTCCTTGATGTCCCTCGCGGAGTCCCGCAGGGCCTCGAATTCGGGCAGCTTCTCGGCGGCCTTGACCCGCTTGTCGATGAAGCCCTGCTTCACGTTGCCGAGCGCCTTCTGGAGCTGGGCGTCGCCGAGCGCCTGTGCGGCGTTCTTCTTGAACTGAGGAGAGGTGGTGTGAACGGTCATCGGGCCTCTTTCTGAGCCGGGCGGAGCCAGGCGGCATACGGCTGATGCTTGTCTTTCATGTCGTCATAGAGCCAGACCATGCGGTCGCAGAACCACATCTTCGAAAGCCACGTCGCGATGCCGCCGGAAACGGTCATGAGAAGGTCATTCAGGACCGCGCCGGCAAGGGCAACGGCGAAGCCTGCGGCAGATAGTCCCGACAGGATCCGGGCCATGCGCGCGTGATCGGTCGGGATCGGCACGGCCTTCCTGTTCAGCCAGACCCGCTCCCCGAACGTGGCCTTCGCGCTCCACGTATCCGTGCGGCCGGGGGCCGGAAACAGGCGCGGATTGAGCCACAGCCAGAGGATCGTGACGGCGACCGGCACGAGAGCCCAGGCCCCCAGCCACGCATGGCTCCAGACCGCCAGCAGCAGGACCGGCAGGGAGAGGACCCGCGTCCAGACGCTCCAGGGGCTGGCATGCCGCTCCCAGGTGCTCTCGTCCATGCAGAAGAGGCGAGCCGCGATATGGCCGTGATCGGTCATGGGCGGCGGGGATCCTTCGCGGCGGCGATGGGCGGATCGTCCGTCATACCGGCGAGAACCTCCGCCACGTGGCGCACCTCGACGGGTTTGCCTTCCCGGCTGAGCTTGCCCGCCATGTTCATGAGGCAGCCGAGATCTCCCGCCAGGAGGGTGGAGGCGCCGGTCTCGGAGACGTGCTTGGTCTTCGCGTCCACGATGGCGCCCGAGATGTCGCTGTACTTGACCGCGAAGGTGCCGCCGAAGCCGCAGCAGACGTCGCTCTCGTTCAGCTCCACGAGAGTCACGCCCTCCATGCTGGCGAGAAGCCGCCGCGGCTGGGCCCTGACGCCGAGCTCGCGCAGGCCCGAGCAGGAATCGTGGTAGGTGACGGTGCCCTCGAACGCGGAGTCGACCTTCGTCACCCCGAGCACGTCGACCAGGAAGCTCGTCAGCTCCCAGGTCCTGGCCGCCAGGGCATTCGCCCGCGGCAGCCAGTTCGGGTCGTCGGCGAAGAGCTCCGGATAATGGGTCTTGATCATGCCCGCACAGGACCCCGAGGGAGCGACGACGTAGTCGTACCCCCGGAACGCCTCGATCACCTGTTCGGCGAGATCGCGGGTCGTCCCCCTGTCGCCCGAATTGTAGGCCGGCTGGCCGCAGCAGGTTTGCACGGGGACATCCACCGTGCAGCCGGCATCCTCCAGGAGCTTCACGGCCGCGAAGCCCACGGAGGGGCGCATCAGGTCGACCAGGCAGGTGACGAAAAGGCCGATACGGGGTTTCATCCGGCGCTCGCCGCTTGCGGAGGCGGGAGCGCTCATTGGGTCGCCTTCGCTCCCTGGGCGTCGAACTGCTTGAGGTAGGCGACCAGATCGTTGATGCGCTTCTCGTCCTTCAGTCCGGCATAGATCATCTTGGTGCCAGGGATCTTGGCCCTGGGGTTCTGGATGTACTCCCGGAAGGTGGCCTCGTCCCAGGTGATGCCCGAATTCTTGTTGGCCGGGGAGTAGTTGTAGCCCTCGACCGAACCGGCGGTGCGGCCGAAGAGCCCGTTCAGGTGCGGACCGACCGCGTTCTTGGCGGTGGGACCGACCTGGTGGCAGGCCCGGCATTGGGCGAACACCTTCTCGCCGGCTGCTGCGTCCTGGGCTTGGGCGGAGCCGAGCCCGGCGAGAACGAGGGCGGCGGAGAGAGCGAGTGAGCGCATCCAAAAAACTCCTTTGCTTGCATGGCCGAGCCATCCTAGAGAGATTCTACATTATTGGAAAAATCCCCCAAGAGCAGCTACCTTCTTGCGAGGACGGCCATGCGTCGGAAGCTGCCGCGCGTTCAGTCAGGGAGTGGTGCCGTGTCGATTGCATTTCCAAAGCCGGACGAGGCCATCCTGTCCCGCAGGGCGCAGATCATCGCCGGCCTGCAGCGGCTTGTCGCCCCGGAGGCACTCATCACGACCGAGGACGAGCGCCGGGCCTTCGAGACCGACGGGCTGACCGCCTATCGGCAGATGCCCCTGGCCGTGCTGCTTCCGTCCTCCACGGAGGAGGTCTCGGCCATCATGCGCTTCTGTCAGCAGAACGGCGTGAAGGTGGTGCCGCGCGGCGCGGGGACGTCCCTCTGCGGCGGCGCCATCCCGCAGGAGGACGCCATCGTGCTCGGCGTCTCCAAGATGAACCGGGTCCTCGACATCGACTTCGAGAACCGCACCGCTCATGTGGAGGCCGGCATCACCAATCTGGCGATCAGCCAGGCCGTCGCCCATGAGGGCTTCTTCTACGCCCCCGACCCGTCGAGCCAGCTCGCCTGCACCATCGCCGGCAACATCGCCATGAATTCCGGCGGAGCCCACTGCCTGAAATACGGTGTGACCACCAACAACCTGCTCGGCGTGACCCTGGTCCTGCTCGACGGCACGGTGGTGAAGCTCGGGGGCGATCATCTCGACAGCGCCGGATACGACCTGCTCGGCCTGGTCTGCGGCTCCGAGGGGCAGCTCGGCATCGTCACCGAGGCGGTGGTGCGCATCCTGCGCGCCGCCGAAGGGGCGCGGCCGGCGCTCTTCGGTTTCGAGCGGGTGGAGGACGCGGGCGCCTGCGTGGCCGCCGTCATCGCGGCGGGCATCATTCCGGTCGCCCTCGAATACATGGACAAGCCCGCCATCCAGATCTGCGAGGCCTTCGCCCATGCGGGCTACCCGCTCGACGTGGAGGCGATGCTGATCGTCGAGGTCGAGGGCTCCGACCAGGAGATCGACGACATGCTCCGGCGCATCGTCGCCATCGCCGAGCCGTTCCGGCCCAAGACCATCAAGGTCTCGCAGTCGGAGGCCGAGAGCGCCGCGATCTGGAAGGGGCGCAAATCGGCCTTCGGGGCCACGGGCCGCGTCGCCGACTATATCTGCATGGACGGCACCATTCCGACCGGTCAGCTGCCTTACGTGCTCAAGCGCATCGACGAGATCGCGAAATCCTACGGACTCGGCGTCGCCAACGTGTTCCATGCGGGCGACGGCAACCTGCATCCGCTCGTCATGTTCAACACCAACGAGCCGGGCGAGATGGAGAAGGCCGAGAAGGCGGGCGAGGACATCCTGCGCCTGTGCGTCGAGGTCGGCGGCTGCCTCACCGGCGAGCACGGGGTCGGCATCGAGAAGCGCGATCTCATGACCCATCAGTTCAACGCGGCCGATCTCGCCCAGCAGATGCGGGTCCGCGGGGTGTTCGACCCGCTCTGGCTGCTCAACCCCGCCAAGGTCTTCCCCCTCGACGGGAGACTCGCCGCGTGACGCTTCTTCTTCCTCGCGACGAGCAGGACGCATCCACGATCATCGGCGAAGCGGCTGCCAAGGGCACCCTGCTGAGCCTCTCGGGTCAGAACACCAAGGCCGCGATGGGGCGCCCGAACCAGACGGATGCCTCGGTCTCGTCCTCTGCCCTGTCGGGCGTCACCCTCTACGAACCCGCCGAGCTGGTGATCTCGGCCCGCAGCGGGACGCCTGTGTCGGAGGTGGTGCGGACGCTGGCGGAGAAAGGGCAGGAGCTGCCCTTCGAGCCGGTCGACTACCGGCCGCTCCTGGGTTCGCGGGGCGAGCCGACCATCGGCGCGGTCGCAGCCATGAACATTTCGGGCCCCCGCCGGATCATGGCGGGCGCGGCCCGCGACAGCCTCATCGGCGTGCGCTTCGTCAACGGACGCGGCGAGGTCATCAAATCGGGCGGCCGGGTGATGAAGAACGTCACCGGGCTCGATCTGGTCAAGCTCATGTCCGGCTCCTGGGGCACGCTGGGCTTCCTCACCGAGGTGACGTTCAAGGTGCTTCCCAAGCCCGAGCGGATGTCGACCCTGCTCATGCGCGGCCTCGACGACCGGGCCGCGATCCAGGCCCTGTCGCAGGCGCTCGGATCGCCCTTCGACGTCACCGGCGCGGCGCATCTGCCCGGCCGCGACCGCCAGGGCGCCCGCACCTTGATCCGGCTCGAGGGCTTCTCGCTCTCCGTCGACTACCGCCTCAACGAGCTGCGCCGCCTCCTTAAGGGATTCGAGGCCGCCGACATTCTGGAAGGGAAGGGGGCGAATGCCCTCTGGCAGTCGGTGCGCGATGCGACCGTTCTGACGGAGCAGGGCGAGCGGGCCGTCTGGCGCGTCTCGACGGCGCCCACGCGCGGGCCGGACCTCGCCGCCCGTGTGGCCCGGTCCGTGGATGCCCAGTGGTTCTACGATTGGGGCGGCGGTCTCGTCTGGATCGCGACGCCGCCCGCCGGGGATGCGGGCGCGGCCGCCATCCGGGAGGCGACAGGAATCTTCGGCGGACACGCGACGCTGGTGCGGGCCCCGGCGGAGGTCAGGGCCCAGGTCGACGTGTTCGAGCCGCAGACCGGGCCGGTGATGGCGCTCACGCGCGGCATCAAGGCCTCCCTCGATCCGTCGGGAATTCTGAATCCGGGCCGGATGTATGCGGGTCTCTAGGATGGCAGGAAGCGCGACCCGGCGGTATCGTGCGACGAATATCGCTCTCGACACCGGCGGCACGCCTGTCATCAACCCGGTGAAGGCCGCCAACCCGTGGCAGGCGGGGAGCTAGGACAATGCAGACGAACTTCACTCCCGATCAGCTCAAGGATCCGGCAATGGCGAGTTCGGAGAAGATCCTCCGGACCTGCGTTCATTGCGGCTTCTGCACCGCCACCTGTCCCACCTATCTGCTGCTGGGAGACGAGCTCGACTCGCCCCGCGGGCGCATCTACCTCATGAAGGACATGCTGGAGGGCGGGAAGCCCGCCACGCCGGAGGTGGTGAAGCACATCGACCGCTGCCTGTCGTGCCTCTCCTGCATGACCACCTGTCCGTCGGGCGTGCACTACATGCACCTCATCGACCATGCCCGCGCCTATATCGAGGCGACCTACACGCGGCCGTGGCACGACCGGCTCCTGCGCTCGCTCCTGGCGAACGTGCTGCCCTATCCCGGCCGTTTCCGCTTCGCGATGGGGGCCGCCATGGTGGCCAAGCCCTTCAAGGGGCTCGTCGGGGCGATCCCGTATGTGGGCTCGCGGCTCAAGGCGATGCTCGATCTGGCGCCGGCCCGGGTTCCCGCCCGCTCGCCCTTCGACAATCCCGGAGCATTCAAGCCCGAAGGTTCGCGTCGCGGCCGGGTCGCCATGCTCTCCGGTTGCGCCCAGCCGGTTCTCAAGCCCGGGTTCAACGAGGCGGCAATCCGCCTTCTCAACCGCCACGGCATCGAGGTGGTCCAGCCGAAGGGCGAGGGCTGCTGCGGCGCCCTGGTCCATCACATGGGGCGGGACGAGGAAAGCCACCGCTTCGCCAAGCGCAACATCGACGTCTGGATCGCCGAGATGGACGGCGAGGGGCTCGATGCCATCATCATCACGGCCTCGGGCTGCGGCACCACCATCAAGGATTACGGCTTCATGTTCCGGGACGACCCGGACTATGCCGACAAGGCCGCCCGGGTCTCCGCGCTCGCCAGGGACGTCACGGAATACATGGCAGGCCTGAAGCTCATGGAGCCCGTGGTGAGGCAGGATCTCGTCGTCGCCTACCACTCCGCCTGCTCGATGCAGCACGGCCAGCAGATCCGGACCGAGCCCAAGGCGCTCCTCAAGCAGGCGGGCTTCACCGTCAAGGACGTGCCGGAAGGCCATATCTGCTGCGGTTCGGCCGGAACCTACAACCTGCTGCAGCCGGAGATCGCGGGTCAGCTCAGGGCCCGGAAGGTGGCCAATATCGAGCGCACCAAGCCCGACCTCATCGCCACCGGCAATATCGGCTGCATGACCCAGATCGGCAAAGGCACCGCCATTCCCATCGTCCATACGGTCGAGCTTCTCGACTGGGCGACGGGCGGGCCGATACCGGAAGCTTTGGAGAGCGCGGGCTTCAAGGACCGGCTGTCCCGCCCGGCGCCGATCGCTGCCGAATGACCCTGTGACATTGCTGCGCAACGAAATTCTATTTCCACTCCTGCGCAGTCTCGGCTAAAAGATCCCTGAAGTATGTATTTCGTACCGGAAGGGGACGGCGTCATGGCATCGGGTTGGTCGTCTTTCAAGAACCGCTTCGGCAAGAGGTCGCAAGGGGAAATCGAGGATTCCCCGGCCGAGCAGGTCATCGTCACACAGGCGCTTCCGGCTCCGCAGCCCGCCCAGCCCAAGAGCGAGGCCATCGTGGTGCGCCCGGACGGGGCGCTCGACTCCGTCGGCCAGAAGAACGAGCTGATCCGGGTCCGCTTCGCCAACCTGATCGACCGGCTGGAGGAAATCCGCAGCCTCAAGGACGACTTCACCCTGCTCAGCGAGCCGGTCTACGACCTGATCCGCAGCTATCCGCAGCTCCAGTCGCGCCTTCTCGAAACGGAGGCGGTGCTCCGGCAGGAGACGGAGACCACGGGTGCCCTGCGCCGGGAGCTGGCCGATCTCTCCGCCGCCCAGGCCCGCATATCGGACGACCTGTCCGCCACGGTGTCCCAGTTGCGCAAGGCCAAGGCCAAGGTGCGCGAGCAGGATTCCTTCATCGAGGACCTACGCCTCAACGTGAAGGACAAGGAGGCCATCGTCGCCGACCTGGAGAACCAGCTCTCCATCGAGACCGAGCGCGCCCGCAACATCACGGAAGAGAACCAGGCCCTGCGCCTCGAAGCCCAGGAGGCGGACCAGACCGTCGCCCGTGCCGAGCGGGAGCTGATCGAGACCCGCGAGCGGAACGGCCTGCTCGACCACGAGGTGAAGCGGCTTCAGAAGGTGGCCGAGGAGCAGAACTATCGCCTCTCCAGCCTGACGAACCGTTATGGAGAGCTCGAGACCCAGCTCGAGGCCACCCGCCAGCGGGCGTCGGAGCTCGAGACCAAGCTCATGGCCGAACAGGTTCTGCGCCAGCGCCTGGAGACGCAGCTCGATTCCGAGCGCTCGGCGCATCAGACCGACCTGTCGGCCCTCGACATGAAGATCGAGGGGCTCAATTCCCGCCTCGGCGCCACGGACAAGATCCTGGCCCATACCCGCGACCAGCTCCGCGACAAGAACGAGGCGCTGCGCGGCGTCGAGCGCCACCTTAAAGAGACCACCATCGAGAAGAACACCCTGGAGCGCCGCCTGGAGGCGACCCAGCAGGAGGTCGAGCGCCAGGTCGCCATGGTCAACGAGCTGCAGCGCTCGCGCATCGAGCTGCAGGAGCGCGTCGAGATGCTGGGCAAGGCCATCGCCGCCAAGGACTTCCAGATCGAGAGCTCCGACAACAAGGTGGCGAGCCTGACCGAGCGCATCGATCAGCTCACCAAGCGGTTCGAGCAGGAGCGCAACACCCTGGAGGCCGCCAACCGCCGCCTCACCGAGGAGCTGCAGAACGAGAAGGCCGAGCGCTCCCTCATGCAGGGCGCCCTCGAAATCGCCCGCGAGAGCCGCATCAAGATCCAGAAGAAATACATCTCCCTGCGAAAGAAGACCCGCCTCGACACGGCCGAGGAGGATCCTACCCTCTTCGACGACGAGGAGATGGTCGAGACCAATGTCAGGCCGCTCAAGTCGCCCGACGCGGAATAAGGAACCTCAGGCCCCGCTTCGGCGGGGCTTCTGCTTGAGGCGGGCGCCGGACGGCCTTAACGGTAAAGGCCCCGGTTGAGCAGGTTTTTCCATGAGCTTCGATCCCGCTTCCTTTCGCCGACATGTCCTGGCGGTGCTGGACGGCCACGCCGCCGCGTTCGGCGTGCCGGAGGAGCGGCATGAGATATTGCGAGGCCAGATCGCCCGCGAAGACGAAATCCATTCCCGCCGCACCTTTCCGGGCCATGTCACCACCTCGGCCATCGTCCTCGACGGGAGGGGCAGGCGCACGCTGCTCATCCGGCACCGCTCCCTCGGGCGCTGGCTGCAGCCGGGCGGGCATTACGAGCCGCCGGACAGCCTGGCGGACTCGGCTCTGCGGGAGGCGGTCGAGGAAACGGGTTTGCGCAACCTGCGCCTCGATCCTTGGCATCGGGAAACGGGCCTGCCCGTCGACATCGACAGCCGCCGCATCCCGGCCCGCCCCGAGCGCGACGAGCCGGAGCACTGGCACCACGATATCCGCTATGTCGTGAGGGCGGAGGAGGGGCACGAGATGCGCCCCGATCTCGCGGAGGTCGAGCAGGCCGAGTGGCGCTGCGTGTCGGACCTCGGGACGATCATGCCGCAGGCCCTGGGAAACATGCGCAAGCTTGGCTTCATTTCGACATCCGGCCTCTAACAAACCGTTCGGCGGTGCTTACATCTCGATCACCCGCAGGTTTGAAGGAGGCTCGCCATGAACGACCAGGAACGCGAGGTCATTTCCGATATTTTCCGACGCCTCGAGCAGGTGGCGAACCAGCCGCGCGATCCGGAGGCCGAGCGCCTGATCGCCGACAAGCTGCGTCAGCAGCCCTATGCGCCCTATGCCATGGCCCAGACGATCTTCGTTCAGGAGCAGGCCCTCGGCAATCTCCAGGCGGAGAACGAGCAACTGCGCGCGGAACTCGACCAGGCCCGGCGCCAGCCGCAGCAGGGCGGTTTCCTGTCCGGTCTCTTCGGCGGCGGCTCGCGTCCGCAGGAGCCCACCTATCGCCATCCTCCGGGCCAGGCTTCGCCCTGGGGCGCTCCCCAGCCGCAGCACATGCAGCAGCCCTATGGTGGTCCGCAGGGCGGCATGATGAGCAGCGGCAGGCCCGGTCCCTGGGGCGGCGGCATGATGCAGCAGCGCAGCGGCGGCGGCTTCCTCCAAGGCGCCCTGTCGACGGCTGCCGGTGTGGCGGGCGGCATGATGATCGCCAATGCCCTGTCCCATGCCTTCGGCGGGAACGATGCCGCCGGAACCAGCACGGCTGCGGCGGATGCCGGTGCGGCCGACCTTGCAGGTGGTCAGGGCGCGGATGCCGGCAACGCCGGGATCACGGACTCGCTCTACGAGAATCCGCAGGGCGGGCATGACGACTACGCCGATTTCGGCGGCGACGGCGGGGATGGGGGCGACTGGGCCTGATCCCTGTTCGATCTGCCCCGAGCGCCCGCCGGAAGGCGGGCGTTCCTGTTGTGGGAAGGCTTGTCCTTTCCTGCTGCCCTCAATGCCCGGCGGTCCGGGAGAACAGGTTGATCACCAGAACGCCCGCCACGATGAGAGCCATGCCCAGGATAGCCGGCCCGTCCAGGGGCTGACGGTAGAAAACCCAGCCGGCCAGGGCGATCAGAACGATCCCGATGCCGGACCAGAGCGCGTAGGCGATGCCGACCGGGATCGTCCGCAGGGTCAGGGACAGGCAGTAGAACGCCAGGCCGTAGCCGAGGATGACGATCACCGAGGGGCCGAGGCGCGTGAAGCCCTCCGCCGCCTTGAGCGCCGAGGTGGCGATCACTTCACAGATGATGGCCGCGAACAGATAGACGTAGTTCATGGGGCTGACGGACGCTCCTGGCACTGGCCGCGCCGACGTCGAGCGGCATGTCCCCGCCGCTCCAGGCGGAACCGGCCTCCGATGAATACGTCGCCGACAGTAATAGCGGATCCTATATATTCATATAGGTAGTTGCGATAAGATATTGCGTTTCCCGGTGCTCGGCATTATACCTATATGAACAAGTAGTATCTGACGATATATTATTGAAAACGGCGTTTTTGTTTCTGGATTATCTTGCTTTTGTTCCAGATCTGATCCTCGAATTCTGTAATAATATCCGGAAAACCCCGTTCCGTCAGAACTTTTCAGGAACATTCGCAGGCGCGGCGCCACACAAGGAAACGCCGCCCGGTCGCAACTGCGACGGGCGGCGACGTGCTCCCTGGAACAGGAAGGCAGGGCTTAGATCACCACCACCTGAGCGCCGACCCGGACCCGTTTGTAGAGATCGACCACATCGCTGTTGAGCATGCGGATGCAGCCGGACGACACCGCCTGGCCGATCGTGTGCGGCTCGTTGGTGCCGTGGATGCGATAGAGCGACGAGCCGAGATAGAGCGCGCGGGCGCCCAGCGGATTGTCGGGGCCGCCTTCCATGAATTTCGGCAGGTCGGGGCGGCGCCTCAGCATCTCGGCCGGCGGACGCCAGCTCGGCCATTCGCGCTTCATCGTGACCTTCTTGCGCCCGGCCCATTCGAAGCCCGGACGGCCGACGCCGATGCCGTAGCGGATGGCGCGGCCGCCTTCCTGGACGAGATAGAGGAACCTGTTGGGCGTATCGACGATGATCGTGCCCGGCTTCTCCCGGCCGCGATAGGACACGATCTGGCGCTGGAACTGCGGCGCGATCGCATAATCGATGCTGTTGTCGTAGCCGTAGTCGCTCTCGTAATCCTGCGGCAGGGCGGCGACCGCCGTGCCGGAGCGCCGGTAGGTGCGCGTCTCGTAGGGATAGCCGGTCATGGGATCGACCGGGACGCCCTGATAGGCGGAGCGGGCGCGGGAGGACGGCCGGGTGACCAGCGGATAGCCAGGATCGTACCCGTCCCTCGTCACGGCATAGGGATAATCGTAGGCCGGCGTCACGTAGCGGTAGCCCATCGGCTGGGCGAAGCTGGTGGCCGGGATCGAGGCGGCGAGAAGGAAGAGGGAGCAGGGAAGCCAAGCACGCATCGAAGCATCCTGTCGTTGGTGAGTTTCGGATTTAACGGAAAGCCTGGCGATTGTTTCCGTCAAGGTTGCAGAAATTACTACTGCAGGCCGATGAAATTCCTTTCCTGTCGACAGGCATGAAAACGGATGGTGCGGCACCCGGGGAAGTGCTGTAAGAGCGCTCGAAAGGCCGGAGAAGCCTCCATTCCGGAGGCTACCTTCCAGATCGTCGAGATCATCATGAATTTCGGTCCCGCCTTGCGGGCTGCCGCGGGCATCGCGGTCCTGTCCGTCATGGACGCGGTCATCAAGGGGATGTCCGCGTACTATCCCACGTTCCAGATCGCCTTTCTGCGTTTCGCCTGCGGCTCCCTCATCGCGACCGGCGTGGTGCTGGCCGTGCGGCCGGGATGGCCCAGCCGTGAGACCGTGACGGCGAACCTGCTGCGCTCCGTCGCCGGCGTCGTGACGGCCGTCAGCTTCTTCTACGCCCTGGGCGAGTTGCCCCTGGCCGAGACCCTTGTGCTGTCGTTCCTGTCGCCGATGTTCATCGCCCTGTTCGGCCTGCTCATGCTGAAGGAGCGGGTCGACGCCAGGATCATCGGTGCCATCGTCGTCGGGTTCGCCGGAACCCTCGTGGTCGTCCTGGGGCAGTCGGGCGAGGCGGAGGCGGCCCGCTCCTGGTCCGGTGTCGCGGCGGCGCTTCTGTCCGCCGTCACCTATGCCCTGAGCCTCGTGCTCCTGCGCCAGCGGGCGCAGCGCGACAAGTTCATGCACATCGTGTTCTTCCAGAACATCGGCCCGGCGACCCTTGTCATGCCTTTCGGCCTTCTGTTCTGGCAGCCCCTCGACCTGACCCATCTCGCCTGGTTCATGTCCATGGGCGTCCTCGGGGTCATCGGCCACGTCCTGATGGCGACCGCATACGCCAAGGCGGAAGCGGCGCGGCTCGCTCCGCTGGAATACACCGCGTTGATCTGGGCCGCGGCCATCGGCTACGGGGTGTTCCATGAGATCCCGACCTGGGCAACCCTCGGCGGCGGCGTCCTGATCGTCGCCGCCGCGATGGTGACGTCCCGGCGCTAGCGGGGGAGGTGGCCGCCCGCCGCCATGCCCATACGTTAACGATCGTTAATCAGATTGGGTGGGATGTCTTGACTCGCCTCCGCGACAAGCTTATCTCGCGGCCAGCGTTGGCACTCGATCTCGGACAGTGCTAACAGCAGACAAGGACGCGGCCACTGGGGGCTGCGCTAACAGTCAAAGAGGAAGTTCCATGAAGTTCCGTCCGCTGCACGACCGCGTCGTCGTCCGCCGCATCGATGCCGAAGAGAAGACCAAGGGCGGCATCATCATCCCGGACACCGCGAAGGAAAAGCCGCAAGAGGGTGAAGTCGTCGCCGTCGGCCCCGGTGCCCGCGACGAGAACGGCAAGGTTGTTGCCCTCGACGTGAAGGCCGGCGATCGCGTGCTCTTCGGCAAGTGGTCCGGCACCGAGGTTCGTATCGACGGTCAGGACCTCCTGATCATGAAGGAATCCGACATCATGGGCGTGGTCGCGTAACACGCGGACGCGCTTTCCCGAGCTAGTCGAACCCAACGAGTCCAAGTCAACTGGAGGCATAGCCCATGGCTGCCAAAGACGTTAAGTTTTCCTCCGATGCCCGCGATAAGATGCTGCGCGGCGTCGACATCCTCGCCGACGCGGTGAAGGTCACGCTCGGCCCCAAGGGCCGCAACGTGGTGATCGAGAAGTCCTTCGGCGCCCCGCGCATCACCAAGGACGGCGTCACCGTCGCCAAGGAGATCGAGCTTTCCGACAAGTTCGAGAACATGGGCGCCCAGATGGTGCGCGAGGTCGCCTCGAAGACCAACGACATCGCCGGCGACGGTACCACCACCGCGACCGTTCTGGCCCAGGCCATCGTCCGCGAGGGTGCCAAGGCTGTGGCCGCCGGCATGAACCCGATGGACCTCAAGCGCGGCATCGATCTCGCCGTCACCGAGGCCATCAAGGACATCCAGGCCCGCGCCAAGAAGGTGGCTTCCTCCGATGAGGTCGCCCAGGTCGGCACCATTTCCGCCAACGGCGACAAGGACATCGGCGAGATGATCGCCCATGCCATGCAGAAGGTCGGCAACGAGGGCGTGATCACCGTCGAGGAAGCCAAGACCGCCGAGACCGAGCTCGACGTGGTCGAGGGCATGCAGTTCGACCGCGGCTACCTCTCGCCGTACTTCATCACCAACGCCGAGAAGATGGTGGCCGAGCTCGAGGATCCCTACATCCTCATCCACGAGAAGAAGCTCTCCTCGCTCCAGGCCATGCTGCCGATCCTCGAGGCCGTCGTTCAGACCGGCAAGCCGCTCCTCATCATCGCCGAGGACGTGGAAGGCGAGGCTCTCGCCACCCTCGTGGTGAACAAGCTGCGTGGTGGCCTGAAGATCGCCGCCGTCAAGGCTCCGGGCTTCGGCGACCGCCGCAAGGCCATGCTCGAGGACATCGCCGTCCTGACCGCCGGTCAGACGATCTCCGAAGACCTCGGCATCAAGCTCGAGAACGTGACCCTCAACATGCTGGGCCGCGCCAAGCGCGTCCGCATCGAGAAGGAAAACACCACGATCATCGACGGCGCCGGCAAGAAGGCCGACATCGAGGCTCGCGTGGGCCAGATCAAGGCGCAGATCGAGGAGACCACCTCGGACTACGACCGTGAGAAGCTCCAGGAGCGTCTCGCCAAGCTGGCGGGCGGCGTGGCCGTCATCCGCGTCGGCGGCGCCACCGAGGTCGAGGTCAAGGAGAAGAAGGACCGCGTTGACGACGCCCTGAACGCCACCCGCGCGGCGGTCGAGGAAGGCATCGTTCCCGGCGGCGGCACGGCTCTGCTGCGCGCCAAGGGTGCGATTGCGAACCTCACGACCGACAATGCGGACGTGAAGGCCGGCATCAACATCGTCCTGCGCGCTCTTGAGGCCCCGATCCGCCAGATCGCCGCGAATGCCGGCGTGGAAGGCTCGATCGTGATCGGCAAGATCAACGACAACAAGTCGGACACCTTCGGCTTCAACGCCCAGACCGAAGAGTTCGTGGACATGCTGAAGGCCGGTATCGTCGATCCGGCGAAGGTCGTCCGCACGGCTCTCCAGGACGCCGCTTCCGTGGCCGGCCTGCTCGTCACGACCGAAGCCATGGTCGCCGAGCTGCCCCGCAAGGAATCCGCTCCGGCCATGCCGGGCGGCGGCGGCATGGGCGGCATGGACTTCTAAGCGACCCAACGGGTCGTCCCGGACAAGCCGCGCCACGCCAGTGACGCGGCACCGATCCGGGATCCAAGCCGGTAAGAATAAAGAAGCCCCGGAGGAAACTCCGGGGCCTCTTGCTGCCCAGGTGACCTTGGCAGGAGAACCGGGGTACTTTACCCAAGGATAGGTTGCGTAACTGAGTAACAAAGTATAAGGGGGATCGTCGCTCGCCAGTGTCGAGGTACCTTCATGGCCGTCTACACGATCACTCCGGCAAATCCGCTGCCTCCTACTTATGCTGACAACGACCATGCTCTGGATCTGTTGAGGGGAGACAGAGTCTTTGTTGCTGCAGGGGCTGAAATCGAGGCATTCGGTCGGGAAGCGAACGGTATAGATGGCGGTTCAAATAATACTCTGCTGATCGAAGGTAGGGTATTTAGCCAATTGTCATCCGCGATAGTAACCCAAGGGAATGTCAGTATCGGCATGTCGGGAGTGGTGCTCGGTACCAAGTACGGCATCCAGCTATCTTATGACGGGACCGCTACGAATATCTTGACCAATGAAGGCACGGCCCTTGGGGGAGTGGCAGGTGTTTACGTATGCAGCCCTCAAAGTGTGATCGTCAACTCCGGAACGATCAGCGGCGAAGCCGGCATCTTCATCTATGAGGACCCTTTCGAAACCGGCGGCCATATCATTAAGAATACGGGCCTGATCAGTGGCTTCGAGTGGGCCATTCGCGGATCTCACGGCAGTTCTAACACCATCAACAACAGCGGAGCGATTGAAGGCCGAGTTTTGCTGGGAAGAGAAAGCGACACCTATTACGGAACAAGCGGGACCATCACAGGAGATATTTACTTTGGAGACGGTGACGATACTGCCTTCGGTGGTATCAGCGGAGAAACATTCGGTATGGGAACAGGCCGCAATTATGTCGATGGCGGTGGCGGTGCCGATACCGTATTCTTCAATATCCCAGACGTTGTCGTTGACCTAAGGATTACTGAAGAGCAGCAGACCTCTGCCTATAGCTGGGATACGATCCGCAACATCGAGAATGTCGTTGGCAGTCAGTGGTCCGACTACTTCATTGGCAACGATGTTGCCAATGGACTGCATGGCGGGTTTGGGAATGACACGCTCGAAGGCAATGGCGGGAGCGATACTCTAACCGGCAGCTTCGGCGACGACGTTCTTTCGGGCGGTGCTGGAACGGACTATGCGGTATTTGTCAGCCGCGCAACCGACTACACCATCACTCTTGGTGATGATGGAGCGGTGACGATCAGAGACAACCGTGCAGGAATCGGCACAGGTACTGATCGGCTTACGGAGGTCGAGTTTGCACAGTTCGATGACCTTATTATCGATTTGTCGGCTCTAGTTCGCGACTCGGGCGGCGAGACAACTGTAAAGGCTCCCCTCGTGGCCCCCACACCCCTCGCGACCGCAGCAACCCCTCTCACCCTCAAGGGCGGCAAGAAGGCCGACCGGCTCATAGGCGGGGATGGAAACGACCGGCTCAATGGCGGGCTCGGGAACGACAAGCTCGCCGGCGGCGAGGGAGCGGACGTGTTCGTGTTCAGCACCAGGCTGAAGAAGAACGTTGACCGGGTGCTCGACTTCTCGCGCCCGGACGACACGATCCAGCTGTCGAAGAAGGTGTTCAAGCTGGAGAAGGGCGTGCTCGACAAGGATGCGTTCCGCATCGGCCGGAAGGCGCTCGACGAGGACGACCGGATCGTCTTCAACGCCAAGACCGGCGCGCTGTATTACGACGCTGACGGTTCGGGCACGGACCATGCGGCGGTGAAGTTCGCGCAGGTGAAGGCGAGGACGGCTCTGAAAGCGGACGACTTTCTCGTTCTCTGACGATGCTCGCCGCAGCGTCGGCAGGAGCTGAATCAGCCGCGCCAAGAAAAGGCCCCGGAGCGATCCGGGGCTTTTGTCGTTCATCGGGCGCGTCAGGCCGCCTGCTTCAGCAGGCCTTCGGCGGCCAGAGCTTCCTGCACCTTCGGGCGCGCGGCGACCCGGTCGAGGAAGGCGCGCAGGTTGGCGTAAGGCGTCAGGTCGACGGCGTGGTAGTTCGCCCAGTTCGTCACCGTGAACAGGTAGGCATCGGCCACCGTGAAGCGCTCGCCGGTCAGGAAGGGCTGCTGGGCCAGCACCTTGTCGAGATAGGTGAAGCGCTGCGCCAGCTTGTCCTTCGTGGCCTGCTTGACCGAGTCGGGCGTCGAGGGGTTCCACAGCGGGCCGAAACCCTTGTGGATCTCGGACGTGATGAAGGCGAGCCACTCGTGCAGGCGGTGGCGCTCCATCGTGGCTGGGGCCGGGGCGAGCCCCGCTTCCGGCTGGCGGTCGGCCACGAAGAGCAGGAGGGCGGCCGCCTCGGTCAGGACTTCGCCCTCCGGCAGGGCGACCGCCGGCACGTAGCCCTTCGGGTTGATCGCGGCGAAATCCGCGCCGGTCTCGGTCTTGCGGGTGGCGAGGTCGACCTTCTCCAGGGTCAGCGGCAGGCCCGCCTCGCGAGCGGCGATGTGGACGGCGAGCGAGCAGGCGCCGGGGGTGTAGTAGAGCTTCATATCAGGTCTCCGAAAGGCGAGGGTGGGTGGATCAGGCGGCGGCGCGGCCCAGGGACGGAGCCGGACGGCCGAATGGCAGGGAACGCGAGGGGCTGAGCGCATGGGCGCCATCCCCGAGAAGGGCCTGAGCGACGGAGAGGACGATCAGGTAGAGCGGGTATTCCCAGCCGCCGCCCGGCGCGGAGAAGACCCAGCCGTTGCCGAGATGGACCCAGGTCGCCCCGGCGAGCACCGGCACGAGGGCCAGCGACACCCAGCGGCTCTGGACGCCCAGCACCAGCAGAACGCCGCCGATGAACTCGGCCCAGAAGGTGGCATAGGCGAGGAAGGCGGGCAGGCCAAGCGATTCGAAGTACTGGGCCGTGCCCGCGAGGGTGAAGGTCATCCACTTCAGGACGACGCTGTGGGCGATGAACATGACGCCGAGGGAGACGCGGAGCAGAAGAACGCCGTAGGCTTCGGGAGTTGTATTCGTGCGGGTCATTGGAACCTCCATGCAGATGCATAGATATTTGTATGCACTTGCATGTATAAGTCAAACATGATGCAATTGCATGAATCGAGAGGGAGCTTTGCCGGAATGCAAGAACCGCAGAACCCGTCCGAGGCCGTGACCGATGCCTGGGTCCGCCTGATCCGGGGCGGACGGGAGGTGGCGGGCCGGATCGAGGCCGATCTGAAGCAGGCCGGCTTTCCGCCGCTCGCCTGGTACGACGTGCTGCTGTCGCTCAAGAAGGCGGCGGAGGGCCGCCGCACGCCGCGGGAAATCGAGCGCGAGGTCCTGTTCGAGCAGTACAATCTCTCGCGGCTCCTCGACCGGATGGAGGCCGAGGGCCTGGTCCGGCGCATTCCCTATCCCGGCGACAGGCGCCGTCAGCTCATCGAGATCACCGATGAGGGTAGGGCGCTCCAGCGCCGGATGTGGGCCGTCTACGGCCCGGCGATCAGCCGCTATGTCGGCTGCCGTCTCGCGGAAGGGGAGGCCGCGGAGCTCGCCCGCCTGCTCCAGAAGCTCGTGAGCAACGAGACGTGATCCCGCCGCCCCTGGATTGCCGAACGATACGGGTGTAGTCGCGTTCATCTGTGCACGGCTAACGAAAGGTCAGGGCGTGAGCGCGAACGGGACTATCCTGGGCAGGTGGCGTCGAGGCTTTCGCATGCTCGCCCTTCTTCCGCTTCTGGCCCTGGCCGTCCCGATGACGGCTCCCGGTCCCGCCGCGAGCGCTCCCGTCTCCAGGCCGAGCTCCGCCTCCATCCGCACGCCCGATTTCGACGAGACGGTCGCATGGTATCGCGACAGGCTCGGCTTCCGGCTGCTCTCGACCCGCAGTCTCCTGCGCGAGCGGGTGGCCCTGATGGAACGAAGCGGCTTCCTGCTCGAGATCGCCGAGGCCGATCATCCGATGCCGCCGGGACCGGGACCGAACCTCGACGCCACGGGAGCCACCCGCGCTCCCGTCGTCAGCGTGCTGGTGCAGGATGTGGACAGGGAGGTCTCACGGCTGCGGGCCGAGGGCGTCGACATCCTCGAGGAGCCCCAGGACGAGCTCGAGGGCGATTTCCGGATAGCGCAGATCCGCGACAACGGGCGCCACCGGATCGAGCTCCGGGAGCCCCTCGGCGCGAGCTTCAACGCCATGGGGCGTTGAAGCGGGTAAAAGCCCCGATCAGGTGAACAGCTCGGGGTCGGGACCGACGCGCCCGCCCTTGTCGTCGAGCTTCTCGATGGCCCGCATGTCCTCCGCGTCGAGCGTGAAATCGAACACGTCGAAGTTCTCGCGGATGCGCGACGGCGTCGCCGATTTCGGAATGGCGACGATGCCGTTGTCCAGGTGCCAGCGAAGGATCACCTGCGCCGAGGTCTTGTTGTGCTTGCGGGCGATGGCCGCGAGCTGCTCGTCCTCGAGCAGGGTGCCTTGCCCGAGCGGGCTCCAGGCTTCGGTGACGATGCCGTGCTCGGCGTGGAAGGCGCGCAGCTCCCGCTGCTGGAAGCGGGGATGCAGCTCGATCTGGTTCACCGCCGGCACCACGCCCGTCTCGTCGAAAAGCCGCTGCAGATGCGGAATGTTGAAGTTGGACACGCCGATGGACTTGGTGCGGCCCTCCTCCTTGAGCTTGATGAAGGCGCGCCAGGTGTCCGGATAGGCGTCGCGCTTCCAGGTCGGCCAGTGGATGAGGTAGAGATCCACGTAATCGAGCCCCAGACGCTTCATGCTCGCGTCGAAGGCCTTCAGCGTGGTGTCGTAGCCCTGGTCGTCGTTCCAGAGCTTGGTCGTGATGAACAGCTCCTCGCGCGGCACGCCCGCCTGACGGACGGCCTCGCCGACTCCTTCCTCGTTGCGGTAGATCATGGCCGTGTCGATGGAGCGGTACCCGGCATCGATGGCCTGCTTGACGATGCTCGTCGCGACCCCGTTCTCGACCTGCCACACGCCGAAGCCGAGCTGCGGCATCTGCCTGCCGTCGTTGAGCGGAAGGGATGGATGGGACATGTACATTCCTTGTCTGGTGGATCGTCGATGTGTCGGGATGCCCGCCAAGAGCTAGGGCATGCCGCTGCATGTGCAAACCCCAGCCCCATGCAGGGCAGGCCCTCGTTTATGCGAGGGCTGCAGCGGGAGGAACAGTCCAGCTTTCCCCGCGTTGCATCGAGCGGAGCTTCCACCATCCCCGAAGGAACATGCCGTGCCCTCCCTCGCGCCGCGCCAAGGAACGCCGGATCCGACTCTGAGCGAGGAGGAGTACCGCAAGCGCTTCCTCGGCCAGTTCGAGGACCCGGCATTCGACGATCTCAGGGACGAACTCGACAGGATCGCCGCCGCGGCCTGGGACGCCTACAGCCACCACCGCAAGAGCCCGAGGACGCGCAAGGCGGGCCCCGGCTTCGCCGATCCGGACTACGTTCTATCGGTGGACTGGCTCGCGGCGCAGGAGGCGATCAGGGAGGCCGAGCGGCGCCATGAGGATCCGAGCGGGCCGCTGCGCATCCTCATCGTCAGCGGCGCCTCGCGCAGCGAACACACCTGTCCGGGCGAGATGTCCAAGACCTACCGCCTCTCGCAGGTCGCGCGCGAGGTTTTCGCGTTCACACCCGGCGTCGAGGTCGAGCACCTCGACCTCAGCCGCCTGAGCTCGGAATACGGCCGCCACATCCACCCCTGCAAGACGTGCTTCTCGACCGCCGCCGCGCTCTGCCACTGGCCATGCTCCTGCTATCCCAACTACTCGCTCGGGCAGACGCAGGACTGGATGAACGAGATCTACCCGAAATGGGTCGAGGCGCACGGGGTGATGCTGCTCACGCCCGTGAACTGGTATCAGGTCTCGTCGCCCATGAAGCTGATGATGGACAGGCTGGTCTGCGCCGATGGCGGCAATCCGGATCCGACCTCCACCCACGGGAAGGACGCCGAGGGCGCAAAGGCCATGGAGCTGGAAGGCTGGGACTATCCCAGGCACCTGGCGGGCCGCGTGTTTTCCGTGATCGTCCATGGGGATGCGGAGGGCGCGGAAGGCGTGCGCCGCAGCCTGGCGGATTGGCTGCGCTCCATGGGGCTCCACCCCGCCGGGGCGGCGGCGGAGCTGGACCGCTACATCGGCTACTGGAAGCCCTATGCCACGAGCCATGACGAGCTCGACCACGACCATGCGGTGCAGGACGAGGTGCGCAATGCGGCGCGCACCCTGCTCGAGGCGGCCAGGGCCCAGAGGGCAGGGGGCCTGATCCAGGCGGGAGAGGGGCTGCCCGAACCCCGGCAGAAATAGACCATGAAAAAGGCCGGGCACGAGGCCCGGCCGAGTGAGGTCAACCCTTCGAGAGGCTTACCAACTCGTGAGAACCGCGCCCTTGAACTTCTCTTCCACGAACTTCTTCACCTCGGGCGTGCGGTAGGCTTCGACGAAGGTCTTCACCCACGGCTTGTCCTTGTCCTCGGCGCGCACGGCGATGACGTTCACGTAAGGCCCCTTCGGGTCTTCACGGGTGAGCGCATCCTTCACCGGGTCGAGGCCGGCCTGCGTGGCGTAGTTGGTGTTGATGACGGCGGCATCGACGTCGTCGAGCACGCGCGGAGCCTGGGCGGCGTCGATCTCGACGAATTTCAGGTTCTTCTTGTTCTCGGTGATGTCGAGGATCGTCGGCTTGAAGCCCACGCCGTCCTTCAGCTTGATCAGGCCCTTGTCCTGCAGGAGCAGGAGCGCGCGGCCGCCATTGGTCGGATCGTTCGGGAACGCGATCGTCGCGCCGTTCGGCAGGGCGTCGAAGGCCTTGTGCTTCTTCGAATAGACGCCGATCGGGAAGTTCACCGTCTGGGCCACGCTCTCGATCTTGTAGCCGCGGTTTTCCTTCTGGTTGTCCAGATAGGGCTGGTGCTGGAACGAGTTGGCTTCCAGTTCGCCGGACGAGAGGGCCTCGTTCGGCACCACATAGTCCGAGAACTCGACGATCTTGATGTCGAGACCCTTCTGCGCCGCGATGGGCTTCACCGCCTCGAGGATCTGGGCGTGAGGGCCGGGGGTCGCGCCGACGCGGATCGTCTGCGTCTGCGCGGCCGCGGGAAGGGCCGCGAGGGACAGGAGGGCGGCAAGGCCCAGTTTCTCGAACGACATCGTTTTCTCCGTGTGCGATGGTCTCGAAAGGAAGCGGGAATGAGGATCAGGCTTGGCGCACGCGCTTGTTGAGGCGGCGGGCCAGCCGGTCGCCGACGCTCTGAACGGCCTGGACCAGCACGATCAGGACGACGACCACGGCCAGCATCATCTCAGGCATGAAGCGCTGATAGCCGTAGCGGATGCCGAGATCGCCCAGGCCGCCGCCGCCGACCGCGCCCACCATGGCCGAGAAGCCGAGGAGCGAGACGACGGCAAGGGTCAGGCCGAGCACGATGCCCGGCAGGGCCTCGGGAACCAGCACCTTGAACACGATCTGCAGCGGGCTTGCGCCGAAGGCGCGGGCGGCCTCGATGAGGCCCTGATCCACCTCGCGGATCGCGCCTTCGATGAGGCGGGCGATGAAGGGGATCGCGGCGATCGTCAGCGGCACGATGGCCGCGTTGGTGCCGATCGAGGTTCCGGCGATCAGGCGGGTGAAGGGAATGATCGCCACCACCAGGATGATGAAGGGCGTGGAGCGGGTCGCGTTCACGACGACGCCGAGCACGCGGTTCACCCAAGGGGCCGCGAACAGCTCGCCCTTGCCGCTGGTGGCGAGGAAGATGCCGAGCGGCATACCGAGCAGGGTGGCGATCCCGGCCGAGACCGCGACCATGTAGAGGGTTTCGCCGGTAGCGCTGGCGATGAGGCGGATCATCTCAGGCGACATGGCCGAGAACCTCCGTATCGAGTCCGTGTTGCTTGAGGAAGTCGAGGGTGGTCGCCAGCGACTGCTCCGGCACGCCGACGACGAGGGTGCCGCAGGGGCGGCCGGCGATCTCGTCCACCGATCCCGCGAGGATGTTGGCCTCGATGCCGAGGTCGCGCGCCAGCCGCGCCAGGACGGGGTCCGTGGCGTGAGGGCCGCGGAAGCCGATGCGGATCACCGCCTGGCTGCCGGGCGTTGCGTCCGGTTGCAGGCGGTTCGCCACGTAGGGGGGCAGGGCGCGGCCGGTTTCGTCCGCCAGGAAGGAGCGCGTCACCTCGTGCCGCGGCCGGGTGAAGACGTCGAACACATCGCCCTGTTCGACGATGCGCCCGCCCTCGATCACCGCCACGTCGCGGGCGATGGAGCGGATCACCGCCATCTCGTGGGTGATGAGGATGATGGTGAGGCCGAGCTCCGCATTGATGCGGGCGAGCAGATCGAGGATCGAGCGGGTGGTTTCCGGATCGAGCGCCGAGGTCGCCTCGTCGGAGAGGAGAACCTTCGGATTGGTGGCAAGGGCGCGGGCGATGCCGACGCGTTGCTTCTGGCCGCCGGACAGCTCGGACGGATACCGGTTGCGCTTGTCCGCCAGGCCCACCAGCGCCAGCAGCTCCTCGACGCGCGCCTTGATCGCCGCCTTGTCGTAGCCGGCCACCTCGAGCGGCAGGGCCACGTTCTCGGCGGCGGTGCGCGAGGACAGCAGGTTGAAGTGCTGGAAGATCATGCCGATGGAGCGGCGGGCGTGGCGCAACGCGCGTTCCGGCAGGGCCGAAACGTCGGCGCCGTCCACGATCACGCGGCCCGAGCTCGGCTTTTCCAGGCCGTTCACGAGGCGGATCAGGGTCGACTTGCCTGCGCCGGATCGTCCGATGATGCCGAGAACGGAGCCTTGCGGAACGACGAGGTCGATCTCACTTAAGGCCGTGACGGGAGAGCCGTCGCGCCCGGCGAACACCTTCGAGATCTTCTCCAGGCGGACGATCGGCTCCGCCGGAACGAGGCGGTGAAGCGGCTGATCGCCGAGATATCCGAGGGGAGCGTTCATACGTTTGCTCTGAGGTCACTCTCGTTTCGCAGTTGCGAACACATGGGGTATCCTGTTCTCCATGTCAACCTTTCCGTTCTTTAAAAAGAATTTTCTGTTGTGAAGAACGAAATGCTCGGGTTGGGCTCCTCGCCCCGGCCGGCTGCTTCACGTGATCACACCCGCGTTATGGCGGAACTTTCTCCTTTCTTTCGCCACAGGTGCGGTTGATCGCCCCCTCGGCATCCGACTAAACAAGCCAAGTCGAGTTTTAAGGAAGAAACCCATGGTCAAGGCCAGCATCGGGGTGGGACTTGCAGGTCTTGCCCTTCTCGCGCTGTACCTGAGCGAAACCACCGTCTCGGTCCTGCTGCCGCTCGCGGTTCTGGGCCTGGGCCTTGCCCTGTACCTCTCCAGGGACATCTCGAAATTCCTCAAGGTGTTCATCTGGGTCCTGGCGGGCGTGGAGGGCATCCTCGTCGCCCTGAGCCTCGCCGGCGCATTCGGCTCGGTTCCGGAGACGCTCGCCGACTACGTGCCGCCGGCCTCCATGACGGTGGGCGCGACAATCTTCGCCTTCGTGATCTACGGCATCTCCCGCATTCCGGTGATCCGGACCATCACCCGCATCGCGGACCGCTACTTCACGTCGAGCACGCCGAGCCAGATCACCATTCCCTTCATCGGCACCATTCGCGCCACGGAAGGCGCCATCGGCACGGCGCTCCTGGTCTTCCTCATCGCCATCAATCTGGGACAGGTCGCCCTCAACGTGCGCCTCAACTTCTTCGGGCGCGACATGTTCAACGCCCTGCAGGAGAAGGACGCCAGCGCCTTCTGGTACCAGCTCTTCTGGATCTTCGTGCCGCTGGCGACCGTCTTCGTCAGCGTGGCCATGGTGGAGATCGTCTCGCAATACGTGATGCGCATCCGCTGGCGCGCCTTCCTCAACGATCTCTACGTCCATGAATGGCTGAGCGGCGGCACCCATTACCGTATGCAGCTCGTCGGGCGCGAGGCGGACAACCCCGACCAGCGCATCGCCGAGGATCTGCGCAGCTACATCGACCAGACCTATAACCTGTCCATAGGCCTCATGAACCAGTCGGCGACCCTGGTCTCGTTCATCGCGATCCTGTGGTCCCTATCGGCCGGCTTCACGCTGCCGGGCACGGACATTCCCGTTCCGGGCCTTCTGGTCTGGGTCTGTATCGCCTACGCGCTTCTCGGCACCTGGCTCACCCACCTCATCGGCCGGCCGCTCATCGCCCTGTACTTCCAGCAGGAGCGGGTCGAGGCCGATTACCGCTTCTCCCTGGCGCGCCTGCGCGAATATACCGAGCAGATCGCCCTCCTGGGCGGCGAGGCGGCGGAGGAGGAGGCCCTGAAGGCGCGCTTCGGGCGGATCGTGCAGAACTTCATGCAGATCGTGCGCCGCGTCATGCGCCTGCAGGTGTTCCAGTCCACCTATTTCCAGGCCAACGTGGTGGTGCCCTACATCCTCACCGCGCCCTACTACTTCATCGACCGGATCACCCTCGGCCAGATGCAGCAGACCGTCGGCGCCTTCTCGAGCGTGCAGGGCGCCCTGGACTTCTTCATCACGTCCTACTCGACCCTGGCCAACTACAAGGCCGTCGTCGACCGCCTGACCACCTTCGAGGCCGCGGTGGCGAAGGTCCGCGATCCGGATGCCGGGGAGCACGTGTCGCTCGCATCCTCCCCGGACAGGAACCTCAACGTGTCGAACCTTCAGGTGGCGCTGCCCGATGGGCGGGTGCTCATGAAGGCGGACGGCGTCGCCTTCCGCCACGGCTCGACGACCCTGCTGGCCGGTCCCTCGGGCTCCGGCAAATCGACCCTCTTCCGGGCCATTTCCGGCATCTGGCCCTTCGGCTCGGGCCAGATCAGGGTTCCGGCGGGACAGACGATGATGCTCCTGCCCCAGCGGCCCTACATCCCCATGGGCTCCTTGCGCGAGGCTGTGACTTATCCCGGCACCTTCGGGGTCTACAGCGATGCCGACATCGCGGAGGCCCTGCGCGCCGCCAAGCTGCCCGCCCTGGCGGACCGCCTCGACGAGGAGCGCGTCTGGGCCCAGACCCTGTCCCTCGGCGAGCAGCAGCGCCTCGCCATCGCCCGCGCCCTCCTGGCCAAGCCCGACTGGCTCTTCCTGGACGAGGCCACCGCGGCGCTCGACGAGCCGACGGAGGAGGAGATCTACAAGGTCATCAAGGAGAAGCTGCCGAATTCGACCGTCGTGTCCATCGGCCACCGCTCGACGCTGGGCGCGTTCCACGACAGGCGCATCGACATGCACAGGCAGGACGATGGCCTCTTCGCGCCGGTCGAAAGGCGCCAGCCCGAGCCGGCCGAGTAAGGCTACGGTCGCTCTCCAACAAGGAAATGGCCGGCGCAGGGCCGGCCATTCCGAAAGGCTGACGGTGTCGGAGGCGATGCCTAGATCGCCCGCTCGAACCGCAATTCGCCGTTCTGCGTGCGGATGATCAGGTTGCGGCCCTGGATGTCCCACTTGGCGGAGGTGCGGAGCGCCACCAGGAAGGCCTGCTCGATCGCCATGGCGGACTTGTCGCAGGAGCGCTTGGTCAGGGCGAAGGGGCCGACCGCCAGTCCCTGCTCGCGCAGGGGATAGGCCGTGGCCGAATAGGTGTTGCAGCCGCCGAAGCCGCTGGCCCGGAGCTGGTCGTCCAGACGGAAGCTCGGGCGGTCGCCGGTGAAGGGCTTGCCGTTCAGGCTCACCGCCACCCAGGACGATCCCAGGGGGAAGACCTTGTCGCCCTGGAGGGGCTGCGGGACCTTGGTGTCAACCTGTCGTGTCGGACCCACCGGCCGTCCGAGAACCGAGGCGGACTGGGCATGGGCTGCCGACACAGTGGCGAAGGTGGCAAGGATCGCCGCCAATCGAAGCGCATTCATCGGAAACCTCGTCAACATAAAACGCCGGGACCATAAGGGGCCTTGGCCTGAGAGGCAACGCCCCGGGGTGTTTTGTCCCGCTTTCCGTTACAGCACGGTCAAGCTGAAGCGGAGATGAAGCGGAATAGCCGGTCCCGGCATCAGCCGAGCCGGCGCAAAAGCCGCTCCGTCAGTCCGTTGGTGGGGCGGAACAGGTAGTCGAAGGCTCTGACCGTGACGTCCTGGGCTCCCAGAGACTGCAGCGCGGCCACGATTTCGAACACCACCGACGTGCGGCAATGGAGGACGACCTCCCGGGCCTGGGGAGCGCCGTAGGGAAGCGAGGCGCCGAAGGTCTGCACCAGGGCGGCGAGGTCGGATGCCCGCGACGGATCGAGCGCCGCGCGGACCTCGCGGCTCGTGCGCGCGTCCTCCTCGGCCGCGATGCGGGTGAGGACGGCCGTGGCCGCCGCCCGGGCCTTGTTGGTCCAGGGCGCGCGGGTGGAGGCGACGAGATTGGCCTCGGAGCGCAGCATCACCCCGTCGTCCAGCACCTTGAGGGCATTGGCGGTCAGGGTGGCGCCCGTCGTGGTGATGTCCACGATCAGCTCAGCCGAGCCCGCGCCGGGAGCGCCTTCGGTGGCGCCCAGGCTCTCGACGATCCGGTAATCCGCGATGCCCTTCTCGGCGAAGAAGCGCCGGGTGAGGTTCACGTATTTCGTGGCCACCCGCATCTTGTAGCCGTGGCGGGCGCGCAGATCCGCCGCCACCTCGTCCAGATCGGCCATGGTGCGGACGTCGATCCAGGCCTGCGGCACGGCCACGACCACGTTGGCGTGGCCGAAGCCGAGCGGGGTCAGGAGCTCGATCGCCTCGTCCGCGTCCGGCACCTGCTCGCGCACGAGGTCTTCCCCCGTGATGCCGAGATGGGCGGCTCCGGTCGCGAGCTGGTTCACGATCTCGGAGGCGGACAGGAAGGCCACTTCCACGTCGGGAACGCCCGCAAGCGTCCCGCGGTAGTCGCGCGCCCCGCGGGATTGGGTGAAGACCAGTCCGGCGCGGGCGAAGAAGGCGGCCGCGTTTTCCTGCAGGCGCCCCTTGGAGGGAACGGCCAGGATGAGGGGTGAATCGGTCATTGGGCGGCTCCCAGGATGCGGTCGAGCCAGAAGGAGCAGCCGACCGCCGGGATCGGCTCCTCGGCGCCGAGATGCTGGAGCAGCCGGTCGTAGCGTCCGCCGCCCACCACGGGCTTGGCGTCGCTGCGGTCCGCGTCCTGCACCTCGAAGATGAAGCCGGTATAGTAATCCAGGTTGCGGGCGAAGGTGGCGGCGAACGAGAAGGCGCTCACGTCCAGCCCTCGCGCCGCCATGAAGCCCGTGCGCTCCTCGAAGGCGCCGAGCGCCTCGGACAGATCGAGCCCGGCATCCCTCGCCAGGGCCCGGACGGCGCCGGCCACCTGGTCGGGGTCGCCGGAAATGGCGAGATAGCGCTCCAGCACCTGCCGGGCCTCGTCCGGCAGGCCGGAGCGGTTGGCGGCGCGGGCCAGGAAGCGCTCGGCGATCTCGCCCGCGCTGCGCCCGCCGACGCGGGCGATGCCGGCGATGGAGAGGATGTCCTCCACGAAGGCCTTGGCGGCTTGAGGGGCCTGTCCCTCGATGGCGGCGAGAAGGCCCGCATGTTCCGGCTGGCCGGGGCCCTCCGGCTCGCTCAGGCTCGCGAGACCCTGGCCCGACACGATGGCGCGCATCACCCGGCGCTTGGCGGCCGGGGCGATGCCTAGGGCGTCGATGAGGGCGTTGAGAAGCCCCATGTCGCCGAGCCTGACCCGGTGGCGCCGGTCGCTGATGCCCGCAAGGCCTTCGAGAGCGAGGCCGAGGATCTCGGCGTCGGCCGCCGCCACGTCGGTGCGGCCGACGGATTCGAGGCCCGCCTGGAGGAACTCGCCGCTCTCGTTGGGGCGCATGCGGAAGACGGGACCGCCATAGCAATAGCCCGACGGCCTCGCGCCGCGATGCTCCAGATGCTGAAGGCAGACGGGAATGGTGTATTCGGGCCGCAGGCACAGTTCGGTGCCCGCCGCGTCCTGGGTCACGAACATCCGGCGCCGGATGTCCTCTCCCGACAGGTCGATGAACACGTCCGCCGGCTGAAGCACCGGCGGCTCGATGCGCGCATAGCCCTCGCGCTCGAAAAGCGCGATCAGCGCAAGAATGGCATCCGTCTCCGTCACTGGCGTCGCAATCCCTTGATCCGCACGCTCTCTAGCAATGCTTGGCAGGGAAGGCGACCGTTTTCGGCAGGCAGGGTGAACGGCGAGAGGGAGACGAAATCCTGAAACCCGACGACCTCATCCCGAGGAGCAGCCGGAAGGCTGCGTCTCGAAGGATGATCCAGTGCGCGTCGGAGACGCCCTCGTGCTTCGGGACGGGCCTGCGGCCCTCCTCGGCATGAGGGCTGCGGGGCAGGAGCTCAGTGCTTTTCCGCCTTGTCGTCCTTGGTCTTGCGCGACGTCTTGCGCTTGCTGTGGTCGCTGGAGAGATGGGCGTACTGCACCTTCTTGCGCTTGGGCTTCTCGTCGGCTTCGTCCTCTCCCAGGAGCGAGGGAGGTAGGAACTGGCGCGCGGCTTCGGTCACCACATGGGCAACGGCGCTGCTGGCGGTGTTGACGGTGTCGGTGGTGGCATCGGCCGCCTTCGATCCCGCGTCCACGGCGGCAGCCCCGGCCTTCTGGGCGGTGCGGGTGCGGGTGAGGGCCGCTGCGGCGGCCCCTGCGGCCGCGATGAGCGCATCGGCCAGGATCTCGCGGCCCAGGCTCGTGTTGAACATGTCCATGAGGCCGGATTTCTTCACGGACTTCGAGAGCTTCGCGGTCGTGCTCTTCTTCTTCTTCGACTTGTCGGCCTTGTCGGAACTCTTCTTCGCTTTGGCCTTCGCCATGACGGTCTCCTGATGGTCAAGCTTGAGAACAACCCGCAGCGCGGGGGCGGAGTTCCCAGGTCCAGCCCTTAACCGAAATGCCGCCCCAGCACCTCGCGCACGGCCTCGACGATCCGGTCCTCGGACACCGAGAACTGGGCCGGCCGGGCCGCCTTCCATTCCTCGTTGGAGGCAATCGCCTCCGCCGCCTTGGCGCCCTCGATGAGGTCCTTGATCTCGACCTCGCCGCGCTCGCGCTCGTTGGAGCCCTGGATGATCACGCAGGGGCTCTGGCGCTTGTCGGCATATTTCATCTGGGCCTTCATTCCCGACGAGCCGAGATAGAGCTCGGCCCGGATGCCGGCCTGGCGCAGGGTCGAGACCATGCGCTGATAGGCGGCGATCTGGTCCCGGTCCATGACCAGCACCACCACGGGGCCGGGCTGTTCCTGGCCGGAGACGATGGGGCTCTTCACGGTCTTGAGGGCGGAGAACAGGCGCGACACGCCGATGGAGAAGCCGGTCGCCGGAACCGGCTCCGGCCGGAAGCGGCCGACGAGGCCGTCATACCGCCCTCCGCCGCCGACGGAGCCGAAGCGGACGGGGCGCCCGTCCTCGTCCTGCACCTGGAAGGTCAGCTCCGCCTCGTAGACGGGGCCGGTGTAATATTCGAGGCCGCGCACCACGGACGGATCGATCACGATCCGGTCCTCGTAATCCGAGCCCGCGACGAGCGCCGCGATCTCCGCCAGCTCGTTCGCGCCTTCGGCGCCTCGGGTCGAGGAGCCGACGACGCCTCGCAGGTTTTCGACCGTCGCGGCATTCGTCTCGGCCCTGGCGCTGGTGAAGGCCAGCACGCGCTCGATGGCGTCCGGCTCCAGTCCCGCACCCTTGGTGAAGTCGCCGCTTTCGTCCTTGCGGCCGGCGCCCAGGAGCTGGCGCACCCCGTCGGGACCGAGGCGGTCGAGCTTGTCGATGGCGCGCAGGACCGTGAGGCGCTGGCCGGCCTGATCCTCGCCGCCGAGGCCGATGGCCTCGAGCACGCCGTCGAGCACCTTGCGGTTGTTCACCTTGATCAGGTAGTCGCCGCGCTTGATGCCGACCTTTTCCAGCGTGTCGGCCGCCATCATGCAGATTTCCGCATCGGCGGCCACGGAAGCCGCGCCGACCGTGTCGGCGTCGAACTGCATGAACTGGCGGAAGCGGCCGGGACCTGGCTTCTCGTTGCGAAACACCCAGCCCGCCCGGTAGCTGCGATAGGGCTTGGGCAGGGCGTCGAAATTCTCGGCCACATAGCGGGCGAGCGGCGCCGTCAGGTCGTAGCGCAGGGACAGCCACTGCTCATCGTCGTCCTGGAAGGAGAACACGCCCTCGTTGGGCCGGTCCTGGTCGGGCAGGAACTTGCCGAGCGCGTCCGTATACTCGACGAAGGGCGTCTCGACGCCCTCGAATCCGTAGAGTTCGTAGGTTTCGCGGATGGCCGCGAGCATCCGCTCGGTCGCCGCGAGATCGGCGGGACCGCGATCGGCAAAGCCGCGCGGCGCGCGGGCCTTGAGTTTGTCGGCCTTGGACATGGTTTTCAGGACAGCCAGTTTTTCAAGAGAAAGCGTGGGCGCGTCCTAACCCGCGACGGCGGGAGGGGCAAGGGTTGTTGCTGTGAGGCGGCGCCAAACGTGTCATTCCGGGCCCGGCCCAAAGGGCCGTCCCGGAATGACGGCGAGGGAGCTTACGCCACCGCCTTGATCACCTGTCCGACCTTGTCGGCGATTTCGCCGATCTGGTCCTCGGAGACGATGAGGGGCGGGGAGAGGGCGATGGTGTCGCCGGTGATGCGCATCATCACGTCATGCTCGTGGAAGCCGCGGTCCATGGCCTCGAAGGCGCGGGCGCCGACGGCGTCGGGACGCGAGGCGAGGTCGATGGCGCCCACGAGGCCGATGGTGCGGATGTCGAGCACGTTCGGCAGGCCCTTGAGCGAATGGATCGCGTCGGCCCAGACCGGCTCCAGGGCCTTGGCGCGTTCGAACAGCTTCTCGTCGCGGTAGATGTCCTGGGTGGCGAGAGCCGCCGCGCAGGCCAGCGGATGGCCGGAATAGGTGTAGCCGTGGAAGAGCTCGATCATGTTGTCGGGCCCCTTCATGAAGGCGTCGTGGATGCCCTTGCGCACGATCACGCCGCCCATGGGCACGGTGCCGGAATTCACGCCCTTGGCGAAGGTGATCATGTCCGGGATCACGCCGTAGCGCTCGGCCGCGAAGGCGGTGCCGAGGCGGCCGAAGCCGGAGATGACCTCGTCGAAGATCAGCAGGATGCCGTACTTGTCGCAGATCTGGCGCAGGCGCTGCAGGTATCCCTTCGGCGGCGGCAGCACGCCGGTGGAGCCCGCCATCGGCTCGACGATCACGGCCGCGATGGTGGAGGCGTCGTGCAGCGCCACGATGCGCTCCAGATCGTCCGCCAGATGCGCGCCCCATTCCGGCTCGCCGCGGGAGAAGGCCTGCTCGGCCCGGTTATAGGTGTGGGGCAGGTGATCGACGCCGG
This sequence comes from Microvirga lenta, assembly GCF_020532555.1. Classification (GTDB taxonomy): domain Bacteria; phylum Pseudomonadota; class Alphaproteobacteria; order Rhizobiales; family Beijerinckiaceae; genus Microvirga; species Microvirga lenta. The sequence goes on along the minus strand of NZ_JAJBBR010000005.1, from coordinate 299,479 downwards.
CCAGCAGCGAGCCGAAGAACTGGCGGTTCTTGACGATGCCGCCGACCGAAATGCCGCCGAAGCCGACGCCGTGATAGCCGCGCTCGCGGCCGATCAGGCGCGTGCGGCTGCCCTGGCCCTGAACGTTCCAATAGGCCAGCGCGATCTTGAGGGCGGTGTCGACCGCCTCCGAGCCGGAATTGCAGAAGAACACGTGGTCGAGGTCGCCGGGGGCGAGCTGGGCGATCCGCGCCGCGGTCGCGAAGCCGGCCGCGTGGCCGAACTGGAAGGCGGGGGAATAGTCGAGCTCTGCCGCCTGCTTCTGGATCGCGGCGGTGATCTCGTCGCGGTTATGCCCCGCGTTGCAGCACCACAGACCGGCCGCGCCGTCGATCACGGCGCGTCCTTCCGGCGTGTAGTAGTGCATGTCCTTGGCGCGGGCGATCATCCGGGGGCGCGCCTTGAAGGAGCGGTTCGCCGTGAACGGAAGCCACCACGCTTCCAGATCGTTCGGTGCGGACAGATCGTTGGCGGCTCTGGATGTCTGTGCGGTCATGGCGGTCCCCGGAAATGAACTCTCGAGGTCAGCCTATCAGTGCTTCCCAGGGGCGCAAAAGGACTTTTGCGGGGACAAGGGTTGCAAGAGCCTCATCGGCCTCCCGTCACAGCGTCATGGCGCGCGCCTCGTAGCCGGCGGCGTTCAGCGCCTGCGCCACCTCCAGGCTCTGCGCGCAGGTGGTGATGTGAACCCGGCCGTGGTCCAGATCCACATCGACCTTGGCGCTGGGATCGAGGCGCTGGACGGCCTTCGTCACGGCGCTCACGCAACCCTGGCAGGTCATTCCCTCCACCTGCATCAGCAAATCCTTCCGGGGCTCTTCCATCGGTCTCATCCTTTCGCTCGTCCTGTCGATCGCCGCCTGGGGACAGGTCCAGGCAAGATCGACCTGTTAATCAAATCCTCGACATGCGGCACTTGAAATAATGCTGCACTTGCGGTTCAGGTGCCTCTCGGACAACATCGTTGCACAATTGATTCGCTGGTTTTGACGCGAAACCACGGGGAGCGGGGGCACCCATGGTAACAACGGCCAAAAGGCTGTTTTTCTTCAAAGGAAGAGAGGCGACGCCGTTCGCCCTCGGCCTGGCATCGGCTGCGGCGGTGATCGTCGTGGCGATTTCCATGGGGATCGGGGCCGCCGTCACGGGCATGGCGCTTCTCCATGTGGCCGCGCTGACGGGCATCGCCATCCTGTGGCTGCGGACGGATGCCGCGACGAAGGCCGCCGAGAAGGCCTCCTCGGATGTCGCCTTCCTGGCCAATCGGCTGGTCAAGCTCGAGAAGCACGTTCGCGCGCCCGAGGCCAATCCCGCCCTGCGCTCCACCGTGGCGGAAGTGACCGGCACCGTCGGCCTTCTGGGCGGAGTCGTGCGCGAGCTCGCCCGGAGCGTGGCCGCGCAGAACCGGGACGTGGCCGACCTGAAGGACACCCTGAACGGCGGCGCGAGGTCGGACGGGGGCGAGAGGCTCTCATCCAGGCCCGCCCCGGACCGGCACGTGGTGGAGGCGCTCGCCTCCCTGCCGGATATTCAGCCCGAGCCGTCCCTGCTTCCCGCCCGTCCCCAGCCCACGGAGGACGAGATCGGACGCATGCGGCTGGCGACGCAGGCTTTCGAGGCCGACCGGATCGAGCTCCACCTGCAGCCGGTCGTGGCCCTGCCTCAGCGCAAGATCCGCTTCTACGAGGCTCTCGCCCGCCTGCGGCTGGTGGACGGCACGCTCCTCGGTCCCATCGAGTTCCTGCCCGTCCTGGAGCGCCTCGGCCGTGCGCCGGAATTCGACCGGCGGATGGTGGTGCGGGCTGTTGCCGTGGCGCGCCATCTGGTGGCCCGCGGGAGCGAGGCCATCGTCGCCGTCAATCTCTCGCCCCGGTCGATCAGGGAGCCCGGTTTCCTGTACTCCCTCGCCCGGGTGATGGACGACGCTCCCGAAATCGCCGGCAAGGTCGTGCTGGAAATTCCTCAGGCAGCCTGGCGCAGCCTCGATAGGGACCAGAAGGAGGCGCTCGCCGCCCTTCGCGACCGGGGCGTGCCCTTCTCGATCGACCGGGCCGCCGATCTGGCCTTCGACGCGCCGGCCATGGCCGATCTCGGGGTGCGTTTCCTGAAGCTTCCGGCCGAGCTGATGATCGCGACCGCCGAGAAGGAAGAGAGCCGCGGGTTCGGCCACGACATCGGGGTGCGCGACTTCGCCTCCGTCCTGCGGCGCGAGGGCATCAAGCTCGTGGCCGAGCGGGTCGAGCGCGAGGAGGCGGTGCCGGCTCTCGCCGAGCTCGGCGTGCCGCTGGCCCAGGGCTTCGTCTTCGCCGCGCCTCGGGCGATCCGGGGGGATGTGCTGGGGCCGTCCTCCGCGAAAACCGCCTTTTCTGCTGATGCCCGCGAACCGGTGCTGCGCCACGCCGGTTGACTTCGGGGGCGGGACAGCCTACCCGCCCGGGTTCACAGCCAGCGAGCTCCCATGACCGCCTCTCTTCGCCCCGCTCTTGTCGAGGGACTGAAACCCCTTGCCGACCGCTACGATCTCGTTCTCTGCGATGTGTGGGGCGTTCTGCACAACGGCGTCAAAGCCTTCGAGCCCGCCAGCGAAGCGCTGACCCGGTTCCGCGAGGGGGGAGGACGCGTCGTTCTCGTCTCCAACGCGCCCCGTCCCGGAAGCGCCGTGGGCACGCAGCTCGATGGGTTCGGCGTTCCCCGCTCGGCCTATGACGCCATCGTCACTTCGGGAGACCTCACCCGCCTTGCCATCGAGGAGCGGCTCGACAAGGTCGTCCACCATATCGGCCCGCCCCGGGACCGGCCGATCTATACGGGGCTCGATGTGCGCTTCGGCTCCATCGGGGAGGCCGATTACGTGGTCTGCTCGGGGCTGGAGGACGACGAGACGGAGACGGCGGAGGATTACCGTCCCCGCCTCGAGGCCATGCTCGAGCGCAATCTCTGGATGGTCTGCGCCAATCCGGACCTCGTGGTGGAGCGGGGCCACGTGATGGTGCCCTGTGCCGGCGCCATCGCGCAGCTCTACGAGGAGATGGGCGGCGAGGTCTTCTATGCCGGCAAGCCGCACGCTCCGGTCTACGAGCGGGCCATCGCCATGGCCGCCGAGCTCAACGGCCGCGAGATTCCCAAGGATCGGGTGCTCGCCATCGGCGACGCCATCCGCACCGACATTGCGGGGGCCGCAGGCTACGGGATCGACTCCCTTCTGATCGCCCGCGGCATTCATGCGGAGGAGCTGAACGCCCATATGGGACCGCTCGTCTCGCAGCATGTGCAGGACTGGGTCGATCTCCAGCCCGTGCGGCCGCAGGCGATCACGGACGCCCTGTCCTGGGCCGCCTGAACGCCTTGACCCACCGGCCGGATTTCGACAGGGTCCGGTTCCCGCACAAGCCCGCCTGATCCCATGTTCTCCGAACACGCTTCCCGAAAGGTGCCGTCCTCCTTCGTGGTGTGCCGCGACGGCGAAGCCGTGCCCGCGAGCCTGCGGGGCGCCATGGCGGCCATCGGCAATTTCGACGGCGTCCATCGCGGGCACCAGCACCTGATCGGGATGGCGGTGAAGTCCGGCCGCCCCGGAGCCGTCGTCACCTTCGAGCCGCATCCGCGGGCTTTCTTCCAGCCGGACAAGCCGCTTTTCCGCATCACGCCGGAGCCGATCAAGCTCGCCGTCATGGCCCGGCTCGGCCTTGCCGGCGTCTTCCTCAGGCGCTTCGGCAAAGATCTCGCCGCCCTGAGCGCCGAGGAATTCGTGGACGTCCTGCACCGGGACCTGCACGTGTCGGGCGTCGTGATCGGCCACGACTTCCATTTCGGCCGCGGGCGCGAGGGCAATCCCGCCAGGATGCAGGAGCTCTGCGCCGCGCGGGGCATGGACTGCCTGATCGCGCCTGCCGTGACCCAGGGCACGGAACCCGTTTCCTCCAGCTCCATCCGCACGGCGCTGGAAGCGGGCGACGTGGCCCTCGCCAACCGGCTTCTGGGATATCGCTGGTTTCTTCAGGCGGAGGTGCGCCACGGCGACAAGCGCGGGCGCGATCTCGGCTATCCCACCGCCAATATGCGCCTTTCCGACGATTGCCGCCTGCACCACGGGATCTACGCCGTGCGGGCGAATGTCGGCGGCAGGACCGTGGACGGCGTCGCCAGCTTCGGCCGCCGCCCGACCTTCGACAACGGCGCGCCTCTTCTCGAGGTGCATCTCTTCGATTTCGCGGGCGACCTCTACGGGCGAACCCTCGACGTGGAGTTCGTCGGCTGGATCCGGGGTGAGCTGCGTTTCGACGGGATCGAGGCCCTGATCGCGCAGATGGACCGGGATTCCGCCGAGGCCAGGCGGATGCTGGCCGAGGATGACACCCGCTCGATGATCGAATAGGAAAAAAGCCGTCACAACGTCCGCGCGGGAGAATTGGCGTGAACCGTCTCAAGGCCCTTCTGTCCCTCGCGCTCCTGGCGTTGCCCCTTGAAGCGGCGACAGCCAACGACACGATGGCGAACTTCGCGGCCGGAGGGCTGACCTTCAGCCGGACGGACGCCGTCGGCATGGTCTCGGAGGATCTCTTCCTCTCCATGGACGAAGTCCGGGTGAACTACCGGTTCCGCAATCGCACCGACCGGGACGTGTCGGGCACCGTCGCCTTTCCGATGCCCGATATCGAGGATCACTATTTCTCCGATGCGGATTATCCCGACGGGCCGCCCGAGAACCCCATGCGCTTCTCGGTGACGGTGAACGGGAAAAGCATCCCGTTCAGCCTCGAGAAGAAGGCCATGGTGGGCGAGGAGAACGTGACCGCTGCCCTTCGGGAGCTGAAAGTTCCGCTCGAGCCCTATGCGCCCGAGGTGGACGAGGCTCTCAGGCGTCTCGCCCCGCCCGCGCTGAAGCGGCTTGAAGATGCCGGGGCCGTCGAGGTTCTGGACAATGCCGGGGGAAGCGGCCCAGACACCGAACTGATCCCGCGCTGGGTGCTCAGGGCTACCTATCACTGGCAGCAGACCTTCCCGGCCGGGCAGGACGTGCTGATCGGCCATCGCTACAAGCCGAGCGTCGGCGGAGCCGTGGTCGATCTGGACTCCCTGGCCAGAAGCGGCGAGGGGATCGCCTCCTATGCCGAGGGCGCTTGCGCCGACAGGGACTTCGTCCGCGGTGCACGGCGCTGGGCCGAGCGCCAGCGCAAGGCTCCCGTCGCGCCGCTGGCGCGCTACATCGATTATGTTCTCGTGACGGGCGGCAACTGGGCCGGTCCGATCGGCAGCTTCAAGCTGACCGTGGACAAGAAGCATCCCGACAACCTCGTCAGCTTCTGCGGCGAGGGCGTGAAGAAGGTCGGGCCCACGCAGTTCGAGATGACGAAGACAGATTTCGTCCCGAGGCAGAACATCAAGGTGCTGATCCTGGATGCGGGAAAATCCTGAGCGTCAGGGTTCCGCCTGAGGCTTGAGCGCCCGCGCCGCCATGGCGTAGCCGCCCATGGCCCCGTCGACGAAGTGGATGTGGTCGCTGCGGGTCGGAGAGGGAACGAAGCAGGTCATCAGCGCCGCATCCTGCCGGTGCAGGCCGTAGCGGGCGATCCCCTGGTTCTGGGCCTCGGCGAGAAGAGCTTCCAGGCGGTCCGCGAGAGCGGGCGTGCAATCGAGGGTCATGCGCAGCCCGTCGTCGAACTTGCGAAAATCCGTGTTGTCCACGAGCTGGCGCGTGTAGCGCACCGGATCGAAGCTGCCGACCGGCCGCCCGAGCCGGAAGATTGCGAAGGCGGTCAACCGCTGGGCCGCCAGCCTGGCATAGGTGGCGAGACGGGAGCTCCCTTGCGTCCCCAGGGCCCTGGCCTCCAGGCCGAAGCCCGTAAACGGGGCGGCGAGCCTCGGACCGGTCTCGGGAACGGGCCTGCCGGCGCCCGATTTGCTCTCGGCCAGGGAAAGGAGCCGGCCGATGAGGTCGTTGAACGATGCCGCATCCGCATCGGCGCCGGGAACGACGATCAGGGAAAGGATCACGCCGCGCTCCGAGCGGATCTCGTCGAAGCGGCAGGAGAGGCCGGTCAGGTTCGGCAGCGTTCCGGGCCCCGCCGGTTCGAGGGCGTAGGAACCGGCCTTCATGGCCTGCTCCGCATAGGCGAGCCCGCCTCCGGAGAACATGGCGTAGGTCACGTCCGGCGAAGCCGCGAAGCGGGCGATGCGGACATCGTGCCCTTGCTCCCGGACCTCGTGGACCGGAACCAGCGCGACGCGCAGCGACAGACCGAACACGTCCCGCACCCAGGCGGCCACGGCGGCGAGGGCTTCGCGCGCCAGATCGGCCTGGGAGGACGGCAGGGCGAAGCTTGCGCCGTCGCCGCTGAAGATGAAGGGGAAATCGTGATTGCCCAAGGCATTGGCGACGGCCGCGATGACGGATGCGGCGGCGGCGTTCACTTCCTTGTAGCGCCCGGCCTCGATGGCGGCGGTGGAGCGCACGATATCGCTCAGACCGAGCACCCAATCGTCGGGCAGGGGCGTGTAGATAGCGGGATCGGTCAGCCGGGAGAAGCGGTCGAAGACGGGCAGTCCGGCATAGAAGCCGGCGCCGTCCCGTTGCTCCGCTCCCGATCCGCCCGCCATCGGAGCGGTGCTACGCCACCGTTTCGCCTTCCGGGGCGCCCCTGTCGAGCAGGTCCGGCAGAGGGTCGCCCTCGGCCACGAAGCGCATGGAGACCGAGTTCATGCAATAGCGTTCGCCCGTAGGCGGGGGACCGTCGTTGAACACGTGGCCCAGATGGCCCTGGCAGCGGGCGCAGCGGATCTCGGTGCGGACCATGCCGTAGCTCGTGTCGCGCACGAAGGCGATGTGCGACCGGTCGATGGGATCGAAGAAGCTCGGCCAGCCGGTGCCGGATTCGAACTTGGCGCCGGATTTGAACAGGGGCAGGCCGCACAGGCGGCAGGCATAGGTGCCCTGTTCCTTGGCCTCGTTGAAGATCCCGCAGAAGGGGCGCTCGGTGCCGTGCTCCAGGAGCACCCGGCGCTCCTCGTCGTCGAGGTCGTCCACGAGCCTGCGGAACTGCTCTTCGGTCGGGGGCGTCAGATCGAAGCCGGCCTTGGAGCGCTGTTCGGTCATGGTGGTCGAATGGTCCATGTCTCGTCCTTCCATCTCTCGGCTTTTCTAGCCCTCACGCAAGCGTGCGGTCCAGCGCCTTCGGCACCGATATAGGGTGCCCGTTGTGCGTTGCCCTGTCCCGGGCCGACAATTCGTAGGCCCTGCGACGAAGGCGCATGATGATCCCCAGCGGGCGGTGGGCTTCCACCCCGTGCCAGGGACTGAAGGAGAGGCCCTCGTCGATGGCCGCGGCCTTGCCCTCGCTCCAGGCCTCCTGCGGCGGCACCGAGATCCGGGCCACGGGGATGTAGGGGCTCTCGTCCTCCGGCCAGGGAACGGTGGCGTCCTCCACCGGCATGGTCTGCAGATCGGTGCAGAGCTGGACCCGGACCTCCCACACGCCGCCATGCTGGCGGAAGAACTCGACGACCGCCGCGCGCAAGCCGTCCGGATTGCCCTTCAGGTCGAGCGGCGCGTCCTTCAGGGCCATGAGCTCGGGCGAGACCGGGGCGACCGAAACCTTGGCGATGTAGTCGCCGTAGCGAAGCGGGACCTGAGAGAAGAACGTTTCCCCCAGAATGTGCGTCTTGGGATGTCCGCCCAGGGACTTGAGCTTGGCGCTCTCCCCGCCGAAGGCCTCGATCAGGGTCTCCAGGCCCCGCGAGACGGCCGAAACGGCCTTCTTGGTGCGGTCGAGCCGGTCCGTGGTCTTCTCCAGAAGCTTGAGGTTCTGGGCAAAGGTCTTCGCATCCGCCTGAAAGGCCGGGCCGTTCACGAGCACGAAATCCTGCGTTCTGTCGCCCTCGGATCCGGGCAGTCGGTCCCCCTCCACGCCCACCACCTTGATGGCCATGCCCCGCGGCGTCGATACGCTGTCGTCCAGCAGGTCGCCGGGAGTGGTGGAGAGGCGCAGGGCCACCGGATAGGCCTCCGGCCTGGCGAAGATGCCCTGCGCCAGCACCTCGGGCAGGCCGTCGAGGACGCGCATCTCGCCCTGGAGCAGCCCATGGCTCTTGGCGTGGACGCTGCGGACCGCGTGGCCGTAGTCCCGGAAGGTCCGCTCGCGGATCCTGCGCATGGATTCGAGGATGCTCGCCTCGATCTCCGCCTCGTCCTTCCCCGGCGTCTCGACGGACGGGTCGTAGGGCAGGGGCGAGGCAGGGGCGGTCGTCGGGGTGCTCATCGGCAGGTTCTCCAGGATCGGGGGACAGCCATTCCAGGGCGCCGTTGCCAAACCGGACAGGCAGCCGGGCAGTTCCGGCATTCTTGCCGCCGTCACGCTTTATTATCCGGCCCGTCGCTGCTAAAAGGCTTGCCATGCCCATGGTTTCTCAGGCTTTCCGCGCGGACCGCATCCGCGCCCTGCGAATTACAGGCCCGGCCTTCGCGTGAGCCGCGAGGGTCCGGGATTGTGCCGTTTCGCCTTTGACACAGAAGCCTGATGCGCTCCGCCGCCCGCGGACCATCCTCAAGATCGATTGACCGTCATGTCCGACAAGACCGAAGCCCCTGCGCGCGACTATTCAGAAACGCTCTTCCTGCCGCAGACCGAATTCCCCATGCGCGCCGGCCTGCCGCAGCGCGAGCCGCAGCTCCTGCAGCGCTGGAACGAGAACAGGCTCTACGAGCGCCTGCGCGAGGTCCAGAAGGGCCGTCCGCGCTTCGTGCTCCACGACGGCCCTCCCTATGCCAACGGCAACATCCATATCGGGCACGCCCTCAACAAGATCCTGAAGGATCTGGTGGTGCGCTCGCAGGGAATGCTGGGCTTCGACTCCAATTACGTGCCCGGCTGGGACTGCCACGGCCTTCCGATCGAGTGGAAGATCGAAGAGGAGTATCGCGCCAAGGGCAAGAACAAGGACGACGTGGACGTCGTCGAGTTCCGCCGCGAGTGCCGGGCCTTCGCCGAAAAGTGGATCGACGTGCAGCGCGAGGAGTTCAAGCGCCTCGGCGTCGAGGGCGACTGGTCCCATCCCTACGCCACCATGTCCTACGACGCGGAGGCGCAGATCGCCCGCGAGATCATGAGCTTCGCGGTCTCGGACCAGCTCTATCGCGGCTCGAAGCCCGTCATGTGGTCCTCCGTGGAGAAGACCGCGCTCGCCGAGGCCGAGGTGGAGTACCACGAGAAGACCTCGACCACGATCTGGGTGAAGTTCAAGATCACCAACACCCTCGACGGCGATCTCGACGGCGCCTCCGTCGTCATCTGGACGACCACGCCCTGGACGATCCCGGCCAACCGCGCCATCTCCTATGGGGCCGAGATCTCCTACGGCCTGTTCAGGGTCACGGAAGCCGCCGACGACAACTGGGCCAAGGTGGGCGACGAGCTCGTCATCGCCGACAAGCTCGCGGCCGAGGTGTTCGCCGCCGCCCGCGTGGCCGGCTACGAGCGCGTCAAGGACGTGCTGCCGGTGATGATCGAGCGCTGCGCCCATCCGTTCCGCGGCCTCGAGGGCGCCAGCGGCTACTGGGACTTCGCGGTGCCGGTGCTGCCGGCCGACTACGTGACCGACGATGCGGGCACGGGCTTCGTGCACACGGCTCCCGGCCACGGCGCGGACGACTACAACACCTACGTGAAGCACAAGGCCGTGTTCGAAGCCTGCGGCACCCGGGAGGTGCCGCACACGGTGTCGCCGGACTCGTCCTATTTCCCCGACGTACCGTTCTTCGCGGGCGAGCGCATCTACGACGACAAGGGCAAGGATGCGGGCGCCAACGAGGCGGTGATCAAGAAGCTCGTCGAGGTCGGTGCGCTCATCGCGCGCGGCCGCCTCAAGCACCAGTATCCCCATTCCTGGCGCTCGAAGGGTCCGCTGATCTTCCGCAACACGCCGCAATGGTTCATCGCCATGGACAAGCCGCTCGACGACAGGGGCGATACCCTCCGTCAGCGCGCGCTCCATGCGATCAAGACCGTCGAGTGGGTGCCGGAGACGGGCGAGAACCGCATCACCGGCATGATCGAGAACCGGCCCGACTGGGTCGTGTCGCGCCAGCGCGCCTGGGGCGTGCCGATCACCGTCTTCGTCCGCAAGGGCACGAACGAGATCCTCAAGGACGAACGCGTCAACGCCGCCATCGCCGAGGCCTTCGAGAAGGAGGGCGCGGATGCGTGGTACGTGGACGACGGCGCCCGTTTCCTGAAGGCCGGCGGCCATGACGTGGCCGATTTCGAGAAGGTGACCGACATTCTCGACGTGTGGTTCGATTCCGGCTGCACCCACGCCTTCGCGCTGGAAAAGCGCGACGACCTCAAGGTCAGGCGCAAGGTCGATGGCGGGCCGGACCAGGTCATGTATCTCGAAGGCTCGGACCAGCATCGCGGCTGGTTCCATTCCTCGCTGCTGGAAAGCTGCGGCACGCGCGGCCGCGCGCCTTACGACATCGTCCTGACCCACGGCTTCGTTCTCGACGAGAAGGGCCAGAAGATGTCGAAGTCGCTCGGCAACGTGGTGGCGCCTCAGAAGGTCATCCAGGATTCCGGCGCCGACATCCTGCGCCTGTGGGTGGCCGCGTCCGATTATTCGGACGACCTGCGCATCGGTCCGGAGATCCTCAAGACCTTCGTCGAGACCTATCGCAAGCTGCGCAACACGATCCGCTGGATGCTGGGCTCGCTGCATCACTTCCGCGAGGCCGACAAGGTCGCCGTGGCGGAGATGCCGGAGCTGGAGCGCTTCGTGCTCCATCGCCTCGCCGAACTCGACGGCGAGATGCGCGAGGCCTATCGCACCTTCGACTACAAGCGGGTGATCGCGCTCCTCAACTCGTTCATGACCACGGACCTGTCGGCGTTCTATTTCGACATCCGCAAGGACTCGCTCTATTGCGACCCGATCTCGAGCAAGGTCCGCAGGAGCGCGCTCACGGTGATCGACCAGACCTTCCGCTGCGTGGCGACCTGGATCGCGCCGATCCTCGCCTTCACCGCCGAGGAGGCGTGGCTCGCGCGCTACCCGAACGCGGAATCGGTCCACCTCGAAACCTTCCCCGACGTGCCGGCGGATTGGCGCGACGAGGCTCTGGCCGAGCGCTGGTCGAAGGTTCGCCGCGTCCGCCGCGTCGTCACCGGCGCGCTGGAGATCGAGCGCGCGCAGAAGCGCATCGGCGCGAGCCTCGAGGCGGCGCCCGCCGTCTTCATCGCGGACGAGAGCCTGTGGAACGCGGTGCAGGGGCTGGACCTCGCCGAGATCTGCATCACCTCCGGCATCGAGGTGGCGCAGGGCGAAGGCCCGGCCGAAGCCTTCCGCCTCGAGGACGTGAAGGGCGTCGCGGTCGTTCCGCGTCTGGCAGAGGGCCGCAAATGTGCCCGGTCCTGGAAGGTGACGCCGGACGTGGGCACCGATCCCGACTATCCCGACGTGACCCCCCGCGACGCCGCCGCCCTGCGTGAATGGGACCAGCTGAGAGCGGCCGCGGAATGACAAAGGCAGACAATTCGGGAACGTCGCTTCCCGGGCTCAATGCTTCCGACGAGGACGGCTCGAAGCGTCATGGGCCTTCGAACCGTTCCCCGTCTCCGCGGGGAGGGGGGAAGCGCAAGACCCGGAAGGACGGGCTGTCCGCCGCCGCCCGCATCGGCTTCACCGTTGCCCTGATCACCCTGTTCCTCGACCAGGCGACGAAGCTCTACACCCTGTTCATCTACGATCTGCCGGTGCGCGAGCCGGTGAGCCTGACGCCGTTCCTCAGCCTGATCGTGGTCTGGAACCGGGGCATCTCCTACGGAATGTTCCAGCAGAGCACCGATCTCGGCCGCTGGATCCTGATCGTGGTCTCGATCCTGGCGTCGATCGGCCTGTCCTTCTGGATCCGCAACACCAAGGGCCGGCTCCTGGCCGCGTCCCTGGGTCTGATCGTGGGCGGCGCCATCGGCAACGTCGTCGACCGCCTCGCTTACGGAGCGGTGTTCGACTTCCTCCTGCTCCACTGGGGCACATGGTCCTGGTACGTCTTCAACGTGGCCGACGCGGCCATCGTTGCGGGGGTCGTCGGATTGCTTTATGACTCCTTTGTGCTGGAAAAGCGCCGAGTGCGGTAAATCTGCAACGCGAGAATGCCGAGCCGCCTTATGTTTGCCTGAATGAGCAATCAGGCGTTCCGGCAAGAATTGGAAACCAGACGGTGGGTGCCATGAAGGGAATGAAAGTCTTTGGCTGCGTGGGCGCTATGGCGCTTCTGTTCGCCGCCTCCGGAGCTTCGGCGCAGGAGGGCGAGGTCGTGAAGAGCATCCTCGGCAGCATCGGCATCATTCCCAAGGAGAAGCCGCCGATCGTCTACAACGAGCGCGCGCCGCTCGTGCTCCCGCCCAAGATGGAACTGCGTCCCCCGGTGCCGGGCGGCGTCGAGGCCCGGAACGGCAACTGGCCGAAGGATCCCGACGTGGCCGCCGCCCGCAAGGCCGCCGCCGAGGCGCGGACGCCCTACACCAGCACCGAGCTGTACAAGAACAGCGAAGGCAAGCGCCTCTCCATCGAGGAGATCCGCGCAGGCCGCAATCCCAACAACTACGTCTCGGGCCCGACCGGTCCGGTCGGCGGTCAGGCCGACAAGAGCGTCATGACGCCCGAAGAGCTCCGCTCCTTCAGCACGCAGAAGGAAGCCGAGCTCGAAGGCGACGGGCTCGAGCGCCGTTATCTCAGCGATCCTCCGGGAAGCCTCCTGAAGGCTGCTAACGGAGCCCCGCTCAAGGCTTCACAGGATCGGGTGGAGATCATCGGCGATCCGGACAGCCCCCAGTCCTTCATCCGCGAGCAGAGCAGGCGCTGAGTTCTGCCGCACTTCCGCTTCTTTCAGGCGAACGGGACCCCTCGTTTCGCCTGAAATGTTTTAAGAAGGCCGAAAGGCCAAGCCTGCCTCCCCCGAGCGCAAACCGTGTCGCACCTTGAAGTTGTGCTGCTCCGCTTGCGTGCTCGCCGGATTGGACTATTCCCGTAGGCGATCCTACGAACCGACTTGATTCCGCTAAGGTTGAACAATCATGGACACCCCCTCCACACTTTTCCTGCGTACCGATGCCGCCTCCTTCGGGCGGACGGAAGGTGGCGGACCGGAAGTGTCGAGCTTCTCCCTCGACAACGGCCTCGACGTGGTGGTGATCCCCGACAACCGCGTGCCCGTCGTGACGCACATGATCTGGTACCGCAACGGTTCGGCGGATGATCCGCAGGGCCAGTCCGGCATCGCTCACTTCCTCGAGCACCTGATGTTCAAGGGCACCGAGAAGCACCCGGCGGGCGAGTTCTCGAAGGTCGTCTCCTCTCTCGGCGGCCAGGAGAACGCGTTCACCTCCTTCGATTACACGGCCTATTTCCAGCGCGTCGCGCGCGAACACCTCAAGACCATGATGGAGTTCGAGTCCGACCGCATGACGAACCTCCTGCTCGAAGAGGCGGTCGTCGCGCCGGAGCGGGACGTGGTGCTGGAGGAGCGGCGGATGCGGGTCGAGACCGACCCCTCGGCCCAGCTCTCCGAGGCCATGGCGGCGGCCCTCTTCGTGCATCACCCCTACGGCATTCCGATCATCGGCTGGATGCACGAGATCGAGACCCTCAACCGCGAGAACGCGCTCGACTACTACCGCCGTTTCTACACGCCCGAGAACGCCATTCTCGTGGTGGCCGGCGACGTGACGCCCGAAGAGGTGCGCAAGCTCGCCGAGGAGACCTACGGCCGCATCGAGCCGCGCGGCGAGCGTCCGGTCCGGTTCCGCCCGCGCGATCCGGAGCCGGTGGCGGCCCGCCACATCACGGTGGCCGATCCCAAGGTCGAGCAGCCGACCCTGCAGCGGCTCTATCTCGTGCCGTCCTGCCGCACGGCGCAGACCCGGGATTGCTATGCGCTCGAGCTTCTGGCCGAGGTGATCGGCGGCGGGCCGACCTCCTACCTCTATCGCAAGCTCGTGCTGGAGCGGGGCGTCGCGGTGAATGCGGGTGCCTGGTACATGTCCTCGGCCATGGAGGACACGCGCTTCTGCATCTACGCGGTGCCGGCCGAAGGCGTGTCGCTCGAAGATCTCGAGCGGGCCGTCGACGAGGTGCTGAAGACCATTCCCGAAGCCCTCGATTCCGAGGCCATCGAGCGCGCCAAGACCCGGCTCGTGGCCGAGACGATCTATTCCACCGACAGCCAGTCGGCACTCGCCCGCATCTACGGCTCGGCGCTCGCCATCGGCGAGACCATCGAGGACGTTCAGCGCTGGCCGGTCGAGATCGAGGCGGTCCTGAAGGACGATCTCGCTTCCGCGGCCGAGCGCTACCTCATCCTTCGCCGCTCCGTGACGGGCTATCTGAAGAAGTCGGCCGCCTGAGGCCGCGAGAACCGAGATGACCATGACAGCTTCCGTCGAAACTCTTTCCGCGTCCCCCACAACGGTGAAGACGCTGGTGTCTCCCGGCGGCATCGAAGCCTGGCACGTCGAATCGAGCGTGGTGCCGCTGATTGCCGTCGCCTTCATCTTCGAGGGCGGCTCCGCCCACGACCCGGAGAACCGGCCCGGCGTGGCGCAGATGCTGGCGCGCCTCCTCGACGAGGGGGCGGGCGAATACGATTCCGATGCGTTCCAGGAGCGTCTCGCGGGACGGGCGATCGAGCTGTCCTTCAACGCCGGTAACGATGCCATCGGCGGTTCGCTGAAGACCCTGGTCAAGCACGCGGACGAAGCGTTCGAGCTTCTGCGCCTGGCTCTGACGGAGCCGCGCTTCGATCAGGACGCCATCGAGCGCGTGCGCGCGCAGACCATCGCCGGCCTGCGCTACCAGCAGAACGATCCGGGCGTGATGGCCACGCGTCGCTTCTTCGAGGAAGGCTTCGCGGGGCATCCCTACGGCCGTCCGACTTCCGGCACGCCGGAGAGCGTGGCGGCGATCACCCGGGACGATCTGGTCGACATGCACCAGGCGATCATCACCCGCGGGCGCATCAAGATCGCCGTCGTCGGGGCCATCGATGCGGAGCGCCTCTCGGTGCTGCTCGACAAGGCCTTCGGTTCTCTTCCCGAGGCCAAGCCTCTCGGCATGATCGAGGCGACCTCGCTCAAGCAGCTCGGGTCCCGTTTCGTGGTGGACCTCGACGTGCCGCAATCGGTGATCCGCTTCGGCACGCAGGGCGTGGCCTGGCGCGACCCGGGCTTCATCCCGGCCTATGTGCTCAACCACATCCTGGGCGGCGGCGCCTTCACCTCGCGCCTGTTCCAGGAGGTGCGCGAGAAGCGCGGCCTCGCCTACAGCGTCGGCACGTCCCTCGTGAGCTACCGCTCCGCCGCCATGACCTGGGGCTACACCGCCACCAAGAACGAGCGCGTCGGCGAGGCCCTGCAGGTGATCCAGGAAGAGATCCTGCGCCTGAAGACGCAAGGTCCGACCGACGAGGAACTGCAGAAGGCGAAGGACTATCTCGTCGGCTCCTATGCCCTGGGCTTCGACACCTCGACGAAGATCGCCCATACCATGGTGCAGATCGCCTTCGAGGGCCTCGGCGTCGACTACATCGCCCGCCGCAACGCCCTTGTGGCGGCCGTCACGAGGGAAGACATCCACATCGCCGCCGAGCGCATCTTCGGCGACGGCCAGATGCTGACGGTGATCGCAGGGCGGCCGACGGGACTTTGAGGTTCTGAAGCCGAAAAGGAAAAGGGAGCCGCAAGGCTCCCTTTTTTGTTGTTCGTGCGTGCACCCTCTCGTTCAGGGCGTCAGATGAAGAAGAAGTCGTGATGGGAGAGGGTGGTGCCTTCGCCCTTCTGCAGCTTGAAGCTGGTGATCTCCACCATGGCTTTGCGGCCCGAGCCGTCTACGTCCCAGTACAGCTTCTTGCCCTTGAGGATGAAGAAGTCGTCCTTGTCGGTGGCCTTGCTGCCCTTCTTGAAGTAGCTCGCCTTGAGCTTGGCCGGCTTGTCGAGCGAGGCGTTCTTCTTCTTCAGGTACTTGGCAATGGTCTTGTTGGTGAACGCCGCATCGTCGAAGAACAGGCTGTCGTACTTGGCCCCGAAGTCGTAGATCTTGTCCTTGTTCCGGTTGGCCACGCTCTTGCTGGTGAGCTTGGTGTCGAACACGAAGGCATCCTTGCTGGTCTTGCCCTTGCCGCCGTAGAGCTTGTCCTTGCCCGCACCGCCGCCGATGGTGTCGTGACCGGCATCGCCCTTGAGCGTGTCGTTGCCCGCGCCGCCGAACAGATGGTCGTTGCCGCTTGTGCCCTTGATGACGTCGTTGCCCGTTCCGCCCGGGAACGTGTCGGATTGCACGGATGCGAGCGCCATCTGGCCCGAAGCCAGATCGATACTGTAGGTTCCTTCCCACTTATGGGCGCCCTGGTACAAGGTCACCGTCGCGGACTTGGTGCCGCCGGTCGCATAGGCATGGCTGAGGGCAGCGGTGCCTCCCTTCGGCGTGACCGTCTCGACCGTGCCGTCGCCCTACGCAATCCGGACGCTTGTGGCGGCGCCGACGCCGAGACGAATATCCACGAAGCGGCCTTCGGAGATAGCCGCTCGGTTGACCATCATGGCCATGTCGACGCGGAAGATGTCCGTCCAGCCGTTGGTATCGCCCGGCACGAGATTGTCGGCGAGGCTTTCGAAGACTCCGTAGCGTCCGTCCTCGCTCAGCCGCAGGCGATAGCTGCTGTCGTTCCCCTCCGCTCCGGCCGCATCCGTCGAGAGCCGGATGATCTCGCCGGTCACGAGATCCTTGCGGAACACATCCCATGAACCGTTCGTGTCGCCGGCCACAAGGTTGCTTGAGGTGCTTTGAAACGTCACGTAGCGGCCGTCGGCACTGAACTCCGCCCTTTGGCTCGTGCCGTTGCCCTCGGCGCCGTCGGCGGCGGTGGAGACGCGCGTGATCGCACCGGTCAGGAGGTCCTTGCGGAAGATGTCGTAGTCGCCGTTGGTGTCGCCGGTCACCAGGTTCGTGGAATCGCTCTCGAACACCACGTAGCGTCCATCGCGGCTGAAATGAGCGTCGCGCGAGGTGCCGTTGCCGCCCGTGCCGTCGGCGGCCGACGACACGTGGGTGACGGCCCCGGTCACGAAATTCTTGATGAAGATGTCGGCTTTATCGTTGGTGTCGTTCGGCACGAAGTTGTTGGCGATGCTCTCGAACAGCGCCGAATTTCCATCGGGGCTGAGTTGAGGTCTCTCGCTCCAGCCGTTGGATTCCTCGGTCCATCCGTTGGCGAGCGAAACGCGCCTGAGGATGTTGTCCTGAACGTCCTTGATGTAGATGTCGTTCTTGCCGTTTGTGTCGTCCGGGAGAAGCGCCGCGAGGCTTTGGAACAGAATGTAGCGTCCCTCCTCGCTGATCTGCGCTTGGCTGCTGCCGTCGTTCTCGACGCCTCCCGCGGCCGTGGAAACCCGCACGACGGCTCCGGTCACGAGATCTTTCCGGAAGATGTCGCGTTCGCCGTTGGTGTCTCCGGGCACGAGATCCCTGGCGGAACTCTCGAAGACTACGTAGCGCCCGTCGGCGCTGAAGCGGGCATTGTCGCTGTCGCCGCCCGTGGCCGGAGCGCCGTTTGCGGCGGTCGATACCTGACGGACCGTGCCGGTCAGGAGGTCCTTGATGTAGACGTCGCGCCAAGCGGTGGTATCGCCCGGGACGAGCTTCGCATAGCTGTCGAACAGCACATACCGGCCGTCGGCGCTGAACGTGGCGTTCTGGCTGCGCTCATTCCCTTGGCTGCCGTCGGCCATGGTCGAGACGCGGGTGATGATGTCGGAGATGCCGGGGCGGCTGAAGGATTGCAGGACAGGAGTGAAGGGCATGGCTGGCTCGCGGTGGGACATGACTGGCGGCAACGACTCCGCTTTCTCGCGGCTTTGACATTGCCGATGCGGTAGCTAGGGCATATCGTAGAGTAGTCGATATGTTATAGCGTGCGTTTTGTCACACCTCGAACCGGGACAGACCTGTCGCCGCCCCGAAGAGGCACACCCTAGCCGCCGCCCATCCTCTGCCCTAGTGTTCCGCTCTCCTGTAACGAGTCGGAGCATTCCCCATGGCCCTGCAGCAAACGATCGATCTCACCCTTGCATCCAACATCGGTGGAGGCGGTCTGCCGCGGCAGGCGGTGGAGGCGGCGCTCTCCGTCGTGGGCAAGGCCATGAAGCGGCTGGCCGAGGACGACGAGACCGGGCGGCTGCCGCTGCTGCACATGCCCCGCACCACGGACGATCTCGACGCGGTGCGCGAGGCGGCGGCGTGGCTGCGCCGGGACGCGACCGACGTGGTCTTTCTCGGCACCGGCGGGTCGAGCCTCGGCGGCCAGACCCTTGCGCAGCTCAGGGATTATGCGGTGCCCGGGGCAGGGCGGTTCACCGAGAGCCCGCGCATCCATTTCCTCGACAATCTCGATCCGATCACCTTCGACCACATCCTGCACAAGCTGCCCCTGTCGTCGACCCGCTTCGTGTCGATCTCCAAGTCCGGCGGCACGGGCGAGACCCTGATGCAGACGATCGCCGTCCTCTCCTGCCTGGAGAAGGCCGGCCTCAAGGCGCACCCGAAGGAGGTCGTCCTCGGTCTCTCGGAGCCGCGCAGGAACGGCGGCAAGAACGCCCTGCGCGATCTGCTCGAGCCCGAAGGCGTGCGCTTCCTCGATCATCATACCGGCATCGGCGGGCGCTACTCCGTGCTCACCAATGTGGGCCTTCTGCCCGCGGCCGTGATGGGCCTCGATATCGACGCCATCCGGGCGGGCGCGGCGGAGGCCTATGAGCCCTTCCGCAACGGTACGGAAGCGAAGTACACCCCGGCGGCCCTGGGCGCCGCGGTCAATGTCGCGACGGCGCTCGAAGGCAAGGGCATCGCCGTCACCATGGCCTATGCGGACCGGCTGGAGCGCTTCACCCGCTGGTGGGTCCAGCTCTGGGCGGAGAGCATCGGCAAGAACGGCAAGGGCACCCAGCCCGTCGCCGCCATCGGTCCCGTGGACCAGCACAGCCAGCTGCAGCTCTATCTCGGCGGCCCGAACGACAAGCTCTTCACCGTCATGACCACCGGGGTGGCCGGGCAGGGCCCCGTCATGGACGAGAAGCTGGCGCAGCGGGCGGGCGAGCCCGGTTTCGCCGGCAAGCGCATCGGCGATCTGGTTGCGGCGCAAGGCCGGGCGACCGCCGAGACCCTCGCGAAGAACGGACGCCCCACGCGCCAGCTCCACATCGAGAAACTCGACGAGCGGTCTCTCGGCGAGTTGCTGATGCACTTCATGCTCGAGACGATCCTCACCGGCTACGCGATGGGCGTCGATCCCTTCGACCAGCCCGCGGTGGAAGAGGGCAAGATCCTCGCTAAGCAGTATCTGGCGCAGGCGAAGTAGCGCCGGACCCGCTCGCTCATTGGCGCCAGCCCCGGCCGGCTGTCCACGTCTTTTTGCCGTGATGGCTTGCCGGGGGAGGGGGAGAATGTCGCGCCGTCTGGCCGACTCGTCCCTTCACCTCTATCTTAACGGGTGAGATTTCCGTCACGAAAAGCGCCCCATGCCCGTTCGCCGCCTCGATCCCATCCTCGTCGACCGCATCGCCGCGGGCGAGGTCGTCGAGCGCCCGGCCGCGGCCGTGAAGGAGCTCGTCGAGAACGCCATCGACGCGGGCGCCACCTCCATCGAGGTTGCCGTGGAGGCCGGCGGCCGGCGGCTCATCCGCATCGTCGACGACGGGCACGGCATGACTCCGGGAGATCTGGAGCTCGCGGTCGAGCGTCACGCGACCTCGAAGCTGCCCGACGGCGATCTTTCCTCCATCGACACGCTGGGCTTTCGCGGCGAGGCGCTGCCCTCCATCGGTGCGGTGGCCCGCCTTGCCATCACCACGCGCACGGCCGACGCCGAAACCGGCTCGTCCATCGTGGTCGAGGCCGGCGTGAAGGGGCCGGTGCGTCCCGCGTCCGCGCCCAAGGGCACGCGGATCGAGGTGACCGACCTCTTCGCCGCCACGCCCGCCCGCCTGAAGTTCCTGAAGAGCGACCGCTCCGAGGCGCAAGCCGTGGCGGAGGTGGTCAAGCGTCTCGCCATCGCGCATCCGACCATCCGCTTCACCCTCGCGGGCGAGCACATCACGCCCTTCACCTACCCGCCGGAACCGGCGGGCGAGCATGGTTTCCTGCGGCGCCTCTCCCGCGTGCTCGGCAGCGATTTCAACGAGAACGCCATGGCGATCGGCGTCGAGCGCGAGGGCGTGCGGCTGTCGGGCTTCGCCAGCCTTCCGACCTACCATCGCGGCACGGGAGCCGGCATCCACTTCACCGTCAACGGCAGGCCGGTGCGCGACAAGCTGCTGCTCGGCGCGGTGCGCGGCGCCTATGCGGACGTGATGGCGTCCGACCGGCACCCGGTGCTGGCGCTGATGATCGATCTCGACCCGCGCAATGTGGACGTGAACGTCCACCCGGCGAAAACCGAGGTGCGCTTTCGCGATCCCGCCTTCGTGCGCGGCTTCGTGGTGGCGGCCCTGAAGGAGGCGATCACCCGCTTCGGCTTCCGTTCCGCCTCGACCGTCGGCACCCGCACGCTCGAAAGCCTGCGGCCGCAGGGCGCGCCGCCGCGGCCGGTCTCCGTGGCCCAGCGCGCGCCCTCGATCCGCCATTCCAGCGCCTTTGCCGGCTGGCAGGCCCCCCTCGATGCCGGCTATCGCTCGTCCGGACTGGCCGAAGCCCAGACGGCTCTCCCCGACCTCGCGGCGCCGTCCGCCGACAGCCGCGCGAGCCTGCCCGATTACGATCCGGGTCAGGACGATTCGCCTCTCGGCGCCGCGCGGGCGCAGATCCACGGCACCTATATCGTGGCGCAGACCCAGGACGGCATCGTCATCGTCGATCAGCACGCGGCGCACGAACGGCTCGTCTACGAGCGCCTCAAGCGCGAGCGCGCCTCGTCCGGCATCGCGCGGCAATTGCTGCTCATTCCGGAGGTGGTGGACCTCGATCCGGTCGATGCGGACCGGGTCATGGCCGAGGCCGAAACGCTGGAAAGCCTGGGCCTGGTGCTGGAGCCGTTCGGGCCCGGCGCTCTGCTCGTGCGCGAGGTGCCGGCGGCCCTGGCGGGCGGGCGCATCAAGGCCCTGGTGCAGGATGTGGCGGATGCGCTTGCCGAATGGGGGCAGGGCGCATCGAGCCCTGTGGAGGAGCGCCTGGACGCGGTGCTCTCCCGCATGTCCTGCCACGGCTCCGTGCGGGCCGGGCGGCGCATGAAGCCGGAGGAGATGAACGCGCTCCTGCGCGAGATGGAGGCAACGCCCCTGTCGGGCCAGTGCAACCACGGACGTCCCACCTACGTGGAGCTCAAGCTCTCCGACATCGAGCGCCTGTTCGGCCGCCGCTGACGGACGATCCGCCTAGCGCATCGTGCGGAAAAGTGGACCCGGTTTTCCGAACGATGCTCTAGAAAAGGTGCCTTCAAAATAAATCCGGCGGCATCCTTTCGGACGCCGCCGGATTGAAATTCTGCGATCGTCTGAGGCTCAGGCGAGCTCGATGGCTCCGACTTCGCGGCCCTTGCGTCCTTCGACGATGGCGACGCGAACGGCCTGACCCTGGTCGAGCCGGCTGAGGCCGGCGCGCTCCAGCGCCGAGACGTGCACGAACAGATCCTTGCTCTCGCCGTCGACGGCGATGAAGCCGAATCCCTTCACCTCATTGTACCACTTCACGGTTCCCAGGGTGTCGGGAGCCGCGGTCGGGGCCTGGAAGCCGCCTTGGCGGGGCGGACGACCGGCGGGAGCGCCTCTCGGAGCCATCGGCGGGCGCGGGCCGCGGCGCGGCGGCTCCGGTTCGGCCGTGCTGGTGTCGACGCTGACGATCTCGTTGACCTGGGGACCTTTCTGTCCCGTGCCGACCTGGATCACCAGGGTGGTGCCGGAGGGCAGGGCGCTGTGGCCCGCAGCCTCGACCTGCCTGACGTGCAGGAAAGCCTCGCCCGAGCCGTCCGTCAGCTCGACGAAACCGAATCCCTTCTCGGGATTGAACCACTTCACCCGTGCCTCGGCCTCGCGGCCGGATGTCGCCCGCGGAGCCTGTGGCCGCGCCGGACGCTCGAATGATGGCGACGGAGCGTAATCGCCCCAAGGATCAGCGGGTTGATCGCCGAACTGACGCTGGCGGCTGCGGTGCTCGTTACCCCGGCCCATAGGTACTGCCTTCTAAAGTCTGTCATAAAGGTTTGCTGCCAGTAGGCGTAGCGCTCTCGACGCGGAAGAGCAAGAAGATTGCCATGCCCAAAAGAAGATCGGTCCGATTTCGTGCCATCTTGCGGTCCGCCCGTGCCCAGGAGGCGGGGTCCAGATGGCGAAATTGCGACTTTTCGGGTCTCGGGAGCGCCCGGAGCGTGCCAGACGGCGAAACTGTGCTATGGTCCGCCCTCGCCAAGGAGGTGGAAGCCCCCTTCCTGCCGGTATCAGCGATCGTGACACATCACGTCGACCGGCGCGTTTACACATGAGATTGGACGAAGTTTTGCAGGTTTTGGTACGCGACAACAATGTCGATCAGGCCCTCAGGGTTCTCAAGAAGAAGATGCAGCGTGAAGGAATCTTCCGTGAAATGAAGCAGCGGAAGGCCTACGAGAAGCCCTCCGAGCGGAAGACCCGGGAGAAGGCCGAGGCCGTCCGGCGCAATCGCAAGGCCGCCCGCAAGCAGGCGATTCGCGAGGGTCTGATCGCGGCTCCCAAGCCCAAGCCCCGCTTTGCCGGCGCCCGTCGCCCCTCGGCGGCTCCCGCTCCCGGAGCGCGTCCTCAGGCCGCAGAGCCGAAGGCCTCCTGAGGTCAGAGCACCTGGCCCTGGACTGACCCTGCAGGCGGCGCAGTTACGGCGCGCCGCCTCATGCCTGCCCCCTGGAGGGTGGGGCCGATCGTGGCCCGGCTTATGCGAAGATGCCCCAAAGCGACCCCGCAACAGAAGTCGACAGCGTCGACCTTGCGCACGACCGCACCATGCTGGCAGCCGAGCGGACCCTGGCCGCCTGGTGGCGCACGGCCATGGCGGCCCTAGCCGGAGCCGTGGGATTCGTGCGTCTCTTCGGCGACGTACAGCCGCAATGGGTCATCCGCGGCGGCGCCACGCTTCTCATTGCCCTGGCGTTCGTGATTCTCTTCGTCGCCTACGGGCGCTATCGCAGGACATCCAGGCGCATCAACAACGAAGAGGTGCGCTCGCTGTCCGTCTGGTCCCTTGCGGCGGGAACCGGGCTGCTCGTTCTGGCGGCAGGCGTTGCCGGTGCCGTCACCTGGCTCTTCTAGAGCCTCCTGGCGCTCTCAGCGGGCGCATTTCACGCAGAGGTGGAAGGTCGGGTCGATGTCGAGACGGCCCTCGGCGATCTCCTCGCCGCATTCGGCGCAGTAGCCGAACTCGCCTTCCTCGATTCGCTGCAGGGCGCCCCTGATGCGCAGCACGCGGTCCTTGCGGCGCCGCTCGGCCTCCTGCGCCATGGCCTGGACCTGCATGGCATCCATGCGGGCGAGGCGACCCACGCTCTGCTGATCGAGCTGGACCGGTGCGCTGTTGCCGGCATTGGCCGCGACCAGCGCCTCGGTCTCGGCCAGTTCCGCCTCGAGCCGCGTCCGGTATTTCTCCGCACGCTCCCGATCCGATTGGCTTTTCGTGTTCATTGATCGTCCTCCCTGACGGCTCCGCCCGAAACAGTCGCGCCGGATGTAGAGGGGAATACGATCCGACGCGGGATGGTCGGGAGCGAGGCCGAATGCCCGCGCGCCCGTGCGATGGCGGAGGGGCTATGGCGGCGTCATGGGCTGCGAAGGAATGAGCGCGATCCGGACCATGCCGGATTTGTAGTGCATCGGGTGGGCAGGGACCAAGGGCCTGCCCGGGCCTCTCGGCCGGGTTCGAGGACCTGCGCCCCCAGGAGAGCGACTCCTGAGGGGCGCAGGTCGTGGTTATCGTTGCGTCAGGCGGCCTTCACGCCCGAGAGGAAGCCGTCGACCTCCTGGCCGAGGCTGGCCGAGTGCCGGGCCAGCTCCCGGGCGGCGGAGAGCACCTGAGAGGCGGCCGCCCCGGTCTCGCCGGCGCCCTGGCGCACGTCGCCGATATTGCCGGTCACCTGCTCGGTGCCGCGGGCGGCCTCCTGCACGTTGCGGGCGATTTCGGCGGTGGCGGCGCCTTGCTCCTCCATCGCCGCCGCAATGCTCACGGAGATCTGGGACATCTCGCCGATGGTCTTGGCGATTTCCTGGATCGCTCCGACGGCCTCGCGGGTGGCCTGCTGGACCGAGCTGATCTGGTTGGAGATCTCCTCGGTGGCCTTGGCGGTCTGGCCCGCCAGCTCCTTGACCTCGGTGGCGACGACGGCGAAGCCCTTGCCGGCTTCTCCCGCCCGGGCCGCCTCGATGGTGGCGTTGAGGGCGAGCAGGTTGGTCTGGGACGCGATATTGTTGATCAGCGCGATCACGTTGCCGATCTTCTCGGCGGTCCCCGCCAGCTGCTGAACGATGTTGTCCGTGCGCCGGGCATCGTGCACCGCCCGCTCGGCGATCTGCGATGACTGGTTCACCTGACCGGCGATTTCGCGGATCGAGATGGACAGCTCCTCGGTGGCGGCGGCGACCGTCTGCACGTTGGCCGAGGTCTGCTCGGCGGCGGTGGCGACGTTGACCGACTGGCTGTTGGTCTGGTCGGCGATGGACGTCATGGACTGGGCCGTGGCCTCCATCTCGGTGGCGGCGGAGGCGAGCCCTTGGGTCAGGGCCGAGACATTGGCCTCGAAGGCCTTGGTCAGCTGGTCGAGAAGCTGGGCACGGCGCATCTTGGCGTCGTTCTCGGCCTCCTGCTCGGCGGCAAGACGCTTGGCCTCGATGGCGTTGTCCTTGAAGACCTGGAGCGCGCGGGCGAGCTGGCCGACTTCGTCCTTGCGCTCGGCGCCGGCGACGTTGACCGTGAGATCCCCATTCGCGAGACGGGCCATAGCGCTCGTCATAGTTCCGAGCGGACGCGTGATGCCGAAGACCGTGATCGCTCCGACCAGGCCTGCGGCGACCAGAATGCCGAGCGTGCCTGCCAGGATCAGGGCGGTGGACGTGTTGGACGCCAGCTCCCTTGCCTCCTGCTTCGCCTGCTCCAGTGCCTTGGTGTTGCCGTCGATCCGCTCCTGCAGGATGTCGCGGACCTTCATGCGGTAGTCGCGACCTTCTCCGTTGGAAATCTCGAGAGCCGCCGCGTCGTTGTCCTTCGCCGCGAAGGCGACGCTCTTGTCCATCAACTCGAAGTACTTGGTGGCGGTCGCCTTGATGTTCTCGTTGATCGCGCGCATCTGAGGAGACCTCGCCAGGGCAACGAGCTCGTCGAGGTGCTGCATCGTCGCCTTCCGGTACTGCTGGTACACGCCGACGGTCCGCTCGATGCGATCCGGCTGGCTCGCGGAGAGCAGGATCAGGTTCTTCTCCTGGATCGTCGCCTCGTTCACCTCGGCGTTGATCTGAAGGATGCGCGTGAGGCGGGCCGCGTCGTCCTCGACGAGCTCCTGCGTATCCGCGGACATTGTGTCGAGACCGACCTTAGCAAAAGCGATCAGCCCGATGGCAACGGCGACAAAGATCGTGACCGGAATGGCCAGCTTCGTGATGAGTTTCAAGTTGTTGAGGAATTGCATTTTCTTTCGGTGACCTGCCCGCATGGCCGCGGGAAGCGCGCGCCCCCGGACGCGTCATGGATATCAGGCGGCTAAACAATGCAATGGCCAAGTAAATGTAAGTTCAAAGAAGCATCCATTTAGGGAAGTTCATAGATGAACTATTTTGGATCAATAGTATAAGATTTGATCTTTTCGGCAGGAAAATTTTCAGAAATTGACGCAGATCATTGCGCGCTTCTTCGGATGTGCTCCGCGCCACGTTGTCGCACGGAGCAACGAACAATCCCGGGCGCGCGGCGTTACCCAAGTGCACAGTGGCGACATTGGGGAAAAATCATGAGTGAGGTGAGGCGGAGCCCCGTTCTTATCGGAACGGGAATTCTCATGGCGTTGATGGGCCTGGGTCTCGGCGGCGGCGGGATCTGGCTGATCATGCTCGGGGGCTCCTGGTACTACCTCATCGCCGGCATCGGCTTCCTTTTGACGGCTTTCCTGCTCTTTCGGCACAGCCCTGCGGCTCTCTGGGTCTTCGCCGCCGTCGTCGTCGGCACCCTCGTCTGGGCGCTGTGGGAGGCAGGACTCGACTGGTGGCCGCTCGCGGCGCGCGGGGGCGTCATCTTCGTCCTGGGCCTCCTCCTGCTGACCCCTTGGGTGACGCGCGCCCTCCGCCGCAGGCCCGCCGATCCTGCCACTCCGGCATCTCCCGCGCGGGTGTCGGCTTTCCGGGGCGCCGGCCTGCCGCTGACTGCGGCCCTCGGCATCGCCCTCGCCGTCGCGGCAGTCTCATGGTTCACCGACCCCAACCGGATCGAGGGAGCGGCGCCTGCTCCCCGCGCGCAGGTTCCACCGGATGCGCTGGGTGTTCCACCCGGCGAGTGGCGCTCGTACGGACGGACGGATTACGGCCAGCGGTATTCGCCGCTCGACCAGATCACTCCGGCGAATGTGGCCAATCTCGAGGTCGCCTGGACCTACCGCACCGGGGACGTCCCGCTCTCTCAGCCGGGCGACCCCCAGGAGACGACCTTTCAGGTGACGCCGCTGAAGATCGGCAACAGGCTCTTCCTGTGCACGCCGCACCAGCAGGTCATCGCCATCGACGCCACGACCGGAGTCGAGATCTGGCGCTACGATCCGAAGGTCCAGGGCGAACTCGCGCTTCAGCACCTGACCTGCCGCGGCCTGTCCTATCATCCGGGACGTGGCGATGCGCCCCCGCCGGCGCCCGCCATCACGCCGCCGGCGGCCCGGGACCCCACCGTGCCGGACCTGCCCGTGGCAGCGGCGGAGGGCCGGACGGCCGAGACCTGTACGACGAAGCTCTTCATGCCCACGGCGGATGGCCGCGTGATCGCCCTCAACCCGGACAACGGGGCCGTCTGCTCGAATTTCGGCGGCGGCAAGGGCCAGATCAATCTCTGGGCCAACATGCCCAACGTGAAGCCGGGCGCCTATTACTCGACATCTCCCGTCGTGGTCACGCGTGACCTCATCATCGTCGGCGGCACGGTTCTGGACAATGTCTCGACCAACGAGCAGTCGGGCGTCATCCGCGCCTTCAACGTCGATACGGGCGAACTCGTCTGGAACTGGGATTCCGGCAATCCCGATCAGACGGCGCCGATCGCGCCGGGCGAGAGTTATGTGCCGAACTCCCCGAACAGCTGGTCGATCTCCAGCGTCGACCAGGAACTCGGCATGGTCTACGTGCCCCTCGGCAACCAGCCGCCGGACCAGTGGGGCGGCAACCGCAGCGAGAATGTCGACCGCTTCTCGTCCTCGGTCGTCGCTCTCGATCTCGCCACAGGACAGGTGCGCTGGCACTTCCAGACCGTCCATCACGACCTGTGGGACTACGACGTGCCCTCGCAGCCGAGCCTGATCGACCTGACGGTCAACGGCGAGACCGTGCCCGCTCTCGTGCAGCCGACCAAGCAGGGCGAGATCTACGTGCTCGACCGGCGCAACGGCCGGCCCATTCTCCCGATTACGGAGGTTCCGGTTCCTCAGGGCGCCGCCGAGGGCGACCGGACGGCGCCGACGCAGCCGGTTTCCGCCCTGAGCTTCGATCCGCCGCCTCTCACCGGGCGCGACATGTGGGGAGCGACGCTGTTCGATCAGCTCGCCTGCCGCATCCAGTTCCACCGCCTGCGCTACGAGGGCCGCTACACGCCTCCCTCGACGCAGGGGACGCTGGTCCATCCGGGCAATTTCGGCGTGTTCAACTGGGGCAGCATCGCGGTCGATCCCGAGCGCCAGATCGCCTTCACGACACCGGCTTATTTGGCCTTCGTGTCGCGGCTGGTGCCGCGCGAGGACGACACGACGCTCTACGTGCAGGGCGAGAACCGGCCGGAGGGCAGCCTGCCGGCCCTGAACGAGAATTTCGGCGCGCCCTTCGCCGTGCAGCTCTATCCGTTCACGTCGGCGCTGGGCCTGCCGTGCCAGGAGCCGCCCTGGGGCTATGTGGCCGCGGCCGACCTGACCACCGGACAGATCATCTGGATGCACAAGAACGGCACCGTGCGCGACCAGGCGCCCGTGCCTCTGCCCTTCAAGATGGGCGTCCCGAGCCTGGGCGGGCCGATGATGACGGCAAGCGGCGTCGCCTTCCTGTCGGGGACGATCGACTATTATGTGCGCGCCTATGACGTCACGAACGGCGAGCAGCTCTGGGAAAGCCGCCTGCCTGCAGGCGGCCAGTCGACGCCCATGACCTATCTCGGGGAGGATGGCCGGCAGTACCTGCTGGTGGTCGCCGGCGGGCATGGCTCGCTCGGCACCAAGGTGGGCGATTACGTCATCGCCTATGCACTGCCGCGGCAGCAATAGTCACCCTCCGCCGGACATTCACGGCGAATGTCAGGGGTGGCGGGGGCGGCGGGCCTAGCTCGCCGCCGTAAACCGTCCGAACACCACCTTGGTCTCCCCGTAATCCCGGCGCTCGATCTCCTCGAAGCCGTCGGGCAGGGTGACCTCGACCCCTTGCGCCTCCTCCACCACCACGAGGGCGTCCGGCGTCAGCCAGCCGCCTTCGGCACAGGAACGGAGCGCCCTGGGCGCCAGATCCTTGCCGTAGGGCGGGTCGCAGAAGACGAGGGAGAAGGGGGCGTTCGGCGCCGCCGCGCCCATGCGCGTGGCGTCGCGGCGGAACAGCCGGGTGGCGCCGCCGACGCCGACGCTCTCCACATTCTCGCGGATCAGGCCGCGCGCCTGCGCGCCGTCGTCCACGAACAGGGCGAAAGCCGCCCCGCGCGACAGGGCCTCCAGGCCCATGGCGCCGGTGCCGGCGAAGAGGTCGAGCACGCGGGCGCCCTCGACCGGGTCGTCGTAGGAATGCTGGAGGATGTTGAAGATCGTCTCGCGCAGGCGATCCGATGTCGGACGGATGCTGTCCGACTTCGGTCCTGCCAGCGAGCGGCCGCGCCAGCGCCCGCCCACGATTCTCACGGCTCAGCCCTCACGGACGGCGACCGCGCGGGCCGCCTTTCGAGCCGCCCTTCGGTCCTCCCTTGAAGCCGCCGCCGGAGCCGCCCCTGGGGCCGCCCTTGAAGCCGCCTCCACTGCGCGGACCGCCACGGGCCGGGCCTTCGCCACGCGGAGGGCCGCGGCGCGGACGGTCGTCTCCGCCCGCACGGAAGGGCTTGTCGCCGTCCCGGCTGCGGAACGGGCGATCTCCCTCGGGACGGGGGCGGCGCGGACGCTCTTCGCCTTCGGACGCGCGGGCGCGGAACGGCTTGTCCCCCGCCGGACGGCGCGGACGGTCATCGTCCCGGCGCGGGCGGCCGAAGCCGCCTTCGCGGCTGCCGCGCGGAGCACGGTCCTCCCGGTCCGCAGCACTGCGGCGCGGACGGTCGTCGGCGCGCGGCGCGAAGCGGTCAGCCTCCCGGCGCGGCTTGCGGGCGGGAGCCTCTTCCTTCGGCTCGCTCACCAGCCGCTCGACCACCACCTTGCGGCCTTCGCCCGACGAGATGGCGCCCACGCGCTGGCGCTGGCGCTCCCCGCTGGCGGCACGCGCCTCCTTCGGGTCGGTGCCGCGGCGCGGCTGCTTCCTGCTCGGGGCATCCTCCGTCTCGCCGGCGCGCCAGACGCTCGTCTTCACGTCGAGGCGGGAGGGGCGCTTCTTCGGCTCTTCCTCGTCCCTGCCGCGGCGCTCGTCGCGGGCGCGGAAGGGCCGCTCGTCATCGTCGCGGCGGCGGCGCGGGCGCTCTTCGTCCCGGTCGCGGCCGAAGCGGCTCGGCCGCTCCTCGCGCCCTTGGCGGGGAGTGCGGTCCTGACGCTCTTCGCGCTCCTTCTTCGGCGAACCGAAGGGCGCGACGGGCTCGCGCACGGAGCTTTCGAAATCGACACCCGCCTCGACGGCGAGGGCGGTGCCGAGCTGGTCCTTCAGGACCTTGGTGCGGACCTCTTCGACCATGCCGGGCTCGATGTCGCCGAGCTGGAACGGGCCGAAGGAGAGGCGGATCAGGCGGTTCACCTGCAGGCCGAGATGCTCGAGGATCCGCTTGACCTCGCGGTTCATGCCCTCGCGCAGGCCGAGCGTGATCCACGCATTGTCGCCCTGCACCCGGTCGAGGCGGGCCTCCACGGGGCCGTACTCGATGCCGTCGATGGTGATGCCGTTGCGCAAGGGGTCCAGATCGGCCTGGGTCACCTCGCCGTGGGCGCGCACCTTGTAGCGGCGCAGCCAGCCGGTATCCGGATGGGCGATGACGCGGGCGAGTCCGCCGTCGTTGGTGAGGAGCAGGAGCCCTTCGGTGTTGATGTCGAGCCGGCCGACGGCCACCACCCGGGGCAGCTCCTCGGGCAGGTTCTCGAACACGGTCGGGCGCCCCTCGGGATCGCGGGCGGTGGTCACGAGGCCGCGCGGCTTGTGGAAGAGCCACAGGCGCGTGCGCTCCCGCAGGGGAAGCGGCTCCCCGTCCACGGTGATCTTGTCCTCGGCCGTGACGTTCATGGCAGGGCTGTCGAGCACCTTGCCGTTCAGGGTCACGCGGCCTTCCGCGATCATCGCCTCCGCGTCGCGGCGGGAGGCGATGCCGGCCCGGGCGATCACCTTGGCGATGCGCTCCTCGGAGGGCTCCTGCGGCTGGGTTTCCGCTTTCGCCTCGACGCGGTCCTCGCGGACGCGGCGCGGGCGGTCCTCGGCGGAGCGGTCGAACCGGCGCGGGCGGTCTTCGGTGCCGCGGCCACGGAACGGCTTGTCGCCCTCGTCGCGGCGCGGGCGGAACGGCTTGTCGCCGCCGGGGCGGGGCTTGCGCGGGCGCTCGTCGTCGCCGCGCGCCCGGAAGGGGCGCTCGCCGCCGTCGCGGGTCTTGCGGAAGGGCCGGTCGCCGGAAGGGCGGCCTCGGTCGGAGCGTCCGCCTGGACGGCCCTTCCGATTATTGTCATTGCTGTCGGTCATGGCGGCCTGATAGCAGAGGAAACAAAGAGAAGCGAGGGCCATGGACAACGCCGGCTGCAACAAGTTCGATCCCATGAGCGCCGCCTTCGACGAGGCCCGCGCCGCCGCCACGCGCGGCGAGGTCCCGGTCGGGGCCGTGATCGTCCGGGACGGCCGCCTCGTCGCCTCGGACGGCAATCGCCCGCGCCAGCTGCGCGACCCTTCGGCCCATGCGGAGATGCTGGCGATCCGCCGCGCCTGCGAGGTTCTGGACGACGAGCGCCTGACCGGTTGCGACCTCTACGTGACGCTGGAGCCCTGCACCATGTGCGCCGCCGCCATCTCCTTCGCGCGCATCAGGCGGGTCTATTTCGCCGCCTACGACCCGAAGGGCGGGGCGGTGGAGAACGGCGTGCGCTTCTTCCACCAGTCCACCTGCCACCACGCGCCCGAGGTCTATGGCGGCATCCGGGAAAGCGAGGCCGCGACCCTGCTCAGGGGGTTCTTCGAGGGGCGGCGGTGAGCCCTCTCACCTCGCGCTTCAGCTTGTCAGGAACGCCTGCAGCGCCGCCAGCGTCGCGCCCGGATTCTCCTCCGCCACGAAATGCCCCGAGGTCACGCCCATGCCGCCGATTTTGGGGGCGAAGGATTGCCGCCACACGTCGAGGGGGTGCTGTTCCTCGCCGACCGGGCCGCTCACGAGATAGAAGTCGCTCCAGATCAGGTAGGCCGGGCAGTTGATCGTCTTGCCCGCCGCGAGGTCGGCCTCGTCCGCCTCCACGTCCCGGGTGGCGCCCGCCCGGTAATCCTCGCAGAAGGCATGGATCCGGGAGGGCTCGTTGCAGCTGTCGCGGTAGGATTTGAGCGCCTTGCGGTCGAAGGGAGACAGGTCGCCCGGGGCGGACCATTTGGCGAGAAGGCCCTCGAAATAGGCCAGGGGATCGCGGCCGATCTCCTCCTCGGGCTGAGGGTAGGGCTGGGACAGGAAGCCCCAATGGGCCTCGGGGATCTTCCCGGCCCTCATCTGCGCCCAGACGTGGAACGTGGGCAGGATATCGAGGAGGGCGAGGCGCTCGACCCGACCGGGATGGTCGAGGGCGAGCCGGTAGCCGACCCGCGCCCCGCGATCGTGCCCGGCCACCGCGAAGCGGATATGGCCCAGCTCCTCCATGACGGCGACCACGTCCCGCCCCATGGCGCGCTTGGAATAGATCTGGTGCGCCTCGTCGCTGCGGGGCGCCGTGGACCAGCCGTAGCCGCGCAGGTCCATGCACACGACCCGGTGCGTCTCGGCCAGGGCCGGCGCGAGGCGGTGCCACATGACATGGGTCTGCGGGAAGCCGTGCAGCAGCACGAGGGGAGGGCCGTCCCCCTTGGAGCGCGCGAAGATGCGACCGACCTCCGTGTCGATCCAGTGGGATTCGAAACCGGGGAAGAGATCGTCGCTCATGAGGCCGCCCTTGGAAGTGTGAGAGGTCGATCCTCAATCTAGGGGACGAGGCGCGTTCGTCAGCCCTTGCTCTCGCGCTCCACCGCCCGCCAGCCGATGTCGCGGCGGCAGAAGCCCTCCGGCCAGTCGATCCGCGAGACCGCCTCATAGGCCCTGGCGCTGGCCTCGGTGATCGTGGAGCCCAGCGCCGTGACGTTGAGCACGCGGCCGCCATTGGCGAGAATCTTGTCGCCGCTCTGCTTCGTGCCCGCCTGGAAGACGATGACGTCGTCCATGGCGGAGGCCCTGTCGAGCCCACGGATCTCCGAGCCTTTCTCGACGGCGCCAGGATAGCCCTGCGCGGCCATCACAACGGTGAGCGCCGCCTTGTCGGACCATTGCAGGGAGATGCTGTCGAGAACGCCGTCGCAGGCGGCGAGGAAGGCCGTCACCAGGTCCGATTTCAGGCGCGGCAGCAGCACCTGGGTCTCGGGGTCGCCGAGACGGGCATTGTACTCGATGAGCTGCGGGCCCTTGTCCGTGAGCATCAGGCCCGCATAGAGCACGCCCGTATAGGGCATTCCCCTGGCGCGCATCCCCGCGAGCGTCGGCTCGATGATCTCGCGCATGACGCGGGCCTGCAGCTCCGGCGTCAGCACGGCGGCGGGGGAATAGGCGCCCATGCCGCCGGTATTCGGCCCCTTGTCGCCGTCGAACACGCGCTTGTGGTCCTGCGCGGTGCCCAGCGGAATCGCCGTCCTGCCGTCGCAGAGGGCGAAGAAGCTCGCCTCCTCGCCTTCGAGGAAGGCCTCGATCACCACTTCGGCGCCGGCGGCGCCGAGGCCGCCGCCGATCATCATGTCGATGGCGGCTTCCGCCTCCTCGAAGGAGGCGGCGACCACCACGCCCTTGCCGGCCGCGAGCCCGTCCGCCTTCACGACCGTGGGCACGCCGTAACTGCGCACATAGGTCTTGGCGGCCTCCGCATCGGTGAAGCGGCGATAGGCGGCGGTGGGAATGCCGAACTCGGCGCACAGATCCTTGGTGAAGGCCTTCGACCCTTCGAGCTGCGCGGCGGCCTTGCTCGGCCCGAAGGCCTTGATGCCGGCAGCGGTGAGATCGTCCACCAGACCGGCCACGAGCGGCGCCTCCGGCCCCACGACGACGAATTCCACCCCCATGGTGCGGCAGAAGGCGATCACGGCCCCATGATCCGCCACGTCGATGACCACGTTGGTGCCGTGCTGCGCCGTGCCGGGATTGCCGGGCGCGATGAAGAGCTTGTCGCACAGGGCGCTGGCGGACAGGCTCCGGGCCAACGCATGTTCCCGCCCGCCGGAACCGATGAGAAGAATGTTCATGCCTGAGCCCTCCCTGTGACGCTTGGGCTCTTAGCGGCTCG
Organism: Microvirga lenta; assembly: GCF_020532555.1. Taxonomy (GTDB): domain Bacteria; phylum Pseudomonadota; class Alphaproteobacteria; order Rhizobiales; family Beijerinckiaceae; genus Microvirga; species Microvirga lenta. The sequence continues at coordinate 265,575 of NZ_JAJBBR010000005.1, read as the reverse complement.
TAGGGCTTTCGACTACCCGAAAAAGCAGGGGCCGCGCCTCCGGGAAGAGACGCGGCCCGTTCTGAGGATCCCTTGAGAGGATCGTGTTCGGCCTCAGATGAAGAAGAAGTCCTTGTGAGTGAGGGTCTCGCCCTCCTTCTTCTGGAACTTGAAGCTGGCGATCTCCACCATGGCCTTGCGGCCCGAGCCGTCCACGTCCCAGTACAGCTTCTTGCCCTTGAGGATGAAGAAGTCGTCCTTGTCCGTGGCCTTGCTGCCCTTCTTGAAGTAGCTCGCCTTGAGCTTGGCCGGCTTGTCGAGCGAGGCGTTCTTTTTCTTCAGGTACTTGGCGATGGTCTTGTTGGTGAAGGCCGCATCGTCGAAGAACAGGCTGTCGTACTTGGAGCCGAAGTCGTAGATCTTGTCCTTGTTCCGATTGGCCACGCTCTTGCTGGTGAGCTTGGTGTCGAATACGAAGGCATCCTTGCTCAGCTTGCCCTTGCCGCCGTAGAGCTTGTCCTTGCCCGCACCGCCGCCGATGGTGTCGTGGCCGCCGCCGCCGGAGAGCCGGTCGTTGCGAGCGCCGCCGAAGAACACGTCGTTACCGGGAGTACCGGCGGTGATCTCCGGGTTCACGTCGGTGACGTTGATCACGAGATCCTGGTCGACCATGTGGGTGCCGTCGCTGACCCGCACCTTGATCGTGTGAGAAGGCGCCTGCTCGAAGTCGAGCTTGAAGCCGTTCCCCACCAGGATCTGATTGCCCTGGAGGGTGAAGCGCCCGCCGGCATTGTCGAGGAGCTGATAGGTGAGCGCGCCGGGAGCCTCATCCGCTGCCGAGAGCGTGCCGACCAGGGAACCGGCCGCCGCATATTCCGCCGCCGTGGCGCTGCTCAGCGAAACGCCCGACGGAGCGTTGTTCACCGGAGGAGCGTCGTCGTCGTCCTGGATCTTGCCGGTGGCAGTGTGTCCCGTGTTGCCGACGACCGCGTTGCCGGCGCCGTCGTCGAGTTCCGACAGAAGGATCGTGAAGGTCTCCTCATCCGGCTCGTCGAGGCTGTCCTTCTTGACCGAGACCGTCACAAAGGCTTCCAGCTGATTGCCGGTGAACTCCACGGTCCCGGAGGTCGGGCTCGAGAAATCCTCTGCGGTGGCGGTGCCGTAATCCAGCGTCCAGTTCACTTTGGACGTGCTGTTGTTAGCGACGTCGCGAACCACCTTGAAGGTGAAGGTCGTCGTATCGTCTCCCGTGCCCTCAGCGTGAGTCACCGTGGTGGAAGCGGCAGCGAACTGCACGATGGGCGGCGCATCCTGCGGGATGATCTCGAAGTTGTAGGTCGCCTGGGCGCGGAGAGATTCGTCGCTCTCATCGAAGGCGACCACGACGAGCGTCTTGGTGCCGGCCTCCTCGTCGAAGATTTCGCTGGTGGTCGTGATCTGGCCGGTATTCTCGTCGATCAAGAAACCGCCGTTCGTCTGGAGCAGTTCCTCGCCCACCAGGAACGCGAACTTGTTCTTTCGGAAACCGTCGGCCATGTCCGGGTCTTCCCAGGACGCCTGAACAACGTCCACACCCGCTCCCGTCACGCCTGCGCGGATCGTGCCCTGGGGCTGGCCGAAGGTCACGAAGAGCGGAGCCTCGTTCACGTCGGCGGCCTTGATGGTCAGTTCCTGCACGGCGCTGTAGGTGGTGCCGTCGAAGGCCTTCACGTAAACCTTGTAGCCGCCCTGACCGCCGACCTGATCCTCGTGGTTCAGCGATTGGTTCGGGGCGAGCTTCAGCTGATTGCATTCGATGACGAACTTGCCGCCGGCATCGCCGAACTCCGCGAATTCATAGGTGAGGTTGGCAGCAGGCGTGTCCTCGTCCGTGGCGCTCAGCGCGATTTCGAAAGCCGGCCCCTCGTCCACGGTGATTTCCGTGACGCCCGTGCCCATCCTTACATCCCTCGGAACGCTGTCGACGACGGTCAGCGTGGAGGTCGCCGTCCGGTCGAAATCGTCGACCACATCGACCTGAATCTGCCTGCCGGCGAACGTGTCTCCTTCCGGGCGTGTGTATGTGAGGGCGCGAACCAAGTCTTGCACGCTTGCAGCACTTCCGCCGCCGAGGAAGGTAACCTCGATCCGGCCGTTCTCGACGGCGGTCAGGATTCCTTCGGTGACGCCGATCTGGATCGTGCTGCCTTTTTGAAGACCATCGGGTCCGAGAATGATCTCGTCGCTGGTCTGAATTCCAAGGAGATCGCCCGGCTGGCTTTGAGCCAGCGCGACCCGCACCTTACGAATGGTGGTGGTTTCGTCATGGTCGAGGGTGAAGTTCTGGTCGCGGTCCAACAGGATCGTGGCCCCGGGGGCGACACCTGTCGTGTCCGCGTCGAGACCTGCTGCAACCGGCCCGCCTGTCGTCGGAGTGTTGCTGCTGTCGTAGATGTGGTCGAAACCCGCGGCAATCAGCAGGTTCTTCTGCGTCTGGGTGAGGGTGGCTTCCGCGAGTCTGAAGGTCGCGTTGCTTCCGTTGGTTCCGAGTTGGATCAGGCAATTTTCGTTCGACGTGTCGAACACAGCGGAAATGTTGTTTTGATCGAAAACGAAGATCGGGCTGGTTCCTCCCATGAGGGAGATGCTATCGAGACCCGCCAGCGTTTTCCCGCGGAAATCGAAGTAATTCCCGTTGAGGAAGAGGGTGTCGAGAGTCGCTTCCGTTCCATCGCCGAGGCCGCCGTCGATCTCCGAAAGCCCGAGCAGGTGTTTGCTCTGAAGGGAGAAAGAGTCCTTTTCCGCCGAACCGCGTAGGGCTTCGACACCCTGGATCTTCGAGAAGTTCGACAGGACCAGGGATCCGCCGCCGACCAAGTGCAGCGCATCGTTTCCGCTGCCGCCGGAAAGGGTGGCCCCTTGAAGGGTTGTCGACGAGCTGAGGACGAAAATGTCGTCTCCGCTCGTACCCGAGACATCCGTCATGTCGGCAGTCAGGACGACGGCATTGTCGGGCCTGACCAGCACCTTGGTCTGGACCGTTGCCGCTGTCGTTGTATTTGCTTCTCGGTACGTAAGCTCGACCTTGATGCTTCTCTCTTCGGTTTTCGGCGTCGCCGATGAGGTATTCGCGTAGCTCAGGGCGCGAAGGACGGCCTGCACGGCTTCCATAGTGGCTGGGTAGCCGTCGAAGCTGATCGTCAACACGCCCTGCTCTGAAGAATCAAACTGGGCTATGGCAGTTCCGTTATACGAAATTTCGGTGGATTCATCCCCTGGGGTCAGAGCTAGGCCGTTCTCTGCCGCGATACTTAGAAAGTCGTAGCTGGCCGTGCCTACGAAGTCGGTCAGCGAAACAGTCAAAGACAAGAAAACCGTCTCATCGCTGGCACCCGAAATTTCCGCGTCGCTGTCGAGCAGCACCGGTCCAGCTTCGGTGCTCACAATCCCGTCGAAATTCAGGATCTGAACGGTGTTGGCGGCCGAGGGCAGAGAGTTCGAATGAAATTCGGTCATGGAATCGCTTTTCTGATAGGAGGCGGGTGAACCGGCCTGCGGGAGAGCACTGGACACGTTATAAATTTACATAAGACTTCATTGCAATACCCTTGCAGAACCTGAAGCGCCCGCTTCCTCGCCCGTCTCCGCTGCGGAAGGATAGGATTATCCTCCATCCACACCCTCCGAAGCCCACCCTTGGCAGACCCCCGTCCGACCCACTACTGTTCCCCTCATGTTCGCAGACAAAGCCCCCTCCAATGCCCCCGAATGGTCGGTGTCCGATCTCGCGGGCGCCCTCAAGCGCACCCTCGAGGACGCGTTCGGCCATGTGCGCCTGCGCGGCGAGGTGTCGGGCTATCGCGGGCCCCATTCCTCGGGGCACGTCTATTTCTGCCTCAAGGACCAGAACGCCCGCATCGATGCGGTGATCTGGAAGGGGTCCTTCTCCCGGCTGAAGATCCGGCCGGAGGAGGGGATGGAGGTCATCGCCACCGGGCGCATCACCACCTTCCCGGGCTCGTCCAAGTACCAGATCGTGGTCGAGACCCTGGAGCCCGCCGGCATCGGCGCACTCATGGCGGTGCTGGAGGAGCGGCGGCGCAAGCTCACGGCCGAGGGCCTCTTCGCGGCCGAGCGCAAGCGGCGGCTGCCCTATCTGCCGCGGGTCATCGGCGTCGTGACCTCGCCCACCGGTGCCGTGATCCGCGACATCCTCCACCGGCTGGAGGACCGTTTCCCGCGTCAGGTCCTGGTCTGGCCCGTGCGCGTGCAGGGCGATACCTGCGCAGCCGAGGTGGCGGCGGCGATCCGCGGCTTCAATGCCCTCGAACCCGGCGGCAGGGTGCCGCGTCCGGACGTGCTCATCGTCGCCCGCGGCGGCGGCTCCATCGAGGATCTGTGGGGCTTCAACGAGGAGATCGTGGTCCGGGCCGCCGCCGAGAGCGCGATTCCGCTCGTCTCGGCGGTGGGGCACGAGACCGACTGGACCCTGATCGACCATGCGGCCGATGTCCGCGCGCCGACGCCTACGGGCGCCGCCGAGATGGTGGTGCCGGTGCGGGTCGAGCTGATGGCGGGCGTGAACGATCTCGCCCGGCGCCACATGGAATCCGTCCTGCGGGTCATCGACCGCCGCCGATCCGACCTGCGCTCGACCGCCCGCGCCCTGCCGACGCCGGAAGCCCTGTTCTCGCCCAAGCGCCAGCGGCTCGATCTCGCCTCGACCAAGCTCTACCCGGCCCTGTCGCGCAACGCCCGCGGGCACGAGGAGCGGCTGCTCAAGCTCTCCCGCCAGCTCTCCCACCTGTCGCCGGTGGCGAATGTCGCCCGCATGCGCGCCCGGCTCGATGCGGTGGGGCCGCGCCCCTACAACGCCCTGTGCCGCTCCATCGTCCTGCGCAGCGAGAGCCTGAAGCAGATCAGCCGGCGGCTCGTGGTGTCGCGCGAGGCGCTGCTGCGCGCCGAGCGGACCCGGCTCGCCCAGGCCGGCGACCTGATGCAGCGGGCGTCCGAGCGCTTGGCTCCCGCCCTCCAGGGGCAGATCGCCCGCAAGGCCGATCGTCTCCATGCGGTGGCCCAGCTCTTCGACAGCCTGAACTACAAATCCGTGCTCAAGCGCGGCTTCGCCCTGGTGCGCGATGCGGATGGCCAGCCCCTGCGCTCCGCCGAAGCGGTGTTCGACGGTCAGGCTCTCGTGCTGGAATTCGCGGACGGCAAGACCGACGCCACCGGCGGACGGGGCATGGCGGTGAGGCCCAAGTCCATCAAGCCCAAGGTTGCGGTCGCGGAAGAGCAGGGGGCCCTGTTCTGAGGCGGCATTGAAAACACCCGCCGGTCGCTCCTATGTGAGAGGCCGGTCCTTCCAGACACCAGTGACGCCCATGAACAAGCTTGAGCGCAGCGGCGGCGAGGCCGTCGTGCAATATCTCGACAGCAACCTCCGGGTCGTGAAGCCCGGGGCCTTCGTGCGCTGCGGCGTCACGGGTCAGCCCATTCCCCTCGACGAGCTGAAATACTGGAGCGTCGAATTGCAGGAGGCCTATGCCTCGCCGGAGGCCGTGATGATGCGCCTGACGGGGCAGGCACCGTCACAATGACATGGCGCTGAGGCGCCGTTCCTCCACATGACGGAGGAGGAAGTTGCGGAACCCCGCCTCGTCCTCCAGCCCGAGCCGCACCGGCAGCGTCATCAGATCCGCCCAGGGTTCTGCGAGGTCCATGCCCGCGATCCGGGCGAGGTCCTTTTCCGTCGTGACCGCCTGAAGACCCGCGCGTGCGGCTTCGCCCCTGAGGCCGTCCAGGTCGGCGGGGCTGTAGGGGTGATGATCCGGAAAGGTCCGGGTCTGCTCGACCCTTGCCCCGCATTCCCGAAGGGTATCGAAGAACTTCTCCGGCCGGCCGATGCCGGCGAAGGCCAGGACGCGGCGGTCCCGCAGCGCCTCGGCGGCGGCGGGATAGGGAACCAGCCGCGCCCGGAAGGCACGCTTGCCCATTTCTTCCGCCTCCCCGGCCACCGCATCGCCGGCCTCTCCCTCGCCGATGACGAGGATCGCGTCGATGGCGGGCCACTGCACCGCCATGGGCGCGCGCAGGGGGCCGGAGGGCAGGGGCAGGCCGTTGCCGATCCCCGTGGCCCCGTCCACCACCGCGATGGCGCAGTCCTTTCGCAGGGACGGGTTCTGAAGCCCGTCGTCCATGATCACGACGGTTGCACCGATCTCCAGCGCCAATTGCGCGCCTGCCGGACGGTCGCGGGAGACAATGGTCGGCGCCCTGCGGGCGAGCAGCAGCGGTTCGTCGCCCACATCGGCGGCCGTGTGGTGGTCCGTGACCTCCACGGGGCCCGCGAGACGTCCGCCATAGCCGCGCGACAGGAAGGCCGGGCTCTCGCCGGCGGCCTCCAGCAGCTCCGCCACCGCCAGAGCCGTCGGGGTCTTGCCGGCGCCCCCGGCCGTGAAATTGCCGATGCAGACGACCGGCAGACCTGCCTGCGTGCCCGGCCTCCCCATGCGCCGGGCCGCGACCGCGCCGTAGATCAGGCTGGCGGGCCGGAGCAGGTGGGCGAGAGGAGAAGGCGCCGCCTGCCACCAGAAGGCGGGCGCGCGCATCAGCGGCGCGCTCCGAGCTTCGCCTGGACGATGAAGGGCTCGATGGACTGCATGGTGCGATCCACGGCGCCGCCGAGCGCCTGCACCGCGTCCGCGGCGGCGCGGGCCATGTCCCGCGTCAGGGCCGGATTGGCGAGAAGCTGGCTCGCGGCCCGCGCGAGGGCGGCGCTGTCCTTGACCGTCAGGGCGCCCCGCGCTTCGTCGAGGGCGGCATAGATCTCGGCCGCGCTGTGAACGTGGGGTCCGTGCAGGATCGCGGCGCCGAGCTTGGCCGGCTCGATGGGGTTGTGGCCGCCGATGGGCACCAGGGTGCCGCCCATGAGCACGATGGGGGAGAGACGGTAGAACAGGCCCATCTCGCCCACCGTATCCACCACATAGATGTCCGTCGCCCGGTCCGGATGGATGCCCTGCGAGCGCCGTCCGGCGCGCTGGCCGGCGCGCTCGGCGATGGCGGCGACCTCCTCGCCCCGGTGCGGGTGGCGGGGCACGATGATCGTTAGAAGGTGCGGATGGCGCTGGGCCAGGGCGCGATGCACCGCGACGATGGCGGTCTCCTCGCCCGGATGGGTGCTGGCGGCGAGCCAGACGGGGCGGCCCGCCACGAGGCCGGACAAATGCGCGACCATGCGCGGATCGGCCGGCGGAGGGGCGGAATCGAACTTCAGGTTGCCGGAGACCAGCACCCGCGGCGCCCCGAGACGCGCCAGCCGCTCCGCATCCTCCGGAGTCTGCGCCAGGCACAGGGCGAAGCGTTCCAGCAGGGCGCCGATGATGCGCGGCAGCTTCTGCCAGCGCTGGAACGACCTGTCCGACATGCGCCCGTTCACCAGAACGAGGGGGATGCGGCGCTGGTCGAGGGCGACGATGGTGTTGGGCCAGATCTCGGATTCGGCCACCAGGACGAGATCCGGCTGCCAATGGTCGAGGAAGCGGCGGATGTAACGCGGAACGTCGACGGGAACGAACTGGTGCACCGCGCCCGGAGGCAGACGCCGCGCGATGAGCGAGGCGGAGGTGCGGGTGCCCGACGTGACCAGCACGGAGATGCCGCGCTGCGTCAGCCGCTCCACCACCGGAAGCAGGGACAGGGTCTCGCCGTTGCTCGCCCCATGGACCCAGACCAGATGGCCCTTGGGCCGGGCGCGGCTGGGATAGCCCTGCCGCTCGCCGAGGCGCGTGCGATCCTCGCGCCCCTTGCGCTGGCGCCAGTAGAGCAGGCCGATCACCGCCGGCTCCAGGGCGGCGGTCGCGGTGCGGTAGGTTCTGACGAGGAAGGGCAGGCTCATGCGCGCGAGCCTTCGGCAAGAGCGGCGGGGGGCTTGGCGTTCCGGTTCCGGGCGCCGGGATCCTGCGAGCCGATCAGGGCATAGGCGCGTTCGTGAACCGCATCGAGCTCACGCTCCACGTCCTGCCGCAGGGCCTCGAGGGTCGCCGCATCCGCGTCGCGGGGGACATGGATCGGCTCGCCGAGCACCATGGCGCCGCGCCCGAAGGGAAGGCCGATGCTCGCCCGGTCCCAGCTCGCGAAATCGATGCGCCGGCTCGTGACCACGGCGACGGGCACGATGGGCCGTCCCGAGAGCTGGGCCAGGGTCACGATGCCCTCGCCGCAAACCCGCGAGGTCTTCGGAATATCGGCCGTCATCACCACCATCTCGCCATCGCCGAGAGCGCGCATCATGGCGCGCATGGCCGCGACGCCGCCCTTCTTGCGGATGTCGCGACCGCGGGCGCCGGAGCCCCGGATCGCCCGGATCCCGAGATGGCGCAGCGCGATGGCGTTGAACTCGCCGTCGCCGGAGCGGGAGACCAGGCTCGCCGCCCGGTCCCCGGGCCGCTTCGCGAAATGGATCATGAAATGCTGCCCGTGCCACATGGCTGCGATCACGGGCATCAGGGGGCCGATCCGGTCATAGGCATCCGCCGGCTCCATCACGAACCGGTTGGTGCGCTGCACGAGCTTGAGATAGCCCGCGACGATCCCGCCCAGGGCTTCCTGGACAGGACGGGCGCGCGTGATGCGTTTGACGAGACCCATCGCGGCTTTGGGAGGTCAGCCCTGCTGCGGGTCCAGCAGGCGGTGAAGATGAACGATGAAGTAGCGCATATGGGCGTTGTCGACGCTCGCCTGCGCCTTGGCTTTCCACGCCGCGTGGGCGCTGGCGTAGTTCGGGAAGATCCCGACGATGTCCAGCTGCGAGAGATCCCTGAAGTCGACGGAATCGAGGCTGGTGAGCTCGCCGCCGAAAACCAGGTGAAGGAGTTGCTTGCCAGGCAGGTCGGTCATGGGGATTAGGGTCTCCTAACGGAAGGCATAAGGGTTGCTGCTGAGGCTGGCCTTTTCAGGTCCTCATGGCTCCAATAGCACGCGGATGCAACCGTGACGCAACGGCAACCATCTCGTTGTGGCGCGGTTGAGGCCTGTTGTAGATGGGAGCCTGTCCGCCGAAGTCGGTCAGAAGGGCGCCGGCTTCGTGGAGAATCAGGTCCGCGGCGGCGATATCCCAGTCGTGGGCGTTCGACGAAACCAAACCGACATCGATGGACCCGTCCGCGACCCGGGCGAGGCGCAGGGCCAGGGAGGGCACCTTGGGCAGGGGCTGGATCGCTCCCGCGCTGCGCGCGAATCTGTCCATGAGCGGTTTGGGGCCGGCCACGCGGGCGCGGTCCAGCCGTTCGGCTTCGGAAACCTTGAGCCTTCGGCCGTTGCACCAGGCCCCGCCGCCGAGAACGGCCTCGTAGAGGTGGTCGTGGATGGGGGCATAGATCACGCCCAGCACGGGCCGCCCCTCCAGGACGAGGGCAATGGAGATCGACCAGTCCGGATGGCCGGTCGAGAAGGCCCGGGTGCCGTCGATCGGATCGACGATCCAGACGCAGCGCTGGTCGAGACGCTCGGGATTGTCGGCCGTCTCCTCCGACAGCCACGCCGCCTCCGGCAGCAGGCCGGACAGGTGCTCCTTCAGGAAGGTGTCGAGGGCGATGTCCGCTTCGGTGACCGGCGAGGACTTGTCCTTGTACCAGAGGCGCGCCGCCGTCTGGGCGCCGGAGCGGTAGAAGGGCAGGGCTATGGCGCCGGCCTGGCGCGCGGCGTCCCGCACGGCCTGACCGAGGGAGGAAATGATTTCGGATGAAGGAGCAAGCATCGGATGCAAGATGGGGAGGGGCGGCGGAAGATGCCACCGGGGCCGATTACCACAGCCGCTCTTTTCCGGCGAGATGCAAGGTTTTGTTGAGCATCGCCTCCGAAAGGCGGGCGGCAACCCTCCCTTAACCGAAGCTTTTAAGCTCTTTCCTACGGGGCGGGGTCCAGATTGCCCCCATGATGAGCGGTCCGTCAGAGGCCGTCGGTGAACTCGAACAGGGCGTCACGCATGGGACAGGCGACACACAAGACCGGCATTTTTTCCCTGGCCGGTGGCTCCGGCCGGACGGTTAAGGCACCATTTCCGGTCGGGATCATCGGCAGGCTCGGAGCGGCCGCGACGGCTCTCGCCCTCCAGGCGGATCCCGAGGGGAGCGGCTTCCACCTCGTCCTCCTCGACGGCACGAAGGCGCTCCTGACCCTCGGCCCCTACGCGGAGGAGGACGTGGTGGCGGAGTGGCGCGCGCTCGGCGCGGCAGCGGGGCTGCCTTTGACGGTCAGGTTCTCGAACGGCTCGGTCATGGCCCTGTGCCGCCAGGTCGGGCGCCTGCAGGTGGGGCCGCTCTGGCCGCGCAGCCGGCACAAGCTGCTCACCTCCCGCCGCCCGCGCTTCCTGACCCGGCGCAAGACGGGCTGCTTCCCGCAGCGTCCGCGGATCTTCCGGGAGGCGGAGATCGTCCCGAGACAGGGGATCTGAGGTTTCTAAAGAGCCCTCACGAAGCTTTCGAGCGCCATGGCCGCGAACAGGATCAGGCCGGCATCCCTGTTCGACCGGAACAGGCGCAGGGCGCCCGCGCCGTCGGTGCGGTCGATCCGGGCGACCTGCCAGGCGAGATGAAGGGCGAAGAGGGCCAGCCCCGCGAAGGCGACCGGCCCCGCATCCGCCAGGATGAAGGCCGCCGCCATGAACAGGACGGTCAGCACGTAGCAGGCGGCGACGCCCAGCCGTACCCGCTCGCCGAAGAAGCGGGCGGAGGACTTGATGCCGGCGATCTCGTCGTCCTCGATATCCTGCAGCGCATAGATGGTGTCGTAGCCCACCACCCAGGCGATGCTGCCGAGATAGAGCGCGACCGCCGCCGGGCTCAGGGAGCCGAAGGCCGCGGCCCAGCCCATCAGGGCGCCCCAGGCGAAAGCCAGCCCCAGCACGATCTGCGGCATCCAGAAGAAGCGCTTCATGAAGGGATAGAGGGCCACGACGCCTAAGGAGGCGAACCCCGTCGCGATGGCGAAGGCATTGAACTGAAGAAGCACCGCAAGACCGACCAGGCCCTGCAGGGCCAGAAAGGCAAGCGCCCCCTTGAGGCTGACCTGTCCCGAGGGGAGGGGGCGGTCCCGGGTCCGCTCCACCCGGGTGTCCAGGTCGCGGTCGACGATGTCGTTGTAGGTGCAGCCCGCGCCGCGCATGGCGACGGCGCCGATCAGGAACAGGACGCAGTGAACGGGATTCGGCCAGGGCTGGCCGGCGGCGATGGCCGCGAGGGCGGCCGACCACCAGCAGGGCAGCAGCAGAAGCCACCAGCCGATGGGCCGCTCGATGCGCGCGAGGCGGAGATAGGGTCTGAGCCGGACAGGCGCCCAGCGGTCGGCCCAATGGCCCCGGACGGCGTCGGGAAGGGACGAGGCGACCGGGCGGTCCATGCGGGTGCGCCCTCCTTAGAGAGCGCCCTTCGGGATGCTGTAGGAGCCGGTGAGGCCGCCGCCGCCGAGCAGGCCGTTGCCCTGCTGCTGCGCCTGCTTCGCCCGCTTCTCCATCTCGGCCACCTTGGCGGCCGCCTGGCAGGCCTGCGTCTTCATGTTCTGGGCGCGCTTGTGATCTTCCGTGAAGCTCTGCGCGAACTGGTCGGGAACCTGGCACCAGTCCTTGTTGGCCGTGATCCACTTCACGCCCTTGTCACCGTTCGAGACGAGCTTCGTGAAGATGCCGCAGGCGGCGCGGGGGTCGATCTGTTTCTTCTTGCCTTCGCCGCCGAGCTTGTTGATCTGCTGAATCAGGCTCTGGCGCTCGGTCAGAAACTTCTGTGCGTCCTGGCACGAGCTCGACTGTGCGACGGCGGGAGCAGCCATGAAAATGCCCGCAAGGGCAAACGCAGCCGTGAGGTGCGAACGGAGATGCGTCATTGGCAAAGTCCTTACAAACAAGCGCGCGACGTCTCGCGGGCCGGTGTTCTGTTAACAGGTTAAGGCCCCCCAGGCCAAGCGGCGAATGGCCCCGCATAGGACATGGCGTGTTCCGGCGCACCTAAATTCCGTGTGACCGCGCCGCCCGTCCTCTCCCCCACGGTAGGTTAAATTGTTAAGAACTGTCTTAACCGAAGCGGCATCTCCGCAGCAATGCAGGGCTCCTTGCAGCAGAAGCCGCTTCGCCTCGAAACCTTCTCCGTCGCCTGCCGGGCGCTTCCAGAGATTCCATGGCTGCTTACGATTTCAACGCTCCCCGCCTGTTCGTCGACGTCCCGCTCCGGGCGGGCGCCCGCATCTCCCTCGACAGGGGGCAGGCCAACTACCTCCTCAACGTCCTGCGCCTTCAGGCCGGCAGCCCGGTCCTGATCTTCAATGGCGAAGACGGCGAGTGGCGCGCCGAGATCTCCGTGGAGGGCCGGAAGGCGGCGGACCTCGTCTGCGCCGAGCAGACGCGCGCGCAGACCCCGCGCCCCGATCTCGTCTATGCCTTCGCGCCGCTCAAGCACGCCCGGCTCGACTACATGGTGCAGAAGGCCGTGGAGATGGGAGCGGGGGTTCTCCAGCCGGTGATCACGCGGCGCACCCAGAGCACGCGGGTCAACCTCGAGCGCATGCGGAGTAACGCCGTCGAGGCAGCGGAGCAGTGCGGGATCATCACCCTTCCGGAGGTTCGGGAGGAGACGGATTTGGAGAGCTTCGTCAAGAACTTGGAGCAGGAGCGGCTGCTGGTTTTCTGCGACGAGGACGCCCCCGTCGCCAATCCGGTCGAGGCCCTGTCAAGCTTCGGGAACAAGAAGCCCGGTCTTGCCGTTGTTGTGGGTCCCGAAGGGGGCTTTACCGATTCGGAGAGAGCGCTTGTTGCCGCCCACGAAAGTAGTGTCCGCGTATCGTTGGGACCGCGAATCTTGCGCGCCGACACCGCCGCCGTGGCGGCCCTGGCGGTCGTTCAGTCCGTGCTTGGAGACTGGGGCTGATCCGACCATCCGACGATGGCTCGTGCCGATCTGCCTCTAGCTGCAGCAGCTTAGCAGTTTCACGCCCAATGGCCCCAATCTCGCCTCATTGCAGGGGAGGTTGGAGCGCATGGTCACAAGAACATCACCTAAATGAACGAACGCCAAAATAATAATTCAGAGGAGCTCAGGAAATGAGCGGGGACTACAAGTTCGGCATCGAAGAGGAATACTTCGTCAACGATGCGTCCAAGCGAGACATCGCACGGGGCAGGATCAAGGAATTCTTCGAAGCCTGCCGGGAAAAGCTTTCGGAAGACATTCAGCCTGAGATGCTCGAGCCTCAGATCGAGATCGCGACCAAGCCGGCGCTCGATTTCGCCGATGCGCGCTCGCAGCTCACGACCCTGCGCTCCTCCGTCGGGGCCATCGCCCGCGACTTCAACCTGTCCGTCATGGCGTCGGGCACGCACCCGGTCGCCATCTGGTCGCGGGTCCGCGCCAATCTCCAGCCCCGCTACGGCAAGGTCATGCACGACCTGCAGATGATCGGCAGCCGCATGATCCTCTGCGGGATGCACGTCCACGTGGAGGTGCCGGACCTCGCGGCCCGCGTGGACATCATGAACCGGATCCAGCCCTACCTGCCGCTTCTGCTCGCGCTCTCCACGTCCTCGCCGTTCTGGCAGTCGCAGCGCACGGGCCTGCTCGGCTATCGCCTGGCCGCCTACCGCGAGCTGCCGCGCACGGGCCTGCCGGACCTGTTCGACGGCGCCAAGGACTACCAGCGCTACATCGACACGCTCGTCGAGGCGCGCGCCATCGAGAATTCGAGCTATGTCTGGTGGGTCATCCGCCCGTCTCTGAAGCACCCCACCCTGGAGCTGCGCGTGGCCGACAGCTGCACCCGCGTCGACGACACCCTCGCCATCGCGGCCCTCTACCGCTGCCTGGTGCGGCACCTCGACCGCGACCCGAAGCTCAATGCGGGCCAGACGGGAGCGTCGCGCGCGATCAACGACGAGAACAGCTGGCGCGCCCAGCGCTACGGCATCCACGGCAGCTTCGTCGACGAGGCGTCCCGGAGCGCCAAGCCCGTGCGGCAGATCCTGGAGGAGACCCTGGACCTGGTGGCCGAGGACGCCAAGGCCCTCGGCTGCGAGCGCGAACTGGACCTCGCGCGCTGGATCGTCGCCCGCGGCACCAGCGCGGACCAGCAGCTGACCCTCTATACCGAAGCCCTGGGGCGCGGCCTGTCGAGCCGGGATGCGCTGTCCGGCGTCGTCGACTGGCTCTCCGCGGAGACCGTCGGCGAGCCGATGGTCCGGCACTGAAGGCCGGTCCCGGAGGGGGAGGATGAAGCGGCGGCTCTCGCACGGGCCGCCGCGTTCCGACACCCGGGAACAAGTGCCCGATCCTGCGTCTTTGTATCTTTGTCTCACGTTGCAGCTTGGCATTAAGGCGCCTATCTACACTCGACCTGATTCAGCGCGGTATCTCGACCGCGCTTTTCTTCATGAGGTGATGCATGGCGCGCGACGTATCCGATGCGACCCCCATCGGCGCGCGGTCGGAGCTCGTGGAATGGATCGCGTCCGGCGAGAAGCCCCGCGGTTCATGGCGACTCGGCACGGAGCACGAGAAGGTGCCCTTCTACACGGCCGATGCCTCTCCCGTTCCCTATGACGGCGAGCGGGGGATACGCGCCTTGCTGGAGGGCATGGAGAGCCGCACGGGCTGGCAGCCCATCATGGAGGACGACCATCCCATCGGCCTCTTCGACGAGGGCGGGGGCGGGGCCATTTCTCTCGAGCCGGGCGGGCAGTTCGAGCTGTCGGGCGCACCTCTGAAGACGCTCCATGAGACGGCTGCCGAGACGGCGCAGCACCTGGAGGACGTGAAGGCCGTGGGCGAGCGCCTCGGAATCGGCTTCCTGACGCTCGGGATGAGCCCGCTCTGGACGCGGGACCAGACGCCGGTCATGCCGAAGGCGCGCTATCGCATCATGACGAACTACATGCCGAAGGTCGGCAAACTCGGCCTCGACATGATGTACCGCACGTCCACCGTGCAGGTGAACATGGACTATGCGTCCGAGGCCGACATGGTGAAGAAGCTGCGGGTCTCGCTCGCGCTTCAGCCCATCGCCACCGCCATCTTCGCCAATTCGCCCTTCACGGACGGCAAGCCCAACGGCTTCCTGTCCATGCGCTCGCACATCTGGCGCGATACGGACGCCGACCGCACGGGCATGATGGCCTTCGCGTTCGAGGACGGTTTCGGCTACGAGGCCTACGTGGACTGGGCCCTCGACGTGCCCATGTATTTCGTGAAGCGGGACTCCACCTATCACGACGTCGCGGGCGCTTCGTTCCGCGATCTCTTCGCGGGCAAGCTGCCGCAACTGCCGGGCGAGCGCGCCACCCGCTCCGACTGGGCGAACCACGTCTCCACCCTTTTTCCGGAGGTGCGGCTCAAGCGCTATCTCGAGATGCGCGGCGCGGATGTCGGTGGGCCCGAGCATATCGCGGCGCTCTCCGCCTTCTGGACCGGACTGCTCTACGACGAGGCCGCCCTCGACGGGGCCTGGGAACTGGTGAAGGGCTGGAGCGCCGAGGAGCGGGAGCGTCTGCGCGCCGACGTTCCGAAATTCGCCCTCAACGCCTCCATCGCGGGCCGTCCGGTTCGCGACGTTGCCGGCGACGCGCTGGCTCTCGCGCGGGCGGGCCTCGCGCGCAGGGGCTTCCTGGACGACCAAGGGCGGGACGAGACGCGCCACCTCGACTTCGTGGAGGAGATCGTGGCATCGGGCCGCACTCAGGCCGAGCGTCTGCTGGAGCGCTATCACGGAGCCTGGGGCGGCTCCGTCATGCCGGCCTTCGAGGAATGCGTTTTCTAAGCGCCGCCCGAGGCTGCGCAAAGAGGATCACGCAGCCTCCGCCATGGACACCCTGTTGCGGCCCTCTAGCTTCGCCTGGTAGAGCGCCTGATCGGCCAGAGCCACCAGCATCTTGGGATCGCTGTCGAGCTGCTCGAAAGCGGGCATTACCGCCGCGGTGCCGATGCTGATCGTGAGCACGCAGGACGGCGTATTGGCATTGTGGGGAATGGCAAGCGCCTCGATCCGAGCCCGAGCCTCCTCCGCGACCGCCGCGGCGCCGGCCGCATCGGTCGCCGGCAGGAGAATGACGATTTCCTCGCCGCCATAGCGTGCCACGAGATCGCCCGGGCGCTTCACCGCCGTCGACAGCATCCGTGCCACCGTCTGCAGGCTCTCGTCGCCCGCCTGGTGCCCGTAATAGTCGTTGAAGCATTTGAAGCGGTCGATATCGATGAGCAGGAGCGCCAGCGGCGTGCCCTGGCGTGCCGCCCGGGACCATTCGGTTTCGAGAGCCTTGTCGAAGGTCCGGCGGTTGGCGAGACCGGTCAGGCCGTCGGTGGCCGCCAGGATGGACAACTCCGCTTCCGCCCTTTCGCGCCGGGTCAGCTGCCGCGAGAGGCTCCATCCGAGATAGGCCAGGAGGCCGACCAGGATCAGGACGGCGACGGCCCGGTACACGAATTCCCGGTTCCAATCCGCCAGGGCCTCGACCCTGCCGACCGACGCGAGGACGCCAATGGGAAAGATGTGGTTGCGCTGATAGCCGCTGATGCGCTCCACCCCGTCGATGGGGGACTTGTACTCGAAGGATCCCCAGGTGACGCCGTCCTTGAACCAGGGCTCGTAGGATACGTTGCGCCCGATGGCGTTCTCCCGGGAGGGAAAGCGCACGAGCAGGGTGCCGTCCGTGTGAAACAGGGTGATCGTTCCCTGCATGCCCACGTCGAAACGGCTGAAAAAGGTCGCGAAGTAGAGATGGGGAATGGTTGCTACGGCGACGCCGCCGAAGCTGCCGTCCGGTTTGTCGATGCGGCGCGAGAGCGTCAGAACCCAGTCGCTGCCGACCGGATCCCGGATGAGGGGGCCGAAGAACCATCTCCCGGCGGGCGTCGTGCTGTGATGCTGGAAAAACGCCTGATCCCGGACATCGACCTTGTAGCGGTGGCCCGGCAGGGAGCTGCCGAGAAGCACACCGTCCGCACCGTAGATGGTCAGGGTCTTGAAGCGGCGCAGGGTTTGGATCCGCTCGGCCAGGAACTCGTCCATCTGCGTGATCGCATCCGGGGAGGCGCCGCCCCTTTCGATGCGGTCGACGATGTCGACCAGAATGGCGTCGGCCAGTTCGAAGGTGTCCTCGACGTGCTGGGTGAGGGATTTGGCGAGGTTGGTCACCGACGCCTCGATGGCCGTGAACTCCTCCTGGCGCTCGTTCCAGTCGCGCCAGCCTTCGAGGGTCACGATGGCCAGGCAGACAACGGCGACGAATGCCTTCAGCCACAGGGCCGAGGACAAAGCCTTGATGGAACGTGCTGCCGCCATGGTGCCCTCCGACGGATCGTCCGGGCTAGCCCGAGGCCAGCTTGAGGCCGAGAATGCCGGCCACGATCAGTCCGATGCAGGCGAGGCGCGCCGCCGTCGCAGGTTCCCCCAGGAGAATGATGCCCAGAATTGCGGTTCCGACCGTTCCGATCCCGGTCCAGACGGCATAGCCGGTGCCGACGGGCAGGGATTTCAGCGCCAGGCCGAGCAGCAGGACGCTGACGATCATGCTGGCCGCCGTGAGAACGGAGGGAAGAATGCGGGTGAATCCGTCCGTGTACTTCAAGCCGATAGCCCAGCCGATTTCGAAGAGGCCCGCGAGAACGAGATAAGTCCATGCCATGACAGGGCTCCGTCACAGGCAGGGCCGTCCCCACCGATCGCCGGGAAAGCACGAGGTCGTCCTCGTACTCCGAAAGGTATAGAGGAAAGATTTTGCCGCCTCAATCTGTTGCGAGGCTCGCGACTTGCAAAGCCGACTTTGCTTAAGTTCCGTCTTGCGGCGAGCGCCGGCACCCATGCGCCGGCGGAGCGCGCGGCCGAGACTGGGGCGGAAGGGGCCGGCTTGCTCAGTTTCCCTGCTCCTCTGCCGTCCGCGTCCCGCCGAGGGTCGCGAGGGGGTGGAACGGAGCATAGATCTGATGCTTCCACTCGTCGCCGCAATGAGTGCAGATGGAACGCATCATGTGATTGCTCTGCTCCAGACGCCTGAGCAGGCGCTCCTGCCGCTCCTTGGCCTCGTTCTGAACGGCGTCGTAGCCGGAGGGACGCACCACCAGTTGCAGGGGCTTCGACGCCTCCTGGGCCAGGGCCGCCCCGGTCAGGGAGGCGAAAATTGCGGCGGAGAGCACGGCTCTCATCATCGATTCGTCCTGCAGGATTTCCTCATCGGATGACTGGACTCCAGAGGGCGCCGTCTCGTCAACCCTCGCGGGTATGAAAGGCGACGATGCGGCGCAGTCATTTGTGCATTTTCTCAAGGCGAGGTCAAAAATTATCAACGATTACCTAAGGTTAGCTATATGAACGAAGAGGTTTCCCGTCCGGATCGAGACCTAACTCCGCGAAGCTTGCGAAGCAGTTCGGAGGGAGTTCATGATCAAGATCGACAGGCGTGGTGATGCCCCAGGGCAGCGTATCGGAACAGCCGCGAAGTATCTGACATTCCGTCTGATGGCAGGCGCCTCTGCCGGCGTCCTCGCCCTCCTGGTTCTGGGTCGGCCCGCCTGGGCGGATTGCGTGCGGAACGGCAATTCGGTCGCCTGCTCCGGCACGTCCGTCTCCACCAATGCTCCGCTCGCCGTGGTCAACAGCGACGGAGCCGTCACGGTCGAGGGACAGGCGACGGTCAACGGCGATACGTTCAGCGCGATCCTGGGGTCCGGCGACCGCACCTCGCTGACCAACGACGGCACCCTGTCGACGAACGGAAACGCGGCGGACGTGATGGAGATCGTCGGTCATCAGGGCGTCATCCTCAACCGTGGAACCGTATCGTCGGAAGGCACGTCCGCCGATGCGCTGCGCGCCGTCGGGGACCGGAACGCCGTGACCAATGCAGGCACCGTGCGGACGACCGGATCCTCCGGCCGCGCCATGTACGGGGAGGGGGACGCCAACACCCTCACCAACCGGGGCAGCATCGTCACCACGGGGCGAGGCGCCGAAGGCATGAGAGCCAAGGGCGACGACAACACGCTCGTGAACGAGAACCAGATCTCCACGTCCGGCGACTTCAGCAACGGCGTGAGGGCGACCGGAAGTCGCAACGCGATCTCCAACAGCGGCACGATCAGAACGTCGGGCGGCAACGCCCAGGGGATCAAGGTCGACCAGGGCACCGGCAACGCCGTCGTCAACAGCGGCTCGGTTCACACCAGCGGGGCCGCATCTTCCTACGGCATCTGGGTCAGCACGACCTCCGGCCAGAGCACGCGTCTCGTCAACGAGGCCTCGGGCGTCATCGAGACCCGGCAGAGCGATGCCCTGCACTTCGAGGGTGGCAGCGAGCGGTTCGAGAATTTCGGCCGCATCGTCGCCCGCAGCGGCGTCGCCGGGCAGCTGGGAAGCGGGGACGATTACTTCCTGATCGGCTCCTCGTCGCAGATCGACGGCTACATCGACGCCGAGAGCGGAACGGATACCTTTGCGCTCGGCGGCGACACAGACGCCACCTTCGACGTGAGCAAGATCGGCCCCGCGGCGCAGTACCGCCACTTCGAGAATTACGAGAAGGTCGGAGCCTCGACCTGGACGACGGTCGGCACCAACGATGCCGCCATGCCCTGGGCCGTCCGGGAGGGAACGCTCATGGTGGTCGGGTCCATGGGCGGCTCGGACATGACCGTGTTCTCGGGAGCGACCCTCGGCGGCTCCGGAACGGTCGGCAGCATCAGCGCCCGGTCCGGCAGCACGTTGACGCCGGGCGTGGGCGGAATCGGCATCCTGAACGTCACGGGTAACGTGCTGATCGCCAACGGCACGATCTACCGGGTCGACCTCGATGCGGGCCTGCAGAGCGACAGAATCGTGGCCAACGGCACGGCGGAGGTTCAAGGGGGGCGCGTCCAGGTCAATGCCCTGCCGGGCGATTACAGGCCGGGCAGCCGGTGGACGATCCTCACGGCGCAGGGCGGCGTGACGGGGCAGTTCTCCAGCGTGACCACGAACCTCGCCTTCTTCAGGCCGATCCTGACGAAGGACGGCAACAACATCTATCTCATGCTGCCGCAGATCCGGCCCTCCACGATGCCCGCCGACCGGCCGATCATCGATCCCTATCTGCCGGTGACGGAGGACGAGCTGCCCCGGGTTCTCGACCTCACCTCGGGCGAGGCGCTGGTGAGCGCCACGGGCGTGATCTTGAGCCACGACGATCTCTTCCGCGCCGCCATCCTCTGCCGCCTGCGGTGCTCCATGGGCGGGCTGCCCACCTTCGCGGCGCTCGACGGCGTGCAGGTCGATTACATGGCCGACATGCCCGCGCGCAGGCAGGCCGTCGCGGCGCCGGTGGCCGTTGCGCCTGCCCGGAACACGGATTGGGCCGTCTGGGGCAAGGCCATCGGCTCCTGGGGCACGACGGATGCGACGGCCACCACGGCGGCGGTGGAGCGCACTACCGGCGGCGTCGTGTTCGGCGTCGATGGCGGTCTCGGCACGCCCTATCGCTTCGGGCTCGCGGCCGGCTACTTCTCGACCGGCTTCGACGTGGCGGGACTCTCGTCCTCCGGAACGGTCGAAAGCCTTCATATCGGCGCCTACGGTTCCGCCTCTCTCGGGGCCTTCAACCTGCGGGGCGGCGTGGCCTATGCCCACCACGAGGTCGACGTGCACCGGGCCATCGCCTTCACGGGCTTTTCCGGCACCACGCTCTCCGGCAGCTCGACGGATTCCGTCCAGGCCTTCGGAGAGGTCGGCTACGCGATCCCGCTGAGCGAACGCCTCGTCATCGAGCCCTTCGCAGGCCTGGCGCACGTGCATATCGACAGCCGCGCGATCATGGAGGAGGGCTCCGCCGTCGCGGTGATGGGCGAGGCCCATTCCTTCGACACCACCTACTCCACCCTCGGAGCGCGCCTGACCGCCACCCTGCCGACCAGCGCCGGCCTGCTCACGTTCAAGGGCATGCTCGGGTGGCGCCATGCCTTCGGCGACACGGTGCCGGAAGCAACCTTCTCCTACGTGTCCGGCAGCACGCCCTTCCTCATCTCGGGCGCGCCTATCGACACGGATAGCCTCGTGGCCGAAGCGGGGCTGAACTGGGCGGTGAGCGAGAAGGTCACGCTCGGCGTCGCCTATACCGGCGCCATCGGCGCGAAGAACCAGGAGCACACCCTGCGCGGCAGCCTGAGCATTCGGTTCTGAGGTTTGCCGCTGCGGCGAAGGTCATGAGAACGCCCGCCCTCCATACGGGAGGAGCGGGCGTTCTCATCTTGCTCGTTCCCGAGCCCTGCAGGGGGGGGCGGGAGACCGGATGGTTCGAGCCTCTTAGATCGAGAAGAAGTCGAACTGGGTCAGCTTAAGGTTCTTGTCCAGAATCGCGAATTTGATGGCCTTCGCGGCTCCGGTGCCGTCGGAATCGTAGAACACCGCGCCGGTCTTCTTGTTGTAGATGATGCGGTCGGAGGCATCGTGGGCCTTGGAGCCGATCCAGAACGCGTCTTTCTTCAGCACGCCCTTCTTGCCGATCTTGGAAAAGACCTTCTTGGCCAGATAAATCGTGTCGTGCTTGACGCTGTAATCGTCGATCCGGTCCACATTGGCCCTGCTCAGGCGCGTATCGAACACGAAGGTGTCCCGACCCTTGCCGCCGACGAGCACATCCTTGCCCAGCCCGCCCGAGATCTTGTCGTTGCCGGCGCTGCCGTCGATCTCTTCGCTCTGGGCGCTTCCCGTCAGGACCTCGCTGGTGCTGCGGCCTCTGATCTTCTCGTTCTTGATGTCGACGACCGAGATCGTGAAGCTCTTGTCGTAGGACAGGCCGCTCTGGTCCGTCACGCGCAGGGTGAGCTGATGCGAGGTCTTGGTCTCGAAGTCGAGGATCGCACCCTGGCGCACCTGGAGCTGACTGCCGGCGACCTGGAACTTGGAGTCCGGGTCGCTCACGATCGAATAAGTGAAGGTGTCGCCCGCATTCGGGTCCGTGGCGCTCAGCATGCCGATATACTGGCCACCGGCGCTGTTTTCCTTCACGGCCGTTCCCGACAGCGCAAGGTTCGTGGGCGCCTGGTTCGGCGATCCTTCCTGCACGTCGCCGACCGCGATGGTGAAAACCTCGTCGTAGGACAGGCCGCTCTGATCCGTCACCCGGATCGTGACCTGATGCGAGGATTGGGTCTCGTAGTCTAGAACCGCACCGGGCCGGACCTGAAGCTGGTCGTTGACGATCTGGAACTTGGCGCCAGGATCGCTCACGAGGGAATAGGTGAAGGCGTCGCCCGCATTCGGGTCCGTGGCGCTCAAGAACCCCACGGGCGTTCCGCCGCCGCTGTTCTCGGGTACCGAGGCGTTCGAGAGCGTGATGTCGCTCGGTGCCTCGTTCACGGGCGGGGGCGGAGGAGGTGTGGTTCCCAGGGCGACCGTCTGGTCGCTGAATCTGGCGAACTGCACGTTCCTGAGCACGTCCGAACCGGTTCCATCGGAGCGCGCGTCGGTGATGGTGAAGCTGCCGTCGCTGTTGGTTGCGATGGAGTAGCTGGCGCTCGAGCCGGAGAAGACTGCGATGTTCTCGCCCGCGCCGCCATCCATGGTGTCGTTGCCCGAGCCGCCGTTCAGGGTGTCGGCTCCGTCGCCGCCGTTCAGCGCGTCGTGACCCGCGCCGCCCCAGAGAATGTCGTTGCCGGCGCTGCCGCTCAGGGTGTCGTTGTGATAGCCGCCGTCGAGCTTGTCCGCTCCAGCCGTACCGGTGCGGTTGAGGCCTGCCACATGGGCGGGACTGCTGTAATACGAGGACACCACCGTGTTGGCAGGCTTGCCCTGGGTGGTGAAGTCGGTCGCCTGGACATCGTGCGCTTCCGGGTTCTCGAACGGGTGGTAGCTCCACAGGAACGCGCCGTCGAGCCACTGCCCGCCATGGGTGGTCATCACCTTGAACAGAGCCTCGTAGGCGTCCTTCTGCTCCTGGTGATCCACGGTGCCGCCATCCTGCCAAAGGCCGGGATCCATGTTGTTCCCGTCGCGGCTGCGATAGCCGACCTCGGTGAAGATCACCTTTTTGCCGTATTGCTCGGACAGCGCCTTGTAGTACTCGATGACCGGCTTGCCGCCGTAGATCTCGTTGACCCAGCCGTTGGTGGACGGTTCCGTCCATCCGCGCACCAACTGGTCTACCGTCGGCGTCGTCGTGTTCGTGAGCGGAACATAGGCGTCGATGCCGATGTAATCGACCTGATCCCAGAAGCTCACATGGCTCACTTCCTCATAGGTGGCCGCATAGGTGACGAGGCCGCTATAGACGCTGCGCACTTCGGCGATGAGTTCGACCCACTTGTCGCGGTAGGTGGTCACGCCGTTGCCGCCGCGATCGGTGGGGATGATGCCGCCGCCGCTCATGCTCACGAGCTCGGTGCCGATGCAGAGCATCGGGGCGCCGGTTTCCTGAGCGAGCTGGGCGTATTGCACCATCATCGACGTATAGTTTTCGAACCACAGGTTCACATCGGACGGGTCGATGGTCGCGCGCCACTTGCGGTCCATCGTCTCCACATGCGGCTTGAGCATCACGTTCATGCCGCGCGACGTCACGTCGAGCATGGCAGCCCGGGTCTGCGCCATGGACTCGCTGTTGAAGTCGGTCGACTGGTGAACCAGCCCCATCGTATTGGACGTGTAGCTCGGCATGTAGAACGACGGGATGATCGCCACGGAGCTGGCGCCGGTTTCCCTGATCTGGTTGAAGGCCGCATCCGCGGTTGTCGTGCCCCAGTTCCCGCCCCAGTAGGAAGGCAGGCTGATGCCCTCCCATGTGAAAATCTTCTCGCCTGTCGGCATGTTTCGGCCCCCGTTGCATCTGTCGCGGAGAGCCGTTTGCCCGGCTCGTTCAACCCGCCAGCAACGACACGTTATGTCATATTGTATCGCATTTAAACTCCTAATTTGTCTTTATAATGTCCAAAATGTCGCGCCTGTTTGGCGGTGCAATAATTCCTGCACCCCCGAAGGATGACCGCGAAAGAGTGCCTTTCCGGCAGGGGGCTCAATGCTAGGCTGAATCAACAAAGTGTGAGCCCGAGTGGAGGGCTCGGGAGGCCTGGATGGTGCAGCGCGGGGATGATGTCCGTGATAACTACGGCAGTCCGGACATCATTGACCGGGTGCTCGCAGCGGTGGCCGAGGCGGGCCACAGGACCGATCAGCTCGCTGCCGAAATGCTCTACCCGTTCGACCAGCTTCATGGGCGCGAAATCGTTGCCACGCGGGAGCATGTGGGCCGTCTGCGGTTGACGCCGGGCATGCATGTGCTCGATGTCGGATCGGGCATCGGGGGGCCGGCGCGCTACGTGGCGCAGACCTACGACGTGGCGGTGACGGGGATCGACATCACGCCCGAATTCGTGGCCACGGCCAACGAGCTGACCCGACGCTGCGGCCTGGACCGCCGCGTCTCGTTCGAGGAGGCGGACGCGCTCTCCATGCCCTTCGAGGATAACACCTTCGACGCTGCCCTCTGCCTCTATGTGGGCATGAACGTGGTCGACAAGGCGCATCTGTGCCGCGAGATCCGCCGCGTGCTGAAGCCGGGAGGGCATCTGGTATGGAGCGAGGCCGCGCTCGGCCCCGTCGGCCCCGTCCGGTTTCCGGTGCCGTGGGCGCGCTTCCCATCGGCCAGCTTCCTCGTGCCGCCGCAGGTTCTGCAGCAGACCTTCACCAAGGCGCGTTTCCACATCGTCGATTTCATCGACGAGACCGAGAGGTTCATCGCGCCGGCCCAGCAGAACGGCACGGCCGAACCCACGCCGCCCCCGATGGCGCAGCAGGTGGCCAATCAGGTCGTCCTCGGCAACGACTTCATCGAGCGGCGCCAGAACTTCGTGCGCAACATGATGGAGGAGCGGCTGGTGAGCATCCTGATCGAGGCCGTGAAGACCTGATCCCTTCCCCAGCGGCAGTCGCCTCGGAACGACAGCGCCATGCATTCCGTTGGCATGGCGGATCGTGAACAGCCGGAGGCGAGACTTTCATGCTCACAGAATCGGATTTGAATGCCCCGGCCCAGCTGCATTACGAGACCGTCGGCGCATCCAAGGGCGACAGGCAGCGCGACTGGGGCGATGCCCGGGAGTTCCCGTCCCTGCGCGAAGCGGTGCATTGGGCCATGAACGAGGAGGCTCCGGCCGGCAAGCACGCGGTGATCCGCGCGGCTTCGGGGCACGTGCTCGAACCGGAGCATTTGGAGGAGATCTGGGCGAGCGTTCAGGGGCCTTGAGCCCCCGGCTCACATCCAGCCGAGGCTCAGCGCCCCGACCGTCAGGTATCGGGCCGTCTTGGCCACCGCAACGAGAAGGATGAAGACGGGCAGGGGCTCCCGCAGGACCCCCGCCACCAGCGTGAGCGGGTCGCCGATGACGGGCATCCAGCTCAGGAGCAGCGTCCAGCGGCCGTAGCGATGATACCAGCCCTCCGCCTTCTTCATCTGCTCGCGCTTGACCGGAAACCAGCGCCGCCCCTCGAAATGGGCGAGGAACCGCCCGAGGAACCAGTTCGCCACCGATCCCAGCGTGTTGCCGACGCTCGCCACCGCGATCAACAGCCATTCCGAGTAGCGCTCCGAGAGAAGCATGGCGAAGAGCACCGCTTCCGACTGGAACGGGAACAGGGTGGCCGAAAGAAAGGCAGCGGTGAAGAGGGCGCCGTATTCGGCAAAGGAGGGCATGAAGGCGGAATCTCTGTTGCCGGCAAAATCGTGCTCGTGTCGAGCGGGCGGGGAGGATGATCGTGGCGGTCATTCATCGGCGAAGCGACACGGCAAGATCCTCACATCGGGGTGCCATGTCCAGCACCTCCCGCAAAAGTGAGCAACTGCCGCCGGTGTTCCGCGTTGTCTATCCTTGATGGCCAAGGAGAGACGTCGTGCAGGACATGAACAGGACGAGGGCTAAAACCGCGCATGGGATGCGGGGCTCGCGAGAGCACGACCGCGCAGGGCGTTCGCGTCCGGCCTCCGGATCATGGCTTGCGCCGGCCCTGATCGGCGGAGTGGCGGCGGCCCTGAGCGCCACGGCGCTCTACGTGCATCGACGTTCCAAGGAGGCGGAGCGGCTGCACCCGCCCATCGGCCGCTTCATCGACGTCAACGGCGTCCGCCTGCACTACATCGAGCGCGGGCAGGGCGAACCGCTTGCGCTCATTCACGGCAACGGCTCGCTCATGCAGGATTTCCTGATCTGCGGCATGGTGGACGAACTCGCCAAGCGCTACCGGGTGATCGTGATCGAGCGCCCGGGCTTCGGCTACAGCTCGCGCCCGCGCCGCCTCTGGACCCCGCAGGCGCAGGCGAAGCTGATGCATGATGCGCTTCAACGCCTCGGGGTCGAGCGGGCCCACGTGCTCGGCCATTCCTGGGGCGCCATGGTCGCAGCGGCGCTTGCCGTGGATTTCCCCACTTTCGTGGAGAGCCTCGTTCTGGAATCCGGCTACTTCTACCCGACCCCGCGGGCGGATGTGCTGCTCGTCTCGCCGCCTGCCGTTCCCGTGGTCGGCGACGTGATACGCCATACCATCGCGCCCGTGACCTCGAGCCTCATGCTTCCGCAGATCTTCGACAAGATCTTCGATCCCGCACCCGTTCCGGAGCATTTCGCACGGCACTTCCCCCGGGAGCTGGTCCTCAGGCCGTCGCACCTGCGCGCGGCCTCGGAGGACGTCGCGCTGATGATCCCGTCGGCCGCCAAGCTCCAGCACCGCTACCACGAGATCACGGCTCCGCTCGTGATCGTCGCGGGCGCGGGTGACCGGATCGTGGATATAGAACGCCATTCCGAGCGCTTGCATCACGATGTCCCGGGCAGCGAATTCGTGGAAATGCCGGGCATCGGCCATATGGGCCACCAATCGGCGCCGGATCTGGTGATCGAGGCCGTGGAGCGAGCCGTGCATCGGGCGAGACGGTCCCGCGTCGCGGCGCCGACAGGCGAAACCGTAGAGGCGCGCTGGCCCTGATGCGGCGCAATGGCGGTGGAATACGCAGGCTTCCCTTGTATTCCGCCGCCGTTACGCCTATGTAACATTTATCGACATTTGGCCGGACAATCGGGCTGTTACGCCTTGGCATGCCAGGCGCACGTTCAGACACTCTTCCAAACATCGACGAACCGGGTTCGAGGCCGTGCGTTGCCACGCCCTTGCGCCCACGTGCACTGACACATGACTGAGGAATATCCCATGAACACGGGCACCGTGAAATTCTACAACGACCAAAAGGGCTTCGGCTTCATCCAGCCGGACAACGGCGACAAGGACGTGTTCGTCCACGCCACCGCTCTCGAGCGCGCCGGCATCCGCGGCCTTCGCGAAGGCCAGAAGGTGTCCTTCGACACCGCCGAGGATCGTCGCAGCGGCAAGGTCGCCGTCAACAACATCCAGACGGCCTGAGCACGAACCGGCGTAGGTGATCTGCGCCATCTTCTGGAGCCGCCCCGTCAGGGGCGGCTTTTTGCTTGGCATGAGGCCGGTGAAACCCGCTTCATGTCACCCACGATTGAGGGTGTGATGTACACGTTCCACAAATCCGCTCCCGCGAAGTCGGTCATGTTCCTCGTCACCTACACGGACGGACGCACGGCCTATCTCTGGTCGGAAGGGCACAGCAAGGGGGTCGACGATCTGCGCGTGAACCTCATCGCGAAGGAGCAGCAGGATCAGGGGCTCATTCCCGCGGGCGCCATCGCCAGCATCAAGCGCGTCCGCTGAGCGATGGCGACGCGCAGCGAGCGACTGAACGAATTCGTGACGGATCGCGACCCGCCCTCGGGATGCTTCGTCGAGCTGCTGTGCGAGGACCATGTGGGAACCTATCTCATTCCCTTTCCATGCGAGCGCGCCGACGGGAAATGGATCAACGGGCGAACCGGCGACGCGATCGAGGCGGAGGTTCTGGGCTGGCGCAATGCGCGCATTGCCGAGAAGCCCGCTTCACCCGACCGAAACCAAGCCGCAGAGAGCCCTACAGACGCCGGATGAGGCGTTCCGTCAGGGACTGCGAAACGGCCGTCAACTCGTGCCACGGGTCTTCGCCCATGTGCTGCAGGCGCCCGGCCAGGTTGGCGACGCGGTAGTGCGATCCGTTCTGCAGGCTCGGAAGCTCGCTCCAGGACAGGGGCGTCGACACGGGTGCGCCTGAGCGCGCCCGCGTGGAATAGGGCGCCACCGCCGTCGCCCCGCGACCGTTGCGGAGATAGTCGATGAAGATGCGGCCCTCACGGGCGCGCTTCGCCAGGCTCGCGGTGTAGCGATCCGGCGCATCCTTCGCCATGGCCAGGGCGACGCGTTCGGCGAAGGCCTTCGTCGCGTCCCAGCCGGCCCTCGGCTTGACGGGGACCACCACGTGCAGCCCCTTGCCGCCGGTCGTCTTCACGAAGCTTTCGAGGCCCAGATCCTTCAGGCGCTGGCGCACCTCCTGTGCTCCCTCCACCACCGCCGGCCACGCGACGTTCTCCCCCGGATCGAGATCGAAAACGATCCGGTCGGGCTTTTCGGCGGCTTTCAGCTTCGACCCCCAAGGGTGGATTTCAAGCACGCCGGCCTGCACCAGGGCGAGAAAGCCGCGCAGGTCGCGAATGGCAAGCACCTCGTCGTCGCCGATGCTCACCCGCTGCACGAGGCTTTCGTCCAGCCCGGCCCAGGCGTGCTTTTGGAAGAAACATTCCTTGTGGGAGCCCGATGGGCAGCGCAGGAGCGAGAGCGGCCTGTCGACGATGTGCGGCAGGATCCAGTCCGCAATTTCGGTGTAGAATTCCGCCAGCCCCAGCTTGGTCAGGCCCTCGTCCTCCCACAATACGCGATCGGGATGGGTGAGCCGCGCCGATGCGAGCGCTGGCGATGAGGTCGCGGGAGGCGCGCTTACGGTCCCGTCCTCGCGCACCACCTCGCGCGGGTCC
Source organism: Microvirga lenta (assembly GCF_020532555.1). Taxonomy (GTDB): domain Bacteria; phylum Pseudomonadota; class Alphaproteobacteria; order Rhizobiales; family Beijerinckiaceae; genus Microvirga; species Microvirga lenta. Next base: position 236,710 of record NZ_JAJBBR010000005.1, on the reverse strand, counting down.
TTGTCCTCCCGCAGGCCCTTGAAGGCCGCATGACGCAGATGCCCGTCATGGGTCCAGCCGCGATACTCGACCTCCGCCACGAGTTCGGGCCGCATCCACCGCACGTTGCGCCGCGCCTCCGCGGAGAGTCGTGCGTGGAATGGCGACGCCTGCATTTCGAGGGCGCTGATCTGCGCCCAGAGCGAACGCGCGGTCGCGGCCGTGAAGCCGGTTCCGGTGCGGCCGACATGCACGAGGTCCTTGCCGTCGTAGTAGCCCAGGACCAGGGAGCCCACGGCCTTGCGGCTGGTGGAGGAGGGGACGTAGCCTGCAACGACGAATTCCTGCCGCTGGGTGCACTTGCTCTTGAGCCAATGCTCGCCGCGCCCGGATTTGTAGGGCTGGTCCGCCCGCTTGGAGACGATGCCCTCCAGTCCCATGCGGCAGGCGTGGCGGATGAGAGAAGCGCCGTCCTCGGCGATGTGTTCGCTGAACCGGATCGTGCCCCCTTCCGGCAGATCGTCAAGCGCGAGCTGCAGAAGCGCCTTGCGGTCCTGCAGCGGGACCTGACGCAGGTCCTGCCCGTCGAGATAGAGCAGGTCGAAAGCGTAGAAGATCATGCGATCCGTGCGGCCGGTCGACAGGTCCTGCTGCAGGGCCGAGAAGTCGGAGACGCCGCTCTCGTCCTCCACCACGATCTCGCCGTCGATCAGCGCGGAGGGCAGGCGCAGCTCCTTCAGGGCTTCGGCGATGGACGAGAACTTCCTCGTCCAGTCCAGTCCTTTCCGCGTGAGCAGGCGGACCTTGCCGCCGTCGATGCGCGCCTGGATGCGGTAGCCGTCGAACTTGATCTCGTGCAGCCAGTGCGGACCCGTGGGCGCGCTCGCCACCAGCTTGGCGAGGCTCGGTTCGACGAAGGGCGGCAGGATCGCCTTTCTGGCGCCGGCGATCTTCGCCGTCTTCCTCCTGGCGTCCGGCCGGGATGCCTCCACCTCGATGCGGTTGCGGTGATCGATCCGCAATTCGCCCTCGCGCGCCAGCTCCTCGATGGTGCGCCCGGAACGGATCGAGGCCGCTTCCTCCTCCACGATCTCGGGCGCGCCCGGCGCGCGGGCGTGTTCGTCCTCGGATTTCAGCAGCAGCCATTGCTCCTTCGTCTCGCGCGGTTTCGGGCGCGTGCGAACGAGATGCCAGCGACCTTTCAGGCGCCGGCCTTCGAGGGTGAAGGTCAGGCGGCCCTCGGCGTAGGCCTTGTGTGGGTCGCCCTCGGGCAGCCAGCGGCCTTCGTCCCAGACAATCATGGTGCCGCCGCCATACTGACCGGCGGGAATGACGCCCTCGAAGGTGAGGTATTCGAGGGGATGGTCCTCGGTATGGATCGACAGGCGCTTCTCGCCCGGAACGAGACTCGGGCCACGGGTGACGGCCCAGCTCTTCAGGACGCCGTCGAGTTCGAGGCGGAGATCGAAATGCAGGCGTCGTGCCGCGTGTTTCTGCACCGCGAAGCGGTTGCCCTTCACCTTCGTTCGCTTCGCTCGCGGCTCGGTGGTGACGGAGAAGTCGCGCTTGGCGTCATAGGTCTTGAGCGAGCCCGGCTCATGCGCGCGCTTAGACACCGCGCGCGGCCGCTTTGCGGAGTTGCCTTTCGCCATGAGGTCAGCTCGCGCGCTTCATGCTCTTGGAGCGACCTGCGCCCGAACGCGCCTTGGCGGAACTGCGCCCGCCGGGTGCCGCCTTCTTGCGTTCCGAGGGCTTTGCCTTCTTCGCCGCAGGCTTCTCGGCCTCGATGCTCTTGCGCAGGGCGTCCATCAGGTTGACCACGTTCGACGGCTTGGGCGCGGAGACGGCTTTCGTCCCATGACCGTCCTGCTTGGAGCGCACGAGCTCGATCAGCGCGTTCTCGTAGCGGTCCTCGAACATCTTCGGGTCGAAATGGGCGGTCTTGCCTTCGATGATGTGGGCCGCGAGGTCGCGCATCTCCTTCGGGTATTTGATCTCCGGGATCTCGTCGAAGATGCTGCTCTCGTCCCGGACCTCTGCCGCGGAATGCAGCGTGGTTCCCATCAGTCCCTGGTCGAGGGGTTCCAGCAGAAGCAGCCTTTCGCGCCGCGCCATCACGAGGCGGCCCAGGCCCGCCATGCCCTTGTCGCGGATGGCGTCGCGGATGACCGCGAAGGCCTCCTGCGCCACCCGGTCGTCGGGGGCGATGTAGTAGGAGGTGTCGAGATAGCGCTCGTCCACCTCGTCGCGCGGAATGAAGGCCTCGATATCGATGGTATGCGTGCTCTCGAGCTTGAGCGCGTCGAGCTCCTCGTCCTCCACGAGGATGTAGCTGCCCTTGCCGACCTTGTAGCCCTTCACCTGATCTTCCGGCTCGACCGGCTCCCCGGTCTCGGAATCGATATATTGCCGCTGGACGCGATTGCCGGTCTTGCGGTTGAGGGTGTTGAAACGGATCCGGCTCGATGAATTGGTCGACGGATAGATGGCCACCGCGCAGGAAACCAGCGATAGCTTCAAGTAGCCTTTCCAGATTGCCCGTGCCGCCATAGTAATACTCCGAACTATACTTGGACACGAGAGTCGTTTCGACTCATCGCTGATTCAATCCGCCGCAGGTTCGAATCAAACGCGACTCTATTTGAGTCGTTCCGAATCATTTTTTCTTGCATTTTTGCTTTCAGCCCGAAGGAAGACGGCGGATCGGCCCGTTTCGGAAAACCTATATTCTGCGGGGGAAGACGCTCGTTCGGCCGGTGCTGCGGCGGACGCATTGGCGCAGGCCGGATGCGCAAACTTGCAAGGTCGTCTTTCCCTGCATTACGGAACTCTCCCGTCCGGGGCCTGTGGGACGTCATTGAAGGAAGCTCTCTGGTGGATGTGTTCGATGTGGTGGTGATCGGGGCCGGCGCGGCCGGCATGATGTGCGCCATCGAGGCCGGAAAGCGCGGCCGTTCGGTGCTGGTCGTCGACCATGCCGCCAAGCCGGGCGAGAAGATCCGCATCTCCGGCGGGGGGCGGTGCAACTTCACAAACCTCCATGCCGCTCCGCAGAACTTCCTGTCGCAGAACCCGAGCTTCGCCATTTCGGCCCTGCGCCGGTACACCCAGCGCGATTTCATCGCCCTGGTGGAGAGCCACGGCATCGCCTATCACGAGAAGGCCCTGGGCCAGCTCTTCTGCGACGGCCCCTCGACGCAGATCGTCAATCTGCTGCTGTCGGAGATGAAGCTCCACGGGGCGGAGCTGCGCCTTTCCACGCACGTGGAGACGGTCGAGAAGACGGCGGAGGGATTCCGTCTCGGCCTTTCGCACGGAATGATCGGGTGCCGGTCCCTCGTGGTCGCCACCGGGGGCAAGTCCATTCCGAAGATGGGCGCGACCGGCTTCGGATACGATCTCGCGGCGCAGTTCGGCCTGAAGGTCACGGAGACACGGCCGGCCCTCGTCCCCCTGACCCTGGAGCCCACCATGCTGGAGCGGCTCAAGCCCCTGGCGGGTGTGGCGGTGGACGCGGTGGTGGCCTGCGGCAAGACCCGCTTCGCGGAGGCGATGCTGTTCACGCACCGGGGCCTGAGCGGTCCGGCGATCCTGCAGATCTCGTCCTATTGGCGCGAGGGCGGGGAAATCACGGTTTCCATGCTGCCGCAGGTCGACCTGTTCGAGGAGCTGCGGGCCGCCCGCTCCCGCAACGGGCGTCAGGCCCTGCAGACCGCGCTCTCCGCCTTCCTTCCCAAGCGCCTGGCACAGCTTATCGCCGAGGGCGAGCCGGGCCCCGCCAATCTCGCGGATTATTCCGACAAGCATCTGCGGCGGATCGAGGGCGCCGTGAACCAGTGGCGCTTCAAACCGGCCGGGTCGGAAGGGTACCGCACGGCGGAAGTGACGCTGGGCGGCGTGGACACGCGCGAGCTCGACTCCCGCACCATGGAGGCCAAGGCCGTGCCGGGGCTCTATTTCATCGGCGAGGTGGTGGACGTGACCGGCTGGCTCGGCGGCTACAATTTTCAATGGGCCTGGTCGTCGGGCTGGTGCGCGGGGCAGGTGGCCTGAGGCCCCGGCCGCTGCGTTCGACGGGTGTTCCGCAGCGTCATTCGCCGGGCTGGCGGTGCGATTTCAGGACGAGGGTGAAGGGCAGGGTGGCGACGCGCCTGCGGTTCTCGTCCTCGATCTCGATGGACCAGCGCGCCCAGTTGCGGAAGCGTCCTTCCTTGGTGATCAGGTCGAGCACGGCGACGACGGCGTGCTCCAGCGCTTCTCCCGGGTCCGAGCAGGTCTCGCCCCGCGAATCGAGGACATGGAGATGTCCGTATCGAAGATTGAAGAAGTAACGAGGCACGGATGCTACAGCGTGATGGGCCCCGCCGGTCCGTTGTAGAGAATGGAGAATCCCCGCGACCGCAATGCGTGGAGAAGCGCGTTGGACCTGACATGTCCGGCCACGAGGCCCGGCTTCTGGGGGGACGTTTCCGCCAGCCCGAATTCCGCCGCTGCAATGAGCTTCGCCTTCTGGGAGACGGGCTCGATCGTCCAAAGCGTCTCGGTGCTGCGGGAGACCTGGAAATCGATCTCGAGTCCGCTTCGTCCTGCAGCCGCCCTTGCCGGCTGGTCTTCTGCTCGCATGATACCCCTCGGATCGTTGTGACGCTGAAACCCTCGTGATGGGCATGGCCGATTCGAAAGTGCTACGTCTCAGCTTCCGCTGGGTTACGCCTAAGTTTCATCCCCCGTTTGGGATAAAAAGAAGGTTGTCGGCGTTGTTTGTTTACAAACCGGCAGTTGTCGGCCAAGCTTGGCCCGTCACATGGCACATACGCGCTCTGCCCCGGTCGCGGCATCGACCTTGGATTGCTTCGGTCGCATCTTCGATGCGCTGGGCTTCGGCACTCTCGTGATCGGCCCCGATCTGCAGATCCTCCACTTCAACCGCTTGGCGAAGCAGCATTTCGGGGCAGGGTTGCACATCAAGGCAGGTGGCTTGGCGGCGAGCGATCCCGCATCCGACAAGGTGCTGCAGAACATCCTCAGGGAGCACCGGGACGGCGCCTCCGAGGCAAGGAGTGCCCTCGGCCTGGGCCGAATCGACAGAAGACCCCTGATCCTGCGGATCGTCGACATCGCTGGCGACATGCGGCCGGTCTTCGAGGGAGCCGCGCTGGTCGCCGTCCTTGTCGACCCCGAGACGTGCCCCGAGCCGTCGCCTGTCCTTCTCCAGCAGCTCTTCGGCCTGACCAGGAAAGAGGCCCGGGTGGCCACCCGGCTCATGTGCGGCCTTACGGTTCAGGAGATTGCGAAGGAGGCGGGCGTGAGCGTCGGCACGATCCGCGCACAGATCAAGGCGGTCTTCGCCAAGACCGGAACGAAGCGGCAGGCCGAGCTCGTCGGCCTCATGACCCGGCTCGCGGTCATCTCGAAGGACGTGGAACGGACGCTTTCCACAGGGACGAAGCCAGCCTGACGAGGCGCCGGAGGCTCTACGCTCCGGCTTCCAAGCTTGACCTTCGCGGGCACGGACGGGAAAAGGGAACATGATCCTTTCCCGTGCATCTTCGTATCGAGATACATTCCGGACGTGCCGGGAGATCGTCGCGATGGGCGCTCCGACCGGAATCCAGCGAGGGGAGGCAGCATGAGGGTGATCGTGTGCGGTGCCGGCCAGGTCGGCTCGACCATTGCACGCCATCTCGCCACCGAAGGCATCGACGTCACCGTGCTCGACATCTCTCCGGAACAGGCACGGCGCGTCGACGAGTCCTACGATGTGCGCGGTATGGTGGGGCACGCCTCGCATCCCGAGGTGCTCGAGCGCGCAGGCGCCCGCGATGCCGACATGCTGATCGCGGTGACCCGCTCGGACGAGGTCAACATGGTGGCCTGCCAGGTCGCCTATTCCCTGTTCAAGGTCCGCCGCCGCATCGCCCGGGTGCGCTATCACGGCTATCTGGAGCCGATCTGGCAGGGGCTCTATGCCAGCGACCAGATGCCCATCGACGTCATCATCTCCCCCGAGGTGGAGGTGGCGAACGGCATCGTGCGGCGTCTCAGGACCCCCGGGGCGTTCGATACCGTCTCGCTGGCGGACGGGCGGGTGCAGCTCCTCGGCATCCACTGCAATTCGGGCAATTGCGCCATGGCGGGGCGCCGCCTGAGCGACCTTCCCGCCATGGGGGCGGAGCCGGGCTTCGTGGTGGTGGCGGTGGTGCGCGGCGGGCAGGGCTTCGTGCCGCGGGGACACGACCGGATCGAGCGTGGCGACGACGTCTACGTGGTGAGCGAGCCCCGCCGGGTCGAGGACGTGATGCGGCTGTTCGGGCATACGGAGCAGGTGGCCCGCCGCATCGTGATCATCGGCGGCGGCAATGTGGGCCTCAACCTCGCCAAGCGCCTCGCGGCCAAGGCGCCGGGCCTGTCCCTGAAGGTGGTCGAGCATTCCCGCGAGAGGGCGGAGTTCCTGGCCCGGGAACTCGGGGACATGGCGGTCGTCCTGCACGGGGACGCGCTCGACAAGGAGGTGCTCGCCGAGGCGAATGTGAGCGCCGCCGAGACGGTCGTCGCCGTGACCAACGACGACGAGACCAACATCTTCACGTCAGTCCTGGCCAAGCACGAGGGCTGCCCGCGCGCCGTGACGCTGGTCAACAAGACTTCCTACGAGCCTGTCCTGCCGGCGCTCGGGATCGACGCGGTGGTCAGCCCCAACGCCATCACCATCTCCAGCATCCTGCGCCATGTGCGGCATCGCTCGGTTGCGGCGCTCTACACCCTGCGCGAGGATTTCGGCGAGGTGATCGAGGCCGTGGCGCAGCCCGGCGCGCCACTCGTGCAGGGAACGCTGCGCGAGATCGGGTTGCCGGAAGGAATGCTGATCGGCGCCATCGTGCGCAGCAACGAAGTGATCATTCCGACCGGCGAGTCGCGGGTCCTTCCCGGCGACCGGGTCATCGCCATGGTGACCTACCGGGTTCTTCGCCGGGCCGAGGCGATGCTCGGCACCACGCGGGCCGAAGGTTGAGGCCCGTATGCCACGCCCGCTTCCCGTGAATCCCGTCTTCCGAACCTGGTCGCCGCCGAAGCTGCGTCCGGTGCTCTATCTGATCGGCGGGATGCTGGTCGCGCTCTCGACCGCCATGCTGCCGCCGATGATCGCCGACCTGATCGCGCGCAATCCGGATTGGCTGGCCTTCTTCGTGTCGAGCGGACTGACCTTCGTCTGCGGTGCCGGTCTCCTCTACGGCGCCCGCTGCCGCCTCTCTGGCGGGCTTACCCTGCGCCAGTCCTTCGTTCTCACGCCGCTCGCATGGTCCACCATTGCGCTGTTCGGAGCCATGCCGCTCTATTTCTCGGATTATGCGCAGCTGAAGGACAGTTTCACGAACGCGTTCTTCGAGTCCATGTCGGGCCTCACCACCACGGGCTCCACAGTGATCGTGGGGCTCGACGCCGCCCCTCCCGGCATTCTCCTGTGGCGCGCGCTGCTGCAATGGATGGGCGGCATCGGCATCGTCGCGACGGCCATCGCCATCCTCCCGGCGCTCGGGGTCGGCGGCATGCAGCTTTTCCGCACGGAATCGTCGGATCGTTCCGAAAAGGTCATGCCCCGCGTGCGCGAGATCGCGACCGCCATCGGCCTCGTCTATGTCGGTCTCACCGTCACCTGCGGCTTCCTCTACTGGCTTGCCGGAATGACGCCGTTCGAGGCGCTCGTGCACGGGCTCACGACGCTGTCGACCGGCGGCTATTCCACCTCGGACAGCTCCATGGGCAAGTTCGGTCCCGCGGCCCAGTGGATCTGCACGGTGTTCATGCTCTGCGGCGGCATTCCGTTCGTGCTCTATGTCCGGATGCTGCAGGGCGAGCGCGACAGCTTGCGCGACAGCCAGGTCCGCAGCCTGCTCGCTCTCCTCGGCATCGTGATCTTCGGTCTTGCGATCTGGCTGATCGCGAACGGCCGCTACGGAATCGAGGAGGCCTTCCGTCAGGCGGCCTTCAACGTGGTTTCGGTGGTCACCACGACCGGGTTCGCGACGACGGATTACAGCCTGTGGGGCAACGTGGCGGTGGGGATCTTCTTCGGCCTCACCTTCGTGGGCGGCTGCACGGGCTCGACGGCCGGCGGCATCAAGATCTTCCGTTTCGAGGTGATGGCGACGCTCCTGCGCTCGCATGTGCGGCATCTCATCTACCCGCGAGGCGTCTTCCAGCGCGTCTATGCCGGGCGCGTGCTGCCCGACGACGTGGTGGCCTCGGTCGTCGTCTTCTTCGCTTTCTTCTTCATCTGCTACAGCGCCGTCACGATCATGCTGATGGCGCTCGACCTCGATTTCCTCACCAGTGCCAGCGCGGCGGTGACCGCACTGGCGAATGTGGGGCCCGGGCTTGGCCCCATCATCGGCCCGGCGGGCAATTTCGCCACCGTTCCGGATTCCGCGAAATGGATCCTGTCCTTCGCGATGCTGCTGGGCCGGCTCGAACTCTTCACGGTGCTGATCCTGTTCTTCCCGCATTTCTGGCGCGGATGATCCGCGCTATTCGGCGCTGCGCCACTCTTGAAGGGAAACGACCTTCGAGGAGGAATCCTGCGGCCCGACCAGGGCTCCGATCTGTGCGGCGAGCTGGTCCTGGGTGTAGGGCTTGGGCAGCCGGGGAAGATCGAGGGTTGCACCCTCCGGCAGGTCGGCATACCCGGTCGCGAGAAGGATCTTGAGGTCTGGCCGAAGCACCCGCGCGGCACGGGCGAGTTCGAGCCCGGTCATTCCCGGCATGGCATAGTCGGTCAGCAGAAGATCGACAGGCGGACCCGCCCTGAGCATCTCCAATGCCTTGGTTCCCGACTCGGTCTCGATCACGGTATGCCCCAGATCCTCGAGCATGCTGGCCGTGCTCATCAGGATGAGAGCGTCGTCGTCGACGAGGAGAATCGTCGAAGGAGCGGCGGCCGGAACGGCGGAGGCGGTGCGTCGTGGCGCCTCCATGGCCGCCTCCGTCACCGGCAGCCACAACTCCGCGGTCGTGCCTTTCCCAAGAGCGCTCGACAGGCGCAAGGCGCCGCCCGATTGCGCGGCAAGGCCGTAGACCATGGAGAGGCCGAGGCCGGTGCCCTTGCCGACGCCCTTGGTCGAGAAGAAGGGCTCGACGGCCCGCCTGAGCGTTTCCTCGTCCATGCCCGTCCCGGTATCGGTGACCCGCAGGCAGAGATAGCGGCCGGACTGCAGGCCCTCGATCCGGGCATCCGCAACCGCGACCTCGTCGAGTTCCACCGACAGCGAGCCGCCCATGGGCATTGCATCGCGGGCATTGACGGCGAGATTGAGCAGCGCCAGCTCGAGCTGGTTCGGGTCGATCTTCGCGGGGGAAAGACCCGTCGGGAGGGAATAGCGGACCTTCACGCGCGGACCGAGCGAACGCTCCAGCAGATCCTTGATGCCCTCCACGAGTGTCGCCACATCGACCGCACGTGCCTGCAGATCCTGCCGTCGGGCGAAGGCGAGCAGACGCTGTGTGAGGGCGGCGCCGCGCTGCGCGCCCTGAAGGGCCCCGTCCAGATATCGCTGGGCGCGAGGATCCTCCGGAATGCGTTTGCGCAGCAGGTCGAGATTGCCGATCACGGCCATCAGAAGGTTGTTGAAGTCGTGCGCCACGCCGCCCGTGAGCTGGCCCACCGCTTCGATCTTCTGCATCTGGCGTACCTGCTCCTCGAGCTGGCGGGTCTGGGTGATGTCCATCGAGGTGCCGAGCAGCTTTCGCACCCGCCCCTGCGCATCCATGATCGGGATCACGATCACGCGCCGCGTGAACGGGCCATCGAAGCCTTCGCCGCTCGCCTCGTATTCGACGGGCTCCCTGCGCGAGACGCAGCGCGCATAGGCATCCTGAATGGTGCTGCCGAGTTCCCCCGGGAATGCGTCGCGCGGTGCCCGGCCGACGATGGCCTCGGGGGCGACGCCCAATGTGCGGCACAGGGCCGGGTTGATCTCCTCGAAGGCGAAGGAGCCGTCATCCCTGACCGTGGAAAGCAGCAGGCCCGTGGGCGATTGCTGAAACAGGGCCTCGTAACGCGCCTCGCTCTCGCGCCAGCGGACGAAGACCTGACGCTCGTGCCGCGCGCGGCGCATGGCGACGGCGGTGACGCCGAGGAGCGCGAACAGCGCGGCGGCTGTCACCCCGCCGTAGAGCATCAGGTCCTTGTGCCACTTCGCGAGAATGGCGCTCACGGGATGTCCGAATGTTACGTAAAGCGGGTACGGATCGAGCTTGCGGAACGCGTAGATCCGCTCCACTCCGTCCACCTGGGAGACGGTGCGGTAGAGGCCGTGGCTGCCGTTCCGGATGGCGCGCATGAATGCGCTGTCCTGACTCAGGACGGAAGAATGCGAAAGGGACTCGGGCCCCCTGGCCAGCACCGTCCCGTCGCCGCGGATCAGGGATGTCGTGTCCTTGGGCGCGGAGATGAGAGGACGGTAGAAAGCCGCGAAATAGCTCGGCTGAAGCGACGTGACGATGATTCCGTCGAACGAGCCGTCGGGGGTCGAGCGGCGCCGCGCAATGTTGAAGAACACGCTGCCGGGATTCGAGCGCCCGGGATACGACTGGCCGATATAGATGCCCTCGTCCTTTTGCTTGAGGGCGACGAAGTAGTCGCGGTCGGGAACATAGGAGCTGGCCGGAGCCGGAAAGAAGTTGCTGCTGGCCCGTCCCCGCGCTTCGGGATCGATCAACCAGACATTGTCCACCTGATCGAGCTTTCCGTCGATGGCGCGCAGGTCCCGGTGGAGCTCTTCCGAGGCGGCGATTTCGGACCAGCTCATTCCGCGGATTCGCTCGTCCACCCGGTCCAGGACCAGGGATTGGGTCTCGAAGACTCTTCCGGCGTGTTCGCGCAGAACGTCGACCGTGCGGTGGACCAGCTGCTCCGCCTCCTGAAAGCGCTGGCTCCGGCTCTCCCAGGCGGCGACGAGGAACAGCGCGAGCGGAACCAGGACCGCCGCAACGGCCATCAGCCTCAGGGACTTGAGCGACGGGGGCGTAGGTTGGGGGCGCGACGACGTTGGATGGGACAAGCGGTGCTCACATAGTCTCGAGGGCCGGCACCGGCTGCCGGGCGTGACGAGATAGAATAGGGCGGCGGCGGCGATGACAAGAGCAACCGCAACTTCATCCGGAGTTGCCGACGCAGAGCCGGCTGATCTAGAGTGGTTGCGCCGTCGTATGCGTCATGCTCCTCCCGTGCCGGATCGCACGTTCCGGCGAGGGGCTGTACAGCGCGGTTCTGTCACGGAACCGTTTCGGAACGCACGGCAATGCGTGAGCGTCCGGGCTCGAAGGGCCCTGTCCGATTCTCGTCGTCTCCGGCGAGGATGCCGCTTTGCTATCTGGAGGATCGTACCATGGGCGACGACAGGGTGTTGCGCGAAGAAATCCGAATCATGCTGGATGACGCGCGCGCCCGGGTTCGCCGCTACACGGGGCTCTATCCCGACGAGAATCTGACCGAGGACGTTCTGAGCGTGTGCGATGCCGTCATCGCTTGGGACGACCTCAATCCCCGCCTGGAGGAGGCGAGGGCCGCCATCGAAGCGCGATGCTTGCGCCTGGCACAGGTGGCCGACCGCTTCGCCGAGCGCAATCTTGCGACGATCGCCAAGGCAAGGGCGCAGGCCATCGCTGCGATCGACATTCTGCAGGATGCCGTGGTCGATCTGCGCAGGAGCATCCGGCACCCCGTCTACAGCCCCGGCCCCGTGCTGAGACGGCGCAGCCCTTGATCGGGGCTGGATGAGGCCGGTTCGGCCATCATCCTTTTCGGTCCGTTTCTGACATCAATTGGATCAGTTACACTGAGTCCGGCAGCGTCTGTCCGGTGGAGCATGCCTAAAGTCTCGTGGCCGAAGAGACGCATGACCCGGGCGGCTGGACCTCATGAACAGCATGGACAAAACCATCACCAAGGCCACTCTCCGGCAGGAGAAGGAGCGCCTTGCCGATCTCTTCCGGCAGGCGCCGGGCTTCATGGCCGTCATGCGCGGGCCCGACCACGTGTTCGAACTCGCCAATGCGGCCTTCCTCCAGTTCTCCGGCAACCGCGATCTCATCGGAAAGCCCGTGCGCGAGGCGAAGCCCGAACTGGCAGGGCAGGGTTTCTTCGAGCTGCTCGATCAGGTCTACGCGACGGGGATGCCCTTTGTGGGCCGGGAAGTGGCCATGAAGATCCAGAGGCGTCCCGATGCGCCTGCGGAGGATGTCTTCGTCGATTTCGTTTACCAGCCCATCATCGGCGCCGATGGAAACGTCACGGGCATCTTCATCGAGGGCAGCGACGTGACGGATCGGGTGCGTGCGGCCGAACACCAGCAGCTTCTGCTGCACGAGCTGAACCATCGGGTGAAGAACACGCTCGCCACCGTCCAGTCGATCGTGTCCCAGACGCTCCGCACCGCACCGACGCCGCCCGAGGCGCGCGCCGCCATCGAGCAGCGCATGATCGCGCTGTCGCGGGCCCATGACGTGCTGACCCGTCAGAGCTGGGATGGGGCGTCCCTGCGCGAGATCGTCGCGAATGCAATCGAACCCTTCCAGGTGCCTGGAGAGGGGCGGTTCCACATTCAGGGGCCGGATGTGAGGTTGTCGCCTCGCGTGGCCCTCGATCTGGCGATGGCGCTGCACGAGCTGGCGACAAATGCGGTGAAATACGGCGCGCTGTCAAACGATACGGGCCGCATCTTCCTGACCTGGTCGGTCGCTCACGACGTGGAACCGCCCCGCCTGTCGCTGCGCTGGGAGGAGAAGGGCGGTCCGGCGGTGGAGCCGCCGAAGACGCGAGGATTCGGGACCCGGCTGATCGAGCGAAGCCTGGCACAGGCTCTCGGCGGCAGGGTGCAGGTCGATTTCGCTCCCACCGGATTGATCTGCACCATCGATGCTCCTGCCGCCTAGCGCCTGTCGGCAGCTTACGAATGCGACAGCCGGCGGTGCAGCCCTGCGAGCTGTTCGACCCCCAACGCCGCCCAGCGATAGAGCATTCGGACGGGCGGGATGCGCTTCGCCCAATGGAGGCGGTAATACAGCTTCGGGGGAATGTGCGAGACCAGACGGGACCGGCGGTCCAGCAGCAGCGCGAACAACTGCGGCGGCGCGAGATGGGCATAGCGCGGGATGTTCTCGAACCATGCCGCGCTGAGGCGTGCCTCCCGCTGCGGGCGCAGCATGGCGAGCTGCCGTTCCTGTTCGTAGGCGGCGAGGGCGGTCTGCACGTCCTCGTGTCCATGCAGGTTAGCGGCCAGCGCAATCGCATCCTGAATCGCCAGCCGTGTACCCGACCCGATGGAGAAGTGCGTGGTGTGCGCCGCATCGCCCAGGAGCGCGATGTTGTCCGCGTGCCACTTCTCGTTCGTCATGTTGCGGAAATTGAGCCAGGGCAGGCTTTCCTGGCTGTCGGAATGGCTGAGCAGACGATGGCCGTTGAGATGGTCCTCGAAGAGATTCTCGAGGAGCGTGAGGCTCTGGGCGGAGTTCCGCCGGTCGAAGCCCAGGCCCTTCCATGTTTCCGGCGAGCACTCGACGATGAAGGTGCTCATGTCCTTGCTGTAGCCATAGGCATGGAACCAGATCCAGCCGGCCTGCGTCGGCACGAGGCCGAAGGTGAAGGCCTCGAACACCCGCGGCGTGCCGAGCCACACATATTTGTTGCGGCCCAGATCGATCCTGGTCCTGAACCGGTCCATGCGCAGGCGCCGGACCTGACTGCCGACGCCGTCGGCGGCCACGATCACGTCCGCATCCGGCAGTTGGGCCCCCTCCGCGATCTCGTGCTCGAACAGGATCTCGACGCCGAGATCCGTCGCACGCTCCCGCAGGATGGCGAGCAATGTCCGGCGACAGATGCCGAACCCCGTTCCACCGCCGCGCGCCGGCCTGCTGCCCTTCACGTCGACGACCTGATCGATCCACCCGAAGGAGCGGTCGAGAATCGCCTGCGCCGTCACGGGGTCGTTCGCCCGCAGATCGGCGACGAGATCGTCCCAGAACACGACACCCCATCCATGGGTCACCCCTTCCGGGTTACGCTCGTAGACGGTGATCTCGTGGCGCGGGTCGCGCAGCTTCATCAGGATCGCGAAATAGAGACCCGCCGGTCCCGCTCCGACGCATGCGATTTTCATGGGCGTGCCCGCTCTTCCCGCTTCCGGAAGAGGTGAGCGTACGGGAGGCTGCCGCACTTTGACATGCTCCCAAATGGGTAAGGCGTGGGACTTTCGAGAGACTTGCAAAAGACGCGGGAAGCTGCGCCCCAGATCGGGCCTGTTTTGCGCGTTCAGCGGCGCATTTCCGCCGCGCCCTCGCCATTGCCGCCGATGCGGGGTGCTTGCCGGTGCCGCGTCTCGCGCAGGGTGCGGTCGGCATAGGTGCCCCGCAGGGCCTCCGGGCCGCCCTCCCGGTAGAGATCCAGCACGAGGGCGGAGTGCAGGAATCCCAGATGGCTGAAAGCCTGCGGGAAATTGCCGAGAAAGCGGCCATCCTCGGCGATCTCCTCGGGATAGAGGCCGACATCGTTCGCAAGCTTCCGCAGATCCTCGAAACGCTGCGCCGCCTCTTCTCCCCTGTCCAGCCATGCCAGGGCGTCGACCAACCAGAAGGCGCAGAGCAGGAAGGTTCCTTCGTGTCCCGGCAGACCGTCGTCGTTGAGATAGCGGTAGACCAGCGGCCCGCGGGCCAACTGCTCGATCACGGTGTCGACGGTGCGTGCGAAGACGTCATGATCGACGGGAAATCCGACCATGGGCGCAACGAGCACGGCCGCATCCACCGCATCCTCCCCGAAAGCCTGGGTCAGGTAGCCGTGCTCGGGGTGAACTCCTTCGGTCTTGATGTCCTTCTCGATGGCTGCACGGGCCTCGCACCATTCCCTCTTCTCGCCGAAGAGCGCGATGGCGCGGTCGAGAGCCGCCCAGTTCATGATCGCGGCATGCAGATAGCGCTTAGGTTCGAGGCGCGGCTCCCACAAGCCGTTGTCGGGCTTGCGCCATTCCCGCGCCACGTGGTCGGCGAGGCAAGTTCCGGTGATCTTGGTTTTGTCGTCGAGGGCTCCGCCGAGGCGGACGTGCATGTACATGAGATCGAGCACCTGACCGTAGGTGTCGATCTGGTGCTGCTCCGAGGCCTTGTTGCCGACGCGGACCGGAGCGCTTCCCTGCCAGCCCTCGAAATGATCGACGACCTTCTCGTGCATGTCGGCAACGCCGTCCACCGGATAGAGCGGCTTCAGGCTCACCTCCCGGCGATGCGCGATGTCATTGATGAAGGAGAAGAAGTCGCCGGCCTCCGCCACATAGCCGAATTTCTTGAGTGCATAGAAGGCCAGGCAGGAATCGCGCAGCCAGCAGAAGCGGTAATCCCAGTTCCTCACGCCGCCGACCACTTCCGGCAGTGAGGTGGTCGGCGCCGCGACCATCGCGCCCGTCGGCTGGTAGGTCAGGGCCTTGAGAACCAGGGCGCTGCGGATCAGCTCCTGTTCGAGCGGGCCGGCATAGTTTGCATCCTGCACCCAGTCGGACCAGCGCGTGCGGGCGTGCTGGAGCAGCTCCGACGCGGAGGGGCACGAGATTTCGGACGCGTCCTCGTCGAAGAGGCAGAACACATGCTCGCTGCCCTCGTATACATGCAGCCTCGCGCAGGCGGCTCCATCCTTCTCCGCGAACGGGGTATCCGAGAGGAATGCCGGGCATCCGGGGGCGCTCACCCTTTCCCCTGAGACGTTCAGGGGCGGGAAGGTCTGGGCGAAGCCGGCATGGGGACGATAGACCGCGCGCAAGGCAATCTCTCCCGCGAGGCCGGAAACGAGCCGCACGAGAAGGGGCCTGGGCGAACCGTCATGCGGCATCAGCATGAAGTCCGTCAGCTTCGCCGTGCCGCCCGATGTCTTGAACGTCGTTTCGAGAATGTTGGTGCTGGGAAGATAGGCGCGCGAGACCTCGTGCGGTTCCTCAGGCACGATCTGAAAGAAGCCCCCGCGGATCCGGTCGAGCAGGCGTGAAAAAACCGGAGGAGCATCGAACCGCGTCAGGCAGCACCAGTCGATGGAGCCGTCCCGCGCGACCAGCGCGGAGCCGAAGCCGTTGCCGATCAGCGCGTAATCCTCGATCGGGCGGTAGGAGCGCTTGTCCGGTCTCATCTCATCGCGCGCCTCGCCGGCGGGCGAGGGAGACGGTTCCCGTTCCGGGTGCCGGCGCGGAGCGCGAAGCCTGCCCCGACGAGCGCGCCCACCACGACGCCGGCCAGGGCGAAACGGGCCGCCGCGCCGGAGACGAGCACGGCCGAACCCTTCTCCTCATCCGCATAGGGCCCGCGCTCACGATCCACGCTTCCGACCGGCGTGAAGAGATTGTCCGGACGGTCCTCGTCGAGGCGGTCCGGGCCGAACTGTCCCTCATAGGCCGTCCAGGCCAGGAAGCGGTCGAGCAGGCCCGGCGCCACCATTCCGCCGAGGATGGCCTGCGCCGTCTGCAATCCGAGCCAGTAATCCCGGCGCGGGTTGCGGATGGCAGAGACGATGGCCTCGCCCGCCACCTCCGGCGCGACGGGCGTGCCGGCTGGACGCGGCTCGTAGTCAACATGCGCCCGCCCCCAGGCGAATTGCGGCGTGTTCACCGCCGGCAGATGCACGGCGGTGATGGTGATGGAGCTCTTCTCCTTGAGCAGTTCGCTCCTGAGCGAGTCGGTAAAGCCGACGATGGCGTGCTTGGCGCCGCAATAGGGGCTCTGCAGGGGGATCGACCGATAGGCGAGGGCGGAGCCGACCTGGAGGATGAGGCCCCGGTCGCGCGGGCGCATGTGCCTGAGGGCCGCGCGCGTGCCGTTGACCATGCCGAGATAGCAGACATTCGTCACGCGCGCGTATTCGTCGGGTGCGATGTCCTCGAAGCGCGCGAACACCGTGGCCATCGCGCAGTTCACCCAGATGTCGATCGGCCCCAGGGCTTCGGAGATCCGGTCGGCTGCGGCGATCATGCTCTCCGCATCCGCGACGTCGCAGGAGACGGGAGCGCATCTCACGCCGTGGCTCTCCACAAGACGGGCGACCTCGGCGAGGCCTTCCTCGTGGCGGGCGATGATGCCCACATGGACGCCGGCTTCGGCCAGCGCGATGGCCGTGGCCCGGCCCACGCCGGCGGATGCGCCGGTCACCACCGCGACTCGGTCCTCCAGGTTCTGTCCGATTCCGTACAAATCCGCGTCTCCGGCTCGAGTTCACTCCTTTTGAAATTCGAAAGGACGCTGAAAGTTCAAAGACTTTAGTCCTCCAGAAAGAGAAAGACCGGCAGGGAGGTCGCCTCCCTGCCGGTCTGATCCGAATCGACCTGCGGTCCCGGTTCAGGCCGCCTGTCCGGCGGTCTGATAGCCGAACATGGACTTGACCTCGAGGTAGTCCTCGAAGCCGTAGCGGCCCCATTCGCGGCCGTTGCCCGACTGCTTGTAGCCGCCGAACGGCGCGGCGTTGTCGCCCCTGGAGCCGTTGATGTGCACCATGCCGGCGCGGATCTCCCGGGCGATGCGGCGCGCCCGCTCGGGATCGCCCGAGGTCACATAGCTCGACAGGCCGTAGATCGTGTCGTTGGCGATGGAGATCGCCTCCTCCTCCGACTCGTAGGGCAGGATCGACAGCACGGGGCCGAAGATCTCCTCGCGCGCGATGCGCATGTCGTTCGTCACATCGGCAAAGACCGTGGGCCGCACGTAGTAGCCCCGGTTCAGGCCTTCCGGACGGCCGAGGCCGCCGGTCACCAGCCGGGCACCTTCCTTGATGCCCGCATCGATGAGGTCCTGGATCCGGTTGAACTGCACTTCGCTCACCACGGGGCCGATGACCGTATCCGCCGAGCGCGGGTCGCCCACGATGGTCGCCTCCGCGATCCGCTTGGCGATGGCCGCCACCTCGTCCTGCCGGGCGCGCGGCACGAGCAGGCGCGTCGGAGCGTTGCAGGACTGGCCGCTATTGTTGAAGCAGCCCTTGGCCCCGTGGGTGATCGCCGCTTCGAAATCGGCATCGTCGAGGATGATGTTGGGCGACTTGCCGCCGAGCTCCTGATGGACGCGCTTCACCGTGTCGGCCGCCGCCTTGGCGACGAGGATGCCTGCGCGGGTGGAGCCGGTGAAGGACACCATGTCGATGTCGGGGTGGCTCGAGATCGCCGCGCCGACCGTCGGTCCGTCGCCGTTGACGAGGTTGAACACGCCCGCCGGCACCCCCGCCTCGTGCATGATCTCCGCGAAGACGATGGCGGAAATCGGCGAGACTTCGCTGGGCTTGAGCACCATGGTGCAGCCGGTCCCGAGGGCGGGCGCCACCTTGCAGGTGATCTGGTTGAGCGGCCAGTTCCAGGGGGTGATGAGGCCCACGACGCCGATGGGCTCGCGCACCACGAGGGTGTTGTTGATGAGCTCCTCGAATTCCATGGTCTTCAGGACCTCGATGCCCCGGCTGATATGGCCGACGCCGGCCGCGGCCTGGGCCTGCTTCGCCAGGGTCATGGGGGCGCCCATCTCCTGAGAGATCGCCTCGGCGATGTCGTCGATGCGCTTCTTGTAGGCGTCGAGGACGGAGCCGAGGAGATCCAGGCGCTCCTTGCGGCTCGTGCGGGAATAGGACGGGAAGGCGCGCTTGGCCGCGGCGACCGCGCTGTCCACGTCGGCGGCCGTGCCGAGGGCGATGCGCGCAAAAGGCTCTTCCGTGGCCGGATTGATGACGTCGAGGGTCTGGCGGCCTTCCGGCTGCACCCATTTGCCGTCGATGTAGAAGGAGAGATGCTCGTTCATGGTCTGGCCTGGTCCTTTGAGGTCGTGCTGCAAGGTGCGGGATCGTTCAGCTTCGTATTCCACATCCGGGGCCAAGGGAAAACCCGGGAATGGTCGAGATAGGGCGGCGGAACGGTCCCGGCGATATTCTTCGCGCATGGTGCGGACATGCGGCAAGGCATGGGCTAAGGTCGGGAAACGACGAAAGCCTGCCGATCATAATGTCGCAACAGAATATCGATCCGCTTCTCGCCACGGCCGCGCCGGACATTCCTGCCGGGGAAGCCCGGCGGCTCGCCGCCGCGTTCTACGGCCTCGACGCGGTGGCCGTGGAGCTCAAGGGCGAGCGGGACAGCAACTTCCACCTCCGGACCGGAGACGGTCGCCACTTCGTGCTGAAGATCGGCAATCCGGCCGAGGATCCGGAGGTCACCCGCTTCCAGACGCAGGCGCTGCTGCACATCGAGAGCAGGGACGCATCGCTGCCGGTGCCGCGGGTCCTGCGAACGAAGGCGGGCGAGGCGGAGGTGGTCCTGACGCGGCCCGGCGAGCCGCCGCGCATCCTGCGCATTCTCACCTATCTCGAGGGGCAACCCCTCCACCGGGCCTCCCGCAGCGCCTTGCAGCAGCGCAATCTCGGAACATGCCTCGCCCGGCTCGACCGGGCGCTGCAGGGCTTCTCGCATCCCGCTTCCGGCCACGAGCTGATGTGGGACCTGAAGCACGCAAGCCGCGTGCGCCACCTGCTCGTTCACATCGCGGACGAAGGGCGGCGCGCGCTCGCCGCACGCTTTCTCGACGCCTTCGAGCGCCATGCCCTGCCGGCGATGCCGGGCCTGCGCGCTCAGGTGATCCACAACGACATGAACCCGCACAACGTTCTGGTGTCTCCCGACGCAACCGACGAGATCGCCGGCATCATCGATTTCGGCGATGCGGTTCACGCGCCTTTGGTGAACGACCTCGCCGTGGCGGCCGCGTATCAGCTGAACGAGGCGGGGCATCCGCTGGAGGGGCCCGGCGAAATGCTGGCGGGCTACCATGCGGTGCTCCCGCTGGCGCCGGAGGAGATCGACATCCTGTTCGACCTCCTGGCGACGCGTATGGTGCTGACGGTGGCGATCAGCGGCTGGCGCGCCGCGCGCTATCCCGAGAACCGGGACTATATTCTGCGCAACAATCCGAAGGCCTGGGCCGGGCTGGAGAGGCTCTCGGGCCTCTCCCGCGAGGAGGCCCGCGCCTATCTGCACAACGTCTGCCGAGGGGAATGACCGACGTGTCGATGATCAACGCCTATGACGCGGGCGAGGATGCCGGCGTGGCCCTGCGCGAGAAGGAGATGATCGCCCGGAGGCAGCGCCTGCTCGGCCCGGCCTACCGGCTCTTCTATGCCAACCCGGTCCATGTGGTGCGAGGGGAGGGCGTGTGGCTCTACGATCCGGACGGGCGGGCCTATCTCGACATGTACAACAACGTCGCCTCCGTCGGGCACGGCCACCCCCATGTGGTGGCGGCCCTGTCGCGACAGGCGGCGATCCTCAACACCCACACGCGCTATCTGCACGACACGATCCTGGACTACGCGGAAAAGCTCCTCGGATATTTTCCGGCGGAGCTCTCCAACGTGATGTTCACCTGCACGGGCAGCGAGGCGAACGACCTCGCCCTGCGCGTCGCGAAAACCCACACGGGCGGCACGGGGGTGATCGTGACGCGGCTCGCCTATCACGGCACCACGGCCGCGACGGCGGAACTCTCGCCCTCGCTCGGCCGCTCGATGACATTGGGCGAGCACGCCCGCACGGTGCCCGCGCCCGATGCCTACCGGGGCAACGGCGGCGATGTGGGCGAGGTCTTCGCCCGCCATGTCCGCGCCGCCGTCGCCGACATGGCGGCGAGCGGCATCAGGCCGGCGGCGCTTCTGGTGGACACGATCTTCTCCAGCGACGGCGTCTATGCCGATCCGCCTGGGTTCCTGGCTCCTGCCGCCGCGGCGATCCGCGAGGCAGGCGGATTGTTCATCGCCGACGAGGTGCAGCCCGGCTTCGGCCGCACGGGCGGGCAGATGTGGGGCTTCGAACGCCATGGCCTCGTGCCCGACATCGTCACCCTCGGCAAGCCCATGGGCAACGGCCATCCCGTCGCCGGCATGGTGGCGCGGCCGGACGTGCTGGCCGAGTTCGGACAGCGCACCCGCTACTTCAACACCTTCGGCGGCAATCCCGTCTCCGCCGCCGTCGGCATGGCGGTGCTCGAGGTAATCGAGGAGGAGGGGCTCGTCGAGAATGCCCGCCGCGTGGGCGACTACCTGCGTGATGGCCTTCAGGCGCTGGCGCAACGCTATCCGGTCATCGGCGATGTGCGTGGCGCGGGTCACTTCATCGGCGTCGAGCTGGTGCGCGACCGCCCGACGAAGGAGCCTGCGACGGAGGAGACCGCGCGGCTCGTCAACGCCCTGCGGGAGCGGCGGATCCTCATCAGCGCCACGGGTCCTGCGGCGAACATCCTCAAGATCCGCCCTCCGCTCGTCTTCTCGACCGGGAACGCCGACCTGTTCCTCTCGGCCATGGACGATATCCTTCGAGCCGAAATGGGCGGTGGATGAGGACCTGTGCAGGGAATCCCTTCTGGAGCTTCGACGCCGCAGCGGGATAAGCTCTCCCGCGAACCTTCAGCCAACGGACGAAAGACGGAAAAATCGATGAACGGTGCCGACCGCCTGTGCGACGTGCTGCTTGCGAACGACGTGGATGTCTGTTTCGCCAATCCCGGCACTTCGGAGATGCATTTCGTGGCGGCCCTCGACCGCAAGCCGCGCATGCGCTGCGTGCTCGGTCTCTTCGAAGGCGTGGTGACGGCGGCGGCGGATGGCTATGCCCGCATGGCGGACAAGCCCGCCGCCACCCTCCTGCATCTGGGGCCCGGCCTCGCCAACGGTCTGGCCAATCTCCACAATGCGCGCCGGGCCTTCACGCCGATGATCAACGTGGTCGGCGACCATGCCAGCTACCATCTGCAGCACGATGCGCCGCTGACCAGCGACATCGAGAGCCTCGCCCGGCCCATGTCCCACTGGGTCCGGCGCATCGCGGATGCGGAGAGCGTCGGTCCCGACACGGCGGCAGCCTACGCGGCGGCCATGTCGCTGCCCGGGGTGACGACCCTGATCCTGCCCGCCGATGCCGCCTGGGGCGAGGCGTCGGACAAGCCGATCTCCCGCGCGGTCGTTCCGGACCCGCAGCCCGTCGCAGCGGAGGCGGTCAGGGCCGCGGCGGATGCCGTCCGCTCCGGGCGCCGCGCGGCGCTCTTCATGAGCGGGCGGGCTTTGCGCGCCGATGCGCTGGAAATCGCGGGGCGGATCGCCGAAGCCACGGGCGTCCGGCTCATGGCGCAGACCTCCAACGGGCGCATCGAGCGCGGCGTGGGCCGCGTACCCGTCACCAAGGTGCCGTACCCGGTCGATCAGGCCGTGGAGGCGCTCCGCGACATCGATGTCCTCATCGTCGTCGGCGCGAAGGTGCCGGTGGCGTTCTTCGCCTATCCCGGCAAGCCCGGGCGTCTCATTCGCGACGATTGCCAAGTGGTGGAGCTCGCGCGGATGGGCGGCGATCCCAAGACGGCGCTCGCCTGGCTCGCCGACGAGCTCGGAGTGAAGCCCGGCGCGCCTGCCCCCGTCGTCCGGCCCGGCACGATCGACGAGGCCCTTCCGACCGGCCCGCTGACGCAGGACGCGATTTCGCTCGCCGTCGCGCGTCTCATTCCGGAAAACGCGATCGTCTGCGATGAATCCGTCACCTCGGGGCGGCGGTTCTTCGCTCTGTCGCAGCAGGCGGCGCCGCACGATTACCTGCAGCTCACGGGCGGCGCCATCGGCATCGGCATCCCCATGGCCGCCGGCGCCGCAGTGGCCTGCCCCGACCGCAAGGTGATCGGCCTCCAGGCGGACGGCAGCGGCATGTACACGATCCAGGGCTTGTGGACCCAGGCGCGCGAGAATCTCGACGTGGTCACCATCGTCTTCTCCAACCGCGCCTATGCCATTCTCCAGGGAGAGATGCGCAATGTCGGCGTCAACCGGTTCGGCCGCAACGCGGAGCGCATGCTCACCATCGACGAGCCGGCGCTCGACTGGGTGACGATGGCCAGGGGCATGGGCGTGGAGGCGGGACGCGCCACCACGGTGGAGGAGTTCGTGAGGCTCCTCGAAGGTGCGCTCTCGCGCCGCGGCCCGTTCCTGATCGAGGCCGTCCTTTAACGATCCGACTTTACGAAATTCTTGACGGGAGCCTGTCCGATGCGCGTCTTCTTCCATCCCGATCAGCACCTGCACGATCCGCAGCAATTCATGCAGGTCGGCAGGATCGTCGATCCGCAGGACCGTCCGAACCGGGTGGATGCGTTGCTTCGGGCCCTGTCGGCACGCGGCTTGCAGCCGGAGCAGCCCGAGGATTACGAGCTCGGTCCCGCCCTGACGGTTCATGCGGAACACTACCTGCAATTCCTCGCCACGGCCTACGAGCGCTGGCGCCAGCTCCCCAACGCCGGAATCGAGGTGCTGCCCAATGTGGCGCCCTATTGGAGCGGGCGGCCCGACTGGCCGCACCGGCCGCCATGCCCGTCGCAATCCGTGGTGGCGCAGGCGGGGTATTATCTCGGCGGGCTTTCCGTGCCCGTCGGTCCGAACACCTGGCGCTCTTCGCTGAGGTCCAGCCACACGGCCATGGCCGCGGCGGACGCGGTGGTCGAAGGCGCGGGCGCCGTCTATGCCCTGTGCCGCCCGTCGGGGCACCATGCCCGCGCCGATCAGGCGAACGGTTTCTGCTATCTCAACAACTCGGCCATCGCCGCCCAGCACCTGCGCTCGCGCTTCGGCCGGGTGGCCGTTCTGGATGTGGATGCGCATCACGGCGACGGCACGCAGGAGATCTTCTATCGCCGCGCCGATGTGCTGACCGTGTCGATCCATGTGGATCCGAACTCCTATTATCCCTTCTTCACCGGCTATGCCCATGAGCGCGGCCACGGCGAAGGCGAGGGCTTCAACCTGAACATCCCGCTCCAGCCGAAATCCCGCGACGATGCCATGTTCCAGGCCGTCGAGCGCGGCCTCGAGACCGTTCAGGCCTTCGGTGCGGAGGCCCTGGTGGTGGCCCTGGGCTACGACAGCCATCGGGAGGATCCCATCGGCCTCCTCGATGTCTCGACGGCGGCATTCCGCGGAATCGGCGCGCGCATCCGCTCCATCGGGCTTCCCACCGTGGTGGTGCAGGAAGGCGGCTATCAGGTCTCCGTCATCGGCGATTGCCTGGGGCAGTTCCTCGACGGCCTGCTGGCGGGGTGAGGACGGGTCGGATCCTTTCGGCTACCGCGTGAGTGCGTTGGTGGTAGCCGAACGTTCTACCCTTCTTAGTTAATTGACGCCCCCGCACGAGGGAGAGACGCTTCAAGGCACAGCTTGCGCGAGGGGCATGATGATCAAGCGTCTGTTGGCGGGATCCGTATTCGCTTTCACCTGCACGCCGGCCAGTGCCGACATCATCGTCGATCAGGCCATGATCACGGGCGGGGAGCTGCGCGTCGTCGGACGGTTGAGCAGGCCCCGCCAGACCGCCGTCACCCTCGATCAGAACCATCAGACGAGAACCGAGGCGAACGGGCGCTTCGTCTTTCGGCTCGCCTACCATCCTGATGACTGCGTCGTGACCCTGCAGGCGGACGACGAGCAGCGGGACGTGGTCGTCGGCTTCTGCGGACAGCGCGGTCCGGAAGGACCCCAGACCGCCGCCGCGGAGGCTCCGCAGCCCGTCGCGGGGGCGGACGGTCCTCCCGGGCCTCCGGGCCCGCCAGGACCGCAAGGAGAGCCGGGACCTCAGGGGCCGACGGGGCCCAGCGGACCTCCCGGACCGGAAGGGCCGCAGGGCCAGGCCGGTCCGCCGGGACCTCAGGGTCCTCAGGGAGTGGCCGGACGCGACGGCGCCCCGGGCCCGCAGGGGCCAGCGGGACCGGCCGGTCCTCCGGGGCCGCCCGGGCCTCCGGGTGAGCCGGGACAGGGTGCTTCCGGCGGCCAGCCCGGCCCGGCGGGTCCTCCCGGCGAAGCGGGGCCCGAAGGACCTCCGGGACCGCCCGGCCCGCAGGGGCCGCAGGGCGTGGCGGGGCACCAGGGTCCTCAGGGGCCGCAGGGCCTGCAGGGCCCCCGGGGAGAGCCCGGGCCCGAAGGCCCGCCCGGTCCGGCGGGCGCCGATGGAGCGGACGGTCAGGCCGGACCTGCCGGCCCAGCGGGACCTCCGGGACCGCCCGGGCCTGTCGGGCAGGCGGGACCCGCAGGCCCTCCGGGGCCTCCCGGCCCGGCGGGGCCGGAGGGGAGGCCGGGAACGGCCGGAACGATCCTGCGGGTGCTGGTGCAGCAATGCGAGGCCCAGGGGCGCTGCGTGGCCCGCTGCGCCGAGGACGAGTATCCCGTGAACGGCACGTGCAATCGCGGCGACCGGATCGATATGGACGAGGTCGGCATCTACTGCTTCTCCACGAGCGACAATCCGAGCGGCATGTTCGCCCGCGCGATCTGCGCGAAGAAGTGACCCCTGCTGCGTATGGCGGGCTGAAACAGGACGAGCCGGGCGTGAGCCCGGCTCGCGGCGTTTCAGGATTCGTGGCGCGCCTTACTCGGCGGCCTCGGTCCGCGGCGAGGAGCCTTCGCGCTTGCCGCTGGTATAGGTGCTGCCCGGACGGTTCTGGCCCGGGGCGGGCTTGCCTTCCAGCGGCGGCAGTTCCAGCGCCTTCTTGAGGTCGATGCCCGCGCCCTCGGCGACACGGCGGCCGTAATCCTCGTCGCAGTGCCAGAAGTGCCAGACCATGCGGAGCGCGATGTGCTCCGGGCATTCCTTCATGTCGGCCACGAGGTTGTTGATCAGGTCGTCGCGCTCCCAGTCCTCGAAGGTGCGGTAGCGGTCGCCGGCCTGCTTGTAGTCGTCGGCCGTGCGCGTGGTCTGGTACCGGCCGAGATGGCCCTCGACCCATTGGTGGTAGTCCTTCGCGGGCCGCGGCGCCTCGCGCAGGCCGCCCATGGAGCTCGGCTCGTAGTTCACGTGCTTGCTCTGATCGGGGCCACGGTCGACATAGAAGGTCATGAGGCCGTCCCGCTGGTTCGTCTGCGCCCGCGCCTGCTCCTGCGGGGCGTTGACCGGAAGCTGCAGATAGTTGGGGCCGACGCGGTAGCGCTGCGTGTCCGAGTAGGACAGGGTCCGGCCCTGCAGCATCTTGTCGTCGGAGAAGTCGATGCCGTCCACCAGCACGCCCGTGCCGAAAGCCGACTGCTCCGTCTCGGCGAAGAAGTTGTCGGGGTTGCGGTCGAGGACGAGACGGCCCACCGGCAGCAGCGGGAACTGATCCTCCGGCCAGCGCTTCGTGTCGTCGAGCGGGTCGAAGTCGAGCTCCGGATGGTCGTCGTCCGACATGATCTGCACGCACATCTCCCACTCGGGATAGTCGCCGCGCTCGATGGCATCGTAGAGGTCGCGGGTCGCATGGCCCACGTCCCGGCCCTGGATCTCGGCCGCCTGCTCGCTGGTGAGATTCTTCACGCCGAGCTTCGGCTCGAACGAGAACTTGACCAGCACCGCCTCGCCCCTGTCGTTGACGAGCTTGTAGGTGTTGACGCTCGAACCCTGCATGTGCCGGTAATCGGCCGGGATGCCCCACGGGCTCTTTACCCAGGTCACCATGTGCAGCGCCTCGGGGTGGTGCATCACGAAGTCGTAGAAGCGCCACGGCTCCTGGCGGTTCGAAACCGGATCGGGCTTGAAGGCGTGGATCATGTCGGGAAACTTGATCGCATCGCGAATGAAGAAGACCTTCAGGTTGTTGCCCACGAGGTCCCAGTTCCCGTCGACGGTCTTGAACTTGATCGCGAAGCCGCGCGGATCGCGGGCGGTCTCGGGAGAATCCTTCGAGCCGATCACGGTGGAGAAGCGCAGGAACACGGGGGTGCGCACACCGGTCTGGGTCAGCACCTTGGCCCGGGTGTACTTGGATGCGGGCTCGTCGCCGATCTTGCCGTAGGCTTCGAAATAGCCATGGGCGGCGGTGCCGCGGGCATGGACGACGCGCTCGGGAATCCGCTCGCGGTCGAAATGGGTGATCTTTTCGATGAACTGATAGTTTTCGAGCGTTGCTGGTCCACGCTCCCCCACGCTGCGCAGGCTCTGATTGTCAGAGACCGGATGTCCCTGTCGGGTGGTGAGGGTCGGGCGCTTGTCGGCCATGGAAGTCCCCTGTCGTTTGTGGGTTGTGGCAATGTGCATAGCCCCGGTCGACCGAAACAGACCGGGGCTATGGCGTTAACGTCACCGATGGCCAGACGTTTCAGCTTCGCCATGGCGTATCCGCGCGGCGTGCGCGAAGCGCGACGCTCCGGCAGGATGCATGGCGTTCCTCACCGGAACGATATAGCGGGAGAAGATGTGATCATTTCCCTCCCGCGTCCGGCGTGGAAGTTCGTTCCGTCGTGAAGATCCCGGACGCGTGCCGGGCTTTTCTATTTCGGGATGCGCTGCCAGGGCATGGGCGAGCGGCGCGGCGGACTGGCCGCGAGGACCATCATCATCTCTCCCACGTTCTCCGGCGTGATCAGGCCCACGAGCCGGGACTCCCTGTCGGTCACCCCGATGGCCGGAACACGGGACTGCTGCATGATCTGCAGGGCCTTCTCCAGCGGCTGCCGGTGGTGAACGAGAGGGATGTCGGCGCGCATCACTTCCATGACCGAGGTCTGAGGGCCTTGCTCGCGCAGGGCGCGGATCATGTCGTCGCGGGTGAGGACGCCGCGCAGGTGCCCGGCGCCGTCGACCACCGGAAAATCGTGCTGGGTGGTGTGGATCAGGCACTGCACCGCATCCTCGACGCTGCTGCCGGGGCGCAGGCTCTCGAACTTCGTGATCATCGCGTCCGCGACCAGCATCCCGCGGGAGACCTGACGCATCTGGACCGCGTGGGCCTCCCCGGCCGCGCCGAGATAGACGAAGATCGCGATGAAGATCAGGAGCGGGTTGCCCATGAGGCCGAGCAGGCCGAGGCCGAAGGCCACGACCTGTCCCACCGATGCGGCGATCTGCGTGCCGCGTTGATACCCCAGGCGCGAGGCCAGAATGGCGCGCAGCACGCGCCCGCCGTCCATGGGAAAGGCCGGGATGAGATTGAACACCACCAGGAACACGTTCACCATCGCGAGGCGGGCCACCATGCTCGTGCCGGGGTTCTGGACGTCCATGCTGTCCGCGGGCACGAAGCCGCCGAGCACGGCGAACAGGATGGCCGCGATCACCACGTTCACCGCAGGCCCGGCGAGAGCCACGATCAGCTCCTGCGACGGCTCCTCGGGAATGCGCTCCAGGCGCGCCACGCCGCCGATGGGCAGCAGCGTGATGTCGGGTGTCTGCACGCCGTAGCGCCGGGCCGCGAAGACATGGCCGAACTCGTGCAGCAGCACGCACAGGAACAGGAGGATGACGAAGGCCGTGCCTTCGATGGCCGCCTGGCGTCCGCCGCTCGCGTAATGCGACACCGCGATCCAGACGAGGAAGAGAATAAAGGTGAAATGGATCCGGATGACCGTGCCCTTCACCGTGCCGACGGGGATCGACCATCCCATGCTCAACCCTCGCCTTTCCCGGTTCGTGCGGGAACGTCCGTCCGGCGGGTCAAGATCCGGCTTAGACGCCCCGCGGCCTCAACTTCTCGCACGGTCCCGCAATTCCTCGCCATGAGCTGCGTCAATGAAAACCTCCGTTCTCGCCTCGTGCGAATGCCGCCGGGAAAGATCCTCGTCGATGATCCGGGACCCGAACTGGTGGGTGATGTAGGACCAGAGCCACCGCAGGCTGACCAGGAGCCGGTTCTGGAACCCCACGAGCAGGTAGACATGGGCGATGCCCCAGACGAGCCAGGCGGAGAAGCCCTTCAGCTTCACCGTGTCCCAATGCACCACGGCCTCGTTGCGGCCGATGACGGCGAGATTGCCACGGCTGCGGAAGCGGAAGGGCTTCGGGGTCTCGCCCCGCAGAATGCGCGCCTGGAGAGCCTTCGCGAGATAATCGCCCTGCTGATGCGCCACCTGCGCCAGGCCCGGCAGGGGCTTGCCGTTCTCGTCGCGCGCCAGCGCGAGGTCGCCGAGAACATAGACGTTCTCGAGGCCGGGGACGGAGAGGTCGGGCCCAACCTCGACGCGGCCGGCCTTGTCCGTGCCGACATCCAGCCATTTGCCCGCGGGCGATGCGGTCACGCCCGCGGCCCAGACGACCGTCGCCGTCGGGACGAACTCGCCCCCGACGACGATGCCTCTCTCGTCGATATTCTCCACGGGACGGTCGGTGAGGATGGTCACGCCGAGCCGCTCCAGCGCCCGTACGGCGTAGGTCGCGAGGTCCTCCGGAAACGGACCCAGGATCCGGGGAGCGGCCTCCACCAGGAGGATGCGCGCCTTCGTCGGATCGATATTGCGGAAGTCTCGGGCCAGGGCCTGTTTGGCGAGGCCCGCGATGGCGCCGGCCATCTCGACGCCCGTCGGTCCGCCGCCGATGACCGTGAAGGTCAGAAGCCGCTCGCGCTCGGCCGGGTCCTCCTCCAGCTCGGCAAGCTCGAAGGCCATCAGAACCTTGGCGCGAATGCGCCGGGCATCGTCCAGCGTCTTGAGGCCGGGGGCGAACCGCTCCCATTCCGGATGGCCGAAATAGCTGTGCGTCGCTCCCGTCGCGAGCACGAGAGTGTCGTAGGCCAGTCTCTCTCCGTCGATGCTGATCTCCTGCCGCCCGGTATCGATGCCGTCGACCTCGCCGAGCAGGACGCTCACGTTCTTGTGCCGCCTCAGGATGCGGCGGATCGGTTCGGCGATCTCGCCCTGCGACAGGACGGCGGTCGCCACCTGATAGAGGAGGGGCTGGAACAGGTGGTAGTTGCGACGATCCACGAGCGTGATCCGCAGCGGCGTGCCGCCGAGACCCTGGGCCAGGGACAGGCCGGCGAAGCCCGCCCCCACGACGACTACGTGATGCGGGCGCTCCCCAAGACTCGGCCCTGTGCTCCCGGCCATGGGCCGGGCCGGCACCTGGCCGCGCTCCTCATTTCCTCCCGGCAGAATGGTCATTCCAAATCCCGTCGCGAACCTCCAGGGGTGAACGACCGGAACAGGCAACGGTTCGACGGAAAAAGGCCGCGACGGCCCGGCAATAGGGCCGCCGCGTCACAGGTTGAGGAACAGGCGGGACATGGATGCGTTCCTGCCATGCATCCCACCTTGACCAGAGCAGCCCATGAGCAATCTTCTTCGCGTCATCCTCGCCATCCTGCTGCCGCCGGTCGGCGTCTTCTTCACCGTGGGCTTCGGCGGCCAGTTCTGGCTCAACATCCTGCTCACGCTGCTCGGCTACATTCCCGGAATCGTGCACGCGGTCTGGATCATCGCGCGGCGGACGCACTGATCCCTCAGGTGGGCGAGGTCTCGCTCTCCCGCTCCCGCTCCGGCGCCACGAGGTCGTCCACGCTGGGCACGCGAGGCGGGGTCGGGTTCATCCGGATGCCGCTCGGCGTCATGGCGCCTCCCGAGACGATGAAGGACATGGCGTCGTTGACGCTCCAGTCGAGCCAGACCAGCCGCCGCGTGGGCACGATCTCCACGTAGCCGGAGGTCGGGTTCGGGGTCGTCGGCACGTAGACGGCGGCCAGTTCCTCCCCCGTGTCGCTGGCATGGAAGGTGGCCGTCACGAACCCGACCACGCGCATGTCAGGGTGCGGGAATTCGATCAGGACCGCCCGCTGGCCGCCCTGCTGGCCCCCCTTTACGGACTCGATCAGGGTGCGGGTCGCTCCGTAAATGGTCTTGGCGAGGGGCACCCGGTCGATCAGCCGGTCGACGAGGCGCAGGATGCGGCGGCCGATCACCGCGTTGGCGGTGGCGCCGATCATGTAGAGGGCGGCCAGGACGATGAGGATGGCGACGGCCTGCTGGAACCAGTCGAGGATGAGCAGGTCGGCCACGTCCTCCGCATAGGGGCGGATGGCGGCGGCCAGGGCGAAGACGAGGGGGCGGCCCAGATAGATGATGTAGTCCAGGATGAACCACATCATCCACACCGTGATCCAGAGAGGGATCACCGTCAGGAGACCGGCGAGAATATTGCGACGGAGGCGTTCCATGCCGGGCTCCAGAAACCCTTAGTCGATGGTCGTGTGCTGCACCGTCTCGGAGCACGCATCGGCCTGCGCCGCATCGAGCGTGGCCCATCCGACGGGGCGGCCGGTGCCGGGAAGCACCTCGTGAAGCTGTCTGGTGCGAAGGATGTAGGCCTTGGCCACCATCTGGGCCGTCACCGGGGCGGTGAGGAACAGGAACAGGGTGATCAGAAGCTCGTGGATCGAAGGCTTGCCTTCGATGATCGCGAAATAGAGCATGGAGGCGATCAGCATGCTCCCGATGCCCAAGGTGGTCGCCTTGGTCGGCGCGTGCAGCCGCCGCATCAGGTCGGGCAGCTTGGCGAGGCCCAAGGAGCCGACGAGGAGAAAGAACGCTCCGATCAGAATGATGGCCGCGACGGCCGCTTCGGCGATGATCATGGACTTGAACCCTACTCGATCACGTTCCCGCGCAGGAGATACTTGCACAGGGCGACGGTGGTCAGGAAGCCCACCATGGCGAAGAGCAGGGCCGCCTCGAAATACATGGTGGAGCGGAACCAGAGGCCGACCACGACGATGAGGCCGATCGTGTTGATGACCAGGGTGTCGAGGGCCAGGATCCGGTCGACCACGTCCGGGCCGCGGGCCAGCCGGTAGAGGGTCAGCAGGCTCGCGGCGGCGATGGTGACGGTGGCGATGAGGCAGGCGACGTCGATCATTCGAAGATCTCCTTGAGACGGCGCTCGTAGCGGTCCTTGATCTGGGCGACGGTGGCGTCCGGATCGTCGGTTTCCAGGCAATGGACGAGGAGGGACCGTCCGTCGGCGGACAGGTCCGCGCTCACGGTGCCCGGGGTCATGGTGATGGTGCCCGCGAGCGCCGTGATGGCCTCGGCCGTGGTCAGATCGAGGGGAACGGTGACGAACCGGGACCGGAGGGAGTTTCCGCGACGGAACAGCACCCAATAGGCGACCTGGATGTTCGAGACCACGATGTCCCACAGGACGATGCCCATATAGGCGATCACCGCGCCCGGACGCCTGATGCGCGGGCGATCGGGCCAGTAGGGGCTCGTCAGCTTGGGAATGGCCCAGCCCAGGAAGATCCCGATGACGATCTGACCGGCCGTGATCTCGTTCACGAGCAGGATCCAGACGATGGCGATGACGACGCTCAGGATCGGGTGGGGAAAGAGGCGGGTCATGGCTGCGGCTCCGAGAGCTGCGCCTGGGGCGGGGCGCCAAGTACGGCCTCCACATAGGCCCTGGGGTCGACGAGCTGCCGTGCGGTCGCCTCCAGGTGACGCGTCACCGGGCCCGCCCACAGGGAGAGGAGCACGGTTCCAGCCACCAGCGCCGCCGCCGCCATGACGGGCATGGCCCGGGCCGGCTGAGGCATCGGTTCGGGCTCGCCCGCAACGGCTTCGCTCTTCCAGAACAGGGTCGTGCCCGCACGGCTGAAGCCGAGGATGACGACAAGGCTGGTAGCGAGCACCACGGCCCAGATCCAGCCGACCGCGCCCGAGGGCCGCGTCGCGTCCAGGATCATGATCTTGCCGATGAAGCCGGACAGGGGCGGCAGGCCGCTCATGGCGATGGCCGCCAGGAAGAACAGGGCCCCCATCAGCGGCGCCTGGGCCATGACGGGGCTCGGCTCCAGATCGTCCCGCCAGCGGCCGCGGCGGCGGGCGATGAGGTCGCTGAGCAGGAAGAGGGCGGCGCCGATCAGGGTGGAGTGCAGGGTGTAGTAGAGCGCGGCCGTGAGTCCCGTGACGTCGAACAGCGCGACCGCCACGAGGAGCGAGCCCATGGACCAGACGATGGCGAAGCACACGAGGTCCACCAGCACCCGGCTCGCCAGCACGCCCACCGCGCCGATGGCCAGGGTGGCGAGGGCGGCCGGCATGATCCACGGGGCGGCGATGTTCGCCGCGAAGCCCGCTTCCGGTCCGAAGACGAGGGTGAAGACGCGGATGATGGAATAGGCGCCCACCTTGGTCATGATGGCGAAGAGCGCGGCCGAAGGCGCGGGCGCCGCCGCATAGGCGGTGGGCAGCCACCAGTGGAGCGGCACCAGCGCGGCCTTGATGGCGAAGACCAGGAAGAGCAGGAGCGCTCCCGTGCGCAGGAGCGCCGCGTCGGCGGCCGGAACCTGCGCCACCTTGCCGGCGAGATCGGCCATGTTGAGGGTGCCGGTGACGCCGTAGATCAGGCCGACCGCGAAGAGGAAGAGGGTCGAGCCGATGAGGTTGATCGCCACGTATTGGAAGCCGGCTCCGAGACGGCGCGGCCCGCCGCCGTGCAGGAGCAGCCCGTAGGAGGCGATGAGCATGACCTCGAAGAACACGAACAGGTTGAACACGTCGCCCGTGAGGAAGGCTCCGTTGATCCCCATGAGCTGGAACTGGAGGATCGGATGGAAATGGTGTCCCTTCTCGTCCCAGCCGTTCGAGGCGTAGATCGCCACCGCCGAGGCCAGAACCGCCGTCAGGAGCACCATGGTGGCCGAAAGCCGGTCGAGCACGAGCACGATTCCGAACGGGGCGGGCCAGTCGCCGAGGCGATAGGAGCGCACCATACCGTCGGTGGCGAGCATGAAGACGCCGATGCTCGCGACCAGCAGGAGCGCAACCGCGGCCAGGGACGTCCGGCGCTGCAGGTTGGGCGCGCGTCGGGTCAGCAGCAGCAGCGGCGCCGTCAGGGCCGGGATCAGGATGGGGGCGACGATCCAGGAACTCATGAGGTCAGCCGCTCCTCGGCCGGCTCCATCTTGGGCACGCCCTGGTCGACCCGGTCGGACCCGGTCTCCAGATAGCCGCGCAGGGCCAGCACGACGATCAGCGCCGTCATGCCGAACGAGATCACGATGGCGGTCAGCACCAGGGCCTGCGGCAGCGGATCGGTGTAGCGCGCCGCGTCGTAGGCGATGATCGGGGGCTCGTCGACCGCCAGCCTGCCCATGGCGAACAGGAACACGTTCACCGCATAGGAGAGGAAGGTGAGCCCGATGATCACGGGGAAGCTGCGTCCGCGCAGGATCAGGTAGATGCCGGCGGCGCTCAGGAAGCCGATGCTGCTTGCCATGAGGATTTCCACGGTCAGTCCTCCTTTCCGTAGGCGGGGGTGGGGGCGTTGAAGACGCGCACCGGCGGCAGCCGGATGTCCGAGGGGCCTTCCGGCACGGGCTTGCGCTCGGCCCGTGCCTGCACGCGCGAGATCTGGGCCAGGGACAGGAGCACCGTTCCCACCACGGCGAAGAAGACGCCGGTGTCGAAGGCCATCGCGGAGGCCAGCTCGAACTCGCCGATGACCGGCAGGTGGAAGTAGCCGAAGGTGCTCGTGAGGAAGGGGCGCGCGAAGAGCAGGGCGGCAAGGCCGGTGAGGCCGGCGATCAGGACGCCGAGGCCCAGCATGGTGTGGGCGTTCAGGTGCAGGCGGTTCGCCGTCCAGGTGTACCCGCTCGCCATCGCCTGCATGAGAAGCGCGATGGCGACCACGAGACCGGCGATGAAGCCGCCGCCCGGCTGGTTGTGGCCGCGCAGGAAGATGAAGACGCCGACCGTCAGCGCGAGCGGCAGCAGCACGCGCGTCACGATCACGAGCATGAGCGGATGAGCGTCGGCGGCTTCCGTATCCTGGCGCATGGCGGCGAGGCGCTGCGCGGCGGCGCCCCGGAGCGAGCTGTCGAGCAGGGCGTAGATCGCCAGCGCCGCGATGCACAGCACGATGATTTCGCCGAAGGTGTCGAAGCCGCGGAAATCCACCAGGATCACGTTGACCACGTTCGTGCCGCCGCCGCCCGGCTTGGACTGGGCCAGGTGGTATTCGGAGATCGACTGGAAATTGCGCGTCATGACCGCGTAGGACAGGCCGCCGAGCCCCAGTCCCGCCACGCAGGCCACGACGCCGTCCCTGATCCGGCGAATCCGTCCGGATTCCCGCGGGGTCGTGCGCGGCAGGAGGTTGAGGGCGAGCAGCATCAGGATCGTCATCACGACCTCGACCGAGATCTGCGTCAGGGCCAGGTCGGGAGCCGAGAACTGGATGAAGGCCAGGGAGACGACGAGGCCGACGATGCTGGTCAGGATGAGGGTGAGAAGCCGGTTCGCGTGGAGCACCACCACGGCGAGGCAGGTCGCCACCAGCGAGATCCAGATGATCAGGGCCGGCAGGTTGACCGGCAGGAGAGGCCTGTCGCCCGCCTCGTAGGGGCCCGTGAAGAAGCCCACCATGCCGACCGCGACGATCGACACCACGATGACGGCGAAGTAGCGCGTCAGGGATTCCGTGTGCAGCGCCCCGATCAGATCGCGCGCGCCTTCGACGGCGGCGCTCACCGTCGCGTCGAAGAGGCGCTTGGCCTCCGGGCGCGGGACGGACAGGCGCAGGCGGTCGAAGAGGCCGAAGGCGGCCAGCACGGCTCCGCCGCCGATGAAGGCCACGATGCTCATGAAGAGCGCGGGCGTGACCCCGTGCCAGAGCGCGAGGTAGTAGGAGGGCAGGGGCGCGCCCACGACCGCGAGCGCCGTGCGCTCGACCACCGGGCCCGCGAAGAAGGCCGGCAGGAGCCCGATGGCGATCACCGGCACCACGAGGATCGCCACCGGCAGCCAGAGGCCCACCGGGGGATCGTGCGGGTGGTGCGGATAGTCGTGGCGCACGGGGCCGAGATAGACCAGCATCGCCAGCCGGGCCGAATAGGCGACGGAGAGCAGGGCGCCCGCGGTCGCGAGGGTCGGCAGGATCCAGTAATTGCCCGCATAGGTCGTGTGGCCGACGGTTTCGAGCATCATCTCCTTGGAGAGGAAGCCGTTGAGAAGCGGCAGGCCCGCCATGGAGCCCGTGGCCACGAGGGCGAGCGAGGCGCTGATCGGCATGAGGCGCAGCAGCCCGCCGAGCCGCTTCACGTCCCGCGTGCCGGTCTCGTGGTCGACGATGCCGACGCTCATGAAGAGCGCCGCCTTGAAGGTGGCATGGTTGAGGATGTGGAACACCGCGCCCACCGCCGCCAGGGGCGTGCCGATGCCCAGCATCATGGTCATGAGGCCGAGATGGCTGACCGTCGAATAGGCGAGGATGGCCTTGAGGTCGTCCTTGAAAAAGGCGATCCACGCGCCGACCAGCATGGTGACGAGGCCGGTCAGGGTGACGATGAGGAACCAGGCCTCGGTGCCGGCGAGCACCGGCCACAGGCGGGCCAGGAGGAACACGCCGGCCTTCACCATGGTGGCGGAGTGCAGGTAGGCCGAGACCGGCGTCGGCGCGGCCATGGCGTGCGGCAGCCAGAAATGGAACGGGAACTGGGCCGACTTGGTGAAGGCGCCGCCGAGGATCAGCAGCAGCATCGGCAGGTAGAGCGGGGAGTTCTTGATCACGTCGCCGCGCTGAAGGATCTCCGTCAGCTCGTATGAGCCCGCGATCTGGCCGAGCAGCAGGACGCCCGCCATCAGCATAAGGCCGCCGCCGCCCGTGACCACGAGGGCCATGCGTGCGCCCTGCCGCCCTTCCGGGACGGCGCGCCAGTAGCCGATCAGCAGGAAGGAGCTGAGGCTCGTGAGTTCCCAGAACACCGTCAGCAGGAGGACGTTGTCGCTGACGACGACGCCCACCATCGCCCCCTGGAACAGGAGGAGATAGGTGTAGAAGCGCCCCATGGGATCGTTGGGGCTCAGGTAGTAGCGCGAGTAGACGATCACCAGCAGGCCGATCGCCAGGATCATGGCCGCGAAGAAAAAGCCCAGCCCGTCCAGAAACACGCTGAACGACAGGCCGATCTGCGGCAGCCATTCGTAGCGCGCGGTGAGGACCTCGCCGCCATAGATCCGGGGCGCGGCGGCCGCCAGGAGGAACAGCGCCGCAACCGTCGGCACCGCCGCCACGATGGCGGAGATGGTCCGCCCCGACTTGATCGCCAGCGAGGGAAGAAAGGCGGCAAGGAGCGGCAGGACTGGAAGCAGGGCAATGTTCATCGGTGTCGGATCTGTCTCGCTCTTGCTACGGAAAATGGGTCTTCACGTCCGCCGCTAACTAGGGCGTGCAGTGCCTCGAACCAGATTGCATCAGGGCCTGTCAATGGCCGATGGTCAACCGTCGCGCCAGCGAAAAGCGTGCGGACGCATGGTCATTCGTCCAGCAGAGCATCGAGATCGAGGCTCGAATCCCGGCCGAGCCGGCCCGCGTCGTTCTGCAGGAATGTCTCCGCCGAGCGGCGTCCGGCATCCCGCAGATGGCAGAGAAAATCCCACTCCGCGTTGAGTTTCGAGGAATAGCCCAGATCCGCCATCTCCGGGCTCGCGATGCGGTGGACGCGCATCTTCGCCCACAGGGCCCCCTCGCAATTGCCGGGATCCGCCACCTGCCGCAGCAGGGCGATCATCCGCAGTTCCTTCAGCAGGCTGGAGTTGAAGGATACTTCGTTCACCCGGTTCACGATTTCGCGGGCGCTGCGCGGCGTGCCGGGACGCTCGACCGGATTGACCTGCACGATGATGACGTCGTCCGATCCGCATTCCTTCACCAGGGGCGTGATCGCCGGATTGCCCGTATAGCCGCCGTCCCAATAGGGCTCGCCGTCGATTTCGACCGCCTG
This sequence comes from Microvirga lenta, assembly GCF_020532555.1. GTDB lineage: Bacteria > Pseudomonadota > Alphaproteobacteria > Rhizobiales > Beijerinckiaceae > Microvirga > Microvirga lenta. The sequence continues at coordinate 199,192 of NZ_JAJBBR010000005.1, read as the reverse complement.
GAACAGGAAGGGCAGGCAGGCGGAGGCGAGCAGCGCGTCCGGCGTGATGCCGGGATTCCGGAAGATCCGGCCCTGGCCCGTATGGACGTTCGTGGCGGTGACGAAGAGCTTGATCGGCGCATCGGCGAGACGGCCGAAATCGATGGTCGCCTCCAGAATGTCCCGCAGAGGATTGTTCTCCTTCAGGATGTTCAGGTCGTAGGGCGAGACCAGACGCGCCACGATGTCGTAGGCGACGAAGGCCGGGGAATAGTCCAGCGACCAGCGGCCGAGCAGGATGTCCAGCGGCGTGCGGCGAAAGGGGCTGAGCAGGGCCACCTCGGAAACCCGCCGCCAGAACCGTTCCAGGGCGGCCCGCGCGCCCTCGGGCCCGCCTTCGGCATAGCCGCCCACGAGGACCGCCGCGTTCATGGCCCCGGCGGAGGTGCCGGAAATGCCGTCGAAGGTGAGCCAGGGCTCCTCCAGCAGCCGGTCGAGGACGCCCCAGGTGAACGCGCCGTGCGCACCGCCGCCCTGGAGGGCGAGATCGACCGGGATGATGGCGCGGCGCGCGGTGGATTTCGGCATCTGGTTTCTCACCTCGTCAGGACAATTGTCTCGGGAAGGGTCCGTGCCCACCAAGATGTGCCGCCGAACCGAGCGGGGCAAGCCGGTCGGCGATGCAGGCCAGCCTGACAATATCGGGAGCAGGGTTGAGGCCACTCGGGCCGGGGCCATCATTTGGGCATGACGACGACGCTCGAACGCCAGGACCCCGTCAGGACGATGCTCGTCCGCATCGCCGGCGAACAGATGCTGCAGGCGCAGGTGGATCGGCAATCCTTCGGCGGCGGCATGGAGGCCTCCCAGGTGGTGCTGGTGACCGCCCGCTACCGTGAAGGCGGGCTCCCGAGGCTTCTGCGCGTGGTCATGAAGCGGCTCCAGGGACGGCCCGCACGCGAGGCCGCGATCTACGAAGGACTCGTGGCGCACTGCGCCAGCCGGATCTCGCCGCGTCTGCTCGCGGTCGAGCATTCCGACGATTCAGTTCTTCTGTGCCTCGAGGCCATTCGCAGAACCGCATCCTGGCCATGGCGGAACCTGTCCGCCGGGAGCGAGCTGCTCGTGCGTCTCGCGCATTTCCACCGGATTGCCGGGGAGGCGGATGCGAAAATCCCGGCATGGGACTACGAGGCGGAGCTCGGCCTGCTGGCCGAGGCCACATGGACGGCGCTCGACCGGTGCCGGAGCCAGCCCGGCCTGTCGGCTCTGGCCAGGGACCTGCCCGCCCTGAGGCGCATCGTGCTGGAGCGGGTGCGCCTGCGCGAGCAACTCCTGGCCGAGCACCCGTTCGGATGCCGGCCGATCCATGGCGACGTTCATCCCGGGAATGTGCTGGTGTGCCGGAGGGGGCAGGGCGCCGAGCCGGTTCTCCTGGATTGGGGGCGGGCGCGCCTCGGCTCTCCGCTCGAAGATGCGAGCTCCTGGCTGCAATCGCTCCGCGTCTGGGAGCCCGAGGCGGGGCGCCGGCACGACACGCTGCTCGCGGCCTACCTGTCCGCTTTCGGAGCAGACGGGGGCCTCACCTCGTCGGTCCGTGACGCTTACTGGATTGCGGGAGCGTCGAACGCCCTGTCCGGAGCCCTGCTCCACCATCTCCAGCGGGTCCAGGAGCCGGCTCTGTGCGCGCGTCGGCGGGGGGGCGCGGTAACCGCCCCCCCCCCCAGGGGTAGCGTGCGTGCCCCCCCCCGCGACTGGCTTCGCGTGCTGCGCCGCGCGAGCGCTAGCGCCGGCGCTTGATGAGCTTCCAGGCCTGCCGGAGGATGAAGAAATTGCGAATGAGCTTGAACATGGCGTGTTTCCTGCAAATGATCTGAAGGGACAACCCGGAGCGGGCCGTTCGGGTTCACACGCGGTATGCGAGATATGCCGACGGAGCTCCGCCTGCGCCGAAACGGCGCCTGATGCGTTGAACCTTTTCGACTGCAGCGCGATTGGTTCCCGATGCCCGTTTCAACCGCCGTTCGCCCCTCGACGCGCCACGCGAGCCTCGGCTCCGATTTCTACGACGTGGTCGCGCCCGCCTCGTTCCCGCAGCACATCCTGCGCTACCGCAACCGGCGCTGGGCGGCCAGGGTCGGACTCGACACGCTGACGGATGAGGAGTGGATCGCCCATTTCGGGCGCTTCGAGCCGCTTCCGGGGAGCCTGCGGGAGCCGCTGGCGCTGCGCTATCACGGCCACCAGTTCCGGACCTACAATCCCCATCTCGGCGACGGGCGCGGCTTTCTCTTCGCGCAGCTGCACGACCTCGCGGACGGGCGGCTGCTCGATCTCGCCACCAAGGGCAGCGGCCAGACACCCTGGTCGCGCCACGCGGACGGGCGGCTGACCCTGAAGGGCGGGGTGCGCGAGGTGCTGGCGACGGAGATGCTGGAGGCGCTCGGCGTCGAAACCTCCAAGACCTTCAGCCTGATCGAGACCGGGGAGGAGCTGGAGCGCGGCGACGAGCCTTCCCCCACGCGCTCCTCGGTGCTGGTGCGCCTGAGCCATTCCCACATCCGCATCGGGACGTTTCAGCGCTTCCTCTATCTCGACGAGACGGACAACATCCGCAAGCTCCTCGACTACACCGTCGAGACCTACATGCCCGATGCGCGGCGCGAGGACGAGCCCGCCCGTGCGGTGGCCTTTCTCGAGGAGGTCTGCCGGAGGGTGGCGCGCATGGGCGCGCAGTGGATGGCGGCGGGCTTCGTGCACGGGGTGCTCAACACCGACAACATCAACGTCACCGGCGAGAGCTTCGACTACGGCCCCTGGCGCTTCATTCCCGCCTACGACCCGGCCTTCACCGCCGCCTATTTCGACGAGACCGGGCTTTACGCCTTCGGCCGCCAGCCCGATGCGCTGCTGTGGAATCTCTTCCGGCTGGCGGAATGCCTTCTGCCGCTCGCGCCGCAGGCGGAGCTCGAAAAGGCGCTTCAGGTTTTCGAGCCCGCCCTGCACCGGGAGTTTCCGGCCGCGCTCCTGCGCCGTCTCGGCCTGGCTTCGGCGGGGTTCGAGCGCGACGGCAGGCTCGCCCGGGCGCTCTGGACCTTCCTGCACGAGACGAAGGCGCCCTTCGAGCAGACCCTGTTCGACTGGCGCGGCGGATGGGCGAGCGAGCAGCGGGCCGCGCGAAGCCCCTCGGCCGCGTTCTATGCGCAGCCCGCCTTCCGTCCCGTGCACGCGGCGATGGAGGGCTTCGAGCCTGCGCCGGATGCGCGGCTGGACCATCCCTATTTCGCCCGTAGGAGCCCCTGCACCATGCTCGTCGAGGATGTGGAGGCGGCCTGGGCCCCCATTGCCGATCGCGACGACTGGACCATCTTCACCGCGAAGCTGGACGACATCGCCACGATGGCGGACGCCTACGGCACCATGCCTACGTGACGGAACCGGGTGCGCCGCGGTGTGTTCAGGCCGAACGCTTCCAATCCAGGAGATTTCCCATGCAGCAGCGTCGACTCGGTCAGTTGCAGGTATCCGCCATCGGTCTCGGCTGCATGGGTATGTCGGACTTCTACGGCGGCCGTGACGAGGACGAGGCCATCGCCACGATCCACCGGGCCGTCGAGCTCGGCGTCACCTTCCTCGACACGGCGGACATGTACGGCGTCGGGCGCAACGAGGAGCTCGTCGGCCGCGCCGTCCGCGACCGGCGCGACCGGGTCGTGCTCGCCACCAAATTCGGCAACATGCGCGCGCCGGATGGGACCTTCCTGGGCATCAACGGCAGGCCCGACTACGTGCGCCAGGCCTGCGAGGCGAGCCTGAAGCGGCTCGGGGTCGAAACCATCGACCTCTACTACCAGCACCGGGTCGATCCCGAGACGCCCATCGAGGACACGGTCGGCGCCATGGCCGACCTCGTGCGCGAGGGCAAGGTTCGCTATCTCGGCCTGTCGGAAGCCGGTCCCCAGACCATCCGCCGCGCCCATTCGGTGCATCCGATCACGGCGCTGCAGACCGAGTATTCCCTGTGGAGCCGCGACCCGGAGGACGAGATCCTGGGCGTGGTGCGCGAACTCGGCATCGGCTTCGTGCCCTACAGCCCCCTGGGGCGCGGGTTTCTCACGGGGCAGATCAAGAGCCTGGACGATCTCGACCCCGACGACTGGCGGCGCAACGGCCCGCGCTTCCAGGGCGAGAACTTCCAGAAGAACCTCGACCTCGTGCGCGAGATCGAGGCCATGGTGCGCGAGAAGGGTTGTACGCCCGCCCAGCTTGCCCTGGCCTGGGTGCTGGCCCAGGGCGAGGACATCGTGCCGATCCCCGGCACCAAGCGCCGGCGCTATCTGGAGGAGAATGTGGGCGCCCTCGACGTGCGGCTGACGCAGGAGGACATGGAGCGCATCGACCGGATCATCCCGCCCGGCGCCGCCGCCGGCACCCGCTATGCGGCGCAGGCCATGCAGGCGCTCGGGCGGTGACTTCGTCCGCGTGATTGCCGGGAACCGAAAGGAGGGCAGGCTGAAGCGGAGGAGGAGCGAGCGGTGAGCGATCCGAACCAGGCGCCGGAGGCCGAGCGCGAGGAGCGCTGGCAGGTCCTGACCCAGCTCGAGGAGTGGCTCGAGACCCCGATGCTGGTGCTCAGCTTCGTCTGGCTCTCCCTGGTCCTCGTCGAGCTGGTCTGGGGCACGTCCGGCGTGTTCGAGCTTCTCGGCACGATCATCTGGATCGTCTTCATCGCCGAGTTCGTCCTGCGCCTCGTCCTGGCCCCGGACAAGCTGAACTTCCTGCGCCGCAACCCGATCACCATCGTGGCGCTGCTCGCGCCCGCCTTCCGCATGTTCTACGTCCTGCGCTTCCTGCGCCTGGCGCGGGGCCTGCGCCTCGTGCGCATCGTCGGCACGGCCAACCGAGGGCTGAACGCCCTGCGCAAGAGCTTCGACCGGCGCGGCCTGGGCTACGTGCTCGGCGCCACCGTTCTCGTGACCGTGCTCGGCGCGGCCGGGATGCTGGCCTTCGAGCCGGCGCGGGAGGTGGAGGGCGGGTTCGAGAGCTATGGCGACGCCCTGTGGTGGACCGCCATGCTGGTCACCACCATGGGGTCGGGCTTCTGGCCGGAGACGGCCGAGGGGCGCCTCCTGGCGCTCCTGATCTCCCTCTACGGCTTCGCCGTGTTCGGCTACATCACCGCCAGCTTCGCCACCTTCTTCATCGGCCAGGAAGCGAAATCCCGGGAAAGCGACGTGGCCGGCGTCGGGGACCTGGCCGCCCTGCGCGAGGAAATCGCCCTGCTGCGGAAGGAACTGCAGGGGCGGCGCCCGGACTGAAGCGCGCTGCCGAACGGGGCCTTCCGCGACTGACCGAGGCCGAACTGAACCAAGCCGGGCAGTACACGTTTTCCTTCGGGATCAAGTGGGATCTCATTCGACAGAATGGAGAGACTTATGCTGAAACGCCATATGGCGGCATGCCTTGCCGCTTCCGCCCTGTTCGCGGCGCCGGCCCTGGCCCAGACGTCCCCGACGGCCCCGGCGACGAACACGGCTCCCGTGACGACCCCGGCCGGACCGGCCGGTTCCACCATGGGGGCGAACCCCAACGCGGCCATGGGCGCCAACTCCTTCATCACCCAGCGCGAGCCCGGCATGTACCGCGCCTCCGAGCTGATCGGCACCGAGGTCCGTGGCGCCAAAAACGAGGATATCGGCGAGGTCGGCGACGTCCTGATCGACAGCAGCGGCCGGGCCCGCGCCGTGGTCGTGGACATCGGCGGCTTCCTCGGCATCGGCGAGACGCACGTTGCCATCCCCATGGAATCGGTCCAGTTCGGCGGTCAGCAGAATGCCACCGCCACGGGCTCCGTCGGCGGGACCGCCGGCACGACCGGAACCACGACGACGGGTGGCGCCACCACCATGGGCGGCGCCGGTCAGAACACGGCCGCCCGGACGGGCAACAACCAGCCGGGCATGGCCGGGGGTGCCAATGCCAGCGCGCCGGACATGATCGTCGTGGTCATGACCAAGGAGCAGCTCCAGAACGCGCCGAAGTTCGAGGAGAACAACCGCGGATCGGGCGCCGGCACGACCGGCACGACCGGCACCGGTACGACCGGAACGGGCACGACGGCTCCGCGTCCGTAACGAATCGTGGGGAGGACCTCGGTCCTCCCCATTTCGCCCATACGCTTGGCCGACCGGCCTATAGCCTCTCACCGAAAGGCTGCAGCGCAAGCGGACGGCCTCCCATGGATCCTCCGGGCCTGCTCAAGGTTGACCATTCATGGATCGGGTCCGCAACATCCTCGCTCTCCTGCGCGCGCAGCTCTGGATCATTCCGCTGGTCATCAGCGTCCTGTCCATGGCCTTCGCCTTGTGGATCCTCAATTCCGGCGCCGTGCTCTTCGCATCCTGGGACGACGGCAAGCTCTGGTGGCTCTACAGCGGCGATGCCAGCAGCGCCCGGGATCTCCTGTCGAGCCAGCTCTCGGGCCTGATGACGATGATTTCCCTCATCGTCTCGGTCACCTTCGTGATCCTCACCCTGTCGGCGAACCAGCTCGGGCCGCGCCTCATCAGCACCTTCATGGCCGACCGGCAGATCCAGGTGGTTCTCGGCCTCTTCCTGGGCACCATTCTCTACGTGCTCGTGGTGCTGCGCACCCTCGACGAGGATCTCGGCTCCGAGGGGGTGCCGCATATCGCGGTGACCCTCGGCAGCGGGCTCACCATCGTCTGCCTCTTCGCGCTGCTCTTCTACGTGCACAAGATCGCCCGCTCGATCATCGCCGACAACATCGTCGCGCGGGTGGCGAGCGATCTCTACGGCGACATTTGCGAGATGCTGCCCGATGAGGCGGACGGGACGGAGCGTGCCGTGCCGGACGTGACGATGCGGAAAGCCTGCACGATTTCGCTCGGCCGGAGCGGGTACATCCAGGTGATCGATTACGACGAGCTCGTCGCCGTCGCCTGCCGCGAGATGGCGCTCCTCGAGGTGAAGGTGCGGGCAGGGCACTTCGTCATGAAGAGCGGCGAGCACGTGGTCGTTCATGGCGAGCGCCCGCTCGAGCCCGACGCCGCCGAGGCGGTGCGGCGCGCCTTCGTGATCGACAGCCAGCGCAGCCCGGCGCAGGACCTGGAATACGGATTGCGTCAGCTCGTCGAGATTGCCCTGCGGGCCCTCTCGCCGGGCATCAACGATCCCTTCACGGCGATCGCGGTCATCAACCGTCTGGGAGCCGCCCTGGAGGAGATCTTCGGGCGGCAGCTCCAACCGAGGGTGCTGCGGGACAAGGAAGGGGCGATGCGCGTCATCGCCCAGCGCTCGGACGTCGAGGGGCTGGCCGACGCGGCCTTCGACGCCATCCGCCAGGCGGCCCGCGGGCATCCCGCCGTGCTCATCCGGATGGCCGACGTGCTGGGGCAGCTCGCGCCCGCCGCGAAGACCGACGCCATGCGCGAGGCCGTGACGCTGCAGCTCGCCAAGCTGGCGGAGACGGTCGGAGAGGCCGGTCTCGCGCCCAGCGACCGGACGGCGGTTCTGGTTCGCATCGAGCAGGCGAAGGTCGCCGTCAGCGCCCGGCCGAAGGAAGGGCTCCTCCACGCTCTCTGAACGACACGGCAGCGGCTGCCCTTTGGTCCGTCTCGGAAAAGGCGATGTCGTCTGATATGGTGTCTCCCTGCCCATCCCCTGCGGATGGATTGGAGCGGAGGCGGTGATGGTCGAGGTGGAGAATCTCTGGCGGAACCTCTGGCCCGAGCTGCTTCGCTGGGGCGAGCAGCTCACCGAGATGCTCCGCACCCTGGATCCGGTGCTCCTGGCGATCCTGGCGGCGCCGGCGATCCTGGCGCTCCTGTTCCGCAGCTTCACCGCCTTTCTTCTCACGCTCGTTCTGGCCGCCATCGCACTCTTCAGCTTCCAGGTCGGGACGGACCCGCTCTTCCGCTGGGCGCTCACGGCGCTCACGGTCCTGGCGGGGCTTCTGGCGGTGGTGTTGGCCGCCATGCTGCGCCGGAGGCGACGGCAGGTGCATCGCATGGATCTGCGTCTGGGCGAGCTCCGCCGCGAACTCGACGATCTGCGCGAAAAATACGACGGCGAGATCTATTGGCGCCGGGCCACCGAGCGGGTGGCGGCGGGCGAGACCGGCTGAGGCTGCCGGGGCAGGGGATACTCCGTTTCCGGGCGATTGGCAGCGCGGCCGTCTGCGGCTAGGTTGCGCCGCAAATCAAACCAGGAACGAGAGTGAGCCGCAGAGCCATGACCGACACGCCCCCCGACCGCCTGTCCGTGAATCCCAGCAGCCCCTACTACGACGAGGCCCTCCTCTCGCGCGGCATCGGCATCCGCTTCAACGGGGCCGAAAAGACCAATGTGGACGAGTACTGCGTCAGCGAAGGCTGGATCCGGGTCACCGCCGGCAATGCCAAGGATCGCGCGGGCAATCCCATGACGATCAAGCTCAAGGGCAAGGTCGAGCCCTATTTCCGCGACGCGTAGGCGACGCCGGATTCAGGACAGCGCGCGCAGATCCGCCCTCAGGGCATCGGGCTCGGCCTGCGTGATCAGCTGCGCCGTCTGCTCCTGGGCCTTCTCCCAGAGCGGCATGGCCGCCGCCAGCAGCGAGCGGCCTTCGGGCGTCAGGCTCAGGAGCCGGCTGCGCTTGTCGGCCGGATCGACGCCCACCGTCACGAGGCCCCGCCGCTCCAGCGGCTTCAGGTTGGCGGTCAGGGTGGTGCGGTCCATGGCCAGCAGGGACGAGACCTGGCTCATCGTCGGCGGCGCCGGCCGGTTGAGCGACATCAGCAGCGAGAACTGGAAATTCGTCAGCCCCAGGGGCCGCAGCGCCACGTCGTAGCGACGGGCGACGGCCCGGGCCGCACGCTGCACGTGCAGGCACAGGCAGGTATCGCGGACCCTGAGGGTGAGATCGAAGGGAAGCTCGTCACGGCTTGACATGGTCTTTATTATGTTGATATCAACGTATTTGTCAAGGCCGAGTGCCCGGACTCACCGGGCCGCCAGATGTCCAGGCTGGGAAGCGATCACACCCATCGCCACGCCGTCGGCAAGGCCGACCATTCTCGAAGAGGGAGAAGACCATGGATACCGCTGCCTACAAAGTCAGGTCCGAGGACCAGGTTCGCGATCTGCTGCATTCCTGGCTCAATGCGGTCCGAGCCAAGGACGTGGATGCGATCGCATCCCACTATGCGCCGGACATCGTGGCCTTCGACGCCATCGCGCAGCTGCAGTTCAAGGGAGTCGACGCCTACAGCCAGCACTGGAAGGCGTGCATGGACATGTGCGAGGGCGCCATGACCTTCGAGATTCACGACCTCGCCATTGCGGCGGGCGAGGACGTGGCCTTCGGCCATTATCTCAGCCGCTGCGGTGGAGCGGATGCGAACGGCGAAGAGAAGTTCTGCTGGATGCGCGTGAGCGTCGGCTGCCGAAAGAAGGCCGACCAGTGGACGATCGTGCACGAACACTTCTCGGCCCCCTTCGACATGGAAACCGGCAAGGTGTTGTTCGGACTCGAACCGTAAAGGAAGATTCGTTATCCCGAGCGGGCGCGGCGGGAAGCTCCTGTCGCGCCCGGTTTCGTTCTGCCGGACCGGGAAGTGAAGGCGGGGGAGGCGGACCCTTCCGGCCTCAGAACGCAGGCGGTTTGCCGGAGGCGAGGACGAGCTTGTCGCCGCGACGCTCGTAGATGACCGTCGTGGCCACCTTGGTTCCGTCTGCGAACTTGCCGCCGTAATCGATCAGCAGGCGACCGCCCGGATCCACGCGCCAGGCGGCGTTGATGTCCGTGCAGGGTTCGCCCTTTTCCTTCGCCTCGCAGTTGCTCAGGCGCAGCGGAATGCCGTCCCTGGGGCCGAGCCTGACGGCGCGTCTGTCCCGGAAGATGAAGGCCTGCAGGGAGCTCGACGTCTCGCCCTGGAACGTGCCGCCGCCCTCGATGACGATGCCGTTGTCGGGACCGAGCCGCGTGGGGGTGACGATGCCGGGATCGCCGAAGGTTCCGCTTTCGGCGAACCCGTCATGGCGCCCTTCGACGGTCAGGTCGTCCTTGCTCTTGCGCAGGAAGACGGCGCTCAGCTCGCCGGCGCAGCCATGACAGGCCTCTCCGGGAATCCGGCCCAGGGTGAGCAGCACCACCGAATCGCCGTAGAGAATGGCCTGGTAGGGAAAGAGGCACGGCGCCGCCCCGTGCTGGCGAACGCTGCGACGGCTCTCCGGGATCTTCGGATAGGCGGCCTTGACCGCGTCGCGCAGGAGCGGGTCCGCCGCCATCATCTTCGCCGAGCCCGGGCACAGGAGCTGCGGCTTGCCGTTTCCCTGGGCCTGAGCCGCCGCGCCCGTCAGGAGCCCCGCGGCGATCAGGAGGAGAAGCGGCCTCGTCCTCCTCCGGTGCCCAACCCCGTCTGTCATGTGTCCCGCACCCAATTACGTTGGGGAAGATGCTACAGGTCCCGCGGTGGCGTGAGAAGTGCGGACGTGAGGGGGTAGGCACCGGGTCCCGACCGGCGCCGGGCGACTGCCGGGTCGAGACAACTCCCGATGGCCGTATTTCCCGGATGCATTTTTCCTCATCTTGTGAAGTAGCCCGGATGTCTCGGCGGCCAGAGGCGGGATACCCAATATAGAGGTCATGACCTTTGGGCAGCGGTGCCAATATTGACCTGCGGGCATGCCGCGACGGAGCCCCAGCACGGTCAGCGAGATGGGATCAAGCCACAGTTATCACGTACAGGGTCGCCGGCGGCCCAGGACCATCCCGTCGACCGGGCTGCGCACGGTCGTCGTTCATGATCTCGAAGCTTTGCGGCCGCATTTCGACTCGTGGCGGCGATTGGCCCTGGAGGCGCCGCAGAAGCTGGCGACGCTGCTGCCGGCTTGGGTCGATGCCGGTTTCCGCCATGGTCCGGAGCCCGGCGAACTCTGGTTCTGCTGCTTCGTCTATCTGGCCGAAAGGCTCGTCGGCGTGCTGCCGGTGATTGCCGGGCCGCACCCGGTGCTGGGCCGGAGCCGGCCCGTCCTGCGCACCTGCGACAGGCATGTCACCATGGACAGGATCCTGCTGGCGCCGGACCAGGCGGGACCCGCGCTGAGGGCGCTGCTGGAAGCCGTCGACAGGGAGGTGCCGAGCCATCTCGGCATCGATCTCATGGCGGTGCGCAGCAATTCGCCCCTGTGGGCGGCCCTGGAGGAGGGGCTCGAAGGCTACGTGGTGCGTCGCGGTGCGCGCTACATGAACTCCTTTCTCGACGTGAGCGGCGATTTCGACAGCTTTCTGACGACCGCCGGAAAGATGCGCACCAACCTCAAGCGCTATCGAAGGAAGCTCGATGGAATGGGGCATGTCTCGGTCGAGATCAGGAAAGGGGACGAGGCCGATGTCGGGTTCCTGGACGAGTTCCTGGCCCTCGAGGCATCGGGCTGGAAAGGGCGCCTCGGCACGGCAATCCTCAACAGCGAGAACTCCCTCGCATACCACACCACCCTGGTGAGGAACTTCGCCGCCGAGGGAGGTCTGGAATGGTACGGTATCCGGGTGGACGATCACCTCGTGGCGGCCCGGTTGGGCATCCGCTGCGGGAGCGCCCTCATGCTCCCGAAGGTGGCGTTCGACGAGAACTTCGCCATGTGCAGGCCCGGCACTCTCGTCACGGCGGAGGCGCTGAAGGACGCCTTCTCCCGTCCCGAGATCGACGAGATCAATCACATGAGCTTCGCGGAGGCGCACCGCTACTGGCACATGCCGCAGGACGCCTACACCAACGTGCATCTCGTGCGCGCGAACGCGCTGCCGGTTCTGTTCCAGCTGTCGCGCGTGGTGTCGCGCTCGATCTACCGCGATTATGTGCGGCCGAACATTCCGGAAGCCCTGAAGGAAGCCCATCGCCGGTTCCGGCGCCGGGGAGACCGCAAGCCCCAACGGGCGGCGGAGAGCCGCCCCGCTCCGGACAGAGAGAAGGACGGCGGGATTCCATGATCGCGCCGATCCCCGAGAGAAGGCCGCTTCTCGGCCGCCCGCCGCGGCGGCGCCTGCGCTCGAGCGGCGTCAGCCCGCCGGGAAGGGCGGCTGTCTGGATCGACCGCCTGCGCGGACACGCGTTCCTGCGCGGCGTCGCCGTGGTGGTGGGCGGCACCGCGGCGGCGCAGCTCATCACGCTGGCCTTCTCGCCGCTCATCACGCGCCTCTACGGGCCGGAGATCTTCGGCGTGCAGGGCATCTTCCTGGCGGCGGTCGGCCTCGTGCTGCCCTTCGCCAATCTGGCCTACGGCGCATCCATCGTGCTGCCCGCGACCGACAACGAGGCGCGGGCGCTCTTCCGGCTCTCGGTGCTGATCAGCCTCGCGGTGACGGCGCTCTCGACATTGGTGTTCGGCATCTTCCACCGCGACATCGCGGAGGCGATCGGGTTCACCGCGCCCTCGCAATTGCTGTGGCTCGCGCCCGTGACGATCCTCGTCATAGCCGTCGCGCAGCCGTTCCACCATTGGCTGGCGCGCAAGAAGCAGTTCGGCGCCCTTTCGCGCATCTCCGTCGCGGAGGCAACCATCGTCGGCGGCGCGAAGACGGCGGTCGGCTTCGTGGCGGCGACGGCGCCCGTGCTGCTCACATCGGTGGCGCTCGCGGGCCTGCTCAAGCTGGCGCTGCTCTGGACCAGCGCCCGCGACACGCTCGTGCCGGGAAAACGCGCCGATCAGGATCCACCTGTGCCGCTGAGGGACGTGGCCTATCGCTACCGCGACTTCCCGCTCTTTCGCGCGCCGCACGACTGGCTCAACGGCCTTTCGCACAATATCCCGTCGCTCATGCTGGCGGCCCTGGTGGGGCCGGTGGCGGCGGGGTTCTACGTCCTGTCCTACCGGGTGGTGTCGCTCCCCATCACGGTCATCTCGGCGGCGGTGGGCACGGTGTTCCTGCCGCGCATCGCGGAGGCGAGCCACCGGTCGGAAAGGTTGCGTCCGCTGCTCCTGAAGGGCACCGCCGCGCTGGCGGCGGTCGGCCTTCTTCCCTTCGGGATCATGATCGCCTTCGCGCCCTGGCTCTTCAGCCTCGTCTTCGGCGCGGAATGGACCGCCGCGGGGGATTACGCCCGCTGGCTGTCCTTGTGGTTCTACATCGTCTTCATCGGCTCGCCCGCCTATCAGGCCATCCCGATCCTCGGGCTTCAGGGGCATCTTCTCGCCTATGAGATCGTGGTGCTGGCCCTGCGCACCTCCGCGCTCGCCGTCGGCGCCTTCGTGTACCAGGACGGCACGGTCGCGGTGGCGCTGTTCGCCGTGGTCGGCATGCTCGTCAACATCAGCCAGATCGGCTGGTGCATCTTCAGCTGCGACCGGCGCCTGCGCAGCGGGATCTGACCCAAAAAGAAGGGCCCGGAGCGGATGGCTCCGGGCCCGCGGTGCCGCGTCAGCCGTCAGGCCGCCTTCACGCCGCTGAGGAAGTGCTCGACCTCGCGGCTGAGTTCCTCCGAGTGGCGCGCCAGTTCCTGCGCCGCTCCCAGAACCTGGGATGCGGCGGCCCAGGTCTCGCACGCGCCATGCTGCACGTCGGTGATGCTGCCGGTGACGAACTCTGTGCCCTGCGCGGCCTCCTGCACGTTGCGGGAGATTTCGGCCGTTGCGGCTCCCTGCTCCTCCATCGCGGCCGCGAGGCTGGTGGAGATCTGCGACATTTCCGAGATGGTTTGCGCGATCTCCTGGATGGCGCCCACCACCTCCTGGGTCGCCTGCTGCACGCTGGCGATCTGGCTGCCGATCTCCTCGGTGGCCTTGGAGGTCTGGTTGGCGAGTTCCTTGACCTCGCTCGCCACCACGGCGAAGCCCTTGCCGGCTTCGCCCGCGCGCGCCGCCTCGATGGTGGCGTTGAGCGCCAGCAGGTTGGTCTGGCCCGCAATGGTGTTGATGAGCGCGATCACGTTGCCGATCTTCTCGGCGATGCCGGACAACTGCTGGACCGTCATGTTCGTCCGCTTCGTTCCCTCCACGGCGCGCTCGGCGATGTGCGAGGACCGGAGGATCTGACCGGCGATGTCGCGGATCGAGATCGAGAGCTCTTCCGTCGCGGCCGCCACCGTCTGCACGTTGGCCGAGGTCTGCCGCGCGGAGGAGGCCACGCCCATGGACTGGCTGCTGGTCTGATTGGCGATCGCGGTCATCGACCGGGCGGTCGCCTCCATTTCGGTCGAGGCGCCCGACAGGCTTTGCGTCAGGACAGAAATGTTGGTCTCGAAGCGCTTGGTGAGCTGGTCGAGGGTCTCGGCGCGGCGCATCTTGGCGTCGGCTTCGAGCGCGGCGGCCTCGTCGGCCGCCTTCTTCGCAATCAACGCTTCCTTGAACACCTGAACCGCGCGGGCCATCGCGCCGATCTCGTCGCGGCGGCCCGTGCCGTCCACGGCGACGGCGAGCTGGCCCTCGGTGAGGCGCTGCATCGCGTCCGTGATGCGCAGCAGGGGCTTCGCGATCGCGTTGCCCAGGCCGACGGCCAGCGAGGGGACGAGAACGAGCACGATGGCGATGGCCGACCACATCAGAAGCGAGGTGCGGGCTTCTGTGGCCTCGGCATCGGCGCGGGCGGCTTTCTAGACCTCTTCCGCCGCCTTCTTGACCTCATCCATCGTCGGCTCGAATTCGGCATAGGCGGACGAGACGGACTTCATCTCCTCCGCCAACTTGAGCTGGGTCTCCATGTAGGCCGCGAAGTCCCGCTGATAGGCCGCCATGGCGGCAGCCACGTCGCTGCGGGTGGCGGGCGCGAGGGTGGATGTCGAAAGCGCCTTCGCGAATTCGTCCGCCCGCTTCTTCATCTCCTCACCGTATTTCGCGTCCAACCGGAGCATGAAATCCTTCTCGTGCCGCCGCATCATCAGCATCAGGATCATCAGCCGCGGCTCGTCGAACTCGGCCAGCTTCTTCTCGACGGCTCGCACGGACCCGCGCAGGCTGCCTTGCAGGCCGCTCTCCTCGTTCAGCCCCAGCTTCTGCCGCAGCGCGACGGAGTTCCTGAACCGCTCCGCATAGGCTCCGATCCCCTTCTCGATCTGCGTGACCTTCGCCAGGAGGTCGCCGCCGGCGGACGATCCCGTGAGTTCATGGGCCTCCTTCAGGTCGCCTTGGGCCTCCTCGACGATCTCCGCATGGCGGGCCGCGTATTTTTCGTCGGCGCGCAGGAAGAAGTCCTTCTCGGCGCGGCGCGCGTTGAGCAGGTCCGCGTCGATCTCGACGACCAGAAGCTCCAGCTTCGTTGCGGCGGCGGCCGCCCTTCGCTGCTGCTCGGCCGTGCCGGATCCTATGACGTAGACGAGGGCAAGTGCCAGAATGCCGACGACGCCGACGAGGCAGGTCGTGAGGATCTGAAACCGGAGAGATATGCGGGATAACATGGCGGCCACGGCCGACCCCCTTGGAATGAGGCTGTTCACCGCCGGAATGTGCAACGGCGGATGCATCGCGTGATGCATAGCGTAACGTTAGATCGGAAAGATTAAAGAATTCATTCCGGTACGCGCAGAATATTCCATGATGTGTCGGTTTAGTCTTCTATGGTTTCAAAGTGAAGAGATGCAGGGTCATGATTCTGCAAGTCGTCATCTGCGAAGCGCAAGGAAACGCTTCGTATTTCGAGGAAGTCGTCTTTGTGGATGCCGGGCGTTATTTCTATCAAAAGAGGTAGCCCCTCAACCATTTGTTGCGGAGCGCCGTATCCGAAAGATTGAGGTCCCGCGCCGGCAAATCATGTCATCGTGATTGTGCATCGAAGGTGTGCAGGCAACCAAGCATTGCGTGGTCTCGGTTTGCTTCCGCCGTATCGAGATTGCGAATAATTCTATGCCTGCCGGGCAGGCGCAAAGTGTTGCGAGTCGAGGGGCAGTCCCACCAACCGCTTTTTCAGGAAGTGCCCGATGGCGAGACGAGGTCTGTATTTCCACACCCTGACCCAGGAAGGGACCAGGGAGCTGCACTGGCTTCCGCACTGGAGCTCGAAACCCATGTCCCTGAACATCGATCTGGGCGAATTCGTCCCCGGTCCGCGGCCCCTCGCCGTGTTCAACGGCGACCTCTATTACACGGCGACGACGCCGGAATACGGAACGGAGCTCTACCGGCTGCCCGCGGGCAGCAAGACGCCGATCCTGATCGACATCAACAAGGGGCCCGGCGGTCCGGGGCCGGAACAGTTCGGCTCGCTTCCCATCAACCTCATCGAGTTCGACGGCCACCTCTATTTCACCGCGTTCACGGACGACCTCGGCACGCGGCTCTACCGGCTCGCCCCGGGCAGCAACACGCCCGAACGGATCGAGACCGCGGACGGGGCGGAACTGAGCATCACGCGGCTGCAGGTGTTCGGCGACACGCTCTATTTCGGCGCGCAGACCGAGGAGCGGGGCATCGAATTCTATCGTCTCGAAGCGGGCGGCGGCGCGCCCACCGTGATCGACCTGACGCCCGGTCCCGGCGATTCCCTGCAGGGCACCACGACCATGACGGAGCTCGACGGCGCGTTCTACTTCCCCGCGCGCAGAGACGGCCTGGAGGTGGAGCTGATGCGCTTCACGCCGGGCTGCGACACGGGAACGATCATCGACGTGAATCCCGGTCCCGCAAGCTCGTTTCCGGACAAGATCACCGCGTTCAAAGATGCCGTCTACTTCGCCGCGGGAACGGAGGAGGCGGGGCGGGAGCTCTATCGGCTGGCCGACGACAGCACCACGCCGACGCGGATCGACATCAATCCCGGCGTTGCGGATTCGAATCCGGACGCCTTCACCGGGTACAGGGGCCACCTCTACTTCACGGCCACGACGGAAGAGCATGGGCGCGAGCTCTACCGGCTTTCTCCCGGCAGCAAGAAACCCGTTCTCATCGACATCAACCGGGGCGCGGAAAGCTCGAACCCGTCCGGTTTCACCGAGTTCAGGGGGCAGCTCTATTTCAGCGCCTACACGGAGGAGCATGGGCGCGAGCTGTACAAGCTGGGGCCGGGGCGCTGCAAGCCGAAGCTGATCGACATCAACAGGGGTGAGGAGAGCTCGAACCCGCACGACTTCACCGTCAGCGGCAGGAAGCTCTACTTCACCGCCACCACCGAGGAGCATGGCGCCGAACTCTACCGGCTCCATGGGGGCAGCAACAAACCGCTCCTCGTCGATATCGAGCCGGGACGCTTCGGCTCCGACCCGATGGGCTACTACGTGGTCTGAGGCGCAGGCGGAACGCCACGACAGGCGATAACGGGCCGTGTCGGAGTTCAGCGCGGCTCGCGCCGTCTGGCGCTTGCGGATCGCAGGCCTGATGGAGGTGCGCAACGCGCCGCGCGAACTCTCCTCCCCACGGCCCTCGGGTTTGCCGGAGGCGCCGCGTTGTTCTCCTCCCCATGGACCTCGGGCTTGCCAGTCTACATCTCGCACCGGTGGCGCAACCGGACTCTCCTCCCCCTTGTGGGGAGGAGGTGGAGCTGGGGGTGTGGGCGATAGCCTATGAAGGTGTGGCGCCCACACCCCCACCTGGCCCTCCCCACAAGGGGGAGGGAATGAGGTCGCGCCATCACAGCCAAATCCTACAGCGGTATCATCCTCTCACACGAACCTACGGTGCGGCCTCTCTCCCACCGGTCTCGGCCTCGGTTCAAAGCTCATGCGGATGGCGCTGCGCTGCTCTCCTCCCCCTTGTGGGGAGGAGGTGGAGGTGGGGGTGTGAGCGCCATCCTGGTTCCAGTCCTGCGCCGGCACCCCCACCCTGGCCCTCCCCACAAGGGGGAGGGAAGGAGGTCGCGCTGTACGCTGCCACATCCACGACAGCCTCTCACCAACTTCCACCCTCATCCTGAGGAGCCGCATCAGCGGCGTCTCGAAGGAGGCTCCAGTGCACTCCGGAGACGCCTTCGTTCTTGAGACGCTTCGAGATGGTCATCGTGCAACCTCCCCGGCACGAAGACTGCGGGTGAATGTGGATGAACATCGATCGCCTGACGTCCGCACCTCGCCCGGTGGGAGAGGTGGGGGCGGTCGGCTCTGTCATGCGCGCGCCGTGCGTGCTATCCGCCTTCCCGCCATCCTTCATCCTCCTGGTCCGAGACGTCCATGATCCTGAACCGCTCCATCGTCGTGCGCGACGCCGAAGCCGGCGACGTGCCGGTGATCCTCGACCTGATCAAGGAACTTGCGGCATTCGAGAACCTCTCCGAGGCCATTCGCATCGACGAGGCGCGGCTGCGCGAGCACGGCTTCGGTCCCGCGCCGCGCTTCAGGGTTCTGCTCGCCGAGGATGCGGAGGGCGCAGTCGGTTATTTGAGCTACATGATCCGCTATTCGATCTGGGGCGGCGGCGAGTTCATCAATCTCGACGACCTCTACGTGCGCGAACGGGCCCGCGGGCTTGGCGCCGGCCGCGCGCTGATGCGGCGGATGGCGGAGATCGCCGCCGCACAGGAGATGGCCGTGCGCTGGGAGCTTCTGGTCGACAACATGCCGGCGAAAAGGTTCTACACCATGCTCGGAGCGACGATCTCCGAGAAGCTCATCGCCCGCTGGTCCGTGGATGCGGCGTGGGCGATGTGCAACTCGTTCCCGCGCGACTGAGACCAGGCGGTCTGCGAAGCGGCCTTGCCGGATACGAGACAGAGAAGCATGGAAAGGACGGCGCACATCACAGACCGATGTGCGGCACATTCGCGAAAACTATATAACGTTTGCAAGTTGTTCGTTTTCGAGGGTGCCCGTTATCCACCGCTCGTCGGGATGCGCTCCGAGGCGACACTGCGAGCGACGTGATCCCCGGTGAACACGTGCGAAGGAGGCATCCACCTTTGGGCCGTGCATGATTTTCGGCTGCCATGTCTGCGCCACATCCCGCGCCTAACAAAGGCGATCCGAAGGACATAGCCGTGAGACTTCCATGCGAATTGGCGATCTCTCCCGTGCCCAAGCTCCCAGCGGTCGCAAGGGCGATCTTTCGTTGTGGGCCCTCTTCCTCCTTCTGGTGACCAGCGTGCTCCTCGCCGGATGGCTGGCCGTGCCGCCGCCCGGACCGGAAGGGAAGGCGCCGGAGAGGGTCGCGGCGGCCACCCCGCCCAGGGTGGTCGAGACAGTGTCGGTATCCGCGCCGCAGCCGGCTGCTCCGGTGCGTGTGGCGGCCGTAACGACGGACGGCGCCTATGGCGGTCCTGTTCCGACGGCGCCGACGGCGGTCGAGACCGAACCCGCCGACGTTCCGGAGATCACGGGCAGCAACCCCGTCGCACCTCCCGAGCCTCCCGTCGCAGCGGCGCCTCCGCAACCTGCCCAGCCCGCGCCCGTTCTGGCCAGCGCCGCGCCGGCCGCCATTCCCGAGCCCGAACCCGCGGACGGACTCAAGGACCTCAACGCCGCCTCCCTCGAAGAACTCAACTCCCTGCGCGGCGGCGGCCGGATCGGCAAGGCCATCGTGCGCGGTCGTCCCTATGCCTCGGTCGAGGATCTCGTGAAGAAGCGCGTGCTGAACCGTTCGGTCTATGCCCGCATCAAGGATCAGGTCACGGTGCGCTGAGGCGCCGGGGCGAGTCTGCTGGTGCTTCCCGTGCCTGCCTGAGCCCCCTTCGAGACGCCGCTGACGCGGCTCCTCAGGTTGAGGGTGGAGTTTGGTTACGACCGTCGTGGATGTGGCGGTGTTCAGCGCGACCTCATTCCCTCCCCCTTGTGGGGAGGGCCAGGGTGGGGGTGTGAGCGATAGCCTATGACGGTGTGGCGCTCACATCCCCACCTCCACCTCCTCCCCACAAGGGGGAGGAGAGTCCGGTTACGCCATCGGTGCGAGATGTCGACTGGCAAGCCCGAGGTCCGTGGGGAGGAGAGCAGGGTGGCGCTTCCGGCGAAGTCGGGCAGGGCTGGGATTCGTACCGAGACGAACGCGGCCCCCTCAGCGATCGGGTTCCGTCCGGACTGCCCCCGCGCCCCGGTGCGGAGGAACGCGGCGTCTCCAGCGTGCCCTGGATCCTCCTTCGAAACCCCGCTTCCGCGGCGCCTCAGGATGAGGATCGGGCATGGTCGTGCATCGCGGCGGGCCGGATTTCAAATGCCTGCGCCGTTCTCGAAATGCCAGGCGTGCCGGTCCCAGTATTCCGCCTCCTCGCGCTCGATCCGCTCGAGATGCGCGGCCAGTTCGTCCCGAAGCTCGTGGATCGTGCGTGTGGGCTTTTCGGGAGAGGCGTCGTGCTCCGGCTCGAGCGGGGCGACCGGGATCTTCGCCGGCGTGAGGGCACCGAGGGCGCGGGTGAGGCTGGCGAGCGGCTGGAGCGAGCGCCGTGTCAGCTCGACATCCTGCTCCTCCAGGGCTTCGACGTGGCGGGCGGTGAGCTTCCAGAGTTTCTCGGTGGTCTTGTCCCGGTGGCGGGCGATGCGGGCGGGAAGGGCGGCCCCGGGCGGGCGGCGCCATTCGCCGTCCGTCGCGTAGCGCGAGATGGTGGAGGGCGACACGCCCAGCTCCGCGCCGATGCGCTTGTAGGATTTCGTCGTGCCCTCCACGAGTTCGCGCAGCTGCGTCACGCGGGCGGGCGAGAGCTTCTCGCGCAGCTCCGGGCTTTTCGCGGCGGTCGCATTCCTCCGCGAAACGGCCGGGGAGGGAGCCGCGAGAGGCGCCGAAAGGAGCGGATCTTCAGTCGGCTTGGGCAATGTGTCAGGTTCGGTCATGGGCAAGGAATGAAATATGATCAGGTGAGTACAAAACATGAACATAATAGCGTGGCGGGAGGCCCGGTCAAGCTTCGGTTGCGGCGCTGACCATGTGCCGGCTTGCGGTTGTGGATAACATCCGATGCTTCCCGCATCCCGCTCCTGCCCCATGGATATGCCGCAGGGGAAGGTTGCCTTGGAACGGCGTTCCAAGGCGTTGCAGGGAATTCCAAGGGATTCCAGGGCCGTTGCTGGAACGTTTCATCAGCGTTCCAACCGGAACCGATGACATTTCATCATTTGTGCTGATGCATGATCCGGCGTAGATCGGAGGCTCGCAACAAGGTCGCCTTCATGTCCCACGCCACCGCCCTCCAGAGCTCCGCGCCGGCCCCGGCCCGGTTCGACGGCACCACCTTCGGCCTCTACGTCGCCACCGTCCTGCTCTGGGGCGTGAGCTGGATCGGCATGAAGGCGCAGGTGGGCGTGGTGGCGCCGGAGATGTCGGTGCTGTGGCGCTTCGTTCTCGCCGCCCTGGTCATGTGGGGCTGGGTGCTCGCCACCGGAAAGCCGGTGCGCTTCTCGGGCGCCGATCACCTGCGCTTCGCGGTGCTCGGGTGCTGCCTGTTCTCGTTCAACTTCATCTGCTTCTATTACGGCGCGATCCCGATCCCGTCGGGCCTTCTCTCCGTGGTGTTCTCGCTCGCCTCGATCTTCAACCTGGTGCTGGGCTTCGTCCTCTTCCGCCAGAAGGTGGAGCCGCGGGTGGCCCTGGGCGGCGCGATCGGATTTGCCGGAATCGGCCTTCTGTTCTGGCCGGAGATCACGGGAGCGGGCTTCAACGCCGCCGCCCTGTGGGGTCTGGGATTGTGCGTCGTCGGCACCCTGTTCTTCTGCTCGGGCAACATGATGTCGACGGTGGTGCAGCGCCGGGGCGTGCCGCTGCTCTCGGCCAATGCCTGGGGCATGACCTACGGCACGCTGGTGCTCCTCGGGCTGAACCTCGTTCGCGGCAACGCCTTCATCATCGAGCCCACGGTGAGATACGTGGGCTCCCTGGTCTATCTCGCCGTCGGCGCCTCGGTGCTGGCCTTCGCGTGCTACCTCACCCTGCTGCGGCGCCTCGGCGCGGCGCGGGCGGGCTACGCGACGGTGCTGTTCCCCATCATCGCGCTCGCCGTTTCGACCGCCATCGAGGGCTATGCCTGGACGCCGCTGGCGGTCCTCGGCGTGGTGCTGGCGCTGACCGGCAACGTGCTGGTCCTGCGCCGGCCGGCCGCCAAGGCCTGAGGCCTTACTCCGCCGCCGCCGGAACCACGGTGCGGGTGGCGCCGAGATTGTCCAGCGACTGCTTGATGTGGAAGCACAGGGCGTCCGCCAGCGGGCTCTCCTCGCCGCGGGCGCGGATCAGGCCGATCTTGCACGAAGGCAGGGCGGGGAAGCCGTCCGAGGGGCCGAGGATGCGCATGCCGGGCCGCACGGCGCTCTCCGGCAGGACCGACACCGCCAACCCCGACAGAACCGCCGCGCCGACCGCGGTGGAATGCCAGCTCACATAGGCGATGCGGAAGGCGCGGCCCGCGCTCTCCAGCGCCTCGGTGGCCGAGTGGCGCCAGTCGCAGTTGGGCCGGCCGAGCGCCAGGGGAATCGGGATTTCCTCGTGCACCCCTTGGCGGGCGGAGGTGACCCACAGGAGCTGCTCGATGCGCACGATCTCCGAGGGGCCGCGCCGGTCCACATGGGTGATGATGGCGAGGTCCAGGTCGCCGTGCTGGATGCGCTCGATCAGGTTGTGCGTGGGCTCGCACATCACCGTCACCTCGGCCTTGGGGTTCGAGCGCGAGAAGCGCGCCAGGATCTCCGGCAGGTAGCGGTCGGCGTAGTCATCCGGCAGCCCGAGGCGCACGCGGCCGCTGAGCTCGTTCTCGTTGAAGGAGGCCATGCATTCCGCATTCAGGCGCACGATCCGGCGGGCGTAGTCGAGCAGGCGCTCGCCCTCCTCGGTGAGCTTCGACAGGCGCCCGTCGCGCTCGAAGATCGGGCGTCCGACCCGGTCCTCCAGGCGCTTCATCTGCATGGAGACGGCGCTCTGCGTCTTGTGCACGATTTCCGCGGCCCGGGTGAACGAGCCGGTATCCGCAATGGCCACGAAGGTCCGCAGCTGGTCGATGTCGAGAAGGTGCATGGGATCAGCCTCATCATCAATGACTTTGATGATACATATCTCAAACAATCGTTTCAAGTTATGAGATCATCAAGCTACACTAAAAATACAAACTGAAAAATTCTACTTATATTTCAATAAGTTAGGTGGAATTCTCGGCTTGGAACGTTTCTGCAACATCCCTGGAACGCCCCTGGAACGGGCTTGCAACGCCCCTGGAACGCTCGCTGCCGTTCCAGGGCGGTCACGTGATGCAGCGCGAGGAGAATTCCCATGGCCAAGACCATCGGTTCCACCACATCCTTCTCCGGGCGGGTCCTCGTCCAGTGGATCTCCCGCGCCGTCGGCAACCTCGTCAAGAACGTGCGGCACCGCCAGGAGATCAAGGCGCTGACGGATCTCGACGACCGGCTCCTGAAGGATATCGGCCTCACCCGGGACGACGTGCAGGGCGCATTGTCGAAGTCGCTGCTCCGCAACCCGTCCGTGGTTCTGGTTCAATCCATGGAGCGGCAGGCTCGGTCCGAACGGCCGAAGCCTTCACGCCGACCTGTGGTGCCGACGGTGACGCGTCCCGAGCAGGCCTGCGCCTGAGGCTATTTTTCAGGAGGCTTCGAAGCATCCTCGAAAATTGACTGGAGGGACGCGAGATACTGCCTCTGCATATCGCGTCCCTTCTCCATCATGTCGTCCCACGGCGCGGCCGATGGCGCCGGGTCCGGTGGGGGAGGGGCCGGCTGCTGCATGAAACCGGCCATCATCTCCTCGAACGGGTTGGCGGCCGGCTTCTTCTCCGGCGTCGCCGCATTCATCCAGATCGCCCAGAGCTGCGCCCACGGATCGGCCGGGTTTTCTCTCCCTTGCTGCTGCGGCGTGGCGGCGGCCTGAAAGGCGCGGCCCTGATGCGCCATCCACTGATACATCCCGCCCGCGAGAATCCCGGTCATGAGCGGCAGGATCTGCTGCATGGTCTCCACGCTCACGCCGACATAGTCGGCGGCCTGGTGCGCCACCCGGCGGGTCACGTCGTCGGAGCCGAAGAGCTGGTCGAGCAGCCGTCTTCCCTCTTGCTGCGCCTGGGCGGAGAAGGATTGCCCCGCGCCCTGCCAGAAATTCTGGTAGGCGTTGCTCATCATCGTCTGCATGAACCGGCTTGGATCGTTGGGCGAGGCCGCATGCTGCAGTCCCATGGCGAAGGCCGGCAGCAGGGCCGCCATGGCTCTCTGAGTCTGATCGCCCGAGAGGTGATATTGCCGCGCCAGCATGTCGAAGCCCGCACTCGTCTGGGCCTGGCGCATCAGATCGAACCAGTTGAACATCGCAGGCTCCTTCCGGGCGCTCGCCCCGGCCTTGCCGATTACAAGGGCCGGCTAGCTTGCCTCTCCAGACGTCGGATTGTCCAGAACGCAGTGACGATGGCCGCAATCCCGAATGCGATGGAGCCGAGGCCGATGCCCACCAGGGCGCCGATGGGCCCCCCGATCTCGGCGCCGAAATAGGCGAAGGGGATCATGCCCAGGGTCGCGCGGCCCCAGTTGAAGAATGTCGAGAACAGGGGAAAGCCGAGATTGTTGAACGAGGCGTTCGCCACGAAGACGAGACCGACGAAATACCAGATGAATCCGCTGAGCACGCAGAAATACTGGACGATTTCGGCGGTCAGCTCCTCGGCATGGAAGGCTTGGGTGATCGGTACGCGCACGAGGTAGAGGAGAAGCCACACGCAACCGACATAGACGGTCATGAAGGTGAGCGAATCCTTCAGCGTCTGCCGCATTCTGTCGTAGCGATGCGCGCCCCAGTTCTGGCCGAGAACCGGGCCGATCGCCCCGGCCAGGGCGAACAGGCCGCCGAAGGCGACGGGCGTCACCCGGTCGATGATGGCCGATGCTGCGATGGCCTGGTCGCCGAAGCGGGCCATGATGCTCGTGAAGAAGGCGTTCGCCACGGGGGCCGCGATATTGGTCAGGATGGCCGGCACGGCGATGGCGAAGAAAGGCTTCGCATCGGCCATGATGCTCTTCACCTGCGGCTTTGCGATCAGGTTGTGGAACCGGGTGACATAGCCGTAGGCGACAGCGATATAGACCACCCGCGCGATACCGATGGTGAGCGCTGCGCCATTAGCCTTGAGCCCGAGGCCGAAGATCAGGATCGGATCGAGCACGACCGTGACGGCCGCGACCGAAAGCGTGGCATACATGCTGCGCTTGGCATCGCCGGCTGCGCGCAGGACGGTAGAGAGGGCCATGCCGATGGCCATCAGCACATTGGTGGGCAGCACGATCCAGAGAAAGCCGTGGGCGACGCGATAGGTCAGGTCGGTTGCCCCGAGAAGCTTCAGGACCCACGGGAGCAGCGGCAGGGCGACCGCGCTGACGACGGCGGCGACGACGGCCATGAGAACGGTGCAGGACGAGGCCAGACGGCAGGCGTCCTCCCGGCGCCTCGCCCCCAGGGCGCGCGACACGAGCGCGCCGATGGGGATCATCAGCCCCACATTGATCGATATGGTGAAGAACATGACCACGGTGGCAAGGCCGACGCCCGCCGTCAGACTCGGATCCCCCAACCACGAGATGTAGAGAAGAGAAACGAGATCGACGACGAAGATCGCGATCAGGCCCGCTGTCCCGGTTCCCGTCATCACGAGAACGTGGCGCATGGTGGAGCCTGCGACGAAGCGAGGGAGCGCCGCCTGATCGTCCGCGGTTTTCCCCGCAGGGGAGGCGTCCATCAGAAGACTCCTTCGCCGAGAATGTCTCTCGTTTCCTCGCTGAGCGCGCGAGCCTTCCCGGCGGGAGCCAGGAGAGGCTCGGGGGCGATCTTGGCCCCGACGACGAGTTCCGCGCCGCCCATCGCGCCACTGGCTTTCTGCAGGACGAGCCGGGCGATGTCGCGCTTGCGAATGTCGTCGGCGGTTCCCGCGGCGATCTCGGGCGGCGTCCCGAGCTCTTCGAGGGCGGCCCGGCCGAAGGCAATCGCGGATTCGAAGACTTCCCTGACCTGGTAGTCGACGTCGTGCTTCATCAGCTCGACCGCATGGATCCGGTCGTAGGCGCGCACGAAGCTGCGGGCATTCCCGAAATTCTCGTGGATGATCTCGACGATCTTGAGCGTCACCTCAGGGTCGTCCGTGCAGACGCAGATCATTTCCGCCTTCTCGGCTCCCGCCGCGCGCAGCACGTCGAGGCGCGCGCCGTCCCCGTAATAGACCTTGAGGCCGAAACGGCCCGCATCGCGGATGCGTTCCACATCCTTGTCGATGACGGTTGCCGGAACACCTTGGCCCAGAAGAACCTGGTTCACGATCTGCCCGAAGCGGCCGAAGCCGATCACGAGGACGCGGCTCTCGAACTCGCCTTCATGCCCCTGCGGGTCCGCCAGCCCGGGCCCGGCCTCGCCGCCGCGCCTTTCCAGCATTTTCTCGACCAGGGTCGAGACGATGGGGCCGAGCAGCATGGTGACGGCGGCCAGGGCCGTCACGAGCTGCGCCTCCTCCGGTTCCATGAGACCAAGCCCCGCCGCGACGGGGAGGAGCACGAAGGCGAATTCGCCCGCCGGGCAGAGCAGAACGCCCGACCGCAGGCCGTCGCGCCAAGTGGCGCCGAACAGCCTCGACAGGACGGCGATGATGAACGTCTTGGCGAGGATCACCGTCGGAGCCGCGATCGCCAACAGAACCCATTGCCGGCCGACGAGGGCGAGGTCGATGGTCATGCCGACGCTGATGAAGAACAGGCCCAGCAGCATGCCCCGGAACGGCTCGATATCCGCCTCGAGCTGGTGGCGGAAGTTCGACTCGGCCAGGAGAAGCCCGGCCAGAAAGGCGCCCATCGCCATCGACAGGCCGACTTCCTCCATGAGCAGGGCCGCGCCCAGCACGACGAGGAGGGCGGAGGCGGTCATCACCTCGCGGGCGCCGCTGCGCGCGAGCACGCGGAAGAACGGGTTCAGCCCGTAGCGGCCGATCAGCACGACCGCGGCGATGGCGGCGACGGCCTCGGCCAGGGCGAACAGGCGGTCGGAGAGGCTTTCATGCTGGACCTCGCCGGTGCCGGAGGCCAGGAGGGGCAGAAGCGCCAGGATCGGCACGACCGAGATGTCCTGGAAGAGCAGGATCGCGAAGGAGCGCTGGCCGTAGGGCGTCTGAAGATCGTTGCGTTCGCCCAGCATCTGCAGCGCGATGGCGGTTGCGGAGAGCGCGACCGCGATGCCGGTGGCAAAGGCGGCATGGGGCGAGAAGCCGATATAGAGCGCCGCGCCTCCCAGGCAGAGTGCGGTGATCGCCAGCTGCGCGAAGCCGAGCCCCAGGATGTCCCTCTTCATCGACCAGAGATGGGAAAGCTTGAGCTCGAGCCCGATGATGAACAGGAGGAGCACGACTCCGAGTTCCGCGACCGTGACCAGGGTCTGAGGATCCCCTACCAGTGCCAGGCCCGAAGGGCCGATGACGACCCCCGCGGCGAGATAGCCGAGGACGGCGCTCAGGCCCAGGAGCCTGAACAGGGGGACAGCCACCGCCGCAGCCCCGCAGAAGGTCAGAATGGGTGGGAGAAAGCTGACGTGGGAGGCTGCGTTTGCCATCGGTCATCGGGAGGTGCGACTTGACGCTTCCTTTCTAGGGAGTCTTTTCCGGAAGAGCGAGCGTTTCTTGCAGGCGGCGTCGGCCGCGAATAAGCGTCGCTCCCGCTTGACAGGAGGGCTCTGCTCTCGCCACATCGCCGCATCATGACCAAGCCGCCTCTCGATATTCTTCTTTGCGCACCGCGCGGGTTCTGCGCCGGTGTCGTGCGTGCCATCGATGCCGTCGAGAAGGCGCTGTCGATCTATGGCGCGCCGGTCTTCGTCCGCCACGAGATCGTTCACAACAAGTACGTGGTGGAAAACCTGAAGCGGAAGGGCGCCGTCTTCGTTCGGGAACTCGACGAGATCCCCGACGGCGACGCCCGGGTGATCTTCTCGGCCCACGGCGTTCCCAAATCGGTTCCCGAAGCGGCGCTGGCCCGCAGGCTGTTCGCCATTGACGCCACCTGTCCGCTGGTCACCAAGGTCCACCGGGAGGCCCAGGTCCATCACAAGCGCGGCCGGCACATCATCCTGATCGGCCATGCGGGGCATCCGGAGGTCGTCGGCACCATGGGGCAGCTACCCGAGGGCGCCGCGACCCTGGTCGAGACCGTCGACGACATCGCCCGCCTCCAGCCCGCCGACGAGAACAATCTGGCCTTCGTCACCCAGACGACCCTGTCGGTCGACGACACCCAGGACATGGTGGATGCCCTGAAGGCGCGGTTCCCCTCCATCGTGGGACCCCACAAGGAGGACATCTGTTACGCCACCACCAACCGCCAGGGCGCGGTCAAGAGGGTGGCGCCTTCCGTGGACGCGATGATCGTGGTCGGCTCGCCGAATTCCTCGAATTCGCAGCGCCTGCGCGAGGTGGCCGAGCGGGAGGGATGCCCGCTGGTGCGCCTCATCCTGCGGGCCGAGGACATCGACTGGGCCCTGTTCGGCAACATCCGGAGCCTGGGCATCACGGCGGGGGCCTCGGCTCCCGAAATTCTGGTGGAGGAGATCATCGACGCCTTCGCCCAGCGTTACGAAGTGTCGGTGGAAAGCGTTTCGACGGCGGATGAGAGCGTCTTCTTTCCTCTGCCTCGCGAGCTTCGCGAGCACGCGGCGGAGTAAAGAGTGGCTGTCTATACCGAAGTGAACGACGAGGAGCTGTCCGCTTTCCTCGCCACCTACGACATCGGCACCGTCCTGTCCTACAAGGGCATCGCCGAGGGCGTGGAGAACACCAACTATTTCCTGCACACGACGGCGGGCTCCTACATCCTGACCCTCTACGAGAAGCGAGTGCGGGAGGCGGATCTGCCGTTCTTCCTGGCGCTCATGCAGCATCTGGCCCGCAAGGGCCTGAACTGCCCGCTGCCGGTCGTGAACCGCCAGGGCGAGTCTCTCGGCCGACTCGCGGGCCGGCCCGCGGTCATCATCACCTTCCTCGACGGCATCGCGATCCGCCGCCCCACGGCCCAGCACTGCGCCGCCCTGGGGGGAGCCCTGGCCAAGCTGCATCTGGCGGGCGAGGATTTCGGGATGACCCGGCCCAACGCCCTGTCCCTGGACAGTTGGGCGCCGCTCTTCGCGCAGGCCGAGGCGCAGGCGGACACGGTCTCGGACCGGCTCGCCGAGCGGACCCGGCGCGAGCTCGACTACCTGACGGGCGCATGGCCGGGCGGGCTTCCCACCGGCATCATCCATGCGGACCTGTTCACCGACAACGTGTTCTTCATCGGTCCCGAGGTCTCGGGGCTGATCGACTTCTACTTCGCCTGCACGGATGCCTTCGCCTATGACGTCGCGATCTGCCTCAATGCCTGGTGCTTCGAGGCCGACGGATCCTACAACCTGACCAAGGGGCGCGCCCTGCTGGCGGGCTATCGGGCGGTGCGTCCGCTGGAGCCCGCCGAGATCGAGGCCCTGCCGATCCTCTGCCGCGGCTCGGCCCTGCGCTTCATGCTGACCCGCCTCGTGGACTGGCTCAACGTGCCGCCCGGGGCGCTGGTGAAGCCCAAGGATCCGCTGGAATACGACCGTAAGCTCAATTTCCACCGCCATGTCCGCCATGCGCGGGAATACGGGCTCGACGCATGAGCGGGGCAGAGCGCGTGGTGATCTATACGGACGGCGCCTGCTCGGGCAATCCGGGCCCGGGCGGCTGGGCCGCCATCCTGTCCTTCAGGGGAAGCGAGAAGGAAATCTCCGGCGGAGAGGCGTTCACGACCAACAACCGCATGGAGATCCGCGCGGCCATCGAAGGGCTGAACGCCCTCAAGCGCCCCTGCACGGTCGAACTCTTTACGGATTCGCAGTATGTGCGCCAGGGCATCACGTCCTGGATGCACAACTGGAAGCGGCGCGGCTGGCGCACCGCCGACAACAAGC
This sequence comes from Microvirga lenta, assembly GCF_020532555.1. Taxonomy (GTDB): domain Bacteria; phylum Pseudomonadota; class Alphaproteobacteria; order Rhizobiales; family Beijerinckiaceae; genus Microvirga; species Microvirga lenta. The sequence continues at coordinate 169,441 of NZ_JAJBBR010000005.1, read as the reverse complement.
CGGTGAAGAACGAGGATCTGTGGCGCGCCCTCGACGAGGCGGCGTCCCGCCATCAGGTCTCCTGGCACTGGGTGAAGGGCCACGCGGACGACCCGATCAACATCCGGGTCGACGAACTCGCCGTCGCGGCCATGCGGCCGTTCAAGAAGGGCAATGGCGGTGCCCCGAAGCCGTCGCTCGCATCCGACTGAGCGACGGCCATCCTGCATGAAAATGCCGGATCAGAGGTCCTTGAGCAGGTTCTCCGCGCCGGAGACCTGGGCCTTCGAGGGGGCGTCCTCCACGTTCAGCGCCTTCACCACGCCGTCCTCGACGAGCATGGAATAGCGCTGGGAGCGCACGCCGAGGCCGAAGCCGGTGCCGTCCATGGAGAGGCCGAGAGCCTTGGCGAAGTCGCCGTTGCCGTCCGCCACGAACTCGATCCCGTCCGCGCCGCTCGATTTCGCCCAGGCATCCATCACGAACACGTCGTTGACCGAGGTCACGAGAATGGCGTCGACGCCCTTCGCCATGATCTCGTCCTTCTTCTCCACGTAACCCGGGAGGTGGTTGCGGTGGCAGGTCGGCGTGAAAGCGCCCGGCACGGCCACGAGAACGACCTTGCGGCCCTTGAAGAGATCATCCGTGGTCTTGGCCACGGGTCCGTCCGGCGTCATCACGCGGAACGTGGCCTGGGGCAGACTTTCTCCAATCTGAATCGTCATAGGCAGTTCTCCAACACTGTGCCGAGGGGCTGCCTTCTCACTAGCGTGGCTGTTGCCCGGCGTCGAGGCTCACTTGCGTCTCGATCGCCTTCCCGCCGGCCACCAGGGTGAGCCGGACCGGAACGGGGCCGGAGGCCTCCTTCGGCCTGTCCTCCACCGTCACCGTGACGCGATTGGCGTCGTCGGGCTCCGAAGCCGAAAGATACCAGTTCTCGGGAGCCTCCGGGAAAAGGGCGGGCTTGGTTCCCGCGGGAGCCCGGACCGTCACCCGAAAGGTGGGCTGGTCCTGTGCGACCCGCTCGATGCTCTCCACCGCGATCTCGCTCTTGGCTCCCAGGGCCTGAGGCCGCGGCACCTCCGCCAGCGCCTTGGCGATGTCCGCCTGATGCGGTCCTTTGCCGGAGAGCGTGGCCTTCATCTCCGCATGGGCGGGAATGCAGATGTCCTTGCAGATGCCGTAATCGGCGGAAAGGGCGAGCGTGACGGGCTTGCCTGCCTCCTTGGGCGTCACCAGGACCGGCAGGACGACCGAATCCTCGTAGACGTAGGAGACGCCACCCGGATCCTCGTGGCGGGAGGGGGCCGGCCAGCGGATCTCCACGTCGGCGACGTTCTCCGAGCCCGCCCAGTCGAAGCGCGGGGGCAATCCGGAATCGCCGGGCGTCCTCCAATAGGTCTTGTAGCCCGAATCCAGGGCGATCTCGATGCCTGCCAGGTGACGGCCGCCTTCGGTCTCTCCGGAAATCAGGCGCGCCCGGGAGTGCAGACCCTGAACCCATGAGGACGATGCCGGGGGCTGGGCGAAAGCCGGAAAAACGGCCAAGATCAAAAAAATGGCCGCCGGAACGGTACGTAACATGATTGGCATGGAACTGACGCCCTCCTGACGCGCTTCCCTTATGCGGTTTATCTTCGGGCATGCCATCCACGATCCTGTGATCGGGCTGCGGGCCTGGCAAGGCAGAAGTCGAGATATGATACAGTCCACTACCTTCAATGCCGGTTCCAGCTACCTCGACGGCCAGTTGCTGGTGGCCATGCCGGGAATGACGGACGAGCGCTTCTCAAGGGCTGTCATCTATGTCTGCGCCCATTCGGCCGAAGGGGCCATGGGCATCATGCTCAACAGGCCTGCCGCCAACGTCAACGTTCCCGATCTCCTGGTTCAGCTCGAAATCATCCCCGACATGGAGCGCATCCGCCTGCCGGAAAAGGTCGGCCAGATGCAGGTGCTCATGGGCGGACCCGTCGAGACAAGCCGCGGCTTCGTGCTCCACTCGCCCGATTACCACATTGCCCAGTCCACCCTGCCCATCGACGACAGCGTCTGCCTGACCGCCACGGTGGATATCCTGCGGGCCATCGCCCGGGGGGACGGCCCCGAGAACGCCGTGCTGGCGCTCGGCTATGCGGGGTGGGGCGCGGGACAGCTCGAACTAGAAATCCAGTCGAACGGCTGGCTCAACTGTCCGGCTGATGCGGAGCTGATCTTCAAGACCTCCGTCGATACCCGCTACGAGATGGCCCTGCGCAAGATCGGCATCGAGCCGGCCATGCTCTCCATGCAGGCCGGCCACGCCTGAGGCTCTCGCCCCTTAAGCCGCTTCCGGCGCCGCGCCGACGAGCTGGCGCGCCTGCAGCATGGACATGGGCTCCCCGAAGACGGGACCCTGCGCATATTCGCAGCCGAGCTGGTAGAGCTCGATGGCTTCCGATTCCGTCTCCGCGCCCTCCGCCACGATCTCCATGCCGAGTTCGTGCGCCATCTTGACGATCGACCGCAGGATCACGGGCTTGCCCCCCGCCATCTGGCGCACGAAGGACTCGTCCACCTTGATCGTGTCGAAGGGGAAGCGCAGCAGGTAGGAGAGGGCGGAATACCCCGTGCCGAAGTCGTCGAGGGAGAGGCCGGCGCCCAGATCCCTGAGGCGGGTCAGCATCTGGGCCGAGTATTCCGGATTCTCCATGATCAGGCTCTCGGTCATCTCGATCTTCAGGGAGCCCGGAAGAACCCCCGTGCGGGTGATGACCGCCTTCACGTCCTGCAGGAGATCGTGCCGCAGGAGCAGGTGGCTCGACATGTTGACCGAGGCGAAGATCGGCGGATCGACCTCCAGGGCGTTCTGCCACGCCGCCAGCTCCCGAGCCGTCTGCTCGAGAAGGAAGAAGCTGAGATTGACGATGAGCCCCGTCTCTTCCGCGATCGACAGGAAGTCCTCCGGCCCCATCCGGCCCAGCCGCGGGTGATCCCAGCGCAGCATCGATTCGAAGCCCGCGATGGTGCGGTCCTCCAGGCGGACGATGGGCTTGAAGAGCACCTTCATCTCGTTGCGGTCGAGCGCCCGGCCCAGGTCGGTCTGCATGGTGAAGCGGTCGCTGCGATCCGAGCGCATGGTCGGGCGGAAGACCTCGATCCGGTCGCCGCCGTGGCGCTTGGCATGGGCCATCGCGATTTGGGCGTTCCGAAGCACCTCCTCGCGCCGCGCGGCGATCTGCGGATCGTGCAGTGCGATGCCGATGGAGGCCGTGAGGAAGATTTCGCGCTCCGCATAGGTCACGGCCGTCGTCACCGTGCGCCGGACCATGTCGGCGAAGGCGATGATGCGGTCAGGCTCCCGCTCCGAGAGCAGGATCATGGCGAATTCGTCACCGGCGATCCGCGCCAGGGTGTCCTGCGGCTTGAGCAGCCGCCCGAGCCGCCGGGACAGGGTGAGAAGAATGGAATCCCCCGCCGCGTAGCCCACGGCCTCGTTGATGTTCTTGAGCTTGTCGACGTCGATGACGAGCACCGTCGGGCGTAGGGAATCGTCCTGGCTCGCGAAGGTGAGGGCGGCCTCCAGGCGGTCGTAGAAGAGCTGCCGGTTCGGCAGTCTCGTCAGGTTGTCGTGCACCGCATCGTAGAGCAGGCGCTCCTCGGCCGTCTTCGAATCGGTGACGTCCGCAAGGGTGCCGACGATGCGGAGCACCTCGCCGTCAGACCCGATCACCGGCCGGGCCTTGAGCCGGAACCAATGGTGCGTGCCGGAGGCGGAGCGCAGGCGGAAGTCCTGGCACAGGCGGCCGCGCCGCTGCTCGATGACCGCATCCAGACACGCCATGTAGCGGTCCTTGTCGAACGGATGGATCAGGTCGAGCCAGGCGGAGGCGGGACCCTCCAGGGAGCCGCGCTTGAGCCCCAGATGATGCTCCACCTCGGGGCTGACGAAGATCTTGTCGGACGCGACGTCCCAGTCGAACACCACGTCGCCGGCGCCTTCGAGCGCCAGGGCCCGGCGCTCGGTATCGTTGACGAAGCCCTGCCCGAACGCGCCGCCCGCGAAGGCGTGCTGCATGACCGTGAAGCCGATCAGCATGACGATGAGCACGAGACCGCCGACGAGGGCCGGGGGCACGAGATCGGAGGGGAGCTGCCCCATCACCGTGAAGCTCGCCGCCACCACCCAGGCGATGAGAAGGAGCCAGGTCGGCACGAGCATCACGGCCCGGTCGTAACCGTGCGTCGCCAGATGAATGACGAGCACGAAGCCGATGGCCGCCACCGCTGCAATGGAAATGCGCGCCACCCCCGACGCCACCGGGGGATCGATGATGGCAAGGCCGATCAGGGCGCCCAGGAAGACGAGCCAGAAGGCCGTGACGTGGCTGTAGCGCACATGCCAGCGGTTGAGGTTGAGATAGGCGAAGAGGAAGACCAGAAGCGTGGCGGCGAGCACCGCTTCCGCACCGGCACGGTAGATCTGCTCGGTGGTCTCCGCGATGGGGAAGACGCGCTGGAAGAAGCCGAAATCGATGCAGGCATAGGCCAGGACCGCCCAGGCCAGCGCCGCCGCCGCCGGGAAGATCAGGGCGCCCTTCACCACGAAGATGATGGTCAGGAACAGGGCGAGCAGGCCCGCGATGCCGATGATGATGCCCTTGTAGAGGGTGAGTCCGTTGACCCGCTCCTTGTAGGCGTCGGCATCCCACAGATGGAGCTGCGGCAGCTCGGTCGAGCGCAGCTCGGCGACGAAGGTCACCGTGGTGCCGGGATCGAGGGTGATCAGGAAGATGTCCGCATCCGCGCTGTCCTCGCGGTCGGGCCGGATGCCCTGGCTCGCGGTGATCGCCGCGATCCGCGACGAGCCGAGATCGGGCCAGATCACGCCCGATCCGGTGAGCCGGAAATGGGGCGCGACGAGAAGGCGATCCACCTGCTCGTCCGTGTCGTTGGTGAGCGCGAACACGATCCAGTCGGGACGCGTGCCCGCTTCGCGCGCCTTCACGGCGATGCGGCGCACGATGCCGTCACGGCCGGGGGCCGTGGAAATGCGGATCTCGTCCCCGTCCGAGCGATAGCGCTCGATCATCGGGGTGAGATCGACAGCCTTGGTTTTCGGGTCCACGCGCACGGACTCGACGGCCTGGCCGTCCGCAGTCCAGGCGAGACACAGGAATGTCGCCAAAAGGAAGGTTATGGCGAAAGAAACGATCCGCAACGCTTCGGTCTTTCGTCCGGTACGACAACAATGGAACAGAATTGGTACCGGTCAGGAGGCTCGAGGGCAAGGCGAAGTCGAGGCTCGGCCCGACTTGTCCGCAAGACTCAGGTGGGTTTGTGCCAGCGGCCATGGGGCCACTTTGCGGCGGGATTGAGGAGCGGCAAGCCTGACCTTGGGGAAGGCTGCGCGGCCGAAAAGCGTCAGCCGCGGAGACCCGCGGCGATGCGCTCCAGGGAGGGCAGGCGCCTGATGGGGCCGATTGCCGCGACGGTCGGGGCGCCCTGCAGCAGGCGCTGTCCCGCCTGGCGGACATGGTCCGCCGTCAGGGCGTCGACCTTCAGCACGATCTCGTCACTCGGCACCACGCGACCCCACGAGAGGAGCTGGCGCGCGATGCGCTCGATGCGCCCGCCGGGAGTCTCCAGTGCGGTCAGGAGCGCCACCTTCATCTGCGCCTTGGCGCGGGTCATCTCGATGTCGCTGATGTCCTGCGTCGCCTGGCGCATGGTGTCGAGGGTGACGGTCATGAGCTCGGCCACGTCCGATCCCGCGGTTCCGGCTCCGATGCCGAAGAGGCCGGTATCGGAGAAGGGCCAGTGGAAGGAATCGATGGAATAGGCGAGCCCCCGGCTCTCCCGCACCTCGTGCCAGAGGCGCGAGGTCAGGCCGCCGCCGAGGATGTGGGCGAAGAGATGGGCGGCGTAATAGCCGGGATCCTTGAAGGACAGGCCGGGCAGCCCGAGAACGATGTTGGCCTGTTCGAGCTTGCGCGAAATGCGCCGCTCGCCGCCCGAATAATGACCGGCTTCGGGTTCGTGGACCTCGACGGCCGGCATGGCGCCGAACAGGCGCTCCGCCGCCTCGACGATGCGGGCGTGGTCCACGTTGCCGGCGGCCGCCAGCACCATCTTGCCCGGCGCGTATTCCCGCGCCAGGAAGGTGCGGATGGTCTCCTCGTCGAAGCTCTTGATCGTGTCCGGCGTGCCGAGGATCGGGCGGCCGAGGGGCTGCCCGGCATAGGCCGTTTCCATGAAGGCGTCGTAGACGAGGTCGTCCGGCGTGTCCTCGACGGCGGCGTATTCCTGCAGGATGACGCCCTTCTCGCGGGCGAGCTCCAGGGAATCGAAGACCGAGTTGATGAGGATGTCGCCGAGCACGTCGAGGGCGACGTCCACGTTCTCGCCCAGCACCCGCGCGGTGTAGCTGGTATATTCGACGCTGGTGGCGGCGTTGATGTCGCCGCCCACGTTCTCGATGTCCTCCGCGATCTGGCGGGCCGAACGGCGGGTCGTGCCCTTGAACGCCATATGCTCGATCAGATGCGACAGGCCGTGCTCGTGCGCCATCTCGTGACGCGAGCCGGTGCCGACCCAGATGCCGAGGGTCGCGGTCGCGATCTCGGGCATCCGCTCGGTGGCGATGGTCAGGCCGTTGGCGAGCTGGGTAATGTCGATCCGCTTCTCGCGGACGAAGTGATGATTCATGCGGCAACGCCTTTGACGGCTCGGGCGCGTTCGCGGATGAAATGCTCGACCGCACCCTGATCGTTGGGAAGCACCGTGAAGCTCTCCTTCCGCTCCATGAGATCGGCCATGTGCGGCGGGAGGGCGGGGCGGATGCCGGTGGCGCGCTCGACCGCATCGGGGAACTTGGCCGGATGCGCCGTGGAGAGGGCGACGACGGGAATGTCGGGCCGGTCCCGCAGCAGCGCGCGGCCGGCGCGGGTCCCGACCGCCGTGTGCGGATCGAGCACGTAATCCGTGGTCCTGTAGGTTTCTGCCATCTCCGCCGCGACCGCGGACTCGTCCACGGCCAGGGCCGAGAACTCCTCGCGGATGCGGGCGAGGGGCTCCGCATCGACCAGGAAGGCCTTGGACTGGAAAAGGTTCGCCATCAGGCGCCGGATCGCGCCCGCGTCGCGGCCGTAGGCCTCGAACAGCAGACGCTCGAAATTGGACGAGATCTGGATGTCCATGGAGGGCGAGGCGGTGGGCTGCACGCCCTTGATCTCGTAGGCGCCGGACTGAAGGGTGCGGGCCAGGATGTCGTTGGCGTTGGTGCCGATCATCAGGCGCTCGATGGGCAGGCCCATGCGCTTGGCGACCCAGCCGGCGAGAATGTCGCCGAAATTGCCCGTCGGGACCGAGAAGGAAACCGGACGATGGGGTGCGCCGAGGCTCACGGCGGCGGTGAAGTAATAGACCGCCTGTGCGGCGACGCGGGCCCAGTTGATGGAGTTCACGCCGGACAGCTGAAGCTCGTCGCGGAAGCGGGCATGGTTGAACATGCCCTTCACCATGGACTGGCAGTCGTCGAAGGTGCCCTCCACCGCAAGCGCGTGGACGTTGGGCGAGGCGACGGTCGTCATCTGCCGCCGCTGCACGTCGGAGACGCGGCCATGCGGGTAGAGAATGAAGATGTCGACCTGTTCCAGCCCCTTGAAGGCTTCGACCGCCGCGCTTCCCGTATCGCCCGAGGTGGCGCCCACGATGGTGGCGCGGGCGCCGCGGGCCTTCAGGACATGGTCCATGAGGCGGCCGAGGAGCTGCATCGCCACGTCCTTGAAGGCGAGGGTCGGGCCGTGGAAGAGCTCGAGCGCGAAGAGGTTGTCGCCGATCTGGTTGAGCGGGCACACCGCCGCGTGACGGAAGGTGGCGTAGGCCTCCTCGATCATGCGGTCGAGATCGGCCTTCGGGATGTCGCCGTCCACGAGCGGGTTCAGGACCGCCTTGGCCACCTCCGCATAGGGCTGGCCGGCAAAGCCCTGGATCGCGTCGGCCGAAAGGCTCGGCCAGGATTGCGGCATGTAGAGGCCGCCGTCCCGGGCGAGGCCGGCCAGAAGGGCATCGGAAAAGCCGAGCGCCGGGGCTTCCCCCCGGGTCGAGACGTGGAGCACGGTCGATCTCCTGAAATTTGGCCGGACATTAGGAGCCGCGGCGGGCGACGGCAAGCTGCATGGGGCCGCAGGGCTCATGGTTTTACCCTCCCCATGGCATAGGCATCCACATAGGCGCCGTCCCGGAACGCATAGGCGCGGTGCGTGCCCTCGATCACGAAGCCGCAGCGCTCGTAGAGGGCGATGGCCGGGACGTTGTCCACATAGACCGTGAGCTCGATCCGCCTCAGGTCGAGCCAGTTGTCGGCGATGCTCAGCAGTTCCCGCAGGAGCTTCGTGCCGATGCCGCGGCCGCACCAGTCGTCGTGGACCCCCATGCCGATCCCTGCGGCGTGGGCGCGCCGTCCCTGAAACCGGCTGAGGCCGCCATTGCCGACGATGCGATCCTCATGCACGGCCACGAGGCCGATATCGCCGGGGGACCGGTTCTCGATCCATTTCCGGGTCTCCTCGGGCGTCTGGTGCGGCAGGCGCAGCGTGCCGAACCGGTAGCCGGGCAGGCACGAAAGCGCGGCGATCTGCTCGCTGTCGCCGGGGCGGGTGGCCCTGATCAGGATGGAATCCGCACTGGGCGGTTCGGAAGGGGGAGGGGGCTGGTCCATGTCGCTCTCCTGGGAAAAGGCGGAGGCGAACGGATGCTTCAAGCCCTGCTCGACTCCGCAGGGCTTGGGGAATGTTCACGCTCTCAGATGCGCAAAGCCGATCCCGCACGCCCTGCCAGGCGCGTCATGAGATGGGTTGCGGTCATAAGAAGGGCGAACATGGGCCACATGGTATAGGCTTTCGGTCCTGAAGCCAAGCTGCCGCCGACCATCCGAGGTGAGCCGATGCGAATGACACGAATCGATTGGGTTCTGCTGCCGTTCCTGGTGGCCGTGCTGGCCGGCGTCGCCCTCGGCGCGTTCCTGCTCGCAGGCTTTCTGGGGCTGGGGGTTCTCGGCCTCGTCATCGGCGTCATGGCCCAGCGCATCGAGCTGGAGAAGGACGGCGCGGTGAGCAACTACATGACGACCTCGCTCTATGCCCAGCAGCTCAGGGCGCAGGAGGGCATGAGCCGGGCCGAGAGGGCGGAGCGCCGCGCCGAGGCGCAACGGCTCCTCAAGGGGCTGTTCGTCGCCAAGGTGGTCAGCGCCGGGCTGATCATCCTGGGTTTCGGCTTCTTCGTCCTATTTCAGCTCGCCTGAGCCCGGGGGCCTGAGGCGCTGCCAGGCGAAGGCGATGAAGACGCCGACGAGGGTGAGCGCGATCCCATACCAGGTGACGGCGTATTGGAGATGGTTGTTGGGGAGCTCGAGGCGGATCTGCCCGCCCTTGGGCCACTCGCCGGGATTGGGGGTGGCGTCGGCCTCCACGTAGAAGGGCGCGACCTGCTCCAGGCTATGCGCGCGGGCGATGGAGGCCGGGTCGCGGGCGAACCAGCGATTGCCCGCCGGGTCGTCCTCCGGGGTGAAGGGATTGCGCTCCTCGGGCGCGCGCACGAGGCCGGTCACGGTCACCTCTCCCTCGGGCTGGCTCTGGGGGCGCGTGGCGGGATCGCGAAGCTCGGTCGGGACAAAGCCGCGATTGACCATGACGATGGCGCCGTCCGGCAGCCGGAGCGGCGTCATCAGGTAATAGCCCTGGACCGGTGCGCCCCGCTGGGCGGGCGCGAGGCCGTAGACCGGCGCCTCGAACCGGTGCAGGAAGGTGCCCGTCACCCGAACCCGCCGGAACTCGTCGTCCTGCGCGCGCCAGGTGCTCCAGTCGGACGGGGGAACGATGGCGCCGGGCTCTCCATGGGAATGGGCCTCGATCTGGGCGATCAGGCTTTCCTTCCAGGCCTTGCGCTGGAGCTGCCAGGTGCCGAGGCCGATCAGAATTGCGAAGGCGACGAGGGCCGCGACGCCCGGGAGGATCAGGGAGCGCGCGCTTCGGGGGGCGGCAGGGCTGGTCACTTCTGAATGCGCCCTTCCTCGGCCTTGTGGTGATATTGCAGGGCGATGAGGATGCCCTTGGAAGGCCGCACCAGCAGGAGGCTCAGGATGCCGCTGAGGGCGAACCACATGACCAGGTGGAGCCAGATCGGCGGCTCGTAGGCGAACTCGACCCACAGTGCCAGCGCCACCACCACGATGCCCACGATGGACATGACGAAGAAGGCCGGACCGTCGCCCGAATCGGCGAAGGCGAAATCGAGGCCGCAGACCTCGCAGGAGGGGCGCACCGACAGGAAGCCCTTGAACAGATGTCCCTTGCCGCAGCGGGGGCAAAGCCCTTTGAGGCCGGTGGCGATGGGGGAAGGGGCCGAAGGATCCTGGGCCACGATTTCTAACCTTCCTGAAGAGCCTCCCGGTCCGGGAAGCGAATGCCTGACAGATGGTGCCGCAGCCCTGAAAAGCGAAGGGCGGCCCGAAGCCGCCCCCCGTCTCTCGTCTGCTGCCGGAGCGGCCTTAGTGACCCGCGCCGGTTCCGCCGAAGCCCCACACGTAGATGGCGGCGAAGAGGAAGAGCCAGACCACGTCGACGAAGTGCCAGTACCAGGCCGCGAACTCGAAGCCGAGATGCTGCTTCGGCGTGAAGTCGCCGCGATAGGCGCGCAGCAGGCACACCGCCAGGAAGATCGTGCCGATGATCACGTGGGCGCCGTGGAAGCCCGTCGCCATGAAGAAGGTGGCGCCGTAGATGTTGCCCGAGAACCCGAAGGTGGCGTGGCTGTACTCGTAGGCCTGCACGAACGAGAACACGATGCCGAGGAGGACCGTCAGCCAGAGGCCGGCCTTGAGGCCCTTGCGGTCGTTCTCGAGCAGGGCATGGTGCGCCCAGGTGACCGTCGTGCCCGAGGTGAGCAGGATCAGGGTGTTCAGGAGCGGCAGGTGCCACGGATCGAAGGTTTCGATGCCGCGGGGCGGCCACACGCCGCCGAGCGCCTCGACGCGGGCGTACTGCATCGGGTCGTTCGGATAGAGGGCGGCGTCGAAATAGGCCCAGAACCACGCCACGAAGAACATCACCTCGGAGGCGATGAACATGATCATGCCGTAGCGGTGGTGCAGCTGGACCACCCGGGTATGGGCGCCCGTATTGGCCTCGCGGACCACGTCGCTCCACCAGCTGATCATGGTGTAGATCACGCCGATGATGCCCGCGCCGAAGATGTAGGCGCCGATGTCCATCCCCGCGATGGCGATGTCCTTCCACCACGTGACGAAGCCGGACGCCATCAGGAAGGCGCTGACCGAACCGATGAGCGGCCACGGGCTCGGGTCGATAATGTGGTAGTCGTGGTTCTTGGCGTGGGCCTCGGCCATTTCGTGTCGTCTCCGTGCCTCGAAGGTGTGCTCGCTTTAAGACGTTTCCGTCTAGCTTGTCACGTGCATTATTGAACGATGGGTTTCGGTGATGTCGCGACCTCCGCCACCGGCTGCCCCCCCTTGGAGGGGAAGTAGGTGTAGGAGAGCGTGATGGAGCTGAGATCCTTGATGTCCCGGTCTTGGACCAGTCGCGGATCGATGTAGAACACGACCGCCGACTCGATGGTCTCGCCCGGCTGCAGCGTCTGCTCGGTGAAGCAGAAGCATTCCAGCTTCGAGAAATAGGTGCCCGCGAGGTCCGGCTGGACGTTGTAGGTGGCGATGCCGGTGCTCGGCTTGTCGCCGGTATTCGTGACCTTGTAGTAGACCGTCGTGGTCTCGCCGAGCTTGACCTTGACCTCGGGGGTCTCGGGGGCGAAGCGCCAGTTCAGGCCGGGGGAGACATTGGCGTCGAAGCGCACGGCGATCGTCCGGTCCGCGACGGCCGAGGTGTTGTCGGCGCGCACGACGGGGGTGCCGCCGAAGCCGGTCACCTTGCAGAAGAGGTCGTAGAGAGGCACGGAGGCGTAGGCGAGCCCGACCATGCCGAAGGCGACGCCCAGGCAGGCTAAGGCCGTGCGGCGCATCTTCCGTTGAAGCTGGAGCTGTTCGGACATGGCATCGCCTCACATGGGCCGCTGCAGGATCTGCGGCCCGATCTTCACGATCGTCACGACATAGAAGAGCGCCACGAGGGCGCCGAGCGTCAGCGCGAGGGCCAGGGAGCGCTTGCGGCGGCGCTTCTGCTCCTCGGGGGTCAGGCGGGGGGGAGGGGGCCTGTCAGCCATGGGTTCACCCGAAGACCGGCCTGAAGAAGCCGAGGCCATGCTCCGCGAGAAGGGTCGCGAAGAGCAGGAAGAGATAGAGAATGGAAAAGCCGAAGAGCTGCTGGGCGACGCGCATGGCCGCCTCGCCCTGACGCAGGCGGTAGACCTGGAAGGCCAGGGCCAGCATGCCGAGGCCGCCGACCGTGCCGATGATCGCATAGGCCAGGCCGCCGAAGCCGAAGGCGACGGGAGCAAGACCCAGGGGCGCCAGCAGGAGCGTATAGGCCAGGATCTGCCGGCGGGTGGAATCGGGTCCGGCCACGTTGGGCATCATCGGGATGCCCGCCCGCTCGTAGTCGCCGGACTTCACCAGCGCCAGGGCCCAGAAATGGGGCGGCGTCCAAATGAAGATGATGGCGAAGAGAATGATGCTCTCCCAGCCCACATGGCCGGCCACGGCAGCCTGGGCCACCACCGGAGGGAGCGCGCCCGCCGCGCCGCCGATGACGATGTTCTGCGGCGTGGAGCGCTTCAGCCACATGGAATAGACGACGACGTAGAAGAAGATCGTGAAGGCGAGCAGTCCCGCTGCGAGCCAGTTGCTGACCAGGCCGAGCACGATCACCGAGCCGGCGGACAGGGTCAGGCCGAAGGCCAGAGCCTCGCCCGGCTGGATCTTGCCGGCCGGGATGGGCCGCTTGCGGGTGCGGGTCATGACCGCGTCGATATCCGCGTCCCACCACATGTTGAGGCAGCCCGAAGCGCCGCCGCCGACGGCGATCATCAGAAGCGACGCGAAGGCCACGACGGGATGAACGTCCGGATGGACGACGACCATGCCCACGAGCGCCGTGAACACGACCAGAAACATCACCCGCGGCTTGAGCAGGGCGAAGAAGTCCGACACGTCGCCCTGGGAGACGCCCGCGGTGGCGAGGCTCTCGGTGGCGTTGTCGGTCAGGCTGTTTGATGCGGTGGTCATGACGGTCAACTCTTGAAACGCAGGGGCAAGGCCCGAAGCCTTCCGATAGCCAACTCCTCGCCGAAGGGCTTTATATAGCAAGCCCTCGGGGGAGGAGCGGGCGGCATGATGCCGCCCGGCCCTCGATCTTAGTGGCCCGTCTCGACGATGCGAGGCAGGGTCTCGAACTGGTGGAACGGAGGCGGCGAGGGCAGCGTCCATTCCAGGGTCGTGGCGCCTTCGCCCCACGGGTTGCCGGCAGCCTTCTCCTTGCGGACGAGCGCGTAGACGACGCCGAAGATGAAGACGAACAGGCCCAGGAAGAAGATGTAGGCGCCGATGGACGAAACCAGGTTCCAGCCGGCGAAGGCATCCGGGTAATCCGCATAGCGGCGCGGCATGCCGGAGAGGCCCAGGAAGTGCATCGGGAAGAACAGCACGTTGGCCCCGATGAACGAGATCCAGAAGTGCAGCCGGCCGATCCAGTCGGGCAGCATGTAGCCGGTGATCTTCGGGAACCAGTAGTAGACGCCCGCGAAGATCACGAACACGGCGCCGAGCGACAGCACGTAGTGGAAGTGCGCCACCACGTAGTAGGTGTCGTGCATGTAGCGGTCGACGGGGGCGTTCGCCAGAACGACGCCGGTGACGCCGCCCACGGTGAACAGGAACACGAAGCCCACCGCCCACTGCATGGCCGCGTTGAACTTGATCGAGCCGCCCCACATGGTCGCGATCCAGGAGAAGACCTTCACGCCCGTGGGCACCGCGATCACCATCGTGGCGAACACGAAGTAGGCCTGGGTCTGGAGCGACAGGCCGACCGTGAACATATGGTGCGCCCACACGACGAAGCCGACCACGCCGATCGCCACCATGGCGTAGGCCATGCCGAGATAGCCGAAGATCGGCTTCTTGGAGAAGGTGGAGATGATGTGGGACACGATGCCGAAGGCCGGCAGGATCATGATGTACACTTCGGGGTGGCCGAAGAACCAGAACAGGTGCTGGTAGAGGACCGGATCGCCGCCGCCCGACGGATCGAAGAACGTCGTGCCGAAGTTACGGTCCGTCAGCAGCATCGTGATCGCGCCGGCGAGCACCGGAAGCGACAGGAGCAGCAGGAAGGCGGTCACCAGCATCGACCAGGCGAAGAGCGGCATCTTGTGCAGCGTCATGCCCGGAGCGCGCATGTTGAGGATGGTGGTGATGAAGTTGATCGCGCCCAGGATCGAGGCCGCGCCCGCAAGGTGGAGCGACAGGATGCCGAAATCGAGCGCCGGGCCGGGGTGGCCTGCGGTCGAAAGGGGCGGATACACGGTCCAGCCGCCGCCGAAGCCGAGCGAGCCCGGGGCGCCCTCGACGAAGAGGGAGCACAGCAGCAGCGCGAAGGCCGAGACGGTGAGCCAGAACGAGATGTTGTTCATCCGCGGGAAGGCCATGTCCGGCGCGCCGATCATCAGCGGCACGAACCAGTTGCCGAAGCCGCCGATGAGGGTGGGCATCACCAGGAAGAACACCATGATGAGGCCGTGGCCGGTCACGAAGACGTTGTAGGTCTGCGGATTGGCGAAATACTGCAGGCCCGGCTCCTGGAGCTCCAGGCGCATGCCGATGGAGAGCAGGCCGCCGATGATGCCCGCCGTGAAGCCGAAGATGAGGTAGAGAGTGCCGATATCCTTGTGGTTGGTGGAATAGAACCACCGGCGCCAGAAGGACGGATGATCGTGGTGATCCGCGTGAGCGGCATCAACTGCATGTGCCATGATGAGACCTCTGTGGTCCTTTGTCCTGAAATTACTGAGCGGTGGCGAACTTGACCGGCGCCGGGGCGCCCGTCGAGGCGAACTTCTGCTTCGCCTCCGCCAGCCAGGCGGCGTATTGCTGCTCGCTCACGACGCGGATTTCGATCGGCATATAGGGATGGCCGTTGCCGCAGAGTTCCGAGCACTGGCCGTAATAGACGCCTTCCTTCTCGGCCCTGAACCAGGTCTCGTTCAGCCGGCCCGGAATGGCGTCGACCTTCACGCCGAAGGACGGAAGAGCGAAGGCGTGGATCACGTCCGCGGCAGTCACCTGGACCCTCACGTTCTTGCCGACCGGAACCACCATGGCGTTGTCGACGCCCAGCAGGCGGGGCTGGTCGGGCTTGAGATCCTTCTCCTCGGCCATGTTCGAGTCGAACTTGAAGCCGCCGCCCTGGTCCTCCGGATACTCGTAGCCCCAGTACCAGGAATAGCCCGTGGCCTTCACCACGACGTCGGCCGGCGGGATGATGAGCTGCTGGCGCAGGAGGCGGAAGGAGGGGATCGCGATGGCGACCAGGATCAGCACCGGAACGATGGTCCAGGCCACTTCGAGGAGGGTGTTGTGGGTGGTTCGGGAGGGAACCGTGTTCCGGTTCTCGTTGAAGCGGACGACGATGATGACGATGAGGGCCAGCACGAAGAGGCAGATGGCCGTGATCAGCCACACGAGATAGGTGTGGAAGTCGGACACGTTCTGTCCGAGCTCGGTCACCATGCCCTGCATCCCGGTTTCCCAGGGGGTGGGTGCACCGGTGCCGGCGACTGCCTCACTTATGCCCAACACAAGTGCGACCGCCGCTCCAAAGAGGGCGGTCACCGATCGAAGTCCTGAGGTCTCGATCCGCATCGGTGTTCCAAAGCTCCTAGATAAGATGGCCGATGGGCCACGAAAGCGTCGGGGAAGGCGCGGGCGCGCAAAATGCGGTGCTCAGCCTGCGCCATCACCTTTTGATCTGCGTCTATGACCACAGGATGGGCGCAAGCGCAACGGGCCAAGCGACGCAATTTGTGCGTCATATCCGCCAAACGGCGGATTCCGCAGCCCGATCATGCCCTCTCGCTTGACATCGCGGCCCCTGCCATGGTCCCAACGGCCAAACATGATGAACGGCTCGGCGGGTTCCCCTGCGTCGGGCTCAAGGACGGAGAGGCCTCATGAGCGTGTCACGATGGGTTCGCCGCGGAGCGGCCGCGTTCCTCGGGCTGCTGGCACTGTCGGCGGCGGGCGGCGCCCATGCTCAAGGCATGGTCAAGAATACGTTCGGCGACTGGCAGATGCGCTGCGAGACCCCGGCGGGCGCAACGGCCGAGCAGTGCGCCCTGGTGCAGAACGTGGTGGCGGAGGACCGCCCCAACATCACCCTCGTCATTATTGTGTTGAAAACCGCCGACGGGAGCAGCCGCCTCCTGCGCGTGGTGGCTCCCTTGGGTATTCTCCTGCCCTCCGGGCTGGGCCTCAAGATCGACGAGACGGATATCGGCCGGGCCGGCTTCGTGCGCTGTCTCGCCACGGGCTGCGTGGCGGAGGTCGTCATGGACGAGAACCTCATCAACCAGATGAAGTCCGGACAGACGGCGACCTTCATCGTGTTCCAGACGCCCGAGGAGGGCATCGGCATTCCCGTGTCCCTGAACGGGTTCGGGGCGGGCTACGACGCCTTGCCGTAAGGGCGGGCGAAAAGGACGACAGAGGGGGATCTCATGAGCGGTGAACTTGGCAGGAAGGCCGGATGGGCCGTGGCGCTGCTGGGCCTGTCGGCCCTGGCCGGCTGCGGCGCGCCCGGCGAAGGCGGCTCGACCTTCAGCAACATGCTGACCTTCGCGGGGCCGACGGTGCCGCCTCCGGTCCAGGCCCAGATCGAGGACGTCTACTGCCCGCCGGTGGAGATTTCCGAGGGCGGGGCGGCTCTCCGGTCCGTGGCCGGCGGGGACAGCCTCCGCAGCCAGATCTCTCTGGGAAATCTCGCCCGGGAATGCATCGGGCAGCCCAACGGGACGACCATCGTGAAGATCGGCGTCGAAGGCCGCGTCCTGCTCGGGCCCGGCGGCTCGCCCGGACGCTACGACGTGCCGGTTCGGATCGCGGTCAAGAACGGCTCGAAGATCATCGCCAACCGGTCGCGCCGCGTGGCCGCCTCCGTTCCGGCCGGCGACACGCAGACGACCTTCTCGGTGATCGAGGAGGGCATCGTGGTTTCGCCTGCGGATGCCAACAGCTTCGAGATCGAGGTCGGCCTCGGCAGCGGAGCCCGCGGGTAAGCGCCGGGCTTCGGTCCCGGAGCGTCGGGTTCCGACGCTCCGCTCTTCAGGATTCAGCGCATCGTCACGGCAGGGGAGCGGCCGCGCCCGCCCTCTGGGTGAGGGACGTGGCGAGCACCTTGTCGATGCGCCGCCCGTCCAGGTCCACCACCTCGAAGCGCCAGCCCAGGGCGTCCACGTGCTCGCCCGTCTCGGGCAGGTGCTGGATCTCGCTGATCACCAGGCCGCCGACCGTGTGGTAGGAGCGGCTCTCGGGCAGCGTCACCGACAGGATGTCGGCCATCTCGTCCACCGGCATGGAGCCCGCGAGCAGCCAGGAGCCGTCCTCGCGCCTGACGGCATGGGGTTCGGGCGCCTCGCCGTCCGACCGGAAGGCGCCGACGATGGCCTCCAGCGCGTCCGCCGGGGTCACGATTCCCTCGAAATGCCCGTATTCGTCGTGGACCAGGGCCATGGGTACGGGCGAGTCGCGCAGGATCGAGAGGGCATCCAGGGCATGGAGCGTGTCCGGGATGACAGGCGCCTGCTGCAGATGGGCGCGCACGTCCAGGGCCCGATCTGTCAGAAGCGAGGCCAGGAGCTCCCGCGACTGAACGACGCCGATCACGTTGTCGGAGGTGCCTTCCGTAACAGGAAGGCGGGAATGCGGGGTTTCGACCAGAAGCGCACGGACCGCGTCCTCGTCGTCGTCGAGGTCGATCCAGTCCACGTCCGTGCGCGGCGTCATGAGGCCGCGCACCGTCCGGTCGCCGAGGCGGAGCACGCCCGAGATCATGCGCCGCTCCTCCTCCTCGATGACGCCCGCGCTCTCGGCCTCGCCGACGAGCATCTTGATCTCCTCTTCCGTGACCGTGTTGTCCCCGTCCGACGACGGGCCGAACAGGCTGAAGATCAGGCGGGTCGAGGCGTTGAGGAGCCACACGGCGGGAGCCGCGATCCTGGAGACGACCAGCATCAGGGGCGCCACGGTGCAGGCGATCCCCTCCGGGTTGCGCAGGGCGAGCTGCTTGGGCACGAGCTCGCCGATCACGATGGAGAGATAGGTGATGAGGCCGATGACGATGCCGTAGCCCAGGGGTTCGGCCGCTCCGTCGGGCATGCCCCGGGCCTCGAGGATGTCCGTCAGCCGCCCGCCCAGGGCCGCGCCCGAGAAGGCGCCGGCCAGGATGCCCACCAGGGTGATGCCGATCTGGACCGTGGACAGGAAGCGTCCGGAATCCTCCATCAGGGAGAGGGCGGTGTTGGCGCCCGTGCGGCCCTGCTCGGCCATGGCCTTGAGGCGGGGGCGGCGGGCGGAGACGATGGCGAGTTCGGAAAGCGCGAAGATGCCGTTGAGGGCGATGAGGAATAAGGCGATGGCCAGTTCGAGCAACGATGTCAGGAGCTGCCGACCCGGTCAGGCCGCGAGTCTCCCCTTCTGTGAAAGCAGGGCCTAAAATGCTGCCTCGCGCCGGTGCCGTCAATTAAGGCATGGAGAGGCGTCCCGCGGCGACCTGCTTTGTTGACAGGATCACGATTCCTCTTCAGAGGTGAGGCAGCCGCTGATCCCCGCGGAAGAGACCGGGCTACCCACGCCCGGCGCCGAAGGCGCAACCGCCCCGGAAACGCTCAGGCCAAAGGACCGCGCGGGAGCTGGCACTCTGGAAAGCGGCGACGTTCTTGAAACGTCGCCCACCGACGGGCGTAACCTTTGCGCGAGCAAGGGGAAATCTCTCAGGTCTCGGGACAGAGGGGGCGCAAAGCAGCGGGCCAAAAGGCCCGGTGAAACATGCGCCTTTTGAGGGATTCCCATGGCCGAGCCAGCCCGTGCCGACGAGCCGCTTCTGAAAACCCCGCTCCATGCCGAGCATGTGGCCCTTGGCGCCCGCATGGTGCCCTTCGCGGGCTACGACATGCCGGTCCAGTACCCCACCGGCATCCTGACCGAGCACAACTGGACCCGTGACCACGCGGGCCTGTTCGACGTGTCCCACATGGGCCAGGCTTTCCTGATCGCCGAGGACAAGAGCCACGAGACCGTGGCCCGCGCCCTCGAGGCGATGATCCCGGCCGACGTGCTGAACCTGAAGCCCAACCAGCAGCGCTATTCCCAGCTCCTGGCCGACGACGGCGGCATCCTCGACGACCTGATGGTCACCCGCGTGGGCGCCCCCGGCCACGAGGGCTGGCTGTATCTGGTGGTGAACGCCTCCATGAAGGAGCAGGACTACGCCCATATCGAGGCCCGGCTTCCGGCCGGGGTGACCCTGAAGCGCAAGGACGACCTCGGGCTCATGGCCCTGCAGGGACCGTCCGCGGCCGCCGTCATGGCCGCGAAGGCGCCGCAGGCGGCCGAGCTCGCCTTCATGATGTCCACCGACGTGCAGATCGACGGCATCTGGTGCCATATCTCCCGGTCCGGCTATACCGGCGAGGACGGTTTCGAGATCTCCTGCCACGGCAACGACGCGCCCGGCCTGTGGCGCGCCTTCCTGGCGAATCCCGAGGTCAAGCCCATCGGCCTCGGCGCCCGCGACTCCCTTCGCCTCGAAGCGGGTCTTTGCCTCTACGGCCACGACATCGACACCACCACCTCGCCCATCGAGGCCGGCCTGATCTGGTCGATCCAGAAGCGCCGCCGCGAGGAGGGGGGCTTCCCGGGGGCCGAGCGCGTCCAGCGCGAGATCAAGGACGGCGCGTCCCGCGTCCGCGTGGGCCTCAAGCCCGAGGGGCGGGCGCCGGCCCGCGAGGGCGCCGTGATCGCGACGCCCGACGGCCGCGAGGTCGGCATCGTGACCTCCGGCGGCTTCGGCCCCACCGTCAACGGACCCGTGGCCATGGGCTACGTCTCGAAGGACGTGTCGGCCGTCGGCACCGACCTCCACCTCATCGTCCGCGGCAAGCCGATCCCGGCCAAGGTCGCGGCCATGCCGTTCGCACCACACCGCTACAAGCGCTGAAGACCAGAAGGGGACAACCATGACCACGCGCTACACCAAGGATCACGAATACATCCGTATCGAAGGCGATGCTGGCATCGTCGGCATCACCGACTACGCCCAGTCCCAGCTCGGCGACGTGGTGTTCGTGGAGCTGCCGAGCGTCGGCAAGACCGTGAACAAGGGCGACGAGGCCGCCGTCGTGGAGAGCGTGAAGGCGGCGAGCGAAGTCTACGCCCCCGTCTCCGGCGAGGTGGTGGAGGTCAACAGCGACCTGGAGGCCTCCCCCGGCACCGTCAACGAGGATCCGACCGGCCGCGGCTGGTTCCTGAAGATCCGCCTCACCAATCAGGGCGAGCTCGACGGTCTCCTGACCGAGGAGCAGTACCAGGACTTCGTGAAGTCCCTCTAAGGCGGGAAAGCGCAATGGCACACGAATACAGGGCGACGGTCAGCTGGGCGCGCAACGGAGAGACCTTCTCCGACAACCGCTACAGCCGCGGCCATCTCTGGACCTTCGACGGCGGCGTTGCCGTGCCGGCCTCGGCCTCGCCCTCCGTGGTGCCATTGCCTCTCTCCCGCGAGGACGCGGTCGATCCGGAAGAAGCCTTCGTGGCGGCGGTGTCGAGCTGCCACATGCTCACCTTCCTGTCCATCGCGGCGAAGAAGCGGTTCGTGGTCGATTCCTACGAGGATCATGCGCTCGGCGTCATGACCAAGAACGACAAGGGCAAACTCTTCGTCTCGAAAGTGACCCTCGATCCGACAATCGAATTCTCCGGCGAGAAGCGGCCCAGCCCTGAGCAGATCGCCGACATGCACCACTTGGCTCACCAGGAATGCTTCATCGCGAATTCCGTCCTGACGGAAGTCGAGGTGGCGGGCCTTCCCTCGCATTGAACCCCTAAGGTTTTGCACCGATGCGTTATCTTCCCCTCTCGGACACCGATCGCGGCGAAATGCTCGCCCGCATCGGCGTCAAGTCGGTCGACGATCTCTTCGCCGACATCCCGAAAAACATGCTGCTCAAGGAGCCGGTGGACCTTCCCCGCCGCAAGGGCGAACTGGAGGTCGAGCGGATCCTCTCCCGCATGGCGGCCAGGAACGTCTCCGCCTCCTCGGTGCCGTTCTTCGTGGGCGCGGGCGCGTACAAGCACCATGTTCCCGCGACCGTCGATCACCTGATCCAGCGCTCCGAGTTCCTGACGAGCTACACCCCGTACCAGCCGGAAATCGCTCAAGGCACGCTGCAATACCTGTTCGAGTTCCAGACCCAGGTGGCGGCGCTGACCGGCATGGATGTGGCGAACGCCTCCATGTACGACGGCTCCACCGGCACGGGCGAGGCGGTGCTCATGGCGCACCGGGTCACCAAGCGCCGCAAGGCGGTGCTCTCCGGCGGCCTGCATCCGCACTACGTGGACGTGGTGAAGACGCTCTCCGACATGGCGAGCGACCAGGTGGTGACGCTTCCCGCCGACGTTTCCGGCACCGAGGACATCCTGTCGCAGATCGACGACAGCACCTCCTGCGTGGTCGTGCAGACCCCGGACGTGTTCGGCAACGTGCGCGACCTGAAGGTCATCGCCGACAAGGCGCACCAGCACGGCGCGCTGCTCATCGCCGTGTTCACGGAAGCCGTGTCGCTCGGGCTGCTGCAGTCGCCCGGAAGCATGGGCGCCGACATCGTGGTGGGCGAGGGCCAGTCCATCGGCAACGCGCTCAATTTCGGCGGACCTTACGTGGGCCTCTTCGCCGCCAAGTCGAAATACATCCGCCAGATGCCGGGCCGCCTCTGCGGCGAGACGGTGGACGCGGACGGCAATCGCGGCTTCGTGCTCACCCTCTCGACCCGCGAGCAGCACATCCGCCGCGACAAGGCCACGTCGAACATCTGCACCAATTCGGGCCTGTGCTGCCTGGCCTTCACGATCCACATGACGCTGCTGGGTCAGGCCGGACTGAAGCGCCTCGCCCGCATCAACCACGCGAACGCCGTGAAGCTCGCCGACCGGCTGGCAGGCGTGAAGGGCGTCGAGGTTCTCAACAAGACGTTCTTCAACGAGTTCACCGTGAAGCTGTCCAAGCCCGCGGCGGAAGTCGTGGAGCGTCTGGCCGAGAAGGGCGTGCTCGCGGGCGTGCCCGTGTCGCGGCTTCTGCCGAAGGCCGGCCTCGACGACCTGCTTCTGGTCGCCTCCACCGAAGTGAATACCGATGATGACCGTGCGGCCTTTGTCGCCGCCTTGAAGGAGGTTCTGTGATGTTGAACCGCCAGGGACGTCCCTCCGCTCCGCAGGCCCACGGCGTGTCCGATCCGGCCGCCGGCATGGGCGATCAGGCCGCTCGCCTGCAGGGCGACGCCAACCAGCTCGGCTCGGGCTCCCCGGGAGGTCATCCGACCTTCACGGGCAACAAGGCGCTCGCCCAGATCGAGCCGCTGCTGTTCGAGATCGGCCGCCATGACGTGACCGGCGTCGATCTCGACGAGCCGGAGGATTTCGAGCCGCGCCTCGGCGGGCTCGAGCGCAAGGACGAGATCGGCCTGCCCGGCCTCTCCGAGCCCGAGGCCATGCGCCACTACGTGCGCCTGTCCCAGATGAACTACGGCATCGACACGGGCCTTTTCCCGCTCGGCTCCTGCACCATGAAGCACAATGCGCGCCTCAACGAGCGCATGGCCCGCCTGCCGGGCTTCTCGGACGTGCATCCGCTGCAGCCGGTCTCGACCGTCAAGGGCGCGCTGGAGCTCATGAACGAGCTCGGCCGCTATCTGGTGACGCTCACCAACATGACCACGGTGGCGCTCTCGCCGAAGGCCGGCGCCCATGGCGAGCTCTGCGGCATGATGGCCATCAAGGCCGCCATCGAGGCGCGCGGCGAGGGCAAGACCCGCAACGTGGTGCTGGTGCCCGATTCCGCCCACGGCACGAACCCGGCCACCGCCGCCCTCATCGGCTTCGTGGTGAAGCCGGTGCCGGCGCGCGAGGACGGCTGGGTGCATGTGGAGGACGTGAAGGAGCGGCTCGGCCCCGACGTGGCGGCGATCATGCTCACGAACCCCAACACCTGCGGCCTCTTCGAGAACCAGGTGGCGGAGATCGCCAAGGCCATCCACGAGGCAGGCGCCTATTTCTACTGCGACGGCGCCAACTTCAACGCCATCGTCGGCAAGGCGAAGCCGGGCGACCTCGGCGTCGACGCCATGCACATCAACCTGCACAAGACCTTCTCGACGCCCCATGGCGGCGGGGGCCCGGGCGCGGGCCCGGTGGTGCTCTCCGAGCGTCTGGCGCCGTTTGCGCCCGTGCCGTTCGTCACCGTGAAGGACGGCGAACTGACCCTCGTCGAGAACGACGAGGATGCCGACGAAACGCCGTTCGGCCGCATGACGGCGTTCCACGGCCAGATGGGCATGTATGTGCGGGCGCTCTCCTACATGCTCTCGCACGGATCGGACGGCATGAAGCAGGCGTCCGAGGACGCGGTGCTCAACGCCAACTACATCCGCGCATCGCTCTCCGACCTGTTCTCCCAGCCTTTCGGCGACAAGCCCTGCATGCACGAGGTGCTGTTCGACGACACCTGGCTGAAGGACACCGGCGTCACCACTCTCGACTTCGCCAAGGCGATGATCGACGAGGGCTACCACCCGATGACCATGTACTTCCCACTGGTCGTCCACGGCGCCATGCTGATCGAGCCGACGGAATCCGAGTCGAAATCCTCCCTCGACCTCTTCATCGCGACCCTGCGCGACCTCGCCATGGCGGCGAAGAAGGGCGACAAGGAGCGCTTCACCGGCGCTCCCTACCACGCCCCGCGCCGCCGTCTCGACGAGACCCGCGCCGCCCGCACCCCCGTGCTCAAGTGGACGCCGCCCGCGCCGATGGCGGAAGCCGCGGAGTAGGACAGCTTCCACGCTCCGATGCGTCCCTGCCGCAACAGGGGCGCAGACGTGATGGACGATCAAAGACGCCGCCCGGCCGGGCGGCGTCTTTTTGTTTTCAGGGCTGTCCCACCGGTCTGAAGCGGACGCCTGCGGCAGGCTGACCCTCCCTGTTCGGGGAGGAGACAAGGAAGAGGCTGCGCGATACACCGAACGTCATAGCGTAGCGTAAGCGCCGCCGGACCAGCCAGGCACGAACCGTCGTCCGACCTCCGATGCTCCGGCTTCGGAGATCGAAGGCGTCTGCCCGAATGAATACTCCCATGATCGCGCCAGAACCGAGCAAAGCGACCACGATCGGAAGACAGTCTTTAGGCGCCGCGGGGAAAGGCGACGCGCGATGACCTCCGTATCCCGCAGCTCCTCCTATCGTCCTGAGATCCAGGGTCTTCGCACCATCGGCGCCCTGCTGGTGGCCTGCTTCCACATCTGGGGCGGGCGTGTCTCGGGCGGCGTGGACGTGTTCTTCGTCGTCTCCGGCTTTCTCATCACCGGCTCCCTCTACCGGGAGGTCGAGACAAGCCGCACCATCGACGTGGTCGCCTTCTGGGGCCGCATCGCCCGGCGCATCGCCCCGCTGGCCTATCTGGTGCTGGCCCTCACCCTGCTCGCGGCTCTCTTCTGGCTGCCCCGCACGCGCCAGGACGGGTTCCTGTCCGAGGTCCTCTACAGCGCCTTCCATCTCGAGAACATCAAGCTGATGATGAACTCGGTCGACTACCTCGCCCGCGAGGAGGCGCCCAGCCCCGTGCAGCAGTTCTGGGCCCTCTCGGTGCAGGTGCAGTTCTATGCCGTCTGGCCGTTCCTGCTCCTGGCGGCGGCCTTTCTGGCGCGACGGCTGCGCGCGGCCTGGGGCGTTCATCTTGCCGTTCTGGCAGGGGTGTTCCTGGCCTCCCTGACCTACTCGGTGATCGAGACCCACCGCGATCCGTCGCCCGCCTACTTCAACACCCTGGCGCGGGTATGGGAGTTCGCCCTCGGGGGCATTCTGGCCGTCGCCCTGCCGCGTCTTGCGCTCCCCTCGGGGCTGCGCCTGACGGCGGGGTGGATCGGGCTTCTGGCGGTGGTCGGCTGCGGCTTCGTCATTCCGGCCTCGGCGGCCTATCCCGGCTATGTGGCGCTATGGCCGACGCTGGGGGCGGCGCTGGTGCTGATCGGCGGCGGCAGCGGACGGCGCCTGGGGGCCGACCGGCTGCTGGCGGCCAAGCCTCTCGTGGCGCTGGGGGAGATCTCGTTCTCGTTCTATCTCTGGCACTGGCCGGTGCTGATCTTCACGATGATCGTGACGGGGCGGACGGAACTCGGCGTCCTGCCGGGTCTGCTGGTGATCGCCATGGCCCTATGCGGCGCCTACGGCGCCAACCGCTGGATCGAGCAGCCGATCCAGCGCTCCTCCTTCGGCAGGAATAAGGCATGGCACCTCCATGCGATGGCGACGGGTTTCGCAGTTCCAGTCTTGGCGGTTGCCGTGATCTGGTACGCCTTTCTCGGATTCGCCGAAGGCAACCAGAATCAGGGCCTCTCAAGGTCCGAATATCCAGGGGGATCCATTCCAGCCTCCAGCGAGAATGCACTGCGAGCCGGCATTCCTCTCCAGCCCGAGCCGGCCGTTGCGAAGCGCGATATTGCCAGGGTCTATGGCGACAAATGCCATCAGACACAGCGCAAGGCTGAGGTCATCGCCTGTCCGTACGGGAACGAGCGCGCGCCTACGAAGACAATCGCCCTGGTCGGAGGGTCGCATTCGGCGCATTGGCTCGCTGCTTTGGAGGCTCTGGCGCAGCAACATGGATGGCGGATCGTCAGCATCACGAAGAGCGCCTGTCCGTTCGAATTGAATCATGCACGCAAGGCACCTTGTGTTCAGTGGAATGAGAACGTCATCGAATATCTGGCATCATTGAAGCCGGATGTGGTGTTCACGACATCGACGCGACCGTTCCGCAGAGCGTCCACACATCCTCAAGGATCAAGAAACGGCTCGCCGATAAGGGAAGAGGTGCCGGAAGGGTATCTGAGGCAGTGGGAGCGGCTCGACGAAAGCGGTGTGAGCGTCATCGCCATTCGAGACAACCCCTGGCTTGGCGCCGACGTGCCGGAATGCGTCGAGAAGAACGCCGCCAACGTTCTGGACTGCGGCCGCCCGCGCGACCGGGTCATGGACCGGGTCGATCCAGCATCGCAGCTCCGGTCGAAGCCCAGGAACGTGGAGTTCATCGATCTCACAGACCGTTTCTGCGATCAGTCGCGGTGTTTCCCGGTGAACGGAAACGTGATCATCTACAGCGACAGCCATCACATCACCACAACGTATTCCCGGAGCTTGGCCCCGGTTCTGGGCGAGCGGATGAGGCAGGTTCGTCCCGATCTGTTCGTCCATTCATCCGGCTCCTGATCGCAGGCCGGCGCTGCACCCGGGCGGCTCGCTCGGACGGCTCGCCCTGAGGCCTCAGACCAGCATTGCTACCGTTCGGGACAAGTCCGCCATCCGCCCCACGACGACCGTTGCGCCGGCTTGCTGCAATCGCGCCCCGTGCTCTGGCCCGCAATGTCCGCCGCCGGTGAAGCCGATGACGCGCATGCCGGCGGCGCGGGCGGCCTGGACGCCTGCGAGGGAATCCTCGACGACGAGGCATTCGGCAGGCTGGTAGTCCATCCGCGAGGCCGCGTGCAGGAAGAGATCGGGCGCGGGCTTGCCGCGCGGAACCTCCACGGCGCTGAAGACGTGCGCGAAGAGGTCCGCCAGGTCCGTAACGCGCAAGGAGAGGGCGATTCGCTCCGGCACGGACGAGGAGGCGACGCAGCGCGGATAGGGCAGGGCGAGGATGGCGTCTCGCACACCCGGGATCGGCTTCAGATCGGTTTCGAACCGGGCAAACAATGCCCGGTTGATTCGCTCCGCCAGATCCTCCGGCAGGCGGCAGCCGCGCTCGGCCTCGATCCGGGCGATCATGTCCTTCTGGCTGACGCCGACGAACGCCCCTGCGATCTCGTCCGCCGTGTAGGGAATGCCGAGCCCGGTCAGGACCTCGGCATCGACGCGGCAGCTCAAGGGCTCGGAATCGACCAGAACCCCGTCGCAATCGAAGATCAGCAGCATGGATGTCTCCCAACGAAAAAGGCCGCCCCGAGAGGCGGCCTTGGATGCTTGGATCGCGTGCGAGCCGCTTACTGCAGCTTGCGACGCACGTCGCCGAGGCTTTGGGTGAGGATCGAGGCGGCCGTGTTGCCGGTGATCTGCTGGCGCAGGACCTGCTCGGAAGCCCTGACGGCGGCATCGACGGCGGCGGCGCGAACCTCGGCGGACGCCTGGCTCTCGGCCTGGGCAATCTTCGCCTCGGCGGAGGCGGTGCGGCGGCGGATGAAGTCCGCCATCTTCTCCTGGGCCTCGCGGGCGAGGCGCTCGGCCTCCTCGCGGGCGGAGGAGACGATCTCGGCGGCCTCGCGTTCGGCGGCGGCGCGCTTGGCCTCGTACTCCCGCAGGAGGTTCTCGGCGTCCTGGCGCAGGCGCTTGGCCTCGTTGAGCTCGTCGGCAATGCGCACGGAGCGCTTGTCGAGGGTGTTCATCAGGTTCTTCGGCACCCCGTAATAGACGAGGAGGCCGATGAAGATGACGAGGGCGACGAAGACCCAGAAGGTGGGATTGGCCAGCATGAGGCTCTCCTTAGACCTTGGTCCGGTCGAGGGCGGCTTCGACCGCCTGCGGGGCAGGGGCCTGGCCGGTGATGCGTTCGACGATGGCGGAAGCCGTCTCGGCGGCGATGCCGCGGACATGGCTCATGGCCTCGTTCTTCTTGGCCGTGATGGTGGCCTCGGCCTCGGCCAGTCGGCTGCCGAGATCGGCCTCGAGAGCCTTGCGCTTGGCGTCGGATTCGGCGGCCAGCTTGCCGCGGGTCTCTTGGGCGAGCGCCTGGGCGCGGCCCCTGGCTTCGGCCAGAGCCTTCTCGTAGGCGACACCGGCCTCCTCCGCGCGCGTCTTCATCGCGGCGGCGTCGTCGAGGTCCTTGGCGATGATCTCGCGGCGGTTCTCGATGATGCCGGTGAGGCGGGGCAGGACGAGCTTCGACAGAAGCGTGTAGAGCACCACGAAGGTGATCGCCAGCCAGATGATCTGTCCGGCGAATGTTTCCGTCGCGAAGGGCGGGAAGCCGATATCCGCCGCATGAGCGTCGCCGGGAACTTCCGTACCAGCCTGTGGGATCTGAGCCTGAGCCATGGAAATGGTCCTGGAGGACGGGTGGTCCTGTAATGTGGAAATGACGGCGGTTCGTGCCCGCCGTCACTGTCTCGAAGCAAGGCGCACGGGGCGCCTTGCTCTCCCGATCACCGAAGAAAGTGGATTAGGTGAACAGCAGGAGGAGGGCGACGACGAGGCAGAAGATGCCGAGACCTTCCGCGAGCGCCGCACCGATGAACGCGCGGGCGAACTGGCTGTCGGCAGCCGACGGGTTGCGCAGGGCGCCCGACAGGAAGTTGCCGAAGATGTTGCCGACGCCGAGAGCGGCGAGGCCCATGCCGAAGCAGGCCAGGCCCGCGCCGAGGAATTTGAAAGCGATAGGATCCATCGTGATCTCCTAGGGTGATGATCGGGAGAGAGAAGAAGGGACGACGCCTTAGCCTAGTGTCCCGGATGCAGGGCGTCGTTGAGGTAGATGCAGGTCAACACCGTGAAGACGTAGGCCTGCACGCCGGCGACGAGGAACTCGAGCGCCGTGATCGCAACCGCCATGAGAAGCGGAAGAGGGGTGAGAAGCGCGAAGCCGATGCCGGCCGCGCCGAGGGAGACCACAAAGCCGCCGAACACCTTCAGGGCGATGTGGCCCGCCAGCATGTTCGCGAAGAGACGCAGGGAGAGCGAGATGGGTCGCGAGAGGAAGGAGATGATCTCGATGACGACGATGAAGGGCAGGAGCCACTTCGGAACGCCTGACGGCACGAAGAGGCCGAGGAAGTGGAAGCCGTGCTTGACGAAGCCGTAGATCACGACCGTGCCGATCACGAGAAGGGCCAGCGCGAAGGTGACGACGATCTGGCTGGTGACCGTGAAGAAGCCGGGCATCATGCCGAGCAGGTTCGCGGTCAGCACGAACATGAACAGGGAGAATACGAAGGGGAAGAACTTCATGCCCTCGCGTCCCGCCGTGTCGGTGAGCGTGGTGGCGACGAAGTCGTGCAGGATTTCGGCGACCGACTGGGCGCGGCCGGGGATCAGCGAACGGTTGCGCGTCGCCAGGAGCAGCCCGCCGACGATCAGCGCCGCCGAGCCGATCATGAACAGGGACGAGTTCGTGAAATTGATGATCGGAATGATGGGCTTGACCTGGAATTGCTCGATCGGGCTCGCCATGATCCGCTCTGTCTCGCTGTTGTTCGCCGCTGTCCGTAGCTCTTCGAATCCGGTCTCACTGCTTGTCGTCGGAACGGGCGGTTTTCACCACACCCGCTGCTCGTAGGAGATTGAGCATCCCGGCACAGAAGCCGAGCAACAGACAGACAATGAGTCCCCAAGGAGAGGATCCGAACTGGTGGTCGACGAGCCAGCCTATGACACCGCCCGCAAGGACTCCCGAGATGAACTCGGCCGTGAGCCTGAAGGCCTGGCCGATCGCACTGGAATCCGACGTAGGACGGTCGCGAGGTTCGGCCTCTGCCCTTTGTGCGGATGCTTTCGTGATCCGCGCATTGAGAGAGCTCAGCCTCGCCGATAGGTCGGCATCGTCGGAACCGCTCGGTTTCCGCTCATCTTCACCGTTCCGCTGAGTAGGGTCCGCCATATGCGTTTTCCTTGCTAGCGGCACGGGAAAAGGTCTTGGAAGCCCGGCCCCGAAAGCCGCGCGCAACATATGAGGGAGGGTCCCCCCTGTCAAGGATTGCCCGAAAACATATAAGTCATTGAATATTATAGCAAAAAGGCGCTATCGCACCGGCTTCGCGCCAAAGCGTCCACGATTTTGCGTCGGAACCCGCGGCAGGGCGCAAAGCCTTAGACCGTCTCAAGAATGCGCTCGGCGCTCTGGAGGTCGACGGAGACGAGCTGCGAGACGCCGCGTTCCGCCATGGTCACGCCGAAGAGCCGGTCCATGCGCGCCATGGTGATCGGGTTGTGGGTAATCACCACGAAACGGGTTTCGGTCTGGCGCGCCATGTCGTCGAGGAGGTCGCAATAGCGCTCCACGTTCGCGTCGTCGAGTGGCGCGTCGACCTCGTCGAGAACGCAGATCGGCGAGGGATTCGTGAGGAACACGGCGAAGATCAGCGCGGTCGCCGTCAGGGCCTGCTCGCCGCCGGAGAGCAGGGTCATGCTCTGGGGCTTCTTGCCGGGCGGGCGGGCGAGGATGTCGAGGCCCGCCTCCAGCGGATCGTCCGAATCGACCAGGGTCAGCTCCGCCGTGCCGCCGCCGAAGAGGGTGGTGAAGAGCCGCTGGAAATGGGCGTTCACCACGTCGAAGGCGGCGAGCAGGCGCTCGCGGCCCTCGCGGTTGAGGCTGCCGATGGCCTGGCGCAGGCGCTTGATCGCCTCCACCAGATCGTCGCGCTCGGCCGCGAGGCTGGTGAACTTGGCCTCCAGCTCGGTCAGCTCCTCGTCCGCGCGCAGGTTGACCGCGCCCAGGCGCTCCCGGTCGGACTTGAGGGAGTGGAGCTTGGCCTCGATTTCTCCCTGCGGGGGCAGCTCGACGCCTTCCTTCAGGCCCGCGAGCTCGATGAGCCCGGCGGGCGTCGTCTCCAGGTTGTCGGCGATGGTGCGGGTGATCTCCGCGAGGCGCTGAAGAGCGGCCTCGTGCCGGGCCTGGGACCCGGCCCGGGCCTCGCGGGCGGCGGAAAGGGCTTCCAGGGCCGAGCGGGCGGCGCGGTCGGTCTCGGCGAGATGCGTCTCCGCATCGGCCAGACGGTCGGCCGCTTCCTTGCGCTTGGCCTCGGCCTGCTCGATCTCGGACAGCAGGCCGCGGCGGCGCAGGAGATAGGTGTCCGGCGCTTCGAGAAGGCGCTGGTGCTCGTCCTGGGCGCGTTCCAGGCGCTCGCCCAGATCCTCGTGGGCCTTGGCGGCGCGCGCCGCGCGCTCGGTCCAGAGCCGGATGTCGGCGGCGAGCGATTCCTGGCGCCGGCGGCGCAGCTCGGCCTCGTGCATGAGGGCCTGAAGCGCCGCGCGAGCCTCGGAGGCGGCGGCCCGGAACTCCGCCACGCGGGTGCGCTCTTCCAGAAGGCGGCTCTCCAGATCGGGCGCCGGAGCCAAATCCTCCAGATTCGCCCGGGCGGCTTCCGCGCGCTCCTGGGCCTCGGCCTCGCTGGCGGAGATTCGCGCCATGGCCTCCTGCAGAGCCGAGCGGCGCTGGCCGAGCTCGGCCTCCTTGCGCTCGGCGGCGGCGAGGCGCGTGCGGGTGCCGTCGAGGGCCTGCCGGGCCTGACGGGCGCCCTCGATGGCCTGCATCTCGTGCGAGGCGGCGATTCGGACGGCGTTCAGGGCCTCCTCGGCCTCGTGCCGCAGATGCTCGGCCTGTTCCCGGGCCTCGGCGGCCTCCCGTTCGAGATCGCCGAGGCGGTTCTTTTCAGCAAGGCGGCGGGCGGCGGGCGAGGGCGCTTCCGCCGCGGTGGTGAACCCGTCCCAGCGCCATAGGTCGCCCTCCTGCGAGACGAGGCGCTGGCCCGGCTTGAGGAGGCCCCGGAGGCGCAGGCCGTCGGCCTTGGTGACGACGCCGATCTGCCGCAGGCGGCGCTGGAGCGGAGCGGGCGCGGTCGAAAGATCGGCCAGCGACCGGACGCCTTCCGGCAGGGCCGGATCCCCATCGCCCGCGCCGGTCTCGGCCCAATGGGAGGGTGCGGAAGGGTTGGTGGAGGCTTCCAGATCGTCGCCGAGGGCGGCGCCGAGAGCGGTCTCGTAGCCCTTCTGGACCGTGATCTGGTCCACGGCCGGCGGCCAGAGGTCGCCGGTAGCGGAGGTGACGAGCTTGGCGAGGGTGCGCGCCTCGGTCTCCAGCCGTTGGGCCCGGCGCTCGGCCTCGCTGAGGGGCTGGCGCAGGCGGTTCTCGGCCTCGCGTGCCGCCGCGAGGGCCTCGCGGGCGCCCATCACCGCCTCCTCGGCGGTCTGCGCGGCCTCCTCGGCCATGGCGGCCTCTTCCCGGAGGTCGTCGATGGGCGGCGAATCGTCGGTGCCGGCCGCGAGAGCCTCAATGTCGCGCTCGATCCGCTCCCGCTCGGCGGCGAAGCGGGCGGCCCGCTCCATCTCCTCGCGCACGGAGCGCTCCAGGGCGGCGCGGCGGGCGTTGAGGTCGGAGGTCTGGGCCTGGAGGGCGCTCAAGGCGGCCTCGGCCTCGGCCAGCTCGGCCTCGACATTGCTCAGGCGCTCCTGCGCCTCGGCGCGGGTATCGTCGGCGCCGTCGGTGGTGAGCGCAATCTCCGCCTGTTCCTCCTGCAGCCGCTCGATGGTGGCCTGGGCGTCCGTGCGCTGCACCGCCTCGCGGGCGAGGTCGCGGTTCAGGTCGGCGATATGGCGCTCCAGCTCGGTCACCCGGTCCTTGGAGCGGCGCTCCTCCGATTCGAGCTCGCTGCGGGCATGGGTCAGCCGCTGCAGGGCCGCGGCGGCGGCGGCCTCCTCCTGGCGCAGGGCCGGGATGGCATGGGCGGCGACAGCCTGGGCCGTGGCGGCGCGGGTCTGCTCCTCCGTCAGGTCGGCGACGGCCTTGAGGTTGTCCGCCATCTGCTGCTCGGCGGTGGCGGCCTGCTCGCGCGCATCGGCGAAGGCCAGCGCATGCATGAGCGCTTCCAGGCGGCGGATCTCGGACGAGAGGTTCTTGTACCGGGAGGCCTGACGGCCCTGGCGCTTCAGGCTCTCCACCTGGGTTTCGAGCTCGCGCAGCACGTCCTCGACGCGGACCAGGTTGTCCTCCGCCGCCTTCAGGCGCAGCTCGGCCTCGTGGCGGCGGGCATGGAGGCCCGCGATGCCGGCCGCGTCCTCGAGGATGCGGCGGCGGGCCTGGGGCTTGGCGGAGATGATCTCGCTGATCTGGCCCTGCCGGACGAGGGCCGGGGAGCGGGCGCCGGTGGCGGCGTCCGCGAACAGGATCTGCACGTCGCGGGCGCGGACTTCCTTGCCGTTGACCCGGTAGGTGGAGCCTTCCTCGCGCTCGATCTTGCGGGAGACTTCGAGAGTGTCGGAATCGTTGAAGGCGGCCGGCGCCGTGCGCTCCGCATTGTCGATGGTGAGCAGCACCTCGGCGGAGTTGCGCGCCGGGCGGCTGCCCGAGCCGGAGAAGATGACGTCGTCCATCCCCGAGGCGCGCATGTTCTTGTGCGAGTTCTCGCCCATGACCCAGCGCAGGGCCTCGACGAGGTTCGACTTGCCGCAGCCGTTGGGCCCGACCACGCCGGTCAGCCCCGGCTCGATCAGGAACTCCATGGGCTCGACGAAGGTCTTGAACCCGGCGATGCGAAGGCGCGTCAGCTTCATCGACGCGCCTTTCCGGCCCGCCCCAAGGGGGCGGGGCAGGGGAGATTATTCTCCCAGCTTC
Source organism: Microvirga lenta (assembly GCF_020532555.1). GTDB lineage: Bacteria > Pseudomonadota > Alphaproteobacteria > Rhizobiales > Beijerinckiaceae > Microvirga > Microvirga lenta. The sequence goes on along the minus strand of NZ_JAJBBR010000005.1, from coordinate 135,872 downwards.
GGCTTGATGATCTCTTCAAGCTCATTGATCGACAGGTTTCCGGCGTGACGCTCACCATTGATGAAGAAGGTCGGGGTCGAGTCCACGCGGAACTGCTCCATCCCCCGGTTCTTCACCGCGTTCACAGCGTCATAAAGTTTCTGATCCTTCAAGCAAGCATCAAATTTCTCCTGTGAGAAACCGGCCTGCCGCATCAGGCCGCGCAGGGCATCCAGGGGCTTGTCGGTGAAGGCCCAGTTCCGCTGCTGGTCGAACAGCAGGTCGGTGATGGGGTAGTACTTGTCGTTCCCGTCGCAGCGGGCGAGCATGAAACCGGCCGTGGCCAGGGGGTCGAGCGGGAATTCGCGCAGGATGAAGCGCACCTTGCCGGTGTCGATGTAGCGCTTCTTCAGCTCCGGCCAGGTTTCCTTGTGGAAAGCCGCGCAGTGCGAGCAGGTGAGCGAGGCGTACTCGATGATCGTCACCTTCGCGTCCTCGGGGCCGAGGGCCACGTCGCCGAGGGGGCCGGGGACCGCGAGGTCCGCAGGTGCGACGTTTTGGGCCAGAGCCGGAAAGCTCGTGGCGATCAGGGCCGTGGCGGCCGCAGTACCAAGAAGCTGAAGCGTTTGACGCCGGGTGATCATCTCAAAGGTGCTCCGTGAGAAATTTCGTTCTGCGGTAGAATGCCTTGGGATATGTGGCAAGCGCTGCGTCTGTCACGCTTTCGTGCGCGAGCCCACCACCGCCTGCCCGAGCCGGGCCAGGGCAGCCTTCAGGCCGTCCTCCTCGATGGGCGCCACGGCGCTCTCGACCCGGCGCCGGTCCGCCTCTCCGAGGACGGGGGCGGGCGGGCGCTTCTTCTCGGCGCGCCGCACGGGCCCCTGCTTCAGCACCAGCTTCCCGATGCAGCGCCAGCCGTAATAGACGTTGACCCGCTCGATGACGATGGGCGCCATGTGCTGCATCTCGAGGGCGAAGGCGCCCTCGACCCGGATCACGAGGGTCGCGGGCTCGGGCCGCGCCTCCGGATCGGCATGGGGGCCTTTGCGCTTCCACTCGATCTTCAGCGGCTGGGTGAAGGCGGCAAGGCGCTCGCCCACGATGTCCGGCCAAGCCACGATGATGTCGGAGGTGGCAAAGCCTTGCGCCGCCAGGCTCGGGCTGAGACAGACGTCGAGAAAGTCGGCAAGGGGCCGGGGCCGGTGTCTCGGCTGTCGCATGTTGAAGGTCCAAAAGCCACGTTGGAATATTCGACGAGGATCGTTATTCCACGTCACATGTTAACGCCCGCCTTGCGCGTCACCAAGCCATGCCCTGACGATTTGCTCGCCTGGTACGACCGTCACCGGCGCGATCTGCCATGGCGCGCGAAGCCGGGCGAGACGGCAAACCCTTACCGCGTCTGGCTTTCCGAGATCATGCTGCAGCAGACGACGGTGGTGGCGGTCAAGCCGTTCTATCTGAAGTTCCTGGAGCGTTTCCCCACCGTCGAAGCCCTGGCCGAAGCGCCTGCGGACGCGGTGATGCAGGCCTGGGCGGGGCTCGGCTACTATTCCCGCGCCCGCAATCTCCATGCCTGCGCCAAGGCGGTTGTGGAAAACCATGGCGGACGTTTTCCGGGCACGGAGGCCGAGCTCCTCAAGCTCCCCGGGATCGGTGCCTATACGGCAGCCGCCGTGGCGGCCATCGCCTTCAACCAGAAGGCCGCCGCGGTGGACGGCAACGTGGAGCGGGTCATGTCCCGGCTCTTCATGGTCGAGGAGCCGCTGCCCAAGGCCAAGGCCGCGATCCGGACGCTGACCGAGGAGCTGGTCCCGGCCGACAGGCCCGGCGATTTCGCCCAGGCCGTCATGGATCTCGGCGCCACCATCTGCACGCCGAAGCGGCCCGCCTGCGCCATCTGCCCCTGGATACTGCCCTGTCAGGCCCGCGCGGCGGGCCTTCAGGAGAGCTTCCCCAAGAAGCAGAAGAAGGAGACGGGCCAGCTCCGCAAAGGCGCCGCCTTCGTGGTCCTGCGCGCCGACGACAGCATCCTCCTGCGCACGCGCCCGCCGCAGGGCCTTCTCGGCGGCATGGTCGAGACCCCGACCAGCGCGTGGGAGCCCGACTACGAGCCCTCCCGCGCCATGGTGGACGCCCCCATCGAGGCGCGGTGGAAGCGCCTGCCGGGTACGGTTCGCCACGTCTTCACCCATTTCCCCCTGGAGCTCACGGTCTTCTTCGCCCGGGTGCCGAAGGACGAGCCGGCCCCGGTGGACATGCGCTGGACCCCGCGCCAGCAGCTCCACGAGGAGGCGCTGCCCGGCGCCATGAAGAAGGTGCTGGCCCATGCGCTGGGGGACACGCCGGGGGCCAAGCCGCCCGCGAAGGCTTCGGCGAAGGCAAAGTCAGAAGGCTGACCGGTTCAGATGCCGGTCAGCGCCTTCCGGTGCCGCTTGAACAGATCCGCCAGGGCGTTCGCCACCCGCTGCACGCTCTCCCGGTTGCGGCTGCGGCGGTGCATGACCAGGAAGACGTCCTCGATCAGGTCGCCCTGCGGTTTCGTGACCTGGACGAGATCCGGGTCCGAATCGCCGAGCCAGCAGGGCAGGAAGGCGGCGCCGAGGCCCGTCCTGGCGGCCTGGTAGCGGATGGGCATGTCGCCGATGCGGGCCGAGATGGCGCGGCCCTGCGCGAATTCCGCAACGTAGGCGGCCTGCCGCGAGAGGGTGGGGTCCTCCGAAGGCGCGATGACCGCCTTCGGGTCGGCGGTGCGGTCGTACATGGCGAAGGCGATCTGCCCGACCTTGCGCACCACGAGATCCTCGGCCCCGTCGGGCAGCGTCCTCATGCGCAGCGCGATGTCGGCCTCGCCCGCGGCGAGGTCGAGCTTCCGCCGGGTCGGGATGTAGGCGATCTCGGCGGGCTGCGCCGCCCTGTGCAGGTCCGCGGCGTGGAGCGAGAGGAAAAGCGTCACCGAGGACGTGGCGGTGATCCGCACCGGCGCCGTGGGATCGGGCCGGTAGGCGGCCGCGATGCGCGGCACCGCATTGGCGGCCTCCGCCATGGGCGACGCCGCCTCCAGCACGGCACGGCCGGCTTCCGTCAGGTCGAGATTGTTGGGGCCGCGCTGGAACAGGGGAACGCCGAGCGTTTCTTCCAGTGTCCGGATCCGGCGGGCGACGGTGGGCTGGCTCAGGTCCAGGGCGCGGCCGGCGCCGTTCATCGATCCATGAGCCACCACAGCCAGGAAGATCCGGAGGTCGTCCCAGGACGGCTCGGCCGCGCCGGGCCAGGATGGATCGAGAGAAGGAGCAGCCATGAGACGATGCTAAAGCTTTTCGGGACGTTCGACATGGGAGAATGCTCGCGCTTCCACAGGGTTGGAACCGGGCCGACCATGGCGCGGGGAGGCGAGGCGTGCAGCCCGCCGGGAATGTGCGGGTGGCCTTCACCGGCGGCGGGCTTCAGGCCATTCACAAGCTGTGCATTTTCAGGCAAAAGCATCGCGCCGAAACCGGCGCCCGTTTTTCGAAGGACAGCTCCCGTGCCCCTCATCCGTTAGCGACGCTATCCGACACGACAAAAGCCGGCGTGCAGCCCGTTTCCGGGCCGCTTCGTCACGACCTTTGTCGGCCGAACCGAGGGTTCGGTCGGATGCAACGGATTCAAGGACATCACATGTCTGACTTTGGACACACCACCGGCGCCTCGACGCGCGGAACCATCCGCTCGGGCGCTTTCGAACTGGGCTATTCGATCGAAGGGGAGGGGCCCCCCGCCATCGTGATCGGCAGCGCGGTCTACTATCCCAGGACCTTCTCCGAACGGTTGCGGCAGTCGCTGAAGCTGGTCTTCGTCGATCACCGCGGCTTCGCTCGTGCGAGCGGCGACGTCTCGGCCGCGGATTACGCGTTCGATACGGTTCTCGCCGATATCGAGCGGGTGCGCGAGCATCTCGGTCTCGGCGAGGTGATCGTGATCGGACATTCCGGCCATGGCTTCATGGCGCTGGAATACGCCAAGCGCTATTCCCGCAATGTCTCGCATGTGGCGATGATCGCCACCGGCCCGAGCCACGGCGCCGTGCATGTGCAGGCCACGGAGCGGTACTGGGACGAATCGGTCTGCCCGGAACGGAAGGCGCAGCTGGCGGCGGACCTCGCGAAGCTTCCCGCCGAGATCGAGGCCGCGCCCGACAGGCGCTTCGTCGCCTATTGCGTGAGGATGGGCGCGCGAAGCTGGTACGATTATACGTTCGACGCCTCGCCCCTGTGGCGGGACGTGCATGTGAACATGCCCGCCTTCGACCATCTCTGGGGCGAGGTCTTCCGCGACATCGACATCGGGCATGGCCTCGATGCGCTGAACGTTCCGGTGCTGCTGGCGCTCGGGCGGTACGATTACCTCGTGGCGCCCTACGCCACGTGGGAGCCCTATCGCGAGAGCTTCCGCGACCTCACGGTGCGGGTGTTCGAGAGGAGCGGGCACACGCCGCAGCTCGAGGAGAGCGCGCTCTTCGATGCGGAGCTGCTGCGATGGCTGTCGGAGAAGCAGCGAGCCTAGGCGTCGCCGGGAAGAAGCAGAAAGGCCGCCGCAGGGCGGCCTTTCACGTAATGGGCTCCCGGCGTCTCGCCGCCTACCGGCGAAAGGCTCTCGACGGCACGGCCGCCACGGCGGGCAGCGGCGGCGCGGCGGGTCTGCGCCGGGTGGCGGGGGAGGTCGACAGGCTCTCCGGAAGGGCCGCCCGAACCGGAGCGGCAGCGATGTCCCACGGCAGGGTCCCGGCCGGCAGCCATGCGCCGAGCCTGTCGAGCGCCACCATGGCAAGCGTCACGATGACGACGCTCGTCACGGCGACGGCGGCGGCCTGGGCGGCCAGACCCGCTTCCTCCAGATTGTAGAGCACCACGCCGATGGTCTCCGTTCCGGCGGTCCAGAGGAGGGCCGAGACGGTGAGTTCGTTGAAGGCCAGGAGGAAGGCCATCAGCCCTCCGGCCGCCGCGGCGGGCAGGAGCGAGGGCGCGACGATGTCGAGGATCCGCCGCCTCAGGCGGGCGCCGTCGAGGGCCGCGGCCTCCTCCTGCGCCAGCTCGACCTGCTCCATGGCCGCAAGCGCGGGCTTCAGCGCCACCGGCAGAAAACGGGCGAGATAGGCGAACACGATGATCCAGGGCGTGGCGTAGAGCGACACGCCCACGAGCGGCAGGGGCTTGAGGAAGAGCAGGATGCACGCAATCGCCAGCACGACGCCCGGCAGAACGTAGGAGGTTTCGAGAAGGGCCGGCAGGATCGTCCGGCCCGCTCCGGCATGGCGCACGAGCCCATAGGCGAGGGGGATCGAGAGAGCCGCCAGCATCAGCGCCGCGCCGCCCGCATAGAGGAACGAGTTTCCGAAGGCGCGCACGGTCACGGTCTGGCGCACCAGAACCTCGACGAAGTTGTCGAGCGTCACGGTGGAGGCGTCGAGCGGCATGCCGTAGGACGGCACGAGAGCGGCGGCCAGGAGCGACAGCATCGGCAGGACGAGCGCGATGCCGAGCAGTCCCCACACGAAGATCCCTGCTGCGGCCTTGGCGCCGGCAAGCTGCCAGAACGGCTGGAGCGGAGCATCCTCCTCGAGCTGCACGGCATCCCGCCGGGTGAGCCATTGGCTCAGCGCGACGCAGATTCCCGCCACGGCGGCGATGAGAATGCCGAGCGCCGCGACGTCGCCGATGACGCCGGGCCCGAAGCTCGACAGGCGTCGGTAGATGAGCACGGGCAGGGTGAGGTAGTTCACCGGAGCGCCGAGAAGGGCCGGAATGCCGAAATTGCCCGCGCCCGCCACGAAGGCGAGAAGCGTCGCGCCGATCATGTGCGGCCTCAGCAGCGGAAGCACCACGTCGCGCACGACGCGCTGCGGCGTGGCCCCGTCGATGCGCGCGGCCTCGATGACGGCGCGAGGGATGCGCCGCAGGCCGGCATTCAGCACCACATAGACGAGCGGCGCATGGTGCAGGCCGAGCACGAGGACGATGCCGCCGCGTCCGAGCATCGGATTGGCGCTGCCCGCTTCGGGCGCGAGCCCGAGGGTGTTCAGGAGCGGCGAGGCCGGGCCCGCGAGGCTCAGGAACGCGAGCGCCACGACCTGCGGCGAGATCATGGTCGAGAGAACGAAGAGAAAGGAGGCGGAGCGGCGGGCGCGGACATCCGTGACGCCGAGAACGAGCGCCATCGCGCCGCCGATGAGGAGCGCGAGGAGGCTTGAGAAGAAGGCGGTCTCCAGGGTCGCGAGGCTCGCGCGGATGGCGGAGCGGCTGGCGATGACGGAGAGCGCGTTGTCGGGCGCGAAGGTTCCGCCCGGCGCAACGGCGGCGGCGATCAGCCGCGCGGCGGGCAGCACGTCGAAGGCGAGGGCGAGAACGACGAGAAGAGCAAGGAGGCCGAAGCCACCCTGCTCGGAGAATCCCCTGTCGCGAGGAATGCGTCTCACTGGCCGAAGATGTCCGCGAAGGTCGTCTTGTTCTTGGTCTCGTCGGCAAGGGCCTGGGCGGCGTCGAACGGCATGACCTTGATGGCATCGCGGGACGGATAGCCGGCGGGAAGGGCGACGGCCGGGTGGGCCGCGATGTAGCCCTGCTTGAGGGCGAGCTCCTGGCCTTCCTTCGAGATCAGGAAATCCACGAAGGCGCGGGCGGCTTCCGGGTTCTTGGTGTTCTTCAGGATCGCGACCGGCTCGGTGACGGCCGAGACGCCTTCCTTCGGGAACACGAACTCGATGGGGGCGCCCTTGGCCTTCTCGCGGATCGGCATGAAGTCCACGATCATGCCGTAGAGCTTCTCGCCGCCGGCGATGCTCTTCAGCACGTCGCCGTTGCCGCCGCCCGCGAGCGCGCCGTTGTCGTTCAGGGCCTCGTAGTAATCCCAGCCGCCTTCCAGGTTGCCGGTGAGCGTCGCGGCATGGATCAGCGCCGCGCCGGAGCTGAGCGGGCTCGGCATGACCACCTGGCCCTTCGCCTCGGGCTTGGTGAGATCGGCCCAGGAGGTCGGCTTGAACGGAGCCTTGGTGTTGTAGGCGATGCCCGTCGTGATCAGCTTGGTCGAGAACCAGTGCTTCTGCGGATCGTGCGTGCCGGCCGGATAGGCGGAGACGTCCGCCTTGTCGTGCGCCAGCAGGCGGTCTTCCTTCTTCAGGCCTTCCATGGTGACGCTGTCGGCGATCAGGAGAAGATCGGCCTGAGGCTGCCCGGCCTCGAACTCCGCGCGCAGCTTGGCGAGGATCTTCGGCGTGCCGTCGCGCACGAAGGTGACGTTGACGCCCGGGTGCTTCGCCTTGAAGGCGTCGATGGTCTGCTGCGCGTCCGTGTTCGGCTGGCTCGTGTAGAGCACGAGATTGCCGGACAGGTCCTGCGCCAGCGCAAACGTGGGCGCGAGGGCGAGAACGGCGGAAAGGATGAGGCGCTTCATGGGTTTCGTCTCCGGGCGATGAACGACTTCGCGCTAGCGCTGCTCGGTGACGGTGGTGTGACGGTGCGCTCGCACCGTCAACCAAATAGGCAAAAGGCTCACACGGTCAACGTCGCCCGCACCTTCGCGCGGAACTCGTCGATGCAGACGAGCTTGCCGTTGCGCTCCACGTGCCAGAAGGTCCAGCCGTTGCAGGCGGGCAGGCCCTGGGTGAGCGCGCCGATCTTGTGGATCGAGCCGATGATGGCCCCGAGCGCCAGGCTGCCGTCGGCGCGGATCGTCGCCTGGTAGCGGCGGCGCTCGTCGACGAGGGTCTCGCCCGCCTTCACGTATCCGCCCTCGATCAGCGACAGGAAGGGCACGCGCACCTCGGCACGCTTCTCGGGCGGAGCCGCGACCGCCGCGTCGGACAGGGGCACGACCGCATCGATGCGGGCCCGCGCCGCCTCGGCGTAGGTCGAGTCGCGCTCCAGGCCGATGAAGTGGCGTCCGAGCCTCTTCGCCACCGCGCCGGTGGTGCCGGAGCCGAAGAAGGGATCGAGCACCACGTCGCCGGGATTGGAGGACGACAGCAGCACGCGCGCCAGCAGCGCCTCGGGCTTCTGGGTCGGGTGGACCTTGCGTCCGTCCCCGTCCTTCAGGCGCTCCTCGCCCGTGCAGATGGGGATGAACCAGTCCGACCGCATCTGAACGTCTTCGTTCGCGGCCTTGAGCGCCTCGTAATGGAAGGTGTAGTTCTTCGCCTCCGCGCTCTTCGAGGCCCAGATCATGGTCTCGTGCGCATTGGTGAAGCGGCGGCCCCGGAAGTTCGGCATCGGGTTCGCCTTGCGCCAGACGATGTCGTTGAGAACCCAGAAGTTCAGGTCCTGCAGCGTGGCGCCGACGCGGAAGATGTTGTGATAGGAGCCGATGACCCACAGCGTCGCGTTCTTCTTCATCACGCGGCGCACGGCGAGAAGCCAGGCGCGGGTGAACGCGTCGTAGTCGGCGAAGCTCGCGAACTTGTCCCAGTCGTCGTCGACCGCGTCGACGAGGCTCTGGTCCGGGCGCGTCAGCGCCTGTTCGAGCTGGAGATTGTAGGGCGGGTCGGCAAAGACCACGTCCACGCTCTCGGCGGGAAGCTTCTCGAGATTGGCGATGCAATCTCCGAGAAGGATCTCGTTGAGAGGAAGTGACGGGAGGACGGACAGGGGGGCTTTGCGCCCCGTCCGAGGCGCCGACGCAGACCGCCCGGTACGCGAGACATGGATCCGGGAGGTGGCGCCGGCGGCCCCGGTACGCGAGGTACCCATAGGTGATCACCGGTTACGCAACTGACACTCAGGATCATGGTCCGTTAGGGTAAAGATGAAGTTTCCAAGTGGAAAAAAATGCGTGCTGTTTTGGGTCGGCAATTCTTGCCTACCCGTTGAAAAGATTGACGTTTTCCAGTTAACGGCCGTTAAGGGAGGTTACAGGTCGAGTAACCCTTGCCTCAGGGGCGCAAAACTCAGGCGATGGAAGGGGCAGGGGCCCTCGCTCGCCAGCACGGTGAGGTGCGCCTTCGTGCTGTAGCCCGCGTTCGAGGCGAAACCATAGGCGGGATAAGCGGTTCCGAGCCGCGCCATCAGGCGGTCGCGCACCACTTTCGCGACGATGGAGGCCGCCGCGATGGAAGCGATTCGCGAATCGCCCTTCACCACCGCCTCGACGGAGCAGGGAAGATCCGGCGGATCGTTGCCGTCGACGAACGCCATGTCGGGCTTGCAGGGCAGCGCGGCGAGCGCGCGGCACATGGCCAGCAGCGAAGCCTGGCGGATGTTGATGCTGTCGATCTCCGCGTGCGAGACCGATGCGATTCCCACCCGCGAGGTGGCGAGGATCTCGGCGAACAGCGCCTCGCGCTTCGCCGCCGTCAGCGCCTTCGAATCGGCCAGCCCCTGGGGCACCGCATCGAGATCGAGCACCACGGCGGCCGAGACCACCGGACCCGCGAGCGGCCCGCGCCCGACCTCGTCGAGACCCGCGATGCAGGTAAAGCCCGCGGCGCGCGCGGCCATCTCGTGCTCGAGGCCGAGGTTCGGTCGGGAGGAGGGGCGAATCGGTGCCGTCATGGGCGGGATGAAAGCGGGGATGCGATCCGTTTTCCACCCCCTCGGGGGAAACGTCGGTGACGCAGGCGTGGACTGGCCCGTCGGTTAGGCGAGACGCGCGTTCTTCCGAGGAAGACGCGGACTGAGACCAGAAGAGCGCGACCTTTTTCCCTCCCCCTTGTGGGGAGGGTTAGGGTGGGGGTGTTGGCGCCGGACCTTCATAGGCTATCGCTCACACCCCCACCTCCAACTCCTCCCCACAAGGGGGAGGAGAGCAGGGCGGCGCTTCCGGCAAGCCCGAGGTTCGTGGGGAGGAGAGGCAGCGTTGCGCTAATCAAAACAGGCTCAGCTGCCCCGTCTCCTTCACCGGCGGCCGGAACAGGTCCGTGCGCAGCTTCAGGGAGCGCTTGTTCAGGCCGAGCCTCTCCGCCGCCGTCTCGAACCGGCGGCCGATCATCCAGGCATAGGGGCCGACGCCCGTCTGGCGCACACCCCAGTTGGAATCGTAGTCCTTGCCGCCGCGCGCCTCCTGCAGCAGCGAGAACACGTGGTTGAGCTTGTCCGGGTAGTGCTCCGCGAGCCAGTCGCGCACGAGCTCCTTCAGGTCGTGCGGCAGGCGCAGCAGCACGTAGCCCGCCTCGGTGGCGCCCGCGGCGGAGGCTGCCTTGAGGATCGCCTCGATCTCGTGGTCGTTGATCGCCGGGATGACCGGCGCCACGAGCACGCAGACCGGGATGCCGGCCTCCGTCAGCTTGCGCACGGTCTCCAGGCGCTTGGCCGGGGAGGCGGCGCGGGGCTCCATCTTCCGGGCGAGCGCCGGATCGAGGGTGGTGATGGAAATGGCGACCTTGGCGAGCTGCCGGTCCGCCATTTGGGCGAGAATGTCGATGTCGCGGGTGACGAGGGCCGATTTCGTCACGATGCCGACCGGGTGATTGGCCCGGTTCAGCACCTCCAGGATGCCGCGCATGATGCGAAAGCGCCGCTCGATCGGCTGATAGGGGTCGGTGTTGGAGCCGATGGCGATGGTGCCCGGCTGGTAGTTCGGGGCGCGCAGCTCCTTCTCCAGCAGCTCAGGGGCGCTGGGCTTGGCGAAGATCTTGGTTTCGAAGTCGAGGCCCGACGACAGGCCCTGATAGGCGTGGGTCGGGCGGGCGAAGCAATAGGAGCAGCCGTGCTCGCAGCCGCGATAGGGATTGATGGAGCGGTCGTAGCCGATATCGGGCGAATCGTTCTTCGTGATGACCGTGCGCGGTTTCTCGACGATGACCTCGGTCGGCAGGGGAGGAAGCGCCTCCTCCAGATCCCAGCCGTCGTCGAACGTCTCGCGCTGTGCGGGCTCGTAGCGGCCGGTCGGGTTCGACACGGCGCCCCGGCCCCGGCGCAGGTCGGCTTCGACGCGGTAGGCCGGGTCGTCCATGCGGCGGCGCGCCGCCTCGGCCGCCTCGATGGGACTGCGGTTCACGGGCCGGGAGCGGACAGGATCGCGGGCGGTATCCTTGGCACGGACAGTCATGGGAGCCTCGAACGAATCCAAGCTTGAGAACGGATGATGAACAAAGAACAAAAATGGAACGAAATCAAGACGGCTTGATGGCGACGGACGCTGCGGAAGCCGCTATGGTGACCGCATGATCAGCGTTCTTATCCGTGTCGGTCACGGGCCCGAGGCCCTGGCCGCGACCCTGAGTTCCCTCGTGCCTGCCGTTGCGGCGGGGCTCGTCGGCGATGCCGTCATCCTGGCCCGAGAGCCGGACGAGGCCATCGCTCACGTGGCCGATGCGGCCGGAGCGACCCTGGTCACGACGAAGGACGGGACATGGCGGCGCGGGGCCGAAGCCGCGCGGCGGGAATGGCTCCTGTGTCTCGACGACGGCGACATTCCGCAGGAGGGCTGGATCCGGGTCCTCGACCGCTTCGTCAGCGTGAGCAGGCCCGAGCGCGGCGTCGCCCGCCTGCGGCATCGGCAGTCCGGCCCGTTCAGCGGCATCGTCGATGCGGTGCGCGGCCTGGCCGGAGGGGCGACGATCCGCGCCGGCGACCTGGTGCATCGCCGGGTCCTGATGGAAGGCGCCAAGGCGCGAAGGCCCGTGCGCCTCGCGGCCATGATCGAGCGCGACCCGGCCCTCGGCTGAGGCTCAGGCCTTGAGCTTGCCGCGCTTCAGGTGCTCGTCGAGGCGCGGCATGATCTCCACGAAGTTGCAGGGCCGGTGCCGGTAGTCGAGCTGCGCTTCCAGGATGCCGTCCCAGGCGTCCTTGCAGGCGCCGGGAGAGCCCGGCAGCACGAAGATGAAAGTAGTGCCCGCAAGCCCCGCCGTGGCGCGGGACTGGATCGTCGAGGTGCCGATCTTGTCGTACGAGATGCGGTGGAACACCGCCGAGAAGCCCTCCATGCGCTTTTCGAACAGGGGCTCGACGGCCTCCGGCGTCACGTCGCGGCCGGTGAAGCCCGTGCCGCCGGTGGTGACGATCACGTCGATGGCGGGATCCGCGATCCAGCCCTTCACCTTGGCGCGGATGGCCTCGATGTCGTCCGTCACGATGGCCCGGTCGCCGAGCCTGTGGCCTGCCTTTGCGATGCGCTCGGCCAGGGTGTTGCCGGACCTGTCGTCCTCCAGGGAACGGGTGTCGGAAACGGTCAGAACCGCGATGGAGAGGGGAACGAAATCGAGATTCTGGTCGATGCCGGGCATGGGGAGCGCTCTGGTGGATCCTGCCTTCATCTAGCGCGGCACGGGAGCGGGTTCCAGAACGGGCTTCTCACCCCGTCATGGCCGGGACTCGTCTAGGATGCCGCGCCTGTGGAGGCCGGCTCCCGCGCCGCCTTCCGGAACAGCCAGGCCGACAGGAGCCAGAGCGCGGCGAAGAATCCGGTCAGGACCAGAATGACCCTTGGCCAGTTCTCTCCGGTGGAGCCAAGCCCCGCGGTCAGGGCGATCACGCCGACCAGCACCTGAGCCAGCGCCGTCGCGGCCAGCGCGAGCGCCATGCCACGGGGCTGGAAGCGGACGACGAGGGCGCCGACGATCCCGGCGGCGAGCACGCCGCCATACATCAGGTTGGCCGGGTTGTCCTCGGATCCGATGATGCCGACCGCGAGATTGATCCAGATGAGGACGAAGGCCGCCGCGACCGCGACGCCGACGGCGGCCCGGTAGGCAACGCTTCCCGTCATCCGGGCGGCCAGTTCGTAGGTGCCGCAAGCGCCGAACAGCATGGCGCCGAAGACGGCGAAGTCGGTCTCGTCCCAGGCCACCTCATCGGTGAACTGCATCGCCACCAGGGGCAGCAGCAGAAGGAGCGCCGAGATCGCCCAGGGCGCCAGCCTCCAGAAACGCCTGCCGCCGTTGAACGCCTTTCCAGCCATCGCCTTGCCTCCGTGCAGGCTCGAGGCCTTCAACATAGCTCAAGGCTGCCGATGGGTGGTATGGCCAAATTCCGGGGCCTGGGCGTGGGGCAGGGACGATTAGAGCCGCGTCGCCCGGAACGTGTCGCAGGCCTGGACCTGTCCGCTCTTCAGGCCCGTGGTGAGCCAGCGCATGCGCTGGGCCGAGGAGCCGTGGGTGAAGCTGTCGGGCACGACGCGGCCCTGGCTCTGCTTCTGCAGGCGGTCGTCGCCGATGGCCTCGGCGGCCCGGATCGCCTCCTCGATGTCGCCCTCCTGGAGGGAGTGCCAGCGCTGGTTGGAATGGTGCGCCCAGACGCCCGCGAGGCAGTCGGCCATCAGCTCGACGCGCACCGAGAGCTGGTTGGCCTCCGTCTGCCCGACCTGCCGCTGGCGCTCCTGCACGCGGGGCAGGATGCCGAGCTCGTTCTCGACATGGTGGCCGACCTCGTGGGCGAGCACGTAGGCATAGGCGAAATCGCCGCCGGCGCGGAAGCGCTGCTGCATTTCCTGGAAGAAGGAGAGATCGATGTAGATGGTCTGGTCGAGCGGGCAGTAGAACGGACCCATGGCCGATTGCGCGCCGCCGCAGCCGGAGCGGGTCGCGCCGGAAAACAGCACGAGCTTGGGCGGATTGTACTGGCGGTTGACCTGCTGCGGCAGCACGGTCGTCCACACATCCTCCGTATTGCCGAGGATCGCGGCGGCGAAGCGGCCCATCTCGTCGTCGGGGGCGCCCTGGCGGCCCTGCTGCTGCTCGTAGCCGGAGCCGCCGCCCGCGAGCATCTCGGCCCCGCCGATGAGAAGGCGCGGGTCGATGCCGAAGGCCCAGCCGATCAGGCCGAGGATCACGATCGTCCCCATCCCGAGGCCGCCGGCGCCGCCGATTCCCATGCCGCGACGGTCTTCCACATTGGACGAGGTTCGAAAATCTTCCCAGCGCATGATCCACCTGCAACGAGCGGCATCCTGCGCCGCACAGTCTTAAAGCGGATCTTTTGGCCCGGTTCCGGGGAGAAGGAGAAGCTTGGCCTATTCGCGACCGTCGAGGGCGCGGCGCAGGGAAGTGAAGTCCCGCCAGCCGAGGCGCTTCTGCAGGGGCTGGCGCAGGAGATAGGCCGGATGCAGGGTCGGCATCGCGCGGAGCTCGCGCCCGGCCTCGGTCTTGTAGGTGAACCAGCGGCCGCGGGTGCGCAGGATGCCGTCCTTCACGTTGAGCAGGTTCTGGGCCGCCGGGCCGCCGAGGCAGAGCAGGATCTCGGGACCCGCGAGCTCGATCTGGCGGGCGATGAACGGCTTGCAGATCGCGATTTCCTGCGGCGTGGGCGTGCGGTTGCCCGGCGGTCGCCACGGCACGATGTTGGCCACGTAGACGTTGCTGCGGTCGAGGCCGATGGCGGCGAGCATCCTGTCGAGGAGCTGGCCGGAGCGGCCCATGAAGGGCTTTCCGATCCGGTCCTCGTCGGCGCCGGGCGCTTCGCCCACCAGCATCACGCGCCCCTTCGGGTTGCCGTCCGCGAAGGCGAGATTCTTGGCGCTGAACTTCAAGGCGCAGCCGTCGAACTCCCGCAGGAGGGCTTCGAGTTCCTCGAGGGACTGGGCGTCGCGCGCCAGCTCGCGCGCCATGGTCGCCACGTCCTCCGGCGCGGCCGCCGCCATCTTGGGCAACGCGCGGGGAGGAGGCGCGGCGGGGCGGGGGGCTTCACGGGGCTGTTCCGGCGCCCTGGCGGGGGCAGGCGGCGCTGCGGCTTCGGCGAAGCGGTTGTGCGGCGTCTCGTCCAGGGCAAGGTCCACCCCCGCCTCGACATGGAAGTCGAGGAGCGCCTGAAGAGCGTCGCGGTCGGAAGGGGCGTCCTGCATGAATCGTATGTAAGCATTCCGAGGGGCACGGACAACTCGGGCCCGCACAGGACCCGACCGGTCTGCCTTCACGAAATCAGGTCGAAAAGGGTCGGACTCTCGTCCCGTCTGGCGCCTTCGATGGCGAGAAGGCGGCGCTTGGTCGTGGCACCCCCATTGGCCGAGAACCCCCCAAGCTTGCCGCCTGCCGCCACGACCCGGTGGCAAGGCACGATGACGGTGAAAGGATTGCGCCCCAGCGCCTGGCCGATCGCTCGCGCGTTGTCGATGCGGAGCCGGGAGGCAATCTCGCCATAGGTCAGCACGCGGCCCGGCGGAATGCTGCGGGCGATCTCGTAAATGCGACGGTCGAATTCCGGCACGCCGTCCATGTCCAGCGGCACGGCGGACAGATCGCGCGCCTCGCCCCCGAGCAGAGCCGCCACGTCGTCGATGACGGCCCGGATGTCCGGTGGCGGCGGCGTTTCGCGGATCCCGGGGAAGCGCTTGGCGAGGCGGCTGCGCATCCCGGACACGTCCTCCTCGGGGAGCTGGAAGCCCGCGATTCCGCGCTCGTTCCAGGCGAGCCCACAGACCCCGATGGGCGTGTCGAACAGCGTATAGGACGCCTCTCGATCGGACGGATGATCCTGCATGTCTCATTGTAGACATCCCGAGACGGGGCGGCAACTCGGGGGCTTTCGCTCCCGGACAGGGACCGCCCGGATCGTCACGCTCAGTTCGAGATCACCAGGGGTTCGCCTGCAGCCAAATGTGCGGCCGTGGGCGTGATCAGGCCATCGTCCGCCATGCGGGCCAGAACCCAATCCCGCCGGTCCTTCGCTCGATCCCGGTTCTCGGCCATGTCGAGGCGGTAATGGTTGGGAGCCTTCGGCAGGGCAGCCAGGTAGGCAGCTTCGGCAAGGGTGAGGTCGTGCGGTGCCTTGCCGAAATAGGCCTGCGATGCCGCGGCGATGCCATAGGCGCTGCCGCCGAAATAGATCTGATTGAGATAGATCTCGAGGATCCGGTCCTTGGTCAGGTTCGCCTCGATCCTGCGGGCCAGGATGACTTCCTTGATCTTGCGTTCGAGGGAGCGCGGCTGGCCCGGCAGCAGCACGTTCTTGGCGACCTGCTGACTGATCGTGCTGCCACCTGCGGGATTGATCCCGAGACTGGCGATGTTCTGCAGGGAGGCGCGCAGGATCGCCCGCGTGCTCACACCGCCATGGTCATAGAAGTCCTGATCCTCGGCCGCCAGAAAGGCTTTCACCACATGAGGCGGGATCTCCGTCAGGGGGACGAAGCTGCGGTGCTCCAGGAGGCGCCCGTTGTCATCTCTCCTCACCAGGCTGGGCGGTTGATAGGTGGCGAGCGATGCGACCTCCGGCAGGTCCTGGCCGTAGTGCCAGAAGAGAAGGCCGGTTCCGGCGCCCATGAGGCCCAGAACGACGACCGTCGCGACCGAGCCGCCGCCGATGATCCGGCGCAGGCGCCCCGTGGCAACCTCATAGGGTACGGCCAGAAGATGGGTGGGAATGGCGAAGGCCCGGGACAGCTTCTCGACCATGTCGGCCGACAGATGCCGCTTCCGGCTCAGGACCTCCGAAGCGCGGGAGCGCGACCCGAGGGTGGCGGCAACATCCTTCTGCCCCTTGCCCTGCGCGCGAAGGGCGAACTGCAGCACGCTGATCGGATCGGCCGAGGCCGCCACACCCTGCTTCGCCTCATAGGCGGCCACGAGGGCGGCCAGGACTTCCAGTCGGTCCTCCTCGTGGGAGCCCGGTTGGGCAGCCATGAGGGTTTCGATCTCACGCAGGGCTTGCTCGTAATCCGCCGGGGATCTGATCGGTTTTACGCTGACGGTCATCGCTCGTCGCTCCATGGGGCGCAAGGGCATTCACGGCTTGGATCTGGGCGATTCCGAGGGCGAAGTTGATCTGAACCAGGACCTCGCACCCGTCGTCGACGAGGGCGAGCCTGATGCATCCCTTGTCCTCACGGGCTATGGCCGCCCAATGCAGCACCAACTCGGCCGCGCTGCCCCACGAGGCCGCGGACAGCAGAGCATGAAGAGCCCTCAGGGAGGGCTCCGCCTCGGGATGAAGGGTCCAATAGGCTTCAAGTCTCGGAACGCCGATCACAAGCATGGGGAGCACCATAGACGTTCCCAAATTTGGGAACAAGTGGAAAGTTCGGCATAATGTTATGCCGAAAGAGAGCTTTCGGCCGCGCACCAATGAAGTTAGGAAGGTGCCTGCGTTAGAATAACTTGAGAATTCGAATAGGTCGTTCATATGTAAACCATCTATTCGCTCAAGGTGAAAGCCGCGTACCAGGAGAACCGCTATGGCCGATCTGCCCGCCCGTGAATCGATGGATTTCGACGTCGTCGTCGTCGGAGCCGGTCCTGCGGGCCTCAGCACCGCCATCCGGCTCAAGCAGCAGGCGGCCGAGAAGGGAGCGGACATCTCCGTCGTGGTGGTGGAGAAGGGCTCGGAGGTCGGCGCCCACATCCTCTCCGGCGCCGTGGTCGATCCCATCGGCCTCGACAGCCTCCTGCCGGAATGGCGCAGCGATCCGGACCGTCCCCTCAAGACCGCAGTGACGGCGGACGAGTTCATGTATCTGGGCCATGCGGGCGGCGTGAGGCTGCCCAACGTGTTCATGCCCAAGCTCATGAACAACCACGGCAACTTCGTCGGCTCCCTGGGCAACGTGGCCCGCTATCTCGGCCGCAAGGCGGAGGAGCTGGGCGTCGAGATCTATCCGGGCTTCCCGGCCGCCGAGGTGCTGGTGGAGGACGGCAAGGTGGTGGGCATCGCCACCGGCGACATGGGCATCGGCCGGAACGGCGAGCCCAACGCCAACTTCACCCGCGGCATGGAGCTTCGCGCCAGGTACACGGTCTTCGCGGAAGGCGCGCGCGGCAACCTGACGAAGCAGATGGTCGAGCGCTACGGCCTCAACCAGGGCCGCGACCACCAGAAATACGGTATCGGCATCAAGGAGCTCTGGCAGGTTCAGCCCGACAAGTTCCAGCCCGGCCTCGTGCGCCATTCCATGGGCTGGCCCCTGCCGAACAACGCGGGCGGCGGCTCCTGGCTCTACCACTTCGACGACAATCTGGTCTCCGTCGGCTTCGTGGTGCACCTCAACTACAAGAACCCGACCCTCTCGCCCTTCGACGAGTTCCAGCGCTTCAAGACCCATCCGATGGTGCGCGACGTGTTCGAGGGCGCCAAGCGCATCGGCTACGGCGCCCGCGCCATCATGGAGGGCGGCTGGCAATCGGTGCCGCGCCTGTCCTTCCCGGGCGGCTGCCTCGTGGGCGATTCCGCTGGTTTCGTGAACGTGCCGCGCATCAAGGGCAGCCACAACGCGATCCTGTCCGGCATGCTCTGCGCCGATCACCTCCTCGAGGCGCTGCAGGCGGGCCGCTCCCACGACGAGGTCGCGTCCTACGAGGAGGCCTGGCGCTCCTCGCCCATCGGCTACGACCTCAAGCGCGTGCGCAACGTGAAGCCGCTCTGGTCGAAATACGGCACGACAGCGGGCGTGGCGCTGGGCGGCCTCGACATGTGGCTGACGGAGCTGTTCGGCTGGTCGCCCTTCGGCACCATGAGCCACGGCAAGCCCGATCACGAATGCCTGCTGCCGCTCGATCAGGTGAAGCCGATCAGGTACGAGAAGCCCGACGGGGTGCTGACCTTCGACAAGCTCTCCTCGGTGTTCCTGTCGAACACCAATCACGAGGAGGACCAGCCGGTCCATCTCAAGGTCAGGGACATGGGCCTGCAGAAGGCGTCCGAGCACGACGTCTATGGCGGCCCCTCGCAGCGCTACTGCCCGGCCGGGGTCTACGAATGGGTCGAGGGCGAGGGGGGAGCGCGCTTCCAGATCAACGCGCAGAACTGCGTCCACTGCAAGACGTGCGACATCAAGGACCCGAACCAGAACATCAACTGGGTCACCCCCGAAGGCGGCGGCGGACCGAACTACATCAACATGTAAGGGGCTTGGCTCCGGCCCTAGCACGACCTCATTCCCTCCCCCTTGTGGGGAGGAGAGCCACGGGGGCGCTCTCCGCGAGCTTCGATCAGGCCCGCAATCCGTGCCTCCAAGCCGCCATCCAGCCGACGAATTTCCCTCGGATCTTCACGAGACCTCGACCAGCGTCAATGTTCCCCTTGCCGCCGTGACAGGGAAACGCCATTCTCCGGCCTGATTTGGCGCACATCTCCGTTCCATTGAGATGTCGCGATGATTGGAGCCGCGCTTCGTGCCAACCTTTAGTTTCTCTTCGGTCCGCAAGGGCTTGCCCGCGCTTATGCTCTCGGTGGCCGGCTTCCTTGCCGCGCCCGCCATGGCCGCCGCCAATGTGGAGCCGGCCGAGCCTCTCCGGCCCGCCATGAGCCTGGAAGGCAACTTCCTGGCCGCCTATGTGGCCGGCGCCGCCCGCGACACGGCGGCTGCGACGACCTTCTTCAAGGAGGCGATCCAGGAGGACCCGCGCAACCAGGAGCTCCTGGAGCGTGCCTTCGTGGCCTTCCTCGCCAACGGCTCGATGTCGGACGCGTTCCGCGCCGCCGAGCGGCTGGCCTCGCGCGATCCGTCGAACAACCTCGCCCAGTTCGCCCTGAGCGTCCGCGCCCTCAAGAACCAGAAATACGCGGATGTCCGCAAGCGGCTGCTCCAGGCCACGGGAACGCGACGGGCCGACCTGACCGGGACTCTCCTCGCCGCCTGGGCCTATGCCGGGTCCAAGGACGGCAAGAAGGCCCTGGCCACCGTCGACCGGCTCAAGAACGAGCGCGCCTTCAACCAGTTCCGCGAGTACCACGCCGCCCTGATCGCCGATGTGGTCGGCAATACCGCCGAGGCCGAGAAGCGCTTCAAGGCGGCCTATGAGGGCGAGCGCAACACCCTGCAGGTGGTCGACGCCTATGGCCGGTTCCTCGCCAAGCGCGGCCGCAAGGAGGAGGCGCTGGCGGTCTACAAGGGCTTCGACGAGGTGGCGCCGCGCCACCCCCTGGTGCGCAGCGCCATCAAGGCCCTGGAGGAGGGCAAGCCGCTTCTTCCCCTGATCAAGACCGCCCAGGACGGGGCCGCGGAGCTGCTCTACGGGCTCGGCGTCGTCGGCAACAGCCAGGGCGACGAGTTGACGGCCATCATCTATCTGCAGCTCGGGCTCGATCTCAACCCGAACCACGCGCTGGCCCTCGTCACCCTCGGCGACGTCTATGAGCGCCTGAAGCAGTACGAGCGGGCCAACGAGGCCTTCGCCCGCATTCCCAAGGACGCCCCGGTGCGCGCGAGCGCCGACATCGCCATCGGCCAGAACTACGAACTGATGGGCCGTGGCGACGAGGCGATCGCCTACCTCCAGAACCTGATGAAGGAGTACCCGGAGGACGTCGAGGTCGTGATGGCGCTGGGCAACGTGCAGCGCTCGCGCAAGCAGTTCGCCGAAGCCGCCGAGACCTACAGCAAGGCCATCGAGCTGATCGGCACCCCCGACCGCAGCCACTGGATCCTCTATTTCTATCGCGGCACGTCCTACGAGCGCGCGAAGCAGTGGGAGAAGGGCGAGGCCGATCTGAAGAAGGCCCTCGAACTGGTTCCGGACACCCTGCCGGCGGGCAAGGCCCAGGTGCTGAACTATCTGGCCTATTCGTGGGTCGATCAGAACGTCAACATCGACGAAGCCTTCAAGATGCTCACCCGCGCCGTGGAGCTCGCGCCCCGCGACGGCATGATCATCGATTCCCTCGGCTGGGCCTATTACCGCATGGGCCGCTACGAGGACGCCGTGCGCGAACTCGAGAAGGCCGTGGAGCTGAAGGCCGGCGATCCGGTCATCAACGACCATCTGGGCGACGCCTATTGGAAGGTCGGCCGCAAGCTCGAGGCCAAGTTCCAGTGGAACCACGCCAAGGACTCGAACCCCGAGCCCGAGGATCTGGAGAAGATCCTCAAGAAGATCGAGCACGGGATGGAGGAAGAGCCCAAGCCCGCCGCGGCCGAGACCGTTCCTTCGCCGAAAGCGGATGCCAGCGGCGGCTGAGCCGTTTCTCCCGAACGCATCCCGTGAGATCTCATGGCCGGGCGGATCCGCCCGGCCATTTTCGTTCAGGGGACCGCTCCAGCCCGACCCTTCCCAACGCTCCCGCTCTCGGGCATGGAAAGGCGTCATGCCCCAGCCCCTCGCCACCCGCGCACCCGCCAAGATCAACCTGACGCTCCATGTCCTGGGGCGGCGCGCGGACGGCTATCACGACCTGGAAAGCCTCGTGGCCTTCGCCGGAACGGGGGACGACCTGCGGCTGGAGCCGGGGCCCGCATTGGCCCTGCGGGTCTCCGGCCCGACCGCCTCCCTGGCCGGAGGCGACGCGGACAATCTCGTGCTCAAGGCGGGCCGCCTCCTGACCGAGCGGTTCGAAGGCCTGGCCGTCGGCACCTTTCATCTAGTGAAGCGCCTGCCGGTCGCGGCCGGCATCGGCGGCGGCTCCTCGGATGCCGCCGCGGCCTTACGGCTTCTCGCGCGCCTCAACGGCCTGCCGCTGTCCCATCCGGCCATCCGGGAGGCCGCCCGCCTGACCGGGGCCGACGTTCCCGTCTGCCTGGAGCCGCAGGCGCGCATGATGCGTGGGGCAGGCGAGGAGCTGGGCCCGGCGCTGAGCCTGCCGCGCCTGTTTTCCGTGCTGGTCAATCCACGGGTGCCGGTCGAGACGCCGGCGGTGTTCAAGGCGCTGGGATTGCAGGCGGGGCAGGCTCTCGCCGGGGAGCCGCATCCCGCGGTTGCGGGCGGTTCGGCCGGCTCCCTGCTCGATGCCCTGAAGGCGGCGCGCAACGATCTGGAGCCTCCTGCGGGCCGGGTCCAGCCCCTGATCGGCGAGGCGCTTCGGCTGGTGTCGGAGACGCAGGGTTGCCGTCTCGTCCGCATGTCTGGCTCAGGGGCGACGGTGTTCGGGCTCTACGACGATTGCGAAACCGCTGCCGCGGCATCCAAACGGATCGCGGCGTGGCGGCCGGATTGGTGGGTAAAGGCCACGAGCCTTCGGTAGGCTCACGGCGGTCACACGAAAACGTGGATGGCCGGCACGAGGCCGGCCATGGTGCGCAAGGGCCGGTATCGGAACCGAGCCGCCTTACCAGGCCGGAATGATGGCGCCGTTGAAGCGCTCTTCCAGGAACTTCGCCACCTCCGGCGACTGATAGGATTCCACGAAGGTCTTGATCTCGGGGCGGTTTTCCTCGCCCTGGCGGGCGGCCACGAAGTTGGCGTAAGGGTTGCCCTCGCGCTTCTCGACCGCGATCGTGTCCTTGCGGATGTCGAGGCCGCCATTGAGGGCGTGGTCGGTGTTGATCACGGCCGCATCGAGATCGGGCAGGGCGCGGGGCAGCTGCGCCGCGTCGAGCTCGGAGAACTGCACGTTCTTGGGATTTTCGGCGATGTCGAGCAGGCTCGGCGACAGGCCCTTGCCCTCCTTCAGCTTGATCACGCCTTCCTGCGCCAGCAGGTTGAGCGCGCGGCCGCCGTTGCTCGGGTCGTTCGGAATGCCGATCTTCGCGCCTTTCGGCAGGTCGGCCACCGACTTCACCTTGGTCGAGTAGAGCCCGATCGGCTGCACGAAGGTGAAGCCCACCGGGACGATCTTGTAGCCCCGGGCTGCGATCTGCGCATCGAGATAGGGCTTGTGCTGGAAGGCATTGGCGTCGAGGTCGCCCCGCTCCAGGGCCTCGTTGACGAGGGCATAATCGGAGAAGGGAACGAGCTCCACATCGAGGCCTTTTCCGGCCGCGACCTTCTTCACGACCTGTGCCACTTCCTCCTCCGCGCCGGACATGACGCCGACCTTGATGCTCTTCTGCTGAGCAGCGGCCGGAAGGGCTGCGGCCAGAACCGCGCCGAGAGCGAGGGAGGCGGACAGGAGGGTGCGACGGGTAAGATCAAACATGGCAGGTGCCTTTCGGGCAAGGTTCGTCGTTCGGCTTCAACACGAAGCCGGACATGTGGTTCGGAAGTGACGGGAAGAAGGTTCAGGCCGCGGGACGACACCTGAGGGCCAGGGCAGGCCGCCGGTTTCGCGTCATGTCTGGAAACAGGTTCGTCATGGCACATCGACCCTCGTGAACCACGAGGCGGAATCCGCTTTCGTGGCGCTTTAGCGTTTGATGACGCGGCGCAAGCTGCTCGTCTCAAATCACCGCGGCTCTCCGGCGGAAGCACCGCCGGTCGGCAGGAGGACCTTTCGCATCGCCTGGCCTTTATGTCAACCGTATTGTTCTTTTTATGGAACGAAACGGTGGTGCGGCGCGTCCCCATGCCGCTAGGCCGTTTGGCCGAAGGACGGCGCCAAAATGAGATGTTATAAAATAATAAAGAATCGGCGATCAGGCTTCGCCGCAATCGATTGGCACGAGACATTGCACGGGGGTAAGAGCATGAGCAATTCCAATGAGATCTTCGAGTGGGAGAGCATCACGCAGCCGTCCTATTGGGGCCGGCAGATCACCGACGCCCAGGGCCAACTGGCCATGGGGCAGATCATCGCCACAGGCGCCAACACCGTCACGATCATCCCCAACTTCTTCCAGACGGACCAATTCAGCAGTGAGGTGAAATTAAACCTCTGGAAGAATAATTACCCCTGGGACAACGAGAGCGATACGTTTGCGGAGGTGAAGCAATCCATTCTCGTGGCCAAGGAACGCGGTCTCAAGGTCGTGCTCAAGCCCCATGTGGAATCCGACAACCGCGTCTGGCGCGCCGAATTCGAGCCCACCGATCCCAAAGCCTGGTTCGACAGCTACAAGGCCATGATGGTCGAGTATGCCAAGGTGGCGCAGGAGGCTGGCGCGGAGATGATCTGCGTCGGCACCGAAATGGTCAGCATGACGGACCCGACCAAGGTCACGAGCGACGGCAAGACCTATACGGAGAAATGGGTCGAGATCATCGATGCCGTGCGGGCCGTCTATTCAGGCAAGGTCACCTATGCGGCCACCTATGACGAGGTGGTCCATGTCGGTTTCTGGGACAAGGTCGATTACATCGGAATCGACGCCTACATCCCGTCCTCGAAGATCAACAACCCGACCGTCGGTCAGATCGTCGACGCCTGGGTCAAGCCGCACTTCAATCCCTGGATCCGGGACACCCTCTATGAGGGCAAATCCGTCGTCGATTACTACAAGTCGCTGTCCGAGCGGTACGGCAAGAAAGTGATCTTCACCGAGGTCGGCTACAAGAGCATGGACGGGCACAACAAGGACCCCGGCATCTTCGGCGGCAGCGGCGAGGTCGACTTCCAGGAGCAGGTGGACTGCTACGAGGCTCTTTTCCATGTGATGGAAAATTATGGCGGGCAATGGCTCGCGGGAGCATTCCTCTGGAGCTACTACTCCTTCGAGAATCCGATGCTCCCCGTGAGCGAAGGAGGTCGGGAGGTGCCGTGGACGGACTACACCACACAGCACAAGCCTGCCAACGCAACGATCACCGAGCATTACTCAAGCCCAGCTCACAAAACGGGTCTCGTCTGGAGCGGCACGGCCGGAGCCGACAAGCTCGATGGCGGCTATCATAACGACACGCTGAACGGCGCGGGCGGGAATGACGCGCTCTGGGGAGGTGCCGGCGACGACGTTCTCGACGGCGGGGCAGGCGATCAGGACAGGGCCATCTACAGCGGCGCGCGCGCGGAGTATTCCGTCACCAAAAATCCGGACGGCTCGTTCACTGTCCTGGATAAGCGTGCAAACGGGAATGGGCGAGACATTGTCTTCGGGGTCGAAACATTCCAGTTCTCCGACGGAACCGTGTCGTTTGCGAGTGTCGCAGATAAAGCAGCAGGCAGGGTTTTGATCGGTACGAAGAAAGCGAACAAGCTTAACGGCGAGGACGGCAACGACCGGCTCTACGGCAAGAGCGGCAAGGACGTGCTGACCGGCGGCGCCGGCCAGGACATCTTCGTGTTCGACACGAAGCCGAACAAGAAGAAGAACCTGGACAAGATCAAGGACTTCTCGGTGGCCGACGACACGATCTGGCTCGACAACAAGATCTTCAAGAAGCTGGGCAAGAAGGGCTCGGAAGCCAAGCCGGCGAAGCTGAACAAGAAGTTCTTCAGCCTGGAGAAGGCGAAGGGCAAGGACGACTACCTCGTCTACAGCAAGAAGAAGGGCATCCTGTATTACGATGCCGACGGATCGGGTGCCGGCAAGGCGGTCGAGATCGCCAAGCTGTCCAAGAAGCTCAAGCTCACCGCAAACGACTTCTTCGTCGTCTGAGAGCGGCGTGCATCGCCCTCATCCCGGGGAGCGGCCGCAAGGCCGCACCTGGAACGGGGCAGAGTGTAGCGAAAGCGCCCTCGTGCAGGAGACGGGCTGCCGAAGCGATCCTCTTCAGCGCGAGGGCCGAGGGGCCGGCCTGCTCAGTGAGCCCTGGCGATGCAGAAATCGACCGTGTCGAGCAGGGCCTGCTTCATTGGGCTCTTGGGGAAGAGGGCCAGCGCGTCGCGGGCCATGGCGCCGTAATGGCGCGCCCGCTCGATGGTGTCCTCCAGGGCCCGGTGCCGGCGCATGATGGCGACGGCCTGCTCCAGGTCGGCATCCTCGATCTCGCCCTGTTCGAGCACGCGCTTCCAGAAGGCACGCTCTTCGTCGGTGCCGCGGCGGAAGGAGAGGACCACGGGCAGGGTGATCTTGCCCTCGCGGAAGTCGTCGCCCACGTTCTTGCCCAGGGTCGCGGCCTTGCCGCCATAGTCGAGCGCGTCGTCCACGAGCTGGAAGGCGATGCCCAGATTCATGCCGTAGGAGCGGCAGGCGGTCTGCTCGGCCTTGGGCCGGCCGGCGATGACGGGTCCGACCTCGCAGGCGGCGGCGAAGAGCTCCGCCGTCTTGCCGCGAATCACGGCCAGGTACTCGTCCTCGGTGGTCTCGGTGTTCTTGGCGGCCGCGAGCTGCATCACCTCGCCCTCCGCGATCACGGTCGCGGCGGCGGACAGGATGTCGAGGGCGCGTAAGGACCCGACCTCCACCATCATGCGGAAGGCTTGGCCGAGCAGGAAGTCGCCCACGAGGAC
The DNA here is from genome assembly GCF_020532555.1 of Microvirga lenta. Lineage (GTDB taxonomy): Bacteria > Pseudomonadota > Alphaproteobacteria > Rhizobiales > Beijerinckiaceae > Microvirga > Microvirga lenta. The sequence continues at coordinate 110,079 of NZ_JAJBBR010000005.1, read as the reverse complement.
GCTGGCCTCGTTGCCCCATTTGATGCGGGCGGCGATCTTGCCCCGGCGCATGTCGCTCTCGTCCACCACGTCGTCGTGGAGGAGGGTGGCCGTGTGCATGAACTCGACCGAGGCCGCGAGCTTCACGTGCCCGTCGCCCTCGTAGCCGGAAAGGCCCGCCGTCGCGAGGGTGAGCATGGGGCGCAGGCGCTTGCCGCCCGAGGAAATGAGGTGGTTGGCCACCTCCGGGATCATGGTGACCTCGGAGCCGGTGCGCGACAGGATCATCCCATTGACCCGTTCCATGTCAGCGGCCACAAGGGAGACGAGCTTTTCGATGCTCGCATTCTTCTCAGGATGCTTGTCTTCGAACGGAACGACGACGCCCACGTCTCAATACCCGGGTTGCCGGCCGGCAGGGCCGGTAGGAATATGAAGCCACCGTGGCATGGCACTTTTCATGCTGCAATGCAAACGCATGCCGTAGGGGAGGGGCAGGCGCCGATGGTCGAAATCGTCCGGACGAACGACCTCGTGCTCATCGGCTTCCTACAATCCTTGTTGGAGAACGCCAATATCCCGGTTTTCGTCGCAGACATGCATATCAGCGCCCTGGAGGGCATGATCGGCGTGTTCCCGCGCCGCATCCTCGTGCCCGAGGATCACGTGGCCCAGGCCCGCCGGCTGATCAGCGATGCCGGTCTCGAATCCGAGCTGCGGCATGCCTGACACCACGGACGATTCGCTTCTCGGCGGGCGCGTCCGGCTGGTTCAGCCCGCCAAAGGGCACCGGGCCGGCACCGATGCGGTGCTGCTCGCGGCCTCGGCGCCCGTCAAGGCTGGGGATTGGGTGGTGGATGTGGGCGCCTCCACAGGGGCGGTCGGCCTCATGGCGGCCGCGCGGGAGAGGGGCGCCCGCTACGTCTTCGTCGAGCGGGACCCGGATCTCGCGGAACTCTGCCGCCGCAATTGCGGCCTCAACGGCGTGGCAGGGGAGGTCGTCGCCATCGACGTGCTGGACAAGGCCGCACGGCTGACGGCGGGCCTGACGCCGGAAAGCGCCGACTGGGTCCTGACCAATCCGCCTTTCCTCGAAGAGGGGCAGGCCCGCATTTCGCCGGACCGCGGCAGGGCCGCCGCCCATGCCCTGCCGGCGGGCGGGCTCGAGGCCTGGCTCAGGGCCTGCACGGGTTTGCTCAAGCCGAAGGGGCGTTTCGTTCTGATTCACCGGGCCGACCGGCTCGCCGAGTGCCTGGGCCTGCTCGGCGCGGGCATGGGCGGCTTGCAGCTGCGCTTCGTGCATCCGACCGCCGGGAAGCCGGCGATCCGGTTCCTGCTGGCGGCCACCAAGGGAAGCCGTGCCCCCTTGGACGTGCTGCCCCCGGTCGTTCTCAACGGTCCGGACGGCCGCTTCACCGCCCAGGCGGAGGCGCTGCACCGGGGCGAGGTGATCCTCGCATGAAAACGGGCACCCGAAGGTGCCCGCATCGTTCGGCCTGTCGGCCTTCTTACCAGCGGCAGACCCGCACGGGACGCCGGACCCAGCCGTAATCCGTCCAGACCCGCTGCGGCCGCACGAAGCAGCGCCGACCCGCATAGACCGGGCGGCCATAGACCGGACGGGCGTAGCGATAGTGACGGTAGGGGCGGTAGTGGCGCCGGGCGCGGTAGGGCCTCCGGTACTCGTAGCGCGGCGGGCCGAACTGCACGGTGACGGCCGGGCCGCCCCAGTGCTGCCGGTAGCCGGGATAATAGGGCTGGGCCTCGGCGGGCTGGGCGGTGAAGGCGCCGAAGCCCAGGGCAAGAAGGCCGAAGAGGCCGAGAAGCAGTTTACGCATGGATGTCTCCTCAATTCCGCGCCGTGTTGCGATCTGAAAATGAAGTATCGACAGGGCTGCTGTTCATGCTGAAGGTTTAAACGGGCCCAGCTGAACGCAGTCCGACCAATTCCCTAAAGGAATGTTCATCTTGGGAAGCTGCGCCGCGCGCACTACATTCCCGTCATGAGCCAGATCACCCTCTCGACGCTGCTTCCCCAGCGCCTCCATTTTCTGCTTCCCGGCCGGCTGAGGCCGCAGGTTCCAATCGTTCCGGTGGTGCGCCTCTCGGGTCCCATCGGGGCGGTGATGCCCCTGAGGCCGGGCCTTGCCATGTCGAGCATGGCCCCGGTTCTCGAGCGCGCCTTCTCGATCAAGGGCGCCTCGGCCGTGGCCCTCGTCATCAACTCCCCCGGCGGCTCGCCGGCGCAGTCCCACCTGATCTTCCGGCGTATCCGCGCCCTGGCGGAGGAAAAGAAGGTTCCGGTCATCGCCTTCGTGGAGGATGCGGCGGCCTCGGGCGGCTACATGATCGCCTGTGCGGCGGACGAGATCTTCGCCGATCCGTCCTCGATCGTCGGCTCCATCGGGGTCGTGTCCGCCGGCTTCGGCTTCGACCGCCTCATCGAGCGCTTCGGCATCGAGCGGCGCGTGCATACGGCGGGTGAGAACAAGGCCATTCTCGACCCCTTCCGGCCCGAGGACCCCAAGGACGTGGAGCGCCTCAAGAACCTGCAGCGGCACATCCACGGCGTCTTCATCGATCTCGTGAAGTCGCGCAGGGGCGAAAAGCTCGACCAGGCCAACGGCGAACTCTTCTCCGGGGCCTTCTGGGTCGGCGAGGAGGCGAGGGGCCTCGGCCTCGTGGACGGCATCGGCGACATCCGCACGGTCCTGCGCGAGCGCTTCGGCGACAAGGTGCAGCTGCGCGTGATCGAACCGGCCCGTCAGCCGCTCCTCGCCCGTCTCCTGGGCCGCCGGCCCGGAGGCCAGACCAGCCTGATCGACCCGGCCGAGATGATCGGCGCCCTGGAGGAGCGGGCCTCCTGGTCGCGGCTGGGGCTGTAGCACCATTTCAGCCCTGGTAGTCCGAAGGACCGGGAAGGGGATTCCCTTCCCGTCCGCCGCCTCCGGCCGGGAATGACGAGGGGGCGGTCCGCCCCGGCGCTTGACTTGCGCCGCCCCAACTCCCAAGGGTTCGACAGAGATTTCCAACCACCGGACGCCGAAATGACGAGCGAAACCGCGCATATGAATCCTGCGCGCTCCTTTCAGGGGCTGATCCTCACCCTTCAGCGCTACTGGGCCGAACAGGGCTGCGTGATCCTCCAGCCCTACGACATGGAGATGGGCGCCGGCACCTTCCATCCGGCCACGACCCTGCGCGCCCTCGGGCCGAAACCCTGGCGCGCTGCCTATGTCCAGCCCTCGCGGCGCCCGAAGGACGGGCGCTACGGCGAGAACCCCAACCGGCTCCAGCACTATTACCAGTTCCAGGTCATCCTGAAGCCGAACCCGCCGGACATCCAGCAGCTCTACGTGAAGTCGCTGGAGGCCATCGGCATCGATACGGGCGTCCACGACATCCGCTTCGTCGAGGACGACTGGGAGAGCCCGACCCTCGGGGCCTGGGGCCTCGGCTGGGAGTGCTGGTGCGACGGCATGGAGGTCTCGCAGTTCACTTACTTCCAGCAGGTGGCGGGCTTCGAGTGCTCCCCCGTGGCCGGTGAGCTCACCTACGGGCTCGAGCGCCTCGCCATGTATCTCCAGGGCGTGGAATCGATCTACGACCTCAACTTCAACGGGCTGGAGGGCGATCGGAAGGTCACCTACGGCGACGTCTTCCTCCAGGCCGAGCAGGAATATTCCCGGCACAACTTCGAATATGCCGACACGGAGATGCTCTTCCGCCATTTCCGCGACGCGGAGGCCGCCTGCCGCAAGTACCTGGCGGACGGCGAGCCGAAGCCGGGCGCCAACGACAGCCGCCACCTCATGGCGCTGCCGGCCTACGACCAGTGCATCAAGGCCAGCCACATGTTCAACCTGCTCGACGCCCGCGGCGTGATCTCCGTCACCGAGCGCCAGAGCTACATCCTGCGCGTCCGCGAGCTGGCCAAGGCCTGCGGCGCCGCATGGCTGAAGACCGAGGGCGGGGGCGTGGCCGCTTGAGGCGGCGTGCTCCTTCGATCCCTTCCTTCCTCGATTTCAAAGTCCTGTCATGCCCGACCTTCTCCTTGAACTCTTCTCCGAAGAAATCCCCGCCCGGATGCAGCGCCGTGCGGCGGAGGATCTGAAGAAGCTCGTCACCGATGCGCTCGTGGAGCGCGGCTTCGTCTACGAGGGCGCCAAGGCCTTCGCGACCCCGCGCCGGCTCGCGCTCCATGTGGCGGGCCTGCCCGTGAAGGGGCAGGACGTGCGCGAGGAGCGCAAAGGCCCCCGCGTCGGCGCACCCGAGGCGGCGGTTCAGGGCTTTCTGAAAGGAGCGGGGCTGACCTCGCTCGAACAGGCGAAGATCGAGAGCGACCCCAAGAAGGGCGAGTTCTACGTGGCCGTCATCGAGAAGCCCGGCCGCACCACCCAGGACGTGCTGGCGGAGATCGTGCCCCAGATCGTCAAGACCTTCCCCTGGCCGAAATCCATGCGCTGGGGCGCAGCCTCGAAGGACCCCGGCTCGCTCCGCTGGGTGCGCCCGCTGCAATCCATCGTCTGCACCTTCGGGCCCGAGACGGAGGACCCCGAAGTGGTGCATTTCGAGGTCGACGGCATCGCCTCCGGCGACGTCACCCACGGCCACCGCTTCCTGTCGCCGGGCGCTTTCCGGGTGAAGCGCTTCGACGACTACGCGCCGGCGCTGGAGCGCGCCAAGGTCGTGCTCGATGCAGACCGCCGCAAGGACATCATTCTCCACGACGCGCGGGACCTCGCTTTCGCGCAGGGACTCGAACTCGTGGAGGACGAGGGGCTTTTGGAGGAGGTCGCCGGCCTCGTGGAATGGCCGGTGGTGCTCATGGGCTCCTTCGACGAGGCCTTCCTGGACATTCCGCCGGAGGTGATCCGCACCACGATCCGCGCCAACCAGAAGTGCTTCGTGCTGCGCGATCCCAAGACCGGCAAGCTGGCCAACAGGTTCCTGCTGACCTCGAACCTCGTCGCCAAGGACGGCGGCAAGACCATCGTGGGCGGCAACGAGCGCGTGGTGCGCGCGCGTCTCTCCGACGCCAAGTTCTTCTGGGAAACGGACCAGAGGGTGAAGCTGGAGGACCGGCTCGACAAGCTGAAATCCATCGTCTTCCATGAGAAGCTCGGCACCCAGCACGAGCGCGTGGAGCGCATCGCGGCCTTGGCGCGCAACCTCGCTCCCATCGTGGGCGCCGATCCCGAACTGGCCGAGCGCGCCGCGCGCCTCGCCAAGGCCGACCTCGTCACCGAGATGGTGGGCGAGTTCCCCGAGCTTCAGGGCCTGATGGGCCGCTACTACGCGACGCTGCAGGGCGAGAACCCGTCCGTCGCGGCGGCCGTCGAGGAGCACTACAAGCCGCTGGGCCCCTCCGACCGGGTGCCGACCGATCCGGTTTCGGTGGCTGTGGCGCTTGCCGACAAGATCGACACGCTGGTGGGCTTCTGGGCCATCGACGAGAAGCCGACGGGATCGAAGGATCCGTATGCCCTGCGCCGCGCGGCTTTGGGCGTGATCCGGCTGGTGCTGGAGAACGACATTCGCCTGCATTTCGTGCAGCAGGTCATGAAGAGCCGCGCCTTCGCCGCCGCCGAGGCGAATGAAGGCGTCGCGGCCGATCTCCTCTCCTTCTTCGCCGACCGCCTGAAGGTCTATCTCCGCGACCAGGGCGCCCGGCACGACCTCATCGACGCCGTGTTCGCGCTTCCGGGCCAGGACGACCTTCTCATGATCGTCCGGCGCGTGGAGGCGCTGGGCCGCTTCCTCGACACGGAGGACGGGGCGAATCTCCTCGCCGGATACCGCCGCGCGGCGAATATCCTGCGGATCGAGGAGAAGAAGGACGGGCGCTCGTACAGCGAGGCGCCGGATCTCGAAATCGTGAATGCGCAGGGCCAGATCGAGGAGAAGGCCCTGGCGGTGGTTCTGCACGGAGCGCGGCAGGAAGCGGCCGTCGCGGTCGAGAACGAGGATTTCGAGGGCGCCATGCGCGCTTTGTCGCGCCTGCGCCAGCCCGTGGACGCCTTTTTCGACAAAGTGACCGTGAATGCGGAGGATTCCGCCTTGCGCGAGAACCGCTTGAAGCTCCTCAACGCCTTCCGCGAGGCCACCCGGGCGGTGGCCGATTTCTCCCGGATCGAGGGCTGAGCTCACATTCGAGTCCGGCTGTTGCAAGCAGGGCACAGCCAGACTCGTTACTTCGCGTTAGGCAGGGGCAACTCCGTTACCCTGTCTTGGGACAGCCGATGCTCACTCGACGTCTTCTGCTCGGCGCAATCGCCATTGCGCCTCTCGCTGCCTGCCAGTCCATCCAGCAGCCTCCCCAGGCCGCGGCGGAAGCCGATCCCTATGCGGGTTGGTATATCGGCTCCATGCCGGACAAGCCGCACAACGTGCCGCTGGTCGACCGCAGCAGGATGGACCCGAAATACGCCCGGCAGACCGTGGCCTATAACGGCCCCGAGAAGCCGGGCTCCATCGTCGTCCATATCGACGAGCGGATGCTCTATCTCGTGCAGGCCGACAACAAGGCGATTCGCTACGGCGTCGGCGTCGGCAAGCAGGGCTTCTCCTGGAAGGGCACCGCGACGGTCGGCCGCAAGGGCGTGTGGCCGGCCTGGTCGCCGACCACCACCATGGTGAGCCTCAAGCCCGACCTGCCGCGCCACGTGGAGGCCGGTCTCGACAATCCGCTCGGCGCCCGCGCCCTCTACCTGCACCAGAACGGCGCCGACACGCTCTTCCGCATCCACGGCACCAACGAGCCCTGGAGCATCGGCGAGCAGGTCTCCTCCGGCTGCGTGCGCATGCTGAACGAGGACATCGTCGATCTCTACGAGCGCGTGCCCGTCGGAACCACCGTTTACGTGAAGCGCAACGGGCGCTACCGGGTCTGAGGCCTGCCCACTGTCTGAGGGTCAAACGATGCTCGGGAGCATACTCAAGTCCACGGGCATCGTCATTCTCTACGCGCTTGTGAGCGGCCTCGCGTCGTTCCTTGCAGCTGACGTACTCGCTCGTTACTTCGTCGACCCTTACGCGGCCATTCTTTATTACCAACCGATCCTATGGGTGGTTCTCTTCCTTCTTCTCCTCGCGACTAGGAGAGGGCGCCTCATTCCTGTCCTGGAAAGCTGGCATAGCTACTGGATAGCACCAGTCTGCTTCCTTGTTATTTATCTCTGTTTCTTCGTGCTCTATCTGTTCTAAGCAAAACGACAATGGCCTGCCACTCTCTTAGCGTCAACGTGAGCTGTGACTAGCTGGCCCGTGCGCTGATAGGGCCCATCGGTCACTCTTATGGGGCAACGGATTTTCACCGGAACTGACAAACCCTGTATAAATGATTTGTCTTGGCCGAGCCTGTCCCGGCCATTAGGCGAAGCGTCGTGTTCCCGGCGTCATTCCGGGGCGAGCGGAGCGGAGCCCGGAATGACGCCGGGCGTGAAGACGGCGGAGCGCCTTGGTTTCTTAGACTAAGGAACCTTGGCCGTTCAGGTTGCGTTTTGGTCCCGCATGCTTCAAGCCTTCACCTGCGCTTCAGCAGGACGAAAAGCCAAAAGGGTCGAGCGATGACGCAGTGGGTCTACACCTTCGGTGACGGAAAAGCCGAGGGCGAGGCGGGGATGAAGAATCTCCTGGGCGGCAAGGGCGCCAACCTCGCCGAGATGTCCAATCTCGGGCTGCCCGTTCCTCCGGGCTTCACCATCACGACCGAGGTCTGCACCTACTATTACGACCATGGCCGCTCCTATCCGCAGGAGTTGAAGGACCAGGTCGCGAAGGCGCTGAGCTATGTGGGCGGCCTCACGGGCCGCACTTTCGGCGATGCCGCCAACCCGCTTCTCGTCTCCGTCCGCTCCGGCGCCCGCGCCTCGATGCCGGGCATGATGGACACCGTCCTCAATCTCGGCCTCAACGACACCACCGTGGACGCGGTCGCGAAGGACGCCAACGACGAGCGCTTCGCCTACGATTCCTATCGCCGCTTCATCACCATGTACTCGAACGTCGTGCTCGGGATCGAGCACCACCATTTCGAGGAAGTTCTCGACGAGTACAAGGACCGCCGCGGCTACACCCTCGATACGGATATGACCGCCGACGACTGGAAGTCCCTGCTTCCGCGCTACAAGAGCATCGTCGAGAAGGAGCTGGGCAAGCCCTTCCCGCAGGACCCGCACGAGCAGCTCTGGGGCGCCATCGGGGCCGTGTTCGGCTCCTGGATGAACAACCGCGCCATCAAGTACCGCGAACTCCACGGCATTCCGGCGAGCTGGGGCACGGCCGTGAACGTGCAGGCCATGGTCTTCGGCAACATGGGCGAGACCTCGGCCACCGGCGTCGCCTTCACGCGCAATCCCTCCACCGGCGAAAAGGAGCTCTACGGCGAGTTCCTCATCAACGCCCAGGGCGAGGACGTGGTGGCGGGCATCCGCACCCCGCAGGACATCACCGAGAAGGCGCGGGTGGCGTCGGGCTCCGACAGGCCTTCCATGGAACGGGCCATGCCGGAGGCCTATGCCGAGCTGGTGCGCATCTACGGCATTCTCGAAAAGCACTACCGTGACATGCAGGACATGGAATTCACGGTCGAGAAGGGCAAGCTCTGGATGCTCCAGACCCGCAACGGCAAGCGCACCGCGAAGGCGGCCCTGCGCATCGCGGTGGAGCTGGCATCCGAGGGGCTGATCTCGCAGGAGGAGGCGGTGAACCGCGTCGAGCCCGCGGCCCTCGACCAGCTTCTCCATCCCACCATCGATCCCAAGGCCGAGCGCCGGATCCTGGCCACCGGCCTGCCGGCCTCTCCGGGCGCGGCCTCGGGCGCCATCGTGTTCAACTCGGACGATGCCGAAGCCGCCAAGAAGGCCGGCCACAAGGTCATCCTCGTGCGCGTCGAGACGAGCCCCGAGGACATCCACGGCATGCACGCGGCCGAGGGCATTCTCACCACCCGCGGCGGCATGACGTCCCACGCGGCGGTGGTCGCGCGCGGCATGGGCAAGCCCTGCGTGTCGGGCGCGGGCTCGATCCGCGTCGATTACGCCTCCCAGACCCTCACGGTCGCGGGCCAGGCCCTGAAGAAGGGCGAGGTCATCACCATCGACGGTTCGAACGGCCAAGTGCTGCTCGGCCAGGTGAAGATGCTGGAGCCCGAGCTGTCCGGCGAGTTCGCCACCCTCATGGGCTGGGCCGACAAGGTGCGCCGCATGAAGGTGCGCGCCAATGCGGAGACGCCGCTCGACGCCCGGACCGCGCGCAATTTCGGCGCCGAGGGCATCGGCCTGTGCCGCACGGAGCACATGTTCTTCGAGGGCGACCGCATCGTCGCGGTGCGCGAGATGATCCTCGCCGACGACGAGGCCGGCCGCCGCGCGGCGCTCGCCAAGCTGCTGCCCATGCAGCGCAAGGACTTCGCTGAACTCTTCACGATCATGAGCGGCCTGCCGGTCACGATCCGCCTGCTCGATCCGCCGCTGCACGAGTTCCTGCCGCACTCGGAAGCCGAGATGCAGGAGGTCGCGAAGGCCATGAACGCATCGGTGGAGAAGCTGAGGCACCGGGCGCGCGAACTGCACGAGTTCAACCCCATGCTCGGCTTCCGCGGCGTGCGCCTCGCCATCGCCTATCCGGAGATCGCCGAGATGCAGGCCCGCGCCGTCTTCGAGGCGGCGGTGGAGGCCGGCCGCGCCACGGGCGAGCCGGTGGTGCCCGAGATCATGGTGCCCCTCGTCATGACCAAGGCCGAGCTCGACCTGGTGAAGGCGCGCATCGTCGCCATGGCGGAGGCGGTCGCGAAGGAAACGGGCGTCACCGTGGAGTATCAGGTCGGCACGATGATCGAGCTGCCGCGCGCTGCCCTGCGCGCGGGCGAGATCGCGGAGGCCGCGGAGTTCTTCTCCTTCGGCACCAACGACCTGACGCAGACCGCGCTCGGCATCTCGCGCGACGACGCCGCGTCGTTCCTGGGCTCCTACACGAGCAAGGGCATTCTCGCGGCCGATCCGTTCGTCACCATCGACCAGGAGGGCGTCGGCGAACTGATCCGGATCGCGGTGGAGCGCGGCAAGCACACCCGCAACGGCATCAAGCTCGGCATCTGCGGCGAGCATGGCGGCGACCCGGCCTCGATCCATTTCTGCCAGGAGACGGGTCTCGACTACGTCTCCTGTTCGCCCTACCGCGTGCCGATCGCCCGCCTCGCGGCGGCGCAGGCGGCGCTCGGCGTCAAGGCCGCGAGCCAAGCCTGATGGCGCTCTCCCGCAGCAGGCTGCTTTACATCGCCGCGATGATCGTCACGGGCGTCGTGATCGGATGGGTCGCGGCGCAGAACCCGACATGGCAGGAGGCGGCGATCACGCCCGCCGCCTGGCCGTTCGTGGTTTCTCTGGTTCTCGACATCGTCATCGGCCAGGCGGCTGCCCGAGGCAAGGCGGAGCCCCTCACCATGGGCGACCGCTTCGTCGGCGTCCTGGGCGCGGGCCTCATCGTCACCGCATTCCTGGCTATCGGAACCTGAGACGGAAATAGGGGAAGGGGCACATGCACAAGGGTTCGTGCCATTGCGGCAAGGTGGCGTTCGAGGTCGAGGCCGATCTCGACCAGGTCATCGAATGCAACTGCTCCCATTGCCGGCGGAAGGGCTATCTCCTGACCTTCGTGCCGCGCGGCGCACTGACGATCCTGCGCGGCGAGGAGGATCTCGCGACCTACACCTTCAACACCCACACCATCCAGCACCGGTTCTGCTCGACCTGCGGCTGCGCGCCCTTCGGCGAGGGCAAGAAGCCGACCGGCGAGGCGACGGCGGCGATCAACGTGCGCTGCCTGGAGGATGTGGAGCTGTCCGAGCTCGAGCTCGTCCCGGTGGACGGGCGGAACTTCTGACGGCGTGCAGACGCACGTTCACCTCTCCCTGAGGAGAGGTGAGACGCAGTGCCTGCGAGGCTGCAGGGCCGTCATGTCCTATGCGGTCGCCGCCTGCGACCGGCGCAGGCCGACATACTGGAACTCCGCATACATCAGCACCACCAGGCCTTGAGCGATCACGAAGGCATAGCCGGCCCGTGTCGGCTCGACCCAGCCGCTCACGAGAAGCAGCGCGCTGTCCGCCACCCACAGGGCATTGCCGATCACGACGGCCCAGACGAGGGGGCGCTGCAGGTGGCTGCGCAGGCCCATATAGGCGAGGAGCGCCGCATAGGGCACGAGCACCGCGCCCACGAGGCGCAGGAGCATCTCCGGCAGGCCGAGAAGGCCGCTCAAGGGGCCGGCGGCCAGCACCATCAGCACGGCGAAGGCGGCGCTGGTCGAAGCGTCGGCGAGCAGGGCCTGGCGGAGAAGCGGGGAGGGGATGATCGTCGGCATGGCAGGTTCCTCTTGGCTCGGTTGAGGTCCATGGCGGGAAGGGCCATCGACCGTGCCTGAAGGATTGCGCCGCCCGTGCGGCCCGTCGATTACCTCGGAGGTCATTGGAAGATGATCCTGCCTCGGGCTATCGTCCGGCCATGATGAACACGAATTCCACGAAACCGGTCGGCGACCATATCCGCGAATGGCGCCAGCGCCGCCGCATGAGCCAGCTCGATCTGGCGCTCGAGGCCGACATCTCCACCCGGCATCTCAGCTTCCTGGAGACCGGCCGCTCGCAGCCCAGCCGCGAGATGGTGCTGCATCTGGCCGAGAAGCTCGACATGCCCCTGCGGGAGCGCAACATCATGCTGGTCTCGGCAGGCTATGCGCCGGTCTATTCGCAGAAATCCCTCGACGATCCGGAACTGCGCAGCGCGCGCCAAGCGGTCGATCTGGTGCTCAAGGGGCACGATCCCTATCCCGCGCTGGCGGTGGACCGGCACTGGCACCTGATCGCCGCGAACGATGCGCTGTTTCCGCTGATCGGCGATGTCGATCCGGCGCTCCTCAAGCCGCCGGTGAACGTGCTGCGCCTGAGCGTGCACCCCGCCGGGATTGCCCGGCGCATCGTGAACTTTACCGAATGGCGCAACCACCTCGTGACGCGCCTGCGCCACCAGGTGGACGTGACGGGCGACGCGGTTCTGTCCGGCCTGATGGAGGAGCTGAGCGCCTATCCGATACCCGATGCCGCGCGGCGCGGGCCTGCGCCGGCCGATCATTATGCCGGCGTCGTCGTGCCCCTGAAACTGACGGTACCCGAGGGCGTGCTGACCCTGTTCAGCACGACCACGGTCTTCGGCACGCCCGTCGACGTGACCCTGTCGGAGCTCGCCATCGAGGCCTTTTTCCCCGCCGATGCGGAGACCGCGCTTCTCCTGCGGCGCATGGCCGAGGGGCGGGGGAATCCCGGGCCTTAACCCCCCATCAACCTTAAAGGGCGATAACCATACCGAGCCGGAGCATTCCCGAGGGATGCTCCACTGGCGGGTTCCGGTAGGGTGTGGTCGCGTGCGTATACATTATCGTCGCTCTCGGGTCAGATGGATTTGCGCAACCACGGCGCCCTGGGCTCTTGCGGCCGGTCTTTTGGTGTCCTTCACCGCGTCGGCGAGCAACGATCCCCAGTCCGGCGTGAGCTTTGCCCCGCGTGGCGCGATGGCCCGCCTGGCGGGGACGAACCTCGTGCCCTCCATTCCAGCCGACAGCCGCGCTGATTTGGGCGTGCTCAGGACGCTTCCCCGCTACGATCTGCCGGACGACCTCGTGAACGGCTCGCCGCTCCAGGACGAGACGAAGAAGGACGCCGGCGCCCTTCCGGCGGTCGAGCGCGCCCGCAAGGGCGATCCGCTGGTCCAGCCCCGCATCACCCTGTCCCGCCGCGCGGGCGAACTGCGCCCGATGCTCCAACAGGCCGGGACGCGGCTGCTCTTCGGTCAGGACGAGCGGCTCCTGCCGCCGACGATTCTCATGGAAGGCAAGCTCGAAGGCCCCGAGATGGAGCAGGATTTCGAGCCCTGGGAGGCGCCCGAATACACCACGACCCGCCGGGCGAGCTCCGTGCAATCGCCGGCCGCGGCGGCCGCCGGCTCGACGGGCGCCGCAGGAAGCGCCACGACCCCGACCGTGCGCCGCGCCGTGGCCCTGTCCTCGACCACGCCCGCGCCGGTCGATTCCACCCCCATCGAGATCGCCGCCGCGCCGGTCTCCCTGCAATCGCCGCGCCTCGATCGCAACGGCGGCTTCGACGGCACCGTGGTTCCCAAGGACGACGACCGGCCCCGCTATGCGGACCTGATCGATCCCGACGACCTGAGCAAGGAGCAGCGCTGCCTCGCCGAGGCGGTCTATTTCGAGGCCCGCAGCGAGCCGGAAGAGGGGCAGGCGGCGGTCGCGCAGGTGGTCCTGAACCGGGTGAAGAGCGGTCTCTACCCGTCCTCCGTCTGCGGCGTGGTCTACCAGAACCGCCACCGCCATCTCGCCTGCCAGTTCACCTTCGCCTGCGAGGGCAAGAAGCTGCGCATCGGCGAGTCCGAATCCTGGGAGCGGGCCAAGCGCGTCGCGAGCGCCGTGCTCGAAGGCAAGACCTATCTGGCGGAGGTGGGCGGATCGACCCACTACCACGCCAACTACGTGCGCCCCTACTGGGCGCGCCGCCTGAAGAAGATGGACGTGATCGGCCGCCACATCTTCTATAAGCTGCGGCCGGGGCAGACCTGAGCAAGCTTGTCCGTTCGGTGCGCTGCCTCACGCTGCGGAAGGGCTCGGGCGGGCTATCAAGGGCCTGAGCCTCGTCCACAGCAGGAGACCCCATGGCGGCCGTCAAGAAATCCGTCCCCGGTTCCGGTTACGGGAATGTCTATGTCGATTCCCTGATCTGGGGCGGGACGACCTGGGATCCGGCCGGCGGGCCGATCAAGGTCTATTTCGGGTCGGGGGCCGACTACGCCGCCGCCAGCAAGGTGCACGGCACCAGCCAATACGGCGACTATCTGGTCGACGCTTCCGGGGCCCAGGCCTGGACGAGCGGCGAGGTGAGGGCCTTCGCCCATGCGATCTCGCTCTACGAGAAGGTCTGCGGCCTCAGTTTCGCTCCCGCGACGACGGTGGAAGAGGCCGACATCGTGTGGTGGAAGACGGAAATCGACTTCTTCACCATGGGAGCGCACGAGCCTCCCGGCGGACGGCAGGTCTGGGGATATTTCAATCCCGGGAGCCCGGGCTGGAAGCACCGCAAGGCCGGAGGCGACGGGCTCAACACCATCGTCCACGAGCTGGGCCACGGGCTGGGGCTGGCACATCCCCACGACGGCGGCCTGAACGGCGACGGCACCAAGTTTCCGGGCGTCGGCGGCTCCGACGACACGGGCCGCCACGGGCACAACCAGGGCATCTGGACCGTGATGTCCTACAGCACCGGCTGGGACCGGGTCCCGCACGACGAATCCTTCGGCGCCCAGACGGGCCTCGGCGCCTTCGACATCGCCGCCCTGCAGGCGCTCTACGGCGAGAACACGACCACGGCGGACGGAAACACGACCTACCGCCTCCCGAGCCGGAACGCCCCCGGCACCGGCTGGTCCTGCATCTGGGACACGGGAGGGCGGGACACGATCAACGGCACGCGCGCCACCGACGACGTGACCATCGACCTGCGCGCCGCGACCCTGGAGGCGGGGAGCCGGCATGCGGGCGGCTTCGTCTCCCACCAGGACGACATCGCCGGCGGCTACACCATCGCCAAGGGCGTGGTGATCGAGAACGCCTATGGCGGCCGCGGCGACGACCGCCTCGTGGGCAACGGGGCCGCGAACCTGCTCGCGGGCAATGGCGGCGCCGACCGGCTGATCGGCCATGCCGGCGACGACATCCTGAAAGGCCGGGCCGGCAACGACGTGCTCACCGGCGGCTCGGGCGCCGACGTCTTCGTGTTCGACTCGAAGCCCAACAGCCGCACCAACCGGGACAAGATCACGGATTTCGCGCCCGGCACGGATAGGATCTGGCTCGACGACGGGATCTTCAAGAAGCTCGGCAAGGGCAGCCAAGCCGACCCGTCGCCCCTGAAGGCAGAGAATTTTGCCCTCAATCGCGCCAAGGAGAAGGACGACTTCTTCATCTGGAACCCGAATACAAAGAAACTGTACTGGGACGTGGACGGCTCCGGCCGGAAGGCGATGGTGGAGATCGCCAGCCTCAAGCTGCAGAAGGGCGAGGGCGCCACCCTCTCCGCATCCGACTTCTTCTTCGTCTGATCGGGTTCCTCCAGGCCTGGCAATGGATCCGGGCCTGAAGGTTCACCGCCAGTTCGGAGGCGGCTCCAGGAAGCTCAGGCTCGCCTGCTCGGTCCTCTTGTTGCCGAGGAGGCAAAGGGGAGTGTCAGGTCCGTCGCTTTGCCGGGAGTGCCGACAGACTTAATATAAACATTGTAACATATCCGATGGCGGCTAGTATGGCCTGAATGCCCACCGGGCCGAGGCCTCGCTGGGCTGGGGAACATCTTCTGTCGAGGTAAGCGATGACGATACATAGGATCGGCTTGGAAACTCGGGTCAACGTGGCAACGGCAAATAACCAGTACTATTCCAGCGTGACGGCGCTGGCGGATGGCGGCTGGGTGGTGACCTGGGATTCCGACGGCCAAGACGGCGACAGCTACGGCATCTACCAGCAGCGGTTCGACCGCGACGGCAACGCCGCCTCCGCCGCCGACCGGCTCGTCAACGTCACCGTGGCAGGCAAACAGTTCGACCCGAGCGTAACGGCGCTGGCGGATGGCGGCTGGGTCGTGACCTGGGCGTCCTATGACGACGATAACGATGACGAGGTCTACATGCAGGTGTTCGACCGCAACGGTGTCGCGGCATCTCCTGTCGACATCCTCGTCAATACGACACCCAATGGTTGGAAGGAGGCCCCCTCGGTAACGGCGCTGGCCGATGGCGGCTGGGTGGTGAGCTGGGCTTCAGGCCAGAGCGGCGACTTCGACATCTACCAGCAGCGCTTCCTGCCGGAGAAGGCGCCGCACGATGTGACGCTCAGCGCCGGCACGGTGCGGGAGGGCGCGGCGGCCGGAGCGGTGGTGGGCACGCTGGTGGGCCACGACGTCAACGTCGGCACCACTGGCGACGCGCTCACCTATACGCTGCTCGACAATGCCGGCGGCCGCTTCAAGATCGAGGGCGACAAGCTTCTGGTGGCGAACGGCTTCAAGCTCGACTTCGAGCAGGCGGCCTCGCACACCGTCAAGGTCAAGGTCACCGACCGCGCCGGCTCAAGCCTCACCAAGGACCTTGTGATCAACGTCACCGACGTGAACCCGGAGATCACCGCCGGTTCGGCCGATCACGACGTGTTCTTCGGCGGCGCCCTCAACGACCGGCTCTCCGGCGGCGGCGGCCACGACACCATCGGCGGCGGCGCCGGCAAGGACAAGCTCTACGGCGGCAAGGGCAAGACCAGCAAGGATGCCTTCGTGTTCGACACCAAGCTCACCAGCAAGAGCGTGGCCAACCGGAACAAGGACAAGATCTACGACTTCGGCTCCAAGTACGACAGCCTGTTCTTCGACGATGCGGCCTTCACCAACAAGACCATCGCCAAGTACCTGAAGAAAAAGAACGCCTCGCTCGACAAGCCGGCCAAGCTCAAGGCGAGCTACTTCAAGAAGGGCAGCAAGGCCACGGACAAGGACGACTTCTTCATCCTCAAGGGCAAGAAGCTGTACTGGGACGTGGACGGCTCGGGCCGCAAGGCCATGGTGGAGATCGCCAGCTTCAAGTTCCAGAAGAAGGAGGGCGAGACCCTCACCCACAAGGACTTCTTCTTCATCTGACGTGCTGTCCCATGATAATTTGAGGGGCGGCGCTAGGGCCGTCCCTCGTTATTCCCCCAGTGGACTCCGAGTGTCTTGGATCGACGACTCATCACGTCCGCTCATACCTAAGGCTACAAACTTTCAATTCTGCTGATGCGCGACTCAAGCTAAGGTGCGGCCTCTTCGGGCCTGGCCCGCGCTTCAGGATCGCGATCATGTCGACGCAAACCGATCGTTCCCGCTTCTCGCCGGAAGTCATCGTCCTCTCCGGCTGTCTGATCGCCCTCATCACCTTCGGGCCGCGTGCCTCGGCCGGTCTGTTCCAGATCCCGATGACGACGGATTACGGCTGGGGCCGCGACGTGTTCGGCCTCGCCATCGCGTTCCAGAACCTCCTCTGGGGTCTCGGCCAGCCCTTCGCCGGCGCCGTGGCCGACCGGTTCGGGGCTCTGCGGGTTCTGTGCGCGGGCGCCATCCTCTATGCGCTCGGCCTCGTGGTCATGGCCTATGCGACGACGCCCGGGATGCTGCATCTGGGCGCGGGCATCCTGATCGGCTTCGGCCTGTCCGGCTGTTCGTTCAACCTGGTGCTCGGCGCCTTCGGCAAGCTCCTGCCCGAGAAGTGGCGGCCAATGGCCTTCGGCGCCGGCACGGCGGCCGGCTCCTTCGGCCAGTTCCTGTTCCCGCCCATCGGCAACGTGCTCATCGCGTCCTTCGGCTGGCAGCAGACCCTGGTGGTCTTCGCCGCGAGCGTCCTGCTCGTCCTGCCCCTGGCGCTCACTCTCGCGACACGCCCCAATGCGGGCGGCGCGTCCGCATCCGGACCGGCGCCCGCGCCGGGTCAGTCGATCCGGCAGGCCCTGTCGGAGGCGTTCCAGCACCGCTCCTACGTGCTGCTGGTCCTCGGCTTCTTCACCTGCGGCTTCCAGCTCGCCTTCATCACCGCCCACCTGCCGGCCTACCTGAAGGATGCGGGGCTGTCCGCCGCCATCGGCGGCTGGACCCTGGCCGTGATCGGCCTCGCCAACGCCTTCGGCTCGCTCTCCTCGGGCTGGCTGTCGACGCGCATGTCGAAGCGCTGGCTGCTGGCCTGGATCTATCTCGGGCGCTCGGTGGCGATTGCTGCCTTCATCCTGCTGCCGGCCTCGCCCGTCACGTCCATCGCCTTCGGCATCTCCATCGGCCTGCTCTGGCTCTCCACCGTGCCGCCCACATCATCCCTGGTGATGCTGATGTTCGGCACGCGCTACATGGCCATGCTCTACGGCTTCGCGTTCTTCTCGCATCAGGTCGGCGGCTTCCTGGGCGTCTGGCTCGGCGGCCTGCTCTACGAGGCCTATGGCAGCTACACCTTCGTCTGGTGGCTCTCGATCGCGCTCGGCATCGCGTCCGCGCTGATCAACCTGCCGATCAAGGAGGCTCCGGTCGAGCGCGCGCCGGCCCTGCAGCCGGCGGAGTGACGGCGCCTTCGCCGAAGGAATGACACGGCCCGCGCTTGCCCTGAACGGCCGCCACGCCACAAATGGTCCGGCGTGGTGGAGGAGAATGGAATGAGCACGTTCAGGGCCGTCGTCATCGACAAGAACGAAGCCGGGCAGAGTGTCGAATTGCGGAGCTTCGACGAGGCCGATCTCATGGACGGCGACGTCACGGTCCGGGTGACGCATTCGACCCTCAACTACAAGGACGGGCTGGCGCTCACCGGCAAGGCGCCGGTGGTGCGCCGCTTCCCGATGATTCCGGGCGTCGATCTGGTGGGGTCCGTCGAGACGTCCTCCCACCCCGATTTCAAGCCGGGCGACGCGGTCGTGCTCAACGGCTGGGGGCTCGGCGAGACCCATCTCGGCGCCTATGCCGAGAAGGTGCGCGTGAAGGGCGATTGGCTGATCCCGCTGCCGGAGGGGCTGACGCCCCATCAGGCCATGGCCATCGGCACGGCGGGCTACACCGCCATGCTCTGCCTGATGGCACTGGAGCGGCACGGCCTGCGGCCGGATCGCGGACCGGCCATCGTGACCGGCGCGGCCGGCGGCGTCGGCTCCGTGGCTGTGGCGCTGCTGGCCCGGGCGGGCTGGCACGTGGTCGCCTCCACCGGCAGGCCCGAGGAGGCGGATTACCTGAGAGGTCTCGGCGCGGCGGAAATCATTGAGCGCGGCGAACTGACCGGCTCCGTGCGTCCGCTCGCCAAGGAACGCTGGGCGGCGGGCGTCGACACGGTCGGTTCGACCACGCTGGCCAACGTCTTGTCCATGACCCGCTACGGCGGCGCGGTCGCGGCCTGCGGCCTCGCTGGCGGCATGGACCTTCCCTCGACCGTCGCCCCGTTCATCCTGCGGGGCGTGTCCCTGCTCGGGGTCGATTCGGTGATGGCCCCGAAGGCGCTTCGCATGGAGGCCTGGGACCGGATCGCGCGCGAGCTCGATCCGGGCAAGCTCGCCGCCATGACCTCCACCGTCTCCCTCGACGAGGTGACGGAGGCCGGGCGGCGGATCGTCGAGGGCAAGGTGCGCGGGCGCGTCGTGGTGGAAATCGGCTGACCTGGGACGCGAAGGGCGCGCCGGTTCGTCGCCTCTCCGTTGGGGAGGGGCGTCCGCGCTCCGGTCATCGGCATTGATTCAGTCCCGCCAGCAACCCCCATCCGGAGGCGATCACGCCATGACCGTCTCGAAGGGCAAGGAGTCTCCGGAGTGCACTGGAGCCTCCTTCGAGACGCCGCTGTCGCGGCTCCTCAGGATGAGGGTGGAGTTTGGTTGCGACCGTCGTGGATGTGGCTGCGTACAGCGCGACCTCATTCCCTCCCCCTTGTGGGGAGGGCCAGGGTGGGGGTGCCGGCGCCGGACTGGAACCAGGATGGCGCCCACACCCCCACCTCCACCTCCTCCCCACAAGGGGGAGGAGAGCAGGTTGGCTCCACCCGCATGAGCTTCGAACCTGCCGAAGCTTGTGGGGAGGAGAGCAACGCGGCGCTTCCGAGGCCCAAGGTCCGTGGGGAGGAGAGCAGCGCGGCGCTTCCGAGGCCCGAGATCGGGGGAGGAGAGTTCGCGCGGCGCCATTCGTACGAGCCCTTGATCGGCTCAACCCTTTACTTGGTGTCGCGCGATCTCTCCCTCAGGGAATTGCGGGATCAGCCGCCCTTGCGGCCGTAGCCCTCGATCCATTTGCGCTGCTTGCCGATCTCGGTCGCCATGAAGTCCATGAAGGCGCGCACGCGCGCCGATTGGCGCAGGTCGGGATGGGTCAGGAGCCAGAGACCGGCCGAGAATTCGGGGTTGATCTCGGAGAGGCGCACGAGGCCGGGCCGGCCGTCCGCGATGAAGCAGGGCAGGGGGCCGATGCCGATGCCCGCCTCCACGGCCTCGGCCAGGCCGAGCACCGTGTTCACCTTGTAGGCGATGAGCTCCGGCGCCACCCGGTCGCGCACGTAGCGGGCGGCCTTGAGCGCCGCCAGGTTGTCGCCCAGCGCGACCCAGGGGCGGTTCGTCAGCAGACCGGGATCGACGGTGCCCGCATCGGGAAATTCGGTGGCCCGTCCGTAGACGGCCCAGGCGATGGTGGCGACCCGGCGGCCGACCAGGGTCTCCGGCGGAGTGTCCGTGGCGCGGATGGCCACATCCGCGTCGCGCTTCGACAGGTTCAGGGCCTGGTTGGCGAGCACCACGTCCAGGCGCATCTCGGGGCAGGCTTCGAGGAAGCGGGTGAAGAGGGGCGTCAGCATGTGGATGAGAAGCGAATCGTTCGTGGTGACCCGCAGCTCGCCCGCGGGCGCCACGGCCTGGCCCGCGAGCTTGCGGGTGAAGGCGGTGACGTTCTCTTCCATCTGTTCCGCGAGCGCCGCCATCTCCTCGCCGGCGGGCGTCAGCACGTAGCCGGTCCGGTGCCGCTCGAAGAGCTTGACGCCGAGGCCGTCCTCCATCTGTCCCAGACGCCGGAACACGGTGGAGTGATTGACGCCGAGACGCTCGGCCGCGCCGGCGAGGCCGTTGGCCTCGGCGATGATCTTCACGAGCCTGAAATCGTCCCAGTCGAGATTCTGCTGTTTGGCCAAGGTCTTGCATCCATGCAATGACGGCCCTGCATTTCTAGCACTAGTTTTGCAGTTTGGAAAGTTTACCCTAAGGCACGTCGGATGGCTGGGGAGCTTCCGCGACGTTCCGGTGCGGCCGGCATTCCGGCACGTTCAAACAACCTTTACCGTTGGAGATCATCGTCATGGCCAAGGTCCTTGTCCTGTATTATTCCGCTTGGGGTCACATCGAGCAGATGGCCTATGCCGTTGCGGAGGGAGCCCGCGAGACAGGAGCGGACGTGGTCGTGAAGCGCGTGCCCGAGCTCGTTCCCCTCGAGGTGGCGCAGAAGGCCCATTA
This sequence comes from Microvirga lenta, assembly GCF_020532555.1. Taxonomy (GTDB): domain Bacteria; phylum Pseudomonadota; class Alphaproteobacteria; order Rhizobiales; family Beijerinckiaceae; genus Microvirga; species Microvirga lenta. The sequence goes on along the minus strand of NZ_JAJBBR010000005.1, from coordinate 89,010 downwards.
CAAGCTGGATCAGCCGGCTCCCATCGCCTCGCCGGAGGAGCTCGCCGAGTACGACGCCATCATCTTCGGCACCGGCACCCGCTACGGCAACATGACGGCGCAGATGAAGAACTTCATCGACCAGACCGGTTCGCTCTGGGCCCGGGGCGCCCTCGTGGGCAAGGTCGGCGCGGTCTTCACCTCCAGCGCCCAGCAGCACGGCGGCCAGGAATCGACCATCCTCACCTTCATCCCGGTGCTCATGCATCTCGGCATGGTGGTCGTCGGCCTGCCTTACTCCTTCACCGGCCAGATGGGCCATGACGAGGTGAAGGGCGGCTCGCCCTACGGCGCCTCGACCATCGCGGGCGGCGACGGCTCCCGTCAGCCGAGCCAGGCCGAACTCGACGGCGCCCGCTTCCAGGGCCGCCACGTGGCCGAGATCGCCGCGAAGCTCGCGAAGTAAGCCTGTCGGCGGAGCGGATCAGCGTTCCGCCGCAGCCCGCCTGAGGCGGTCGTTGATCGCCTCGCCGAGGCCCGTCTCGGGGACCGGGCTCACGGCGATGGTTCCAGCGCCGGTGGCGTCGAGCTGCCTCAGGGACGAGAACAGACGAGCGGCGGCCTCCGTAAGGTCGCCGTTTTCGCTGAGACTGACGACCGCCCGCGCCGCCTCGATCCCGCTTGGCCGGACGGGGCCGAAGAGAAGCGCGGCCTCGCCGGGCTCGATGGCCGAGGCGTTCAGGCGCACGCGCGCCCGAGGCGCATAATGGGAGGCGAGCATGCCCGGCGCGACCGGGCTCGCCCCCGGCTCCGCTCCCGATTCCAGAGCCTGTCCGAGAACAGCCTCGATCGCCTCGCGGGCGACACCGCCCGGGCGCAGCAGGCGCGGAGCGCCGCCGAGACAGGCCACGATGGTCGATTCCACCCCCACCAATGCCGGTCCGCCGTCCAGCACCGCATCGATGCGCCCGTCGAGGTCGCCCAGCACATGGTCGGCCTCCGTGGGGCTGACGCGCCCCGAGCGGTTGGCGGATGGCGCCGCGATGGGCCGGCCGGCCTTCTCCAGCAGGGCATGGGCGAGCAGGTGCGCCGGCACCCTTAAGGCCACGCTGTCGAGGCCCGCGCGGGCGAGGTCGGAGATGGTGCAGGTCTTCGCCACCGGCACGACCAGGGTCAGGGGGCCGGGCCAGAAGGCCCTCGCGAGGCGCCGGGCGGTCTCGTCGAACTCGCCTTGGGCCTCGGCTGCCCCGATGCTGTCGAGATGGGCAATGAGCGGGTTGAAGCTCGGGCGCTCCTTGGCCGCATAGATGCCGGCCACCGCCTCGGCATTGGTGGCGTCGGCCCCGAGGCCGTAGACCGTCTCCGTCGGGAAGGCGACGAGGCCGCCGCCCTGCAGGATCGCCGCCGCGTGGGCAAGTCCCGCCGCATCGGCCGCCAGACGCTGCGTCTGCACCATTGACCCATGATCGTTCACGTCTAAACTATCCTTCAATCCAGGCGGGATTGGCGTGCCTGGGCGGGTTTAACTGCGCGGCAACACGCGTCAATATCAAAAGCCAGCCGCTTCTGAGAGGAAACACCATGACCTATCGCGCGCCCGTCTCCGACATCGTCTTTACGATGCGTCATGTGGCCGGTCTCGACCGTGCCCTCGAAGACGGCCTCTATCCCGATCTCTCGGTCGATCTGGCCCAGACGATCCTGGAGGAGGCGGGGCGCTTCGCGAACGACGTCATCGCGCCCCTGAACCGGGAGGGCGACAAGCATGGCGCAACCCTCAAGGACGGGGTCGTGACCACCGCGCCCGGCTGGAAGCAGGCCTACAAGGCCTGGACGGAGGCGGGCTGGAACGCCCTGCCGGGGCCGGTCGAGTATGGCGGGCAGGGATTGCCGACGCTGCTCAACTCCGCCTGCGTCGAGATGTGGAACGCCGCCTCCATGGCCTTCGGCATCGGCCCGGTCCTGACCATGGGCGCCATCGAGGCGCTGATCAAGCACGGGTCGGAGGATCTCAAGGGCCGCTACCTGGAAAAGCTCGTCTCCGGCGAGTGGACCGCGACCATGAACCTGACGGAGCCGCAGGCGGGCTCCGACCTCGCGGCCCTGCGCACCCGCGCCGAACCCGCGGGCGACGGCGCCTACAAGATCACGGGACAGAAGATCTTCATCACCTACGGGGAGCACGACCTCACCGACAACATCGTGCATCTGGTGCTGGCGCGCCTGCCGGATGCGCCGGCGGGCACCCGCGGCATCTCGCTCTTCCTGGTGCCGAAATTCCTGCCGGACGGCGCCCGCAACGACGTGCGCTGCCACTCCATCGAGCACAAGCTCGGCATCCATGCCTCGCCCACCTGCACCATGATCTTCGGCGATAACGGCGGCGCCGTGGGCTGGCTCGTCGGCGAGGAGAACCGGGGCCTCAACTGCATGTTCACGATGATGAACAACGCCCGCCTCGCGGTGGGCCTGCAGGGCGTCGCCATCGCGGAGCGCGCCTACCAGCAGGCGCTGGGCTATGCCAACGAGCGCAGGCAGGGCCGCGCCGCCATGGGCGCCGTCGAGGGCATGAGCCCCATCGTGGCGCATCCGGACGTGCAGCGGAACCTCCTGACCATGAAGGCGCTCACGGCCGCCGCCCGCGCCATCTGCTACATGACGGCGGAGGCCCTCGACCGCGCCCATCTGGAGACGGACGAGGCGAGCCGCAGGAAGGCCCATGAGCGCGCCTCCCTGCTCACGCCGGTCGCGAAGGCCTTCTCCACGGATGTGGGCATGGAGGTCGCGTCGCTGGGGGTGCAGGTCCATGGCGGCATGGGCTTCATCGAGGAGACGGGCGCGGCGCAGCACCTGCGCGATGCCCGCATCGCCCCGATCTACGAGGGCACCAACGGCATCCAGGCCATCGATCTCGTCACCCGCAAGCTGCCGCTTTCCGGCGGCGCCACGGTGCAGGCGCAGATCGCCGCCATGCGCGCGGTCGTCGCCCGGCTCCTGAAGGAGAGCACGCCCGCCTTCGGCGCCACCGCACCGCGCCTGCGCGACGCCGTCGAGAGCCTCGACCGGGCGACGAGCCATCTCCTCAAGGCCGCGTCCTCGAACGCGCCGGCCGAAGCGCTGGCGGGTGCGACGCCTTACCTGCGCCTCTTCGCTCTCGCGCAGGGCGGCGCGGCCCTGGCCCAGGGCGCGCTCGTCGCCAATGCCCTGATGGCGGGAGGCGACGGCGATCCGGCCCATCCGGCGCGCATCGCGCTCTGCCGGTTCTTCGCGGAGAACATCGCAGTGGGCGCGAGGGGCCTGGAGGAGACGGTGATGGGCGGTGCCGGTTTCCTGCAGGACGCCAACCTGGCGCTGGCGAGCTGATCCCATGACGCTCAACGGCAAGACCCTCTTCATCACCGGCGCCTCCCGCGGCATCGGCCTCGCCATCGGCCTGCGGGCGGCGCAGGACGGCGCCAACGTGGTCATCGCGGCCAAGACCGCCGAGCCGCACCCGAAGCTGCCCGGAACGATCTACACGGCCGCGAAGGAGATCGAAGCGGCGGGCGGCAAGGCCCTGCCGCTCGTGGTCGACGTGCGCGACGAGGAGGCGGTGAAGGGCGCCATCGCCAAGACGGTGGAGACCTTCGGCGGCCTCGACATCGTCGTGAACAACGCCAGCGCCATCAGCCTCACGCCGACGCCGCACACGGACATGAAGCGGTTCGACCTGATGCACCAGATCAACACGCGCGGCACCTACATGGTGTCGAAATACGCGATCCCGCATCTGGAGAAGGCCGAGAATCCGCACATCCTCATGCTGTCGCCGCCCCTCGACATGAGCGAGAAATGGTTCGCGCCGCATCTCGCCTACAGCATCGCGAAATACGGGATGAGCCTGTGTGTGCTCGGGCTGGCGGGCGAGTTGCGGGGCAGGGGCATCGCGGTCAACGCGCTCTGGCCGCGCACCACCATCGCCACCAGCGCAGTGAAGAACCTGCTCGGCGGCGACGAGATCGTGCAGGCGAGCCGCACGCCCGAGATCCTGGCCGATGCGGCCCACGCGGTCTTCCTGAAGCCCTCGAAGGGCTTTACCGGCCGGTTCCTCATCGACGACGTATTCCTCTCCGGAGAGGGCGTGACGGATTTCGAGAAGTACCGGGTCGATCCGACGAAGCCGCTGATGCCCGATTTCTTCGTGCCGGACGATACGCCGCCCCTCTCACCATCGTCATAGAAGTTCTGCTAGAACCTCGGCGGGACAACTGGGGCGACGCGTATGATCTTGATTCACCGGCCGGCGGAAAAGGCAGGGCTCTCGGAGCAATCCCTCGACAGGTATGCCCTGCGTCCGGGAGAGCAGATCCCCGACGACGCCCTCTGGATCGACCTGATCGAGCCCACCCGGGAGGAGGACCGGCTCGTCGAGCAGCATCTCAACATCGAGATCCCGACCCGGGAGGAGATGGCCGATATCGAGCCGTCCGAGATCCTCTATACCGAGAACAACGCGCGCTACATGACCGTGCGCGTTCTCTGCTCGTCCGAGACGGAAGTGCCCAAGCTCATCGACGTGTCGTTCATCCTGACGGAGAGGGCGCTCGTGACGGTGCGTTACGGGGAGCCGCGCTCCTTCACCATGTTCATGTCCCGCGCCGTGAAGCCGGGAGGCTGCCGCCACCAGCCGGAGGCGGTGCTCGACGGGCTCATCGAGACCATCATCGACCGGGCGGCGGAAATCCTCGGCAATGTGGGCTCGCGCATCGACCGCCTGTCGCAATCGGTCTTCGACAACGACCGGGCGGGCACCCGCCGCGCCGCCGCCTTCCGGGCCGCGCTGAAATCCATCGGCCGCAAGGGCGATCTCATCTCCAACGTGCGCGAGAGCATGGTGACGGTGGAGCGCCTGCTCCTGTTCCTCTCGGCCTCGATGCCGCGGCCGCAGCGCTCCCACGGCTATCAGGCGGAATGGCGCACGGCGCTGCGCGACGTGCAGTCCATCGAGGAGCACGCGACGTTCCTGTCGAACAAGCTGCAGTTCCTGCTCGATGCGACGCTGGGCCTCGTGACCATCGAGCAGAACGACATCATCAAGCTGTTCTCGGTCATGTCGGTGATCTTCCTGCCGCCGACCCTGGTCGCTTCCATGTACGGCATGAACTTCAGGCTCATGCCCGAGCTGGAATGGGAGCACGGCTATCCCTTCGCCATCGGCTTGATGATCCTGGCCGCCGTGCTGCCCTATCTGTTCTTCCGCTGGAAGCGGTGGCTGTGAAGTCCCGGGAGGCGTCTCCCGGATCCGCGGGACTTCTCCCGGAGAGGCAGCCTTGCGGCTGCTCCTCGGGATGAGGATGGTGTAAGACACGACGGAGCGGAGGACACCACCATGTGCGGGCGCTACGCCATCACCCTGCCTCCCGACACCTATCGGGAGTTCTACGGCTATCCGGAGCAGCCGAACTTTCCGCCCCGCTTCAACGTGGCGCCGACCCAGCCCGTGCCCATCGTCATGGAGGACAGGGGCGCGCGGCATTTCATGCTCGTGCGCTGGGGCTTCCTGCCGTCCTGGGTCAAGGATCCGAAGGACTTCCCCCTCGTCATCAACGCGCGCGGCGAGACCCTGGAGACCAAGCCCACCTTCAAGGCGGCGCTCAAGCGGCGGCGCTGCATCTTCCTCGCCGACGGCTTCTATGAGTGGCAGCGCCACGGGCGCGAGAAGGCGCCCTTCCTCATCCGTCCGCGCCATCGCGGACCGATGCCGCTCGCCGGATTGTGGGAGACCTACATGGACCCGAACGGCGGCGAGATCGACACCGCCGCCATCGTGACCACGGACGCCAACGGCACGCTCTCCGCCGTGCACGACCGGATGCCGGTGATCCTGTCGCCGGACGATATCGGCTCATGGCTCGACGTGTCCGACGAGCGCGCGGACGCGATGCGCCTCGTGCGCCCGTGCCCGGACGACTGGCTCGACCTGGTGCCGGTGTCGAGCCGCGTGAACAAGGTCGAGAACGACGATCCCGGCGTGCAGGAGCCACTGACCGAGCCGGAGGCGAAGCCGGTCGGGGAGTCGAAGCGCAAGGCCGCCAAGCCGCGCTCCAGCGACGAGGACGGGCAGGGGAAGCTGTTTTAGAGAGCGCCTCTTTCTCCTCATGCTGCGCTAGCCCTGCGACCAGGCGAGGGATTGCGACGTCTCCGGATGTGGCGGTGTTCAGCGCGACGCCTATTCCCTCCCCCTTGTGGGGAGGGCCAGGGTGGGGGTGCCGGCGCAGGACTGGAACCAGGATGGCGCCCACACCCCCACCTCCACCTCCTCCCCACAAAGGGGGAGGAGAGCAACGCGGTGCTTCCGGCGTGAGTCTTCGAGCCGGGCGAGGTCCGTGGGGAGGAGAGCGGGTCGGTGCTACCGCCGCTTCTTCGCGGTCTCGCGCCGCAGGATGCCGATCACTTCGAGATGCGGGCTGTGCTTGAACTGGTCCACCGGCACGACGCGCTCCAGCCGGTAGCCCGAGCCCATCAGGATCGCGGCGTCGCGGGCGAAGGTGGCGGCGTCGCAGGAGACGCTGACGATCAGGGGCACCTTGGAGACGGCAAGCTGCTTCGCCTGCGCTTCCGCGCCCGCCCGCGGCGGGTCGATGACCACCGCGTCGAACGCATTGAGCTCCGGCGTCAGGAGCGGACGGCGGAAGAGGTCGCGTGCTTCGCTCGTGACCCGGCGCAGGCCCGGCGTGGCGCGAAACGCCTTGTCGAGGGCGGCGATGGCGCCCGCCTCGGTTTCCACCGCATGGACTTCCGCCTTCTCGGCGAGGCGCAGGGCGAAGGGGCCCACGCCCGAGAACAGGTCCGCCACGCGCTTGGCCCCCTGGCAGGCCTCGGTCACCAGCCCGGCCAGCGTCTCTTCGCCCAGGCGCGTGGCCTGCAGGAAGGAGCCGGCAGGAGGCACGACCAGGGCCTTGCCCATGCGGATCGCGGGCGGGCGGCGCTCCACCACCACGTCCCCGTGGATCGACAGGCGCGCCAGGTCGAGCTTCTCGGCCAGGCCGATCAGGCTCAGCCGGTCCTTGTCCATGAGCGGCCCGTGGCCGCGCACGTCCACGTCGAGGCCGGTCTCGACCGCCGTGATCTGGATGTCGAGGGGCTTGCGGGAACTGCGCAGGTGCTCGCCGATCGCCCGCGCCACCGGAGGCGCGGCATGTTTCAGGGCGGGTTCCGCGATGGGGCAGAACGCGATCTCCACCACCTCGTGACTGCGCGCGGCCATGTAGCCCACGCGCATGGCACGGTCGGGAAAGCGCACATGCAGGGTCACCCGCCGCCGCCCGTCACCATGGGCGTCGATGAGCGGAGCGACGGGGGCCTCGATCCGCGCCTGCCGCAGGGTGTGGACCAGGGTGTCCCGCTTCCAGTCCTGATAGAAGCCGTGCCGCATGTGCTGGGTCGCGCAGCCGCCGCAGGCGTCGAAATAGGGGCAGAAAGGCGTCTCGCGCTCGGGCGACGCCGCATCCACCGAGACGAGGCGCGCCCGCGCGCCGTCCCGCTCGATGGTGACGGTCTCGCCCGGCAGCGCCATGGGCACGAAGACCGGGCCGGACGCGCTTTCCGCGATCCCGTCAGCCTTCGCGCCGAGACGCGTGATGGTCACCTGTTCAGCCACGGCGTGCTCCCAAAAGGAATTCCCGATTGCCGTCCCCGCCCTCGATGGGCGAGGGGACGAGCCCCAGCGGCGTGAAGCCGAGGGATGCGACGAAGGCCGTCATATCCTCGCAGACGGCGCGATGCACGGCCTCGTCGCGCACGATGCCCTTCTTCACATGGTCGCGCCCCGCCTCGAATTGCGGCTTCACGAGAACCGCCAGGGTGGCGCGGGGCTTCAGCAGCGCGACGGCGGCGGGCAGCACGAGCTTGAGCGAAATGAAGCTCACGTCCGAGACGAGCAGGTCGGCGGCGCGCGGGATCAGATCCGGCGTGAGCGCGCGCGCATCCGTGCCTTCGAGGTTCGTCACGCGGGGATCCTGCGCCACCTTCGGGTGCAGTTGGCCGTGGCCCACATCGACCGCATAGACATGGGCCGCGCCGCGTCCGAGCAGCACCTCCGTGAACCCGCCCGTGGAGGCGCCGACATCGAGGCAGATGCAGCCGTCAGGATCGATGGCGAAGGCATCGAGCGCCGCAGCCAGCTTCACGCCGCCGCGCGAGACGTAAGGGTGCGGCTGCTCGGCGGTGATCGCCGCCTCGTCCGGCACCGCGTCCGAGGCCTTGCGGATCACGGCGCCGTTTACGGTCACGAGCCCGGCCGCAATCGCCTCCTGCGCCCGGGCGCGGCTCGTGAAGAAGCCGCGCTCGACCAGAACCACGTCGGCACGCTTGCGGGTCATGGAATTCCTGCTGCTTGCATTGCGGGTCGGTTGCGAGCCGGGATGGGCACTCTCTGGTTCAGGTTCGGGTGGCGCCGCCCAGCCCTCTCCCCCACAAGGGGGAGGGAAAGGCACCACGTTCTAAGATGTCGCGGCCCTCACCCGGATCTGCGTTCCGGCCTTCCCCGACCGGAGAGGCGAGCCGGCCCTCAGGCCCTGGCCTGGCGCGGCTCCTCGCGGCCCAGGGCCTCGAACACCTTGGTGACGATGCCGGCCGCGTCCAGGCCGGCCTGGGCATACATGCGCTCCGGCTTGTCCTGGTCGATATAGGTGTCCGGCAGGATCATCGAGCGGACCTTCAGGGTGCCGCGGTCCAGCGCGCCCTTGTCGGACAGGAGCTGCAGCACGAAGGAGCCGAAGCCGCCGACGGAGCCTTCCTCCACGGTGATCAGCACCTCGTGGTCGCGGGCGAGCCGCAGGATCAGCTCCTCGTCGAGGGGCTTGGCGAAGCGGGCATCGGCCACCGTGGTGGAGAGGCCGCGCGCTTCCAGCTCCTCGGCCGCCTTGAGGGCTTCGCCGAGGCGCGTTCCCAGCGACAGGATGGCGATGCGGCTGCCCTCGCGCATGATGCGGCCCTTGCCGATGGGGAGCGGCACGCCCCGCTCGGGCATGTCCACGCCCACGCCTTCGCCGCGAGGGTAGCGGAAGGCGATGGGACCGGCATCGTAGGCGGCCGCGGTCGCGACCATGTGGACGAGCTCCGCCTCGTCCGCCGCCGCCATGATGACCATGTTGGGCAGGCAGCCGAGATAGGCCACGTCGAACGAGCCCGCATGGGTCGGTCCGTCCGCGCCCACGAGACCGGCGCGGTCGAGGGCGAAGCGAACCGGCAGGTTCTGGATCGCCACGTCGTGGACGACCTGGTCGTAGGCGCGCTGCAGGAAGGTGGAGTAGATGGCGCAGAACGGCTTGTAGCCCTCCGTCGCCATGCCGGCCGCGAAGGTCACCGCGTGCTGTTCGGCGATGCCCACGTCGAAGGTGCGGCCGGGGAATTCCTTGGAGAACATGTCGACGCCCGTGCCGGTGGGCATGGCGGCCGTGATGGCGACGATCTTGTCGTCCTGCCGGGCTTCCTTGATCAGGCTCTCGCCGAAGACCTTGGTGTAGGCCGGGGCATTGGCCTTGGCCTTGGTCTGGGCGCCCGTCACCACGTCGAAGGTGACGACGCCGTGATACTTGTCGGCGGAGGCCTCCGCCGGGGCGTAGCCCTTGCCCTTCTGCGTCACCACGTGGACCAGGATCGGCCCGGTGCCGGAATCGCGCACGTTCTTCAGAATCGGCAGCAGGTGGTCGAGGTTGTGGCCGTCGATGGGGCCCACGTAGTAGAAGCCGAGCTCCTCGAACATGGTGCCGCCGGTCCAGAAGCCGCGGGCATATTCCTCGGCGCGCTGGGCCTTTTCGTAGATGAATTTGGGCAGCTTCTTCGCCAGCTGCTTGGCTGTCTCGCGCAGGCCCCGGTAGGTGCCGCCGGAGACGAGGCGGGCGAGATAGGACGACATGGCGCCGGTGGGCGGCGCGATGGACATGTCGTTGTCGTTGAGGATGACGATGAGGCGCGAATGCATGGCGCCCGCGTTGTTCATGGCCTCATAGGCCATGCCGGCCGACATGGCCCCGTCGCCGATCACCGCGATCACGTTGTTGTGCTTCTCCTCCAGGTCCCGCGCCACGGCCATGCCGAGGCCGGCCGAGATCGAGGTGGAGGAATGGGCCGCGCCGAACGGGTCGTACTCGCTTTCCGCCCGCTTGGTGAAGCCCGACAGCCCGCCGCCCTGACGCAGGGTGCGGATGCGGTCGCGGCGGCCGGTGAGAATCTTGTGCGGATAGGCCTGGTGTCCCACGTCCCAGATCAGCCGGTCGCGGGGCGTGTCGAACACGTAGTGAAGCGCGACCGTCAGCTCGACCACGCCCAGGCCCGCCCCGAGATGCCCGCCGGTAACGGAAACGGCACTGATCGTCTCGCTGCGCAGCTCGTCCGCCACCTGCCGGAGCTGGTTCTCGGAAAGCTGACGGAGATCGTCCGGGGTTTTGATGGTGTCGAGGAGAGGTGTGGACAAATTTGTTCTCGCCAGAGCGGTTGCAGCGGCCTTCTGTTCAGCAGATAGGGTTGGGAAGGGGCTTGGTCAAACCGAAGACTTGGCCGTTTCCCTTGGGAAACCGGGCTATTCGGCGACGTCGAGCGGCGTCGTGCCGGAAGCCTGGCCGTCCGGACCGACGGTGATCTTCTCGATTCGCGCCTCGGCCTTCTTCAGAAGCTGCTCGCAATGCTTCTTGAGCGCCTCGCCGCGCTCGTAGATCGCGATGGAATCCTCCAGCGGAACATCGCCGCGCTCGAGCCGCCGCACGATTTCCTCGAGCTCGGCCAGGGCCTTCTCGAAGGGGAGGGTCTTGATCGAAGTGGTGTCGGTCATCCTGCCATCCGCCATTGCGTGATCCCGCGTTATGCGGATTGTGGAGCCTCCTGGCAAGGTTCGAGTCGGGCGTGGCTTTGCCGCGCCTTCAGGCGAGGCGGAGGGTGAAGGGAACTCCCTCCATGGCCTCCGCACCCCGGCCGATGCGCCTGACCGCGTCCACCATCCGGCCGTTGCGCCCTAGGATGTCGTCCGCAAGGGCGATGAAGCGGGCATTGGGCGTGGCGCTGGGGGAGGCCTGGCGCAGGGCCTGGGCCATCGCGTCCTCGCACCGCTCGGGCGCCAGGGCGCAGGCGGAGATGTAGGCGGCGGCGGTGGAGCGGCTGATTCCGGCCCAGCAATGGAAGACGAGGGGACTCTCCCGGCCCCAGGTGCGGACGAAGGCGAGAAGGGTCTCGATGTGCTCCGCCTCCGGCAGGATGTGCCCTTCGAGCGGCTCCACGATGTCGCTGACGCCGATGAAGAGGTGCCGGTCCGCCGCAACGCTCGCGGGCCGCTCCACGGCGGAGCCCACATTGATGAGGGTCACCACATGGCTGGCGCCCGTGGTGGCGACGGTATCGTGCAGGCAGGAGAGGGGACAGACGTGCAGGGTCGGCATGGGCCACCTTGAGCCGTGGGAATCGAACGGAAGACCGATCCTGTCTTAAAGATAAGGAGGAATGAGGGAAGGGTGTATCGAGGGGCGTAAGAAACTGTTCTTATGCACGCGGTAGTGGTATATTGTTGCTCCACACCGGAACGGAATGATGGAACAGAAAGCTCCCAGCCTTATCGACAAGCATGTGGCCGGTCGGATTCGCCTGCGTCGCCTCCAACTGGGCATGAGCCAGGAGGATCTTGCCCGGGCGCTGAACGTGACGTGCCAGCAGGTCCAGAAATACGAGAAGGGCGCCAACCGGGTCACCGCCGGGCGCCTGCACGAGATCGCCCGGGTTCTCACGGTGCCCATCCAGTTCTTCTTCGAGGAAAATCCCGGATGCGGGGACGACGTGACGGACGAGGACGCCCGGCGATGGAGCCAGATCATGGCGTCGTCGGACATGGTCAGCTTCATCCAGCTCCTCGCCGGCTTCCGAAGCCCGAAGATCCGCAGGAGCATGAGGGACCTGGCCCTCGCGGTGGCGGAAGAGCTGCGCGAGGGCGGCGGACCGCCCGACAAGGGCTAAGGCATCCCGCTCCACACCGACCTCTCCCCGGAGATGGGGGAGGACAGCGTTCTACACGTCGATCAGGCCGAGATAGATGGCCTTGGCGACCGCGTGCGTCTTGTTGGTGGCGTCGAGCTTTCGCATGGCGTTGCGGATATGGGTCTCGACCGTTTCCTCCGAAATCTTGAGGATGTCCGCCGTATCGGCCACCGTCTTGCCGCGTGCGGCCCAGGCCAGCATGTCGCGCTCGCGGTCGGTGAGGGCGATGCCGGTATTGTTCTGATGAGGGCGGATGACCGTGACCCCCGCCCGGTGTTCCCGGGCGATGATGTCCACCGCGCGCTGCACCCAGTAAATCATGATGAGGTGCAGTTCGTGCTTCCGTTCCGAAAGGAGGAAGTGGAATTTTTCAACCGGGTCCCTCCAGAAGAATGTCGTGGCACTTGAATGAACTCGCCCGAGTTGATCCCGAAAGTGGTACGGGATCATCAAGCCTTCGGTAAAACCGTGATCACGAGCGGCTTCCATCGTCTTGATAGCGCCGGGCTTCCTGCGTCCCGTGAAGACCGGTAGCGGTATGCTTCCCCACGTGAAGGGAATGTTGATCTTCCGCGCCTTCGCGATTGCGGGATCGACGACAACGAAATTGTTGCGGATGTATTCCTCCTTCCAGGCGCCGCTGATTGTTCCGAAATGAAAGGGCATGTCGAGATGCGGCTGGCCCGCATCGATGAAGTTGAAAGCCGAGAATCCGTAATTCTCAATGATGTCCTGGAGAAAAATACGCAGTTCGTCGAGCGACGTGCAGGCTTCGATACCGGCAATGGCCTCGTCCAGGTCCAATTCTAACCTCACGGTTTTCCGGGATACCGAGCGGCTCTCAGAAGGGTGACGATGTTCATGATGATTCATGGAAATCCGCCTTCATGCAAACCGCGTCCAAGCACTTACGGGCTGTTTTCTGTACCGAAACGCAAAATCCTAGCGTTGTCGATCAGCTCTATCAATTCCGCAAAACCCTGTTCGTCGATGCGCTGAGGTGGGATCTGACGGTAAAGCGCGGTCGCGAACGTGATCAATTCGATACGGGATCAACGATTCACTGTGCTCTATTCCGTAGCGGAAATCTGATTGCAGGTTTTCGCGCCATCCGCACCGACCGTCCCTATCTCGCTCAATCCGTCTTTCCTCACTTGGCGACCTTCGCAGCCTATCCGCAGCGTCATGACGTTTGGGAAATAAGCCGATTCGGCGTTCTTCCGTCAGAAGCGGGCTCGATCACTGCGCGGCTTCTCTATTCCCTCATGTTCCATCTTGCCTACCGGTGCGGCGCGAGCGCGTTGGTTGCCCTTGCCGATCTTCGATACGAACGATTTCTCACGCAGCTCGGCATCAGGACGCGGCGCTACGGCCCGCCGCAGATCGTCGGGCTCGACGAGACCGGTAAGCCTCTCTCGCTCGTAGCGGGCGACATCCCCCTGGCCAACCAGCGCGGCTGGCGCTTCGAGGCTCTTCTCAAACTGGCTGCAGACGTGGAGATAGACGATGAGACACTGGTTCTCGGATCTGACCGCCTTTCAGCGTGATCCTCTGGCCTTCCTTCTGGAAAGAGGCAACTCCGCGACCGAGCCGCTGGTCCCCATGGCGCTCGGCCCCGCGCCGATGTTTCTTGTGACCGATCCCGAGATCATCAAGCCGCTGCTCAAGGCGGATGAAGGAGAAATCGACAAGGGGCGGCTCATTCATAAGTTGCGCTCCGTCGTGGGGGTTAGTTCGTTGACGATGAGCGGAGACGAGTATGTCCGTCGCCGCGAGGTCCTTCACAAATACATGGCGAAGGGCTCCGTGGAGCGCCTCACGGCACCGATGTCGGCGGAAGTCCGAGCAGTCGGCGCACGGATCGCGAAGAATCGCAGCTTCAGCCCGCATGGAGCGCTCGCGCCGCTTGCATTGAAGATGGCCTGCATCGCCTTGTTCGGTCGCCAAGTTCTCTCGGCTGCCGATGAACAGACTATCGTCGCGGCTGTAAGGCTCGTCGAAGACGATCTGGCGGACGAACTCTTTCGTGTCGTGCCACTCATGCCGTGGGAGAGTTACAGGCGGAAAAAAAGGCGCGAGTTCGCCCGCAAGGCCATGAGCCTCGTGGTGCGGCGGGTGCGCGATCGTGCCCATGACGCATCGGTGCTACGTGCCTTGGAAAGCCTCGGTTTGAGCGACGAGGATCTGTCGAACGAGATTCTGACGATGCTGCTCACGGGCCACCACACGACAGGCTCGGTCGCGGCATGGCTCGTCTATCATCTCTCCACTGAGCCGGGACTTGCGGACGCGGTTGCCGACGAGGCGGCTTCGATCACCGATTGGAGCGGCGAGATCCCTGCCGACAGGTTGAAGAACGCACCCATCAGTCTCGCCCTGGTGCGCGAGGTGCTGCGGCTCTATCCGAGCGCCTGGTGGTTCTCGCGGGAGACGAAGCGCGATATCGAGTTCGGCGGGCGCAAGTTGAGGCGCGGCACGTCGCTCATCATCGCTCCGTGGCAGTTGCACCGCGATCCCCGGCACTGGGACGAGCCCGAAAAATTCCGGCTCGACCGTTCTTACGGCAACCGGGCCTATCTGCCCTTCGGCCTCGGTCCGCGCGCCTGCGTCGGCATGGGGCTCGCCATGCTCGAACTGCAGCTCATCGCGCTGGAATTCGCCTCCGCCTACTCCTTCGGGCAGGTGACGCCCTGTCCGGCGCCGAGACCGACGCCGTCGGTCACGCTGATCCCGCCGGACATGCAGATCGAGATCCGCATTCGAGAACCCGCGCGGCTGCACGCCTCCGTCGCCTGAAAGGAAAGCCCCCGATGAGAATTCACGATTTCAGCGACGACGACTGCTCCGATGCGAGCGGAAAGAAAGACAGGGTGGTGTCCGTGCTCCGTTCCGAACTCATCAACCGCGTGCTGCGGCTGCCCGACGAGACGAGGGCGAAGCTGCTCGCGTTTCTCCACCTCGTGGACGATCTGCGCCTGGTGGATGCCGACCTGCAGGTGGACCCGGGCGGCGAGATCCGGATGATGATGTTCAGCCGGAAGGATCCGCGTGCAAAACCGCGACTCTCTCGTGGTAGCGCCGCTGAGCCACTTCAATAGGCCAGGGCTCCACCAGGGCGGCGACGGAGCGGGGCAAGGGCTCCGGCCGGCCGAAGATCCTGATTGCTTCCTCGCGCGCAAAACCCGCCAGGTGGGTCGCCTCGAGATAGGCGGCCTGCCTGTCCGCGCGCTTGATGAAGCGCTTCAGGACGGCGGCAGGCTCCGGGCTCAGGCCGAAATGGAGGTGGATCGCGGCGAGGAGCCGCCCTTCGATCACCTTGTAGGCATCGCCGATCACCGCCTTGAAGGGCGAGATGATGTCGCCGATCACGTATTCCGGCGCGTCGTGCAGCAGCACCGCGAGCCGCCAGGCGCGCGACATCTCCGGGTTCAGGTGTTCGGCGATCGCCTCCACCAGCAGGCTGTGCTGCGCCACGGAGAAGATGTGGTCGCCCACCGTCTGGCCGTTCCAGCGGGCGACGCGGGCGAGGCCGTGGGCGATGTCGTCGAGCTCCACGTCGAGGGGCGAGGGGTTCAGGAGATCGAGGCGTCTGCCCGAAAGCATCCGCTGCCAGACGCGGGGTTCCTTCGTCATCAGCGCGTCTCGGCCAGCGCCGCGCATTCCGCATGGCGGAAGCAGCCGGTGAGATGGTCGTTGACCATGCCGACCGCCTGCATGAAGGCATAGACGATGGTGGGGCCGACGAAATTGAAGCCCTCGGCCTTGAGCGCCTTCGAGATGCGCCGGGACACCTCGGTTTCGGTGGGGATGTCGGCGCGCGTGCGGGCATGGGTCTGAACCGGCCGCCCATCCACGAAATCCCACAGGAAGCGCGAGAAGCCGCCCCGCTCCTGGATGGCGAGCCAGGCCCGCGCGCTCGCCACGGTGCTCTCGATCTTGGCGCGGTTGCGCACGATGCCGGGATCGAGCATCAGCGCCTCGACCTGGGCCTGATCGAACCGGGCGATGACCGCCGGATCGAAGCCCGCGAAGGCCTGCCGGAAGTTGTCGCGCTTGCGCAGGATCGTGATCCAGGACAGCCCGGCCTGAAAGCCGTCGAGAATGAGCTTCTCGAACAGGGCCCGGTCGTCGAACTCCGGCACGCCCCATTCCGTGTCGTGATAGGCGACATAGAGCGGGTCGGTGCCGGGCCACCAGCAGCGGGCCTTGTGGTCGGGATGGAGGATCAGTCCGTCGGTCATGAGGCTGGTGTAGCGGGCTCTCGCGGAGTCGGGAAGTGGGGTTGAGGCGGGTTCCTGTCGCCGCTGTTCGTCCGGCCTCTCCGCAGCCCTCATCCTGAGGAGGTCACGCAGGACCTTGTTGAAGGGTGGGGCATGTCAGGAGCGGACTGGACCCTCCTTCGGGACGCGGCTTCGCCGCTCCTCAGGATGAGGTTGGGAGAGGATGAGACCGTCGTTGATGTGGCGGTGTTCAGCGCGACCTTGTTCCCTCCCCCTTGTGGGGAGGGCCAGGGTGGGGGTGTGAGCGATAGCCTATGAAGGTGTGGCGCTCACACCCCCACCTCCACCTCCTCCCCACAAGGGGGAGGAGAGCCGGTCGGCGCGTCCGAGGTCCGTGGGGAGGAGAGCAGCGCGGCGCCATCCGCGTGAGCCTTACCAAGCCCGGCATCCGTCGGCGGGGAACTCCGCTGCGGCCCGAATGCGCCGCTCACGTCCCAGGCGCGCCCTTCGCCTCCACCATCTCGGCCATCCGCCGCGGCTCGTCGTCCGACAGGGCGCGAAGGCCCTCGGCCACGCCCCGGCGGTCGGCGTCGGGGCGGTTCTGGCTCACCTTCCATTTGCCTTCGATCCGGGCGATCTCGATCTCGATGCCGACGATGCCCTTGAGCTGCGCCGCGACGAAGGCGGGCGGGGCATCGCTCACGGCCCAGGGCTCGGGATGCGCCGCCTCCTGCTGCCCGGTCATCTCGCCGATCTGGCGCATCAGCCATGCGGGATCCTCGACCGCCCTCATCCGGCCCCGGGCCTGCACGACGGCGTAGTTCCAAGTCGGCACGACCTTTCCGGTCTCCCGCTTCGTCTCGTACCAGGAAGGCGTGATGTAGGCCTCGGTCCCCTGGAAGACGACCAGGGCCTCCTGGCCCGGATCGAAGTCCTGCCATTGCGGATTGGCCCGGGAGAGATGGGCCTTCAGCGTCCCCAGGGGAGACGCGGCTTCGTCGAGGACGAAGGGGATGGGGTTCGCGAGAAGGCCCGAGCGTCCCATCGTCACGAGCATGCCGAGCGGATGGGCCCGGATGAGCGCGTGCTGAACCTCGAGGCGGTCTTCGCGGAAATGCGGCGGCTGATACATGGCGGGCCTGTCGAATGTCGCGGGCCAGCTAAGCGCAATCCCGGGCGCCTGACCAATCAATCTTCCAGCACGCCGCCATCACGCGCCGCGATGGATCACGAGACCCGTCGCAGGCTCCTGAGCTTGTCGGCCAGCTCGGTCCAGCGATACGGCTTGCTGATGAAGGAGGTCCCGTCCGGCATACCCTGGAAGGGCAAGGTCGACATGGGGTAGCCGGAGGCGAGCAGGATGCGGATGTCGGGCCGCAGGCGCCGGGACTCCTTGGCGAGGTCGAGGCCGTTCATCCCGCGCGGCATCACCACGTCCGAGAACAGCACGTCGATGTCCACGTCGCGCCTGAGCACGTCCAGGGCGCTCGGGGCGTCCCCGGCGGTGAGCACGTCGTATCCCAGGCTTTCGAAGATCTCGACGGCGATGTCGAGCACCTCGGGCTCGTCCTCGACGATCAGCACGGTCCCGGCGCTCTGGCGGATCTGCCGCTCCTCCTCGGAATCCTCGCCCTTCTCCTCGTCGCCGTCCTGAGCCGGGAGCAGAAGCATGATCCGCGTGCCCTGGCCCGGGATGCTGTCGATGTCCACATGCCCGCCCGACTGGCTCACGAAGCCATAGACCTGGCTCAGGCCGAGCCCGGTTCCCTTGCCCACCTCCTTGGTGGTGAAGAAGGGCTCGAAGACCCGCGTGAGGATCTCGGGCGGCATCCCCTGTCCCGTATCCGCGACCGTGATGGCCACGTACTCGCCCGGCGTCGCCTCCACCCAGGCATTGCCGCTGCCGCCTGAGCTGACGTTGCGCGTCGAGATCGAGAGCCTGCCGCCGTCCGGCATCGCGTCGCGGGCGTTGACCACGAGGTTGAGGAGCGAAACCTCGAACTGGGGCCCGTCGATGTTCGCGGCCTTGAGATCGGGCGCAAGATCGAGCTGCAGGTCGATCGCCTCGCCGCAAGCCCGGCGGAAGACGGGCTCGAAGCCCCTGATGAGGGTGTTCGGGTTGTTGAGTTCGGGCTGCAGGGGCTGCCGGCGCGAGAAGGCCAGCAATTGCTGCGTCAGCTTCGCCCCGCGCTCGGCGGCGCGATGGGCGCTCTCGATCAGCCGCTTGTCGCGCGGGTTGCTGGCGTTGCGGGTGAGCAGGTCGAGATTGTTGACGATGATCGTCAGCAGATTGTTGAAATCGTGCGCGATGCCGCCGGTGAGCTGTCCGACCGCCTCCATCTTCTGCGACTGGAACAGCGCGGCCTGGGTCTGCTTGAGGGCTTCCTGGGCTTCCCGCCGCTCGGTGATGTCCCGGGTGACCTTCGCGAAGCCGGTCAGTCGGCCCTCGTCGTCGTAGATCGGGTCGATCACGACGTTCGCCCAGAAGCGCGATCCGTCCTTGCGCAGGCGCCAGCCTTCCGCCTCGAACTTGCCCTCCTCGAGGGCGGTCTTCAGGGCCTTGCGGGGAATCCCGGCGGCGAGGTCCTCCTCGGTATAGAATCGGGAGAAGTGCTGGCCGACGATCTCGTCCACGCGGTAGCCCTTGATGCGCTCGGCGCCCGCATTCCAGTTCGCCACGTAGCCGCCCGTGTCGAGCATGAAGATGGCGTAGTCCGTCACGCCCTGGACCAGCAGACGGAAGCGCTGCTCGCTCTGCCTCAGGGCCTCCTGCGCCTCCCGCCGCTCGGTCACGTCGCGGGTGACCTTGGCGAAACCGGTCAGGCGGCCAGAGGGATCGATGATCGGGTCGATGATCACGTGGGCCCAGAACCGGGTTCCGTCCTTGCGGACGCGCCAGCCCTCGTCCTCGAACCTGCCCTCGGTTGCCGCTATGCGGAGCGCACGGAGCGGGCGTCCGGCGGCGCGTTCCTCGGGGGTGTAGAACCGGGAGAAGTGCTCTCCCAGGATCTCGCTCTCCGTGTAGCCCTTGAAGCGTTGCGCTCCCGGATTCCAGCTCGCGATGATCCCGGTGGGGTCGAGCATGTAGATGGCATAATCGGTGATGGAATCGATGAGGAGCTGGAAGGGCTCCTTGTTCCTCAACGAGCCGTACTCTAGTCCCGTATCCATCCAGACATTCCCCGTTCAGGCGCTATTCGAGCTTTCGTTCGAGAATGAGCTCAACGGAGAGCAACGCAGGTGCTGCTGATCGGTTCCTCCGGGTCGGCCCCATTCCTCGTGCCGGCTCAGCTTCGGGGCGCCGTCTCTCCGGGAAAGGCAAAACCGGCCCATTCCGGCTTCCGGAGTTCCACCGGAATCCCGCCGGCGCGGATGGTCTCCCCGGCCGCAAGCGCGTCCGCCGCCCTGTCGAGGCGGATCATGAGCAGGCCGCGCCCTTCGGCGCCGGTGCCGGTCTTGCCCAGGCTCTTTTCGCCCGCCGTGACCTCGACCCCGAGATCCGCCGCGAAGCCGCCCTCGTAGATCGCGGGCACGATCCGGGTGCGCGCGGTGCCCCGGTGCTGCATGCGGGAGACCACCTCCTGGCCCACATAGCAGCCCTTGTCGAAATCGACCCCGTGGAGCTGGTCCATCAGCGCCTCGTGGGGGAAGGCGTCCCCGAACAGGAAGTCCCTGCCGCCCTCGGGCACCCCCAGGGCGATGCGGTGGGCGTGGTAGCGCTCGGCCGGATCCTGCGCGAACTCCGCCGCATCCTCCGCCGCCACGATGGCGCGCCAGCCCAGCGCCGGCAGGCGCGGGTCCTCGGCCACGAGGCCGGCCTCGTCCTCGGGCCTCGGGGCGTCCCAGCCCGCCACAACGGCCAGGCTCCCGGAGAGATCCTGGATCGTCACCTTCGCCCTGAGCTTGTAGAAGCCGAGGCGCTTGGCGAGGTCGGGCGCATGGACCTTCAGCACGTCGAGGTAATAGCCGCCCTCGATGGCGTCGGGAGCCTGGAACACGATGAAATCGAACAGGATCTTGCCCTGCGGCGTGAGCAGGGCGCCGAGCCGCGCGGCCTCGGGCGAGACCCGGTCGAGGTCGCAGGTGACGAGCCCGTCCAGAAAAGTCTTGGCGTCCGCGCCGGAAACTCTTACCACGCCCCGGTCGGCCAAATGCGCTGACGGCATGTCCTGCTCCAGTTGCTCAGATCGTGAGCGTGACATATGCCCAACCGGCACCAGCCTCAAGGGACGAGTTCATCATGCCTGAGACCTACGACCTGATCCTCAAGGGCGGCACCGTCGTGAACCAGGACGGCCGCGTCGAGCGGGACGTGGGGGTTCGGGGCGGGACCATCGCGCATATCGGCGACCTCTCGAAGGCCTCGGCGGCCCGCGAGATCGACTGCCGCGGCCTGCACATCCTGCCCGGCGTCATCGACACGCAGGTCCATTTCCGCGAGCCCGGCCTCGACCACAAGGAGGACCTGGAATCGGGTTCCCGCGCCGCCGTCATGGGCGGGGTGACGGCCGTGTTCGAGATGCCCAACACCGACCCGCAGACCACGAGCGCCGAGGCCCTGGCCGACAAGGTGCGGCGCGGGCATCACCGCATGCATTGCGACTTCGCCTTCTGGGTCGGCGGCACGCACGAGAACATCGAGGACATTCCCGAACTGGAGCGCCTGCCGGGGGCTGCCGGCATCAAGGTCTTCATGGGCTCCTCCACCGGCTCGCTCCTGGTCGAGGACGACGAGGGCGTCGCCCGCATCCTGCGCAAGACCCGCCGCCGCGCCGCCTTCCATTCCGAGGACGAGGCGATGCTGCGCGAGCGCAAGAATCTCCGCGTCGAGGGCGATCCGCGCTCGCATCCGGTCTGGCGCTCGTCCGAGGTCGCTCTCGCCTGCACCAAGCGTCTCGTGCGCATCGCCCGGGAGACCGGCGCGCGCATCCACGTCCTCCACGTGACCACCGCCGAGGAAATGGTGCTCCTCAAGGAGTACAAGGATCTCGTTTCCGTCGAGGTCACGCCGCACCACCTCACCCTCGTGGCGCCCGACGCCTACGAGCGCCTCGGCACCTATGTGCAGATGAACCCGCCCGTGCGCGACGAATTCCACCGCCACGGCATCTGGCTCGGCCTCGACGAGGGCATTGCCGACGTCCTGGGCTCCGACCACGCGCCCCATACCCGCGAGGAGAAGGACAAGACCTATCCCAACACGCCGTCGGGCATGACCGGCGTGCAGACGCTGGTTCCGATCATGCTCGACCACGTGAATGCGAGCAGGCTCACTCTGGAGCGTTTCGTGGATCTCACGAGCGCGGGACCGAAGCGCCTGTTCGGCATCGCCCGCAAGGGCCGCATCGCCGTGGGCTACGACGCCGATTTCACGGTGGTCGATCTCAAGCGCGTGGAAACGATCACCAACGGCTGGATCGCCTCCAAATGCGGCTGGACCCCATACGACGGCAAGCAGGTGACCGGCTGGCCCATCGGCACGGTGGTGCGCGGCAACGTGGTCATGTGGGACGGCGGCCTGGAAACGCCGTCGCAGGGCGAGGCGGTGACGTTTGAGGAGACGCTGCGCCCGTAGGCGTGTCATCCCCCTCTCCCGTGGGGCCATCATGTCCGGGTGAGGGGGCAGAGCTGAAACCAGTTTAGCGAGACCTCTTTTCCCTCCCCCTTGTGGGGAGGGCCAGGGTGGGGGTGCCGGCGCCACACCTTCATAGTCTATCGCTCACACCCCCACCTCCAACTCCTCCCCACAAGGGGGAGGAGAGTTCGCGCGGCGCTCTCCGCGAGCTTCGATCAGACCCGAGATCCGTGAGGAGGAGAGCCGTGCCGAAGCCTTATCTCCCCCAGGCCGCGTTCTGAAGCACCACGCGGTAGCCGTCCGGATCCTCGAAGGTCAGGCCCTGCCGGTCCCAGTAGGGATTGAGCGACACAACGGGCGTATGGCCGTGGGCGCGCATCCGTTCGACGGCTGCTTCCCAGGCATCACGGTCGGGCAGGTAGAAGACGAGCAGGTTGTCCTGGGTGGGCGCGCGGCCGGCTTGATGGCCGCGCCGGTGGGTGAATTCCAGGTGCCACGCGGCGCCCGGATGTCCGAGCATGGCCCCGTCGAAGCCGTCGTGATCCTCGAACGAGCCGATGACCTCGAAGCCGAGGCCGTCACGGTAGAAGCGAACGACCTCGTCGAGGCGATCGGTCGGCCGCGCGACGCGCAGCGTCACGTCTTTCATGCTGCAGAAGTCTCCGCTTTGCGGCCGAGGGAACGATCAGTGCTTCAGCGACATCGCCATGGAGAATGCGCCGGTGCGGATCTTGTCCGGCAGGCCCGCGGCGTATTCCGCCACGGCTTCCTCGCCGTAAGTCGCGACAAGCTCCTGGAACGCCGCGAACAGGGCCGCCTGCGCCATGCAGTCGGCATCGAGCCCGTCGAGCTCCGCCTCGGCGAACGCGTCGGTCACGTAGCTCAGGGCCGCCTGCTTGATGGCGCTCAGTTCCGGCAGATCGGAGAGAGGGACGTCGTTGTCGTTCATGATCCATGCCCCTTTTCGGGGCAGCGCGCGAGTTCGGTTGATTCGAACTTAGTTGGTGCGCTGCCCTACGGCCAGCATCACCTTGCAAAGAGGTTAACGCGAGAGGGAAACCTGCGAAGGGTGTGGATAAATCAGCCGCCGTAACGTCCGGTGATGTTGCGGGCGAGCTGCTCGCCCTCCCGCAGGTAGCGGGCCGAGGCCTCCTGCGCGGAGGGCGTGCAGACCCGGTAGGTGAGGGCGAAGGCCTGATAGCCCTTGTTGTAGGCTCCGGCCAGGCGCTCGCGCCGGCCGGGGGTTGTGCCTTCCGCTTCGAGAAGCGCCTGCATGCGCCTGCCCCATTCGGCGCCGTCGGGAGCGGTGCAGAGGGGGCGCAGGAGCGCGAGCGAGCCCATGATCTCGGCCAGGCGCAGAAGCTCCTTCTCGTAGGGCGCGGGCGGCGGCTCGGCCACCGGGGCGGGCTCCGCCTGCTGCTGGGGCTCCTCCGGCTTCGGCTGAGGGGCCGGGCGCGACGGCGTCTGGGACCGCTGCGGCTGCGGTTGCTGCCGGGGCTGGGGCGGGGGCCTGTACTGAGGCTGGGGCCGATATTGCGGCTGGGGCCGGTACTGGGGGGCCTGCTGCGGCGCCATGGGGTCGCGGGGCGGGCCGAAGAGCCGCTCGAAGAAGCCCTGGGCCGCCAGCGGCTGGACCGAAGACGCCAGGACGGCGAACGCCAGGAACGGGGCCGCGGCGCGCCTCATCGGGCCGACTCCTCCCGCTCGAGCCGGAAGGCCTGCTCCAGGATCCCGGCGAGCCCCGGTGTGGTTTGCAGGGCGGCGATGTCCCGTTCCGTGACCCAACGGATTTCCTTTGCTTCCGGACCTGTCTGAGGCTCGCCCGAAACCCAGCGGGCAGCATGGGCGGCGATGACGAGATGATGCTTTACACGGCCATCCGCCTCCCGTTCAATCACTTCCACGGGAGCCACGAGGCCGATCAGCTTGGCCTTAACCCCGACTTCCTCCTGAAGTTCCCGCAAAGCGGCCTCGCCCATGGTCTCGCCGGTCTCCACCTGGCCGCCCGGCAGGGAAAACGCGCCCTCCCACGGAGGCTTTCCCCGCGCCGCGAGGAGAACCCGCCCGTCCCGGAAGACGGCGACCGAGGCCGCGAGGATGGGTCGGGTCGGATAGAGGCGGTCGCTCGTCATGGGGTTGGGATCGCGGGTTCGGGAGCTTCTTCCGCTACATGATAACGGGCGCGCGGTCGAATCAACGAGCCCTGGCTGCGCTGTTCCATCGCATGGGCCAGCCACCCGGCGGTGCGGCCGATGGCGAAGAGCGCGAAGGCCGCCCTGCGGGGCAGGCCGAAGCCCCGCTCCGTCATCACCAGCGCCGCGTCGATGGTCGGCGTTCCGCCGGCCGCGTCGGCCATCTCGTCGAGGATCGCCGCGTCCGAGGGCCTGAGCGGCACGCCCTGGAGCAGGGCGGTCCCGCGCGGGTCGCCCTCCGGATAGAGCGGGTGATGAAAGCCGGGCAGGGGCCCGCGCTCCGGAGGGTCCCCGCCGGAGTTCTCGCGCTCCTCCAGGAAGGCGCGCACCTGCTCCGTCGCTCCGCCGTGGCGGGGGCCGCCGAGCGCCGCGAGCCCGGCCACCACCGCGTGGCGCAGGGATGCTCCGGTCGAGGCCGCCACCCGCACGGCGAAGGCCGAGGCGCTGAGTTCGTGATCGGCGCAGAGCACCAGGGCCCGGCGGATCGCCTCGCCGGCCTCGGGCGGGGCGTTCCAGACGGAGGTCAGATGGGCGTGGATCGGAACCGAGCCGGGATCGGCCCCGCTTCCGGCGGCCGCCATCAGGCGCAGGATCGCGAGGCTCTCGGCGGCGAGGTCTGCCGCCTCGTCCGCCGGTTCGGAGAGGAGGCGGATCGCCCGGGCGACGAAGGCCTGCGGCCCGAGGGCGGAGGCCGCGCCCGCAGGGGGAGGGGCGGCCTTGGCGGCGCGGTCGGGCAGGTCGCCGATCAGCAGGCGGGCCGCGTCCTCCAGGGTTGCGGACCCGGCAAGGGCGAGCGCGTCCCTGCCCCGGTAGAGCAACTGTCCGTCCTTGATCTGGGTGAGGCCGGTCTCCAGCACGGGCAGGCCCCAGTCGAGGGCGGTCGCCGCCGCCGCGGCCGGACGGCGGAAGCGCGCCTTGCGCTCCACCAGCGCCTCCACGTCGTCGAGGGCGTAGAGCCGCTGGCGCGGATCGTGCGGCGACGTGAAGGAGCGGATCAGGCCCCGGCTCACATAGGCGTAGAGGCTCGCGCGGCTGATGCCGAGCCGGCCCGAGGCGGCTTCGGCCGTGGTGAGTTCGAGGGAATGGGCTCTCATAGGTTGATATGTTGATTCAAGATTGACGGTCAGGCAATCCCGGCGGGAAGCTGATCCCCGACAAAGAAGGAGAAGCCTCATGAAGCTCGGTCTCGACGACGTCATCGCCGCACAAACCATCCTCAGCCACGTGGACGGCGAGGCCGGACGCCTGATCGTCCGCGGCCACGACCTCGAGGAGCTGGCGGGCCGCATGTCCTTCGAGCGCGCCGTGGCAATTCTCTGGGAGGGGCTCGTGACCGAAGGGGCCGAGGATCTCGCCGGCAGGATCGGCGCGGCGCGGGCGCGGGCCTTCGGCCATCTGGCGCCGCTCGCTCCCCGCCTTGCGGGCCTGACCCCGGTGGAGGGCATGCGCCTCCTGCTCGCGGCCCTGCCGGATGCGGACGAGGATCCGGCCTTCCTCGCGATCGGCGGGGCAGGGGTCGCGGCCGCCATGGCGGTGCGCGGCGCAGGGGGTAACGGTCCCATCGAGCCCGACCCGTCCGCGGCCCATGCCGCCGACCTCCTGCGCATGTTGCGCGGTACGCCCGCCGACGCGGGGGAGGCGGCCGGGCTCGACACCTATCTCGTCACCATTATGGACCACGGGCTCAACGCTTCGACCTTCACGGCCCGCGTGGTGGCCTCCACGGAGGCCGGCATCCTCTCGTCCGTCGTGGCGGGATTGTGCGCCCTCAAAGGTCCGCTCCATGGCGGCGCGCCGGGACCGGTGCTCGACATGCTCGACGCCATCGGAACCGTCGAGAATGCGGAAGGCTGGCTCGACGACGCCATCGGCCGCGGCGAGCGCCTCATGGGCTTCGGCCACCGCATCTACCGGGTGCGCGATCCGCGCGCCGACGTGCTGAAAGCCGCCGCCGGGCGGCTGAAGGGCCGCGACAACCGCATCGCCTTCGCGGAGGCCGTGGAGGCGGCGGCGCTCGCGGTGCTGGAGCGCCGCAAGCCCGGTCGCAGGCTCGACACCAACGTGGAGTTCTACACCGCCCTGCTGCTGGAGGCGCTGGGCATTCCCCGCGCGGGCTTCACCCCGCTCTTCGGCGCGGGCCGCACGGCAGGCTGGGTCGCTCACGCGGTGGAGCAGGTGAAGACGGGAAGGATCATCCGGCCCCGGTCGGATTATGTGGGGCCGTGGCCGGCGCAGGCGGCGTAGACACTCCGCCGCCGTCGTCGAGCCTGGTTCGTCGCGGCTCCTCGGGACGGCATAGCGAAAAGCCGTCGTCGATGCGGCGCTGTCTGGCGCGAGCTCCTTCCCTCCCCCTTGTGGGGAGGGCCAGGGTGGGGGTGCCGGCGCCGGACCTTCATAGGCTATCGCTCACACCCCCACCTCCACCTCCTCCCCACCGCAAGTCGGGTGTTCCCGACTTGCGCAAGAGGATGCGGATCTCGGGCAAGCCCGAGGTCCGTGGGGAGGAGAGTCCGGTTGCGCCATCGGTGCGAGATGTCGACTGGCAAGCCCGAGGTCCGTGGGGAGGAGAGCCACGGGGGCGCTCTCCGCGAGCTTCGATCAGGCCCCCGGACCCGGGGGAGCAGAGCCTGTCCCGATGCAAGAATTCCTCTGGCGCAATGCAGCGACCAAAGGGGAGTACCCACCGCACGCTTGAAAACACGCCTCTGTCGGCATTACCATACGTAATACTGACTATTCGCTGTCGTCCGCCTTTTTCCGGCAGGGCCTCTTTGCCGGTGCGCAACCGTGTCGCCGGAGGATGCTTTGGCTCAGATCGGTCAGCAACCCGACGAGCCTTATTCCGCTGCAGTGCGGGCCAACCGAGCCGTGCTGATCCTCGACGTCGTGGAATCCGTGCGCCACGTGGAGCAGGACGAGACCGCTTTCGTGTCCCGCTGGCTCGCCTTCGTGGAGCATGTCAGGACCGAGATCCTTCCGGAATTCAACGGCCATTTCACCAAGGGCCTCGGCGACGGGATGCTGCTGGATTTCGACGACGCGCGCTCGGCGGTTTCGGCGGCCTTCGCGATCCAGCAGGCGAGCCATCGCGGGAATGCGGGTCTTCCGCCCGCGCAGCAGGTGATGCTGCGCATGGGCGTCGAGATCAGCGACGTCATCGTCGATCACGCGGATCTGTACGGACGCGGCGTCAGCCGCGCCGCGCGGCTCCTGACCCTGGCGGGTCCCGGCGAGATCGTGATCTCGGCCAATCTGCGCGACCAGCTCACCGCCGATCTCGATGCGGATATCGAGGATCTCGGCGAGTGCTATCTCAAGCACGTGCCGCAGCCTGTCCGCACCTACCGGATCGGCCCGCCCGGCCCGCGCCCGGTGATCGAGCCCGGCGTTTTCGTCGACGACCTGCGCCCGACGCTGGCGGTCGTGCCCTTCACCACGGACGATGCTGGCGACGAGCATCACGTGCTGGGCGAGGTTCTGGCGGAGGAGCTGATCCAGGACCTGTCACGCTCGCCGGAGCTGCACGTGATCTCGCGCCTGTCCACCACCGTGTTTCGCGGGCGCGATACACCGCTGGCGCAGATCAGCGCCAATCTCAACGCCGACTACGTGCTGTCGGGCGAATACCGCGTGACGGATCGTTTCGTCGCCATCGAAGCCGAACTCATGGAGGCCAAATCGGGGCAGACCGCGTGGGCGGGCCGCTGCAAGGGCCAGATCGCAGCCGTTCTCTCCGGCAAGCGCGAGCTCATCGACGAGATCGCCATCAACGTGAGCGCGGCCGTGATGGTGAGCGAGCTGCAGCGCGCGCAGTCGCAGGCCCTGCCGACCCTGAAGAGCTACACGCTGCTCATCGCCGCCGTCGCGCTCATGCACCGCCTGTCGTCCATCGACTTCGACCAGGCGAGGAGACTCCTCGAAACGCTGATCGAGCGGGCGCCGCGTCAGGCCGTCCCGAGGGCGTGGCTCGCGAAATGGCATGTGCTGCGCGTGCAGCAGGGCTGGTCGGAGGACCCGCAGCAGGATGCCCGTTACGCCCTGCAATGCACGAAGCAGGCGCTCGACATCGACCCGCATTGCTCGCTCGCGCTTTCCGTCGACGGCTTCGTGCACACGAATCTCCTGAAGGAACTCGACACCGCCAAGGCGCGGTACGACCTCGCCCTCCTGACCAATCCGAACGACTCCCTCGCCTGGCTGCTCCTGGGAACGCTCCACGCGTTCAAGGGCGAGGGAACGCCCGCGGTGAGCTGCACCCAGCGCGCCCTGAGGCTCTCGCCCCTCGACCCTCACCGCTACTTCTACGACTCCCTCTCTGCGACCGCTCATCTGGCAGCGCACCAGTACGAGCGCGCCCTGAAGCTCGCCCAGCGTTCGCTGCGGGCCAACTGCACGCACACCTCAACCCTGCGGGCCATGGCGATCGCGCAATGGCATCTCGGCCGGCACGAGGACGCGCGGCGGACCGTGAGAAAGCTCCTGCAGATGGAGCCCCAGCTCACCATCCGCCGCTGGCGCGAGCGCTCGCCCAGCGCCGGCTACAGGATCGGGGACGAATGGGCGGCCACTCTGCGGAATGCCGGCGTCCCTGAGTGACGTCGACGGCCGCGGGGCCGAGAACGAGGGAGGACCAACGTGAGTACGGTTTGGGCAGGAATCGGGCCGCTCGGCGGCGTTGGCGGCGTGGGCGGTGTCGGAGGCGTAGGGGGCGTCGGCGGTGTCGGCGGGGTTGGAGGTGTCGGCGGAGTAGGCGGCGTCGGAGGCGTGGGGGGAGTCGGCGGCGTCGGCGGCATCGGGTTCGACTCGCCGCTCACGACCGACGCGCTGATCCGCAGCCGCGACGGCATCGTCGGGCCGTGGCAGACCATTCAGCCGCCCGGCCCGCTGGCCTTCGACGATCCGGACGTCATGGAGCGCTGGTCGCCCTGGGTCCGGGCCGGCGCGATCGACCTGGAGATGGTGTCGCGCCTCGCCGTCACGGCGGAGGCGGGCGGCGCGAACCCGCGCCTCTTCGTGTGGCATCTCGAGGTTCCGGCCCCGGTCGGCGGCAACCCTCCGGTGCCGGAATACCGCAGGCTCGTCGCCATGGCGCGCCCGTCGCAGGCGATCTTCGAGGCGCAGCTCCACTTTCTCGCAAGCTACGCGGATCTGCGTCCCGACCGGCAATCGGAGATCCTGACCCAGATGGGCGGCGGGCTCGCCTTCCTGTCGTCGGTTTCCTACCTGCACCCGGACCGGACGCCCTATACGCTGGAACTGCTCGCCGCCGTTCTGCGGCTCGCCATCGTGGTGCATCTGCGCCTCAAGCAGGGTCTCGCCTGCCGGCGCCCGGTCGAATACTCGCCGCAGGTCCAGCCGCTCATCCTCACGCCCGCGCACGGCTCGCTGCCCAGCGGGCACGCCACCGAGGCCTTCGCGGCGGCGCTCGTGCTCTGGGAGCTGTTGGAGAACTCCGGACAGGCCGTCTATACAGACGCGGAATGGCGCATCCAGCTCTTGCGCCTCGCCGCCCGGATCGCCATCAACCGCACCGTCGCGGGCGTCCATTTTCCCGTCGACAGCGCGGCCGGCGCGGTGCTGGGGTTGACCCTCGGGCGCTATTTCGTCGACCGCTGCTCCGGCGCCGCGACTTACCGGGACTGGACCTTCGACGGGAGCGCCTGGCCACCCGGCCAGGATTTTGTCTGGCGCGACCTCTACGATCCGGACAACCAGCGGCTGGAGGAGAAGAACTTCCTGATCCGCGGAAATGCCGACCAGGCCCTCGACCCGACCCGGCAGTCCGAACTGCTCACCTGGCTCTGGAACAAAGCCAGGGCCGAGTGGAGCTGAGACAGGGAGGGCGTGCCATGCCGTGGGAATATGACGATCCCTGGAGCGACCCCCTCGGGCTCGCGAATCTCGATCCCTATCTGCGCTGGTCGCTGGGTCCGGGGCGGGAGGACTTCCTGCTGCCGCGAACCGGCGGCCAGCGGGTCCCGCTGCTCGTGCGCTGGCGCGAGAAGAAGAACGAGGCGAGGATCCGGGATCTCTGGCGGCGTCTGACCGGCGAGGCGGAGTGGGCCGGGCGCTCGCCGCCGGGAAGCGAGCGCTTCGAGACGCATTTCCTGACCTTTCGGGAGGTCCGGCGGCTGTTCGCCGAAAGGGAGTTCCGGCCGTTCATGAGGGAGGCGGAGTGGGCCACGCCCGGCCCGCCGCTGCCCGAAGCCTCGGTGACGCCGAGGAACGCCCCCTTTCGCCCCAGGCCCGCCTCGACCAGCGGCCCGCTCACGGCGGGCACGGTGATCGTCGGCATCATCGACGACGGGCTCGCCTTCGGCCACGAGCGTTTCCGGCGGGCCGACGGAACCACCCGGATCGAGTCGGTCTGGATCCAGGACGGCGAGGACGACGGCCGCAGCGGCTACGGCTACGGCTGCATGATCACGAAGGCCGAGATCGATGCCCTGCTCGCTGCGGCCGAGCAGCAGGACTGGGACGAGGACGAGTTCTACCGCCGGGCGGGCGTCGCAGATTTCGCGCGGCCCGGCCGCAAGCCCGTGGCGAGGCATGCCTCGCACGGCGCTCACGTGATGGATCTCGCCTGCGGCTTCGACCCAGGCGACACGCCCGACTGGCGCATCGTTGGCGTTCAGCTGCCGACCGCCACCACGGCGGATTCCTCCGGCGCGAGCCTCGCCCCCTATGTGATCGACGCGGTCAAGCACATCCGCGACGTGGCGCTGGCCATGGCCGGAGGAGGACGGCCCCCGCCGGTCGCGATCAATTTCAGCTACGGGCTCACCGCCGGTCCGCACGACGGCACGCACGAGATCGAGACGGCCATCGACGAGATCGTGCGGGACCACAACGCCGTCGCGGGGAACCGGCCGATGCGGGTGGTGATCCCGTCCGGCAACAGCCACCTGGCGCGCCTGCACACGCGGGTGTCGTTCGACACGCTGGACGAGGTGGTGGAGCTGCCCTGGCGGGTGCAGCCCGACGACCTGACGCCGAGCTTCGTCGAAATCTGGCTGCCGCCCGGCCCCGACGGGGCGGAGCGGATCGCGCTGACGATCGAGACGCCGTCCGGAGATGACAGCGCGCCGCGGGAGGTGAAGGAGGGCCAGCTGCATACGCTGCGCTACGTGGTCGGCGGCTCGGTGCTGTGCGAGGCGCGCTACCACCGCGCCCCGGCGCCGACGGATCGCGGCATGTTGTTCGTCGCGCTCAAGCCCACGGTGCGGCCGGGCCGGGCGCCGCCACCCCGCCCGGCGGCCGAGTCCGGGATCTGGCGCCTGCGCCTCAAGAACCGGGGATTGCAGCCGGGCGAGATGGTCGAGGCCTGGGTGCAGCGGGACGACGCGCCCATCGGTTATCCGACCCGCGGGCGCCAGTCGTATTTCGACCATCCCTGCTACCGGCGCTACGACCATGCGGGCAGGCCGATCGAGGAGGACGACATCTCCTGCATCGTGCGGCGTTACGGCTCGATCAACGCCATCGCCACGGGCCATGAGACGATCATCGTCGGCGGCGTCTATCGCAAGGAGCTGCGGCCCGTGCCGTACTCGGCCGGCGGCCCCGTCACGGTGCCGGTCGGCGCCACGCAGGTCCACCGGGACGGCCCCGATGCGCTGACGGTGAGCGACGATTCCGCCGCCCATCCGGGCGTGCTCGGCGCCGGCACGCGCAGCGGTTCGGTCGTCGTCATGAACGGGACGAGCGTCGCCGCGCCTCGGATCACGCGCTGGATCGCCTGCGAGCTCGCAGCCGGACGGCCCGGGGACCGCGATGCGGTCGAGCAGCTCGCGACCGCCCATGAGGCGCAGCTCGATCCGCCGAAGCCGCCGCCTGAACGCGGCGGGGCGGGAAGAATCGTTCTGCCGCCGGTGCGGATGCCGCGGGGGATTCAGGAGGGCTGAAGGTCGTTCCTAGACGTGCTGGCCGCCGTTGATGTGCAGCTCCGCGCCGGTGACGTAGGAGCTGGCGTCGGTGCACAGGAAGTAGATCGCCTTCGCCACCTCGTCCGGGGTGCCGAGCCGGCGCATGGGAAGCTGCTCGACGATCTTCTCGGTGCCGGGCGAGAGGATGGAGGTGTCGATCTCGCCCGGGGAGATGGCGTTCACGCGCACGCCCAGCGGTCCGAAATCGGCGGCCATCTCGCGGGTGAGGGAGGCCAGCGCCGCCTTGGAGGTGGCATAGGCCGCGCCCGCGAAGGGGTGGACCCGGGAGCCCGCGATGGAGGTCACGTTCACCACGGAGCCCTTGGCCTTCGTCAGCTCGTCCTGCAGGCCGCGGGCCAGCATGATCGAGGCGAAGAAGTTCACCTGGAACACGTGGATCCAGTCCTCGTAGCGGGTCGCGAGGGCGCCGAGCCGCGCGCCGCCGGGCGCCTTCGGCGAGATGCCCGCATTGTTGACCAGGGCGTGCAGCACGCCGCCCTCGGCGGTCAGCCGCTCCTTCACGTCGGCGATGGCGCGGCGGGTATCCTCCGCATCCGCCAGGTCGACCTGGAGATGGTCCTCGGGACCCATCTCCCAGGGGCAGTTCTCGGGGAATGCGTGGCGCGAGCAGGTGATGACCCGCCAGCCGGCGGCCGAGAAGCGCTTGACCGTGGCATGCCCGATCCCGCGGCTGGCGCCGGTGAGCAGCATGATGCGGCGGGAGGTGTTGCTTGAGGAGGACATGGTGGACCTGTGTGGATGGGCGCGGGACCCTAGCCCCTCGCAGGGTCAGGGTCTACAGCTCGGAATGCATGGGTTTAAGGATAAAGCCTGTTCTTCAACCAACCCTCGCCCTCGCGGGTGAAGGCGATGCGGTCGTGGAGGCGGAAGGGACGGTCCTGCCAGAACTCGATATAGACCGGGGCGATGCGGAAGCCCGTCCAGTGGGGCGGGCGCGGCACCTCGCCGATGGCGTATTTCGCCGTGTTGAGGGCGACCGCCTTCTCCAGGGCGAAGCGGCTCTCCAGCGGGCGCGACTGCTGGCTCGCCCAGGCGCCGATGCGGCTGTCCCGGGGGCGGCTCTGGAAATAGGCGTCGGCCTCCGCGTCGCTCACCAGGCTCACATGGCCCCGGGCCCGGATCTGCCGGCGCAGGCTCTTCCAGTGGATGACGAGGGCGGCCTTCTTCTGGCCGAGGAGCTCCCGGCCCTTGTTCGATTCCGTGTTGGTGTAGAACACGAAGCCGTTCTCGTCCGCGCTCTTGAGCAGGACCATGCGGACATTGGGCAGGCCGTCCGCGTCCACGGTGGCGAGCGCCATGGCGTTGGGGTCGTTGGGTTCCGAGGCCTTGGCCTCCTCCATCCAGGACTGAAACAGGGCGAAGGGTTCATTGGCTTCGGTGAAGTCACCAGTTGTTAACGAGTTCAAGGTCTTATCCTGAGATGTGACTTTTGCGTTCTCGGAGAGCCGACGCGTCATGATGAGCAATGCGCGCCGTTATAGATCAGACGCCACCCTGCGCGAAGCCATGAAAGTGCTCGCCGCGGGCCTGATCGCCCTGTCGGCCGGCGCCTGCAGCTTCTCCTTCGGGGTCGTGGGGCTGGACGAGATGGCGGCCGAGCCCCAGGTCACCGGCGCCATCGCGCCCAAGCCCACCATCCTGTCCGCCGATCTCGACGAGGAGGACTGGCGCCGGGCCCGCGCCGCGCTCGCGGTGGCGCTCGACCCGCAGGGGCCCGGCACGCAGGTCTCCTGGGACAACCCCGCCTCGGACCGCAAGGGCACCTTCACGCCCGCGAGCGCCCCCTTCGTGAAGGACGACCAGATCTGCCGGACGTTCACCGCCCTCATCAGCGGCGCATCCCCGGCCTCCCTCCAGGGCATGGCCTGCCGCCCCTCCGGCGGCGAATGGGCCATCAAGGAGGTCAAGCCGGTGAAGGGAACCGCCAAGGTTTGAGGCGCCGCTCGGCGGGCCGGACCGGACGGATCGCGACGCGCTCGCCTCCCTGCTGCGGAAACTGACCGCCGCCGTGGAGGCGAAAACGGGAATCCCGGAGCGATGGAAGGAGAGCTGGCTCGCGCGAGCACGTGACGTCCGTCCCGTGCCAAGCTTTTCGTGAAAACAGGCGTTGCAAGCGCGCAACACTTTTCCCATATGGTCGTCAGCCCGAAGGGCTCACGAGCCCAATCCCGACGGCTGATGGATTCCAAGATGCGCAACCCTTACGACGTTCTCGGCGTGCCCCGCTCCGCAGACGAAGCGGAGATCAAGAAGGCATTCCGCAAACTCGCAAAGACCTATCACCCGGATCGCAATGCGAACGATCCGAAGGCCAAGGACAAGTTCGCGGAGGTGAACTCCGCCTACGAGATCCTCGGCGATGCGCAGAAACGCGCCCAGTTCGACCGGGGCGAGATCGACGCGGAGGGCAAGCCGCGCTTTACGGGCTTCGAAGGGTTCGGCGGCGGGCGCGGCGCCCGGGGCGAGGATTTCTCGGGCTTCGGCGGCGGCGGCCCCTTCGGCGGGCGCCGGAACAGCTGGGGCTTCAATGCCGATCCGGGCGAGGACTTCTTCTCGCAGATCTTCGGCGAGGCGTTCCGCTCCGCCGGCGGCGACGGGATGCGGCAGGGCCGCAGCCGCCCCCAGCAGAAGGGCGAGGACGTGTCGGCGACCCTCACGGTCACCCTGGAAGAGGTGGCGAACGAGGCCAAGAAGCGCCTGCGGCTCCCCACGGGCCGGGACGTGGACGTGGTGATCCCCAAGGGCGTCACCGACGGGCAGGTCATCCGCCTGCGCGGCCTGGGCGCGGGGGCTCCCGGCATCGATCCGGGCGATGCGCTCCTGACCATCAAGATCGCCCCCCACGAGCGGTTCACGCCCGAGGGCTCCAACCTGCGCCTGCGCCTGCCCATCGAGATCGAGGAGGCCGTCCTCGGCGGCACGATCCGCATTCCGACCCTGACCGGCGCGGTGGAGATGAACATCCCGCCCATGACCAATTCGGGCCGCACCTTCCGCCTGCGCGGCAAGGGCCTGCCGGGCAAGGCGG
The DNA here is from genome assembly GCF_020532555.1 of Microvirga lenta. GTDB lineage: Bacteria > Pseudomonadota > Alphaproteobacteria > Rhizobiales > Beijerinckiaceae > Microvirga > Microvirga lenta. Next base: position 54,070 of record NZ_JAJBBR010000005.1, on the reverse strand, counting down.
GGCCGGGCGACCTCCTGGTGACCATGGAGATCAAGCTGCCCGAGGTGGTGGACGAGGACCTGCTGGACTATGCCCGCAAGCGCCGCTCGGCCAAGGCGGAATAGGAATCTTCGCCCTTATGAAGCCCTGATTCACGGGTGGGAGGCCGAGAGGACTTCCCCCCTGTCGCTGTGTCGGTTAAAGAGGCCGCTCTTTCTGACGTGTCCAGCGACGATTTAGGTGAATCATGGCGGAGACAACGGCGCCCGGCATCCTGGCCGGCAAGCGCGGCTTGATCATGGGTGTGGCGAACAATCGCTCCATCGCCTGGGGAATCGCGCAGGCGGCCCGCAAGCACGGGGCGGAACTCGCCTTCACGTACCAGGGCGAGGCCCTGAAGAAGCGCGTCGAGCCCCTGGCGAAGGAGCTCGACGGCGTCGTCGTCGGCCATTGCGACGTCACGGACGGCGCGACCATCGACGCGGTGTTCGACGAGGTGAAGAAGCTCTGGGGCTCCATCGACTTCGTGGTCCACTGCATCGCCTTCTCGGACAAGGACGAGCTCACGGGCCGCTACGTGGAGACCTCCGAGGGCAACTTCACCAAGTCGCTGCTCATCTCCTGCTATTCCTTCACGGCGGTCGCCCAGCGGGCGGAGAAGCTGATGAACGACGGCGGCTCGCTCCTGACGCTGACCTATTACGGCGCCGAGAAGTGGATGCCCCACTACAACGTCATGGGCGTGGCCAAGGCGGCGCTCGAGGCCTCGGTGCGCTATCTCGCGGCCGATCTCGGCCCCAAGAACATCCGCGTCAACGCCATCTCGGCGGGCCCGATCAAGACCCTCGCGGCCTCGGGCATCGGCGATTTCCGCTACATCCTGAAGTGGAACGAGTATAACTCGCCCCTGCGCCGCACGGTCACCACCGAGGAGGTCGGCGAGACCGCCGCCTACCTGGTCTCCGACATGTCCCGCGGCATGACCGGCGAGATCCTCCACGTGGATGCCGGCTACCACGTGGTCGGCATGAAGAACCCGGAAGCGCCCGACCTCTCCCTCGACAAAGACTAGCCGTGAGCCAGCCCCGCCCAACGATCTACTTCATTCGCCACGGCGAGACGGACTGGAATCTCGAAGGGCGGCTCCAGGGGCAGAAGGACATTCCGCTCAACGAGCTCGGCCAAGTCCAGGCCGAGGAGGCGGGGCGGCGGCTGCGCACCCTCGTGCCCAATGTCGAGGACCTCGCCTATGTGTCGAGCCCCATGGCCCGCACCCGCGAGACCATGGAGCGGCTGCGCAAGGCCATCGGCCTGCATCCCGAAAGCTACCGCCTGGACGACCGCCTGGTCGAGCTGACCTTCGGCGACTGGGAGGGCATGACCTGGAAGGAAGTGCGCAAGGCGGAGCCCCAGGCCGCGGCCATGCGCGAGCGCGACAAGTGGAACTACGTTCCGCCCGGCGGCGGCGAGAGCTACGCCATGCTCACCGACCGCATCCGCCCCGTCCTCGACGACCTGACCCGCGATACGGTGCTGGTGGCCCATGGCGGCGTCGCCCGCGCCTTCCTGGCCGTGACCTGCGGGATTTCCCAGCGTCAGGCCGCCAGCATGGACATCTGGCAGGGCCGGGTGCTGGTCATCGAAGGCCGCAAGCACCGCTGGGTGTGAGGCCTCTCCGGATCCGGCGCTATTCGGGCGCCGTGACGACCATCGCCGAGCACGCCGACGGGCCTTCCTGCCGGTAGCTGTGCGCCGCGCCGGAGTCGAAATACATGGCGTCCCCTTCCTCCAGAACGATCTCGTCGCCCGCGATGCTTATGGCGAGCCTGCCCCTGAGCACGTAGACGAGTTCCGCGCCGTCGTGCTGGTGGGACTCCGACGCCTGCGAACCGGCCGGGAACTCGGCGTAGTAGGCCTGCAGCCTGCGGTTCGTCACGGGGAAGTCGAGGCTCTCGAAAAAATAGGACGGCGCATCCCCCGGACGGTCCGGCAGGCGCAGCCGATCCTCCTTCCGGACCACCGCGATGGTGGGCCGGTCCGATCCCTCGACGAAGAAATGCTCGAGCCCGACCCCGAACACCAGGGCGATCCGCAGCAGGGTCGGCAGCGTCGGGAAGAGCTGCCCGCGCTCGATCTTCGAGAGCATGGCGGGCGAGAGGCCGGTATGCTCGCCCAGCTGCGCGAGCCCGAGCTTCTTCTTCAGGCGGAGCGTCCGGATCTTGGCTCCGATCTTGTACTGCTCCAGGCCGGCGGCCAGGGTTTCCGACAGCATCTCGCCGCTCCTTTTTCCCTTGAAGAAACTCACGACGCACCGATTTTCATCGCATGATAAACCATGTTCACGTCACGATAAAGTGAGTACAGAGAAAATAAGTTTTCACCATATGCAAATGGTGAGAACCAGCGTGGTGGTCTCAACGGTCGCCGAAAGGGGCCGTCCGCATCCACGTTCATGGAGCTAGAACGATGAAATTCCATTTTGCGAATCTGGCCGTGGCCGCAACGGTCGCCCTCGGCGTGACGCTCGGCGGAACGGCTGCGCGGGCAGCCGACCAGGACATCGTCGAGACGGCCGTCGCGGCCGGCCAGTTCAAGACCCTGGCGGCTGCTTTAGGCGAAGCCGGTCTCGTCAGCACCCTCAAGGGTGAGGGGCCGTTCACGGTCTTCGCTCCCACCGACGCGGCCTTCGCCAAGCTGCCGGCCGGAACGGTCGAGAACCTGCTCAAGCCCGAGAACAAGGACCGGCTGACGGCGATCCTGACCTATCACGTCGTCCCCGGACGCGTGACGGCGTCCGAGGTCGCCAAGCTCCAGCAGGCCAAGACCGTGAACGGGAAGGCGCTGACCGTGAGCGCGACCGGCAACGGGGTGAAGGTGAACGACGCCAATGTCACCCGCACCGACATCGCCGCCTCGAACGGCGTCACCCCGGGCGCCCCCCGCGCCACCCCCCCCCCCACCACCGCCCCGCCCACCCCGCCGCCCCCCCCCGGCGCTCCGGGCCCCTTTCAGGCGCCCGGGAGTGGTGGGGCCGCCGCCAGACGAAGCGGCCCCGACGAAGGGGCTCCCGGCTTCGCGGGAGCCCGCAATCGTCGTCAGAGCACGAAGTCGGCGTTTGCGAAGGCGTGCAGGCCGACGGCCTTGATCGTGAAGTCGGCATAGCCGTCGCCGTTGACGTCTCCGGCGAGATACGTGTTGCCGCTCGACTGGTACGCCTTCAGCTCGCCTGCCACCTTGTGGAAGCCCTGTGCGCCGATGAACTTGAACGCCTGGTTTCCATACGAGCGGGTATTGGCATCGATGCCCGACAGGTTGATCTTGTCGGCGCCGCGGACGAAGTCGCCGATGGTGTCGCCGTTGGCTTCCGACGCGGTGTCGAACACGAAGGTGTCGCTGCCCGAGCGGCCCCACAGGACGTCCCTGCCGCCGTTGCCGTTGAGGGTGTCGTTGCCGGACGTGCCATACAGCGTGTTGTTGTAGCTGTTGCCGACGATGGACTGGCCCGCGGTCGTGCTCGGGGTCGTCGGAGAGGTCGTGGTCGTGGTGCCGACATCGTTCGCCTCGGCCCGCTCCGTGGCATTCGGCGTGCCGAAGTTCTGGGTGACGAAGACCACGTTGTAGCCGTTGATCGTGCCTTCCTTCAGGCCGATCCCGATCTCCTCGAAGGAGCCGTTGACGATGTTGGCGTAGTGGCCGGGCGACTTCATCAGGTTGGCGTGCAGCTGACGGACGGTCGCCTCCGTCATTCCGCCGCTCACATACGCGATGTTCTCGCCCCAGCCCTGCCAGCCGTAGCCGGCCGCCGTCATGCGGGCGCCCGCGCTGGAGCCGTTCACGCCCGTGTGGGAGAAGGTGTCGGTCTGATCCATCCAGGCGCTGTGGGCATCGGACGAATCCAGAAGTTCGCCGTCGAACGTGAGCGGCCTGACCCCGGCACCGGCGCGGGCTTCGTTGATGAGCTGCAAAAAGAGAGTTTCTAAATTGGTTGGCGTAGTCATTCTTGCAAATGCCCCTTGAATAAACTTGCTAGGCTTACATTCCGTAGAGATGAATCGCTCTCGTTAATCTTCGGAATGCACGGCTGCGCTTGGCCCGCCATTGTGTTGACAATGTGATTGCTGTGGGGGCGCCGCCTCTCTCCGGGGCATTGCGGCGCCCCGGTCGGGGCCCTCAGGATGCCGAGCGCGCGGATTGCGCCCGGGCATCCGTTTCGCCGGGTCGCTCGCGGGCGGCGGCCCATTGCAGCAATGCGTCGAGCGCCGGGCACAGGGCCTGGCCCCAATCCGTGAGGCAATATTCCACCTTCGGCGGCACCTGGTGATGCACGATCCGGCGAACGATTCCGTCCGCCTCCATCTGGCGAAGCTGCTGGATGAGCATCTTCTGCGAGATGGCCGGGATCGCCTTCTCCAGCTCCGAGAAGCGCAGCACCTTGCCGCCGAACAGCCGGAACAGGATCACCAGCTTCCAGCGGCCTTCGAGGAACTTGAGCGCCTGTTCCACCCGGTCGGCGGCGGAGCTGGGAGTCAGGGCTTCTTCCTTACTCATAGGTGAGTACCTTACTTTTTCGTGCGTTCTTGTCTTTCCGTCAGCATACCTCCAAGTTCCTCCCACCGCTACGGAGCCGGACACATTTCGGGCGGCCTGGCTCCTCTTGGAGAACCCGCATGAGCAAACGACTTCCTCCCCCGTTGGCTGCCTATTACGAGGCGAAGAACCGGCACGACATCGACGCCATGCTGGCGCCCTTTGCCGAGGATGCCGTGGTGAAGGACGAAGGCCGTGAGCATCGCGGCCGGGCGGATATCCGCTCCTGGATGAAGCACACGACCCGCAAGTACCGCGTCACCGTCGACGTCAGGCAGGTCGAAACGGTCGACGACCGGATGCTCGTCTCGGGACTGGTGTCCGGCGACTTTCCCGGCAGTCCTGCGATGCTGCGCTTCGCCTTCACCCTTTCCGGCCCGAAGATCGCACGTCTGGAGATCGCATGATGAGCGCGGCATCCTCGTTCGCCGTCGATCCCCGGGAATTCGCCGGCAAGCGCGCCCTGGTGACGGGCGGCACCAAGGGCATGGGCGAGGCCATCGTCCGGCGGCTTGCCGCCGGCGGCGCCACGGTCGCCACAACGGCCCGCTCGCCGCTGCCGGAGGGCCAGCGGCCCGACCTGTTCGTCCAAGCCGACATCGCGACGGCCGGCGGCGTCGATGCGGTCGTCGCCGAGGTCATGACGCAGATGGGCGGCGTCGACCTCCTCGTGAACGTGGTCGGCGGCTCGAGCGCGCCGGGCGGCGGTTTTGCGGCGCTGACCGATCGCGAATGGCAGGCGGAGTTCGACATGAACCTCTATCCCGCGGTTCGGCTCGACCGGGCGCTCCTGCCCGGCATGATCCGGCAGGGATACGGCGTCGTCATTCACGTCTCGTCGATCCAGCGGCGCCTGCCGCTGCCCGAGGCGACGCTGGCCTACGCGGCCGCCAAAGCCGCCCTGACGACCTACAGCAAGGGTCTGTCGAAAGAGGTCGGCCCCAAGGGCGTCCGCGTGAACACGATCTCGCCCGGCTTCATCGAGACCACGGCCGCGACCGCGCTGATCCGGCGGCTGGCCGAGCAGCAGGGCACGGACGAGCACGGCGCCCGCGAGGGGCTGATGCGATCCCTCGGAGGCATTCCCATCGGCAGGCCCGGTCGCCCTGAGGAGGTCGCGGAACTGGCGGCCTTTCTTCTCTCGGATCGGGCGGCGTCGATCCACGGTGCCGAATACGCGATCGACGGCGGAACGGTGCCCGCCGTCTGATCCGGTCAGAGCTGGCCGCCGTCGCCCCAACGTTCGAGCAGGGCGTTGTAGGCGGCGTCCTCATAGCGCGACAGCAGAAAGGCCGGCGCGTAATCGGGCAGCTCGGTCTCGGTGATGTAGCGGGCGATGAGCTCTCCGCCCGCGCAGGACGCCATCACGCCGAAGCCGGAATAGGCGCACGAGATGTACGCGCCTTCGACCGGGGCGGGCCCGATGAGCGGCCGGTTCTCCTGCGTGCGCATGTAGTAGCCGCCGTCGATGTAGGGCCGCGGCGTCTTCCCGTTATAGGCCTTGAGCCCCGGCACCATGGTGGACATGCCGCGAAGCGCGATCTCGGGGTAGTATTCCGGCTCCGGCAGCGGGAAGACGGGGTCGACCGCGTCGCCATGGTGGTTGAACAGAATGAGCGTCGCCGATGCCCCGTCGGGCCGCCCGTGGACGCCTGCCGGAAATGTCCCGAGGAGCCATTGCGCCTCCTCGTCGGCCGCGAGCGCGGCGCGCTCCTCGTCGCTCCAGGGCAGTTGCTGCTCGTCGAGCCAGATCAGCATCGGGGCGTTGCGCGGCATGCCCCCGAGCGCATCCGGGAAGCTGACCTTGAAGTGGCGCTCGGCCCTGATCGGCAGGTCGACGCCGATCATGCGCGCCATCTCGGCCTGCATCGGCCCGGCGGCCAGCACCACATGCGTCGCGTCGAGCGTGCGGCGCTCGCCCTGCTGCTCGACATGCACGCCGCGAACCCGGCCGCCGGCCGTGTCGATGCCGACGACGCGGCCCTTCAGGATCTGCACGCCGTGCGCGCGCGCCGCTTCCAGCATCACCATGCCGAGCTGCTGGGCGCTGAGCCAGCCGGCGCGCCGCGCATGGACCAGCGCCACCGTCTCGGGCGCCAGAAAGGGAAAGTGGCGGCGGATCAGGCTCGCATCGGTGATGACGTCCGCGCCCGACAGCGCGCTGTCGAACCCGCGCTCGGGCGAGGGCGTGTAGGCGCTCTGCGCCGTGTCGTGAAACCGCGCGGCTCCCCCGCCATTCTCCTCGGCCGCCTTCGCCATGGTTTCGAGAAAGGGGATCTTGCCCGCATCCGAGGTCGCGAACACGTAGCCGCGGCGGTTGAGGTTGATGCGGTTGTCGGTCGCCCGCGCGATCTCCTCGATGAGATCGATGCTGCGGTTCATGAAGGCGGTCATGGCCCAGTCGGGTCCGGGCCACCAGTTGCGGTAGGCTTCCGTGGACTTGTCCGAGGTGAGCGAGAGCGGGTTGCCCTCGTCGACCAGCGTGACGTGGTCGAGACCGTGTTCGACGGCGAGCTGGTAGGCCGCCGCGATGCCGGCGATGCCGGCGCCGCAGATGACGACTTTCGATGACGCTGGGGACATGGCGGCCTCGTGAATCAGGCCGCTCGACGCAGGCCGGGGAACGGCCTCCCTATACCAGACCGGACGGCCGGACGGCAGTCGCCTTTTCGGCGAAGGCCGCGATTCCGGGATGCGCCCTTGCGGCGGCCGCCAGGGATGCGCCCGAGCGCGCCGGTTCGATTCAGGAACGCAGTCAGGGGCTCCGGGTTGTTGCAGGGAGCAGCGGCTGCCGAAACGGATCCGCCCGGTTCCGTCATGCCGGGCGCCATCGACCGCCCACGACGTGAAGGAACACGATGGCTGAGAAAATCCGGATCGAGCGCTTCGGCGTGTTTCCGCGCGTCCGGCGGAGCGTTTTCGGCGTCTCCGCCGGTCTCGGGCCGCCATCGCCGCCTTCGGACGAGCCGATGCTCTGCCGCCACGAACAGGCCGGGGCGAACGCCCCGCGCGAAACCGCGGCCGGGAAGGCCCGCGGCTGACATCCGGGCAGGGCATCCGCGAGCGGACGATCATGTGGAACTGGATTGCGAACAACCACCAAGTCATCGGCGCGCTGGCGAACATCGCGATGCTGTTCGTCTGGATCGCCTATCTGCAGGTGTTCGTCAGCAGCTACCGCCGGCAGAAGAGGTCGAGCATCATGATCAACCGCGGCGCGGGGTCCGGGCTCGAGGCCCGGTGCCTGATCAGCAACATGAGCGCCGAGGCCATCTACATCGAAAGCCTCATCGCGACCGTCGAGACGAAGGAGGGACGCTGGAGCTGCCCGGTCACCGAGCTGCAGGAAGGCCGCTCGGACCTCGAACTGGCGACCCGGCAGGGGCCGGTGCAGGCGGGGCAGTTCGTGGATATCGGATCGTTCCGGAGCCTGATCGAGCCCGTGTTGCGACCGGGCGCGGGTCCGCGGGGCGCCGTCGCGGCGGATGGCCTGGACGGTCCCGCCGCGGTCGAGATCAAGGTGATTGCGGTCCACGGCTCCGAGGATCTCCTCGCGGGGGCGATCCGCCGGTTCGACCTGATCCGGCAGGAGGGCCGGCTGCTCCTGAGGGGCCACACGGTCGGCACGCAGCAGATCCGGTCCCGCCGCCAGCGGGAGAGGCTCCGCGACGATGTCGAAACGGATCTGTGAGGCCGTCCCGCGAGGGCGGGACATTCGCGGCGGGCGCAGGCCCGGCGGGGGACCGGCCTCCCGGTCCTGCGGGCTGCCGGAGGCGATGCGGGGGCCTTCTCACTCCGCCCGGAACCCATGCCCCAGCAGCTCGCGCGGCGGGTTCGTCCAGTCCACGGGCTGCGGCGCGTGGCCGTGGCGGATCACGTGCCACTGGCCGTGCTCGTCCTGCACGACGCCGTAGACCAGCAGGTCTCCCGCCTCGGGGCGCGGCGGACGTGCGGCCGGAGCCATGATCTCGCGCAAGGTCCGCGTCAGCAGCCACGCGACACCCAGCACGGTCGCCGCCCCGGCGACGAGCCAGAGCGCCTGGATCGGCGGAATCGCGGTGTGGAACTTGTTCAAGAGATCGGCAAACGCGCTGTAATCCTGCGGCTCCATCGGCAACTCCCTCTCTCGCAGGTGAGGTTGCCACCAGGAACGTCCTGGTGGCCGGGAGTAGTAAGACCGCCGCTAGACGGCCCGCATTGGCCTTTGGGCTTGCGCCTTGGACATGCGCCAACACCTCCCGGCCATAGGGCAAGGAGGCATCGTTTGCGGTCGATGCCGACCGCTAGCGGACGGGGCTTACTAGACCCCAAAGCCGGGTGCGCCCGGCTTCACGAACGAGATAACACGGGGAGAGGGCAGGGGGTCAATGGGTGGTGTAAGATAGAGGCAGGCAGGCGTCGCTATCCAAGAATACAAGTCAGAAAATAGAAGAGGCAGCAATCTATCGAGCGCATCAGGAATGTGTATGATCCGGCAGGCACCGTAACGCTGAATTCCAAACACTAGACTGCAAATAAAATGAACATCTCTCAGGATCTTGTAAACAATCTGGTCGCCCATCCTTCAGAGGGGCTCAATGTTGAGATCAAGAGGTGGATTGATCCTACTAGCTCAGAGGGGATCGCGAAAATCGCCAAAGGTGCCATTGCACTTAGGAATAGAAATGGCGGATATTTCGTCGTCGGGTTTGATGACGACACTTTGCTCCCCGATCAACGAAATTCTCCCTCGGACGTGAGAAGAACTTTTCATGTTGACGTAATCCAAGGGATTATATCGAAGTACGCTTCTATACCCTTTGAGGTGCAGGTCGCGTTTGCAGTCCGCGCCGAACAGGAATTTCCTGTTATTGTAGTCCCGACAGGCACGACTGTCCCAGTGGCATGCAAAAAGGACCTAAAGGACACCAACGGTAAGCTGCTTCTTCGGGAGGACGGCATCTATTTTAGGACTTTGCGATCAAACGGGACTCCAAGCTCCTCTTTGGCAAAGGCGTCGGACTGGCGCGACATCATCGAGATATGCTTTGAGAATCGTGAAGCAGACATTGGCCGCTTCCTGCGTAGACACCTTGGAGGAGAAACTGCTCTGAGCGGTATGATCTCAGCTATTCAACCGGGGCCTACCACGTTGGAAGAGAGAGCACGTCAACTACTCTCTGAAGTCGAGCAACATCGCGATGAGGCTCTGAAAGAGGCTGGATTAGACAAAAAAGTTCATGAACTTGGATCATGGAGTGTTTTACTCGTTATGACACCTCCTCGTGAACCGCGAGGGACGGATGCAGACTTCCTCAACACTATTGCAACTGCGAACCCTCAATACACGGGTTGGCCAGTTTGGCTCGACTCGCGGGGGTTTACGGAAAAGAGTTCTCGCCCTCGCAGGAAGAAGCAGGCTTGGGAAGCACTGATTGCAAATCCTGGGAGAGGCTTCAGCTCACATTTTGATTACTACCGAATGGATCCAAAGGGAGTTTTCTATCTCTGGAGGGCGCTGCAAGATGATATGACAGAGAAGGTAGAGCCGCGGACCGCTTTAGATCCTGCGTTGATGCTATATAGAATTATCGAGACAATCGCGGTTGGTCTCAGCTTCGCAAAAGCACTTAAGTATCACGAAGATGCAACACTTGGCTTTCTTTTCAAGTGGACTGGACTCAAGGGTCGAACGTTGGAGTCGTGGGCTAACCGAGCGGTATTTATTTCGGATGGCCGCGAGGCATATGACGACGTCGTCGAGGCATATGTTGAGATTCCAGCCACAACACCTCTAAGCGCAATTGCGCCTTATGTCGACCATGCAACGCAGGAGCTATTTACTGTATTCGATGGGTTCCGTTATCCAGTTAAAGTAATTGAAGATAGGGTACAAAGATTATTGGCGCGGAAATTATAGCTTTATTAGGGCTATGTATGTGGCAGTCAATGAACGAAAACGCTGCCCATGCTGCCTACTATCTCATCTGCTCAACCCAATGACTTTCGCCGACAATTGAAATAGGAACTCCGCCAGCTCGCATCCCGACTGCCTTCTCAATTTTTCGTCCGAAAGCCGAGTGAGCCCAACTGTCAGTCGCATAGGCTCCTATAACGAGATACGTTGTTTTTTGTGTCAGTGAGCCGAAGTTCCCTCCAAGCTTGGCGATGGCCGTCTCGCAATCCTTCCGGCTTCCAAATGCGAACGTGCCCGTGAAGCAAAAGCTTGATCCGATAAATCTTATTGTGGGAGCTGGATCGCACAGTGGCAGAGATGTCGCTTTGAGAGCCTCTCCAATCTCGAAATCTCCGGAAGAAAAGCGCGTTAGCGTTTCCAGGAGGTCCGCGGCTTCTTCCGCATCCAGCTTGCCATCGTTCAGGATCTTATCAACTCTCCTGTAGAGTAGATTGATAACTGGGTTCTCGGTCAAAGGTGCGTTGGCTGCGATCCATTTGAATAGATACTCAGCCTCAGCCTGATTGACGATGCCATCGGCGATAATTCCATGAGCGAGCCCGATCAACTCATTGATCTGACGATCATCCGCTCTCGCGCGATTAAACAGCATGTGCAGCTTTGTTTCAGACATTCGAATCCACTGCCCCTTGCCTTCAGAGGCATTCGGGAAGGCTTAGAAGATTGTTAGGCTCATCTCCGTCAGCCGTAGTCTTTATGTATTTGTTTCCGAGCCTACTCACCGCCACTATGACATTAACCGTGTCGCCCTGAGGCCGGCTTACATAGAAGCTTGCTTGTCCGTTTTCGATAAATCTGATGACGTCGGGAACCGAGTATTTCCAGGGGCCAGGACCATAACCACCTACGTGGGTGATACGCTCATGAGCGCTTTTCCGGTCGTCCTTATTGATGCACCGTATCTGAAGCCTGTTTGTCATAGATGTCTCCTAGGTGGGCGAAACATAATTCCATTATTGCAACCAATGGTAGGAATTTGAAGGTGGAATGGGCTTTTTTCCACATATAGTTGAAATTGGCCTTAATCTTCCTTCTTGTCATTCCCGGCCGGAGGTGGCGAAAGCCGCCGGAGGGGAAGGGAATCCAGGAGCGCGGAGCCTGAGGCTGGATCCCCTTCCCGACCGCTGCGCGGTCGCCGGGGATGACGCAGGAGGCTGATAAGGGCATCCCGCATAAGCGCCCCATTCCCACTACCCCCATCCCCCGCTAAAACTCCCCCGTCTCTCCTCCCACCCGGATTCCGCCCCATGGCCGACAGCGCCGCCGACCGTTTCCTCCGTTACGTCGTCATCGACACCCAGTCCGACGCCAAGTCCCCGACCCAGCCTTCCACCGAGAAGCAGAAGGATCTCGGGCGGCTGCTGGTTCAGGAGCTGCACGAGATCGGCGTCGCGGACGCGCATCTCGACGAGCACGGATATGTCTACGCGACCATTCCGTCGAACACGTCGAAGAACGACGTCCCGACGATCTGCTTCTGCGCCCACATGGACACGGCGCCGGACTTTTCCGGCACCGGCGTCAAGCCGCAGGTCGTGAAGAACTACCAGGGCGGCGACATCCGGCTGCCGGGGGATCCGTCCCAGGTCATCCGGGTCGCGGAGCATCCGGTGCTGGAGAGCCTGATCGGCGAGGACATCATCACCTCGGACGGCACGACGCTGCTCGGCGCCGACGACAAGGCCGGCATCGCCGAGATCATGGCGGCGGCCGAGTTCCTGGTGAACAACCCGGACGTGAAGCACGGCGCGATCCGCATCCTCTTCACCACCGACGAGGAGATCGGCCGCGGGGTCGACAAGGTGGACCTTAAGAAGCTCGGGGCCGATTTCGCCTACACCATGGACGGGGAGACGGCGGGCACCGTCGAGGACGAGACCTTCTCCGCCGACGCGGTGGAGATCGTCGTCAAGGGCGTGGCGATCCATCCGGGCTTCGCCTACGGCAAGATGGAGAACGCCATCCGGATCGCCGGGGACATCGTCGCGCGGCTGCCCAGGGACATGGCGCCCGAGACCACGACGGGCCGCGACGGCTTCATCCATCCGACCGGAATGTCCGGCGTGATGGAGAAGGCGTATCTGAGCCTCATCGTCCGCGACTTCACGGAGGAGGGCCTGAAGGCCAAGGAGGCGCTGCTGGAAAGGATCGTCAAGGAGGTGCTGGGGGCCTATCCCGGCTCCGGCTACACCTTCACGCTCAAGGAGCAGTACCGCAACATGAAGACGGTGCTCGACCGGCATCCGGAGATCGTCGAGAACGCCGTGGAGGCGATCCGCCGGGCCGGCATGAACCCGGTGCGCGGCAGCATCCGCGGCGGCACGGACGGCTCGCGCCTCTCCTTCATGGGCCTGCCCTGCGCCAACATCTTCGCCGGCGGCCACGCCTTCCACTCCCCGCTGGAATTCGTCAGCAGCCAGGACATGGACAGGGCCGTGCGGACCATCGTCGAACTCGCCAGGATCTGGGAGGAGCGCGCCTGAGGCGCGGACGGAAAGACCCGAACCGGGCCGCACCGCCCGGGCAGGGCAGGCCCGAAGCCGGCCGCCCTGCCGCGCCGCTTCCGGAATGCGCTCGACCCTCCTTCGAGACGCCGCTGTCGCGGCTCCTCAGGATGAGGGTGGAGTTTGGTTGCGACCGTCGTGGATGTGGCTGCGTACAGCGCGACCTCATTCCCTCCCCCTTGTGGGGAGGGCCAGGGTGGGGGTGCCGGCGCCGGACTGGAACCAGGATGGCGCCCACACCCCCACCTCCACCTCCTCCCCACAAGGGGGAGGAGAGCAGGTCGGCGCCACCCGCGTGAGCCTTCGAGCCGGACGAACTCGTGGGGGAGGAGAGCCGGTCGGCACCACTCCCGTCATGGCCGGGCCAGTCCCGGCCTCCACGCCTTCAAGCAGCGTTGGGGTGCACCACACACCCGTCATTCCGGGGCGGCTCGCTAGAGCCGAGCCCGGAACCCATAAACACCAACGGGTTCAAGAAAGGACTGTCAGCGCTTCGCCTCGTTCTGCACCGTCAGCGGCTATGGGTTCCGGGCTCCGCTGCGCGGCCCCGGAATGACAGGTGAGTGGCACGCGCCTTCATGCGCCAGGGAGACACCGCAGCATTGGCAGAAACGTTCCTACTTTGTTCTTGACACTCGTGCCAAGCTAAGCTATATCGTTCGTGTCCGGTCCACCGAGGGGCGCGCTCGCGAGGCGTCGTGATTGTGGGACCGGACACGGTCCTGCGCACGGGGCGACGCTACCCCGTGCGGCAGGAGGCCCAGGCACAAGCCCTGGGGCCGGAGCGGGTCGCAGGCCCGGCCGCACCAGGCGTGCGGCGTCCGCCTGCGGCCGTTCACGGACCAGCGCCGCCTGTTCGCCTGAAAAGAACCGTGCGCGAGGGGCCATCCGGCTCTTCCCTCTCCACCACCACCCTTCGAGCCGGTTCGCTCCTCGCGCCCCCTCGATCCCGCACGGTTCCGCGCAGCACGCCCGGAGCCCGATTACGCGCGCCTTGGCGCATCCCCGGCCGTGCGCCGCCGCAGGGCAGGGAAGCCTTGTCCGATTTAGACCTTCTCCAAGGTGCAATCGCGAACGTGACACCCGGGCGCTTTGGCTCTAAGACGCGCTGGAACTTCAGTTAGCGCCATGTCCCACAACACCTTCGGTCACCTTTTCCGCGTCACCACCTTCGGCGAGAGCCACGGACCGGCCCTGGGCTGCGTCATCGACGGCTGCCCGCCGCGCATTCCGCTGGAGGCGGCCGACATTCAGGCCGAGCTCGACCGCCGCCGTCCGGGCCAGTCGCGGTTCACCACCCAGCGCCGCGAGCCCGACGAGGTGAGGATCCTCTCCGGCGTGTTCACCGACGAGCGCACCGGCCGGCAGGTCACCACCGGCACGCCCATCGCGCTGATGATCGAGAACGTGGACCAGCGCTCGAAGGATTATTCCGAGATCAAGGAATCCTACCGGCCGGGCCATGCCGACTACACCTACGACGTGAAATACGGCATCCGCGACTATCGCGGCGGCGGACGCTCCTCCGCCCGCGAGACGGCGGCCCGCGTGGCGGCCGGCGCGGTGGCCCGCAAGGTGCTCGGCGGCGTGACCATCCGCGGCGCCCTGGTGCAGATGGGGCCGCACGCCATCGACCGCAGCCGGTGGGATTGGGACGAGGTCGCGCGCAATCCGTTCTTCTGCCCGGACGCCGAGGCCGCTGCCTTCTACGAGGATTATCTCGACGGCCTGCGCAAGGAGGGCTCCTCCATCGGGGCCGTGCTGGAGATCGTGGCCGAGGGCGTGCCGCCGGGGCTCGGGGCCCCCATCTACGGCAAGCTCGATTCCGATCTGGCGGCGGCGCTGATGTCGATCAACGCCGTGAAGGGCGTGGAGATCGGCGACGGCTTCGCGGCCGCGGCCCTTCGCGGCGAGGAGAACGCGGACGAGATGCGCCCCGGCAATGCGGGCGCTCCGACCTTCCTGTCGAACCATGCGGGCGGCGTCCTCGGCGGCATCTCCACCGGGCAGCCGGTGGTGTGCCGCTTCGCCGTGAAGCCGACCTCGTCGATCCTGACGCCGCGCGCCAGCGTGACGCGCTCCGGCGCCGAGGCCGAGGTCATGACCAAGGGGCGTCACGATCCCTGCGTGGGCATCCGCGCCGTGCCGGTGGGCGAGGCGATGGTGGCCTGCGTGCTGGCGGACCACGTCCTGCGCCATCGCGGGCAGGTCGGGGCTGCCGTCGAATGGCCGTTCAAGTAGAGCATTCCGGAACAACCGAGTTGAAGGACGACACCAGATGACGATCCACAGCGTCACCGAAGCCATCGAGGCCTTTGCGCAGGGCGAGATCGTCATCGTCACGGACGACGACGACCGCGAGAACGAGGGCGACCTCATCGTCGCCGCCTCCCTCTGCACGCCGGAGAAGATGGCCTTCATCATCCGCAACACCTGCGGCATCGTCTGCGCGCCTCTGACCGCATCCGAGGCGCGGCGCCTGCGTCTCGATCCGATGGTGGCCTCGAACGACGCGCCGCTGGGCACCGCCTTCACGGTGACGGTGGACGTCAAGCACGGGCTCACCACCGGCATCTCGGCCGAGCAGCGCTCGAACACGGTGCGGGCGCTCGCCAACAACAACATGGGCGCGGCGGATTTCGTGCGCCCCGGCCACATCTTCCCGCTGATCGCCAAGGACGGCGGCGTGCTGATGCGCTCCGGCCATACGGAAGCGGCGGTCGATCTGTGCAAGCTCGCGGGCCTGCCGCCAGTGGGCGTGATCTGCGAACTCGCCAACGACGACGGCACCGTGATGAAGGGCGAGCAGATCGACGCCTTCGCGGAGACGCACCGGCTGAAGCGCATCTCCGTCGCCGAGCTCATCGCCTACCGCCAGGCGCGCGAAAAGCTCGTCGAGCGCATCGCCACCTTCCCGGTGGACACCGAGTGGGGCCAGTTCACGGGCTACGCCTATTCGACGCCGTTCGAGAGCGTGCAGCACATGGCGCTCGTCTACGGGCGCATCGGCGACGGCACGAACCTGCCCGTGCGCCTGCACCGCGCCAACGCGCTCACGGACGTGTTCGAGGGCGGCAAGACCGTGAAGGCGGCGCTCCAGCGTTTCGCGAAGGAGGGCCGGGGCGTCCTCGTCTACCTGCGCGACGGCACCGCGGGCGTGCCCACGACCAACTTCTCCGAGAGCGAGGCCACGGCCTCGGAGGCGATGCGCACGACCCAGTGGCGCGAGATCGGCCTGGGCGCGCAGATCCTGCGGGATCTCGGCGTCGTCTCCATCCGCAATCTTGCCACATCCACCCGTTCTTACGTAGGGTTAAGCGGCTTCGGCATCGAACTCCTCGGCAACGAACCCATCGAGAGCTGAGCCGCCCGCACCCGTCCGTCCAACCACGATCGAAGCCTCGCAAGGGCCTTCGCCTCACGCAGACCTCACCCTTTGATCCCACTCCCCGAAGGAGCCGGGCCTCAGCGTGCCGAACGGGCGCGACGCCCCGCCCAGGAACCACCGCTGCGCCCGGCGCCGGAGGCCACGTCAGGATCCTCCTGGAGCGTGGCCGCGGCCCTGCGCCTGTTCGCGACGCAGGTTCTCAAGGGCCGGCCCCTGCGGGATGCGGTGGTGCTGGGAGGGCGTCTCGTGGCGGCCAGGGTCATGTCGCTCCTGACCCTGATCGTCGCGGCCTGGCTGGTGGACATCGAGGCCTTCGCGGCGTTCGGCGTTTATCAGACGCTCGCGGCTCTGGCGCTGATTGCACTGTTCCTGCGCTACGATGCGGCCATCGTGGCGGCCCGCACGGAGGCGGAGGCGGGAGACGCCCTGCGCCTCAGCATCTTCATCGGGACCATCCTCTGGGGCGTCTTCGCCGCAGCCTCTCTGATCGCCGGCGGGGCCGGGCTGATGCGGATGCATCTCGCCCTGCTGCTGCCCCTCTCGATCCTCGCTCGCGGAATGCTCAGCCTGTCCTTCGCCACCGCGGTCCGGGAAGGCGACTTCAAGGGGATCGGGCGCGCCTCGCTGGCCCAGGCCATCGTTCAGCCGGGAACGCTCCTGGCTCTGGTCCTGACCTCGCTCGACGACACCCTCTGTTTCGCCATCGCGGACATCCTCGGGCATCTCAGCGCCGTGTCCTATCTGGCCTGGCGCCGCAAGGACCGTTTCCAGCCCCTGTGGCAGAGCTGGTCCGTCCCGGCTCTCGTGCGAACGGCGAAATACTGGAAGAGCCTGCCGCTCTACAACCTGCCGAGTTCCTCCTTCTCCCGCGCCTTCGTGATGTCGCCGCTCCTCATCATGCCGATGGTGGCCGATGCGGTCTTCTCCGGCCACGTGGCGCTGGCCTATCGCATCTTCGACGTGCCCACCCAGATCATCACGGCCGCCTCTACGCCGATCTTCCTCAACCGGCTGAAGCCTTCCGAGGAGCGGGCCGCGCCGATCTTCGGCCGTCACATGATGCTGGGGCTCATGGTCCTGCTCGGAGCGGCCTACGCGGTCATGGCCGGGCTTCTCCTGCTCGCCGATCCCTGGCTCGAGGGATCCGAACTGGCCGGCCTGGCCGAGGCCATTCCCATGGTGGCGATGTTCCAGCTCTTCGTCGCGCTGGCGGCGCCCCTCAACGATTCGTGCGCCCTCTATCCGCAGCAGAGGCGGCTGGTCATGATCCAGGCGCTGTCCCTCTTCGCGGGCCTGTTCGCGGCGTTTCTCGCCCTGCGCATCTCGCCGGAAGGCGTCCTCGTGGCTCTCGTGGCGGCGTCCGCCTTCCGGGCCTTCGCGCTCGGCGAGCTTCTGCGCAGGCTGTCGAGCCTGAGCCGGGAGAGCTTCGTCCGTGCGCTCAAGTCCTGACGTCGCGTCCCATGAGGGCATCGACATGGGCGGCCGCCGATTTCGAAAGCCCCTCCAGGTCGTAGCCCCCCTCGAGGAGCGAGACGACCCGCCGGCCGCAATGGCGCTCGGCAAGGTCCATGAGCCTCATGGTGGCCCACGCGAAATCGGTTTCGGTGAGGTTGAGGCTGGCGAGCGGGTCGCGCCAATGGGCATCGAACCCGGCCGAGATCACGATCAGATCCGGCCCGAAGGCATCGATGCGCGGCAGGACCGCGGACTCCATCGCCTCCCGGAACGCCTCGCTGCCGTCGCCCGCCCTTAGGGGCGCATTGACGATGGTGCCGTGTTCGCCCTTCTCGGACAGGGCGCCGGTCCCGGGATAGAGCGGCGCCTCGTGGGTCGAGCAATACATCACGCTCGCGTCGCTCCAGAAGATGTCCTGCGTGCCGTTGCCGTGGTGGACGTCCCAGTCGAGAATCGCGACCCGTTCCGCACCGTGCCGGGTCTGGGCATGGCGGGCGGCGATCGCGGCATTGTTGAAGAAGCAGAAGCCCATGGCCCTCGTGCGCTCGGCATGGTGTCCGGGCGGACGCATGGCCACGAAGGCATTGGTCACCTGGCCGGTCATCACCTCGTCGACCGCCATCACGGCGCCCCCGGCGCCGCGCAGCGCCGCCTCGTAGGTGCCGGGGGACATGACCGTGTCGTCGTCCACCCGCACGAGGCCCTCCCGCGGGCTGATGTCCCTGAGGGAGACCACGTAGGGCTCCGGATGGGCGAGGGTGAGGCTCTCCATCTCCGCCATGGGAGCCGTCTCGCGGACGAGGGCGGAGAAGCGCTCCTTCTCCAGCACACGTTCGATGGCGCGGATGCGGTCGGGGCGTTCCGGATGGCCTGTCGGGGTCTGATGCAGGAGGGCGGCCTGATGGCAGATGTAGAGCGTGGTCATGAAGGTTCTTGGGGGGCTTCCGAGCGAGAGGTCGGTGCCAATGTCGCAGCGTCGCGGGCGGCTGTCCATGTTGTTGCGGTGCAACACTCTCGGCCGGAGTGGCGTGCCGGGGTGTCCGCCTTCAATGATCCTCTTCCTCGGAAGCCGAATCGAAACTAGGTAGCGATACCCATCGGACGCAGCTTGACGCTGTGCAACAGAGCTCCTCCCACATGCGCCTTTTCAGCCTGACCCTCCTCCTGGCCATGATGACCGCCTTGGCCGGGTGCAACTTCAAGGGCGTTCCCGATCCGCAGGTCTCCGCAAGGGATGCCGAGTGGATGGAACAGGTGCCGAAGGCGCAGGAGGATCTCCGCTACGGGCGCTACCTGATGGACGACCCGACCGGCGAGGCTCCCGGCACCATCGTGGTCGATACCAAGGAGCGCTTCCTCTACTACGTGCTGGATGGCCGAAAGGCCATTCGCTACGGGGTGACCGTGGGCGACGAGGCGTATGGCTGGACGGGCACGGCCCGGGTCGCGCGCAAGGCCGAATGGCCGAACTGGACACCGCCGGCCGAGATGAAGGCGCGGTGGCCGCATGTGCAGTATACCAAGGGCGGGCCCGAGAACCCCCTGGGTGCCCGGGCGCTTTACCTCTATGACGGCAACAGGGACACGCTCTACCGCATCCATGGCACCAATGAGCCCGAGAAGATCGGTCTCGCCGTCTCGTCGGGCTGCATCCGGATGCGCAACATCGACGTGATCGACCTCTACAACCGGACCGCGCTGGAGACGAAGGTCATCGTCCGCTAGTCCCGTCTCAGCGTCAGCCGAGGGCGGATTCCTTGCGCAGGATCGCCGGAAGAGCCTGGCTCTTGGGATGGCGCGGCTGCTGCCGGACCGCATGCACCGCGGCGGCAAGGGCGGGCAGGGCGACAGGCTTGAAGGCCGGAATCTGTTGAAGGCGGGCTGCCTCAGGCTGAGGCTGCGCCGTGCGATCCGAGGAGTCTTGGGTCATGTTTCTTCCCTAGGTCTTAAGCGCCATGGGTCATGGCTCCCGGTATCATCCCGACGGTCGTGACCGCTTCTGGGCGGACCCATGATCATTTGCTGGCTTTGCTGCAAATGATCCCGGCAAGCTTAACCGCTGCTTAACGGCGTTACAATATTCAGAACGGCCTAGGGTGCCTTGGCCCGTTCGCGGCGGGCGAAGGCCTCGCCGTCCCGAAGGCCCATCTCGTAGGCTTTCCGGATGCCTGCCGGGTTCGTGATGTCGAACTGCCCGATGGGCACCGGCTCGGTGGGCTGGATGTAGGTGCGGCCCGGGATGTGCGGGAAGGCACGGTAGAGGCGGGAGAGGATGACCAGGGTCTTGCCCCCTTGCTCCTCCACCGCCTGCAGCGGCTCCGCGGGCACGTTGTCGACGAGCCCTCCGTCGAGAGCCGCCATGCCGCCGATCCGGCCCACGGGCATGAAAGGCGGGACGCTGGCGCTGGCCATGAGGGCGGCCGACAGGTCCTCCGGCGAGGAGAGGTCCTGCACGCGCACGAATTCGGGGCGAAAGCCGATCACGCGGCCGCCCCGCGGATGAACCGGCGAGCGCCATTTCTTCTCGATCTGATAGGTCGCGATGCCGAGCGGAATCGCCAGGGCCAGGGGCAGGCGGTTCGGCTTGCGGGCGAGCCCGATCAGCACGTCGGGACCCCGCTTCAGGCGCTCAAGCGCCTCCTCGTCGATGACGGCTTCGATGAGGGAGCGGTACATTCGGGAGACGGGCCAGGGCGATCCTTCGCTGCGCCAAGCGCGCCATTCGAAATTGCGCCGGCCGGTGCTGCAGCCCTCCGCCACCATCTCGTTCACCCGCCGTCCGAGGCCGAGAAGGCTGTAGCAGGCCGACCAGGCGCCGGCGCTCACTCCCACGACGGTGCGGGGCTCGAGGTCGAGAAGCGGCGCGGCGGCTTCCCAGAAGCCACCCTGCCAATAGCAGCGGTTTCCTCCGCCCGCGAAGGCGACGGCATCGAACATCCTGCCTTATCCCTGGAGCTTGGCGAAGGTCTCGTCCTCGGCATTCCGGGCCAGGTCGCGCCAGGCCAGAATGATGCGCTCCAGATCCGCCAGGTCCTGCGGCGGAAGCGCCCCGAGGGTTCCATGGACGTAGGATCGTTGGGTGGCGATGCCCCGCTCGGCGAGGTCGCGGCCCTTCGGCGTGAGATAGAGTGCATTGGAACGGCGGTCGCCCGGAATGGCGCGGCGCTCCACGAGGCCGGCCTCCACCATGCGGTCGAGGAGGCCGGAGACGTTGCCCTTCGTCACGTAGAGGCGCTCCGCCAGCTCCTGCTGGCTCATCCCCTCCCGTTCGGTAAGGGTCGAGAGCAGGTCGAACTGCGGAACGGACAGCCCGAGGGCCTTCAGTTCGGCGGCGATCGTGTTCAGGGCCCGGCGGTGGAGGCGGATGATGCGGAACCAGACCCGGAGCGGATCGGTTGTCTCGCTCGCGGCAGGGGTGGAAGAGGATGACGGCAACAACGACAGGGCTCCTCGAAGGACGGGGATAGTTTACATCGGAACGTTCCTGATCGTCACCCGCCCTTTTGGAGCGGCTTCTGAAGCGCGTCGATGGGAACGAAAGCAAAGCTCCGGCTTTTCTGTCCACCCACCCGGTGACCGATCGACGTCTCAATATCCTTGAGCAGCAGGTACCGGTCCACACCGGCGAGCCGCTTCCTGCAGATGAGGAGTGGCGCGCGCTCAAAGAGATTTGTAAGACGTCCTGATGCGCCATCTCATTCTCGAGGAACCGTTCTCCCGGCCTGCGAAGTGGTCGCCCATGCTCGCATGGTTCGCCCTCGCAGTGACCGTCATGGCGGTTCTGCTGATCCGCTTCGGCCGGATCGACTATCAATCCGGGTTCGTCGCCCTGGGAACGGGCCTCGCCATCGCGGTCGTCGCGGTGGGCATGTCCCTCGTCGCCTTCGTGCGCATCTGGCAGGAGGGCCGTCGCGGCCTGGGCAGCGCCATCAAGGGACTGGTGATCGCCTCCCTGGTGCTGGCCTATCCCGCGTGGTTGGGCTTCAGGGCGGTCACCCTGCCGCCGATCAACGACATCGCCACCGATACGGACGACCCTCCCAGCTTCTCGCGCTCGCGTGTGGCGCTCGACGCCCGTGGCGGCCGGGTGCCTCCCGACGTTCCGCCCGAAGCCCGCGAGGCGCAGCGCGAGGCCTATGTGCAGATCGCTCCCCTGACCCTGGACCTTCCGCCGGACGAGGCTTTCGAACTCGTGCAGAAGGCCGCCGCGAACCTCGGTTGGCAGATCATCGAGACGGTGCCGCCCGGCGGCCGCATGGGTGCGGGCCGTTTGGAGGCGATCGACCGGACCCTTATCCTGAGGCTGCCGGACGACGTCACGGTGCGGATCCGGCCCCGGGCCGACGGCACCCGCATCGACATCCGTTCCGCCTCCCGCATGGGCACGCACGATCTCGGCACCAATGCCCAGCGCATCCGCGCCTTTCTCGAGGAGGCCTCCAACCTGGCGCTGGCGGTGAACTGACGGTCACGCCAGCCGGTATTCGCCGTCGAGAGAGGGGGTGCCGTCCGTCCGGACCAGTCCCTTGGCGACGAGGTCCTCCAGGTGGGCGAAGACCGAGAGGCCAGCGGCCCCGACGAGCGCCGGCTTCAGGCCCTGGTAGATCGCCGCCACGATGGCCGGGATGGTGCGGTCGCCGGCGGCGAGCCGGTTGAGGATCGACACCTCCCGCTGGCGCCGGTGATGGATGAGCGCCCGCACGAAACGCCTCGGATCCCGCACCGGCCCGCCATGGCCGGGCCAGTAGACGCTCTCGTCGCGCCCCTTGAGCTTGTCGAGGGATGCCATGAATTCCCCCATCGATCCGTCGGGCGGGGCCACCACGGTGGTCGACCAGGCCATGACGTGGTCGCCCGAGAAGAGCGCCTTCTCCTCCGGGAGGGCGAAGGCGAGATGGTTCGCCATGTGCCCCGGCGTCGCCAGGGCCGTCAGGCTCCATCCCGGCCCCTCGATCCGGTCGCCCTCGGTGAGCTCCCGGTCGGGGGCGTAGTCCCGGTCCGAGCTCGTTTCCAGCAGGTTGACCTCGCCCTCGAAGAGCGGGCGCGCGCTGCGGTGGGGCGAGCAGCCGACGAGCTGCGCGCCGGTCGCCGCCTTGACGGCGCGCGCGGCGGGCGAGTGGTCCTTGTGGGTGTGGGTGACGAGGATGTGGGTCACCGTCTCGTTCCGCACCGCCTGGAGCAGGGCTTCGATGTGCTCCGGCAGGTCGGGCCCCGGATCGACGATCGCGACTCGGCCCGTGCCCACGATGTAGCTGCAGGTGCCCGTGAAGGTGATCGGCCCCGGGTTGTCGGCGACGATCCGCCGGACGAGGGGGCTGACGCGCACGCATTCGCCGGCTTTCGCGGGAGGATGGGTGTCGAAGGTGAGGTCGTCGGCCATGAGGACGGGTCCTGGGAAATAATCTGGGCATCGATGGGGAGCGCTTCCGCTGCGGCTTGAGGCGCCCGTTCAAGCCTCCTATAAGGCCTCATCAGCCGCCTGCGAATGGCGGAACGAGATCTGGAGCTTCTGCTGATGTCCACTGGCGCCAACGCCCTTGCCACACCGTCCACCCTCGTCGGCCTTCTCTGGCCGTCCCGCGACGACGCCCGATTCGCCGCTCTCCGCGCCATCGTCCTGATGGTCGTCGGCTCGGCCCTCCTCACCCTGTCCGCCAAGGTCCAGGTGCCGCTGCCCTACGTTCCGATGACCCTGCAGACCCTGGTGGTCCTGCTCATCGGCGCATCCTATGGCTGGCGTCTCGGCGGCGCGACCGTCGCTCTCTACCTGATGCAGGGCGCCCTGGGCATGCCCGTCTTCGCAGGCCCGACCGCCGGATTCGGCTACCTGATGGGCCCCACGGGCGGCTTCCTGTTCGGCTTCGTGGCCGCGGCGGTGGTCATGGGCTTCATGGCCGAGCGCGGCTGGGATCGCTCGCTCCTGCGCGTCATCGTCATGATGAGCATCGGCCACGCGCTGATCTTCGTGTTCGGCCTCGCCCAGCTCTCGCTGGTCATGCCCTTCGCGAAGGCCTGGACCGTGGGTGCGGCGCCCTTCGTGGCCGCCACCGTCGTGAAGACCGCGCTCGCCGTGGCGCTGATGCAGGCAGCCTGGAGCGTGACCCGCCGAGGCGAAGCCCGCTAAGAGCCGTTCAGCTTCGATGCCGATGAAGCCGCCCCACGGGCGGCTTCTTCATTTTCGGAAGGGCCGTATCAGCCTGCCGAATGAACCAGCCGGAGCACCGGCTTGGCATGGCCCTGGCGGAAGGTCAGGTTGATCCATTCCCCGTCGCCGTTGCCTTCGACCACATGGTAGCCGAGCTGCTTGGCGATGGCGCGCGCCTGATCCAGGTTGGCGCGCGAGATCCAGCGGGTGAATTCGAGGCTGCCCTGGTCCATCAGAACCGCGAGCATGCCGATCTCGACCCCCTGGTCGAATTCCTCGCTGCGGCCGGGAAAACGCAGCCGCAGGCCTTCGTCGAGATGAATGTGGCGCATGATGATTGGCCCCCAAGTGACAGTCGCCGTTGTTCGGCGTCCTTGCGGGGGAGAATAGACGATCCGCGCACCGCGAAGAAGGTGGCGCTTAGGCGCATGCGCTCTCCCCCTTCGTCCTCCTGCCATGCCTGCCTTGAGACGGTCGAGGAACCCCCGGGATGGTCGCTCATTAGCCCTGTGAGACCCTTGTAAGACCCTTGGAGGAGGGGAGGAGTTCATGCGTCCCATCCTTGCCGCCGCGGCGGCTGCCATGCTGAGCACCTGCGCCCTGGCGCAGGTCCCCGATCCCGGAGCCGGTCGCGCCGCCAATCCGGCCGTGACGGTGAGGCCGGAGGGAAGCCCAGAAAGCACCGGCGCGATCCGGCCCGGCGCCAACAGCTTCACGGAAGGGCAGGCCCGCTCGCGCATCGAGGCGCAGGGCTTCGCCAACGTCACGGACCTTCGCAAGGACGATCGAGGAATCTGGCGCGGACGCGCTATGCAAAACGGCCGTAGCGTGAACGTCATGCTCGATTTTCGCGGCACCGTGGCCTCGCAATAGACCCGCCAACAGCTTCACGAGAGACATCAGCCATGGCCTTTCGAACCATCAATGCCTTCTTCGACAATTACGACGATGCCGCCAAGGCCGTGCGCCGGCTGGAGATGGCGGGCATCCCCAACCTCGACATGAGCCTGGTCGCCAGCAACCTGGACGGGATCCACACGCGCCATGCGTCGCGCCCCGATGCGCAGGACGACGCGGGCGAGGGGGCCGGCACCGGGGCGACGGTGGGCACGCTGGCGGGCGGCGGGGCCGGTCTCCTGGCAGGCTTGGGCATGCTGGCCGTTCCGGGACTTGGCCCGGTGGTCGCCGCCGGGTGGCTGGTCTCGACCCTGGTCGGAGCCGGGGCGGGTGCGGCCGTCGGCGGCTTGGTCGGGGCTCTCGTTGATGCGGGCGTGAGCGAGGAGGAGGCTCACCGCTATGCGGAAGGGGTCCGCCGGGGCGGCGTGCTGGTGACGGTGCGGGTCGAGGAGTCGGAGGTCGGCCGGGTTGTCGATATCCTGGACGACGAGGGCTCGGTCGATGTCGGCGAGCGCGAGCGGACATGGCGCCGGGACGAGGACGAAAGGCCCGCGCCGCCCATCGGCGCCGCCGCCTCGACCACCACCGGCCTGACGACGGACCTGATGCCGAATCCGCTGGATGACGACCGGGACAGCACCGACGTGGAGGTGGAGGACGAGCGCCTGCGCCGGATCACGGACGGCGACCGGCGCTGACGGCGGCCGGTCGCCTGAGTCCGCCGGGCTAGGCCGGCCGGCGGCCGGTGCGGAGATTGTCGAGCGCCCAGGCGCCACCCCCGGCGGCGGCCATGAACAGGAACACGAAGCAGTAGAGAATGGCCGCATCGCCGCCGTTCAGAACCGGATAAATGCTGCGCGGCGCATGGGCCATCCAGTAGGCCACAGCCATCATGCCCGACAGGACGAAGGCGACGGGGCGGGTGAACAGGCCGATGAGCAGAAGCGCGCCGCCCACCACTTCGAGCACGCCCGCGAACCCCATCAGGCTGAACAGGGCTGGTGTCGGATTGGACGAGGCGGGAAAGCCGAACAGCTTCTGCGTGCCGTGTTCCATGAAGATCAGGGCGGCAACGATGCGCAGGATGCCGAGGAGGCGAGGGGCCCAGACCTGTTCGAGGTGAGCGGTGTTCATGAGTTTCTTCTCCGTAGAAGGGATCCGGGGGCTGGTTCTTCCATCCGCACCGGCACCGAACCCGTTAAAGGCCCAGCTTCCGCCTTTCCACCCCGCGAAGGCTTTCGTCCGGTCACGACTTGCTTACCAAGGCCGAGCGGAGGGCGGTCTTTCGTTGAGCCGGGGCATTCTCCCGCGGCAGGATACGGCCGCCATCATGACAGTTTTGGGACCGGAAGGCCGGAAACGGCATGATCCTCGACCTCTCGCCGCAGGTGGAGCAGGGCGAGGGATGATGGCCCCTTTCGATCATGCGTCGCGTTTCGGATCGGGCTGCGAGGCCTTATGATCGAACGGGTTCGGACGAAACAGGAAGGGTGATCCGTGACCTTTGAAAGCTTCCGAGACGTGCTGTGGACCCTCTCTCTCCTGCTGGGCTGGCTGTCGGTCGCCGCCCTCGGCGGCGCGTGGTACGCCAAGGAAAAGTTCAGGGCGCTGCTGAAGGCTCCCTTGACGGATGAAGTGGAGCGCCTGACCCATCTGTGGGAGCACCGGGTCGGCTTCCTGATGAAGGCGGGGCTGTCGATGGCCGTCCTGTCGGTCCTCAGCCTTGCGGCGTGGCTCGTCACCGAGACGTTGTGGTGAGCGCGCCTTCGCGGCGCGGCGAGACCCGCGGCGGCAGGATCACGGTTGCAGCACGTCCACGATGATGCGCTGGGAGACCGGCGTGGCCGGGGAGGGGGTGCTGACGACGAAGCCCCGGCATTTGGTGGTGACGGGGTAGATCGGCGTGCGGTGCCGGTCGACCCCGACCATGTAGTTGACCGTGTAGTAGGTCTGCCCCCCGACCAGGGTCGTTTCCTTGGTTTCGAAGACGTATCCGACCTCGGTCGGGCTGATTCGATAGACGGCCTGCGGCGGCCCCAGGGCCGCGATGCGCTCGGAAATCGGGCGGCCGATATAGTCGGAGCACGAGACGGCCACCGTCTCATGAATGGTCGGCGTGCACCCCGCAGCGGCCAGCGCCACACCGACGACGATTATACATTTCTTCACGACAGCCCTCTCCCTGCGGAGGGGGATAGTCGCAGGGAGGGATTAAGAGAGGATGTAGGTGAGTCTGGGATGGGCGGATATGTCTGCATCAACTGCAGCCATGTCTCAGCTACGACGGAGACATGGTCGTCCGCATGTCTCAGATCCAGGCAGTCGAGTGCTCCAGCGCCTGAACGAGACACGCAGCTGATAATTTCGAGGAAATGAGAGAGAGTGCACCGAACGGTATAGCTTCTGCGGAGGGTCATTGCGGCAATGACCCTCCTTTCAGCGCTCAGTTCTCGCCGCCTTTGTCAGATGATGACAAAATCCTCGTTAGTCAAAGCGAGACCAGCTGACAGACGAGCAAACTGGACCTGGTTGGCAGAGCCATTGCCGTCTGGGTCGTAGTAAAGAGCGCCGGTGGCTTGGTTATAGAGGATACGGTCCGCGGCATCCGTGGCGGCCGTCCCGATCTGGAATGCGTCCGACGAAAGAACTCCAGCAATTCCGGCTTCGGTAAAGATATTGCGACTGAGGAAGATAACATCCTCAGCAACGCTGAAATCCCGAATCCTATCTACATTCGTTGACGCATTAAGGGTGGTATTGAACACGAAAGCGTCGAGGCCCTCTCCGCCAAGCAATACATCGCGGCCCGATCCACCCCAGAGCCTGTCGTTTCCCATTCCGCCACGCAAGACGTCGTTGCCGGATCCGCCGGACACCACATCGTCACCCTCGTTGCCTTCAACGAGATCTCTGCCACTTCCTCCCGATACAGTATCGTTGTCCAAGCCGCCCGCCAGGAAGTCGTCGTTGTTCTGGCCGTAGATCAGATCGATCCCAGCCTCGCCGACGAAGAAGTCGTTGCCAGAGCCACCATAGAGCGTGTCATTCCCTTCGTTTCCCGCGGCATAGTCGTTTCCGACATTCCCATAGATTTGATCGGCTCCGAAATTGCCAATCAGCTGATCATCGCCAGAGCCGCCAAAGATCAAATCGTTGTCCGGTCCACCAGCAATGAAATCGATCCCGCCTCCGCCATAGATGCTGTCGTTCCCGCCTTGGCCGTCGATGCGGTCAAAATTGATTCCGCCAAGGATTTGATCATCTCCCGACAGGCCGAGAATGATGTCCTCTCCAGCAAAGCCGTTGATGATATCGTTTTCATTTGTTCCGATGAGGTTGTTGTCACCGGTTCCGCCGTTGATAATAGCCATCGCTTCATCCCTATTGTTCGGGTGCAGAAGGCATTCTGTAATTGAGTATTGAGTGGTATTTTTGCGGAACTACTTGCGCCTTTCGCACCAAGTGTATTGAATGCTCGTACTTGCTACTGCGAATTTTCCTAGTGCAAGACGCCCGCTATATCCTTAGGATATTTGTCGAGGCGGCTTCATATTTGAAGTGTTTTTGATATTCGTTGTACTCAGAAGCCCATTTAAGATCCTCGTGCGATTTTAGTTCCTTAGCCAGAAGGGGTACGTGCAATGGCGTGCGGGCGGCATCCGAACGATCTCTGGTGGGCAAATGCTAGGGCTCTCAGCTCGCGGAGAAAGGATTGGTTTCAAGCGCCACTCCAGACCGAATTGGGAAGGTTGCCGGGTCGGCTCAGGCTGGTCTTGTGATGCTAAGCGCTCTCCCGCATTCTCAGGGAGAAAGCCAAGAATCACTTCCGAAGATCGTTTCTAGATCTTGCGCCCAGGATGTCTTGCAATCGCCCATCGCCGCTTGTCTCTCGAACAAGTTTGATTATACCGCTCGCATGAGCGACAACCTACTTCCTCCTTGGCAGGTCACCGGCTCTCGATACATTCATCGGGATCGTTGGATCCGCCTGCGTGCTGACGACTGCGTCACTGCTGACGGCGTCGAGGTTTCTCCCTATTACGTCCTGGAATATCCGGATGTCGTGATTGTTCTGGGCCTGACTGCTGAAGATAAACTCATTCTTGTGCGGCAATACAGGCACGGCCTCGGCCTCATTACGACCGAGTTGCCGGGGGGTATCATTGATAAAGAAGATAAAAATCCTTTGGAGGCCGCGGCTCGGGAGCTTGCCGAGGAGACAGGGTATGTTTCTACCAACCTGAGCTTGGTCGCGCGGCTGTCGCCTGGCGCCGCAAGTCGAACCAACTATTTCTATGTTGTGCTCGCCCGAGATGCCGAACCGCTCCTCCCTAAACATTTGGATCCAGCTGAAGCCATTCTGGTCGATCTCGTAGATTGTGAGGAGGCAATTCGAATGTGCGCCTCAGGTGCGATCGTGCAAACTCACGATGTGGCGTCCATTCACCTCGGACTCAGCGCTGCTGGTAAGCTTAAGCAGGTACTCGACCTCTAGGGTTGATCCATCGCCGGAGGCTCTTCTGCGGAGCTAATTAACTCCCGCAGCTACGTAGGACGAAGATTGGTGGCGAGTGCCACATCTCAAATAGTAGGCCAAATTTCAAAGTAGGTGCATTCGTAATTAGAATACTTGATGTAATGGTTGTGGTAAATGGCATTCGTTATTGCAATTAGTCCTTAGAATAGTCTTGAGGATGCTGGGTATTCGTCCTGTTAACGGTCCTCAAATTCCGGTTGACAGGTGCGCTGCAATCCCTCAAGGCACATGGAAAATTGTGCGTTCCCTCCGAAAAGTCGAGCGTGATTGGGCAATGGAACTGGTTGCATTCTCTTACGCCTCCACAAAAGATACCAACCCATGATTCTTAGCGCTGAAAAAGTAAGCCTCGCCTCGCATCTGATGTGGCAGCGATATTACCGACCGTTGCTGGGGGTAATTATATTAGGATTCATTGCGCGTGGGCAGGCTATCTTAGCGCCGCTTTACTCGATCGATACTTACCACGCTGCATACGTCAAAGAGGCGGCGGCTAGTTACGATTTTCTCCTGTCACAGGGGCGGTACGGATGGGCAATACTGTGGTGGCTCCGTGACACCATAGGCGTGCACGGTGTTGAAGTTACATCTGCAGGAATGATTCTATCTGTAGTTATGTTGGCTGTAACAGGCTTCTTGTTTGCAGTGGCGATTCTTAAGGAGCCGACGCCTGCGGAAGCGTTTCTCTTTGCCGCAATATTTACGCTGCATCCGTTCAATACCGAATTCTTTCACTTCTCTAATGTTACTAGCGACATAACCTTCGCGATTCTTTTATCTGCCTTAGGTATGGCCGCTGCTTTTTATATATCCTCCGTACAGCTGGCGGCATTTGTCTCCGTGCCTTTGATTGTTGCCTCATTGGGTATTTATCAGCTTGCAGCGGCGCATATTGGTACTGTTTGGCTGTTGGCGACAGCTGCGAGGCTCATCGAAAATAGAAGCGGTGCAGCTGCGCTTAAATACCGTCTTGAAAGACCCCTACAGGTGCTTCTGATCATAGCGATCTGTTTGGCCATACTTGCAGTTAGTCTCGTGCTCATCAGATTTGTTGTAGACATTCCATTGGATGGTCGGGCTGATCTATCAAAGCTTCTTGATGTAAGAGTGAAAGTGCAAGCTCTCGGCACGGCAGTTGGTATGGCTTTGTGGCCTAGCCCAGGCTTGGTCCCGCGATCTATCGCAGTTTTGCTTATTGCGGTCTTGAGCTTTTGTTTCTGTAAAATTGTCTGGCAGGGCCTTCGTACGCGGCGCTATGTCTTAGCTATAGGGTCCGCAATTTTGTTGAGCCTAGCACTTGCTTGGTCAGCAGGGGCATCAGTGATGAGTGGTGTCATTTGGCTCGTGCCTCGGGTGATTTCTCCCATATCAGTTTTCATCGCAGGTGCAGTCCTCCTTGCTTGGCATAGCTCCTCAAAGCCAACGCGCATGATGATCGGAGTCTCTGTATGCGTCATCTGCGTTAGCTATATCGGTGCCTCCAACAGAATTCTCTTTGATCAGCGCCGGCTCAATTTATGGGATGCCCAGCAGGCGAACCGGATCATTGCGCGTCTAGAAATGCTACCTCAGTTCACGCAGATGTCTTCCGTAGCTGTCGTAGGAGGGCACTGGGCGAGAAGCTCCAGGCTCTCAACGGCAATTGGCGATATGAATGTGTCGGCGTTGGCGGTGAGTTGGGCGAAAATTGGATTGTTGGAGCAGGCAACGGGATATCATTTTGCTGAGCCCACCCCTGCAGAATTAGACAAGGCGCAAGTCTATTGCGCATCGTCGCCCTCGTGGCCGGCCTCGGAGTCCGTCACCATTATTGATAAGCTTGGTGTTGTCTGTCTCACGACACCAAAGTCGTAACACGGAAGCGGTCTTCCCAAGTCGCAGCTATGGGATCTTGTGCAGCGGGACCGGACTTGAGCAGTTGGTCATCAGCAAACAGGTGTTGTGAGATTATGCTTCACGCTCAGGGCGCGAGTGGCTTGACACAAGATCCTGAACAGATTGCCGACGAAGGGCATGGTTTAGCGAGCCCATGGGGCTGCCGCCAATCTCAACCTTTGAGCAGGACCGGGCATTGAGCTGTCGCAGGTGTACGGAGGCCCGGTCTGGTGGAACTCTCGGATTAGTTGGTGCGAATTGCCTAAAGGGCGACCTGCTGTAGAATGGCTAGTTTTTGAGTATAGCGCGGGAGATTAAAAAGGTTACGGGCACGCTGACAAATATCACTCCGAGCATGGCGACGTGACTGTCAAAGCCGTATTCTAGTAGGATGGACAATATCGCAACGCCGAGAATGTACTGGATTATGTAGACTACGGGAAATCTCAACGCTTTGGAGAGGGTGCTTCTCGCCTTAAACACAAAATAAGTATTCAATAAATAAGAAATAGCTATTCCAAGTATATATACGATCGTGTACGCAGCGACTGCCTCAATAAAAAGATTGAGCAACAGAAAAGCTGCATAGGTGAAAGCGGTGTTCAGCCCGCCTCCTATAAGGAAGCGAGCGAATTGCGGCCAGGACTGTTGCACGGCAAACAACTTATCGTTGGGCTACAGCCGAGCGGAACTGATCGTATGAGCGAATATAGTCATCCGGATCGTAACTATGGGACGCGAAGACCAACAGCATCGCGTCAGGAGAGTAGCGGTACTGCGTTCCCCAGATCATAGGGGGCATATACAAACCGACCTCTGGTCGATCAAGGGTGATTTCGACCCGGCTTTGACCATCGTCCAGCAGGACGCCGCAAGAGCCTCGGACACAGATTAGGAACTGTTCACATTCCTTGTGAGCATGCTCGCCACGTGCTTCGCGACTGGGTACGTTGTATACAAGAAAGTAGCGCTCGGGCTTGAACGGAATATCGGGTCCAAATTCTCCTACAGACAGCTCTCCCCGCATATCCTTGGCAATTTTAAGTTTGTGAAGGCTCGCACGCCCGACATTAAGCGGTGTAACGTCTGGGGTTGGCCCAAGCCCGTTATTCACAATCGTAGTACTGCGAGCAGGGAGGTCCGTTACATAACCTTTGATGCGCGCTGGATTGCCGACCACAATAGCGTTCGGAGGAACCGATCGTGTGACGACCGCCCCGGCTCCTACCATAGCTCCCATGCCAATTTCGATTCCCGGAAGAATTGTTGCATTGCCCCCAATAGATGATCCTTGACGGATGACAGTGCGGGAGAACGCTTCTGGGTATGCTTTACTGCGAGGGAAGGGATCGTTCGTAAAAGTTGCGTTGGGGCCGATGAAGACGTCATTCTCGATAGAGATGCCATCCCAGATTTGAACGCCGCACTTTATGGTGACACGATCTCCTATGATCACGTCGTTCTCGATGAAGACGCCATCGCAGATATTGCAATCTGAACCAATGCGAGCGTTTGGCAAGACATGTGCAAATGCCCATATGCGTGTTCCAGCGCCAACAGCTTTACTTTCACAGATTGCATGCGGATGTATGAACACTAAACTCATGGGCGGAAATTCCTCGTCGAGATATGGGTAGTGTTATTGCCGTCGAAGGAGCGGCTTGTCTGTACCAACGCGAGCGGGCGCCTTTTGGTGTTCTCATATGCTCGCCAAGCATAAGCCCCGATTAGGCCAATTCCTAAGGTATTGAGCGCGCCAAAGAAGGTGATGACAACTATTGTTGCTGTATAGCCTGCAACTTCGATCTCGCCAATGATGCGTAGCGCAATAACTCCTAGTGCAAGGACGATAGCTACTATGATTCCAACAACACCTAGGAAAGTTAGAATGCGGATAGGCAGGTCAGTGAAAGCAAAAACGCTGTCAAGCAAATAGGTAAGTTTTTTACTGAAGGTCCAGGCGCTCCTGCCAAACTCTCGTGTTCTTCGGCGATAGCGCACTTCACTGCGCCGGAATCCTAGCCAGTATACTAAGCCAACAAGAGAGCTGTTCGCTTCGTCAAGCGTCAATAACTCATCTCGGATCCGGCGATTGCAGCCGAAAACGTCAACGCCCCCGGACGGGATATCACGCACGATGAGGCGTCGGTAGAAACCCCAGAAGATGTTGGCCGCCAGACGCGAGGCCGCTGGATCATCGCGCCCTTCACGGACACCAACGACGATATCTGCAGTGTCTGCATGAAGCTTTTCCAGAAATGCAACGAGAAGATCAGGAGGTTCCTGAAGATCGGCGGCGATAACCGAAAAGTACTCTCCTTTGGCTGCACGTAACCCTGTTCGAATCGCGGCGAAAGAGCCGAAATTGCGGGCGTGAAGTATAAGCTGAGAGCGGAAAGGAGCTTGAGCCAAGCTTTCTTCTAGGAGAGAAAAGCTGTTATCAGGGCTTGCGTCTACGACGAATACAAATTCACTCTCGAGTCCAAATCGCTCCAAGACGATTTCTGAAATCCGAGAGAATTCACCAATAAGCTTGGGTATGAATTCCTCGTTGCGGTAAACAGGAATGATAACCGAATACATTCACTTACCACCGATTGATCGTTGTAATGATATGACCGAATTCCTCGTCTCTCAGCTCTGGATAGCAAGGAAGAGTCAGTATCTTGTCCGCCAGTTCTTCCGTAACCGGCAATCTGACATCGTTTGAGCCTTTCCGGGTAGGCTGCATATGATCAGGGACCGGATAATGAATGTCGGTGATTATCCCTGCCGATGCTAAATGTTGTTGCAGGCTCTGGCGATCGTCGCAGGTGACAACATAGAGATGCCCAACGTACTCCTCCCCATAAACAGGAGGGCAGCTTATTCGAGGGTGTTTGATGGCGGTCGAATATAGAGTTGCAATCTCGCGGCGGCGTCTGTTCCATGCGTCGAGGAATGGTAGCTTGGCTCGTAAGATCGCTGCCTGGATTTCGTCGAGGCGACTGTTGCGCGCGTTCTCTGCAGAAACTCTGTATTTGGATTCCCATCCATACTGCCGCAGTTCTCGGAGTCGTGCCGCGACGGCTGTATCCTGAGTAACGACGGCCCCTCCATCTCCAAGTGCTCCCAGGTTCTTAGTAGGATAAAAACTGAAGCTGGAAGCTGCCCCGAAGCTGCCTGCTGGGCGCTTCTCGCGGAGTGCTCCATGGGCTTGGGCACAGTCCTCAAAAACCGGAATGCCTGCAGGTTGGGTGATCCGCAGAATGGATTCCATATCATGAAGCAGGCCGAAAAGATGGGTGACAACCACGGCATCGACTCCACCTCGAGCAACAAGGCGCCCTAAATGGGTTAAGTCCATGAGTTGCGTCTGCGGATCAACATCGACATAGACCGGAATGGC
This sequence comes from Microvirga lenta, assembly GCF_020532555.1. Lineage (GTDB taxonomy): Bacteria > Pseudomonadota > Alphaproteobacteria > Rhizobiales > Beijerinckiaceae > Microvirga > Microvirga lenta. Next base: position 19,359 of record NZ_JAJBBR010000005.1, on the reverse strand, counting down.
CCCAATCAAGGTAAGGGCTGTCGTTGTATAGTATCCTGCATTCGCCACAGTGGCTACGCGACTTTCTTTGCCTACAGAAAGTGCTCTAAGTCCAAGCTCGATTGCGTCAGTACCATTCGCCACTCCAACACAGTGCTGGACTCCGCAGAATTGGGCGAATTCCTTTTCGAATTCCTCGTTCTCTTTGCCTAGGACGTACCATCCGCTTTTCAGAACGCGTTCGACCGCCTCCTGAACCACCGCAGAGGTCGACTCGAAATGGCGACGTAAGTCATTTATTAGAATCTGGCTTGTCATAGGGGCCCCCCACAATGTATGAGCCCTTGTTATCGACCTTTCCTATTTGGCTCAACTGCCACAATATACAAATGGATTGTGATTCCCGCCGGTCCGGTTGCACGAAGCTTCATGGGCGAAAACGAGTGGGCACGCTGCCAACGACATGGATGGAGTAGGGCGTGCGTCGCGATCGAAGCCGATGCTCCAAGATCAGAACATGCCTTATGTGATACCGGTCGGGAGGGCATTTCGAGTGCAGCAGTAGGCGACTCATCTCACACGCCCTAGATTGCCCTGCAACTTCTGAAGATGAATCAAACCAGATCGCATCCACTGCCGCTGATGTGGATAAGGCCTGAAGGCATAAAGAGCAGGAACGGAGAGTTATCCTGCCGAGCAATTACTTGCGAAGGGCTTCCAATTTTTTGCCCATTAATGGTCGGAGTGGCAGGATTTGAACCTGCGACCCCCACGTCCCGAACGTGGTGCGCTACCAGACTGCGCTACACTCCGACACCGATTTACATCGGGAAGGCCGGTCTTATAGACGCATGATCCTGACGCTGCAAGAGGGTATTTGAGGCCCAGCGCTGATATTTCCTCTCTCCAGCGGGATGCACAAAACGAGGTTGCCAGCGACGGTTCAGGCCATTATGTACACGCCACATCAGATTGGGGCGTCGCCAAGTGGTAAGGCAGCGGTTTTTGGTACCGCCATTCCCAGGTTCGAATCCTGGCGCCCCAGCCAGCTTTCCCAGATATAAATAGGCTCGCCACCTAACTGACTTGCTCTGGCAATATTGCTCAGCGGACCCACGCCTAGAAGCTCGTTTTCTGATCCGTTGGTCAAGCTTTAGAGGCTCAGGAGAAGGCAGTTCTTCTAAACTCGCCCGAGTTCTTCCTGCCGTGCGTCGTCTCGCCACTGTCCTTGCTAGTGGAGATATATAGTATCGACGCCGGTCGGCTTGGATCGATGCAGGTTGCCCGGGAAAACACAAGAGTGAGTTGGCCATAGCGGGCTTACTTCAACCCTAGGCTCTTGACGAGCCCTGTGGGGGAGGGTCATGAAAACTGGCCAAACTGCGTCGGCTGCCCTGGCTCAAGCGGGTCATAGAAGTAGCAGCCGGAGGAGCGGATGCGTGATACATGGGCGGGGCATAGAATGACGGACCATTCGGGCTTGACCAAAGCCAGCAACGGAGGCGGGCACGGGAACAACGATACCGATCCTGGGTCCGTGTCGCCGATCTCGGCTTTCCCTGAAGGCCTCGGTCCGGCACCGGATATTGTGCTAGCTGAGGCTGCCGCTGCCCTTCAGTGCGCTCAGACAGAAACGGCGCGACTGCGGCATGAACTCTCGGAGACCCAGTCGCGGTCGGACCAATACCTTGGCGACTTGCAGGCGGAGCTGGCTCGACGCGACCGCGAGATCCTCAAGCTAAGGGCCGATCTCGCTGCAGCAGAGCATGATCGGCGTCTCAACGTCACGCAGATGGTCAAAGCCATGGTAGCTGCGGAGCAGCGCGTCCGTGCCGCGACAAATGTGCCGGAAGGTCTGGAAGACCGTTATCGAGATCTGCTGAGCTATGTAGAGAAGCTGAAGGCGCGCCATCGCGACCTTCAGGAACATGTCCGACAGCTTGCCAAGGAACAGGAGAAAGCCCGACATCAAATGGAAGCTGCCCTCGCCGAGGAACGGAAAGCGGTTCGGCGTGAAATCGATGCCATTCTCAGCAGCACTAGTTGGCGGCTGACCTTGCCAATTCGCCGCCTGGCAGCTCGTTTTCCTGGATCGGTTGGTACGGGGAGGCAGGCACTGAGATTCGTCTGGCGAGCCCTGGGGATGCGCTATGTCCTCAGGTTTGTCCGAACAGGGCGTATTAGTGACAGTGCCGGAAGGGCCCCGAAACCGAAGGCTGTTGGAGCCAAGGCAGTTTCAAAGAAGAATGGTCAGACGCCTGCACAATCGGGCGACCCGGCTGCAGCCAAGCCATTTCCCGAACCAATCGAACTACTGAGCACGACTGGTATTCAGCCAGGACTTATTTCGGACTATCCCGACCCCTGGCCTGCGGACCGCCCCTTGGTCAGCGTCGTCATTCCCTGTTTCAATTACAGCCATTTCGTTCACGAGGCGGTCGAGTCGGTTCTGGCGCAGACGTTTTCGGATTTAGAGGTTCTTGTTGTCGAAGGCGGGTCGAGCTCTCTCGATGCGCGACAGAGGCTTGCCGAACTGGAACTGCCGAAGACCCGCATTCTGCTTCAGAGCGAGGCCCATCGCGCTGGCGCAAATCGCAATTTCGGCATCAGCCAGGCTCGCGGCAAATATGTCTGCTGCCTCGATGCGGATGACATTATCGAACCGACCTTCATAGAGAAGGCCGTATTCCTGGCGGAGCACTATGGATATGACGTAATCTCGACCGCAGTTGCATTCTTCGGCAACCGCTCTGGTGGCTACGGTAGCAATGAGCGCCCCGTGCTGAAGGACATGCTGCTGGCCAACTACGTGCCAACCTGTGCCGTCTTCAGGCGCGAACTTTGGGAGAGGGCAGGAGGATTTCGCGATTCCGACAGGGTTACCGGGCATGTTCACGAGGATTGGCTGTTCTGGGTGCGGCTTGGCGCTCTCGGGGCGCGGTTCTGGAATATAGTCGGGGAACGCCTCTTCCACTATCGGATCCATGGTGCCAGTCTGAGCAATGGCCAGGACGTCCTATCAATCGAAGACCAGAGAGAGATCATTCGAGAACTCAATGCTGATGTGCTGCTACCTGGAGTTGTCGAACGCTCGAGCGAACTCGCAAATCAGAGCCGACGCCACCCGGAGCCGCTGCGTAATCTCTCTCGCTTCGGCCGGGATCTCGTAGATACACGCCCAACAGTGCTTCTCGCTTTGCCGTTTCTTATAATCGGCGGCGCCGAGCGCCTTTTGAGCGCGATACTGACGCATCTTAGCGCAAAAGGCTGGCGGGTCATCGTTGTCACCACAGTCCCGGTTCGGCCGGAGTTGGGTGACACGACAGATTGGTTCCGGGAGGCTACCAAGGAAATCTATCATCTCCCGCGCTTCCTGGTGCAAGAGCGCTGGAGTGACTTCATCCATTATATCTTGCGAACGAAGAAGGTAGATCTGCTCTGGATTGCCGGCAGCGCTGTCTTCTACGATATGCTTTCGGAGATCAGGACATTGTATCCGGATCTGAGGGTGGTCGACCTGTTGTTCAATGCCGTCGGTCATACAGCCAACAACCGCAAGAATTCGCACCTTATTGATTGCAACATCGTCGAGAACCGCGAGGTCGCGGGCTGGCTCATAGAACATGGTGAGACGGAGAGCCGGATCCGCATGATCGAAAGCGGCCTCGATCTCGTTGGTTTCGCGCCGCAGGCGAAGGACCAGGAAATACTCGAACGGCTGGGCCTCTCCGAGGGAACCGTCCTTATTGGGTTCTCGGGCCGGTGGTCGCAGGAAAAAGATCCTTTAGGCTTCGTTGAGATCGCCAGGCGCGTGCCGCCGGACGTGTCGGTCGCTTTCGTCATGACCGGGGCTGGTCCTATGAAGAAAAAGATCGAGGCAGCCGTTGCCGATGCAGGTTTTCCGCCCGGCCGGTTCCATCTTCTCGGAGCCGTTCCCGAGGTCAAGCCCTATATCGCATCCTATGATCTGCTCTGCCTGCCGTCGCGTCTCGACGGACGCCCAGTCGTCGTGCTTGAGGCGCTTGCCCTCGGGGTCCCCGTCCTGGCCTCGAATGTTGGTGCATTGCCCGAGCTGATCGAGGAGGGCAACAGCGGACGCCTCTACGAGCCTGGCGATTACGACGCCTTCGCGGAAGGCATCGTCGAACTCGCGAAGCGTCCGGACGAAGTTCAGCGGATGAAGCAGCAGGCAAGGGCTTCGGCCGAACGCAAGTTCGATGCGCGTAGCATGCTAGCACAGTACGAGGAGATCCTGTCCAATATCGTGTTCGGACAACGGGCGGGCGGCTCGTCCGCAGATTCCGCGGCGCGGATCGCTGAGGGGTAGACGCCAAGTGGCGTTCAGCGGGACAAGAGGTCGTTTAGAAAATCGGACGCGTGGGAGATCCTGCTCACAGTGCAAGATTTCGCTGAAGAAGGGGGCTGGAGCTGGTTCCACCCCTGTGAGAGGTAACTCTGGGAGTTGAGCCGCAGCCATCGACAGGATCATTCCTCGACATCGTCCCGTGAGCGATATATTGCAGCCCGACAGATCTGAAAGGAGGCTTTGGTGGTTACGGGCAAGAACATCCTGGTAACAGGCGCAGGAGGCTTCATCGGTAGCCACCTTGTCGAAGCGCTGCTCCAGCGCGGTGCGAACGTCACCGCCATGGTCCGGTACAATTCGGCCTCGGCTATTGGGAACCTCAAGTTCCTGCCCGATGATTTGCGGAGCAGGCTCAAGGTCGCCGCAGGCAACATCGAGGATAGCGACTTCGTCTACAGGGCCGTCGAGGGTCAGGACATCGTCCTCCATCTCGCCGCCCTTATCGCGATTCCCTATTCCTACGTCGCTCCCCGCTCCTATGTACGCACAAATGTCGAGGGAACACTGAACGTTCTAGAGGCCGCACGTCGGTTGGGAACGAAGCGTGTGGTTCATACCAGCACTTCGGAGGTTTACGGAACGGCAGTGCGGGCGCCGATCGACGAGGACCATCCCCTACAAGGCCAGTCGCCCTATTCGGCCAGCAAGATTGGCGCAGATAAAGTCGCCGATTCGTATTATCTGTCTTTCGACACGCCGGTCGTGGTGCTTCGGCCCTTCAATACGTTCGGACCTCGCCAGTCCGCCAGGGCTTTCATCCCGACTATCATCTCGCAAGCCCTGGAACGGCCTGAGATTCATCTGGGCTCGCTGACGCCGCAGCGCGACATGACCTTTGTGGCCGACACGGTCGAAGGCTTCATCCTTGCTGGGACAGTTCCAGGAATTGAGGGGGAGACTATCAATCTGGGGACGGGAGAAACCTACAGCATTGGCGATTTCGCACAGCGCATCCTGCGAATCATGGGCGCCGACAAGCCGATCGTCCATGACCCCGCACGCGACCGGCCGAGCAAGAGCGAAGTCATGAAGCTCGTTTCCGACAATGCGAAGGCCGCCCGATTGCTCGGGTGGCGTCCGAAGACCTCGCTTGACGACGGCTTAAGCCAAGCGATCGACTTCGTATCTGCCAATCGCGGGCTCTACGCCCCTCAAACCTATTCGGTCTAAGGCGGAAGAGATCATGCAGGCAATTGTCATGGCCGGTGGCAAGGGGTCGCGTCTGCATCCCTATTCGGCCTTGTTTCCAAAGCCTCTCATGCCTCTCGGCGACAAGCCAATCCTCGAGATCCTGCTACGTCAGCTTCGAGCTGCGAACGTAACTGATGTCATCATTGCGGTGAACCACCTACGGCACCTGATCGAGGCCTTCTTCGGGGACGGATCACGCTTCGGCCTGTCGATTACTTACAGTATCGAGGACAAGCCGCTCGGAACCGCCGGTCCTATGAGCCTAGTCCTAGACCGACTGGAGGAGAATTTCATCCTCACCAACGGCGATCTGCTCACGAATCTCGACATGGGTCGGATGGTGTCAGATCATATGCAGAGTGGTGCGGCCGCCACCATCGGAACCTACCGCCGCGAGCTGAAGTCGGAGTTCGGCCTGCTTGATGTCGACGAGAACATGCGCATGGTGGGCTATCGCGAGAAACCGGTCTATCAGCACCTCGTCAGCATGGGGCTTTACGTTCTCAACCGCGATGCTGTCCGGCGATGGCTGGTTCCGGGTGAATATCTCGACATGCCGACGCTGATGCAGGCGATGACCGGGGCCGGCATGCTGGTACGATGCCACCGGCAGGACTGCACCTGGCTTGATATCGGCCGTCCGGAGGACTTTGCGCTGGCACAGAATATGGTCGAGCGCGATCCGAACGCCTTCTCTCCGCCCGCGACCGTGTGATGCGGGTCCTGCTGACCGGCTCCGGCGGCTTTCTCGGGCGGCACCTCCTGGCGTCGCCAGCCGCTGCGGGGGTACATTTCGTATGTGCGATGCGCACGGAAAAGGGACGGCCGGGGCATGACGTCGTTCTAGGGCCGGGACCCTGGGGGAAAGCCGAGTTCGAGCACGCTCTCGCGGTTGGGCGGCCTGACGTGGTGATTCACTGCGCCGGCACGACCCACGGGGATGCCCGACAGCTCTTCGAGGCGAATGCCGTCCCAGCGGGGGGACTACTAGCCGCCCTGTCGGGTATGGCCCGACCGCCTCGCGTTGTGCTGGTCGGATCGGCCGCCGAATATGGCTTCGTGAGTGCTGATGCCATGCCGGTACGTGAGGATCACCCTTGCCAACCCCGAAGCGAGTACGGCATCTCCAAGTACGTCCAGACGCTGCTCGCCCTATCGGCGGCCGAGCGCGGCCTTCCCGTAATGGTTGCTCGACTGTTTAACCCAGTTGGGCTGGGCATGCCGCCAAACCTCGCCCTACCGTCCTTTGCAAGGCGCATCGCGGAGGCGCTGGAACTCGGTGGCGCAATCTCTGTCGGTGACATTGATGCCCGCCGAGACTTCATCGACGTGGCCGAGGCCGCGCGCATTCTTCTCGGTCTCGCCCGCGCCTCGGCCTGGCCCTGGCCGGTGGTGAACCTGTGCAGCGGACGCGCCTTTCGGCTCGGCTCGCTCTTGGAGACCATGATCGCAGCGAGCGGCCGACAGCTTCAGGTGAGGGTCGACCCGACACTGCTAAGGCCCGGCGATATGCCGCTTCTCACCGGGAGTACGGAGCGGCTCGATGCGCTGGGGCTGTCGCCAGCGGCGCCAAAATTCGATATTCTGTTGCCTCGTATGCTGGGCGAAGCACGCTTGCGCTATACCGCGGCTCCGTGAGCTCCTTTGCGGTGTCGCCGCTGCCTCACGTCGTAAAGCGTGAGCTATGGGCGTAGGATTTGTATCGTGCGACCTTCGGCGACGCGGAAGGGGTTGAGAATTGGCGTGGTCCAGCCATCAACCCACCTGACCCGGAGCGACTCTCAGCGTATAGCATCCCGGGTTGCCAAAGGCTTCTGGAGCTCTTAAGAACTCGGGCATTGTCGAGCCTAAGCTGGCGGGGGGAGTTGCGTGCCGCGTCAATTGATCATCTTTGGTGTCGGCGATATTGCCGAGTTGGCCCACTTTTACTTCAGCCACGACTCCGATTATGAGGTCGCCGCTTTCACGGTCGACGAGCCTTATATCAAGGAGAACAACTTCTGCGGGTGTCCTGTCGTGCCCTTCGAGCGGATCGCTGCCGATTTCCCGCCGGATCGCTTCAGCTTCTTCGCCGCAATTAGTTATGCCAAGCTCAATGCATTGCGGGCGGACAAGGTTGAGGCGGCGCGGCGCATGGAATATCCGATCGCTTCCTATCTGAGTAGCAGGGCGACAGTCTTCCCCGGTTTCGAACTGCAGGAGAACTGTTTCATCCTGGAGGACAACACGATTCAGCCGTTTGCTCGGATTGGGGCAAACGTGACTCTTTGGAGCGGAAATCATATCGGGCATCATTCCGTCATCGGGAATGATGTCTTCATCGCTTCGCACGTGGTCGTTTCCGGCGGCGTTCGGATCGGCGCCGGAAGCTTTGTTGGGGTCAATGTGACATTGCGCGACCATGTCGTCATTGGAGAGAAGTGCGTGCTAGGTGCGGGGGCCCTGATCCTCGATGATCAGCCCGACTTCACCGTCGTCGCCCCTCGGGGAACTGAGCGGTCGGCCGTGCCAAGCACACGGCTGCGGCGGATCTAGTGATACTGAACGGGGGCGACCGTTCACGCGGAGACGCCGGGCCGGAGTTCTCGATGGCGGCTGGCCGCCATTGCCCGTGAGCCGGAGGGCGCCCCCTTGAGAAAGTTCAAAAAAGGTTGCAACTGAATGGACCGAATCCCTTTTAATGTTCCGGCACTGGCGGGGCGGGAACTCGAGAATATCCGAGAGGCTCTCGAGAAGAAGTTCCATATCTCCGGAAACGGGCCTTTCACGAGGCTTTGCCAGGAATACCTTGAAAGATATCTCGGGGGCGGACAGGTCCTGCTGACCCATTCCTGCACCGCCGCACTCGAGATGTCCGCGATCTTAGCGGAGATTGGGCCCGGTGACGAAGTCATCATGCCTTCGTACACCTTTACGAGCACAGCCAATGCTTTTGTTCTACGCGGCGCAACTCCGGTCTTCATCGATATTCGCCCCGACACACTAAACCTCGACGAGACGTTGGTCGAGCAAGCCATCACGCCTCGGACGAAGGCGATCTGCGTCGTCCATTACGCTGGCGTCGCGGCCGAGATGGATGTGATCATGGCTATCGCCGAGAGGCACGGCCTGACCGTTATCGAGGATGCGGCACAGGGCATCTACGGGTCGTGGCGTGACCGGCCCCTCGGTTCCATCGGCCAGATGGCCGCATTCAGCTTCCATGAAACCAAGAACATCATCTCCGGCGAAGGCGGAGCATTGATTGTCAACGATCCGGCTCTATTCGAGCGTGCCGAGATCGTCTGGGAAAAGGGGACCAACCGTGCACAGTTCCAGAGGGGCGAGATCGCACGCTACACCTGGGTCGATGTAGGCTCCTCCTTTCTGCCGAGCGAGCTAATCGCCGCATTCCTCCATTCCCAACTGGAGAACGGACCGGAGATCACCCAGCGACGCGTAGCGGCTTGGAACTACTACTATGATGCCTTCGCCTCTATGGAGGAGACAGGCAGTCTTAAGCGGCCGGTAGTCCCCCAATCCTGCACGCACAATGGACACATCTTCTATCTGACGATGAGGGACGCCGAGCAGCGGGACAAGGTACTGAAGACGCTTCAATCAACGGGCATTCACGCTATCATCCACTATGTGCCGCTGCACTCGGCTCCGGCTGGCTTGCGCTATGGTCGCTGCGGCAGCAATATGACCCATACCGACAGCATCTCATCGCGGCTCGTCCGCCTGCCCATGCATGCGCGTCTCGACCGCGCAACTCAGGACCGGGTCATCGAGGCGATCCGCTCCGTGCTGACCTAGAGGGTGTCTGGAAATTAAGCTGCTGCATGGGCTAACCTTTTGGTCATGAGGCGGCTCATGGCGAGGTAGATCCACGTCTCGGTGGTAGCCGGCAGGCCCTCCCAATCCTTGGCCAAGCGGCGGTTGCGCACGAGCCACGCAAAGGTGCGCTCCACAATCCAGCGCTGAGGCAGAACCGTAAATCCAGCCGGCATTTCGGGCGCAGGCTGACCGGCTGGCACCCGCACCCAGCGACGGGGGCGCTTCACGATCAGCAGCGTCCATCCGAGCTCTTTCTCCAACCAGGTGGCCAGACCCTGGTAGCCCATGTCGGCAAACAGGCATTCCACCTCCGGATAACGGCCTCTCAGATCGTCCAGCACGGCTTCAGCGGCCTTCCGATCATGCAGATCCGCCGGATGAACGAGCACGTGCAGGATCAGGCCTTGCGTGTCGACCACCAGATGCCGTTTGCGACCGGAGATCCGCTTACCCCCATCGTAGCCGCGCTCACCGTCGGCTTCACTGGTGCGGGCGGTCTGGCTGTCGATGATGGCAGCGTGCGGTTCTGGACTGCGCCCGGCCAGCATCCGGGCCCGGGTGCGTAGGGCATCATTGATGGACCGCCACGTGCCGCGCTGGCGCCATCGCCGGAAGTGATCATACACGCTCTGCCAAGGCGGATACTCGTGTGGCAACAGCCGCCAGGGCTCGCCACCGCGCAGGACATAGAGGACGGCATTCAGTACCAGCCGCAGGTCATGCTTGCGGGGCCGCCCGCGGCGGGTCGTAGGGGCCAGGAGGGGCGCCAGGATCGCCCACTCCGCATCGCAGGTCCATTTTCCTGTCCGGTATTTGAGCTCGTGTCATTCGTTGAGAAGAGCGATGCCGAAGCCTTCCCGACCATAGCCGTTGCCGTTGTAGAGCATATAGATTCGCCCCCGGTGTTCGAAGACGCATGGATAGGTGCGGGCGTCAGACTCCCACTCTTCGGGAGATCGCGTAAAGCTGACGAGGTGGTCGCGCCTGATCCAATTGCGGCCGTCGGATGACCACGCATATCCGAGCTTGTACTGCGCGAAGCGGCGGGCGTACCACATGGACCACCCGCCGCCGCCTCTGAGGACGACCGGCCGCGAGACCGCGAACTCCTGCGGCTCTGCCGCCCCCGCGAGGGGAATGACAATTCCGCTCTCCGACTCCCAGACCTCGCCGTCCCGTGATATCGCCGACTTCACGACATGAATCATGTCCATCCAACCCTCACCCCAGGAAAGATGGCTTCCGAACCACATCCGGTAGCCGTCATCTATCTCGGTGACCCAAGGGTAGCCCAGTGTGAGTGGATTTGCCTCGCTTCGCCCGACGACCGGGATGTTGAACCGGCGTGAGAATGCAGGGGCGTCCTGGTCGGCGATTGCCAAGCCGATCGTGTTGGTGAACGGCACGGATTTGCCGACTGTCCATCCGAGGTAATAGGCAAGAATCTTGTCCTTGCGACGGATGAGGGATGTGACGGTCACACCATCTGCATCGAAGGAACCCCGGGGGCCCGGTGAGAGGAGGGGACCGGACGGTGCGCTCAGGATCTCGAACCTGCTGCCGTCGAGAGCAATGTCTATCGAAGCAAGATGAGAACGTCCCTCAACGTCACGTGTCGAGAAATAGACCCTCACGCTTCCATCCGGCAGCGGCAGCGCGGTCGGGTAGGCCGCATGACTCACGCCCCAGTCGGCAAGTTGGGCCGGCTTCCAAACGCGTCCGAGAGGGCGCCAGAGCTGCGGTCGTTCCTGTATCATCTTGCCGACAATCATGCCCATTAGGCGATGAATGGAATCGATGGCATCCGAGCGCCGCCTCCGGTCTCAGGCATTCCCCTTCCAAACGAGCACGGTAAATTCATAAAGGCCGTAATCATGATTAAGGGTGACATGCCGCCCGAATCGGCCAATGCAGTAGTTCAGGATCGCCCCTGGATCGGCGTAATACAGCCGTGCCTCCATACGGTCCCGGTCGGAGAAGCCTGTCAGGAAATTGAATGCGATACCGATCCTGGCCTTCTCGTACATGTTGTCGATCGTTGAGCGGACGAGATCAAGCCAGTTGTCGTTTGGGGCATCGAAGCGGACGTTGAAGATCCCGCTGGCAACGACGTAATCCGCCATGGCATCCGGCCTGTCTCCCTTCGCAAAGCGAACATTGGGCAGGGCCCCGCAGACGGACTCAGCTTCCCGCAGCATCACCTCCGAGATGTCGTAGCCGGTGTAATCGAGGTCGAGGCTGTGCCGCTGCGCCCAGAGCGGAAATGCTCCCCAACCGCATCCGACTTCGGCAATGGAGCCAGTCCGCGCCCCGCGCAGCACCTTGGCCAGTTCGAGGAACCTCAGTTCCTGGCTTTCCGCGTCGCGCCAGTCCGCGCCCTTCGGGGTCGCCCCATAGGTGCGTGCCTTATCGTCGTAATATTCGGCGACCTGAGCGAGAAGTCTAGGGGCGTTCGTCGTCATGTGTCTTCCTTGTCCGAACGGTATACGTCCCGAACGATCGTCAGTGGGCGGCGCTTCACTTCGAGGAATATGGTGGCGAGATAAATTGCGATGATGCCGTTGACCAGTACGTTGAGCCCCAGGGACAGGCTGACCACAGCCATGACGGAAATCCAGCCTTCGACGCCGATGCCCCCTAGAAGCTTCGCCGCTACCAGAAGAGCAATGAATAGCAATGATGTGAAGAAGATGACGACGCCCGAAATAAAAATGAGAAACAGCGGCGAGACGGAGAAGGACGTGACGCTGCTGAGGAAGAGCGGGATCAGCTTTCTATAGTTGTACGTGGTCTTCGAAAGGCTCAGCTTTTTCACGGGTACGCCGATCTGCGAGAACCCGGCGACATGCATAATTCCAACCAGAAACAGTTCCCGTTCCTCGAAGAGCCTAATCGCATCGATATAGCGGCGTGTCATGAGCCGCGCTGTCGTGACATCCTTGGGAAAGTTGAACGTCGTCAGCGCGTCGAGCATTCTGTAGAAGGTGTTCCGCCCCAGACGATAGACCTTTGATCCTTTGGGACTCTCCTGGACGCCGTAGACGACATCGGCCCGGTTCGAGGTCATCGTCTCGTGGAACGTAACCGCCCACATTGGGTCCTCTTCAAGATCTCCGTCCAGGATCATGACGAGGTCGCCCGTTGCGTGGGCCATGCCCGTCCACAGGGCGCGATGCTGACCGAAATTCCTCGACAGGTCGATGACAGAGACCTTTGAATCCTCCTCGGCGAGCTCCCGGGCGATCTCTAGACCGTTGTCGGGGCTCGCATCATTGACGAGGACGACCTCGTAATCACAGCCGATCGCCTGGGCGGCAAGGATCGCCCGTCGCCTGAACTCGGCGATCGCCCCTGCGCTCCTGTAGATCGTCGTGACGAATGATATCCTCATGCCTGTACCGATTCGGACCAGACTCCCAGAAAACGGGGGGTATCCTCACCGAGATTGAAAAGAAGATCGATAACACTGACAAACGGCTCGAAGGGGCCGTGCAGCTGCGAATAGGCCGGATAGTCCGAATAATCCATCCATTCGACCGCGATGCCATGTTCGGCGAACATCTCTTCCCGGAGATAGTCCTTCGCCGAAGGGCCAGAGATATAATGGGTCGCTCCCGCGGCGAGACAGATGGACAGAAGCCGTTCGGACTTGGCTCCGACCGCGGGGTATTGCGTGTCGCGGGAGATGCTGGTCTTCAGGCCGAGTCGTTGCGATAGGGCACACAGGAACAGTTCGTTGACGTCGGTCAGGCGGCGCTCCGTGGCGGCCCTCTCGTAAAGAGGTCGCAGGAAAGAACTCGTCGTCTCGAAATACGGGGCGCGCCGATAGGCAAGCTCAATCCCGCGCCAGTGCTTCTCCGCCCAGGGCTCGGCGATCTGGACCTGATCGATGGGCTGCTCGAATCGGGACTTCGACAGGACTGGGATCGTCAGCCAATGAACCCCGGAAGCCGTCTTGATGCAGTTCCGGTTGTGCCAATGCCTCTTGGCGAACTGCACCTGGTCGAAGATCACGTACTCCGTGCATCGGCCAATCATGTCGAAGAAGCCGCGCCAAGGGATGTATGCCGATTGAACAATGGCGATCCGCTTCTCGCCGGAAGCTGGCTTCCGGCCTAAAGCACTAGATTCAAAAGTAGACTTGCACTTTTGAGAACCATCCGATGCTTCTCCTTGGGCGAGAACACCGCTGGGTGCGAACCGGAGGCTCGCACGATGTGCTTGATTGCGCGCCGTCGTATCCACTATGAGTCGCCTGTCCATGCCTTGCGGGGTTATCTTGGGTGGTATTCCGTCTTCCTGTGCCCCTATCAGTCGTTTTCAGGGCCGTCTACCCTTAAGCGCTGCCCTCGAAGGTGACGTGAACTGCTCCCCGTACGCGGGAGGCAGGGCGGGCACCCTTCATCCACCGACGAACCGTTGAAGCAAAATATAGTAGCGGTTATTGCCAATATATTGAGGTTGGTCTAGATCGTGTCAAATTAAGGATATCGCTCGGCCGGACATCGCCAGGAATATTACGCGCCAGCACGAAATCATCTGGCGGCTCTGGCGTGACGTCGGAAATCGGGTCATTGTGCAAGTTCTCAGAACCATGGCTGTAGATGTGAACGGAACGGACGGGCTCGCATGCCCGGCATGCGCCGGACGGGACTGGGTGCAACTGCCGGCTCAGCCGAGAAGTATGCTGTCGGACGGCCGTCTCTTCCCGGAAGGACTTGCAAAGGCGAGCTGTGCCGGATGCGGCTTAGTCCGCCACCAGAGGTTATTACAAGAGCTTGAGATTAAAAGGATTTACGACGGCGACTACAAGCTGGCGGCGTTGCCCTTGGACGACGAGTTCCTAAGCCGGAGACAGCGCCTTTACGCCGATTGGATTTTTTCGTTCTTCCCGAGGGAGGAGAGATTGTCGGCGTTCGATATCGGAGCCGGTAACGCCTCCCTGCTGGCGCAACTTGCCAAGGGAGGTGCGGTTTGGCGTCTGAGAGGGATCGACCCTGTCGACGCTGCGGCAGCGTTGGGTCGTGCGGCCGGATACGACGTTGAGACCGCCTTCCTCGACGAATACGACATGTCCAGCCTAGAAGCAGATCTCATTATCTCCATCAACGTCATCGAACACGTTGCGGACCCGGTCGCTTTCTTAAGGAGGGCGGCCTCCGGCATCAAGAGCGGGGGCAGGCTCTTCATCGCATGTCCCGACGGTGACCGGCCGTCGACAGAGTTGCTGATCTACGACCACATTCACAGCATCACCTATGCGGCAATGAGGCATATCGCGGCTAGGGCCGGGCTACGGATCCTTTCCCACACGCCGGCGCCCGCCGTGATCGGGCCCTTCCATTCATTCGTGCTCGCCGCCGAGGAGGGGGGGGATTGTCCCGGTTCATTCGATGCCCAGATGCTGGCGGAGGCTCGCGCAGAATTCCTCGAATCGTGGAAGCACCTCGACGGTACGCTAGAACCTAGGTTGCGGGGGGGGGATGGGGTCTTCGCGTTCGGATTCGGAGAGAATGCGCAACTTCTCAGAACATACGCGCCGCGGGCTTGGTCCCACGTCCAGGGCATCTACGCCGACGTGGATGGGGAGTTCGACGGCAAACCGGTCAGGCGCTACAGTGCTCCGCCGGAGGCTCGCAGCCGAAAGTTGCTCCTCGCTGTGCGGCCAGACCTGCAAAAGACGTTAAGGGACCGACTCGTGAGGGACGGGAACCTGGTCGTGTCTTGGGATGATCTGATCTCCGGCGACGGGTGAGGGATTGCGACACTCCCGCGCACTATGTGACGCGGCGAGTGAGGGGAGTGCGACACAGTTCCGCACAATGCGTTCCTTGTTCGAAAGGAGCATCGGATTGATCCCAGCAAGGCAAGTCCATTCTTCGCGTACGCGGACTTTCGGCTCCGCACGATGCACAAGAACTGTCTTCACTGGCGTGCGGCCAAAACTCTTCTGCGGCATGGCGCGCTCTTGGCGGCGAACCAGATCCGCTTTGCTGAAGGGTGCTCTATGTACTCGATTCAGGCTGGCCAACACGCTCGGCGACGATGAACAGAGGGCGGCGCTTCAGTACGACAAACAGGGCCGCCAGATAGAGTCCCATAATGAAGAAGACACCGGAAACTAGAGCCCCGAACATTCCGGCTCCGAATGTTAGGATCTTCTGACCTGTCACGGTTATCGATAGGTCGAAGAGGCTGAAGATCATCGCTCCGAAGCTGATAAGAAGCATGGCCGTGATAGCCCATGCGATCGGCATGAACATGGAGTTCGAGAAGAAGAGAACTCCTTGGAAAGCATGCCTCAGCAAGGACGAGAGCCGGTAGCTCGAGGTGCCGGCCTTTCTTGTGTCGCGCTCGATATCGACAGCGCGCCCTTCAAAGCCAAGCCAGTACAGGATGAACAGGTAATGCCGGTGTGGTTCCGAGAACTCAAGATAGGCGTCGACGACCCGCCGGTTCAGTAAGGTAAAGGTGCCGTAGGACGGGTCGATGTTCCACTTGGAAATATATCTTAGAAATTTGAAATAGAGTTGTCCGGCAGACATCCGTGTCGCGGACTGGTGCCGGCTGCGTCGGCGGGCGTAAACGATAGGAACGCCTCTTGTGCCTACTTCCCAAAGGGCAGGGATTGCCTCGGGAGGGTCCTGAAGATCGCCGTCCATAACGACGACATGGTTTCCCCGCGCCTCCTTGAGGCCCGCCGTGATCGCGAGGTGCTGGCCGAAGTTGCGGGTCAGTCTGACGCCTACGACATGTGGGTCTTCCTTCGCGAGCGCCGTGATTTCTAGCCACGACTTCTCGGGGCAGGCATCGTCTACGAAAACAATCTCGTAGCTCGTCACGATGCTCGGAAGAACGGCTGTCAGACGTCGGTGCAGTTCTCGCAAGCTCGCCTTGCAGCGATAGATTGGGACGACGATGCTCAGTTCAATCATGATTTTCACGTCGGGCATGAGGCTCGACCGGACTCTGGGCAGGGCCTCGGCCTACTGCCGCAGGGGGCCGGGGCGGATGACATCAAGTTGCAGACAAACCGATTAGTGTCTATAGAGGCGCCGGGCAAATGAATTTTCGGTCCGCGGGAGAACTAGATGTCCACATTCGTGCGGTATGGCATCAAGGAGCAGCGCCGGTCGACCACCGCGGTCGAGAGGGCGATAGAACAGTTGAAGCTCCTAGGGTACGCCGTGGTCGATGGGGGGTATACACCGGACGAGATCGCCAAGTTCAGCGCTGCCTTCGACGGCGCACGCACCGAAATGCAAAAGCAGTTCGGTGGACGGGAGGCGCTGGAGGCGATCGACGAGCACAATACAGTGCGCGTCCCGATGCTGTACGATAAGCTGTTTCTCGATCTTGCCACGAACCCGATTATTCTCGATATATGCCGCCGGATGGTCGGCGACTACGTCATCCTGAACCAGCAGAACGGCATCGTGAATCCTGGCAACTCCGCAAGGTACAACCAGGGCGCCTATCACCGCGACCTGCCGTACCAGCATTTCGTCTCGTCCCGGCCCCTCGCCATCAATGCCCTATTTTGCCTGGATCCGTTCACGGCCGAGAACGGGGCTACCTTCGTGGTTCCTGGCAGCCACAAGGAGGAGCTCTTTCCGTCCGATGAGGTCGTCGAAGCCCTCCAGGTCCAAGCTCCGGCTCCAGCCGGCAGCTTCATCGTCCTGGATTGCATGGTCTTCCACTCCGGAGGTATCAATCGCACCGGGCGTGAGCGCCGCGGCGTGAACCACGTCTATACTATTCCGCTGATCAAGCCACAGATCGATCTTCCGAGCGTGCTGGGTCTCGACTACACAGCTGACCCAAAGGTGCGCCAGCTTCTTGGCTACGATGTACAGGTTCCGACAGATCTTGCACAGTACTATAGGTCTCGTAACAAAAAGGTTGGCTAGAGAGCTTGCTAGTGGTTCTTACTCTGCTCTCTATATCATCAGTTCGGCGCAACCAGGAGCCATGCCATCCTCGTGAGGAATGGCGCTAGCGCATTGCGCAGAATGGAATTCCGCGCCAACAAAAAAGATCCGGTTGTCCGCTCCTGACGATGCGCTCGCCAAACGAGTGAGTATCGGATAGGGCTCAAAGTACGCAGATCCAGTTTTCCTTCCAAATAATATGGGGCAGACCAGGATTGCACGTGCTGGCGCCGGACGGAGGAGCGAGGCAGTTGAGCTAAGCTGCGCTGGATTTCTCGGAATTCGTGGGATCAAGAAAGCATCATGGCCGTCGGATGTTGCCTAAACAAAGGGACAATTGAAAATGAGGGCGCTTATTCCGCGACTCTTGCTGCTCGGCGTCTCCTCTGGTACCGGAAGGCCGAGTTAATGACAGGTTGATTTCTAGAAGGCTTTTATGGATCGCATTTTCTGGATTGCCGCAACGTTAGGCCTGTCGATCTATGGCCAACTCGTGACCAAGTGGCGCGCCGATTGGCATACGGCGAATTCTCATGTGGAGGGGCGGTTTGGCTTCGTGTTCGCGATGCTGACCGACCTATGGGTGCTTAGCGGACTTGCGGGAGCGTTCCTAGCGAGCATAGCCTATATGCTCGTTCTCCAGAAGCTTCCCTTGGCGTATGCCTATCCCCTGATGGCGCTATCGTTCGTTCTGGTGCCTGTCGCGGCCGTGCTGGCTTTCGGGGGGCGGATACCCCTTATGCAGGCCACGGGTCTCTTTCTCATCGTTCTGGGGGTCTCCCTCTCTGCCTTGTCCAGGTAATTCGAGATGTTGCCAATTCACAGAGCAGAGATGATCATGGGAGCTGAACGTCTGTGCCCGAACTGCCGCTCCGCATCCCGAATCACGAAGGGGGAGGCTATATGGCCTGTAGACTGGACCTGCGCGGACTGCTCCTATCAGGCGCCACACCGCGACGGGATCACGCTCACGGCACCTGATTTGGCGGATACGATCTCGGGCTTCGATCCTAAGGATTTCGACTTTCTCGCTTGCGCGGAAATCGAGCACTTCTGGTTTGCGGCACGCCGCAAGCTGATCGTCGATCTCGCAAACAAATATGCAATAGGAGCGAAAAGCTTCCTCGAGATTGGGTGCGGTTCGGGCAATGTCATCAATGCAATGGCCCGTGAGCGGGAGTGGGATAGGATCGTTGGCACTGAAATCCACCCTAGCGGCCTCGCCCATGCTAGGCCGCGCCTGCCAGCAAGCGTCGAGTTGCTCCAGGTTGACGCACGCCGACTGCCATTCTCAGACACTTTCGATCTGATAGGCGCGTTCGACGTTCTCGAGCACATTGCAGACGATCAACTTGTCCTCTCAGAAATTCACAGGGCGTTGGCTCTGGGCGGAACTTTCATAGCGACGGTTCCACAACACCCCTCACTTTGGAGTGTAGCGGACGAAGTAGCCTACCATGAAAGGCGGTATGAGCGCGGCGAACTTCAGGCCAAGCTAAAGGCGGCAGGATTCCGGGTCGTTTTCAGCACAAGCTACACGGCGCTGCTTCTTCCGCTCATGGCTGTCAGTCGCCTTAGGGTGCGGAGGAATGCCGGGAAGTCCGATGCGCGCGCGAGCGTCCGTCAGGAGTTCGATATATCGTCCATGTTGAACAGAATTCTGACAATGGTTCTGCGCGCCGAGGTCGGACTGACGGCACGCGGGATGTCATGGCCAATTGGAGGAAGCCGGGTCGTCGTCGCACAAAAAGCGTAGAATGTCGGAAGCGCGAGTTCCACTTGGGGCACGCCTGATACTCTAGGTTCCTTTCCTCTCCGGCGGCTCACGCCCTATCTAACAAGGAATGAAACGGACGAGGCGGAAGCTAAGGTGTCGCGTCGGCAAAGTCTCAGTGCCCACTCGAAGCAAGATGCGCTAAGCTCGCCTCAATTGATGCGCCTGGACGCTAGAGGGTGTCTGGAAATTAAGCTGCTGCATGGGCTAACCTTTTGGTCATGAGGCGGCTCATGGCGAGGTAGATCCACGTCTCGGTGGTAGCCGGCAGGCCCTCCCAATCCTTGGCCAAGCGGCGG